>NZ_CP192034.1:4800000-8238842 GCF_050942225.1 Streptosporangium sandarakinum
ATCACCGACCTCGGCGGCTTCGCCCTGGCCGCCGGCCGGATGGCCGCCTTCCTCACCGCCTGCGAGGACGAGCACGGCGTGACCATCCCCAAGCTGGACCTGGGCGGCGGCCTGGGCATCGTGCACCGGCCGGGCGACCCGGTGCCGCCGAGCCCCGCCGAGGTGGTCGCCGCGCTGCGCGCGGCCGTGCCCTCCCGGGTACGGCTCGCCGTCGAGCCCGGCCGCTCCATCGCCGGGCCCACCGCCGTCGCCCTCTACGAGGTCGGCACCGTCAAGGACATCCCCGGCGTGCGGACCTATGTCAGCGTGGACGGCGGGATGAGCGACAACCCGCGCCCGGCGATGTACGGCGCCGCCTACACCGCGGTCCTGGCCTCCCGCGCCTCGGACGCCCCGGAGCGGCCGATCACCGTGGTCGGCAGGCACTGCGAGAGCGGCGACGTGCTCGTCCGCGACCTGCCGCTGCCGGCCGACGTGCGGCCGGGCGACCTGCTGGCGATCCCCGCCTCGGGCGCCTACCAGCGGTCGATGGCCAGCAACTACAACCACGTGACCAGGCCGCCGGTGGTCGCGGTGCGCGACGGGGCGGCGCGGGTGATCGTGCGCCGTGAGACCGAGGAGGACCTGCTCCGCCTCTACGTCTGACCTGGGGCGCGGGCCGGGGTCCGGCGCGTGCGGGCATGCGACGGCGAGGCGCGGCCGGTCATCGTTCTTCTCCCCCGTCTCCTGCCGGTGATTCCCGGCATAGCGGGATCTTGTGGTGTTTCTCCGGCGCTGTCAAGGGTTGACAGCGCCGCGGTCTCGAACGGCATACTCCGGATTCGCACTACTTCAACATAGGACAGGTGTGTCCGGCCATCGGTGGGCCCCGCGTGGTACCGCTGCGTCCGATCGACCGGATGGCACGGACGACCACACCTGACGGCACGGAGTTCACATGAGCAACCCGTTCGAAGAAGAAAACGGCCGCTACCTCGTTCTGGTGAACGGCGAGGGACAGCACTCCCTCTGGCCGGTTTCCATCGACGTCCCGGGCGGCTGGGAGGTCGCGCACGGTGAGGACAGCCGGCAGGGCTGCCTCGACTTCATCAACGCGCACTGGACCGATATGCGGCCGCGCAGCCTTTCCGGGTCCTGAGTCGGCGGAACCCGCACGTCCGCCCGGCACATCGCCGGTCTTCCTGCTTTTCGCGGCTTTTCCGGAGCGCGGAACCACGGTCCGCGCTCCCGGCCCGCGCCTCCCGGGCCACGAGATTCCCTCCTCCCCGCAGGTCCACCGCCATGCTCCAAAATGGAGGTTTCGTGAAATACCCCTCTTTATCGGCCAATCTTGCTGAAATCTTCGAGGCGCGGGTGGCGGCCGACCCGCACGCCGAGGCGGTGGTCTGCGGCGAGGTCCGGCTGAGCGCGGCCGAGCTCAACGGCCGGGCCAACGCCCTGGCCCGCCGCCTGCTCACCGCCGGCGTCGGACCCGAGACCCCCGTACTGGCCCTGCTGCAACGCTCCGCCGACGTCGTCGTCACCATGCTCGCCGTCGTCAAGGCCGGCGGCGCCTACGTCCCCCTGCACCCCGCCCTGCCCGTGACCCGGATGCGCTGGATCGCCGAACAGACCGGCGCACCCGTCCTCGTCACCGACACCGCCAACGCCGGACACGACCTGGCCGCACACCTCACCCCCCTGATCGTCGGCACCGACACCGACCCCGACAACCTCGACCTCGACATCGCCGCCGACCGGCTGGTGTACGCGATGTTCACCTCCGGATCCACCGGCACCCCCAAGGGCGTCGCCGTCACCCACCGCAACATCCGCTCCTTCGCCACCGACCGGCTGTGGGAGAGCCCCGCCCAGCGACGGGTGCTGTTCCACACCGCCTCCTCCTTCGACGTGTCCATGTACGAACTGTGGGTGCCCCTGCTGGGCGGCGGCACCATCGTCGTGGCACCCCCCGGCGTCGTCGACGCCGCCACCCTCACCTGGGCCCTGGACCGGGAGGGGGTCAGCGCCGTCTTCCTGACCACCGGCCTGTTCAACGTCCTGGCGCAGGACCACCCCGGCCTGCTGGCCCGCGTCCCGGAACTGTGGATCGCCGGTGAGGCCGCCTCCCCGGCCACCGTGGAGCGGGTGGTCCTCGCCGGGGGCAACGTCTTCAACGGCTACGGCCCCACCGAGACCACGATCTACGTCACCGCGCACCACGTCACCGAGCCCGGTCCCGTCGTGCCGATCGGCCGGCCCCTGGACGACACCCGCGCCTACGTCCTGGACGACCACCTTCAGCCCGTCCCGCCCGGCGTCCCCGGCGAGCTCTACATCGCGGGCGAGCATCTGGCGCGCGGCTACCTGGGCCGGCCGGATCTGACCGCCGAACGCTTCGTCGCCTGCCCCGAGGAGCCCGGCGAGCGGATGTACCGCACCGGCGACCTCGTCCGCCGGCTGCCCGACGGAACCCTCGACTACGTCGGCCGGGTGGACAACCAGGTCAAGATCCGCGGTATCCGGATGGAGCTGGGCGAGATCGAGGTGGTCCTGGACCGCCATCCGGACGTGGCCCAGACCGTCGTCCTGGCCCGGGAGGACCGTCCCGGCGACAAGCGGCTGGTCGCCTACCTCGTCCCGCGCGCCGCGGACACGGGAACGGACGCCGGCGTCGGCGCCGATGCGGACGCGGAGGGGTTCACCGGCCGGGTGCGGCGTTTCGCCGAGGACAACCTGCCCGCCTACATGGTCCCCTCGGCCTTCGTGGTCATGGACGCCCTGCCGCTCAACCACAGCGGCAAGGTCGACCGCCGCGCCCTGCCCGCCCCGGAGACCACGGCCTCCGGCACGGCCCCTCGCACCCCCGTCGAGGAACGGCTCTGCGCGCTGTTCGCCGAACTGCTGGCCGTACCCGGCGTCGGCATCGACGACGACTTCTTCGCCCTCGGCGGCCACTCCCTGCTCGCCATGCGCGCCGTCACCGCCATCCGCTCCGCCTTCTCCACCGAGCTCCAGATCCGCGAGATCTTCGAGGCGCCGACCGTCGCGGATCTGGCCGTACGGATCGAGAAGGCGAAGACCGACGGCGCGGTCCGCGCCCGGCCGGCGCTGGTCCGCGCCGAGGACGGTGACCGCTCGGAGCTGTCGTTCGCCCAGTACCGGGTCTGGCTCGTCGACCAGCTCGCCGAGAACGCGAGCCTCTACACGATCCCGCTGGTGCTGCGGCTGTCGGGCCGGCTGGACCGGGAGGCGCTGCGCGCCGCGGTCGCCGACGTGGCCCGACGGCACGAGACGCTGCGCACCGTCTTTCCCGCCCGGGAGGACCGGCCGACGCAGCGGGTGCTGGAGAGCATTCCGGACCTGACGGTGACCGAGGTCGCCGAGGCGGAGCTGGACGCCGCGATCCGGCGGACGGTGCTGCGGCCGTTCGACCTGGCGTCGGAGCCGCCGATGCGGGCGGAGCTGTTCGCGCCGACGTACGCGGGGGACGCGCGGGCCGTACGGTCACCGGGGACCGCCACACAGCCGGCCGGAACGGCGGAGCCCGGCGACGGCGGTGAGCACGTCCTGGTGCTGGCCTTCCACCACATCGCGATCGACGGGTGGTCCCTCGGTCCGCTGGAGCGCGACCTGGCCACGGCCTACGCCGCCCGGGTGCGCGGCCAGGAACCCGGCTGGGAACCACTGCCGGTCCGCTACAGCGACTACACGCGCTGGCAGCGCGAACTGCTCGGCGACCCCGCCGACCCCGGCAGCCTGATGGGCGAGCAGACCGCCCACTGGCGCGCCACGCTGGCCGGGATGCCCGACGAGATCGCGCTGCCCGCCGACCGGCCCCGGCCCGCGACGAGCGAGCACCGGGGCGAGGCGGTGTCCCTGAGCCTGTCACCCGAGTTGCACGCCCGGCTGCTGGCGGTGGCCCGGGGCGGGCAGGCGACGCTGTTCATGACGTTGCAGGCCGGGCTGGCGGCGCTGCTGACCCGGCTGGGCGCCGGCGCCGACGTGCCGATCGGCGCCCCCGTGGCCGGCCGCACCGACGAAGCCCTGACCGACCTGGTCGGCTTCTTCACGAACACGCTGGTACTGCGCACCGACACCTCGGGCGACCCGACCTTCCGCGAGCTGCTGGCCCGGGTCCGCGAGACCGACCTGGCCGCCTTCGCCAACCAGGACGTGCCGTTCGAGCAGCTCGTGGAGGCGCTGAACCCGCCCAGGGTCTACAGCCGCCCGCCGCTGTTCCAGGTGATGCTGGCCCTGCTCAACACGCCCGGCGCGGGCGCCGAGCTGCCCGGGCTGACGATGGCGCTGGACCCGGCGTACTCGCTGTACGGGTTCGGCGGCGCCAAGTGCGACCTGCTGCTCGGTCTGACCGAGGACTTCACCGCCGACGGCACCCCGGCCGGGGTGGACGGTGTGCTGCAGTACGCCACCGACCTGTTCGATCAGGACACGGCCGAGACGATCGCGGCGCGGCTGGTGCGGCTGCTGGAGGCCGTCGCCGCCGACCCCGACGCCCCGATCGGCGCGGTGGACCTCCTCGACCCCGCCGAACGCCGCATGCTGCTCACGGAGTGGAACGACACCGCCGCCCCCACCCCGCAGGGCAACCTGGCCGAACTGTTCGAGGCTCGGGTGGCGGCCGACCCGCACGCCGAGGCGGTGGTCTGCGGCGAGGTCCGGCTGAGCGCCTCCGAGCTCAACGGCCGGGCCAACGCCCTGGCCCGCCGCCTGCTCGCCGCCGGCGTCGGACCCGAGACCCCCGTACTGGCCCTGCTGCAACGCTCCGCCGACGTCGTCGTCACCATGCTCGCCGTCGTCAAGGCCGGCGGCACCTACGTCCCCCTGCACCCCGCCCTGCCCGTGACCCGGATGCGCTGGATCGCCGAACAGACCGGCGCACCCGTCCTCGTCACCGACACCGCCAACGCCGGACACGACCTGGCCGCACACCTCACCCCCCTGATCGTCGGCACCGACACCGACCCCGACAACCTCGACCTCGACATCGCCGCCGACCGGCTGGTGTACGCGATGTTCACCTCCGGATCCACCGGCACCCCCAAGGGCGTCGCCGTCACCCACCGCAACATCCGCTCCTTCGCCACCGACCGCCTCTGGCACGGCCCCGCCCACCGGCGGGTCCTGTTCCACACCGCCTCCTCTTTCGACGTGTCCATGTACGAACTGTGGGTGCCCCTGCTGGGCGGCGGCACCATCGTCGTGGCACCCCCCGGCGTCATCGACGCCACCACCCTCACCTGGGCCCTCGACGAGGAACACGTCACCGCGATCTTCCTGTCCACCGGCCTGTTCAACGTCCTGGCCCCCGACCACCCCACCCTGCTCGCCCGCGTCCCCGAACTATGGATCGCCGGCGAAGCCGCCTCCCCCACCGCCGTCGCCCACGTCCTGGCCGCCGGCGCCACAACCGTCTACAACGGCTACGGCCCCACCGAGACCACCGTCTACGCCACCGCCCACCCCATCACCACCCCCGGCCCCGTCGTCCCGATCGGCCGCCCCCTGGACAACACCCGCGCCTACGTCCTGGACGACCACCTCAACCCCGCCCCACCCGGCGTCCCCGGCGAGCTCTACATCGCCGGCGAACACCTGGCCCGCGGCTACCTGCACCGCCCCGACCTCACCGCCGAACGCTTCATCGCCTGCCCCCACGGCCGACCCGGCGAACGGATGTACCGCACCGGCGACCTCGTCCGCCGACTGCCCGACGGAACCCTCGACTACCTCGGCCGCGTCGACGACCAAGTCAAGATCCGCGGCATCCGCATCGAACTCGGCGAGGTCGAGAACGTGCTGGGCCGCCATCCGGACGTGGCCCAGACCGTCGTCCTGGCCCGGGAGGACCAGCCCGGGGACAGGCGGCTGGCCGCCTACCTCGTCCCGCGCGCCACGGACGCGGGAACGGGGACGGATGCCGCCGCCGGGGCGGACGGGGCCTCGGGCGCCCACCCGGGCGTGGGCGCGGAGGAGTTCATCGGCCGGGTGCGGCGCTTCGCCGAGGACAACCTGCCCGCCTACATGGTCCCGGCCGCGTTCACGGTCATGGACGCCCTGCCGCTCAACCACAGCGGCAAGGTCGACCGCCGCGCCCTGCCCGCCCCCGCCCGGCAGGAGGCCGCCGCCGTCGCGTTCGTCCCGCCCCGCACCGACGCCGAACACCTCGTCGCCGACGTCTGGACCGACGTGCTCGGCAACACCCGCGTCGGCGTCCACGACGACTTCTTCGCCCTCGGCGGCAACTCCCTGCTCGCCATCAGGGTGCGGTCGCGCATCAGATCCGCGGTGGACCTGGAGATCCCGATCAACGTGATCTTCGCCAACCCCACCGTCGAGAAGCTGGCCGACGCCGTGGAGGCACTGCTGATCGCCGACATCGAGGCCGGAGGTCACTAGGACCTGTCTTGTGGATCCTCGTCACGGCGAGAATCCACGGAGCAGAACCCCGAGCCCGCCGCCCGGCCGCCGCGGCATGCCGATCCGGTATGCCGCGGCAGGCCGGGCGAGCCGTGCCGGATGCCCGAAGGACATCGGACGGCCGGAGGGGAGCGGTGTCCGGAGGAGACGGGGTGCCGGAAAAGCGTTCGGGCCCCTCACCCGCCGGTGAACCGGGGCGGGTGAGGGGCCCGAGGCGCCGAACGGCCGGTCAGACCGCGGAGTCCGGCACGCCGTACTCCGCGACGAGCACCGCGCGGGCCAGGGCGTAGTGGTTGATCGTGCCGCTGAAGACGGCGGCCGTCTGGTCGGGGGTGACCTCGATGCTCTCCACCCCGAGGGCGTGCACGGCGAAGACGTAGCGGTGGGCCGGGCCGGGAGGCGGGGCCGCTCCGCCGAAGTCGAAGGTGCCGTAGTCGTTGCGGCCGTGCAGGGCGCCCTTGGGCAGCCCCTCCATGTCACCGCTGCCCGCGCCGCGCGGCAGCTCGGTCACGTCGGCCGGGATGTCGGCCAGCACCCAGTGCCACCAGCCGCTGCCGGTGGGGGCGTCCGGGTCGAAGCAGGTGATCGCGTAGCTCTTCGTCCCGGCCGGCGCGCCGGACCAGCGCAGGTGCGGGGAGACGTTGCCGGCTTCGTAGACGTGCGCGTCGGGCAGGACCTCGCCGTGCACCAGGTCGTCGCTGACGACCGTGAAAGCCGGCACCTGCCGTAGATAGTCGTATGGCATGGGCGCGCGACCGGCCATCATTCCCCCGTCTTCGTTCCTGACTCCTGGCTGAGGGGATCCTGTTCACTTTCCCCCTCAGTGTCAAGGGTTGACATCACTTTTCCGCTCAGCGTCAAGAGTTGACATTACTGCACATGCATAGGAGATACTCCCCCTTCGGGGTGTTAGTGACTTAGACGGTGGGATCGGTCGCTTTCCGGTGATGTGCGGTAACCCTGCGTTCCGGTTGACAAAGACGTCCACGAGACCGTTTCCGAAAGCACGGAGTTTCCATGAGCAATCCGTTCGACGATGAGAGCGGCAGTTACCTCGTCCTGGTGAACGGCGAGGGACAGTACTCCCTCTGGCCGGCCTCCGCCGAAGTTCCCGGCGGATGGGACATCGCGCACGAAACGGACAGCCGACAGAGCTGCCTGGACTTCATCAACGCGAACTGGGCCGACATGCGGCCGCGTAGCCTGCAGACGTCCTAAAAAGGGCATTAAGGCCCTAAAAAGGGCATCAGTGTCCTGAAAGGGGCACCGATTTCCTTCTCTCCGGGCGACTACCGCCACGAGCCGTGTTCAGGACCGGATATTCCGCGCGGCTGAGCCGTGGCTGAACAGCGCCTGTGCCATCGGTTCGGCTTTTCGCCTCATCGTGCCCTGGGGCCCCTGTGTCCCCGTGCCCTGAACCTGGAGATTCCGTGAACCCGATTTCTTTGCGGCGGAGCCTTGCCGCGCTGTTCGAGGCGCGGGTGGCGGCGGCTCCGCACGCCGAGGCGGTGGTCTGCGGCGAGGTCCGCCTGACCGCGGCCGAGCTCAACGGCCGGGCCAACGCCCTGGCCCGCCGCCTGCTCACCGCCGGCGTCGGGCCGGAGTCACCGGTCGCGGTGCTCATGGAGCGCTCGGCCGACGTGGCGGTGGCGATGCTGGCCGTCGTCAAGGCCGGCGGCGCCTACGTCCCGCTGCACCCGGCCTATCCGGTCGCCCGCATGCGGGCGATCCTCGACCAGGCGGGCGCGCGGATCGTGCTGACCGACGCGGCGCACGCCGGCCACGAGCTGACCGAGCACGCCGCCTCCCTGACCGTGGGCGACGACACCGACCCGGAGAACCCGGGCCTGGACATCGCCGCCGACCGGCTGGCGTACGTGATGTTCACCTCCGGTTCCACCGGCGCCCCCAAGGGCGTCGGCGTCACCCACCGCAACATCCTCTCCTTCGCCGCCGACCACCGCTGGCGGGAGCACGACCGCGTGCTGTCGCACTCCTCGTTCGCCTTCGACGCCTCCACCTACGAGCTGTGGGTGCCGCTGCTGAACGGCGGCGTCGTGGTCATGGCGCCGCCCGGCGCCGCCGACGCCGGGACGGTGGCCCGGATGCTGGACGACGAGCGGATCACCGCGGCGTTCATGACGACCGGCCTGTTCAACGTGCTCGCCGAGGAGGCGCCGGAGCTGCTGGCCCGGATTCCCTCGCTGTGGACCGGCGGCGAGGCCGCCCACCCCGCCGCGATGGAGCGGATCGTCCTCGCCGACGGCATCGTGCACAACGCCTACGGCCCCACCGAGAACACGACGTTCTCGGTCTCCTACCCGGTGGAGAAACCCCCGTCGGGCGCCGTTCCCATCGGCCGCCCGCTGGACGCCGTCGGCGTCCACGTCCTGGACGGGAACCTGCGGCCCGCCGACGAGGGCGAGCTGTACCTCACCGGGGAGCAGCTGGCGCGCGGCTACCTGGGCCGGCCGGATCTGACCGCCGAACGCTTCGTCGCCTGTCCCCACGGAGAGCCGGGCACGCGGATGTACCGCACCGGTGACCTGGTGCGGCGTCTGCCCGACGGGGACCTCGAGTTCGTCGGGCGCGCCGACGGCCAGGTGAAGATCCGCGGCTTCCGCATCGAGCTGGGTGAGATCGAGGCGACTCTCGCGCGGCACCCCGAGGTGGCCCAGGTCGCCGTCCTGGCCCGGGAGGACCGTCCCGGCGACAGGCGGCTGGTCGCCTACCTCGTCCCGCGCGCCGCGGACGCCGGTCCGGGCGCGGACACCGGTGAGCTCGCCGACCGGGTACGGCGGGCGGCCGGGGAGACGCTGCCCGCCTACATGGTGCCGTCGGCGTTCGTCGTGCTGGCGGCGCTGCCGCTCAACCACAACGGCAAGGTCGACCGCCGCGCCCTGCCCGCCCCGGAGACCACGGCCTCCGGCACGGCCCCGCGCACCCCCGTCGAGGAACGGCTCTGCGCGCTGTTCGCCGAACTGCTGGCCGTACCCGGCGTCGGCATCGACGACGACTTCTTCGCCCTCGGCGGCCACTCCCTGCTCGCCATGCGCGCCGTCACCGCCATCCGCTCCGCCTTCTCCACCGAGCTCCAGATCCGCGAGATCTTCGAGGCGCCGACCGTCGCCGCGCTCGCCGCCCGGATCGAGCGGGCCGGCGGTGAGGGCGGCGGCCGGCCCAGGCCGGTCCTGGCCAGCGGCGGGGAGTCCGGACGCCCGGAGCCGTCGTTCGCCCAGTCGCGGCTGTGGATCTCCGACCGGCTCGCCGAGAGCGTGAGCCTCTACACGATCCCGCTGGTGCTGCGGCTGTCGGGCCGGCTGGACCGGGAGGCGCTGCGCGCCGCGGTCGCCGACGTGGCCCGGCGGCACGAGACGCTGCGCACCGTCTTCCCCGCCCGGGACGGCCGTCCCGAGCCCCGGGTGCTGGAGAGCCTGCCGGACCTGACCGTCACCGGGATCGTCGACGGGTCGGAGCTGGACGCCGCGATCCGGCGGACCGCGCTGCGGCCGTTCGACCTGGCGTCGGAGCCGCCGATGCGGGCGGAGCTGTTCGCGCTGCCGCCGGCCGGCGGGCGGGACGAGCACGTGCTGGCCCTGCTGTTCCACCACATCGCGATCGACGGGTGGTCCCTCGGCCCGCTGGAGCGCGACCTGGCCACGGCCTACGCCGCCCGGGTGCGCGGCCAGGAACCCGGCTGGGAACCACTGCCGGTCCGCTACAGCGACTACGCCCGCTGGCAGCGCGAACTGCTCGGCGACCCCGCCGACCCCGGCAGCCTGATGGGCGAGCAGACCGCCCACTGGCGCGCCACGCTGGCCGGGATGCCCGACGAGATCGCGCTGCCCGCCGACCGGCCCTGGCCGGCGGCGCCCGGGCACCTGGGCGAGTCGGTGTCCTTCACGCTTCCGGCCGGCCTGCGCCGGCGGCTGCTGGCGGTGGCCCAGGCCGATCAGGCGACGCTGTTCATGACGTTGCAGGCCGGGCTGGCGGCGCTGCTGACCCGGCTGGGCGCCGGCGCCGACGTGCCGATCGGCGCCCCCGTGGCCGGCCGCACCGACGAAGCCCTGACCGACCTGGTCGGCTTCTTCGCCAACACGCTGGTGCTGCGCACCGACACCTCGGGGAACCCGACCTTCCGCGAGCTGCTGGCCCGGGTCCGCGAGACCGACCTGGCCGCCTTCGCCAACCAGGACGTGCCGTTCGAGAACCTGGTCGAGGCGATCAACCCGCCGCGGGTGCCGGGCCGTACCCCGCTGTTCCAGGTGATGCTCGGCCTGGTGAACACCTCCCCCGCCGAGAGTGGGGGCGCGGGGCTGACGATGGCGCTGGATCCGGCGTACTCGCTGTACGGGTTCGGCGGCGCCAAGTGCGACCTGCTGTTCGGTTTCACCGACGGCGGCTCCGCCGACGGCGCCGCTGCCGGGGTGGAGGGTGTGCTGCAGTACGCCACCGACCTGTTCGACCGGGGCACGGCCGAGACGATCGCGGCGCGGCTGGTGCGGCTGCTGGAGGCCGTCGCCGCCGACCCCGACGTCCCGATCGGCGCGGTGGACCTCCTCGACCCCGCCGAACGCCGCATACTGCTCACGGAGTGGAACGACACCGCCGCCCCCACCCCGCAGGGCAACCTGGCCGAGCTGTTCGAGGCTCGGGTGGCGGCCGACCCGCACGCCGAGGCGGTGGTCTGCGGCGAGGCCCGGCTGAGCGCGGCCGAGCTCAACGGCCGGGCCAACGCCCTGGCCCGCCGCCTGCTCGCCGCCGGCGTCGGGCCGGAGTCACCGGTCGCGGTGCTCATGGAGCGCTCGGCCGACGTGGTGGTGGCGATGCTGGCCGTCACCAAGGCCGGCGGCGCCTACGTGCCGCTGCACCCGGGCCTGCCGGTGAGCCGGATGCGCTGGATCGCCGAGCGGACCGGCGCGCGGGTGGTGCTGACCGACGCCGTCTACGCCAAGCACGAGCTGGCCGAGCACGCCCGGGCCGTGGAGGGCGTCCAGGCGATGACGGCCACCGAGGAGAGCGACCCGGAGAACCTCGGTCTGGAGATCGCGGCGGACCGGCTGGTGTACGCGATGTTCACCTCCGGATCCACCGGCACCCCCAAGGGCGTCGCCGTCACCCACCGCAACATCCGCTCCTTCGCCACCGACCGCCTCTGGCACGGCCCCGCCCACCGGCGGGTCCTGTTCCACACCGCCTCCTCCTTCGACGTGTCCATGTACGAACTGTGGGTGCCCCTGCTGGGCGGCGGCACCATCGTCGTGGCACCCCCCGGCGTCATCGACGCCACCACCCTCACCTGGGCCCTCGACGAGGAACACGTCACCGCGATCTTCCTGTCCACCGGCCTGTTCAACGTCCTGGCCCCCGACCACCCCACCCTGCTCGCCCGCGTCCCCGAACTATGGATCGCCGGCGAAGCCGCCTCCCCCACCGCCGTCGCCCACGTCCTGGCCGCCGGCGCCACAACCGTCTACAACGGCTACGGCCCCACCGAGACCACCGTCTACGCCACCGCCCACCCCATCACCACCCCCGGCCCCGTCGTCCCGATCGGCCGCCCCCTGGACAACACCCGCGCCTACGTCCTGGACGACCACCTCAACCCCGCCCCACCCGGCGTCCCCGGCGAGCTCTACATCGCCGGCGAACACCTGGCCCGCGGCTACCTGCACCGCCCCGACCTCACCGCCGAACGCTTCGTCGCCTGCCCCCACGGCCGACCCGGCGAACGGATGTACCGCACCGGCGACCTCGTCCGCCGGCTGCCCGACGGAACCCTCGACTACCTCGGCCGCGTCGACGACCAGGTCAAGATCCGCGGCATCCGCATCGAACTCGGGGAGATCAACGCCGTGCTGGGCCGGCATCCCGAGCTCAGGCAGGCGGTGACCGTGGTGCGCGAGGACCAGCCCGGCGACAGGCGGCTGGCCGCCTACCTCGTCCCGCGCGTCGCGGACGCCGGCCGCGAGGGCGAGCTCGCCGACCTGGTGCGGCGCTTCGCCGAGGACAACCTGCCCGCCTACATGGTCCCGGCCGCGTTCACGGTCATGGACGCCCTGCCGCTCAACCACAGCGGCAAGGTCGACCGCCGCGCCCTGCCCGCCCCCGTCTGGCAGGAGACCGCCGCCGTCGCGTTCGTCCCGCCCCGCACCGACGCCGAACACCTCGTCGCCGACGTCTGGACCGACGTGCTCGGCAACGCCCGCGTCGGCGTCCACGACGACTTCTTCGCCCTCGGCGGCAACTCCCTGCTCGCCATCAGGGTGGCCGCCAGGATTCGGGCCGCCGTGGACCTGGAGATCCCGATCAACGTGATCTTCGCCAACACCACCGTCGAGAAGCTGGCCGACGCCGTGGAGGCACTGCTGATCGCCGACATCGAAGGACAGGGCGCCTGAGCGCCGCTGTCCCGCAAGGAAGGAAACCGTAGATGACCGACCAGCTGTCGGAACGCGCCGTCACGCTCTCGGCCGACAAGCGCGCCCTGCTGGCGCAGCGATTACGAGGACGGGCGGCGACCGTCACGGTCCGGCCCCGGTCCCCCGAGACCGAGCCGCCGCCGTCCAGCGGACAGGAACGCCTGTGGTTCATGGAGCAGCTCGCCCCGGGCAACACCGCGTACACGATGCCGCTGACGCTGCGGCTGACCGGTGAGCTGGACGCCGCGCTGCTGGAGGCCGCGCTGACCGCGCTGGTCGCCCGGCACGAGGCGCTGCGGATGCGCTTCCCCAGCCAGGACGGGCGGCCCAGGGTCGTCATCGACGAGCCCGGCCCCGCCACGCTGAAGGTCATGGCGGCGGACGACGCCGCCCGCGCGGCCGAGATCGTCGGGGAGGAGGTCAGGCGGCCGTTCGACCTGGCCGCCGACGCGCTGCTGCGGGCGACGCTGGTCCGCATCGCGCCGGACGACCACGTGCTGCTGCTCGCCGTACACCACGTCGTCAGCGACGGCCGGTCGCTGGAGATCATGGCCGACGAGCTCTTCGCCCTGTACGCCGGGCTGCGCGACGGCACCCCGGTGGAGCTGCCGCAGCCGCAGGCGCAGTTCGGCGACTTCGCCGTGTGGGAGCGGGAGCGGCTGGGCGGCCCCGAGGTCGAGCCCGACGTCGCGTTCTGGCGCGAGCAGCTCACCGGGATGCCCGACCTGGAACTGCCCACCGACCACCCGCGCCCGGCCGAACAGCGCTTCGAGGGCGCGCTGTCCGCCTTCACCTGGGACGCGGAGCTGACCGAGGCGGTCCGGGAGCTCGGCAGGGCGCACGGCGCCACGCTCTACATGACGCTGCTCGCCGCCTACCAGGCGGTCCTCGCCCGGCTCGCCGGCCAGGACGACTTCGGCGTCGGCTCGCCGGTGGCCGGACGGCCCTACCGGGAGCTGGAGGGCGTGGTCGGCTCCTTCGTCAACATGGTGACGCTGCGCGGCCGTACCGGGGACGACCCGACGATCGCCGAACACCTGCTGCGCACCCGGGAGACCGTGCTGGGCGCGCTCGGCCACCAGGACTACCCCTTCCACCAGCTGGTCAACGACCTGCGGGTGGAGCGCGACCCCAGCCGGTCGGCGATCTTCCAGGTGACCTTCGCGCTGAACAACCGGGCGGAGCCGGCCCGCGGCGTCGCCGGGCTGGAGATCGCGCCGTTCGAGTTCCCGCTCACCATCACCCAGTTCGACCTCGCGCTGTACGTCACCGAGGCCGACGAGGGGCTGGAGGGGTTCTTCACCTACCGCACCGACCTGTTCGAGGCCGCGTCCGTCGAGCGCGTCGAGCGCGCGATGCGGCGCTTCCTGGAGCAGGCCGTCGCCGACCACGGGCGCCGTCTGTCGGAGGTGTCGCTGCTCGGCGACGCCGAGCGCGAGGCGCTGCTCGGCGAGTGGGCCGGCACCCGCACCTGGGAGCCGTCGTACCGCACGCTCGGCGAGATGGCCGAGGCCCAGGCGGAGCGGACCCCGGACGTCCGCGCCCTGGTGGCCGGAGACCGGTCGCTCACCTTCGCCGAACTGCACGGCCGGGCGAACCGGCTGGCCAGGCGGCTGCGCGGGATGGGCGTCGGCCCCGACGCCCGCGTCGCGATCTGCCTGGAGGGCAACGTGGACGCCGCCGTGGCGATCCTCGCGGTGCTCAAGGCGGGCGGCGCCTACCTGCCGCTGGACCCCGAGCAGCCGACCGACCGGCTGGAGTTCCTGCTCGCCGACTCCTCAGCGGTCCTGCTGGTCACCAGCTCGTCGCTGCGGGACAGGGCGCCCGGCTTCACCGGTCCCGTCGTGGAGCTCGACCGGCTCGGCGACACCTCCGACGAGGACGACGGCCCGCTGGAGCCGCTGGCCGGCCCCGGCGACCTCGCCTACGTGATCTACACCTCCGGCACCACCGGCCGCCCCAAGGGCGTCGGCGTCCAGCACCGCCACATCGTGGCCTACCTGGAGTACATCCGCGCCGAGTACGGCATCGTGCCGGACGCCCACTTCGGCCTGCTGCAGTCGCTCGCCTTCGACTTCAGCATGCTGATGTTCTACCTGCCGCTCACCGGCGGCGGCACCCTGCACCAGCTGCCGCGCCGCGGCTCCGGGCACGAGCTGGCCGAGGCCATCGCGCACCTGGACTACCTGAAGATGACGCCCTCGCACCTCGCCGCCCTGGGCGCCGAGGTGGAGCCGGAGCGGCTGCTGCCGCGCCGGGCGCTCATCCTGGCGGGCGAGGCGTCGCCCACCGCGTGGGTCCGCGACCTCGCCGCCCGCACCGACTGCGCGATCTTCAACAGCTACGGTCCCACCGAGACGGTCGTCGCGGTGACCACCGAGCGGGTGGACCCCGAGGCGGCGGCGCCCGGCACGGCCTGGCCCATCGGCCGCCCGCTGCCCGACGCCCGCGTCTACGTGCTGGACCGGGCGCTGCGCCTGGTCCCGCCGGGCGTGGCCGGTGAGCTGTACATCGGCGGCGACACCCTGGCGCGCGGCTACCTCGGCCGTCCCGGGCTGACCGCCGAGCGTTTCGTCGCCGACCCCTACGGCGAGCCGGGCGCGCGGATGTACCGCACCGGCGACCTGGTGCGCCGGCTCGACGACGGCCGGCTGGAGTTCCTGGGCCGCACCGACCACCAGGTGAAGATCCGCGGCTACCGGGTGGAGCTCGGCGAGATCGAGGCCGCGCTCGGCACCCTGCCCGGCGTCGTCCAGGGCGTGGTGGACCTGCGCGGAGACCACCTGGTGGCCTGGCTGGAGAAGGAGCCGGACGCCGCGGAGGCGCCGGTGGCCGAGCTGCGGGCGCACCTGCTGGACCGGCTGCCCGAGTACATGGTCCCCGGACGGTTCGCCTGGCTGGACCGGTTCCCGCTGCAGGCGCACGGCAAGGTGGACCGCCGCGCCCTGCCGGACCCCGAGCCGGAGCGCGCCGACCAGCGGGCCGGCTACACCGCGCCGGAGGGGCCCGTCGAGGAGGCCGTCGCCACCATCTGGGCGAACGTGCTGGACCTGGAGCAGGTCGGCGCGAACGACGACTTCTTCGACCTCGGCGGCCACTCTCTGCTGGCCACCCAGGTCGTGGCGAGGATGCGCAAGGCGTTCCCCGACAGCAAGCCGCCGATCGGCGTGCTGGAGATGTTCAAGAACCCGACCGTCGCCCAGCTCGCGAAGCTGATCGTCGAGCGGCGCGGGGAGACGGCCGGGCCGCGCCGGATGCTCGCCGAGCTGACCCGCCCGATCGCCCCGAAGGACCGCCTCGGCACCGTCGTCTGCGTGCCGTACGGCGGCGCCAACGCGGTCGTCTACCAGACGCTCGCCGACGCGATGCCCGCCGGCTACTCCCTCTACGCGGTCGCCGCACCCGGCCGTGAGCCGGGTGAGGAGGCGCAGCTTCCCTTCCAGGAGGTCGCCGCGCAGTGCGTCAAGGAGATCGCCGAGCACATCCAGGGCCCGCTGGTCATCTACGGGCACTGCGCGCCGGGCAGCGCCCTGGCCATCGAGCTGTCCAAGCAGGTCGAGGCGTCCGGACGTGAGCTGGACGCCCTCTACCTGGGCGGCATCTTCCCGTTCGCCAAGCCCAGGGGCCGCTTCCTCGGCCCGCTCAGCACGCTGATCAACGACCGCCTGCACGGCACCCGCAGCATCGCGGCCGAGCTGCGCGCGCTCGGCGGCGACATGACCGGCCTCGACGAGGAACAGGTGACGTTCACCGTCGAGCTGATGCGCCAGGACGGCCGGATGGCCGAGGAGTACTTCACCGACCTGTTCGCCACCGAACAGCCGCGGCTGAAGGCGCCGATCGTCTCGGTCGTCGGCGAGCGCGACCCCAGCACCGAGTTCTACCAGGAGCGCTTCAAGGAGTGGTGCTTCCTGTCGGAGACGGCGTCGCTGGTCGTCATCGACGAGGCCGGGCACTTCTTCCCCAAGTACCGCGCCGACGAGCTGGCCCGGATCGTCACCGGGACGCACCGCGCCGACGACGCCTGGCGGCGGGAGCACTCCCGCGAGGCGGGCGGCACCTGGTGGCTGCAGGAGACCGTGCACCGGAAGGCCGCGCGCACCGAGCGCGAGCCGAGCATGCGCCGCTTCCTGCCCATCGCGCTGGGCCAGCTGGTGTCGCTGGTCGGGTCGGCGCTCACCGAGTTCGCGGTACCGATCTGGATCTTCCAGAAGACCGGGTCGATGGCCCACTTCGGGCTCATCGCGCTGCTCGCCCTGGTGCCGGGCATCGTCGTGGCGCCGCTGGCGGGCGCGGTGGTCGACCGCTACGACCGGCGGCGCGTGATGATCGCCGGTGACGCCGCGTCGGGCCTCACCCAGGCGGTGATGCTCGCGCTGCTGCTGACCGACCGGCTCACCGTCGGCCCGCTGTACGGGCTGATAGCGATCGTCTCCGTCTCGGTGACGTTCCAGCGGCTCGCCTACCAGGCGTCGATACCGCAGCTGGTGCCCAAGCGCTACCTGGGCCACGCCAACGGCATCGTGCAGCTCGCCATCGGCAGCGGGCAGTTCCTGGCCCCGCTCATCGCGGTGGGCATGCTCGCCGCGATCGGGCTGGAGGGCATCCTGACCGTCCAGGTCGCCGCCTACGCGTTCGCCGTCCTGGTGGTCCTGCTGGTGAAGTTCCCCACCGCGCTGGGTCTGCGCCGCCGCGAGCCGATCTCCGCGGAGATCGTCAACGGCTTCCGGTACTCGCTGGGACACCGCGGCTTCCGCGCGATGCTGTTCTTCTTCGCCGGGGTGAACCTGTTCCTGGCGCCCATGTTCGTCATGGTCTCGCCGCTGGTGCTGTCGTTCTCCACCTTGGCCGCCGCCGGCACGGTGGCGGTCGCGGGCGGCGCCGGCGCGATCGTGGGCGGCCTGGTGATGAGCCTGTGGGGCGGCCCGACCCACCGCAAGCTGCGCGGCGCGATCGCCTCGGCCGGGCTGATGGCCCTCGCGGGCCTGGTCACCGGGTTGCAGCCCAACCTGTGGCTGATCGGCGTCGGCGCGTTCGGCATGTCCTTCTCGCTGTCGCTGATCAACGGCATCATCGCCACGATCATCCAGGTGAAGGTGCCGCACCGCTTCCAGGGCCGGATCATCGCGGTCAACACCATGATCGCCGCGGCGACCGTGCCCATCGGCTTCGGCGTCGTCGCGCCGCTCGCCGCTCCCCTGCTCGACCCGCTGATGGCCGCCGGCGGCCCGCTCGCCGGAACCGTCGGCGCGCTCATCGGCACCGGCCCGGGACGCGGGCTGGGGCTGTTCTACCTGATCTGCGGGCTCGCCATGGGCCTGCTGACCCTCGCCGGTCTGCGCGTCAGGACGCTGGCGCGCTTCGACGACGAGGTGCCCGACGCCAAGCCCGACGACCTCATCGGCATCGAAGAGCTGGAAAGGACCCACGCCGCATGAACACCACCATCGACTGGGAGGTCAGGGACAAAAGGCCCGCCGCGGCCGACGCCCAGGGCGCGGACCTGGGTGAGACCTGCGAGTGGCTGCGGGAGAGCCGCGAGGCCATCCGCGCGGGGCTGGACGAGCACGGCTCCGTCTACCTGCGCGGGCTGCCGGTCAAGACCATCGAGGACTTCGCCGAGGTCCGGGACGCGCTGGTCTCCAAGCTCGCCGGGTACGTCGAGAAGGCCACCCCGCGCAGCCACTTCGGCAAGGACGTCTACTCCTCCACCGACCTGCCGCCGTCACACGCGATCCGCCCGCACAACGAGAACAGCTACGCGCTCAACTTCCCCGGGATCCTGATGTTCGGCTGCCTCGTCGCCCCCGACGAGGGCGGCGCGACGCCGACCACCGACGTGCGCAAGGTCCTGCGGGACATCCCCGCACCGCTCGCCGACCGCTTCCGCGAGCACGGCTGGTCGCTGGTGCGCAACTACGGCGAGCACATCAGCCTGGGCTGGCGCACCGCCTTCGCCACCGAGGACAGGGACGAGGTGGCCGCCTACTGCGCGGAGAACCACATCGCCCACGAGTGGGTCGGCGACGACCAGCTCCGCACGAGGCAGCGCCGTTCGGCCACCATCCGCCACCCCGGAACCGGTGAGGAGGTCTGGTTCAACCACACGGTCTTCTGGAACGAGTGGGCGCTCGACCCGGACGTCCGCGAGGTGTTCATCGATGACCTGGGCCACGAGAACCTGCCCTTCAACACCGCCTACGGCGACGGGGAGCCGATCTCCAAGGAGGACATCGAGACGATCGACGAGGCCTACCGCCGGGCCACGACCAGGGAGACCTGGCGGGTGGGTGACATCCTGATCGTCGACAACATCCTGGCCGCGCACGCCCGCGAGGCGTTCAAGGGCCAGCGGAAGATCGTGGTCGCCATGGGCGACCCGATCGCGCTGGCGGACTGCTCTCCCACCGTCCAGCCGCTGGCCGGCTTCGCCAAGCCGCTCGCCGCGGCGGCCGCCGCCCCCGCCGCGGCCCCGCAGGACGCCAAGCCCGGCAAGCGCCGCTGGTTCGGCCGCCGCTCCTGACCCGCCGGGCGGTCGCCGACGACCCGGTGACCGCCCGCGCGACCGTCCCCACCGGCCGGTCCCGCGCCGCCCTCCGCGGCACGGGACCGGCCGGTCCGGTTCTCCCGGGTTCTCCGCCGGCGCCCGTCCCGGCGACCCGGACACCTCCCCGGACCGTCGGCGCCCCCACCGGCCGCGTGACCGGCGGCGTCCTCCCACCGGCCGAGTGACCCGCGGCGTCCTCCCACCGGCCGCGTGACCGGCGGTGTCAGACGTTGCCCAGCACCCGGGTGACGCTGATCTCGATCACCACCCGGGCCGGGTTCTCCCGCGGCCTGCGGTAGCGCAGCTCGTACCGGCGCTCGGCGTCCTCGACCGCCTCGCGGTCGCGGCGGATCACCGCCCGCCCCTCCAGGGTGGACCAGCGGCGCCCGTCCACCTGGCAGACCGCCACCGGCGCCCCCTCCCCGCCCGCCTCCGGCAGGTTGCGGGCCTTCAGCGACGTGCCCGAGGTGATCACCCGGGCGATCCCGGAGTCGACGTCCAGCGTCACCCCCACGGGGACGACGTGCGGCGTGCCGTCGGCCCGGAGCGTGGTCAGCGTGCACAGGTGGCGCTCCCGCCAGAACTCGCGGAACTCCTCCCCCTGCCCCTTCAGCACGCCGTCCTTCCCGATGTCCATACCTCTTCCTTCGATTCCCTTCCGCGGCCGGATGCCTGTCCCACCACCGAGCCGGAATCCTCCCATACGACCCGAACAGGGCCGTACGATCGGGGGGTGATCATCCGTCAGAGTCAGCTCGTCGTCGACTGCGCGGACCCGGCGCGGCTCGCCGCGTTCTGGGGGGCGCTCATGGGCGCCGCACCCGTGGACCGCGACCCCGGCTGGTCCTACATCGACCCGCCGGAAGGGCTGCGCCTGGCCTTCCAGCGGGTCCCGGAGCCGCGTTCCGGCAAGAACCGCCTCCACCTCGACCTCGAGGTGGAGGATCTCACCGGCGCGGCCGACGCGGCCGTCGCGCTGGGCGGACGGCGGTCGGGCGCGGCGCAGCGCGACGCCGTCGGCGCCTTCCAGGTCATGCACGACCCCGAGGGCAACGAGTTCTGCTTCGTGGCCGGGGCCGTGCCATGAGCGCCGAGGCCGGACCATGAGCGCTGACCGCTCCGCCCGCTTTGCGGAAGAATCCGGACCAGCGGAAGAATCCGGACCATGCGCGCCGATCGCCTTGTGGCCGTCCTGTTGCTGATGCAGGCCCGTGGCCGGGTGACCGCCGCCGAGCTGGCCACCGAGCTGGAGGTGTCCGTCGCCACCGCCCGCCGTGACCTTGAGGCGCTGTCGGCCGCGGGCGTCCCCGTCTACCCCCAGCCCGGCCGCGGCGGTGGCTGGTCCCTGGTCGGCGGCGCCCGTACCGATCTCAGCGGCCTGACGGCGCCCGAGGCGCGGGCGCTCTTCCTGCTCGTCGGCCCCGCCGCATCCGTCTCGGCCGAGGCCAGGGCGGCGCTCCGCAAGCTCGTACGGGCCCTGCCCTCGACCTTCCGGGCCGACGCCGAGGCCGCCGCCGAGGCCACGGTGACCGACCCCGTCCGGTGGGGCGAACACGACAGGCCCCGGCCCCCGATGGTCGACCTGCTGCAGAGCGCCGTGATCCGGAGGCGCAGGGTCCGCCTGACCTATGCCGATCATGCCGGGGAGCGGACGGAACGGCTGGTCGACCCGTGGGGCCTGATCGACAAGGACGACGTCTGGTATCTCCTCGCCGGGACCGACCGGGGGCGGCGCACCTTCCGCGTCGACCGGGTCGCCCAGGCCGAGCCGACCGGCGAGCCCGCCGAACGCCCGGACGACTTCGTCCTCGCCGCCGCCTGGCAGGAGGTCGTCGACCAGGTCGAGCGGCGCCGCTCCCGCACCTGGGCGACCGTGCTCATCGAGGAGCGGTTCGCGCCGATCCTGCGCGACCGCTTCGGACGGCACTGCCACATCGACGGCGAACCCGACCGGGGACGCGTCCGGGTCCGCCTCGCCGCCCCCACCCCGCTGGACATCGCCCGCGACCTCGCCGGCTGGGGCGCGCTGGTCGAGGTCGTCGAACCGCGCTCGGTCCGTGACGAGCTCGCCCGCATCGGCGCCGAACTCGTCGCCCGCCACGGCGGCGGGAGCGACCCCGGCGAGCGCTGACCCCGGCGACGGCTACGGGCGCACCGGGCCCCGAGGCGGGAAGGCGCGCCGGCCGGCACCCCGCCGGTCAGCGGCCGGGGCTGTAGACCACCTGCTCGGGCGTCACCCGCACCGTGACGCGCTCCTCGCCCGGCTGCCGGTAGGGGTAGGTGTCCACGCCGAGGTACTTCTTCGCCAGGCGGTCGATGACCTCGTCGGCGCCCTCCTCCTCCAGCTTCGCGGTGCCGGACACGCTGACCAGGTGGAAGGCGTTCTCGGGGTCCAGCACGCTCACCGACACCCGGGGGTCGGCGCGCAGGTTGCGGTCCTTGACCCGGCCCAGGGCCGTGTTGAAGACCACGTCGTCACCGTCGACGTCGACCCAGACGACGGTGTTGTGCAGCGAGCCGTCGGACCGGACCGTGGTGGCCCACCCGTGGATCGGCCGCCGGAGCAACTCCTTGGCGTCCTCGTTCAACTTCCCCATGCCGACTCCTGTCTCGATCGCCTTCTTCTCGCCCTCGAACATCATCTTTCCCCGGTCTGTTCCCTCTTTCCGGCTCATTTTTCGTCCACTGCCCTTTACGAAGTAAGACAAGGACCGAACCGGGGACGGGCAAGATCGGGGAAAGACTTCCGGTCCGGCGGGGCCGCCGCCCCGGGCACGGGAATCGATCACGCGGCGGGGCCGTGCTCCGCGGGATGACGGGTACGGCGGGCGCCGGAGGCGGCGGACGCGCCGCGGGGTGCTGGAGGGCGATGGACGGCGGGCGGGCGGGCGAGCGGGTCCGGGCGGCGATCCGGGTGGAGGGCACCGTACAGGGGGTGGGTTTCCGGCCCTTCGTGTACGGCCTGGCCACCCGGCTCGGCCTGGACGGGCTGGTCGGCAACGACGAGCGCGGGGTGTTCATCGAGGTCGAGGGGGCATCGGCGCTGGTAGGGGAGTTCACCTCGGCGCTGCGGGACGGCGCGCCGCCGCTGGCGGCGGTGGAGCGCGTAGCGGCCGTCCCCGTCCCTGTCACCGGCCGGTCCGGGTTCGCCGTCGTGCCCAGCCCCCCGGGCGGGCGGCGCCGGGCGCTCGTCACCCCGGACGCGGCGACCTGCGCCGACTGCCTGCGCGAGCTGGACGACCCGGCCGACCGGCGGTACGGCTACCCGTTCGTCAACTGCACGAACTGCGGGCCCCGGTTCACCATCGTCACGGACCTGCCGTACGACAGGCCGAACACCACGATGGCGGGGTTCGCCATGTGCGGCGACTGCGAGCGGGAGTACCGCGACCCGGCCGACCGGCGCTTCCACGCCCAGCCGGTGTGCTGCCCGGCGTGCGGGCCCCGGCTGCGGCTGCTCGGCCCGGCCGGCCGCGAACCCGCCCCTCCCCCGCCGTCCTCCACCGCCCCCGGCGGAGCCGTCCCGAAGGGAGCCGTCCCGAAGGGAGCCGCCTCGGACGGGGCCGCCTCGGACGGGGCCGCCTCGGACGGGGCCGCCCCGGACGGGGCCGCCTCGGACGGGGCCGTCCTGGACGCGGCCGCCGCGCTGCTCCGGGCCGGGGCGGTGGTCGCGGTCAAGGGCCTGGGCGGCTACCACCTGGCCGCGGTGGCCGCGTGCGGGCCGGCGGTGGCGGCGCTGCGGGCCCGCAAGCGCCGCGAGGACAAGCCGTTCGCCGTCATGGCGGCGGACCCGGAGGCGGCGCGGCGGCTGTGCGAGGTGGACGAGGCGGCCGAGCGGCTGCTCACCGGCGCCGCGCGCCCGATCGTGCTGCTGCGGCGGCGGCCCGGCGCGCGGCTCGCGCCGCGGGTGGCGCCGGGAGACCGGTGGCTGGGCGTGATGCTGCCCTACACCCCCCTGCACCACCTGCTGCTGCGGCGGGTCGGCGAGCCGATCGTGCTGACCAGCGGCAACCTCGGTGACGAGCCGATCGCCCGCGACGACGGCGAGGCCGTGGCGCGGCTGGGCGGGGTAGCGGACGCCTTTCTGGCCCATGACCGGCCGATCCGGGCGCGCGCCGACGACTCGGTGGTCCGCGTCTTCCGCGGCGGGCCGCTGCCGATCCGGCGTTCCCGGGGGTACGCGCCGCGCCCGCTGCCGCTCCCCCGTCCGGCTCCCCGGCCCGTGCTGGCCTGCGGCGCGGAGCTGAAGCACACCTTCTGCCTGGCCAGGGGCGGGCGGGCGTTCGTCTCCCCGCACGTCGGCGACCTGGAGAACCACGAGACGTTCCGGTCTTTCACCGAGGGGGTCGCGCACCTGCGGCGGCTGCTCGGCGTCACGCCGCGCCTCGTCGCCCACGACCTGCACCCGGAGTACCTGTCCACCAAGTACGCGCTCGCCCTGGAGGGCGTCGACCGGACGGGAGTGCAGCACCACCACGCGCACGTCGCGTCCTGCCTGGCCGACAACGGGGTGGCGGGGCCCGTCATCGGGGTGGCCTTCGACGGCCTCGGCTACGGCGCCGACGGGACGCTGTGGGGCGGGGAGTTCCTCGTCGCCGATCTGGCCGGGTTCGAGCGGGCCGGGCACCTTGCCACCGTGCCGATGCCGGGGGGCGCGGCGGCGGTCAGGCAGCCGTGGCGGATGGCCGCCGCCCACCTCGATGCCGCCTACGCCGGGGACGTCCCCGGTGACCTGGCGGTGGTGCGGCGCAACGCCGGGCACTGGGAGGCGGTGGTCGCGCTGGCCCGGCGCGGCGTGAACGCCCCGCTCACCTCCAGCGTGGGCCGGCTGTTCGACGCGGTCGCGGCGCTCGCCGGCGTCCGCGACGTGATCACCTACGAGGGGCAGGCCGCGGCGGGGCTGGAACGGCTCGCCGACGAGGACGAGAGGGACGGGTACGGCTGCCGCCTGACCGGCGGGGCGCCGTTCACTGTGCCGGGGGCCGAACTGGTCCGGGCCGCGGCCGAGGACCTGCGGGCGGGCGCGGCGCCGGGGACGGTGGCCGCCCGGTTCCACAACGGGCTGGCCGCGGCGGTCGCGGCGGGCTGCGAGCGCCTGCGGGAGGCGCGGGGCCTGGGCACGGTGGCGCTGTCGGGGGGCGTCTTCCAGAACGTCCTGCTGCTGGAGCGGACGGTCGCCCTGCTGGAGGAGCGCGGCTTCACCGTCCTGACGCACCGGCGGGTACCGCCCGGCGACGGCGGGATCAGCCTCGGCCAGGCGGCGGTGGCCGCCGCCCGCGACCGGCTCGGCCGACCGCCCGCCTCGGCTTCGCCTTCCGGCTGACGACAGCCCGTTGCTCTGGAGGGCAAGGCGGTCGACGACCGCCTGGAGATGCTGGATCCGCTGGTCACCACCGAGCCGGCCGGCTTTCCGCCTCCCTCTTCCTGCTCTCCGGTACGGCTCGTCCACATGGGAGGATCCGTACCCCACAGGGTCGGCGGGGCGCTCCATGTCCGGGGCGCACCTTCGTAGTGGACCGGGGGCAGGGCGTGGCGGAGCGGCCCGTACGGCGAGGCGACCTTCGCCAGCCAGGGCCTTGAGTCGTAGCCGTCGCCTTCGACCGGCGCGGAGCGCAGATCGTGCAGTAACCAGGAGGCGGTACCCGCGAGGGAGAACCTCAGCCACCGTCCAGCGCCGGTGAGCTGCCGGTCGCTCAACGCCCGCAGGACCGCGGCGGCCAGCAGATACCCCGTTCCGTGGTCCAGTGCCTGCGCCGGCAGCACACCGGGGCGGCCGTCGGCCCCGGCTTCGATCACGGCGATACCGCTCGCCGCCTGGACCAGGCTGTCGAAACCGCGCCGCGCCGCCCACGGCCCCGACCAGCCCCAGGCGCACAACCGGGCGATGATCAGTCCGGGACGCCGTGCAAGGAGCGTATCGAGGCCCAGATCCTCCAGCGCGCCGGGCCGGTAGCCGAGGACCACGACATCGGCCGAGCTGAGGAGGTCGGCGAAGGTGCGGCGGATGCACCGTCCCGCCAGGAGGGGCCACGGCCACGGCCAGGCCGTCGGCCGCGCGCCAGAAGCCGGAAAGCGGCGCGAAGGACACCGGAGCCTGGCCGTCGATGCGCAGGTGCCGTTCACTGACGAACGCCGTGGACACCGCCGCCTCCCGGACCCGTACCGCGGGCACCGGCACCGCGTTGCGCCGCGCCAGCAGTTCCGCGGCCGCCAGCGAGCACACCCCCACGCTTGCCCGGGCCGGCTCCCGCACGGGCAGACGGGCCGGCAGGACCTCACCCGCTCCTTCGTACGACACCTCCTCGGCCAGCTCTGCCGGCCCTTCGAGAGCAGTCCAGGCATGGACGGTCGCTGCGTCGTTTCTGTGCGTCACCCGCCCAGCTTGCTCCATCTTCACCAGCTCGCCGCCGGGACTTGCGCGCCCCGAAGAAAACGGCAGAAGAGGTAGTGGATGAACGCTATGGCAGGGGTGTCGCTCTGACGGCGGATAGGGCGTAGGTGACGCCGGTAAGTCGTTCGGACAGCTGCCAGAGGCGAGCGGCTGTGGCGGTGTCGCGGATGGCGCGCTCGCGAGTCCGACGAGTGGGCTCGCCACGCAGTTGCAGTACACCGTCGGGAACGATGTAGCCGCCGCCGGGCAGGTCCGGCACGGTCGCCGCGTGCAGGGAGGTCTTCGCCCCTTCCGGGGTGGGGCGGAAGGCCACGCGCACCATCAGGCGTGTGAGGGTCGCATACAACCGTCCCCTGCTGCTGTTGGCGCCGCCGGTGAGCACGTTCGTGCGGGTGAGTCCAGGTGCGACGGCCATGCTGCGGAGCTTGTGCCCGGCGGCGTCGGCCCGGCGCTGCAGTTCCATCGCGAAGTAGAGGTTGGCCCGCTTGGACTGCACGTAGGCGAACGCCGTGCGGTAGCGGCGTTCGGCGTTGAGGTTCTCCAGGTCGAAGCGGGCGAAGCGCTGACCTTCGCTGCTGACGGTGACCACCCGTGGATCGGGCGCGGCGAGCAGGTGCGGCAGGAGCAGGCCGGTCAGGGCGAAGGTGCCCAAGTGGTTGATGCCGAACTGCGATTCGAACCCGTCGGCTGTCCGGGCGTACGGCACCATCGCCACCCCGGCGTTGTTGACCAGCAGATCAAGCCGACCGCGGTCCCAACCGGTGGCGAACTCCCGAATGGAGGCCAGACTGCCCAGGTCCAGGCGCCGCAGTTCCAGGTGGGCCCCGGGCAGCTCATCCTGCATGCGGGCGAGGGCGGCCTGGCCGCGCCCGGGGTCACGGCAGGCCAGCACGACATGCGCGCCATGGCGGGCCAGCTCACGGGCGGTGACGTAGCCGATGCCGCTGTTGGCTCCGGTCACTACCGCGACCCGTCCCGTCTGGTCGGGGATGGCATGGAAGGTCCAGGGACGAGAGTTACGCATCATGTGCCACCTCAAGGGGACGCCGACGAATGTATCGCAACTCCGAGTTGCGATACATTCATCTTGTCACCCGCCCTGCGGATATCGCAACTTGGAGTTGCAATGCAGTCTGATCAACCCTCTGCCCGGCCGATCGGCCGCGGCGCCAAAGTACGCGCCGCCGTCCACGCCGCCACGCTTGCCGAACTCGTGGACAAGGGCTATGCCGCGTTGAGCGTCGAGAACGTCGCGCAACGCGCCGGGGTCCACAAGACGACGGTCTACCGGCGCTGGAAGGATCGCGAGAGCCTGCTCACCGATGCCCTGGCCGAGCACATGGCGATGGACATCCCCGTTCCCGACACCGGGGCGATCGAGACCGATCTGCGAGCGCTGGCACGCTCGATCGTCCAGATGTTCACCAGCCCGACCGGGCAGGCCATCCTCGCCGCGATGTTCACCGGAGCAGCCCATCTCCCGGAGATCGCCGCAGCACGGCGCCATGTTTTCGCCGACCGTCTCGCCAGGGCCGAACCCGTGGTCACACGCGCCATCCGGCGCGGCGAACTTCCCGGAGACACCGATCCCGCCGAGCTGTTGAAGACCTTGGCCGCGCCGATCTACCTGCGCCTGCTCATCACCGCCGATCCGGTCGACGAGACGACCGCCGACCAGGCGGTGCACGTCGCGCTGACCGCCGCGCGCGGCGGCGCCCTGCGAACAGATCGCGGCCGCTAGGTCAGGAGCCGCCTCTCAACGGACAGGTGGCGATGGAGCGAGGCATGGGGGATACCGGTCTTGACGGCGATCCGCGCCGGCGAGGCGCCTTCGGCCTTGAGCAGCCGGGCGTGGTCGATCTTCTCAGCGGGGTGCGCGACGGGACGCCCCACGTGCTTGCCCTCGGCCTCGGCCACACTCGGCGCGGGTGGGGGGACGGCGCCGTGGATCAGACGAAGGCGCTGTGGCCGGTGATCGCCTTGCCGACGATGAGGGTGTTCATCTCCCGGCTGCCCTCGAAGGAGTAGATCGCCTCGGCGTCGGCGAAGAGCTTGGCGATCTCGTGGTCCAGCACGATGCCGTTCCCGCCGAACAGCTCGCGGGCCCGGGAGACCACCTCGCGCATCCGCGTCGTGGTGAACGCCTTGGCCAGCGCGGCCTGCGCGGCGCCGGCCCGGTCCTCGTCCGCGAGCTGGGCCAGCCGGACCATCATGCCGAACGACGCGGTGATGTCGGCGAGCATCCGGACCAGCAGGTCCTGGATCATCTGGAAGCCCGCGATGGGGCGGCCGAACTGCACCCGCTCGACGGCGTAGGCGCGGGCCAGCTCGTAGGCGCGGACCGACACGCCCAGCGCCTGCCAGGCGACGTTGCCGCGGGTCCTGCGCAGCACCTCGGCGACGTCGCGGAAGCCGTTGACGCGCTGGAGCCGGTCGGCCTCGGGCACCTCGACGCCGGTGAGGGTGATGTCGGCGTTCTGCACCGCGCGCAGGGCGATCTTCCCCTCGATCTTGGAGGTGGTGAGGCCGGGGGCGCCCTTCTCCACGACGAAGCCCTTGACCTGGTCGTCGGCCACGTCGCGGGCCCACACGACGATCAGGTCGGCGAAGGTGCCGTTGCCGATCCACCGCTTGGCGCCGTCGAGGATCCAGCGGTCGCCCTCGCGGCGGGCGGTGGTCCGCATGCCGCCGGCGACGTCGGAGCCGCCCTCGGGCTCGGTGAGCGCGAACGCGCCGATCTTGTTCCACTTGACCATGTCGGGCAGCCAGCGGTGGCGCTGCTCGTCGCTGCCGCCGCCGTCGATGCTGCCCATGGCGAGGCCGGTGTGCACGCCGTGGGCGACGGCGAGGGAGGGGTCGACGCGGTTCATCTCCAGCGAGACGAAACCGTTGAACAGCGCCCGCTGCGGGGCGTGGCCGCCGAACTCGGGGTAGGCGTGCCCGGCGAGGTCGAGTTCGGCGAACTTGCCGATGACCTCGAAGGGGAACTCCGACGACTCCCACGCCGCCCGGGCGAGGGGCCGGACCTCGCGTTCGAGGTAGTCGCGGATCTCGGCGAGCCGCGCCCGCTCGGCATCGGTGAGCAGCTCGGCGAAACCGAAGAAGTCCGGATCGGGGTTGGCGTGCTTCGCCATGGAGATCACCTTGTTCTTTCAGTTCGGGGGTCGGTGCTCGGACACTTCCGATGCCCCCGGTTCCGCGGGGCAGGCCTCCGCCGGGCGGATCTCCGTACGGCGGGTTCCGGTACGGCGGGCATCCGTGGGACCGGTCCCCTCGGGGCGGGCCCGCGCGGCTGCGCGGCGGTCCAGCTCGGCCAGCACCTCCTCGGTGTCCTGGCCGGGACGCGGCGCGTGGCGCCGGACGGAGGCCGGGGTGGCGGAGAAGGCCACCGGCACCCCGATCACCCGGTAGGGGCCCTCGGTGGGGTGCTCGGCGACGTCCATCAGGTGGCCCTCGCGGACGTAGGGGTCGCCGGACGCCTCCTCCAGCCGCAGCACCGGGCCGAACGGGATGCTGTGCTTGGCGCAGACCTCGGCCCACTCGGCGGTGGTCAGCGCCGGGGTGACCGACTCCACCATCTCCGACAGGGCGACGCCGTCCCGGACGACGTCGATCTTCTCGCCGTTGACCCGGGGGTCGTCGGCGAGGTCGGGCCGGCCGGCGGCGGCGAAGAGGTCGCGGTGGTTCTGCGGGCTGTAGGGGATGATCATCGCCAGGCCGTCCCTGGTCGGCCGGGCCCGGTGGCCCCGGTTCAGGGCGGGGGCGTACCCGGTCGGCGCGAGGGGCGGCTCGAAGGTGTGCCCCTGCAGGTGCTCGACGAGGTTGAAGGCGATCATGGTGTCGGCCATCGGGACCTGCACGAGCTGGCCCTGCCCGGTGGCGCGCTGGTGGACCAGCGCCGCCAGCGTGGCGTAGACGATGGTCAGCGCGCTGACCTTGTCGGCGATGATGGTCGGCAGCACCACCGGCCGCGCGATGTCGGCGGCGCGCTCGGCGACGTCGATCAGGCCGGAGGCGGCCTGGATGGTCTCGTCGTAGGCGGCCAGCCCGGCGCGGGCGGAGTCGGGGCGGAACCCCTGGGCGTGGGCGTAGACCAGCCGGGGGAAGCGCCCGCGCAGGCTCTCGTGGTCCATGCCCAGCCGGCGCAGCGCGCCGATGCGCATGTTCGTGATCAGGACGTCGGCCGTGGCGAGCAGGTCCATGGCCCGCCCGCGGTCGGCGTCGTCCTTGAGGTCGAGGCGGACGCTGCGCTTGTTGCGGTTGACGTTGAGGTACAGCGACGTCATGCCCGGGGTGCGGTGGACGGTGCCGTTGCGGGCGGTGTCCCGCGGCGGCTCGATCCTGATGACGTCCGCCCCGAGGTCGCCGAGGATCTGGGCGGCGTAGGGGCCCATGACGACGGTGGACAGGTCGATGACCCGCACCCCCGCCAGCGGCCCGGACGGCTCCCCCGCCGGCGGCCCGGACGGTTCCCGAGGCGGCGCGGCGGTGACGGCGGGGTTCTCCGGCTCGGGCGCCCGCCGCGGCGTGGCGGCGCCGGTGTGGTTCTTCGGCTCAGGCATTGCGGCTCCCGACGGGCGCACGCACCCGTGAAGTGTTCTGCGTATTTCTCTCCTATTCAAATTACCCGCCGATACTTAGCCAGGCGAACTATTGGCTCGACCGATACGGAAAAGGCGGCGTGACCGCCGCGGTCACGCCGCGGGAGGCGCTTTCGGGAAACGGATCACACGACGGCTCCGAAGGGGCTCGCCGAGTCCGGTCATCTCTTTCGCCCGCGCGACGAGACGACGCAGCGCCGGGTCGGCGACGTACCGGTCGGCACGCCAGACGAGCCCCGTGACCAGGGACGGATCGAAATCCGAGAAGGGCAGGAGCACCGTGTCCTCATGGCGGTACCTGCGCATGGCGGTCCGCTCTCCCAGTATGGAGACGGAGAACGCCGAGCCCTGCGCCACGATTTCCCCGGTGCCGGTGTAGTCCCCGGTTTTCAGGCGGACTCGCTGTTTTACTCCCGCCTCGGACAGCTCTCGGTCCAGCCGGTCGAAATAGGCGGGCGCCAGTCCGGGGGCGGCCACGACGTAGGCGTGGTCCCTCAGCTCGGCGAGCGAGACCGAGGTGCGCGAGCCGAACTCCGCGGCCGGGAGCACCGCCCCCAGCGGCTCGGCCAGCACCTCCAGCACCTCGAGCGCCGCCGCCTCCGGGCCGCGCACCGGCAGCCGGACGAACGCCGCCGCCAGCTCACCCCGGGCCACCGCCCGCGCCAGGTCCTCGCTGCCGCCCGGCCAGCGCCTGAGGTCGTACCACCCGGCGAGCCGGCGTTCCAGGGTGCGCAGCCCCTCCCGGAGGCTCTCGTGCAGTCCCGGTGGGACGCCGACGAGGACGACGTCGCGCCCGCCGGCGGACACCCGGCTCAGCCGCCACGGGATGTCGTCGGCGCGGGCCAGGATGTCCCGGGCGATGGGCAGCAGCGTCGCGCCCGCCTCGGTGAGGCGGACGTGGTGGGAGTCGCGCTCGAACAGCGCGGCGCCGAGCTCGTGTTCCAGGTCGCGCACCCGGCGGCTCAGCGGCGAGGCGGCCATGTGCAGCCGCCGCGCCGCCCCCGAGAAGCTGAGCTGCTCGGCGACGGCGACGAAGTAGCGCAGGTGGAACAGCTCCACACCAGCGATGCTACGCGCGGCCGTACGGCCGGCCCCGTCCGCCGGGCGCGCGACCGCACGTGGCCGCCCGGCCGCCGCGCGCGGGCGGACACGGCACGCACCCCTCCGGCGCCCGCCGTACCCGGGCGAACCAGAGATCACTCCCAGGAAATGTCCGTAAGATGCTGATCTTCCTGAAGTAGACCGATGTTGGAGGCCAGAAAGTGACGACGCTCAGCCGCCGGAACCTGCTCAGGGTGGGCGCGGGGGCGCTGCCCGCCCTCGCGCTGGGCACCCGGCCCGCCCTGGCGGCTCCCCTCCTGCCGGAAGTCACGGTCTCCGGCACCGCCCCCTCCTCGCTGGCCGGGTTCGACAACGTGATGAAGACCTTCGTCAAGGAACGGGGCATCTCCAGCGCGCAACTCGCGATCACCAAGTACGGCAAGCTCGTACTGGCCCGCGGATACACCTACTCGGACGGCTCACGCTATGTCCCGCAGACGACCCCGACCTCGCTGTTCCGCATCGCGAGCCTGAGCAAGCACATCACGGCCACCGCGATCATGCGACTGGTCCAGGACGGCAGGCTGAGCCTGTCGGCCCCGGTCACCACGCTGCTGGGCCTGTCGGCCACCGCCGACCCCAGGCTCGCCCAGGTGACCGTGCTGCGCCTGCTGCAGCACCTCGGCGGCTGGGACCGGGACGCCTCGGGCGACCAGCTCTGGCAGGACCACGCGATCTCCGCCGCGCTGGACGTGCCGCTGCCGATCAGCCAGGACGACATCGTCCGCTACGCCACCGGACGGCCGCTGGACTTCGACCCGGGCTCGAAGATGGCCTACAGCAACTACGGCTACCTGCTGCTCGGCCGGATCGTCGAGAAGGTCTCCGGCATGGACTACGAGTCCTACGTCCGCCAGACGCTGCTCGCCCCGGTGGGCGTCACCCGGATGCGGATCGGCCGCAGCCTGCGGTCGGAGGCGCTGCCGGGCGAGGTGTCCTACGCCTCGCAGTACACCCGCAAGACGGTGCTGGACGACTCCGGCACCGTGGTGCCGTACCAGTACGGCGGGTTCAACGTGCCCAACCATGACGCCAACGGCGGCTGGGTGGCCTCGGCGGTGGACCTCGTGCGGTTCGCCCGCGTCTTCGACGCCGCCGGAACGGTGCTGAACTCCACGTCGATCTCCCGGATGTTCGCCAAGCCGGAGATCGGCGTCAGCGGCGACGGCTGGTGGTACGGCGCCGGCTGGTACGTCCGCCAGGTCACCGGCCACCTCAACACCTGGCACGCGGGCAGCATGCCGGGCACCTACACCTACCTGGCCCGGCTGCAGAACGGCTTCACCTACGCGGCCCTGTTCAACCGGCGGGAGGAGACGGGCACGCTCGACTTCGACGTGCTCAGCCCGCAGATGAACGCCGTCAAGGTGACGAGCTGGCCCACGACGGACCTGTTCGCGAAGTACCTCTGATGCTCCGGTGCGGCTCCGCCGCCCGTCCGCGCGGGCGGGCGGCGGGCCGTCAGAGCTCGTCGCGGATCCGCCTGAGGATCTCGGGGGTGCGCGAGGCCGGCTCGGCCTCGATGCAGAGCCGCTCCATCACCTCGATGTAGCGCTCCACCTCGTCGCGCTTCTCCAGGTAGACCGCGCTGGTGAGCTGCTCCAGGTAGACGATGTCCGGCAGGTCGGGCTGGGCGAAGCGCAGGATGCTGAAGGGACCGCCGGCCGCGGCGTGGCCGCCGACGCTGAACGGCACGATCTGCACCGTCACGTTCGGCAGCTCCAGGGCTGCCAGGATGTGGTCGATCTGGCCGCGCATCACCTCGGCCCCGCCGAGCGGGCGGCGCAGCACCGCCTCGTCCAGCACCGCCCACAGGTGGGGCGGGTCGGAGCCGCGCAGCACCCGCTGGCGCGCCATGCGCAGCCGTACCCGGCGCTCCAGCTCCTCCTCGCCCGCGGCGGGGAAGCCGAGCAGGATCACGGCCCGCGCGTAGTCCTCGCTCTGCAGCAGGCCGGGCACGAACTGGACCTCGTAGTTGCGGATGCCGGAGGCCGACTCCTCCAGGCCGACGTAGGTCTCGAACCAGTTCGGCAGGACGTCGTTGTAGTTGTGCCACCAGCCGGTCTGGTTGGCCCGCTCGACGAGGGAGAGCAGGGGCCGGCGCTCGTCGTCGTCGGTCACGCCGTACATGGTGAGCAGGTCGGCGACGTCGCGGACCCGGAAGCTCACCCGGCCGAGCTCCATCCGGCTGATCTTCGAGTGGGAGGCGCGGATGGCGTGGCCGGCCTCCTCCAGGGTGATGCCGCGGCCCTCCCGGAGCCTGCGCAGCTGGGCGCCGAGCATGATCCGGAGAACCGTCGAGCTGCCCCTCGGCGCGGCGATGGGAATCGGAACGGCCGGTTCGCCGTCGGCGCGAGGTATGGTCATCAGCAGTCCTTCGTGCGCGGAACGCGACCCCCCGCCCACTCTTTGTGGCCGTCGCGAGCCTTCACCGTACTCCGATCACTCGTTCCCGGCCACAGCGAATTTTATTCTTCAACCAATCGTGACAATAAGGTCGTCGAAATCCCCGCCCTTCACTCCCCTGACGAAGGCGTCGAGGTCGTTCCGGGTGTAGACCAGGGCCGGCCCGTCGGGGTCGCGGGAGTTGCGTACGGCGACCGCGCCGCCGGGCAGGGGAGCCAGTTCGACGCAGTTGCCGCTGGGGTTGCTGAACCGGCTCTTGCGCCACACCGCTCCAGCCAGCAGAGCCGCCGAGACGCCGTTGAGCTGCTCGTTCATCCTCGCCTCTCACGGGAACCGCAGGGAAGAAACGCCTCGATCATAGAGCTTTGTGCATCTGCACGTGCATCTGTACTTGCTTATGCACAACACTCATGGGCAATATAGCTATTCGCATTGCGCTTGTTACGCGAACGCCACGCATCCCAAGGTCACAGATGACTGGTCACCCCACGCACCCCGCCCCCTCCCTCCGGTCCGAGACCGGCGGATGGGAGCGGTGGCTGTCCCTCCTCGGCCGCATCCTTCCCCCGGGCGGCCCACCCCCATGGTCCGGCGCCGAGGTCCCGGCCGGGCAGCTCCGCCTGGCCGCGCGCGGACTGTCCCACGATCGCCGGGCGGCCCGCACCGCGCGGGAGTTCGCCGCGGCCGCGCTGGTGTCCTGGGAGCTCGAACCCCTGGTCGACGACGCCTCCGTGGTGGTGTCGGAGCTGGTCACCAACGCGGTGCGGCACGGGCTGCGGGGAGATGCCCGCGCCCGGCCGTTCCACGACGTCCGGGTCGTCGTCTGCCACACCGAGCGCGCGGTGCTGTGCGCGGTCACCGACCCCCGCGACGAGGGCCCCCGGCTGCGCGAGCCGGACCACGAGGCCGAGAGCGGCCGCGGCCTGCAGGTCGTGCAGGGGATCTGCGAGACGTGGGGATGGGCCCCGCTGGAGACCAGCGGCAAGGCCGTGTGGGCGTCGTTCGCCCTTCCCGGCAGGACCGCCCGGCGCCTGGAGGCGTGCCGCTGAGCCGCGGCGGAAAAATAAGAATATTTCTCTTTTTATCCACTCGCCGATGTCTATCCTTCGCCGCCGGTGTTCTCTACCCTCACAGGCGACGAGGGAGGTGACATGAACGGCACGGACCGGCGTCCGCCACCGCGGCTGGACACGAGCACACCCAACGTCGCCCGGATGCTGGACTACATCCTCGGCGGCAAGGACAACTTCGCGGCCGACCGGGAGGCCGCCGAGCAGATCCTGGCGATCGCCCCGGAGATCAGGAACATGGTCGAGGAGACCGAGGCGTTCCTCGGCCGGGCGGTGCGCCACCTGGCCCACGAGGGGATCGACCAGTTCCTCGCCCTCGGCTGGGGCCTGCCCACCCGGGAGAACGTCCACCAGGTCGCCCGCTCGGTCGCCCCCGGGGCCCGCGTGGTCTACGTCGCCGACGACCCGGTCGCGCTCTCCCACGGCAGGGCGCTGCTGGCCACCGACGACGCCACCGCCGTCGTCCGGGGCGACGTCCTCCACCAGGACGAGCTGATGGCCGACCCGGAGCTGCGGGCGCTCATCGACCCCGACCGGCCGACGGCCGTCCTGATCACCAACGCGCTCCAGTTCATCCCCGACGAGGACGACCCGTACAAGAGCGTGGCGCTGCTGCGCGACTCGCTGGCGGTCGGCAGTCACCTCGTCATCGCCCACGCCGTCTTCGACGACCACCCCGAGGTGGCCGACCCGATCACCGCGGTCTACCGCAGGGTCCTCAGCCGCTACGGCGAGCGGGCCGCACGCACGCGCCGCGAGGTGCTGCGCTTCTTCGACGGCATGGAACTGGTGGAGCCGGGCTTCGTGTACGCCCGCCACTGGCGTCCCGACAACCCGCTCGCCGCGCGGCGCCCCGCCAGGACCTGGACGATGGCCGGGGTGGCCCGCAAGACGGGCTGACCCGCCCGTCAGCGGGCCGCCGTCAGCAGGCCCTCGCGCTCGACCGCCTCCAGGAGGAGGGTCTTGTACCCGACCTCGTCGAACAGCACGGTGATGCGGTCGCTCTCCCTGCTCATCACCATGCCGTCGCCCCAGGAGCTGTGGTGCACCTTGGCGTGCATGGCGAAGGAGTCGCTGGGCTCGGGCCCGGCGGGCGCGCCCTCCCGGCAGGTGTCGCACGCGCCGCAGGCGCGCTCGTACGGCTCGCCGAAGTACTCCAGCAGGAACCGGCGGCGGCAGCCGGTCGTCTCGGCGTAGCCGCGCATCATGTCGATGCGGGACTCGTCGATGCGGCGGCGGGTGTCGTCGATCTCGACGGCCCGCGCCGTCGCCTCCTTCGGCTCCGGCCCGCCGGGGACGACGCGCACGTCGCCCTCGGTGGTGACCTCGACCGCGCCGACCTTCTCCAGCAGGTTAACCACCCGGGTGAGCCGGGTGGGGCCGACGTCCAGCACGGCGCGCAGCTCGCCCGCCGGGACGGCGCCGCCGTGCTCGCCGAGCAGCGTGGCGGTCCGCAGCAGAAGCTCCTCGTCGGCCCGGCCTCCGGCGAAGAAGCGGCGCAGGCCCAGGTCCTCCGGCCGGTAGAACAGCACGGCGGAGGCCGGGCCGCCGTCCCGCCCGGCGCGGCCGATCTCCTGGTAGTAGGAGTCGGGGGACTCCGGCGGGGCGGCGTGCAGCACGTAGCGCACGTCGGGTTTGTCGATCCCCATGCCGAACGCCGAGGTCGCCACGACGACGTCGACCTCGCCGTCGCGGAACAGCTCGTGCACCCGCTGCCGTTCGGCCGCCTTCATGCCCGCGTGGTAGGCCTCGACCCGGCGGCCCCGCTCACGCAGCTCGGCGGCGTACTCCTCGGTGGCGCGCCGGGTGGCGACGTAGACCAGTCCGACGCCCTCGCGGGAGGCGGCGTCCTCCACCAGCGCCCGCCGCAGGTCCTCGGCGGTGACGAAGCGGCGCACCTCCAGGTCGATGTTGGGCCGGTCGAAGCCCCGCACGATCCGGTGGACGTCCCTCAGGCCCAGCGTCTGGACGATCTCCTCCTGGACCGACGGGGTGGCCGTGGCGGTCAGCGCCGCCACCGGCGGATGGCCGAGGGCCTCGATCACCCGCCCCAGGCCCAGGTAGTCGGGGCGGAAGTCGTGTCCCCACGCCGACACGCAGTGGGCCTCGTCGATGGCGATCAGCGAGGGGCGGGCCGCGCGGAGCCGCTCGATCGTCTCGTGCTTGGCGAGCTGCTCCGGGGACAGGAACAGGAACTCCGCCGTGCCCTTGCGGATCGCCTCGAAGGACGCCTCGCCGTCGGACTGCGCGGAGTTGACGGCGACCGCCCCGCCGGCGTCGGCCTCCCGCAGCCCGGCCACCTGGTCGCGCTGCAGGGCGATCAGTGGCGACACCACCACCGTCGGCCCGTCGATGAGCAGTGCGGGGATCTGGTAGACGGCCGACTTGCCGGCCCCGGTGGGCATGACCACCAGCGTGTCCCCGCCGTCCATCAGGTGGCGCATGGCCTCCGGTTGCCCGGGACGCAGGTCGTCCCATCCGAAGGCCTCGCGGGCGGTCTCCCTCAGCCGCCGCGCCACCTGGCCGGACCCGCCCTCGCTCATAACGACTCCCCCGTCCCTGCTCGAATACCCCGCCCGTTCCCACGGACGGGCGGGGTAGTCCTCGACGAGGAGACGAAGGAGAAAGGCCTCGTCAGAAGCTCGGCCGGAGGCGCCGTCAGTGGCGCCGCCGGGAGCGCCGTCGGAGGCGCGGTCAGGGGCGTCCGCCGCGGGCGCCCCCGCCCGGCCGGTCAGCTCGGCGACGCCGAGGCCGACGCCCCGGCCTCGGGCATCAGGACCGAGTCGATGAGGTAGATGGTGGCGTTGGACGTCTGGATGTTGCCGCAGAGGATCTTGGCGTCGTTGACGGTGTACTCCTCACCGGAGCCCGAGACGTTCAGCGTGCCGCCGCCCACGGTGGTCAGCGTCCCGCTGGCGAGGTCGGCCTGGGTCTTGCGGCCCTCGACGACGTGGTTATGGATGATCTTGGTGAGCTGTTCCTTGTCCTGCAGGACCTTGGCCATGGCCTCCTTCGGGATCTTGGTGAAGGCCTCGTTGACGGGTGCGAACACCGTGACGTCCTGGGCGGACTTCAGCTGGTCGGTCAGCCCGGCGGCGTGGACGGCCTTGTTGAGCGTGGACAGCTGGGGAATGTCCTGCAGGGCCTGGTCGAGCGACTCGTTCTTCAGCTCGGCCGGGCTGCCCTTGCCCTCCGCCGGCAGCTGGGAGCAGCCGGGGCCGAACGGCTGGCCCGCCTCACCGGCCGACGGCGAGCCGGACATCTCGGTGGGTCCGGGGGAGGTCATGTCCGTAGGCCCCGGGCTGGGCGTGGTCAGGAAGGAGGCCGCGGTGACGGCCTGCGCCGCCGGGGCCGCCGCCAGGGTGAGGGCCGCCAGTGCCGAGGCGAGAAGAGACTTCTTCACGGTGATCTCCTTGTCGGACGGTTGAGCCCTCCGGGATCCGGTCGGGCGGACCCGAAGGTGCCCATCGTTCTCTTCGTTGATCGATTCCCCCACAATTTGCCGATAAATACCGCATAAGGTGACTCTTGACTACATATCTCCCTAAGTGATCAGTTGGGGGCGCGGCCATGGTGTGTCGCCGTACCGGGGGGTGGACGGTCCCGACGCTCCACGCCCGACGCTCCACGCCCGGCACGGCTCGGAGCGGGCGGCGGCCCGAGGCCGGCCGGTACGGCGTCGGCCGGGGCTCGCGGGGCTCACGGGGGCTCGCGTGCGGCCCCACGCGGGCTCTATCCGAGCCGTACCGTGATCTCCCCGCCGAGCTGGAAGCCGCCGGTCAGCTCCAGGTCGTCGCCGCTCCAGAAGCGGCCGGGGTCGTACCAGTGGGGCCGGCGCCCGGCCGGGAGCAGGCCCATCTCCTCGTAGGTGACGGCGACGACCTCCGCGCAGTAGGCGCTCTCCAGGGTGTTGCCGGTCGCGGCGCGCCGGAGGGCCCGCGGCATCCGCCCGCGCAGCCAGCGCCCGGCGAGCCGGGCCGTGGAGGGGAACGGCGTGCCGTCCAGCCGGGAGATGACGCGCAGCACCGCGTCCTCCATCTCGGCGGTGACCTCGGGTTCGAGCTGGCGCAGCCAGCCGCGCTGGCCGTACCGGGTGGCCCAGACGCGGACCGCGTCGCGCAGGTCGTGCAGCTGGACGCCGCGCTGGTGGGTGCCGGACCACAGGTCGGGCAGCGACCGGCCCAGCTCGGCGTGCCACATCAGGGGAGGCATGTCCTCGATGACGACGGACATGCCGACGTGGTTGACGGGGCTGTTCGTCACCGTCTGGATGGCCCGGTCGGGCACGCTGCGGCCGCGGAACAGCCACACGTCGCCGGTGCGGGTCAGGTTGACCGCCTCGTCGAGGCTGACGCTTTTGCCGATCACGGGAAGTAGCCTAGGCACATGCGGTGGTGGAAGATAGTCGGCCTGGCCGGGGTGGCGGGTGTCGCGGCGACCGGGGCGGTGGTGGTCCGGGCCGAGCGGCGGCGGCGTTCCTACACGCCGGAGGAGATCCGGGCCCGGCTCCGGGCCCGCCTGGAGGAGATCGAGGAGACCTCCGCGACCGGATCCGGCGCGGACGGTCACTCCAGCGCGGCGGAGGCGTAGACGCGGCGGTCGAACAGGCCCGCGCGCACCTGGTAGACGTTGACGATCATCAGCATGAGCACCGAGTAGAGCGCGTACAGCCCGCCGTTCAGCCCCACGGCGAGATCGACGGGCAGGGCGAAGGCGATCACCGCGCGGACCGCCGCGTCGGCCAGCGCCCCGGCCCCCCAGATGATCGTGGAGACCCGCCAGATGCGGCGGAAGAGCGGCGAGTGCTCCCACAGTTCGTCCCACGGCCGCCACCGGGCGACGGCCCACCCCTCCAGCAGCGGCCGGGACAGCCGCATCGCCATCGGCCTGGGGCCGTGGACCGGGTCGCCGCCGCGCGCCGAGTACAGGAACCACCCGCCGAAGACCGCCATCAGCAGGGCTCCCTTGAGGAGGATGAGGCGGGGACTCCCGGTGACCAGCGTCAGGCCGGCCCCGGCCAGCGTCACACCCGTCATGAAGAGGCCCACCGGGTCGAGCCGGCGCTCCCTGACGAAGGTGAGGGTCATGCCCGCGCCCGGCATCAGCGAGCAGGTGAGCAGCGCGGCGGTCTCGCCGAGGCCGGCCGCGCGCAGCAGGTAGTAGAGCCCGGCGGGCGCCACCAGGTCGACCAGCAGGAGGAGCCCCGCGCGGGCGCGGCCGTTCATCGGGGCCCCCGGGACCGGCTCGGCACGCGCACCGTTTTTACTCCCATGAGTAATAAATAACTCAGCCAAGTAATAACCGCAAGGGGTGAACGCCGAAGGGGGCGGTGAGCCGCCGATACGCGGGTAAGTACCGTTGGCCTTGGCGATGTGGCCCCGGTGAGGTGAGGAGAATCTGATGACGCACGACCGCGCGGGCAAGCCCGCACAGCCGTCCGACCTGGTCGACGTGGCCCGGCTGGTGACCGCCTACTACTCCCTGCGCCCCGACCCCGGCGAGGTCGGCCAGCGGGTGGCGTTCGGAACCTCCGGTCACCGCGGCTCGGCGCTGAAGACGGCCTTCAACGAGGACCACATCCTCGCCACCAGCCAGGCCATCGTGGAGTACCGGGCGGAGCAGGGCATCGACGGCCCGCTGTTCCTCGGGGCCGACAGCCACGCGCTGTCGGAGCCGGCGCGGGTCTCGGCGCTGGAGGTCTTCGCCGCCAACGGGGTGCGGGTCCTGATCGACGACCGCGACGGCTACACCCCGACCCCGGCGGTCTCCCACGCGATCCTCACCCACAACCGGGGCCGTACGGCCGGCCTCGCCGACGGCGTGGTGGTGACGCCCTCGCACAACCCGCCCGCCGACGGCGGCTTCAAGTACAACCCGCCGAACGGCGGCCCGGCCGACACCGACGCCACCTCCTGGATCCAGGACCGCGCCAACACCCTCATCGCGGAGGGGCTGAAGGGCGTGCGGCGCGTCCCCTACGCGAAGGCGCTGGCCGCCGAGACGACCGGGCGCTACGACTTCCTCGGCACCTACGTCGACGACCTGCCCTCGGTGCTGGACCTCGACGCGATCCGGTCGGCCGGGGTGCGGATCGGCGCCGACCCGCTGGGCGGCGCGAGCGTCGCCTACTGGGGGGAGATCGCCGAGCGGCACCGGCTGGACCTGACGGTGGTCAACCCGCTGACCGACCCGACGTGGCGGTTCATGACCCTCGACTGGGACGGCAGGATCCGGATGGACTGCTCGTCGCCGTACGCGATGGCCTCGCTGATCCAGAACCGCGAGGCGTACGACGTGTCCACCGGCAACGACGCCGACGCCGACCGGCACGGCATCGTCACCCCCGACGGCGGCCTGATGAACCCCAACCACTACCTCGCGGTGGCGATCTCCTACCTCTACTCGCACCGGCCGGACTGGCCGGCCGGCGCCGGGGTGGGCAAGACGCTGGTGAGCAGCGGCATGATCGACCGGGTGGCCGCCGACCTGGGCCGGCGCCTGGTGGAGGTGCCGGTCGGCTTCAAGTGGTTCGTGCCGGGGCTGCTGGACGGTTCCCTCGGCTTCGGCGGCGAGGAGAGCGCCGGGGCGTCGTTCCTGCGCCGCGACGGCGGGGTGTGGACCACCGACAAGGACGGGATCATCCTGGCGCTGCTGGCCTCGGAGATCACCGCGACCACCGGCCGCTCGCCGAGCGAGCACTACGCCGCGCTGACCGGGAGGTTCGGCGACCCCGCCTACGCCCGGGTGGACGCCCCCGCCTCCCGCGAGGAGAAGGCGATCCTGTCCCGGCTCTCGGCCGACCAGGTCACCGCCGACACCCTCGCCGGCGAGCCGATCAGGGAGGTGCTCACCACCGCGCCCGGCAACGGCGCCCCGCTGGGCGGGGTCAAGGTCGCCACCGACAGCGCCTGGTTCGCCGCCCGCCCCTCCGGCACCGAGGACGTCTACAAGATCTACGCCGAGTCCTTCAAGGGCCCGGAACACCTCACCCAGGTGCAGGAGGCCGCCCGGGACCTGGTGTCGCAGGCGCTGAAGTGAGGGGACCCCGCGGGTCCGGGGCGGGGCACCGGCCCGGACCCGCGGGGCGGCGCCCGGGGCGGTGACCCGAAGGGCCGGTGACGGCCCGCCCGGCCGGACACCTCGAGGTCACGACGCTAGGCGAACATGCGCCAGGCGGCGGGGACGACCCTCCAGTGCCGCCTGGCCGCCGGGCCGGTCAGCTCGCCGTCGGCGTTCGCCGGCACGGGCTCGCCCTCGACCGCCACGTCGCGGCCCCGGGCGGTGACGACGTCCCGCAGCTCCGGGTGGCGGCCGCCCCGCAGCCGCAGCGCGTAGACGAGCCGCCGCACCGGCCCGGTGGTCAGCGCCGCGACGACGTCCACCATGCCGTCGTCGGGCCTGGCCTCGGGGGTCAGCGGGGTGCCGCCGCCGATGGTGACGCCGTTGCCGACACCGAGCATGAGCAGCCGCCGGTCGGTGAGCGTCCGGCCGTCCACGGTCACGCGCAGCCGCCAGCCGGTGCTCCGCACACCCGCGAGCAGCGCGCCGACGGCGTAGGCGAGCTTTCCGAGGCCGGGCTTGAGCGGCGTGGCCCGCTCGGACGCCTCCGCCCCGACGCCGAGGTGCACCGCGTTGACGACGATCCCGCCCTCGTCGTCCACCAGCAGGTCCAGGGGGCGCGGCCGGCCGGCGAGCACGACGCGGGCGGCCTCCTCCGGGTCCAGCGGGATGCCCAGACCGCGGGCGAAGTCGTTTCCGGTGCCCATGGGGATCAGCCCCACGACGCGGGAGCCCAGCTCGCCGCGCCGGTGCAGGGCGGCGACCGTCACGTGCAGCGATCCGTCACCGCCCAGCACGACCACGTCCCGGCCGGGGTGGGCGTCGAGCGCCTCGCCGAGATCCCTCTCCCCCTCACCCGTCATGACCTCGACGACGTCGGCCCCGGCGCGCAGCGTCTTCAGCGCCGCGTCCCGCGCGGCGTCGTCGGCGCTTCCCGCTCCCCCGTTGCAGACCGCCAGCAGCTCCGCCATGCCGTCCCCTCCCGGTTCCCCTCCCGTGCCTCACCTCCCCGGTCACTGCCCGCCACGGGCGCGGTCACGCGCGGTCAGCCCGCCCTCCACCAGCGGGCCGCCGTCCAGGTCCCCGCGGCGAGGGCGAACAGCCCGCCGAGGCCGTACGCCCAGGCGGTCGTCGTCTCCGACAGGTAGCCGTTGCCCACGATCAGCACCGCCATGACCACCACGCTCAGCATGCCCACGCCCAGCCCGGTGAGCAGGGCGAGCAGGAACGCCTTCAGCAGGCGGACCGGCAGCCGGTCCCGGCGGGGCGGCGCCAGGACCGCCACCAACCGCCGGACGACGATCTCGGGGTCGTCGCCCAGCCGCCCGGCGGCGAACTGGGTGGGCATCCGGCCGTGCTCCGGCTCGCTCAGGTAGATCCATCTGCTGCCGTCCAGGAAGACCGCCGCGTCGGCGGAGCCGGGCAGGCGCAGCGACAGGAAGGGGGTGCCCTCGGGGAACTCCCTGCGGTCGTGCCGGATGACGGGCGCGGTGGCGTCGAACGCCGCGCTCAGCGCCCGCAGCGCCCGCTCATCGATCAGGTCGCCCATGGCGCTCTCCCCCTCCCCCGTATGTCCATGGTTTCGTACGGCGAAGCGGAGTGGTTGCCGGACCCCGGGTTCCCGGGCCACCGGCTCCTCGGCGGCCCCTCGGCGGCCTTTCCGTCCCTCAGTTCCGGGGCCGCACGGCCAGGGCGGGCGCCAGCTCGGCGAGCTGGGTGACGCCGCGGCGCAGGTCCGGAGGGAGCGGCTGGAGGGCGACGTGGTCGGCCCCGGCGGCGAGGTGGGCGTCGACGCGCCTGGCGACGGCCTCGACGTCGCCCCACGCGACGATCGCGTCCACGAGCCGGTCGCTGCCGCCGCCGGCGAAGTCGTCGTCGCCGTAGCCGAGGTGGCGGAGGTTGCCGGTGTAGTTCGGCAGCCTCAGGTAGGGGCCCATGTGCTCGCGGGCGATCCGCCGGGCGGTGGCCGGGTCGCGTTCCAGGAGGACGGCCTGCTCGGGGGCGAGGATCGGGGCGGATCCGAGGATCTCGCGGGCCGCCCTGGTGTGCTCGGGCGGCACGAAGTAGGGGTGGGCGCCGTCGGCCTTGTCGCGGGCGAGCTCCAGCATGCGGGGGCGCAGCGCGGCCAGCAGCACGGGCGGGGGCGGGACGGCCTCCATCGGCAGCGCCTCCCGCGCCTGGCGCATCGCGTCGAGGTAGGCGCTCATCGCGGCGCGGGGGCGGCTGTAGTCGTGGCCCCGGGAGGTCACCAGGGGTGCGTGGCTGACGCCGATGCCGAGGGCGAACCGGCCCGGGTACGCCTCGCCGTACGTCCAGGCCCCGGCCGCCATGGCGGTGGCGTCGCGGACCCAGATGTTGGCGATGCCGGTGGCGACCGTGACCTCGCGGGTGGCGGCGAGCAGGACGCCCGCGGTGCTCATCGCCTCCCGGCCGGCGGCCGCCTCGCCGTACCAGATCGTGCCGTAGCCGAGGTCCTCGATCTGCGCCGCGGCCCGTCGCGCGTCCGCGACGGGGGCACGGGTGAGAAGGGGGTGCCACACGCCGATCTGTCCCAAGCCCATGGCCGCCCCCCGTCAGCTCGCGCGGGACCGGCCCGGCCGGTCCCGCGCCCGTTCCGCCCGGACGGCGGAACGTCATCCCGTCACGGGGACTACCCCGCCTGGGTCCTGGCCAACACCTGCGGCGCGGCCGGCGCCGGGAGCCTGACGGACGCAGGGGACGGGATGGGCGCCGAACCCGGGGCGGGGACCGTACGCGCGGCGGGCGCCGGGAGCCTGACGGACGCCGGAGACAGGACCGCCGCCGAACCCGGGGCGGGGGCGGGAACCGTACGCGTGGCGGACGGCGGGACCGTGGCGCCCTGCGGCGCGCACAGGTGGCGCAGCACCGGGCGGAGCCGGTCGCGGAGCTCCGGGTCGGCGATCCGCCCGGCCTCGTCGAACCGGCCCGCGGCCGGCGACACCGGCAGGTCCACGCCGTGCACGACGGCGCCGGCGACGCCGAGGACGCGGCGCAGCTCGATCTGCGTCCAGATCGCCTCGTACGGGCGCAGGCAGGCGGTCACCACGCCGACCGGCTTGTCCACCAGGACCGCGCCGCCGCGCCGGGACGCCCAGTCGAGGGCGTGGCGGAGCTGCGGGGGCAGGACGCTGTACGCCGGGGCGGCGATCAGCACGCCGTCCGCGGCGGACAGCGCCCGGCACAGCTCCTCCACCGGGCCCGGAAGCGGGCCGTCCCCGAACGGCGGGACCTCCTCCAGCCCCTCCCAGATCCCGAATCCGGCCGAGGCCGGCAGTTCGTGCCCGGACGCCTCCAGCAGCCTCCTGACGTACGCTCCCGAGCGCAGGCTGCCCGCGATTCCAATGATCTTCATCCCCGACCCCATTCTGTCGCCACGCTGCGACGTATGAGCGAGGGAAAACTCGCCGACGCGGTCACGCGAACGCGGCCGGCGGCGCGCGAGTCCCCAGGCTGTCCGGCAAACCCGCTGTACGAAGGCGGGGTGACCCACCACGGAAGATCCCTCTGCGGCCGCCCGGGAGCGGTTCCGTCCCCCGTCCGGACCGGACCGGTGGGTGCTCCTCTCCCGGGTGCCGCCACGACACACGTCACCGGGCTTCGCGCTCCATCACGTCGTTCGCCCCTGCCCCCGGAAACGGGTCCCGAACATGACGTACATCACATCTTTCACAGAGGATCGCCAGATTCCCTCCAGGAACATCCGGCGCTCGGCGCGGCGCGGCCGGGAACGCGCCCCCGCTCCCCAGACTCGGCCGGGGAGACGGATCGGGTACGGGGGACGCATGCGCGCGCTGAGGCACTGGCTGGGGCTGGGAGCCTGCTGCATCGGCGCGGGGGTCTTCGCGCCGGTCCCCGTCCCGGTGCGGGAACCGGTCAACCCGGTCAGCGGGAACAACGGCTTCACCGTCATGGTGGAGCGGGACGCCACGCTGGCGAGCGGCGGGAACGAGGGCACACTGGCGATCGGCGGGGACCTCGTCCTGGCCGGTGACCACCGGGTCGCCCTCGCCACGGCCGGCTCCCACGTCGTCAGCGGCGACACCCGGCCGACGGCGCTGGTGGTGGGCGGCCGGGTGGCCTTCGGCCGGAGCGCCGCCACCGGCCGCGTCGCGGTCCTCTCCCGCGGCCACGCCAAGATCGGTTCTCTGGCGGGCTCCGTCGTCATGGACACCGACGACAGCGGGGTGCCGGCCCGCACGCGGGTGAACGCCACGGGAGACTACGAGGACCCCAGGCGGGTCGAGCTGAGCGTCCGGCAGCCCGCCGCCTCGGTGGGCCCGGCCACCGTCTTCGACTTCCGGCGGCTCTTCGGCACCTACCGGGAACGGGCGGCGGCGCTGGCGGAGTGCGGGAACAACGTCGTGCTGCGCGACGCGACCGGCCGGCCGTTCCCCGGCGGGACGGTCCCTCCGGGCTCCACCGTGCGGATCGGCCTGACCCGCGGCGTCACCAACGTCGTACGGACGACCGGCCGGGACCTGGCCGCCATCGCCCGTCTGGTCTTCGGCCGCGGGCCGACGGCGGCCTCGCCCCTGCTGGTCGTCGTGGACACCACCGCCGAGGGCGGCGTCCTCACCTGGGTCCCGCCCGTCGTCACCGGGATCGGCGGGAAACAGGCGCGCTTCGTCCTGTTCGACTTCCCGGACGCCGTCTCGATCACCATGCCCCCCGGGCGGGGCGGGACCGTCAAGGGGACGATCTACGCGCCGGACGCCACCCTGACCGACACGAACCCGGCCGGCATCGACGGCAACGTCATCGTCGGCTCCCTCGTCCAGGGCGGGCCGGGGAGCGACGGCGGGAGGATCCGCGATCTTCCGTTCGGCGCCGTCCTGGACTGCCCCGCCGCCGCTCGTGCCGACGCCCGTCCTCCATCGGGCGGAGCGGCCGTCAGGCTTCCATCGGGCGGAGCGGCCGTCAGGTGGAAGCGGTCCTCATACGCAGCCGGGCGGGTGCCCGGGGCGGCGGTTCGGGCAGCCGCAGCGGCCCCCGGCCGGGGGTGACGCTGCCGAGCACCCGCGGCCCCGAGGCGCCCGTGCACCCCGGGACGGTCCCGGGCAGGCCGTGGGCGGTCAGCCAGCCGAGGAAGGAGAAGGCGATCGCCTCCTTGGCGCCGGACGGCACGCCGAGCTCGTCGCTGAGCACGATCCGCGTCTCCCCGGCGCGCTCGCGCAGCATGGCCATCATGACCGGGTTGCGCGTCCCGCCGCCGGAGGCGACGACGGTGCCGAGCCGGTGCCGCCGGATCTCCGCGGCGGCGGTCTCGGCCGTCAGCGCGGTCAGTGTCGCCACCAGGTCGGGCAGGGCCAGGCCGTACGGCCCGGCGACGGCGTCGAGGTAGCCGGGGTGGAACAGCTCCTTGCCGGTGCTCTTGGGCGGCGCCGCCCGGTAGTACGGCTCGGCCAGCAGCTCGGTGAGCAGCCCCTCGTGCACCGTGCCGGCCGCGGCGAGCCGCCCGTCCTCGTCGTACGGCAGGCCCGTGGCCGCCGCGACGGCCGCGTCGATCAGCGCGGACGCCGGGCCGGTGTCGTAGGCGAGGCCGGGCTCCTGGACGGTCAGGTTGGCGATGCCGCCGAGGTTCAGGGCGCCGCTGCGGCCGGGCAGCCCGGCCAGCAGCGGCAGGTCGAAGGAGGAGACCAGCGGGGCGCCCTGCCCGCCCGCGCTCACGTCGCGCGAGCGCAGGTCGGAGACCACGGGGACGCCGGTCCGCTCGGCGATCCAGGCGGCCTGGCCGAGCTGGAGGGTGCCGCGCACCCGCCCGTCCTCGACCCAGTGGTAGAGCGTCTGGCCGTGCGAGCAGACGAGGTCGACCGGCCCGCAGCCGGCGGCGGCGTCGGCGAACGCCTGGCCGATCAGGGTGTCGAGGCGGCAGACCTCCCCCATGTCGGCCGGGCGGGGCGGCAGCGCGGCGACGATCCGGGCGCGCAGCGCGGCGTCGTAGGGCCGCTCGCCGACGTGCTCCACCACCCCGGTGAGCACGTCGCCGTCCAGCGACCAGTCCACCACCGCGCTGTCGATGCCGTCGTGAGATGTTCCCGAGATCAGACCGAGTACCCGCACACCTTCTCCTTGCAGGATTTTTTCACGACAATATAGTCACAGGAAGATTGGCTACAGATGGAGCTTCCGTGACGGCACTGGTCATCGGCGTTGACGGCGGCGGGACGAGCACGCGGTGCGTGGTGGCGACCGTCTCCGGGGAGGTCGCCGGGCGGGGATACGGCGGGGGTTCCAACATCCTGTCGTCCGCCGACCCGGGCGGCAGCCTGCGCGGGGCGCTGCTGGCCGCGCTCGCGGGGCTCGACCCCGGCGAGGTGACGGCCGGCGTGTTCGGCCTGGCGGGCGGGGACTCGGCGCGCGAGCGGACCGAGGCCGTCGCCACGGAGGCGTGGCGGGCGGCCGGCCTGGCCGGGCGGCCCTCGGTGGTCTCCGACACGCTCCCCGCCTTCGCCGGGGCGACCGCGGAGGCGTCCGGCGCGGTCCTGATCGCCGGGACCGGCGCGGTGGCCGCCCGGATCGACGACCGGCGCGTCACCGGCCGGGCCGACGGGTACGGCTGGCTGCTCGGCGACGAGGGCTCCGGAACGTGGATCGGGCGGCGCGCCGTACGGGCGGTGCTGGCCTCGGTCGACGGGCGGGCGGCGCCCACCGCGCTGCTGGGCTGCTTCGGCGACGCGGCGGAGCTGGCACCGTCGCGGTCGCCGGGGCGGACGGGACCGGGGCCGGCGGCACCGGGGCCGCTGGGATCGGCGGGATCGGCGCCGTCGGCGCAGGAGATCGTGCGGCTGGTCCACGCGGGGATCGCCGAGTCCGGCCCGGCGTGGCTCGCGCGGCTGGCGCCGGCCGTGGAGGCCGCAGCCCGGGACGGCGACGCCGCGGCCACGGCGATCCTGGATGAGGCCGCGCGGCGGCTGGCCGCCACCGTGGGAGCGCTGGGTCCCGTCTCGGGGCCGCTGGTACTGGCCGGCTCGCTGCTCACCGAACCCACGCTGCTCGCCGGGAAGGTACGCGCCGGGCTGGCCGGGACCGTGGTCACCGCCCGCGACAGCGCCGCCGGGGCCGCCGCCCTCGCGCTGCACGCGGCCGGCGCGGGCGCCGTCCCCGACCCGCTCGCCGCCCACCGCCACCTGATCGGCTGACCCCCCTCCGGCGGCCGGGCTCCGTGCCTCGCCGCCGTCCCGGGGCCGTCTCTCCGCGGTGCGGGCAGCCAGTAGGGTTCATCCGGTGACCAACGCTCCTCGTCTCTCACGCCCCTTCCGGTTGATCGTCTCGGGAGGAGGTACGGGCGGCCACACGTACCCGGCCCTGACCGCGATCCGCACGCTGCGGGACCGGCTCGCCGCGGGCGGCGGATCGCTGGACGTCCTGTGGATCGGCACCGAGGAAGGGCTGGAGGCGCGTGTCGCGCCGGCCGAGGGGATCGCGTTCACGACGGTCGCCACGGGCAAGATCCGCCGGTCGAGCAATCCGCTGAAGATGCTGTCTCCGGCGAACATCCGGGACATGGCGCGCGTGCCGCTCGGGGTGCTGCAGGCCAGGAGGGTGATCGCCGGTTTCCGGCCGGACGTCGTTCTGGCGACCGGGGGTTACGTCGCCGTCCCGGCGGGCCTGGCGGCCCGCATATGCCGCCGGCCGCTGGTGCTGCACGAGCAGACGGTGCGGCTGGGGCTGGCCAACCGCAGGCTCGCGCGCCGGGCGACGCGCATCGCCCTGTCGTCGGAGTCGTCGCTGCCGCTGCTGCCGGAGTCGGTGCGCGCCCTCGGGGTCGTCACGGGCAACCCGGTCCGCCCCGAGGTGCTGGCGGGACACGCGGACAAGGCGGTCGGGGCGCTGGGGCTGTGGGGCTTCGACCGGCGCCTGCCGACCGTGTACGTCACGGGCGGCGCCCAGGGCTCCCAGCAGATCAACGATGTGGTCCGTGACACGCTGCCGTGGCTGCTGCAGCGGGCGAACGTGGTCCACCAGTGCGGGCCCGCGCACGTCGACGCGCTGCGGCGGAGCGCGGCGGCCCTTCCGCCGGAGGCGGCCGCCCGATACCACCTGGCCGGGTTCGTCGGGCCGGAGCTGCCGGACGTGCTGGCCCTGGCCGACGTGGTGGTCTCCCGCAGCGGCGCCGGGACACTGGCCGAACTGACCGCGCTCGGCAAGCCCGCCGTGTTCGTCCCGCTCGCCACGTCGGCCGGGAACGAGCAGGCGCACAACGCCCGCCACCTGGAGAGCACCGGAGCCGCGGTGGCGCTGACCGGTGAGGTCACGGCGGCCGATCTGTGGCAGGCGGTGGAACCGCTCCTGGCCGACCCCGCCCGGCGGGCGGCGATGGCGCATCGGGCGAGGGCGCACGGAAGGCCGGACGCGGCGGACCGGCTGGTGGACGTGATCCTGTCCGCCGCGTCCGTCTGATCCTCGCGGGACGCCACGGCGGGCGCCGGACGGTGTGGAGCGCCGTGCCCGTTTCGATCGGCAGGGCACGGTCGCCGAACGCGTCGCCGCCGGGCGGTGCGGGGCTTCGTGCCCGCCCCGATCGGCAGGGCACGAGAGGGCGCGGTCGTCGAAGGCGTCGCCGCGGGGCCTCGCGGGAACCTCGGCGGGCCGGCGGCGGTATCGATGGCATGAAGCGAATCCTGCTCATCGCGGCGCTCCTCGCGCCCGTCCTGGCGTTGGCGGCCCCCGCCCGTGCGGGCGGCTGGGCCGTCACCTACCTGGACCCGGTCCCCGGGGACATCCGCCCGCAGACCCCCTACGTGCTCGGGTTCTGGCTGCTCCAGCACGGCACCCACCCCTACGACGGCGCGAACCTGGGCGAGGTCGGGCTGAGGTTCGTCCAGGGGAGGAAGAGCGTCGAGTTCCCCGGGGTGGCGCTGCGGGAGCCGGCCCACTACGCGGCGGCCGTGTCCCTGCCCCGGGGCACCTGGAGGGTGGAGGCCGTTCAGGGCTGGTTCTCCCCATACGAGATCGGCACCGTCACCGTGCCGGGGAGCTTGGAGATCAATCCGGTTCCCGCCGACCTCCGGCGGGCCATCGACGCCCAGGGTCCGCAGGAGGACCACTGGGGGGACATCCGCCCGCCGGGGATCCCGCCGTCCGGGATCGCCCCGCCGGCCCGTTCCACCGGCGGCCCCGCCACCCCGTCCGCCCCCGCCTCTCCCGCGGCGCCGCCCGGCCGGACGGCGGGGGCGTCCGGCGACGGTGACGCCGGCGACGCGGTGACCACCGCGTCCGTCGAGTCCGGCGAGTCCGGCGCGGAGGCCGGGTCCGGGTGGCCGATGCCGTACGGGGCGGCCGCCGCGGCGGGGCTGGTCATCCTCGGCGGCGCGGTGCTGGTCCGCCGCGGTCGGGCGCGGCGGCGCTGATCCTCCGTGCCCGGCCACGTCGACGGGCACGGAGGCGCCCTGCGGCGTCCCGTACGGGTTCCGCCGGGCCGGGGCGCGGGACGGAGCCCGCCACAGGAGCCGTCACCGCGTCCCGGCCGGCGCGCGGACCGTTACCCCGCGCCTGCGCGCCGGCCCGCGGTGCTCAGGTGCCCGCGGGCCGGCGCGCGGGGCTCAGTGCGCGCGGCGGACGTCGCTCGGCGCGCTCTGCCGGCTGACCCGGTCGACGGCCGTGACGTAGTAGTGGGAGTTCCCGCCGCCGTCGGAGTCCACCCAGCGCACCTGCTTGCCGGTGGCCGGGACGAGCGCGACCAGGTTGCCGGCGTCGTCGAAGTCCCCGGGCTGGGCCGGGCGGTCGAGCCGGAAGACCGCGTACTGGAACGGCGTCTCATGGCCCCTGGCCTGGATGCGCAGCTCGACGCCCCCGGATCCCCTCTTGGCCCAGACGAGCACCGGGCGCTCCGGGGCCCGGCCGTGCGCGAGCCTGGGCAGCAGCGGGGGAAGCGCCGGGCGGGTGTAGTGGGCGGCCACGGTCCGGGTGACCGAGCCGATCCGGTCGTCGCGGACGTCGGCGGAGTTGTACCAGATGTCGCCGCCCACCTCGGGGTGGCTGCGGTTCAGGGTCAGGTGGTTGGTGAGCTCGTCGGGGCGGAACCACTCGGCGGGCTGGCCGGCGGCGCCCGCCTTGTAGGCCGCCTGGCCGATCCACAGCTCGGTGCCGGTGCCCGCGGCCACGCCGGACCACCAGGGGACCAGCTTGGCGTAGTCGGCGTTCGACTGGCCGATGTACCAGTAGATCTGCGGGGCGATGTAGTCGAGCCAGCCCTTCTTGACCCAGCCGCGGGTGTCGGCGTGCAGGTTGTCGTAGGACTGGCTGCCGCCGGTGTCCGAGCCCAGCGGGTCGGTGGACTTGTTGCGCCAGATGCCCGAGGGGCTGATGCCCCAGGCGACCTCGGGCTTGGCGGCCAGCACGCGCTGCTGCATCTCCGAGACCAGCAGGTCGACGTTGTTGCGCCGCCAGGCGGCCAGGTCCGGGAAGCCCTGGCCGTACTTGGCGAAGGCGGCGGCGTCGTCGAAGGCGGTGGTGTTCACCGGGTAGAAGTAGTCGTCGAAGTGCAGGCCGTCGATGTCGTAGCGGGTGACCGCGTCCATCATGGCGTCCTGCACGAACGCGCGGACCTCCGGCAGGCCGGGGTTGTAGTAGATCTTGCCGCCGTAGGGGATGATCCAGTCGGGGTGCTTGCGGCCCGGGTGGTCGGGGTGCAGCTTGGCCGGGTCCGGCTGCATCGACACCCGGTAGGGGTTGAACCACGCGTGGAAGGTCAGGCCGCGCCGGTGGGTCTCCTCCACCAGGAAGGCCAGCGGGTCGTAGCCGGGGTCCTGCCCCTGGGTCCCGGTCAGGTACTCCGACCACGGCTCGTACGGCGAGGGCCAGAAGGCGTCGGCCGTCGGCCGGATCTGCACGAACACCGAGTTGAGCCTGCGAGCCTGGGCCAGGTCCAGCCAGGCGAGATACTCGGCCTTCTGCTGCTCGACGGTCAGCCCGGGCTTGGACGGCCAGTTGATGTTGACCACCGAGGCGATCCACATGCCGCGCATCTGGCGCAGCGGCGGGACGTATCCGCCGGCGGAGGGGGAGGCGGCGGAGGCGAAGGCGGGCAGCGGCGCGGCGCTCGCCGCGGCGGCGAGCGCGAGGCCGCGCAGGACGGTGCGTCGGGTGGGTGAGCTCATGCAGACTCCAAGGGGGTGTTCGCCCGTAACCCGCTTCGGCCGCGGATCGTGGCGGACGGGCCGCGGAACCGCACATCACGGGTCCGCTGCCGTCGCCGACGCCCTCGGCCGAACACGAGGTTGATCGCGGGTGTCTCGACGGCGAGAATGGCAGAAATCTACTTTTGAGGCAATGAAGATGAAAGAAAGTGTCATGGATGTGTAACCTGCCCAGGACGTCCGGTGAGTCCCGGTGAGAAGGTGACGATGAGCGACAACATGTCCGGCAGCACATCCTCCGGCGGTTCCGGCCGGTCCGGCGGGTCCTCCGGCGATGCCGGCCTGGCCCGGATGGCCATGACGGTGCTCCAGCCCGGCTTCGACGGCACCGAGCCGCCCGAGTGGCTGCGGCGGGCGCTCGGTGAGGGCCTCGGCGGCGCCGTGCTGTTCGCCCGCAACCTCACCGGCCCGGCGCAGACCGCGGAGCTGGTCGCCGCGCTGCGGCGGGAGAACCCGGACGTGATCGTCGCGGTCGACGAGGAGGGCGGCGCGGTCACCCGCCTGGAGGCGGCGGCCGGCAGCTCCTGGCCGGGCAACCTCGCGCTCGGCATCGCCGACGACGCCGGCCGTACCGAGCGGGTCGCCCGGGGCATCGGCCGCATGCTCGCCGCGGCCGGGATCACCCTGGACTACGCCCCCTCCGCCGACGTCAACGCCGATCCGCGCAACCCGGTGATCGGCATCCGCTCCTTCGGAAGCGACCCCGCGCTGGTCTCCCGGCACACCGCGGCCTGGGTCAGGGGCATGCAGGGCGCGGGGGTGGCCGCCTGCGCCAAGCACTTCCCCGGCCACGGCGACACCGTCACCGACTCCCACCTGGCGCTGCCCACCGTGCACGCCTCCCTCGACCTGCTGCGCGAGCGCGACCTGCCGCCGTTCCGGGCGGCCGTCGAGACCGGCGTCCGGGCCGTCATGTGCGGCCACCTGCTGGTGCCCGCCCTCGACCCCGACCACCCCGCCACGCTGAGCCGGTCGATCCTGACCGGGCTGCTCCGCGAGGAGCTGGGCTTCGACGGCATGCTGGTCACCGACGCGATCGAGATGGGCGCCGTGGCGGCCCTGCACCCGCCCGGCGAGCTCGCCGTCCGCGCGCTGGCCGCCGGGGTCGACGCGATCTGCGTCGGCACCTCCTCCCCCGGCGGGGAGAGCGTCCTCGCGTTGCGCGACGCGATCGTGGCGGCCGTGCGCCGCGGCGAACTGGCCGAGGAACGGCTGGCGGAGGCCGCGGCGCGCGTGCTGGACCTGGCGGCCTGGTACACCGCGAACGCCGCCGCCCGCGCCAAGGTGACCGGGGAGCGCGAGGAGGCCTCCGGCGAGCTCGGGACGGGCTCCGGGGAACTCGGGATGGAAGCCGCCCGCGCCGCCCTGCGGGTCACCGTACGGGACGCCCGCCTCGCGCCTGCGCTCCCGCTCACCCGCCCGCCGCTGGTCGTGGACATCGCCCCGCGGCTCAACCTCGCGGTGGCCCCCGGCACGCCCACCGGCATCTTCGGCGCCATGACCGAGCTGATGCCGGGCACCACCGGGCACACCGTCACCACCGACTCCCCCGGCCTGCCCGACCTCGGCGAAGGCGGTGAGGCGGGCCGGCCGCTCGTGCTGGTGGCGCACGACGCCCACCGCCAGCCGTGGGCGGCCGAGATCCTGGCCCGCGCCGTACGGCTGCGCCCCGACGCGATCGTGGTCGAGACCGGCGTGCCCGGCGAACCCGCCGGCGCCGTGCACATCGCGACCCACGGTATTTCTCGGGTTTCCGCCCGGATCGTCGCTCTCCACCTGACCTGCGGACAATAGGCTTGATCCCGGCAGGAGCGGCGAGCCGGGCGGCGACCTCCGGCCTGAGGACCGGGTCTCCACGCTGGAGGTAATTGATGAACGACCATGACGACCCCACACCGGGGAACCTGGTGGCCACGGTGCGGGCCGTCCTGCCGTCGCTGACGCCGGCCGCCCAGGCCATCGCCCGCCTCATCCTCGACGACCCGGGAATGGTGGCCCGCAGCACGATCACCGAGTTCAGCGCGGTCTCCGGGACGAGCGAGGCCACGATCGTGCGCACCGCCCGCGCCCTGGGCTTCGCCGGCTACTCCCAGCTCCGCTTCGCCCTGGCCGCCGCGGTGGCCAGGGAGGAGCCCGAGCGACTCGTCCCCGGCGACCTGGGGCCCGACGACCCGCTCACCGACGTGATCGCGAAGGTGGCCAGGGCCGAGTCGGAGGCACTGGCCGACACCTCGGCCCAGCTGAACCCCGACCGGCTGGGCGCGGTGATCGAGGCCGTCGCCGCGGCCCGCCGGGTGGACGTCTACGGCGTGGGCGCCTCCGGGCTCGTCGCGGTCGACATGGAGCAGAAGCTGATGCGCATCGGCCTGTCCGGCCACGCGTTCACCGACTCCCACCTCGCGCTGACCAGCTCGGCCCTGCTCCGGGCGCAGGACGTGGCGGTGGGGGTGAGCACCTCCGGGGAGACGCCGGACGTGCTGGCGCCGATGCGGGTGGCGCGCAAGGCGGGCGCGGCCACGGTCGCGATCACCAACAACCCGCGCTCGTCGCTGGCGGAGCTGGCCGACCACGTCCTGGTCTCGGCGGGCCGGGAGACCGCGTTCCGGCCCGGCGCGCTGGCCAGCCGGATCAGCCAGCTGCTGATCGTCGACTGCATCTTCGTCGGCATCGCCCAGCGCACCTTCGAGACCTCGGAGGCGGCGCTGCGGGCGACCCGGGACGTGGTGGACGAGTACGTCGCCGACACCCGCCGCCGCAACAGGTAGACCGGGGCGGCACCGGCCGGTCGCGTCCTCCAGGTACGGTGGGGCCGCCCGGGTCGGCCGCTCGCCGTACGGAGCCGCCGGCACACGGAACCCGAAGAACCTGGCAAGCCGGTAAAAGCACGGGTTCGCATCTCCGGGTGGGCCGGGTCCTGAGCCTCCGGACGGCGGGCGGGTCTAGCGGCTGAGCGCCGTGCCGGCCTGCCAGCAGTGCGTCCAGCGTCCCTCGCCCAGTTCCGTACGCCCCGGCACCTCGGTCGAGCACACCGGCAACGCCACCGGACAGCGCGGATGGAACCGGCAGCCGCCCGGCGGGTCGATCAGGCTGGGCGGCTCGCCGTGCCGCTCGCCCGCGGGCGGCGCCACCCGGTCGGGATCCGGCGCCGACTCCAGCAGCAGCCGCGTGTACGGGTGCCGCGGCGACTGCGTGAGCTCCTCGCTCGGCCCGCTCTCGATCAGCCGTCCCGCGTACATGACCGTGATGTCCTCGGCGAAGTAACGGGCGCTGGCGATGTCGTGCGTGATGTAGAGCAGCGCCAGCCCGTTCTCCCGCGCCAGCCCTTCCAGCAGCCGCAGCACGCCGAGCCTGATGGAGACGTCCAGCATCGACACGGGCTCGTCGGCGATCAGCGCGATGGGCCGCACCGCCAGCGCCCGCGCGATCGCCACCCGCTGCCGCTGACCGCCGGACAGCTCGTGCGGCATTTTGTCCATGAACTGCTCGACCGGGGTGAGGCTGACGCGTTCGAGCAGCTCGGCGACCTGCTCGCGCTCCTCGGCGTCGGAGCGGGCGTGCCCGTGCAGGCGCAGGGGCCTGGCCAGGTGGTAGCGGACCCGGTGGAAGGGGTTCAAGGAGGCGAAGGGGTCCTGAAAGATGAGCTGGACCTGGCGCCGGTACTCCTTGAAGGCGGCGCCGCGGTGGGCGCGTACCGGCTCGCCGCGCAGCAGCACCTCGCCGGACGTGACCGGATAGACCTGGGCCAGCAGCCGCGCGACCGTGCTCTTGCCGCAGCCGCTCTCCCCGACCAGCGCCGTCACCGAGCCGGCCCGCAGCGCGATCGAGACGTCCTCCACCGCCCGCACCGGCGGCCGCTTGCCGAAGCGGCCTCGGGGACCGCGGGCGGCGGTGAAGTGCTTGGTGAGGTTGCGCCCCTCCAGGATGCTCATGACACTCCCCTCCCGTCGTTGAGCAGGCACGCGACCTCACCGTCCGCCTCCGCCCTGAGCACGGGCAGGCTCTCGGAGCACTCCGCCACCGCCATCGCGCACCTGGGGTGGAAGGCGCAGCCCGGTGGCGGCGAGCGCAGGTCGGGCGGGACTCCGGGAATGCCGAGCAGCTCCTCGCGCGGCCCGCGCAGGCGGGGGAACGAGCGCAGCAGCCCCAGCGTGTACGGATGCCGCGGCGCCCGGTGCAGCGCCTTGGCCGTCCCGGTCTCCACGACCCGGCCCGCGTACATGATGGCGATCCTGTCGGAGATCTCCATGAGCAGGGACAGGTCGTGGGTGATGAAGACGACCGCGAAGCCGTACTCCTCCCGTAACGCCCTGATCTCCGCGAGGATGTCGCGCTGCACCACCACGTCGAGCGCGGTCGTCGGCTCGTCCATGATGATGATCTCGGGGTTGAGCGCGAGCGCGATGGCGATGGCGGCACGCTGGCGCATGCCCCCTGACAGCTCGTGCGGGTAGGAGCGGCGGCGGTCGGCGCTGATGCCGACGCGCTGCAGCAGCTCCACCGACCGCTCGGTGCGCTCGTTGCGGGACATGCGGGGCGCGTGGACGCGCAGCACGTCGTCGATCTGGGCGCCCACGGTGATGACCGGGTTGAGGGAGTTCATGGCGCTCTGGAAGACGACCGCCAGCTCCTTCCAGCGGAAGGCGCGCAGCTCGTTCCCGCCCAGGGCGAGCACGTCCACGGCCGAGCCGTCCTGGCGGCGATAGACGACCGACCCCGACGTGATCGAGGCGGGCGGGCGCAGCAGCCGGGCCACCGCGTTCGCCAGCGTGGACTTGCCGCTCCCGCTCTCGCCCGCCAGGCCCAGGATCTCGCCGCGGCGCAGGTCGAGCGAGACGCCGGACACCGCGTGCACGGCTCCGGAGCCGGACAGGTAGTCCACCCCGAGGCCGCGGATCTCCAGGACGTTCATGCGCGTGCCTTCCGGGGGGCCTTGATCGTGCGCAGCCGCGGGTTGGCGATCTCGTCGATGCCGAAGTTCACCAGGGCCAGGCCGGTGCCGATGAGCGCGATGCACAGGCCGGGCGGGATGAACCACCACCAGGCCCCGATGAGCAGCGCCTGCCCGTTCTGCGCGAAGTACAGCATGCTGCCCCAGCTCACCGTGGACAGGTCGGCCAGGCCCAGGAACGACAGCCCGGCCTCGGCCAGGATCGCCGCGACCACGGTGGCCAGGAAGCTGGTGGCGATGACGGGCAGAAGGACCGGCAGGATCTCGTAGAAGACGATCCGCAGCGGCCCTTCGCCGCTCGCCCTGGCGGCCTGGACGTAGTCGCGCCGGCGTACCGACAGGGTCTGGGCGCGCAGCACCCGCGCGCCCCAGGCCCAGCCGGTCACCGCGATCACCACGGCGACCGAGGCCACGCCGCGCTGCGGGAGATAGCCGGCCAGCACGATGATCAGCGGGAGGGCGGGCAGCACGAGGAAGATGTTGGTCAGCACCGACAGTGCCTCGTCCACGGCGCCGCCGACGTAGCCGCCGACCAGGCCGACCGCGACCGCCAGCACCGTGGCGATGAGCGCCGACAGCACGCCGACGCCGAGCGAGACGCGGGCGCCGTACACGATCTGGACGAGGATGTCCTGCCCGGTCTGCGTGGTGCCGAGCCAGTGCTCCGCCGACGGGCCCTGGAGCCCGTCCTCGCTGGTGGCGGCGGGATCGGTCCCGATGAGCAGCGGCCCGAGGACGGCCATCAGCGCGAAGAAGACCAGGATCCCGGCCCCGATCTTGATCTTCATTCCGTCTCCTGCCTGGTCCGGGGGTCGAGCACCACGTACGCCAGGTCGGCCAGGAAGTTGGCGACGAGCACGGCCAGCGAGATGACGAGGAAGATGCCCTGCATGAGCGGGAAGTCCTCGTTCTCCACGCCCTTGAGCAGCATCGAGCCGATGCCGGGGTAGGAGAAGACGATCTCCGTCAGCACCGAGCCGCCCACCACGAAGCCGAGCGAGAGCGCGAAGCTGGTGATGTTCGGCAGGATCGCGTTGCGGGCGGCGTAGGCCCACATGACCCGGCGCGAGGTCAGCCCCTTGGCCTCGGCCATCACCACGTAGTCCTCGCCGAGCGTGGTCACCATGACGTTGCGCATGCCGAGGATCCGGTCGGCCATGGAGGCCAGCACGATCGTGATCGCCGGCAGCGTCGCGTGGTAGAGCACGCTCCCCGCGAACTCACCGGTCAGCCCCGGCATCACGTCCAGCCCGTACGCCCGGCTGACCGGGAACCACTGCAACGTCACCCCGAAGACGAACACCAGCGCCAGCGCGACCCAGAAGTACGGCACCGCGTGCATGAACGTGGCCGCCGGCAGCACCCCGTCCAGCCAGGTGCCGCGCTTCCACGCCATGATCACGCCCAGGGAGGTGCCGATCAGGTAGCTGATCAGCGTGGCGACGCCGACGAGCCCGACCGTCCACGGCAGGCTGTCCGCGATCACCGTCGAGACCTCGGTGGGGAAGAACGTGATCGAGCGGCCCAGCTCGCCATGAGCGAGGTTGCCCAGATAGTCCAGGTACTGCCGCCACGGGCTGGCGTCACTGATGCCGAACGCCCTGCGCATCGCGTCGATGGCGGCCGGGTCGACGTTCCCCTTCATCCGGGCCACCAGCAGCTCCACCGGGTCCCCCGGCATGAGCCGGGGGATCAGGAAGTTCAGCGTGATGGCGGCCCAGGCCGTCAGGAGGTAGAAACCGAGCCGCCGGGCCAGGAACCTCAATTGCCGGCCGGCTTCAGGTGCAGCAGCACCACGGCCGCGTCGGGCGAGGTATAGGGCGACGGCATCGCGTACGGGTCCTGCTCGGAGGGCCAGCCCACGTACTTGTCGGTCCGGTACTGCGCCCACGACGGGCTGTAGAACAGCGGCAGCGTGGGCGCCTTCTCCATCATGATCCTGCTCAGGCCCTGGGTGGCCTTCTGCTGCTCGGTCTCGTCCTCGGTTGCGGCGTACGCGTCGATCAGCCTGTCGGTCTCGGTGTCCTTCCACCGCTCGTAGTTGCCGGTGGCGGCCTCGCCCACGGGCTTGGCCAGCCCGCCGAAGAGCATCGAGCGCATCTGGAAGTACGGGGTCGGCCCGGACGCGGTGGCCCTGATCGACAGGTCGTAGTCGCCCTTGCCGACCTTGGACACCCAGTCCTGGAACGCCACTCCCCTGGTCTCGACCGTGATCCCGATCTTGGCCAGGTCCTCGCGGATGAGCTGGGCGGCGTTCACCCAGTCGGTGAACGGCGACGGCACCAGCAGGGTGAACTTCAGCTGCGCCGGATCGACGTCCTTGAGCAGCTCCTTGGCCTTCTCGACGTCGACCTTGTAGGCGGCGTCGCGGTACTCGGGCGGCACGTACGCCTCCCCGCCCGGCATCGGTACGCCGGTCGGGTGCGCGACCTTGGTGTATCCCCGCTCGGCCACCCGGACGATCTTGTCCCGATCGATGGCGAGGCTCATGGCGGCGCGCACCTCGGGCTTGGCCAGCACGGGGTCGGTCAGGTTCGGCAGCAGCGTCACCACGCCCTCCGGCGGGAAGTAGAACTTGTTCTGCTCCGGCTTGCCCTGCACGTAGATCTTCTGGATGTCCGGCACGAACGCGCCCGCCCAGTCCACCTCACCCTGCCGCAGCGCCGTCTGGAGGGCGTTGGCCGTGTACGCCGGGAACCGCAGCACCGGCACCTCCGGCTTGCCCGGCTGCCAGTAGGACGGGTTCTTGACCAGCTCGTACAGCTGCGCCGAGAACTTCGACAGCGTGTACGGCCCCGTCCCGACCGGCTTGGGGTTGGTGAAGGTGGACGGGTCCTTCTCCTTCTCCCACACGTGCTTGGGCACGATGGGCGAGCTGCCGGCGATGTTGAAGAGCTTGGCGTACGAGGTGTTGCCGAAGTCGAGGCGCACCTTGTCGGGCGCGAGCGCCTCGGCTCCCTCGATCTCCAGCGCGTTCCTGTTGAGCTGCGGATGCTTCTTCAGCATTTGGAACGTGAAGGCCACGTCGTCGGCGGTGAACGGCTGCCCGTCGGACCACTTCACGCCCGGCCGCAGCGTGAACGTCACCGACCTGCCCTTGTTCGACCACTTGTGGTCAAGCGCCAGCCAGGGCGTGATCTCCCCCGGCTTGAGCTTGTTGAAGTACATGAGGGTCTCGTGGATCATCCCGCTGGTGCCGAAGTTCACGCCTTCGAGGTGGTACGGGTTGAAGTCCTCCTGGAACGTACCCGCGTCCACGGCGTGGATCACCAGCGGCGGCGCGTCCCCGCTCCCGGCGGAGCCACCGCCGCCGGCACCGCCACCGCCACCGGAACATCCCGCCAGCGCCAGCGCGGCCAGCACCGCCGCGATCCGGCTCGCCGGTCGGCTCATCGGCCGCCTCATGCGGAGGCCCCCTTCCCGAAGTACTTCGTGCGCAGCCGCCGCGAGCCCTTCGGGGCGGCGAAGGCCTGCGCGCGGCCGAACCCGGCCGGCGCGCCGCGCACGATCGTCAGCGCGCGGTAGTAGTCGACGTACGGGAAGCCGTAGGTCTCGCCCCTGGCGTAGGCGTAGCCGGTGATCGCCTGTGACCACAGTTCGTACGCCTCCTCGCTCAGCTCGACGAACACGTCGGGCGCGTAGCCCTCGGCGTCCTCCCAGTTGTCGGCGTAGTAGAGCTCGTTCGCCCAGTAGGCCGGATGCTCGCGCTCCAGGGTCTTCAGACCGCCGTAGAAGCGGGCGTCCTCGACGACCCGGTGGGTGCGGGCGTGGTCCTTGTGGATGGAGGCGCTCCAGTGCGTCAGGATCACGTCCGGCCGCAGCTCCCTGATGATGTCGCCGACGCGCATCTTGGTCTCGTCGTCCTCGGGCAGCAGGCCGTCCTCGTGGTCGAGGAACCTGACGCCGGCGCCGATCCGGTCCGCGAAGGTCTCGGCCTCCTCGCGCTTCTGCTTGGCGTAGTCGGCGACGGTCATGCGCGGGTGGCCGCGCTCGCCGAGGGTCAGGTGCAGGAGCGTCGCGCGGTCGCCGCGCAGCACGTGCTGGGCGAGCACGGCGCCCGCGGTCAGGTCCAGGTCGCCCGCGTGGGCCCCGATGGCGAGAACATGTGTCATGCGGACCGCCTCATCACGTGGAACCTTCTGGTGATCTCGTAGCCCGCCTTGGTGTAGAGGTGGCCGGCCGGGCTGGTCTCGCCGGTCCACAGGAACCAGGACGAATGCAGCCCTTCGGCGCGCATCCTGGTCATGGTGAGGTGGAGGAGGATCTTGCCGAGGCCGGTGCCGCGCAGGCCGGGGTCGACGCCGAAGGGGCCGAAGCGCTCGGGGATGCCGCGGTAGGCCGCGTACAGGGCGAAGCCAACTATGTGATCTTTTTTCGCGATAACGATGCGTTCGGGATCGCGGTGCCGCCGGACGGCTTCGCCCCAGTCGGGGTTGAAGGCGTCGGCCGCGAAACGGATCAGCTCAGGCAGCTCGCCGACGGCGGGGCTGCGGAAGACGTACCCCTCGCGCTCGCGCTCGCCGATCAGCTCGTGCACCTCGGACGGGGCTTGGTAGCCGACGAGAGTGCGGTCCATGGCGACCGGCGAGTAGAGCGTCTGGAAGCCGAGCTCGCCCAGCAGCCGGTATCCGCCGGGATAGAGTTCGGCGTCCGCGCCCGGCAGCACGTAGTTGGGGGTGTACGACGAGAAGTCCACCTTCGTGCGGCCGAGGCCCTCCAGGAACGCCACCGCCTCGCCCACCAGCCGCCGGCCCAGGCCGCCGCCGCGGCGCTCGGGGACGACGAAGAAAAACGGGATCCAGCCGACGTCCGGCTCCAGGTCGGTGCCGGGCGCCAGGGGGATCAGGCGGCGGACGGCGTACGCGCAGCCCACCACGTCGTCCCCGTCCACGGCCACGCGCAGGCCCTCGGGGTCGAAGTTGGGGTCGAGCAGCACGCAGTCCCTGAACCAGGCGGACGTCGTCGGGTCGGCGGACATGCTGCGGTTCCAGGCGTTGACCAGCGAGGTCTCATCGCCGGACCGGAAAGGGCGGACTGTGACCATGGGGAGCGGTCCTTTCACCTTTCGGCACTTCTCTCACAGCTTTCCCACCGTCAACCGGTCAGGTCAAGGAGATTTCGGAAGAAATTTTCCAATGAACCGGACACCTTGAAAATTGTTTTCTCCTGCGGTATCCATGGATGGTCGCCCCTGCCCGAGGTGTGCCCGAGGTGGTCCTTCCCGTCCTGGCGGAGGCGTTCGAGGACCGCTCGGTGCGTGCTCGTACGCCCTGTCACTCGACGTCAGTACCTGGCGCCGCCAGACCCGCGAAGTGCGTGGAGGCGGCACGAACCATCGACGAACGACACGGCGCGGCACCAAGACGCCGCCTCATGCAGAGCGGTACGCGGATCTTCCACCGGGCACCGCCGACGCCTTCGTCGTGGCCGTCGCCGAGAAGTTCCGCGCGGTCGGCATCGCGACGCTGGACCGCCGGCACTTCGGCGCCGTCCGGCCCGGCCACGTGCCAGCCCTCATTCTGCTGCCATGGCTGCCCGATCCAACGCGGAGCGGTCGTCCGTCCCACCGTTCAGCGCCACCGCCGAATCCGTAACGAGACGATAACGACTCCACTTTTTACGCCCCCCACGATGACCCTGCTGGAAATTAAGACATTTATCTAAATTTCCGTCTTTTGTATCCTCAGGAAAACCATCCTGTTTTCCAGCGGCGTGTACTCCGGTCGACTCGTCGTCCGGCGGTGCGGGCCGCAAAGACAATCGTTCGACTCGGAGCGCCGGGAACCGCCGTGGCCCGCACGTCCCGGTGGGGGACGTGCGGGCCGGATGGACCGGGCCGCCGGGGCGGGACGTGCGGGCCACGGCGGGGTTCAGGCCGTCGTCAGTACTCGACCTTGACGCTGGCTCCGGTGAAGGACTGCGCCGCGTGAAGGCTGATGTAGACGTAGCCGGCCGGTGGGTTGGTGATGGTCAGGGTCTCGGCGTTGCCCGGGTTGGCCGACCGGGCGGTGTAGGTCGTGGTGGTGGCCCAGGAGGCGGGGCTGTAGTAGAGGTCGGCGTTCCCGGTGCCCCCGGAGACGGTGATGGTCAGCTTCGGGGTGCCCGCGGGGACGCTGAGGTAGAAGTAGGCGTAGTTCCCCGAGGCCGCCGACACGTTGCCGCGCTGGCAGTTCCTGCCCAGCTCGTCGGTCCGGGGGGCGGTGCACTCGGGGGTGCCGGTTCCGCCGGTGGACACCGTGACCTGCTGCGTGCTCGTCCCGGTGGCGCCCTTGTCGTCGGTGACGGTGAGCTTCACCGGGTAGGTGCCGGAGGCGGCGTAGGTGTGCGAGGGGTTGGCCGCGGTCGACGTCGCCCCGTCACCGAACTCCCAGCGGCGGGAGGCGATCGTCCCGTCGGGGTCGGACGAGGTGTCGGCGAAGGTCACGGCGAGGCCGGTGGCGGTGGCGGTGAAGCTCGCGCTCGGCGTCTGGTTGCCGCTCCCGCCGCCCGCGCAGGCGCCGGAGGCGCAGGCCGCCAGCCACGTCTGCCAGTCGCTGTCGTAGCGGCTGCCGATGGTGCCGGTCAGGAAGGTGCGGGCGGCGTTCCAGTTGCCGGTGCGGTAGTGGCCGAGGACGGTGGCGACGTCGGCGGGGTGCTTTTCGAACATGTACCGCGCGGCGAGGTAGCCCCAGCGGTAGATGCGGGTGGTGTCGTGGGAGTAGGTGGTGTTCCACAGCGTGCTGAGCGCGTAGGTGCGCTTGGCCGCCTCGGTGATCGCGGCGTCGTAGACGACCCCGCGGTAGGAGTAGGAGACGTACTCGGCGAAGCCCTCGATCCACCAGATGGTCGGCGTGGTGACGCCGGCGTTGAAGTCGCCGTACATGTCGAACCGGCCGTCGAGGTAGTGGGTGTACTCGTGGTTGAGGTTCCAGATCTCGAAGGCCGGCCGTACCCATTCGGCCTCGTAGGCGATGAACCTCGGCTGGTTGCCGGAGGCGGACGGGTCGCCCTCCAGGTACATGCCGCCGTTGTCGGTGTCGATGCCGAACATCGCGCCGGCGTAGGTCTGGTAGTCGGTGCTGGAGTCGAAGACGCAGACCTCGATGGTGGTGTTGTTGTCGCCGGAGACCGGGCGGCCGCCGTCCTTGACGAGGTTGTGGAAGTAGGCGTCCTGGCTGGTGAGGCTGCGGCAGCTGTCGGCGAGCTGGGCCGGCGTCATGTCCTGGGCGCGGATCTTGATGCTGGGGCTGCAGGTGTGGTTGACGGTCAGGACGTTGGCGGCCAGGGTCTGCTGCAGGTTGCAGGTGCCGTAGGAGGAGCAGTTGGCCTTGTCGTAGGCGTCGGTCATCTCGGCCACGCCGACCCAGAGCGGGGCGGTGGGCCCGGTGATCCGGCTGCGGGAGAGCAGGTCCTTGGCCATCGGCCGGACCTTGGCCTGCAGGGCGGTGTGCTGCAGGAAGCGGCCGAGCTCACGGCCGGCGTTGGAGGTCAGGTAGCCGCGGCCGGTGCCGAGCAGCGACAGGTTCTTCGTCGCGAAGGCGCCGAGGGTGTCGATGACGCTCGGATCGGCCTGGACCGCGGTGACGAACGCCGGGACCTGGTGGCCGCGGAAGAGCACCGTGTAGACGTTGTTGACCGCGTTGAGCATCCACCAGTGGGCGTCGTAGGAGCTGTCGTAGCCGTTGAGCAGGCGCTTGACGACTCCGAGGTAGCGGTCGTTCTGCTGGGCGCTGTCGATCAGGGTGACCGCCTCGGAGAGCACCTCGCCGTTGGCGTCGCTGACCGTGAAGGCCCTGGAGCTGCCGAAGAAGCCGTCGAGGCCGGCGCGGATCGCGGTCTGCAGGGTGGGCCCGTAGGTGCCCACGGTGGCGGAGTCGTACCACTGCACGTAGTAGCCGGCCCGCAGGTACAGCACGAGCTGGGCGGTGCCGGTGCTGTTGTCGCCGGGGTAGCTGACGGCGTTGTCGCGCAACGCGTAGGCGACGCCGGCCATCTGCGACTCGCGGAAGGCGGAGTAGGCGTCACCGCCGGTCAGGTTGAACAGCGTGTTGACGCAGTCGGTGGTCGAGGACTTGATCTGCTGGACGAGGGCGCTGCCGGACTTTCCGGTGAAGTCGCTCACGTTGCACGCCGCCGTGGCGGCCGTCGTCTTCGCCGACTTCGCCGAGGGGCGGGGATGCTCCGACGTGCGGGCGGGCGTGTCGACGGTGCGCCGCAGCGCGTCGTCCGACGCCGGCAGCGGGGGGCGTGCCTCGACCTTCAACGGGGACGCCTGCGCGTGCCGGGCGTCGTCGGCCGCGTCCACGCCGACGGGCGGGGGCTTGTCGGCGGTGCGGGCGGTCGCGGGGGCGGCCACGGGAGCGGGGACGGCGGCCGCCGCGGGGGACGCCGCCAGCGGCTGGAGGACGATTCCCAGGGCGAACACGGGTGTGAGGAGCGACCGCAGACGCTTCCCGAGTTCACCGAGGGGCGGTTTGATCGACAACTGAACCTCCGGGGGGGTGTTCACGACGGCGCGCGAGATCGGTCCGGTCAGCCGGGTCAGGGGGGTGGGGGCCGGCGGCCCACGGGGTCAGGGGGGTCGCCGGCCTTCGGGGTCTCCGCCCCCGAAGGGACCGGGGAGCACGTCTTCCGCGACCTCACGGCCGGGCGCGGGCCGTCGCCGTGGGGCGGCGCGGGCTCCCCCGCTATGGGTTTCGCGACCCGGCGCCTTTGCCGGTTCGCGCGCTTACGTCGCAGTTTGCTCGGGAAGTTCATGCGATGGTCATCAGCCGTCACATAATTCTTGGCTATGGAGCTCGACATCAGGCATCTCCGTACGATCTGTGCGATAGCGGAGATGGGGAGCGTCACCCGCGCCGCCGCCCGGCTGGGCCTGTCCCAGCCGGCCATGACCAACCAGCTGCGCCGGGTCGAGGAGATCGTCGGCGGGGCGCTGTTCGTGCGCAGCCACTCCGGCGTGCAGCCGACTCCGCTGGGACGGCAGGTCATCGCCCGCGCCCGCATCGTCCTGACGGAGGTGGACGCGCTCTTCGGTGACCTGCGCGTCCCCACCGCGGTGGAGACCCTCCGGCTGGGCTGCGTGCACCTGTCCTGCGTGGGGAGCATCGTCGACCGGGTCGGTGAGAGGCTGCGCGGGCACGAGATCTCGCTGCGCATCGAGCCCTCGGCGACGCTGCTGGCCACGGCGCTCGCGCAGGGACAGCTCGACGTGGCCCTGCTGGGCGTCGTCGAGGGGTTCGACATCACGCTGACGGCGCCGGTCGCCAGCCGTACCCTCGTCCCCCGGTATCCGATATTCGTCGCCCTGTCGGAGGGTCACCGGCTGGCCGAACGGGAGGAGGTCCTGCTCTCCGACCTGCGGGACGAGCACTGGATCAGCCCGCCGGGCGCCGACGACGGCTCGCTCGCAGCGCTGCGCGCCGCCTGCCGCGCGGCCGGGTTCGAGCCCGACGTGCGCTACGACGCCCCGAGCGGCGCGGGCCGGCCGCTGGTGGCGGCGGGCCTGGGGGTCCGCCTGGTCGATCCCACCTGGCCCGCCGCGCCCGGTACGGTCGTCCGCCCGCTCGCCGGCCAGCCGCAGACCGCCAAGCTGACCGTGGCCTGGCGCCGGGACCGGCTGGGCACCGAGCAGGCGGCGGAGCTCTACCGCGGCCTCGCCGCCGCGTACACCGACCACCTGGACGACAATCCGTTATTCCGGCGCTGGTGGGACGCCCATCCCGAGGTGCATCCGCTCATCTGACGACCGGATCGGGGCCGCCGGGCCGGGCCCCGGAAATCCGTCGGGCCGGGACCGGGAAAACGAGGGAATGCCGGATCGGGCTAATTACGAATCGGTAACGCACTATTGCCGGTAATATTTCACATTACTATGTTACGTGTCACTCTCGCTCTCCCCCCACAACGATGCGGAGTGACACATGTCCGTGAAGACCACGACGGCCCCCTGCCTCCTCGCGCTGGCGGTGCTGTTCGGCACGGCGGCCTGCGGCGGCGGGACACCCGCCGCCGAGCGGTCCGGAAACGGCTCCCGGCCCCCGGCGGGTGAGGCCGCCAGGGGCGGGACCCTCACGATCCTGTCCAACCAGGACTTCTCCCACCTCGACCCGACCCGCAACTGGACGATGCCGGAGATGGACTTCGGCCTGCGCTACCTCTACCGCTCCCTCGTCACCTACAAGGCCGAGCCGGGACCGGCCGGCCTGCAGATCGTCCCGGACCTCGCCACCACCGTCGGCGAGATGTCCGACGGCGGCAGGACCTGGACCTTCACCCTCAAGGAGGGCCTCAAGTACGAGGACGGCTCGCCGATCGTGGCCGCCGACGTCAAGTACAACGTGGAGCGGTCCTTCGCCCCCGAGCTGCCCGGCGGCCCCAACTACGCCCGCCTGGTCCTGGCCGGCGGCGAGAAGTACCGGGGCCCCTACCGGGACGGCTCGCTGAAGTCGATCGAGACGCCCGACGAGAAGACGATCGTCTTCCACCTCGACCGCCCCGTCGCCGAGTTCCCGTACTACGCCACCCTGCCGACCTTCGCGCCGGTGCCCCGGGCCAGGGACACCAAGGCGCAGTACGACAACCGCGTCTTCTCCTCAGGACCGTACAAGATCGACACCTACGACCGGGGCAGGCAGCTCGTGCTCAGCCGGAACGAGCACTGGGATCCCGCCACCGACCCGGTCCGCAAGGCGCTGCCGGACAGGGTCGTCGTCAAGCAGGGCCTGCGGCAGAGCGTGATCGTGGACCGGCTCATCGCCGACCAGGGCGAGGACCGGACCGCGGTCACCTACGCCGACGTCAACGGCGAGAGCTTCGCCAAGATCCTCACCAATCCCAAGGTCAGGGCGCGCTTCCACAACGAGATCCGGGGCTGCACCGACACCCTGGCCATGAACACCGCCAAGGCGCCCTTCGACAACCCGAAGTTCCGCCTGGCCCTGCAGTACGCGATCGACAAGGAGGCGTACCAGACCGTCAAGGGCGGCCCGGCCTCCGGCACGGTCGCCACCGCCTACCTGCCGCCGTCGCTCTCCGGCGGCGTCCCGCAGGACACCCTGAAGATCCCGCCGACCGGTGACGTGGCGAAGGCCAAGGCGCTGATCGCCGAGTCCGGCGTGGCGATGCCGGTGAAGGTCACGCTGTCCGCCTCCACCGGCGACAAGGGAGCCGCCACCGCGATCCAGGAGTCGCTCAAGCGCGTCGGCGTCGAGACCGAGATCAGCACCTTCGACCCGTCGGTCTACTACGACACCATCGGCGACACCGCCAGGTTCGACGGGCTGGCCCTGTACGGCTGGTGCCAGGACTACCCGTCCGGGTCCTCCTTCATCCCGATGCTCTTCGACGGCCGCACCATCACCGACAAGGGCAACAGCGGCAACGTGTCGCTGTTCCGGGACCGGGAGACCATGGACCGGATCGACGGGATCCGGGCCATGACCGACCTGAAGGCGGCCGACCGCGCCTGGGTGGACCTGGACGCCGCGATCATGCGGAAGACCCCGATGATCCCCCTGCTCTGGCTCCGCAAGCCGCTGCTCACCGGCTCCAAGGTCGGCGGCGCGTTCGGCCACCTGATCTGGTCCGGCCAGTTCGACTACGCCGCCCTCGGGGTCGGGAAGTGACCACCGCCGCGCCGCGGGAGGCCGCGGCGGCCGTCGCGGCCCCCGCCGTCCGGGGCCGCTCCCCCGGACGGATCGCCTACGAGCGGCTCCGCCGCGACCCTGCCGCGCTCCTCGGCCTCGCCATCGTGACGGTCTTCGTCGTGACGGCGCTGGCCGCCCCGCTGCTGGCCGGGCTCAACGGCTGGCGGCCCGAGACCTTCGACAAGAGCGCGATCGACCAGGCGCTCGGCGGGGTGCCGAAGGGCGACTTCGGCGGCATCGGCGCCGAGCACTGGCTCGGCGTCGAGCCGGGCAACGGCCGCGACGTCTTCAGCCGCATCGTGTACGGCGCGCGGGTGTCGTTGCTGATCGCGGTCGCCGCCACGGCCGTCACCGTGCTCACCGGCACCGCGGCCGGCCTGGTCGCGGGGTACTTCGGCGGCAGGATCGACACCGTGCTCAGCCGGATCATGGACCTGGTGATGTCCTTCCCGAGCCTGATCTTCATGCTGGCCCTGCTGTCCATCGCGCCGGGCACCGACCGCGTGCTGCTGCTCGTGCTGATCATGAGCATGTTCAGCTGGCCGTACGTCGGGCGCATCGTGCGCGGGCAGACGCTGAGCGTCCGGCACCGGGAGTTCGTGGACGCCGCGCGGGTCAACGGGGCGATGGGGCCGCACATCCTGCTGAGGGAGATCCTGCCCAACATCGCCGCGCCGATCCTCGTCTACACGACACTGGCGATCCCGGCCAACATCGGCACCGAGGCCGCGCTGTCCTTCCTCGGCGTCGGCGTGCGGCCCCCCACCCCCTCGTGGGGCCAGATGATCGACAACGGGCTGCTGTGGTACCAGGTCGCGCCGACGTACTTCATGATCCCCTGCGTCTGCCTGTTCCTGACCGTGCTGGCCTTCACCCTGCTGGGCGACGCGCTGCGCGACGCCCTCGACCCGAAGGGAGGCGGCCGATGACCCGCTACCTGCTGCGGCGGCTCGCCGCGGTGGCGGGCGTGCTGCTCGTCATCTGCGCGGTGACCTTCGCCGTCTTCTACGTGCTCCCCTCGGACCCGGCCGCCCACGCCTGCGGCAAGACCTGCACCCCCGAGCAGGTGGCGCTGGTGCGCACGCAGATGGGCCTGGACAGGCCGGTGTACGAGCAGTTCGGCGGCTACGTGACCGGCATCTTCACCGGCCGCACGCTGGGCGACGGCCCGGCCGCGCTGGAGTGCTCGGTCCCCTGTTTCGGCTACTCCTACCAGAACGCGCTGCCCGTCTGGGACCTGCTGACCGACCGCCTGCCGGTGAGCGTCTCGCTGGCCCTCGGCGCGGCCGTGCTCTGGCTGGCCGGCGGCCTGGCCGTCGGGCTGGTCGCCGCCCTGCGCCGGGGGACCACGCTCGACCGCTCGCTCATGGCGGCCACGCTGGCCTCCGCCTCGGCACCGGTCTACTTCACCGCGATGATGCTGCTGCTGGTCCTGGTCCAGCGACTCGAATGGCTGCCCTACCCCGACTACCGGCCGATCTCCGAGGGCCCGGCCGCCTGGGCGGGCAACCTGCTGCTGCCCTGGATGACGCTCGCCAGCCTGTACGCCGCCATGTACGCCCGGCTCACCCGGGCCTCGATGATCGAGACGATGGCGGAGCCGTACATCAGGACGGCCCGCGCCAAAGGCCTGTACGAGCGGACCGTCGTCACCAAGCACGGCCTGCGCTCGGCGCTCACCCCCATCGTGACGATCTTCGGCATGGACCTGGGCGGGCTGCTCGCCGGGGCCGTCATCACCGAGCACGTCTTCGGACTGCCCGGCGTCGGCCAGCTCACCTACGACGCGATCTTCAAGGCCGACCAGCCCGTCGTGCTCGGCGTCACCCTGCTGGCGGCGTTCTTCATCACCCTGGCCAACCTCGGCGTGGACCTCGTCTACGCGGTGATCGACCCCCGTGTGAGGTACGCGTGATCCTGCGAGTGAGAGACCTGCGGGTCGCGTTCCCCGCCGGGACCGCGGTGGACGGGATCGGCTTCGACCTGGACCGGGGCCGCACGCTCGGCGTCGTCGGCGAGTCCGGCTCCGGCAAGTCGGTGTCGTCGCTGGCGATCATGGGCCTGCACCGCGAGGCGGCCGTCTCCGGCTCGATCGTCTTCGACGGCGAGGAACTGGTGGGCGCGCCCGCCTCACGCCTCCGCGAACTGCGCGGCCGCAGGATGGCGATGGTCTTCCAGGATCCGCTGTCGTCGCTGCACCCCTTCTACACCGTCGGCGAGCAGATCGCCGAGGCGTACCGGCTGCACCTGCGCGCCTCGCGCCGGGTGGCGCGGGAACGCGCGGTGGAGATGCTGGCCGAGGTGGGCATCCCCGAGCCGAGGCGGCGCGCGGGCGAGCACCCCCACCGTTTCTCCGGCGGCATGCGGCAGCGCGTGATGATCGCGATGGCCCTGTCCTGCGAGCCGGACCTGCTCATCGCCGACGAGCCGACCACCGCCCTGGACGTGACCGTGCAGGCGCAGATCCTCGAACTGATCAAGAGGATCCAGCAGGACCGCGGCATCGCCGTCATGTTGATCACCCATGACCTGGGCGTCGTGGCGCGGGTCGCCGACGAGGTCCTGGTGATGTACGGCGGCCGCACCGTCGAGCACGCCCCGGTGCGGGAGATCTTCAGGGCTCCCCGTCACCCCTACACGCAGGGCCTGCTCGCCTCCGCCCCCCGCCTGACGGCCGGAAGCGCGGAAGGCTCACCGGATCCGGCCGCCGGGGGCGCGGCGGGCCCGGCCGCCGGGGGACGGCTGCGGGCCATCCCCGGCAGCCCGCCGTCGCTGCTCGCGCCGCCGCCCGGCTGCCGGTTCCACCCCCGCTGCGCCCGCTACGCCGCGACCCCCGAAGACGCCTGCGTCACCGAGGCGCCTGAGCTTCGCGAGTTCCGCGGGCCCCTTGAGATCCACGAGATCCGGGAGATCCATACGGGCCGCGCGCTCCGTCCGGCCGGCCCGGAAGGCGCTCCGGCTGGCCCGGTCCACCGTACGGCCTGCCACCTGACCGGAACCCTCGGAGGCCCACGATGACCGGAGCGCCGCCTACCCGCCCGGACGGCGCGCCGGGCACCGTACCCGACGCGGCGCCGGACGCCGGGCGCCGGTCCACGCCGTTGCTGTCCGTACGGGACCTGCGGATGACCTTCGGGAAGCGGAACGGGGTCAGGGCCGTGGACGGCGTCACCTTCGACGTGTGGCCGGGAGAGACCCTCGGCCTGGTCGGGGAGTCCGGCTGCGGCAAGTCCACCACCGGCCGGATGATCGTCCGGCTGCTGGAGCCCACCAGCGGCACCGTCGTCTTCGACGGCCGCGACATCACCCGGCTCGGCCCGCGCGACATGCGCCCGTTCCGCCGCGACATACAGATGATCTTTCAGGACCCGTTCGCGTCGCTGAACCCCCGCCAGACCGTCGAGCGGATCGTCTCCGGCCCGACGCGGCTGCTGGACCGGCGCGGTGTGATCGAGCTTCTGGAGATGGTCGGCCTGGGCGCGGAGCACGCCGACCGCTACCCGCACGAGTTCTCCGGCGGCCAGGCCCAGCGCATCGGCATCGCCCGCGCGTTGGCGTCCCGACCCAGGCTGATCGTCTGCGACGAACCGGTCTCAGCGCTGGACGTGTCGATCCAGGCGCAGATCGTCAACCTGCTCGCCGACCTTCAGCGGGAGTTGGACCTGGCGTACCTGTTCATCGCCCACGACCTGTCGGTGGTGCGGCACGTGTGCGACCGGGTCGCGGTGATGTATCTCGGCCGCGTCGTGGAGATCGGCTCCCGCGACGCCGTCTACACCGCCCCGGCACACCCCTACACCCGGGCCCTGCTGTCGGCCGTACCGGTCCCCGACCCCGAGGTGGAACTCGTCCGCGAGCGGATCGTCCTGCCGGGCGACCCTCCCAGCCCGGCCGACCCGCCCCCGGGCTGCTCCTTCAACCCGCGCTGCGCCATGGCCCGGGACGTCTGCCGGGCCGAGGCCCCTCCGCTCGAAATCCACGGACCGGGAGAGAGGGAGGTGGCTTGCCACTTCGCCGGCTGACGGCGTCGCTCGCCTCCGTGCGTCCGGCGAACCCGCCGGACGCACGGAACACGCGGGAGCTTCGGACCCGGAACGCGTGGAAGCTCCGGGTCCGGAACCGCGCGGAAGCCGAACGCGCGGAAGCCGAACGCGCGGAAGCCGAACGCGCGGAAGCCGAACGCGCGGAAGCCGAACGCGGTCGCGCGCTCCCGCCGGCCCGACGACCCGGCCGGTCCCCCGAGCCGGTCACCCGAGTCGCCCATCCGAGCCGGTCACCCGAGTCGCCCATCCGAGCCGGTCATCCGGGCCGTTCATCCGGGCCGGTCAGTAGACGACGGGCACGTCCACGGAGACGGACGTCGGGCCGGGCAGGGGCGTGCCGCCTCCGCCTCCGGGGCCCGCGGGGCCGGGGGTGATCGTCACCGTGGCGCGGACCGTGGACCCGGAGGCCACGGTCGTGGTGACGCCCTCGACGGTGAAGACGTTGTTCCAGATGCTCAGGGCCCGGTGCCCGGAGCCGAGGAAGAGGCCGCCGACGATCGCGCCGGAGACCTCCGCGCCGACGTCGCGGGGGTTGACCGGCGGCTCGGAGATGCCGAGGGCGCCGACGATCCCGTACACGCGTACCCGGTCGCCGGTGACGTCCGCGCACGCCTTGACGTTCAGGCCCTGGATCGGTCCCGAGGTGCTGCACGTGGTCGTCGTCGTGAGGGTCGCGGCCGACGCGGGGGCGGCCGTGGCGAGCCCCCCGGCCACGACCGTCCCCGCCGCCAGGAACGCGAGACCACGCTTGGCGATCTGGTTCATCGAATTCCTCCAATGGAACGGGGCCCGGCCCCGTGCCGGGCGCCCGTACAGAGAAGATGTCATATGTGAAATTGCACATAAAGATCTTCGAGCCGAAGAGCAGGAAAACCGCCTGGAACGGTCCCGTGACGCCGTGATGACGCGTCCTCGCACAACAGAACGGCGGCGCGGCGGAACGGCGGCCATGACCGAGTGACGGGCGAGGCGGACGGTCGAGGCGGACGGGCGGAGGCGGACGGGCGCGCGGGACGCGGCCGGTCGCGGAAGGCGCCGCGCGATCTGCGGTTTGGATCTCGCGTCGGCTGGAAGGGGCCTTTCGACCGGATCCACGACCGGAGGGAGACACGGGATGTTCGAGGGGTTCGCCGAGGAGCGGGTCGACACCGGCGAGGCGGAGCTGTTCGTCCGGCACGGCGGCTCCGGGCCGCCGCTGCTGCTCCTGCACGGCCACCCCCGCACCCACGCGACCTGGCATCGGGTCGCGCCGCTGCTCGCGGACGGCTTCACCGTGGTCTGCCCGGACCTGCGCGGCTACGGCCGCTCGTCGAAACCGCCGACCACTCCCGATCACGAGCCCTACTCCAAGCGGGCGATGGCCCGCGACTGCGTGGCGCTGATGCGCGCGCTCGGCCACGAGCGGTTCGCCGTCGCCGGCCACGACCGGGGCGCCTACGTGGCGCAGCGGGTGGCGATGGACCACCCGGACGCCGCCGCCCGCCTCGTCGTGATGGACGCGGTGCCGATCGGCGAGGCGCTCGACCGGGCCGACGCCCGGTTCGCCGCCGCGTGGTGGCACTGGTTCTTCCTCGGGCAGACCGACAAGCCCGCCGAACGGGTGATCAACGCCGATCCCGACGCCTGGTACCGGGCGACGCCGGAGCAGATGGGCGCCGAGGCGTACGAGGACTACCGGCGGGCGATCCACGACCCGGCCACCGTCCACGCGATGTGCGAGGACTACCGCGCGGGGCTCGGCGTCGACCGGGCCGCCGACGACGCCGACCGCCGGGCGGACCGAAAGATCACCTGCCCGGTCCTGTTCCTGTGGTCCGAGCGGGACGACATGGAGGACCTCTACGGTGACCCGCTGGCGATCTGGCGCGACTGGGCCGGCGACGTCCGCGGCGCCTCGATCGACTCCGGCCATCACATGGCCGAGGAGGCCCCGGCCGAGCTGGCCGCCGAGCTGCGCCGCTTCCTCGGCGCGCGGCCGGTCTGAGATCCGCCCCGGGCGGGTCACCGGTCCGGAGGTCTCGCCGTCCCGGGTCGGGCCACCGGCCGGGGGCGTCCCGCGCGCGTCACCGGCCGGCGGGGACGCTCCGGACGGGCGCCCGCCTCCTGGCCGATGGCGCCCGTGCCCGCAGGGATCGCCGTCAGGCCGGGAGCACCTCGCGCAGCCGGGCGGCGAACGCCTCGGCCTCGGCGCCGAAGCCCCCGTGGTCGCCGGGGAACACCTCGGGCCGCCCGCCCAGCCTCTCGGCCAGGGCGAGGGTCGCCCGGTACGGCGGCTCGCCCTCCGACGCCTCCCCCACCGCCGTCACCACCCGGACCCCGGACGTCCTGAGCGCGTCGAGGTCGGGGGTGTGGCCGGAGAACGGCGGCACCTCGTACCCGATGAAGAACTCCATGTTCGCCGCCGTGCGGGCCATGATCGCGGCGGTCTCGGGGTCCGGCTCCCCCTGCGGTGCGGCGGCGTCGCCCTGACCGGTGTCCCCGTCCCCGGCGTCTTCGCCGTGGTCGTCGCCGCCCATCCCCATCCCCATGGCGAAGACCCCCATCGCCTGCCCGGCGCCTCCCTCGCGGAAGGCGTCCGCCACGTCCCGCATGAGGGCACGCCAGTGGTCGCGGTCGGGCAGCAGCTCGAAGACGGGCGGCTCGTGGGCGACCATCGCGCGGACCCGCCCGGGGTGGCGGGCGGCCAGCTCCAGGCCGATCACCGCGCCGGAGCTGTTGCCGAAGACGCAGGCCGGCTCGTCCTCGGTGACGCCCACGGCCGTCAGCAGGCGGTTGGCGTCGTCGGCGTGGACGGCGATGCTCTGCGGCTCCGGCGGCCCGTCAAGGGGGCTGCGCGAGTTGCCGCGCCGATCGTAGGTGACCACCGTGTACCGGTCGGCGAGCCGGTCGGCCAGGCCCGCGTACCCGGCGGCGTCATAGACACCGCCGCAGATCAGCAGCAGGACGGGGCCGGAGCCGCGGACCTCGTAGTAGAGGTTCGCGCCCGGCACCGGCAGGCTGTCCGTCTTCACGTTCTTCATGTCGTCACTCCAAGGGTCATGTGTCGCTGCTCCGCCCGATCCGGCCGGTACACCCATGGGTCGGAGCCGGGGCCGCCCTCTTGACATGCCCGCAGGAGGAATCCGGAGAAATTTTCGGCCCTCCGTGCGGGCCCCGCGAGCGGCGGGTCAGTCGCGGCCCTGCCAGGTCGTCACGCACGCCTCGTTGCCCTCGACGTCGGCCAGGACCCAGAAGGCGGGCGCCCGGGAGTCGGACACCAGCACTCCCCCGGCGGCCAGTGCCGCCCGGATGCGGTGCGGCGCCTCGTCGTGGGGGACGGAGACGTCGAAGTGGATCCGGTTGCGCTGGGGCCGCGGAGCGTCCATCTGCTGGAACCAGATCGCCGGGCCCTGGCCCACCGGATCGACGAGCGGGTCCTCGGGGCCGGTTGCGCCGGCCTCGTCGGTGTAGCCCATGACGGCCTTCCAGAACGGGCGGACCGCGGCGATGTCGAGCGCGTCGATGGCGATCTCGAGGATCTGGTCCGATCGGGTTTCCCGGCCGGCGGCCTCCTGGCCGGTGGTCTCCGGGCCGGTGCGCAGGCCCAGCTCGCCCACGGCGGCGGAGATCCGGTGGGCGAGCTCGATCTCCCGCTGTGTCACCGTGGCCGTCGCGAGCGACTGGAGCGTGAGGACCACCCGGTCGCCGCGCACGTCCATCCAGAGGCTCCCGTCGGCCCGGTCACCGGCCGCGGCGGCGGCCCGGGCGGCGACGTCGGTCCCGCGCGCCAGCGACGGCACGGGCACCGACGTGCGGAGCGCGCCGAGGACGTAACGCCAGCCGGCGTCGCCGACGGCGTCGGAGATCTCCCGGCGGGTCGGCTTCCCGGGGCGGCCGGAGAGGTCATCGGCTCCGGAGGGATCACTGAGGGGATTCTCGGTCATCCCGCCATGATCGCACCTACCCGTGTCCACCGGCCGCCGACAGGCGCAGCGCCTCGGCGGCGACGGCGTGGCGCAGGTCGCGGATGCCCGCGCGGCCCCGCAGCGGGTGGACGTTGTTGGTCAGCAGTACGGCCGTCAGCGCCCGGCCGGGGTCCACCACCACCGACGTGCCGGTGAAACCGGAGTGGCCGTAGGCGTCGGCGAGCGGGCCGACGATGGCCGGGTCGCCGATCCGCACCCCGAGCCCGTGGCGGAAGGCCGCGCCGCGCACCCCCTGGTCGCGGGTCATCTCGGCGACCGACTCCGGCCGCAGGATCGGGGCGCCGCCGGTGCGCAGGGTCTCGGCGAACCGCAGCACGTCGTCGGCGGTGGCGAAGATCCCGGCGTGCCCGGCGACGCCGCCCAGGTCGTAGGCGGTCTCGTCGTGGACCTCGCCGCGCACGCACCCGGATCCGGGTCGCCCGGGCTGGTCCTCGGTGGCGGCGATCCGGTGGCGCAGTTCCGCCGCGGGCCGGTAGCCGGTGTCGGCCAGGCCGAGCGGGCCGGTGACCCGGGCCCGCAGCAGCTCGTCCAGGGGCGCTCCCCGGCGATCTCCGCCACCCGGCCCGCGGTGATCATGCCCACGTCGGAGTAGACGTAGCCGCCGCCGAGCGGGCCCGCGGGCGGCGTGGCCAGGACGTGCGCGAGATGCGCGAGGTGCGCGGCGCGGGAGCCGTCGCCGGCGCCGGCGGCCTCGTGGCCGGGGGCGCGGCTGGGCGGCAGTCCGGCGGTGTGGGTGAGCAGGTGTCGCATGGTGACGCCGGCGGGCGCGCCGGGCAGCCGGGCGGCGACCGGCTCGTCCAGGCCGAGCAGGCCGTCCTCGGCGAGCGACAGGATGACGGCCGTGGTGAAGAGCTTGGTGACGGACGCCAGGTCGAAGATCGAATCGCGGCGGGCGGGCGGCCGGTCGTCGGCGAGTTTCCCGGAGGCGTCGGCGTGGCGGACCAGTTCCCCGGCCGCCGCGGCCGCCACCACGTCGCCGCCGACGGCGATCACGGCGACCGCCGCCGAGCAGGCGTCCGGTACGGCCGCCGCCAGGATGCCGCCGAGCCGGTCAGGCATGCCGCACGTCCTCGGGGGCCCGCTCCCCCAGCGCCGCGCCGTCCGACCGGGCGTCCTCCAGCCGGTCACCGTGCGCGGCGAGCAGGTCCCGGGCCGCGTCGGCGCCGATCCCGTGCTCGATCACCAGCACCGCGACCTTGACGTTCCACTCCGCCTCCTCCAGCGCGGCGCGGGCCGCGGTGAGGTCTGCGCCGGTGAGGCCGGAGACCATGCGGGTGGCCCGGCCCTCCAGCTTGGAGTTCATCGCCGACACCTCGATCATGGTGTTCCCGTAGGTGCGGCCCAGCTTGACCATGGTGATGGTGGACACCATGTTCAGCACCAGCTTCTGCGCGGTCCCGGCCTTGAGACGGGTCGAGCCGGTCACCACCTCCGGGCCGACGACGACCTCGATCGGGTGCGCGGCGGCCGCGGACAGAGGGGTGTCGGCGTTGCAGGACAGGCCGACGGTCAGCGCGCCGCGGCGTTCCGCCTCGCCGAGCGCGCCGATCACGAACGGCGCCCGGCCGCTGGCGGAGACGCCCATCACCGAGTCGAGCGGGCCCACCTCCAGGCGGGTGATGGCGGCGACGCCGGCGGCGTCGTCGTCCTCGGCGCCCTCGACCGAACGGGTCAGCGCGGGCTCGCCGCCGGCGATGACGCCCTGCACAACCTCGGGGTCGGTGCCGAAGGTCGGCGGGCACTCGGAGGCGTCCAGCACGGCCAGCCGGCCGGAGGTCCCCGCGCCCACGTAGATCAGACGTCCGCCCCGCCGCATCCGGTCGGCGACGGCGTCGATGGCGGCCGAGATCGCCGGTACGGCGGTGGCCACGGCGGCGGGCACCGTGGCGTCGGCCGCGTTCATCAGCCGGGCCACCTGCTCGGTCGAGAGCCTGTCGATCTGGCCGTAGCGCGGATCGCTCTGCTCGGTGGACAGGTCGGCGAGTGGATCAATCATGACGCCCCATGTCGCTAATTTTCACCAGAGTCTTCTATTCTGCAAATTATCTTCTATGAATGGAGCGATGTCACTCGTGCGGACCGGAATCGAACGAGTTGTTCACGACCCCGACCTCCTCGGCGGTGGGCGGATCGGCCTCGTCACCAACCCCACCGGGGTGCTGCCCGACCTCACCCCGGGCGTGACCGCCCTGCTGTCGGCGGGCGTGCCGGTGACCGCGCTGTTCAGCCCGGAGCACGGGGTGCGCGGCGCCGCCCAGGACGGTCACGGCGAGGCGGCGGGCACCGACCCGGCCACCGGCCTGCCGGTCCTCGACACCTACGGCGCCGGGAGCGCGGCCCTGGACGAGCTGGTGGAGGCGGCGAAGGTCGACACCCTCGTCTTCGACATCGCCGACATCGGGACGCGGTTCTACACCTACGTCTGGACGATGTACGACCTCATGGCCTCCGCCGCGCGGCTCGGGGTGCGCTTCGCCGTACTGGACCGGCCCAACCCGCTCGGCGGGACCGTCGCGGAGGGGCCGCTCCTCGACCCCGCCTTCGCCAGCTTCGTGGGACGCGCGGCGATCCCGCTGCGGCACGGGCTGACCGCGGGCGAGCTGGCGCGGCACGTCAACCGCTCCATCGGCGCGGACCTGCTGGTCGTCGCGGCCGAGGGGTGGCGGCGCGACATGCCGCACGCGGCCACCGGCCTGCCCTGGGTGATGCCCTCGGCGAACATGCCGACCCCGGACACCGCGCTGGTCTATCCCGGCACCGGCCTGTTCGAGGGCACGAACCTGTCGGAGGGCCGCGGCACGACCCGCCCCTTCGAGCTGATCGGCGCGCCCTACCTCGACGAGCGGTTCGCCGCCGGGCTGAACGCCCTGGACCTGCCGGGGGTACGGTTCCGCGACGCGTGGTTCACCCCGGCCTTCCGCAAGCACGCGGGTGTGGCCGTGCGGGGCGTGCAGCTCCACGTGCACGACGCCGGGGCGTTCCGGCCGGTGCTGACGGGGGTCGCGATGCTGCACCTGGCGCGCTCGCTGCACCCGGAGGAGTTCGCCTGGCGGCGCGGTGACGCCGGGCCGGGCGAGGAGACCGGGCAGGGCGAGGGAACCGGGCAGGGCGAGGGGAACGCCGGACCGGCCGGGGAGAACGCCCGGCCGTACTTCGCCGACCTGCTGTGGGGGTCGGACTCGCTGCGCCGCGTCCTGGACGCCGGGGACGACCCGCGCGGGCTGTGCCCGCCGCCGTGCCACCCGGAGGTCTGGACGGGCGGCGACCCGCTCCTCTACCGCTGATCCCGCGGGTCCGCGGGTCACCGGCCCGCGGACCGCGGATTCCGCGAACCGGCGGGGCACCGGCCCATCCGGCCCGTGACCCGCCGGCCCATGACCCCCCGGCCCGTCGCCCTCACCGGCCCGGACCGGCGCCCCTCGGCGTTCCGGTCTGCGGGCCGCCGGTGTTCGGGCCGTTGACATCCGGCCGTCACCGCAGGGTGCGGCGGTAGAGCCAGAAGACCCGCTCGGCTCGCGCGCCCGCCGCCCGGGAGTAGAACCCCAGCGGTCCCACCCAGCCGATCTGCGCGCTCTCCTGGCCCGCCGCCCGCTGCTCCGCCAGGCAGCGGCGCAGCAGCACCCGGCCGACGCCCAGCCCGCGCGCGGCCGGGGCGGTGCCCATCGGGCCGAACCAGGCGGGCCTGGCGCCCCAGGCGGCGAAGCCGATGATCTCCGAGCCGCGCACGGCGTAGTGGCAGCCGCCGGCGTGCTCGGCCTCCCAGGCCCAGTTGTCGTTCCAGTGCTCGCGGACGAAGGCGAGCAGCGCGTCGCGGTCACCGGGGCCGGCCGTGCGGACCTCGCGGAGCTCGACGCCCGACTCCGCCAGCCGGGCGGCGTCGGCGTCGGTGGACAGGTCGGCGTCGGCGGCCAGGCCGGCGGTCATGTTCCAGGCGACGTCGTAGCGCTCGTAGCCCATCCTCTCGGCGAGGGCCGCCGCCGGGGTGTAGCGCACGTCGATCCCGGGCCAGGCGTAGCAGGGCGGGTTGCCCGCGAAGCGGGCCTCGGCCGCCCCCTGCCCGCGCAGCCACTCCTCGGCCGCGGCGACCAGCGCGCGGCCCCGCCCGGCGCCCCGCGCGCGGGGGTGCACGGCCAGCAGGTCGATGTGCCCGGCCGACGGGTCGCGTCCGGAGACGGAGGCGAAGACGACGCCGGTGAGGTCACCGGTGACCAGTGCGGTCCAGCGGCGTTCCGCCGGCGGCGCCGACAGGCTCGCCACCAGGTCCGGGGCCTCGGCCGCGTCCAGGGTGAGCGCGGCCGCGGCCAGCTCGCCGAGCGCCGCCGCGTCGTCCGGGCCGGCCTCGCGGATACCGGCCCCGGGGACTCCCCGGGGCTCGCCCGGAACCCCGGGGGCGCCCGCCGGGTTCCCGGCCGCGGACGCGCCGGATGTGCCGGGCGCGGCGAACGTGCCGTCACCTCCCACGGGACTCACCATCGCCCTCACCCTCGCTCGATCGGTGTGGCCACGACGTCGCGGCGCCGAGGGTGGAAGCAGGCGTGCTCCTGTGGGAACTCCTCGTCCCGGCCCAGCACCGGCGGCTCGCTCTCGCAGCGGTCGGTGCGGAACGGGCAGCGCCGGGCGAACAGGCAGCCCGCGTCGTGGTGGCTCTCGTCCAGCGCCTCGGTCGGCACCACCGGCTGCTCGCCCGGCCGCTCCAGGCCGTGCAGCACCGGGATCGCCGACAACAGCGACTGGGTGTAGGGGTGGACGGGCGCGGAGATGATCGTGTCCACGTTCCCCCGCTCGATGACCTGCCCGCGGTAGATGACGTAGAGCTCGCCGTCGTCGCCGATGTAGCGGGCGGTCGCCACGTCGTGGGTGATGAACAGCACGCTCACGCCGAGCCGCTCGCGCAGGTCCTTCAGCAGCGCGAGGATGCCCAGCCGGAGCGAGACGTCGATCATGGAGACGGCCTCGTCGGCGACGAGCATCTCCGGGTCCACGGTCAGCGCGCGGGCGATGACCACGCGCTGGCGCATGCCGCCGGACAGCTGGTGCGGGTAGCGCGGCAGCACGTAGCCCGGGTCCAGCCCGACCAGCGCCAGCAGCTCCTCGGCGCGCTCGTCGACCCACGAGCGGGGCCGTCCGGTCTGCCCGGCGCGCAGCGACAGCGGCGCGTCCAGCGTCTGGTGGATGGTGCGGGTCGGGTTGAGCGCCGAGTACGGGTCCTGGTGGATCATCTGGATCCGCCGGAAGTACGGCTGGCGCTTCCGGGGCCGCAGCGACGACATCGGGGTGCCGTCGATGGTGATCTCGCCGGAGTCGTAGGTCTCCAGCCCGGCGATGATGCGGCCCAGCGTCGTCTTGCCGCAGCCGGACTCGCCGATGAACGACACCGCCCCGCCCTTGGGGATGGTGAAGTCGACGCCGCGCAGCGCCCTCACCTCGCGGCCGGCGAGCACGCCGCCGCGCTGTTTGAAGGTCTTGGTGATGTTCTGCCCGGTGATCACGGCTGTTCCCCCCGCGTTCCCTGTACCCCGGCCGGCTCCCCGGCCCCTGCGGCCCCCGCGGTTCCCACGGCCCCCGCGGACTCCGGCGCGTCCGCGGTCTCCGCCGGATGCGCGGCGTCCGGTACGGCGTCCTGTGCGGCGTCCGCCCCGGCCGTGGCCGTACCCGCCGTGTCCGCGCCCGTGTCCGCGGCGGCGACCGCGTGGCAGGCCGTGATCGACGGGCCCCGGACGACGACCGGCGGCTCCTCGGTCTCGCAGACGTCCATGCGCAGCGCGCAGCGCTCCCGGAAGACGCAGCCCCGCGCCGGGACGGTGCCCAGCGTCGGCGGGCGGCCGGGCAGGGCCCGCGCCTCGTCGATGTCGCCGAGCAGGCGCGGGATGGCCCGGATGAGTCCCTGGGTGTAGGGGTGGCGGGGCGCGCTCAGCACGTCCATGGTGGGGCCCTGCTCGACGAGCCGCCCGCCGTACATGACGGCCAGCCGGTCGGCGACCTCGGCGACCACGCCGAGGTCGTGGGTGATGACGAGGGTGGTCAGGCCGCGCTCGGCGTGGACCTCGCGGACGATCCGCAGGATGTTCGCCTGCGTGATCATGTCGAGCGCGGTCGTCGGCTCGTCCAGCACCACCAGGTGGGCGTTGAGCACCAGCGCGAGCATGATGCCGACCCGCTGGCGCATGCCGCCCGACAGCTCGTGCTGGTGGGAGTCGAGGACGCGGGCGCCGTCCAGGCCCATCCGGCCCAGCAGGTCCTTGGCGTCCCGGACCAGGCCGCGCAGGTCCTCGATCTCGTGCGAGCGGCCCAGGTCGAGGAGCTGCTTGCCGACGGTCTTGAGCGGGTTGAGGGAGTTCTGGGCGGCCTGGAAGACGTAGCCGATGTGCCGGCCGCGCGCCTTGCGCAGGTCCTCGCCGCGCAGCTTCACCACGTCGCCGAGGCCGTCGATCTCCACGCTGCCGGCGCTGATCCTGCCCGGCGGCTGGACCGCGTTGAGCAGCGACAGCGCCAGCGTGGACTTGCCGGAGCCGGACTCGCCGACCACGCCGGTGATGGTGCCGGCGGGCAACTCCAGGTCGATGCCGCGGACCGCGGGCAGCTCCCCGGCGGGCGTCCGGTAGACGACGGTCAGTCCGTCGACGCGCACCCCGGGGGCCTTCATCGCGCTCGCCACATTCGCCGTATTTCCAGCTTTCCCCGCGTTCCCGGTTCTCCCGGCGTTCCCCGCGTTCCTCGCGGCGGTGTTCTCGGTGGTGGGCACCCGGTCACTCCTCACGCAGGCGGGGGTTGAAGATCTCGTCCATCGCGTCGACGACGAGCACGATGCCCAGGGTGAGCAGCAGGATCGCCAGCAGCGGCGCCATGAGGTACGGCAGCGCGGCCGGCGACGACATCGCCCCTCCCCCGAACACCGCGAGGTTGAGCATCACGCCCCAGTTGTTGGCGTCGAACGGCAGCACGCCCAGGAAGAACAGGCCGACCTGGGCGTACACCGCGCCCGTGACGGAGATGAGCATGTTCATCGCGATGAAGGGGGCCATGCTGGGCAGCAACTCGCGGCCGATGATGTGCGTGGTGGACAGCCCGAGGCCGCGGGCGGCCTCGATGAAGCCGCGCTCGCGCAGCGACAGGGTCTGCGAACGCACCGCCCGCGCCACGCCGCCCCAGCCGAGCAGGCCGAGCACCAGGCCCATCTCGAGGGCGCTGGTGAACTTCCACACCGTGGACAGCACCAGCAGCAGCGGCAGGCCGGGGATGGTGAGCTTCATGTCGGTGATACGCATGAGCACGGTGTCCCAGCGGCCGCGCCGGAACCCGGCGAACAGCCCGATCGCCGCGCCAAGCACCACCGTGATGACGGCGGTGACCAGGGCGGTCAGCAGGACGTAGCGCGACCCGGTGATGAGCAGCGCGAGCACGTCGGTGCCCTCGAAGTCGGTGCCGAAGGGGTGCTCCCAGCTCGGCGGCGCGTACAGCGCGGCGGTGTCGCGGGGCAGGTGGTCGGGGTAGAACATCGGCCCGAACACGCCCATGAGGGCGAACCCGGCCACGATGACCGCGCCGAGCATGCGGCTGGGCTTGCGCCGCAGCACCCGCCAGACGCCGCGCCAGAAGTTGCGGCGCAGGGCCGCGCGTCCGGTGCCCGGACCGGCGCCGCCCGCGGCGCCGCCAGCCGCCGTGATGGTCTGCGCTGTCATGGGGCCCCCTCGCCGCCGCGCACCCGCGGGTCGATGACGGTGTAGAACAGGTCGGCCACGATGTTCGCGACGATGATCGCCCCGGTGATCAGCAGGAACGCCCCGCCCATCAGGGCGTAGTCACGGTTGGTGATGCTGTCGATGAGCATCAGCCCCAGGCCGGGATAGTTGAAGATCCGCTCGATGAAGATCGCGCCACCGAACAACATGCCCAGCGACAGGGCCAGGATCGTGAACAGCGGCAGGATCGCGTTGCGGGCGATGTAGCGGAAGACGATGCCGCGCTTCATGCCGCGCAGTTCGGCGGCGAGGATGAAATCGTCGCCGAGTACGGTGACCACGCTCGACTTCATCGCCAGGATCCAGCCGCCGTAGGAGGCCAGCGCGTAGGTCAGCACCGGCAGCGTGGCGTACTGGATCAGCGAGCCGATGTAGCCGGCGTTGAGGCCCGGCTCGTACATGATGTCGGCGGTGCCGCCCGCCGGCAGGATCGGGATCAGCGTGGTGAAGATCGCCATCAGCAGCAACGCGAGCACGTACTGCGGGACGCCGTGCAGCAGCGACCCGGAGATCGCCAGGGCGTCGCCGAGCTTGCCGGAGCGGCGGACCGCGGCGTAGACGCCGAGGACGACGCCGACCAGGAAGCTCAGCAGCGTGCCGGCCAGCACGGGCAGGATCGTCCACTTCGCCGCGGAGAACAGCACGGTGGACACGCCCACGCCCGGGACGGTGAGCGACTGGCCCAGGTCGAGGCGGAACAGGCCGGCCATATAGTCCACGTACTGCTGCCACAGGCCGCCCGACGGGGCGAAGCCGTAGAGGACCTCGACGGCCCGCTGCGCGGCCTCGGGGGACATGCCCTGCTCGACCAGCTTCTCGTACTTGGCGGCCATGGGGTCGCCGGGGACGCTGCGGATGACGAAGAAGCTGACCGTGGTGACGATCAGGATCATGACGAGCCCGCGGGCCAGGTGACCCGCGAGCCGTCGGATGAGCACCGTCATGCGTTACTGCTTCTTCTTGACCATGCCGAGCTGGATCCACACGCCGGCGGGCTGGCGGAGCAGGTCACTCTCGTTCTCCGGGAAGCCGGTGAAACGGTTGGTGTTGACGAACTGGGTGTTGACGTAGTCCCAGAGCTGGACCACCGGCAGGTCCTGGTTGGCCGCCTTGGCGAGCTTGCCGACGATGACCTTCTGCTCGTCACCGGAGACCGAGTTCAGCTGGGCGGTCAGCTCACCGGGATTGATCTTCTCGCCGTCGACCTCGATGGTCTCCGGGCCGCCCATCCAGTTGCCGCTCTTGCCGGCTTCGGCGTGCTTGACCTTGCCACTGAGGATCGACCAGCCGTTGGAGGGACCGTAGAGGCGCTGGAAGATGTTGTACGGCGCGGGCCCGAGGGCGATCAGCCAGAACCCGACGTCGTACTTGCCGGCCGCGAGCTCCTCCAGGTAGATCGGGTAGTCGGCAACGCTCAGGACCTCGGCGTCGATGCCGGCCGCGTTGAGCTGGCTGGTGATCGCCTTGGCGCCGGAGACCCAGTCGGAGAACGGCGCCGGGACGTTGATGGTGAACTTCCACGGCTTGCCGTCGGGCAGCGTCCACTTGCCGCCCTCCTTCTTGAGGCCGGCCTCCTTGAACTCCTCCTCCGCCTTGGCCACGTCCAGCTTGTAGGGCTCCAGCTTGCCGAGCTCGTCGCCGAGCCAGTCGGCGGCGGGCTTCTGGTGGATGCCGGTGGTGGTGACGGCCGGGGTACCGCCCTCGGGAGAGGCGATCTTGGTGATCTCGTCGCGGTTGATCAGGTAGGCCAGGCCGCGCCGCACGTGGACGTTGTCGTAGGGCTTCTTGGACTGGTTGAACGCCAGGCCCAGCGCCACCGGGGAGAAGCCCTTGACGACGCCGTTGCCGGGCGTGGCGGAGATGCGCTTCATCACGTCGGTGGGCACCGCGGTGAACGGCGCGCTGTCGAGCTTGCCGGCGATGAGGTAGTTCCAGATCTGCTCGTTGCCGGTGTAGTTGAGCAGCTTGACCTGGTCGGGGCCGACGTTCGCGGCGTTGTAGAAGTTCTTGTTCTTGACCAGCAGCGCCTCGCCGGGGTTCATCCGCTCCAGCGTGTAGGGGCCGGCGGAGACGTCCTTGGGCGGGGCGAAGGCGAGGACCTTCTCCGCCAGCGCGGTGATCTCCTCGCGGGCCTTGTCGGCGTCGGCGCCCTCGCCGCGGGCGGCCTTGAGCTTGTCCCAGAAGTCGGCGGGCAGCACGCTCTCCCAGACGTGCTTGGGCACGACCGCACTGTCCATGACGCCGCGCACGAACGTGACGCTGGGGTTCTTCATGTCCTGGGTGATCTTGACGGTCTTGTCGTCGACCACCTCGACCTCGGAGGCCGCGCCGGCCGCGCCCGGGGTGATGGCGAAGGCGGTGCTGCCCTGGGTGTAGGCGAGGGCGATGGAGAACTTGACGTCCTCGGCGGTGACCGGCTTGCCGTCGGACCACTTGTTGTTCGGCTGCAGGTGCAGGGTGATCGAGGAGTTGTCCGGTGCGATCTCCCAGCTCGCCGCGATGCCCGGGTAGAACTGGTTCGGGTCGGTCAGGTGGTTCTTCGTCCAGGCGAGCTTCATGACGTTGTAGCCGGCGAACGCGTTGCCCTTGGGGCTCCACGGGTTGAACGGGCCGTTGACGTCGAGGCCGGGCTTGTTGCCGTCGATCGTGGTGTAGAGGCCACCACCCCCGCCGGCGCCGCCCGCGGCGGGCTTGTCTCCGGTGTTGCCGCTGCACGCCGTGACGGCGGCGAGGCCGAGCAGTGCCGCTACGGCCGCTAGTCGCTTCATGAACCACTCCGTTGGGGCTTACGTGGCCGGGATAGCCGGGGTTGACCGGACCCTATGGTCGCCCCGCGAGGGGCGTCAATAATCTCCAGGTGTTGTGAGAATCCTGTAACTTTCCTTCATCGCCCATCGGGGGCCCTGGAGAGCCTCTCCCTGACACGGCACGCCCGCGCCGGCCGCGCGGGGGACGTCCAGGGAGGCTACCCGCCAATGGGTCAGGAAGCGGCAAAGAGCCCGTCAAGTGCGTGAACGGCCCCGCGGGGCGCGGCATGATGCCCGCTCGTGACCGAGACGGAACGCAGCTCACCGGAAAGGGGCCGGCCGTGGCGCAGAAGGTGATCCTGGTCGACGACCTCGACCACTCCGAGGGCACCGACGTGGCGAGGCGGGAGTTCTCCCTGCTGAACCGGACCTTCGCCATCGACCTGTCCGACGACAACCAGCGGCGGCTGCGCGAGGCCCTCGGCCTGATCGAGAAGGTCCTGGAGAGCTCCCGGGAGGTCAGGCAGGCGTCGCGGGCGCGGCGGCCCGCCGACTCCCCCGTCCGCCTGCGCGGGCACACCACCACCGACGTCCGCGAGTGGGCCCGCGAGCAGGGCCTGGAGGTGCCGGTCCGGGGCCGCGTCCCGGAGGAGGTGCTCGACCGGTTCCTCGCCGCCCACCCCGACGCCGTACCGGACCGGGAGGACGCGCCGGAGCGGGCGGCCGGGGCGTCGGGACGGCGGGCCCGGACGGAGCGGGACGAGGCGCCGGAGACGGCGTAGGAACCCGCGCCGGGAACCCGCGCTACGCTCCCTTGGGGGAGGTGAGCGAGCTGGTCACGGGGGTCGGCACGGGTGATGGAGGCGGCCTCGACGTGCGCGAGCTGCGCGACGTCGGGGAGTTCGAGGACGCCGTGCGGCTGTTCGACGCGATCTGGCACCCCGATCCGGGCAACCGGCCGATCACGGCGGAGCTGATGCGGGCGCTGTCGCACGCGGGCAACTACGTCGCGGGCGCCTACGAGGGCGGGCGGCTGGCGGGAGCGTCGGTGGCGTTCCTGGCCGCCCCGATCGGCCGGGCGCTGCACTCCCACGTCACCGGCGCCCTCCCCGGCCGCGGCGCCGGCCTCGCGCTGAAGCTGCACCAGCGCGCCTGGGCGCTGGAGCGGGGCCTGGACCGCATCGCCTGGACCTACGACCCGCTGGTGCGCCGCAACGCCCACTTCAACCTGGCCAAGCTCGGCGCCCGCGCCGAGGAGTACCTCCCGTCGTTCTACGGGGCCATGGACGACGCGATCAACGCCGGGGACGAGTCGGACCGGCTGCTCGCCGTGTGGCACCTTTCGGAGCCGCGCGTGCTGGCCGCCGCGCGGGGCGAGCCGTACGTCCCGGAGGTGCCCGCGGACGCGGTGGCCGGCCTGGCCGTCCTGGACGGCCTGCCGTCGCCGGTCCCGGCCGGGGCCTGGGCCGGGGCCCGTACCGTGCTGGTGGCGGTGCCCGAGGACGTCGAGGCGCTGCGCCGGGCCGACCCGGACGCGGCCCGGGCGTGGCGGCGCGCCGTACGGGAGGTGCTGGGCGGGCTGCTGGCGGAGGGCGCCCTGGTCGCCGGCTTCGACCGCCGGGCCGGCTACGTCGTGGAACGGCCCGGACCGGCGGGACGGTCCGGATCATGAGTGAGAGGAGAGGCGGCGCGGGCCGCACACCATGAAGATCACCGGAATCGAGCTGCGGCGGATCGCGATGCCGCTGGTGGCGCCGTTCCGCACCTCGTTCGGCACGGAGACCGAGCGCGACGTGCTGCTCGTGCGGGTCGTCACCCCCGGCGCCGAGGGCTGGGGCGAGTGCGTGGCCATGTCGGAGCCGCTGTACTCCTCCGAGTACGTGGACGGCGCCGCCGACGCGCTGCGCCGCTTCCTGATCCCCGCCCTGCCCGCGCACGCCGACGCCGAGGCCGTGAACCGGGCGATGGAGCCGTTCAAGGGCCACCGCATGGCCAAGGCCGCCCTGGAGACCGCCGTGCTGGACGCGTCGCTCCGCGCCTCGGGGCGGTCCCTCGGCTCGTTCCTCGGCGCCTCCCGCGACCGGGTGCCCTGCGGCGTGTCGGTCGGCATCATGGACTCGATCCCCGAGCTGCTCGACACCGTGGCGGGCTACCTGGACGAGGGGTACGTCCGGGTCAAGCTGAAGATCCAGCCGGGCTGGGACGTGGAGCCGGTGCGGGCCGTGCGCGAGCGGTTCGGCCCCGACCTGCTCCTGCAGGTCGACGCCAACGCCGCCTACACCCTCGGCGACGCCCCCCGGCTGGCCGCGCTCGACGCCTTCGGCCTGCTGCTCGTCGAGCAGCCGCTGGCCGACGACGACCTGGTGCAGCACGCCCGGCTCGCCCGGCGGATCGCCACCCCGATCTGCCTGGACGAGTCGATCGAGTCGGCCCGGCACGCCGCCGCCGCCATCTCCCTGGGCGCGTGCTCGATCATCAACGTCAAGCCCGGCCGGGTGGGCGGCTACCTGGAGGCCCGCCGCATCCACGATCTGGCCCGCGCCCACGGGGTGACGCTGTGGTGCGGCGGGATGCTGGAGACCGGCGTCGGCCGCGCCGCCAACCTCGCCCTGGCCGCGCTGCCCGGCTTCACCCTGCCGGGCGACACCTCCGCCTCGCGCCGTTACTTCGCCACCGACGTCACCGCCCCGTTCGAGCTGCGCGACGGCCACCTCGACGTCCCCACCGGCCCCGGCATCGGCGTCGACCCGCTGCCCGGCGTCCTGGACGAGGTCACCGTCTCCACGGAGTGGATCCCGCTCTGACCCGGCGGGGAGCGCCCCGACCCACCCCGGTGCGCTCCCCGGAAGCCCGGCGGGCCCTCACTGCTTCGGCGTGCCGGTGCCCAGGTCGGGGACGAACTGGGTCATGCACCCCATGGGGTCGTCCGCCGTGCCGCAGAGGACCGGCCAGGTGAGGAACGGCCCGTACTTGAGCTGCCGGTTGACCCCCCCGCTGGGGTTGAAGGCGCTGTCCGGGCCGTACTTGCCGTGCGTGCCGAACCTGCCGGCGAAGGGCACCGCCGGGCGGTCCTCGGCCCGGTCCGGCCCGGCCGCCCCGGCCGTGCCGCCCCCCTGCCCGGAGGAGGGGGCCGACTGCGACTGGCTCTGCCTGGACGGAGCCTGCCCGCCGCGCTCCTTCGACGCCCCCATCCTCCCCGGACGGCTGCGGCCCACGGCCTCCCGCCCGGCGAACCGCCCCCGTCCCTTGCCGGTCGCCTCCTCGGAGGTGGACGCGTCCTCGTCCCGCTGCGGCGCGGCGGCCTGCCGCCTCGGTGCGGCGTGCCGCCGCGACGCGTCCTGCCGCTCGGCCGAGGCCCTGCCCCGCCGCTCGGACAGCCTCCCGCCCTGCCGTCCGGGGGCCGCCCTGTCCTGCCGGAACGCGGCGTCGTCCCGCCGGGCGCCGGAGCCGTGCGCGCCGGGGCCCCGGGCGCTCGACCCTCGGCCGCCGGGACCGTGGACGCCGGGATCGTGGGCGCCGGGGGCCCGGACGCCGGTGACCGGTTCCCCGGCCGTGAACCCGGCGGTGTCCGCCCGGCAGACGCCCCCCGGCACGGCGAGGAGGGCGGTGCCCAGGGCGGCGAGCGACAGCTTCGCCATTGTGCCCACCGAAGAACTCATAATTAGTCCTTTCCGGACATTTCATCCTATTAATGCGCCACGCATCTTCTAAACCGCCGGTCACCAGATACCCGGCCACTTTCTGCGATAACGAGAAATAGTTAATCGTGGCGTTTGATTTATGGATGGAGCCGGAAATTTACCGGTGGAATCAACGGCGATACCGCGTTGTGGTCGTCACCCTCCGACGCCCAAGGCCGCGCAACGCGCCGGAAGCGGCCCGCCCAAGCGCGCGACGCGCCGGAAGCGGCCCGCCCGGAACGGCGTGGGACACGGGAGGGGCGGCTCAGCTCCCGAGCGCGGCGGGAAGCCTCTCCAGCAGGCCCTTGAGGTCGTCGGCGTGCTCCTCCTCCTGGGCGAGGAGATCCTCGAAGACGCGCCGGGTGGTCACGTCCCGGTCGCCGAGCCACTGGACGATCTCGGTGTAGGAGGCGATGGCGACCCGCTCGGCCACCAGGTCCTCTTTGATCATTTCGACGAGGTCGAGGCTCTCGTCGTACTCGGCGTGCGAGCGCAGGGTCAGCGTCTCGGGGTTGAAGTCCGGTTCGCCGCCGAGCTGCACGATGCGCTGGGCGAGACGGTCGGCGTGCTCCTGCTCCTCCGCCGCGTGCTCCAGGAACTCCGCGGCCACCGGCTCCGCGTAGAGCCCGGTGGCGGTGTAGTAGTGCCGCTTGTATCGGAGCACGCAGACCAGTTCCGTGGCCAGCGCCTCGTTGCACACCTGGATCACCCGCGGAAGGTCGGCGCCGTAGGCGGACGTGATCGGCCCCTTGCCGATCTCCTGGCGGGCCCGGGCGCGGATCTCCTTGATGTCGGTGAGAAATTCAGCCATATGCCCCCTCTAACCCATCTCGCCCCTTTTATGCCGGTTTTTGCCATTCTCCCGGAGGCCGCCGATCCGGAACGGCTGCCCGGCCGCCGGCCCTCCCCGCGAAGCCCTCCACGCAGAGCCCTCCACGCTCCCCGGACGGTGTCAGGACCGTTACCGGCGGGCCGGTTCGCCGTACGGCTCCCCGGGTAGTCGCAGACGACCATGGGAACCGCGACGGAAGTGCCGCAGACACGGAGCATGAGCGGCGAGCAGCTGTCGGCCGACCACGCCTGGGTCACCCTGCGCAGGTACGGCCGCTGGCACCTCGTGCGTGACTCCTTCGCCAGGTTCAGGTACGGCGAGGGCATGACCAACTCGCGGGCGCTGGCCTTCCAGATCTGCCTGTCGATCATCCCCGGCGCCATCGCGCTGGTGGGGCTGAGCTCGGTGGTCAACCAGGAGCACCTGGGCGAGGTGCTGGAGCTCACCCTGAGCCGGATCGCACCCGGTGCCGGGGCGGACGCCGTCCGGGACGTGCTCTCCGAAAGCCACCGGCAGGCGGGCCACGCCGGGGGCACCGTGGCGCTGTGGCTCGGCCTGTGCACCGCGCTGGTCTCGCTGACCGGCGCCATGGCCCAGGTGGAGCGGGGCGCCAACCGCATCTACGGCGTGGAGCGCGACCGCCCGTTCCACCGCAAGTACGGCAGGGCCCTGGTGATGGCGCTGACCGCGGGCGCGTTCATGACCGCGGGCTTCGTGGTGATGGTGGGCGGCGGCGCGATCGGCCGGGCGCTCGCCCAGGTCTACGACTGGGGTGGGGCCGAGTTGCGGGCGTTCACGCTGGTGCGCTGGCCGGTCGGGTTCCTGCTGGCGGTGCTGTCGGCGTCGGTGCTGTTCCGCGCCGCGCCGCGGCGCAGGCAGCCGGGCCACACCTGGCTCGCGTTCGGCGCCCTGGTCTCGATCGCCCTGTGGACGGTGTTCACGCTGCTGCTGGCGCTCTACATCGAGGGCAGCGGCACCTTCGGCTCCACCTACGGCCCGCTCACCGCCGTCATGGCGCTGATGCTGTGGTCGTTCCTCAGCTCGATGGCGCTCTTCCTCGGGCTGGCCTTCGCCGCGCAGATGGAGGCGTGCCGGGCCGGGAACGCCCGGCCGACCGAGCCGGACCCCGGGCCCACGGCCGAGGAGGAACGCGAGCCGCTGGTGGGCGCCGCCGGGACCGCCGTGGCGGACACCGTACGGCGGGTCACCGGGCTCCTGCGGGAGACCCCGGAGAGCCCTGAACAGCGCGCGTCCCGAGGTCGGGTCCCGGAGAACCCCGAACGACGCGCGTCCCGAGGGTGAGATCCCGGAGAGCCCCGAACGGCGCGCGTCCCGAGGGTGAGATCCCGGAGAGCCCCGGACGGCGCGCGTCCCGAGGGTGAGGCCCCGGGGAGCGGGGCCTCCGGCGCCGCTCAGCCGGGCTCCGCCGGGTCGTCCCCGCGCAGGAGCGACCACACCGCCTGGGAGGTGAGCGGGGTGGCGGTGACCCCGGTGGCGATCTCGGGCACGGCCGCCGCCACCGCGTTGCCGATCGCCGCGGGCGGGCCGATCGTGCCCGCCTCCCCCACCCCCTTCATGCCGCCCGGAGTGATGGGCGAGGGCGTCTGGGTCAGGACGACCTCGATGTCCGGCACCTCCCGCGTCGTCGGCGGGAAGTAGTCGGCGGCCGGCTGCCCGTCGGTGGAGTGGACGACCTCCTCGGTCAGCGCCATGCCGATCCCCTGGGCGATCGCGCCGCGCAGCTGGCCCTCGACGATCGCCGGGTTGACGAGCGTCCCGGAGTCGCCGACCACCCAGTACCCCTCGACCTCGACCGCGCCGGTCTCCACGTCTACGGCCACCGCCGCCGCGTGTGCCCCGTAGGCGTAGGTGTAGCCGGCGGGGTCGTGGGTGACGCGCTCCTCCAGCCCCGGCGGCACGCCCTCGGGCAGATCCCAGCCGCGCCAGGCCGACAGGGCGATCTCGCGCAGGGTCCGGCACGAGGCCGGGTCGCCCTTCACCCGGACGGCCCCGTCGTCGATCTCCAGGTCGTCGCCGGAGACCTCCAGCTGGTGGGCGGCGATGGCGACGATCCGGTCGCGCAGCAGCCGGGCGGCGCGGTTCAGGGCGCCGCCGCCGACCACGAGGGAGCGGCTGGCGATGGAGCCGATCGAGGAGTACGGCGTGGCCGCGGTGTCGCCGAGCACCACCTGGACCCGGTCCAGCGGCACGCCCACGCCGTCCGCGGCGAGCTGGGCGAGCGTCGTCTCTATGCCCTGCCCCATCCCGGCCACCCCGGCGTGCACGACGAGCGAGGCGTCGGGCTCCATCCGCACGATCGCGGTCTCGAACCCGCCCGCGGCCTGGCCCGCGGCCTTGAGGCCCATGGACGGCCCCATGCCGGTGGCCTCCACGTGGCAGGAGAACCCGACGCCGCGCCTGCGCCCGTCACGCGGCGGCCCGACCCGGGCCATCTCCCGCACCCGGCGCAGGGCCGCGGGGTAGTCGCCGCTGTCGTAGGACTGCCAGGTGCGGGTGGCGGCGGGCAGATCGTCGGGGCCGATCATGTTGCGCAGCCGCAGCTCGACGGGGTCGGCCCCCAGCAGCCGCGCCGCCTCGTCCACCAGCCGCTCCCTGGTCCAGGTCACCTCCGGCTGACCGAAGCCCCGGTAGGAGCCGGTCGGGGTGGTGGTGGTGACGGCGGCGCGCACCCTCGCGCCGGCCCGCTCGAACCGGTAGGGGCCGGGCAGCATGATGGCCGACACGGCGAGCGGGCTGATCCCGACGTTCGACGGATGGGCGCCCAGGTCGCCGAGGATGTCGCAGTGCAGGGCGACGAAGCCGCCGTCGGCGGTGAACGCCAGGCGGCCCCGGTGGACGGCGTCGCGGGCCGCCAGGGTGGCGGACAGGTGCTCGGCGCGCGTCTCCGACCAGCGCACCGGGCGGCCGAGCCGCAGGGCGGCCAGGCAGACGAGCGCCTCGTCGGGGTAGAGGTGCTCCTTCGCGCCGAACCCTCCCCCGATGTCGCAGCCGATCACCCGCACCGCGTTGAGGGGCAGGCCCAGGGCCTCGGCCGCGTGGTCGCGCACGTGGTGCGGGGCCTGGGCGGCGGCCCAGATCGTGAGCGTGCCGTCGGAGGGGTCGGCCGCGATCCCGCGCGGCTCGATCGGGCTCGGCGCGGCCCGGCCCAGGCGGAACGTCATCTCCACGACGTGGTCGGCGGCGGCGATCGCCGCCTCGCAGTCGGTGTCGCCGACCTCGAAGTCGGTCACCAGGTTGGTGCCCCAGGCGGGGTACAGCAGTGGGGCGCCGTCGCGGACGGCGTTCTCCACGCCGACCACGGCGGGCAGTTCCTCGATGGCGAGGCCGATCAGGTCGGCGGCGTCCCGGGCGGCCTCCGGGGTCCGCGCCACGACGACGGCGAGCGGCTGCCCGGCGTAGCGGATCTCCTCGTCCAGCACCGGGTAGGAGGACTCGCGCTGCCCCGGCGCGACCGCCACGCACGGCAGCCGCGCGCCCGCCGCGTCGGCGGGGTGATGACGCCGAGCACCCCCGCGGCGGAGCGGGCGGCCTCGGTGTCGCATCCGGTGAGCCGTCCGTGGGCGACGGGACTGCGCACGATCACCGCGTGCGCGGCGTCCGGCGGCCCGACGCCGCCGACGTATCTCCCGCGCCCGGTGAGCAGCCGCCCGTCCTCGCGGCGGGGGGCCCGCGCGCCGACGTAGGGGTGATGATCAGCCATGGACCCGATTCTGAGCGCCGCCCGCCCCCTCGCCAAGACCGTCGTGCCGTACGGCGGCGCGGCGGCCCGCACCGCCGGCCGTCAGCCGGCCGGGCTGTCGGTCTGCCGGCCCACCTGCGTGGCCAGCTTCTCCAGGCTCTCGTCGAGGGAGCGGTGGACCTCCTCGGCGGACGGGGCGTGCTCCTCGTCGAAGAACGACAGGTGGATGGTCACCTCGCTCCCCCCGGCGCCGCTGTCGGCGATCTGGAGCCAGCCGCTGTAGCTGGCGTCGTCGCGGGTGCCCCACTCCAGCCGGAGCTGCTCCGGGACGGCCCGCAACAGGCCGCGGGAGTCCTGCCCGGTGTCGTCCTCGTGCACGGTCACCGCCGGCGGCTCCTCGGCGCGCACGTGCAGTTCGCGGGGCAGCCAGTCGTCGAGCCGGTCCAGGTCGCTCACCTCGTCGAACACGATCTCCGCGGTCGCGGGCATGGTGCGGGAACGCTCGTACTCACTCATCGCAATCGTCACTCCCTGTCACGGAAACGTCGAACGGCCCCTTACCCGCCGTCGGCCCGTCCATCCCTGGACCGTCCGTTCCCGGGGCCTCCGCCCCGTGACACGCGCGGAACAGACGCGCGGGCGTGTAACGGACGGCGCCGTCGCGGGACGGTACCGGTGCGGGCGGCACGGCGGAGCCGGCAGGGCCGGCGGGGCCAGCCGGCTCCGTCCCCGGCCCCCGCGGCACCGGCGGACGCCGTCAGGTGTCGGTTCCGCCGGGTACGGGAATCCTCCTGTCCGGGTCGTTCGCTCTCCGGGAGAACGCCTCGGACGCCGGAGCGGGAGGAGAGGGTCGTGGAGTCCTTCGCGGACGGCGGGCTGCCTCCCGACGACGTGGTGGTGGCGGCGCTGCGGGCCGGGGACGAGGCGATGTTCGCGACGCTGCTGGACACCTGGTCGCGCGGGATGCTGTGGCTGGCCCGTTCCCACGTGTCCACCAACGACTCGGCGCAGGAGGTCGTCCAGGACACCTGGCTGGCGGTCATCCGGGGCATCGACGCCTTCGAGGGCCGTTCGTCGGTCAAGACGTGGGTCTACCGGATCCTGGTCAACACGGCCAGGAAGCGCGGCGTCCGGGAGAACCGCGTGGTCCCGTGGAGCAGCGCGTTCGAGCATGAGAGCCCGACCGTCGAGCCCGCGCGTTTCCAGGGCGCCGACGACCCTTTCCCGGGCTTCTGGAAGGACGTCCCGGCGGCCTGGCCCACCCCCGAGGGCGAGGTCCTGGCCGCCGAGGTGCGCGGCCTGATCACCAAGGCCCTGGCGGAGCTGCCTTCCCGGCAGCGGGTCGTGATCACCCTTCGTGACGTCGAGGGGTGCACCTCCGAGGAGGTGTGCGAGATCCTGGAGATCTCCCCCGCCAACCAGCGGGTCCTGCTGCACCGCGCCCGGGCGGCCGTGCGCGGGCGGCTGGAGGAGTATTTCGAGACGGCGGGACGGTCGGCGTAGTGAAAACGGTTCAGGTTCGAGACGGTGAGGCGGTCGGCGCTGTGAAGCGGTTCAGCTGCGACGAGGTGGTGGAACTCGTCACCGCCTACCTGGAGGGCGACCTCGACGAGACCACCCGGTGCCTGTTCGCCGAGCACCTGTCCGGGTGCGAGGGCTGCGCGCGCTACCTCGGCCAGATCCGCGCCACCGCGGACGCCCTGGGCGCCCTCGGCGCCTCCGGTCCCGGCGCGGGCGGGGAGCCGTCCCGCCCGCCGTCCGACGGGCTTCCGCGGAGCGCGCGGGAGCGGCTGCTGGGGGCCTTCCGCGAGCACCGGCGCTCCTGAGGGCCGCCGCGGCCCCTCCCCCGCCCGGGAAATTCATCGCGCCTCCGGTGTAACGCCCGCGCCCCTGCCGGGTCTGTAGTCCCGTACCCGTCAGGCGGGAGGGGCGGCCGATGAACGGTCTGGTGACCGGGGAGACTCCGATCCGGGACGCCGCGGAGGTGGAGGACTTCGCGCGCCGTTGCTTCGGCGGCGGCCCCGGCGACCGGCTGGGGATAGAGCTTGAGTTCCTGGTCTTCGACCTCGGGAGCCCGGCGAGCCAGGTCCCCCTGGACAGGGTCGCCGCCGCGCTGCCGCCGCTGCCCGGCGGGAGCCGGGTGACGTTCGAGCCGGGCGGGCAGCTGGAGCTCTCCGGGCCGGCGGGCCCGCTGCCGGAGGCCGTCGCCCGGATCGCCGCGGACGTCGACGCGGCGCGCGGAGCGCTGCGGGAGGCCGGCCTGGCGCTGGCCGGGGCGGGCCTCGACCCGGTACGGCCCGCCAGGCGGCAGCTCCGCCTGCCCCGCTACGACGCGATGGCGGCGTTCTTCGGCTCGCCGTACGGGCCGCTGATGATGTGCTCGACCGCGTCCGTCCAGGTGAACGTAGACCTGGGTGAACGGCCCGAGGCGCGCTGGGAGCGGGCGCACCTGCTGGGGCCGGTCCTGAGCGCGGCCTTCGCCAACTCGCCGCTGCTGGAGGGCGGGCCGTGCGGGTGGATGTCGGGCCGCCAGGTGGTGTGGGAGCGTCTCGACCCGACGCGGACGGCGCCCGTCCCCCTCCGGGGGGATCCGGTGGCGGCGTGGCGGGACTACCTCCTCGACGCCCGGGTGATGCTCGTGCGCGAGGAGGACGGGGACGGCGAGCGGTACCGCCCGGTCGGCGACGGGTCGTCCCTGCGCGACTGGCTGGCCGCGTCCCGGGCCGCCCCCGCCCGCCCGGCGTCGGTAGTCCCGCCCCGCCCCGCGCCCGGGTCGCCGGGCCCGTCGTACGGCTCGCCGCCGCGTCCGGCCGCCTCCGCGGCCTCCGCGGCGCCCTCGTACGCCGGACGCGGCCTGCCCGCGCGCCCGCCCACCCTGGCGGACCTGGCCTACCACGCCACCACGGTCTTCCCCCCGGTACGGCCGCGCGGCTGGCTGGAGATCCGCTATCTCGACGCGCAGCACCCGGCGTGGTGGCCGGTGTGCGCGGCGGTGACCCACGCGCTCGTGACGGACGACCTGGCGGCCGGCGCGGCGCTGGCCGCGGCGGAGCCGTACGCGGGGAGCTGGGCGCGGGTGGCGCGGCACGGCCTGGCGGACCCCGGGCTGCGCGCGGCGGCCGACGCCTGCTTCCGAGCCGCCCTCGCCGCGCTGCCCCGGCTGGGCGCGCCGCCCGCGCTGGTCCGCCGGACGGAGGCGTTCGCCGACCGGTACGTGACACCCGGCAGGTCCCCGGCCGCGGACCTGCTCGACCTGTTCGGCGCGACCGCCCCGGCGGGCCGGGCGGCGGAGCCGGAGCGGAACCTGGCGGCCTGGCTGGCCGGCGAGGAGGGGTGGACGTACGCGGCGTGACGGCCGGCCCACGGGCGCACGCGAGCGGCGCGGGCCGTACCGGGCGGCGCGGGCCACCGTACGGGCGGCACGCGGGACGGACGGTGAGGAGGACGCGGGGTGACGAAGGAGATGAGCGGGTTGGGCAGGATGATCGTTGACGGGACCGACGCGGACCGCCTCAAGGAGCGGATCGCCGCCGAGCTGATCGCGGTGCGCGGCAGGTCGCTGGCCTACACCGACGCCGAGGACGACCTGCTGGTGCGGCAGCACTCGCCGCTGATGTCGCCGCTGGTGTGGGACCTGGCGCACGTCGGCAACTACGAGGAGCTGTGGGTGCTGCGCGAGGCCGGCGGGATCACCCCGCTGCGGCCGGAGATCGACGACCTGTACGACGCGTTCAGGCATCCGCGCCGGGACCGGCCCTCCCTGCCGATCCTGGGGCCGGCCGAGGCGCGCCGCTACATCGAGGGCGTGCGCGGCCGGGTGCTGGACGTCCTGGACGGCTTCGACCCGGGCGACCCCGACCCGCTGCGCCGCGACGGCTTCGTCTTCGGCCTGGTCATCCAGCACGAGCACCAGCACGACGAGACGATGCTCGCCACCCTCCAGCTCTCCGGCGAGCCGGGCCTGGTGCGCGACGCCGAGCTGCCGCCCGGCCGCCCCGGCGGGCCGGAGGAGGTGTTCGTGCCCGCGGGCCCCTTCCTGATGGGCACCTCCACGCTGCCGTGGGCCTACGACAACGAGCGGCCCGCCCACCCGGTGGACCTGCCCGCCTACTGGATCGACCGGTTCCCCGTCGGCAACGCCGCCTACGCCGCGTTCGTCGAGGACGGCGGCTACGACGACCCGCGGTGGTGGAGCGAGGAGGGCGGGCGCTGGCTGCGCGAGAGCCGGGCCCGCGCGCCGCTGTTCTGGATCAGGGACGGCGGCGCCTGGTGGCGCACCCGCTTCGGCCGGACCGAGCCGGTCCCCATGGACGAGCCGGTGCAGCACGTGTGCTGGTACGAGGCCGAGGCGTACGCCCGCTGGGCCGGCAGGAGGCTGCCCACCGAGGCCGAGTGGGAGAAGGCGTGCGGGTGGGACCCGGCGGCCGGGCGGGCGCGGACCTACCCGTGGGGCGACGACGACCCCGGGCCCGGCCGGGCGAACCTGGGGCACCGGGCCGCGCGGCCGGCGCCGCTGGGGGCCTACCCCGCCGGGGCGAGCGCCTACGGCGCCGAGCAGATGGTCGGGGACGTGTGGGAGTGGACCGCCTCGCACTTCCTGCCCTACCCGGGCTTCCGCAGCTTCCCCTACCGGGAGTACAGCGAGGTCTTCTTCGGCCCCGGCCACCGGGTGCTGCGCGGCGGCTCCTGGGCGGCCGACCCGGCGGCGGTCCGCGCCACGTTCCGCAACTGGGACCTGCCGATCCGGCGGCAGATCTTCTCCGGGTTCCGCTGCGCCCGGTCGGCGTCCGCGGAGGAGTCCTGACATGTCGATACATGTTCGTTGGAGGGGCCCGACCCGCCGGCCCGCGGCCCGGGAGGACGCCTGATGTGCCGGCACGCCGCCTGGCTGGGCGCCCTCCGGTCCCTGGCCTCGCTGATCCACGAGCCAGAGCACGGGCTGCTGCGGCAGTCCTACGCGCCCCGAATGCAGCGCCACGGCCGGGTCAACGCCGACGGTTTCGGCATGGGCTGGTACGACGGGTCCCTTCCCGAACCGGTCCGCTACCGCCGCGCCGTCCCGATGTGGACCGACGCCAACCTGCCCGCCCTGGCCCGTGCCGCCCGCTCGGGGTGCCTGCTGGCGGCGGTGCGCACGGCCACCGTGGGCATGCCGATCGAGGAGACCGCGACCGCGCCCTTCACCGACGGCCCGTGGCTGCTCAGCCACAACGGCCGCGTCGCCCGGGACGCGCTGCGGGACCTGGCCGACGACGCGCCGAGCGCCTGCGACTCCGCGTGGGTGGCCGCGGCGGTGTTCGCCCGGCGGCGTGAGGGCCGGCCGCTCGGCGAGTCCCTCGCCGAAGTCGTCGTCCACGCCGGGGCCAAGGACCCCGGTGCCCGCCTGAACCTGCTGGCCTGCGACGGCGCCGCGCTCGCCGCGACCACCTGGGGCGACACGCTCTTCCTGCGCGCGGACCTCCCCGGCCCGGACCTGCCGCACCCGGGCTCGTTGCTCCCCGGCTCATCGCTCCCGGGCTCGCGGCCCCAGGGCTCCCTCCACGCCGGCGGAGGCGTGCTCGTGGCGAGCGAGCCGCTGGACGACCGGCCGGGCTGGCGGGCCGTACCGGACCGGCACCTCCTGCTCGTCTCCGCCGGCGGCGTGGAGCTCCTGCCGCTGTGACCGCCGTCCCGTCCACCGACCCAGGGAGGTTCCCGTGACAGTCACCCGCCAGGCCGTGGAGCTGATCGACCATCTCGACCGCGGCTACCTGCGCCAGTCCCTCGAACACGACGTCCGCACCGGGCTGACGGCCGCGGCCAAGTGGCTGCCGCCCAAGTGGTTCTACGACGCGGCGGGCAGCGAGCTGTTCTCGCGCATCACCCGGCTGCCGGAGTACTACCCCACGCGCCGCGAGCTGGTCGTCCTGCGCGGGCACGCCGACGAGATCGCCCGGCTGAGCGGCGCCGACACCCTGGTCGAGCTGGGTTCGGGCACCAGCGAGAAGACCGTCCTGCTGCTGGACGCCATGGAACGGGCGGGCACGCTGCGCGCCTACACGCCGGTGGACGTCGACGCCGTCACGCTGGGCGACGCCGCGCGCCGGCTCGCCGCCCGCTACCCGGGGGTGACCGTGCGGGCGGTGCGCGCCGACTTCGAGCGGCACCTGGCGCTGCTGCCCAGGGCCGGGCGGCGGATGGTGGCCTTCCTCGGCGGCACCGTCGGCAACCTCGACCCGGCGGCGCGCGAGGTGTTCCTCACCGGGCTGCGCGCCACGCTGGCGCCGGGCGACACCCTGCTGCTCGGGGCCGACCTGGTCAAGGACACCGGGAGGCTGGTGCGCGCCTACGACGACGCGGCCGGGGTGACGGCCGCGTTCAACCGCAACGTGCTGCGCGTGCTCAACCGGGAGCTGGGGGCGGACTTCGACCCGGAGGCGTTCGCCCACGTCGCCCTCTACGACGTGCGCAACGACTGGATCGAGATGCGGCTGCGCGCGACCCGGGACATGCGGGTGCGGATCGGCGACCTGGGCCTTTCGGTCCCGTTCACCGCCGGTGAGGAGACCCGCACCGAGATCAGCGCCAAGTTCCGCCCGGACGGCCTGCGCCGGGAGCTGTCCCGGGCCGGGTTCACGGTGATCCGCTTCCTGACCGACCCGGACGGGGACTTCGCCCTGGTGCTGGCGGGGACCTGAGCGGGTCTCGGCCGTCCCTCCGGAGCGGGGAGGCGGCTGGACACATCACCATCCCGGCGTCCCCCCGCCGGGCGAAACGTCCAGGGTCGGTTGCGTGAGCCCGGCGGAGCGGCACGATGCTGAGACGTGAACGACAGCGATCTCCTCAATCTCGACGGCCGCAGGTTCGTCATGGTCAGCTCGACGGCCAGCGAGGTGGACCCGGCCGGGCCCACCGAGTTCTCCTACCGGGAGTCCGGTGGGGTCATCTGGGGCGACTACACCGGTGACACGGTGGTCCACGGGCGGTTCGTCGGCACCCGGGACGGCGACCGGATCGAAATCTCCTACGTCCACCTGCTCAAGAGCGGGGAACGCGCCGGCGGGCGCAGCGGCAGCCGCATCGAGCCCCGCGACGGCGGCCGCCTCCGCCTGGTGGAGGAGTTCACGTTCACCGGGGACGACACGGTGCACGTGAGCGTGTGCGACGAGGTCGTCTGACCGGTCAGCCGTCCCGCTGGAGCCGGCCGCGGCCCTCGGCCGCGCCCACGAAACGCATCTTGCCCAGCGGCACCTCGCCCCCCGGGCCCGCGGCGCTCCCGGAGCCCGCGGGTCCGGTGGGCTCCGGGGCCGCACGGCGGGCGGCCCGCCCACCCGCCCGGTCCCCCGGCAGCACGTAGGGCCTCCTGATCACCTCGTCCAGGATGAAGACCGTCTCGGTCGCCTTGACCGCCGGGATGCCCGCCAGCCGTTCGGTCACCATGGCGTGCACGGCGGCGACGTCGGCCATCCGCACCTGGATCATGGCGTCGTGCTGGCCGGTGGTGATCGCGCAGTACTCCACCTCGGGCATCGCCGCGAGCTCCGCGCGGAACTGGCGCCACATCTGCTGCCGGACGGTCACGAAGATCAGCGCGGTGATGCCCAGCCCCGCTCGGACGTGGTCGATCTCGGCGGTGAACCGCCTGATCGCGCCGTCGGCGCGCAGCGCCTCGAACCGGGTGTAGGCGTTCGCCCGCGAGATGCCGACGCGCTCGGCGAGGGCCGCGACGGAGATCCTGCCGTTCTCCCGCAGCACTTCGAGGATCTTCAGGTGCGTGGCGTCGAGCTCGAGGCCGATGCCGATCCGTCCAGGCTGGGCGCCTCCGCGAGCCGGATTGCTTGATGTTTCGGTCATGCCCGTACCTCTCGGCCGAGATTCGTCTCGGCTTTCCGCCCTGTGCTGGACTTTCTGCCGGACAATACTGGACGATCGGCGACCAAACGTCCATATGGACCAATTTCGGAGGATACAAAATGGCGACCCGTTCTCGGCGCCCGGGGGCGAAGGCGGCCCTGCTGCCGGTGCTGCTCACCGGCGCCCTCGCCCTCGCCGCCTGCTCAGGCGGCGGCTCGTCTTCGGCTCCCGCGTCCGGAGGCGGCGGAGGCGCCGGTTCCAAGACGCTGGTGATCGACACCTCCTTCGACCTGAAGACGGCCGACCCCGGGCGCACCTACGAGCCCACCGGCCTGATCGTCGGCAAGGCGACCTACGAGACCCTGCTCACCTTCGAGGGCTCCGACGTCACCAAGCCGGTGCCGGCCCTCGCGGAGTCGTTCGAGCTGTCCAAGGACGGCAAGACGCTCACCCTGAAGCTCCGCAAGGACGCCACGTTCGCCGACGGCTCCCCGGTGACCGCCGACGACGTCGTCTTCTCCCTGAACCGGGTGCGCGACATGAAGGGCACGCCGTCCTTCCTGCTCGACGGCGTCGAGGTCGCCAAGACCGACGACACGACGATCACCCTGACCTCGGCGAAGGCCAACGCGGCGCTGCCGTACATCCTGCCCAACCCCGCGCTGGGCATCCTCAACTCCAAGGTCGCCAAGGAGCACGGCGCCACCACCGACCCGGGCGACAAGGCCGAGCAGTACCTCAACTCCGCGTCGGCGGGCTCCGGGCCGTACACCATCGAGTCGTTCAACGTCAGCAGCCAGGTGGTGCTGCGGGCCAACGCGAAGTACTGGGGCCAGGCCAAGCCGGCCTACGACAAGGTCGTGATCCGCAACGTCGAGGCGGCGACCCAGAAGCTCAACATCTCCCGCGGCGACAGCCAGGTCGCGCTGAACCTCTCCGGCGACCAGGTCGCCGGGATCACCGGCGGCCTGCAGGTCACGAGGACGGCGTCGGCCAACGTCATCTTCCTGCTGGCCAACCGGGACCCCTCGGTCAGCAAGGTCACCTCCGATCCCAAGTTCGCCGAGGCCGTCCGCAAGGGCGTCGACTACGCGGGCCTGCTGGAGCTGGCCGGCGAGGGCTCGGTGCAGGCGCCCGGCGTCATCCCGTCGATGCTGCTCGGCGCGCTCCCGCCGGAGGCCGCCGCCGGGCGCGACGTCGAGGGCGCCAAGGCCGCCCTGAAGGAGAGCGGCCTGGTGAACCCGACGGTCAAGCTGGAGTACCCCAGCGAACTGACCGTCAACGGCCTGTCCTTCCAGCCCTTCGCCGAGCGGATCCAGGCCAACCTCAAGGAGGTCGGCATCACGGTGGACCTTGCCCCCGCGCCGGTCACCACCGCCCTGGACAACTACCGCAACGGCAAGGAGGAGCTGGGCCTGTGGTACTGGGGCCCCGACTACCCCGACCCCAGCGACTACCTGTCGTTCCTGCCCGGCAAGCTGGTGGGCCTGCGGGCCGGATGGAAGGCGGGCGCCGACAAGGAGCTGGAGGCGGCGGGCGACAAGGCCGCCGCCGAGGTCGGCGACGACGCGCGCAAGCAGGCGTACTCCGACATCCAGACGAAGCTGAACGCCTCCGGCCCGTTCATCCCGCTCATCCAGCCCGGCCAGAACATCGTGACGGCCGCCTCCGTCACCGGCCTGAAGTTCAACCCGGTGTGGACCGTCGACGTCGCCGACCTCGGCGTCAAGTAAGGACCGTCAGTGTCGATCAAGCGTCCACCGGCGACGGGTGACGATCCGAAGGCGGCCCGGCGGGAGCCGGGCCGCCGCGGCGCCCGGAGCCCGCTGGCCCGCTTCCTGGTCCGCAGGGTGCTCACCGCGCTGCTGCTGGCGGTGGGCATCACGCTGGTCACCTTCGTGCTGACCAACCTGGTCCCCGGCGACCCCGTCGCGGCCAACCTCGGCCAGCGCGCCCTGGGCGACCCGGCGATCGTCGCCCAGTGGCGGACCGAGCACGGGCTGGACAAGCCTCTCCCCGAGCAGTACCTGCTGCACCTGCGGGGAGTCGTCCAGGGCGACCTCGGGACGAGTCAGCAGAGCCACCGCCCGGTCATGGACGACCTGGCCGATTCGGTGCCGGCCACCCTGGAACTGGCCGGCGCCGCGATTCTGATCTCCATCGTCGTGGGCGTGGCGTTCGGCGTCGTCGCGGCGCTGCGCCGCGACCGGCTCTCCGACCACGTGCTGCGCGTCCTCAGCCTGTTCGGCATCTCCGTGCCCACGTTCTGGCTGGCACTGACGGCGTTCTACGTCCTCTTCTACCGGCTGCAGATCGCTCCGGGCAGCGGTCGCATCGACCCGGGCCTGACCCCGCCGCCGCACGTCACCGGCCTTTACACCCTCGACGCCGCCCTCGCGGGCCAGTGGGACGTGTTCTCCTCGGCCGTGGGTCACCTGGTCACCCCGGCGCTGGTGCTCGCCCTGTACACGATCGGCCTGCTGACCCGGTTCACCCGGTCGGCGGTGCTGGAGGTGCTGGGCCAGGACCACGTGCGCGCCGGGCGGGCCAAGGGACTGCCGCCGCGGGTGATCCTGTTCCGCTACGTGCTGCGCCCGGCGCTGGTGCCGGTCATCACGGTCGCGGGCCTGGCCTTCGGCAGTCTGCTGTCCGGCACCGTCCTGGTCGAGGCGATCTTCGCCTGGCCGGGTGTGGGGCAGTACGCCTACAAGAGCGCGACCACCCTGGACCTGCCCGCCGTCATGGGCGTCGGCCTGGTCGTGGGCGGGGTCTACCTCGTCATCAACCTGATCGTCGACGTCCTGTACGGCGTCATCGACCCCCGAGTGAGACTGTCGTGACCCCTTCCCTCCCCGATGCCCTCCCCGATGCCCTCCCCGGCGCCGTCCCCGACAGTGCCCCCGACGGCGTCCTCGACGGCGTCCTCGACGGCCGGGACGCCCCGCGGAGGCCGCGGTGAAGCTCCCCCGCGCGTGGCGGCAGCCGCTGGCGATCACCGGTGGGGTCATCGCGCTCGCCTGGTTCGTGATCGCGCTGTGCGCCCCGCTGCTGGCCCCGCACGACCCGCTCGCCCAGGAGCTGCCGCGGCTGGCGCCGCCGGGCCCCGGCCACTGGTTCGGCACCGACCAGCTCGGCCGCGACATCCTCAGCAGGGTCATGTACGGCGCGCGTCTGTCGATCCCCCTGACGCTGCTGCTGGTCGCGATGTCGGTGCTGGTGGGCGGCCTCCTAGGCGCCATTTCCGGATATTTCGGTAAATGGGTGGATGAGACGATCATGCGGTTCGCCGACCTCGTCTTCGCCTTCCCCACCGTCATCCTGGCCATGGTCGTCGCCGCCGCGCTCGGCGCGAGCCTCGCCAACGCCGTGCTGGCCGTCCTCGTCGTCGCCTGGCCCGCCTACGCCCGCGTCACCCGCGGCCTGGTGCTGGGCGTACGGCAACGCGAGTTCGTGCTGAGCGGGCGGCTGCTGGGGTTCTCCGCCTGGCGATCCCTGCGCGTGGACGTGCTGCCGAACGTCACCGGGCCGATCCTGGTGCTGGCGACCCTGGACATCGGCACCGCGCTGCTTCTGCTGTCCGGCCTGTCCTTCCTCGGGCTCGGCGCCAAGCCGCCGTCCCCCGAGTGGGGCGCCATGGTCGCCTCCGGCGTGGAGGTCTTCGACAGCTGGTGGGTGGCGGCCTTCCCCGGCCTCGCCATCCTGACCGTGGTGCTCGCCTTCAACTTCCTGGGTGACACGCTGCGTGACGCCCTCGATCCGCGGACCGCCCGGGCCATCAAGGAGCGTGCGCTGTGACTCTCGCGATCTCCGATCTGAAGGTCTCCCTCGGCGGCAGGGAGGTCCTGCGCGGCGTCGACCTCGAACTGCGCGCCGGCCGGGTGCACGGGCTGGCCGGCGAGAGCGGCTCGGGCAAGACGATGACGGGACTGGCCGTCCTCGGCCTGCTCCCGCACGGGGCGCGGGTGAGCGGCCGGATCACCCTGGGCGAGCGCGACCTGCTCGCCATGACCCCCCGGCAGCTCAACGCGGTACGCGGCGGCGAGGTCGCCATGGTCTTCCAGGACCCGGCGACCAGCCTGCACCCGATGCTCACGATCGGCCGCCAGCTCACCGAGCACATGCGCCACCACCTGCGCCTGGACCGGCGGCAGGCACAGGCCAGGGCCGCCGACCTGCTGCGCCAGGTGCGCATCCCGGGCGCGGAGGAGGCCCTCGGCCGCTACCCGCACCAGTTCTCCGGGGGCATGCGCCAGCGCATCGCGATCGCGGTGGCGCTGGCCTGCTCGCCGAAGGTGCTCATCGCCGACGAGCCGACGACCGCGCTCGACGTGACCGTCCAGGCCGGGATCCTGCGGCTGCTGCGCGGCCTGTGCGACGACCTGGACCTGGCCGTGCTGCTCGTCACCCACGACCTCGGCGTGATGTCCGCGGTCGCCGACGAGGTGAGCGTGATGCGGGACGGCGTGGTCGTGGAGACCGGCCCGCGCGCACAGGTGCTGCGCGACCCGGCCCACCCCTACACCCGCGCCCTGCTGGACTCGCTACCCGGGGAGACCTCATGACGCTGCTGAGCGTGAACGACCTCGTCGTCGAGCACCGCACCCCCGGCCGCCCCGTGGTGCGCGCCGTGGCCGGAGCCGGCCTGACCGTCGAGGCGGGCGAGGTCGTCGGCCTCGTCGGGGAGTCGGGGTGCGGCAAGTCGACGCTGGCCCGCGCGGTGTGCGGGCTGGCCCCGGTGACCGAGGGGACGATCTCCTTCGACGGCCGTACGGTGACCCCGCTGGGCCTGCGCCGCAGGGACCGGTCGCTGACCGGGATCCAGATGGTCTTCCAGGACCCCTACTCCTCGCTGAACCCGCGGCGGCGGGTGGGCGCGCAGATCGCCGACGGACTGCGCGCGGCGGGCGACACCACGACCACGCCCACCGACATGCTGGAGCGGGTGGGGCTGCCCGGCGACTTCGCCGGCCGTCACCCGCACGAGTTCTCCGGCGGGCAGCGGCAGCGGATCGCGATCGCCCGGGCGCTCGCCGCCCGGCCGTCGCTGCTGATCGGCGACGAACCCATCTCGGCGCTCGACGCCTCCGCCCAGGCACAGGTGGCCACGCTCATGCGGGACCTCGCGGTCTCCGCGGGCGCGGGACTGCTGTTCATCAGCCACGACCTGTCGGTGGTGCGGCTGATCGCCGACCGGATCGCGGTGATGTATCTCGGGAAGATCGTGGAGGTGGGCCGTACCGCTGAGGTCTGGCGCGACCCCCGCCACCCCTACACCCGGGCGCTGCTGGGTGCGATCCCGGCGCCCGACGGCGCGGGGGTGCTGCCGGCGGAGCTGGCCGGGGACGTGCCGGACCCGGCCGACCCGCCGTCCGGCTGCCGGTTCCACCCGCGCTGCCCGGTGGCGATGGACGTCTGCCGGGAACGCGAGCCGGCGTTCGGCCCGGTCGCCTGCTGGCTGCACGAACCCCGATGATCGATGAGGTGCGCCGCAGGATGGCCGAGGAGGGGGTCGACGCCCTGGTGCTGCGCCCCTCCCCCGACTTCCGCTACCTGGGCGGCCTGGACGACGGGTACGACGGGTATCTCGTCCTGACCGGCGAGGGGCCGCCCGTCGCCGCGGCCGGTCCGCGGGAGGCGGCGGCGCTCCTCCCGGCCGCCGTCCGCCGCGTCGGGGTGGACCCCGAGATGCGGGCCCGGGAGCTGTTCTCGTTGCCGGTGGACGCCGAACTGGTGCTGGCGTCGTCCGTGCTCGCCCCGCTGCGGCTCCGCCGGGGACCGGCGGAGATCGCGGCGACCGGGCGGGCCGCCGCGGCGGCGGACGCGGTGCTGTCCGCGGCCCGCGGGCTGGCATGGTTCGGCGCCACCGAACGCGCGATGGCGCGGCGGCTGCGGGCCGCGCTGGCCGAGGCCGGGTGCGAGGAGACGCTGTCGGTGCTCGTCGCCGCGGGCGAGCACACCGCGCTGCCCCGGCACGCGGCGTGCGACCGCGTGATCAATCCTGGTGACGCGCTGCTGGTGTCGGTGTGCGGCAGATGGGACGGCCACTGCGCGGAGGTGGCCCGCGTGTTCGCGGTGGCCGAGCCGCCGGAGGACTTCGAGGCGATGTACTCGGTCGTCCTGGCCGCGCAGCGGGCCGCCCTGGACGCGGTACGGCCCGGCGTGACGGCCGCGGAGGTCGGCCGGGCCGTCCGGGAGGTGATCGACGGCAGCGGCTACGGCGAGTACGCCGGCCGGCGGCCGGGGCGCGGTGTGGGCCGCAGCCACGAGGAGAGCCCGTGGCTGGTCCCCGGCGACGGGACGGTGCTCGAACCCGGTACGACGATCTGCCTGGAACCGGCGATCTACCTGCCGGAGCTGTTCGGCGCGCGGGTGGCCGACGTCGTCGTCTGCGCTCCGGAGGGCGGCCGGCGGCTCAGCTCGCTCCCCTGGGAACTGTGCGTCGTCGACCACTGAGGGACGCCGGACCCGACGGCCGGCGACTCGGCTCGCTCCCGGTACCGATCCCGGCCCCGGCGCACCGCTGAGCATGCCCGCGCCGCCCGCGCGCACCCGCCGTACTTCCTCGCACTCCCCCGTCCGCCTCTGACGGGACCGCCGGGGACCGGCCCGGAAAGGACGCCCCGGCGGCCGGTCACCGGACCGGGGGTGGCGCGCAGGCCGCGGACCGGATCCCGCCGCCCGCCCCGCCCCGCAGCTCCTGCCGGAGCGCGCGGGCGTGGTGCAGGTAGTCGCGGGCCAGCCCGGTACGGCCGGCCGACCGGTGCAGCTCCCCGAGCCGCTGGACCGCGGCGGCCTCCCCGCTGCGGTCGCCGAGCTGCTGGAAGATCTCCAGGGACCGCTGGAGCTGCGCCGAGGCGTGCGACCGGTCGCCGCGGGTCACCTGCAGGCCGCCCAGGTTCTGCAGGGCGTAGGCGCCGCAGTGCCGGTCGCCGAGCTCCTCGAAGATGTCCAGGGCGTACCCCTGGAAGCGCATCGCCTCCTCGGCGTCGGCCGCCAGGTCGTGCAGCCGCCCGAGCTGCATCGACACGCACGCCTCCCGGTGCGGGTCGCCGATCTCCCTGGCCAGCCGCAGCGCCCCGCCCAGCCAGGCCGAGGCCCGGCCCAGGTCGCGCAGGACCAGGCAGACCCGGCCGACGGCCTGCCGGACGTAGGCCTCGCCGCCGCGGTCCTCCAGGGCGGCGAAGATCGCGAGAGCCATCCGGAAGTGGCCGAGCGCCTCGACGTGGCGGCCGCGGAAGTGGTCCACCGCCCCCAGCCCGCAGATCGAGACCGCCTCCCCTCGCGCGTCGCCCAGCTCGCGGAAGATCACCCGGGACCGCGCGAACATCTCCCCCGCCTCGGCGTAGCGGTCCTGGTAGAGGCCGACCTGGGCCAGGCCGCGGAGCATGGCGGCCTCCCCGCCGCGGTCACCGGACCGGCGGGCCGCCTCCAGCGCGGCCCGGTGCGTGCTCCGCCACTCGTCGAAGTGGCACCGCAGGTCGAAGTAGGGCACCAGGGCGGCGGCGAGTCCCCAGGCGGCCCCGGCGAGCCCGGCGTCGGCGGCCAGCCGTACGGCCTCCGCCAGGGTCTCCCGCTCGGCGTCGAACCACGGCAGCGGGTCGGCCGGCAGGCTCGCGGCGGTCTCGCCGTCCGGCCGCCAGCGGGGTTCGCCCGCCGGGGCCAGGCTGAACAGGGTGGTCGGCAGCCGCGCCATGGCGCTCCCGGCGAGGACGGTCCACCCGTCGAGCACCCGGGCGAGGGCGTCCGTACCACCGGCGCCGCCGGGGCCACCGGGGCCGCCGGCCAGCTCCCGGGCGCTGCACCGGGCGAGGCCGGGCAGCAGGTAGCGGGGCCGGCCGAGCGCGTCGGTCCCCGCGAGCCGCAGCAGGTTGGCGTCGACGAGGGCGTCGGTGACGTCGTCGGCCCGGTCCCGGCCGAGCACGGCCCCGACCACCCAGCCGGGCAGCGGCCTCGTCCCGAGGAGGCCGAGCGCCCCGAAGGCCCGGGCGGCGTCGCCGGGCAGCGTCCGGTAGCTGCGGTCGAAACTGCCGCGCACCTCCAGGTCTCCGGCCCGCAGCTCGCCCAGGCGGTTCGCCTCGTCCGCGAGCCGCCGCCGCAGCACGGCCAGCGGCCAGCCGGGCCGGGCGGCCAGCCGGGCCCCGGCGATCCTGACGGCGAGCGGCAGGTGGTCGCAGGCCCGCAGGATCTCCGCGGCGGCCTCCCGCTCCCGGCGCACCCGGTCGGCGCCCGCGATCCTGCCCAGCAGTTCCTCGGCCTCCGCGGGGGTGAGGGCGTCGAGGTCGATCTGCAGCGCCCCGGGCAGCTCGGTGATGCGCCGGCGGCTCGTCACGACGACCGCGCAGCCGCTGCCCGGCAGCAGGGGCCGTACCTGCGCGGCGTCGGCGGCGTCGTCGAGCACCACGAGCGCCGGCCGCCCGGCCAGCAGCGACCGGTACAGCGCGGAGCGCTCGCGGGTGGTGGGCGGCAGGCCGGCTCCGCCGGTCCCCAGCGCGCGCAGCGCCTCGGCCAGCAGTTCACCGGGGTCGGCGGGGGTGGGCGCGGTGCCGCCGAGATCGAGGTAGAGCTGCCCTCCGGGATAGGCGCGGCGTACGGCGTGCGCGCAGTGGACGGCCAGCGCCGTCTTGCCGGCTCCCGGCGGACCGGCCACCACCGCGACGGCCGGCGGCCCGTCCGGCGGCCTCCTCTCGCGGGACAGCGCCCGGGTGAGGGCCGAGACGGTCCCGGTCCGGCCGGTGAAGTCCGGGATGTCCGGGGGAGCTGGCGCGGGACGGTGACCGGCGGGGGCGGCGCGGCCTCCGCCGCGGGCCGTCCGGCCAGGATGTCCGCGTGCACCCGCCGCAGTCCGGCGCCCGGCTCGACGCCCAGCTCGGTGACGAGCTGCCGGCGGGCCGCGGCGTAGGCGTCCAGGGCCTCGGCCTGCCGCCCGGCGGCGTCCAGGGCGAGCATCAGCCGCCCCCAGAGGTCCTCCCGGAAGGGGTGCTCCCTCAGCAGCCCGCGCAGCCCGGCGACCGCCTCGGCGTGCCGCCCGCGCTCCATCCGCAGGACGGTCAGCTCCTCGGAGGCGGAGAGCCGCAGCCCGGCCAGCGACTCCAGCCGGGCGTCCCACAGGGGGCTGCCGGGCAGGTCGGCCAGCGGGGCGCCGCGCCACAGCGCGAGCGCCCGGTCCAGCAGCCCGGCCGGGTCCTCCGCCCGGCCCGCCGCCTCCGGCCCGCCCTCCGTCCCCGATGCTGCGTCCCCGCGGATCTCCGCGTCTCCCCCGGCCCGCGCCGCCGCCCGCGCCCCGGCCACGAGGTCCTCGAAGAGGAGGACGTCGAGCTGCCCGGCGGGCACCTCGAACAGGTAACCGGACGGCCGGGCCAGGATGCGGGCGCCGCCCGTCGCGCCGAGGACCGCGCGCAGGGAGCTGACGTAGGTGCGGAGGTTGGCCAGGGCCGACCTCGGCCGGCTCAGCGGCCACAGGATCTCGGCCAGGTGGTCCGCGGCGACCGCCCGGTTGGCGTCGAGCAGCAGCGAGGCCAGCAGGATCCGGGACTTCGTGCCCGCGATGCGCAGGGGCCGCCCCGGGGGGCCGACCTCCAGCGGGCCGAGCACCCTGAACGCGGGCCGATCAACCGCCATGACCGCACCTACCTCTCACGGGAGGCGTCGCAACCATTTCACCGGGCCGTATCACCCGGGGCTGACAGGGCTTTATAGGGATTCTGGATGTTTCATATGCGCCGCAGGCCGACGCTGGTCCGCAGCGGGAGCCTTCCGGAAGATCCAACAGACAGTGCATGGCGCCGGTCAAGGCTCTTCACCCCCCGCATCTCGCGGAAAGGATCGATATGAGACTCACAGGAGTGCTCACCACGGGATTCGCCCTGCTGGTCGGGCTCGCGGGCGCGACCGCGGCCGCGCCGGGCGCCGTCGCCGCGACGGGACTCACGGCCGTCACGGCCACCGCGGCCGTCACGGACTACGACCCGGAGCTCGAGGGAGCCGACCCGCCGAACGACCCGTCCGTCGAGCTGCCGCCGACGACGCTGGCGACGCCCGGCTTCCAGATGCCCTTCCCCTGCGGGCAGTCCTGGACCGGCAACTCCAGCGCGAGCAGCGCCCACCAGTCGTGGGAGATCGACTTCAACCGGGGCGGCACCGCCGACGCGGACAAGGGCGACACCGTCGTCGCCGCCGCGGCGGGCACCGTGGTGATCTCCGCCCACCAGGGCTCGACCAACGGCTACGGCAACCTGGTCAAGATCGACCACGGCGGCGGCTGGACCAGCTACTACGCGCACCTGGACACCCGGTCGGTCAGCGCGGGCGCCACCGTCAGCCAGGGCCAGAAGATCGGCACGGTCGGCAACACCAGCAAGCCGGGCAACAACATCTCGCCCCACCTGCACTACGAGGTGCGCCTCGGCACCAGCTACCCGTCCAACATCCAGAAGGCCGTCTTCAACGGCACCACGTTCGGTTACCCGGCCCAGACGCTGACGTCCAAGAACGGCTGCGGCTCCGGCGGCACCAACCCGTACACCGCGCAGGAGGTCTGCGGCAGCGGCTACAGCGTGATCGACAGCGCCGCCCTCGGCACCGCCGGCACGGTCTACCTGCTCTACAACGCCTCCAACGGCTACAACTGCGTGGTCACCCTCAAGAAGACCTCACTGGGCACGGACACCGCCACCACCGCCTACCTGGAGGTCCAGGGCAAGACCCGCGTCACCGACTCCGGCAGCTACGGCTACTACGCCGGACCGGTACGGGCCGCCGCCGCCGACAAGTGCGTCAAATGGGGAGGCAAGGCGGGCTCCTCCACCTACGACAGCCCCTTCGAACACTGCGGCTGACGAACCGGTCCCGAGGGCCTGCCCTCCCCTGAGGACCGGCTCTCCCCGAGGGACGGCCCGCCGCTGAGAGCCGGCTCCCCCGAGGGACGGCTCGCCCTTGAGGGCCGGCCCGAGCCGGGAGCAGGCCCGAGCCGGGAAACCCGGGCCTCGCCGGGAACCGGCGCCTTCTGAGCCCCGGCGGACCCCCGCCCGGAACGCCACCGGGACGCCGCGGGGGGCCCGCCGGACGAACCGCCTCCGCCACCCGTGGCCGGAGGCGGTCCTTTCATGTTCCCCGGACCGGGGACACGTCCCGGGCCCGGCGCCACGACCGGCCGGGGGACGCGGCTCAACCCGGAATCGTCCCCCGAGGCGTCCCGGTGATACGCCGTGGAACCCCGTCCGCCCAGGGATACGCCGGGATCGGAGCCGATATCCGGAATATCCCTGGGTTCTGCGCGCGATTGTCAGACGGCATTTCAGATATTTCCGGATATATGGATATTCCGGGTTGTCAGGCGTCGCGGCCGGGGACGCGGCCGTTCTGCAGGGCGTTGGGCGCCGCCCTGGCCACCAGGTCCGGGATCACCGCGCCCAGCTCGGCCGGCTCCCAGCGCGATCCCTTGTCCACGCCCGGCCCGGCGTGCCAGCCCTCCGCCACGCTGATCGAACCGCCGCGCACGTTGAAGACGCGGCCGGTGACGCCCGCGGCCTCCGCGCTGGCCAGCCACACGGCCAGCGGGGCGATGTCCTCCGGGTGCAGGTCGCCGAAGCTCTGGGTGGCGCCGCCGCCCCTGCCGGGCGCGAGGTTCTCGGTCATCCGGGTCAGCGCGGTGGGGGCGAGGGCGTTGACGGTCACGCCGTACCGGCCCAGTTCCTGGGCGGCGATGACGGTCAGCGCCGCGATGCCCGCCTTGGCGGCGCCGTAGTTGGCCTGCCCGGGGTTGCCGTAGATGCCCGACGAGGACGTGGTGTTGATGACGCGGCCGTGCACGGGCGCGCCCGCCTTGGAACGCTCGCGCCAGTGGGCGGCGGCGTGCCGCAGCGGGGCGAACGTGCCGCGCAGGTGGACCCGGACCACCGCGTCCCACTCGTCGGCGGTCATGTTGACCAGCATCCGGTCGCGCAGGATGCCCGCGTTGTTGACCAGGACGTTCAGGTCGCCGAAGTGCTCGACGGCGGCCCGGACGAGCCTGCCCGCGCCGTCGAAGTCGGAGACGTCCTCGCCGTTGACGATCGCCTCGCCGCCCAGGGCGCGGATCTCCTCGGCGACCTCGTGGGCCGGTCCGGCAGACGCGCCGGCGCCGTCCACCCCGGCGCCGAGGTCGTTGACGACCACCCTGGCGCCCTGGCGGGCGAACTCCAGCGCGTGGCCGCGCCCGATGCCCCGGGCCGCCCCCGTGACGACGACCACCAGTCCCTCGACGATGCCGCTCATCCGTCCTCCTTCGCGGGGACACGCCCCAACCGAATGTCACGATTTCGATATCACATCGGGGTTGCCCGGCAGTATCGGGTCGATCACCGTATCCGCCCTCATATTGATCATCCGCCTTCCCGACGGGAGCGTGCGTACATCGGGGTGTGGCGCGCACACGGGAGGCGGTTGCATGCGGGGGCTGACGCCGTTACCGCTCAGACGCGCCCTCGGCGAGCCGCTCCTGCTGCTCGCCGCCCTGGGTGCGGTCCTGCTCGCCACCACGGCTCTCGCCGGGCTGGCCGGGTACGCCGTCTCGGCGACGGACGCCGGCGTGCGCCGGACGCTGGGGACCGTGCCTGCGGGGACCGCCGCGACCGTGGTGACCGCCCCGGTTCGCGGCGGTTCCTTCCCCGCCACCGACCGGGCGGTGCGCGCCCAGGCCGCGGCGACCTACACCGGCCTGCCGGTCGAGGTGACGCTGAGCGCGCAGTCCGACTCGTACGCGATGCCGGGCCAGGAGCGCAGGAAGCGGCCGGAGCTGTTGCGCTTCGGTGTCCACCGGGGACTGCGGGAGCACGCCCGCCTGGTGCGGGGCTCCTGGCCGGCCGCGGGACGCGACGGGACGGCCGCGGGACGCGGCGGGACGGTGGAGGCCGCGGTGACCGGGGCGGTGGCGAGCGCCACCGGCTTCTCCGCCGGGGACGTGATCACGGTGGAGGGGCGGCTGGACCACCGGAGGGTACGGGTCCGGATCACCGGCGTGTTCGAGCTGGACGACCCGTACTCCGACCGCTGGGACGGCGAGCCGCTGCTCACCCGGGGTTCCGAGGTCGGCGACTACGTCACCCACGGGCCGCTGATGGTGCCCGAGGAGACGTTCGTCGCCCGGTTCGCGCCGGGTGTCACCGCGCGCTGGCTCGTCGTGCCGGACCTGCGGCCGGTGCCGCGCGAGCGGCTGCTGCCGCTGGCCGCCGGGGCCGGCCGCTTCCAGGAGGCGCTGCGGGCGCGGCCCGGCTGCGAGGACTGCTCGACGGCCACCCACCTGCCGGACCGGCTGACCCGGCTGGCCACCGCCACCCTGGTGGCCCGGTCCACGATGCTGGTTCCGGTGCTGGAGCTGCTGCTGCTCGCCGCCTACGCGCTGGTGCTGACCGCCCGGCTGCTGGCCGACCACCGGCGGATGGAGACGGCGCTGCTGCGCTCCCGCGGCGCGGGTACCCGGTGGCTGGCGCTGGCGGCCGCGGGCGAGGCCCTGCTGGTGACGCTGCCCTGCGCGGTCGTCGCGCCGCTGCTGGCCCCCTGGCTGCTCCGCGCGGCCGGGGCGCTCACCGGCGCCGATGTACGGCCCGGCCCGGAGGCCGGGCCGGTGCTCCACACCGTGTCCGCGGCGGTCGCGCTGGGCTGCGCCGTCCTGCTCACGCTGCCGGCGCTGCGCGGCGCCCGCCGGACCTACGTGGCCGACCAGGCGGCGCGCGGGCGCGGCGAGCGGTACGGCGCGGCGCAGCGGGCCGGCGCCGACCTGGCGCTGCTCGGCGTGGCCGCGCTCGCGGTCTGGCAGCTCCGCCGCTACGGCTCGACGGTCACCGCCACCGCCGGGGGCGGCCTCGGCATCGACCCGCTGATCGTGGCCGGTCCCGCGGCGGCCCTGCTGTGCGGCGGGCTGCTGGCGCTGCGGGTGATCCCGCCGGTCTCCCGGGTCGCCGAGCGGATCACGGCGCGCCGCACCGGGCTGGCGCCCGCGCTGGGCACCTGGCAGGTGAGCCGCCGGCCGGCCCGCCGCTCGGGGCCCGCGCTGCTGCTGACCATGGCGGTCGCCGTCGGCGTGGTCAGCGTCGCGACCGTCGCCACCTGGCGGGCCTCCCAGCGGGACCAGGCCGGGCACCTGGCCGGCGCCGACCTGCGGGTGGCGTCGCCGCCGAACGGCGTGGCGCTCGGGCCGCTCGGCCGGGCGGCGGCCTACCGGGCGCTGCCCGGCGTGGTGTCGCTCAGCCCGGCCTACCGCGCCGGGAGCGACCTGGCGGGCGAGGAGGTCACGCTGCTGGCGGTGGACGCCGCCGACCTGCCCGGCATGCTCAGGCTGCGCCCCGACCTGTCGGCCGACCCGGTGGCGGCGCTCGCCACCCGGCTGGCCGCCGCGCGGCCCGACCTGCCGGGGCTGCCGATCCCGGGCCGGCCGGAGCGGCTGACCCTGCGGACCCGGCTGACCGTGGACGACCCGGCCCTGGCCGACGAGTACGGGGCCGTCCCGCTGACGCTGGTGATCGCCGACGCCGAGGGGGTCCGGCACCCGGTGCGGGTCGTCCTCGGACCGGGTGAGAGCCGGCCGACGGCGGACCTGTCGGCCCTTCGCGGCCGCGCCGGCCGGCTGGCCTATCCGCTGACCGTCGCCGCGATCGTCCTGGACGTGCCGCTGCCGGCGACGGGCAGCGGCCTGGAGCTGGCCGTGGAGCGGATCGAGACGGACGCGGGCACGGCGGTGACCCCGCCGCCGGGGACCCGGCTGGCCCACGGCGCCGCGACCGGGTACGCCGCCGAGCGGCGCTACGACACCGGCCGGGGACTGTTCGCGATCGGGTTCGACGCCCCCGCGCCCCGGGACCCGTACGACGCGCTCGCGCCGCAGCGGGTCACGTTCGTCCCGGTCCGCGCGGCCGTCCCGGACGCCGGGCTGTTCACCGCCGAGGGCTCGCCGCAGGGCCCGTTCCTCGGCCCGCTGCCGGTGGTGGTCACCGCCGACCTGGCCGCCGGGCGGAACCTCACCACCGGGTCGCGGGCCACGGTGACCCTCGACCGGAGGCCCACTCTGATCACGGTCGCCGGGATCGTGGCGAAGGTGCCCGGCACGCCGCCGGACCGGCCCGCCGTGCTGGTCGACTGGCGGACGATGCAGTCCTGGGACCTGCTGGCGCACCGGGCCCCGCGCCCGCCCGCCGAGTGGTGGCTGGGCACGGGCGGGGCGGACACCTCGGCCGCCGCGGCCGAGCTGGGCCGCCACCGGGAGTGGGACGTGACCGTGGTGGACCTGTCGTCGCTGGCCCGCGGCCTCCGGGACGACCCGCTGGCCGCCGGGCTGCAGGGGGCGCTGGTCCTGGGCTTCCTCGCGGCGCTGGTCTTCGCCGCGCTCGGGTTCGCGGTCGACGCCGCGGTGACGCTCAGGGAGCGGGCCGCCGAGTTCGCCGTGCTGCGCGCGCTCGGCATGGGCTTCCGCCAGGTGCTCGGGCTGCTGCTGGTGGAGCAGGCGTTCCTGATCGGCCTGTCCCTGGCCGCCGGGACGGCGGTGGCGTTGGCGGTCGCCGCCCTGGTGGTGCCGCACCTGGTGCTGACCGGCCAGGCGACGGCCGTCACCCCGGAGGTGACGCTGGAGATCCCGCCGCTGCCGGCGCTGGCCCTCCTCGCCGGGGTGGCCGCGCTGCTGCTGGTGATCGTCGCCGGGCTGGCCGGCGCGCTGCGCCGCGGGACGGGCCGCGCCCCGCTGATCGGGGAGGACCGGTGAACCCCTGGCCACTGGTGCGGGCCCATCGGGGCGTCGCCGCCGTACTGCTGCTGCTGACGCTCAGCGCCTGCCTGCTGCTCGCCGCCGTCCCGAAGGCCACCCGGTCCGCCTACGACGGGGCGCTGCACGACGTCACCGCCACCGCGGCGGCCGGGGTCGGCGACCTGGTGGTGGTCAGCCCCCGCCGGGCCGGCCCGGACGCGCCGGTCACCCGCGGATCCCTGCTGGCGATGGAGCGGAGCCTGCGGGCCGCCCTGCCCGCCGAGCTGTCCGCCGTGACGGCCCCGCCCGGTTCCGGCTCCGGCCACCATTCCCTGCGCAAGACCCGCGAGCCGATCGCGTCGGTGGACGGGGAGCCCCGCAACTACCAGTACCTCGACCTGGGCTGGCTGTCGGACGCCGCGGCGCGGGTCCGCTACGTTGCCGGCCGGCCGCCGGGCCCGCCCGCGCGGCTCGGCGACGGGCCGCTGCTGGAGGTGGCGCTGGCCCGCGAGCCCGCCGCGGAGATGCGGCTGGGCGTCGGCGCGACCGTGCTGCTCGGCGGGCCGCAGCCGCTGGCGGCCCGGGTCAGCGGCCTGTTCGAGCCGGTGCGGCCGGGCGACCGGTACTGGGAGCACAACACCTCCGTGCGGCGGGTGGTGAAGATCCGCCCGCCGAGGTCGGAGATCGACGACCGGTACGTCACCGGGCTGGTGTCCGACGCGAGCCTGCCGGTGCTGGGCCGGCTGTACGCGAACACGACCTACCGGTGGGTGTTCGACATCGATCGGCCCGCGTTGCGCGCCGCGCGGATCCCGAAGCTGGCCGAGGCGGTGCGGGCGTTCCGCGGCGCCGTGCCGGTCGCGATCCGCGGGTCCTCGCCGGGCGCGCTGGAGACCTCCTTCGACGAGCTGCTGACCGGCTACCTCGGCAGGGTCCGCGCCGCCGACGCCCTGCTGCTCCTCGTCCTCGGCGGGCTGATGGCCGTGGCGCTGGGGGTGATCGCGCTCGCCGTACGGCTGCTGGGCGACCGGATGCGGCTGAGCCTGGCGCTGGCCCGCGCCCGGGGCGCCTCCCTGGCCCGGGTCGCGGCGACGGCGACGGCGGTGACCTCGGCGGCCGCCGTGCCGGGCGCCGCGGCGGGATACGCGCTGTCCTACGCGGTGCCGGGCGAGGTCACCGCGGTCACGCATCTCGGACCGCTGTCCGTGGCGGCGGCCGCGGCCCTGTTCGCCGCCGGGCAGGCGGTCGCCGCCCACCGGCTGCCGCTCGGCGAGCGGCGCGCCGACGTCGCGGCCGTGCGGCCCTCGCCCCGGCGGATCGCGGCGGAGGCGGCGGTCGTCGTGGTCGCCCTCATCGGCGCCTACCTGCTGCGCTCGCGCGGGCTCGGCACGGGGACGGGCGGCGCTTCCGGGCCGGGCGGCGGTTCCGCTCCGGGGACGGGTGAAGGGACCGATCCGTTCCCGCTGCTGGCGCCGGCCGGGCTGGCCGTGGCCGCGGCGCTGGTCGTGCTGCGCTGCCATTCGCTGCCGCTCCGCCTGGCCGTGCGTCTGGCGGCCCGGACGCGGTCGGCCGTCCCCTTCCTCGGCCTAGCCCTGGCGGCCCGGTCCAGGCCCGTCTCGGCGCTGCCGGTGCTGGTCCTGCTGCCCGCGCTCGCGGTGTCGGTGTTCGGCGCGACGGTCTCCGGCGAGCTGACCGCCACCCAGGAGGCCGCCGCCTGGCAGCGGACCGGGGCGCCCGCCCGGCTGGACGCCGACCTGCCCTTCTCCCCGGAGGCGATCGAGCGGGTCCGGCGCGTGCCGGGGGTGCGGCGGGTCCTGCCCGCGACGCGGACCTCCGTACGCCTGGACGAGGAGTTCCCGACGGCCACGGTGCTGGCGGTGGACGTCCGCGCCTACCGGGCCGTGCTGCGCGACGCGCCGGTCGTCCTGCCGGACGCGCCGGTGCTGGTCTCGCCGGAGCTGGCGGGCCGCGGCGCGATCGAGGCGCCCGGCGTCCCGCCGCGCCTGTCCCCCGGCGGGGTCGTCACCGGCCTGGCGGCGGCGTACGGCAGCGGCCCGCTGATCGTGGTCCCGCCGGGCGGCGCCCTGCCCAACACGCTGCTCGTCGAGGGCGACGGGCTGGACGGCGGGCGGCTGCTGGCGGCGGCGGCCCAGCCCGGGGCCCTGGCGCGGACCTTCGAGGGCGCGCTCACCGAGATCACCCGGACCCCGCTGACCACGACGTTCCGCCGCGCCCTGGCGGTCGTCACGGCCGCGCTGGCTTGCTACGCGCTGGCCGCCGTGGCCGTCGCCCTGGTGGCCGGCGCGGCCGACCGGGCCGGGGCGCTGTCCCACCTGTGCGCCCTGGGCCTGCCCGAGTCCCAGGCCCGCCGCCTGACCGTGCTGGAGGTCTCCCCGATGATCCTGCTGTCCACCGCGGCCGGGCTGCTGCTCGGCCTGGCCCTGCCCGCCGTGCTCGGGCCGGGTCTCGACCTGCGCGTCTTCACCGGCGACCTCGCCGCGGCCGGCCGGCCGCCCGGCCCGGCCGTGCCGGTCCTGCTGGCCTGCGGGGTGGCCGCGGCGACCGTGCTGGGGGCCTTCCTGCACCCGGTCCCCGGCCGCCGGGGCTCCCTGGGCACGGCGCTGCGGGCGGGTGACCTCGGGTGAGCCCGCCGCGGGAGCCCGCGCTGGCCGACCTGGAGGCGGAGGCCGCCCGGCACCGGCCCGCCTTCGGCCGGGACGCGCACGTGCTGTGCGACAACCTGGTCCGAATCTACAAGACCGAGGGCGTCGAGGTGGTCGCCCTTCAGGGGCTCGACCTGGTGATCGACGCCGGGGAGCTGGTCGCGATCGTCGGGGCCTCCGGCTCGGGCAAGTCGACCCTGCTGAACGTGCTGTCCGGGCTGGACGTGCCGACCGCCGGGGTCGCCCGGGTGGCGGGGGTGGACCTGCTGTCGATGACGGCGCGCGACCGGCTGCGGTACCGGCGCGAGGTGGTCGGCTTCGTCTGGCAGCAGACCACCCGCAACCTGCTGCCGTACCTGACCGCCGCGGAGAACGTCGAGCTGCCGATGCGGCTGGCGGGCGGGCGCCGCCGCGACCGGGCGGCGCGCGCCGGCGAGCTGCTGGAGCTGCTGGGCGTCGCGGACCGCGCGCGGCTGCGGCCCGGGGAGATGTCCGGCGGCGAGCAGCAGCGGACGGCCATCGCCGTCGCCCTGGCCAACGCGCCGAAGGTGATCCTGGCCGACGAGCCGACCGGCGAGCTGGACGGCGAGACGTCCGAGGAGGTGTTCGCCGCGCTGCGCCGGGTCAACCGCGAGCTGGGCGTCACCGCGGTGATCGTCACCCACGACCCGGCGGTCGCCGGGCGGGTGGACCGTACGGTCGGCATCAGGGACGGGCGGACCAGCAGCGAGACGCTCCGGCGGGCGTCCTCCGACGGGCGGATCGTCGCCGAGGAGTACGCGGTGCTCGACCGGGCCGGCCGCCTGCAGCTGCCCCGGGACTTCACGGCCGCGCTGCGCATGGAGCGCCGGGTCCGCCTGGCGCTGGAGCGCGACCACATCGGGGTCTGGCCGCAGGACGCCGAAAGGGAGCCGGGAGGGGCCGCGGACGGGCCGGAGCCGGGTGGAGAAGAGCGAGGGGGCGCCGTGAGCGGGCCGGGGAGGACCGGGGATGGGTGAGCCGCTGGTCGTCGCGGAGGGCCTGCGCAAGGTCTACCGGAGCGGCCCGAAGGAGGTCGTGGCGCTGGACGGGGTGTCCTTCCACGCCGTGCCGGGCGAGCTGGTCGCGATCCGCGGCCGGTCCGGGTCGGGCAAGACCACCCTGCTGAACCTCGTCGGCGGGCTGGATCGGCCGGACGCGGGGCGGGTGACGGTCGCCGGGCACGAGGTCACCGCCCTGCCGGAGGACGGCCTGCGGGTGCTGCGCCGGGACGTGATCGGGCACGTCTTCCAGTCGTTCGGGCTGATCCCGATCCTGTCGGCGGCCGAGAACGTGGGGGTGCCGATGCGGCTGGCCCGGGTCCCGGCGGCCGAGCGCGAGGAGCGCGTCCGGGTACTGCTGTCCCTGGTCGGGCTGGACGGCCACGCGAACCAGCGGCCCCACGAGCTGTCCGGCGGCCAGCGGCAGCGGGTGGCCGTGGCCCGCGCGCTGGCCAACCGGCCCCGTCTGCTGATCGCCGACGAGCCGACCGGCCAGCTCGACTCGCAGACCGGGCGTCAGGTCATGCGGCTGATCCGCGCGCTGGTGGGCAGCGAGGGCGTCACCGCGCTGGTCGCCACGCACGACCCCGGCCTGATCTCGCTGGCCGACCGGGTGCTGGAGCTGCGTGACGGCGTCCTGCACGGTGACGACTCCCGCGGTGACGGCCCGCGCGGCGGCGAGGCCGGAGCCTCCGCCGCCGCGCCCTGACCGGCGGCCCCGTACGCGACGGGGCCGGTCCGGTCCCGTACGCGACGGGGCCGGACCGGTCCCGTACGCGACGGGGCCGGACCGGTCCCGCGGGTCAGGCGGCCGAGCGGGCGGCCAGCTCGACCGTCGCCCGGCGGGTGACGCCGTTGACGGTGACCGCGACGACGACCTGCCCGGAGCGCAGCGCGGTGAGCGTGCCGGTCTCCGGGTCGAGCACCGCGACGTGCCAGGGCTTGGCGCCGGCGCGGGAGCCGACGTGCAGGTTCGGCGAGCCGGACCAGTCGGCCGAGACGGGGTGGGCGACGGGCACCCGGCGTCCGTCCTGCGTCACGGCCGCCGACACCTCGGCGGGCCGGCCGATCTCCACCGAGGCGGGTGCGGTGAGGGTCAGCTCGTCGACGTGCGGGCGGACCTGCGCGCCGATCCACTGCGGCGCGTCGGTGAACCAGTTGCGCCGCACGTGCTCGGCCTCCTTCTCCGTCACCGGGTCGACGCCCCACAGCGACCAGCCGGTGAAGCCGCCGTCATCGGCGGCGGTGGCCGGGTTCTTGCCGGAGTTGCCGTTGATGAAGTACGGCACGGCGTCGACCCGCGAGGCGTGGAAGGTGCCGACGTGGCCGCCGATGAACGCGGCGCCCTTGCCGGTGACGTGCTGGAAGTCGGCCAGCCAGCCCTCCACCAGCGCGGCCTCCTTGCGGTCGCCGAGCTGGCTGCCCTTGCCGGGCGTCGGGTCGCGCGGCGGCACGTGGAACAGCACGGTCACCGAGCCGATCGAGGGGTCCTTCGCGGCCGCGTCGAGCCGCTCGCGGAACATCGCCATCTGGTCGAACCCGCCGCCGCGCAGGTTCAGGCGCGAGGTGTCGAGGGTGATGAACCGGGTCCCCTTGTGGTCGAAGGAGGCGTGGGTGTCGCCGAAGACGGCTTCGAAGTTGTCGATCTTCCCGCCCATCACCTCGTGGTTGCCGGGCACGTAGCGGTACGGCAGCTCACCGCCGAGCTCCTCGTCCAGGATCCGCTTGGCCAGCGCGAAGTCCTCCGGGGACGCCTCGTCCACGAGGTCGCCGTCGATGACGAGGAAGTCGGGCTTCGCCGCCCTGACCTCGCGCAGGGTGCGGCGGACGTTCGCCACGATGTCGCTGTCGGGGGACCGTCCCACGAACTGCCCGTCGGACATGACGGCGAACCGCCACGGCATGGCGGCCACCGCGGCGCCGCTGCGGACGACCGGGTCGGCGACCTTGGGGGCCGCCGGGGCCGTCACCTCCGGCGTCACCTTGGCGACGAGCCCGTCGACGGTGATCTCGCCCTTGTAGCTGTGGTCGGCCGCGGTCTCGGCGACGTAGAAGCGGCGGAGCTTCAGCGGGTGGTTCACACCCGGCGGGACGGTGAACTCGACGTACTTCCAGCCGGTCCAGGTGAGGTACGGCCCGCGCAGGATCTGCGACTGGCCCTGGGCGTCGTAGAACTCCAGGCTCGGCCACTCCCCGTGCCCGGCCGAGTTGATCCACATGCCGAACGCCTGCGGCTGGCCCGGCACGGTGATCTGCGCCGGAGGGCTGGCGTAGGCGGCGCGCGTCGCGGTGGACTGCGTGAAGTCGTAGCTGAGCTTCAGCCCGCCGCCGTCGTGGCCGGGGGCCGCCGACAGCGACCCGGTGGCCCGGGCGGCGGCGAACGTCCAGGAGGCGGCGTCGTCGAAGGCGGCGACCGGGACGTCCTGGTAGCCGACGGTCACCGGCACCGCCGCGCTGATCTTGCCGACGCGTACGGTGACCAGGCCGGAGCCGGTCCCCTTCCTGGCCTTCACGGTGAACAGGCCGTGCTCGGCGGGGGTGACGTCGAACAGGGCGGCGTCGTAGTCGAGGCGCACGTCGGCGGGCTCGACGGGCGCGGAGTTGCCGTTGCGGTCGTAGCCGACCACGCCGAAGGAGCCCGTGGCGCCCTCGCCGGCGAGGCCGACCCGGTCGGCGGTGGCGCCGAGCCGTTCCAGGGGCTGCAGGACGGTGAGCTCGATCTTCCCGGTGGCGCCGCCGCGCGAGGCGGTGACGGTCGTCTGTCCGGGCACCAGGGCGTGGAAGACGCCGTCGCGGCCGACGAGCCCGTGCACGGCCGGTGTGACCCGCCAGGCCGCGTCGCCCTTGGCCGGGCCGTACGTCTCGTCGTAACCGGCGGCGGTGAGCCTGCGGGTGAGGCCGGGGAAGACGCGCTCGGTGCGGCCGCCCGCGACCGGGCCGGTGCCGGGGGCCCTGGCCGGGTCGGCGGCGGTCTCCACCCAGAAGCCCTTGAGCTTCCCGCTGCCCTCGGGGGCGTAGATGGCCAGGCCGTTGGGGACGTGGCGCTCCTCGCCGTCGGAGGGGCTGTTCTCCACCTGGGCGTCGGCGGAGCCGGGCTCGCGGGCGAGCATCGTGGAGGAGCCGCCGCCGTCGAAGTTGATCGCGTCGTGCGCGCCGAGCTCGGTCATCATCCCGGCGAGCTCGTCGAGGGTGACGCCGCGGCTGTCGGCCTGACGGCCGTCCACGGTGAGCAGGTACATCTTCCGGCCGTCGGCGGAGAACCCGACGGCGGTGCGGGGGTGGGCGGCGTTGTCGGAGGAGTGCTGGACGACGCCGTCCTTGACGAGGATCGTGCTGCCGCCGACGGCGGTCCGCACGGCCCGGCCGTCGGAGGCCTTGGGCTGGTACCTGACGTCGACGCGGTCGCCGGGCTTCAGCGCGGCCAGCGCCGCCGCCCCGGCGTCGCGGCCGAGCAGGATCGAGGTGCCGGCCGGGATCGGGCCGCTCCCGGCGGCGGAGCGGACCTCGGCGACGGCGCCGTCGCGCAGCACGACCTCGGTGACCGAGGCGGCACCCGCGACCGCGCGGCCGCGGTCGTAGGAGCCCCACAGCGGGGTGAACAGGCCGACGCCGCCGGCCTGGATGAGCTGGTTGAACTGGGTCAGGGTGATCGGGGCGCCGCCGTCCGGGGTCGCGGTGCCGTCGAAGTTCATCTGCAGCACGCGGCCGATGCCGTCGGGGGTGACGGCGACGGCGTTGGAGTGGCCGGCGACCGGCGACTGGACCAGCTCACCGTCGCGGACTCCGGCGCCCTGGGCCGCGCCGGAGTTGTTGATGTCGAAGAAGTCGCCGTTGACGGCGGCGACGGCGCGGGTGCGCCGTACCGGGCCGGACAGCGGCTCGGTCTTCGAGACCTCCCCGGAGGAGACGTAGCCGACGCGCGCGCCGCCGGTGAGGTCGGCGGTGATCGCGTCGGCGCGCAGCCAGCCGGCGGCGTCGTAGGTGTCGAAGGAGGTCAGTGTGACGCCCGGCGCGACGGGCCTGGTCTTCCTGTCGGTCTCCAGCCGCTGCGCGCCGGGGGCGACGAGCAGGGTGGAGGTCTCCCGGGCGGAGGAGGCGGGGGCCGCGTCCTCGACGAGGGCGGGCTGCGGTGGCCGGGGGTCGGCCTGGGCGGGTCCGGCGGCGCCGAGCGCCAGCAGGGGGGCGATGAGGGCCACGGCCGTGAGGCGGGGGTGGTGACGTGAACGCACGATCGAACTCAACCGCGTCATGGTTACAAGTTTCAAGTCTACAAAGTGTCATAAAAGAAAATTTCACGATCTCCGCGGCGGCGCGATCGTCCCGGCCCGCCCACGCCGCTCGCCCTTCCCGCCCTCCTTCCCGCCGCTCCGGCTCCCGCGACCTCCCGGCCCCGCACCCCCAGCGCCCCCGGCATCCAGCACCCAGCACCCAGCACCCAGCACCCAGCACCCAGCACCCGAAGATAACCGCATTTGTCATGCCGGAACCGGCTTCACGCCCTTATCTCCACGAAATTCTTCCGTTTCTCAAATCCTTTATGGTGCCAATTTTCCCATCCTCCCTAAAATGCCCCGAAGGCGTTGACGAACGCGCCAAAGCCGCCTCATGTCCCGGAAATCCGGCTGGACGCGGATATCCTCCGGAAGAGCCCGTGATCATCATCCAGGAGGACCGGGAGGTGATCATCGCAGTAACGTCCAGGAAAAGGAGCAGCGCGTGAAACGCTCCATCAAGTTCACGCTATTGACCGCGATAACCGGTATTTCGCTGATATCCCCCGTCACGCCGGCGGTGGGCCGCGCCGTTCCCGCCCAGCCGCCCGCCCCCTCCCCCGAGGACCCGCGCACGTCGGCGGACCGCTTCATCCAGTCGCAGCCGCCCCCCCTGTTCACGGCCCCCACCGACGAGTTCCACCGGCAGGAGGACTTCGTGGGCGCGGGGGGCCTCCACTACATCCCCTACACCCGCACCCATGACGGCCTGCCGGTCTTCGGCGGCGACTTCGTCGTCGTCAGCAACAACAACGGCGGCCTGCTGAGCACCTTCATCGCCCAGCGTCAGCCGCTCACCCTGGACACCACCCCGGAGATCACCCCGGCCCGGGCCGCGGCGATCTCCCGGAGGCAGATCACCGATCCCCACCGGGTCTCCGCCCCGCGACTGCTGGTGCTCGCCCGGGGCTCCGGACGGCTGGCCTACGAGACCGTCGTGACCGGCCGGGACCGCACCCAGGGCTTCGTCTCCACCCGGAGCAGCAGGATCCCGAGCAAGATGCACGTCTTCGTCGACGCCAAGACCGGCGAGGTCATCTTCAAGGACGACGAGGTCAAGACCGAGGACATCGTGCGGCCCTCCTCCGAAGCCCCCGGGACCCCCGGGACAGCCGGCACCTCCGGGACCACCCGGACCCCCGGGACCACCCGGGAACCGCGCCGGGCCACACCCGGCGACGGGACGGGCTACTACAACGGCCCGGTCGCCATCGGCACCTCCAAGTCCGGCACGACGTACTCGATGACCGACTCCACCCGCTCGGGCGTCCAGTGCGGCGGTCAGAACGGCTCCGCCTACACCAAGTCCACCGACACCTGGGGCAACGGCTCGGGCACCAGCCTGGAGACCGCCTGCGTGGACGGCCTGTACGCGGTGAACGCCGAATGGGACATGCTCAGGTCCTGGCTCGGCCGCAACGGCATCAACGGCACCGGCGGCGGCTACCCGGTCCAGGTCGGCCTGGACGACGTCAACGCCTACTGGACCGGCGAGTACGCCAACTTCGGCCACACGCAGGACGGCCGGCGCCAGGTGACGCCGATCGACGTGGTCGCCCACGAGTTCGGGCACGCGATCTTCCAGAACACGCCCGGCGGCGCGATCGGCGACAACGAGAAGGGCGGGCTCAACGAGTCCACCGGCGACATCTACGGCGCGCTGACGGAGTTCTACGCCAACGGGAAGGCGCCCTATGACACACCCGACTTCAGCGTCGGCGAGAAGGCCGACCTCGTCGGGGGCGGCCCGATCCGCTACATGTACAAGCCGTCGCTGATCTCCGGCAACCCCGACTGCTACTCCTCCTCGGTCCCCGGCCTGGAGGTGCACGCCGGGGCCGGGGTGCAGAACCACTGGTTCTACCTCCTCGCCGAGGGCACCAACCCGACCGACGGCCAGCCGGCCAGCCCGACCTGCAACAACACCACGCTGACCGGCATCGGCATCCAGAAGGCCGGCCAGATCTTCATGAGCGCGCTGAACCGCAAGACCGACACCTGGACCCACCAGCTCGTCCGCAAGGCGACCCTGCAGGCCGCGCTGGAACTGTTCTCCGGCTCCTGCGCCGAGTTCAACGCGGTCAAGGGCGCCTGGGACGCCGTCAGCGTCCCGGCCGCCTCCGGCGAGCCCACCACCTGCACGGGCGGCGGGAGCAGCGGGGGCGGGGGCGGCGTCAGCGACTTCTCGCTGACGCTCAACCCGCAGACGGTGAGCGCGCAGCCCGGGCAGCGGTCGACGGTCGCGGTGACCACGCAGACGACCTCGGGGAGCGCGCAGCGCGTGACGTTCTCGGCCTCCGGCCTGCCGTCGGGCGCGACCGCCTCCTTCGACCCGGCGTCGGTGACCTCCGGCGGCTCGTCCACCATGACGATCACGGTCCCCGCGGGCGTCTCCTCCGGCAGCCACAAGGTGATCGTCACCGGTGACGGCTCGGGGCTGGACCGTACGGCCGCACTCGTCCTGACGGTCGGCGCGGCGGGCGGCATCGTCTTCGACGACACCTTCGAGACCAGCCTGAACTGGACGGCGAACCCGAGCGGCACCGACACCGCCACCGCCGGCCGGTGGGAACGCGGCGTCCCGCAGCCCACCTCCTCCGGTCAGACCCCGCTGCAGCTCACCGCCTTCGCGGGCCGGAACGACCTGGTCACCGGCCGCCTGGCGGGCGCCTCGGCGGGCGACTACGACATCGACGGCGGGACGACCACCGTCCGCTCGCCGGAGATCACGCTGCCGCCCGGGAAGCTGACGCTGACGTTCTCCTGGTATCTCGCCCACCTGGACAACGCCACCGGCGACGACTTCTTCCAGCTCAGGGTCCTGTCCGGGACGTCCAGCACCCTGGTGTTCCGGCGGCTCGGCTCACCGGTCGGCCGCCCCGGCGCCTGGCAGGCCGCGACGATCGACCTGTCCGGCTACGCCGGCAAGCCCGTCCGGCTGCTGTTCGAGGCCGCCGACAACGCGACGCCGAGCCTCATCGAAGCCGCCGTCGACAACGTGCGGATCACCAGATCCTGAACCGGCTCCGTCCCGGCCCGGTCCTCTCCCGCGGGCGAGGACCGGGCCGGGCGGACGGGTGCGGAGACACCCCGCTCCGCGTCCCACGCGGCGGCGCCCTCCGTGAGCCGGCCGTACGGCGGGCGCGGGCGGCCGGTGACCGTGCTCCGATCCTGTCCGGACCGTCACCTGAGAAAAGGAAGCGTGATGAGACGTTCTTTCATCTCCGTGTTCACCGGCCTTCTGGTCGCCCTGTCCACCGCGCCGGCCGCGCCGCCCGCGCCGGCCCTCGCCGATCCGGCTCCGGCCTTCACCGATCCGGCCCCGGGGTCCTCCGCCATCCGGCCCACCGACGACCAGCCCCTGGTGGCCGCCGATCGCATGATCGACGCCCGGCCCGACGCCCTGCACGCCTCGGAGAAGGACGAGTTCTACCACAAGGAGGTCATCGCCGGCCTGAACAACACCTTCTACGTCCCCTACGAGCGCACCTACAACGGCCTGCCGGTCATCGGCGGCGACTTCGTCGTGGTCACCAACGCCAGCGGCGGGGTGCTGAGCACCTCCGTCTCCCAGACCGAGACGCTGAACCTCTCCACCGTCCCCCGGCTCACCCGCGTCCGGGCCTCCCGGATCGCCCGGGCCCAGCTGCCGCGGGTGACGGCGTCCACCCGCCCGGAGCTGGTGGTGCTGGCCCGCGGCCGCGGGATCCTCGCCTACCGGGTGATCGTCACCGGCCGGAAGGCCAATGTGCCCAGCAAGCTGCGCGTCCTGGTCGACGCCCGCACCGGCGAGGTGCTGGAGAAGTCCGACGAGGTCATGAGCGAGGAACCGGCCGGATCGGCTCCCCGCCGCACCACGGCGCCCGAGCCCGCCCCCTCCCCCGCCCCGGCGTCCACCACGACGCCCGTCCCCATCTCCGGGCTCCCCGCACCCGTCTCGTTCCTCTTCGGGCTGGGGGCGAGCTACTACAACGGCCCGGTCAGCATCAACACCAGGCAGCTCAACACGACGTACTCGATGAGCGACGCCGTCCGCTCGGGGGTGAGCTGCGGCGGCCAGAACGGCTCCGTATTCGTCAGCGCCGACAACAGCTGGGGTGACGGCTCGGGCGGCAACCTGGAGACCGCCTGCGTGGACGCCCTGTACGCCATCGGCAAGGAGTGGGACATGCTGGGCGCCTGGCTGGGCCGTAACGGGCTCAACGGCACCGGCGGCGGGTACCCGGCGCGGGTCGGCTTGAACGAGGTCAACGCCTACTGGGCCGGCAACTACGCCAACTTCGGCCGTTCCGCGGACGGCCGGCGCCAGGCCACGTCGCTGGACATCGTGGCCCACGAGTTCGGCCACTCCGTCTTCCAGACCACCCCGGGCGGCTCGACCGGGAGCAACGAGAAGGCGATGCTCAACGAGTCGACCGGCGACATCCTGGCCACGCTGACGAAGTTCTACGCCAACGAGCAGCCGCCCTACGACGTGCCGGACTACGCCATCGGCTCGAAGGCCGACCTGCTGGGCGGCGGCCCGGTCCGCTACCTGTACAAGCCGTCGCTGGTCACCGGCAACCCCGACTGCTACTCCCCCTCGGTGCTCACCCTGGAGCCGCACGCCGGGGCCGGGGTGCAGAACCACTGGTTCTACCTCCTCGCCGAGGGCAGCAACCCGACCAACGGCCAGCCGGTCAGCCCCACCTGCAACGGAGGCCGGGTCACCGGCGTCGGCAACCGGAAGGCCGGGCAGATCTTCATGAGCGCGCTGTTGCGCAAGACCGACACCTGGACCCACCAGCTCGTCCGCAGGGCCACCCTGCAGTCCTCGCTGGAACTGTTCCCCGACTCCTGCGTCGAGTTCAACGCGGCCAGGGCCGCCTGGGACGCCGTCGGCGTCCCGGCCGCGCCGGGCGAGCCCTCCGGCTGTGTGTCGGGCAACGACTTCGACCTGTCCATCGACCCGGCGTCGGCCGGCGTGGAGCCGGGACAGGAGGTCACCGCGACGGTCACGACCCGGACCACGGCGGGCGACCCGCAGGCCATGAAGTTCTCGGTCTCCGGGCTGCCGGACGGGACGGCCGTCTCCTTCAGCCCGGAGTCGGTGTCCTCGGGCGAGTCCACGAAGCTGAGCGTCCTGATCCCGGCCGGCGCGCCGCACGGCTCCTACAGCGCGCAGATCCTCGCCGACGGGGCCCACCTCGACCGGACGGTCACCTTCACGATCACCGTCGACGGCGGTAGCAACCTCGTCTTCTACGACGACTTCGACACCGACCTGGGCTGGGCGGTGAACCCGAGCGGCACCGACACCGCCACCGCCGGCCGGTGGGAGCGCGACGTCCCGCAGCCCACCTTCTCCGGCCGGGTCCCGCTGCAGCTCGCCGCCTCCGCGGGTCAGTACGACCTGGTCACCGGCCACCTGGCGGGCAACCGGCCGGGAGCCGGCGACGTCGACGGCGGCGTGACCACCATCCGGTCCCGGGAGATCGCCCTGCCGCCCGGCACGCTGACGATGACGTTCGCGTGGTACTTCGCCCACCTGGCCAACTCCAGCGGCAGGGACCACCTGCGGGTCCGGGTGGTCTCCCCGACCCGGGACACCGTGGTGCTCCAGCGGTACGGCGCCGCCACCCTCCGGCCCGGCCGGTGGCAGACCGCGACGGTGAACCTGTCGGACTTCGCCGGGCAGACGGTCCGCATCGTGGTCGAGGCCGCCGACGACATGCCCGACAGCCTCGTCGAGGCCGGGATCGACGACGTGCGGATCACCACGTCCTGACCCGGTACGCCGTGCGGCCCCGGCCTCCTCGGTGAGGCCGGGGCCGAACGGCGTGCGACCTCACCGAGGACGCCGGGGCGGGCCGGATCAGCCGACGGCCCGCAGGGCGTCGACGACGCCGTAGCCGAAGAAGCCGTTGCGGATCGAGGTGCCCTCGCACACCTGGGTCGTGGTGATCTCCCCGCCGCCGATCAGCCGCCGGACGTAGGTGTGGGCGGCCGGGACGGGGCAGGGCCGCCGGGTGGCGGTCGTCCTCAGCCGCCGCTCCACGACGTCCGGGGAAAGGGTCTTGCCGCCGTGCACCGGGTCGGGCACGCCGTACCGGCTGACGATCAGTGCCGCCACGCCGGCGGCGCGCGGGGAGGCCATGGAGGTGCCCTGGAGGTACTCGTAGTAGCCGCAGACGCGGCCCCGGCAGCTGCGCACGACGTCGTCTGCCCGGGGCGAGCCGTCGGGGGCCAGCTCACCCTTCTTCTCGGCAACCGCCCTGGGATAGGCCGCGAGCGTCGCCCTGGTGATGTTCTGGGTCCGGCCCTGCGTGTCGTAGACGTCGCCGCCGGGGGCGGCGAGGTGGACGTAACCGTCACCGTAGTCGGAGTAGTACGCCTTGCGGCCGCTGATGCCGGTGGCCGAGATCGCGATCACGTGGTCCCCCTCGCTCGGCATGGAGAGACAGCCCGGCGAGATGAGCCGGTTGCGGGACCGCTGCCCGGCCACCCGGGCGAAGTCGGGGCTGGCGATGTCGAGGACCTGCTTGGTGTAGTCGCTGGCGCCGTTGCCCACGGCCGAGACCAGGGTGACGTTCCGGTCATGGGCGTAGTCGAGGGCCCGCTGGACGGCCGTGATGACCGTCCGCTGCTCCTGGCGCTCCTCAGGGGTGTCGGCGGGGTTGTCGGTGCAGTTGAACAGCCAGGGGTCGACGTAGTAGCTCATGTTGACCACGTCGACGCCGTTGTCGGCGGCGTAGGTCAGCGCGTCCACGGTCGGCTGGAGGAAGAAGTAGCCGCTGTCCTGGCCGACCCGCAGGCTGACGATCGACGCGCCGGGCGCCACGCCCGCGATGCCCAGACCGTTGATCGGGGAGGCGATCGAGGACGCCACGTGCGTGCCGTGGCCGTTCTCGTCGACGGTGACCGGGTCGGTGCAGGACTTGTCCGGCTCCTGCTCACACGGGCCGTCGAGCTCCTTGCCGTTGGCGTCGGCCGGCACGTCGACGGTGAAGTTGCGGCTCAGCGTGAAGTTGTAGTTCGCCGCGATGTCGGGGTGGGTGGCGTCCACGCCGGTGTCGAGGACGCCGACCAGCACGTCGTGGGTGCCCCGCGACCGCCGGTAGGAGCCGGTGACGGTCGCGTGGATCTGCCGCATGTCCCACTGCCTGCCGGCCAGCGGCTCGGGCCGGAGGGCGGACGCGCCGGAGTCCGCGAGATCGGGCTCGTCCCCCCGGGCCGTGGCGTACCGGGCCTCCCCGGGACCGGCCTCCCCAGGACCGGCTTCCCCGGCGCCACGGGCGGACGCGGCACGGACGACTCCGGCGTGGGCGGACGCGGCACGGGGGGCGGAGGAGACGGCGGCGGACAGGAGGCCGCCCGTCCCGCCGGCCCCGGCGAGGCTCTCCCGCCCGGCCCGTCCCGGCCCGGTCGGCTGCGGGACCCGGCCGATGACCACGTCGCGGGCGACGCCCTCGATCCGGGGATCGGCCCGGAGCGCGCCGGCGAATCCGGGAGAGGCCGCGGTGACGGTGGCGACGCCGACGGCGGTGTTCTCCCTGACGACGGCGCCGCCCGCCGCCAGGACGGCCCGCCGGGCGTCGGCGGCGCTCACGCCCCCTCGGTACAGGACCACGTACTCGTTCCTGTGCCCCTCCCCGGGCGCCGTGTCCGGCCTCCGCGTCTGCGCCGGGGCCGCCAGTGTGGCCGCGGCGAGGGCGGCGGCGGCGATGACGATGACGCGCTTCACGCATACCTCCGTGTCGGGTTCTCCTCCCGCCAATGCGAATTCACCGGCGGGGCGATGCATAGGCCAGGGAATTGCAACCCGGTACGGCAAGGCAAGGACCGGCGGCTTTTCGCGCCGTGTCCGGACGTTAAGCGTGCCGGAGCGTTAACCGCGCCGCCATGTCACCACCAGCATGTTCCTTTTTCGGAAATGTTCCTCTAACGTATGGAATTCCATTGTCCGCATGGGTTCGGAAGCGCGGCCTCGGGCCGGTGCGCCGGCCGTACGGCCCCTTTTCCGGGCCGTCCCCGCATCCGGAAGGTGAGAAGTGAGAGCGTTCGTCATCACCGAACCGCGCCGGTGTTCGGTGCTGGACGTCGAGCCGCCGGTCCCGGCGCCCGGCCAGGTCGTCGTGGACGTGGAGCGGGCCGGGTTGTGCGGCACCGACGTCGAGTTCTTCACCGGCGAGATGGCCTATCTCCACCAGGGCCACGCGCGCTACCCGATGCGCGTCGGGCACGAGTGGTGCGGGACCGTCGCCGCCGTGGGCGAGGGCGTGGACGAGCGCTGGATCGGCAGGCGCGTCACCGGCGACACCATGCTCGGCTGCGGCCGGTGCCGCCGCTGCCGCGCGGGGCGGCGGCACGTGTGCGACGCCCGCCACGAGATCGGCATCCGCGGCGGGTGGCCGGGCGCCCTGGCCGAGCAGGTGGCGGTGCCGGTCACGGCGCTGCACCCGCTGCCGGAGGAGGTCGACACGGTGGCCGGCGCCATGGTGGAGCCGGGCGGCAACGCGCTGCGGGCCGTACAGGCGGCGGAGGTGGAGCCGGGTGACCGGGTGCTGGTGGCCGGTCCCGGCGCGATCGGGCTGCTGGCGGCCTCGTTCGCGCTGGCCCAGGGGGCGGAGGTGCACGTCCTGGGTGTCTCGGAGCGGTCGCTGGCGTTCGCCCGCACGCTCGGGGCGCACGGGGCCTGGACGGCCGAGCGGCTGCCCGCCCTGCCGTTCGACGCGGTGATCGACGCCACCACCTCCCCCGGCCTGCCGGCGCGGGCCCTGGAACTGGTGGAGCCGGGCGGGCGGGTGGTCTGCATCGGCCTGGCGCCGGACCCCAGCACGATCGACACCCGGGCGATGGTGCTCAAGGACGTCACGATGACGGGGGTGCTGAGCGGCTCCGGCGGGCTCGCCGAGACGATCGAGCACTACGCCTGCGGGGAGGTGGACCCGCGCCCGCTGGTGGCCGCCACGGTCGGCCTGGAGGAGGTGGCCGGCGTGCTGGCGGGCTCACGCCCGGCCGGGGCGGGCCAGGGGCCGAAGATCCACGTCGATCCGCGGCGATGACCGGCGGGGCGCCCGCGGCGGCGATCGGAGGGTGCCGGAGGACGTCACAGGTGCAGTGCCCGCTGGGCCGAGCCGCGCCACTCCACGAACAGGACGGTGGCGTCGTCCTGCAGTTTGTGCTCGTGGTATTCGAGCAGCTGGTGGACGAGGCGGCGCAGGATCTCGGAGATGGGCAGCCCGGCGGAGTTCTGGCGGACGACGAAGTCGACGAAACGCTCCAGCCCGAACTCCCGCCCCTCGTGGTCGCGGGCCTCGATGATGCCGTCGGTGTAGAACAGCAGCCGGTCGCCGGGCTCCAACTGCTCCTTGCAGAGGGTCACCGGCAGGCCGAGGTCGAGGCCCATGGGGTGCGCGGGCCGGCAGTCCAGGGTGCCGACCCAGCGGCCGTCCCTGATCAGCACCGGCGGGTGGTGGCCGCGGTTGACCCAGGTCAGCTCGCCCGTCGCGGTGTCGAGGTGGGCCAGGATCGCGGTGGCGAACCGGTGGGCCCGGCCGAACTGCTCGACCAGGACCCGCTCGACGTTCTTGCTCGCCTCGACGAGGTCCGCCCCCTGGCGGCGGCTGTTGCGGCAGGCGGAGACCGCGAGGCTGGCGGTGATCCCGGCGGCGGTGTCGTGGCCCATGGCGTCGAAGATCGCCAGGTGCACCATGTCGCCGGCGACGGCGTAGTCGAAGGCGTCGCCGCCCACCTCGTAGGCCGGCTCCTGGGCGGCGCTGATCGCCACCTCCTCGTTGGCGAAGGTCTGCAGCGGCATGAGGTTCCACTGCATCTCGGCCGCGACGTTCATCGGGCGGGTGCGCACGAGCCGGGCGTAGGAGTCGCTGTGACCGCGCTTGCTCTCGAGGATCAGCGCGGCCAGCGACGCGAGGGCCTTGATGTCGGAAAGGGCCTGGTCGTCCGGGATCCGGGCGCTGACGCGGAGGACGCCGAGGCGTTCCGTGCCGTTCAGCAGCGGCACCCACCACCACTCCACGCGGCCGTCATCACCGGTCTTCGGCAGGATCCGCACCTCCTGGAAGGCCCGGCCGGCGAGGGTGGTGTCGACGCGCAGTTCCTCCGGCCCGGAACCCTCGTTCCCGGCCGCGTCGAGCCCGCGGCCGGTCAGGAGGCGCAGGACCTCCTTCTGGAGGTCGGCGATGTACATCCGCACGTCGAACAGGCTGGCGTGTGCGGCGTGCTCGTTGACCAGTGAGGGCAGCCTTTCGAGCGCGATCAGGTGGCTGGCGGCCAGCAGGCCGGTCAGCATCCGGGCCGTGTCCCTGGGAGTGTCGGTCATCTGGCTCCCGTCTCGCGTGGACGGTCCGCGCGTCCACGGCCTCTTTCCGGGAGGTCGCGGCCCCGCCGGTGGGCGGGTGAACGGAACGCCTGCCGCGAAGCTGCCCCGAAACCAGCAGGCTATGTAAGGTTCCCCTCTACCTGGAAAAATAGCCGAAATCCTGGCCCGCTCCCCCATCGGGGATGCCGTCTCCGGGACGTACGGGAGAGCCGCCCGCGGACGGGACGGCCGGCGCGGTGGAGCGCGCCGCCCCGGGACACGCGGGACGTCCGGGCGCCCGGCCGGCGACCGCGCCGCCGCGGGGCGGTCATCGGCCGGGTATCGGGAGGAAAAGATTGCCCTCCCCCACCGTGCCCGTCACGGCCGCCCCGGCCCCGCTGTGGTCTCGTCGATGACGGAGGGGAAGCCGCCACGGAGCCATGTCGAGATCGTGTGGAGAGGAAGCCCGGATGACCACGGAGCAGGAGACGGACGTCATCAGCGTGCTGACGCACGACCACCGCGAGGTGGAGGAGATGTTCAGCGAGCTGGAACGGCTGGACGGGGCCGACGCCGAGCGGCGCGGGAAGCTGACCGAGCGGGTCATCACCGAACTGGTCCGCCACTCGGTCGCCGAGGAGGCCTACCTGTACCCGGCCGCGCGCGAGCTGATCCCGGGCGGGAACGAGCTGGCCGACCGGGAGATCGCCGAGCACGCCCAGGCCGAGCGGACGATGAAGGAGCTGGAGGGGACCGATCCCGCCGACCCCCGGCACGTCACCCTGATGGCCCGGCTCATGCGGGAGATCCGCGCGCACATCCAGGAGGAGGAGCACGAGCTCTTCCCCCTGCTGCGCGGCAACGCCTCCGCCTCCCAGCTCGCCGAACTGGGCCACAAGGTTCAGGCGATGAAGAAGATCGCTCCTACCCGGCCGCACCCGGCCGCGCCGGACAGGCCGCCGGCCAACAAGATCATGAACCCGCTCACCGGTCTGGTCGACCGGATGCGCGACGCCCTCACCGGACGCGGCAGGGAATGAGGCGACCGGGCCCGGCGGACCTCGGCCGGGCCCCATAACACGGAGATAGGGGGTTTTTGGCAGATCCCGCCGAAGCGCTCCGGCCAATACTTTGACAGCACCCCTCACAAGGAGTGCTGATGTTCAGTCGACGTACCCTCCTGACCGGAGCCACCGCCGCCCTGGCCCTCGCGGCCTCCCTGTCGCCCACCGCGGCACAGGCCGCCCCCGCACCCCTCCCCCCGGCCGCCATGGACGCCCTCCAGCGCGACCTGGGCATCACCGCCGAGCAGGCCGTGCAGCGGCTGGCCAACGAGTCCCGCGCCATCGGCGTGCAGGCCAACCTGACCAAGGCGCTCGGCGCCAAGTACGCGGGGGCGTGGTTCAACGCCGACGCCTCGCAGTTCCTCGTCGCCACCAGCGACGCCGCCCAGGCCCCCACCATCAAGGCGCAGGGCGCCCAGCCCGTCGTCGTCGGCCGGTCGCTGGCCGACCTCGACGCGGTCAAGACCAGGCTCGACCAGGCCCCCGAGGCCGCCAGGGCCAAGGCGGCCCTGTGGTACGTCGACGTCCCGACCAACAGCGTCGTGGTCGAGGCCGCCGACCAGGCCGCCGGTGAGGCCCTCGTCGCCGCGGCCGGCCTGAGCCGGGACGCGGTCCAGGTCAAGGTCAGCGCCGAGCAGCCCAAGACGTTCATGGACCTCATCGGCGGCAGCGCGTACTACATCAACGGCACCAGCCGCTGCAGCATCGGCTTCGCCGTCACCCGGTCGGGCAGCCCCGGCTTCGTCAGCGCGGGCCACTGCGGCCGGACCGGCGCCACCACCACCAACCCGTCCGGCACCTTCGCCGGCTCGTCGTTCCCCGGCAACGACTACTCCTACATCTCCACCCCGGGCCACAACCCCACGCCGTACGTGCGCGGCTCCGGCGGCTCCCTGGTCACCGTCCGCGGCTCGTCCGTGGCGGCGATCGGCTCCTCGGTCTGCCGCTCCGGCTCCACCACCGGCTGGCGCTGCGGCACGATCCAGCAGTACAACGCGACCGTGAACTACGCCCAGGGCACGGTCACCGGCCTGACCCGCACCAACGCGTGCGCCGAGCCCGGCGACTCCGGCGGTTCGTTCATCTCGGGCAACCAGGCCCAGGGCATGACCTCCGGCGGCTCGGGCAACTGCTCCTCCGGCGGCACGACCTACTTCCAGCCCGTCAACGAGGTCCTCAGCGCCTACAGCCTGACCCTCAAGGTCGGCTGACCGTCCTTCTCGACACTCATGACGACGCTGCGCGTCGCGGCTCGAGGGCTCATCACCCGGTGTCTTCCCTCGTCACTCCGCCGCTTCGCGGCTGCGTTCCTCAGTCCAGACACCGGCCCCCCCTCGCAGTCCCCCGTCAGGGCGAGGCTCCCTCGCCCTGACGGGCACCCCCCAACGGCCGAGGAGGCTCCCCAGATGTCCAGGATCATCCGCGCCCTCGCCGCCCTCCTGGTAGGGTTCGCCGCTCTGGTGGCGATCTCGCCCGCCTCGTCCGCGCAGGCGGCCGGGGCCGACGCCGGGCAGGCGGTGGCGGCGCGCGTGCTGCGCTACGACGCCAGCCGGGCCGCCGAGTTCCGCACGGCGGTCGACCAGGCCGCGCAGATCTGGAACTCCAGTGTTTCCAACGTGCGCCTGGTGGCCGGCACCCCCGCGGACTTCGTCGTCCTGGCCGACTACGGATGGCCCCGCACCCAGCCGGTCAGCCTGGGCCGGGGGACCATCTGGATGGGCAGGCAGGCCACCGCTGAGGGCCACAACCCGCTGCGCATCGCCACCCACGAGATCGGTCACATCCTGGGCCTGCCGGACCGGCGCACCGGTCTGTGCACGGACCTGATGTCCGGCGCGAGCGCGGGTACCAGCTGCACCAACCCCTACCCGAACGCGACCGAGAAGGCCCAGGTGGAGCGGAACTTCGCCGGTTTCGCCCCGGCGATCCGCTTCGGCGAGATCTACGTCGACAGCCCCGAGGCCGCCCTGCGGTAACCCTTCCGGCTGCGACCCGGCATCCCCTCCGAGCGGCGGCCGGCCCGGACGATCCGTTCGTCCGGGCCGGCCGTTCGCGTGCCCGGACCCGTCGCCGGGTCCGGAGCGGCACCGGGGAGCGGGGGAGCCGGAGGACCCGGGGAACGCGGAGAGTCCGGCGGGCACCCCTGGCCGCTTTCATACTCGTGTGCGTATACTCGTAGACGAGTATGAAAGCGGGGGCAGGTATGACCAAGCGCCGCAAAGTGAGCAACATGCTCGGCCTGGCCGTGCTCTCGGCGGTCGTCGCCAAGCCGATGCACCCCTACGAGATCGCCTCGGTGCTGCGCGAGCGCGGCAAGGACCGGGACATGAAGATCAAGTGGGGCTCGCTCTACACCGTGGTGCGCAACCTGGAGAAGCACGGTTTCCTCGCCGTGGCCGGGACCGTCCGGGACGGCGCGCACCCCGAACGGACGATCTACCGCATCACCGAAGCCGGACGCCGGGAGTACGCGGACTGGACCCGCGAGCTGCTCGCCGAGCCGGATCGGGAGCCGCCGAGGTTCGAGGCCGGGCTTTCGGTGATGGGGGTGATCCACCCGGACGAGGTGGCCGTCCTGTTGCGGCGGCGGCTCGACGCGCTGGAGCGGGAGATCGGCGACCAGCGGGAGGCGCTGGCCGGATGCGCCGGGGTGCCGCGGCTCTTCCTCGTCGAGGCCGAGTTCGACCTGGCCATGCGCGAGGCCGAGGCGACCTGGACCCGCTCGCTGCTGGAGGAGCTCGTCACGGATTCCTTCCCGGGCCTTTCGGCGTGGCGGGAGTGGCACGAGACGGGCCGGATGCCGGCGGAGATCACCGCCCTCGCGGAAGGGACCGGTCCGGCCGACCGTCCCGGGAAGGAAGACCCGCCCTAGAGGAACCGGAAGAAGAGGAGACCCGGCGGGGTGGTGCAACACCGCCGCCGGGTCGTCTACCTCGAACCGACGCCCGCGGAACGGAACCCGGCCACGAGGTGGCAACGGCAACGATAGCCGGGTTCTCCGGGGAGCGGTTCGGACACCCCCATCCGAAACCGGAGGAACCATGGAGAGAATACGTCTCACCCAGACCCAGGCGTGGCAGATGGAGGGCGCGGCGGCACGGTGGTACGCCCGCCAGCGCGCCTCGGCCCCCCAGCTCGCCGCGGTCCGCCGATACGCCGCGCGGCTCGCCGAGGGCCTGCCCGCCGGGGCGGCCGTGCTGGAGGTGGCCCCCGGCCCGGGATACCTGGCCGTCGAGCTGGCCGCGCTCGGGTTCGCGGTGACCGCGCTGGACCTCAGCCGCACGTTCGTGGAGATCACCGCCGAGAACGCCCGCCGGGCCGGCGTGCGCGTCGCCGTGCACCACGGCGACGCGGCAGACCCGCCCTTCGCCGACGGGTCCTTCGACCTCGTCGTCTGCCAGGCCGCCTTCAAGAACTTCGGCCGGCCGGTCCGGGTCCTGGACCAGATGCACCGCGTCCTGCGCGACGGCGGGACGGCGGTGATCCACGACATGAACAGGGACGCCACCTCCGCCGACATCGACGAGGAGGTCGCCCGGATGGGGCTCAGCCCGCTGAACGCCTTCCTGACGAAGGTCCCGCTGAGGGGACTCCGGAACCGCGCCTACTCCCGGGAGCGCTTCGAGGCCCTCGCGGCCGAGAGCGCCTTCGGGACCTGCGACGTCCGGGCCGAGGGAATCGGCCTGGAGGTCCGGCTGACCAGAAGCGACATATGGGTATAAATCCACCTAGAAGCATCGGCCGATCTTTCGGGGGGCATCGATGAGCACAGCGGAAACCGGCAAGAAGGCCCGGGATGTGATGCACCAAGGCTGCGAGTGCGTCGGTGAGCACGAGAACCTGCGCACGGCCGCGCGGATGATGCGCGACATGGGCGTCGGCGCGTTGCCGATCTGCGGCGACGACGACCGGCTCAAGGGGATCCTCACCGACCGCGACATCGTGGTGAAGTGCTGCGCCGAGGGCAAGGACCTCGAACGGACCACGGCCGGCGAACTGGCCCACGGCCTGGTGTGGGTGGACGCCGACACCAGCGTCGAGGAGGCGCTGAGCAAGATGGAGCAGCACCGGATCAAGCGACTGCCGGTGATCGAGAACCATCGCATCATCGGCATGATCAGCGAGGCCGACCTGGCCAAGGAGCTGCCCGACAGCAAGCTGGCCGAGTTCGTCCACCGCATCTACGCGCCCGCCTGACCGGACCGCCCGGCAGACGCGCGGGGGACCCCGGCCGGCCGGGGTCCCCTGGGACCTCTCCTCGCAGGGCCTTCTCCCCGGCCTCAGCGCAGCGCGCAGAGGGTGGCGTCGGCGAGGTCGAGGAGCCGGGGCGTGATCTCGCTCGGGTGGCGATTGATCGCGAGAGTGACCTGGCGGCGACCGTCGGGGCTGGAGGCCGCGATCGTGCGGTAGCCGTTGAAGCCGCCGCCGTGCCCGACCCAGGTGCCCGCGCAGTGCTTCAGTTCGGTCTCGTACAGCCCGAGCCCGGCGTCGGCGCCCGGCCACATGCGCGCCGGATCCGCGGGGACCGTCGTACGCATCTCCTTGAGCTGGGCCGCGGGCAGCAGCCTGCCGCCGAGCAACGCGGCCCAGAAGCGGTTCAGATCGGAGGTCGTCGACACGAGCGCGCCCGCCGCGCCGCCGTAGGTCATGTTCCACTTGGTGGTGTCGTACCGCTTGCCCTCGTCGTAGACGTAACCGTGCGCGTGCCGCCCCGGGATACGCGGGTTGTCGCCCGGCCACCACGTCCCGGTGAGCTTCAGCGGCCTGAGGATCCGCCGCGTGATCTCCGTGCCGATGTCGTTGCCCGTGGCCTGCTTCACGATCATGGCCAGGAGGGCGTAGTTGGTGCTCGAATAGTTCCACGGCTTGTCCGACCGCGGTACGCGCAGCCCGATCGCGAACAGGTCGTCGGGCTCGAAGTGCTTGAAGCGGTCACGCAAGGCGTCGATCTCGTCCGAGGACGTGTAGTCGCCGAGCCCGCTCGTGTGCCGGAGCAGGTCCCTCACGGTGATCTTCTCGTTCGGGAGGTACCGCGTCAGGGGCGTGTCCAGGCTGATCTCGCCCTCCGCCACGAGCTGGAGCACCACCGTCGCCGTGAACGACTTGGTGATGCTGCCCACCCTGATCCGCTCGTCACCGCGCATCCGTCGGCCCGCGAGGATGTCCGCCACCCCGCTGCCCAGTGACACCTGCCTGCACGCCGGGGAGCTGACCGTCGCGAGGATGCCCGGCGTGCCCCCCGCCTTCACGATCGCGTCGAGCGACCGTTGCAGCGCGCTCGTGTCGCATCCCCGTGTCGCGGCCGACGCCTCCGGCGCCACTCCGGCCGTCACCGTCCCCACAGCCGCGGCCAGTGCCAGCGCCGCGGCGGCTCTCGTGTTTCTCATGCCCCCAGTTTTCGATGTCCCGCGCGGATCCGCCTCGTGCTTCAGGCCCGACCTGCTCCTCCCGGAGGACCAGCGGGTCGCCCCTCGTGCGGCGGCGTCCGACGGCGGCGGACCCGCCGCCCCTCGTCCCGGTACAGGCGGCACGACACTAGGTTGGACCTGTGACGACCCTCGCCCAGCTTCGCAAGGCCGCCCTTTCTCACCCCGAGACCGCCGAGCAGGTCATCGACTCAGGAGTCGTCGAATTCACCGTGCACGAGAAGCGGTTCGCGTCGATGGGCGAAGACGGCCTGGTGGAACTCCGCCTCCCCGCGCCGGATACGGACGAGGTCCTTGCCGCGCATCCGGCAGCGCAGCCGCTGACCCGCGGCGCGACGCCGGTCGGCGTACGTGTCCCGATCGGGGACATCAACGGTCAGCAGCTCAACCACTGGGTGCGTCGCGCCTGGCTTTCGCAGGCGCCGAAGCGACTGGCAGCGCGAGTGGCCGCCGGGGACACCGCGACGCCCGGTGAGGTCGGCGACCTGCCCAGGGCCATCGGAGGGCCCGCCACCCGGGCCCTCACCGGCGCAGGCATCACCACGCTCGCCCAGGTCGCCGCCCTGACCGACGCCGAACTGCTGACGATGCACGGAGTCGGCCCGAAGGCTGTTCGCATTCTCCGGGCGCGGCTGATATCCGGTGGATCCGCGTGACGCGTCGTTGGCACAGTAAGCGATATGGTCACACCTGCTGCCCCTTTCGTCCCCGGCCTTGAGCTCGCGAGGACTCTGTACGAGGAGGCGGTGAGGCCGATCCTCGACACCGCCTATCCCGGGCTTCGGTACGCGGCCGCCCGGATCGGCGCGGGGTCCGAGGTCCTGGGATTCGACACCGCGCGCTCGGCCGACCATGACTGGGGACCTCGACTCGAGCTCTTCCTCACCCCCGAGGACGCGGTACGCCACGGTGGGCGGATCCGCGACCTCCTGGCGCAGCGGTTGCCGAAACAGGTGCGTGGATGGCCCACCCACTTCCGCCGCAGCAGCGATCCACTCGATCCGGTCGGCCATATGGAGCTGACCGAGGGCCCGGTCGACCACCGGGTCTCGGTGCACGAGGTGGGCTCCTGGCTGACCGCACGGCTGGGCCCTCGCGCGGCGGCCTGGGGCGATGTGGGACCGGCGATCGGCGACTGGCCGGCGCTGCCGCAGCAGAGACTGGCCGAGGTGACCGGCGGTGTGGTGTTCCGCGACGATCCGGGTGATCTCACCGCGGCCAGGCGACGGCTGGCGTGGTACCCGGAACAGGTCTGGCGCTACCTGCTGGCCTGCCAGTGGCAGCGGATCTCCCAGGAGGAGGCGTTCGTCGGCCGCTGCGCAGAGGTCGGGGACGATCTGGGTTCGGCCATCGTGGTCGCGCGCCTGGTCCGTGACCTGATGCGGTTGTGCCTGCTGATGGAGCGACGCTATGCGCCGTACGGCAAGTGGCTCGGCAGCGCCTTCGGGCAGCTGAGGATGGCCGGACGGCTGGCACCGTCGCTACGCGGCGCCCTGGCCGCGACCGACTACCCCGGCCGGGAGCGGCACTTGTGCGACGCGTACGAGATCGTAGGCCGGACGCACAACGCCATCGGGCTCACAGAGCCGGTGGATCCGACCCGCCGGCCCTACCACAGCCGGCCGTTCCTGGTCCTGCATGCCGAACGCTTCGCCCGGGCCCTGCTGGAGACGGTCACCGATCCCCGGTTGCGTGAGCTGCCTCTGACCGGAGGCGTGGACCAGTGGGCCGACAGCACGGACCTTCTGGATCGGCAGGACGCCATCGACGCGGCCGTGGACGCCATCGTCTGATCTCGATGCCCGTTCCCGCCGACGCGCCCTTCGTCGCGGAGCCGCCGCCCACCTGATCGGCGCCGACGGCCTGAAACGCATCGTCACCGCCGTGGACGAGGCTCCCGAGCAGCCCGCATCCCCCCGCGCGGAGGAGTCGTGCGGTGCGGGACCGGCGTCCGGGGTAAGAGATCTCACATGCCCCTGACGAGCCCCGGGGACCTTCTCACCGCCGGAGGTGTCCCACGATGACCAAGGGCCGCATCTGCGTGTCCGTGGCCGCCGACGCCCGCCCGGAGCGGGTGTTCTCCGTACTGACCGACTGGCCGCGCCACCGGGAGTGGATGGTCCTCACCCGGGCCCGGGTGACCGGCGGCGACGGCCGGAGCGCCGGGAGCCGCCTGGCGGCCTTCACCGGCGTCGGTCCCCTCGGCTTCCTCGACACCATGGAGATCACCGGGTGGGACCCGCCGCGGACCGTCGCGGTCCGGCACACCGGAGGGCTGGTGCGCGGCACCGGGGTCTTCCGGGTGCTGCCCCGCGGCGGGGGCAGCACGATCGTCTGGGAGGAGGAGCTGGACCTGCCGCTCGGCGCCGCGGGGCGGCTGGGCTGGGTCCTGCTCAGGCCGCTGAACGCGGTGCTGTTCCGCTTCTCGCTGCGCCGCCTGGCCGGGCTCAGCGGCCGGTGACCCGGACGGGCCGCGGCCGCGTGCCCGCCGGACCGGGCGACCCGCCGTGGAGCGGGCTCGGCCCGCGTCCGCCGGGCTCAGCCGCCGGTGAGGCCGCGGCGCGAGTCGTGGACCGGACCGGGGCCCGGCTCGTCGCGGATCACCTCTCCGTGGATCACCGGGCCGGAGCCGCCCGGACCATCCTGGCCGCCGGTCCCGCCGAACGGCGAACCCGCGGAGCCCGTACCGAACGGGGAACCCGCGCCGAACGGGGAACCCGCGCCGAACGGCGAGCCCGGCCCGAACGGCGAGCCGAGGCCCGGCCCGGCGGCCGACCGGGCGAGGGTGCTGCGGACCCGGCGGGCGAAGAACCAGGCGCCCAGGCGGCGGACCAGCGGCCGGGTGAGGGGCAGGAGGCACATGAGCCCCGCGATGTCGGTGAGGAAGCCCGGGGTGAGCAGCAGCATGCCGCCCGTGACGACCATGGCGCCGTCGGCGAGCTCGCGTTCGGGCATCCGGCCGTCGCGCAGCGCCTCCTGCAGGCCGCGCCACGCCCTGCGACCCTCGCGGCGGACGATCCAGGCGCCGAGAAGGCTGTCCGCCAGCAGGAGGGCCACCGTGGGCCAGCCGCCGATGACCTGCCCCGCCTGGATCAGAACCCAGATCTCCAGGATCGGGACCACCAGGAAAAGCAGGAACAGCACTAAGCGCATCTTTTCCTCAACTCATGTGACAGCCGTACGACTGTGACAACGCGCCGGGGCGTCGCCGCGTTCCACCGTTCTCCCTGACGTTCCCCGATGTCCCCCGGAGGTCATCCCGGGGTTCTCCCGGAGCCCGCGCGGGGGCTCCCGGCGTCCCGGCGGCCGGGGCCCGATGCCCAGCGCGAGCGACGCAGGCGGCCGGGGCCCGGCGCTCAGCGCGAGCGGCGCAGACGGCCGGGGCCCGGCGCTCAGCGCGAGCGGCGCAGACGGCCGGGCAACCCGGCCAGGCCCCACTGCATGATCCGCCAGAACGCCTCGACCATGATGCCCCGGCTCATCTTGCTGACCCCGGCGGTGCGCTCCACGAACACGATGGGCACCTCGGCGACGCGCAGGCCGTGGCGGACCGTGCGCAGCGTCAGGTCCACCTGGAAGCAGTAGCCCTGCGACTCCACGTCGTCCAGGCCGATCTTCTCCAGGGTGGCGGCGCGGTAGGCGCGGAAGCCCGCGGTGGCGTCGCGGACCGGGATGCCGAGCATCATCCGGGCGTAGACGTTGGCGCCGCGCGAGAGGAACTCGCGGGAGGCGGGCCAGTTGACCACCTCGCCGCCGGGCACCCACCGCGAGCCGATCACCAGGTCGGCCCCGCCGGCCAGCCGCTCCAGCAGCTTGGGCAGCTCCTCGGGCTGGTGGGAGCCGTCGGCGTCCATCTCCACCAGGACGTCGAAGCCCTCGGCCATGCCCCAGCGGAACCCCGCGATGTAGGCGGCGCCCAGACCCTGCTTGCCCGGCCGGTGCAGCGCGTGGACGTGGTCGTCGCCGGCCGCCAGCTCGTCGGCGACCGCTCCCGTGCCGTCGGGACTGGCGTCGTCGGCCACCAACACGTGCGCCTCGGGCACCGCGGCGCGCACCCTGCCCACGATCGCCGGCAGGTTCTCCCGCTCGTTGTAGGTCGGCACGACGACGAGCACCCGGCCCGGCATCCGCTCCATCACGCGTCTCCCACCTGCTGTTCGTCCCTCCCGCCCGCGGAGTGGGCAAGGTTGCGGATCCGGCGCGCCGCGACGGCGGCCATCGCGCCCGTACCCATAAGTATTAAGATCCATTCGGGCAACGCGCCAGCCCTGGTTGCGATGGTCTGCCCGGTTCTGACCGGCACGGTCAGCACGTCCATCGCGGGGACCAGCTCGCCGGTGCGCCAGACGACCTCGCCGTCCGGGTTCACCAGGGCGGAGATCCCGGTGATCGCCGAGGTCAGCACCGCCCGGTTGTGCTCGACCGCCCGCAGCTGCGACATGGCGAGCTGCTGGGGCGGCAGGTTCGTCAGCGCGTAGGTCGCGTTGTTGGTCTGCACCACCAGCGGGGTGGCCCCGGTCCTGGCGGTGTCGCCGACGACGCCGTCGTAGGCGACCTCGTAGCAGTTGATCGCCCCGACGGTCACCGGCCCGACCCGGAGGTCGCCGTCGCGGGTGCCGGGCACCGACTGCTTGCCGACCAGGGCGGCCCGCTCGAACAGGGCGAACATGAGTTCCTTGAGCGGGGTGTACTCGCCGAACGGGACCAGCTTCTGCTTGTCGTAGTACGCCCCGGGCCCGGTCACCGGGTCCCACACGATGCTGCGGGTCGCCCGGCCGTCCTCGCCGATCCCGACCACCGCGCCGACCAGCACGGGCACCCCGACGTCCTTGACGGCGTCGTCGATCTGGCGGCGGGCGAACTCGCTGCGGTAGGGGTCGATGTCGGTGGAGTTCTCCGGCAGCACGACCAGGTCGGGCTTCGGCATCCGGCCCTCCCGTACGGCGCGGGCCATCTCGTGGAGCATCCGGGTGTGGTTGCCCAGCACCACCGCCGGCTCGTTCCCGAGGGGGTTCATGCCGCGGCCGGGGACGTTGCCCTGGATGACGCCGATCCGGACCGTCCGGCCCTCGTCGCCGTGGCGGGGCACGGCGAACGCCGCGGCCGGCACGGCCAGCGCCCCGGCGAGCGCCAGCGCCAGCGGCGCCCGGCCCCGGCGTCCACCCGGCCCCGGGCCCGCCCCGGGGTCGTGCCCCGCCCGCGATGCCCACAGCCGCAGCGCGGCCAGCGCGAGCAGCCCGCCGCACAACGCCACCGCGAAGCCCACCAGCGGGGCCCCTCCGACGGCCGCGTACGGGGTGAAGACCGAGTCCCCCTGGCTGAAGGCCAGCCGTACCCAGGGGAAGCCGCCGAACGGGAACGACCCGCGGGCCTTCTCCATCGCCACCCACAGCGCGGCGCTCCACAGGGGCCACAGGGGCAGCCGGGACACCAGGGCCGATCCGGCGGCCCAGGCCGCGTAGAACAGGCTCTCAATGGCCGTCAGGCCCAGCCAGGCGTCGGTCCCGATCGGGCTCGCCCAGTGCAGCGCGGGCAGCAGGAACACGAGGCCGGTCAGCAGGCCCGGCCACACGGCGCGGCGGGCTCGCAGGCCGTACGACGCGAGCACGGCGAGCGCCACGCCGAAGGGCGCCAGGAACCACAGCCCGAGCGGCGGGAAGGACAGGAACAGCAGCAGGCCGCCCGCGACGGCCGCCGCGGCGCGGCCGGACGCCGGATGCGAGAGGAGCGCGGCCCACCGGTGGGGGGACTCCCCCGGCGCGGCCGCAGGCGGGACGGCCGTCTTCTCCTGCACCACGGGCGTGGCTCTCCTTCGGGGCGTCATGCGGGCGTCGTGCGGGCATCGGGCGCCCGGCCCCTCCGACCGGCCCGTCCGGCCCTTTTCCTAGCCCGAACGGTACCGTCCCCGGAGCACGGCGAGGAAACCACGGTCCGGGAAACGTCCCGGGACGAACCCCGGGTCTCCGGAAACGGCAACGGGGTGATCCCCGGGCGGACGGAGGCCCGCGGGATCACCCCGGCGCTTGCGGCGCTCGCACGGGAGCGGGAAGAGGGCCCGGGCCGCCCTTCGGACCGGTTCCGTCCCGTCGGCGGCGGGCGCGGATTGCCGTTGTCTACTGGGTGCCCGGGCCCCTCCTGGGTCCAACCCCCCGCCCGGAAGGGGTGCCCCGCCTCGACGGAACACCGATCCTGCGCCTGGCTGTACGGACGGGGTCTCCCCCGTCACGGGCGCAGGAGGCGGCGATGTCGAAAGGCGGCCAACCGGTCAGTCCCGTGCTGGACTGGGCAGCAAACTACCGACCCCAGCGCAGATGTCAACCGTGTCCCTAACAGCGGAAACATCAAGTTTCCGCAGCTGGGACAGGATCGGCGAGAGCCGTCAATGGTCTCATGTGATCCGATGTACCTCAAGTCGAGAGAGCGCCCCGGGCAGCGGACCGTCGTGGACGACGCCAAGGCGGCGGGTCGCCCTGGTCAGCGCGACGTAAAGATCGCTGGCCCCGCGTGGCGACTCCCCCAGGATCGCCTCCGGATCCACCACGATGACCGTGTCGAACTCCAGGCCCTTGGCCTCGGCGACGGTCAGGACCGCCGCCGGGGCGTCCAGCGCGGCGGCTCCAGGCGCGGCGACCGCGCCCGGGACCGCCCCGGTGACGAGCTCGCCGTACTTCTCCCGGCCGGTCTCCGGGACGATCACCACCGTGCGGCCCCCCTCGGCGATCTCGGCGGCGACCAGGCCGGGCAGGCGGTCCGCCGGGGAGGCCGCCCAGGGCCGGGCGCCGGTCTCGCGGACCGAGGTGGGCGCGCTCAGGCCGGGCCCGACCAGGGCGAGCACCTCCGCCGCCACGGCCATCAGCTCGGCCGGGGTGCGGTAGTTGACCGTGAGGGTCTCCTGCCGCCAGCGCCCGGCGACGTACGGGTCGAGGACGTCGCCCCAGGAGCGGGCTCCCGCCGAGGAGCCCGTCTGCGCCAGGTCGCCGACGATCGTCATCGACCGGCTGGGGACGCGGCGCATCACCATGCGCCAGTCCATCTCCGACAGCTCCTGGGCCTCGTCCACGATGACGTGGCCGAACGCCCAGGTCCGGTCGGCCGCGGCGCGCTCGGCGGTGGTGAGGTACACCTCGTCGGAGAGGTGGCGGGCGGCGAACTTCTCGGCGTCCATGATCTCCGCCAGGCCGGTCAGCTCCAGCACCTCCTTGGCGTAGGTGAGCTGGTGCTGCCGCTCGTCCTGGGCGGCGGCCCGCGCCAGGGCCTGCTCCTCCTCGGCGAACCACGCCCCGGCCCGCAGCACCGCCGGGTCGATGTCGCCGAGCAGCTCGGATGCCTCGTCCAGCAGCGGCACGTCGGAGGGGGCCCACCAGTCCTCGCCGCGCCGGGGCGGCTCGCGCAGCAACAGCTCGCGCTCGGCGGCGTCCAGCAGCCCGCCCGCGGCGTACTCCAGCCGCTCGCGCGAGGTGAACAGCCCCACCAGGAGCTGACGGGGGGTGGTGTAGGGCCACAGCCTGTTCAGCGCGGCCTTGACGGGCCGCTCGGTGCGCAGGTCCTCGCGGATGCCGGCCAGCTCGTCGTCGTCGATCACGCCCTTGCCGAGCTGCTTGGCCATCTGCCGGGCCAGGATGTTGAGCAGGTGGCGGACGAACACCGCGCGGGCCTCGTTGTGCGGCCTGCCCGAGCGGGCCGCCCGGTTGCGCGCCGCCTCCAGGGCCCGGCCGTCGAGCCTGAGGGTGTGGCCGTCGAGGCGGATCTCGACCGGCTTGCGCGGCACCCGCTGCCGCTCCCGTACGGCCCGCGCCACCACCTGGACCATGCGCGCGTCGCCCTTGACCGCGGCGACCTCCGGGCGCTCCCGGACCGTGGGGACGAGCCCGGGGTACAGCTCGGCGACCGTGGACAGCAGCACGTCGGTCTCGCCCAGCGAGGGGAGCACCTGGTCGATGTAGCGCATGAAGGTCGAGTTGGGGCCCAGGATGAGCACGCCCCGGCGGGCGAGCCGCTCCCGGTGGGTGTAGAGGAGGTAGGCCGCCCGGTGCAGGGCGACCACCGTCTTGCCGGTGCCGGGACCGCCCTGCACGACCAGCACGCCGTCCAGGTCGGAGCGGATGATGCGGTCCTGCTCGGCCTGGATGGTCGCCACGATGTCGCGCATCCGCCCGGTCCGCCGGGCGCCGAGGGAGGCCAGCAGCGCAGCCTCGCCGTTGAGGGTGGCGACGTCCTCGTCGGTGAGTCCGTCGAGGTCGAGCAGGTCGTCGTCCACCCCGACCACCGTGCGCCCCTTGGTCTGCAGGTGGCGGCGGCGGGTGACGCCCATCGACGCGGCGGGGGTGGCGCCGTAGAACGGCTGGGCCACCGGCGCCCGCCAGTCGATCAGCAGCCGGCGCTGGTCGTCGTCGGCCAGGCCGATGCGCCCGATGTAGAGGGCGGTCTGGTCGGTCTTGTCGAGCCGTCCGAAGCACAGGCCGTTCTCCACGCCCCACAGGCGGCCCAGGCGCTCGGCGTACATCCCGGCGAAGCTGTCGCGCTCGGAGCGGTTCTGGTGCGTGCCGCCGCTCCCACCCTGCGCGAGCACCTCGTCCAACTGGCGCTGGGTGCGCTCGCGGAGCACGTCGAGCCGCTCGTAGAGAGCGGAGACGTATTCCTGCTCCCGAGCGACCTCGTGTTGACGGACGGTCGCCGATCCATTATTGTTGATGCTAATGGGATGCTCCGGGCTCATTTGGCTGTTGTGACAGCCAGCCATCTTAGCAGCCTCGTCGAGGAACCCGCCTCCACACCCCGATCACAGCTTGGTCTCGGCCTCTCCGTCCTCGCCTGATCCCACGCGCTCCCCCGGCTCGTACCTCCCCCGCCCTCTGCCGCACGCACCGCCGCCCCCGGCCACCGTATGCCCGCCGCATGCCCGCCGCATGCCCGCCGTACGCCGCGCCCGTCATGCGGCCCGCTCACGTCTTCCGCCGCGCTCCCGCGCCCGTCGTACGGCCTGCCGCGCCTTCCCCGCCGCCGCACAGGCGGAAAGGACGCGACGGGCTCCCGCAAGGCTCCGTGAGGCTTCCGTGGGACCCCGCAGGCTTCCGTGAGGCCGGCGGGACTCCGTGGGGCACTCTCCAGGCCCGACGGGGCTCAGCGGGCCCCGTGGGGCTCGGCGGGCGGGGTCAGGCGTCCCCGCCGGGCCCGCCGCCCGCCGGTTCCGGGGGCCGGTGCTCGTACGGCGTGCTCAGCACGACGGTCGTCCGGGTCGATACGTTGGCGGCGGTGCGGATCTGGCTGAGCAGCTCCTCCAGCGCGAACGGCGACGCCACCCTGACCTTGAGGATGTAGCTCTCGTCACCGGCGACGCTGTGGCACGCCTCTATCGCGGCCAGGTGGGCCAGCCGGACGGGGGCGTCGTCGGCGGCGGCCGGATCGATCGGCTTGATGGACACGAACGCGGTCAGCGGGAGCCCGATCGCCTCGTAGTCGACCAGCGCGGCATATCCCCGCACCACCCCGCGTTTCTCCAGCCGACGCACCCGCTGGTGCACCGCCGACACCGACAACCCGGTCTCCTTGGCGAGGTCGGTGAAACTCATCCGGCCGTCACTCGCCAGTAATGTCACGATTCGGCGGTCGATCTCCTCCACCCGGTCAACGGTATAGCCACCCGGCGGTCTCCCGCGCCGCCCTCCGGTCACGTCATGGTCCCAACGCCGCCCGCGCCTCAGCCGCTCTCGGCCCGCGTGCCTTCCGCGTTCCCCGGGTCATGCGAGTCGCCGGCGCCCTTCGAGCCGCCGGCTTCCGCCCGTGCCGCCTTCCCGTCCGCCGCAACCCCGGCGGAGGGCTCCGCGGTCTCGCCGGAGGACGCCGGAGTCCCGCCGGAAGACGGGGCCGGGACGTCCGTCCGCTCGGCTCCGGCCTCGCCGTCGGAGACGTCCGGAGCGTCCGGGACGTCGGCGACCGGCAGGGTGAGGACGAAACGGGCGCCCTCGGTGTACTCGGTGTCCAGCCAGATCTTGCCATGGTGCTGCTCGACGATCTTCCGGCAGAGAGCCAGGCCGATCCCGGTGCCCTCGTAGGCGTCCCGGTGGTGCAGCCGCTGGAAGATCACGAAGATCTTGTCGGCGAAGTGGGCCGGGATTCCGATCCCGTTGTCGGTCAGGGAGATCCGCCACTCCCCGTCGCTCCGCTCGGCCTCGATCCGGATGTGCGGCCGTCTGCCGGGGGTGCGGAACTTCAGGGAGTTGCCGATCAGGTTCTGCCAGAGCATCACCAGCTGGGTGCGGTCGCCGACGACCACCGGCAGATCCCCCACCTCGATCTCGGCGTCCGACTCCTCCACGGCCGCCGCGAGGTTGGCCAGCGCGTGGCCGATCATCTCGTTCAGGCCAGCCGGGGCCGGCTCCTGGCGGACGCGGCCCACCCGGGAGAAGGTGAGCAGCTCGTTGATGAGCACCTGCATGCGCTTGGCGCCGTCGACGGCGAAGTCGATGTAGGTGTTCGCCCTCTCGTCGAGCTGGTCGGCGTAGCGCTGCTGGAGCATCTGGCAGAAGGAGGCGATCTTGCGCAGCGGCTCCTGCAGGTCGTGGGAGGCGACGTAGGCGAACTGCTCCAGCTCGGCGTTGGATCGTTTCAGCTCCTCGGCCTGGGCGGCGATCTGCTGCCGGGAGCCGCGGGCCTCCTCCAGCTCGGTGACGATCCGCAGCCGCATCGCCTCCATGTCGCTCGACAGCGCCGCCAGGTCGGCCGGGCCGCCGGTGTCGACGTGATGGGAGAAGTCGCCCCCGGTGACCCGGCGGGACGCCTCGCCCAGGCGCGCCAGGGGGCGGAACACCGCCACCCGCAGCAGCACCGCGACCGTGAGGATCGTCAGGAGGAAGCCGGCCAGGATGATGAAGAAGGTGGTGTCGCGGGTCGTGCGGCTCCGCTCCAGCTCGGCGCGGGCGCGGTCCCTCGCCGCGCTCCAGGCGGCGTTCTGGTCGTCGAGCGCGCGGCGGACCGCGTCGAAGGCGGCCTTGCTCCCCTCGGCCCGCAGCTGGGACACGGCCGAGGGGCCGCTGCGCCGTACGGCCTCGATCATCGGTTCGGCGTACTCGGAGCGCCACCGCTCGCTCAGCCGCTCGACCGACTCCAGCCGGCCCAGCGCCTTCTCCCCCGGCGCCACCGTCCGCACCTGCGCCGCGGCGGCCCGCTGGGCGCTCAGGCCGTCCTCGTACGGCTGGAGGAACTCCTCCTTGCCGGTGATGGCGAAGCCCCGCAGGCCGGTCTCCTGGTTCAGGAGACTCGTCTGCATGCGCTCGGCCTGGAGCCTGCCCACCGTGATCTGGTCGATGAGCCGGTTGGACGCCTGAGCCGCGGTGCGCAGCACGCTCGCGCCGAACACCGCGGATACGGCGAGCAGCACGGCCATGGCCAGCAGCACGACGTTGAACCATGTCTGCGCGTTCCAGCGGCCATGCCGGGAACGGGCGGCGCGCGCCTGGTCGGAGGTCATGACGTCTCATCTCGGGGATCCGGCCCGCGGAGGGCCGGGGAACACAACGGCTGACGAAAGATACCGGAACGGGTGGCCTTCGCCGTACCCGATCCGGACCGGCGGGTTCGGGGGCAGACAGGACGTACCGGCGGCAGGGTGGGAAGCTGGTGCGGTCGCCGCCGTACGACGGCACACGCGTCCTGTGGAGGTAATGGTGTCCGACGAGTTCGACGTGATCGTGATAGGGGCCGGCCCCGCCGGGGAGAACGTCGCCGCCCGGGCCGTCCGCGGGGGGCTGAGCGCCGCGGTGGTGGAGGAGGACCTCGCCGGCGGGGAGTGCTCCTACTGGGCGTGCGTGCCCAGCAAGGCGCTGCTGCGCCCGGTGGAGCTGGCCGCCGACGTCCGCCGGGTGCCCGGCATGTCCACGGGCCCCCTGGACGTCGCCGCGGTGCTCGCCCGCCGCGACGAGGCCGTCTCGCACCTCGACGACGCCGGGCAGGTGAAGTGGATCAAGAGCGTGCCCGCGGAGTTCGTACGGGGCCGGGGGCGGCTGAGCGGACCGCTGCGGGTCGAGGTGACCGCTCCCGGCGGCGCCGTCCGCCTGCTGACCGCCCGGCACGCGGTCGTGCTGGCCACCGGCAGCCGGGCGGCGCTCCCGCCGATCCCCGGTCTGCGGGAGGCGGCCCCCTGGACGAGCCATGAGGTGACCGTCGCCCGGGAGATCCCGAAGCGGCTCGTCGTGGTGGGCGGCGGCGTGGTGGCCTGTGAGATGACGCAGGCCATGCACGGGCTCGGCGCCGAGGAGACGACGATGCTGGTGCGGGGCCGCTCGCTGCTGGACCGGATGGAGCCGTTCGCCGGGAAGCTGCTGCGCGACTCGCTGGCCGACGGCGGCGTCGACGTCCGCTTCGGCGTCGAGGTGACGAAGGTGGAGCGGTCCGTACCGGGTGGCCCGGTGACCGTCCACCTGAGCGAGGGCCCGCCGATCACGGCCGACGAGCTGCTGATGGCCACCGGGCGCCGGCCCGCGACCGGCGACCTCGGCCTCGGCACCGTGGGCCTGCCCGAGAAGGGCCCGGTGGAGGTCGACGACAGCATGCGCGCCACCGGGGTCCCCGAGGGCTGGCTGTACGCGGTGGGAGACGTCAGCGGCCGCAACCTCCTCACCCACATGGGCAAGTACCAGGCGCGGGTGTGCGGCGACGTGATCGCGGCGCGGGTCCGGGGCGACCGCGACGACCTGCCGGGGCTGCGCGCCGTCGCCGACTCCCTCGGCGCGCCCCAGGTGGTCTTCACCGACCCGCAGGTCTGCGCGGTCGGCCGGACCGAGGCCGCCGCCCGCTCCGCGGGGTTCGACGTGCGCGTGGTGGAGTACGACCTGGCCTCGGTGACCGGGGCCTACCTGCTCGGCGAGGACTACCGGGGACGGGCGAAGGCGGTGGTGGACGAGCGCCGCCGCGTCCTGCTCGGCGTGACCTTCGTCGGCGCGGGCGTCGCCGAGCTGCTGCACTCGGCGACGATCGCGGTGACCGGCGAGGTGCCCCTCGACCGGCTGTGGCACGCCGTACCGTCCTTCCCCACGGTCAGCGAGGTCTGGCTCCGCCTCCTGGAGGAATACGGCCTCTGACCCGCGAGGGGGCGCCGGTGTCTGGACTGAGGAACGCAGGAGCGAAGCGACGGAGTGACGAGGGAAGACACCGGGCTCCAGCCCCCGAGCCGCGACACGAAGTGTCGCAATGAGCCCGCGAGGGGGCGCCGGTGTCTGGACCGAGGAGAGAGCGAGCGCAGCGAGCGAACGACGAGGGAAGACACCGGTCAAGAGCCCCCGAGCCGCGACACGAAGTGTCGCAATGAGCCCGCGAGGGGGCGCCGGTGTCTGGACCGAGGAACGCAGGAGCGAAGCGACGGAGCGACGAGGGAAGACACCGGGCAAGAGCCCCCGAGCCGCGACACGCAGTGTCGCAATGAGTACAGCAATGAGGGCAAATTTAGATAAGTTTTGCGATTTTTCTGACACCACCCGCGGGCAACATGCGGAATCACAACCGTAGAGGTGAGGTTCCATGACGCCCGGGGGGTGAGGCCGTCGCATGGGGACGAGTGATGACGCGGCGGGGTGGCCCGTGCCCCGGGAGTCCGCTCTCCCGGCGTCGGAGCAGCGGCATCCCTCCCCCGATCCTGACTTCCGGGTGCTGGATCGGCGGGAGCGGGCCGTCATCGGCCGGATGCTGGTGGGCCTGACGCTGGGCATGGCCCTCTCCCTGGCCGGTCAGACGGCCGCCGATGCGCTGCCCGCGCATGTCGTGGCCTTCTACGACCCCTACCTGTACGGCGTGCTGGTCCTGGCCATGACGCGCGGCATCTCCCGGCCCGGCTGGGCCCTGCTGATCGGCGGCCTCACCGGGGCGGGCACCGCGGCCGGTCACATGACGGCTCACGCGCTCGACCACCAGACCCCGCTCGTCCCCGGCGGCACCGAGGGCACGGGGGGCATCGGGGGCATCGGCTGGGAGATGGCGGTGCTGGCCGCCGTGCTGATCGCCTTCGGCCTGACCGGGCATCTCTGCCGCCGTCCCGGCCGGTGCGGCGACCTCGTGGTGGGAGTGCTCAGCGGGCTGCTGCTGGCCCGGTTCGCCCAGGAGCTCCGGTCGGCGGAGCTGCTGGACCGCGTGGGCTCCCTTGCGGTTCCGTGGTCGCTCGCGGCTCTGGCGGTCATGGGCCTGGCGTTGCCGGTCATCCTGCGGCCGACCGCGGCGGCGCGGGTCCGCACCGCCGCCGTCACCCTGGTCTGCGCCGTCCTCTGCGTGGTCGTCCTCTCCGCCCTGCCCCTGTCCGGCTGACCGGGAGGGCCGCCGGTGCCTCCGGCGGCCGGGAGGGTCCGGGTTCAGGGCGGTCCGCGGGGACGGGTTCCGGGGTCACGCCATCCGGAGGAGGCCGACCCGAACAGGCCGGCCCGAGGAGGCCGACCCCGAACAGACCGGCCTGAGGAGGGGCCCCGGCCTTCCCCCGATCAGCCCTTGGCGACGGCCCTGCTGATGACCAGGCGCTGGACCTGGTTGGTGCCCTCGACGATCTGCAGCACCTTCGCCTCGCGCATGTACCGCTCGACCGGGAAGTCCTCGACGTAGCCGTAGCCGCCGAGCACCTGCACCGCGTCGGTGGTGACCTTCATGCACATGTCGGTGGCGAACAGCTTGGCCATGGCGGCCTGCGTGCCGTACGGCCGGCCGGCGTCGCGCAGCCGGGCGGCGTCCAGGTAGAGGGCGCGCGCTGCGGCGATGCCGGTGGCCATGTCGGCGAGCATGAAGCCGACGCCCTGGAAGTCGGCGATCCGCGAGCCGAACTGCCGGCGCTCCCTGGCGTAGGAGGCGGCGGCGTCGAAGGCGGCCTGGGCCACGCCCACCGCGCAGGCGGCGATGCCGAGCCGCCCGCCGTCCAGGGCGGCCATGGCGATGCGGAAGCCCTCGCCCTCGGAGCCGACCAGGGCGTCGGGGCCGAGCCGCGCCGCGTCGAAGCGGACCTGGGCCGTCGGCGAGGACTTCATGCCCATCTTCCGCTCGGGCTCGCCGAACGACAGGCCCGGCGTGCCGGCCGGGACGTGGAAGCAGGAGATGCCGCGGGCCCCGTCGGGCGAGGTGCGGGCCATGAGCGTGTAGAAGTCGGCGGCGCCGCCGTGGGTGATCCACGCCTTGACCCCGTCCACCGTGTAGCCGTCGGCGTCGCGCGCGGCCCGGGTGGTCAGGGCGGCGGCGTCGGAGCCGGAGTGGGGCTCCGACAGGCAGTAGGCGCCCAGCAGCTCGCCGCCGAGCATCTCCGGCAGCAGTTCCGCTCGCTGGGCGTCGGTGCCGTAGGCGGCGACCGGGAAGCACGACAGGGTGTGCACCGACAGGCCGAGGCCGACCGCCAGCCATCCGGCCGCCAGCTCCTCGATCACCTGGAGGTAGACCTCGTACGGCTGCGCCGCGCCGCCGTGCTCCTCGGGGTAGGGCAGCCCGAGGAGGCCGGCGCGGCCCAGGGTGGTGAAGACCTCCCGGGGGAAGCGCCCGGTGGCCTCATCGGCCGCGGCCCGGGGCGCGACCTCCTTGCCGACGAGGTCGCGGACCAGGTCGATCAGGTCGTGGGCCTCGGCGGTCGGCAGAACACGTTCAACGGTCATATCCGCTCCAGGTCATGGGCGAGAGCGACAAAAAGGGTGACCGGGTTCACCGGCCACCCCGATTGTGACACTTGTTACACGATGACGAGCTCGCGAGGCCGGTGGTTGACCCGCTCGCCACCCTCCTCGGTGCAGACGAGGATGTCCTCGATGCGGGCGCCGTGGGCGCCGGGGAGATAGATGCCCGGCTCGACGGAGAAGGCGAAGCCCGGCGCCATCGGCTCGGCGTTGCCCGCGACGATGTAGGGCTCCTCGTGGGTCTCCAGGCCGATGCCGTGGCCGGTGCGGTGGATGAAGTACTCGCCGTAGCCCTCCTCGGCGATCACCTCCCGCGCGGCGGCGTCGATGGCCTCGCACGCGACGCCGGGCCGTACCGCCCGGCAGGCGGCCTCCTGGGCGCGCTGGAGCACGTCGTAGTACTTGACGAAGTCGGCCGGGGGCTCCCCGACGCAGTAGACCCGGGTGGAGTCGGAGCAGTAGCCGCTGGGCATCTGGCCGCCGATGTCCACCACGACCGGCTCCCCGGGCTGGATGACCCGGTCCGACAGCTCGTGGTGCGGGCTGGCGCCGTTGGGGCCGGAGCCGACGATGACGAAGTCGACGGTCGCGTGACCGGCGGCGACGATCGCCTCGGCGATGTCCCGCCCGACCTCCCGCTCGGTACGGCCGGCCCGCAGGAACTCGGGCACCTGGGCGTGGACGGCGTCGATGGCGGCGCCCGCCTCGCGCAGCGCGGCCACCTCGGCCGGGCTCTTGCGCATGCGCAGCCCCCGCAGGACCGTCCCGGCGAGCACCTGCTCGGCGCCGGGGAGCGCGTCGCGGAAGCGCAGCGACTGCATCGCCCACATGCGGTCGGCCAGGCCGACCCGGGAGACCCCGCCCAGCCGGGCGCCGATCGCCGCGTACGGGTCGTCGGTCTCGTCCCAGGGCACGAACTCGACGCCCAGCCGGGAGGCCGGGGAGTGCTCGGCGGCGGGCAGCTCCAGACGGGGCACCACGAGGAAGGCGTCGCCCTCGGCCGGCAGCACCAGGCAGGTGAGCCGCTCCAGCGGCAGCGCGTCGTAGCCGGTCACGTACCGCAGGTCGGGGCCGGGCGTCAGGAGCAGGGCTCCGAGCCCGGCGGCGGCGGTCGCCCGCTGGGCGTCGGCCAGGCGGGTAACGGGATACAGGTCAGCAGACTCCGTTGTCACATCGCCCAATCTAATACCGGAAGGACGAACGACGCATCCGGCCCCGGAGCACCAAGGAAAGTGCGGGAAAGCCCGGGAAACCCCACCCGGATCGCGACGACATCACTACACTCCGTTGAAGCACGATCACAATTTGTCAATAGAATGTCCGCAAGACCACACATTTCGAGAGCGAGCTAAATGGTCGGCGTAGTGGGCGGCCACCAGCCCCCCCTCCACCCACGAAACGACCACGTGACCGGTTCTGCCCCGCTGACCGCGACCGACACGACGCGGCGCCCGCGGGGAGAGCTGGACGAGCACCTGGCCGTCGAACACCACCTCCTCAGCGTCCGGCTGGCACAGGCCGAACGGCTGGGCGATCTCGGCTGGGCCGAATGGAATCTCCAGACCGGGGAGACCATCTGGTCCGACCGGGTGTACGCCATCTTCGGCCGCGATCCCGGCGAGGGGCCCATCCGCCTGGCGGACCTGGCCTCCCACGTCGAGACGGGTGACCGGGCCGGCCTGGACCGCCTGCTGCGGTCCGTCGTGCACCGGGCCGAGCCCGGCGAGACCGAGTTCCGCATCCGCCGCCGGGGCGAGATCCGCAACCTGCGGGCGGCCCTGGACCCCGTGGCGGCCGGCGGGCGCACCGCCGTGCACGGCGTGATCCAGGACGTCACCGGCCACCGCCTGGCCGAACACGGCATCGCCGAGGCGCGGCGCCGGCTGGGCGAGCTCCTCGGCCGGGCGACTCTGGAGCGGCGGCGGAGCGAGGCCCTGTGCGGGGCGCTGCTGCCCGGCCCCGCCTCCCCGCCCGGCCTGCCCGGCGCGCGGATCGAGACGCGCTACCATCCGGCCGGCGCCGAGGACGGCCTCGGCGGCGACTGGCACGACGCCGTCCCCCTGCCGGACGGCCGGATCCTGCTGGCCGTCGGCGACGTGTCCGGGCACGGCCTGCCCGCCGCCGCGGAGATGACCGTGCTGCGGCACGCGCTGACGGCACTGGCGATGACCGGCGAGCCGGCCGGCCGGCTGCTGTCGTGGCTCAACCACCTGGTGACGCACCGGATGGCCGAGGCCACCGCGACCGCCGTCGCCGGCCACCTCGACCCGGCCACCGGCGTGTTCACCTGGAGCCAGGCCGGGCACCCCGCGCCGGTCCTGGTCCGCGACGGGACGGCCGTCCAGCTCGCCCCGCCCGACGGGGTGCTGCTCGGCGCCACCCTCACCGAGCCGTACGCCTCGGCCGAGATCCGGCTGCGCGAGGACGACCTGCTGCTGCTGTTCACCGACGGCCTCGTGGAGCGGCGCGACCGCGACATCGACGACGGCGTCGCGCTGCTGCTGAAGGCGGCGGCCGGGTTGTCCGGGCTGCGCGGGGCCGGCCTGTCCGCCGGCCTCGACCGGCTGGTCGAGGCGGTCGGCGGCCCCAACCCCGAAGACGACGTCTGCGTGCTGGCGTTCGCCCCGGCCGGTTGAACGACCGCCATGCCCGAGCCGATGCCTCCAAGCGCCCGCCGGCGGCTTCTCCCGTTCCCCGACGACTTAAGGGCATGCTGATGCCATGACGACCAGTCCCCAGAAGCTCCTTCTGCTCGACACCCCCTCCCTTTACTTCCGTGCCTTCTACGGAGTCCCCGAATCGGTGACCGCGCCGGACGGCATGCCGGTCAACGCCGTCCGCGGGCTCATCGACATGATCGCCATGCTGGTCCGGGAGCACTCCCCCGGTGAACTGGTGGCCTGCATGGACGCCGACTGGCGCCCGGCCTTCCGGGTGGCGGCGATCCCCTCCTACAAGGCGCACCGGCTCGCCGCCGACGGCGGCGAGGAGGTCCCCGACACCCTGGCCCCGCAGGTGCCGGTGATCGAGCGGGTGCTCGACGCCGCCGGCATCGCCCGCATCGGGGTGCCCGGCTACGAGGCCGACGACGTGATGGGCACGTTCACCGCCCGCGCCCGCGGGCCGGTGGACATCGTCACCGGCGACCGCGACATGTTCCAGCTCGTCGACGACGCCCGGCCCGTCCGCGTCCTCTACACCGCGCGGGGCGTCAAGAACCTCCAGATCGTCGACGAGGCCGCGGTGTCCGCCCGATACGGCGTGCCGGGCCGCTCCTACGCCGACTTCGCCGTGCTGCGCGGCGACCCCAGCGACGGCCTGCCCGGCGTCGCCGGGATCGGCGACAAGACGGCGGCCGCGCTGATCACCCGGTTCGGCTCGCTGGAGGCGCTGGTCACGGCCCTGGACGACGGCGCGGGCGACCTGCCGGCCGGGCAACGCGCCAAGCTCGCCGCGGCCCGCGACTACCTGCGCGCCGCCCCCGCGGTGGTCCGGGTGGCGCACGACGCGCCGGTCCCGGAGCTCGACCTGTCCCTGCCCGCCGCGCCGCGCGACCCGGAGGCGCTCGACGCCCTGGCCGAACGGTACGGCCTGCACGGCCCGCTCAAGCGCCTGTCCGCCGTGCTCTGAGGGTCCGCGCCGCCGTACCGCCGCGCTTTGAAGGTTCGCGCCGCCGTACCGCCGCGTGCTGAGGGCCCGCGGCGGCCGTCCCGCCGCGCCCGCCCTCGGTGGGACGGCCGTACGGCGGGGCCCGGCGGAGACGGGCGCGGTGGGCATCATCGGGGCGCTGCGGGGAAGTCGTGTCCTTCGACCCCGCACCCGAAGGACGTCGAGATGCCAGGATCCACCGCCTCCGGCGCGGCCACCGGCCCCGCCGCCGGCCCGCGCCGTTCCGCCGGGCCCGCGCCGCGCTCCGGTGCGGCCGGCGCGACGGTGAACGATAGGTTGGCCCCCGTGTCCCCCAGAACCATACGGATGCCCGAAGAGTCCCATCCGCGGCTCGACGATGGTTTCGAGCGGATCCGCCGGGAGCTGCAGCTTCCCGAGGAGTTCCCTCTCGCCGTGATCGACGAGGCCGAATGGGTGGCCCAGGCACCCGTCCTGCCGGAGCTGGACCGCACCGACCTGCCGTTCATCACCATCGACCCGCCCGGCTCCATGGACCTGGACCAGGCGATGCACCTGGAGGAACGGCCCGGCGGCTACCGCGTCTGGTACGCCGTCGCCGACGTCGGGGCGTTCGTGCGGCCCGGCGGCGCGATCGACCTGGAGGCCCGCGAGCGCGGCGAGACCGTCTACCTGCCCGACGGGCGGGTGCCGCTGCACCCGCCCGTGCTGTCGGAGGGCGCGGCCAGCCTGCTGCCCGGGGTGACGCGCTCGGCCGCGCTGTGGTGCGTCGACCTCGACTCCGACGGCCGCATCGTGGGCGCCGACGTGACCCGGGCGCTGGTGCGCAGCCGCGAGCGGCTCGACTACGACTACGTGCAGGCCGCGGTGGACACCGGCACCGCCGACGGCACGCTGCGGCTGCTGGCCGAGATCGGCCGGCTCCGCCTCGCTCTGGAGCGCGACCGCGGCGGGATCAGCCTGCCCACACCCGAGCAGGAGGTCGTCCCCGACGGGGACGGCTACCGGGTGGAGCTGCGCGCCTCGCTCGACGCCGAGACGTGGAACGCCCAGATCTCGCTGCTGACCGGCATGGCCGCCGCCTCGATGATGCTGGACGCCGAGATCGGCCTGCTGCGGGTGCTGCCGCCCGCGCCGGCCGAGGAGGTCGCCCGGATGCGCCGGGCCGCCGCCGCTCTGGGCGTTTCCTGGCCGGAGGACGCCTCCTACGGCGACGTGGTGCACGGCCTGGACCCGAGGGTCCCCGAGCACGCCGCGTTCCTGCGGGAGTCCACGGTGCTGCTGCGTGGCGCCGGGTACGTCGCCTTCAACGGTGAGCCGCCCCGGCAGGCGGAGCACGCCGCGGTGGCGGCGCCGTACGCGCACGTGACCGCGCCGCTGCGGCGGCTCGTCGACCGCTACGCCACCGAGATCTGCCTGGCGGTCGCCGCGGGCGAGCCGGTGCCGGAGGGGATCCAGGCGGTCATGGGCGAGCTGCCGGACATCATGCAGGCCACCGGGCGGCGGGCGGGCGCCGCCGAGCGTGCCTGCGTGGACCTGGTGGAGGCGTTCGTGCTGCGTGACCGGGTGGGGCAGACGTTCGACGCGGTGGTGATCGACGTGGCCGACGACGGGCAGTCCGGCGTGGTCCAGGTCACCGGCCCGGCGGTGGTGGCCCGCTGCGACGGCGAGCGGCTGCCGCTGGGCGAGGCCGTCCGGGTACGGCTGACCCGCGCCGACCCGGCGACCCGGGAGGTCCGGTTCAGCGTGGCGTAGTGGCGTGGCCCCGGCGTCACGAAGGCCGCGCCCGGATCACCGGGCGCGGCCTTCGGCCGTGACGGGTCCTCCCGCGGCGGAGCCCCTGCGGGGCCCGCGCGGGCCGCCCGTCCTCGATCAACGCTTGAGGGTCCAGCCGGTGCCGACTCCCATCAGGTGCAGCGCGACGGCGAGCAATCCTGCCAGGGCGAGCGTGGCCGCGGTCACGACGGCGCCGACGGCGACACCGGCGATCTGGAAGATCAGGGCGAGGAGGAACAGGACTGCGGCGATGAGAGCGAACATGGTTACCTCCCTGAGCGGGGGTCCAAAGGGGCCTGATATCGGGATTTCCGTGGCGATCACCCAGGAAACAGACCCCGGGGCTACTTTCCGCGCACCGGCCGTCACGGGGTATTGACCGAGCGGTCAGTCTGCCGGTTCCGGGGCCCCGGTGGCCGCCGGTTCCCGGCCCGGAGCGGCGCCGCGCCCGGCCCGCGCGGAACCGGGACGCCCACACCCTGACGCCGTCGGCCCGCGCCGGTTCTCGGCGGCCCCGCGTCAGCCCACCGAGGAGTAGGCCACCACACCGCGCCGCAGGGCGTCCATCGCCTTGCCCGCCGTCTGCTTGACCTTACTGTTCGCCGGGGCCGCCTCGGCGATCTGGCCGAGCAGGTCCAGCAGTTGCTTGGTCCAGCGGACGAAGTCGCCCGCGGCCAGCTCGGAGCCGCCGATGCCGTCGCCCAGCACGGCGTCGAGGTTGTGGCCCCGCGCCCAGCGGAACGCCGCCCAGGCGAACCCGGCGTCGGGCTCCCGGAGGAAGGACAGGCCGTGGTCGCCCTCGATGGCCTCCAGCTCGGCCCACAGGCGGATCATGTCGGTCAGCGCCTGCTGCGCCTCGCCCCCGGGGAGCCTGGGCTGGCGGCCCTCGTCGGCCTGCCGGGACTCGAAGACCAGCGCGGAGACGCAGGCGGCCAGCTCGGCCGGGTCGAGGTTCTCCCAGATGCCCGCGCGCAGCGACTCGGCCGTGAGGAGGTCCAGCTCGGTGTAGAGGCGGCCCAGCCGGCGGCCCTCGGCGGTGACATGCTCGCCTTCGAGGTAGCCGAGCTGGTCCAGCACCCCGCAGACCTTGTCGAAGGTGCGGGCGATGACGTGGGAGCGGCCCTCGACGCGGCGGCGCAGACCGTCCGTCTCACGCAGCAGCTTGTAGTAGCGCTCGGCCCAGCGGGCGTGGTCCTCGCGCTCGTCGCAGCCGTGGCAGGGATGCCGGCGGATCTCCTTGCGCAGGCGCGCGATCTCCTCGTCCTCGGCGGCGTGGTCGCGCACCCTGGGCGGCTTGCCGAAGTCGCGGTCGCCGAGCTTGGCGTGCATCGAGGAGACGAGGTTGGCGCGGTCCTTGGGCGAGCGGGAGTTGAAGCCCTTGGGGATGCGCAGCCGCTCGACCGGCTCCACCGGCATCGGGAAGTCGGCCGGCGACAACTTCTTGACCTGCTTGCCGATGGTCAGCACCAGCGGGGAGGGACCGTCACCGCGGGAGTTGAGGCCCGGGTCGAGGACGAGCGCCAGGCCGGCCCGCCGCCCGCCGGGGACGCGGATGATGTCGCCGGGCCGCAGCGCCTCCAGCGAGCGCAGCGCCTGCGCCCGGCGGGCGGCGCCGCGCTGCCGCGACAGCTCGGACTCGCGGTCCGACAGCGCCCTGCGCAGCGCGGCGTACTCCTCGAAGTCGCCGAGGTGGCACGTCATCGCCTTGCGGTAGCCCTCCAGCGCCTCCTCGTGGCGGCGGAGCTGCTTGGCGATGCCGACCACGGCCCGGTCGGCCTGGAACTGCGCGAAGGACGACTCCAGCAGGGACCTGGCGCGTTCCCGGCCGACCTGGCCGACCAGGTTGACCGCCATGTTGTAGGAGGGGCGGAAACTGGAGCGCAGCGGATAGGTCCGGGTGCTGGCCAGGCCCGCGACCTGCAGCGGGTCGGTGCCCGGCTGCCACTGGACCACCGCGTGGCCCTCGACGTCGATGCCGCGCCGCCCGGCCCGCCCGGTGAGCTGGGTGTACTCGCCGGGCGTCAGGTCGGCGTGGGTCTCGCCGTTCCACTTGTCGAGCTTCTCGATCACCACCGAGCGGGCGGGCATGTTGATGCCCAGCGCGAGGGTCTCGGTGGCGAAGACGGCCTTGACGAGGTTGCGGGTGAACAACTCCTCGACGACCTCCTTGAAGGTCGGGAGCATGCCCGCATGGTGGGCGGCCAGGCCGCGTTCCAGGGCGTCGCGCCACTCGAGGTAGCCCAGCACCGCGAGGTCCTCGTCCGGCAGGTGCGCGGTGCGCTCGTCGACGATCTGGCGGATCTCGTGGCGCTCGGCGTCGGTGGTGAGCCGGATGCCGGAGAACACGCACTGGGCGACGGCGGCGTCACAGCCGGCCCGGGAGAAGATGAAGGTGATGGCGGGCAGCAGGCCCTCGGCGTCGAGCCGCTCGATGGCCGCGGCCCGGTCCGGCGGGCCGGGCCTGCGGGGCCGGGAGTAGCCGCGGCGGCCCCGGCCGAACGCCTGGCGCTCCTCGTCGCGGGCGATGCGCATCAGGGCGGGGTTGACCTGCGGGCGGCGGCCCTCCTCGTCGGCCACGAACAGGTCGTACAGGCGGTGGCCGACGAGCATGTGCTGCCAGAGCGGGACCGGGCGGTGCTCGTCGACGATGACGCTGGTGTCACCGCGGACCTCGCCCATCCACTCGCCGAACTCCTCGGCGTTGCTGACCGTGGCCGACAGGGCGACCAGCCGCACCGACTCGGGCAGGTGGATGATCACTTCTTCCCAGACCGCGCCGCGGAAGCGGTCGGCGAGGTAGTGCACCTCGTCCATGACGACGAACCCGAGGCCGGTGAGGGTGGAGGACCCGGCGTAGAGCATGTTGCGCAGGACCTCGGTGGTCATCACCACGATGGGGGCGTCGCCGTTGACGCTGTTGTCGCCGGTGAGCAGGCCGACGTCGGCGGCGCCGTACCGGCGGACCAGGTCGTTGTACTTCTGGTTGGACAGCGCCTTGATCGGGGTGGTGTAGAAGCACTTGCGGCCCTCGCTCAGGGCCAGGTGGACCGCGAACTCACCCACGACGGTCTTACCCGAGCCGGTGGGGGCGGCGACCAGGACTCCGTCGCCCGCTTCCAGGGCCCGGCAGGCGTCCAGCTGGAAGTCGTCCAGCTCGAAGTCGTACAGACCGCGGAACGAGGTCAGCGCGGGCCCGCTTTCGGCCTGGCTCTGACGGAAGGCAGCGTAACGTTCCGCTGGGGTCGTCATGCCTCCACCCTACCGACACCGGGTTTCCGGTCGGTCCGCCCGTGCCCCGCGGCAGGCGCCCTAAGCCAGGACGTTCAGCGCGCCGGGAACGATCTCGCAGGTCAGCGGGATGGGGCCGAGGCGCTCGCCGTCGGCGTAGGCGACGATGCCCGGGGCATCCAGCGTCACCCGCCGGGCGCGGTGGACGGTGACCGCGGGATGGGAGACGTGGGTGCCGCGGTACACCCGGGGGAAGGTGCGCAGGAACTCCCCGCGGGGGACGGCGCCGAGGATCGTCACGTCCAGCAGTCCGTCGTCGGGGACGGCGGCGGGGCACACCCGCATGCCGGCGCCGTAGGAGTCGGTGTTGCCGACCGCGACCAGCATCGCCTCGCGCTCGACCACCTCGCCGTCGAGGTCCAGGCGGAACGGGATGGGCCGGAAGGAGCGCAGTTCCTGGGCCAGCGCGACGACGTACTTGGCCATGCCGGGCGGCCAGGTGAGGCGGTTGGCCCGCTCGTTGACCCGCGAGTCGAAGCCGCAGGCCACCACCCCGGCGAACCACTCGTCCGCGCCGGCGCGGGCGGCGTCGACCACCCGGACCCGCCCGCGCAGCACCGTGTCGGCGGCGGCCAGGGGGTCGCGGGTCGGCAGGCCGAGCGCGGCGGCGATGTCGTTGCCGGTCCCGGCCGGGATGACGCCCAGCGGGACGTCGGTGCCGGCGACCGCCTGGACGGCCAGGTGGACCAGGCCGTCGCCGCCGAAGGCGACCAGCGCGCCGGGGGCCTCGGCGACCGCGGTGCAGGCGCGCTCCAGGGCGTCGTCGGCGGACTCGCCGAGGATCACCGAGACCTCGGCGCCGCCGCTCCGGAGCCGGTCGAGCACCGGGGCGAGCAGGCCACGGGAACGGCCGCCCCGGGCGGCGGGGTTGACGAGCAGGGCGATCTCTCCGGGCACAGACCGGAACTTATCCCCTACTTCGCCGGATCGGAATCCGTCGTGTCCGAATCGAGAGGAGAGACCTCGTCCGGCAGGGCGGACGCCTCGTCGTCGGACAGGTGGGAGAAGTCATCGCCCTTGGCCGCCGCCCTGCGCTCCCGCAGGTACATGAACCCCTCGGCGAGGGCGAACAGCAGGACCATGGGCAGGGCTAGCGCGATCATGGAGAACGGGTCGGTGCTGGGGGTGGCGATCGCCGCGAAGACGAACATGATGAAGATCACCATGCGGCGGTGAGCGGCCACCGTGGCGTGCGGCAGGACGCCGATCACGTTGAGGAACACCATCAGCAGCGGCAACTCGAAGGAGACGCCGAAGATGATGAGCATCACCAGCGCGTAGGTGAGGTAGTCGTCCATCTCCAGCAGCGGGATGGCGTTGGCCGGGGCGAACCCCAGCAGGATCGACAGCCCCTTGTCCATGATCACGTAGGCCAGCGCGGCGCCCGCGAGGAACAGCGGGATCGCCATGCCCAGGAACGTCGCCGAGTAGCGCTTCTCGTTGCGGTACAGGCCGGGGGTGACGAACGCCCAGATCTGGTAGAGCCAGACCGGGGAGGAGACGACCACCGCGAAGAGCGCGGCGACCTTCAGGTTGACGAAGAACGCCTCGAACACCCCGCGGATGGCGAACGTGCACTCGCCCTTGCGCAGCACCTGCGAGGCGGGCAGGTTGCAGTAGGGCTTCGTGATGAACGCCCAGATCGGGTCGAAGAAGACGAGCCCGATGATGATCCCGGCCACCAGGCCGAGCAACGCGATGATCAGCCGGTTGCGCAGCTCACGGAGATGGTCCATGAGCGGCATGCGCCCCTCGGCCGCGTCCTCGGACGGGACCGACCGGTTCTGCCCCGGCTTGGGCCATTTCAGCAGCGCCATTGACGAATCCCGGTCCGAGAGATGTGGTGGTTTGTCGCGCCTACTGCAGTTGGGGCCTACTGCGGCTTGGAGGCGGCCTGGGCGCGCAGGCGGGCGGCCTGCTCCTCCAGGGCGCGGGCCTGCTCCTCGACGGACTGCGCGGGCGCCGGGGCGATCTGCTGCGGAGCCGGGGCCGGAGCGGGCTGCTGAGGCTGCGGCTGGACGGTGGCGGCCGGGGCCTCGTCGTCATCGCGGAGCTTGGAGGTCTCCGCCTTGAAGATGCGCAGCGAACGGCCCAGCCCGCGGGCGGCCTCCGGCAGCTTCTTGGCGCCGAACAGCATCACCAGGATCACCCCGATGATGATCAGCTCAGTGGGTCCCAGACTGCCCATGACACATCCTTACGTGAGCGACGTGCGGTCTCTGCCCCCGATCGTACGCTGCCCGGGTGACAGACTCATCCCCTCGGCGGAGTCCGGCCGGCCGCCGAAAGCCGCGCCTCGGCGGCCCGCTCGGCGAGCAGCGCCCGGGCCGGCTCGATCCGGCGGTGGGCCCGGTCGACCTCCCGGCCCAGCTCACGGGCCGCGACCAGCACGCGAAGGCCGAGTACGGCGAGCACCGTCAGCCCGGCGAGGGCCAGCCCCGCCCCCGCGAAGATCCAGTTCATACCGGCCGATCCTACCGCCGACGGTCAAAGGATAGTTTTGGAATGTTCACTAACTTTATACGCTTTCGTACAGTTTGAGGGCCGACGCGGCGGCCTCCCGGACGCTCGCGGCCAGCGACGCGGGCGACAGCACCCGGCCCGTGTCGCCCAGCCGCAGTGCCAGCCGTACCAGCCAGCCCTGGTCGCGCGCGCGCAGCGCCACCCGCAGCCGGCCCTCGCCGAGCTCGGTGACCTCCTCGCACGGGTAGTACTCGGCGACCCAGCGCCCGGCGGGGGTCAGCTCCAGCTCCACCATCTCGTCGGTGGGAGAGGGCCGGAACACCCCGGGCGTCACCTCGCCGGGCTCGGCCCCGGCCGGCGGGTCGGCGGGCACGTCCAGCACGTCCACGGTGAGCATCCGGTCCAGCCGGAACAGCCGCACCGCCTCGGCGCGGTAACACCAGCCCGACAGGTAGGAGCGGCCGTCCACCATGACCAGCCGCATCGGGTCGACCTCGCGCGGGGTGATCTCGTCGCGGCCCGGCACGTAGTAGCGCAGCGACAGCCGCCGGCGGCGGCGCAGCGCCTCGTTGACCGTGGGCAGCGCGTCCGGGGCGGCGTCCACCTCCACCGCGACCTGGCTGCTGACCACCGCGGCGGCCTCCCCCGCGGCCCGCTCCAGCTTGGCGATGACCCGCGACAGGGCGTCGCGGTCGCCGAACTCCGGCAGCTCGGCGAGCATCCGCAGGGCCACCAGCAGCGCGCTGGCCTCGTCCACGGCGAGCCGCAGCGGCCGGGCGATGGTGTCGGCGTTGTCGATGATGATCTCGCCGCCGTCCCAGGAGACGTCGATCAGGTCGCCCGGGGTGTGGCCGGGCAGCCCGCACATCCACACCAGCTGCAGGTCGTCGATGAGCTGCTTCTCGGTCAGCCCGAAGACCTTCGCCACCTCCGGGACCTGCGCGCCCGGATGCGACATCAGGTAGGGCACCAGGGCCAGCAGCCTGGGCAGTCTGTCGGCCGTGCTCATCGCCCGCTCCGTTCCGCGCCGGCGGCACCGCGCCCGCGCACTCGCCGTTCCCCGTCGAGACCGGTGAGACCGGTGAGACCGGTGAGGCCCCGCTTCGCCGTACGGCGCCGCTCCCGCGCGGCGCGTCCCCGCGCCGTCACGCCAGGGCCCCCTTCAGCCTGCAGATCACCGCGTCGCGGGCGTCCGGCGGCCCGACCACCTCGGCGTCCGCCGCGAAGCCGACCACCCATCCGGCCAGCCGCTCGGGGTCGTTGAAGTCGATCTCCAGCTCGTCCCACCCGCCGGAGGCCGGCCGTACCTGCTTGGCCACCTGGCGCAGCCCCTGGCAGGCGCCCTCGCGGACCCGGATCAGCGCGGTACGCTCCCGGACCGTCAGCGCGTCGCTGTAGCCGACCATCGACTTCAGGTCGACGCCCTCGGGCACCACCACGTCGCCGGGGCGGCCGATCGGGGTGACCGGCCCGGTGATCCGGCTGAGCCGGAAGACCCGCGCGTCGTCGCGGTCACGGTCGTGGCCCACCATGTACCAGCGGCCGCGCCGGCTGACCACGCCCCACGGCTCCACCGTGCGGGTCAGCACGGTCTGGCTGGAGGCGGCGCGGTAGGGGAAGCGGACCGCGCGCCGGTCGCGCACGGCCTCCCACAGTGCCGGGAACGCCGGGTCCTGGGTGTCGAGCCGCAGTTCAAGGGCGCCGCCGAGCACCCCGCCGGCCTCCTCGGTCTCCACTCCCCCGGCGCGCAGCTTCAGCAGCGCCTTGCCGGCCGCCTCGGCCAGGCTGGCCCGCTGCCACACCTGGGCCGCCAGGCCCACCACGGCCGCCTCGTCGGGCTCCAGGGTGATCTCGGGCAGCTCGTAGCTCTGCCGGACGATCCGGTAGCCCGGATCCTCCTCCCAGGGGTCCTTGTGCACCTCGATCGGGATGCCGATCTCGCGCAGCTCGTTCTTGTCGCGCTCGAACATCCGCTGGAAGGCCTCGTCGTTGTCGGCGTCGTAGCCGGGCACGGCCTGGCGGATGTGGTCGGCGCTGAGCGGCCGCCGAGTGGCCAGCAGGCAGATGACGAGGTTCAGCAGCCGCTCGGTCTTCCGGCGTGACATCGGGCCTCCTTCCTGTCCAAGTGACGCTACTCTTCCCGCGTGATCAGATGGCGCAAGGGAGTGGTCGCGCGGGTCCGGCGCGAGTGGCCGGGAGCGGTGGAACTCGACGTCACCACCGAGGAGGGCGGCGCGCGAGCGCTCGCCTATCCCGCCCTGGTGGGGCGCCCCGAACCCGGCGACACGGTGCTGCTCAACACGACCGCGCTCGCGATGGGCCTCGGTACGGGAGGTTACGCCATGGTGGTGGCGCTTCCCGACAGGTTGCCGCAAGATCCTTCCGGCCCCGGACACCTGGTGAAGGCACGCTACACCCCGTTGCAGGCGACCGTGCTCGGCGTCGACGAGCAGGACTCGCCCTTCCATGATGTGCTGCGCGACGCCGACTCGCTCGACGGCATGCCGGTGATCGTCGCCGACCTGCACTCGGCGCTCCCGGCGATCCTGTGCGGCCTGTACGGCTCGCACCCGCCGCAGCCGCCGTCCGGGGACGCGCGGGACACCGGCGGGGAACCCTCCCGGCCGCCCCGGGTCGTCTACGTGATGCTCGACGGCGGCGCGCTGCCCGCCTGGTTCTCCATGTCGTGCGCGCGGCTGAGGGAGACCGGCTGGCTCGCCGGGACGGTCACGGTCGGCCAGGCGTTCGGCGGCGACATGGAGGCCGTGACCCTGCACACCGGCCTCCTCGCCGCCCGGCACGTCATGGGCGCCGACGTCGCGGTCGTCACCCAGGGGCCGGGCAACCTCGGCACCGGCACCCGGTGGGGCTTCTCCGGCGTCTCGACCGGCGAGGCGGTCAACGCCGCCGCCGTCCTGGGTGGGCGGCCGGTCGCGGCGCTGCGGGTCAGCGAGGGCGACCTGCGCGAGCGCCACATCGGGGTCTCCCACCACTCGCTGACCGCCTACGGACGGGTCGCCCTGGCCCCGGCCCAGGTCGCCGTGCCGGAGCTGCCGGGCGAGTTCGGCGAGCGGGTCGCCCGGCAGGCGGAGCCGCTGTCGGCCCGGCACGAGCTGGTGCGGGTGCCCGTGGACGGCCTGCGCGAGGCGCTCGCCGGCTGCCCGGTGCGGCTGTCGACGATGGGCCGGGGCCTGGACGAGGACCTGCCCTATTTCCTGGCGTCGGCCGCCGCCGGTCGCCACGCGGCCTCGCTGCCGACCGGGGAGGACACCGGCCCCCTGGCATCCTAGAACGCCGTTCCGCGGATCTCCGCCGTGCCGTGGACCGGCCGGGCGGGACGGTCCACGAGGCGGAACCCTGCCGAGCTCCCCGGCCGCCTTCGGGCGGCCGGCGTGACCGCCGCGCGGGATCGCCGGCGTCCCCGTGTGCGCGATGCCGGCGTGCTTTCAGCACCCCTCTTGCATTTGAACACTTCCCTTTGCCTCTTTCCGGCAATTCCGTATTCAGTTATGGCGACAGCGGCATAACTTTTGCTTGACCCTCGTCATAAGTCGAATTTAGCATCCGCGATATGACCCAGAAATGCCATCGATCAGCAGAAGTACGGGCTGCGATCGTCGGAACAGGCTTCATGGGACAGGTTCACGCCCGTGCCCTCCGGCAGGCCGGTGCCCGGCTCGCCGGAGCGGCCGGGCGGGCGGAGGAGGCCCGGGCGGTCGCCGCGGTCCCGTTCGCCTGCCGTTTCCACACCTCGTGACCGGCGCCGGAGCCGGCCTCGCCTTCGACCAGGAGCAGCCCGAGCCGCCGTGAGCCGGCGAGCGCTCCCAGGCCCCACACCCGCAAGGCGGCGACCGCCGGAAAGGAGGTTCGGCCCCGGCAGACAGGCAGGCGGCGGAAGCCGCCCCGGCCAACCGGCCCCACCCGCGCCCGAGGCGCCGAGCACCCGGGCACGCGACCCGTCAGGCACGTTGCGTCAGAAAGAAACCATGATGAATCACCCCCCAGCACGGCATCGACCAGGACGAATGGCCGCCGCCCTCGTCCTCCTCTCCGCAGGCCTCACCGCCCTCGTCACCGCGCCCGCCGGACCGGCCGCGGCCGCCGCGCCCGCCGATCCGGCCGCGGCCGCCGCCGACTTCCAGCAGGTCGCCCTCGCCAAGGGCGTGGCGGAGGTCGGCGAGCCGATGACGATCTCGGTGCTGCCCGACCGCTCGGTGCTGCACACCGCGCGCAACGGGACCCTGCGCCGCACCGACGCCGACGGCACGACGTCGGTCATCGCGAACATCCCCGTCTACACGCACGACGAGGAGGGGCTGCAGGGCGTGGCGGCGGACCCGGGCTTCTCCAGCAACCGGTACGTCTACCTCTACTACGCGCCGCCCCTGAACACCCCGGCGGGAGACGCGCCGGCCACCGGCACGGCCGCGAACTGGGCCACCTGGGCCGGTGTGAACCGGCTGTCGCGGTTCACCCTCAAGGCCGACTTCACCGTCGACATGGCCAGCCGGGTCGACGTCCTCGACGTGCCCGCCGATCGCGGCATGTGCTGCCACGTCGGCGGCGACATCGACTTCGACTCGGCCGGCAACCTCTACCTGTCGACCGGCGACGACACCAACCCGTTCGACTCGGCCGGCTACTCCCCCATCGACGAGCGGACCGACCGCAACCCGGCCTACGACGCGCAGCGGTCGGCGGGCAACACCAACGACCTGCGCGGCAAGATCCTGCGGATCAAGATGAACGCGAACGGGACGTACTCCATCCCGGCCGGCAACCTGTTCCCGCCGGGCACCGCGAACACGCGGCCCGAGATCTACGCGATGGGCTTCCGCAACCCCTTCCGGATGAGCGTGGACAAGACCACCGGCGTGGTCCACGTCGGCGACTACGGCCCGGACGCGGGCGCCACCAACCCGGACCGCGGGCCGAGCGGGCAGGTGGAGTTCGACCGCGTCACCGGCCCGGGCAACTACGGCTGGCCGTACTGCACCGGTACCAACACCGCCGCCGAGACGTACAACGAGTGGAATTTCGCCACCAACGGCACGGGCCCGAAGTACGACTGCGCCGGTGGCCCGGCGAACAACTCGTTCCGTAACACCGGACAGCAGAAGCTGCCGCCGGCCCGCCCCGCGTGGATCCGCTACGGCGGCGACGCGGGGAGCCCGCCCGAGTTCGGCGGCGGCTCGGAGTCGCCGATGGGCGGACCGGTTTACCGCTACGACGCGGGCAACCCGTCGGCCGGGAAGTTCCCCAAGACGTTCGACGGCATGCTCTTCGCCGGCGAGTTCGGCCGCGGCTGGATCAAGCCGATCAAGATCAATGCTGACGGCTCCCCGGGCGCGATCGGCGACTTCCCGTGGAACGGCAAGCAGGTCATGGACACGGCCTTCGGCCCGGACGGCGCCCTGTACGTGCTGGACTACGGCACCGGTTACTTCAACGGCGACGCCAACTCGGCGCTCTACCGCTACGACTACGTGGGCGGCGGCAACCGTGCCCCGACCGCCGTCGCCAAGGCGGACAGGACGTCCGGCGCGACGCCGCTCACCGTGACGTTCTCGTCGGCCGGCTCGTCGGATCCGGAGGGAGGCGCGCTGAGCCATTCGTGGGCGTTCGGCGACGGCGGCACGTCCACCGCCGCCAACCCCTCGCACACGTACACGGTCAACGGCACCTACACGGCGACCCTGACCGTCCGCGACCCGGAGGGCGCCACCGGCACGGCGAGTGTGCCGATCACCGTGGGCAACACCGCGCCGACGGTGACCATCCGCGAGCCCGCGCCCGGGCGGCTGACCGCCTTCGGTGACGCCGTGCCGTGGAGCGTCACGGTCACCGACCCCGAGGACGGCGCGGTCGACTGCGGCAAGGTCACCATGGCCTACGTGCTCGGCCACGACCAGCACGCGCACCAGATCACCTCGCAGAACGGCTGCTCGGGCACGATCACCATCCCGGTCGACGGTGAGCACGACGACGCGGCCAACATCTTCCCGATCTTCGACGCGTCGTACACCGACAAGGGCGGCCTGACCACTCACGCGCAGAGCATCCTGGCGCCACGGCACCGCCAGGCCGAGCATTTCAAGACCTCCTCCGGCGTCAACCTCATCGGCAAGACCCAGGCCGAGGGCGGCAAGACCGTCGGCGACATCAACAACGGCGACTGGATCGCGTTCGACCCCTACCAGCTGAGCAACGCGACCTCGTTCACCGCGCGGGTCTCCTCCGGCGGCGCGGGCGGCACCCTGCAGTTCCGCACCGGCTCGCCCACCGGCCCGGTCATCGGCTCGGCGACGGTTCCGGTGACCGGCTCGTGGGAGACGTTCACCACGGTCGGCGGCTCCATCACCGGCGCCCCCGCGGGCACCACGTCGCTCTACCTCACCTTCGCCGGATCGACGACCGCCGCGCTGTTCGACCTGGACTCCTTCACCCTCGCCACCGGCGGCGGCACGGGTCCGGTGAAGGGTCTGGCCGGCAAGTGCCTCGACGTCGCCGGCGCCAACCCCGCTGACGGAACGAAAGTCCAGCTCTACACCTGCAACAACACCGCCGCCCAGAACTGGACGGTCTCCGGACAGCAACTCAAGGCCCTGGGCAAATGCCTCGACGTCGCCGGCGGCGCCACCACCGAGGGAACGAAGATCCAGCTCTACACCTGCAACAACACCGCCGCCCAGAACTGGACACCACAACCCGACGGAACCCTGAAGAACCCCCAGTCCGGCAAATGCCTCGACGTCACCGGCGCCAACCCCGCCGACGCCACCCCGGTCACCCTGTGGACCTGCACCGGCGCACCCAACCAGAAATGGACCCTGCCCTGACCCACGGCACCGGCCACCCGACCTGACCGCAACACCCGGCGCCCGCACCCCACGCGGGCGCCGGCCCTTCGAAGAGAGGGACCATGCGCAGAATCCTCGCGGGCCTCGGCACCGCCGCCACCCTCGCCGCCTGCATGCTCTACGCCTCACCTCCGGCCGGCGCCGCCGACGCGCCGTACGACGTCCTCGTCTTCTCCAAGACCGCCGGATTCCGGCATGACGCCATCCCCGCCGGAGTCCAGGCGATCAAGGATCTGGGGGCGGCCGGCGGGTTCACCGTCACCGCCACCGAGGACGCCGCCGCGTTCACCACCGCCAACCTCGCCAGGTACGAGGCCGTCGTGTTCCTGCTCACCACCGGCGACGTGCTCGGCGACGCCCAGCAGAGCGCGTTCGAGTCCTACGTCCGCGGCGGCGGCGGCTACGTGGGCGTGCACTCCGCCGCCGACACCGAATACGACTGGCCCTTCTACGGACAGCTCGTCGGCGCCTGGTTCGCCAGCCACCCGGCCATCCAGCAGGCCGCCTCCAGGACCGAGAACCGTGCCCACCCGGCCACGGCGCACCTGCCGCGGACCTGGACCCGCACCGACGAGCTGTACAACTACCGGACCAACCCGCGTGGCTCCGCCCGCGTCCTGGCCACCCTCGACGAGTCGTCCTACTCCGGCGGCACGATGGGCGCCGACCACCCGATCACCTGGTGCAAGGGCGTCGGCACCGGACGGTCCTTCTACACCGGGTTCGGGCACACCAAGGAGTCCTACGCGCAGGCCGACTTCCGCACCGGACTGCTGGGCGGCATCCGCTACGCGGCCAGGCGCGCGCACGCGGACTGCCGGCCCGAGACCGGTTACGGCACGCTGTACGACGGGTCCACGACCGGCTGGAGGCAGTCCGGGCCCGGCGGCTTCACCGAAGCCGACGCGACGCTCTCCTCGACCGGCGGCATGGGGCTTTTCTGGTACAGCGCCAAGCAGTACACCTCGTACTCCCTCAAGGCCGACTTCCGGCTCACCGGCGACAGCAACTCCGGCATCTTCGTCGGGTTCCCCGACCCCGGCGGCGACCCGGACGTCGCGGTCGACCAGGGGTACGAGATCCAGATCGACGCCACCGACACCCCGGATCGCACCACGGGGGCGATCTACGGTTTCAAGGCCGCCGACATCGCCGCACGCGACGCCGCGCTCAACCCGCCCGGGGAATGGAACACCTACGAGATCCTCGTCGAGGGTCAGCGGCTCCGGGTCTACCTCAACGGCTCGCTCATCAACGACTTCACCAACTCCGACCCGAACCGCGGCCTCGACGGCTACATCGGCATCCAGAACCACGGCGGCGCCGACCAGGTCGCCTTCCGCAACATCCGCGTCAAGGAGACCTCGGCCACCAACGACGTGACCACGCAGGCCGAGTCCTACAGCTCCGTGAACGGCGCGCAGCCGTTCGCCAAGGCCGGCGCCAACAACGGCCAGACGCTCGGCTACATCGATCCGGGCGACTGGTCCGGCTACACCGGTGTCGACGTCGGCGGCGCCACCTCGTTCCGCGCCCGCGTCGTCTCGGGCGGGCCCGGCGGCCAGATCCAGATCCGCACCGGCTCCCCGACCGGCACCGTGCTGGGCACCGTGAACGTGCCGAACACCGGCGGCTGGGACGCCTTCGCGACCGTCAGCACCCCGCTCACCGGTGTCCCCGCCGGCAGCGCCGACGTCTACCTCACCTACACCGGTACCGGCGGCGGTCTCTTCGACGTCGACGACTTCACCTTCGTCAAGTCCGGCGGCTCGCCCACGGGCACGGGTCCGGTGAAGGGCCTGGCCGGCAAGTGCCTCGACATCGCCGGTGCCAACCCCGCCGACGGAACGAAAGTCCAGCTCTACACCTGCAACAACACCGCCGCCCAGAACTGGACGGTCTCCGGACAGCAACTCAAGGCCCTGGGCAAATGCCTCGACGTCGCCGGCGGCGCCACCACCGAGGGAACGAAGATCCAGCTCTACACCTGCAACAACACCGCCGCCCAGAACTGGACACCACAACCCGACGGAACCCTGAAGAACCCCCAGTCCGGCAAATGCCTCGACGTCACCGGCGCCAACCCCGCCGACGCCACCCCGGTCACCCTGTGGACCTGCACCGGCGCACCCAACCAGAAATGGACCCTGCCCTGACCCACGGCACCGGCCACCCGACCTGACCGCAACACCCGGCGCCCGCACCCCACGCGGGCGCCGGGTCCGTTCTTCCGGGGCCGGCCACCGTCCCGGCTCCGGCGGTTCACCCGCGGGATCGCGACCACGCCGAGATCATCGCCGCTCACCGCGGGATTTCAGGCTCTGTCCCGAAAACCCGTGCCGGGGCCGCTCTGGCGGCCCCGGCACGGGGAACGGATCGTGGACGGGTCCGGAAGCGGCCTCAGTAGGCGCCGAGGACGTCCACCGCGAAGACCAGGGTGTCGGTGCCCTTGATCTTGTCGCCGGAGCCCTGCTCGCCGTAGCCGAGGCTCGGCGGGATGCTCAGCAGCACCCGGCTGCCGACCGGGACGCCCACCAGGCCCTGGTCCCAGCCCTTGATGACCTTGCCGGTGCCGATCTGGAACATGATCGGCTGGCCGCCGCGCCCCCAGCTGCTGTCGAACTCGACGCCCGAGCCCCAGATCTTGCCGACGTACTGGACCAGGATCGACTGGCCGGCCTTGACCGCCGGGCCCGACCCCTTGATCACCGTCTTGGCGACGAGGTCCTTGGGCGCCTTCTCCTTGGTCTTGGTGTCCAGCTTCGGCGCGGCGTCGCCGCCGGGGTTCTCCAGCTTGATGCCCTTGATTCCGGCGTCGGTGGCCTTGCCCTGGACCGCCTTGTCCTTGGGCACGCCCACCACGTCGATCACGAAGACCTGCGACTGCCCGGCGGGGGCCTGCTGCTGCTGCTCGGCGGGCAGCGAGTCCTTGGCGACGACGGACAGGAAGCGGCCGCCGTCCTTGGTCTCGGCGAAGCCCTTGCGGAGGATCTCCGGGACCTGCTCGTTGAGCGTGATCAGCTGCGGCCCGCCCTCGTCATAGGTCGAGCCGATCATCTTGTTGGTCTTGCCGTCCCAGGTGTAGACGGTGAAGTTGGCGACCACGTTCGACCCCTTCTGGGCCGGGGCGCCGGCCGTACCGGGGGTGATCACCTGGTAGGAGGAGGTCTCGGCGACCTTGGCGGGGAAGGCCACGGCCGGCTTGGCGTTGGGCGCGCCGGTGACCTTCAGCGCCGAGACCGCCTCGCCGCTCGGGTTGGCGGAGTTCGCGGTGGCGGTGCCATCACCGGACCCACAGGCCGCGGCGAACATCAGGGGCAGGGCGGCCAGTACGGCCAGGCTGCGGCGACGCATAGATATCCCTCAGGCAGACGTCAGGTTCGCGTCACACTACTCGCCTTGACATAGGGTCGCGATAAATCATCGGTCGCCTTGCCGAAGCATGACCATCACATTCCGGCGATGAGCTTCTCCACCCTCTCGTCCACGCTGCGGAAGGGATCCTTGCACAGCACGGTGCGCTGCGCCTGGTCGTTGAGCTTCAGATGCACCCAGTCGACGGTGAAGTCGCGCCGCTTCTCCTGCGCCCGGCGGATGAACTCCCCGCGCAGCCGCGCCCGGGTGGTCTGCGGCGGCACCGACTTGGCCTCGAAGATCTTCAGGTCGCTGGTCACCCGCTCCACCGAGCCGCGCCGCTGCAGCAGGTAGTACAGGCCGCGGCGACGGTGCACGTCGTGGTAGGCCAGGTCCAGCTGGGCGACCCGGGGGCTCGACAGCGGCAGATCGTACTTCTCGCGGTACCGCTCGATGAGCTGGTATTTCGTCACCCAGTCGATCTCGCGGGAGACCAGGTCGAGGTTGCCGGTGTCGACGGCGTTGAGGGTGCGCTCCCACAGCTCCAGCACCCGCTCGCTGATCTCGTCACCGCCGCGGCGGTCGACGAAGTCGCGGGCCTTGGCGAGGTATTCCTGCTGGATCTCCAGCGAGGACGCCTCCCTGCCGTTGGCCAGCCTGACCCGCCGCCGCCCGGTCATGTCGTGGGAGACCTCCCGGATGGCCCGGATGGGGTTCTCCAATGACAGGTCGCGCATCACCGTGCCGGCCTCGATCATGCGCAGCACCAGGTCGGTCGCGCCGACCTTGAGCAGCATGGTCGTCTCGCTCATGTTGGAGTCGCCGACGATGACGTGCAGCCGGCGGAACCGCTCGGCGTCGGCGTGCGGCTCGTCGCGGGTGTTGATGATGGGCCGCGAGCGGGTGGTCGCGCTGGAGACGCCCTCCCAGATGTGCTCGGCCCGCTGGGAGACGCAGTAGACGGCGCCCCGGGGGGTCTGCAGCACCTTCCCCGCGCCGCAGATGATCTGCCGGGTGACCAGGAAGGGGATCAGCACGTCGGCCAGGCGGCCGAACTCGCCGTGCCGGCCCACCAGGTAGTTCTCGTGGCAACCGTAGGAGTTGCCCGCCGAGTCGGTGTTGTTCTTGAAGAGGTAGATGTCGCCGGCGATGCCCTCCTCGCGGAGCCTCTTCTCGGCGTCGACCAGCAGGCCCTCCAGGATGCGCTCCCCCGCCTTGTCGTGGGTGACGAGCTCCACGACGCTGTCGCACTCGGGGGTGGCGTACTCGGGATGGCTGCCGACGTCGAGGTAGAGACGGGCGCCGTTGCGCAGGAAGACGTTGCTCGATCGGCCCCAGGAGACGACGCGGCGGAAAAGGTAACGCGCGACCTCGTCGGGCGACAGCCGCCGCTGTCCCCTGAACGTGCAGGTGACCCCGTATTCGTTCTCAAGTCCGAAGATGCGACGGTCCATTGCCTCACACTATTCGCCGAACCCCTCCCGCGGGAGGGATCAGTGGGGGGTTTTCGGTCCTACGGCTTATGCCCGGCGCGGTGCTCGGCTAAGCACGCGCGGGCCCCGGCCGGGCGCACGGATCCCGGCCGGACAGGGGACCTCGGCCCGGCACGCCGCGGCCCGCGCCCGGGGACGTCCCCGGGCGCGGGCCGCGGCGTGGGTCCCCGGCGGCGCGCAGGACCGGCGAGGAGGGGTGAGGGGGGTCAGGGGGTGTAGATCTCGTGCAGCTTGACGATCCGGCCGCGGTAGACGGTGATCAGCGCCGGGCGCTGCATCTTCGCGGCCCGCTTCAGCAGCGTCGCGCGGGAGCAGCGCTTGGCGCCCAGGCCGCGCCTGTCGACGGTCATGTTCGCCATTCGCGACGAGCAGCCGAAGGCGCTCAGGTAGACCACGTTCCCGGCCACGGGCGAGCTGTAGGCGGTGGCGTTGCCCTCCGGCGGGCCCTCGAAGTGGCCCTCGGTGTACTTGTCCCGCACCCACTTGATCGGCTCGTACTCGGCCTCCCCGCCGGACACGTGGGTGATCCAGCCGCGCAGGATGCCGTCCTTGCGGGGGCTGATGCGCTTGGTGAAGTCGTGGCCGGGGTCGGACTGGAACGTCGTCCCGAAGATCTTCGGCGCCGGGAAGTGGGGGATCGCGGCCGCCTGGGCGGGGGCCGCCTGGGCGGGGATCACGGCCGCCTGGGCGGGGGCCGTACCGGCGGCGAGGGCGGCGCACAGGGCGGCGGCGGTCAGAACGGATCGTTTCATGACTGCTTCGACCACGGTCCCGCGCCTCCGGTTCGCCGAACCGGGATGTGATCCGTGTCACAATGCGCGGGCGCCGCGCCCCCGGCGGAGGGACGCGGCGCCCGCGGAGCGTGCGGTCAGCCGCCGGAGCCGGTGTCGATCTCCCCCTCGGGAGCGGTGGGCGGCGTCTGGGATCCGCCGTCCTGCGGCGCGGCGGGCGCGCCGGCCTCGGCGGTTCCGGCGTCCGCGGCGCCTTCCCCGGCGGACGACCCGGCCAGCAGCGCCTCCAGCCTCGGACCGGCCAGGCGCTGGAACTTGCGGTGCGGCCGGTTGCGGTCGAGCACCGCCACCTCCAGCTGCCCGGCGGGGGGACGCTCGCCACCCGGCTCGGTCAGCGCGAACAGCGCCGCCTGCAGCGCGTCGGCCAGCGACAGGCCGTCGCGGTAGCGCTCCTTGAGCCGGCCCGCGACCGCCTCGGCCTGGCCGCCCATCGCCACCAGGCCGGACTCGTCGAACACCGAGCCGTCGAAGGTGAGGCGATAGATGTGGTCCTCGTCGGCGGTGTCGCCGACCTCGGCCACCACGAGCTCCACCTCGAACGGCTTCAGCGACTCGGTGAAGATCTGGCCGAGGTTCTGCGCGTAGAGGTTGGCCAGGCCCCGGGCGGTGACGTCCTCCCGGTCGTAGGTGTAGCCGTTGATGTCGGCGTAGCGGATCCCGCCGAGGCGCAGCGCCTCGAACTCGTTGTACCGGCCGACCGCGGCGAAGCCGATCCGGTCGTAGATCTCGCTGATCTTGTGCAGGGCACGGGAGGGGTTGGGGGCGACGAACAGGATGCCGTCCTCGTACTGCAGCACGACGACGCTGCGGCCTCGCGCGATGCCCTTGCGCGCGTAGTCCGCCTTGTCCCGCATCTGCTGCTCGGGCGAGACATATCCAAAGGGTATGGACACCTGCGGTGATCCTCTCGTGTTAACGCAGCGGAGCGGTGGGACCGTCGGGGGAACTCTTCCGGCTCTCCACCATCGCCTCGACGTTCTCGGCGATCTCGTCGTCGCTCAGGCGGCGGTATCCGTCGGCGGTGAGCACCGCGACGACGGGCCAGATCCTGCGGATGACGTCGGGACCGCCGGTCGCCGAGTCGTCGTCGGCCGCGTCGTAGAGGGCCTGCAGGACCGTCAGCACGGTGTCCTCCGGGCTCGCTCCCTCGCGGTACAGCTTCTTCAGCGAACCCCGCGCGAAGATCGAGCCGGAGCCGATCGCGTGGTGCTGGTGCTGCTCGTACGGCCCGCCGCCCACGTCGTAGCTGAAGATCCGACCGCTGTCGCCGTTCGGGTCGTAGGCCACGAACAGCGGGACCACGACCAGGCCCTGCATCGCCATCGGCAGGTTGCCGCGGATCATCGTGGCCAGCCGGTTGGCCTTGCCCGCCACCGACAGCGAGCGGCCCTCGCGCTTCTCGTAGTGCTCCAGCTCGACCCGGTAAAGGCGCGCCAGCTCGATGCCGGTGCTCGCCGCGCCGGCGATGCCCATGGCCGAATGGTCGTCCAGGCGGAACACCTTCTCCATGTCACGCTGGGAGATGATGTTGCCCGACGTCGCCCTCCGATCCCCGGCGATCACCACGCCGCCGGCGCAGGTCGCCGCGACGATCGTGGTGGCATGGGGGATCTGGTCGCCGACCGGGGCCGCCAGCGTCTCGTTGCGGCCCGGCAGCAAGTCCGGCGCGTGGGACCTGACGAACTCCGAGAACGAGGAACTCCCGGTGTCGGTAAAGATGTGATTCACCATGCCGGCGGGCAGGTCCCTGTGCGATCCCACGCGACTCCCTCCAAAGGTGCGGTCCCTTATGGCCCGACCTTACTCACGTTGCCGTGCTGTCTGCACTTCCCTCGATCAGCTCAGCGCGAACCACCTGTGTCCCTCCCGTTGAATCTTTACGCCCGTGTAAGCCTGTGTAATCGTCGAGTTGTCGTGACATGCCTTACCTCCCCCTGGAGGTCACGTGAGACCCTTCCATCGGCCTGTCCTGATATCGACCCTGGCAGCCGCCGTGCTCGCCCTCTGCTCCTGCGGTTCCGGCTCCCCCTCCGACGGAGGCGTCACCCTGACCATCACGGCCAACGCCATCTCCGGCGGCAAGAACTCGGTCAGCGCCGACTGGATCAAGAACTGGGTGATCCCGAGATTCGAGGCCGCGCAGAAGCAGGCGGGGCGGGACGTGCGCGTGCTGTTCCAGCCCAACGGCGTGGACGACGAGCAGTACAAGACGAAGGTCGCGCTGGACCTGAAGTCGAGGACCGGCGCCGACGTGATCGACCTCGACGGGATCTGGGTCGGCGAGTTCGCCCAGGCCGGGTACATCAAGCCCCTCGGCGAGGTCGGCGGCGCCGCGGTGGACTCCTGGGACGGCTGGCGGCAGATCCCCGAGGCGGTGCAGGGCCTGGGCGTCTTCGAGGGCAAGAGGTACGGCGTGCCGCAGGGCACCGACGGGCGCATCCTCTACTACAACAAGAGCCTGTTCGCCAAGGCCGGCCTGCCGGAGAAGTGGCAGCCCAGGAGCTGGCAGGAGATCCTCGACGCCGGGACGGCGCTGCGCCGGCTGCCCGGCGTGACGCCGATCCAGATCAACGCCGGCACCGCGATGGGCGAGGCCACCTCGATGCAGGGCGCGCTGCCGCTGCTGGCCGGCACCGGCACCGAGATCTACGCGAACGGCAAGTGGACCGGGGCCTCCCAGGGCGTCAAGGACGTGCTGGACCTCTACCGGCGGATCTACGCGGGCGGCCTGGGCGACCCCAGGCTGCAGCAGGAGGCCAAGGGCCGCGACAAGTCCTTCGCCGAGTTCGCCGCCGGCAAGATCGGTATCCTCGCCGAGGGCGACTACTTCTGGCGCTCGGTGATCGATCCCAAGGCCGGCGTGGCCCCGATGGCCGACCGCGACAAGGCCGTGGGATACGCCAAGATCCCCGCGAGGACGCCCGGCGCGGGAATCCGCGGCCAGGACTTCGTCAGCATGTCCGGCGGCGCCGTACGGGTGCTGAACCCCTTCTCCAGGCATCCTCGTCAGGCGTGGGGGCTGCTGGCGTTCCTGCACTCGGCCGAGGCGGTCAAGGCCGAGCTGGCCGGGGCCGTCCGCGTCACCTCCCGCTCCGACGTCAACGACGAGGTCCTCGCCGGCGACCCGCTGCTGAGCTTCGTCTCCCGGGAGATCCTGCCGATCACCGCCTACCGCCCCGGTCTGGCCCTCTACCCCCAGGTGTCGGCCGCCCTGCAGGAGGCCACGGCCGACGTCGTCTCCGGCAGGTCCGTCGAGGAGGCCGCCACCGCCTACCGCACCAAACTGGAACGCCTCTCCGGCAACCCCGCCAACGTCACCAACTAGCTCGGGGGCGCCGGTGTCTGGACCGCGAGGGGGCGCCGGTGTCTGGACCGAGGAACGAAGGAGCGAAGCGACGAAGTGACGAGGGAAGACACCGGACACCAGCCCCCGAGCCGCGACACGCAGTGTCGCCATGAGCACAGCGAGGGGGCGCCGGTGTCTGGACCGAGGAACGAAGGAGCGAAGCGACGAAGTGACGAGGGAAGACACCGGACACCAGCCCCCGAGCCGCGACACGCAGTGTCGCCATGAACACAACGAGGGAAGACACCGGACACCAGCCCCCGAGCCGCGACGCGCAGCGTCGCCATGAGCACAACATGAGTACAGACGCGGCCGGCCTCGGGAGGAGCCGGGCGGTGGTGTTCGCGCTGCCGGCGCTGGTGCTCATCGGGGTCTTCCTGGTGTTCCCCGCCCTGTGGACCATCTACCTGGGTCTCACCGACTACCGGCTGACCGGCCTGGCGGCGGCGGACCCGCAGGTGGTGGGAACCGCCAACTACACCGCCGCGCTCGGCGACGAGCGGTTCCGCAGTTCCTTCTGGCTGACCGCGCAGTACGTCCTCGGTTCGGCGGTCATCGGGCAGGCGGGGCTCGGCTTCACTCTGGCATGGACGCTGCGCGGCCGGCGCGGGACCGTACGGCGGGTCGTCGAGGGACTGGTGCTGCTGTCGTGGATCCTGCCGGGCTCGGTGGTGGCGTTCCTGTGGATCGCGCTGCTGGACCGCGACGGCGGGACCCTCAACGCCCTGCTGGGCACCCCCGGCGCCGCCTGGCTGCTCGACCATCCGATGCTGTCGATCATCGTGTTCAACACCTGGCGGGGTACCGCGTTCTCGATGATGCTCTACTCGGCGGCGCTGGAGAACGTGCCCGTCTCCCACCTGGAGACCGCCCGCCTGGCCGGGGCCTCCACCCTGCAGCGACTCCGGGACGTGGTGCTGCCCCAGATCAGGGGGCACGTGCTGACCAACGTGCTGCTGACGAGCCTGTGGACGTTCAACGACTTCACGCCGTTCCTGATCACCGCGGGCGGCCCCGAGGGGCGGTCGGAGATCCTGCCGTTCTACGTCTACAACACCGCCCTGCGCGGTGGGCAGCTCGGTTTCGGCGCCGCCGTGTCCTTCCTCATCCTCCTGATCAATCTCGTCTTCGCGCTGGCCTACCTGCGCCTGCTGCGCAACCGCCGGGAGGTGGCCGTGTGAGTCCCGAACCCGCCGGGGAACCCGGTGCCCGCCCCGGACCCGCCGGGGGTTCCGGGCCCCGGACCCCGCCCGGCCCCGCCGTACCCGTCGGGCCCGCGCCCGGCCGGCGCTCACCCGTCCGCCACGCGCCCGTACGGCACGCGCTCGGCCGGATCTCCTCGGCCGCCTTCCTCGCCCTCGTCGCCGCCTTCTTCGCGCTGCCGATGCTCTGGCTGGCCTCGGCGCCGTTCGACGCCCACCCCTCCATCACGGTGTCGGTGCCGGAGTTCACGCTGGCCAACTTCCGCGCCATCCTCGCCAACCCCTACGCGGCGGGCTCCATCGTCAACTCCGTCATCCAGGCCGGCGGCGCGGCGGTCCTCGTGGTCGTCCTGGCCGCCCTGGCGGCCTACGCCCTGTCCCGGGTCCGGGTGCCCGGCCGCGACGTCCTGCTGTACGTGCTGCTGCTCCTGTCGTCGGTCGTCACCGGCACCGCCGCGATGGTGCCGATCTTCGAGCTGGCCACCCGGCTCGGTCTGGTCGACACCCATCTCGGCGTCATCCTCGTCGTCTCCGGCGGCCTCCTCCCGGCGGCGATCTTCATCCTCAAGGACTTCATGGACGCCACCCCCACCTCCTACGAGGAGTCGGCGCGGGTCTTCGGCGCCTCGCCGGCGCAGATCCTGCGCCACATCGTTGTCCCCCTCGTCCGGCCCGGCCTGGCGACGGTGGCGGTGTGGGCGGTGGCCAGCGTGTGGGGCGGCTTCCTGATGCAGTACATCCTGCTGCGCGACCCGGACAAGTCGCCCAGCGCGGTCGTGCTGTTCACCCTCTACACCGAGGGCGGCCAGCCCGACCTGCCGTTGATCTCGACCTTCTCCCTGCTCTACTCACTGCCGGTGGTACTGATGTACCTGTTCGTGAGCAGCAGGTACGGCTTCCGCTTCCATGGAGGGATCAAGCAGTGATCTCCGTGCACGGCCTGACCAAGGTGTTCCCCGGCGGCGTCCGGGCTCTCGACTCCCTCGACCTGGAGATCGGCGAGGGCGAGTTCTTCGCGCTGCTGGGGCCGTCCGGCTGCGGCAAGACCACGCTGCTGCGGACGATCGCCGGCCTGGAGACCCCCACCTCCGGGAGCGTCGTCATCGGCGGGACCGACGTGACCGCGCTGCCGCCCGGCCGCCGCGACGTCGCCATGGTCTTCCAGGACTACGCCCTGTTCCCCCACATGGACGTCACCGACAACATCGCCTACCCGCTGCGGATCAGGAAGGTCCCCCGCGACCGCCGCCGGGCCAGGGCCGCCGAGGTCGCCGGCCGGCTGAGCCTCACCGAGCTGCTCGGCAGGCGCCCCGGGCAGCTGTCGGGCGGCCAGCAGCAGCGGGTGGCGCTCGCCCGGGCCATCGCCTGCCACCCGCGGGCGTTCCTGTTCGACGAGCCGCTGTCCAGCCTCGACGCCCGGCTCCGCCTGGAGGCCCGCACCTTCCTCAAGCGTCTGCAGGACGAGCTCGGCGTCACCACCGTGTTCGTCACCCACGACCAGGGCGAGGCGCTCGCCCTGGCCCACCGGATCGCGGTCATGGACGCGGGCCGCGTCGCCCAGGTCGGCACCCCCGCCGAGGTGTTCCACCGCCCCGCCACCACCTTCGTCGCCTCCTTCATCGGCTCCACCCCGATGAACCTGCTGCCCGGGCGGATGGGGGACGGCGCGCTGCACGTGGCGGGCGCCGTACTGCCGGTCCCGGGGGACCCGCCCGGCGGCGGGGACGGGAGAGGCGCCGGGGACGGCGGGGAGATCGTGTACGGCGTGCGCCCGGAGTACACCGACCTGTCCACCACGCGGCGCGACGACGGGTTCGCCGGCGAGGTCGCCGTCCTGGAGAACCTCGGCACCGCCACCCTCGTCACCCTGGAGGGCCCCGGCCACCTCGTCCAGGCCGTCGTCCCCGAGGGCCGCGAACCGGCGCTGGGCACGACCGCCTGGGCGGTCCCCCGCCCGGGCCGCGCCCTGCTCTACCGCGACGACGTCCTGGTGGGCCGGGCATGAGGGCGCTGCGCCTGACCGGCCGCTGGAGCCTCGCGGACCGGGTCACCGGCCCGGTCCGCGGCGTGCCGTTCGAGCTGCCCGCCGGGGCCCGCGCCTTCACCGTCCGCCTGACCTACGATCGCTCCGCCGGTGTGCTGGACCTCGGCTGTGAGGGCCCGGCCGGGTTCCGCGGCTGGTCCGGCGGCGCCCGCTCGGAGTACACCGTCGCCCCCGGCTGGGCCACCCCGGGATACCTGCCCGGCGAGCCCGAGCCCGGCGAGTGGCGCGTCCTGCTGGGCCTGTACCGCGTCCCGCCGGAGGGCCTGCCGTACGAGGTGACGGTCATCCCGCACCTCGCCCCGCCCGTCGCGCCGCCCGCCCGCGCCGGGCTGCGGCCCCCGCCACCGCCGCCGCGGGCCCCCGCCGCGGTCCGCCGCGGCCTGCCCGCCCTCGGCGACCTGCGCTGGCTCGCCGGTGACCTGCACACCCACACCGTCCACTCCGACGGTTCGCTCGGCGTCTCCGAGCTCGCCTGCCTGGCCGCCGACCGCGGCCTGGACTTCCTCGCCGTCACCGACCACAACACCGTCAGCCACCACGCGGAGCTGCCCGCCGCCGCGACCTACGCCGCGATCACCCTGGTCCCCGGCCAGGAGGTCACCACCGACCTCGGCCACGCCAACGTCTTCGGCGACGTCGGCTGGATCGATTTCCGCGAACCCCCCGACCGGTGGGCCGAGACGGTCGGGGAGCGCGGCGGGATCATGTCGGTCAACCATCCCGTGGCCGCCGACTGCGCCTGGCGCCACCCCATGCGCACCCCTCCCCCGGCGGTGGAGGTGTGGCACTGGAGCTGGTGGGACCGTACCTGGGGGGCGCCGCTGGCCTGGACGCAGGCGTGGTCGCCCGGGGCCGTGCTGGTCGGCGGCAGCGACTACCACCGGCCCGAGGAGGGCCACCCGCCCGGCGACCCCACCACCTGGGTGCTCGGCCGCGACCCCCTGGACGGGCTGCGCCAGGGCGTCACCGCCGTCTCCGCCACCCCCGACGGCCCCCTGCTGCTGCGCCACGGCGACGACTTCCTCGTCGTCGGCGGCGACGGGCTCGTGCTGTGGGGACCCGGCACCCGGCGGGTCGTCGTCGGCGACCGGGTCGTCCTGCCCGCCCGGCCGGGGCCGCACCGCCTGGAGACGTACCGCAACGAGGTGATGGCGCTGTGCACGTAGTGAAGGTCGCGCTCGCCGGGCTCGGCGTCGCCGCCCAGGTGATGTACCTGCCGCTGCTGGCCAGGCGGCGGGACCTGTTCGAGGTGACCGACGTGTGCGACCTCGACCCGGCACGGGCCGAGGCCACGGGCCGCCTCACCGGCGCCCGCACGCACGCCGACCCCCTGGAGATGCTGGGCCGCGGCGGCTTCGACGCGCTGGTCGTGCTCACCGCCGGGTCCCACGGCGCCCTCGTCGCCGCCGCCCTGGAGGCCGGCTTCGCCGTACTGTGCGAGAAGCCCCTCGCCTACAGCCGGGCCGAGGCCGAGGCGCTGCGGGCCGGGCCGCTGCGGGCCGATGAGCGGCTCATGGTCGGCTACATGAAGCAGTACGACCCGGCCGTGCGGCGTGCCGCCGCCCTGCTGGCGGGGAGGGCCGTACGGCACCTCGACGTCACCGTCCTGCACCCCGCCGGCGAGGCCCAGCTCGCCTTCGCCCGTGTGCGGCCCTCCCGTCCCGCTCCCGAGGCGCTCGCGCCCTGGCTGCGGGCCGACGAGGCGGCGCTGGACGCCGCGCTCGGCCCGGACGCCCCCGCGGCGGCCCGGTCCCTCTACGCCGGCGTGGTGCTCGGCAGCCTCTGCCACGACCTGGCGCTGCTGCGGACGTTCGGCGGCCCGCCCGTCACCGTCGACCACGCCGCCGCCTGGGACGGCCCCTCGGTGGAGGTCAGCGGGGCGCTGCGCCGGGGCCGCTACGGCCTGCGCTGGCACTACCTGCCCGGTCACCCCGCCTACCGGGAGACCGTCAGCGTCCACCACGAGGACGGCACGCTGGAGCTGGTCTTCCCCTCCCCCTACCTGATGAACGCCCCCACCGTCCTGACCTCCTCCTCCCCGGACGGAGCCGCCGAGGTCAGGGCCGTCCACCGCGACGTGTCCGAGGCGTTCGAGCTGCAACTGGAGGCGTTCCACGCCCTCGTCACCGAGGGCACGCCCCCGCTCACCGGCCTCGACGGCGCCCTCGCCGACATCGTCGCCGCCCAGCAGATCATCCGGGCGGTCGCCGGACCGTCCGTCGGAGGTGAGGCACGTGACGCCTGACATCGCGACCGCGCGGACACCATCGGAGGTGAGGCGCGTGACGCCTGGCACCGCGACCGCGCGGACACCGTACGGAGGTGGGAGGCGTGACGCCTGAGACCGCCGGCGTCCCCGACGTCTCCGCCGCCCCCGGCATCGTGGTCGTCCCGCACACCCACTGGGACCGCGAGTGGTACCTGCCGTTCCAGCGCTTCCGGCTCGGCCTGGTCCGCCTGCTGGACGAGGTCCTCGACACCATGGCCGCCGACCCCGCCTACCGGTTCACCATGGACGGCCAGCTCGCCGCCCTGGAGGACTACCTGGAGATCCGCCCCGAACGGCTCGGCGAGGTGCGGCGGCTGGTCGCCGAGGGCCGCTTCGCCGCCGGGCCCTGGCTCATCCTCGCCGACGAGTTCCTCTGCTCCGGCGAGACCCTCATCCGCAACCTGGAGTACGGCATGCGCGGCGCCGAGGAGCTCGGCGGCGCCATGCGCGTCGGCTACCTGCCCGACCAGTTCGGGCACTGCGCCCAGATGCCGCAGATCCTGCGCCAGGCCGGCCTGGAGCACGCCTGCCTGTGGCGCGGGGTGCCCGCCGCCGTCGAGCGCGACGCCTTCGCCTGGGTCGGCGCCGACGGCACCGCGATCCGCACCCAGTACCTCCCCGGCGGGTACGGCAACGCCGTCGCCCTGTTCACCGGCCCGGCGGGCGACCTCGCCGACCGGCTGGCCGCCTTCGCCTCGATCATGCGGCCCTGGCACCCCGAGGGCCCGCTGCTGGCCATGTACGGCGCCGACCACAGCGCGCCGGCCGCGGACATCACCGCCGCCGGGCTGCGCCTGGCCACCCTGGAGGAGTACGTCACCGCCCACGACCCCGGCGTCTCCGGGCTGCCCGCCGTCCACGGCGAGCTGCGCTCCCACGCCCGCGCCAACATCCTGCCGGGCGTCATCTCCGCCCGGCTGCCCGCGAAAAGGCTCATGGCCCGCGCCGAACGCGTCGTCGCCCGCTACGCCGAGCCGCTCGCCGCGCTCTGGCTGCCCGGCGACACCGTCGCCGCCAGGCTGCTCGACCTGGCCTGGCGCCGCCTCATCGCCTGCAGCGGCCACGACTCCATCACCGGTTGCGGCGCCGACGAGACGGCCCAGCAGGTCGCCGCCCGCATCGCCGAGGCCGGGCAGATCGGCCAGGCCGTCGTCGACCTGGTCGCCTCCTCCCTCGCCGCCGGCACGGCCCGCGACGCCGTCGTGGTCGTCAACCCCTCCCCCTTCCGGCGCACCGGCCTCGTCCTGGCCGGCCTGCCCGAGTCCCGCCCGGTCCTGACCGGCCCCGGCGGGGCCCGCGTGGCGGCGCAGCGGCTGGAGCTGGCCCCGACCCTCCTCGACGAGACCGTCATGGACGACCTCGCGCTGCTCCTCGGCCGGGTCCACGACCGGGAGCTGTTCGGCCAGCGGATCGTCTCGTGGTCCGTGGGCGGGGATTCCGCGGCACCGTGCCCGGAGAAGGGCGAGGCCCCGGAGGGGGCGCCGCCGGCTTCCGCGGGCGGCTCCGGAGCGGTTCCGGCGGACGCCCCGGAAGGGGTCTTCACCGTCGTCGTGGCCCGCGACCCCGCCACCGGCTACGAGTACGCCGACCTGCGCGCGGCGGTCCTGGACGCCGCCGCGGCCCGGCCCGGCCCGTGGCGGGTGCGCATCGTCGCCGAACCCGTCGTCACCGTCGCCGCGCTGGTCACCGTCGAGGCGTTCGGCCGTACGGTGCTCACCCCGGCGGCCGGCGGGGGCTTCGGCGGGGAGAGCCCGGCGGTGGAGGACCCTATGGCGGGAGCGGTCCTCACCGGAGCCGGGTCCGCGGAGGACCGGTTCGCGGACGGGATCCCGCGGGACCCGTTCACGGAGTACGAGGCCGCGGACGAGATCGCGCGGGACCCGTTCGCGGAGGACGGGGCCGCGGACGGGATCCCGCGGGACCCGTTCGCGGAGGGCGGGGCCGCGCGTCCGGGAGACGTGCCGCGTTCCGCCGAGGGCGTCCTCGACAACGGCCTGCTGCGCGTCACGGTCGCCCCCGACGGCACCCTGTCGCTGCGGTCCGCCGGCGCCGAGGTCCACGGGGTGGGCCGCGTCGTGGACGGCGGCGACGCCGGGGACACCTACAACCACGCCCCGCCCCGCCACGACGTCCTCGTGGACGCCCCGTCCCGGGTGGAGGTCGAGACCCTCCACACCGGGCCGCTGGTGTCGGTGCTGGAGATCCGCCGCGAGTACGCCTGGCCCGCGCACGAGGAGGAGGACGGGCGCTCCGCCGCCCGCGAGGACGTCACCGTCACCACCAGGGCCGAGCTGAGGGCGGGCGAGCCGTACCTGCGGCTGGAGATCTCCTTCGACAACCGCTGCCGCGACCACCGGGTCCGCTGGCACGCGCCGCTGCGGCCCGGCGCCGCCGAGTCCTTCGCCGAGGGGCAGCTGTCGGTGACGCGCCGGGGGACGGCCGCCGAGGGCGGCTGCGGCGAGGAGCCGCTGCCCACCTTCCCGGCCGAGGGCTTCGTCGCCGCGGGCGGACTCGCGGTCCTGCTGGACCAGGTGACCGAGTACGAGCTGACCGGTGGGGAACTGGCGCTCACCCTGCTGCGGTCGGTGGGGCTGCTGTCACGCAACCGCAACGCCTACCGCGACGAGCCCGCCGGTCCCCAGATCGCCACCCCCGAGGCCCAGTGCCCGGGGCCGGCCGTGCTGCGCTTCGCCGTACTGCCCTGTCCCGGAGCCTGGCACGAGGCTGGGCTGCCGCGGCTGGCCGAGGAGTATCGGCATGACCTGCTGGTGGTGCCCGGCGGCGGTCCGGCCATCGGCCCGGCCGCGCGGGCGGAGGAGCGGGGCGCGGGGACGGCCGGGAACGGGACGGGGGCGGATCCGGTGGGCGGCGGAGCGGCGGGGACCCTGGACGGGACGGAGACCGGACCGGCGGGTCAGGCGGTGGACGAAACCCTGGACGGGACGCAGGCCGGCCCCGCGGGCCAGGTGGCGGAAGGAACCTTGGACGGGATGGAGGCCGGCCCCGCGGGTCAGGCGGCGGAGGGGACCTTGGACGGCGCGGGCGCGCGACTGGAGGTCGAGGGCATCGGCGTGGTGCTCACGGCGCTGCGCGAGCGGGACGGCGCGTTGGAGGCGCGTCTCGTCGCCGAGCATCCCCGCGGCACCGAGGCCGTCATCCGGGGGGCGTTCATCGCCGCCCGCCGCGCGGACCTGCTCGGGGTGCCGGGTGAGCGGCTGGAGGCCGCGGGCGGGGAGGTGCGGCTGCCGCTGCGCCCCTTCGAGATCGCGACGGTCCACCTCATCGGTTGAGCGGCGGGCCGGGCCCGCCCCGGCCGCCGCGCGCCGGATCCGTCCGGGAGACCGTCCCGGCCGCCGGTCGCCGAGCCCGGATCCGGAGGATCGGCTCGGCGGACCGGCCGCCAGGACGGGTCCCTTCCTGGTCCGTCGCCGGGACGGGCTCCCGTCCCGGCCGCGGGAACGCGGGTGACCCCGGCTATTCCCCGCCCTTCTGGATGTACGACCTGACGAACTCCTCGGCGTTCTCCTCCAGGACCTCGTCGATCTCGTCGAGGATCGCGTCGACGTCGTCCGAAAGCTTCTCGTTGCGCTCCTGGACGTCGGAGGTGTCGACCGAGGTGGTCTCCTCCGCCTCCCGTTCGGTCCGGCCGGTCTGCTTCTGGCCGCCGGTGTCCTTGCTAGCCATCTGTGGCACCTCCGCCTGGGGGACGCTTGTGCTTCCTATCTTCCCCGAAGCGACTGACATTGCGCGCGGATCGTCCCCCGATCTTTGTCCGGGGTCCGCGGCGACCGCCCAGGGGTTGTCGTCCGTCCAGAGAACCTCGTTCGTCCCCTTTAAGGCAAATATCCCCTTCTTTCGGCAACGACACCCCTGTCCGGAACGGGAAACCGTCCGGGCCCGACCCGGGAACGTTCCCGCGGCCCCCGGCGGCCGGGCCGGGGAGCCGGCGCCGCCCCGCGCCGGGAGCGGCCCCGCACGTTCTCCGCCCCGCCTCCGCGGCCTCCCTCCGGTCACACGGCCTGGACCTTCACTCTCTCCGCCGACCTCCTTTACGATGTAGATTCGCAACTTGGTCGGGTTTTCTGACAGATCGGGGGCGTGCCAGTTAGCCCGCGGGGGTGGAAAACTGAGATCATTGACCGGTGAGCACCATCGTCGACAACCGGTACAAACTCGCCTCCCCCGTCGGCCGAGGAGCGACAGGGGTCGTCTGGCGTGCCTATGACATGCTTCTGGACCGCGAGGTGGCGCTCAAGGAGATCCCGCTGCCCCCGGGACCGGACGCGGTCGAACGGCGGCGCCGGGTGGTGCGCGAGGCGCGGATGGCGGCCCGGCTGAGCCACCGGGGCATCGTGACGGTGCACAACCTGGCCGAGGAGGCCGAGCGGCTCTGGATCGTCATGGAGTTCCTGGAGGCGCTGACCCTGCACGACACGCTGGTGCAGGCGGGGCCGCTGCCGGCGGACCTGGTGGCGGCGATGGGACGGCGCCTGCTGGACGCGCTGCGGCACGCGCACGACGGCGGGGTGATCCACCGGGACATCAAGCCCGCCAACATCATGCTGACGGGCGACCGGGTGGTGCTGGCCGACTTCGGGTTCGCCGCGCCGGAGGGGGCGGCGAGCGGCTCGATGCGGGGCACGCCCGCGTTCCTCGCGCCGGAGGCCCTGCACGGGCGGGGCGGCACCCGCGAGGCCGACATGTGGTCGTTCGGGGCGACGCTGTACATGGCCGTGGAGGGGCAGACGCCGTTCCGCACGGTCAACTCGATGGCCGCGCTGGCGGAGGCGCTGCGCGGGCCGGCGCGGGCGCCGCGGCGGGCGGGCCCCTGGAGCCGGTGCTGCGGGGACTGCTGCGCAAGGACCCGCGGGCCAGGCTGAGCGCCGAGCAGGCCTCGGTCCTGCTGGCCCGGGTCCGCTGCACCAGCGCGGCCTGACCCGCCGGACGCGCCGCGCGGGGGCGCCCCCGCGCGGCGGCGGGCTCACCGGTCGCCGGTGAGGGCGCTGACCAGGTCGGCGGCGGTGCGGCAGCGGTCGAACAGCTCGCCCACGTGGGCCTTGGTGCCGCGCAGCGGCTCCAGGGTGGGGACGCGCTGCAGCGACTCGCGGCCGGGGATGTCGAAGATCACCGAGTCCCAGGACGCGGCGGCGACCGACTCGCTGAACTGGCTCAGGCAGCGGCCCCGGAAGTAGGCCCGGGTGTCGCTGGGCGGAGCCTCGATGGCCCGCTGGACCTCCTCCTCCGTGACCAGGCGCCGCATCCGCCCGCGGGCGACCAGCCGGTTGTACAGGCCGCGGTCGGGACGGATGTCGGAGTACTGCAGGTCGACGAGCTGCAGGCGCGGGTGGGACCAGGCCAGGCCGTCGCGGCTGCGGTAACCCTCCAGCAGTTCCAGCTTGGCCACCCAGTCGAGCTCACCGGCCAGCTGCATCGGGTCCTCGGCCAGGCGGGTGAGGACCGACTCCCAGCGGTCGAGGACGTCCTTGGTGACCTCGTCGACGCCGTTGCCGCTGCGTTCCTCCGCGTACTTGCGCGCCAGCTCCAGGTACTCCATCTGGAGCTGGACGGCCGTCAGCCGGCGGCCGTCGCGCATGGCGATCTCGTACTTGAGGGTCGGGTCGTGGGAGACCGCGCGCAGCGCCTGGACGGGGTTCTCCACGGAGAGGTCACGCGTGAAGTAGCCGTCCTCGATCATGGCGAGGACGAGCGCGGTGGAGCCGAGCTTGAGATAGGTGGAGATCTCCGACATGTTGGCGTCGCCGATGATGACGTGCAGGCGCCGGTACTTGTCGGGGTCGGCGTGCGGCTCGTCGCGGGTGTTGATGATCGGCCGCTTGAGCGTGGTCTCCAGGCCCACCTCGACCTCGAAGAAGTCGGCCCGCTGGCTGATCTGGAAGCCCTCGCCGCGGGAGTCCTGGCCGATGCCGACCCGGCCGGCGCCGGTGACGACCTGCCGGGACACGAAGAACGGCGTCAGGTGCCGGACGATGTCGGCGAACGGCGTGGCCCGCCGCATCAGGTAGTTCTCGTGGCAGCCGTAGGAGGCGCCCTTGTTGTCGGTGTTGTTCTTGTAGAGCTGGATGGGAGCGTTGGAGGGGATCGCCGAGGCGCGGACCGCGGCGTCCTGCATGACCCGCTCCCCCGCCTTGTCCCAGATCACCGCGGCTCGTGGGTTGGTGCACTCGGGAGTGGAGTATTCGGGATGGGCGTGGTCCACGTAGAGCCGGGCGCCGTTCGTGAGGATCACGTTGGCCAGGCCCAGGTCCTCGTCGGTGAGCTGACTCTGGTCGGCCATCTCGCGGGACAGGTCGAAGCCCCGCGCGTCACGGAGGGGGTTCTCCTCCTCGAAGTCCCACCGTGCCCGCCTGGCCCTGGCCGCGGAGGCGGCCAGGTAGGCGTTGACGACCTGGGACGAGGTCACCATCGCGTTGGCCCCCGGCTGTCCGGGCACGGAGATGCCGTATTCGGTCTCGATGCCCATCACCCGCCGTACCGTCATGCGCATCCTCTGTTCATCCGGGACTGTCTCCTCCGCCGTATATATCCCCGACCCTAGACCTTTCACTATGCCCGGTGGCCGGACAGTTATGGCAACGAAGCCTTTTCGCCCGTCGCCCAGGGATCCGGGCGGGGATTCGGGGGCGGGCCGGGTGGGAACGCCGGGGCCGCGGAGGCGACCGGCGGCGCGGGTGGGAACGCCGGCGCGGTGGCGGGGGCCGGGAACGCCTGGGCGACGGGGACCGGCGGCGGGGCGGGTACCGGCGGCGGGGCGGCCCGGCGCGTCCTCGCCCTGACGAACTCCTGGACCGGCCGCTCGGCCACCCGGTACACGAGGTAGGAGAAGGCCATCGCGGCCGCGACGGTGACCAGGGCGGTCAGCCATGGCGGGAGGGAGTCGCGCAGGGCGGGGACGATCAGCACGGCCGCCGCGGTGTGGAAGAGGTACAGGGGGTAGGTGAGCGCGCCCAGCGTGACCAGGCCGCGCCACCGCAGCCGGCGCAGCAGGCCGAGCGCGACCAGCGCCATGAGCGCGTAGAAGCCGATGACGGTGGCGGCCACGGCCCACGGGGGCACGGGCATGGCCGCGTAGCCGACCAGCCCGATCCGTCCGGCCACCCGCTCCATGGCGGCGCTGACGGCCAGCCCGGCGCTGATCCCGGCCAGGCACCACAGGACGAGGCGGGGGCCGAACCTGGTCATCAGGAAGAAGGCCATGCCGCCGACGAAGTACGGCGCGTACTTCGGCATCACGACGAGGTCCACCCACGCCTGGTCGCTGCCGGACAGGAGACCGGCAGCCAGCAGCCAGACGCCCATGAAGACCAGGCACCGGTTGAGCGTCACGCCGACGATCACCAGGATCGAGATGAGCACGTAGAAGCGGAGCTCGGCCCACAGGGACCAGTAGACGCCGGTGGCGTCGTAGACGCCGAAGGCCCGCTGCAGCATCGTGAGGTTGACCCCGTACTCGGCGGGGCTGAGCTTGGGGTCCAGGGCGGTGGCGCCGGTCAGGCCGTAGAGGGCGGCGGTGACGGCGACGCTGACCCAGTAGGCGGGGAAGAGCCGCACCAGCCGGGAGAGGGCGAACGCGCCGAGGCCGCGGCCCCAGATGCTCATCAGGATGACGAAGCCGCTGATCATGAAGAACAGCTCGACGCCGAGGATGCCGAGTCCCGAGAGGGTCGAGATCGCGGGGAAGAGCTTCGCCGGCCGCTCGCCCCACACCGAGGCGAAGGCGATGAAGTAGTGGAAGGAGAGCACCGCCAGGGCGGCGACGAAACGGAGGAGGTCCAGCTCGGCGAGACGGCCACTCCCCCGGGCCGTCCCGCGAGACCCCGCGCCGGTCACCGGATGACCGCGCCTGAATGATCACGCACGTCGGTTGGACGGCCGCTGGATCACCTGGGTTCCCGGTGGTGTGATCACACTTGTGTGACGGACGGGACGGCGGGTGCGCCGGGGCCGCCCCGCGCGCCCGGCCCGGCACCGTCGCGGCCCGGCGCGGCCCGCGGACCGCACGGTCCCGGACCGCGGCCGACAGGCCAGGACCCGCCGTACGGCCGGACACGCCGTACCGGCCCGGACACGCCTCGCGGCGCGACCCCCGCCGGGGTCGCGCCGCGAACGCGCTCGCCGTACGCCGGTGTGGCGACGGTCCTAGAGGTACTGACCGGTGTTGGCCACCGTGTCGATGGACCGGCCGGCCTCGGTGCCCTGCTTGCCCGTCACGAGGGTGCGGATGTAGACGATCCGCTCGCCCTTCTTGCCGGAGATGCGGGCCCAGTCGTCGGGGTTGGTGGTGTTGGGCAGGTCCTCGTTCTCGGAGAACTCGTCGACGCAGGCGGCCAGCAGGTGCTGGATCCGCAGGCCCTTCTGCCCGCTCTCCAGGAACTGCTTGATCGCCATCTTCTTGCTGCGGTCCACGATGTTCTGGATCATGGCCCCGGAGTTGAAGTCCTTGAAGTACAGGACCTCCTTGTCGCCGTTGGCGTAGGTCACCTCGAGGAAGCGGTTCTCCTCGCTCTCGGTGTACATCCGCTCGACGACCCTCTGGATCATCGCGGCGACGGTCGCGGTGCGGTCGCCGTTGTGCTCGGAGATGTCGTCCGGGTGCAGCGGCAGTCCCTCGGTGAGGTACTTGGAGAAGATGTCCTTGGCCGCCTCGGCGTCCGGCCGCTCGATCTTGATCTTGACGTCCAGGCGGCCGGGCCGCAGGATCGCCGGGTCGATCATGTCCTCGCGGTTGGACGCGCCGATCACGATCACGTTCTCCAGGCCCTCGACGCCGTCGATCTCGCTGAGGAGCTGGGGAACGATGGTGTTCTCGACGTCGGAGGAGACCCCCGAGCCGCGGGTCCGGAAGATCGAGTCCATCTCGTCGAAGAACACGATCACCGGGGTGCCCTCGGACGCCTTCTCACGGGCACGCTGGAAGACCAGGCGGATGTGCCGCTCGGTCTCGCCGACGTACTTGTTGAGGAGCTCCGGTCCCTTGATGTTGAGGAAGAAGCTCTTGCCGGACTGACCGGTCTTCTCCGCGACCTGCTTGGCCAGGGAGTTGGCGACGGCCTTGGCGATCAGGGTCTTGCCGCAGCCGGGCGGGCCGTACAGCAGCACACCCTTGGGAGGACGCAGCTTGTGCTCGCGGAACAGGTCGGCGTGCAGGTAGGGAAGCTCGATGGCGTCCCTGATCTGCTCGATCTGCCGCATGAGCCCGCCGATCTCCTCGTAGGAGATGTCGGGCACCTCCTCCAGGACGAGTTCCTCGACCTCGGACTTGGGGATGCGCTCGTAGACGTAGCCGGAGCGCGATTCCATCAGCAGCGAGTCGCCGGCGCGGATCGGCTGGTCGAGCAGCGACTCCGCCAGCCGCACCACCCGTTCCTCGTCGGCGTGCGAGATCACCAGCGCGCGCTGGCCGTCCTCAAGGAGCTCCTTGAGCATCACGATCTCGCCGATCTCCTCGTATCCGAGGGCCTCCACCACGTTGAGCGCCTCGTTCAGCATGACCTCCTGGCCACGCTTGAGCGACTCGACGTCCACCGCGGGGCTGACGTTCACTCGGAGCTTGCGGCCGCCGGTGAAGACCTCCACCGTGCCGTCTTCTCTGGCCTCGAGGAAGACGCCGAACCCGGACGGCGGCTGCGCCAACCGGTCGACCTCTTCCTTGAGCGCGACGATCTGGTCTCTGGCCTCCTTGAGGGTCGACACCAGACGCTCGTTCTGACCGGTGACGGCCGCGAGATTCGCCTGCACCTCATGGAGACGCTCTTCGAGGACTCTGGCCTGCCGGGGAGACTCCGTCAGCTTCCGACGCAACGCGGTGATCTCCTCCTGCAGGAAGGAGACCTGCGTTCTGAGGTCAGCGACCTCCCGTTCGCGCTGCGCGGCCCGAGCTTCGGCGTCATCGCGAGCTGCCACGGCGTCACCTCCTTCCCAGTCGAGACCGACTACTCAAAACCCTACCCATCCGGGGGCTGTCAGTTACCTGGTAGAGCAGTGTTCGTATAGCTACATTAAGTATTTGGCGATTAATCCCTTATGAAGCGGTTAGTGCGTAGAAGCATAAGAACACGACCATCTGGTGTCATGTAACACGCCTACGTGCTCTCGTGGCTGAATCGTCATCATGCGGTGGAAGTCGAGTCCTCGCCATACGCTCCCTTTGCCGGACGCCTACGCCGGGGTGGTGGGGTCACCCCGTCCGCCATGCGACGGGCGGTGACGAGGAATCCGGTGTGCCCGACCATCCGGTGGTCGGGCCGTACGGCGAGCCCCTCGACGTGCCAGTCGCGAACCAGGGTCTCCCACGCGTGGGGCTCGGTGAAACTCCCGTGTTCGCGCAGAGTTTCGACCGTTCGCGACAACTGCGTGGTGGTCGCCACATAACAGCAGATCACCCCGCCGGGCGTGAGCGCCTTGGCCGCGGCGTCCACGCACTCCCACGGCGCGAGCATGTCGAGAATGATCCGGTCGACGTCACTCTCGTCGAGCGCTTCGGCGAAGTCCCCGACCACCAGGCGCCACTGCTCCATCGGGCCGCCGTAGAACTTCTCCACGTTCTTGGTGGCCACCTCCGCGAAGTCCGCGCGCCGCTCGTAGGACGTCACCTTGCCCTCCGTGCCCACCGCGCGCAGCAGGAAACACGTCAGCGCGCCGGAGCCGACCCCCGCCTCGACGACGCGCGCGCCGGGGAAGACGTCGGCCATCGCGACGATCTGCGCCGAGTCCTTGGGGTAGATGACCGCCGCGCCGCGCGGCATGGAAAGCGTGTAGTCCTGGAGCAGGTGCCGGAACGCGAGGTACTGGGTGCCGCCGGACGAACGGACCACCGACCCCTCGGGCTGCCCGATGAGGTCGCTGTGCGGGATCGCACCCTTGTGGGTGTGGAAGACCCCGTCCTCCTTCAGCGTCACCGTGTGGCGCTTGTTCTTGGGATCGGTGAGCTGAACCTGATCCCCGGCCCTGAAGGGCCCATGCCTGCGAAAACCCATGAACGCAAGGTTATCGGCGCGCGGGGTGCCCCCGGTCCCGGGCGGCGGGGCCGCCGGACGCGCGGAGGAGGCAATTCGTTCGCTCCTTTCGGGAGGAACTGATAGCACTTGGAGGGTGTTCCCCAGAGACGTCATCCCCGCCGGTTCCGTCCTCCTGCGCGAGGCGACCCCCGCCGACCTGGAACCGATGGTCAGGGCCTGCGCCGATCCGCTGATCATCCGGTTCGTCCCGAGCGTCCGGGTGCCGTACACCCTCGCCGACGCGTCCTCCTACCTGGAGGTCGCCGGGCGGACATGGGGCAACGGCGGCGCCTCCTTCGCCGTGGCGGACGCCGGCACCGGCGAGTGGCTGGGCAACATCAGCCTCAAGCCGTCCGACCCGCGCGGCAACACCGAGGTCGGCTACCTCATCGCGCCGTGGGCGCGGGGCCGCGGCGTCGCCACCGCGGCCACCCGGGCGCTGACGGAGCGCGCCTTCGCCCACGGGGTGGCGCGCGTGGAGCTGCTGGCCGACGTGGAGAACCTCCCCAGCCAGCGGGTCGCGATGGCCGCCGGCTTCGGCCGCGAGGGCGTGCGGCGCGCGGCCGAGCCCCGCCGCGACGGCACCCGCGGCGACCTGGCGTCCTTCGCCCGGCTGGCCGGCGACTCGGGTGAGCGGGAACGGTCGTTCCTCCCGGACCTGCCCGGCGGCTCGCTGACCGACGGCGTCGTACGGCTGACGCCGCTGGAGGCCGGCGACGCCGACGACTACCACGCCCTGCAGAGCCTGCCGGACGTCGCGGCCCACAGCGTCCCGCCGGAGGCGCCCGATCCCGACGACAGCGAGCGGTTCTGCCGGGAGGCGGGCATGCTGTGGCTGGCCGGCGAGCGGGTCGAGCTCGCCGTACGGGACGCCGCCACCGGCGCCTTCGCCGGGCACATCCAGCTCAGCGCGGTCATCCCCCCGCTGGGCGAGGCCATGACCGGCTACAGCATGCTGCCGGAGTTCCGGGGCAGGGGGTTCGCCTCCCGCGCGGTGGACCTGCTCACGGAGTGGGCGCTGACGCACACCCCGCTGGCCCGGATCGTGGCCGGCACCTCGCCGGACAACATCGCCTCCCACCGCGTGCTGGAGCGCGCGGGCTTCACCCGGGAGGCGCTGCTGCACGGCAGGCTCCCCGGCCCCGGCGGCACGCGCGTGGACGACCTGCTGTGGTACCGCGCCCGGACGGCCGGGGCCTGACGGACCGGCCCGCCCGGACGGCCCAGGGGCCTACCCGGGCGGGGCGGCGCCTCCCCGGGGCCGGGGAGGCGCGGGGAGGACGCCCGGGGGCCGGTCAGCGGTTGCGGTGCGACTCGTAGCGCATGGTGCGGGAGACCCCGATCCGCACGGTCGTGCCGGGCATGATCGTGACCGGCTCGTTCGGCGGGATGTCGTAGAAGTTGGGGTCGCCCGGCGGCTGGATCTGCGTGCCGTTGACCGAGCCGAGGTCGATCAGGTTGACGTCCCAGCCGTCCAGCGCCACCCGCAGGTGGCGGCGTGACACCGAGCCGTCGGGGCTGGTGACCTTCGCCGGGCGGACCGAGCCGTCGGTGACCTCCGGGGCCCGGTCGGGGTCGCGGCCGACGAGGTGGTCGGCGTCGAGGCGCAGGGTCATCCCGTCGTCGAGGAGCAGCACGCCCAGCGGCGGGCGCGGCCCCTGGTAGGGGGCGAGCGAGCGCTGCACGAGGGCGATGCCGCACACCGCGCAGTACGGCACGCGCGGGTCGTTGAAGTGGTCGTTCTTGCAGTCGACCCCGTAGACCAGCGGCTGCGCCGCGGGGGCGGCCTCCGGCTCGGGCGCCGCCTGCGGGCCGCCCTGCGCCGGCGGCTCGGGGGCGAACGGGCGCTCACGGGACTCGGGCTCGAACGACCCGGCGGGCCCGCCGCCCTCCATGGCCCCCGTGGGCTCCAGGGCGTCCGTCTCCCGCGGCGCGACGGCCGGGATCGGGCCGGACACCGGACCCTGCTGCGGCGGGACCTGCGGTCCCGGCTCGGGGTGCCACGCCTGCTGCTCCGGCCGCGGCGGCGGCGGGACCGGGATCGGCGGGACGGGGTCGGGGGGACCCATCGGGTAGGGCGCGGGCGGCGGGGCCTCCGTCGCGGGCGCCTCCGCCTGCCGCGGCACTGCGCTCCGGGCCGCGGGCGGGGCCCCGGCGCCGGCCGGGTCGCACAGGATGCCGCCGCCGACGACCACGCCGCCGTCCAGCCGGGCCAGCGGATGCGCCGGGCCGGCCTCCGGCAGGCGCAGCTCGATGCCGGTGACCGGGCCGGGGACCAGCCGGTCCGACCAGGTGAGCGCGTCGCGCCCGGCGAGCCGCACCTCTCCGCCCGGGCCGGTGACCGCCGCGGAGGCGGGTCCGCTGACCAGGACGGCCACCCCGTCGCCCACGGGCCCGGCGACGGCGCACGCGACGGGCTCGCCCATCATGACGGCCAGCACCTGGGCCACCCGGCGGGCCAGTGCCCGGCCGTCACCGCCGGAGGCGGCGGTGTCGTGCAGCGCCGCGAGGAGGTCCGCGGCGACGGTCTCGGCCGCGTCGCACACCAGCAGCAGGCCCTCCACGCGGGCGACCAGTCCGCTGCCCGGCAGCGGGCGCACCGTTCCCAGGCCGTCCCCGCTCACCGAGCACCCCCGGCGTGACGGCCCCGTCCTTCGGTGTGGGGAGAAAACGCGGCTCGTTTCTGCATTCTGTCCTCTGAGTCTCGGTGGCTGGGATGGGGCGTCCGGCCGGCCCGGGGCGGGGATGCGGCGGACCGACATCGCCGATCATTCCAGGCCGTAGGAAAAAGTACAGCAGACGGCCGCGGGACGGGCTCCCTCCCGGCCTCGGCGACCTCGCCCGGACCACCGGCTCGTGCCGCGCGGGAGGCGGGAGACGGCCCTCCGGCTCCCTGACCGTGACGCGGCCCATGGCTCCGGCCGCGCCACGCGGGCGGCTGGCCCGGGCCGCCGGCGCGGATCAGACGCCGCTGAACATCCGGTTGACGTCGGAGGTGGCGAGCACCCCGAAGACGGTGCCGTCGCGCTCCACCAGGAGGTACTCCCCCGCCGGGGACTGGCGCATGGCGTCGATCAGGGACTCCCCCACCAGGTCGGCGGCCAGCACCAGCGACGGGTCGAGGCCGCGCGCCAGCGAGCCCGCCGTCACCCAGGGACGGCGGTGCTCCGGGGTGGCCTCGACCGCCGCCTCGTTGACGATGCCCGTCGGGCGGCCGTCGTGGTCGACCACGACCACCGCGCCCGCGCGCGCCTCGGCGGCCCGGCGCAGCGCCTCGGCCAGCGGCACGTCCCCGGTCACGGCGACGGCCCGGCGGGCCAGGGAGCGGGCGTTCAGCTGGGGGATGCGGGCCCGCAGCTTGGCGCCCTGCAGTGCCTGGGTGGCGCCGATCCAGATGAAGCTGGCCAGCAGCACCGACCAGATGACCATGCCCCAGCTGGGGTCCTGGCCGCTCATCAGCGCCAGGCTGACCGGCACCGCGATCAGGACGACGGCCAGCACGCGGCCCGTCCAGGCCGCCGCGATCGTGCCCGAGCCGGGGCTGCGGGTCGCCTTCCAGACCCCGGCGCGCAGCATGCGCCCGCCGTCCAGCGGCAGGCCGGGCAGGAGGTTGAAGATCCCGACGACCAGGTTGGCGAGCCAGAGCTGGAAGACCAGGACGCCGAGGACGGTGCCGGGGTCGATGAACATCGAGGCGGCGTAGCCGGCGGCGCCCAGGCCCAGCGACAGCAGCGGCCCGGCGAAGGCGACCATGAACTCCCTGCCGGGCGTCTCCGGCTCGCGCTCGATCTCCGAGACGCCGCCGAGGAGGTAGAGGGTGACGCGCCGGACCGGCAGGCCGTACATCTTGGCGACCACGCAGTGCGACAGCTCGTGCAGCAGCACCGACACGTACAGCAGGACCGCGAAGACGAAGGAGACGACGTACGTCATCGGGAGGCTGAGCTGCGGCAGCCGGTAGGCCACGACCTCCTGGAAGGTGAACGTGATGAACGCCGCGACCAGCAGCCAGGTCGGCGAGACATAGACCGGGATGCCGAACGGCCGTCCCATCCGCAGCCCGGGATTTTCCTGGCGCGGGCTCTCGCTGCTCACCGCTGGCTCACCGTTCCTCGCTCGCTCGCGTCTGTTGGCCTTGATGCTACGCGCCGCCCACGCCGGGCGCGGACGCCCGCGGCCCACCCCGGGCCCAAACTGTCGTCACCGTGACCTACAGTGCGGACATGTCACTGACCGAGCCCACGATCATCGGAGCGCTGTCGCCGTCCCGCGCCGGGGACTTCATGACGTGCCCGCTGCTGTACCGGTTCCGTGTGGTCGACCGGCTTCCCGAGCCGCCGTCGCCCGCCGCGGTGCGCGGCACGGTCGTCCACTCGGTGCTGGAGCGCCTGTACGACCTGCCGGCGCCGGGTCGTACGGTGGCCGCGGCCCTCGATCTGCTGGAGCCGCAGTGGCACAGGCTCCTCGAGGAGGAGCCCGCCTACGCCGGCATGTTCTCCGGGGAGAAGGAGCGGGCCGAGTGGCTGGCCGGGGCCCGCGCCATGCTGGAGCGCTACTTCACCCTGGAGGACCCCACCTGCCTGGAGCCCGCCGAGCGGGAGCTGTACGTCGAGGCGGTGCTCGACAGCGGCCTGATGCTGCGGGGTTTCATCGACCGGCTGGACGTCGCGCCCACCGGCGAGGTCCGCGTGGTCGACTACAAGACCGGCAGCGCGCCGGGGCCGGCCTTCGAGGCCAAGGCGCTGTTCCAGATGAAGTTCTACGCGCTGACGCTGTGGCGGCTGCACGGGTCGGTGCCGCGCCTGCTGCAGCTGATGTACCTCGGCGGCGAGGGCGAGGTGCTGCGCTACGCCCCCGACGAGGCCGACCTGCTGGCCACCGAGCGCAAGGTGCAGGCGCTGTGGGCGGCCATCGAGCGGGCGCTGGAGACCGGCGAGTGGCGTCCACGGCCCAGCCGGCTGTGCGACTGGTGCAACTACCGTGAGCTGTGCCCGGAGTTCGGCGGCACTCCCCCGCCGGTGCCCGAGCGGCAGCCGGGCGACACCGTGCGCAGCACCCGCCGCACGCCCAGGGCCGCCACCGACGAGCTCTGAGGCCCGACGTACCAGGCCGGCCGGCGGGCTCCGGGACCGGCCGTGCCGTCCCGGCCGGGCGTGCGGCGGCGTGCGGGACCGGTGACGGCCGCGGCGCCGCGGGGCCGGGCCTCTCCCCGGAACGGACCCGGCGCGGGCTCGCGGCGCCGGAGGGCACGCCGCGCCTCTATGGTGGAGTTCCGCGGATCGGCCCGTGCGGAGGGCCGCTCCGAGGCCGGCGCCCGGTTCCCCTCGAAGGTGTGTGATGACGATCAGAGTGCTGCTGGTCGATGACCAGCCACTGCTGCGCACCGGTTTCCGCCTCATCCTGGAGGCCGAGCCGGAGATCACCGTCGTCGGCGAGGCCGGGGACGGCAAGGCCGCCCAGGAGCAGGCGAGGGCGCTGCTGCCCGACGTGATCCTGATGGACGTCCGGATGCCCGGCGTGGACGGCATCGACGCCACCCGCCGGATCGTCCGGGAGGCGGCGCACGGCGCCCACGTGCCCAGGGTGCTGGTGCTGACCACGTTCGACCTGGACGAGTACATCGTGGAGGCGCTGCGCGCCGGGGCCAGCGGCTTCCTGCTCAAGGACGTCCCGCCCGAGGAGCTGGTGCAGGCCATCCGGGTGGTCGCGGCGGGCGACGCCATCGTCGCGCCGAGCGTCACCCGGCGGCTGCTCGACCGGTTCGGCGCGCACCTGCCGTCCACCCGCCGCCCGTCGGCCCCGGTCCGGCTGGAGCGCCTCACCGAGCGCGAGCTGGAGGTGCTGCGGCTGATCGCCCGGGGCATGTCCAACGCCGAGATCGCCGCCGAGCTGGTGGTGAGCGAGACGACCGTCAAGACGCACGTCGGCAACGTCCTCACCAAGCTGGGCCTGCGCGACCGGGTGCAGGCCGTGGTCCTGGCCTACGAGACCGGTCTGATCACCCCGGGCACCACCTTCTCCTAGGAACCGTTCGGAGCCGGTCACCTCCACCGAGGTGGTGTACGAGCCGCCACCGCGTGATCCGTTCTCGCCGGTCACGCGGTACGGCCGTCCTCATCTCACGACGCCCCGCCCTCCGGCGGGCCGATGCCGGCGGCGACGGGTGCGGGGCGCCGGTTCACCTCACCCGGCGGCGTCGAGCACCGCTTTGAGCGACGCCTCGAGGATGTCCACGCCGAGGTGCAGTTCGTCTTCCTTGATCGTGAGAGGCGGGGCGATGCGGAAGATGCCGCCCATCTCGGGTAGCTGGACGATGTTCATGTGCAGGCCTCGTTCGAGACAGGCCGCGGTGATCGCCTTACCCAGTGCGTCGGCGGGCGCCTTGCTCTTCTTGTCCTTGACGAGCTCGATGCCTTGGAGCAGGCCACGGCCGCGAACGTCACCGACGACCTCGTAGTCGTCGCGCAGCGCCAGCAGCCGGCCGGTGAGCTGGCCGCCCAGCGTCGCGGCACGCTCCGTGAGGTTCTCGCGCTCGACGACGTCGAGGACCGTCAGCGCGACGGCGGCCGCCAAGGGGTCGGAGACGTGGGTGGTGTAGAAGAGGAAACCCCGGTCGTGGCAGACCCGCTCGATCTCGTCGGTCGTGATGACGGCCGCCACGGGCAGTCCGGCTCCCAAGGTCTTCGACAACGTCAGGATGTCGGGCGCGACCCCGTCGCGCTCGAACGCGTACATCGTTCCGGTGCGGCCGAGGCCGGTCTGCGCCTCGTCCAGGATGAGCAGCATCCCGCGTTCGTCGCACATCTCCTTGAGACGGCGCAGATACCCCGGCGGCAGGTCGATGATCCCGCCTGAGGAAAGGATGGGCTCGATGAGGCAGGCGGCGAGGCTCCCGGCGGACTGCCGGTCGACCAGGGCGAAGCCGTAGGCGAGCTCGGCCTCCCAGTCGTATGACCCGTCGGAGGACCGGAACGGCGAACGATAGGCGTTCGGCGTGGGCAGCGCCAGGTTGCCCGGCGTCGGGGGTCCGTAGCCATGCCGCCCGGCGGAGAAGGTCGCGGCGGCGGCCCCCTGGGTCATACCGTGCCATGAGCGGTCGAAGGAGACGATCTCGAAGCGGCCGGTGGACAGCTTGGCCATCTTGATCGCGGCCTCGTTCGCCTCGGCTCCCGTGGTGAGCAGCATCATCTTGCCGAGCGCCGGGGGCAGGGTCGCGGTGAGCCTGTCGGCGAGCTCCAGCACGGGAGCGCTGAGCATGCCGCTGAAGAGGTGGTCCAGCGACGCGACCGCGGACGAGACCGTCGCCACGATGTCCGGGTGCGCATGGCCGAGGATGGAACTCATCTGCCCTGAGGTGAAGTCGAGGATCGGCGTGCCCTGGCGATCGAAGACATACGCACCGGAGGCTCGTTCGATGACCCGCGGGGTGAAGCCGGTTCCGTAGCGGATCAGGAGGCGGTCCGCCTCGTCCCAAAACGTCGTGTCCATCGTCAACCCTCTCTCACCGCGTCCGAGACGACGTCGGATCTTCTGCTCGGTGACATCTTCCATCGACGACAAAACTCGTAACAAGCAAACAAATACGACTTATCATTCGGTATTGCCTTACGATCGATGCCATGCTCAACCCGCAACGCCTCGCTATCCTGCGCGCGGTCCTGGCCGCCGGATCGATCAACCAGGCGGCACGGAACCTCAGCTACTCCCCCGCGACGATCAGCCAGCACATGACCGCCCTGGCGAAGGAGACCGGGCTGGTCCTTTTCGAGAAGCAGGGACGCGGTATCAGCCCCACCGATGCCGCGCGGCACCTGGCAGACCAAGCTCAGTCGCTCCTCGCCGACTTCGGACGCCTCGAACGTGTCGTCGCGGACCTCCGGAGCGGTCAGGCGCAGCATCTGGCGATCACCTGCTTCGCCTCCGCGGCCGAGCGGTGGATCCCAGAGGTCGTGCGGACCGTTCGCCGGCACCGGCCGAACCTCACCGTCGAGATCAGCCTCAACGAACCCGTCGACGGGCGCGGTCGCCGACGGCCGGACCTCGACATCCGGACCGAGCCCACCGACGGAGCCGAGGTGCACCTTGACGGCTACCAGCGTCATGAACTCGCCGTCGAGGAACTCGTCGCCGTGCTCCCCGCCGACCACCCCCTCGCCGATGCCCGCGAACTCGCTTTCCGGGACCTCGAAGGCGAGCCCTGGGTGGACCACGACATCTACGACAGCCCGATCGGGCAGATCATCCTGACCGCTTGCAGGGCCGCCGGATTCACGCCGCGCTATGCCGCCCGCCTGGACGACCACCGGGCGGCGCTGCGACTGGTGGAGACGGGCATCGGCGTCACCGTCATGCCACGCCTGGCCGTCGCGGAGCTCCCCGGCGGAGTCGTCGCCAGGCCCGTGGTCCGCCCCACCGTCTTCCGGCGCATCGTCGTCCACGCCCGCCAGGACCGACGGCGCGGCGACCTCATCGCCCGCGCGGTGGCACAGCTTCGCGACAGCGCCCGCAAGGTGGTACCGGCGGAGACCTCACCGACGGGGAACGGCTCCTGATCGAGCCTCACCCGCCCCCGGGCGAGCGGGGCCCGGCCCCGGACCCGCGGTCACGGCGTCGGCGGGTGGCCCGCCGGGGCGGGCTGGCGCAGCTCGGCGAGAATCCGGGAGAGCACCGGCCGGGTGTCGGCGCGCCGCCAGGCGACGGCGACGGTGCACCGCCGGTCGCCGGAGAGCGGCACGAACACCACCCCGGTGCGGGCGTAGTGCTCGTCGGTGCTCTGCGACAGCAGGGCGATCCCCTGACCCGACGCCACCAGCTCCAGGGTCTCCTCGATGGCGCCGGACCCGATCTCACCGGCGATGTCCGTCACGCCGAGCGATCCGGGGCCGCGGAAGTCCCGCCAGACCGGGTCGGGACTGCACGGCACCACCCACACCCGGCCGCCCAGGTCGGCCGGATCGAGGACGGAGGCCCGGGAGAGCGGGTCGCCGGCGGGCACCGCGACGGCCCGGCGGTCGGCGCTGACGACCATGAGGCCCAGGACGTCATCGGTCAGCGGCGGCCACACCACGGCCAGGTCGCTGGTCCCGGCCAGCAGGCCGCAGGAGGGGTCGTCGAAGTCGAAGCGGCGCAGCCGTACGTCCCGGCCGGAGGCCCGCCGTACCGCGCCGAGCAGCGTCGAGGTGCGCGTCCCCGCCGCCTCGCCCATGAAGCCCACGGTGAGGCCGGGGGCGTCCCCGGCGAGCAGGGCCTCGAACTCGTCGGCGGCGGCGGTCACCGCGGCCGCGTGGGCCAGCACTCCGGCGCCCAGCTCGGTCAGGCGGGCGCCGTCGCGGTCGCGGACCAGCAGCGGCCGGCCCGCCGCGGCCTCCAGGCGGCGCACCGCGGCGCTCACCGTCGGCTGGCTGACCCCGAGCGCGGCGGCGGCCCCGCGGAAGGAGCCGGCGCGGGCGACGGCGACGAACGCCCGTACGGCGGGCAGCGTGATGTCCACCCCGGGATGATAGCCGTCGGCTATCGGCATAGCGGGAAACTGTCGGACCGGCCGGCGTCCCGTACCCGAGGATCGTCCGGTGATGTTCGCGGGACGGGCGAGCCGCCCGGACGGGCCGGGCCCGCCGCGACGGCGCTCCCCGGCACCGTGGCCGGGGCGCCCGGGACCTTGGAGGAATGTGATGGTGATCCGGGAGCTGACGTCCGGCGACCTCGACGGCTGCCTGCGGCTCGCCGAGGACAGGCGCTGGGGCCGGGAGGAGCGCAAGTGGCGTTTCCTGCTGGAGGGCGGCGAGGGGTACGGGATCGTGGACGGCGCCGGGGATCTGGTGGCGACCGCGATCCTGACCCGGTACGGAGGTCGCACCGCGGCGGTCAGCATGGTGCTGGTGGCCTCACGCCTCGCGCGGCAGGGCCTGGGCACCCGGCTGATCGCGCACGTGCTGGACCGGGCGGACGGCCTGACCGTCTTCCTGAATGCCACCGCCCAGGGGCGGCCCCTGTACGAGAAGCTGGGGTTCCGGGTGACCGGCGGGGCCTCCATGCACGTGGGGGTCTTCACCGGGCCGCCGTCGGGCGTCTCCCGCGCCGCGCGGCCGGAGGACCTGAAGGCGATCGCCGACCTGGACGCCGAGGTCGTGGGCGCGGACCGGTCCGATCTGCTGCGGCGCTACGCGGGCTTCGCCGAGGAGATCCGGGTGATCGACGACGGCCGGGGCGTGTCGGGGTACGCGGGGATGTGGCGCAACGTCACCAACACGGTCGTCGGCCCCGTGGTCGCGGCCGGCCCGGAGGACGCCCGCGCCCTGATCGCCGACCTCGCCGCGCGGGCCGGGCGGCCGGTGCGGCTGGAGGTCGAGGACCGGCGCCCGGAGCTGGCGGCGTGGCTGGACGGCCACGGCGTGACCGCGGGCATGCGGACGTCGGACATGGTCGCCGGGTCCGGGCCGCTGCCCGGTGACCGGTCGCGGTTCTTCGCCCCGGTCATGTCGGCGCTCGGCTGAGGTGCCCGCGGGCCGAGGGGCCGGGCGCCGGGGCCGGACGGGCCGTGGACCGGACGCGGACGCGGGGCCGATCGGGACGAGGGGCCGGGCGCGGGGAGGGACGCCGGGCGCCGGGACGAGGCGTGCTCGTCCCGGCGTCGCGCGGGATGGCCGGCCGGGCGGTCTCCCCCGGCGGGCGGTCAGGCCGGGACGGTCTCCCCCGGGGCGGGCCTGGCGGCGGCGCCGGGGGCGTTCTCCGGGAAGTGGCAGGCGACCTGGTGGCCGGTGGCCAGCTCGACCAGCGGCGGCTCCACCGTCTTGCAGACCTCCTGGGCCTTCCAGCACCGGGTGTGGAAGCGGCAGGCGGGCGGCGGGTTGAGCGGGCTGGGCACGTCGCCCTGGAGCCGGATGCGCTCGCGGTCCTTGCGCCGGGCCGGGTCGGGGACCGGCACCGCCGACATCAGCGCGTTGGTGTACGGGTGCATGGGCGACTCGTACAGGTCCTTGCGGTCGGCCAGCTCGACGATCTTGCCGAGGTACATGACCGCGACCCGGTCGCTGATGTGCCGGATGACCGACAGGTCGTGCGCGACGATGACGTAGGTCAGGTCGAGCTCGTTCTGCAGGTCCTCCAGGAGGTTGACCACCTGCGCCTGGATCGACACGTCGAGGGCGGAGACCGGCTCGTCGGCGATGATGAGCTTGGGCTTGAGCGCGAGCGTGCGGGCGATGCCGATACGCTGGCGCTGCCCGCCGGAGAACTCGTGCGGGTAGCGGTTGTAGTGCTCGGGGTTGAGCCCGACCAGCTCCAGGATCTCCTGGACGGCCTTCTTGATGCCCTGCTCGGTCTTGATGCCCTGGATGCGGAAGGGCGCGCTGACGATGGCGCCCACCGTGTGCCGGGGGTTGAGCGAGGAGTAGGGGTCCTGGAAGATCATCTGCATGTCGCGGCGGAGCGGCCGCAGCGACGACTGCGACCTGTGGGTGATGTCCTCGCCCTCGAACACGATCTTCCCGCCGGTCGGCTCCAGCAGGCGGGTGATCAGGCGGCCGGTGGTGCTCTTGCCGCAGCCGGACTCGCCCACCAGGCCGAGCGTCTCTCCCTTGCGGACGTCGAAGCTGACTCCGTCGACCGCCTTGACCGCGCCGACCTGACGCCTGAGCAGGCCCTTGGTCACCGGGAAGTGCTTCTGCAGCCCCTGGACGGACAGCAGCGCACCGGGATCGGTCACCGCAGCGCCCTTGTCGTCAGTCACGTGCTCTCCAACATCGGCTTGATCTCGTTTTCCCAGATGGCCCGCCGCTCCGCGGGCGGCATGTGGCAGCGGACCAGGTGGCCGCCCTCGGTCTCGGCGAGCTGGGGCACCTCGGTGGTGGCCTTGCCCCCGGTGCGGCCCTCGTAGGCGCAGCGCGGGTTGAAGGCGCAGCCGGTCGGCACGTTGATCAGGGAGGGCGGGCTGCCCTTGATCGGCATCAGCCGCTCGGTGGGCTCGCGGTCCAGGCGGGGCATGGAGCCCAGCAGGCCCCAGGTGTAGGGGTGCTCGGGACGGTAGAAGATGTCCTCGGCGCTGCCGTACTCGACGCACCTGCCGCCGTACATCACCAGGATGTCGTCGGAGAGCTCGGCGACCACGCCGAGGTCGTGGGTGATGACGATCAGCGCGGAGTTGAACTCGCGCTGCAGATCGAGCATCAGGTCCAGGATCTGCGCCTGGACCGTCACGTCGAGGGCGGTGGTGGGCTCGTCGGCGATCAGCAGCTCGGGGTCGCACGACAGGGCCATGGCGATCATGGCGCGCTGGCGCATGCCGCCGGAGAACTCGTGCGGGTAGCTGTCGACTCGCTTGTCGGGCTGCGGGATGCCCACCCGGCCGAGCATGTCGATGGCGTGCTTGCGGGCCACCTGCTTGCTGACCTTGTGGTGGATCCGGTACGCCTCGATGATCTGGGCACCGACCGTGTAGTACGGGTGCATGGACGACAGCGGGTCCTGGAAGATCATCGCCATCTTCTTGCCGCGCAGCGTCCGCACGTGGTCGATGCTCGCCCCGACGAGCTCCTCGCCGTCCAGCCAGATCTCACCGGAGATCTTCGCCCGGCCGCCCTTGTGCAGGCCGAGGATGCCGAGGCTGGTCACGCTCTTGCCGGAGCCGGACTCGCCCACGATGCCCAGGGTCTTGCCCCGATCGAGCTTGAACGACAGGCCGTCGACCGACTTGACGACCCCGTCCTCGGTCGGGAAGTGGATGCGCAGGTCGCGCAGCTCCAGGAAGGAGTCGGGCGCGGAGGAACCGGGCGCCGTCGTCATGAGAGCCTCACCCTCGGGTCGACCACCGCGTACAGGATGTCCACGATGAGGTTGGCCAGGACGATGAAGAAGGCCGCGAACATGGTCACGCCGAGCACGACCGGCAGGTCGTTGCCGCGGATCGCGTCGATGACCAGCTTGCCGACGCCGGGGATGGAGAAGGTGCTCTCAGTGAGCACGGCTCCGCCCAGCAGCAGGCCGACGTCGAGTCCGAAGATGGTGAGGATCGGGGTCAGCGTGGCGCGCAGGGCGTGCTTGGTGACGACCGTGCTCTCCTTGAGGCCCTTGGCCCGGGCCGTGCGGATGTAGTCCTCGCCCATGGTCTCCAGCATGCCCGCCCGGGTGAGCCGGGCGTACAGGGCCGCGTAGAGGAACGCCAGGGTGATCCAGGGCAGGACCAGCGCCTGGAACCAGGCGACGGGGTTCTCGGAGATCGAGGTGTAGGTGCCGCCGCCGGGGAAGATCCCGAGCGTGTAGGCGAACACCGACAGGGAGACCAGGCCGGTGAAGTAGATGGGCAGCGAGACGCCGGCGAGCGCCACGGTCATGGCCGCGCGGTCGAGCGCGGTGCCGCGTCTCAGCGCGGAGACGATGCCGATGCTGACGCCGGCGATGAGCCAGAGGATCGCCGCCCCCGCGGCCAGCGACATCGTCGCGGGCAGCCGGTCGAGCAGCGTCGGCCAGACCGGCTGGTTGTTGTTGAAGGAGTAGCCGAAGCAGGGCGCCGGGCACTCGGCCTTGCGCGGGCCGAGCGAGTAGTCCTCGCCGGCGACGATGCCCTTGGCGAACCGCCCGTACTGCACGATGAGCGGGTCGTCCAGGTGCAGTCGCTTGACGGCGCCCTGGATCGCCTCGGGGGTGGCATCCCGTCCGACGTAGCGCGACGCCATGCCCTCGGGGGTCTGTCCCAGGGCCCGTGGGATGAGAAAGAAGATCGCGAAGGTGGCCGCGCTGACGACAGCGAGCATCAGCACGGCGGCGATCACGCGGCGGACGATGAATGCGACCACGATCGTTCGGCCGGGTGCCCGGGAGGGTCGCTCCCGGGCACCGTGGCCTTCACCTGCCTTTGGCTAGCTAGAGAAGGACTACTGCTGCTTGACGCCGAGCCACGTGTAGTCGTACATGCCGTAGGCCGGGTGCACGTACACGTTGGTCAGGTTCGAGGGGCGGAAGAGAAGCGTCTTCTCGTAGACGAACGGCATGAACGCCGCCGACTCCATGACCTTCTTGTCGACCTGGGTCCAGATCTCGTTGCGGGCCGTCGTGTCGGTGGTCTGGATGCCCTTGTCGAGCAGCTCGTTCACGGTCGGGTCGTCCAGCTCCATCATGTTGTAGTTGCCAGAGTCCTTGATGAAGCGACCGTCGACGATCTGCGACAGGAAGCCGAAGCCGGACGGCCAGTCGGAGCCCCAGCCGGCGATCATGATGCCCAGGTTGTTCTTGTGCACGAACTCCGGCTTGCCGGCGTACTGCGAGCTCCAGTCACCCGAGGGGTACTTCTTGATCGTGGCCTTGATGCCGACCCGGTCGAGCGAGGCCTGCAGGGCCTCGGCGACCTGGACCTCCTTGACTCGGTCACCGCGGACCGCGATGTTGGTCTCGAAGCCGTTCGGCTGGCCGCAGGCCGTGAGGCTCTCCTTGGCCTTGGCCAGGTCGCCCTTGTGGTCGGCACCGTTGGGGTACAGGTCGAACGGCTTGTAGCCGACGGTGGTCGGGGTCATCGCGGTGCTGCCGATGTCACCGCCGAGCGGGCCGCCCCACGGCGCCTGGGTGGCGACCTTGTCGGTGGCGTACTGCACGGCCTTGCGGCACTCGATGTTGTCGAACGGCTTGACCTTGGTCGACATCATCGCGTAGCGGTTGAACGGCGTGTACGGGTTGTCCGACGAGTTCTTCAGCTCGGGCTTGCCGACGATCTTGGCGCGGGCCGCGGGCTGGACGCCGGTGCCGCCCAGGTCGACGTGGATCTGCCCGTTGAGCAGACGCTGGTCGATGTCGTCGGCGTTCTGCTTGTACTGCACCTCGATGCGGTCCGGCAGCTGCTTGCGGGTGGTGTCGGTCGAGGGGTCCCAGTTCTCGTTCTTGACGAGGTTCAGCTGCTTGCCGACCTCGTAGCTCTCGAACTTGTAGGGGCCGGTCGAGGCGACGTTCTTCTCGTAGTCGAGACCGGTGTCCTTGGCCTGCGGCACCGGAGCCGACTGCGGGTTGGCGACCAGGAAGTCGAACTCCGAGAACGGGGCCTTGAGCTTGAAGACGACGGTGTAGTCGTCGGGGGTCTCGACGCCCTTGAAGTCGTCGAGGTTCTTGTCCTTGTACGGACCCTTGTAGCCCTCGGCGTCGAGGTACTGGGCGAAGTACTTCGGGCCGTCGGTGAGCTCGGAGGTGAAGTTGCTGCGGGCGATGGCGTACTTGACGTCGGCGGCCTTGACCTCGGTGCCGTCGTCGTACTTGATGCCCTTCTTCAGCTTGTAGGTCCAGGTCTTGCCGTCCTCGCTGGCCTGGCCGGGGCCCTCGGCGAGGTCGGGGACGAGCTTCAGTCCCTCCTCACCCGGGGCGGGCTGGTAGGTCATCAGCGGGCGGGCGTACAGCCGCGAGAAGTTCCAGTTCCAGGCGTAGTAGGTGTTGCCCGGGTCCGTGGAGTCCGGCTCGTCCGTCAGGGCGAACTTGAGCGTGCCGCCCTTGGCGTCGGAGGCGTTGACGAGCTTGGTGTAGGCGTCGTTGAAGGCCGTGCCGGAGGCTCCGGTGCCCTGGTTGCCCGAGCCCGTGTTGTTGCCACCGCCGCCGGCCGTGCCGCCGCAGGCGGCAAGACCCATGCTCAGCGTGGTACCCAGCGCGGCGAGCGCAAGGGCTTTGGTCTTCCTCATCGTGGTGGTACACCCCTTGTCGTGAAGTGGCGGTGGTGGAGACGAACGGTCGCGACGGTCGCTTCGCGCTACCTGGCTCGCGGGTCGAGGGCGTCCCGCAGCCCGTCGCCCAGGAGGTTGAAGGCCATCACGGTAATGAAGATCGCGAGACCGGGAACGATCATGAAGTGCGGGGCGATCTGGTAGTAGTCGACCGCCCGGGTGAGCATGCCGCCCCAGGACGCCTGGGGCTCGTTCACACCCACGCCGAGGAACGACAGCGACGCCTCGAACATGATGTTGGTGGGGATGAGCAGCGTGGAGTAGACCAGGATCGGCGCCACGAGGTTCGGGAACACCTCGCGGAAGATGATGTAGCGGTTCGTCGCCCCCAGCGAGCGGGCGGCGTCGACGAACTCGCGCTCGCGCAGCGACAGTGTCTGGCCGCGCACGATGCGCGCGATGTAGGGCCAGCTGAAGAACCCGATGATGAACACGATCACCGCGATGCGCAGCGCGTTGCCCTTCATGCCGAGCGCCTGGTCGGGCAGCGCGCCGACGATGGCGATCGCGAACAGCAGCAGCGGGAAGGCCAGGAAGACGTCCATCAGCCGGCTGATGACCGTGTCGATCCAGCCGCCGAAGTAGCCGGCGAGCACGCCCAGCAGCGCGCCGATCACCACCGAGACGAGCGTGGCGAGGAAGGCGACCAGCAGCGAGATCTGCGCGCCCGACAGGATGCGGGCGAAGATGTCGCGGCCGTTGACCGGCTCCAGGCCGAAGGGGTGCTCCAGGCTGATGCCGCCGAAGGGAGCCGTCGGCGCGCTGGTCATCGGGTCGATGAGGTCGTTGTTGGGGATGTTGGGCGAGTCGCCGAAGAGGGCGATCAGTCCTCCGAAGGGGCGCTCCGCGAAGATCGCCACCAGAACGAGGAACACCACCACGACGGCGCCCGCGACGGCGGCCTTGTCGCGCTTGAGGCGAGTCCAGGCGATCTGGCCGAGCGAACGGCCTTCGATGGCCTTTCCGCCCGTCCCCTGGAGAACGGCCTCCGGCTGGGCCTCCATGGCCTGCCCGGAGACGTCGAGCGGTGTGGTCATGCGTGTGGCCCCCTGGATCCCAGACGACGTTGTCCGACGGGTGCGCCCGGGTGGGGTGCGCCCTCCTGCTGTTCCGAACCGCGCTCACGGTCCTGGACGCAGAATCTATGGGCTGATCTGCGCAGACCAACCCCTGAGGGCGCTATGTGGCTCAACTGTGATTCATGCGCAATTCATTTGTTTTGATCTTGGGCCGAATGTCAGGAAGCCGTTCCGCTTCTGTCTCGGATTCGTGACATTGCACTGAGGGGTAACTCAGTGTCAACCGATCCCACGTCGCTTGAGGATGTCCTCGATCTCCGAGAAGTCGTCATCGGAGGAGGCGGCCTGCTTCCCTGCCGGTTTCCCGGCGGGCTTCGCACCGGGCCGGGCCATGGGCTGGGTGCCGGATCCGGCGGCGGGCCGGGCGGGGTCGGCGGGCGCCGCCCCGGGACGCGGCAGCGGCCGGGTGCCCGAGGAGCCCCGTACGGCGCCGCCCCCGGCGGCCCCCGCTCCCCGGCCGGCGCCTCCGCGCCCCGCCCGGTCCCGGACGTCCGCAGCCGGCGGCCGCGCACCGCCCCGGTCACCACGAACAGCACCGCCGACAGCCCGGCCAGGGCCACCCCCGCCCACACCATTGGGTTGAGCGCCACGCCGGTGACGAACCCGACGATCGCCGTGCCGATCCGCCAGAGGGTGGGCAGCGCGCCCGTCAAATAGGCGGCCAGCGGCAGCAGCGACCACGCCACCCCCCGCAGTCCGGCCAGCACCCCCCTGCGGCGCATCCCCAGGAAGCTGAGCAGCAACCCCACCCCGGTCAACCCGGCGCAGAGCGGCAACCATGCGATCTGTTCGAACGACATAGCGGACCGTCCCTCGTATCGGCGTACCCGTCTTCCATCCTGGCACGCGGGATCGCGGGGGTTCCTCCTCCCGGGGGAGGGATGATCCCCTAGGGGACGGCCCCGGGAGCGGCGGCGGTCTCTCGGGGATCTCCCCGGTTCGGCGGGCCCTCCGAAGGTGTGCCCCGGCCCTCCCCGCGGGCGGCCCGGGTCAGGCGGCGCCGAGGACGTGCGCCCGGAGCACCTCGACGTCGACCTCGTGCAGGGAGTCCACGACGAGGCGGCCGGGGGCCGAGGGGATCGGCAGCACGCTGGGCACGGCCACCACCCGGCAGCCGGCGGCGGTCGCCGCGGTCACGCCGTTCGGGGAGTCCTCCAGGGCGACGCACCGGGCGGCGGCCACCCCCAGCAGGCGGGTGGCCGTGAGGTACGGCTCGGGGTCCGGCTTGGTCCGCGCCACGTCGTCGCCGGTCACCACGCGGTCGAAGTGGTGGCGGCCGATGAAGGCCAGGCAGGCGTCGGCGATCGGCCGGACCGAGGAGGTGACCAGGGCCGTGGGCAGGCCGGCCCGCCGTACGGCCGTCAGCAGCTCGGCGGCGCCCGGCATCATCTCCACGCCGGCGGACAGCCTGCGGGTCATGCCCTCCAGCATCCACGTCTCCACGTCGGCCGGGTCGGTGGCCGAACCGGTGACCCTGAGCATGTGGCCCACGGCGGCCGGCATGGAGCCGCCCACCAGGTGCCGCTGGTCGGCGTGGCTCCACTCGCCGCCGAGCCGCGCCATCACCTCGCTCTCGACCTCGAACCACACCTTCTCGCTGTCCACGAGAAGCCCGTCCATGTCGAACAGAACCGCGTCCATGTATCGGTGGAATCCTTGACGGTCAGACGTTGAAGTAGTTGGCCTCGGGGTGGTGCGCGACGAGCGCGGAGGTCGACTGCTCGGGGTGCAGCTGGAACTCCTCCGACAGGCTCACCCCGATCCGGCCGGGGTCCAGCAGCCCGGTGAGCTGCACCTGGTCCTCCAGATTGGGGCAGGCGGGGTAGCCGAAGGAGTAGCGGCAGCCGGTGACGTCGACCTTCAGCATGGCCTCCAGCGACTCGTCGCCGCCGATGCCGAGCTCGGAGCGGACCCGGGCGTGCCAGTACTCGGCCAGCGCCTCGGTGAGCTGCACCGAAAGGCCGTGCAGCTCCAGGTAGTCGCGGTAGGCGTCCTTGGCGAACAGCTCGGCGGTGGCCTCGGCGATCCGGCTTCCCATCGTGACGATCTGGAAGGCGACCACGTCGGTCTCGCCGGACTCCCGGGGACGGAAGAAGTCCGACAGGCACAGGTGCCGGTCGCGCCGCTGGCGCGGGAAGGTGAACCTGGTCCGCTCGCCGCCCGCGTCGTCCAGGATCACCAGGGAGTCGCCCTCGCTGACGCACGGGAAGTAGCCGTAGACGACCGCCGCCTCCAGCAGCCCCTCGGTCTGCATCCGGTCCAGCCACATCCGCAGGCGCGGCCTGCCCTGGGTCTCGACCAGCTCCTCGTAGGAGGGGCCCTCGCCGCCGCGGGCGGCCTTGAGGCCCCACTGGCCCATGAACGTCGCCCGCTCGTCCAGGAACGCGGCGTAGTCGGCGAGCGGGATGCCCTTGACCACGCGGTCGCCGTGGAAGGGGGCGACCGGCACGGGGTTGGCGGTGCTCACGTCGGAGCGGGCGGGCAGCTCCTCCACCGGGGTGCGCTTCAGGGTCGCGCCGGTCTTGACGCGCCGCTGCCGCAGCGGCGGCAGGGCCGCGCCGTCCTCGCCGCGCTTGACCGCCATGAAGGCGTCCATCAGCCGCAGCCCCTCGAAGGCGTCGCGGGCGTAGCGGACCTCGCCCTCGAACAGCTCGGCGAGGTCCTGCTCGACGTAGGCGCGGGTCAGCGCGGCGCCGCCGAGCAGCACGGGGTATCTGCCGGCCAGTCCCCGGGAGTTCATCTCCTCGAGGTTCTCCTTCATCACGACCGTGGACTTCACCAGCAGCCCGGACATGCCGATCACGTCGGCCCGCTGCTCCTCGGCGGCCTCCAGGATCACCGACACCGGCTGCTTGATGCCGAGGTTGACGACCTCGTAGCCGTTGTTGGACAGGATGATGTCCACCAGGTTCTTGCCGATGTCGTGCACGTCGCCCTTGACGGTGGCCAGCACGATGCGGCCCTTGGTCTCGCCCTCGACGCGGTCCATGTGGGGCTCCAGGTAGGCCACGGCGGCCTTCATCACCTCGGCCGACTGGAGTACGAACGGCAGCTGCATCTGCCCCGAGCCGAACAGCTCGCCGACGGTCTTCATGCCGTCGAGCAGCACGTCGTTGACGATCTCCAGGGCGGGACGCCGGGTGAGGGCCTCGTCGAGGTCGGCCTCCAGGCCCTTGCGCTCGCCGTCGACGATGCGGCGCTTGAGCCGCTCCCACAGCGGCAGCGCGGCCAGCTCCTCGGCCCGGCCGGCCTTCACCGCGGCGGCGTCGACGCCCTCGAACAGCTCCATGAACCGCTGCAGCGGGTCGTAGCCCTCGCGGCGGCGGTCGTAGATCATGTCCAGGGCGACCTGGCGCTGCTCGTCGGGGATCCGGGCCATCGGCAGGATCTTGGAGGCGTGCACGATCGCCGAGTCGAGGCCGGCGTTGACGCACTCGTTGAGGAAGACGCTGTTGAGGACGACCCGCGCGGCCGGGTTGAGGCCGAAGGAGATGTTGGACAGCCCGAGGACCGTCTGCACGCCCGGGTGGCGGCGCTTGATCTCGCGGATCGCCTCGATCGTCTCGGCGCCGTCGCGGCGGGTCTCCTCCTGGCCGGTGGCGATGGGGAAGGTGAGGGCGTCGATGACGATGTCCTCGACCCGCATCCCCCAGTTGGCGGTGAGGTCCGCGATGAGGCGGTCGGCGACCCCGACCTTCCACTCGGCGGTGCGGGCCTGGCCCTCCTCGTCGATGGTCAGCGCCATGACGGCGGTGCCGTGCTCGCGGACCAGCTGCATGATCCTGGTGAAGCGGGAGTCGGGGCCGTCGCCGTCCTCGTAGTTGACCGAGTTGACGATCGCGCGGCCGCCGAGCGCCTCCAGCCCGGCTTCGAGGACGGCGGGCTCGGTGGAGTCGAGCACGATGGGCAGCGTGGAGGCGGTGGCGAAGCGGAACGCCAGCTCCCGCATGTCGGCCACGCCGTCGCGGCCGACGTAGTCGATGCACAGGTCGAGCATGTGCGCGCCGTCGCGGGCCTGGGCCCGGGCGATCTCGACGCACTCCTCCCAGTCGCCGGCGAGCATCGCCTCGCGGAACGCCTTGGAGCCGTTGGCGTTGGTGCGCTCGCCGATGGCGAGGTAGGAGGTGTCCTGGCGGAAGGGGACGGTCTGGTAGAGGGAGGCGGCGCCGGGCTCGGGGCGCGGGCGCCGCGCCGCGACCTCCCGGCCGCGCACCCGCTCGACCACCCGGCGCAGGTGCTCGGGGGTGGTGCCGCAGCAGCCGCCGACCAGCGACAGGCCGAAGTCACGGACGAAGTGGTCGTGGGCGGCGGCCAGCTCGTCGGGGGCGAGGGGGTAGTGGGCGCCGTCGGCGGTCAGCACCGGCAGCCCGGCGTTGGGCATGCAGGACAGCCGCACCCGGGCGTGGCGCGCGAGGTAGCGCAGGTGCTCGCTCATCTCGGCCGGGCCGGTGGCGCAGTTGAGGCCGATGACGTCGACGCCGAGCGGCTCGATCGACGTCAGCGCCGCGCCGATCTCCGAGCCGAGCAGCATCGCGCCGTTGGTCTCGATCGTCACCTGGGCGATGATCGGCACGTCGCGGCCGGCCTCGGCGACGGCCCGCCGCGCGCCGACGACGGCGGCCTTGACCTGGAGGAGGTCCTGGGCGGTCTCGATGATCAGGGCGTCGGCGCCGCCGGAGATCAGGCCGGCCGCGTTCGCCTGGTAGGCGTCGCGCAGCTCGCCGTACGGCTTGTGCCCGAGGGTGGGCAGCTTGGTGCCCGGGCCGATGGAGCCGAGGACGAAGCGGGGGTGGTCGGGGGTGGACCAGGCGTCCGCGGCCTCCCTGGCGACGCGGGCCCCGGCCTCGGAGTACTCGAAGACCCGGTCGGCGATGTCGTACTCGCCCAGCGCGCTGAGGTTGGCGCCGAAGGTGTTGGTCTCGACGCAGTCGACGCCGACCTCGAAGTAGGCCTCGTGCACGGCGCGGACGATGTCGGGGCGGGTGACGTTGAGGACCTCGTTGCAGCCCTCGTGGCCCTCGAAGTCGTCGAGGCCGACGTCGTGGGCCTGGAGCATCGTCCCCATGGCCCCGTCGGCGACCATCACGCGCTGGGACAGGACGTCACGGAAGGACGGGATGCTCGTCATGGCCCCAAGGGTACTAACCGATCCGCCCTCGGTCGCTCATGACGGTGTCCGGATGCTGACATCGGAGTGACCGGATGCTGAACCGCCCGCCCCGGGCGTCCTCCTCCCGGAACCCTCGTCCGGCCGGGGCCCCGGAGCCCGGGCGGGGCGGGGAAGGGGCCCGTGTCCTGGGAATTCGGTGATGTCCACCGCACCGCATAGGCTTATGCGGTAGACGGCCATGGCGAGGCGAAGAAGGAGGCCGCGCGTGATCGAACTCGAAGGTCTACCCAAGCTCGTCGACCCGGTGCTGATCGCCGCGTTCGAGGGGTGGAACGACGCGGGCGAGGCCTCGAGCGGAGTGATCGCGCACCTCGAGAACGAGTGGAAGGCGACCCCGCTGGTCTCCTTCGACCCCGAGGACTACTACGACTTCCAGGTCACCCGCCCGATCGTGGAGATGGGCGACGGGCTGACCAGGTCGATCACCTGGCCGACCACCCGGCTGCTGGTGGCCCGGCCGCCGGGGGCCGACCGCGACGTGGTGCTGCTGCGCGGCATCGAGCCCAACATGCGCTGGCGCACGTTCTGCCAGGAGATCACCGAGGTCTGCCGTCACGTGGGGGTGGAGCTGGCGGTGCTGCTCGGCGCGCTGCTCAACGACTCCCCGCACACCCGTCCGGTGCCGATCGTGGGCTCGGCGAGCGACGAGGACCTGGCACGGGCGATCAACCTGGAGCTGAGTCGCTACGAAGGGCCGACCGGCGTCGTCGGCGTGCTCCAGCACATTCTGGGGGCCTCCGGGATACCGGCGGTCTCGCTGTGGGCGTCGGTGCCGCACTACGTCGCCCAGCCGCCCAACCCCAAGGCCACCATGGCGCTGCTGCGCCGCCTGGAGGACCTGCTCGACATCCCGATGCCGCTGGGCGACCTGGCCGAGGAGTCCAGGGCGTGGGAGAACGGCGTGGACGAGCTGGCCTCCCAGGACAGCGAGGTGGCCGAGTACGTCAAGGAGCTGGAGGAGCGCAAGGACGCCGCGGAGCTGCCCGAGGCCAGCGGCGACGCCATCGCCGCCGAGTTCGAGCGCTACCTCCGCCGCCGCGACCGCGACGGCGACGGCTGAGACCCCGGACCTAGGCCCGGGACGGCACCCGGGCCCGGAACGACGCCGGATCCGGGCGCGGCCCCGGAGACCATTCCCATGCCCGTGACGACGCCGGAACCGGGCACGGGCCCGGAGACCATGCCCGGGACGGCGCCGGAGCCACACCCGCGTCCCGGCCGGGAGCGCGCCGGCGGTCGCGGGCCAGGTCGGCGGGCCGCGCCCTCCGGAAAAACACTCAGCGCATCGTTATCGTCACTCCACCCCCGGCGCGCCCGCGCGGGACCATAATCGGCCCCACCCGGTTCGGCCGCGGGCCGTCCGCCGGGTAACCGCTCCGCAACGATTCGACGACCCGGAGGAACACACCTTCGTAAACTCCGGTGAACGACCCCTCCCCCACGCCGCACATTGTCCGGGTGACTGCGCACGTTAGGGCAACCATGGCGACTCCCCAGCTCGACCCCCGTCGGCTCGACCCCTACCAGAAGGCCCAGGAGACGCGGCGCCGCGTCCTTGAGCTGGCCGGGCTGATGAAACGCGAGGACGGCGAGAACGCCGCCTCCTCCCCCCGCGCGGGCGGCGCCGCCCCCGGCCAGGCGGTCGACATGTTCCTCGCCCTGCTGCAGGACCGACTGCCGGTCTGGCTGCGCCTCCTCGACGACCTGGGGTACCTGGTCGGCCGGGGCGAGGTCGGCGGCAACCTTCTGCCCGTCACGCGGGCCGGCATCGACTACTACGTCGAGGTGCAGTCGGCGGCGCTGCCGGTCTTCAGCTCCCCCTCCGTCACGGTGCGCTTCCGCGAGGCGCTGCGCGACTCCGCGATGGGGCCGATGGCGGAGGTGGTGCCGCTGACCGCCTATCTCGCGGCCGAGCAGGGCGCGGGCCGGGTCTCCCCCGGCGTGGACCCGGTCGCCAGCGCGCGGCTGCTGCTGGCCGGGTGCTTCCGTCACGCCTACTACGAGATGCTCGTCGGCGCCGCCTCGCTGCCCTCGCGCGACGCCGCCGCCGGGGAGATCATCCGGGAACTGAGGCTGGACCCGTCCTGAGGCCGCCCGCCCCGCCGGGTGCGAGGGCGCGGGGCCGCCCGGCGGCACCGGCGTCCATGACGGCCTGAGCGGCGCCGGCCCCCGCCGGGCGGCGCCGCGGTCGCGAGAAGGCGGGCCGGACGGCGTCAGGCGGCGCCGCGTTCGCAGGCCAGGCGGTAGCCGCGCTTGATGACCGTCTCGACGATGCCGGACCGGCCCAGCGCCCGGCGCAGCCGGGTGACGGCCATCTCGACGGCGTGTTCGGCGGAGTCGCGGGACGTGGCGCCGGGCAGCACGGTCCGCAGCTCCGAGCGGGCCACCACGTGTCCCGGCCTGACGGCCAGGCGCTTGAGCACCGCCATGGGGGCGGGCGGCAGCGTCCGCAGGTCGCCGTCCACGGCGACGGCGTGCCCGCGGATCTCCAGCTCGCAACCGGCGGCGACCAGGCGGGTGACGCCGTGCTCGGGCAGGTGCCGGGCGAGGGCGCGGGCCAGCGCGCCCAGGCGGGGCCGTTCCGGGCACACCACCGGCACTCCCCTGGCCAGCAGGGGCCCGGCGGTGACCTGGCCCACGCAGGCCGCGACGACCGGGCCGGCGAACGCGGCGACGAGCGCCTCCTCCAGCCCCTCGGCGCGGGCCGCGGCGAGCATGGCCAGCACGGCGGGGGCGCTGGTGAAGGCCACCGCGTCCACCGCACCGGTGACCGTCTGGCTGATCAGGCGGCGCAGCGGCGAGGGGTCGCGGTAGGGCAGCCAGCGGTAGACCGGCACCTCGACGACCTCGGCCCCGGCCGCGCGCAGCTCCGCCACGAAGCCGGTCAGCGGCTCGCCGTGCAGCTGTACGGCGACGCGGCGCCCGGTGAGGTCCTGGGCGAGGAGGTGGCGTTTGATCTCCTCGCACGACTCGGCGGGCGCCGTCCAGTGGTCGTCCAGTCCGGCGGCCCGGACCGCGCCGCGCGCCTTGGGGCCGCGGGTCAGCAGCCGGGCGCGGGACAGGTGCGCCGCCAGGTCGCCCGACAGTCCCCAGCCCTCGGCGGCGGCCGTCCAGCCCCGGAAGCCGACACCGGTGGTGATCACCACGTCGTCGATCGGGCCGGACAGGGCCTCCCGGGTCGCGGCCAGCAGGCCGGCGTCCTCCTCCAGGGGGACGAGCCGGATCGCCGGGGCCCGCACGACCCGCGCGCCGCGCCGCTCCAGCAGGGCGCAGAACTCCTCGCGCCGCCGGGTCGCGGTGACCCCGACGGTGAAGCCGGCCAGCGCGTCGGGCGCGGTCTCGGGGGACACGGCGGCGCGGCCCGCGAGCGCCCCTCCCCCGCCGGGGGACGCTCCGCGCCCGCCCCGGTCACGGCGCGTCCCGGGATCGCCGCGGCTCCGGTCACGGCGCGCCCACCTCCACCGCGCCGCCCGAGAGCCGTACCGGATAGGTCGGTACGGCCACCGCCGGGTCGTCCAGGCAGGCCCCGGTGGCCAGGGAGAACGTCTGCCGGTGCATGGGTGAGATCACGACGGGCGAGCCGCCGCGGGTGCCGACGATCCCCCGGGAGAGGACCTGGGCGCCGCTGAACGGGTCGTGGTTGCCGATCGCGAACAACTCGCCGTCGAAGGTGCGGAACAGCGCGATCTGGTGGCGGCCGACGAGCGCGCACACCCCGCGTTCGGGCAGCAGGTCGGTGTAGGCGCACACCGGTGTCCAGCGCGGCGCCGCGTCCTCCCCGGGCGGGCCCCCGGACGGGGCAGCAGGCGGGGTTCCGGGCGGGGCGGCGGGCGGCGGCTCGTGGAGAACGGTCATCGGGTGACCTCCAGCGGGATGAGGACGGGCTTGATCTGGTCGCGTTCGGTCTCGAAGGCGATCGACGGGTCGGGGGTCTGCGGGGCGTTGACGAAGGAGACGAAGCGCCGCAGCTTGCCGGGGTCGTCGAGGACGGCGCGCCACTCGTCGGTGTAGGAGGCGACGTGCCGCTCCATCTGGGCGTCGAGGTCGGCGCAGATGCCGAGGGAGTCCTCCAGGACGACCCGCCTGACGTGGTCGAGGCCCTGCTGCTCCAGCCACGCCGAGGTCCGCTGGAGCCGGTCGGCGGTGCGGATGTAGAACATCAGGAACCGGTCGACGACGCGGACGAGCTCGCCGGTGTCCAGGTCGGCGGCGAACAGGTCGGCGTGGCGGGGGGAGAACCCTCCGTTGCCGCCGACGTAGAGGTTCCAGCCCTTCTCGGTGGCGATGATCCCGAAGTCCTTGCCCCGCGCCTCGGCGCACTCGCGGGCGCAGCCGGAGACGGCCGACTTGATCTTGTGCGGTGAGCGCAGGCCCCGGTAGCGCAGTTCCAGGGCGACGGCCAGCGCCGCCGAGTCCTGCACGCCGTAGCGGCACCAGGTGGAGCCGACACACGACTTCACCGTGCGCAGCGCCTTGCCGTACGCGTGGCCGGACTCGAACCCGGCGTCGACCAGGCGCCGCCAGATGAGCGGGAGCTGCTCCACCCGGGCGCCCAGCAGGTCGATCCGCTGCCCTCCGGTGATCTTGGTGTAGAGGCCGAAGTCGCGGGCCACCTCGCCGATCACGATCAGTCTGTCGGCGGTGATCTCCCCGCCGGGGACGCGCGGCACGACCGAGTAGGTGCCGTTGCGCTGGATGTTGGCCAGGAAGTGGTCGTTGGTGTCCTGCAGGGCGGCCTGCTCGCCGTCGAGGATGTGGCCGCCGCCCAGCGAGGCCAGGATCGAGGCGACGGCGGGCTTGCACACGTCGCAGCCGCGGCCGGTGCCGTGCTCGGCGATGAGCCGGGAGAAGGTGGTGATGCCGCGCACCCGCACGATGTCGAACAGCTCGGCCCGGCTGTGCGTGAAGTGCTCGCACAGGGCGGTGGAGACCTCGACGCCCGCCCCGGCGAGGATCTTCCGCAGCGCCGGGACGCAGCTGCCGCAGGTCGTCCCGGCGCGGGTGCGGGACTTGATTCCGGCGACGTCGGTGAGCCCCTCCCCGGCGATGGCGGCGCGGACCCGCCCGGCGGTGACGTTGTTGCAGGAGCAGACCTGCGCGTCGTCGGGGACGTCGAGGCCGGCCGGGCCGCCGGTGAACAGCAGCTCACCCGGCGCGGCCGGCAGGTCGCGGCCGACGAAGGGCCGCAGCGTGTCGTACGGCGCGGCGTCGCCGACGCAGACGCCGCCGAGCAGGGTGCGGGCGTCGTCGCTGACCAGGAGCTTCTGGTAGACGCCGCCGACGGGGTCCATGAAGGTGACGTCCAGCGCGCCCTCGGCGGCGCCGAACTGGGCGACCTCCACGCCGAGCAGCTTGAGCCTGGTGGAGGTGTCGGCCCGGGTGAAGACCGCCTCACCGCCGAGGACGCGGTCGGCGGCCACCTCGGCCATCGTGAGACACGGTCCGGCCAGGCCGTAGACGACGCCGTCGTGCAGGGCGCACTCGCCGACGGCGTAGACCGCCGGGTCGGAGGTGCGCATGCCGTCGTCGACGACGACGCCGCCGCGCTCGCCGACCGCCAGGCCGGCCTGACGGGCCAGTTCGTCGCGCGGCCGGACGCCCGCGGAGAAGACCACCACCTGGGCCTCGATCGTCTCGCCGTCGGAGGTGACGAGGCCGGCGACCCGCCCGTCCGGCCCGGCGACGACCTCCCGCACGCCGGTCCCGGTGTGGACGGCCAGGCCCAGCGCCTCGATGTGGCGGCGCAGCACGGCGCCGCCGCCCTCGTCGACCTGCCGGGGCATGAGCCGGCCGGCCATCTCCACGACGTGGGTGGTCAGGCCGAGGCCGCGCAGCGCGTCGGCGGCCTCCAGCCCCAGCAGGCCGCCGCCGACGACGACCCCGGCGCGGGCGCGGACGCCGGCGCAGGCGGCCCTGATCGCGTCCAGGTCGTCGATCGTCCGGTAGGTGAAGCAGCCGGGCAGGTCGCGGCCGGTGACCGGCGGGACGAAGGGGCTGGAGCCGGTGGCCAGCACCAGGGTGTCGTAGGGCTCGGTGTGGCCGTCGGCGGTGGTCACCGTACGGGCCTCCCGGTCGACTCCGACGACCGGACGGCCGAGACGCAGCTCCACCCCCTCGGGCACCGGGTAGGTGAGGTCCTCGGCGGTGCGGCCGGACAGGTAGGAGGTCAGCGCCACCCGGTCGTAGGCGGCTCTCGGCTCCTCGCCCAGCACCGTGACGCGCCCGGCGAAGCCGCCGGCGGCCAGCGCCTCGGTCAGGCGGGCGGCGGCCGGGCCGTGCCCCACCACGACGAGCCTGGTCCCGGCTCCGGCGGGGAGATGGTCGGAAGATCTCATGCGGGTATGCCCTCCTGCTCGCACAGCCAGCCGACGATGCCCTCCACGGCGTCGCGGCAGCTTCCGCAGCCGGTCGTGGCGCGGGTCGCGGCGGCCACCGCCGCGACGTCCCTGGCGCCCGACTCCCAGCAGCTCCGGATCCGGCCCTTGGTGACGTTGTTGCACTGGCAGACACGCGCGGTGTCCGGCATCCGGACCGGGCTGTCGGCGGCGGCGCCGGCGAGGCCGGGGAACAGCAGCCCGGCCCGGTCGGCGGGCAGCGGGCCGCCGTGGTCGAACAGCCGGGTCACGGTGCCCACCGCGGGCGTCTCGCCGAGGAGGATCGCGCCGACCAGGCGGCCGTCGCGGATGACGAGCTTGCGGTAGGTGCCCCGGGTCCGGTGGCTGAACCGCACGATCTCGGCCTCGTCCTCGGTCAGGTGGGTCTCGCCCATCGCCGCCAGCTCCACGCCGCGCGCCTTGAGCCGCGTCACCAGCCGCGAGCCGCGGTAGCGGGCGGTCCTGTCCGTGGCGGTCACCAGGCCGGCGACCACGGCCGCCTGCTCCCATGCCGGGGCGACCAGGCCGTAGACGACGCCGTCGTGCTCGGCGCACTCGCCGATCGCGAAGATCGACGGGTCGCCGGTGCGCATCTCGTCGTCCACGACGACGCCGCGGGCCACCGCGAGCCCGGCGTCCCGGGCCAGCCGGGTCACCGGCCGCACGCCGCAGGCGAGGACCACCAGGTCGGCCTCGACGACCTCCCCCTCTCCGGACTCCCCGGCCCCGGACGGGCTCGCCGCCGTCGCTCCCGCCGTCCCGGCCGCGGTTCCCCTCCCGGCCCCGGCGGCGAGCCGTACGCCGCCGTCGAGGATCTCCCGGACGGTCACGCCGGTACGGATCTCCACGCCCAGCCCGGCCAGGCTCTCCCCGAGCACCAGCCCGGCCTCGGCGTCGAGCTGGCGCTCCATCAGGTGGCCGGCCAGGTGCAGCAGCGTCACCGGCAGCCCGCGCCCGGCCAGGCCGCGGGCGGCCTCCACACCGAGCAGGCCGCCGCCGACGACCACCGCGCGCCGCGCCGTACCGGCCGCGGCGAGGATCGCCTCGCAGTCGCCCATCGTCCGGAACGCCACGGCCCGCTCCGCACCCGGCAGCGGCGGCACCACCGCCTCGCCGCCGGTGGCCAGCACGAGCACGTCGTACGGCTCGCGCCGGCCGCAGGCGGTCAGCACCTCCCGCGCCTCCCGGTCGATCGCGGTCACCTCGACGCCGGGCAGGGCCGTCACCGCGTGGTCGGCGTACCACTCCGCGTCCAGCATCCACACCTGGCCGGGCGTCATCGTCCCGGCCAGCACGTTCGACAGCAGCGCCCGGTTGTAGGGCCGCCCGGTCTCGGCGCCGAACACGGTGATCCGGATGTGCGGGTCGCGGGCGCGGACCTCGCTCACCAGGCGCGCGCCGGCCATCCCGTTGCCCACCACCACCAGCCGGGTCACGCGGCACGCTCCAGGCGGACCGCGCAGACCTTGAACTCCGGCATCCGCGACACCGGGTCCAGCGCCGGGTTGGTGAGGAGGTTCGCCCCCGCCCAGTGGAACGGCATGAACACCGTGTCCGGGCGGATCGCCGGGCTGATCCTGGCCACCGCCTCGGCCGTCCCCCGGCGGCCGACCACCCGCACCCGCCCGCCGGGTTCCACCTCCAGCCGCTCGGCGAGGTCGGGGTGCAGTTCCACGAAGAGCTCCGGGGCCGCCTCGTTCAGCGCGGCGATCCGCCTGGTCTGGGCGCCGCTCTGGTAGTGCGCCAGCACCCGGCCGGTCGTCAGGTACAGCGGGTGGTCGTCGTCGACGTCCTCCTCGGGCGGGCGGTGCTCGACCGGCGTGAACCTGGCGCGGCCGTCGGGGGTGGCGAAGCGGTCCAGGAACGGCCGGGGCGTGCCCGGGTGGCCGGTGTCCGGGCAGGGCCAGAACACGCCCGTCTCCGCGGCGATCCGCTCGTAGGTGATGCCCGAGTAGTCGGCGATCCCCCCGGCCGAGGCCCGCCGCAGCTCGTCGAAGACCTCGCGCGGCTCGGCGGGGAAGCCCTCCGGGCCGCGCAGCCGGGCCGCCAGGCCCCGGAGGATCTCCAGGTCGCCGCGGACCCCGGGCGGCGGCGCGACGGCCCGGCGGCGCAGCAGCACCCGGCCCTCCAGGTTGGTCATCGTGCCGTCCTCCTCGGCCCACTGGGTGCTGGGCAGGACGACGTCGGCCATCGCCGCCGTCTCGGACAGGACGAAGTCGGAGACGACGAGCAGGTCCAGGGAGGCGAGCCGCTCGGCGACGCGCCCGGCGTCGGGCGCCGAGATCACCGGGTTGGAGCCGAACAGCAGCAGCGCCCGGGGGCCCGCGGCGGTACCGAGGGCGTCCAGCAGTTCGTAGGCGGACCGGCCGGGACCGGGCAGCTCGCCGGGGTCGACGCCCCACACGGCGGCCACGTGGGCGCGGGCGGCGGGGTCATCGATCCTGCGGTAGCCCGGGAGCTGGTCGGCCTTCTGGCCGTGCTCGCGGCCGCCCTGGCCGTTGCCCTGGCCGGTGACGCAGCCGTAGCCGGACCCCTCGCGGCCGGGCAGGCCCAGGGCGAGGGCGAGGTTGATGAACGCGCTGACGGTGTCGGTGCCCTTGGCGTGCTGCTCGGCGCCGCGGCCGGTGAGGATCATCGCCCGGCGGGCGTCGCCGAGGATCGCCGCGGCCTGGCGCATGCGGGCGACGGGCACCCCGGTGATCCGCTCCACCCGCTCGGGCCACCAGGCGGCGGCCGAGGCGCTCACCCGCTCGAACCCGGTGGTGCGGGCGGCCACGTACGCCTCGTCCACGTGCCCCTCGGTGATCACGATGTGCAGCAGGCCCATGGCCAGCGCCAGGTCGGTGCCGGGGACCGGCTGCAGGTGCAGGTCGGCCCGCCGGGCGGTGGCGGTGGCCCGGGGGTCGATGACGACGAGCCGGCCGCCCCGCTCCCGCATCGCGGTCAGGTGCCGCACGAACGGCGGCATGGTCTCGGCCATGTTGCCGCCCGCGACGAGGATCGCGTCGGCGCCGGCCAGGTCGGTGATCGGGAACGGCAGGCCGCGGTCCATGCCGAAGGCGCGGTTGGCGGCCGCGGCGGCCGAGGACATGCAGAACCGGCCGTTGTAGTCGATCTGGCTGGTGCGCAGCACGACCCGGGCGAACTTGCCGAGCTGGTAGGCCTTCTCGTTGGTGAGCCCGCCGCCGCCGAACACGGCCACGCCGTCGGGGCCGTGCTCCGCCCGCACCGCGCGGATCCGCTCCGCGACGGTGTCGAGCGCCTCGTCCCAGGTCGCGGGGCGGCCGTCCACGAGCGGGGTGGTGAGGCGCCGGTCGCGGCCCAGCAGCTCCCCGGCGGTCCAGCCCTTCTGGCACAGCCCGCCGGCGTTCGCCGGGACGTCGTGCCTCGGGGTGATCGTCACGGTCGCCTCCGCGGTCTCCCCTACGGCTCCGACTGCTCCCGCTGCTCCGACTGCTCCCGCTGCTCCGACGGCTCCGGCGGCGACGTTCATGCCGCACTGCAGGGCGCAGTACGGGCAGTGCGTCGCCGTACCCGCCCTCACAGGCGCGGGAGCGGCGGGTGAGATCGTCATGCGTCCGATGGTGCTTTCAGGCGGTTTCACCGCTGGGTCCCCTCTGTTACCGGTGTGCTACAAGCCGCCAACGCGGTTCACGTCGGCGATCGACGGGTGTGAGCCACGCCGCCGGCGGCCCGCGCGGGCGGGCGGACAGCCGGACGGCCGGGCGGACGGCCTCCACGGCGTACGGCCCGCGGACGGGCGGCCGGGCGCGGACGGCTCACACCCGGGCGGCCGCCAGGCCCGCCACCGGACCGGCCGACCGCAGGTAGCAGGCCCACGTCAGCAGCGCGCACACGACGTAGAAGCCGGCGAAGGCGGCCAGCGCGGCGCCCGCGCCGCCGGTCCCGGCGATCGAGCCGCCGAACCCGCGGTTGATGAAGAAACCGCCGAACGCGCCGATCGCGGAGATGATCCCGACCGCGGCCGAGGCGTCGCGCCGGCCGGCGGCCAGGGCGGCCTCGTGGGCGGGCGTGCCGGGCGCGAGCCCCGCGGTGGCCTTGGCCCGGAAGATCGCCGGGATCATGCGGTAGGTGGAGCCGTTGCCGATCCCGGTGGCGGCGACCAGGAGCAGGTAGGCGCCGAAGAACAGGACGAAGTCGTGCCGGGCCAGGCCCTGCCACACCAGTGCGGCCACGGCCGCCATGGCGGCGAAGCCGGCGAGCGTCACCCGCGCCCCGCCGAGCCGGTCCGACAGCCGGCCGCCCGCCGGGCGGACCAGCGAGCCGAGGAGCGGGCCGAGGAAGGCCAGCCAGACCAGGGAGGCCAGCTCGGGGAACTGGCTCCTGATGAGGAGCGGCAGCGCGGTGGAATAGCCGATGAAGGAGCCGAAGGTGCCGATGTAGAGGAGGGACATGATCCACGTCTGGGCCCGTCCGGCGATCCTCAGCTGCTCGCGCGCCGGGGCGCGGGCGGACGACAGGTTGTCCATGAGGAAGAACGCGCCGAGCGCGGCGGCGAGGATGAAGGGGATCCAGAACAACCCGGCGGCGGCCAGCCCGAAGGCGCCGATCACCAGGGGCATGAGGAGCTGGACGGAGCTGACGCCGATGTTGCCGCCGGCCGCGTTGAGGCCGAGCGCCGCTCCCTGCCGCTCCTGGGGGTAGAAGTGGGTGATGTTGGCCATGCTGGAGGCGAAGTTGCCGCCGCCCAGGCCCGCGGTGGCCGCGATCACCAGGAACGCCCAGTACGGCGTGGCGGGGTCGCTCACCGCGACGGCCAGCAGCACGGCGGGGACGAGCAGGAGCAGCACGCTGACGACGGTGAAGTTGCGGCCGCCGAACCTCGCCGGGCCGAAGGTGTAGGGGACGCGCAGCGCCGAGCCCACCAGGTTGGGCAGGGAGACGATCCAGAAGAGCTGGTCGGTGGAGAACCGGTAGGAGCCGAGGTGCACGGCGACGATGCTCCACACCGTCCACAGCGTGAAGCCGAGGTGCTCGGCGAAGATCGAGAAAGCGAGGTTGCGCCGCGCGATCCTCCGGCCCGTATAGGCCCAGAACCCGGGGTCGTCGGGCCGCCACTCGGCGATCCAGCGGTTCGCCATCGTTCCTCCTGCTCGCTGTCGGACCGCCGGGCGCCGTTCACCCAGCAAGATCAGCAGGCATCATAGGGGGGCTGGTTACTCACTTTCGTGACTTGGGGTAGTGAGCCGGTTAAATACGGCCAACCACGGAAACACGTGGTGCACGGGCCGCACGGATGAAACATCCCGGACATCCGGCGGCGGTACGGCCCGCCGGGGAGGACCCGGTGATCCGCGGTTGAGACGGCGCCGAAGCGGGAATCGTCCGCCTGACCTTTCGCCTGTCGTTTCGCCGCCCCGGGGAGTGCGCGTGGCCGTCCAGCCGATCCGACTGTTCGCCGATCCTGTCCTGCGCACCGCCGCCGAACCGGTGACCGTCTTCGACCGGACCCTGCGGGAGCTGGTCAAGTCGCTCCAGGCCACGCTGCGCGCCGGCGCCGGGCGGGCGGGCCTGGCCGCCCCGCAGATCGGCGTCCCGCTGCGGGTCTTCGTCTACGACGTGGACGGCCGGTCCGGCCACCTGGTCAACCCGCGCGTCGAGGCGTCCGAGCGCACGGTGCTGGCCGACGAGGCGTGTCTGTCGGCGCCCGGCGTCTGGTGGCCGCTGGAGCGTTCCTACATGGTCACCGCGCGCGGGCGCGACATGTACGGCAAGCCCGTCACCGTCCGCGGTCTGGGCACGCTCGCGCGGGTCCTGCAGCACGAGGCCGACCACCTCGACGGCGTCCTGTTCATCGACCGCCTGCCCGAGGACGAGCGCGAACGCTTCCTGCAGGAGGTCTCCTCCTGAGTGTCGGTGTCATTCGCCGCCGGAAGCATGTAGAGTCTGATTGTTGCAGTCGCAGTTCTTGATGACGCTTGACGACGGTTGTCAGCTCAGGTGTTCCGGGAAGCCGCCGACAACGGGCGCCCCATTTTCTCCGGTGATTCTGGCGGATACGTGGTGGTCCGCGCAGCCCCGAGCCGTCACCTGACGGCTCGGTGAGACTAGATCAGGAGAAACAGTTTTGTCTGAGGGCACCGTCAAGTGGTTCAACGCCGAAAAGGGCTTCGGATTCATCGCGCCGGATGACGGCAGCGCCGACGTCTTCGTGCACTACTCGGCCATCGCCTCCAGCGGCTACCGCAGCCTGGAGGAGAACCAGCGTGTCAGCTTCGTCACCACGCAGGGCCAGAAGGGCCCGCAGGCCGAGCAGGTCCAGCCCCTCTAATCTGGGCTGACCAGCTCGACCGGCCCCAGGGGCCGTGGGCTTCCATCCGGGCCCGTACCGCTTCGGCGGTGCGGGCCCGGACTCGTTCTCCGGCGTCAAAGGGCGACGACGGCGCTCCGGCCGGGGCTCAGCAGGGTGAGCCGGTCGGCGAGCCCGGCCCGGCCGAACGCCTCACGCAGCTCGTCGCCGCCCTCGGTGAAGTGGCCCCAGCCCTCGAAGTGCAGCGGAACCACGTGCCGGGCGCCGAGGAGGGCCGCCGCCTCGGCGGCCTGGGCGCCGGTGAGCGTGAGGTGGCCGTCGATCAGCGCGGTCCGCGCCGCGCCCGCGAAGAGGACCGCCACGTCGATCGGGCCGGTCCGCGCGGCTATCTCGCGCACGATCCGGAGAGAGGCGTTGTCCCCGCTGACGTAGACGGTCGGCAGGTCCTCCCCCGACAGCACGAACCCGGCGACCTCGCCGACCAGGTGCTCGCTGCCCTCCGGTCCGTGCAGGGCCGGCACCCGGGTCACGCGCAGCGTGCCCCCGCCGGGGCGCGGCAGGTCGGCGTGCTCCCAGAGGGCGAGCGCGCGGGCGGTCCCGGCCAGCCGTACGGCGGCGCCCGCGGTGGTCAGTACGAGCGGCGCCTCGGCGAGGTAGGCGCGGCCGGAGACGTCGAGGTTGTCCGGGTGCTGGTCGTGCGAGAGCAGGACGGCGTCGATCGGCCCGAGCCGCGGGGGCCGCAGGGCGGGCGGGGCCGTCTTGACGAGGACCCGCCCCGGGCCGACCGGGTACTCCCCCGGCTCGTCGAAGGCCGGGTCGGTGAGCAGGCGGAGTCCGCCGATCTCCAGTACGGCGGTGGGCCCGCCGAGCAGGTGGACGCCGAGTCCCCGGCCCGCTCCGGCTGACGGGACGGATGTCGGGGAAGGGGCGGATGGCGAGGTGCGGTGGTTCATGCCGATGATCATCCCGTTTGACCGCTATGCCCCGGGAGTGGCCTGAAAGCCATCCTGCGATAGGTTCACGCCATGCGAGAGCCGTACGGGGACCGTGTGAAGGCGATGTGGGGGCTAGATGAGCGCGCGTGACCCGCTGGCCGTCGCGGTGCTGATGTTCGACCGCGCGCCGCTGTTCGAGACCAGCGTGCCGATCAGCGTCTTCGGCGGCGGCCGTCCCGGCGCCGGCGTCCCCCGGTTCGACGTGCGCGCGGTCGCCTGCGACCCGGGGCCCCTGCGCACCAGCGCGGGCGTCACGTTCCGCGCCCCGCACGGGCTGGAGGCGCTGGAGACGGCCTCCACGGTCGTCGTGCCGAGCTGGCGGATCGCCGACGAGCGGCCGCCGGAGACGGTGCTCGGCGCGCTGCGGGCCGCGCACGCCGACGGCGCCGTGGTCGTGGGGCTGTGCCTGGGGGCGTTCGTGCTGGCGGCGGCGGGACTCCTGGACGGCAGGCGGGCCGCCACCCACTGGATGTTCGCGCCCGCCCTCGCGGCCCTCCACCCGGAGGTGCGGGTGGACGCGTCGGTCCTGTTCGTCGACGACGGCGGCATCCTCACCTCCGCGGGCACGGCCGCCGGCATCGACGCCTGCCTGCACCTGGTGCGGCGCCGGTTCGGGGCCCGGGCGGCCGGTGCGATCGCCCGCCGCATGGTCGTCCCGCCGCAGCGCAGCGGCGGGCAGGCGCAGTACATCGAGCGGCCCCTGCCCGAGCCGGAGACCGGCGACCCGCTGGGCGAGGTGCTCGCCCACGCCATCCGGCACCTCGACGACCCCGGCCTCGACGTGGACGCCCTGGCGGGCCGGGCGTTCATGAGCCGGCGCAGCTTCGACCGGCGCTTCCGGGCGCTGACCGGCAGTTCACCGTTGCAGTGGCTGCTGGCGCAGCGTGTCATGCAGGCGCAACGGCTGCTGGAGGGCACCGGGCTGAGTGTGGACGAGGTCGCCCGCAGGGTGGGCTTCGCGAACGGCGTCGCGCTGCGCCCGCATTTCCGCCGCCTGGTCGGCGTCGCACCGCAGACCTACCGCGGCACCTTCCGGACCGGCGACGCGTTCCGAGCCGGCCGTCCCGCCGGGACCGGCGGCGTCTGAGGCCCCGGCGGATCCGGCGCTACGCCTTCCGGTGACACCCGACTCCCCGCCGGGCCCGGCGCGTGTCGCGGACCGGCGGCGCCCGAGGCCCCGCCCCGGTCCCGCGTGACGTCCGCGCGGGACCGGCGAGGCCGGTGTCAGCTCGGCCGGCCGGTGAGGCGGCTTTAGAGGAGACGCCCAGCAGGGCGTCGGTGAGGTCGCGGACCAGCGCGGGCGCCTGCGGCTCGGCCCCGCCGCCGGCCAGGGCCTCCTCAGCCCAGGCGTCGACCGCGGCGAGCGCCCCGGGGGTGTCGAGGTCGTCGGCCAGCCGGGCGCGGACCTCGCCGAGCAGGGCCAGGGCCTCGGGGCCCGCGGGCAGCGCCGCGGCGGAGCGCCAGCGGGCCAGCCGGGCCTCGGCGGCGGCGAGCTGGCCGTCGGTCCACTCCCAGTCGGCGCGATAGTGGTGGGCCAGCAGGGCCAGCCGGATGGCCATCGGGTCGGTCTCCTCGCGCAGCCGCGAGACGAACACGAGGTTGCCCTTGGACTTCGACATCTTCTCGCCGTCCAGGGCGACCATGCCAGCGTGCACGTACGCCCTGGCGAAGGGCCACTCGCCGCAGGCGACGTGCCCCTCGTGGGCGCCGCACTCGTGGTGCGGGAAGATCAGGTCGGAGCCGCCGCCCGCGACGTCGAAACCGCTGCCGAGGTTGGCCAGCGCGATCGCGGTGCACTCGACGTGCCAGCCCGGCCGGCCCGGCCCGAACGGCGAGGGCCACGAGGGCTCACCGGGGCGCTCGGCGCGCCAGAGCAGCCAGTCGAGGGGGTGCTTCTTGCCCTCCCGGCCGGGGTCGCCGCCCCGCTCGGCGGACAGGGCCAGCATCGTCTCCTCGGAGTATCCGGAGACGGCGCCGAACTTGGGGGCGGCGGCGACGTCGAAGTAGACGTCGCCGCCGAGGTCGTAGGTGGCGCCCTTGTCGCGCAGGGTCTCGATGAGCTCGACGACCTGGCCGATCACCTCGGTCACGCCGACGTACTCGCGCGGCGGGATGATCCGCAGCGCCTCCATGTCGGTGCGGAACAGCCGGATCTCCCGCTCGGCGAGGTCACGCCAGTCGATCCCGGTCTTCTCGGCGCGCTCCAGCAGCGGGTCGTCCACGTCGGTGGTGTTCTGGGTGAAGTGCACCTCGTGGCCGCCGTCCCGCCAGACACGGTTGACCATGTCGAAGGCGAGATAGGTGTTGGCGTGGCCGAGGTGGGTCGCGTCGTAGGGGGTGATGCCGCAGACGTACATCCGCGCCTCGGGGCCCGGCCGGGTGGGGACGACCTCACCGGCGGCGGTGTCGAACAGCCGCAACGGAACACCGGCACCGGGAAGCGGAGGGACCTTCGGCGCAGACCACGATTTCATATCAGGGAGCCTATCCAGCAGACAGACCGCCCCGATCATCTCGGGGCGGTGGACACACAAGGGGCAATAACCTCAACCGCCGTGACGCACCGGCTCATTCCATCCGGGGACGGCACCGGGCGACGTCAGATGGGGGGCCAGGGGATGGCGGGCCAGTCCTGGGAGGGCAGGGGGTGCAGGCCGGTGTCGAGGAGCCTGCGGACCCTGACCCAGGTGGCCTCGACCTCGGCGAGGGTGAGCAGCTCGCGCAGCCGGCGGCCGAGCCGGCCCTGCTCCAGGTCACGCTCCAGGCGGGCCAGGACGTTCATGGCCTCGCGCGACAGGGGCTTGCCGCGCCACTGCCACAGCACGGTGCGCAGCTTGTCGTCGGCGGAGAAGCAGACGCCGTGGTCGACGCCGTAGACGTGCCCGTCGGGCAGCGGGAGCAGGTGGCCGCCCTTGCGGTCGGCGTTGTTGATGACCGCGTCGAAGACGGCCATCCGGCGCAGGGCGGGCTGGCGCCCGCGGATCAGCGCCATCAGGTCGGCCTCGGGGTCGGCGTCGACCCACAGCTGGCACATGCCGGGGCCGAAGGGGCCGTCGCGGTAGACGGTGGGCGGCACGATCCGCCAGCCGGTCGCCGCCGACACCTCGAAGGCGGCCACCTCCCGGGCCGCCAGGGTGCCGTCGGGGAAGTCCCACAGGGGACGCTCTCCCCGTACGGGTTTGTAGACGCAGGCGGCGGCCAGCCCGCCGTGCCGGATCGAACAGTAGAGCGTCATGTTGGTCGCCTCGACCAGCCGTCCGGCGATCTCCAGATGCCCCTCGCGGAGCAGACGCAGCGCGGTCTCGTCGTCCATTCCCGCCGTGGGCGCCGCGCTCAGCGCAGGCTCGCTCTCGGCACTCATTCGCCTCCCTCGCCCGGTGAAACGCTCTTACCCCGATAACCGTTGAGACGCACGCAGATATGCCCCTCGGCGTCGAGCGGCTGGCCGCACAGCGGGCACGGCGGGCGCCCGGCGGCGACGAGGGCCAGGGCGCGCTTGCTGAACGCGCGGGCCGCGCCGGGGGTGATGTGCACCCGGAGCAGGGCCGGCTCGGCGAGCTCCTCCTCGAACGCCTCGCCCTCGGCGGCGACCTCCTGGGCCTCGATGACCACCATGGAGGCGTCGGCGTCCCAGGCGAGCGCCATCGTGCCGACCCGGAAGTCCTCGCTGATCGGCGTGTCGAGCGGGTCGTTGTCGGTGAGCGCGAGCGGAGCGGCGGCGGGCACCTCCGCGGTGCCCCCGCTGCGCCGCAGCACCTCGTCGAGAAGCTCGTCCAGACGGTCGGCCAGCGCCGCGACCTGGAACTTCTCCAGGGCGACGGTGGTCAGCCCGCCCTGTCCCCGTGCCTGGAGGAAGAAGGCGCGTGATCCCGGCTGCCCAACGGCACCGGCCACGAATCTGTCGGGCGGATCGTAGTCGAAGACCGGCATAGTCCTGACCTTACGTCGTCCCGGCTCCGCCGCCGACGGCGGCGTCGCTTCCGGACGGGTTTTCTCCCCCGCCGGCGTCCTCCGTACCCTCGGGGGGCCGCAGCCCGGCCACGTCTCCCCCGACGTCGTTGAGCCTGAGCACGAAGGGGCGCATGGGGGTGTAGCGGATCGCGGTGAGCGACGCCGGGTCGGCGGCTATCCGCTGGAACTGGTCCAGGTGGAGTCCCATGGCGTCGGCCACGATCGCCTTGATGACGTCCCCGTGGCTGCAGACGAGGTAGACGGCCTTCGGGCCCAGCCGCTCGTTCCACTCCCTGACGGCGCTCACCGCGCGGTGCTGGACCGCCGCGAGGGACTCCCCGCCGGGGAAGGTGACGGCGCTGGGGTGGTTCTGAACGACCGGCCAGAGGGGATCCTTGGCGAGCTCGCCGAGCGGGCGGCCGGTCCAGTCCCCGTAGCGGCACTCGCCGAACCGCTCGTCGGTCCGCACCGGCGTCTCCCGGCCGGCGGCGACCGCCTGGGCCGTCTCCTGGCAGCGTTCCAGCGGGCTGGAGACGATCGCGTCGAGGTCCAGGGCCGAGAGCCGGGAGGCCAGCGCCCCGGCCTGCTCGCGGCCCCGGTCGCTGAGATGGACTCCGGGGGTCCAGCCGGCCAGCACCGGGCCGGTGAGGTGGGTGAGGCCGTGTCTGGCCAGCAGCAGGGTCGTCACGCGGCCAAGTCTTGCAGGCGGCGCTCCACTACTTTTAACTGGCCGGACGGTAACCTGGCCGGATCATGGAGCAGCGCTATGTGGGCCGGAGCGGGCTGTCGGTCTCCCGCCTCGGACTGGGGACGATGACGTGGGGGCGCGACACCGCCGCTGAGGAGGCCGCGGCCCAGCTCCGCGCCTTCGCCGAGGCCGGCGGCACGCTCATCGACACCGCGGACGTCTACACCGGCGGCGAGACCGAGAAGCTGCTGGGCCGGCTGCTCCGCGACACGGTGCCGCGGTCGCGGCTGGTGCTGTCCACCAAGGCCGTGCTCACCCCGGCCGGCCGCCGGCCCCGGGACGCCTCCAGGCGGCACCTGATCGCCGCCGCCGACGCCTCGCTGGCCCGCCTCGGCGTGGACGAGGTGGACCTGTGGCAGCTGCACGCCTTCGACCCCGAGGTGCCGCTGGAGGAGACCCTGGCCGCGGTGGACACCATCGTGGCGTCGGGGCGGGCGGCGTACGCGGGGGTCTGCGACTACACGGGCTGGCAGCTGGCCGCGGCCGCGGCCGGGCAGCGGGCGGTCCCCGGCCGGGCGCCGATCGTCGCGGCGCAGGTCGAGTACTCCCTGCTGGCCAGGGACGCCGAGCGCGAGCTGATCCCGGCGGCCGAGTACGCCGGCGCCGGCGTGCTGGCCTGGTCCCCGCTCGGCAGGGGCGTCCTGACCGGCAAATACCGCACGGGCGTCCCCGCCGGGTCGCGGGCGGCCACCCCGCACTTCGCCGACTTCGTCAAGCCGTACCTGGACGAGCGGTCGCGCCGGGTCGTGGAGTCGGTGGCGACCGCGGCCGAGGGCCTGGGCGTCTCGCCGCTCTCGGTCGCGCTGTCCTGGGTGCGCGACCAGCCGGGGGTCGTCGCGGCCATCGTCGGCGCCCGCACCTCCGCCCAGCTCTCCGGAGCGCTCCAGTCCGAGGAGCTGACGCTGCCCCTGGAGATCAGGGAGGCGCTGGACGACGTCTCGGCCGACTGAGGCCGCCGGGACGGGCGCGGCCGGACCGGCGTTCGCCCGCGGCGGCCCGGTCACGCTGACCCGCGCGGCTGTTCGCGTGAGACGGTCCGCGTGAGACGGTCCGCGTGAGGCGGGCGCGGCCGGGCGGAACAAGACGGGACAGAACCAGAATCGATCTCGTTTATCACGCGTCGATACCGAATCGTCCCTTCATCTGGCGAGACCGGCCCTTCCCGCAAAACTGTCGATTGGCGCATCGGGGGGGAGCCCGATGGCCGGCGAGGCGACGTTGGGCGAGGGGGACCGTTGCGAACTGCGATCTCGGCCGGTGCGCTCGTGCTCGCGCTGATCGGAGCCCTCCTCCTGGCCGCCGCGGCGCCCGCGGGGGCCGCCGCGTGGTCGGCGCAGCCGGGCTGCGAGCGCCGGGGCCCGCTGGGCGGCGTGACCGGCGGGCTGTGCGACACCCTCGGCACCGTCGGCGACACCGTCGGCAAGGCGGTGGACGGCGTCGGCAAGGCGGTCGACGGCGTCGTGGACCGCGCGGCCGAGACGGTGGACACCGGACGGTTCGGCGTCACCGCCGAGACCACCACCGGCAGCGGCGACTCCCGCCTCGGCGTCGAGGCCGACGTCGGCGTCACCACCGGCACCGGAGCGGAGACCTCAGGCGCCACCTCCCGGTCCGCCGGCCCGGGCGAGGACCCCTCCACGCCGGGAGACGGCGCGGCCGGACCGGCCACCGCCGCGCCGCGTCCCTCCGCCGGCGCCTGCGCCCCCGCGGCCTCCTCCGGATGCGCGGACCCGGCCGAGCGCTCCGTCCGGAAGCCTCCTTCGAGCGAGGCCCGGCCGACCGCGAGGCCGCTCCCCCGCCCCTCGCGGAGCGGCGATCCCGAGCAGGCCGTACGACGGGACGCGCCGTCCGGACCGGTCCGCCCGACGGCGGTCCCGGCCGTCCACGACACGGGCTCCGGGCCGGTGACCGCCGAGCCTTCCCCCCCGGTGGCCGACCCCGAGGCTCCGCGGGTGGAGCTGCTGTGGCCGGGCGCCGGGATGCGCGAGCTGCGCGACCGGATGCCCGCGGACCGGCCCGTCAGGCCCACCCGGTCGTCCGATCCGGCCGGCACGGCGCTCACCATCGTGCTGCTCGTCGTGGCGATCCTCGCGGTCCGCCTGCTGTACGTCCGGCGCGGCGGCGCGGAGTCGATGCCGTTCGAGCCGCTGCGGCTGGGCCGGCACCGGACGGCATCGGCCTCCCGCCTCTGAGCGGACGAGCGGCACGCGGCGTGGACGCGTCCGCGGAAGGCCGCCAGCTCATGGGGGTGCGTCGCGCCTCGCCGCACCGGTGGCCGGGGCTCGCCTGGAGCGGGGCGCGTGGGTCCGCGAGGCGCCGGAGACAGGGGAGGGCGGCCCGATCGCGCCGCCCTCCCCCATCTCCGCCCGTCGTACGGCCCGTCAGCCTCCGATCGCGTGCACGCCCCCGTCGACGTGCACGATCTCGCCGGTCGTGGCGGGGAACCAGTCGGACAGCAGCGCCAGGCACGCCTTGGCGGCGGGCACGGTGTCGCCCAGGTCCCAGCCGAGCGGCGCCTTGCCGGGCCAGCTGTCCTCGAACTCGGTGAAGCCCGGGATGCTCTTGGCGGCCATGGTGCGCAGCGGCCCGGCCGCCACGAGGTTGACCCGGATGCCGTGCCCGCCGAGGTCGCGGGCGAGGTATCGGGAGCAGGACTCCAGGCCGGCCTTGGCCACGCCCATCCAGTCGTAGACGGGCCAGGCCTTGCTGGCGTCGAAGTCGAGGCCGACGATCGCGCCGCCCTCCTTCATCAGCGGCAGGCAGGCCTGGGCGAGCGCCTTGAACGAGTAGGTGGAGACGTGCAGGGCGGTGGCGACGTCCTCCCACGGCGTGTTGAGGAAGTTACCGCCCAGGCAGCTCTGCGGGGCGAAGCCGATGGAGTGGACGACGCCGTCGAGCCCCCCGACGTGCTCGCCGACCCGGTCGGCCAGCGAGTCGAGGTGCTCGGTGTTCTGCACGTCGAGCTCGATCACCGGCGGCGGCTCGGGAAGCCGTTTGGCGATCCGCTCGACCAGGCTGAGCCGGCCGAAGCCGGTCAGCACGACCTGCGCCCCCTCCTCCTGGGCCATCTTCGCCACGGAGAAGGCGATCGAGGACTCGGTCAGCACGCCGGTGACCAGGATGCGCTTGCCTTCGAGGATTCCCATGCTCAGTGCCCCATTCCCAGGCCGCCGTCGACGGGGATGACCGCCCCGGTGATGTAGGCGGCGTCTTCGCTCGTCAGGAACCTGACCACGCGGGCGACCTCGTCGGCGCTCGCGTAGCGGCCCAGCGGGATGTTCTTACGGATCTGCTCCTGGTGCGCCTCCTCCAGCGCGGCCGTCATGTCGGTCTCCACGAAGCCCGGGGCGACGACGTTGACGGTGATGCCGCGCGAGCCGAGCTCGCGCGCCGCGGAGCGGGCGAAGCCGATCATGCCGGCCTTGGAGGCGGCGTAGTTGGTCTGGCCGGCGGAGCCCAGCATGGCCACCACCGAGGAGATCAGCACCACCCTGCCGCGCTTGAGGCGCAGCATGCCGCGGGTGGCGCGCTTGACCACCCGGTAGGCGCCGGTCAGGTTGGCGTCGATGACGTCGGTGAAGGCGTCCTCCTTCATCAGCGGAAGCAGGGTGTCGCGGGTGATGCCCGCGTTGGCGACGAGCACCTCGACCGGGCCCTGCTCGGCCTCGACCTTTCCGAACGCCTCATCGACGTCGGCCGCGCTGGTCACGTCGCACCGCACGGCGAGGAAGCCCTCCGGGGGCTCCCCGGAACGGTACGTCACGGCGACCGAGTCACCGGCCCTGGCGAGTTCGCGGGCGATCGCGAGGCCTATGCCGCGATTGCCGCCGGTTACGAGAACAGATCGAGCCATGAAAGTGACGCTATCGGCTACCGGGGGGTAAACCTCTTGTCCGCCAGGGACAAGATCACAGGGCTAGGATCGTCGACATGCGCCAGATCGACTCCGATTTCCTCGCCCTTCCCCTGGAACGGCTGGCCGACGCGGCCCTGCAGCGCGCCCGCGACCTCGGCGCCGAACACGCCGACTTCCGGCTGGAGCGCATCCGGTCGGAGGTGCTGCGGCTGTCGGACGCCTCGCTGGAAGGTTCCATGGACGCCGACGACCTGGGCTACGCCGTACGGGTCGTCAAGGACGGCACCTGGGGCTTCGCCGCGGGCATCGACCTCACCCCCGAGGCGGCGGCGCGGGTCGCCGAGCAGGCGGTGGAGGTGGCGGTCGTCTCCGCTGCGGTCAACCGCGAGCCCGTCGAGCTGGCCCCCGAGCCGGTCCACGCCGACGTCACCTGGGTCTCCTCCTACCAGATCGACCCGTTCGAGGTGCCGGCGCGCGACAAGGCGGCGCTGCTCGCCGAGTGGTCGGACGGCCTGCTGCGCGACCCCCGCGTGGACCACGTCCGGGCCTACCTCAACCAGGTCAAGGAACAGAAGTTCTACGCCGACACCGCCGGAACGGTGACCACCCAGCAGCGGGTGCGCCTGCACCCGTACCTGGAGGCGACGAAGGTCGAGGACGACCGCTTCGACTCGATGCGCACCCTCGCCCCGCCGGCCGGCCGGGGCTACGAGTACCTCACCGGCACCGGCTGGGACTTCCCCGCCGAGCTGGCCGCCCTCCCCGAGCACCTCGCCGAGAAGCTCAAGGCGCCCTCCGTCGAGGCCGGCGACTACGACCTGGTCGTCGACCCGTCGAACCTGTGGCTGACGATCCACGAGTCCATCGGGCACGCCACCGAGCTGGACCGGGCCCTGGGTTACGAGGCCGCCTACGCCGGCACCAGCTTCGCCACCTTCGACCGGCTCGGCTCGCTGGTGTACGGCTCGCCGGTGATGAACGTGACGGGCGACCGCACGGTCGAGCACGGCCTGGCGACCGTCGGCTACGACGACGAGGGCGTGGCGACCCGGGAGTTCGACATCGTCTCCGGCGGGATCCTGACCGGCTACCAGCTCGACCGGCGGATGGCGCTGCTCAAGGGCCTGGGCGCCTCGAACGGCTGCGCCTTCGCCGACTCCCCCGGGCACATGCCCATGCAGCGCATGGCCAACGTCTCGCTGCGGCCCGCCGACGGCGGCCCCTCCACCGAGGAGCTGATCTCCGGCGTGGAGCGCGGCGTCTACGTCGTGGGCGACAAGAGCTGGTCCATCGACATGCAGCGGTACAACTTCCAGTTCACCGGCCAGCGGTTCTACCGGATCGAGAACGGCCGGCTCGCCGGGCAGCTCCGCGACGTCGCCTACCAGGCCACGACCACCGACTTCTGGCGGTCGATGGAGGCCGTCGGCGGGCCGCAGACCTACGTCCTGGGCGGCGCGTTCAACTGCGGCAAGGGCCAGCCCGGCCAGGTCGCCGCGGTCAGCCACGGCTGCCCGTCGGCGCTCTTCCGCGGCGTGCGCATCCTCAACACCCTCAAGGAGAGTGGCAAGTGAGCCCCCAGGAGATGATCGAGAAGGCTCTCGACCTCTCCACGGCCGACGACGTCGTGGTGATCGCAGACGAGAGCTCCAGCGCCAACCTGCGCTTCGCGGGCAACACGCTGACCACCAACGGCGTGACCCGCTCGACGCGGCTCACCGTGATCTCGGTGGCCGGGCGCGGCGTGGGCGTGGTCTCACGGTCGGCGGTCCGCCCCGAGCAGCTCGCCGACATCGTCGCCGAGGCCGACCACGCCGCCGAGGACGCCGCCCCGGCCGAGGACGCCCGGCCCCTGGTCGAGGGGACCCGTTCGGCCGACTGGGACGACCCCGCCGAACCCACCTCCATCGGGGTGTTCGGCGCCTTCGCCCCCGCGCTGGGCGAGGCGTTCGCCGCCGCCGAGGCGGGCGGGCGCAGGCTGTACGGCTTCGCCGAGCACATCGTGACCACGACCTACGTCGGCACCTCGGCCGGGACCCGGCTGCGTCACACCCAGCCCACCGGCCGGCTGGAGCTCAACGCCAAGTCGGCCGACATGAAGCGCTCGGCCTGGACGGGCGTGGCCACCCGTGACTTCGCCGACGTCGACGTGGCGGCGCTGGACGCCTCGCTGGCCCGGCGGCTGGAGTGGTCCAAGCGGCGGATCGACCTGCCCGCGGGCCGGTACGAGACGCTGCTCCCGCCGTCGGCCGTGGCCGACCTCATGATCTACATGTACTGGACGGCCGGCGCCCGGGACGCCATGGAGGGCCGCACGGTCTTCGCGAAGCCCGGCGGCGGCACCCGCGTCGGGGAGTCGCTGGCGCGGCTTCCGGTCCGCCTGTACAGCGACCCGGCCGCGGCGGGCGCCGAGTGCGCGCCGTTCGTGGTGGCGCACTCCTCCGGCCGGCAGAGCTCGGTGTTCGACAACGGCCTGCCGCTGGCGCCCACCGACTGGATCTCCGGCGGCGCGCTGTCCGGCCTGATCCAGACCCGGCACTCGGCCGAGCTGACCGGCCTTCCGGTGACCCCGGCCGTCGACAACCTCCTCATGGAAGGGCCCGAGGGCGGCCGGTCGCTGGAGGAGATGATCGCCTCCACCGAGCGCGGCCTGCTGCTCACCTGCCTGTGGTACATCCGCGAGGTCGACCCGCAGAGCCTGCTGGTGACCGGGCTGACCCGCGACGGCGTCTACCTGGTGGAGAACGGCGAGGTCGTGGGCGAGGTGAACAACTTCCGCTTCAACGAGAGCCCGGTCGACCTCCTCGGTCGCCTCACCGAGGTCGGCGCCGCCGTGCGGACCCTGCCCCGGGAGTGGAACGACTACTTCACCCGCACCGTCATGCCGCCGGTCCGGGTGCCGGACTTCAACATGTCCACGGTCAGCCAGGCCAGCTGACCGTCTCCGCCGTACGGCGGGGCCCCGCCCCGGGGCCCCGCCGTACGGTCAGGCGTCCTCCAGGCGGAAGCCGACCTTCAGCCCGACCTGGAAGTGCCCGACCTCACCGTCGACGATGTGCCCCCTGACCTCGGTCACCTCGAACCAGTCGAGGTGACGCAGGGTCTGTGAGGCGCGCCGGATGCCGTTGCGGACGGCCGCCTCGATGCTCTCCTCCGAGGTGCCGACGATCTCGGTCACCCGGTACGTTCGATCCGTCATACCGTCCTCCTCCAGGGCCATGATCGCACGGCCGTCCGCGAGGCCCGGGTTGGACCCGCCCCGGCCGGGGTCTAGGTTGGAAACGTGAAGGTATGGCACAAGCGCCGGACGGTCCACCAGGTCACCGATGCCCGCCCGTCCCTGACCGAGGACATCGGCAAGCGTGAGAAGAACTACCTGATCAAGATGGGGATCCGGCTGGTCTGCCTGATCCTCGCCTTCACGGTGCCCGCCCCGCTGCCCGTGCGGCTCCTGCTCTTCGCGGGGGCGATCTTTTTGCCGTACGTTGCCGTGATCGGGGCCAACGCCCCGCAGAAGGGCGTCCCGGTTGACTCGGACATGCACGAAACGGGACAGAGCGAAATACCACGCCACCGACGCGAGATCGGGTCGTGACTAACTCTTGACGTACCTCGGGGGTAGTAGGTGTACGCTTTAGCCAAGTGCCCTGGTCCCCCGTCGGGGCACTGGTGCCGGCGTTCCGGGCCCCCGTCGGAACGCCGATGAAGCGACGCCGGGTGGTTTGCCCCCGTAACCACCCGGCGTCGCCTTTCTTTTCCCACTTTTCTTTTCCCGCCCTCTTCTCCGGCGCGAATGCTCCCGGGCGCGAAGGCGGAGACCGGACGATCTCGCCGCCCTCCGGCGTGACGGCGGGCACCAGACGGCCTCGCCGCCCTCCGGCGTGACGGCGGTGACCAGGCGGTGACTAGGCGGTGACTAGGCGGTCTCGCCGCCGGCCCGCCGCTCCCAGTCCCTGGCCAGCCCGGTCAGCCGCTCCACCGCGTCCGACGGCGCCGTACCCGCGCCCTGGGCCAGCCCGAGGAGATAGGCCGTCAGCGGCGCGGCCGGGCGGGTCACGCCGTGCGCGACCTCCTTGGTCAGGTCCAGCAGCGCGTCGCGGTCGACCGCCGAGGGGTCGATGCCCAGCTCGCGGCAGGCCAGGGTGGTCCACTCCGTCAGTACGTTCAACTGTTCACTCCTTGTTCGGAATCGGTCCGGTTCCACTCCGGGCACGCAGCAGGTCGTCCATGGTGTCGCAGTCGAACCACGGCGCGCCGCCGAGATGGAGCCTGGCGGGCGCCAGGGGGGCGAGCAGCCCGTGCAGGGAGCGCCCGTCGTAACGCGCGAGGGCCCGGGCGAGCTCGGCGGTGCGCCAGGCCCCGGCGAGCCACTGCTCGCGGCCGTCGTCGTCGATGAGCACCGCCCCGGGGTCGGCCGCCTCCAGCAGCGCCCGGACGTGCTCGGCGGCGAGGAACGGCAGGTCGGCCGCGAGCAGCGCGACCAGCGGCGCGGTCACCTCGGCCAGCCCCGCCCGCAGCGCCGGGACCGGCCCGCCGCCGGGCGGGTCCTCCCGCAGGAAGACCGCCTGCGGCAGGCCCGGGCGGCGCGGCCCGACGACGATGAGCCGTTCGGCGTCGGGCACCGCCGCCGCGACCGTCTCGATCAGCGGGCGGCCGCCGACGGGCATGCCGGGCTTGTCACGGCCGCCGAGCCTCCTGGCCTGGCCGCCGGCCAGCACGCACGCGTCGTAGCGCACGCTCAGCCGCCGATGGCCGACATCGGCCGGGACGGCTGCAGGAAGGCCGGGTCGTCGATGCCGTGGCCCGCCCTCTTGCCGCGGACCGCGGCCGTCCACCGCTCGGCGAGCTCGTCGTCCCCGGCGCCGGAGCGCATGGCCGCGCGCAGGTCGGACTCCTCGGTGGCGAACAGGCAGTTGCGGATCTGGCCGTCGGCGGTGAGCCGTACGCGGTCGCAGGCGCCGCAGAACGGCCGGGTGACGGAGCCGATCACCCCGACCCTGGCCGGTCCGCCGTCGACGACGAACAGCTCCGCCGGGGCGCTGCCGCGCTCCACCGGGGAGTCGGGGACCAGGTCGAAGGACTCCTTCAGCAGCGCGAGGATCTCGTCGGCCGTGATCATGTCGTCCCGGCGCCAGCCGTGCTGGGCGTCCAGCGGCATCTGCTCGATGAACCGCAGCTCGTATCCCCGCTCCAGGCAGTGGCGCAGCAGCGGCACCGCCTCGTGGTCGTTGACGCCGCGCATCAGCACCGTGTTGACCTTGACCGGGCGCAGCCCGGCGGCCTCGGCGGCGGCCAGGCCGTCGAGGACGTCGGCGAGGCGGTCGCGGTGCGCGAGCCGTTTGAAGGTCTCGCGGTCGAGGGTGTCGAGGGAGACGTTCACCCGGTGCAGGCCCGCCGCGGCGAGCGGGGCGGCCAGCCGGGCCAGTCCGATGCCGTTGGTGGTCAGCGAGACCTGGGGGGTGGGGTCCAGCGCCGCGGTGCGGGTCACGATGTCGAGGAGCTCGCGGCGGAGCAGCGGCTCGCCGCCGGTGTAGCGGACCTCGGTGATGCCGAGCCGCTCCACGCCGATGGTCACCAGGCGGACGATCTCGTCCGCGGTCAGCAACCCGGCCTTGGGCAGCCAGTCGAGGCCCTCGGGCGGCATGCAGTAGGAGCACCGCAGGTTGCAGCGGTCCGTGAGGGACACCCGCAGGTCCGTCGCCACCCGGCCGAACGAGTCCTGCAACATGGGACGTCACCTCCCTTGTCAGCGCTGGTCGGACGGGGCCGGCCTGGGCCGGCCCGGTGCGCCCATGAAACCACGTCCAACCGTTGAGAACATCATCGGTGGATCGCTGATTCCGCGGGCGGACGCCCATTCTCCCGCACCGGTGCCGGCCCGCCATCCCCTGATCGGACCCGGGTCTCCCCTGCTCGGGCCCGGGGAGCGGCCTCGACCGGCCCCGACCGGCCCAGGCCGGCCGGGGCCGCTCCCCGGGCCGGACCTCCCTGGGAGATGCTCGTCACATCGCCGTCAGCCCTTGACGCAGACGAGCTGGCGCAGCCGGGCGACGACCTCGACCAGGTCGGACTGCGCGGCCATGACGGACCGGATGTCCTTGTAGGCGGCGGGGATCTCGTCGATCACGCCGGTGTCCTTGCGGCACTCCACTCCGTCGGTCTGCGCCTTGAGGTCGGCGAGGGTGAAGGTCCGCTTCGCCTTGTTGCGGCTCATCCGGCGACCGGCACCGTGTGAGGCGGAGTTGAACGCCGAGGCGTTCCCCAGGCCCTTCACGATGTAGGTGCCGGTCGCCATCGAGCCGGGGATGATGCCGAGATCGCCGGATCCCGCGCGGATCGCGCCCTTGCGGGTGACGAGCACATCCACGTCGTCGTACCGCTCCTCGGCCACGTAGTTGTGGTGGCAGGAGATCGGCTGCTCGAAGGTGACACCCGGCAGGTGGCGCCGGAGCACGCCGCAGGCCAGGGCCATCATGACCGTCCGGTTGCGCCGCGCGTAGTCCTGCGCCCAGAACAGGTCGCGGCGGTAGGCGTCCATCTGCGGCGTGCCCGCGACGAACACCGCGAGGTCGCGGTCGGGCAGGTCCTGGTTGTGCGGCAGTGCCCGGGCCCGCTCGATGTGGTACTCCGCCAGTTCCTTGCCGATGTTGCGGGAGCCGGAGTGCAGCACGACCCAGATCGCGTCGCGGTCGTCGGCGCAGATCTCCAGGAAGTGGTTGCCGCCGCCGAGGGTGCCCATCTGCGCCTCGGCCCGCTCCCGCTTCGGGCGCACGGCCGGGGCGAGACGATCGAAGTCCTTCCAGAAGTCCGCCCAGCCGGCGGTCGGGACCCCGTGCAGCCTGACCGGGTCGACCGGGTTCTTGTGGAGGCCGAAGCCGACCGGGATCGCCTGCTCCAGCTTCGAGCGCAGGTAACCGAGATCGTCGGGGAGGTTCGCGGCGGTGAGGGAGGTCTTCACCGCGGTCATGCCGCAGCCGATGTCCACCCCGACCGCGGCGGGCGAGACGGCGTCCCGCATGGCGATGACCGAGCCGACCGTCGCGCCCTTGCCGTGGTGGACGTCGGGCATCACGGCGACGCCGTGGGTCCAGGGGAGGTTCGCCACATTGCGCAGCTGCCGCATCACCTCGGGCTCGACCCCGTCGGGGTCGGCCCACATTCGGATCGGGGCCCGCCCTCCGGCCACCTCGTTGTACGCCATCACCGCATCGCCTCCTTCCGTACGGTCGACCGATCGCTCACAATGACGCCAGAACGCCCGGGAAGCCGCAACCGGTTAAAGATCCCGGCGGCCGCCGCCGGAGCCGCGACCACCGGACCGGCCGCGGTGGACCACGAGGTCAGGGCGGTTTCCGGGAGCCGATGAGCGGGAGCCCGGAGATGTGCTCTCCGCATGGCCCGCCGTGGCCGGTGACCGTGGCCGGAGGGGTGACCGGCGTCAGGCGGCGGTGATCTCGGTGCCGCGGGCCAGCAGCAGGACCACCCCGACCGCGGCCACCGCGATCGCCGTGGCGAACGGGACGCGCGGCGATCGCCCGCCCAGCAGCGTCCCGGCGCCGGTGAGCGCGACGGCCGCGGCGAGGGCGGCCCAGCCTCCCGCGCCGGGCGGCCCCGGCGGGGCGAGGGCCAGCACCGCCGTGGCCAGCAGCAGCGGCAGCGGGACCAGCACGCGGACGCGGGCCTCGCCGAGCCGCTGCGGCCAGCCGCGGACCCCGGTGGCGAGGTCGGCCGGGATGTCGGGCAGGACGTTGGCCAGGTGCGCGCCGCAGCCGAGCAGCGCTGCGGCCAGGACCGCCCACCAGGCGGGCAAGGGGTGGCCCGGCAGCCCGAGGGCCACGAACGCCGGCAGCGAGCCGAACCCCACGGCGTACGGCAGCCACGACAGCGCGGTGGCCTTGAGCCGCAGGTCGTAGGCCCAGGCGGCGGCCACGCCGGCCAGGTGCGCGGTCCCGGCGGCGGGCCCGGAGGCCAGGGAGAGCGGCACGCACAGCGCCGCGGCGACCGCGGCGGCGGCCCACACCGTCCGCGCGCCCACCGCGCCCTCGGCGACCGGCTTGCCGGTACGGCCGGCGGCGACGTCGCGCCCGGCGTCCACCGCGTCGTTGCACCAGCCGATCGACAGCTGCCCGGACAGCACCGCGGCGGCCACCAGGACGCACCCGGCGGCGTCGCGGCCGCTCGCCACGGCGAGGGCGGCCACCATGGCGGTGACCGCCACGGTCGGCCCGGGATGGCAGGCCCGCGCCAGCGCCCACGCCACCCGGATCGCGCCCGCCGGTCCCCGGCGGCCCTCCCGCCCGGCGGGGCGCCCATGCTCCCGCGAACGCCCGCTCATCGTCACGGACCGATCGTAGAGGGGAGGACCTCGCGGCCACCCGGACGGTGCGGGCCGCCGGGCCGGGGCGGCGCGTCGCCGCCTGGGGCGGGCGGGACGTCACACTACCGTTAGGACGGGTGAGGCATGTCACAGTCGTAGGTGGGCAAGGAGACCGGTGTCCGCTTTCCTCCGTGCGGGGGGTACCTGCCACATGACGCGAATCGCCGCGGTACGCGGCGCGCTGCCACCGAACCGCTACTCCCAGGCCGAGATCACCGACGCCGTCGCGCGGATGTGCGGGCTCGAAGGCACCGGCAGGCGGCTGCTGGACCGCCTGCACGCGAGCGCCCGGGTCCGTTCGCGGCACCTGGCCCTCCCTCTCGACGGGTACGCCAAGCTCGACGGGTTCGGCGCGGCCAACGACGTGTTCGTCGAGACCGCCGTGGACCTGGGCGCCGAGGCGGTCGGCGCGGCGCTGGACGCGGCGGGCCTCGAACCCCGCGACGTCGACATGATCATGTTCACCTCGGTGACCGGCGTCGCCGCCCCCTCGGTGGACGCCCGGCTGGTCGGCCGCCTGGGGCTGCGCCCCGACGTCAAGCGGGTGCCCGTGTTCGGGCTCGGCTGCGTGGCGGGGGCCGCCGGGATCTCCCGGGTGCACGACTACCTGCGCGGCTGGCCCGACCACGTGGCCGTGCTGCTGTCGGTGGAGTTGTGCTCGCTGACCCTGCAGCGCGACGACGTCTCCCCGGCCAACATGGTCGCCGGCGCGCTGTTCGGCGACGGCGCGGCGGCGGTGGTGGCCTGCGGCGACGAGCGGGACGACGGGAGCGGCGCGGTGGCGCCCGCGGCGGGCGCCGGTGCGGGGACGTCCGCGGCGGTGGGCGGCGGTCCCCTCAACGGCCGCGCGGCGGACGGCGGGGCGGGTCCGCGGGTGGTGGCGACCCGCAGCCACCTGTACCCCGACTCCGGGCACGTGATGGGCTGGGACGTCCGCGACGGCGGCTTCAAGGTGCTGCTCGACCCGGGCGTGCCCGACGTGGTGCGCGCCTACCTCGCCGACGACGTGCACGGCTTCCTGTCCGACCACGGCCTCACCGCCTCCGACGTGACGGCGTGGGTGTGCCATCCCGGGGGCCCGAAGGTGCTGGAGGCCGTCTCCGAGTCGCTGGACCTGCCCGTCGGCGCGCTGGACGTCACCTGGCGTTCGCTGGCCGAGGTGGGCAACCTGTCGTCCTCCTCGGTGCTGCACGTGCTGCGCGACACCATCGCCCTGCGGCCGCCGCCGGGCACCCCGGGGCTGCTCATCGCGATGGGCCCCGGATTCTGCTCGGAACTCGTCCTGTTGCGCTGGTAGGGGCCGATGACCTGGCATCTCTCGACGTGGTACCTGCTGCTCGTGCTGCTCGTCGGGGCCGAGCGGCTCGCCGAACTGGTGGTCGCCCGCCGCAACGCCCGCTGGAGCCTGGCCCGGGGCGGGGTGGTGTACGGCCGGGGCCACTACCCGTGGATGGTCGCCCTGCACACCGGGTTGCTCGCCGGGTGCCTGCTGGAGGCCGGGCCGGCCGGCCGCCCGTTCGTCCCGGCGCTGGGCTGGCCGATGCTGGCCGTGGTCGCCGCCGCCCAGGCGCTGCGCTGGTGGTGCATCGCGGCGCTGGGCCCGCGCTGGAACACCCAGGTGATCGTGGTGCCGGGCCTGCCGCTGGTGGAGCGGGGCCCGTACCGGCTGTCCTGGCTGCGCCACCCCAACTATGTGGCGGTGGCCGCCGAGGGCGCGGCGCTGCCGCTGGTGCACGGCGCCTGGGTCACCGCGGCCGTCTTCACCGTGCTCAACGCCGCGCTGATGGTGGTGCGGATCCGGTGTGAGGACGCCGCGCTGGCCGTGGCGGCCCCGCCGGTGCCCGGGCGGGCCCCGGCGTGATCGACGTGCTGGTCGCCGGCGGCGGGCCGGCGGGCCTGGCCACCGCCATCCACGCGACGCTGGCGGGCATGGAGGCGGTCGTGGTCGAGCCCCGCCTCGCGCCGGTGGACAAGGCGTGCGGCGAGGGGCTGATGCCGAGCGGCGTCGCCGCGCTGCGGGCGCTGGGCGTGCGGCCGCCGGGCCGGGCGCTGCGCGGCATCAGCTATCTCGACGGGCGGCACCGGGCGCAGGCGGCCTTCCGCGACGGGCCCGGGCTCGGGGTGCGGCGCACGGAGCTGCACGCCGCGCTGTCGGCGCGCGCCGCCGAACTGGGGGTGAAGGTCCTCCCCGGCCGGGTGGAGGAGGTGCGGCAGGACGGCGAGGGGGTCCGGGCCGCCGGGCTGCGCGCCCGCTGGCTGGTGGCCGCCGACGGCCTGCACTCCCCCGTGCGGGCCATGCTGGAACTCGGCCTGCCCGATCCGGGGCCGCGCCGGTACGGCCTGCGGCGGCACTACCGCGTCGCCCCCTGGAGCGACTTCGTGGAGGTCCACTGGGCCGCGGACGGCGAGGCGTACGTGACGCCGGTGGGCGACGAGCTGGTCGGGGTGGCCGTGCTGAGCTCGCGGCGGCGCGGCTACGCCGAGCACCTGGCGGACTTCCCCGCGCTGCTGGAGCGGCTGGGCGGCCGGGCCGTGACCCCGGTGCGCGGGGCCGGTCCGCTGCGCCAGCGGGTCCGCGCCCGCGTCGCCGGCCGGGTGCTGCTGGTCGGCGACGCGGCCGGGTACGTCGACGCGCTGACCGGCGAGGGGTGTCCCTGGCGCTGACGTCGGCGCGGGTGCTGGTGGGCTGCCTGCGGGCCGGCGCCCCGCAGTCCTACGAGGGCGCCTGGCTGCGGCTGTCGCGGCGGCACCGGCTGCTCACCGGGGCGCTGGTGTCGGCCCGCAGGCACCGGGCGGTGCCCCGGCTGGTGGTCCCGGCGGCGCAGCGGCTGCCCGCCGTGTTCGGCGCGGTCGTGCACGCCCTGGCCTGAGCCGGAGCCGGAGCCGGAGCCGCGCCCGGTGCGGTCGGCGGCCGTGTCCGTGGCCGCTTCCGGAGGGCGCCTGTGCGGGCCGTGGAGCACGGCGGGCGCCGGGGCCCGTGTCCGTTCCGGGGCCCGGCCGCTACCGGCCGCCGGTCGGGTGGATGACGCTCAGCCGGGGGGCGTGGCCGGACGTCCCGGCGTACCGGATCCGCCAGTCGCCGCCTCCCCCGCGGGCCGCGCCCGGCATTCGGCGGGTGAAGCGTCCCTGCCGGTCGGTGGTGGCCGAGGCCGCCGTCGTCCAGCTCTCCCGCCCCTCCTCCCGGTGCAGGATCTCGACGGGCTGGCCGGGGAACGGGGCGTAGTCGAGGTAGCCCTGCGGATCGACCCGGTTCAGCACGCCCGTGACCTTCACGTCCCGGCCCTCTCGGCCCTCCCGGACAGCCTCGATCGAGCTGAACCGGGTGGCGCGTTTCAGCTCGAACCGGGCGTAACCGGTGGCCGAGGCGCCGCCGGCGCCCTTGACGGTCGCGATGACCATCCAGGGTCCGGCGGGGTACCAGCGGTTGAGCTGCTTGTCGGGCAGGAACCGCCACGTCTCCCACCCGCCGCCGTTCTCCGTCGCAGGCTCGGCGGGCGCCCCGGGCGCGCCGGGGACCGCGAGGGCGGTGAGCGCCCCGGGCGCAGCAGGCGCAGCAGGCGCGGCGGGCACGGCCGCGACACGGGCGGCCTGGGTCCGGCGCCCGCCGCCGGTCCTCCGTACGGCGAGCGCCCGGGGAACGGCGGGACGCGAGAAGACGGCGTGGGCCGGGATCGGCGTCCCCCACTGCTGGACGGTGGGCGGCAGGGGCTCGGGCCGGAGCACCGTGCCGCCGGCGGGCGGGGTGCCCGGCTCGACCCGGACGGCCACCGCGTCCGGCCCGGCGGCCCCGCGGGCGACCACGTCGATCACCAGGCGCAGGGAACCGGCCGGGCCGACCACGGGGGTGCCGGGGCGCAGGGTCACGGAACGGATCACCGGCTCCTCGGCGGCGGTGGCGGGCCCCGCCTGGGCGGACAGGGCGGCCCCCGACGCCAGGAGCGGCAGAAGGAGTCTCATAGCCATGGCCAGGACGTTAGGAAACGCCCGGTAACGACCGGGCAGGCGACACACGCCCGGTTGGCAAAACGACGGCTCCCGGCCGCGCCGCGCCCCGCCACCGGCCCCGGCCTCCCGTGGGGACCCGGCCCGTTCCCGCCGGGGGACGCCGCGCCCCGGCGGTGCCGCGCCCGTCAGTCGCGGTACAGCTCGTCGATGATCCCGGCGTACTTGGCGTGCACGACCCGGCGCTTGAGCTTGAGGCTGGGGGTCAGCTCCTCGGTCTCGGCGGTCCACTCGGCCGGCAGCAGCCGCCAGCGCTTGACCTGCTGGACGCGGGCCAGCCGCTCGTTGGCGGCGGCGACGGCGGCCCCGACCTCCGCCAGGACCTCGGGGTGCCCGGCGAGGCCGGCGAGGTCGGTGGCGGGGATGCCGCGGCTGCGGGCCCAGCCGGCGGCGACCTCGCCGTCGAGGGTGAGGATCGCCACCGGGTACGGCCTGCCGTCGCCGTAGGCGAGGGCCTGGCCGATCAGCGGGTGCTCCTTGAGGTGGTTCTCGATGTTGGCCGGGGAGATGTTCTCGCCGCCGGCGGTGATGATGAGCTCCTTCTTGCGGTCCACGATGCGGATGAAACCGTCGTCGTCGATCGTGCCGATGTCGCCGGTGTGCAGCCAGCCGTCCTCGTCGATGAGCTCGGCGGTCGCCTCGGGGCGGTTCAGGTAGCCGCGGGTGTTGGCGGGGCTGCGGGTGAGGATCTCCCCGTCCTCGGCGATGCGGACCTCCACGCCCGGCCCGGCCTGGCCGACCGTGCCGAGTTTGTAGCGGTCCGGGGCGTTGGCGGTGAAGGCGCCCGTCGTCTCGGTCATGCCGTACACGTCCAGCACGCACAGGCCGAGGCCGGCGAAGAAGCGCTGGACCTCCAGCGGCATCGGCGCGGCGGCGCTGCCCAGCCAGGCGGCGTCGCCGAGGCCGATCATGGAGCGGATCATCGACAGCAACCCGGCGTCGGCGCGCTCGTAGGCGGCCCGCACCTCGGGCGAGGGCGTGCCGCCGTACTGCCCGGCCTCCATGTGGGCGAGCCCGGCGGCCATGGCCTCGCGCACGGCCCGCTGCTGCTCCTCCGGCTGGGAGACCAGCAGCGCCTGCAGGCGGGCCATCATCTTCTCCCACACGCGCGGCACGCCGAAGAACAGCACCGGCCTCACCTGGCCGAGGACCGCGCCGAGGCGGGCCATGTCGGTGCAGAAGTGGGTGTGGGAGATCTTCAGCAGCGGCAGGTAGAGGCTGAGGACCCGCTCGGCGATGTGCGCGTAGGTGAGGTAGGAGATCTGCGTGCCGCGCTGCGGCAGGTCGGCCATCCGGGTGGTGGCCACCACCTCGAACAGCACGTTGGCGTGGGTCAGCGGCACGCCCTTGGGGTTTCCGGTGGTGCCGGAGGTGTAGAGCACGGTCAGGACGTCGCCGGGCCGGGCGGCCCGCCAGCGGGCCTCGACGGCGGCGGGGTCGGCGGCGAGCCGCTCGCGGCCCAGGGCCAGGAAGTCGTCCCAGGCGAGGAACCGGTCGCCGGCCGGGGCCCCCTCCAGCACGATGACCTTCTCCAGGGCGGGGAGGCGGTCGAGCACCGGCTCCCACGTGGCCAGTTCCTCAGGCCCGCCCAGCACCGCGATCCGTGCGCCGATGTCACCCGCGACGAAGGCCACCTGCTCGGGGGTGAAGGTCGCGTAGACCGAGCAGGAGACGCCCCCGGCGTGCACCGTGCCCAGGTCGGCCAGGACGTGCTCGCTGCGGTTGACCATCATCAACGCGACCGCCTCGCCGGGCCGCAGCCCCAGGGCGGCGAGGCCGGCGGCGATCTCCAGGACGCGGCGGCGGGCGTCGGCGTAGGTGAGGGTGACCCAGCCGTCGCCGTCGGGGTCGGAGTAGGCGGGGGCGCCGGGATGGTGCTCGGCCGCCTCCCGCAGCAGGTCGCAGACCGTACGGCCGCCGATCTCCCGCTCGATCTCCGCGCGCTCTTCGAGGACACCCGCCATGACGCCTCCGCACCGTGTTCGCAACGTGTTCGCCCGCCCGGTTGGGATGCATCGCACCACACGCCGCGGACCTGGGACAAGGCCCAAAGTCGAGGAGCGGGCCGGTCCGGGACGGGTGGTGCCCGCCGATGCGCCCACCGGGTCGGAAACGCCCATGACCTGCACGAACACCCCCGAACGGGATGCTCACGGCCGGGACAGGACACCCCGTTCCGCTACGTAGGGTGGAGTGTCATCACGCGACGAGGCCGGGGGGCTCACACATGTCCGCGGAGACCCGCACCGAGGAGAAGACCTTCTTCGGACATCCACGTGGCCTGGCCACGCTGTTCGGCACCGAGATGTGGGAACGCTTCAGCTGGTACGGCCTGCGCGCCATCCTGGCCACCTTCATGGCCGCCTCCCCCGCCGCGTCGGGCCTGGGGCTCTCGCAGCAGACCGCCACGGCGCTCGTCGGCGTCTACGGCGCGCTGATCTATCTCGTGGCGCTGCCGGGGGGCTGGATCGCCGACCGGATCCTGGGGGCCCGGCGGGCGGTGCTGTGGGGCGGCTTCATCATCATGTGCGGCCACATCAGCATGGCGATCCCGGTGAACGGAGGCGCCTTCGTCGCCCTGGGCCTGCTGCTCATCATCACCGGCACGGGGCTGCTGAAGCCGAACATCTCCGCGATGGTCGGCAAGCTGTACCCGGAGGACGAGGACGCGCGCCGGGACGCCGGCTTCTCGATCTTCTACCTCGGCATCAACATCGGCGCCTTCGCCGCGCCGCTCGTCGTGGGCTGGCTCGCCTCCGGCGACCGCTGGCACCTGGGCTTCAGCGCGGCGGCGGTCGGCATGGCGCTGGGGCTGTGGCAGTACGCGGCGGGTCGCCGCCACCTGCGGGGCGCGGGCGACGCGCCCGGCCACCGGCTGACCCCGCGCGAGCGGCGGCGCTTCGCCACCGCGGCCGCGGGCGCCGCCGTCGCGGTGGCCGGCGCGCTGGCGCTCTGGGCGGCCTCCGGAACGTTCAGCCTGGGTGCGTTCTCGCTGGTGGTGACCCTGCTCATCGTCGCCGTGCCGGTGGGCTACTTCGCCTACATCCTGCTCGGCAGCCACAACCTGACCGAGGACGAGCGTTCGGGGATGAAGGCCTACATCTGGCTGTTCGCCGCCGCGGCGGTCTTCTGGATGCTCTACGACCTCGCCCCGACCGTGCTGCTGTTCTTCGCCCAGGACCGCACCGACCTGTCGCTGTTCGGCTTCGGGATCACCGCGGCGACCACCCAGGCGTTCAACCCGCTGTTCATCGCGATCCTCGTCCCCGTCTTCGCGGCGCTCTGGGTCAAGCTGGGCAACCGGGTGACGGCCCCGCACAAGTTCGCCTTCGCCCTGTTCATGAACGGGCTGAGCTTCGTGGTCATGGCGCTGGCCGCCAAGCTGGCCGAGCAGGGCAGGATCTCGGTGTGGTGGCTGGTGCTGGTCTACCTCGTGCAGGTCTTCGGCGAGCTGGCGCTGAGCCCGGTCGGGCTGTCGATCACCACCAGGCTCGCCCCCGCGGCGTTCAAGGGCCAGATGCTGGGGGTGTGGTTCATCGCCATCGCGGTGGGCGACGCGGTGGGCGGGCAGACCGCGCGGCTGCGCGACTACGTGTCGGAGCCCATGTACTTCCTGACGCTGGCGCTGATCGCGCTCGCCGCAGGCGCGCTGATGTTCGCGTTCGTCCCCCGGCTCAACCGGCTGATGCGGGAGCATCACCAGGAGGAGGCGGCGGCCGGGTCGCCTCCTGCCTGAAACGGCGATCACATATATCCGGTCATGGGATGATTAGACGGTGAGCCACGCCCTCGATCTCATCGGAATCTTCGTCTTCGCGCTCACCGGGGCGCTGGTCGGTGTCCGCCGCCGGCTGGACGTGGTGGGCATGACCGTGCTGGCGGAGATGACCGCGCTGGGCGGCGGGATCCTGCGTGACCTGATCCTCAACGTGCGGCCCGCGGCCTTCTCCAGCACCGGCTACGTGGTCGTGCCGGCCGTGGCCGCTGCGATCGTGTTCTTCTGGCATCCCCATGTGGAGCGGGTGATGCCCGCGGTGGACGTGCTCGACGCGGCGGGGCTGGGCCTGTTCTGCGCGGTCGGCACCGAGAAGGCGATGAACTACGGCCTCAGCCCGCTGCACGGCGCCCTGCTCGGCGTCACCACCGCGGTCGGCGGCGGCATCCTGCGCGACGTCCTGGCCGGGCAGATCCCCCTCCTGCTGTACGACCGCCAGCTGTACGCGGTGCCGGCCATGCTCGGCTCGGCGGTCATGGCCGCGCTCTACACCCTCGACCTGCACGGCTGGCCGGCCACGCTGGCCTCGGCGGTGCTGGCCTTCGGGCTGCGCATCGCCGCCATGCGGCTGCGGCTGCGCGCGCCGCTGGCCCGGGGCGTGGCCTCCGACCAGGGCCCCTGACCCCTCGACCGCGGCCCCGGCCCGCCCTCGCGGCGTCCGGACGGCCCGCACGGCGTCCGGACCGCACAGCCGGCGACGGCCCGCACAGCCGGCGACGGCCCGCTCACCCGGCGGCGGGGCGGCTCAGAGGACCGGGGTGAGCGGCTCGGCGGGGCGGGCGCCGTACGGGCCCCTGACCCTGGCCTCGGCGATGCGCGCCACCGCCTCGGCGATGACCGGCGGCGGCTGGGTGAACGGCAGGCGCAGTCGGCCCTCCAGCGCGCCGTCCATCCCGAACCAGGGGCCCGGGGCGAGCCGCACGCCGTGGCAGGCCGCCGCGTCGGCGAGCGAGACGGCCGACGGGCCGGGCAGCCGCGCCCACAGCGCGCCGCCGCCGGCGGGCACGGTGAAGGTCAGGTCGGGCAGGTGCTCGGCCAGCGCGGCGACCAGGGCCGCGCGGGAGGCGCCGAGGGTCCGGCGGCGGTCGGCCCTGGCCTCCTCGATCCGGGAGAACAGCTCGGTCACCACGAGCTGCTCGAACGCCGGGCTGGCGATGTCCACGGCGGCGCGCAGCACGGCCAGGCGGCGCACCATGGCGGCGGTCGCGCGGACCCACCCGATGCGCAGGCCGCCCCACCACAGCTTGGACGCCGATCCGACGCTGATCACCCGCCCGTCGGTGTCGAAGGCGCCCAGCGGAGCGGTGCGGGGCACCTCGTCGAGGGCCAGCTCGCTCCAGGTCTCGTCCACGATGAGGGTGGTGCCGTGCCGCCTGGCCTCGCCGACCAGGCCGGCCCGGACGGCGTCGTCCATCAGGTGGCCGGTCGGGTTCTGGAAGTCGGGGATCACGTAGGCCAGGCGGGCCGCCGACTGGCGCAGCGCGGAGGTGAGCAGGTCGAGGTGCCAGCCGCCGTCGGGGACGCCGACCGGGACGATCCGCGCGCCGCGCGTCCTGGCGGCGTCGATCGCGTGCGGGTAGGTCGGCGACTCCAGCAGCACCGGGTCGCCCGGCGTCAGCAGCATCGTCATCACCAGGTGGATCGCCTGCTGGGCGCCGGTGGTGACGAGGATCTGCTCGGGGCGGGTGGCCAGGCCCCGGTGGGTGTAGCGGGCCGCGATCGCCTCGCGCAGCGGGGTGATCCCGGGGGGCTCGTAGCCCGTGCCGAGCGTGCGGCACAGGTAGCGCTCGGTGGCCGCCGCGACGGCCTCGGGCAGCAGCGGGGTGGCCGGCGGCGCGGCGGCGTGCAGCGGCAGCAGGCCGTCGTCCCCGGAGGCGATCCAGGGGTTGTCGGCGCCCATCTCGGAGGGCCGCGGCAGCGCCGTCCAGCTTCCCGCGCCCTGCCTGCTCTCCAGGTAGCCCTGCTCGCGCAGGCGGTCGTAGGCCGCGGTCACGGTGGTGCGGCTGACGCCCAGCTCCTGGGCGAGGTGGCGCTCGGCGGGGAGGCGGACCCGCACGGGCAGCCGGCCGTCGAGGATCAGCGACCGCACCGTCTCGGCCAGCACCCGGTAGTACGGCCGGGCGCCGGGGTCGATCGCCACCAGGCGAGCCAGTTGCGGGCCGCTCAGATACCGGTTCACCTACGCCACTATAAGGCCATTTTCCGATGATTGGCCCTTTTGCCAAGCATCAATGGCCTTGAAGAATCAAGGCCATTATGAGCGAAGCATCCCTTCCATCCCTGGGCTCCCTGCCGAACCGTCTCCTGCGCCTGTACGCGGGCCTCGCGCTGTACGGCACCGGCATCGCCCTGCAGATCGAATCGCGCCTCGGCGGAAGCCCCTGGGACGTCTTCCACCAGGGCCTGGCCGTCCACCTGGGCCTCTCGGTCGGCATGTGGATCATCATCGTGGGCGCCCTGGTCATGCTGCTGTGGATCCCGCTGCGGCAGAGGCCCGGGATCGGCACCATCAGCAACGTCATCCTCGTCGGCGTGTTCGCCGACGCGGTCATGTGGCTGGTCCCGGAGCCCGGCCCGCTGGCCGTGCGCTGGGCCTGCCTGCTGGCCGGGGTCGTGGTCACCGCCGCGGCGACCGGCCTGTACATCGGGGCCGGGCTCGGCCCCGGCCCGCGAGACGGGCTGATGACCGGCCTGAACCGGCTGGGCCTGAGCATCCGTACGGCCCGTACCCTCATCGAGATCACGGTGCTGGCCGTGGGCTGGCTGCTCGGCGGCGTCGTGGGCGTCGGCACCGTGGTGTTCGCCCTGGCCATCGGGCCCCTGACCCAGTTCTTCATGCCGCGCATGCGGCCGCGCGGCTGAGCACGGCCGGGCGCGGCCAGGCGCCGCCAGGCGTCGCCGGGCCGTGACCGGGACCGGGGCAGGCGCCGGACCGGGACCTGGACGGGCGCCGGGCCGGGACCGGGCCGAGACCGGAGCATCGGCCGGGGCAGGGCTGATCCGCCGCCGCCGGGGTAGCGTCGGTGCCATGCGGATCGAGGACTACGCGCTCATCGGCGACATGCAGTCGGCCGCCCTGATCGGGCGGGACGGCTCCATCGACTGGCTCTGCCTGCCACGTTTCGACTCCCCGGCGTGCTTCGCGGCGCTGCTCGGCGACAAGTACAACGGGCAGTGGTGGGTGGGCCCCTCCGGTCACGAGCGGCCGCCCGCCACCCGGCGGCGCTACCGGGGCGAGACGCTGATCCTGGAGAGCGAGTGGGACACCCCCACCGGCACGGTCCGGGTGATCGACTTCATGCCCGCCCGGCACGCCAACCCCGACCTGGTCAGGATCGTGGAGGGCGTGTCGGGGACCGTGGAGATGTCCACCGAGATCCGCGTCCGCTTCGACTACGGCCGCATCGTGCCCTGGGTGCGCCGCACCGACGGGCTGCTGCACGCCGTCGGCGGCCCCGACTCGATCTGGCTGCACTCCCCCGTACCGCTGCACGGCGGCGACTACGCCCACCGGGCGAGGTTCACCGTCTCGGCGGGCGAGCGGGTGCCGTTCGTGTTCACCTGGCATCCCTCCCACCAGCCCAGGCCCGTGGAGATCGACCCGTTCGAGCAGCTCACCGAGACGGTGGGGCTGTGGGAGGAGTGGGTGGAGCAGTGCACCTACCAGGGTCCCTGGCGCGAGGCCGTGGTCCGCTCCCTGATCACGCTCAAGGCGCTCACCTACGAGCCCACCGGCGGCATCGTCGCCGCCCCCACCACCTCGCTGCCCGAGGACATCGGCGGGGTCCGCAACTGGGACTACCGCTTCTGCTGGCTGCGTGACGCCACCATGACGCTGGACGCGCTCATCGGCGCCGGCTACCTCGGCGAGGCCCGCTCCTGGCGCGCCTGGCTGCTGCGGGCCATCGCCGGCCGCGCCCAGGACCTGCAGATCATGTACAGCGTCTCCGGGGAGCGGCGACTGACCGAGCTGGAGCTCGACTGGCTGCCGGGCTACGAGGACTCCCGCCCGGTCCGGATCGGCAACGGCGCGGTCACCCAGCTCCAGCTCGACGTCTACGGGGAGGTGATGAACTCCCTGCACCTGTCGCGCGCCTCGGGCATGGAGCCCGACGACCGGGCCTGGACCATCCAGCTGGAGCTGATGGACTACGTGGAGGCCCACTGGGACGAGCCCGACGAGGGGTTGTGGGAGGTCCGCGGCCCGCGCCGTCACTTCACCCACTCCAAGGTGATGTGCTGGGTCGCGCTCGACCGGGCCATCAGGCAGGTGGAGGACTTCGGCCGGCCGGGGCCGGTGGAGCGGTGGCAGACGCTGCGCGAGCAGATCCACGCCGAGGTCTGCGACAAGGCGTTCGACACGGCCCGCAACACCTTCACCCAGTCGTACGGCTCGCGGGAGCTGGACGCCGCGCTGCTGATGATCCCGATGGTCGGGTTCCTGCCGCCGGACGACCCGCGGGTGGTCGGCACGGTGGAGGCGATCCAGCGGGAGCTGATGGCCGACGGCTTCGTGCGGCGCTACCCGGTGTCGGAGGACGGCAACCTCGACGGCCTGCCCGGCGGCGAGGGCGCGTTCCTGGCGTGCAGCTTCTGGCTGGCCGAGGCGTTGGCGATGATCGGCCGCAGGGAGGAGGCCGTGGAGCTGTTCGAGCGCCTGCTGTCGCTGCGCAACGACGTGGGCCTGCTCGCCGAGGAGTACGATCCCCGCCACGGCCGCCTGGTGGGGAACTTCCCGCAGGCGTTCAGCCACGTGCCGCTGATCCACGCCGCCCGCGCGCTCGCCGGGGACGACTGACCGGTACGGCCCGCCTCCTCCCGCCGCCTGCGCGCGGGACGCGGTGAGGCGCCCGGCGCGGAGCCTTCCCGCCCGGCGCGGAGCCTTCCCGCCCGGCGCGGAGCCTTCCCGCCCGGCGCGGAGCCTTCCCGTCGGGCGCGGGACGCGCGGTACGGCGGGCCCGCCGTACCGCCCCGGGTCAGCGCTCGGGGGTCTCGGCGTCGGGCCGGACGGCCAGGGCGGCGATGACGCGGGCGAACTCCGGCGGCGGGGCCACCACCAGGCGGACCTGCCCGTCCTGGGCGATCAGGTCGGCCCGTACCAGGGCGAGCCCGCCGTCGTGCCACCAGTAGACGTGCGGGCTGAGGGCGTCGTCGCGCCGCTCGAACTCCCGCTGGGCGAACAGCCTCAGCCGCTCGATCGCGCGGACCACGCCGATGCCCTCGACCGGGTGGACGACCACGGTGGCCGGACCGGTCAGCGCGACCAGCGCGCCGTCGGCCGGGAGGGGCAGGTGCTCGTCCAGGCGGCGCAGGCAGGCGGCGGCGCCCGCGCCGTCCAGGCTCAGGACCGTGACGCCGCCGAGGTCGGCCTCGGTGACCGAGGATCGCCCGCCGCCGGCGTTGCCCGCGGCCAGCTCCAGGGCCTGGGCGGCGGTGACCGGCCAGCAGCCGGCCTCCTCCGGGCGGACCGGCCGCTCGGCCGCGCCGTGCCCGACGGTCAGCACCTCCACCAGGTCCGCGGCCAGGTGCCGGCCGACCACGAGGCCGTCGTCCAGGCCGTCGTCGAAGCGGACGCGGGTGCCCAGCAGCGGGCCGGCCTGGGCCAGGTCGCAGGCGTCGAACGGCTCGTCCGCCGTGGCCAGCGCGTGGGAGAGGTGCCCGGAGACCAGCACCGGCCAGTCCTCCCGCGACCGGCGGCGCGCCTCGGCGCGCAGGCCCGTCAGCCGGACCTCGATCGTGCGGGGGCCGGACAGGGTCAGCGTGGCGCCGCCGGGCTCGAAGGAACAGTCGTAGCCGAGGGTGTCGGCGACGAGGGCGAGCAGGGAGTCGAGGTCGACCTCCTCGACCGGGCGGGCCGGAGCGGCCTGAGCCGCCGGGTTCACCGAGGTCACGGCCCGTCGATCACGGTGCCGCCGGAACAGCCTCACGCACTTTTCCCCTCTCCCGTTCGCTAGGTCCGCACCCAGGGTGCCTTCCCGGGATCGGTGAGTGAGCCCGTCAGAGAGCACGATTCTGCATCAATAGCACCAAGTGCCCCCAACTGCACACTGAACTGTGGTGTCCCGTGGCCCACCGGAAGCCCGGCGATCACCGGCACCCCGAGCGGCGCGAGCCGCTCGACGAGCGTCGGGTAGGGGTCGCCGCAGCCCACCCAGGAACCCAGGGCGAACCCGGCCGCACCGTCCAGCGAGCCCGAACGCAGGAGCTGGGTGAGCATCCGGTCGATGCGGTAGGGCTCCTCGGCGATGTCCTCCAGCAGGACGATCCGGCCCCGGGCCCGCATCCGATGCGGCGTGCCACACAGGGCGGCCAGCAGACTGAGGTTACCGCCCGTCACCGGTGCGACGGCCCGCCCCGGGACGACGACCCGGTCGCCGGTGATCGGCCCGGGTTCGCCGAACAGCGCGGCGGCGAGGTGCTCCAGGGTGCGGGGCTCGGAGCCGGCGGGGCCGCTGAGCACGTCGCAGGCCGGCATCGGGCCGAACAGGGAGGCCAGCCCGAGCTCGACGGCGAACGCCTGGTGCAGCGCGGTGACGTCGCTGGAGCCGACGAGGGTCTTGGGCCCCGCGGCCCGCATGGCCTCCCAGTCGATCAGGTGCAGGATCCGCGAGGCGCCGTAGCCGCCCCGGCCGCAGAACACCGCGGCGACCGCCGGGTCGCACCAGGCCCGCTGCAGGTCGGCGGCCCGGTCTGCGTCGGAGCCGGCGAGGTAGCGGTCACGGTCGAGGGCGTGCTCGCCCATGACGACCTTCAGCCCCAGCTCCTCCAGCACGCCGGCGCCGCGCCGCAGCTGCGCCGGGTCGGGCGGGCCGCAGGGGCAGACCACCGCGACCGTGTCTCCGGGACGCAGCCGGGGCGGGACGACGGCGGGCCGGACGGCCGCGCCGTCCGCAGATGCTGGTGTGGGCAGGGCCGGTTCGTTCACGCTGGAAACGGTGCCACACTGGGCACACATATGCGACCTCCGCCCCACATCCTCGTGGTCAACGGCATCAAGGTCCGCCAGCCGGTGTTCGTGCTCGCCGCCCCGCACTCCGGCTCGGACCTGCTGGCCCGCGCCCTGAAACGCTCCCCCGGCTTCCACGTCACGATCGGCCGCGCCCCGGTCGCCCACGTGGTGTACGCCTTCGCCCGGCGCCCCTCCATCGCGGGCCGGGGCATGGGAGCCACCCGGGTGCTGCGCGACGCCCTGGCCGAGTCCTGGCAGATCGTCCCCGGCGCCTGCGGTGAGTGCCCGGCCGCCTGCCGGGAGGCGGGTGGCGTGACCGGCGCCGGGCCGTGCGCGGCGCCGGGCGCGGTGGCGCGGTTCGGCGACGCCAGCCCCGACCTGATCTACAGCGCCCAGGTGCTGCTACAGGCGTTCCCCGACGCCCGGTTCGTCCAGCTGATCAGGGACGGCAGGGACGTGGTGGCCGACATGCTGGCCGACCCGGCGGCGCTGGCGTGGTTCAAGCCCGCCATGCTGAGCGAGGAGGCCGAGTTCCCCAACCCGTTCCTCGGCGTCAACGCCGCCGAGCACCGCGACCGCTGGAAGGCGATGCCCACGGCGGGCAAGTGCGCGTTGCGCTGGCGCAGCGCGGTCCGGCTGTCGGCCGCGCTCCACCGCGACCTGCCGCGCGGGCAACTGCTGACCCTGCGCTACGAGGAGCTGGCCTCCTCCCCCGCCCGGGCCGCTGAGGAGCTGTCGGCCTTCCTCCAGGCGCGGGTGTCCAAGGTCGCCCTGTACGGCGGGCGCGCCCCGAAGACCGGCGTCTGGCGGAGCAGGCTGCACGGCGAGGACGCCGCCCTGGTGGAGAAGGTGGCCCGCACCGAGCTCGCCCGCCTGGGCTACCGGTGATCCCGCACCCGGTCCGCGTCCTGTCGGTGACCGTCGCGCGGTCCGCCGTATCCGGGCCGCGCGGAGAGGTCACTCGCCGCTGAACTGGGTGCGGTAGAGCTCGGCGTAGACGGCGCCGCCGGCCAGCAGCTCCTCGTGGCGGCCCCGCTCCACCACCCGGCCGTCGGCGATCACCAGGATCTGGTCGGCCTCGCGGACGGTGGACAGCCGGTGCGCGATGACCAGGGAGGTCCGGCCGTCCAGCGCGGTCTTCAGGGCCCGCTGGACCGCGGCCTCGGACTCGGAGTCGAGGTGGGCGGTGGCCTCGTCGAGGACGACCACCCGGGGCGCCTTGAGCAGCAGCCGGGCCAGGGCCAGGCGCTGCTTCTCGCCGCCGGACAGGCGGTAGCCCCGGTCGCCCACCACGGTCTCCAGGCCCTCGGGCAGCGCCTCGACCAGATCGGCGATCTGCGCGGCGCGCAGGGCCTCCCAGATCTCCTCCTCGGTGGCCCCGGGCCTGGCGTAGGCGAGGTTGGCCCCGATGGTGTCGTGGAAGAGGTGGGCGTCCTGCATCACCACGCCCACGGTGTCGCGCAGGGACTCGAAGGTGGCGTCGCGCACGTCCAGGCCGTTGATGCGCACGGCCCCCTCGTTCACGTCGTACAGCCGCGAGACCAGGCTGGTGATGGTGGTCTTGCCGGCGCCGGAGGGGCCGACCAGCGCGATCATCTGGCCCGGCCGGGCGGTGAAGGAGATGTCCCGCAGCACCTCGTGGCCGGGCCCGGGGTCGGGGCGGGCCACCGACTCCAGCGAGGCCAGCGACACCTCGGAGGCCGCGGGGTAGGTGAACCGGACGCCGTCGAACTCGACCGCGGCGGGCCCGTCCGGAACGGACCGGGCGTCGGGCCGCTCGGCGACCATGGGCTTCAGGTCGAGCACCTCGAAGACCCGGTCGAAGCTGACCAGCGCGGTCATCACGTCCACGTGCACGTTGGACAGGCTCGTCAGCGGGCCGTACAGGCGCATCAGCAGGGCGGCGAGCGCCACCAGGGTGCCGAGCTCGAAGGCGCCGTCGATGGCCAGCAGGCCGCCCCCTCCGTAGACCAGCGCGGTGGCCAGGGCCGCGACCAGGCCGAGCGCGACGCGGAAGACCGTGCCGTACATGGCGACGGTGACGCCGACGTCGCGCACCCGCCCGGCCCGGCTGCCGAAGTCGGCGGCCTCCTCGTCGGGGCGGCCGTACAGCTTGGCGACCATGGCGCCGGCGACGTTGAACCGCTCGGTCATCAGGGAGCTCATCTCGGCGTCGAGCTGCATCTGCTCGCGGGTCAGGCCGGACATCTTCCGGCCCACCCAGCGGGCCGGGAAGAGGAAGACCGGCAGCAGCACCAGGGCGACCAGGGTGATCTGCCACGACAGCGCGAGCATCGCGCCGAGCACCAGCACGAGCATGACCACGTTGGACACCACCGACGACAGGGTGCTGGTCAGCGCCCGCTGGGCGCCGATCACGTCGGTGTTCAGCCGGGAGACCAGGGCGCCGGTCTGGGTGCGCATGAAGAACGCCACCGGCATCCGCTGCACGTGGTCGAAGACCTCGGTGCGCAGGTTGTAGATCAGGCCCTCGCCGACCCGGGCGGAGAACCAGCGCTGGACGAGGGTGAGCCCCGCGTCGGCGAGCGCCAGGACCGCGATGACCCCGGAGAGGGCGAGCACCACGCCGGGCCGCTTCTGGGCGATGCCGTCGTCGATGATCGCCTTCATCAGCAGCGGGTTGGCGATCACGATGACCGAGCCCGCCACGACCAGTACCAGGAACGCCGTTATCTGCCGGGCGAACGGCCGCGCGTAGCGCGCTATGCGCCTGACCGTGCCCGGCGCCAGACGCTCCTTGGTCACCGAGCTGTCGCGCCGCAGCGAGCGCATCGCCTGGGGGCCGAAACCCCCGCCCATCATCGCCATGTGGCCTCCTCCATCGGAAGGAGCACCGGCCGGGATCTTTCCATTCCGCCGTCAGCTTCCGGCGAACAGCGCCTTGACCCGGGCGACCTGCTCGTGCCGCTCGGCGGCGGTCTGCTCCTCCAGCGTGCGGCCCGCGGCGCCCTGGAGCAGGCGCTTTGTCGCCGTCGCGGCGTCACGGTTCACCGCCAGCAGCGCGGCGGCCAGGTCGCGTACGGCGCCGGCCAGGTCGTCCGGAGCGACCACGAGCTCGGCCAGGCCCAGCCGGGCGGCCTCCTCGGCTCCCACGATGCGGGCGGTGAGGCAGATCTCCAGGGCCCTGGGCAGGCCGACGATGTCGACCAGCGGCTTGGTGCCGGTCAGGTCGGGCACCAGCCCGAGGGCGGGCTCCTTCATGCACAGCTTGGCGTCGTCGGCGAGGACGCGCAGGTCACAGGCGAGGGCGAGCTGGAAGCCGGCGCCGATCGCGTGCCCCTGGACGGCCGCGATCGAGACGATGTCGGGGCGGCGCAGCCACAGGAACCCCCGTTGCGCCTGGGCTATCCGCTGCTCGAAGGCCGAGTCGCCGAGCGTCGCGGAGGACGCGAACGACCCCTGGCCCGGCACCCCTTCCGGGGTGAACATCCGCAGGTCGATCCCTGCCGAGAAGGACGGCCCCTCACCCCTGACCACGACGACCCTCACCTGCTGCGGCAGGCTGTCACCGATCCGGGCCAGCGCCGACCAGGTCGCGAACGTCTGAGCGTTCCGCTTGTCCGGCCGGTCCAGCGTGATCGTCGCGATCTCGCCGTCCACCTCGTAGCGCAGACCGGCCTCCTCCGGGGAGGCCCCTTCCGCGCTTCCCGTGAACACCGCTTCCGTCATGGCTCGCTCTCCCCGCTGCCGTCTTCCGTCTCGCCCGAGCCTATCGACTCTCCAGAACGAGGTTCTACAGGCCCGAGCGGGACGTCTCAGCGTGGGGGACGAGCGGCTGCGGTCGCGCGTTCCGAGGCGGTGTCAGCGCTTCGACTTACCCCGGGTGGCGCCGCCGCGCCCTCGCAGAGTCACACCGGACTCGCTCAGGATGCGGTGGATGAAGCCGTACGACCGGCCGGTCGAAGCAGCCAGGGCGCGGATGCTCTCACCCGCGCTGTAGCGCTTCTTCAGGTCGGCGGCCAGTTTTTCACGGTCGGCCCCGGTGACCCGGGTGCCTTTCTTGAGAGTCTCGGCCACGAGTACCTCCTGTAGTGCCAGACTTCCGCAGCGTTACTCACGCCATGATCAGTCATTTCAGCGCGATCGGCTACCTACTCCATGGGAAAAGATCCGTACCCGCTCAAATTAAGATCAGGCAAGTGCCACAAGATCGGAAAATTCATCACTCCAAGCATCTTCGACTCCGTCAGGTAGCAAGATCACCCTATCGGGTCGTAGTGCCTCTACTGCGCCCTCATCGTGCGTGACGAGAACAATCGCCCCAGAATAGGACTTTAGTGCAGTGAGGACCTGCTCGCGGCTGGCGGGATCGAGGTTGTTGGTGGGCTCGTCGAGCAGCAGCACGTTGGCCGCGGACAGCACCAGGGTGGCCAGGGCCAGCCGGGTCTTCTCCCCACCGGACAGCACCCCGGCCGGTTTGTCCACGTCGTCCCCGGTGAACAGGAACGATCCGAGGACCTTGCGCAGCTCGACGTCGGCCAGCTCGCTGGCCGAGCGCATGTTCTCCAGCACGGTCCGGTCGGGGTCGATGGTCTCGTGTTCCTGGGCGTAGTAGCCCAGCTTGAGGCCGTGGCCGGGCCTGACGGCGCCGGTGTCGGGCTGCTCCAGGCCGCCCAGGATGCGCAGCAGGGTGGTCTTGCCGGCGCCGTTCAGGCCGAGGATGACGACCCTGCTGCCCCGGTCGACCGCGGCGTCGACACCGGTGAAGACCTCCAGCGAGCCGTAGGACTTCGACAGGTCCTCGGCGGTGATCGGCGTGCGCCCGCACGGAGCGGGCTGCGGGAAGCGCAGCCGGGCGACCTTGTCGCCCTGCCGCTCGGCCTCCAGGCCCGACAGCAGCCGCTCGGCGCGGCGCTGCATGTCCTGGGCCGCCTTGGCCTTGGTGGCCTTGGCGCGCATCCGGTCGGCCTGCGACAGCAGGGCCGCGGCCTGCTTCTCCGCGTTGGCGCGCTCGCGCCTCCTGCGCTTCTCGTCGGTCTCCCGCTGGGTCAGGTAGGCCTTCCAGCCGACGTTGTAGGTGTCGACCACCGCGCGGTTGGCGTCGAGGTACAGGACCCGGTTTACCGTCGCTTCAAGAAGCCCGACGTCGTGGCTGATAATGATCAAGCCGCCCTGATGGGATCGTAAAAAATCACGAAGCCACCCGATTGAGTCGGCATCGAGGTGGTTTGTCGGCTCGTCAAGCAGGAGAGTCTCCGCCCCGCTGAACAGGATCCGCGCCAGCTCCACCCGCCTGCGCTGGCCTCCCGACAGGGTGGAGAGCGGTTGCCCGAGCACCCGGTCGGGCAGCCCGAGGCTGGAGGCGATCGAGGCCGCCTCCGACTCGGCGGCGTATCCCCCCAGGACGTGCAGCCGGTCCTCCAGCCGCCCGTAGGCCCGCACCGCCCGGTCGCGGGTCCGCTCGTCCGCCGAGGACATGCCCGCCTCGGCGGCGCGCAGCTCGCGCAGCACCTCGTCCAGCCCGCGGGCCGACAGGATGCGGTCGCGGGCCAGCACGTCCAGGTCGCCGGTGCGGGGGTCCTGCGGGAGGTAGCCGACCGCGCCGGTGGTGGTCACCGTGCCCGCCGCGGGCAGCGCCTCTCCGGCCAGCACCTTGGTCAGGGTGGTCTTGCCCGCGCCGTTGCGGCCGACGAGCCCGATCTTGTCGCCCGGGTTGACCCGGAACGACGCGCCCTCGATGAGCAGCCGGGCCCCGGCACGCAGCTCGATGTCAGAAGCCACGATCATGTTGAGAAAACACTCCAGAATGGGATGGAACGGCTCGCCGTACTGCCGAACTGCCGAAGTACCGCCGAACCCGCCGTCGTGTGCTCCTCAGGCTCCCGGCCCGGCCGTCTCGCCTCGTGGGGCGGCGTCAATCGGAAGTGCGCATACCGATCAGTGTACGGCGCGCGTGCGACGGCTCTTCCCAGGTCGCGCCGACCGGCCGCCCAGGACGGGCGCGGCGGGGCACGACCGGTCAGGTCGGGTCGACCAGCCGGATCCGGACCGCGCGGAACAGGCCCGGGGCGGTCCGCAGCACGGCCAGCCGGGGGTCGGGGACCGTCAGGAAGGGCCCGGCCTCCAGCGCGAAGACCGCCTCCAGCCTGCGGTCGGCCCGCAGCGCGTCCACCGCGCGCCGGTCGCCGCCCAGGACCACCGCCTCCAGCTCGGCCAGACGCGGCGAAAGGACGCGCAGCGCGACCTCGGCCGCCGCCGCGTGGGCCTCGCTCACCTGCTTTTCCCTGCGCCGGGCGAACCGCTGCTGGGACCAGCCGCCCGCCGCGCTGCGCCCGTGCACGAGCCGCGAGCCCACCTTGGACGCGAGGAGCGTCTCCCCCTGGAAGACCCCGGCCGCGTGGCCGCCGAGCCGTACCAGCAGCACGCCGACCCGGCGCTCGGCGCGCGCGTGGGTGATCAGCCGCGCCAGCGGGCCGCCACCGGAGGACGTCAGCGGCGGGAACGGCACGTGACACTCGGCCACCGCGCCGTCCGCGGCCGCCAGCCGCACGACCTCGTCGCCGGCCGTCGTCTCCAGGAGGCCGTGCCGGGCCGCGAAGCCGTCGATCCAGCGGCCGAGCCGCTCCGGTCCCACCGACACCCAGCGGGCCCCGCCTCCGGCCGGTCGTGACGTCATGGAAGCCGACCATACCGGCCCCGTCTCCACTCGGGACCCGGCCGGGCGGGTGACGTCTCCACCGCGGGCGCACCCGGCCGGCACGTCCCCGGCGGCGTCCGGCCCGCCGCGGTGACGTTTCCGCCACGTCGTCCGGCCGGTCGGCGCAACCCCGGGAGAAAACTCGGTGAACATCCCCGCACCCGGTTCAGGAGCACACCGCGGAGGCCTCATCCTCGGAACGTGCCGAGTAGAACGTCCCCTTTCTCGCCGGCCCCCGGACCCGCCGCCGCGAACCCCGCCCCCGTCGTCGACCTCGACACCGGGGGCGTCATCGCCCTCCAGCCCGCGGTCCGGGGCGAGAACCTCTCCTCGGTACTGCAGGCGATCCCGCACGTCACCGGGGCCGAGACCCGCATGCCGCTGCTGCTGCCCCTGCCGTCGGCGGTGGTGATCGGCGGCTCGGCCGCGCTGGCGCCGCTGCACGAGGCCCTGCGCGTCCGCGGGCGGCGCCCTCCGGAGGTGATCCTGCTGGTGCGGGGCGACTTCGCCCGGATCGAGCGCCGGACCCTTCTCACCGGGCTGACGGGGCTGCGCGCCGTCGGCTACCTGACGGCGATCGGCGACCTCGGCGCCGGTCACGTCCCGCTGGACCTGCTCGCCGACGCCGCGCCGTACCTGGCGGCGCTCTCACCCGCGCTGATGGCCGAGGTGCCGCGGGACCGGCGGCGCGCGGCGCTCGCGGAGTCCCTCTCGGCCCTCGCGCGCGGGCTCGGCGTCCACATGCTCGCCCCTGCCGTGGCCGGGGAGGCCCAGCTGGCCGCGGTGCGCTCCTGGGGGGTACGGCTGGCGCAGGGGCCGCTTCTGGTCCCCGGGCCGTCCGGTCGGGTACACGTGCCGCTGCCCGTCGTCGAGCGGGAGCCTGCGGCGGCCCCGCTCGGCCCTCGTGTCCAGGACTTCCTGCTTCCGGCGGTGACGCTGCCCTGCGAGGCGACCGCCGAGGAGGCGGTGGCGGCGTTCGGCGGGGAGCCGTCGATCACCAGCGTGGTACTGGTGGACGAGTACCAGCGTCCCCGGGCGAGCCTCGACCGGGGACGCTTCCTGCTGGCCATCGCCAGCCGCTTCGGGCACGCGCTGCACGCCCGCAGGCCCGCCGCGCGCCTGGCCGCCCCGGCTCGCGTGGTCCCCAGGTCCACCCCGGCCATCGCCGCCATGCGGACCGCCGGGCACGACCCGGCGCGCGTCTACGACGACCTGGTGGTCACCGACGAGATGGGCCGCTGCATCGGGATCGTCCGCGTCTCGGACCTCATCCGCCACGTCGCGTCCGGCGCTCGCTGACCCTCTCCCCGCCCCGGCCTCGTCTCCCGCCCGCCGTCCCGGCCCCCGTCGCGCTGTCACCCACCCTCGCCGCCCTGGCTGGATCCGCGAAAGGCCCGGTCCTTTACGTTGTAGATTCAGAAATCAAGACTTCGTACGGCTACGACCGCACCGGAAAACACCCCGGAGGCATGGGGCGCGGGATGCCCCTGGAGGATCAAGTCCGACAAATACTCGTATGATACGAATTAGGTGAACCTAATTTTCATACCGGAGTGATCATGGCAGAGGGCAGACCGGTGCGCAGGGCGACCCGCGGCGAGGTGGTGCGGGTGGAGCGGCTCACCCCGCACATGATCCGGGTGGTGCTCGGCGGCGACGGCCTGGCCGGGTTCGAGGCGGGCGAGTTCACCGACCACTACGTGAAGCTGCTGTTCCCCCCGGCCGGGGTGGCCTACCCCGAGCCGTTCGACCTGGCGGCCGTCCAGCGCGACCTGCCCCGCGAGCAGTGGCCCACCACGCGGACCTACACGGTCCGGGCGTGGGACCCCGTGGCGCGCGAGCTGACGCTCGACTTCGTCCACCACGGCGACAGCGGCCTGGCCGGCCCCTGGGCGGCCCGGGTGCGGCCCGGTGACGAGATCCACTTCCTCGGCCCCGGCGGGGCCTACGCGCCCGACCCCGAGGCCGGCTGGCACCTGATGGCGGGCGACGAGAGCGCCCTGCCGGCCATCGCCGCCGCGCTGGAGCGCCTGCCCGCCACGGCCCGCGCCCACGTGTTCCTGGAGGTGGCCGGGCCGGAGGAGGAGCAGCCGCTGAACCACCCGGCGGACGCGGAGATCGTGTGGCTGCACCGCGGTGACGCGCCGGTCGGCGAGGCGCTGGTCGCCGCCGTGCGGGCCCTGGACTTCCCCGAGGGCGAGCCGCACGTCTTCGTGCACGGCGAGGCGGGGTTCGTCCGGGACCTGCGCCGCCACCTGCGGGCCGAGCGCGGCCTGCCGCTGTCGCGGCTGTCCATCTCCGGCTACTGGCGCGCGGGCCGCGACGACGAGTCCTGGCGGGCCACCAAGAAGGAGTGGAACCGGCGGATCGAGGAGGAGGAGACCGCGCTGCTGTCGGCCTGAGGCTCGACGTCCGGGGGCGGCGGCGCGGGGGTCCTGATCCGGGATCGGGGCCGGCCCGTCACGGAGTCAGAGCCAGCCCTGCGACCGGGCGCGCCGAACCGCCTCGATGCGGTTGCGGGCGTGGGTCTTGTGGATGGCCGAGGACAGGTAGTTGCGGACCGTGCCCTCCGACAGGTGCAGGCGCCCGGCGATGTCGCCGACGGTGGAGCCGTCCGCGGCGGCGGCCAGGACGTCGCACTCGCGGGGCGACAGCGGGTTCGGCCCGGCGCTCAGCGCCGCCGCGGCCAGGTCCGGGTCGATGACCCGCTCACCGCGTCGCACCCGCCGTACGGCGGCGGCGAGCTCGCTCGCCGGGCGGTCCTTGACCAGGAAGGCCACCGCCCCGGCCTCCATCGCCCGGCGCAGGTAGCCGGGGCGGCCGAAGGTCGTCAGGATCACGATCTTGCAGTCCGGCACCTCCTCGCGGATCATCGCCGCGGCCGTGATGCCGTCGCCGCCGGGCATCTCGATGTCGAGCAGCGCGACGTCCGGGCGGACCTCGCGCGCCACGGCGACCGCCTCCGGGCCGGAGGCGGCCTCCCCCACGACCTCGATGTCGGGCTCCAGCCCGAGCAGGGACACCAGTGCGCCCCGGACCATCGCCTGGTCCTCCGCCAGCAGCACCCTGATCACGTCCGCGCCTCCCCCGCCGCCGCGGGGACCGTGACCCGCAGGACGAACCCGTCCTTCCGCGGCCCGGCGCTGACCACGCCGCCGGCCGCCTCCACCCGCTCGGCCAGGCCGCGCAGCCCGCTGCCCGGCTCGTACGGCTCCGCCCCGCGCCCGTCGTCGGCGATCTCCAGCACGGTGACGTCGCCGCCGGAGATCACACCGATCTCGCACCGGCTCGCCCGGGCGTGCCGTATGACGTTGGTGACGCCCTCCCGCACCGCCCAGCCGAGCAGGCCGTCCAGCGCCTCGGGCAGCGGCGTGCCCGCCAGGCGGACCGTCACGTGCGTCCCGGCGGCCTCCAGGGCCGCGCGGGCGCCGTCCAGCTCCTCCGGCAGGCCGCGCCTGCGGTAGCCGGCGACGGCCTCGCGCACCTCGACCAGCGCCTTCCTGGCCACCGCCTCGACATCGTGGATCTCCGGCAGCGCCCGCTCCGAGCCCTCCTCCGCCAGCCGCCCGGCCAGCTCGCTCTTCAGCACGATGAGCGACAGGCTGTGACCGAGCAGGTCGTGCAGGTCGCGGGCGATGCGCAGCCGCTCCTCGCTCGCCGCCAGCCGGGCCACCTCCTCCTGCGCCCGGCGCAGCTGGGTCACCAGCAGCCGGGTGGAGCGCATGCCCCGGAACAGCACGCCGAGGGTGACGGCCTGCAGCAGCAGCAGGAGGGTCATGCCGGGGTCGTGGTCCCTGAGCAGGCCGATCAGCAGGACGGTGGCGCCCATCGCGGCGATCCCGGCCATCGACGCGCGCGGTGGCAGCAGGACGCCGTGCACCACGGCCATGAAGATCGGCAGGGCCAGCCAGCCGCCGCCGAAGGCCGCCGCCAGCACGACGGCCAGGACCGTGGCGGCGCCCAGCAGCCGGTAGGTCGCCCGGCCGGGATCGCCGAAGGCCCGCACGGCCAGCACGGCGGCGACGTAGCAGGCCACGAAGGCGACCAGCCCGAGCGCGCCCCACGCGGCGCTCGCGCCGGTCACCTCTCCGGTGGTGATCTCCAGGATCGGGAAGCACAGGTACGTCAGGCCGATCGAGAGCCTGGCCAGCAGCAGGAGGCGGTCGCGGTCCACCCCGCGGAGGACCCGGGCAGGGGGGATGTTCACATCGGGAATCCTCCCATCGGGAGATCTCAGGCGCGCGCGGTGGCCCGCCGGTAGGCGAGGACCGCGATCACCCCCAGGACGGCCGCCCAGACGACGACGGCCAGGGCGTCACCCGTCGGCAGGCCGTCCCCGGCGACGATGCCGCGTCCCATGCCGGCGTAGTCGGCGGACGGCAGCACCCGGGCGACGCTCCGCATGCCCTCGGGCATGACCTCCAGCGGGATCCACAGGCCGCCGAGGAGCGCCAGCCCGAACATCCCGATCATCGACACGGGCTGCGCGGTGTCGGGGGGCAGCAGCGAGCCGATGGTCAGGCCCAGCGCCGCGAACGGCGCCACGCCGAGCCACATGGCCGCCAGCAGGCCGAGCCACCGCCCCGGAGGCAGCGACACGCCCTGGACCAGCACGGCGGCGGCGCAGACGAGCAGGATGGCCGGCAGCACCAGCAGCATCGAGGCGACCAGCTTGGTCGTGATGATCTTCCAGCCGGACAGCGGGGTGATCTGGAGCTGGCGCAGCCAGCCGCTCCCGCGCTCCTGCGCCCACGGCACGGCGGTGCTCATCAGTGAGGCGGCGAGCGCGCCGTAGGCGCTCATCGAGACCATGAAGTACGCCTTGCCGCTCAGCCCCCCGGCGGCGACCTCACCGCCGTAGATGCCGGAGAAGACGAGGTAGAAGGCCACCGGGAAGGCCACGACGAAGATGACATAGCGCTTGTTGCGCAGCATCCGCAGGAGTTCGATCCTGATGTAGTCCGTCATCGGGACTCCTGGACGAGTGAGAGGAAGGCGTCTTCGAGGTCGGCGCCGTCGATCCGCAGGTCGCGGACCTCCAGCGTGGTGCCCCGGTAGAGGGCCGCGACGGTGGCGTCCGGGTCGGCGGTGCGGAGCGTGGCGGTGCCGGCGGAGATCTCCACGGCGGAGACGCCGGGCAGCGCCTCCAGGCCGGCCGCCGCCTGGCCGCCGAGGGTGAAGCGGACGGTGTGCCCGCCCGCCCCGGCCTTGATCTCGGCGGCGGTGCCGTCGGCCACGACGCGGCCCCCGGCCACCACGATCACCCGGTCGGAGTTCTCGTCGGCCTCCTGGAGGTAGTGGGTGGCGAACAGGACGGTCCTGCCGCCCTCGGCGTAGGAGCGCATGGCCTCCCAGAACCGCAGCCGCGACTCCACGTCCATGGCGGCGGTGGGCTCGTCCAGCACCAGCAGCCTGGGCGCGCCGGCGATGGCCAGGGCGAATCTGACCCGCTGGGTCTGTCCCCCGGACAGCTTGGCGGCCCGGCGCCCGGCCAGGCCGGTGAGGTCGGCCATCTCCAGGACCTCGTCCAGGCCGAGCGGGGATGGGTAGAGCCGCCGCACGAAGGCGACCAGCTCCCGGACGGTGAGCTCGGGGATGAGCTCGCCGCTCTGCAGCATGGCGCCGACCTCTCCCCTGGCGACGGCCTCGTCCGGGGAGTGCCCGAAGACCTCGATGCGGCCCCGCGTGGGGCGCAGCAGCCCGAGCAGCATGTTGATCGAGGTGGACTTGCCGGCCCCGTTGGGCCCGAGCAGGGCGACGGTCCGGCCGGCCTCGACGGTCAGGTCCAGGCCGTCCACGGCGAGCACGTCGCCGTAGCGTCTGCTCACGTCGGCGAAGGCGATGGCGTTCATGAGCGCAACGCTAGGGACGTCCGGGCGCGGATCTCAGTGCCCGTCGTCCGTGATCGGCGGTGACATTTGTCAGATCCGCCGGCCGGCCTCCCGCCGCGGGCCGTACGGCGGGCGGCGGGAGGCCGGCCGGGGACGGCACGCGGCCGGACGGGGCGGGTTTCAGAGGCGGCAGGCGAAGATGGCGGTGACCAGGATGGCCTTCGCGCCGATCTCCCAGAGCCGGTCCATCACCTGCTGGTGCCCCTTGCGCGGCACCATGGCGCGGACCGCCACCCAGCCCTCCCGGTGCAGCGGGGAGACCGTGGGCCCCTCCATGCCGGGGGTCAGGGCGATGGCCTCCTCGATCCGCTCGACGCGGATGTCGTAGTCCATCATCACGTAGTCGCGGGCCACCAGCACGCCGCGCAGGCGGCGCAGGAGTTGCTCCAGCCCCTGGGTCTCGGGAGCGCCGACCCGCCTGATCAGCACCGCCTCGGAGCGGGCGATCGGCTCGCCGAACACCTGCAGGCCCATGTTGCGCAGCGTGGTTCCGGTCTCGACGACGTCGGCCACGGCGTCGGCCACGCCCAGCCGGACGGCGGTCTCGACCGCGCCGTCCAGCTTGATCACCCGGGCGTCCACGCCCTGTTCGGCGAGGTACGCCTCCAGCAGGCCGGCGTAGGCGGTGGCGACGCGCCTGCCCTTGAGGTCGGCGACGCCGGAGAAGCGGCCCGGGTCGGCGGCGAAGCGGAAGGTGGAGCCGCCGAAGCCGAGCGGCAGGATCTCCTCGACCTGCGCGCCGGAGTCGCGGAGCATGTCGCGGCCGGTGATCCCGGCGTCGAGCGTGCCCTCGCCGACGTAGACGGCGATGTCCTTGGGGCGCAGGAAGAACAGCTCGCAGGAGTTGTCGGGGTCGACGACCACCAGTTCCTTGCTGTCCCTGCGCGGGCGGTAGCCGGCTTCCTTGAGCATGGTCTGGGCGCCCTCGGTGAGGGCCCCCTTGTTGGGGACGGCGAGACGCAGCATGGCGTGGAAGTTCCTTACACGGGTGGAAGAGGTGTCACGGGAGCCGGAGCCGGGCGCGCCGGCTCACAGATGCTTGTAGACCTCGTCCAGCCCGATCCCTTTGGCGATCATGAGAACCTGCACGTGGTAGAGGAGCTGGGAGATCTCCTCCGCGGCCCGCTCGTTCGACTCGTGCTCGGCGGCCATCCAGCTCTCGGCGGCCTCCTCGACGACCTTCTTGCCGATGGCATGGACCCCGGCGTCCAGCGCGGCCACGGTCCCCGACCCCTCGGGCCGGGTGCGCGCCTTGTCGGACAGCTCGGCGTACAGCTCTTCGAAGGTCTTCATCGTCTCTTCTCGAAGTCGTCGGACGTACGCGTCAAGGGTAGCCGGACCCCGGGACCGGCGGGGCGGGTGTTCGCACTTCGGGACGGGTGCGGGGACGACGGCCCGCGCCGGGCGGGCGGGTCCGGGATGCTTCGTCCCGGATCCGCGCCCGGTCGCCCTGGCCGGGCGGACGCGAAAGGGCCGGTACGGCATCGCCGTACCGGCCCCTCCGGTCAGATCAGGACGCGCGCCGGCGACCCTCAGCGGCCGTGGTGGCGGTTGCCGCGCCCCTCGGGGCGGCCCCCGGAGCGGAACGGCTCCCGGTCACCGCGGAACGGCTCCCGGTCCCCACCGGAGCGGCCGGAACGGTAACCGCCGCCCTGGCGCTCGCCGCCGCGGCGGCCGGGCCTGGAGTCGGGGTGGCCGTCGAGGCGGCGCTCGGCGCGGTACTGGCCGCGCAGCTCCGAGACGTTCCCGCGGGGCTCGCCGGCGCCGCGCTCGCGGGAGCGGTGGCCGTCCTCGCCGTGGGCGGACCGCTCACGGAACCGGCGCGGGCCGCGGCCGCCGCCGCCGAAGCCACCGCCGCCGCCGCGGCGCTCGCGCTGCTTGGGCGCGGGGGCCGCGGGCTCCCAGACCGGGACCGGCTCGCCGCTGGGCGTGCGCGCCCCGGCGATCTCCGAAAGACGCGGGTGGCCCGGGGTGACCCGCAGGCGGAACGGCTTGATGCCCGCGCGGCGGGCCATCGTGTCGGTGGAGCGGCGCTCGCTGGGGAGCACCAGCGTCATGACGGTGCCCTTCTCCCCCGCGCGGGCCGTACGGCCGCCGCGGTGCAGGTAGCTCTTGTGGTCCTGCGGCGGGTCGACGTGCAGCACGAGGCTGATGTTGTCGACGTGGATGCCGCGGGCGGCGACGTCGGTGCAGACCAGGACGTCGATCGCGCCTTCCTTGAACTCTGCCAGGATGCGGGTGCGCTGGTTCTGGCGCTTGCCGCCGTGCAGGCCGCCGGCCCGGACGCCGACCTGGGCGAGCTGCTTGCACAGCCGGTCGACGCCGTGCTGGGTGCGCGCGAACACGATGGTGCGGCCCTCGCGGTTGGCGATCTCGGCGGTCACCGCGAACTTGTCGTCGCGGTGGACCTCCAGGAGGTGGTGCTCCATGGTGTCCACCGGCGAGGAGGCCGGGGCCAGGGAGTGGGTGACCGGGTCGGTGAGGAAGCGGCGGACGAGCTTGTCCACGTCGCCGTCGAGGGTGGCGGAGAACAGCAGGCGCTGGCAGTCGGCGGGGGTCTGCGCGAGCAGGGCGCTGACGACCGGGAAGAAGCCGAGGTCGCACATGTGGTCGGCCTCGTCCAGGACGGTCACCTGGACCTCGTCCAGGACGCACTCGCCCTGCTGGACGAGGTCGGTGAGCCGGCCCGGGGTGGCGACGACGATCTCGACGCCGCGGCGCAGCGCCTCGATCTGGCGGCCCATGGACATGCCGCCGACGACGGTCTTCATCCGCAGCGACAGGCCGCGGCCGAGCGGCTCCAGCGCGTCGGTCACCTGCATGGCCAGCTCGCGGGTCGGCACCAGGATGACGGCGAGGGGGCGGCCGGGGCGGGCCTTGACACCGGCGACGCGGACCATCGTGGGCAGGCCGAAGGCGAGGGTCTTGCCGGAGCCGGTCTGGCCGCGGCCGAGGACGTCGCTGCCGGCGAGGATGTCGGGGATGGTGGCGCGCTGGATGGGGAAGGGCGCCTCGATGCCCCGTCGGGCCAGGCCGGAGACCAGCGGCCGGGGCAGCCCCAGCAGGGTGAACTCGGACGGGCCGGCGGGGGCGCCGGGCTCGCCCTGGGTCTCGGTGATCTCGGGCATGGCGGCGTCGAGCATGGTCACGAAGAGTCGTGCCTTTCGATAGAAGGACGCGGCACGTCACTTCTGCGAAAGGACGAGCCTGGAACACGCGGCCCTCGGAAGGCCGCGGTCGAACTACGCCCACGTGGGGGGGCGGTGATGCGGTGCGAGTCGAGGCGCACCGCGGGGGCGGGTCTCGGACACCCGCGCGCAGTCGAACCACGGACTGGCGTACCTGGCCGTCGCAGTGCCAGGTCGATGACGGGGGCGCCTCGCACGAAAAAGGCGGGCGCCTACCCGACTATGGAGCCAACGCCCCGTGCCGGATGTTCATTCCCGGCACGGGGCATCCTCTCACACGATTCACACGATCCGGCCGCGACCCGGCACCCGGTGGGTGCGGGCCGCGGCCGGCGGGAGGGTCAGACGTTGAAGCCGAGCATGCGCAGCTGCTCGCGCCCCTCGTCGGTGATCTTGTCGGGGCCCCACGGCGGGAGCCAGACCCAGTTGATCTTCACGTCCGAGACCATGCCGTCCAGGGCCGAGTGGGCCTGGTCCTCGATGACGTCGGTCAGCGGGCAGGCCGCGCTGGTCAGCGTCATGTCGATGGTGGCGATCGGCGCGGCGCCGGTCTCGGCGGGGTCGAGGTTGACCCCGTAGACCAGGCCGAGGTCGACGACGTTGATGCCGAGCTCGGGGTCGACGACGTCCTTGAGGGCCTCCATGACCTCGTCAAGGGTGGTCTCCCCGTCGTACGACGCCGAGGTGGGCGTCTCCACAGGCTTGCTCACTTGGAACTCCTCATGACCGCGTCCTTGTAGGCCATCCAGGCCAGCAGGGCGCACTTCACCCGGGCGGGGTACTTGGAGACGCCGGCGAACGCCACGGCGTCGCCCAGCACCTCCTCGTCGCCCTCGATCTGTCCCCTGCTCTGCATGAGCCGGGTGAACTCCTCCACCACGGCGAGCGTCTCGTCCACGGTGGAGCCCTCGGTCAGCTCGTACAGCACCGAGGCGGCGGCCTGGCTGATGGAGCAGCCCTGGCCGTCGTAGGAGACGTCCTCGACCTTGCCGCCGTCGCCGAGCTTCACCCGCATGGTGATCTCGTCGCCGCACGTCGGGTTCACGTGGTGGACCTCGGCGTCGTACGGATCGCGCAGCCCCCGGCCCTGGGGGTGCTTGTAGTGCTCCAGGATCAGCTCCTGGTACATCGACTCGGCGATCATCTCAACTGCTCCGGCATTGCTAGGCGAACACCTTCCGCACGTGGTGGAGGCCGCGGACCAGGGCGTCGATCTCGGCCGGGACGGTGTAGAGGTAGAAGGAGGCCCGCGTGGTGGCGGGAATCCCGAACCTCAGGTGCAGCGGGCGGGCGCAGTGGTGTCCGACCCGCACGGCCACACCGAAGTCGTCATCGAGGATCTGCCCGACATCGTGCGGGTGAATCCCCTCCAGGGTGAAGGACACCGTGCCGCCGCGCATGTCGAGGTCACGCGGCCCGACCACCTTCAGCCCCGGGACGTCCGCCAGCGCCTCCAGCGCGTAGGCGGTGAGCTCCCGCTCGTGCCGGGCCACCGCGTCCAGGCCGATCTCCGACAGGTAGTCCACGGCGGCGCCGAGGCCGACGGCCTCGACGATCGGCGGGGTGCCGGCCTCGAACTTGTGCGGCGCGGGCGCGTAGGTCGAGCGGTCCATCCAGACCGCCTCGATCATCTCGCCGCCGCCGAGGAACGGGGGCATGGCGTCCAGCAGCTCGCCCCGGCCCCACAGCACGCCGACGCCGGAGGGGCCGACGACCTTGTGCCCGGTGAAGGCCAGGAAGTCGACGCCGAGCGCGGCGACGTCCACCGCCTGGTGGGGGACCGACTGCGAGGCGTCCAGCATCATCAGCGCGCCGACCTGGCGGACCCGGGCGAGGACCCGCTCGACGGGGTTGACGGTGCCGAGGACGTTCGACTGGTGCACGATCGAGACGATCTTCGTCCGCTCGTTGACCAGCTCCTCCAGGTTCCCGAGGTCCAGGCGGCCCTCGTCGGTGACCCCGAACCAGCGCAGCGTGGCGCCGGTGCGCTGGGCGAGCATCTGCCACGGCACGATGTTGGAGTGGTGCTCCATCTCGGAGATGACGATCTCGTCGCCGGGGCCCATCCGGAACCGGGGGTCGTCGTTGGTGCGGTTGCCGAAGGAGTAGGCCACCAGGTTGAGCGCCTCGGAGGCGTTCTTGGTGAAGACGATCTCCTCGCGGCTCGGCGCGCCGACGAACGCGGCGATCTTGTCGCGGGCGGCCTCGTACGCCTCGGTGGACTCCGCGCCCAGCGCGTGCATGGCCCGGCCGACATTGCTGTAGTGCATGGCCATGTGCTCGCGCATGGCCTCGACGACCCGGGTCGGCTTCTGCGCGGAGTTGGCCGAGTCGAGGTAGACCAGCGGCCGGCCGCCGGGCAGCTCACGGGAGAGGACCGGGAAGTCCTTCCTGATCCTCTCCGCGTCAAAGCCGGTCGTCATCAGGCCGTTGCCTTCGTGTACGCCTCGTAGCCCTCGGCCTCCAGCTTCTCGGCGAGCTCGGGGCCGCCCTGCTCCACGATCCGGCCGCCCGCGAAGACGTGGACGAAGTCCGGCTTCACGTAGCGCAGGATGCGGGTGTAGTGGGTGATGAGCAGCACGCCGGTGTCGCCGCCGGCGCGGAAGCGGTTGATGCCCTCGGAGACCACGCGCAGGGCGTCGACGTCGAGGCCGGAGTCGGTCTCGTCGAGGACGGCGATCTTCGGCTTGAGCAGCTCCAGCTGGAGGATCTCGTGGCGCTTCTTCTCACCGCCGGAGAAGCCCTCGTTCACGTTGCGCTGGGCGAAGGCCGAGTCGATCGACAGGGCGTCCATGCCGGCCTTGAGGTCCTTGGAGAACTGGCGGAGCTTCGGGGCCTCGCCGCGGGCGGCGGTGACCGCCGAGCGCAGGAAGTTGGAGACGCTGACGCCGGGGACCTCGACCGGGTACTGCATGGCGAGGAACAGGCCGGCGCGGGCGCGCTCGTCGACCGACATCTCCAGCAGGTCGGCGCCGTCGAGCAGGACCTGGCCGCCGGTGATGGTGTACTTCGGGTGGCCGGCGATCGCGTAGGCGAGCGTGGACTTGCCGGAACCGTTGGGGCCCATGATGGCGTGGGTCTCGCCGGCTCGCACGGTCAGGTTGACGCCGCGCAGGATCTCCTTGTCCGCGACGGAGACCTTCAGGTCGCGGATCTCGAGCGTGGAGCCCGCGGGGACCCGGGTCGAATCAGACACTTTATGACTCCTTCGAGAGCGAGACGAGGACGTCGTCGCCGTCGATCTTCACTTGGTAGACAGGGACGGGCCTGGTGGCGGGCGGCCCGGTGGGCTTGCCGGTGCGCAGGTCGAAGCACGAGCCGTGCAGCCAGCACTCCAGCGTCTCGTCGTAGACGTCGCCCTCGCTGAGGGCGACCTCGGCGTGGGAGCACACGTCGTGCAGCGCGAAGACCTCCTGCCCCTTGCGCACGAGGGCGACCGGGGTGTCCTCCACCTCGACGGCGATCACTCCGCCGTCGGGGATGTCGCCGAGCTTGCAGACCTTTTCGAACGTCACTTCTCCAGCTCCGCCTCAACCTTGGCGAAAACGCGCTCGCGGAGCTCGTCCAGCTCGATCTTCTCCAGGAGCTGGGCGAAGAAGCCGCGGATGACCAGGCGGCGCGCCTCCTCGAAGGGGATGCCGCGGGCCTGGAGGTAGAAGATGTGCTCGTCGTCGAGCCGGCCCGAGGCGCTGGCGTGGCCCGCCCCGGCGACCTCGCCGGTGAGGATCTCCAGGTTGGGCACCGAGTCGGCGCGGGCGCCGTCGGTGAGCAGCAGGTTGCGGTTGAGCTCGTAGGTGTCGGTGCCCTCGGCCTCGACCCGGATGATGACGTCGCCGATCCACACGGCGTGGGCGCCGTCGCCCTGCAGCGCGCCCTTGTAGACGACGTTGCTGCGGCAGTTGGGCTGGGAGTGGTCGACGAGCAGACGGTGCTCCAGGTGCTGGCCGGCGTCCACGAAGTACAGGCCGGTCAGGTCGGCGTCGCCGCCGGGGCCGGTGTAGGCGACCGAGGGCGACAGCCGTACGAGGTCGCCGCCGAGGGTGACCACGAAGCTCCTGAACGTGGCGTCCTTGCCGAGCCGGGCGTGGTGGTGGGAGACGTGCACCGCGTCGTCGGCCCAGTCCTGCAGGCTGACGACCTTGAGGGTGGCCCCCTCGCCGACGGCGAACTCGACGTTGTCGGCGTAGACCGCGCTGCCCCGGTGGTCGAGGACGAGGACGGCCTCGGCCATCGGCTCCACGTTGACGAGGGTGTGGCCGTAGGCGGTCCCGTCGCCGGACCCTGTGACGGTGATCACGGTCGGGACGGAGGCGACGGCCTCGCGCGGGACCGTGATCACGGTCGCCTTCTCGAAGGCGCCGTAGGCCTGGGCGCTGACGCGGTCGGCGGGGACGTAGGCCCGGCCGAGCCGCGGGTCGTCGCGGCCCACGGTCTCGACGGTGACCTCGGGGGCCGCCTCCACGGCGACCACGACGCCCCCGCCGGAGGCGGCGGCGCCGGTGTGCAGGCCCTTCAGGCGCGACAGCGGGGTGAAGCGCCACTCCTCCTCGCGGCCCGTGGGGACCGGGAAGTCCTCGACGTCGTAGGAGGACCTCTCGTGGAGGGTCGTCAGGGGCTTGGTTTCGAGACCCATCAGCCGACGGCCCCTTCCATCTGCAGCTCGATCAGGCGGTTCAGCTCCAGGGCGTACTCCATGGGCAGCTCACGCGCGATCGGCTCGACGAAGCCGCGCACGATCATCGCCATCGCCTCGTCCTCGCCCATGCCGCGGCTCATCAGGTAGAAGAGCTGGTCCTCGGAGACCTTGGAGACGGTGGCCTCGTGGCCCATGGACACGTCGTCCTCGCGCACGTCGACGTACGGGTAGGTGTCGGACCGGCTGATCTGGTCGACCAGCAGGGCGTCGCACTTGACCGTGCTGGCGCTGCCGTGCGCGCCCTCCTCGATCTGCACCAGACCGCGGTAGGAGGTGCGGCCGCCGCCGCGGGCGACGGACTTGGAGATGACGCTGGAGCTGGTGTTGGGCGCCAGGTGCACCATCTTGGAGCCGGCGTCCTGGTGCTGGCCCTCACCGGCGAAGGCGACGCTGAGGGTCTCGCCCTTGGCGTGCTCGCCCATGAGGTACACCGCCGGGTACTTCATGGTGACCTTGGAGCCGATGTTGCCGTCGATCCACTCCATGGTCGCGCCCTCGTAGGCGACGGCGCGCTTGGTGACCAGGTTGTAGACGTTGTTCGACCAGTTCTGGATGGTCGTGTAGCGGCAGCGGGCGCCCTTCTTCACGACGATCTCGACGACCGCGCTGTGCAGCGAGTCGGAGGAGTAGATCGGCGCGGTGCAGCCCTCGACGTAGTGGACGTAGGAGTTCTCGTCCACGATGATCAGGGTCCGCTCGAACTGGCCCATGTTCTCGGTGTTGATCCGGAAGTAGGCCTGCAGCGGGATCTCGACCGTGACGTTCGGCGGCACGTAGATGAACGAGCCGCCCGACCACACGGAGGTGTTGAGCGCGGCGAACTTGTTGTCGCCCACCGGGATGACCGAGCCGAAGTACTCCTTGAAGAGCTCCTCGTGCTCGCGCAGGCCCGTGTCGGTGTCGACGAAGATGACGCCCTTCTCCTCGAGGTCCTCACGGATCTTGTGGTAGACGACCTCGGACTCGTACTGGGCGGCGACGCCGGCGATGAGGCGCTGCTTCTCGGCCTCGGGGATGCCGAGCTTGTCGTAGGTGGCCTTGATGTCCTCGGGGAGCTCGTCCCAGGAGGCGGCCTGCTTCTCGGTGGAGCGCACGAAGTACTTGATGTTGTCGAAGTCGATGCCGGTGAGGTCGGAGCCCCAGGTGGGCAGCGGCTTCTTGCCGAACAGGCGCAGGCCCTTCAGACGCAGGTCCAGCATCCACTCCGGCTCGTTCTTGAGCGCGGAGATGTTGCGGACGACCTCTTCGGACAGGCCACGGCGGGCGGCGGCTCCGGCGGTGTCCGGGTCAGCCCAGCCGAACTTGTAATTCCCGAGGCCTTCCAGCTCCGGGCGGTCGGTGACAGTCACCTTCCGGTCTCCTTGCTCGTTTCGTCGGTGGTTTCTTGACGGGGTGCGGGCCGCTCGGACCCGGCCGCCCGCCGGAGCGCGTCCGGGCCGGGCGTCCTGCGCGGGCTCACGTGCGTGGTGCAGATGCCGTCGCCGTGGGCGATGGTCGCCAGTCGCTGCACCGGCGTGCCGAGGATGTGCGCGAACGCCTCCGTCTCGGCCTCGCACAGCTGGGGGAACTCCGCCGCCACATGGGCCACGGGGCAATGGTGCTGGCACAGTTGCTCGCCCCCGGATCCGGCCCCGCTGGCGGAGGCGGCGTAGCCGTCGTCCGACAGGGCCTCGGCCAGGACGCGCACCCGCTGGTCGGCGGGGACCTCGCGCATCTTGGGCAGCAGGCGGCCGACGAGGCCGGACACCTGCGAACGGGCGAACTCCGCCACCGCCTCCGATCCCATGCGGTCGGCGATGAAACGCAGGGCGTTGCCGGCGAGCCCGTCGTAGGCGTGCTCGAAGGCGCTGCGTCCCGCGTCGGTGATGGCGAACAGCTTCGCCGGCCGCCCGCGTCCGCGCTGACCCCGGGGCCGGGCCGTACGGGGCTCGATCATGCCCTCGGCCAGCAGGGTGTCGAGGTGGCGGCGGACGGCGGCGGGGGTGAGCCCGAGCCGTTCGCCGAGGGCGGCGGCGGTGATGGGTCCGTGTTCCAGGATGAGCCGGGCGACACGCGCGCGCGTGCTGCGCTCGGCGGACACGACGGACTGCCGCGCGGCGGCGGCCTCCCGGGCGTCCTGCATCTCGGTCACGTATTTCACAACATCAGTGTGGCGTAATTCCTTCCCGCCTGACAAACCGCGGCGTGCGGCCCTTCCGGTGCGATTCATCACGCAGGGAAGGCTTACCTAATCAGCGGAAGCCTCGGAAATGGCGCCGGTCGCGCCGCGGCGCAGCACGGTGAAGGCGGCGAGGGCGGCGAGCGCGAAGACGGCGAGCACGGCGGCCATCGGCAGCGCTCCCCCGCCGGCCAGCCCGGTCAGCGGCGCGGCGACCGCGCCGAGCGCGAACTGCAGCACGCCGGTCAGCGCCGAGGCGCTCCCGGCGACCTGCTGCGGCTGCCCGGCCAGGGCGAGCGCCCCGGCGCCGGGCATCACCAGGCCGCCCCCGCACATCATGACGAGCAGACCGGCGGCCAGCGCCGGCAGGGGCAGCCCGGCGAGGGCGGTGACCAGCAGCACGGCGGCGCCCGCGGCGAAGAGGACCAGGCCGATGACGATCAGCCGGGCAGGGGCGACCCTGCGCCCGGCCAGGCGCCCGCCGAGCTGCGCGGTGATGGTCAGCCCGCAGGCGTTCAGCGCGAACAGCAGCGAGTAGGTCTGCGGGGAGGCGCCGTAGACCTCCTGGATCACGAACGGCGAGGCGGAGATGTAGGCGAACATCGCGCCGAAGCCCAGGCCCGCGGTCAGCGCGCTGGACATGAACGACCGGTCGCGCAGCAGGTGCCAGAAGGTGACGAGGGTGTGCCGCAGCCCGCCCTCCTCGCGCCGGTCGGGCGGCAGCGTCTCGCGCACCCCGAACAGGGCCGCCGCCAGCAGGAGCAGCCCCGCGACGGCGAGCGAGACGAACACGCCCCGCCAGGAGGTGTGTTCGAGCAGCTGGGCGCCCGCGATGGGGGCGAGGATCGGCGCGAGGCCGCTGACCAGCATGAGGGTGGCGAAGATGCGGGCGATGGCCGCGCCGTGGTACAGGTCGCGGACGACGGCCCGCACGATCACCAGCGCGGCGCCGCCCGCCACGCCCTGCAGCAGCCGGAACCCGATCAGGCCGTAGACGCCGGGCGAGAACGCGCACAGCAGGGAGGCGACGGCGTAGGCGGCGATCCCGATCAGCAGCGGCGCCCGCCGCCCCCGCACGTCGCTGATCGGGCCGGCGAGGACCTGCCCCACCGAGACCCCGATCAGGCAGGCGGTCAGACTGAGCTGCACCTGGGACTGGCCGGCGTTCATCTCGGCGGCGATGGACGGCAGCGCCGGCAGGTACATGTCGATCGACAGCGGGCCGATCGCGGACAGCGCGCCCAGGATGAGCAGCAGCAGCCCCCGGCGCCGCGTGGCGGGCGCCTCCCCGGGCCCGGCCGGCGCCCCCTCGGGCGCGGCGGGCGCCCGCGCGGTCTCGACGGGCGCCTTCTCCGACTCGGCGGCTGCCGCGGTCATTCTCCAACCCCTTTTCCCTCACGGGCCACGATGGGCCCCTGAGGGCCAGGGGTTTCGAACCGCAATCAGGTCATCCGAATTCCCAAATTTCGGAAATGTGATGGAAAAAGTATCGGGCTCAGCCGGTCGCCTCCCGCGGGCCGACCACGGCGAACAGGGCCGCCTGCGGGTCGGCGACGACCGCCGCCCTGCCCGCCGGCGTCGTCGCGGGCGGCATCTCCAGGGAGCCGCCCAGGTGGACGATCCTCGCCACGGCCTCGCCGACGTCCTCGACGGCGAAGCAGGCCAGCCAGTACGGCGGCGCGCCGGGCGGGAGCGGCCCCCAGGCCGCCGAGGCCCCGGCGACGGGACGGCCGTCCACCCGCCACTCGACGCGGTCGCCGTCCGGCCCGCCGATCGCGTCGGTCCCGTCCGCGCCGCCGGTCCCGCCGTCGCCGCGGCTCCAGCCGAAGACGGACGCGTAGAAGGGGTCGCAACCGCGGGGGTCGGCGGTGACCAGCTCGCTCCAGGCGAACGCGCCCGGCTCGCCGGTCACCTCCGCTCCCCGGTGCAGGCCCGGCTGCCAGGCGGCGAAGACGGCGCCCCACGGGTCCTGGAAGGCCGCGGCGACGCCCTCGTCGAAGACCTCCGCCGGCTCGCAGACGACCCCTCCCCCGGCCGCGCGGACCTTCAGCGCCGTGACGCCCGCGTCGTCGGTGGCCACGTAGGTGTTCCAGACAGAGGGGACGCCGTCGCCCGAACCGGGGCCGACCCCGGCCACGGCCCTGCCGCCGAGTGTGAACCGGCCGTACCCGCCGGACTCCGGACGCGGGTCGAACACCGCCTCCCAGCCGAAGACCTCGCGGTAGAACCGGACCGACAGGGTGACGTCGGCGCTCGACAGCTCCACCCAGCACGGGACACCTGATTTGCAGCCACTCCGCTCGGACACGCCGAACCTCCTCATGTCGTGATTCGGGACAGGCACAGAGTGGCACGCGGCCCGCGGCGGACCCGGCGGCCGATCGGCCGCCTTGGCGGGATCCGCCCGAAGCCTTTACCGGACGCCGGGACGGCTCGCCGCCACGACGGGAACAACCGCAGGTCCGGCAGCGGGAGCATCCGGCGCAGTCCCTAAACTCGTGGTCATGGAGTCCCCAGCCGTCGAGATCATCGATCTGGTCAAGAGATACGGCCGTACCACCGCGATCGACGGCCTCACGCTCACCGCGGGCCGCGGCGCGGTCACCGCCATCCTCGGCCCCAACGGAGCGGGCAAGACCTCGACCATCGAGATCTGCGAGGGGTTCCGGCGGCCCGACGGCGGCACCGTCCGGGTGCTGGGCCTTCCGCCCACGCGGCCGGAGCTGCGCGCCCGGGTCGGGGTGATGCTCCAGGCCGGGGGCGTCCCCCCGGCGGCGCGCTGCGGGGAGTGGCTGCGCCTGATGTCGCGCTTCCACGCCCGCCCCCTGGATCCGGCGGCGCTGCTGGAGCGGCTCGGGATGACCGAGCACGCCCGCACGCCGTACCGCAGGCTGTCGGGCGGGCAGCAGCAGCGCGTGTCGCTGGCCGCGGCCGTCATCGGCCGCCCGGAGCTGGTCTTCCTCGACGAGCCGACCGCGGGCCTGGACCCGCAGGCCCGGCACGCCTGCTGGGACCTCGTCGCCGACCTGCGGACCGCGGGCGTGTCGGTGGTGCTCACCACCCACCACATGGACGAGGCCGAGAGGCTCTCCGACCACGTCGTGATCATCGACCACGGCGGGGTGGTCGCCGAGGGCACCCCGAGCGCCCTCACCGGCGCCGAGCGGCAGCTGCGCTTCCGCGCCCGGCCGGGCCTGTCACTGGACGAGCTGCTGGCCGCCCTGCCCTCCGGCAGCACGGCCAAGGAGTCCCCCTCGGGGCACTACATCGTCGAGGGGCAGGTCGGTCCGGAGCTGCTGGCCACCGTGACCACCTGGTGCGCCGCGGAGGGCGTCACGGCCGCCGACCTCAGCATCGAGCGCCGCACGCTGGAGGACGTCTTCCTGGAGCTGACCGGCCGGGAGCTCCGATGACCACCACGCCCCGCGGCGGACCGACCGGAAGAGCACGGAGAGCACAGTGACCACCCTCGACCTCACCCCGTCGCCCGGCGCCGCCCCGCTGCCGCGGATGGTGCTCGCGCAGGCGGGCGCGGAGATCAAGTCGACCCTCCGCAACGGCGAGCAACTCCTGCTCACCCTGATCATCCCGGTGCTGCTGCTCGTCGGCTTCTCCACCACGTCGCTGGTGAACGTCGGCCGCGGCTCCCGGGTCGCCTTCATCGCCCCCGGTGTGATCGCGCTGGCGGTGATGTCCACCGCCTTCACCGGCCAGGCCATCGCGACCGGCTTCGAGCGCCGGTACGGCGTGCTCAAGCGGCTGGGCGCCAGCCCGCTGTCCCGGGCCGGGCTGATGCTCGCCAAGACGCTCGCGGTGATCGCCGTGGAGGTCGTCCAGGTGGTCGTCATCGGCGCGGTGGCGCTGGCCCTGGGCTGGCGTCCCGCGGGCTCCCCCCTGGCCGCGCTGGTGCTGATCCTGCTCGGCACCGCCGCCTTCAGCGGCCTCGGGCTGCTGATGGCCGGCACCCTGCGCGCCGAGGCCACGCTCGCCGGGGCCAACCTGGTCTACCTGATCCTGCTGGGCTGCGGCGGGGTGATCTTCCCGCTGACGGCCTTCCCCGCGGCGGTGGAGCCGGTGCTGCGGCTGCTGCCGATCTCCGCGCTGACCGGCGGGCTGCGCTCGGTGCTGACCGACGGCGCGGCGCTCCCGCTGGGCGCCGTCGCGATCCTCGCGGTCTGGGCGGCGGTCTCGCTGGCCCTGGCCTCCCGCACCTTCCGCTGGGAATGACCCCGCCGGCCGGGAACGACCCGGCGGCGCCCCGCCCGGGTGTCCGGGCGGGCGTCCTCCCGTGACCGCCGGTGATCTCACATCCCGGATGCCGCTCGGCCGTCCCGGCCCCGGCGAGTAAGGTCTGCAAGTCGATACGGCACTGACACTAGGGAGTCTCATGACCGCCGAGGGGCTGCCGGGACCCGCGGAACCGTACCGGCGGGGCCTGCCGGGGCCGGGAGCGCTGCTGCGGACCGCCTCCGACGCCATTCCGCCGTCCGGACTGGTGCTGCTGGCCATCCTGTCGGTGCAGCTCGGCGCGGGTTTCGCCAAGGATCTGTTCACGCAGCTGCCGCCGAGCGCGGTGGTGTTCCTGCGCATCGCGATGAGCGCGCTGGTCCTGGGCCTGGTCGCCCGGCCCCGGCTGCGGGGCCTGACCCGGGCGGACGTCGCGGCCGGGGTGGCGTTCGGCGTGATCCTGGGCGTGATGAACCTGTCCTTCTACGAGGCGCTGGCCCGGCTGCCCATGGGCATCGCGGTGGCGATCGAGTTCCTCGGGCCGCTCGGGGTGGCGGTCGCCGCCTCGCGCCACCGTCTGGACCTGCTCTGGGTCCTGCTGGCCGGATCGGGGATCGTGCTGCTGGCCCCGTGGGGCGCGGCGGCCGGGACGAGCTGGGCCGGGATCGCCTTCGCGCTGGTGGCCGCGCTCTGCTGGGCCGGCTACATCGTGCTGTCGGCGGCCGTGGGCCGGCGCTTCCCCGGAACGACCGGCCTGTCCTTCGCGATGATCGTGGCGTTCGTGGTGATCGCGCCGCTGGGGGTCGGGACGGGCGGCGCCGACCTGCTGCGGCCGGAGGTGCTGCTGATCGGGCTCGGGGTGGGCCTGCTGTCGTCGGTCATCCCCTACTCGATCGAGCTGGAGGCGCTGCGCAGGATGCCCAAGCAGGTGTTCGGCATCCTGATGAGCATGGAGCCGGCCGCGGCGGCGCTGATCGGGCTGGTCGTGCTGGGCGAGGTGCTGGAGGCACGCGAGTGGGCCGCCATCGCCTGCGTGGTCGTCGCCAGCGTGGGCGCCACCCGCAGCGCCCGCTGACCCGCGCCCGGCGGACCCCGCGAACGGCGCCGCCGCGCGGCCTTCCAGGAACGTACGGCGCGCGGCCCCGGGCCTAGACGGCCCGGACCTGGTCGGTGCCACCGCGCGGCCTTCCAGGAACGTACGGCGCGCGATCCCGGGCCTAGACGGCGCGGACCTAGTCGGCGCCGCCGGCCCAGATGCCGCGGACGTGGCCGATGTGGCGGCGGATCAGCCGCTCGGTGCCCTCCTGGTCGCCGGCCGCCAGCAGGTCGAGCAGTTCGAGGTGCTCGCGGGCGGAGCCGGCCAGGCCGCCCCGGGCGCTGAGGGCGGGCAGGCCGTACAGGCGGGCGCGGCCGCGCAGGTCGCGCACCACGTCCACCAGGTGCGCGTTGCCGGCCAGCGCCAGCAGCTCCAGGTGGAAGCGGATGTCGGCGTCGACGTAGGCGATCAGGTCGCCGCGGTCGGCCGCGTCGACGATCTTCCGGGCCAGCGGGCGCAGCGGGTCGAACCTCGCGGCGCCGTCCGTACCGCCCGCGGAGGCCAGGCGGGTCACCGTGGGCACCTCGATGAGCAGCCGGATCTCGGTGAGCTCGTCCAGGTCGCGGTCGGACAGCTCGGTGACCCGGAAGCCCTTGTTGCGCACCGCCTCGACCAGGCCCTCCTTGGCGAGGTCGAGCATCGCCTCGCGCACCGGGGTGGCCGAGACGCCGAACTGGGCGGCCAGCACGGGCGCCGAGTACACGACGCCGGGCCGCATCTCGCCGGTGATCAGGGCGGCCCGCAGGGCGTGCGCCACCTGCTCCCGCAGGCTCTGCCGCTCACCCACCGCCGGCAGGTCGAGCCGGTCGTCCGCCGAAGGAGCCATCCTCCCGCCTCTCATCTCGTCGTCCGGGCCCGCAGCCACGCCTCGTAGGCGGCTCCCGCCACCACCAGGTCCTCCCACGCCATGCCCACGCTCTTGAACACCCGCGGCCCCGGGCCGGGGGACACGGCACCGGTGACCAGGTCCGCGAGGTTCCCGGCGAGATGACCGGAAGTGATCGTACCGTTCCGTATCGGGATGACCAGATCTCCCGCCTCGGCGAGGGCGGCGCGGCGCGCCTCGACGACCACGGTGGACCGCGCGACGAGGTCATCGTCGATCTCCCGGGCGTCCGGCTCGTGGGAGCCGACCGCGATCACGGTCACGCCGTCGCGGATCATCCTACCGTCGAACAACGGGGTCCTGGAGGTGGTACAGCAGGCCACGAGGCCGGCCTGTCCGGGATCGGCCAGGGCGGGCGCCGTTCCGGGCGGTGCTCCGTACCCGGCGGCGGGCGCCGTGGCGGGCAGGGTGTCCGCCCGCAGGCCCGCGGCGGCGCAGCGGGCGGCGAACTCCTCCGCCCGCGCCGGGTCCCGGGCGACCACGCTGACCCTCCGCAGCGGCCGGACCGCGCGCAGCGCCTCCACGTGCCCCCACGCCTGCGGCCCGGTGCCGAACACCGTCAGGTGCCCGGCGTCCTCGGCGGCCAGGTGCCGTACGGCCAGCGCCGAGACGGCCGGGGTGCGCAGCGCGGTGAGCGCGGCGCCGTCCAGCACGGCCAGCGGGACGAGGGTCTCGCCGTCCATCAGCAGGTAGGTGCCGCAGATCCGGGGCAGGCCGCGGGCAGGGTTGCCCGGCGCGACGCCGGCCACCTTGATCCCGGTGAAGCGGCCCCAGGCGGCGGGCATCAGCAGCAGCTGCCCGGCGGGGACCTCCACGACGGGCCGCTGCGGGCCGTCCTCGGGGTCGAGCCCGGCGAGCAGCGCCTCCTCCAGCACCCGGACGGCCGTGGCCATCGGCACCAGCTCGCGCAGCGCCGGCCCGTCCAGGTAGGGGGGCGCGCTCATCGGAGCGTGAACCCGGTGCCCAGCGGGTCGCGCGGGTCCAGGGTGAAGCGGTGCTCGCCGGTGCGGTAGGCCATGCCCTCGATCTCGGGGATCACGCCCGCCTCCGTCTCCTCGGCCACCCGCGCCCGGAAGGAGGCCCCCACGACGCCGTCGTGGACGAGCGTGCCGGTGAAGCCGTCGGCGTGCAGCAGCGCCAGCCGGGCGGCGGTGCCCGAGCCGCAGGGCGAGCGGTCCACCTCTCCGTCGGCGAAGACCGTCACGTTGCGCTGGTGGCCGGGGCCCAGCTCGTCGTAGAAGATGACGCCGTAGATCCCCGACAGCCGCTCGTCCTCCGGGTGCCGGGCGGCGGGGTGGCCGGCCAGGGCGGCCTTGACGGCCCGGCCGAGCGCGATCAGCGCGGTCAGGTGCTCGGGGGCCGCGGCGAGGCCGAACGCGGCGGCCGGGACGGAGGCGTAGATGGCCCCGCCGTAGGAGACGTCGGCGGTCACCCCGGCCAGGCCGGGAAGACCCGGGACGGACGAGGCGGGGCCGGCCGCGGCGGCGAGCGGGCCCAGCTCGACGTCCCGGGCGAGCACGTAGGAGGGGACGTTGCGGAAGGTGACGGCCTCGACGCGGCCCGCCGAGCGGCGCACCCGGGCCGTCACCCGGCCGGAGGGGACGTCCACCACGACGTCGGTCTCCCCGTCCGGGGCGGTCTCCACCAGGCCGGTGTCGGCGGCGTGGACGCCGAGCGCGATGGTGCCGTGGCCGCAGGCGGTGGAGTAGCCGTCCTTGTGCCAGAACAGCACGCCGAGGTGGGCTCCGTCGTCGTCGGGCGGGACGAGGAAGCAGCCGTACATGTCGGCGTGGCCGCGCGGCTCGTGGCAGAGCAGCCGCCGCACGGCGTCGATCTCCGGGGCCCGCGCCGCCTCGCGGCGTTCGAGGACCGTGCCGCCGGGGATGTCCGGCGTTCCGGCGGTGACGATCCGGAACGGCTCGCCGCCGGTGTGGTAGTCCACGGTGTGGATCTGCATGTTCTCCCGTTCTGTCGTTCCCGCCCGGCGGGGCCGCCCCGCGGACGCGGGACGGCCCCGTCTCGTGAGGGTCCTCTCGTGAGGCGCGGCCCCTCCGCCGCCCCTCTGCGGCGCCGTGCCCGCCGGACGCCGTCAGACGCCGCCCAGGTACGCCTCGACCACGCGGGGGTCGTCGCGCAGCTCGGCGGCCGGGCCGTCCAGCACGCGCTCACCGTTCTCGATCACGTAGCCGCGGTGGGCGATGCCGAGCGCGGCGGTGGCGTTCTGCTCGACGAGCAGCACCGCGGTTCCCTCGGCGTTGATCTGGGCGATCAGCTCCATCACCGAGGCCACCACCAGCGGGGCCAGTCCCATGGACGGCTCGTCGAGCAGCAGCATCCTGGGTCCGGTGACCAGGGCCCGGCCGATGGCGAGCATCTGCTGCTCGCCGCCGGACAGCGTGCCGCCCTGCTGGGTGCGCCGCTCCGCCAGCCGGGGCAGCAGCTCGTAGGCCCGGTCGATCCGCCTGCGCACCTCGGCCTGGTCGCGGACGAGGTAGCCGCCGAGCTGGAGGTTCTCGTGGACGGTGAGGGTGCTGAAGACCCGGCGGCCCTCGGGGACGTGGACCAGGCCCAGGGCGGTGACGCGGTGCGGCCTGCCGCCGGTGACGTCGTGGCCGTCGAAGACGACCGTGCCGCCGCTGGGCCGTACCAGCCCGGAGGCCGCCGCCAGCGTGGTGGTCTTGCCGGCGCCGTTGTTGCCGAGCAGGGCGACGATCTCGCCCGGCCCGACGGTGAGCGACAGCCCCCGCAGGGCGTGCACGCCGCCGTAGTGGACGTCGAGTCCGCTGATCTCAAGCATGGGTGTCGCTCCCGAGGTAGGCCTCGATGACGGCCGGGTCGCGGCGCACGTCCTCCGGGCGGCCGTCGGCGATCTCCTTGCCGAAGTTGAGCACGACCACGCGCTCGGAGACCTCCATGACCAGGCCCATGTCGTGCTCGATGAGGACGATGGCCACGCCCAGCGCCTGGATGCGGCGGATCAGGTCGAGCAGCTCGGTCTTCTCGCCGTGGTTGAGGCCGGCGGCGGGCTCGTCGAGCAGCAGCAGGTCGGGGCGGCGGGCCAGCGCCCGGGCGATCTCGACGCGGCGCTGCTCGCCGTAGGGCAGGTGGCGGGCCTCGCCGTACCGGTCGCCGCGCAGGCCGACGAAGTCGAGCCAGTGGTGGGCCTGCTCGGTGCACTCGCGCTCGGAGCGGCGGTAGCGGGGGGTGTGCAGCAGCGCGTCCAGGACGTTCTGCCGCAGCCACAGGTGGGCGCCGGCCCGCACGTTGTCCAGGACCGACAGCTCACCGAACAGGCGCAGGTTCTGGAAGGTCCGGGCGACGCCGAGCGCGGCGACGGCCGACGGCCGCAGGCCGCGCAGGCTCCGGCCGCGCAGCATGATCTGCCCCGCGGTGGGGCGGTAGAAGCCGGTGACGCAGTTGAAGGCCGACGTCTTGCCGGCGCCGTTGGGCCCGATGACCGAGACGACCTCCGCCTCGTTCACCGAGAACGTCAGCCCGTCGATGGCCAGCAGCCCGCCGAAGGACAGGCGCAGGTCCGAAACGCTCAGCAGGGTCGTCACGGGACCTCCTTGGACCGGGCGGGCCACAACCCCTGCGGGCGCAGCAGCATGACGGCGATGAGCAGGACTCCGAACAGGAAGAACCGGTAGTCGGCCAGGTCGCGGAGGATCTCCGGCAGGATGCTGATCACGATGGCGCCGATGACGACGCCGGGGATCGATCCCATGCCGCCCAGGACGACGGCCATCAGCACCAGGGCCGACTGCAGGAAGGTGAAGCTGCCCGGGGAGATCGCCGACAGGTGGGCGGCGAACAGCACCCCGGCCAGGCCGCCCCAGACGGCGCCGGCGATGTAGGCCGCGAGCTTGACGCGGTAGGTGTGCACGCCCATGGCCTCGGCGGCGTCCTCGTCCTCGCGGACGAACCGCCAGGCCCTGCCGATGCGGGAGCGGCCCAGCCGGGCGGCGCCGAGGACGGCCAGCGCGACGACGACCACGGTCAGGTAGTAGAACGCCACCGGGCTCCCGGCCAGGCCGGGGATGCCGTAGATGCCCGAGGGGCCGCCGGTGACGTCCAGGTTGTTGGCGGTGATCCGGATGATCTCGCCGAAGCCGAGGGTGACGATGGCGAGGTAGTCGCTGCGCAGCCGCAGGGTGGGCGCGCCGATGACGATGCCCGCCACGACCGTGACGACGATGACGGCGGGCACGGTGGCCACCAGCGGCAGGTCCAGGCGGGTGGCCAGCACGCCGCTGGTGTAGGCGCCGACCGCGAAGAACGCGACGTAGCCGAGGTCGAGCAGGCCGCAGTAGCCGACCACGATGTTCAGCCCGGCGGCGAGCATCACGAAGATGGCCGCGCTGGTCATGACCGACAGCGCGTACGGCGTGGCGTTGACGAACGGCGCGAGCAGCGCGACGAGCAGGCCGGCCAGTCCGGCCCAGCGGTTCTGCAGCAGCCGGGAGGCGCGGGTGGGGGGCCGGCCGGCGCCGCGTCGGCGGACCTCGGCGGTTTTCCGGACGGGGCCCGCGGTCGTGCTCTCGGCCGCGTCCGCCGCCGTGCCGCGGACCGTGTCCTCGGGGGCGCCTTCGGGGGTGGTGTCGGGGACGCGGGTCACACTCGCTCCGTCACGCGTTCGCCGAGCAGGCCGGTGGGCCGCACGGTCAGGAACAGGATCAGCACTCCGAAGGCGAAGACGTCGCGCCACTCGCCGCCCAGCCAGAACGTGCCGAACGACTCCAGCAGGCCGAGCACCAGGCCGCCGAGCATCGTGCCGGGGATGTTGCCGATGCCGCCGATGACGGCCGCGGTGAACGCCTTGAGCCCGATCAGGAACCCCATCAGGAAGTCGATCTTGCCGTAGTAGGCGCCCGCCATCACCCCGGCGGCCCCGGCGAGGGCCGAGCCGATGAAGAAGGTCCGGGAGATGACGGCGTTGACGTCGATGCCCATCAGCGAGCTGGTGGTCGGGTCCAGGGCGATGGCCCGCATGGCGCGGCCCTCGCGGGTCCGGGTGACCAGCAGGTTCAGCCCGATCATGAGGACCACGGCCACCCCGACCAGGACGAGCTGCGCGACTGTCAGCCTGGCCCCGGCGACCTCCAGCGAGGAGCCGCCGAGCCGCAGCGGGTAGACCCGCGGGTCGGCCCCGGCGGCGGCGCGCATGCCGTACTCCAGGGCGAAGGACGCGCCGACGGCGGTGATCAGCAGGGAGAGGCGGGGGGCGCGGCGCAGCGGCCGGTAGGCGATCCGCTCCAGCGCCACCCCGGCCAGGCCGGTGACGGCCATGGTCACCACCAGTACGGCCAGCAGCACGGGCAGCGCCATCGAGGAGGACACGCCGCCGACCGCGCCGAGGATGGCGAAGCCGGCGAACGCGCCGAGCATGTACAGGTCGCCATGGGCGAAGTTGAGCAGCTTGATGATCCCGTAGACCATGCTGTAGCCCAGCGCCACCAGGGCGTAGAACGAGCCGACGAACAACCCGTTCCAGATGAGCTGCGTCATTTCAGGGAGTCCTGCAGGGTGATCTTTCCGTCCTTGACGACCAGGATCTGGAATCCGCCGTTGGACAGGGTGTGCTCGGGGGTGAACTTCAGCGGCCCGGAGAACATCTGGAACCCGTCGATCGCCTCCAGCGCCGCGATGACCTTGGCGCCGTCGGTGCCGCCCGCCTTGCCGACCGCCTCGGCGGCCAGCCGTACGGCGTCGTAGGCCTGGTTGGAGTAGGGGCCGGGCTCGGTGCCGAACTTCTTCTTGTACGCCTCGATCCAGCCCTCGGCGCCCTCCAGGGTGTCGGGGGTCTGGGTCATGGTGGCGTAGACGCCCTCGGCGGCCTCGGGGCCGGCGATCTCGACGAGCTTGGGCGAGACCGAGCCGTCGCCGACCATGATGGAGCCCTTGTAGCCGGCCTGGCGGAGCTGGCGGGCGATCAGGCCGCCCTCCTGGAAGTAGCCGGTCCAGTAGACGAAGTCGGGCTTCTTGGCCAGCACGTTGGTGATGTTGGCGCTGTAGTCGCTCTCCTTGGGGGTGACCGCCTCGATGAGCGCGGTGTCGGCGCTGCCGGGAGCGTCCAGCAGGGCCTGGGTGCGCAGCGCGATGTCCTTGGAGTAGCTGGTGTTGTCGTGCATCAGCGCGACGCTCTTGGCGCCCTGCTTGGTCATCCACTTCTCGGCGGCGGCGGCCTGCTGGGTGCCGGTGCCGTTGATGAGGAAGACGTGCTTGAGCTTCTGGTCGACCAGCTCCTGGGAGTTGGCCGCCGGAATGATCATCGGTATGTTCGCCTTGCCGAAGATCGGAAGGGTGGGCAGGGTCGCGCCGGAGCAGTATCCTCCGACCGAGACGTCCACCCCCTCGGTGACCAGCTTGTTGGCTCCGGCCGCCGCGGACTGGGCGTCGCAGGCGTCGTCGGCGGTCTTGAGCTGCAGCTTGCGGCCGAGGACCCCGCCCTTGGCGTTGATCTCGTCCACGGCGAGCTGGGCCGCGTTGCTCATATATGGGCCGATCGCTGCCTCGCTGCCCGACTGGGGGATCAGCATTCCGAGGACGATCGGCTCGTTCGTCTTGGCGGTGTCGCCTCCGTCGCCGCCGCCGAGCAGCCCCTGGCCACATCCGGTGGCGAGCAGGGCCACGGCGGCCAGCGAGGCGATGGAGGTAAGGGGGGTGGCACGCATGTGCGGCTCCTCACGGCTAGTGATGTGTGACATTGCACTAGCGCGTGCCCTGGGCCGTCAAGGACCGAAACAAGACCGTTAGCCTTCTCGTCCCGAACCTTCACCTGCCCGCCCGCGCCCACCCGGATCGGGCGGGCGCGGGCAGGCCGGGTCAGAGCAGGAAGCCCGCGGGGAACGGGTCGCGCGGGTCGAGGAAGTACTGCGCGGTCCCGGTGACCCACGCCCGCCCGGTGATGGCCGGGACCACCGCGGGCCGGCCCGCCACCTCCGTCTCCGCGACGAGCCGCCCGACGAACCGGGTGCCGATGAACGACTCGTTGACGAAGTCGGTGTCCAGGCCCAGCTCGCCCCTGGCGTGCAGCTGCGCCATCCGGGCGCTCGTGCCGGTGCCGCACGGCGAGCGGTCGAACCAGCCGGGATGGATGGCCATCGCGTGCCGCGAGCGGCGGGCGTCGGAGCCGGGGGCGGTGAAGTGCACGTGGTGGCAGCCCCGGATGCCGTCGTCCAGCGGGTGGACCGGCTCGTCCTCCTCGTTGACCGCCTTCATGATCGCCAGCCCCGCGCCGAGGATGCGGTCCTTGGCGGCGCGGTCGAACGGCAGGCCGACCGACTCGATCGGCACGATCGCGTAGAAGTTGCCGCCGTAGGCCAGGTCGTAGCGGACCTCGCCCAGGCCGGGCACCTCGACCACCCTGTCCAGACCGACGCTGAAGGAGGGCACGTTGACGATGGTGACCGCGACGGCGGCGCCGTCCTCGACGCGCACCTCGGCGACGACCAGCCCGGCGGGGGTGTCGAGCCGGATGGTGGTGACCGGCTCGACGACCTCGACCATCCCGGTCTCCACCAGCACGGTCGCCACGCCGATGGTGCCGTGGCCGCACATCGGCAGGCAGCCGGAGACCTCGATGTAGAGCACGCCGTAGTCGGCGTCGGGCCGGGTGGGCGGTTGCAGGATGGCCCCGCTCATGGCCGAGTGGCCGCGCGGCTCGTACATCAGCAGGGTCCTGACGTGGTCCATCTCGGCCAGGAAGTGCTCGCGGCGCTCGGCCATGGTGGCCCCGGGGATGACCCTCACTCCCCCGGTGACGACCCGGGTGGGCATGCCCTCGGTGTGGGAGTCCACCGCGTGGAAGACCCGTTTCGTTCTCATCTCCCCCTCCTCGGGGACGTTCGTATCCCCCTCGGGGAAGCTGGGTTCTCCCTCGGGGGCGTTCGGTTTCCCCCTCGGGGACGCTCGGCTCCTCTAGGGGCGCTCGGTTCCCTCCTCGGGGCGTTCGGCGGACGCTCGGGACCCGCTAGCGCAGGCCCTCCGCCAGGACCTTCTCGGTCACCGCGCGCACCGCGGCCTCCTGCTCGGGGGTCAGCGGCGTGCGCGGCGGGCGGCAGGGGCCGCCCGGCCGGCCGGCCAGGTCCATGGACAGCTTGATGGCCTGGACGAACTCGGTCTTGGAGTCCCAGCGCAGCAGCGGGTGCAGCGAACGGTACAGCGGCAGCGCGGTGGCCAGGTCACCGGCCGCCGCCGCGGCGTACAGGGCCGCGCACGAGTGGGGCAGCGCGTTGGGGTAGCCGGCCACCCAGCCGACCGCGCCGGCCAGCAGCAGCTCCACCAGCACGTCGTCGGAGCCGACCAGCAGGTCCAGGCCGGGGGCCAGCTCGGCCAGCTCGTAGGCCCGGCGCACGTCTCCGGTGAACTCCTTGACGCCCACGATCAGCCCCTCCTCGTGGAGCCGGGCCAGCAGCCGGGGGGTGAGGTCCACCTTGGTGTCGAGGGGGTTGTTGTAGGCCACGATCGGCACGCCCGCCCTGGCGACCTCGCGGTAGTGCTCGAACACCGCCCGCTCGTCGGCCCGGTAGGCGTTGGGCGGCAGCAGCATGACCGCCCCGCAGCCGGCGTCGCGGGCCTGCTCGGCCCAGCGGCGCGCCTCCAGGGCGCCGTAGGCGGCGATGCCGGGCATGACGCGGTCGCCGCCGACCGCCTCGACCGCGGTCTCCACGACCCTGGCCCGCTCATCGGCGGTCAGCGTCTGGTACTCGCCCAGCGATCCGTTCGGCACCACGCCGTCGCAGCCGCCGTCGACCAGCCAGCGGCAGTGCTCGGCGTAGCGGGCGAAGTCGGGCGCCAGGTCGTCGCCGCCGAGCGGCAGCGCGGTGGCCACCATCACTCCGCGCCAGGGCTTCTCACGGGTCATCACGGTCATCCTTCCGAAGGGGGTGTTCCAGGCCGGCGAGGTCGCCGAGCCGGACGGGCTGAGCGATCGGGCGCCGCGGCGCGGCGGGGTCCTCGCCCGCCAGGCACGCCACGGCGTAGCCGCACATGCGGCCCTGGCACCAGCCCATGCCGGGCCGGGCCAGAAGCTTGACGGAGCGCGCGTCGGTGGCGCCCAGGCTGCGCGCCTCGCGCACGGCCGACAGCGGCACCTCCTCGCAGCGGCAGACCAGGGTGTCGTCGCGCAGCCAGTCGCGCCAGCCGGGCCGTACCGGGTAGGCCTCGTGCAGCGCCCGCGCGAAGGCCGCGAGCCGGTCCACGCGCCGCGCCAGGGCGGGCAGCGGCGGGACGCGGCGGCCCCGGTCGGCGGCGACGGTACGGCCGGCCAGGCGGCCCTCGGCCTCGGCCAGCTCCGCGCCGCCGACGCCGGTGGTCTCCCCCGCCGCGTAGACGCCGGGCACGCTGGTGCGCCGGCCCGCGTCCACCGCGACGACGGGGGTGCCGTCGGCGTCGCGGCGGGTCGCGCAGCCGAGCTGGACGGGCAGCTCCAGCTGGGGGACGAACCCGTAGCCGCAGGCGAGGGTGTCGCACTCGACCGTCCTCGTCGCGACCGGCCGCCAGTCCGCGTCGAGCCGGGCCACGGTGACGTGGGTCAGCGTGTCCTCGCCGTGCGCGGCGACGACCGCGTGGCGGCCTCGGTAGGGCACCCGGTGGCGGGCCAGGACGGCGGCGTAGCCGGCGGCCTCGGCGGCCTTGCCCGCGGCGAGCAGCGGGTGCCGGGCCAGGCCGAACCGGCCGCCCGCCTCGTAGACGCCGCGCACGTCGGCGCCGGCCCTGGCCAGCCCGGCGGCGACCGGCAGCAGGAAGGGGCCCGTCCCGGAGACCACGACCCTGCGGCCCGCCACGACCAGGGAGCCCTTGAGCAGTGCCTGGGCCCCGCCCGCGGTGAGCACGCCGGGCAGGTCCCAGCCGGGGAACGGCAGCGGCCGGTCGTGCGCGCCGGTAGCGATCAGCAGGGCGCGGGCGCGGACCGCGCGGGGCCGCTCCTCGCGGTCTCCGGCCAGGCACCGCACGGTCACCGTGGCGCCCGCCGTGCCGTCCACGGTGTCGCCGGCGGTGCCCGCCGCGTCCCCGCCGGTCCGCTCGACCGCCCAGACGCGGTGGCCGAGCAGGATCTCGGCGCGCGACCGCAGCGCCTCCCACTGCCGCATGAACCGCTCCAGGCCGTGGTGCAGCGCCCCGGGGCGCAGGGCGTGGAAGGAGTCGGGCAGGTGGCGGTGGTACTGCCCGCCGGGCCGGGACGCGGCGTCGATCACCACGACGTCCAGCCCGGCGAGGGACGCCTCCAGCGCGCCGGCGACCCCGGCGGGACCCGCGCCGATGACGGCCAGGTCGTACACGCGCGTCACCGGCCGCTCACCTCCGGGCCGGAGTCCGCCGCGGACGTGCGGACCCGGTCGCCCGGACGGGCCTCGGTCACGCAGGCCCGCAGGGCGGGGACGTCGTTGACGGTGACCAGGCAGTCGAAGCAGACCCCGATCCCGCAGAACAGTCCCCGGGGACGGCCCCCGAACCGGGTGGAGCGCCAGGAGCGGACGCCCGCGGCGTGCAGCGCGGCGCCGACGCTCTGGCCGGGGACGACGGGGACGGGCCTGCCGTCCACGCTGATCTCGAACGCGGGGTCGGGACGCGCCCCCACGAGCTCGTACGGTGGCCGCATCAGCCCTCCTTGGCGGGTGTGCCGGTGCCGGAACGGTCCGGGTCGAAGCGGTCCGGGCGGAAGGGGTCCAGGTCCAGGCCGGGCCGGGCGCCGGTCAGGGCCTGGGCGATCAGGTGCCCGGTGGCCGGGGCCAGGCCGATGCCGGCGCCCTCGTGGCCGCAGGCGTGGTACAGCCCCGGGGCCCTGGGGTCCTCGCCGATCACCGGGAGGTGGTCGGGGCAGTAGGGGCGGAACCCGCAGTAGGCGCGGATCACCCGGCGCGCGGCCAGTGCGGGGAACAGTTCGACGGCCTGGCGGGCGAGCCGTTCCAGGACCGGGATCGAGACCGTGCGGTCGAAGCCGACCCGCTCGCGGCTGGCGCCGATGAGGACCGGTCCGGAGGGGGTGCCCTCGACCACGGCCGAGGTCTCCAGGCCCGCCGAGTCGCTGGCGACGTTGGTGACGTAGGCGGCGGTGTAGACCTTGTGCAGCACGAGCGGCTCGTCCAGCGGCTCGGTGACCAGGATGAACCCGCGCCGCGGCAGGATCGGCAGGTGCACCCCGGCCAGCGCGGCGACCTCGCCGCCCCAGGTCCCGGCGGCGTTGACGACGGCCCCGGCGGGGATGTCGCCGCGGTCGGTCCGCACGCCGGTGACGCGCTCGCCGTCGCGGAGGAACCCGGTGACCGTGACGCCGGTGCGCAGGCTCAGCGTGCCGCGCCCGGCGCCCTGAACGCCCTGGGCGCCCTCCCGGAGCAGCGTGGCCGCGGCCAGCATGGGCTGGACCTGGGCGTCCTGGGGATAGAACACGCCCCCGGCGAAGCCCTGGGCCAGGTGGGGCTCGTAGTCGGTGAGCCGCCCGGCGTCGACCACGGTGTGCTCGACGCCCTGCCCCGCAGCCAGCGCGGTGAGGGCGGCCAGCACCTCGTCGTCCTCGGCGACGACCAGGCCGCCCTTGGGCTCGTACTCGAACCCGCCGAGCCCGGCCAGCTCGCGCCACAGCCCGGCGGACAGCACGGCCAGGTCGAGCTCGGGGCCGGGCTCCTTGTCGGAGACCAGCACGTTGCCCTCCCCGGCACCGGTCGTGCCGCCGGCCACCGGCCCGCGGTCGAGCACGACCACGTCGAGTCCGGCCCGCGCCGCGTAGTGGGCGCAGGCGGCGCCCACCACCCCGGCGCCGATCACGACGACATCCGGCACGGCCCACCTCGTTTCCTCGCCCGGCTCGCCGGTACTATGTCACATACCTCAAGGGCGATCAATGCCTTCACGTCCCGATTCCACCCCATGGCCGCCCTGGCATCGCGCGGCCTCCGGTCCGGCTCCCCTCGGCTTCCACCCCGCCGCCCCGGCCTCCGGCGGCCCGGGGGCGAAGGCGGGACCATCCACCGCGCCGCCTAGCATGTGAGCCGTGAACCACCTTTTCGACCAGGCTCGTCGCCGTGCCGTGGACCTGTGGCTGTCCGTGTGGTCGCCCACGACCGCCACCATGCGCCGCTGGGCGCTGGCCGCGGTGGTGGCCAACGCCGGCATCACCGTGACCGGCGCGGCAGTGCGGGTCACCAAGTCGGGTCTCGGCTGCCCGACCTGGCCCCGGTGCACCCCCGAGAGCCTGCTGCCGACCGCCCACTCCGGCATCTCGGCCGCCAACATGGCCGTCGAGTTCGGCAACCGGCTGCTGGCCTTCGTGGTCCTGGCCGCCGGCCTGGGCTGCCTGATCGCCGCGGCGCGGCTCGCGCCCCGCCGCCGGGTCCTCATCGGCCTGGCGCTGGCGCAGCCGGCCGGCGTGGTCGCGCAGTCCGTCTGGGGCGGCCTCGTCGTGCGCAGCGCGCTCAACCCGGTCACGGTGAGCGTGCACTTCCTGCTCTCCATCGCCCTGCTCGCCGCCTGCGTCGCCCTCTACGTCCGCGCCGGGGAGGGCGACGGCGCCCCCGAGTCGCTGGTCCACCGTGACATCCGGATCCTCGGCCACGCACTGGTCGCCGCGGTGGCGGTGCTGCTGGTGGTGGGCGTCGTGGTGACCGGCACCGGCCCCCACTCCGGCGACGAGATCGCCACCCGGTTCCCGTTCGACATCCAGGCGGTGGTCCGGCTGCACGCCGACATCGTCTACGTCGTCCTCGGGCTCACCCTCGCCCTGCTGCTCACCCTGCGGGTGAGCGGCGCCCCGGCCCACGCGCGGCGCGCGGCGCTGGTGCTGCTGGGCGTGGAGCTGGCCCAGGGGGTCGTGGGATACGTCCAGTACTTCCTGGCCGTGCCCGCCGTACTGGTCGGCGTGCACGTGTTCGGCGCGACGCTGGTGTGGATCTTCACGCTGCGCGCGGTGTACGCGCTGCGGGCCCGGCCGACGCTCGCCGTCCCCTCCGCCGGGCGGGAGAGGCTCGACCCCGTCCCGGCGTGACCGGGGGCCGTGACGGAGACCACGACCGGGGACCTGAGCGGACCGGCCACGTCCCGGCGTGAGCGGTGACGTGGCGGCGACCGCCGCCGGACCGGAGCGGACCGGCCATATCCCGGCATGATCGGGACAATCGGCGCACGCATCGGGACAATGGGCGTATGCAGCAGTCCCGCAGACTCCTCCGGCGTTCCTACCTGGCCGCCGTCCTGCTGAGCATGCTGGCGCTCGCCCCGATGACCTGGGCGTGGCTGGTCAGCTCCGGGCACCGGGCGGTCGCCGACACCTCCCCCGACTGGCTGTCGGAGGTCCCGCGGGCGCCGGTGGCGCTGGTGCTGGGCGCCAGGGTCAACGGCCGGACCCCCACCCCCATGCTCGCCCGCCGCCTCGACGTCTCCGCCGAGCTGTACCGGGCGGGCAGGGTCCGGGCGATCCTGCTGTCGGGCGACAACGGCCGCCCCGGCTACGACGAGCCGACCGTGATGCGCGACTACCTCCTCGCCCGCGGCGTCCCCGGCCGCGCTCTCGTCCTCGACCACGCCGGCTTCGACACCTGGGACTCGTGCGTGCGGGCCCGCGAGGTCTTCGGGGCCACCCGGGTGACCGTGGTGAGCCAGGTCTTCCACCTGCCCCGGGCCGTCGCGCTGTGCCGGGCGGCGGGGCTTTCGACCTTCGGCGTCGGCGACGACTCCTCGCGGCGGTGGGCCTCCACCACCTACGCCTACGCCGTCCGCGAGTTCGGCGCCTCGGCCAAGGCCCTGCTGGACGCGGCGCTGCGCTCCTCCCCCGTCTTCCCCGGGCCGCGCGAGACGACCCTGGACACCGCGCTCCGGGCCGCCGGCGCGCCCTGAGCGGGCCTGACCGGCGCGCGGGAGGACGGCGCGGAGAGTTCCCGTCCAGGTCGCCCGTACGGACGGCTCAGCGGCCGGGCGGGGACGTCCGCGCGGGCGCCGGGAAGGAGGCGCGGGCGCCGGCGATGCACCGCAGCAGCGCCTGCTGCTCCTCGTCGAACGTCCGCTCGTCGATCACGCCGCGCCGGGCCCGCTCGTGCAGCAGCCCCAGCTCGGTCGCGGCGAGCTGGAAGTCGCTCATCGCCCGCAGCCCGGCCCGGCCGCCGTGGTTCCTGGCCCAGTCGCGCGCCTCGCGGCGGGCCGGCAGCGACGACAGCATGAAGACGTCGTACGGGCCCACCAGGCCGGTCGGCTGGTAGGCGGGCAGGTAGGTCTGGATCAGGCCGACGATGCGCTTGCGGTCGCGGAAGACGATCACGATGAGCACCACCAGCACGACCATCAGCAGCAGGTAGGCCACGGCCAGGCCGGCGATGCCGGCGTAGGTGGTGAAACCGTTCCAGATGCCGTGCAGCAGCATCGCCCCGGCCCAGCCCGCCAGGACCACCCAGGTCCTGCCCGGACCGCGGCGCAGCGCGGCGTAGGCCACCGCGACGCCGATCATCGAGGTGAACAGCGGGTGGGCGAACGGCGACAGCACGCCCCGCAGCACGACCGTCACCGCCAGACCGTGCGCGCCGGCCTCCGACAGGGCGGCGATGTAGTAGCTGACGTTCTCGCTCATCGCGAAGCCCAGGCCGACCATGCTCGCGTAGATGACGCCGTCGGTGGGCCCGTCCAGCTCGGCCCGGCGGAACCGCAGCAGGCCCAGCAGCACCAGGCCCTTCATCGTCTCCTCGACCACCGGCGCGCCGAAGGTGGCCGCGACGGCGCGGGCCGCGCCCGGGCCCAGCTGGGCGGCGTTCTCGATGTAGAGCAGGTTGAAGGAGTTGATCAGGCCGGCGACCAGCACCGCCACGCCCGCGCCCCAGGCGAAGGCGAAGACGAGGTTGCTGCGCGGCTCGGGCTCCATGCGGTCCAGCGCCAGCACGGCCGCCAGCAGCACCGGCACGGGCGCCAGGGCCAGGGCGAGCGCGATGAAGAAGTACACCGGGTCGCCGTTGAGCACGTCGAAGGAGAACGACGCCAGCGCGCACAGCCCGGTCACGACGAGCCCCGAGATCAGCGCGACGGACGGGCGGTCCCTCAGCACCCACCGGGGGTCACGGCTCGCCATGTGGCAACCGTAACGGAACAACCACGACGTGTCCCAATCCCGCCCCCTCCGGGGGCCGCCCTGGCCGCGAGCGGTCATCTCCCCGGCTTCGTACGGTCACCCGGAGGCGGCCCCCGCCCCGGCTCCGTACGGTCCCGCCCCGTGCGGTCCCGCCCCGAACGGCCCGGCGCGGGCGGGCCGGATCAGACGAGCATCGAGTCGATGGCGACGGTGAGGAAGAGCAGCGCCAGGTAGGCGTTGGACCAGTGGAAGAAGCGCATCGGGCGCAGGTCCACCCCGGTCTTGCCGGCCTTGACCCGGCCGAGGAGGCGGTAGACCTCCCACAGGCAGGCGCCGCCGAGGACGGCCGCCACGGCGGGGTAGAGCAGGGTGGTGTGGGCCACCGGCCACAGCAGCAGCGAGCACAGCACCGTGGCCCAGGTGTAGGCCAGGCTCTCCAGCACCACGCGGCGCTCGGTGGCGACCACCGGCAGCATCGGGACGTTCGCCGCGGCGTAGTCCTCCCGGTAGCGCATGGCGAGGGTCCAGGTGTGCGGGGGCGTCCAGAAGAACACCACCCCGAACAGGACCACGGGGGCCCAGCCGACGTCGCCGGTGATGCCCGCCCAGCCGATCAGCACCGGCATGCAGCCGGCGATGCCGCCCCAGACGACGTTCTGCGGGGTGCGGCGCTTCAGGAGCATCGAGTAGACGAACACGTAGAACAGGTTCGCGGCCAGGGAGAGACCCGCCGCGAGCCAATTCACCGCAAAGCCCAGGCCAAGAGTGGACAGGACGCCGAGGACGACGCCGAAGACCAGCGCGTTGCGCGGCGGGACCTGCTCGCGGGCCAGCGGCCGGCGTCGGGTGCGGCGCATCGCCGCGTCGATGTCGCGGTCGATGTAGCAGTTCAGCGCGTTGGCGCTGCCCGCCGACAGGGTGCCGAAGACCAGGGTCGAGACGGCCGTCCACAGCGGGGGAAGGCCCCGCGCGGCCATGAACATCACCGGCAGCGTCGTGATCAGCAGCAGTTCGATGATCCGCGGCTTGGTGAGGGCGACGTATGCCTTCACGACGGCGCCGAACGAGCGCGGAGCGGCGGACGCCGCCGCGCCCGCGCGAAGCGGGGCCGTCGTCGGTTGCTTGTCGGTCAGCACCATCTAAGGCGCTTCCAGCACGTGCGGGGTCAACGCGTAACCTCTGATTAGAGCGGATCCGTGAATGCGGGCACCAGCCAGCCTTGAGGTCTCAACTGTAGTTGCTGAGAGGGGCGGTCCCGGCACAGGGTGCGGAAAGCGGCGTGAGCGGACGGCCGCGGGGAGTCCCCCGGGAGTCGTCCGCGCTGGTGAGCGCCCGGCGGAGCCGCCGCCGATCGGCCTGCGCGACGCTGAGGAGGCCGACCCGTTAGGGTCCGGTGTGGGCGGGAAAAGCCAAACCGGCGCCACCATCACACGACTAGATCCGGAGATCGAGCACTTGAGCAGCGAACTCGTGCCAACCCTTGAATGGAACGACCTCGACCGCAGGGCGGTCGACGTCGTACGGGCTCTGGCGATGGACGCGGTAGAGAAAGCGGGGTCGGGCCACCCCGGCACCGCCATGAGCCTGGCCCCCGCCGCCTACCTCCTGTTCCAGAAGGCGATGCGGCACGACCCCTCCGACCCGACGTGGGTGGGGCGCGACCGGTTCGTCCTCTCGGCCGGTCACTCCAGCCTCACCCTGTACATCCAGCTCTTCCTGTCGGGCTACGGCCTGAGCCTCGACGACCTGAAGTCGCTGCGGCAGTGGAACAGCCTCACCCCGGGTCACCCCGAGTACGGCCACACCGCCGGCGTGGAGACCACCACCGGCCCGCTGGGCCAGGGCATCGGCAACGCCGTGGGCATGGCCATGGCCGCCCGCCGCGAGCGGGGCCTGTTCGACCCCGACGCCCCCGAGGGCACCAGCCCGTTCGACCACATGATCTGGTGCATCGCCTCCGAGGGCGACATCGAGGAGGGCGTCAGCCACGAGGTCAGCGCCATCGCCGCCCACCAGAAGCTGGGCAACCTCGTCGTCGTCTTCGACAGCAACCACATCTCGATCGAGGACGACACCCAGATCGCGCTGAGCGAGGACATCGCCAAGCGTTACGAGGCCTACGGCTGGCACGTCCAGACCGTCGACTGGACCGGCGACGGCGAGTACAGCGAGAACGTCGAGGCGCTGAACCAGGCCCTGGAGGCCGCCCGCGCCGAGACCGGCAGGCCGTCGTTCATCCGCCTGCGCACCATCATCGGCTGGCCCGCGCCCAACAAGCAGAACACCGGCAAGGCCCACGGGTCGGCCCTGGGCGCCGCGGAGATCTCCGCCACCAAGCAGATCATGGGGATGGACCCGGAGAAGAGCTTCGACGTCCCCGCGGAGGTGCTGGAGCACACCCGCAAGGTCGTCGAGCGCGGCCGGGCGGCCCGCCAGGAGTGGGAGAAGGCCTACGCGAACTGGCGGGAGGCCAACCCCGAGCGGGCGGCGGAGTTCGATCGGATCAGCCACCGGCGGCTGCCGGCCGGCTGGACCGAGGCGCTGCCGACGTTCGAGCCCGGCGCGTCCGTCGCCACCCGCAAGGCCTCCGGCGAGGTGCTCAACAGCCTCGCGCCGGTCCTGCCGGAGCTGTGGGGCGGCTCGGCCGACCTCGCCGAGTCCAACAACACCACGATGAAGGGCGAGCCGTCCTTCATCCCCGAGGAGTACCAGACCAAGGAGTTCCCCGGCAGCCGCTACGGCCGGACGCTGCACTTCGGCATCCGCGAGCACGGCATGGGAGCGATCCTCAACGGCATCGCGCTGCACGGCGGCACCCGCCCCTACGGTGGCACGTTCCTGGTCTTCAGCGACTACATGCGGCCCTCGGTACGGCTCGCCGCGCTGATGAAGCTGCCGGTCACCTACGTGTGGACGCACGACTCCATCGGCCTGGGCGAGGACGGCCCCACCCACCAGCCGATCGAGCAGCTGTGGGCGCTGCGCGGCATCCCGGGCCTGGACATCGTCCGCCCGGCCGACGCCAACGAGACGGCCGCCGCGTGGCGCGCCGTGCTGGAGCACACCGACCGCCCGGCCGGTCTCGCGCTGACCCGGCAGAACCTCCCGGTCTACGAGGGCACCCGCGACCACGACAAGGTCGCCAAGGGCGCCTACGTGCTGGAGGAGGCCTCCACCGGCCAGCCCGCGGTGATCCTCATCGCCACCGGCTCGGAGGTCGAGCTGGCCGTCGGCGCCCGGAAGCTGCTGGAGGAGGAGGGCATCCCGGCCCGCGTGGTGTCCATGCCGTGCGTCGAGTGGTTCCAGGAGCAGGACACCGCCTACAAGCAGCTGGTGCTGCCCCCGTCGGTCCGCGCCCGCGTCGCGGTGGAGGCGGGAATCACGCTGGGCTGGCGGCAGTTCGTGGGAGATGAAGGGGAAGTCGTGGGACTGGAGCACTTCGGTGCCTCGGCCCCCTACAAGACCCTGTACGAGCAGTTCGGCCTGACCGCCGAGCGCGTGGCCGCCGCCGCCAAGGCGAGCCTCGCCCGGACCGGGGCCGACAAGGGCGAGACGACGGGAAACTGATCATGAGCGAGATCCTGAAGAAGCTCTCCGACCAGGGCGTGTCCATCTGGCTGGACGACATCAGCCGCGAGCGGCTGCGCACCGGCAACCTGAAGGGGCTCATCCGCGAGAAGCACGTGGTCGGCGTCACCTCCAACCCGACGATCTTCGCCTCGGCGCTGAGCAAGGGCGACGCCTACGACGCCCAGATCCGCGACCTCGCCGTGCGGGGGGTGGACCTGGAGGAGGCGGTGCGCGCGATCACCACCTACGACATCCGCTGGGCCGCCGACGTGCTGCGGCCGGTCTTCGACGCCACCGACGGCGTGGACGGCCGGGTCTCCATCGAGGTGGACCCGCGCCTGGCCAAGGACACGGCCAAGACGATCGCCGAGGCACGCGCCCTGTGGTGGCTGGTCGACCGCCCCAACACGATGATCAAGATTCCGGCCACGGTCGAGGGGCTCCCCGCGATCACCAAGGCCCTGTCCGAGGGCATCAGCGTCAACGTCACGCTGATCTTCTCCCTGGAGCGCTACCGCGCGGTGATGGACGCCTGGCTGACCGGCCTGGAGCAGGCCAAGGAGAAGGGCCTGGACCTCTCGGGCATCGACTCGGTGGCCTCCTTCTTCGTCAGCCGGGTCGACACCGAGATCGACAAGCGGCTGGAGAAGATCGGCACGCCCGAGGCCAAGGCCCTCAAGGGCAAGGCGGCGATCGCCAACGCCCGCCTGGCCTTCGCCGCCTACGAGGACGTGGTCAACTCCCCGCGCTGGCAGGCCCTCAAGGAGGCCGGCGCCCGCCCGCAGCGTCCGCTGTGGGCCTCCACCGGCACCAAGGACCCCAGCTACCCCGACACCCTCTACGTCGACCAGCTGGTCACGTCCGGCACGGTCAACACGATGCCGGAGAAGACCCTCGACGCCGCGGCCGACCACGGCCGGATCGAGGGCGACACGATCCGCCCCCTCTACGAGGACGCCTGGAACACCATGGCGGCGCTCAAGGAGGCCGGCGTCGACTACGACGACGTGGTCGCCGTGCTGGAGCGGGAGGGCGTGGACAAGTTCGAGGCGTCCTGGAAGGAACTCCTGGCCACGGTCGAGTCCGAGCTGCGGAAGGCGTGAGGCACATGACGGCATCCGTGACGATCGGCAACGAGCGGCTGGCCGAGCAGGCCGCCGAGGCCGTCAAGGACCTCGTCGCCGCGGGCTTCCACGTGGCGCTGTCGAACGGCGACCCCGGCCTGTGGGGCCCGGACGCGCAGGCCGAGGCGGCCGTCCGCCTCGGCTGGCTCGACCTGCCGCGGAACAGCAGGGAACTGCTGCCGGAGATCGGCAAACTGGTCGAGCGGGCCCGCGCCCAGGGCCTGGACCACGTGGTCCTGGCCGGCATGGGCGGCTCCTCGCTGGCGCCCGAGGTCATCACGACCACCGCGGACGTCCCGCTGACCGTGCTCGACACCACCGACCCCGGCCAGGTGCGCCGCGCGCTGGCCGACCGGCTGGAGCGCACGATCGTGGTGGTGGCCAGCAAGAGCGGCGGCACCGTCGAGACCGACAGCCACCGCAGGATCTACGAGCAGGCGTTCCGCGAGGCGGGCATCGACCCCGCCGAGCGGATCGTCGTGGTCACCGACCCGGGATCGCCGCTGGAGCAGGCCGCCATCGAGGCGGGCTACCCGGTCATCCTGGCCGACCCCAACGTCGGCGGCCGCTACAGCGCCCTGTCGGCGTTCGGCCTGGTGCCCAGCGCGCTGGCCGGGGCCGACATCGAGAAGCTCCTCGACGACGCCGAGGCCGTGCGCCCGCTGCTCGCCCAGGCCGAGGGCAACCCGGGCCTGACGCTCGGCGCCGCCCTGGGCGCGGCCGCGGCCGCCGGACGCGACAAGCTCGTCCTGGAGGACAGCCTCGCGGAGATCAACGGCCTGCCCGACTGGATCGAGCAGCTGATCGCCGAGTCCACCGGCAAGCAGGGCCGGGGCATCCTTCCGGTCGTCGGCGCCGACCCCAACGACACCGACGACGAGCTGGTCGCCGGGATCGAGTCCGGCGGCGACGTGACCGTCAGCGGCCCGCTGGGCGCGCAGTTCCTGATCTGGGAGTACGCCACGGCCGTCGCCGGCCGCGTCCTCGGCATCGACCCCTTCAACCAGCCGAACGTGGCCGAGTCGAAGGAGAACACCGCCAAGATCCTCGACCGCGCCGAGCCGCCGGTCGGCACGCCGGTCCTGGTGGACGGCCCGGTGGAGGTCTACGGCGAGGTGCCCGGCTCCTCGGCTCCCAAGGACCTGCCGGAGGTGCTCACCCGGCTGCTGGAGGCCATCCCCGAGCGGGGCTACCTCTCGGTCATGGCCTACCTCGACCGGGAGGCCGCGTTCGACGCCCCGCACGCCGAGGGCGCCTCGTTCGAGGAGATGACCGACGCCTGGAGCGCGGCCGACCCGGCCACGCTGCGCGGGCTGCTGGCCGTCCGCACCGACCGGCCGGTGACCTTCGGCTGGGGTCCCCGGTTCCTGCACTCCACCGGCCAGTACCACAAGGGCGGCCCCCAGAACGGCGTCTTCCTCCAGCTCACCGGGGCGAACGAGGCCGACGTCGAGGTGCCGGGCAAGCCGTACACCCTGGGCAGGCTCCAGCTCGCGCAGGCCCTGGGCGACCTGGGCGCGCTGGCCGACCGCGGCCGGCCCGTGGTGCGGCTGCACCTGACCGACCGGGCCGCCGGGGTCGCACGCCTGCTCGAGGCAGCGCGGGAGGTCTGAATGAGCAAGCAGAAAGCGGGGAAGGCCGCCGAGGCGGCCGTTCCCGACGGCACGGGCGACGGGCAGGTCACGCCCGCCGAGCCGCGCGCCGAGACGCCGAAGGGCGACGACCGCCGTACCGAGGACCTGCACACCTCCGACTCGGTGGCCGTCGCCTCGGCGGGGGCCACCGCGGGCACCACCGACGCGGTGGTGGCGGCCAACCCGCTGCGCGACCCGCGCGACAAGCGCCTGCCGCGGGTGGCCGGGCCGTGCGTGCTGGTGCTGTTCGGCGTGACCGGTGACCTGGCGCGCAAGAAGCTGCTGCCGGCGATCTACGACCTGGCGAACCGGGGGCTGCTGCCGCCGGGCTTCTCGCTGGTCGGGTTCGCCCGCCGCGACTGGGAGGACCAGGACTTCGCGCGGCTGGCCCACGACGCCGTCAAGGAGCACGCGCGCACGCCGTTCCGCGAGGAGGTCTGGAAGCAGCTGGCGGAAGGCATCTTCTTCTGCCCCGGCGAGTTCACCGACGACGGCGCGTTCGACGCGCTGGCCATGATGCTCAAGGAGATCGACGAGACCCGGGGCACCGGCGGCAACTACGGTTTCTACCTGTCGGTGCCGCCGAAGTTCTTCCCAGTCGTGATCGAGCAGCTCAAGCGGACGAACCTCGCCGACGGGCCCCCCGGGTCGTGGCGGCGGGTGGTGATCGAGAAGCCGTTCGGGCACGACCTGAAGAGCGCCCGGGAGCTGAACGCCGTCACCAGCGCGGTCTTCCCCGAGAGCTCGGTGTTCCGCATCGACCACTACCTCGGCAAGGAGACCGTCCAGAACATCCTGGCGCTGCGCTTCGCCAACAACCTGTTCGAGCCGATCTGGAACCGCGGTTACGTCGACCACGTCCAGATCACGATGGCCGAGGACATCGGCATCGGCGGCCGGGCGGGTTACTACGACGGCATCGGCGCGGCCCGTGACGTCATCCAGAACCACCTGCTCCAGCTGCTGGCGCTGGTGGGCATGGAGGATCCCACGTCCTTCGACGCCGACGCGCTGCGCCGCGAGAAGGAGAAGGTCCTCAAGGCCGTACGGCTGCCGCAGGACCTGACCCTGGGCACCGCGCGCGGCCGCTACGCCTCCGGCTGGCAGGGCGGCGAGCCGGTCGTCGGCTACACCGACGAGACCGGCATCCCGCCGGGCTCCACGACGGAGACCTACGCCGCCGTCAAGCTGGAGATCGCCAACCGCCGCTGGGCGGGCGTGCCGTTCTACCTGCGCACCGGCAAGCGGCTGAGCCGCCGGGTGACGGAGGTCGCCGTGGTGTTCCAGCGCGCGCCGCACCTGCCGTTCAGCAAGGACGAGACCGAGATCCTGGGGCAGAACGCCCTGGTCATCCGGGTCCAGCCGGACGAGGGCATCACGGTGCGGTTCGGTTCCAAGGTGCCGGGCACGGCCATGGAGGTCCGGGACGTCTCGATGGACTTCGCCTACGGCGAGTCGTTCATGGAGTCCTCCCCCGAGGCCTACGAGCGGCTGCTGCTGGACGTGCTGATCGGCGACCCGCCGCTCTTCCCGCACCAGCGCGAGGTCGAGCTGTCGTGGAAGATCCTCGACCCGATCGAGGAGTTCTGGGCGTCGCAGGGCCCGCCGGAGGAGTACCCCTCCGGGACGTGGGGCCCGGCGTCGGCCGACGAGATGATGGCCCGTGACGGTCGCGCGTGGAGGAGGCTGTAGATGGCGAACTTCATGCTCAGCGGCACGACCGCGTCGAAGATCTCCGCCCAGCTCACCCAGCTGCGGCACCAGATGGGCACGCCCGCGCTCGGCATGGTGCTGACCCTGGTGGTCGTCTGCGACGAGAGCAACCAGTACGACGCGGTCCGCGCGGCGACCGACGCGGCCCGGGAGCACCCCTCCCGGATACTGGTCGTCATCGCCCGCGACGCGTCCGAGCCGAACCGGCTCGACGCCGAGATCCGGCTCGGGGAGTCCACCCCCGGCGAGGTGATCCTGCTGCGCCTGTACGGCGAGCTGACCCGGCACGCCGACTCGGTGGTCAGCCCCCTGCTGCTCACCGACACCCCGGTGGTGGCGTGGTGGCCGGGCCACTGCCCGGAGTCGCCGTCCAAGGACCCCATCGGAGTGCTGGCCCAGCGCCGCATCGTCGACGCGCACGCCGCGCCCGACCCGGTCGCGGCGATCACCTCCCGCGCCGAGGGCTACCTCCCGGGTGACACCGACCTCGCCTGGACCCGGTTGACGTCGTGGCGGAGCCTGCTGGCCGCCGCGTTCGACCAGCAGGTCAGCAAGGTCACCGGGGGCACGGTCGAGGCGGCGTCCCGGCACGCCAGCGCCCCGCTGCTGGCGGCCTGGCTCGGCGAGCGCCTCGGCGTCCCGATCAGGGTGGCCGACTCCCAGGGTCCCGGCCTGACCGCGGTCCGGCTGGAGACCCCCGGCGGGGAGATCGCCGTCCTGCGCGAGGACGCCCGGGTGGCCACCCTGCAGCGGCCCGGCCAGCCGGACCGGCAGGTCGCGCTGACCCGCCGCCCATTGTCGGAGCTGCTGGCCGAGGAGCTGCGCCGGCTGGATCCCGACGAGATCTACGAGGCGGCGGTCCGGCGGATCGCCCACGGCGGCCCGGAGGCCTGACGCGGCGGGCGCCCGGCGTTCCCGGGCGCCCGCCGCCGGCCGGTTCCCGCGCGGGGGTGTTCCGCGCCGGGCCCGGTTCCGTGCGAAAGCGCCCCGCGGCACGTCGCGGGGCGCTTTCGCGTCACGGGCCCTTCGGTGGGAACCTGCTGTCGCACGTCCTCATCGCCCGCCGTACCGACTTCGATGTGAAATGAGAGGTTCCGTGAGCGTTCCCACCGTGATCGTCCATCGTGACGCCGACATGCTCGCCAAGGCCGTCGCCGCGAGGGTGATCACCCGTACCGTCGACGCCCAGTCGGCCAAGGGGTCGGCGTCCCTGGTGCTGACCGGCGGCACGGTCGGCACCGCGACGCTGGCCGAGATCGCCGCCAGTCCGGCCCGTGACGCCGTCGACTGGCGCAACCTGGACGTCTGGTGGGGCGACGAGCGCTTCCTGCCCGACGGCGACCCCGAGCGCAACGAGACCGGCGCCCGGCGGGCCCTGCTCGACCACGTCGACGTCGATCCGGCCCGCGTCCACCCGATGCGCGGCCCCGACTCGGGGATGACCGTCGAGGAGTCGGCCGAGGCCTACGCCGAGGAGCTGCGCCGCGCCGCCCGCCCGGAGGACCACGGGCCGGCGCCGTCGTTCGACGCCATGATGCTGGGCATGGGCCCCGACGGCCACGTGGCCTCGCTGTTCCCCGGGATGCCGGCGCTGTACGACGAGCGGCCCGTGGTGGCGGTGCACGGCTCCCCCAAGCCGCCGCCCGTCCGCGTCTCGCTGACCCTGCCGGTCATCCGGAACTCCCGCGAGGTGTGGGTGGTCGTCGCCGGTGAGGACAAGGCGGGAGCCGTACGGCTGGCCCTGTCGGAGTCGGGGCCGATGCAGGTCCCGGCGGCCGGGGCCCGGGGCCGGCAGCGGACGCTGTTCCTGCTGGACCGCGCCGCCGCCTCCAAGATCCCCTCCTCCCTGAGCCGCATCTCCTCCCCCTGATCCGCCTCCCCTTTCGACCGCCTCCCCCGGCCGGGCGCGCGAACCGTCCGGCCGGGCACGGGGCCGAGGCGCCTCCCCTTCCACTCCGCTATCGCGAAGCACCCTGGTGTGACGCTTCCAGTCCTTCCGCGAGAACCATCTCCCCGTCGTCCCCATCGAGGTACGGCGAACCGGCCTGGGCGGCGGTCACGGCGTCGATCTCGGTGAGGAGGGCCTGCTTGCCGGCCGGGTCGAGGTAGGAGGCGACGACGGCGTTGCGGGCCAGCCCGGCGAGCGCCTCCCGGTCGAGACCGAGGACCTCGGCGGCGGCCCGGTACTCGCCGCGGAGGGTGGTGGCGAACATGGGCGGGTCGTCGCTGTTGAGGGTGACGAACAGGCCCTCGCAGAGCATGCGGGGCAGCGGGTGTTCCCTCAGATCGGCGATCTGGCCGGTACGGAGGTTGGAGGTGGGGCAGACCTCCAGCGGGATGCGGGCCTCGCGCAGGTGGGCGACCAGGCGGGGGTCGCCCAGGCAGCCGATGCCGTGGCCGATCCGCTCGGCGCGCAGCCCCTCGACGGCCTCCCAGACGGTCTCGGGGCCGGTCATCTCCCCCGCGTGCGGGACGCTGTGCAGCCCGGCGGCGACGGCGGCGCGGAAGGCGTCGCGGAACGCCTCGCGGTGCATGGGGCGCACGTGCTCGGTTCCACCGAGGCCGAAACCTACCAGCGCCTGGGGAGGTTCGCCCAGTGCGTGGTCCAGTGTGACGCGGGCGCCCTCGGCCCCGCACTCGCCGGGGATGTCGAAGACGTAGGCGACGCGGACGCCGTGGTCGTCGAGGGCGGCGCGGGCGGCCAGGTCCAGCGCCTCGGTGACCTCCCGCATCGGCATGCCCACGACGTGGTGGGAGTAGGGGGTGACCGTCAGCTCGACGTAGCGGGCGTTCTGCGCGGCGAGGTCCCGGGCGAGGCCGGTCACGAGGGCGGCCACGTCCTCGGGTTCGCGCACCAGGGCGTTGACCGCCTCGTACACCTCGGCGAAGTGCCCGAAGTCCCGGAACCGGTAGAACTCCCGCAACCCCTCCTCGGTGGTGGGCACCCGGCTGCCGGGGTGGCGGCGCGACAGTTCCAGCACGGTGGGGACCGACGCGGAGCCGACGAGGTGGACGTGCAGTTCGGCCTTGGGCAGCGCGTCGATGAAGGCGTCGATCGTCATGGCGGAGACCCTATGCACCTCTCTTTCCTCAGCGGTAGCAGTTACCGGTTAATCTGACATTAAAAAGTCAGATTCATTCTGTCGGTGGCACGGGCTTGACTGGGCGGGCACCGATCCCGGGGTCCCGGCGCCTCACGGGCGCCGGCGGGACGACCAGGTCACGAAGGCAGGAAGCATGGCGACATACGTGTTGATCCCCGGCGCCGGATCCGACGCGTGGTTCTGGCACCGGGTGACCCCGCTGCTGCGGGCGCGCGGCCACGACGTGGTGGCGGTGGCGCTGCCCTGCGAGGACGACGCGGCCGGGCTGGCCGAGTACGCCGACGCGGTCGTGACGGCCGTCGGCGACCGTACCGACCTGGTGCTGGTGGCCCACTCCCTGGGAGGCTTCACCGCGCCGCTGGTGTGTGAGCGGCTGCCGGTCGACCTGCTGGTGCTGCTCACCGCGATGATCCCGGCGCCCGGCGAGCCGCCCGGCGACTGGTGGGCCGGCACCGGTCACGCCCAGGCCGTGCGCGAGCTGAACGAGCGCCACGGCCGTCCGGCCGACGCCCCGCTGGACCTGGCCTTCGCCTTCCTGAACGGCGTCCCGCCGGAGATCGCGGCCCAGGTGGAGGAACACTCGCTGAACCAGTCCGGCACCCCGCTCCTGAAGCCGTGGCCGCTGCCGGCGTGGCCGGACGTGCCGACCCGGTTCCTCATCTGCCGCGACGACCGCTTCTTCCCCGCCGGCTTCCAGCGGCGCGTCGTCCGCGAGCGACTCGGCATCGTCCCCGACGAGATGGACGGCGGCCATCTCGCCCCGCTGAGCCACCCGGAGGAGCTCGTCGAGCGCCTGGAGGGGTTCCGGGCCGCGCTGTGACCACAGGCCGTGCTTCGACCACGAGGCGCGGGCGCGTCGGACGGCGCCCACGGCCCCGCCCCGTACGAGCACGACGCGTACGGGGCGGCGCGCGGCGGTGCGGGGTACGACCCCTTCCGGGCCGGTCCCCTGAGAGCTCCCGGCCCGGAAAGGGGCGAGCGTGCGGGTCAGGCCGCGGGCACCGCCCGGGACTTCCCGGGCTCCCCGGGCTCCGCGGGCTCCCTGGGCTCCGCGGACGCCGTGGAAGAGGCCGGCGGAGGGGCGGACGGGAGGGTCGCCGCGGTGGCGCCGACCGCGAGCCTGGCCTCCACCACGCCGGGGTCGTCGGTGAGGGTCAGGGTCGCGCCCAGCGAGACCAGGAGCCCGCGCATGCGCGTGTTGCCGGCCAGCATGTTCGCCCGGACCTCGGCGAAGCCCAGGTCGCGGGCCTCGGCGAGGAGGATCCTGGCCAGCGCCGAGCCCAGCCCCCGGCCCTGCCAGCGGTCCTCGACGAGCAGGGCCATCTCGGCGATGCCCGGGTCGGGGGTGAACATCAGACCGGCCAGCGCGATCGCCTGGCCGTCGTGCCCGGCGACCAGCGAGTGGCCGTGCGCGCGGTCGCAGAGCCGGTCGAAGACGCGGTCCGGCAGCGTGGGCACGGGGGTGAAGTAGCGGAACCGGCGCGACTCCGGCGAGCAGCGGTCGTGCAGGTCGCGGACGGCCTCGCGGTAGAGCGGGGTGACCGGGCGCACCTGCGTCTCGGTGCCGTCGGTCAGCCTGGCGGTCCGCACCGCGCCGGCCGGCCGGGGGCGGACCGGCTGGGCGAGCCGTACGAAGGAGGCGGCGCGGGCGGCCTCGGTCAGCGTGAAGGGCAGCCCGGCACGGCGCAGCCGTACGGCGCGGCGCGGCGCGACCGGCACGGTGAGCTGCGTGGGGTCGGGCAGCTCGCTCATGTCGGCGCCGTAGACCCAGCGGGAGTCGTCGGCGCGCAGCAGCTCGCCCAGCAGCGCGGGCAGCCGCCAGGGCTCGGCGCGCAGCCGGGAGGCGAGCAGGAGCGCACGGGTGGGCTCGTCGGTCAGCTCGTGGGCGGTGGCCGGGACGACCTGCACCCGGCGGCCTCCGGCGGCCTCCAGCGCCTGGCGCACGGTCTCCGGCCCGGCGGGGATGTCGGCCATGAACTCGTCCACGGTGCCGTCCGCGTCGGACTGGACGCTCAGGCCCAGGATGTTGCCGCCCCGCTCGGCGAGCGCGGTGGCCAGCGAGGCGAGCCGCCCGGGCCGCTCATCGACGGTAGTACGAATCCTCAGAAAACCCATCAAAGCTCCCTCCATCGCCATCAGCTTGGCGGAGCCCTGTTACGGCCTCGCTACACCGGGGTGAGCCCGCCGTTACGTCTTGAGGGAGTTGTGGATGATGCGGTTGTACAACGGTTTCCGTGGGGCGATGCGCGCCCCATGACGGATATAGCAGGATATGTGGCCATGAGCACGCGAGTTCCCCTGTCTGGGGACTTTGTCAACGGGGATGTCTCCTTCTGGTACCGCTCCCTCGGCATCCCCACGGCAGGAGAACCCCTCGACGGCGACCGCGAGGCCGACGTCGTGATCGTCGGGGCCGGCTACACCGGCCTGTGGACCGCCTACTACCTCAAGCGGGCCGATCCCGGCCTGCGCGTCACCGTGCTGGAGAAGGAGTTCACCGGCTACGGCGCCTCGGGCCGCAACGGCGGCTGGCTGGTCGGCGAGCTGGCCGGCACCCCCGAGCGGTACGCCCGGACGCACGGTGTGGACGCCGCCAGGCGGCTCCAGCGGGAGATGTTCTCCTCGATCGACGAGGTCATCGCCGTGGCCGACAAGGAGGGCATCGACGCCGACATCGTCAAGGGCGGCGTCACCACGGTCGCCACCAACGCCGCCCAGGACCGGCGGCTGCGCGCGCTGCTCGACCACGAGCGCCACTGGGGCTGGACCGAGGAGGACGTCCGGCTGCTGGACCCGGCCGAGCGGGAGAGCCGCCTGCGGGTGGACGGCGCGATCAGCGCGATCTGGAGCCCGCACTGCGCGCGGATCCAGCCCGCGAAGCTGGTCCTCGGCCTGGCCCAGGTCGTGCGCGACCTCGGGGTGGAGATCTTCGAGCGCACCCCGGTCACCGAGATCGCCCCGCACGAGGCCCGCACGCCGTACGGCACGGTCCGCGCCCGCTACGTCGTCCGCGCCACCGAGGGCTTCACCGCCGGGCTGCGGCAGTACCACCGGGCCTGGCTGCCGATGAACAGCTCGATGATCGTCACCGAGCCGCTGGGCGACCTGTGGGACGCGATCGGCTGGGAGGGCTGCGAGCTGCTCGGCGACATGGCCCACTACTACATGTACGCCCAGCGCACCGCCGACGGCCGCATCGCGTTCGGCGGGCGCGGCAAGCCGTACCTGTACGGCTCGCGGGTGGACGACCGGGGCCACACCCACGCCTGGACGATCGAGGCGCTGTGGGAGCTGCTGACCGGCATGTTCCCGGCCGTACGGGAGTCGAAGGTGGCGCACGCCTGGTCCGGCGTGCTGGGCGTGCCGCGCGACTGGTGCGCCACGGTGCACGTCGACCACGAGACCGGCATCGGCTGGGCGGGCGGCTACACCGGCCACGGGGTCACCACCACCAACCTCGCCGGCCGTACCCTGCGCGACCTGATCCTGCGCGAGGACACCGAGCTGACGGCGCTGCCGTGGGTGGACAGGAAGGTCCGCGGCTGGGAGGTGGAGCCGCTGCGCTGGATCGGCGTGCACGCGATGTACGACCTGTACCGCCGCGCCGACGCCAGGGAGAAGGCCGGTCTCGGCCGCACCTCGGCGCTGGCGCGCGTCGCCGACGCCATCACCGGCCGCTAGGTTCGGTTCCGTCGCCGGCATCGGATTCGGGTTCGGGTTCGGTGCCCAGCCGCCTGGACGCCTGGGCACCGGGAGCCTCCCGGGACATCGAGGAGAAGGAGAACCATGCCCCACCTGCCCGGTCTCGCCGCCCGCACCCCGGCGGCGGCCGAGTGAACGAGATCCTCTTCCGCGGCGGGCGCGCCTTCCTGCCCGGCGGCGCCTTCGCCGAGGCCGTACTGGTCCGCGGCGACCGCGTCGCCGCCGTGGGCGCCGAGACCGACGTCGCGCGCCAGGCCGGCCCCGGCTGCGAGACCGTCGACCTGGACGGCGGCCTGCTGACCCCCGGCTTCACCGACGCCCACATCCACCCGGTGCAGGCCGGGCTGGAGCGGGCCAAGTGCGACCTCGCGGAGGTGTACGGCCTGCCGGAGTACCTGGAGAGGATCGCCGGCTACGCCGCCGCGCACCCGGACCGGGTCTGGATCGAGGGCGGCGGCTGGGACATGTCGGCCTTCCCCGGCGGCCTGCCGCACCGCTCCCAGCTCGACTTCCTCGACCGCCCGGCCTACCTGGTCCAGCGCGACCACCACGCCGCCTGGGTGAACGGCCGCGCCCTGGAACTGGCCGGGATCACCCGCGACACCCCCGACCCCGCCGACGGCCGGATCGAGCGCGACGCCGACGGGGAGCCCACCGGGGTGCTGCACGAGGGCGCGATGGAGCTCGTCGGCCCGCTCACCCCGCGGCCCAGCACGGCCGACCAGGTCGCGGCCCTGCTGGACGCCCAGCGCTACCTGTTCTCCCTGGGCGTCACCGCCTGGCAGGACGCCATCGTCGGCCCCTTCGCCGGCTCCGACGACCAGCTCCCCGCCTACCTTGAGGCGGCCTCCGCGGGCAGGCTCACCGCCCGGGTGGTGGGCGCGCTGTGGTGGGACCGGGCGCGCGGCGCCGAGCAGATCCCCGAACTGCTGGAGCGCCGCCGCTCGGCCGAGGGCCTGGAGCGGTTCCGCGCCACCTCGGTGAAGATCATGCAGGACGGCATCGCCGAGAACTTCACCGCCGCGGTGATCGAGCCCTACTGCCGCTGCGGCGGCACGGGCGGCGGGACGGGCCTGTCGTACGTGGACCCGGAGCTGCTGAAGGGCCACGTCGCCGAACTGGACCGGCACGGCTTCCAGGTGCACTTCCACGCGATCGGCGAGCGGGCCGTACGCGAGGCGCTGGACAGCCTCACCGGGACCGATCCGGCGAACCGGCACCACGTCGCGCACCTGCAGATCATCGAACCGTCGGACGTCCCGCGCTTCGCGAAGCTGGGTGTGACGGCCAACCTGCAGCCGCTGTGGGCCACCCACCACGCCCAGATGGACGAGCTGACGATCCCGTTCCTGGGCGAGGAGCGCTCGTCGTGGCAGTACCCCTTCGCCGACCTGCTGCGGACCGGCGCCCGGTTCTGCGCGGGCAGCGACTGGCCGGTCTCCAGCGCCGACCCGATCCAGGGCATGCACGTCGCGGTCAACCGCACCGAGCCGCCGAGCTCGGTGCACGCCGGCTACCCGACGGCGCAGACCCCGTTCCTGCCCGGCCAGTCCCTGGACCTGGCGACCGCGCTGACCGCCTACACCGCGGGCTCGGCGTGGATCAACGGCGACGACGACGCCGGGACGATCGCCGCAGGCAACCGCGCCGACCTGGTCGTCCTGGACCGCGACCCGTTCACCGAACCCGCCGCCGACATCTGGCGGGCGAGGGTCGCCATGACCTTCGTCCGCGGCGAACAGGTCCACGGCCGCTGACGCCACCGGCGCGGCCCAGCCGCGCCACCCCGGCCGCCGGCGGCGCGGCGATCGACGCCAGGAGCGCGGCGACGCACGCGGTCCAGTACGGCAGGTACTGGGTGCTGTGGTCGTAGTCCCGGGAGCCGACCGTCACGTACACCGACCAGATGAGCAGCGGCCCCGCCACACCCGCCGTCACCGCCGATCCCGTGCTCGCATCCCGCCGCGCCGTCCAGGCGGCGACCACGACGGCCAGGACGGTCGAGACGATCAACATGCTCAGGGCTCCGTCCGCCAGGGAGCCCGGGAGGCCGCCCATCACCTCGACGGCGGTGAACAGCAGGATGAAGCAGAGCAGCCCGCGCCGCGTCCCGGCGTGCCGGAGCGCGGCGGCGCCCGCCGCCGCGCCGATGCCCGCGCCCGCGAGGGACGCGGTCAGCGCCACGACCGGGGGATCGTCGACCGCGCCGAGCGCCTGGAGGTACTGCAGCGGCCCGGCCGTCACCGCGCAGCCGAGCCACGCGGCCGACGGCAGCGCCAGGAACCGGTCACGGCCGCCGGGCATCCTGCCCGCGATCACCGAAGCCGCCACGACCGCGGCGGCGGGATACCAGACGGCGCGGGTCAGGTCGCGGTACCAGCCGGGGCCGTCCCACTCGTGATACCGCTCCCACAGCGTCCTTCCCAGTGCCTCGGCCGCGACGAGCTGACCGCAGGCGAGCACCGCGGCGATGAGCGCGGCGGCCACCAACGCGGGTACGGCCGGCCCCACCCCGCGGGCCTCGGTGCGCGGCGGCCCTCCGGCCGCGACCAGGTAGGCGAGCACGGCCCCGATCACCCAGCCAGGCCAGCCCGGCCAGCCGGCCATCACGTCGGCGAAGTCCCCACCGTCGGAGGCGTCCGTGACGCTCTCTCCGACCATGACGGCCGCGACGCTGCCGTACAGGGTCGCGACGGCGGCCTTCGCCGGGTCCCCGCGAAGGAGGCCCCCCGCCACCAGGCCGGTCGGTATCCCCGCGAGCTCAAGCCGGCCGATCGCGGCGAGGAGCATGGACACGCACGGCCCGGCGGCCAGCACCCCGGCCACCGCGAGCACGGCTCTTCCCGTCTTCGGCATCGGCCCATGAAAACAGAAGGACCATGATCCTTCCACCCGTATGCCGCGAACCGTCCAGCGCGATCCCGGCCGCACCGGTGGCGCGGGCCGCGCCGTACGGTTCCTCCGGCCGTACGGCGCGGCGCCCCGCCGCCCCGGCGGGCTCAGGCGCCCCTCCGGCGCCCCGGCCGGGTCACCGCCTCAGGTACGTCCGGCCTTCTGTGCCACGTGCTCCAGCCGGGCGCGGTACTCCTCCCACCACGACCGGTCGCCCGGCGGCAGGTTGCTGCCGTCCTGCCGCAGTCCGGCGGCCCCGTCGATGAGCTCCCGGACGATGTCGGCGTGCCCGGCGTGCCGGTCGGTCTCGGCGATCATGTGGATCAGGATCCGGTGCAGGGTCACCTCGTTCCGCCCGTCGGGCCACCACGGCACCCGGCCGGCCGCGTCCAGCTCCAGCGCCTCGATCGTCGCGTCCGAATGCGCCCACACCCGGCGGTACAGCGCGACGATCTCATCACGCGACTCCTCGGCGGTCGCCCACATGTCCGCGTTGGCTTCGGCCTCTTCCTCCATCCACGGCAGCGGTTCGGGGAACGGCCTGCCGAAGACGTCACCGAAGTATCCGGCCTCGGTGCCGGCCACATGCTTGACCAGCCCGAGAAGATTGGTCCCGGTGGGGGTCATCGGCCGGCGGAGGTCGTACTCCGACAGTCCGTCGAGCTTCCAGAGCAGGGCCTCGCGGGCGACCTTCAGGTAACGGTGAAGATCCGACTTCGGATCCGATGCAGTCATGCCGGACATCCTGCCACCCTGTGTCGCGGGCCGGTCCGCCGCTTCCGCGGCACGCCTCCTGGGTAGATCCCGGGGATGGGGGACATCATCGTCAGACGGGTGTACGACGACGGCGGGCAGGTCGAGGGGACGGCGTTCCTGGTGGACGGGATGTGGCCGCGCGGCGTGCGCAAGGAGGACCTGGAGCGGGTTCACTGGGTCCGCGACCTCGCGCCCTCGGCGGAGCTGCGGCGCTGGTTCGGGCACCGCCCGGAGCGGTTCGCGGAGTTCCGCCGCCGCTACCGCGAGGAGCTGGACGGCGAGGCGGACGCCGTCCGCCCGCTGCTGGAGGCCGCGCGCCACGGGCCGGTCACGCTGCTGTACGCGGCCAAGGACACCGAGCACAACAACGCCGTGGTGCTGCGGGAGTATCTGCGCGACCGGCTCGCCGGGCAGGACGGCTGACCCTCCCCGTCGCCTCCGGGGCCCTCAGGCCTCTTCGGGGCCGCCGATGGCATCACCATCGCATGAGCGGTACCGGCCGGAAACCGGCCACGATGGGCCGGAAACGCGACCGGTACGGTGCGGTCATGCATCGAAGCCGCGTCTACGCCCTTCTGATCGACGCTCCCGAGGCCGAGGCCGCCGACGCGGCGGCCTTCTGGTCGGCCGCGCTCGGCGTGCGGACGGAACTCCTCCCCTCCGAGCCGCAGTTCGTCACGCTGCACGAGGCCCTGCCCGGACTGATCACCGCCGTCCAGTCGGTCGACGACGCGCCCCGCTTCCACCTCGACATCGAGACCGACGACGTCGAGGCCGAGACCGCGCGCCTGGTCGGGCTCGGCGCCACACAGGTGTCGCGGTGGCAGGAGTGCCGCGTGCTGCGGGTGCCCGGCGGGCACCTGGTCTGCGTCCTGCCCGTGGAGAGCGACCGGGAGGTCTTCGAGGCCCAGGCCAAGGTCTGGCCCTGATCCCGCCTCCCCGCCCGCGGAGCCGGTCGGCCGGCCGGGCCCACGCCTGGCTGAACGGCGGAGAACCGGCGGAGGTCAGTGCGCGACGGTGATCACGATCTTGCCGACCTGGGCGTTCGACTCCAGGTACCGGTGGGCCTCGACGATCTCGCTCAGGTCGAAGGTGCGGTCCACCACGGCCCGGAAAGCGCCCGAACGCAGCCCGGAGGTCACGAACGCCGCCGCCCGGCGCAGCCGTTCGGGCCGGCCGGCCGTCTCGATCATGGTGTACGTGCGCATGTTCAGCGCGGGCATGCCGAGCTCGATGCCCGGGTAGGGGGTGGGCTCGCCGCTCAGCGCGCCGTACACCAGGAGCGTGCCGTCGTCGGCCACCACCCTGGCCAGGTCCCGCACGCCGGGGCCGGCGACGGCGTCGAAGACGAACTCGGCGCCCCGGCCACCGGTCGCCGCCAGCACCCGCTCGGCCACGTCCTCCGATCCGGTGACGATCACCTCCGCCGCGCCCTCCTTCAGCAGCGCCTCCTTCTTGGCGGCGGTGCGGGTGAGGGCGATCGGCGTGGCACCGACGCGGTCGGCGACGTGGATCGCGGCCAGTCCCACACTGCTGGAGGCCGCGTTCAACACGACCGTGTCCCCCGGCCGCATCCCGCCGACCTCCACCAGTGCGCCGTAGGCCGTCAGGTACGGCATCCACACCGCCGCGCCCTCGACGGCGCCGATCCCCTCGGGGCGGTGCAGCACCGACGCCGCGGGCACGATCGCCCGTTCGGCGTAGACCCCGTGGCCGTTCTGCGAGAACCCGGGCACGGTGCTGACCGGCTGCCCGGGCCGGAACCCCTCGACGCCCTCACCGACCGCCTCCACCACGCCCGCGGCCTCGGTGCCCAGCCGGGCGGGGAACCGCTTCACCGGCTCGATGTAGTGGCCGGTGCGGAACAGCACCTCGGCCCGGTTCAGTCCGATCGCGTCCACGCGGATCCGGACCTCGCCCGGACCCGGCTCACCGACCTCCACGTCCTCCAGCCTCATCACCTCGGGGCCGCCGAGCTCGTGGAACAGCACCGTCTTCGCCATCATGTCGTTCTTCCTCCGCAAGAGATGATGATCGACTCAAGCACGTAAGTACGATGGTTGTCAAACTACGATGATCATCGTACTAAGAGGCCTCGGCGCCGAACGCGCCCCTCGACGCCCCGGCGTGCCGGCAACCGCGTTCCAACGGGTTCCCAACGCTCCCGGCGACCCGGCGGCCCGGCGGAACGTCCCCCGCCGGGCCCGACGTGCCGTACGGCGGGCCATCCCCACGAGGGCCTGCCGTACAGCGGGCGGACGTGCCGTACGGCGGGCGCGGCGGTCAGGCGTCCACGGTCACCGGCGCCCCGAACCACCGGGCCAGGGCGGCACGGAGGGCCTCGCGCTCGGCGGAGTCCGGGCGGGGCGACGACGAGGCCCAGGCGACGTAGCAGTCGGGCCGCAGCAGCAGGGCCGTGATCTCGCCGGACCCGCCTTCACCGCCGGGTTCCCTGCTGTCGCCAGGGCCACCCGGGGCGTTCGTGGTCGCCGGGTCCAGGAGGCGCGCGGCGACGGCCTTGACCCGGCCGTCCCACCCGGCCGCCTCCCCGGCGAGGGACGCGTCCCCGGTCAGGTCCAGCAGCAGCGGCCGGGCGTCCGCGGTCAGCTCGGCGAGCCGTACCGGACCGGCGCCGTCGCCGGTGTCGAGTGACAGGTCGGGCGCCCACCGGCCCACCAGGGGGTGGGCGTCGCCCGCGCCCATGTCGTAGCGGACGTCCGCCCCGGCCATGGTGCCGGCGATGTGCCGGACGACGTTCCGGTCGCCGAGCAGCTCGGTGAACAGCCGGCGCAGTGCGGTGACCTCCTCACCCGGGGCGATCAGCGCGGACTGCGCCTGGGTGTGCATGACGACCCGCTCGGCCGCCGGCCGCCGTTCGGCCTCGTAGCCGTCCAGCAGGCCGGGCGGGGCCCAGCCGCGGACCTCGGCGGCGAGCTTCCAGCCGAGGTTGACCACATCCTGCAGGCCCAGGTTGAGTCCGGGGCCGCCGATCGCCGAGTGCACGTGGGCCGCGTCGCCGGCCAGCAGCACCCTGCCGTCCCGGAACCGGTCGGCCAGCCGGGTGTTGCCACCGGCCAGGCGGCGCATCAGATGCGGGCCGGGCCCCGTGTCCGGGCCGAGGGGGAGGTGGGCCCCGAGGACCCGGCGGACGCTCTCCCGCAGCTCCTCCAGGGTCAGCGGCGGCCGCCCGTCGTCCTCGGCGGCGCCGGGCTCCCACTCCATGGTGGTCACCAGGGTCGAGCGGCCGGGGAAGGGCGCGAAGACGAACAGCCCGCGCTCAGTGCGGTGATGCATGAACGGCGGGACGAACCCGTGGCCGGGCACGTTCAGCCCGCCGGTGGCCGGGTCCACCAGCTCCGGCGGCACGGTGACGGACGCGGTGCGGGAGACCGTGGAGTCCCGTGTCACGCCGGGGAAGCCGATCCCCGCCAGCTTCCGGATCACGCTGCGCCCGCCGTCGGCCCCGACGAGATAGCGGGCCCGCAGCCGGTAGGGGCCGTCGGGCCCGGCGACGTCGGCGACGACCTCCTCGGCGTCCTGCGACAGACCGGCGAGCTCGTGTCCCCGGCGGATCTCGACGCCCAGCTCGACGGCGCGCTCCTCCAGGACCTGCTCGATGCGCAGCTGCGGCGTCTGCAGGACGTAGAGCGGGTTGTCGTCCAGCGTGCTCAGGTCGAGCGGAAGCGCGCCGAACACGAACGCGGGCACCGGGCGGGGCGGCTCGGAGCCGCCGCCGAGCCGCCCGTACAGGCCCCGGCGGTCGAGCATCCGCACCACCTGGCCGACCAGGCCGTTGGCGCGGTTCTCGGTGGTACGTGCGGGCAGCCGCTCCAGGACGATCGGCCGCACTCCGGCCAGGCTCAGCTCGCAGGCCAGCATCAGCCCGTTGGGGCCGGCTCCGGCGATGACCACGTCTGCGGACATGGTGGTTCCTCCTCTGTGGGATGGGGGACTCGGGTCCCGGAGGTCCGGGCCCCGAACGAAGGGGACATGGAGAGTACGTTCCGTCACTCACATATGACGCACGGTGTGCGAAGGCGGCCATGACGGACCACCCGGGCGGCGGGCCGGTGGGCGCGCCCGGGTACGGGGCCCGGCGGGATCGGGCCTCCCAGGCCGGATTCTCAGGGGCGGGGCCGATCAGGGCCGGCGGGTCCGGGTACGGGACCCGGTGGGGATCGAGCCCCTCAGGCAGGGCTCTCGGGGGCCGGGCCGATCAGGCCTCTCAGGCGGGACTCTCAGGGGCCGGGCCGATCAGGGCCGGCGGGTCCGGGAGACTCGGAGGACCGACGAGGACCGACGAGGGCCGGAAGGCGGAAGGATCGTTCTCAGACCCGGGGACCGGTGGCCTCCTCCCGGTCCGGCACCGGCAGCCCCGCGGCGAGCTGGCCGAGCGCGTCGCGGAGCATCGGCCCGAACGGCACGGGCGGGTCGGCCCGCAGCCAGCGCTCCATGACCAGGCTGACGGCCGCGCCGACCGCGCCGGACACCAGCCGCGGATACAGGTCGCGGACGACGTCGGTGCCGGTGCGCTCGGCGATCGCCGCGGCGAGCTCCGCCTCGGCGGCCGCGTTCGCCTTGAACATCTCGCCCTGTAGCGAGGGCTCGCTGATCATCAGGCTGACGCCGGCGATCCACCGCCGGTCGGGCGCCCGTCCCCCGTCGACCGCGTCACCGGCCGCGTCACCGGGCGAGAACTGGGTCTGCACCGCGTTGCGGATCGCCTCCCACAGCGGCTCGGACTCCGGCCGGGCGCGCAGTTCCTCCGCGATCCGGCGGGCGCGGTCGAGGTGCCGGGCGGCGATCGCCTCACCCTTGCCGGAGAAGTAGTTGTTGAAGGTACGGGGGGAGACCCCGACCTCGGCGGCGATGTCCTCCACCCGGACGGCGTCCAGCCCGCGCTCGACGACCAGGCGGATGGTCGCCCAGCTCAGCGCGGCACGGGTCTCCTGCTTCTTGCGCTCCCGAAGTCCCGGCCGTTCGGGTTTCCCGGTGTCCATGGGATCACCGTACACATATTTGCGCATCAGGAAAAGATGCGTGACACGAAAGTTTTTCGGGCGTCGGCGTGGCCGGGCTCTGAACCCCGGGCGAGGGCGCGACCACCGCGGCGTGGCCGGCTCCGAACCCCGGGCGGGCGTACGGCGGGACGCGAGGGGCCCCCGCGGAAGCTCTCCGCGGGGGCCCCTCATGTCTGCCGGAGCAGTGGATCAGTACATCGGGCGGGAGGAGGAACGCAGCCGCTCCAGCGCCTCGGCCAGGATCTGGGCCCCGTCCTTGTCGCTGCGACGCTCCTTGACGTACGCGAGATGCGTCTTGTACGGCTCGTTGCGCGGCGGCGCGGGCGGGTTGCTCTCGTCCTGGCCGGCCGGGAGGCCGCACCGCGGGCAGTCCCAGAACTCCGGTATGGGGGCGTCGCTGGCGAAGCTGGGACGCGTCTCATGCATGTTCGCGCACCAGAACGGGACCCTTACACGGGGAGCCGCCTCGCCACGCTCCGCCTCTCCCATCGGGCCGGCTCCGACACGGCTGCCACGGATCGCGTTGCCACTACCCACGGATGAACTCCTCGCTCGATGGCCCCCCGCCGCTCCGGGTGGGCGCGGGGGGCTGAACCACTGTCACGCTTGGCGAAAGCCAGGGCGCCTGAAAGCCCGGGTCAGGGCTTGAGAAGAAGGCCCAGCGCGATGATGCAGACGAACCAGACCACACCGGTGATGATGGTGAGCCGGTCAAGGTTGCGCTCGACCACGGAGGACCCTCCGAACGATGACGAGAAGCCGCCACCGAACAGATCCGACAGACCCCCGCCCTTGCCCTTGTGGAGCAGGACGAGCAGGATCATCAGCAAGCTCGCCAGAATGAGGGCGATGGAGATTCCGATTGTCACCGTTGACCTGTTCCCTATTTACGCGCGGCCCGCGTCCGGGCACGACCCTTGTGTGACGCCTGAGGCGTGACGATTCAAACTTGCTCTAAGAGGGTACGACCTCCTGTCAAGTCGTACCCCCCGAACGTCCCGGTCAGCCCGACATTTCACCAAAACGGCAGATTTTCACGAACTCCACCGGGTCGAGGCTGGCGCCGCCGACCAGGGCGCCGTCCACGTCGGGCTGCGCCATGATGCCGACGATGTTGTCGGCCTTGACCGATCCTCCGTAAAGGATACGGACGGCGGCGGCCACATCGGCGTCATACAGCTCGGCGAGTCGGGAGCGCAGCGCCCCGCAGACCTCCTGGGCGTCCTGCGGGGTGGCCACCTCGCCGGTGCCGATCGCCCACACCGGCTCGTAGGCCAGCACGATCGACGCGGCCTGCTCGGCCGTGACCTTGCGCAGCGCCCCGTCGAGCTGGGCGACGCTGTGGGCCACCTGGCCGCCGGACCGGCGGACCTCCAGGTTCTCCCCCACGCACAGGATCGGCGTGAGCGAGTGCCGGTAGGCCGCGTGGACCTTGGCGTTGACCACGTCGTCGTCCTCGCGGTGGTACTGCCGCCGCTCGGAGTGCCCGATCACCACGAAGGTGCAGCCGAGCTTGGCGAGCATCGCCCCGGAGACCTCCCCGGTGTACGCGCCGCCGTCGTGCTCGGACAGGTCCTGCGCGCCGTACACCAGGCGCAGCTTGTCACCGTCCACCAGCGTCTGGACGCTGCGCAGGTCGGTGAACGGCGGAAGGACCGCCACCTCGACCCGGTTGAGGTCCTTGTCGTTCAGCGCGAACGCCAGCTTCTGGGTGTGGGCGATGGCCTCCAGGTGGTTGAGGTTCATCTTCCAGTTGCCGGCGATGAGGGGCTTGCGTGCCGTGCTCATCTGTCACCCGCCGTTCCTCGTCCGCTCCGCGGAGCGCTTCTCACATGCCTGGCGTCGGAAGCGGGCGCGCCGGGACGGCGCGCCCGCTCACCGCGTCGGTTCACTCCCCGGCCTCCAGGGCGACGAGCCCGGGCAGGGTCTTGCCCTCAAGGTATTCGAGGCTGGCCCCGCCGCCGGTGGAGATGTGCGAGAACCCGTCCTCGGGGAGTCCGAGCCTGCGCACGGCCGCGGCCGAGTCTCCACCGCCGACGACGGTGAACGCCTCCGATGCGACCAACGCCTCGGCGACCGCGCGGGTTCCCCCGGAGAACGCCTCGAACTCGAAGACGCCCATCGGGCCGTTCCAGAACACCGTCCGCGCGTCGGCCAGCTTCTCCGCGAACAGCTCGCGGGTGCGCGGGCCGATGTCGAGGCCCTGGCGGTCGGCCGGGATCGTGGTGGCGTCGACCACCTCGTACTCGGCGTCCTCGGCGAAGTCGACGGCCGCCAGCACGTCGACCGGCAGGACGAGCTCCACGCCGCGCTTGGCCGCCTCGTCGAGGAAGCCGCGCACGGTGTCGAGCTGGTCCTCCTGGAGCAGCGACCGCCCCACCTCGCGGCCCTGGGCGGCCAGGAAGGTGTAGGCCATGCCGCCGCCGATGAGGAGCCGGTCGACCTTGGTCAGAAGATTGCCGATCACGCCGAGCTTGTCGGAGACCTTCGCGCCGCCGAGGACCACGACGTACGGCCGGGCCGTCTCCTCGGTCAGCTTCCGCAGGACCTCGACCTCGGCGAGCACGAGCCGGCCCGCCGCGTGCGGCAGCAGCTTCGGCACGTCGTAGACGCTGGCGTGCTTGCGGTGCACCGCGCCGAAGCCGTCGCCGACGTAGAGGTCGGCGAAGGCCGCGAGCCTCTCGGCGAACGCGGCGCGCTCGGCGTCGTCCTTGGACTCCTCGCCCCGCTCGAACCGCAGGTTCTCCAGCAGCGCCACCTGGCCCTCGCCGAGCCCCTCTACGACGGACCGGGCCGAGTCGCCCACCACGTCGGTGGCGAAGGCGACGTCGGCGCCCAGCAGCTCACCGAGGCGCCGGGCCACCGGCGCCAGGGAGTACTTCGGGTTCGGCTCGCCCTTGGGCCGGCCGAGGTGGGCGCAGACCACCACCCGGGCGCCCTTGTCGGTGAGCTCCCGGATCGTCGGGACGGAGGCGCGGATGCGGCCGTCGTCGGTGATGACGTCCCCGTCCAGGGGAACGTTGAGGTCGGCGCGCACCAGGACGCGCCGGCCCTTCACGTCGAATGCGGAGAGGTCCTTCATCAGAGGGCTCGGCCGACCTTCTCGACGAGGTCGACGAGACGGTTGGAGTAGCCCCACTCGTTGTCGTACCAGCCGACGACCTTGACCTGGTTGCCGATCACCTTGGTCAGGCCGGCGTCGAAGATGCACGACGCCGGGTCGGTGACGATGTCGCTGGAGACGATCGGGTCCTCGGTGTAGGTCAGGTAGCCCTTGAGCGGGCCCTCCGCGGCGGCCTTGAGGGCGGCGTTGACCTCCTCGACGGTGGTCTCGCGGCCGACCTCGACGGTCAGGTCGGTGGCCGAGCCGGTGGGCACCGGCACGCGCAGCGCGTAGCCGTCGAGCTTGCCCTTCAGCTCGGGCAGCACCAGGCCGATGGCCTTGGCGGCGCCGGTGGAGGTCGGCACGACGTTCAGCGCGGCGGCGCGGGCGCGGCGCAGGTCCTTGTGCGGGCCGTCCTGCAGGTTCTGGTCCTGCGTGTAGGCGTGGATGGTGGTCATCAGACCCTTCTCGATGCCGAAGGTGTCGTTGATGACCTTGGCCATCGGGGCCAGGCAGTTGGTCGTGCAGGAGGCGTTGGAGATGATCGTGTGCTTGGCCGGGTCGTAGAGGTCGTCGTTGACGCCCATCACGACCGTGACGTCCTCGTTCTTGGCCGGAGCCGAGATGATGACCTTCTTGGCGCCGTTGTCGGCGTGCACCCGGGCCTTGTTGGCGTCGGTGAACAGGCCGGTGGACTCGATGACGACGTCCACGCCCAGGTCGCCCCAGGGGAGCTTGGCCGGGTCGCGCTCGGCGAAGACCTTGATGGCCTTGCCGTCCACGATGATCTCGTCGGCGGTGCTCTTCACCTCGTACGGCAGGCGGCCGAGGATGCTGTCGTACTTGAGCAGGTGGGCGAGCGTGGCGTTGTCGGTCAGGTCGTTGACCGCAACGATCTCGATGTCCTTGCCGCTGGCAGCGACCGCACGCCAGAAGTTGCGGCCGATGCGGCCGAATCCGTTGACGCCTACGCGGATGCTCACGGTACCGATCTCCTCGTACGTCGGTGCGCCGGCCCCGGGGGACCGACGGCTTGTGGCGGGCTGAAAACCTCACCACGAACCCTATAGGACCCAAATTGGTTTAGACCACTGGTGGGGTGGGGTGTGTTCGGCATGCCCGGTGACCTGCCGCGACGCCCCCCGGCGACGCTCAGGGCGCGAGCATGTCGACGGTGAGGTTGGCCTCGGTGTTGGGGATGCCGATGTCCTGGGCGCGCTTGTCGGCCATGGCGAGCAGGCGGCGGATGCGCCCGGCGATGGCGTCCTTGGTCAGCGGCGGGTCGGCGAGCTGGCCCAGCTCCTCCAGGGACGCCTGCTTGTGCTCCACCCGCAGCCGCCCGGCCACCACCAGGTGCTCGGGGGCCTCCTCGCCGAGGATCTCCAGGGCCCGCTGGACCCGGGCGCCGGCCGCGACCGCGGCGCGGGCCGAGCGGCGCAGGTTGGCGTCGTCGAAGTTGGCCAGGCGGTTGGCCGTCGCCCGCACCTCGCGGCGCATCCGGCGGTCCTCCCACAGCAGCACGCTGTCGTGGGCGCCCAGCCGGGTCAGCAGGGCGCTGATCGCGTCGCCGTCGCGGACCACCACCCGGTCGACGCCGCGCACCTCGCGCGCCTTGGCGTGGATCTTCAACCGGCGGGCGGAGCCGACCAGCGCGAGTGCCGCCTCCGGCCCGGGGCAGGTGACCTCCAGCGACATGGAGCGGCCCGGCTCGGTGAGGGAGCCGTGCGCCAGGAACGCCCCGCGCCAGGCTGCCTCGGCGTCGCACGTCGCCCCCGCCACCACCTGCCGGGGCAGGCCGCGGACCGGGCGGCCGTGGTTGTCGATCAAACCGGTCTGGCGGGCCAGCGCCTCACCGTCGCGGTACACCCGCACCACGTAGCGGGCGCCCTTGCGCAGTCCCGCGGGGGCGAGGACGAGCACCTCGGCCCGGTGCCCGAACACCTCGGCGATGTCCTTGATGAGCCGCCGCGCCGTGACGTTGGTGTCCAGCTCGGCCTCGATCACGATCCGCCCGCCGACCAGGTGCAGGCCGCTCGCGAAGCGAAGGAGCGTCGACACCTCGGCCTTGCGGCAGCACGGCTTCAGGACCGGTAGCCGGCTCAGCTCGTCCTTCACCACTCCTGTCATCGCCGCCATATCGTTCGTCCTCCCCCATCAGACCTCGTGCGGCCCGGAACGACCGGGCACACAGAAGTTTCTCGCACTCACGGGCACCGCTGACCAGGATCAACGCTTCCCACGGAAAATCTCGTCCAGGACGGAGGCAAGACGTTGCGCATCGTGCCGCGGGGAGCCGTCGGGGGACGCGACGTCCGCCAGCACCAGCCGCCCGCCGAGCACGGCCGCGGCCTTCTCCAGCTCCTCGCGGTCGTCGGCCACCCCGGCGTCGGCGAGCACCACGTCGGTCTCCAGGGCCGGAGCGTGCTGGCGGAGCACCTCCAGGTGCTTCTGGGGGGAGAACCCGTCCGTCTCGCCGGGCTGCGGGGCGAGGTTCAGCGCGACCAGGCGGCGCGCCCGGGTGGTGTGCAGCGCCTCGGCCAGCTCGGGCACCTTCAGGTGGGGCAGCACGCTGGTGAACCACGACCCGGGGCCGAAGACCACCCAGTCGGCGTCCAGGACCGCCTGGACCGCCTCGGGACTGGCCGGAGGGTCGGCCGGGACCAGCGAGACGGCCCGGACCCGGCCGGGGGTGAGGGCGCAGGCCACCTGCCCGCGCACGGTGCTCACCACGCCGTCCAGCTCGACCTCCGCGACGATGTCGAGCGGCACCGACGACATCGGCAGCACCCGGCCGTGCGCGCCGAGCAGCCGCCCGACCCAGTCGAGGCCGGCGACCGTGTCGCCGAGCCGCTCCCACAGCGCCACGATCAGCAGGTTGCCGAGCGCGTGCCCGTGCAGCTCGCCCTCACTGCGGAAACGGTGCTGGACGACCTCGCTCCAGGTACGGCCCCACTCGTCGTCGCCGCACAGGGCGGCCAGCGCCATCCGCAGGTCGCCCGGGGGCAGCACGCCCAGTTCGCGGCGGAGCCGCCCGCTCGACCCGCCGTCGTCGGCCACCGTGACCACGGCCGTGAGCCCGGAGGTGACCCGGCGCAGCGCCGACAGCGAGGCGTACAGCCCGTGGCCGCCGCCCAGCGCGACGACCTTGAGATCCTCGATCACTCCCGGCCCACATCCCGGTGGCTCACCTGAACGTCCAGGCCGCCGCGGTCACGCAGCCGCGCCCCGATCTGCTCGGCCATGGCGACGCTGCGGTGCTTGCCGCCGGTGCAGCCCACCGCGAGCGTGGCGTAGCCCTTGCCCTCGCGGGTGTAGCCGGCCGCGATGATGCCGACCACCTCCTCGTAGGCGTCGAGCAGCTCCTTGGCGCCCGGCTGGCCGAGGACGTAGTCGCGCACCGCCGGGTCCAGGCCGTTCATCGGGCGCAGCTCGGGCACCCAGTGCGGGTTGGGCAGGAACCGGCAGTCGACGACCAGGTCGGCGTCGACCGGCAGGCCGTACTTGTAGCCGAAGGAGACGACGTTGACCCGCAGTCCCGGGCGGTCCTCGCCGCCGAAGAAGGCGACGATCTTGCCGCGCAGCTCGTGGACGTTGAGGTTGGAGGTGTCGATGACCAGGTCGGCGTTGGCCCGCACCTCCCGCAGGATGCCCCGCTCGCGGGCGATCCCGTCGACCAGCCGGCCGTCCCCCTGCAGGGGGTGCGGGCGGCGGACGTTCTCGAACCTGCGCACCAGCTCCTCGTCGCTGGCCTCCAGGAACACCACCCGTACGGCGACGCCCCGCCCGTCGAGCTCCCCGATCGCGGCGTTGAGGTCGGTGGTGAAGGCCAGGCTGCGCACGTCCACCACGGCCGCCACCTTGTCGGCGGCCAGCTTGACCCGGCCGGCCTCCTCCGCCATGGCGAACAGCAGCCCGGGCGGCAGGTTGTCGATGACGAACCAGCCCAGGTCCTCCAGGGCCTTGGCGGCGGTGCTCCGTCCCGCCCCGGACATGCCGGTGACGATGACGAACGCGGTCTGACCGCCGTCGGCCCGCCGCTGGTCCGGCCGTCCGCCGGTCGCGCCCGGCGCCTCACCCGCGCCGCGGTCGCCGCCCGCGGTCGGCTCGTCGTTCGGGGCCTGTTCCTCGCTCATGAGCTCTCATCCTTCAACGCCGACACGATCGTCTCGGCCGTGGCGGGGCCGATCCCGGGAACCTCGCAGATCTGGGCGGCGGTCGCCTCCCGCAGCCGCTTCACCGATCCGAAGTGCTTGATCAGGGCCTGCCTGCGGGCCGGCCCGAGCCCCGGCACCCCGTCCAGGGCGCTTTCCCTGACGCTCCTGGACCGCTTGGAACGATGGTAGGTGATGGCGAAGCGGTGGGCCTCGTCGCGCACCCGCTGCAGCAGGTAAAGGGCCTCGCTCGCCCGGGGGAGGATCACCGGCAGCTCCTCGTCCGGGAGCCAGACCTCCTCCAGCCGCTTGGCCAGGCCGCAGACCGCCACGTCGTCCACGCCCAGCTCGTCCAGCGCCCGCCGGGCGGCGGCGGCCTGTGCCGGGCCGCCGTCCACGACGACGAGGTTGGGCGGGTAGGCGAACTTGCGCGGCCTGCCGGTCTCGGGGTCGATGCCCGGCCCGGCGCCCGCCCCGGGATCGATCCCCGGCTCGGCGCCCGCCTCGGGATCGGCACCCGGCTCGGCGCCCATCTCGACGTCGAGCTCCCCGGTGGCCGAGCGCTCCTCCAGGTACCGCTTGAACCGCCGCGAGATCACCTCGTGGATCGAGGCGACGTCTCCCCCGGTGGTGCGGACGGAGAACCTGCGGTACTCGCTCTTGCGGGCCAGGCCGTCCTCGAAGACCACCATGGAGGCCACCACGTCCGTGCCCTGCATGTGGGAGACGTCGTAGCACTCGATGCGCAGCGGCGCCTGGTCGAGGCCGAGGGCGTCGGCGACCTCCTGCAGCGCTCTGCTGCGCGACGTCAGGTCACTGGCCCGCTTGAGCTTGTGCTGCCGGAGCGCCTCCGCCGCGTTGCGCTCGACGGTCGTCAGCAGGTCCCTCTTGTCGCCGCGCTGCGGGACGCGGATCTCCACCCGGCCCCCGCGGTGCTCGCCGAGCAGCTCGGCGATCGCGTCGGCGTCCGACGGCAGGGTCGGCACCAGCACCTCCCGGGGGACCGCCTCGGCGGCCGCGTCGCCGTAGATCTGCAGCAGGAACCGCTCGACCAGCTCGCCGGGGCCGGTCTCCTCGACCTTGTCCACCACCCAGCCGCGCTGGCCCCTGATACGGCCGCCGCGGACGTAGAAGACCTGGACGGCCGCCTCCAGCGGGTCCTCGGCCAGCGCGACCACGTCGCAGTCGGTGTTGTCGCCCAGCACGACGGCCTGCTTCTCCATGGCCCGCCGCAGGGCCTGGATGTCGTCGCGCAGCCGGGCGGCCCGTTCGTACTCCTGCTCGGCGGCGGCCCGGGCCATCTCGCGCTCCAGCCGTCTGACGAACCGGCCGGTGTTGCCCGCCATGAAGTCGCAGAAGTCCTCGGCCAGGGTCCGGTGGTCCTCGGGGCTGATCCGGCCCACGCAGGGCGCCGAGCACTTGTCGATGTAACCCAGCAGGCAGGGCCGGCCGACCTGCCCGGCCCGCCGGAACACCCCCGTCGAGCAGCTCCGGATCGGGAACACCCGCAGCAGCAGGTCGACCGTCTCCCGGATCGCCCAGGCGTGGGAGTAGGGGCCGAAGTAGCGGGTGCCCTTGCGCTTGGCCCCCCGCAGGACCTGCACGCGGGGGAACTCCTCCCCCATGGTGACCGCGAGGTAGGGGTAGGACTTGTCGTCGCGGTACTTGACGTTGAACCGCGGGTCGTACTCCTTGATCCAGGAGTATTCGAGCTGGAGCGCCTCCACCTCGGTGCCGACGACCGTCCAGTCGACGCCGGCGGCCGTGGTGAGCATGGTCTGGGTGCGCGGGTGCAGCCCGGCGAAGTCGGCGAAGTAGGAGTTCAGCCGCTGGCGGAGGTTCTTGGCCTTGCCGACGTAGATCACCCGGTCGCCGGGGTCCCTGAACCGGTAGACGCCGGGGGACTCGGGGATCGACCCCGGACTCGGCCGGAAGCTCGCCGGACCGCCTGCAGATCTCGCCACACCAAGAGCCTATCGGCCCGCACCGACAGGTTTCCTTCCCGCGAGCCCTCCCGGGCCGGGACTCCCGCGACCCGGCCCGGAAGTCCCGGTGAAGACCTTCGGGGTCTCAGCCGAGGACGATGGAGTCGCCCTCGACCTTTATCTCCTTGGCCTCCAGGGGCTTCGTGGCCGGACCCCGGGTCACGGCCCCGTCGGCGATGGCGAACTTGCTGCCGTGGCACGGGCAGTTGATCGTGCCGTCGGAGACGCTCTGCACCTGGCACCCCTGGTGGGTGCAGATGGAGCTGAACGCCTTGAAGTCCCCCGCCGCGGGCTGGGTGACCACGACCTTGCGGTCCGGGAAGACGGCGCCGCCGCCCACGGGGATGTCGGCGGTCTTGGCCAGCGCCCCCTGTCCCTGCTGCGCGCCGGGGCCGTTGGACCCGCCGGCCGTCTGGTCGCCGGTCACGGTGGCCGTCTGGTCGCCGTCCCCGCCGCAGGCGGTCAGCACCGCCGCCACGCCGGCGCCTCCGGCTCCCAGCAGCACCGCACGGCGTGTCGCGTCCGTCATCGTCACTCTCCCCAGATCGTCGTCAGGTGCGAACTCCCCGATGTGGATCAGCATGCCGTACCCGGTGTCAAAAATCTGTGAAGCTTCAACTTCTGCCGTGCTCCATATCGGGGCGCGGCGGGTCAGACGAGGACGATGCCACTGCCCTCGACCTTCAGCGGGAACTCGGCGAGGGGGGCCTCCGCCGGGCCCCGGAGGAGCTTGCCGGAGTCGGCGGCGAACTGGCTGCCGTGGCAGGGGCAGTTGATCTTGCCGTCCGCGACGCCGCCGACCGCGCAGCCCCGGTGCGGGCAGCTGGCGCTGAACGCCTTGAACACCCCGGAGGAGGGCTGGGTGATCAGGATCTTCCACTGGGAGATGACGAGGCCGCCGCCCACGGGGACGTCGGAGGTCTGCGCGACCACCTTCCCCTTGACGCCGGGCGGCACGATCGCCGGGCCGGGATCCTCCGCGGCGCATCCGGCGAGCGCCGCCCCGCAGGCCACGACGGCGGTGGCGCCGATGACGTGCCTGCGCGTGGGCATGGCGGAACCTTCACTGCTGCTCATTGGGCCCTTCCTCGTCTTCCCCGTGCCGGAGGCGGCGACCCGTTCAGGGGGCGGTCCTCGCCACCGGCTCACACCATCGGCCTGTGCCGCCGATCCGTGCCGTCGGCCACGGCCGCCGGTCCGCGCACGCGGGCCGCGCCGGACCGGGCTGTCGCACCAAGGGTATTGGCGCCGCGGCCCGGTCCGGCATCCGGCCTCAGGTGCCGAGGATCTTGCGCAGGAAGCGGCCGGTGTGGCTGTCGTCCACCAGCGCGACCTCCTCGGGGGTGCCGGTGGCGACCACGGTGCCGCCCCGCGAGCCGCCCTCGGGGCCCATGTCGATCACCCAGTCGGCGGTCTTGATGACGTCGAGGTTGTGCTCGATGACGATGACCGTGTTGCCCCCGTCGACGAGCTTGCCGAGCACGCCCAGCAGCCGCCGGATGTCCTCGAAGTGCAGACCGGTGGTCGGCTCGTCCAGCACGTAGACCGTCCGGCCGGTGGAGCGGCGCTGCAGCTCCGAGGCGAGCTTCACGCGCTGCGCCTCTCCCCCGGACAGGGTCGTGGCCGGCTGGCCGAGCCGGACGTAGCCCAGGCCGACGTCGTTGAGCGTCTTGAGGTACCGCTTGATCGAGGGGATGGAGTCGAAGAACTCCAGCGCCTCCTCGATGGGCATGTCGAGCACCTCGGAGATGGTCTTGCCCTTGTAGTGGACCTCCAGGGTCTCCCGGTTGTACCGCGCGCCGTGGCAGACCTCGCACGGCACGTAGACGTCCGGCAGGAAGTTCATCTCGATCTTGATGGTGCCGTCGCCCGAGCACGCCTCGCAGCGGCCGCCCTTGACGTTGAAGCTGAACCGGCCCTTCTGGTATCCCCGGATCTTCGCCTCGGTGGTCTGCGCGAACAGGTCGCGCACCTTGTCGAAGACGCCGGTGTAGGTCGCCGGGTTGGACCGCGGGGTGCGGCCGATGGGCGACTGGTCGACGTGCACCACCTTGTCGACGAGGTCCATCCCGTTGATCCGCGAGTGGCGGCCGGGGACGGTGCGCGCGCCGTTGAGCTCCTTGGCCAGGGCGTTGTAGAGGATGTCGTTGACCATCGTCGACTTGCCGGAGCCGGAGACGCCGGTGACGGCGGTGAACACGCCCAGCGGGAACTCCACGTCCACGCCCTTGAGGTTGTGCTCGCGGGCGCCCTTCACGGTGAGCTGGCGCTTCCTGTCGCGCTTGCGGCGCGCCGCCGGAACCGTGATGGTCTTGCGGCCGGACAGGTAGGCGCCGGTCAGCGACCCCTCGCTGGCCAGCAGCTCCGGCACCGGACCGGAGACGACGACCTGGCCGCCGTGCTCGCCGGCGCCGGGGCCGATGTCCACCACCCAGTCCGCGGCGGCGATGGTGTCCTCGTCGTGCTCGACCACGATGAGGGTGTTGCCCATGTCCCGGAGCCGGATCAGGGTCTCCAGCAGCCGCTGGTTGTCGCGCTGGTGCAGCCCGATGGACGGCTCGTCCAGCACGTACAGCACGCCGACCAGGCCGGAGCCGATCTGGGTGGCCAGGCGGATGCGCTGGGCCTCGCCGCCGGCGAGGGTGCCGGCCGCGCGGTCCATGGTGAGGTAGTCGAGGCCCACGTCGAGCAGGAAGCCCATCCGGGCGTTGATCTCCTTGACCACCCGCTCGGCGATCTGCATGTCGCGCTCGGACAGCTCCAGGCCGGCCAGGAACGCCGCGCAGTCGGCGATCGACATGGCCGACACCTCGGCGATCGAGCGGCCGTTCACCGTGACGGCCAGCGAGACGGGCTTGAGCCGGGCGCCCTTGCACGCGGGGCAGGGGATCTCCCGCATGTAGCCTTCGAACTTCTCCCGCATGCCGTCGCTCTCGGCCTCGGCGTGGCGGCGCTGCACCCAGGAGATCGCGCCCTCGAAGGTGGTGTAGTAGGAGCGCTCGCGGCCGTAGCGGTTGCGGTAGCGGACGTGGACCTGCTCGTCGTGGCCGTGCAGCAGCGCCTTCTGCGCCTTGCGCGGGAGCCGCTCCCAGGGGGTGTCGAGCTTGAAGCCCATCGCCAGGCCGAGCGCCTCCACCAGGCGGACGAAGTAGTCGCTGGTGTGCCCGCCGGCCCAGGGCGAGATCGCGCCCTCGGCCAGCGTCTTCTCCGGGTCGGGCACGACGAGGTCGGGGTCGACCTCCATCCGCACCCCGAGGCCGGTGCACTCCGGGCAGGCGCCGAAGGGCGAGTTGAAGGAGAACGAGCGGGGCTCCAGCTCCTCGAACGAAAGGTCGTCGTAGGGGCAGTAGAGATGCTCGGAGTAGAAGCGCTCGCGGTTCGGGTCGTCCTCGGGGAGGTCGACGAACTCCAGCGTGATGGTGCCGCCCGACAGCTGCAGGGCCGTCTCGACCGAGCCGGTGAGGCGGCTGCGCGCGCTCTCCTTCACCGCGAGCCGGTCGACGATCACCTCGATGTCGTGCTTCTCCTGCTTCTTCAGCGTCGGCGGCTCGTCCAGCCGGACGACCGTGCCGTCGACCCTGGCCCGGGCGAAGCCCTTGGCCTGGAGCTGGCTGAACAGCTCGGCGTACTCGCCCTTGCGGCCGCGGACGACCGGGGCCAGCACCTGGAAGCGGGTGCCCTCGGGCAGCTCCATCACCCGGTCGACGATCTGCTCGGGGCTCTGCCTGGCGATGGGGCGCCCGCAGCTCGGGCAGTGCGGCTTGCCCACCCGCGCCCACAGCAGCCGCAGGTAGTCGTAGACCTCGGTGATGGTGCCGACCGTCGAGCGGGGGTTGCGGCTCGTCGACTTCTGGTCGATCGACACCGCGGGCGACAGGCCCTCGATGAAGTCGACGTCGGGCTTGTCCATCTGCCCGAGGAACTGGCGGGCGTAGGCCGACAGCGATTCGACATAGCGACGCTGACCCTCGGCGAAGATGGTGTCGAAGGCCAGGCTGGACTTGCCCGATCCGGACAGTCCGGTGAAGACGATCAGAGAGTCTCGCGGCAGGTCCAGCGAGACGTCCTTGAGGTTGTGTTCACGTGCGCCACGCACGATGAGGCGGTCAGCCACAGTAGTCCCGACGTCGATGTGGAAGGTTGAGAAGCGGTCGCGGGAAGACTAGCGACGGGGTCCGACAATTTCGCGGAGCGTCGTGCGGGGGATCAGGTTTCCCGTCCGCTTCAAGGTTACGGCCTTCCGCGCGTGCCGCGGGGCCTCCTGATGTCCAACCACGAAGACACGATCGTTTATGCCCTGGCCCGGCGGCCCGCCCAGGTGATGGAGTGTGTGGCATGAACGTCATAGACAGGCTCCTGGCCGAGCTGGACGGCTCCATGGGGCGGCTGCTCTCCACCGTCGCCGGGCTGCCCGACGACGACGTCGCGGAGCCCTCCCGCCTGCCCGGCTGGAGCCGGGGACACGTGCTCGCCCACATATCGCGCAACGCCGACAGCCACGTCAACCTGCTGACCTGGGCCAGGACCGGCGTCGAGACGCCGCAGTACCCCGACGCCGAGACGCGCGAGGCCGGGATCCGGGCGGGGGCCGCGCGGCCCGTCAAGGAGCAGCTGGCCGACCTGGAGGACAGCGCCGCACGGCTGGCGGAGGCGGCGCGGGCCATGCCCGCCGACGGGTGGCGGGCGACGGTCGGCGGCATGCGCGGGCCCGGCCACCCCGCCTGGTACGTCCTCGTCCGGCGGCTGCGGGAGGTCGAGATCCACCACGTGGACCTGGGCGCCGGCTACCGGTGCGCCGACTGGCCGGAGGCGTTCGTCCGCCGGGAGCTGTACGACGCGATGGTGTCGTGGCCGCACGGGCACGGCACGGTCAGCGAGATCGTGGTGGAGGAGGTCAAGGACGGCGACAAGCACCGCCAGGTCTGGCGGGGGCTGGGCTCGGGGCCGGTCGTCCAGGGCGACGCCTGGAGCCTGCTGGGATGGTTGACCGGGCGCGCCTCGGGAACGGGCCTGAGGATAATGCCGGAGGGGACCGCGGGGAACCGGCCCGCCTCGGTGGACGTCGGGCCGCTGCCCGCGCCGCCACCCTGGCTGACCCTGCCCGCGCCCCCGAACCTGCCCGACGCCCCGCCCGAGGAGTACCCGCCGACGACCCCCTCCTGAAAGACGGGGCGCGGAGACGCGCCGGGTTTCCTCCCGGCCCCGAAGGACCGGGTTTCCCACCCTGGAGGTAACTGATGACCTATACCGGTGACGTGCGGGTCGGCGGTCCCGCCGACGTCCGCGAGCTGAGCGCCCTGACGATCTCCAAACTGGCCGTCGGGCCGTACGACAACAACGCGTATCTGGTGCGTTGCAACGAGACCGGCGACGGCGTGCTCATCGACGCCGCCGCGGACGCCGACCGGCTGCTGGCGCTCATCGGCGACCGGCCGATCAGCAAGATCGTGACCACCCACCGGCATCACGACCACTGGCAGGCGCTGGAGCGGGTGGCCGGGGTGACGGGGGCGGCGGTGGTCGCCCATCCGCTCGACGCGCCGGAACTGCCGGTTCCGGTGGAGCAGGAGGTGGAGCACGGCGACGGCGTCACCGTCGGCGTGGTGTCCCTGGACGTGATCCACCTGCGCGGCCACACGCCCGGCTCGATCGCGCTGCACTACCCCGGGCACCTGTTCACCGGCGACTCGCTGTTCCCCGGCGGCGTCGGCAACACCGAGAAGGACCCGAAGCGGTTCGAGCAGCTCTTCACGGACGTGTCGGAGCGGATCTTCAACCGGCTGCCCGACGACACCTGGGTCTACCCGGGCCACGGCAAGGACACCACGCTGGGCGCCGAGCGCCCGTCCCTGCCGGAGTGGCGGGCCCGCGGCTGGTGAGCCTCCGGCGGGTCCGCGCGCCGTACGGCCGGCGCCCGGACCCGCCGCGCGGGACGGTCGCGCACCGTCCGTGAACGGCTGCGCGGGCGCACGGCCCGCCGGGCGGGAGCCCGCGGGGAGCCGTGCGCCCGGCCGTCAGCCGACGCGCTCGGCTTCCTTGCGCTCCTTGCGCTTGGCCCGCTTGAACATCAGCACGCGCAGCGGGATGGCGGCCACGATGGCGATCTGCATGACGGCCCCGACCTTGATCAGCGAATCGCCCCCGGACAGCCCGGCGGCCCATATGGTCAGGCAGGCGACGTTGATCATCATCCAGGCCAGCACGACGGCCGCCAGGTTGCCCTTGGGCTTGGGGTACTCGATCCGGCTGACCATGAGGTAGGCCACGCCCAGGATGGGCACCACCGCCAGCTTCGACGGCGGGAACAGAAGGACGATCGACACCACCGTCATCGCGCCCATGGGGATGGGCAGACCCATGAAGTCGCCGCTCTTGGTCTTGACGCAGGCGAACCTGGCGAGCCGGATGACGCCGGCCAGCAGCACCGACGCCGCGGCCACCATCACCAGCGGGAACGGGGTGGCGGGATTGAAACCCGCCCAGATGACGACCATGAACGCCGGGGCGAAACCGAAGCTGATGACGTCGGCGAGGTTGTCCAGCTCCGCGCCCATGGCCGAGGCGCGGAACTTGCGGGCCACCAGGCCGTCGAACAGGTCGCAGGTGGCGCCGATCAGCAGCAGCACGACGGCGGTGCCGAAGAACCGGGGGTCGGCCTCGAACGGCTTGCCCTCCTGCAGCGCGCGGATGGCCGACCAGGCCAGCACGCACACGGCCAGGAAGCCGCACAGCGCGTTGCCGAGCGACAGGGAGTCGGCGGCCGAGAGCCGGAACGCCTTGCCGACGGGGCCGCGCGGCTCGTCGTCCGTCTCGTCGAGCGGCCAGCCGGCGTCAGCCGTGGTCAAGACCGGTCACCCCCGCGACGGTCTTCTGTCCGACCGACACGGCGGGGGCGATCCCCTCGGGCAGGTAGACGTCCACCCGCGAGCCCAGCCGGATGAGGCCGATCCGCTCGCCCCGCACGACCTTGGCGCCCGCCGCCAGGTAGGGCACGATGCGCCGGGCGACGGCACCGGCGATCTGGACCAGCTCGATGTCGCCGAGTTCGGTGTCCAGGTGCCACACGACGCGCTCGTTGGAGTCACTGTCCTTGTTGAAAGCGGGCAGGAACCCGCCGGGGACGTGCTCGACGGAGGTGACCGTGCCGGCCAGCGGCGCGCGGTTGACGTGCACGTTGAGCGGGCTCATGAAGATGGCCACCCGCGTGCGGCCGTCGGGCCACGGGTCGATGCTCTGCACCACGCCGTCCGCGGGGGACAGGACGCGCGCCGTGCCCGGCACGCGGTCTGGGTCGCGGAAGAACCAGAGCATCCCGCCGGTGAGCGCGGTCAGCGGGAGGGCCGCCAGGGCCCAGCGCCGGTCACGGCGGCTGAGCAGCGAGGTCGCCGTGGCGGCGGCCACGGTCGGGAGAAGCCACGGGGAAACGCCACGAGCCAGTCTGATCCGGCCGGGCTGAGGGCTTGCTGAATCGTGGGACACGGGGAACCTTTGTGATGTATTGCGGCGTTAGACCGGTATGTCTACCTGCTTGAGGCAGGATGCTACCCATCTCATAACCCTTATACGGCGGAACCAGACAAGAAACCGCCTCGGACGCCGATCCTCTAGCCCTGTTCGGCACCCGCGGGGGTGGTCACTTCCCTGTTCTTGCTCTCGTCGCGGCGGGCTTTCACCAGGCTGGCGACGGTGGTGACCGTCATGGTGACGCCGATGACCGCCAGCGAGAGCCAGATCGGCACCTCCGGTGCCCAGGAGACGCCGCTGGAGTGCAGCGCCTCGAGAATCAGCTTAACCCCGATGAAACCAAGGATGAACGCCAGACCGTAGCTGATGTAGACGAGCTTCTGCAGCAGTCCGCCCAGCAGGAAGTAGAGCTGGCGCAGGCCCATCAGTGCGAACACGTTGGCGGTGAAGACGATGAAGGCGTCGGTGGTGAGACCGAAGATCGCCGGGATCGAGTCGAGCGCGAACAGCAGGTCGGTGGTGCCGATGGCGACCATCACGATCAGCATCGGGGTGACCATGCGCTTGCCGCCGATCTTGACGAAGACCCGGGAGCCCACGTAGTCGTCGGTGTGCGGCAGCGCCCGGCGGGCCCAGCGCAGGACCGCGTTCTCGTTGAAGTCGTCCTCGTCCTCGCCGTGCTGGCGGATGAGCTGGACGGCGGTGTAGATGAGGAAGAGGCCGAAGACGTAGAACAGCCAGCTGAAGCTCGACAGCGCGGCGGCGCCCACGGCGATGAAGACGCCTCGCATGACCAGCGCCATCAGGATGCCGACCAGCAGCACCTTGTGCTGGTGGACCTTGGGCACTGCGAAGCGGGTCATGATGATGTAGAAGATGAACAGGTTGTCGACGCTCAGGCTGTACTCGGTGATGTAGCCGGCGACGAACTGCGCCGCGGAGGTCGCCCCGCTGGTGATCCACAGCACGACGGCGAAGATGACGGCGAGCGTGACGTAGAAGCCGACCCACGCCCCCGCCTGCTTCATGGAGAACTCGCGGGGCTCGCCCCGGTCGACGATCCACAGATCGAGGGCGAGGACCACGAAAAGGCCGCCGATGACGGCGATCCAAGCCCAGACAGGAACGATCACGGTTGGTAACCTCCGGCGGCGCGCACGACTGACTGCCGGAGGTCTCTCCCGCCCGCGGAAGAACGCGGACCGACAGCCCCGGGGGCCCCATGGAGCGGGGCGGCACCGTGATGACGAGACTGTCGCGAAGGGATACTCCCCCCCTAACCAAGCCAGTATAGGTGGGTGGCTTGGAACCGCCTAATTCAACGATCAGGCGTGGTCGGTTGTTCCAACCCTCCGCCTCCCCCGGACAGCGTCCGGTAAACCGCCAGCACGGCCTCCAACGCCTCCCGGCGGCCGGGCAGCGCGCGCCCCCTCAGGACCGCCGCCCGCCCCAGGTCCCGGGCGAGCCCGTCGTCGGCCAGCACCCGGGCCACCGCCTCGCGCATGGCGCCCGCGTCGCCGTACGGCACCAGCAGCCCGGCCTCCCCCACCATGGCGGGCAGGCCGCCCACGGCGGTGGCCACGACGGGCACCCCGGCCCGCAGCGCCTCCTGGACGGTGAGCGGCTGCCCCTCCCATCGGCTCGGCACCAGCAGCGCCCTGGCGACGGTGAGGAGGTCCGCGACGTCGCCGCGGTCGCCCAGCAGCCGCACCGGCAGCCCCTCGCGGTCGATCCGCTCCCGCAGCGGCCCGCGCAGCGGCCCCTCACCGGCCACCAGGAAAACCGGCCCCCGCTCCTCCCCCGCTGCCGGGGACTCCGGTCCCCGCTCCTCTCCCGCGCCGGGAGCGAAGGCGGCGGCGACGTCGAGCAGCGTCTCCAGGCCCTTCTGCTGGGCGAGTCTGGCGACCGTCAGCAGGACCGGGCGCTCGCCCACGCCGAGCTCCGCCCGCATCCGCGCGGGCGGGCGCCCGGACGGGGCCAGCGGGGGCGCCGGGACCACCGCGGCCGCGACGTGCCTCGCCCCGAGCCGGCGCATCCGCTCTCCCAGGTCGGCGGAGACCACCAGGACGCGGTCGGCCCGGCGGGCCACGATCCGCTCCAGAGCGGCGTGAACCGCGCCGATCGCGCCGCCGGTGGTGGCGGCGTTGTGCAGCGTCACCACCAGGGGCGTGCCGGTCCCGGCCAGCGCGAGCGCGGCCAGCGCCCCGGCGCGCAGCCCGTGGGCGTGCACGACGTCGGCGCCGCGCAGCGCCCGCAGCCGGCGCAGCGCCTGGAGGTCCCCCGGGGACGGGGCCGGTCCGAGATCGGCACGGGCGCGAACCGCGCCCCGAGGCGGCCGAACCCGAAGCTCTCCCCGGTGGCCGGCGGGCCCGCCACGACCACCCGCACTCCCCGCTCCGCCAGCCCGCCGGCCAGCATCGCGACGTGCCGCCCGACCCCGCCCGCGCTGGTCCCCAGCACGAACGCCACCCGCGCCGCCTCAGCCATCGGAACATCCCCCTCCCGTGACGCCGCCCGCGCCGTCTCGGCCATCGGAGCGTCTCCCTCCTGTGGCGGACATCCCCTTGTCTCCGCCGGGGCCGCCGGACCCGGTGATCCTGCCCAGCCCGCCGAACCTGCCGAGCAGCGCCCGGGCGTCCGGCCCGTCGACCACCACGGCCACGACCGCGAACGCCGCCGCACCCGCCAGGGCGGCCACCACCCCGGCGACCACGCTCGTCCACGTCGACGTGCCCGTCAGGGCGTCCGCGACGACCAGCCCGGCGCCGTAGGCGGCGGCCCCGCCGAGCACCGCGGCGAGCAGTGCCCGCCCCGTCCCGGCCAGCGCCCCGGCCCCCGCGCCCCGGCGTACGGCCAGCGCCAGCAGCGCCCCGCCGGCCGTCACACCGGCGGTGCTGCCCAGCGCCAGCCGTCCCACCACCTGCGAGGGGTCGTCCGCGGCGGCGCGGGCCAGCACGACCTGCGCGGCCAGCGCGACCGCCCACCCGGCGACCGAGGCGAGCGCCGCCGCCCTTCCCTCGCCGCGGGCGTACAGCACCCGCGCGAGGTGGAACATCAGGCCGTAGCCCACCAGGCCGAGCGCGAAGAACGCGACCGCGCGGGCCATCGCCGGGGGGTCGCCGCCCTCGGTGCCCGCCACGAAGACCCGCGCCACGGGCGTGGCGACCGCCGCCATCACCCCGGCCGACAGCCCCGTCACCAGCAGCACCACCCGCGTGGTGGACGACGCGAGGTCGTCGAACCCGGTCCGGTCGCCGTCGGCCGCCCGGGTGGACAGCAGCGGGAACGAACTGGTGGCCACCGGCACCACGAACACCGCGAAGGGCAGCTGGAACAGCGCCCAGGCGTAGGTGTAGACGCCCACCACGCCCTCCCCGCCGAGGTCGTTGGCCAGCCGGACCACGACCGTCAGCGTGACCTGCTGGGCGACCAGCACGGCCAGGTTCGCGACCGCCAGGCGCCGGGCGCGGGCCGCCACCCCGGGCGGGAACGACAGTGAGGGCCGCAGCCGCAGCCCGAGCCGCGCCGCCGGGCCGAGCACGGTCAGCACCATCGCCGCGGCCGCGACGGTCGCGCCCACGGACAGCGTCAGGCTCCCGGCCGGGGTCAGGCGCGACAGGTCACCGGCGGCGTCGCCGTTCACCGCCTCGAACGCCACGAGGGAGGCGACCACGACCAGGCTGGAGACCAGCGGCGCCAGTGCGGGCCCCATGAACCGCCGGTGGGCCTGCAGCGCGCCGTACAGGACCACGGCGAGCCCGAAGAAGATCATGCGGGGGGCGAAGACGACGAGCATGTCCGTCCCGGCCGTGACGACCTGCGACAGGTCGCACTCCCTGGCGTCGCCGCTCAGCAGCGAGACGATCGGCCCGGCCAGGACCGCGATGAGCAGGGTCAGCGGCACCAGGACCAGCATCGTCCAGGTGAGCAGCGCCGAGGTGATCCGGCCGGCCTCCTCCCGGGCAGCGGGATCGTCGCCGGACCGGGAGGCGGCCGAGGCCAGCACCGGGACCACCATCCCGGCCAGCGCGCCACCGGCCACCAGCTCGAAGACGATGTTGGGGACGTAGTTGGCGGTGTTGTAGACGGTGCTCAGGCAGGAGTTGGCGACGGTGTGCGACTGGACCCAGTACCGGCCGAACCCGATGATCCGGGCGGCCATGGTGACGATCCCGATGAGGAGCGCCGCGCCCGCGACGCCCTGCCCGATCTTCCTTCGCATCAGCCGGCGGGCGCCTGCTCCGGGGGACGGCGGCCGAGCATGTCGATGCGGTTGAGCACCGGGTTGCCGGCGATGACCTTGGTGAAGCTGACCTTCTCCGAGGCGGCGGTCAGCGCGGCCACGGTGCCGAGCGCGGCCAGACGACCGGGACGCCCCAGGGTGACGGCGGCGGCCAGGCCGAGCAGCGCGCCCAGCGCGTTGGCCCCGGCGTCGCCCAGCATCGCCCGCTCGCCCAGGTCCTCGGGCAGCAGGGCGGCCGAGGCGCCGAGCGGCAGCGCGGCCAGGGCCGCGGCCACCGGGTCGCCGCGGCGCAGGCCCGCGGCGAGCAGCGGCGCGCCGGCGAGCAGGCCGACCTTGATGGCGCGGCCCGGGCGCAGGTCGAACAGGTTGGCCAGGTTGGCGGCACCCGCGACCAGCATGCCGTCGATCACCGCGTCGGCGGGCCGACGCGCGGTCAGCGCGGCCGCGGCCAGCCCGGTCAGGCCGATCCCGGCGATCTTCACCGCGCCGCTGGTGACCTCGCCCTTGGCCAGCGCGCCCAGGTGGCCCCGGAACCCCTTGGAGGCCGTCACGCCGTACAGGTCGTCGTAGGCGCCCAGGCCGCCGGCGCCGGCCGCGGCCAGCAGCGCGGCCGCGCGGACCCGGGCGGGCAGGCCGGGGACCGCCGCGGCGGCGACACCCGCGCCCGCGACGAACGCCGGGCCCTCCAGAAGCGTGATGGGCTCGCCCCGGTGGTTGGTGCGGCTCCAGGTCTCGGCGTCGCCGACCGGCGGCCTGCGGGTGAAGGCCGCGTACGCGGCGCGGGCCGCGGCCGCGCCGAGGAGCGCGCCGGCCAGGGCGGCGGTGAGAGCGCGACGAGCCATCGGGTCATCCTCCGGAGGTGGCCGTGGGGGCCGGCGACGCGCTGGGCTCGACACCCGAGACGCCCGGGCCGATGCCGTACTGGCCGGTGGCCCCGGACAGTTGCTCCCGCAGAGCGTAGACCACCACGACCCGCCCCATGGGCTTATCGGCGTTGTCGACGGTGGAGACCTTCTCGGCGGCGGCGGTGTCGTCACGCAGCGCCGCGACGACGCCACCCGTCGTGGCGGAGGACGGCCCGCCGGCCACGACGACGCCCCGGCCGGTCTCGTCCAGGCCCAGCGCCATCGACACGAGCGCGTTCGCCTGCTGGGCCGCGCCCTCCCCGGTGTACGGCTCGGCCGGGGCGATCAGCACGGCCAGGGCGGCGCGCTTGGCCGGCTCGCCGGTGACGGTGAGCAGCCCGCCGGCCTCGAAGGCGTCCAGGACCCCGGCGGCCACCGGGTTCTCCTTGCCGATCTGGGCCGGGTCGTCGGTCACGATCGCGTCGGCGAGCGCGGTCGCCACCTTCCGGTACGGCGTGGCGTCCGCGGGGAAGGTCATGTCGGCCGGCTTGGCCTCGTCGGCGAGCTTCTCGATGAGGGGCGCCTGGGCCGCGTCGACGTAGCTCTCGTCGAGGACGACCCGGCCGGTCACCGTGGCCCCCGCCTTGACGAGGAGGTCCTGGACCCCTTCGCGCACGGCGTTCGTGACGCCGGGGGCCTCGACGATGACGACGCTCTCCGTGGCGAGGGCGTTCTGCACCAGGCGGGGGGCCGCGTCGGTGACGAAGGCGTCGTTGGCCGCCTCGCGCTTCTGCACGGCCTCCAGCTGGTCGCGGTAGTCCTCGTTGCTCACTCGGAGCTGGTTGGCGAAGATCTCCGTCGCCTTGATGGCGGGGTCCTCCAGGAAGCTGGTGCCGAGCACGATGCCGACCGACAGCGCCAGGAAGATCGCGACGATGGAGACGAGGTGATAGCGGAAATCGATCACGAGAAGAGCCCGACCAACCAGAAGATGAAGCCGTTCCAGATGTCGCGGACGCTGTCCAGCCAGATCTTGCCCACCGGGGAGACGATGATCGCCACCCCCATGGTGATCAGCGTGGTGGCCACGAGCAGGAGCAGTGACGAGGTGGAGATCCGGCTGCGGTACAGCCGGCTGACGCCCTTGGCGTCGACGAGCTTGCTGCCCACCCGCAGGCGGGTGAGGAAGGTGCTGGCCATGCCGGCGCGTCCCTTGTCGAGGAACTCCACCAGCGTCGCGTGGGTGCCGACGGCGACGATCAGGTCGGCGCCCTTGTCGTCGGCGAGCAGCATGGCGATGTCCTCGCTGGTGCCGACGGCGGGGAAGACGACGGCGTCGCGGCCGAGCCGCTGGATCCGCTCCAGGCCCGGCGCGCGGCCGTCCCGGTAGGCGTGCACGACCAGCTCGGCGCCGCAGGTGAGGGCCTTGTCCGAGACCGAGTCGAAGTCGCCGACGATGACGTCGGGGAGGTAACCGGCCTCGATGAGCGCGTCGGCTCCGCCGTCCACCCCGATCATGACGGGGCGGTACTCACGGATGTAGGGGCGCAGGACGGCGATGTCCTCCTTGTAGTGGTAACCGCGCACCACGATGAGGACGTGCCTGCCGTCCATGGAGGTGTGGACGTCGTCGGGCACGCCGACGCCGTCGATGAGGAGGTCGCGCTCACGCTGGATGTACTCCATCGTGTTGGTGGCGAACGCCTCGATCTGCGTGGTCAGCCCGGCCCGCGCCTCGGCCATGGCGGCCTCGACGGACTCGGCCGTCTGCACCTCGCCCTTGCCGACGATCTCGTCGTCGAGGTAGACGACGCCGTCGTGCAGCCGGACCAGGTCACCGTCGGAGATCCGGTCGAACAGCTCGGGGCCGGCGTTGTCGACGAACGGCACGCCGGCCTCGACGATGATCTGCGGGCCGAGATTGGGATAGCGCCCGCTGATGCCCGCGGCGACGTTGATCACGCCCGCCGCGCCGCACGCGACAAGCGCCTCCGCGCTCACCCGGTCGACGTCGACGTGGTCGATGATCGCGATCTCCCCGGGGCGGAGGCGCTTGGTGAGCCTCTTCGTCCGCCGGTCGATCCGCGCCACGGCCGTCACCCCGGGAAGGTCCGAGACCTTCCTGTGGCGGAGGTAACCGGTGAGCCTGCGTCGAGGCCCGTCAATCGGCACCTTCATCGGAACCATCCTGCCAGAGGCGACGACCGGGTGAGCCGGGCAGCCTGATGCCCGCCGGGTTCCTCACTGGGAATCACCGGCGTCCGGTTACTCCCCTGAATAGGCGTGGACAGTCCTCCTCAACCCCTTTTGTCGGCGGCGGCGATCGCCAGCAGTTCCTCGGCGTGCGCGCGGCCCAGCTCGGAGTCCTCCAGCCCGGCGAGCATGCGCGCCAGCTCCCGCGTCCGGCCGTCCCGGTCGAGCGCCACCACGCCGCTGCGCACCACGCTGCCGTCGCCCGCCTTCTCCACCACCAGGTGCTGGTCGGCGAACGCCGCGACCTGCGGCAGGTGTGTGACCACTATCACCTGGGCGGTGCGGGCCAGACGGGCAAGGCGGCGGCCGATCTCCACCGCCGCCTTGCCGCCCACGCCCGCGTCGACCTCGTCGAAGACGAACGTCGGCACCGGGTCGGCACCGGCGAAGACCACCTCGATGGCGAGCATCACCCGGCTCAGCTCACCGCCGGAGGCCCCCTTGTTCAGCGGCAGGGGCGGCGAGGCCGGATGCGGGGACATCCGCAGCTCCACCTCGTCCAGGCCGTGCGGGCCGAACTCGGCGGCGGGCGTGATGACGACCACCACCCGGGCGTGCGGCATGGCCAGCGCGGTGAGCTCCTCGGTCACCGCCTGCCCGAACCGCTCGGCGGCGGCGGTGCGGATCCGGGTCAGCTCGGCCGCGAACCCGGTGAGGCGGCCGGTGAGCTCCTCCTGCTCGCGGGCGAGCTCGGCGATCCGCTCATCGTCCCCCTCCAGCTCGGTGACGCGCCGCGCGGCCTGCTCCGCCCAGGCCAGCACGGCCCGGGTGTCCTCGCCGTACTTGCGCACCAGGTGGGTCAGCACCGCCTGGCGCTCCTGAACCATCGCGAGGCGGGCCGGGTCGGCCTCGACCGACTCGGCGTAGGCGGCCAGCTCGGTGGCGACGTCGGAGATGAGGTAGCCGGCCTCGGCCAGCCGGTCGGCGATCCCGGCCAGCGCCGGATCGAAGTCGCGGACCGCCTCGACGGCCGAGCGGGCCTGCCCGACCAGCGTGACGGCGTCCTGGAGGTCCTGGTCACCGGCCATCGGGTCACCGAGCAGCGCCCGGTGCGCGGTCTCGGCCGCGCTGCGGAGCGAGTCGGCGTGGGAGAGCCGCTCCTCCTCCTCGCGCAGCTCGGTCTCCTCGCCCGGCCTGGGCTCGGCCCGCCCGACCTCCTCCAGCCCGAACCGGAGCATGTCGGCCTCCTGGGCGCGCTCCCGGGCCCGGGCCGTGATCTCGGCCAGCTCCTCGGTCACCTGCCTGTGGCGCCGGTAGGCCTGCTCGTAGGCGCGCAGCGGCTTGACCAGCTCCTCGCCGGCATAACGGTCGAGGGCCGCGCGCTGGCGGCCGGACTGCAACAGCCGCTGCTGGTCCATCTGGCCGTGGACGGCCACGAGGTCCTCGGCGAGGTAGGTCAGAGTGCCCACCGGCACGGTGCGCCCGCCCAGCCAGGCCCGGCTGCGGCCCTCGGCCGAGACGGTGCGCGAGATGATCAGCTCGCCGCCCTCGACGTCTCCCCCGAGATCCTGCACCTGCTGGGCCACCCGGCCCGCCGGGTTCACCACGAGGGTGCCCTCGACGGTCGCCTTGTCGGAGCCCGGACGGACGCGGGCCGGGTCGGCCCGGCCGCCGAACAGCAGCCCCAGACCTGTCACCACCATCGTCTTGCCCGCGCCGGTCTCGCCCGTGAGCACGGTGAATCCCGGCGACAGCGCCAGGACGGCCTCGTCGATCACGCCGAGCCCTTGGATGCGGACCTCCTCGACCCTGGGTCGCACTGGTCCCTCCCGTCACATCGAATTCACCGAACATCAGTGCGGTGCGCGGGCACGATCCTACGCGCTCGGCACCACGATCGCCGGGATGATCTACGACCGCGCCCGGCCGCGCCAGCCCTGCACAGGAAGGCCGAACTTGGCGACCAGCCTGTCGGTGAACGGCGCCCCGGTGTCCTCCAGACCGTGCAGCCGAGCCAGCCGTACCGGCACCTCGGCCCGGCGCACCTCGACCCGTGCCCCGGCGGGCAGGTCGAAGCGGCGGCGGCCGTCGCACCACAGCACGGCTCCGGCGGTCTCCGGCTGGACCTCCAGCGCCAGCCGGGAGCGCGGGGAGACCACCAGCGGCCGGGCGAACAGCGCGTGGGCGCTGATCGGCACCAGCAGCAGCGCCTCCACCTCCGGCCACACCACCGGGCCACCGGCCGAGAAAGCATACGCGGTCGAACCGGTGGGGGTGGCGCAGATGACCCCGTCACACCCCCATCGTGACAGAGGCCGCCCGTCGACCTCGGCGACCACCTCCAGCATCCGGTCGTTCTTCTCCACGGTCGCCTCGTTGAGCGCCCAGGTGTCGGCCAGCAGCCGCCCGTTGAGGCGGGCGGTGACCTCGACGGCCATCCGCTCCTCCACGTCGTAGCGGCCCCGGACCACGCAGTCCACCGCGACCGCCAGGTCCTCCACCTCCGCCTCCGCGAGGAACCCGACGTGCCCGAGGTTGACCCCCAGCAGCGGCACCCCGGCCGGACGGGCGAGCTCGGCGGCCCGCAGCAGGCTGCCGTCGCCGCCGAGCACGATCATCATCTCGGCGTCCTGGACGGCCATGGCGGTGGCCGGCACCACGTCGGCGCCCGCGCACGCGACGGCCTCGGCCTCGGAGCCGAGGACGCGCACCGCCACCCCCGCCTCCAGCAGCCGCCCGATCACCAGCCGGGCGCTCTCGACGGCCGCCTGCCGCCCGGTGTGGGCCGTTACCAGCACGGTGCGCTTGGTTGTCATGTCTCCACTCTTTCGGGGGTGAGCACCGGCGTCTTCGACCCGTCCGCCGGTGAGGCCATGCCGCCGCACGGCCCCGCGCCGGGGGACGACCCCGGTACGGTGAACGGTCCCGTGCCGGCGGGCGGTTCCGGGCCGTGGCGGGATCCCGACCTCGGTGGTCGCGACCGCCCGTGCCGCGGATCCCCGCCGCCCCGCGGCGAAGATCCACGAGCAGACCTTAGCGGGGCCCTTCCGCCACCGCGCGCCCGATCTCCGCCTCGACGTCGGCGACCGGCGGCGCGCCCTCTCCCTTGCCCAGCCAGATGACGTACTCGACGTTGCCGGACGGGCCGGGCAGCGGGCTCGCGGTGACGCCGCGCACGACGAGACCGAGCCCCCGGGCGGCCTCGGCGACATCCTGTACGGCCTGCGCCCGCAGGGCGGGGTCCCGGACGACGCCGCCGGCGCCGACCCGCTCCCTGCCCACCTCGAACTGGGGCTTGACCAGCATCGCGAAGTCGGCCCGCCCGGCGGCGCAGCGGGTAAGGGCCGGCAGCACCAGGCGCAGCGAGATGAAGGACAGGTCGCCCACGACCAGGGTGGGGGCCTCCCCCACCATGTCGGGCGTCAGGTCCCTGACGTTGACCCGCTCCATGACCGTGACCCGCTCGTCGGTCCGCAGCGACCAGGCGAGCTGGCCGTATCCGACGTCCACCGCCAGCACGTGCGCCGCGCCGTTGCGCAGCAGCACGTCGGTGAAGCCCCCGGTCGAGGCCCCGGCGTCCAGGCAGCGCCGTCCGGTGACGGTCAGGCCGCGGGGCCCGAACGCCTCCAGCGCGCCCAGCAGCTTGTGCGCCCCCCGCGAGACGTAGTCGACGCCGCCGGGGGCCTCGGCCACCACGATCGCCGCGGCGGTGTCCACCTGGGTCGCGGCCTTGGCGGCCACCCGGCCGCCGACGGTGACCCGGCCCTCCTCGATCAGCTGGGCCGCCTGCTCCCTGGACCTGGCCAGCCGGCGGCGGACGAGCTCGCTGTCGAGGCGTGCCCGCCGGCTCACCGCTGCCGGTCCGCGGTGTCGTCCGCCGAGGCGAGCACCCCCTCCAGCCCGGCGAACACCTCCTCGAACACGCCCACGTGCGCCGAGACGGGCACCTCGCCGAGCCGGGTCAGCCCGTTCAGCACGGCGTCGACCCGCTCTTCGCCGGTCTCTTCGTCGCCGGTCTCTTCGGGCAGGTAGGTCATCCGTCCCCTCCGGAGGTGTTCTTCGCCGTCCTGTTCGCCGCACGGGCGCGGGACGCCGCGCCCGTGGACGCCTTGACCGTATCGGACGCCGCGGCGCGCGTCGTCCCGGCCGTACGGCCCGCCTTCCCCGCGGTCCTCCCGGCGGCTTTCTGCGCGGCCTTCCCGGCGGCCTTCCCGCTCCTGCCCGCGTCCTCCTCCAGCTTCTCCGCGGTCCCGCCGGCGGTCTTCTCAGTGGTCCCGCCGGTGGTCTTCTCCTCGGTCTTCTCCTTGGTCTTCGCGGTGGCCCTCCCAGCGGCCTTCCCGGTCTTCGCCGCCGCCTTTCCCGCGGTCTTCGCCGTACTCGCCGTGTCCTTCCCCGTCTCCTCAGCCGCCTTCGCGGTCGACCTCCTTGTCTTCGCGGCGGCCTTCCCCGCGGTCTCCTCCGGCTCGCCTGCCTTCCCGGCGGCCTCCTCCGGCTTCTCCTCCGCCTTCGCCTTGCCGGCGGCCTTCGTGGTCTTCGCCGCCCCCGTCTTCGCGGCGGCCTTCCCCGCGGCCTCCTCCGGCTTGCCCGCCTTCGCGGCGGCCTTGGCCGGCTTCTCCGCGGTCTTGGCCGGCTTCTTCGCGGTCTTCGCGGTGGTACGGCTCCGTGTGGCGCGCGGTGTGGCAGAGGTCTCGGATTCGGCCAGCCGGGCCTCCAGCTCGGCCACGCGCGTCCGCAGCCGGTCGATCTCCTCGATCTCTCTCGCGTGCGCCTGGTCGAACGCGTCGACCAGGCGGTTCACCTCGTTCTGAATGATCTCATCGAGCTGGTGCCGGCTCTCCTGCCCCGCCGTGACCAGCTCCCTGGCCATCTCGTCGATCTGGTCGGACGCCTGCGGTGACTCCGCCTCCCTCAGGCCGAACAGGTCACGGACCACCTCCCGCGCCCTGGCCGTCGTCATCTCGGTGAGGCCGGTGGCCCCCTGCAGGTATCCGCGCAGTGCATCGAACACCATGGCGATGCCTCCCCCCTCCGGCGAACCCCCGCACGCCGGATCGCACATTATGTTCATGTGGAACGCTACCGTCCGTACGTCAAAGGATCCGGAAGCGTCCGGAAAGAGAAAGGAGCGTCGCGCGATGGCGACCGTCGACGAGTGCCGGGTGGCACTGCGCAGACTCGGCGAGCAGTTCGACGAGGTTGACCAGGCGAGCCGCGCCAAGCACGTGGTCGAGCGCAGCATCAGCTGCCACATCAGCGATCTCAGCGTCACCTTCTACGGCCGCATCCACCACGGCGGGCTGGGCCCCTTCGAGGAGCGGCCCCCCACCGACGGCAGACCCGCCGACGTGAAACTGACCATCGGCAGTGACGATCTGGTCTCCCTGGTCAACGGGGAGCTGGACATGGGACGCGCGCTGTTCGGCGGCAAAGTGAAGATCGACGCGAGCTTCGGCGACCTCCTCCGGCTGCGCAAGCTCCTCTGACCTCCGGGACCCGCCGCCTCCCCGGTTTCCCCGGCTTCCCGACCCCTCCGAGCCCGCGGGACCCGGGAAGCCCGGCGGGCGGGTCCGCCGACCGGTTCCCCACCCGGACCGGTTCCCACCCGGACCGGTTCCCTCCCGTACCGGCTCCTCACCCGGACCGATTCCTCATCGCCTGTACCGATTCCTCATCGCCTGTACCGGCTCCTCGCCCAGGCCGGCTGCTCACCGCCCGGACCGGCTTCTCACCCACACCGGTTACTCACCGCCCGGACCGGTTCGTCCTGCTCTGGGCGGCCCGTCCTCGCTCCGGGTGACCGGATCACGGACGGCGGACACCTTCCCCGGGTAGCCAGGAGTCCAGTGCGGCCTTCACGGCGTCCTCGTCCGCCCTTCCCTCACCGGCCGCCTCCCATGTCGCGGCGCAGGCCGCGCGGAGACCGTCGATCGCCTCCCCATGGCCGTCGAGGCGCAGCCGACCGCCGTCCCAGCGTGCGCTCCACCCCTCGCAGGCCCACCCGTCCCCGGACCGCAGCGCCGCGGGGTAGGGGCGGTGCAGCGCCGACAGGTCCGCGGCGACATAGGCGGGCCGCCGGTGGGGACCCGCTGTCAGCAGGTCGAGCGGCCCGGTCACGCCGGTCAGCACCAGCAGGGCGTCCACCCCCGCGTTCGTCGCCCCCTCGATGTCGGTGTCGAGCCGGTCACCGACCACCAGGGGCCGCCGGGAACCGGTACGCAGCATCGACTCCCGGTGCAGGGGCGGCTCCGGCTTCCCCGCCACGACGGGCTCCACCCCGGTCGCCGTGGCGATCACCCGGGCCATCGCCCCGTTGCCCGGCAGTTCCCCCCGGCCGGACGGCATCGTGGTGTCGGCGTTGGCCGCCACGAACAGGGCGCCCCGCCGTACGGCCAGCGTGCCCTCGCAGAGCAGGCCGTAGGAGAGATCGGGCGCGATGCCCTGTACGACCGCGGCGGGCTCCTCCGCCGCGGTGCTCACCGGGCGCAGACCGTGCGCGCGCAGGGCACTGCGCAGCCCCATCCCCCCGACCACCAGCACCGCCGAACCGGGCTCGACCCGTTCGGCCACCAGCCGTGCGGCGGCCTGGGCCGAGGTGACGACGTCCTCGGCACGCGCCGGGGCGCCGAGCGCGCTCAGGTGCTCGGCGATCGCCCCGGGAGTGCGTGAGGCGTTGTTGGTGACGTAGGCGAGCCGTACTCCTCCCTCCGCCGCCCGACACAACGCCTCCGGAGCCCCTGGAACGGGGTCGCGGCCCAGATAGACCACGCCGTCGAGATCGAGGAGGAGGGTGTCGTAGGGATCGATGAGCGTGTTGGAATCCACCGCCCTATTCCATCACCCCGTGTGTCACGCCTGACGGGCGCGGAGGGTCGCGCGGACGCTCCGCAGCGCCGACACGTAATGACGCTGGTCGGGGCGCATCGCGACGGCGATGGCCAGGGGCTCCTGCGCCGCCTCCATGTCCCCGGTGCGCCACAGGGCGAGCCCCAGGCCGAAGTAGGCGTAGTCCTCGGCCGGGTTGGCGTCGATGATCCAGCGGAAACTGTCGACGGCGTCGGCGTACTGCCGCGAGTTGAACTGGGCCCGGGCGAGGCCCTCCCTGATGCTGCGAGACTCCGGTTCGGCGTCGGCGGCCCGCTCCAGCAGCGAGGCGGCGGCGGCCGGACTGCCCTCGGCCAGAAGCCTCATTCCGCGTTGAAACCAGTCATAGACGTCCCCGACGGGAGCGCCCGCCTCTGGATCGGGGGAATCAGGCGAATCGCTGCGTCCTTGGACCATATGTGAGGCCTCCTTCATCGACAGATGACGTATCTGACCGATTCCCTGACAACCCGGGCACCACCGCGCCCTCAAGACGGACCCCGAGCCTTACAGACCTTTATGACAACATGCCCTCTATGGCGAATCCTGAACTGCCGGTGCCTGGCGGGCTGGTGCTACGCCCGTTTCGCGGCGTGCGATTCGCGGTCGGCGATCTGGCCGAGGTGATCTCTCCGCCCTATGACCTCATCACCGAGGTCGGCGCACGGGACCTGCTCGACACACACCCCAACAACGTGGTGCGGCTCATCCTTCCCGGCGGCGACCGCCACCGCTACGCCGAAGCCCGCGAGACCCTCCGGACCTGGCTCTCCTCCGGCGTGCTGGTGGCCGACGAGTCACCCGCCGTGTACGTCTACGAGCAGATCGGCCCCGGGATCCTGCAGCGGGGACTCATCGGGGATGTGGGCCTGGCCGGCCCCGAGGAGCAGATCATCCTGCCGCACGAGGACGTCATGCCGGGGCCCGTCGCCGACCGCCTGGCCCTGATGCGCACGACCGAGGCCAACCTTGAGCCCATCTTCCTTCTCTACGATGGCGACGGCGGGGCGGCCACCAGGCTCGTGGACGAGATCGCCACCTCACGGGCGCCCCTGACCGAGGCGACGACCGACGACATGGTGCGGCACCGGCTCTGGGCCATCACCGCCCCCGACGAGATCGCGCTGCTCAACGAGGACCTGCGTCCCCGCAGGGCGCTGATCGCCGACGGGCACCACCGCTACGCCACGTATCTCGCCCTCCAGCGGGAGCACCACGCCGCGGCCGAAGCCGCCGCGCCGGGGCGGCCGCCGAAGCCGGGGGCCCGGGATTTCGGCCTGGCGCTCCTGGTGGACTCCACCGCCTACCCGCCCGATATCAAGGCCATCCACCGGGTGATACCAAGACTGCCGCTCGACGAGGCGCTCGCCCGGGCCGGGGAAGCCTGGAGGATCCGGGAGTACGGATCCCTCCGCGAGGGGCTCGCCGCGCTGGCGGCCGCGGTGGAGCCGGCCTACCTGCTGTCGGCCGGGGGCGCCGCTCACCTCCTCACCGATCCCGGCCGGGAACGGCTGGAGCGGGCCATGCCCGAGGCCCGGTCGGCCCGGTGGAGGTCCCTGAACACCTCGGTCCTCGCCGAGTTCCTGCTCCCCGAGATCTGGGGGATGCCCGACGACGAGCGGTCCGTGCGCGTCGTGCACCACGACGCGGAGGCCGCCGTACGGCTCGCCCGGGAGTCGGGGGGGACCGCCGTGCTCATGAACCCCCTGGAGGTCGACGACGTGCTCGCCGTCGCGTCCCACCGGGAACGGGTGCCGCGCAAGTCCACTTCTTTCGGCCCCAAACCCCGCACGGGACTGGTCCTGCGGATGTTCGATCTCGACTGACCACCGTAAGGCGTCGAAGGCCGGGCGACGGCACGATGACCACGGCGGCGAGCCGATCCTCCCCGAGGTGTCCGCCATTCCACCGGCGTGGTTCGCGGTGCTCATGGCGTTCTCTCCGCCCCGGCCTCGTCTCTCCCGGCCGGTGGCCCGCCGCCGCGGCTCTCACGGGACGGGACGGCTCCGGCCCGCAGCGGTGAACGCTCCCGCCCGGGCCGCACCGGCGATCCCGGCGCGGAACCGCGGGCGGGCGTGGACCCGGGAGGCCGTACGGCGGCCGCGGCCGCCCTCTCCCCGCCCCGATCACCGGCGGGTGCCGCCCCGGGAGCGGGGCCGAGGTGCCTCACCGAGTGAACCTCCACCTCGTAACCCGACGCCTTGGATCCGTCATCGCCCCACCAGCGGCGGCGAAGCGAGCCCGTCACCTCGACCATGTCGCTGGGAAGCCATCCGGCGGCGGCCAAGGCCACTTCCGGGACGAACGACGCGCAGGGGATGGTGTCCACCTGGGTCCGCCGGTCCCGCTGCTGCCGGCGGACGATCAGCCGCCACCTGGTGAGCGCGCTTCCGCTCCGCAGTTTCCTGACGCTCGCCGCCTCGGGCAGGCGGCCCGCCAGGACGACCTCGTTGCGATCCATCGAATCTTCCTCCGATCTCTGCCTCTGCCGATCGGAGACGACTCTTTACGATGTGAGCTGTGCCGGAACGGCCGAACGCCGTTCTGGGGAAGCCGGTTCCAGTTCTGAGGTGACCTGTGGACAACATCACCGCTCTCGGCGGCGAGGTCTATGAGATCGACACGAGAATGGCCGGATACTCCGGCATCACAGCGGGATACCTGATCCTGGGAGACCGTCCCTGCCTGGTCGAGACGGGCACGTCCACCTCCGCCCCGATCGTGCGCGACGCCCTCACCTCCTTGGGCGTGGGGCCCGCGGACCTCGCGACGGTGGTCGTGACGCACATCCACCTGGACCACGCGGGCGGGGTCGGCGACATCGCCCGTTTCTACCCGGAAGCCGAGATCGTGGTCCATGAGAAAGGCGCCCGGCATCTGGCCGACCCCTCGCGACTCATGTCCAGCGCCCGGATGGTCTGGGGCGACAAACTGGACACCCTCTTCGGGGAGCTCTCCCCCACCGAGTCGTCACGCATCCGCGCCCTCGGCGACACGGGGACCATCGACCTGGGCAACGGCCGCACGCTGAGCAGCCACTACTCTCCGGGCCACGCCAAGCACCACGTGGGCCTGATCGACTCCGGCACGGGGGACCTCTACGTCGGCGACGCCGCCGGTGTCTACCTCCCGCAGACGGGAGACCTGCGACCGGCGACCCCGCCCCCGGACTTCGACCTGCAGACCGCGCTCGGCTCGATCGCGTTGTTCGAGTCGCTGGCCCCCCAGCGGCTCCTGTTCAGCCATTACGGACCGGTCGGGAACGTGGCCGAGACACTGGAGCGTTCAGCGGAGGAACTGCGCGTCTGGGTGGACCTGACCCGCCGGGCGCACTCCGAGGGCATGGACCTGGACCACGCGGTGGCCATGGTCAGGGAACGCACCCGGGAGCGGTACGCGGCCCTGAAAGACGACGACGGGACGGCCGAGCAGTTCGAACTGCTCAGCGGCGCCCCGTCCAACGTGGCCGGAATCCTTCACTGGCTGAACCGGGTCCAGCCCTGAGCCGACGCCGCCTCGGGTGAGCCCTCCGGCCCGCCCGAGGCGGCGTGGAACCGCTACTTCTCCTTGTCCTTGTCCTCGTCCTCGTTCGAGTCCCCGAGGACATCGCCGAAGTCCGGCTCGATGAAAGCCGGGCCCACGCCGGCCTCGACCTTCGCCGCGGTCTTCGCGGCATCGGCGTCGGCGGCCCCGGCCGCCTCATCGCCGGCCTCGGCCCCCTCGGCTCCGGCCTTGCCCGCCTCGTCGGCCTCGGTCCCGGCCTTGCCGGCCTCGTCGCCGAGTACGGCCTCGCCCGCGGCCTCAGCAGGCGTCTCTTCTTCGGCGGCAGGTCCCTCCTCCGGCACATCGCCGAAGTTCGGCCCGTCCTCGTCGAGGTCCGCCTCGTCCTCGAGCTGGGCGTCGAGTGTGGCGGCGTCGTCGACCTCGATCTCGTCGAAGTCCTCGTCTTCCTCCAGGTCCTCGATGACGGTGCCCGTCAGCTGCGCGTACCGCTCGGCGGCGTCGGTCTCGCCGTCCTCGTCGAAGGCCATCGCGCGGCCGAACCACTCGACGGCCGGCTCCTCGTGCCCCGCCTCGGCCAGAGCGTCGGCGTAGGCGAAGGCGAGACGCGCCGACCACGGGTGCGGACGCGTGTCGCGCAGCTCCGGGAGACGCTGGAGAGTGATGACGGCGGCGTCGTTCTGGCCGAGGTCCCGGCGGGCGCCCGACTCCACGATGGCGAGTTCGATCTTGCCGACCCGGTCGAGACGCTCGGCCTCCTGGGAACGGACCAGGTCAAGAGCGCGCTCAGGGCGGCCGAGACCACGCTCGCAGTCGGCCATGACCGGAAGGTAGGCGTCGGAGCCGGTCATACGGCGCGCCGCGCGCAGGTCGCTGAGCGCCTCGGCGAAGTGTCCGGAACGGTAGGCCGCGATGCCCACGGCCTCGCGGACCACACCGATGCGGGCGGCGAAACGACGGGCCACCTTGGTGTGCTCGTAAGCGCGCTCGGGCTCATCCTCCTCAAGCGCCCGGCCGGCCGCCACCAGGTGGCAGGAGACCAGGTCTGCGAGATCGAGCGGAAGAGAGCGCAGCTCGTCCCTGACGTCCTTGTCGAGCTCGTCCGGCGTGATGTCGGGAGCGAGCGGGGGAAGCTCCTCCCGCGTCCGGCTCCCGGTCTCCTCGCGCTCCGCGGGCCGGTCGTCACGGCCGTAACGCGTACGGGATCCGCCGCCCTCGGTGCGGAACCCCCCGTCACGATCGCCGGAGGGGCGTGCCCCGCGGTCATCGCGGCCGTAGCGGGGACGGTCGTCGCGGTCGCCGTAGGAGCGGCGCTCACCACGGTCGTCACGGCCGTAGCCGGGGCGGTCGTCGCGGTTGAACGGACGACGCTCACCACGGTCGTCACGGCCCTGACCGGGGCGGTCATCGCGGTTGAACGGACGACGCTCACCGCGGCCGTAGCCGGGGCGCTCGTCCCGATCCCGGGAACCGTACCGGCTACGCGCCTGGTCACGATCACCGTACGTCCGACGCTCCCCACGCTCCTCACGACCCTGACCCGGACGGTCGTCACGATTGAACGGACGACGCTCGCCGCGGTCGTCACGGCCGTAGCCGGGGCGGTCGTCGCGGTTGAACGGACGACGCTCACCGCGGCCGTAGCCGGGGCGCTCGTCCCGATCCCGGGAACCGTACCGGCTACGCGCCTGGTCACGATCACCGTACGTCCGACGCTCCCCACGGTCGTCACGACCCTGACCCGGACGGTCGTCACGATTGAACGGACGGCGCTCGCCGCGGTCGTCACGGCCGTAGCCGGGGCGGTTGTCACGGTTGAACGGACGGCGCTCGCCGCGGTCGTCACGGCCCTGACCGGGGCGGTCATCGCGGTTGAACGGACGACGCTCACCGCGGTCGTCACGGCCGTAGCCGGGGCGGTCATCGCGGTTGAACGGACGACGCTCACCGCGGTCGTCACGGCCGTAGCCGGGGCGGTTGTCACGGTTGAACGGACGACGCTCACCGCGGTCGTCACGGCCCTGACCGGGGCGGTCGTCACGATTGAACGGACGACGCTCACCACGGTCGTCACGGCCCTGACCGGGGCGGTCGTCACGATTGAACGGACGACGCTCACCACGGTCGTCACGGCCATAGCCAGGGCGGTCGTCCCGATCCCGGGAACCGTACCGGCTACGCGCCTGGTCACGATCACCGTACGTCCGACGCTCCCCACGCTCCTCACGACCCTGACCCGGACGGTCATCGCGATTGAACGGACGACGCTCACCACGGTCGTCACGGCCATAGCCAGGGCGGTCGTCCCGATCCCGGGAACCGTACCGGCTACGCGCCTGGTCACGATCACCGTACGTCCGACGCTCCCCACGCTCCTCACGACCCTGACCCGGACGGTCGTCACGATTGAACGGACGACGCTCACCACGGTCCTCGCGGTAGCCACCGGGGCGCTCATTCCGCTCCCGGGAGCCGTAGGAACCGCCTCCACGCCCTTCGCGGCGCTCACCATATCGGGGACCGTCGCCTGAACGTCCCCATTCGCGGCCCCCTCGGCCGCCCTCTCGACCGCCGAACCCGCGGTTCTCGCCTTCGCCGCGCCGGCCCGTGCCGTCACGCCCGTTATCACTGTTCACTTCTGGTCCATTCATTTGCTCACCGGCGAGCGCGCCCTCTTCGTCTGTGGATGGGCGATCGCTGTACGGGCGGTCTTCGGCCACGGGATGCGCCCCGTTCGATATCGCTGCCCCGCCCTATCGTGGTCCAGCGCAACGAAGGCCACCCGCGGTGGGGTGGCCCGGCACCTCCAGCCTAGCAACCGCTCAGGCCTCCTATGCCCCCTGCGCTCAGGTGTCAACACCCAGATGGCGAAAGTGCGGCGACGGCTCGGTCACCGGGGCCGTCTCGCCTCTTCGCCTCGACGACCGCCGAGCCTGCCACTCCGCCAGCCGACGGGCGTACCGGTCCGACGACGCTTGACGTGACAAGCGCCCCGACTGGCCCCGCCGCCCCTTGCCGAATGACACGTCGGCCCTGCAAAGCCTCAGCCCCGCAGAACGCGGACACGGAAAGCGGGCACGCAAAAAAGCGGGGCCCCGGACGACGAACGTCCAGAGCCCCGCTTCGGATTGTCCGGCGGCGACCTACTCTCCCACACCGTCCCCGGTGCAGTACCATCGGCGCTGAAGAGCTTAACTTCCGGGTTCGGAATGTAACCGGGTGTTTCCCCTTCGCCATAACCGCCGTAACACTATGAAACACACAAACACACGCACCCAACCCGAAAACCAGCCGGCTCCGGGGTGCAGACGGTGCCTGCTGCCTCAGAATCACACAGTGGACGCGAGCAAAACCAGTGATCACGCGCTGCTCCGGACCCGGCGAAGAGTACAGAGCGCTGCAGAAAACCACACGAATGCTTTATGGTCAAGTCCTCGGCCTATTAGTACCGGTCAGCTCCACACATTACTGCGCTTCCACCTCCGGCCTATCAACCCAATCGTCTATTGGGAGCCTTACCCCCTCACGGGGTGGGAGACCTCATCTCAAGGCAAGCTTCCCGCTTAGATGCTTTCAGCGGTTATCCCTCCCGAACGTAGCCAACCAGCCGTGCTCCTGGCGGAACAACTGGCACACCAGAGGTTCGTCCGTCCCGGTCCTCTCGTACTAGGGACAGCCCCTTTCAAGTCTCCTGCGCGCGCAGCGGATAGGGACCGAACTGTCTCGCGACGTTCTAAACCCAGCTCGCGTACCGCTTTAATGGGCGAACAGCCCAACCCTTGGGACCTACTCCAGCCCCAGGATGCGACGAGCCGACATCGAGGTGCCAAACCATCCCGTCGATATGGACTCTTGGGGAAGATCAGCCTGTTATCCCCGGGGTACCTTTTAGCCGTTGAGCGACGGCGCTTCCACATGCCACCGCCGGATCACTAGTCCCAGCTTTCGCTCCTGCTCGACCCGCCGGTCTCACAGTCAAGCTCCCTTGTGCACTTACACTCGACACCTGATTGCCAACCAGGCTGAGGGAACCTTTGGGCGCCTCCGTTACCCTTTAGGAGGCAACCGCCCCAGTTAAACTACCCACCAGACACTGTCCCTGATCCGGATCACGGACCCAAGTTAGACGTCCAAAACGACCAGAGTGGTATTTCACCAATGACTCCACCGGAACTAGCGTCCCAGCTTCACCGTCTCCCACCTATCCTACACAAACCGTTCCAAACGCCAATGTCAAGCTGTAGTGAAGGTCCCGGGGTCTTTCCGTCCTGCTGCGCGTAACGAGCATCTTTACTCGTAGTGCAATTTCGCCGGGTCTGCGGTTGAGACAGCGGGGAAGTCGTTACGCCATTCGTGCAGGTCGGAACTTACCCGACAAGGAATTTCGCTACCTTAGGATGGTTATAGTTACCACCGCCGTTTACTGGCGCTTAAGTTCTCACCTTCGCACACCCGAAGGCATGCTAAGCGGTCCCCTTAACGTTCCAGCACCGGGCAGGCGTCAGTCCGTATACATCGTCTTACGACTTCGCACGGACCTGTGTTTTTAGTAAACAGTCGCTTCCCCCTGGCCTCTGCGGCCCCCACCAGCTCCGAGTGCAAGACTCATCACCAGCGAAGGCCCCCCTTCTCCCGAAGTTACGGGGGCAATTTGCCGAGTTCCTTAACCGCAGTTCACCCGATCGCCTTGGTATTCTCTACCTGACCACCTGAGTCGGTTTCGGGTACGGGCCGCCATGACACTCACTAGAGGCTTTTCTCGGCAGCATAGGATCACCCACTTCGCCACAATCGGCTCGGCATCACGTCTCAGGATATACGGACCGCGGATTTACCTACGGTCCTCCCTACACGCTTACCCCAGGAACAACCATCGCCTGGGATGGGCTACCTTCCTGCGTCACCCCATCGCTTACCTACTACCAGATCAGGTCAGGCGTTCAGCCTCACCCCAGACCCGAAGGCCCGGAGGGCTTAAGGACCCTTAGTATCACTGGGTTCAGTATGGGCGCATCACAGCGGGTACGGGAATATCAACCCGTTGTCCATCGACTACGCCTGTCGGCCTCGCCTTAGGTCCCGACTTACCCTGGGCGGATTAGCCTGGCCCAGGAACCCTTGGTCATCCGGCGCAGAAGTTTCTCACTTCTGATTCGCTACTCATGCCTGCATTCTCACTCGCACGGCCTCCACAACTGGATCACTCCGCTGCTTCGCCGGCCGCACGACGCTCCCCTACCCATCCACACCCCTCGACAAAAGCCAGGGTTGATGTGTGAATGCCACGACTTCGGCGGTGTACTTGAGCCCCGCTACATTGTCGGCGCAGAATCACTTGACCAGTGAGCTATTACGCACTCTTTCAAGGGTGGCTGCTTCTAAGCCAACCTCCTGGTTGTCACTGCGACTCCACATCCTTTCCCACTTAGCACACGCTTAGGGGCCTTAGTCGGTGGTCTGGGCTGTTTCCCTCTCGACTACGGAGCTTATCCCCCGCAGTCTCACTGCCACGCTCTCACTTACCGGCATTCGGAGTTTGGCTGACGTCAGTAACCTTGTCGGGCCCATCGGCCATCCAGTGCTCTACCTCCGGCAAGAAACACGCGACGCTGCACCTAAATGCATTTCGGGGAGAACCAGCTATCACGGAGTTTGATTGGCCTTTCACCCCTAAACACAGGTCATCCCCCAGGTTTTCAACCCTGGTGGGTTCGGTCCTCCACGCGGTCTTACCCGCGCTTCAACCTGCCCATGCCTAGATCACTCCGCTTCGGGTCTGCAGCATGCGACTCAAACGCCCTATTCAGACTCGCTTTCGCTACGGCTACCCCACACGGGTTAACCTCGCCACACACCGCAACTCGCAGGCTCATTCTTCAAAAGGCACGCAGTCACATCACGAGCAGGGCGAACCCCGCTCACGCTCCTACGGCTTGTAGGCACACGGTTTCAGGTACTATTTCACGACCCCTCACCGGGGCACTTTTCACCTTTCCCTCACGGTACTAGTGCACTATCGGTCATCAGGGAGTATTTAGGCTTACCAGGTGGTCCTGGCAGATTCACACAGGATTTCTCGGGCCCCGTGCTACTTGGGATCCCCTCCAGCAGTCGACAGGATTTCGCCTACCCGGCTCTCACGGTCTCCGGCGCCCCTTCCCAGAAGCTTCGGCTACCCCATCGATTTCTCACTGCTCGTGGCTCCGGCAGAAACCACAAGAAGGTCCCACAACCCCGAACACGCAACGCCCGCCGGCTTTAACACGCGCCCGGTTTAGCCTCTTCCGCTTTCGCTCACCACTACTCACGGAATCACTATTTGTTTTCTCTTCCTACGGGTACTGAGATGTTTCACTTCCCCGCGTTACCACCAACCGCCCTATACATTCAGGCGGAGGCAACACCACATGACTGGTGCTAGGTTTCCCCATTCGGACATCCCCGGATCAACGTCTGGTTGGCGACTCCCCGGGGCTTAACGCAGCCTCCCACGTCCTTCATCGGCTCCTGATGCCAAGGCATCCACCGTGTGCCCTAAAAAACTTGGCCACAAAGATGCTCGCGTCCACTATGCAAATCTCAAACAACACGCAGCGACCATCACGACCCCACCACCAGACACCCACCCCACAAAGAGGCGAGCCGGTATGACAGGCGGACGGTCCCGCAGAGGGAAAACCAAACCAGCGAGCCCGCCCGAACAGCGGGCCCGCCTGGTCCGTTTCCTCAGGACCCAACAGTGTGTCCGGACCAGCGAAACCCCTCGCAACCGCCGTTCCCACTCCCCCAGGGCGAACCCCGGAGGCGGTACTAGCCGGCCAGCGACTCCGCTGAACCGAATAGCCAGTGCTCCACTAATGAGCGCACCGTGCGCGAGACGTTCGCTCGCGGCCACGGCATGGACCGACCAGGCCACCCAGCGGGTGAACCGGATCAGCCGGTGCTCCTTAGAAAGGAGGTGATCCAGCCGCACCTTCCGGTACGGCTACCTTGTTACGACTTCGTCCCAATCGCCAGCCCCACCTTCGACCGCTCCCCCCCAAAGGGTTGGGCCACGGGCTTCGGGTGTTGCCGACTTTCGTGACGTGACGGGCGGTGTGTACAAGGCCCGGGAACGTATTCACCGCAGCGTTGCTGATCTGCGATTACTAGCGACTCCGACTTCATGGGGTCGAGTTGCAGACCCCAATCCGAACTGAGACCGGCTTTTAGGGATTCGCTCCACCTTGCGGTATCGCAACCCTCTGTACCGGCCATTGTAGCATGTTTGCAGCCCAAGACATAAGGGGCATGATGACTTGACGTCATCCCCACCTTCCTCCGAGTTGACCCCGGCAGTCCCCCATGAGTCCCCACCACCCCGAAGGGCGTGCTGGCAACATGGAGCAAGGGTTGCGCTCGTTGCGGGACTTAACCCAACATCTCACGACACGAGCTGACGACAGCCATGCACCACCTGTCACCCAGTCCGAAGAGGGCTCTGTCTCCAGAGCTTTCCGGGCGATGTCAAGCCTTGGTAAGGTTCTTCGCGTTGCGTCGAATTAAGCAACATGCTCCGCCGCTTGTGCGGGCCCCCGTCAATTCCTTTGAGTTTTAGCCTTGCGGCCGTACTCCCCAGGCGGGGCGCTTAATGCGTTAGCTACGGCGCGGAAACCGTGGAAGGCCCCCACACCTAGCGCCCAACGTTTACGGCGTGGACTACCAGGGTATCTAATCCTGTTCGCTCCCCACGCTTTCGCTCCTCAGCGTCAGGTAAGGCCCAGAGAACCGCCTTCGCCACCGGTGTTCCTCCTGATATCTGCGCATTTCACCGCTACACCAGGAATTCCGTTCTCCCCTGCCTACCTCTAGCCAGCCCGTATCGAATGCAGACCTGGAGTTAAGCCCCAAGCTTTCACATCCGACGCGACAAGCCACCTACGAGCTCTTTACGCCCAATAATTCCGGACAACGCTTGCGCCCTACGTATTACCGCGGCTGCTGGCACGTAGTTAGCCGGCGCTTCTTCTGCAGGTACACGTCAACTTCGTCCCTGCTGAAAGAGGTTTACAACCCGAAGGCCGTCATCCCCCACGCGGCGTCGCTGCGTCAGGCTTCCGCCCATTGCGCAATATTCCCCACTGCTGCCTCCCGTAGGAGTCTGGGCCGTGTCTCAGTCCCAGTGTGGCCGGTCGCCCTCTCAGGCCGGCTACCCGTCGTCGCCTTGGTAGGCCGTTACCCCACCAACAAGCTGATAGGCCGCGAGTCCATCCCCAACCGAAAAAACTTTCCACACGCATCCCATGCGGAAGCGTGTCGTATCCGGTATTAGACCCAGTTTCCCGGGCTTATCCCAGAGTCAGGGGCAGGTTACTCACGTGTTACTCACCCGTTCGCCGCTCGAGTACCCCGAAGGGCCTTTCCGCTCGACTTGCATGTGTTAAGCACGCCGCCAGCGTTCGTCCTGAGCCAGGATCAAACTCTCCAAACAATGTCTACAGAGTTTCTCCCGGCTGAAAGCATCCCCGTCCCGGCAAAGGAGACGAGGTGCATCAACCAAAGGAATCCGTCCTCCCACCGAAGCGGGTGGGACGGGGTTGTGCATCATGCACTGGCTTTTAACACACTGTTGAGTTCTCAAGAAACGGACGCGTTCACCGTCGATCCGGACCCTCAGGCCCGTTTCTCCGGGGCGTTCCATTTCGTGTTACTATCTTAGCTTTTCTCGGATTTCCGTGTCAAATCATTTTCTCAAACGACTTGCTCCGGAGAATCCGGTCGAGCTAGGATTTTGCCACTCTCTTTTGAGAGCAACCCTCCAAACATACCCTGACATTCAGTCCGCGTCAAGAAGCTCGGATGTTCCGAATGATCTTGACAAAGGTTGAACGCTCAAGTTCGTTCTGGTGGGATTCGCCTCGGGGCCCGTCCGCCTCTTGGGCGTCCGGCTCGCTCCCGGGCACTGCAGAAGGTTATGCCGCCCATCCGGCTCCGTCAAATCAATTAACCCGCGGGAGCGGAGGGGGTGCGCCCCTCCCCGTCGCCGGCCCCTCCCCCAGCACGAGAGGCGGAGACGGCGAACGCCCCGGCCGAAGCCGGGGCGTTCGCCGACGCCGACGTCGACCGATGTCAGCCGGCGACGACCTCGACGCCCCCGATGGACCGCTTGCCGCGCCGCAGCACCAGGAAGCGGCCGTGGAGGAGATCGTCCGTCGTGGGTACGTAGGAGTCGTCGGCGACCTTGACGTTGTTGAGGTACGCGCCGCCCTCGTTCACCGCGCGACGGGCCTCGGACTTGGACTTGACCAGGCCGCTCTGGGCGAGCAGGTCCACCAGCGGAGCGCCCAGGGCGGGCACCTCGGCCCGCGGCACCTCGGCCAGGGCCGAACCGAGCGTCCGCTCGTCCAGTTCCTCCAGTGAGCCCTGACCGAACAGCGCCCGGGACGCCGTGACCACCCGCCGCAGCTCATCCGCACCGTGCACGAGCGTGGTGACGTCCTCGGCCAGTGCCCACTGCGCCTCCCGGGCGGCGGGCCGGTCGGCGACCGCCTTCTCCAACTCGGCGATCTCGTCGCGACCCCGGAAGGTGAACACCTTCAGGAAACGGATCACGTCACGGTCGTCGGCGTTCAGCCAGTACTGGTAGAACGCGTACGGCGAGGTCAGCGCCGGGTCGAGCCAGATGGCCCCGCCCGCGGTCTTGCCGAACTTGGTGCCGTCGGCCTTGGTGATCAGCTTCCCGGTCAGGGCGTGGACGTGGGCGCCCTCCACCCGGCGGATCAGGTCGACACCGGCCGTGATGTTGCCCCACTGGTCGCTGCCGCCGAGCTGCAGCGTGCAGCCGTGCCGCCGGTGGAGCTCCAGGTAGTCGTTGGCCTGGAGGATCTGGTAGCTGAACTCGGTGTAGCTGAGCCCTTCCCCGCCGAGGCGCGCGGAGACCGACTCTCGGGCGAGCATGCGGTTCACCGGGAAGTGCTTGCCGATGTCGCGCAGGAAGTCGATAGCCGACATCTGCCCGGTCCAGTCGAGGTTGCTGACCAGCGCCGCGCCGGTGGGCCCCTCGTCGAAGGAAAGGAACCTCTCGACCTGGACGCGGATCCGCGCCACCCACTCGGCGACGACGTCGGTGGAGTTGAGCGAACGCTCGGTGCTGCGGCCACTGGGGTCACCGATGAGGCCGGTGGCGCCGCCGACCAGGCCGATGGGCCGGTGACCCGCCCGCTGGAACCGGGTGAGGATCAGCAGCGTGGCCAGGTTTCCGGCGTGCAGCGAAGGAGCGGTCGGGTCGAAGCCCGCATAAACCGTGATCGGCCCCTCGGCGAGTGCCCTGCGCAGCGCGTCAGCATCGGTGGTCTGCGCGACGACGTCGCGCCATTCGAGCTCATCGAGGATGTCGGTCACGATCCTGGCTTTCCAATGTTCGAAGGGACACGTATCACTTCCGTACAGCCTGCCCGATCACGGCCCCGCTTCGCCACTCGAAACCTCCCCCGCGACCGGCCTGAACTGGGGCGGGCAACATGAAAGGCAGCGAACGGAAACGAATCGGAAGATCCCCGCACCGACATCTCTCCTCAGGATCGGAAGATCCCCGCACCGACGCCTCTCCTCAGGACCGGAAGATCCCCCGCCGGTGCCTTCCCTCAGGAGGCGCGCCGGCGCGGGACGTGCGGCCGGTACGGCGAGACCGTCCGTTCCCCGTCGATCCAGAACCGCCAGGGGACGTCCTTGGCCGCCGACACCCCGGTGCGCGGCCCGGAGCGGATGGTCCCGGCCGCCGGAGGGGCTCCCGCCAGCACGTTGACCGGGCCGGGCGGGCAGGCGTCCACCCCGTCGTGCTCCCGGGTGAAGCCCAGCGTGACCGCCAGCCGGGCCGGTCCCCGGGCCAGGTCGTGCGGGGCGACGGCCCGGCCCGTGCCCGCCGTACGGCGGGCCACGGCGACCTCCGCGCCGGCGACCACCTCCCCGGCGCGCAGGAGCACGCCGGAGCCGATCCCCTCGGGGAGGCAGACGAGGTTGGCGCAGAAGTGCATGCCGTAGGTGAAGTAGACGTACAGGTGGCCCGGCGGCCCGAACATCACCGCGTTGCGCGCCGTACGGCCCCGGTAGGTGTGGGACGCCGGGTCCTCGCCGGGCACGCCGTACGCCTCGACCTCGGTGATGCGCACCGAGACCGGTCCGTGCGCGATCACCCTTCCCAGCAGGTCGGGGGCGACCTCGGGGCCGGGACGGTCGAAGAAGTCCCGGGTCAGCGGGACCGACCCGGCCTGGGCGAAGTCTCCCACGGGCATCAGGCCCCGCTCGCCCAGGCGGCCTGGGCGTCGACGGTCTCGCGCAGCGCGGCGAGCTGGTCGCGGACCCGGTCCGGCGCGGTGCCGCCGTGCGCCTTGCGGGCGGCCAGCGCGCCGGGCACCGAGAGCACCTCGCGGGAGTCGGGCGTCAGGTGCGGGGAGACCTTGGCGAGCTCCTCGTCGGTGAGCTCCCCGAAGTCCTTGTCGTTGACCTGGCACCAGACCACCAGGTGGCCGACCGCCTCGTGCGCCTCGCGGAACGGCACCCCCTTGCGGACCAGCAGCTCGGCCAGGTCGGTGGCCAGGGCGAACCCGTCGGGGGCGGAGGACTCCAGCTTGGCGGTGTTGACGCGCATGGTGGAGACCAGGCCGGCCATGGCGGGCAGGACCAGCAGGAGGGTGTCGACGGAGTCGAAGACCGGCTCCTTGTCCTCCTGCAGGTCGCGGTTGTAGGTCAGCGGCAGGCCCTTGAGCGTGGTCAGCAGGGCGGTGAGGTTGCCGATGAGCCGGCCGCTCTTGCCGCGGGCGAGTTCGGCGACGTCGGGGTTCTTCTTCTGCGGCATGATCGACGAGCCGGTGGAGTAGGCGTCGTCCATCTCGATCCAGCGGAACTCCTGGGAGGCCCACAGGACGATCTCCTCGCCCAGCCGCGACAGGTGCACACCGATCATCGCCGCGTCGAAGAGGAACTCGGCGGCGAAGTCGCGGTCGGCGACGGCGTCCATCGAGTTGGGCGCGGCGGAGTCGAAGCCGAGCTCGCGGGCCACCGCCTGCGGGTCGAGCGGCAGCGACGAGCCGGCCAGCGCGCCCGAGCCCAGGGGCGAGACGGCCGCGCGCCGGTCCCAGTCGCGCAGCCGGTCGATGTCGCGGGCGAAGGCGTGCACGTGGGCCAGGAGCTGGTGGCCGAAGGAGACGGGCTGGGCGTGCTGCAGGTGGGTCATGCCGGGGGCCGCCGTCTCGGCGTGCTCCTCGGCCTGGCTCATCAGCGCGGTCTCCAGCTCGACCAGGCGGGACACGATGTTCCTGACGTGGTCGCGGAGGTAGAGCCTCAGGTCGGTGGCGATCTGGTCGTTGCGGCTGCGGCCGGCGCGCAGCTTGCCGCCGAGCGTGCCGAGGCGTTCCAGCAGGCCGCGCTCCAGCGCGGTGTGGACGTCCTCGTCGGCCACGGTGGGCCGGAACTCGCCCGCCTTGCAGGCGCGTTCGAGGTCGTCCAGCGCGCCGATCATGCGCTCCAGTTCCTCGGCCGTCAGCAGCCCGGCGCGGTGCAGCACCCGGGCGTGCGCCCGGGAGGCCATCAGGTCGTACGGCACCAGCCGCCAGTCGAAGTGCACGCTCACCGAGAGCCTGGTCAGCGCGTCGGCCGGGCCTCCTTCGAACCTGCCGCCCCACAGCCGCATCGGCTTGCCACCATCAGTCACCGTTGTTCTCCTCCCCTTCCACTCCGCGACCTTAGCCCAACCTGGGCATTCGGATGTTCCGGGTCGCGGCGGCCCTCCGGGGAAGCGCCCGCGGCCCGGCGACGGCCCCGGCGCCGGGGCCCCCGGCGGGGAGCGGCGCGGCGGCGGAGGCGTCGAGGTCGCCGGAGAAGGCGGGCACGACCCGGTCAGGCGTGATCAAGTGTTCTTCATGGTCTTCCGGCGCGGGTGATCCCGCGCCGGGACACGTGTCGTGGATCTTTCCGTCCACCGCGGTCACCCGTCGCGGCGCACCGTCTAGCCACGGCGGTCGGCATGTCGGAGCAGGGCCTCGGCGACCGCGGTGCCGCCCGTCGGGTCGCGGCTGATGACGAGGATGGTGTCGTCTCCGGCGACCGTGCCGAGGATGGACTCCCAGTCGGCGTGGTCGATGGCCGAGGCGAGGAACTGCGCGGCGCCCGGCGGCGTGCGGACGATCACCAGGTTGGCGGACGCGTCGGCGGAGACGAGCAGTTCCTCGGCGATTCGGCTCAGCCGGGCGGCCGGGGTCTCGCCCGTCCCGACCCGGGCCAGCGGGATCCGGCCGCCGCCCTCACCGGGCAGGGCGTAGACCAGGGAGCCGTCCTCGGCGCGCAGCTTGAGCGCGCCCAGCTCGTCGAGGTCTCTGGAGAGGGTGGCCTGGGTGACTTCGACACCGCTCTCCAGCAGCAGCTTGGCCAGCTCAGGCTGGGAGCGGATCGGCCGGCGCTGCAGCAGTTCGGTGATCCGCGCCTGGCGGGCGGCCTTCGTCATGGGGATCTTCATGTGACCTCCTCCGCCCGGATCGTAGCGGGGGCGGCGGCCTCGCCGTTCCCGGCGACGTCCTCGCCGTTCCCACCGGCGGTGAGCAGCCAGTGCAGCAGGGCCTTCTGGGCGTGCAGCCGGTTCTCGGCCTGGTCCCATACCAGGCTACGCGGGCCGTCGATGACGTCGGCGGCCACCTCCAGCCCCCGGTAGGCGGGCAGGCAGTGCAGGAAGATCGCGTGCGGGGCGGCCAGGTCCATCAGGCGGGCGCCGACCTGGAAGGGCATCAGGTCGGCGACCCGCTGCTCCTTGCCGTCCTGCCCCATGGAGACCCAGGTGTCGGTGGTGACGACGTCGGCGCCGGCCGCGGCGTCGGCGGGGTCGGTGAGCACGGCGGCGGACCCGCCGGTGGCGGCGGCGATCTCCTGGGCGCGGCGCAGGACCTCCGGGTCGGGGTGGTAGCCGGACGGGGCGCCGATCCGCACGTGCATCCCGGCGACGGCTCCGCCGAGGAGGTAGGAGTGGGCCATGTTGTTCGCGCCGTCGCCGAGGTAGGCGAGGGTGAGGCCGGCGGTGGCGCCGAAGCGCTCCCGGACGGTCTGCAGGTCGGCGAGGATCTGGCAAGGGTGGAACTCGTCGGTGAGGGCGTTGACCACCGGCACCGAGGACCAGGTGGCCATCGTCTCGATCCGCTCCTGACCGCCGGTCCGCCACACGATGGCGGCGACCTGACGTTCCAGGACCCGGGCGGTGTCCTCGACGGGCTCGCCCCGGCCCAGCTGGGAGGCCGCGGCGTCGATGACCAGGGGCAGGCCGCCCAGCTCGCCGACGCCGGTGGCGAAGGAGAGCCGGGTGCGGGTGGATGGCTTGTCGAACAGCACGGCGACGGTCTTCGGGCCGGCGAGGGGGCGGTAGCCGTAGCGGTCCTTCTTCATCGCCGCGGCGAGCTGGAGCACCTCGGTCTGCTCGGCGGGCGTCAGGTCGTCGTCGCGGAGGAAATGCCTGGTCATTCTGCTGCCTCGTCAAGGATGGCGGGGAGGGCCGCCACGAAGGCGGCGGCCTGCCCGGGGGTGATCACCAGCGGGGGCGCGAGCCGTACGGCGCCGGGCTGGACGGCGTTGACCAGGAAGCCGGCCCGCTGGGCCGCGGCCTGGACCTGGGCCGCGCGGTCGGCGGTCAGCACGAGCGCCAGCCACAGGCCCCGGCCGCGGACGCCCGCGAGCAGGGGGTGGCCGATCGCGGCGATGCCGCCGGCGAGCTGAGCGCCGACCGTCTGGACGTGCTCCAGCAGGCCGTCGGCGTCGATGGTGTCGAGTACGGCGAGCGCGGCGGCGGCCGAGACGGGGTTGCCGCCGAAGGTGGAGCCGTGGTCGCCCTTGGCGAAGATCGTCCCAGCGGGGCCGACGCCGACGCAGGCGCCGACCGGCATGCCGCCGCCGAGGCCCTTGGCCAGGGTGAGCACGTCGGGCAGGATGCCCTCGTGCTGGTGGGCGAACCAGTGGCCGGTGCGGCCGATCGCCGACTGGACCTCGTCGGCGACCAGGAGCGCGCCGGTCGCGTCACAGATGCGCCGGGCGGCCCTGAAGTAGCCGGCGGGCGGGGGGACGACGCCGGCCTCGCCCAGGGTGGGCTCCAGGAAGACGGCGGCGCACTCGGCGGTGACGGCGTCCCGCAGCGCGTCGGCGTCGCCGTACGGGACGAACCTGACGTCCGTCGGGAACGGGCCGAACTGGTCGCGGATGGCGCGTTTGCCGGTCAGCGACAGCGCGCCGAGGGTCCGGCCGTGGAAGGCGTTCTCGGCGGCCACCACGTAGGTGCGGCCGGTGCTCCTGCCGTACTTGAGGGCCATCTTGAGAGCGGCCTCGTTGGCCTCGGTGCCGGAGTTGGTGAGGAAGACCCTGGCCGGGACCCCGAGCAGGCCGATCAGCCGTTCGGCGAGCAGCACCGCGGGCTCGTTGATGAACAGGTTGCTGGTGTGGGCGAGGACGGCGACCTGGCGGGACACCGCCTCCACCAGCGCCGGGTGGGCGTGGCCGAGGGAGCTGACCGCGACGCCGCCGATCAGGTCGAGGTACTCGCCGCCGTCGGCGTCCCAGACCCGGGCGCCCTCACCGCGGGCCAGAGCGACCGGCGGCACGCCGTAGGTGGGCATGAAGGCGGTCTCGAAGCGCTTCGCGAGGTCGTCCCCGGCAGGCCGGCCGTTGGTGTTCACTGCTCGCTCCCGTTCAGGCTCGTGGCGGTGGGCCGCGCGGCGCCGGGTACGGTCGGCGCGGCGTCGGGCAGCACCATGGTGCCGACCCCCTCGTCGGTGAAGATCTCCAGCAGTACGGCGTGCGGCACCCTGCCGTCGAGGACGTGCGCCTGGGGGACGCCTCCGTCGACGGCGGTCAGGCACGCCTCCATCTTGGGCACCATGCCGCTGGACAGGTCGGGCAGCAGTTCCCGCAGTTCCGAGGCCGACAGCCGGTCGATGACCTTTCCGTCCCGGGTCTCGGGGTCCCAGTCGCGGTAGAGGCCCTCGACGTCGGTGAGGACGATCAGCTTGGCGGCGCCGAGCGCCACGGCCAGGGCCGCGGCGGCGGTGTCGGCGTTGACGTTGTAGACGGTGCCGTCCTCGCCGCGCGCGACGGACGAGATCACCGGGATGCGCCCGTCGTCCAGAAGCGCCCGCACCGCGCCGGGCTCGACGGCGACGATGTCGCCGACCTGGCCGATGTCCACCGGGGTCCCGTCGACGACGGCGTGCTTGCGCGCCGCGGTGAACAGGTGGGCGTCCTCGCCGGACATGCCGACGGCGAACGGCCCATGCCGGTTGATCAGGCCGACGACGTCGCGGTTGACCTGGCCGACCAGGACCATCCGGACGACCCGCATGGCCTCGGGGCTGGTGACGCGGAGCCCGGCGGTGAAGGTGGACTCGATGCCGAGCAGGTCGAGGTGGGCGTTGATCTGCGGGCCGCCGCCGTGCACGACGACCGGCCTGAGCCCGGCGTAGCGCAGGAAGACCACGTCGGCGGCGAACTTCTCCCGCAGGTGCTCCTCGGTCATGGCGTTGCCGCCGTACTTGATGACGACGGTCGCGCCGTGGAAGCGGGCGAGCCACGGCAGGGCCTCGATCAGGGTGTGCGCCTTGGCCGGCGCGTCGCCGGTCGTCATGAGGAGTACGCCGAGTTCTCGTGGACGTAGGCGGCGGTGAGGTCGGTGGTGTGGACCGTGGCCGAGTGCGGGCCCGCCGACAGGTCGATGGTGATCGTCACGTCGCGGGGGCGCAGGTCCACCTTGGCGCGGTCGTCGCCGGCAGCGCCGCCCCGGCAGATCCAGACGCCGTTGATGGCGACGTTGATCCGGTCGGGCTCGAAGGCGGCGGCGGTGGTGCCGACGGCCGACAGCACGCGGCCCCAGTTGGGGTCCTCGCCGTGGATGGCGCACTTGAGCAGGTTGGAACGGCAGACCGCGCGGGCGACGGCGAGCGCGTCGTCCTCGGAGGCGGCGCCGACGACCTCGACGGCGATCGCCTTGGTGGCGCCCTCGGCGTCGATGAGGAGCTGGCGGGCGAGGTCGGCGCAGACGCCCTGGACCAGGCGGCCGAACTCCGCGAGGTCGGGGGTGACGCCGGATGCTCCGCTGGCCAGCAGCAGGACGGTGTCGTTGGTGGACATGCAGCCGTCGGTGTCGAGCCGGTCGAAGGTGAGCCGGGTCGCCTCGCGGAGCGTCGCGTCGAGCTGCTCGGCGGGCAGGTCGGCGTCGGTGGTGATCACGCAGAGCATGGTGGCCAGGCCCGGGGCGAGCATGCCCGCGCCCTTGGCCATGCCGCCGACCATGTAGCCGCCCTCGCCCCGCTTGAAGGAGATCTTCGAGACGGTGTCGGTGGTGCGGATGGCGTCGGCGGCGGCCAGGCCGCCGTCCCTGCTGACCTGGGAGACGGCGAGGTCGACCCCGGCCAGCAGGGCGTCCATCGGCAGCCGCTCGCCGATCAGGCCGGTGGAGCAGACGGCGACCTCTCCGGCGGAGTCGCCGAGCGCGGCGGCGACCTTCTCGGCGGTGGCGTGGGTGTCCTGGAAGCCGAGCGGGCCGGTGCAGGCGTTGGCGCCTCCGGAGTTGAGGACGACGGCGTGGACCCGGCCGCCGGTCAGCACCTGCCGGGACCACAGCACCGGCGCGGCCTGGACGCGGTTGGCGGTGAAGACGCCCGCCGCGGCGCGGGAGGGGCCGTCGTTGACGATCAGCGCCAGGTCGCGGGCGCCGCCCGACTTGATTCCGGCGGCGACGCCGGCGGCGCGGAAGCCGAGGGGTGCGGTCACGCTCATGGGGCGACTCCGTTGAGAGGAAGGCCGGTCTCTTCGGGCAGGCCGAGGGCGAGGTTGGCGCTCTGGATCGCGCCGCCCGCGGTGCCCTTGGTGAGGTTGTCGATGGCGACGACGGCGACGACGCGCCCGGCGCGCTCGTCCAGGGCGACCTGCAGGGCGGCCGTGTTGGCGCCCAGGGTCATCGAGGTTGCGGGCCACTGGCCCTCGGGCAGCAGCCGCAGGAACGGCTCGTCCTTGACGGCCGCCTCGTAGGTCTCGCGCAGCTCCCGCGGGGTGACGCCGGGTTTCGCCGGCGCGGTGCAGGTGGCGAGGATGCCGCGGCTCATCGGGGCGAGCACGGGGGTGAAGGAGACCCGCACCGGCGCGCCGGCCAGCGGCGAGAGGTTCTGTTCCATCTCGGGGGTGTGCCGGTGGACTCCTCCGGCGGCGTAGGCGGTCGCCGAGCCCATCACCTCGCTGCCCAGGAGGTTGGGCTTGGGCGACCGGCCCGCGCCGCTGGTGCCGCTGGCGGCCACCACGACGAGGTCGGGTTCGGCGAGGCCCGCGGCGAAGGCGGGGAACATCGCCAGGGTGACGGCGGTCGGGTAGCAGCCGGGGACGGCGATCCTGGTGGCCGTGCGGAGCGGGTCGCGGTGACCCGGCAGCTCGGGCAGGCCGTAGGGCCAGGTGCCGGCGTGGGCGCCGCCGTAGAAGTGCTCCCAGGCGGCGGGGTCGGCGAGTCGGAAGTCCGCGCCGCAGTCGACGACGAGCGTGCCGTCGCCGAGCCCGGCGGCGACGGCGGCGGACTGGCCGTGCGGCAGGGCCAGGAAGACCACGTCGTGGCCGGCGAGGGTGCCGGGGGTGGTGTCGAGGAGGACGCGGTCGGCCAGCGGGGCCAGGTGGGGGTGGTGGGCGCCGAGCGCGCTGCCGGCACTGGAGGCGGCGGTGAGCGCGCCGATCTCTATTTCCGGGTGCGACAGCAGCAGGCGCAGGATCTCACCCCCGGCGTAGCCGCTGGCACCGGCGATGGCCGCTTTCATCCGCCCCCCGCTCTCTGCATGTTCATGCACTGTAGCTCATGGATTTACTAGAGAGATTATGCATCTTCCGTAATCGTCATGCAAGCGGGGCTGGCGGGCGCGCCACTCCAAGAACGTCTTGACCAGGAGGAACACGGCCCCCTCGACGCATGGGCATGCGCCGCGCGTTTCGGCACTGTTGCACGTACCTACCGGTCGGTATCGTGGCGGGTCCGGTTCCCTTCGCCCCCGGGAGATGTGAACGCATGACTGTCGCCCATGACGAGGTCCAGGCCCGGCTCACCGGTCCGGGACAGCTGTTCGAGATGGTGGATGTGCCCGGCCACGGCGGCGCCGTCAGGACCTGGAAGCACGCCCCCGCCCACTTCCGCGCGTTGCTGGAGGGCAGCAGGCTCCACGGCGAGCAGGTCTTCCTCATCTACGAGGACGAGAGCCTCACCTACGAGGAGCACTTCCGCCGGGCCGCCACGCTGGCGCACCGCCTGGTCGCGGAGTACGGCGTGGCCAAGGGCGACCGGGTGGCCATCGCCATGCGCAACTACCCCGAATGGGTCGTCGCCTTCTCCGCGGCGCTGGCCGCCGGGGCGGTCGCCGTGCCGCTCAACGCCTGGTGGACCGCCCAGGAGCTGGAGTTCGGCGTGTCGGACTCCGGCGCGAAGGTGGTGATCGCCGACGCCGAGCGCGCCGCGCGGCTCGCGGGCCGCGCGCCGCTGATCGTGGTCCGCGGCGAGGCGCCCGAGGGGGCGCGCCCGTTCGAGGAGGTGCTGGGCGAGGTCGCGGCGGACGTGACGCTGCCGGAGGTGGAGGTGTCCCCGGAGGACCCGGCGACCATCTTCTACACCTCCGGCACGACCGGCCGTCCCAAGGGCGCCCTCGGCAGCCACCGCAACCTCGGCCAGTCGCCGATGACGGTGGCCTACGGCATGATGCGCAGCCTCGCCAGGGCCGGCAAGGACCCGGCCGAGGCCGCCGGCAGGCGCCGCGTCACCCTGCTGACGGTGCCGCTCTTCCACGTCACCGGCTGCTTCGCGGTCATGACCACCACCATGTTCACCGGCGGCGGCCTGGTGCTGATGTACAGGTGGGACGCCGGGCGGGCCCTGGAGCTGATCGAGCGCGAGCGGATCACCACGCTCAGCGGGGTGCCCACCAACGTGTGGCAGCTCCTGGCCCATCCCGACCTGGGCAAGTACGACATCTCCAGCCTCACCTCACTGGGCTACGGCGGCGCCCCCGCCCCGCCCAAGCTGCTGGAACGCATCACCGAGCGGCTGCCCAGCCGCGCCCCCTCCAACGGGTACGGCATGACCGAGACCACCGCGCTGGCGATCTACAACAGCGGCCCGGACTACCTCGCCAAACCCGACAGCATCGGCCTGCCGATGCCCGTGGTCGAGGTGAGGATCGCCGACCCGCTGGGCCGGGAGCTGCCGGCCGGCGAGGTCGGGGAGCTGTGCCTGCGCGGCCCCAACGTCATCCTCGGCTACTGGAACCGCCCCGAGGCCACCGCCGAGACCTTCGTCGACGGCTGGCTGCACACCGGCGACATGGCCCGGGTGGACGCCGAGGGGTTCGTCTACATCGTGGACCGGGCCAAGGACATGGTGATCCGCGGCGGCGAGAACGTCTACTGCGCCGAGGTAGAGGCCGCGCTGTTCGAGCACCCCGCGGTGGACGACGTCGCGGTGATCGGCGTCCCCCATGAAGAGCTGGGCGAGGAGGTCGGCGCGGTGGTGCGGCTGTCGTCCCCGGCGACCCCCGAGGAGCTGCAGGCGTTCCTGCGCGAGCGCATCGCGGCGTTCAAGATCCCCGTTCGGTTCTGGGTCCGCGACGACGAACTGCCCCGCAACCCCGGCGGCAAGATCCTCAAGACCCACCTGCGCAGGGAGGTCCTCGGCGCCTGACGCCGCCCGGCGGTGACCCGCGCGAAAACGGTTTGCCGGGGCGCGGGTCACCGCCGAAACTGGGTTCCCGTGCCCGAGACTCCCGACCGACCGCTCAGAACGCTGCTCCGCCGCCTCAGTATGGACCTGGGGCCCCTGCGTGACTCCCGTGACTTCCGGCTGCTCTTCGGCTCGGGGGCGGTCACGATGTTCGGCAGCTTCCTCACCCTGGTCGCGGTGCCGCTGCAGATGAAGGCGCTCACCGGCTCCTACCTGGCGGTCGGTCTGGTCAGCGTGGCCGAGTTCGTGCCGATGGTGGTGTGCGGCCTGTGGGGCGGGGCGATCGCGGACGCGCTGAACCGGCGGAAGATCATCCTCTACACCGAGGCGGGGCTCTGCGTCACGGTGCTGGCATTGATGGTCAACGCGATGCTGCCCGCCCCGCACCCCTGGGTGCTGTACGTGGTCGGCGCGCTCTCGGCGGGCCTCGGCAGCCTGCAGCGCCCCAGCCTGGAGTCGCTGACGCCCCGCGTGGTCAGGCACGACCAGCTCACCGCGGCCGCCGCGCTGAGCAGCTTCCGCTGGAACCTCGGTGCCATCGTCGCCCCCGGGCTCAGCGGCCTGCTCGTCACCTGGTCCGGATTCGCCGTCGCCTACGGCATCAACGTGGCGACCTACCTGGGCTCGCTGGTCCTGCTCTGGCCGGTGAGGACTCCCCCGCGGTCCGAGGACGCTCCCCAGGCGTCGATCAGGGCGCTGGTGGAGGGCGTCCGCTACGCCGTGGGCCGCCCGGACCTGATGGGCACCTACCTGGTGGACGTCGCCGCGATGATCTTCGCCTTCTCCACCGCGCTGTACCCGTTCCTCGCCGACGAGCTCGGCGTTCCCGAGCTGCAGGGCCTGTTCTTCTCCGCCTCGGCGGTCGGATCGCTGATCGCCTCCGTCACCTCCGGGTGGACCGGCCACGTCCACCGGCACGGCCTGGGGGTCGTCGCCGCGGCGATCGTGTGGGGAGCCGCGGTGGCGCTGGCGGCCGTCATGCCGACCGTCTGGGGCATCTTCGCCTGTCTGGCCCTGGCCGGCGCGGCCGACATGATCAGCGGCGTCTTCCGGTCCACCATCTGGAACCAGACCATCCCCGACGAGTTCCGCGGCCGGCTGGCCGGCATCGAGCTGCTCTCCTACACCAGCGGTCCGATGCTCGGCAACGCCAGGGCGAGCCTGATGGGCCAGCTCGGCGGGACCCGCTTCTCCCTGGGGGCGGGCGGCCTGCTCTGCGTCGGCGCGGTCGTCGCGATGGCCGGGCTGCTGCCCGGGTTCCGGAGATACGACGCCCGCACCGACGAGCACGCGCTCCGGGAGCGGGCCCGCCGGGAGGCCCTCAGCGGAACCTGACGTCGCGGCGGGCGACTCCCCTCACCGAACGGAGTCCCGCTGCTACGGTGGAGACATGACGGTCGACGTTCGGAGCCCTGAGACGGGGAGCCCCAAGATGACGGATTCGTCGCTGCCCGACTGGGCGTTCCCTCCCCCCGGAGGGTTCACCGCAGAAGACCTCGATCGCATTCCGCAGTTGCCCGAACACACAGAGTTGATTGATGGAAGTCTGGTGTTCGTGAGTCCTCAGGCTTCCTTCCACATGCGGGCCATCACTCTTCTCGAGTCCGGCCTGCGTCAACACGCCCCACGGGAGTTCCGCGTGCGGCGTGAGATGAGCGTCGTCCTGGGCGCGGAGCAGCGGCCGGAGCCGGACATCAGCGTCATCCGGGCCTCGGCCGAGCAGAGCCCCGAGCAGACCTTCTACCGGGGTGAGGACGTCGTGCTCGTGGCCGAGGTGGTCTCACCCGAGTCCAAGGAGCGCGACCGCAAGCGCAAGCCGTCGCTGTACGCCGAGGCCGGCATCCGGCACTTCTGGCTCGTGGAGAACGACGCGGGCCGGCCCGTCGTCCACACCTACGAGCTCGACCACGTCACCGGCGCGTACGTCGTCACCGGCGTCCACCACGACCGGCTCAAGCTGTCGTCGCCCTTCGAGGTCGACATCGACCTGACGGAGATCGACGGCATCTGAGAGCCCGCCCGGCCTCGGGCCGGCCGGGACCCGCTCAGCCCGTCTCGCGCCAGCCGCCGTACTCGTCGGCGAGCGTGTCCAGGCGGGCCAGTTCGTCCGCGGTCAGGCCGTCGGCCGCGACCTCGACGACCACGACCCACTGGGCGTCCTCGGCGTCGTCCTCGCCGGCCAGGGTCTCCCGGACGACGGCGGGCGTGCCCGCCCGCGGCAGCCCCTCCTCGACGAGCTCCGCGACCTCCTCGGCGTCGTCGCGGTCGGCGAACACCAGCAGCTGCCTCATCGTCCCTCCCGAACCGGATGGATCGGATCCGAATCCGAAGACGGGGTCCCGGCGGAAGGCTCCGCCGGGACCCCGGACACGCGGATCAGGCGCCGCGGAGCCGCGCCCCGGTGCGCTCGGCCGCCAGCGCCACGGCGGCGTCGCGGGCGGCGGTGGCCTCCTCGGCGGTCAGCGTCCGGTCCGCCGCCCGGAACCGCAGCGTGTAGGCGAGGGACTTGTTGCCCTCGCCGGCCTGGGCACCGGTGTAGACATCGAACAGGCGGACCGACTCCAGCAGGTCGCCCGCGCCCTCGCGCAGCGCCGCCTCCACCTCGGCCACCGGGGTGGCGGAGGCGACGACGAGCGCGACGTCCTGGGTGGCGACCGGGTAGGCGGAGATCGACGGCACCTGGACCGGGCCGGCCGACAGCGGCTCCAGCCGGGTGAGCTCCAGCTCCATCGCGGCGGTGCGCGGCGGCAGGCCGTACGCCTCGATGACGCGCGGGTGCAGCTCTCCGGCGTGGCCGACGAGGACGTCCCCGGCGTACAGGGCGGCGCAGCGGCCCGGGTGCCAGGGCTCGTGCCGGTCGGCGCGCACGCTCAGCTCGACCCCGGCCTCGCGGGCCACCACGCGGGCCGCCTCGATGGCGTCGGCCCAGCTCGCGGCGCGCCCGCCGCCCCACCAGCCGGACCGCTCGAGCTCCCCGGCCAGCACCACGGCGACCCGGACCGGCTGGGCGGGCAGCGCGGACTCGATCGAGGCGAGCTCCTCGGCGGTGGGCCTGCGGTCCACACCGAGGACCGGCGCGGTCGCCGGGGCCTCCCGGTCCGGCCGGTAGACCAGGCCCGTCTCGAACAGCATGAGGTCGGCGAAGCCCCGGCCCGTGTTGCGCACCAGCGTCCTGAGCAGCCCCGGCAGCAGGGTGGTCCGCATCAGCGGCTCGTCCTCGCTGAGCGGGTTGGCCAGCCGTACGGCCAGGCGACGCTCGTCGTCCGCGGGCAGCTGCAGGGCGTCCAGGTCGCGCTCCCCCATGAAGGGGTAGGCGAGGATCTCGACGTATCCCGCGCCGGCCAGCGCCCGGCCGACCCTGCGGCGCAGCCGCTGGCCCTCGGTGAGGCCGGCGCCCGCCGGGGCGGCCGGCAGGACCGAGGGCAGCTTCTCGTAGCCCTCCAGCCGGATGACCTCCTCGGCGAGGTCGTTGGGGTCGGTCAGGTCGGGCCGCCAGGAGGGCGGGGTGACCGTCAGCATGTCGTCGCCGGTGACGGCGAGCCTGGCGGCGATCCCGCCGGCCGGGGCGGCGCCGCCGGCCTGGACCGTGCAGCCCACCTGCTCCAGGCGGCGGACGACCGTCTCGCGGTCGTAGGGGATCCCGGCGACCCGGCCGGGGTGGCCGCTCGGCATGGCGACGCGGACCGGCTCGACCTCGGCCTCGGCGTGGGTGACGCCCGGCTGGATGGTGCCGCCGCCCAGCTCGGCCAGCAGCCGCGCCGCCTTCCAGGAGGCGTACAGCGGCAGCTCGCGGTCGACGCCCCGCTCGAAGCGCTTGGACGCCTCGCTGACGAGGTTGTGGCGGCGCGACATCCGCGCGACGCCGCTGGGCGAGAAGTGCGCGGCCTCGATCACGATGTCGGTGGTCTCGCCGGAGATCTCGGTCTTCAGGCCGCCCATCGTCCCGGCCATGGAGATCACCCCAGAGCCGTCGGTGATCAGGACGTCCTCGGGGTGGAGCGCGCGGACGACGTGGTCGAGGGTCTCCAGGGTCTCCCCCGGCTCGGCCCGGCGCACCACGATCTCACCGGTCAGCGTCGCCGCGTCGAAGGCGTGCAGCGGCTGGCCGAGCTCCAGCATCACGTAGTTGGTGACGTCGACGGCCAGCGAGACCGGGCGCACGCCGGAGCGGGCCAGGCGCACCCGCAGCCACAGCGGGCTCTCCGCCGCCGGGTCGAAGCCGCGGACCTCGCGCAGCACGAAGCGGTCGCAGGCGGACGGATCGGCGATGGAGGCCGGGTGGGCGGGGCCGGAGCCGTCGGGCGGGGTGACGTCGGCCGGGTCGCGGAACGGCACGCCGAAGGCGGTCGCGGCCTCCCGCGCCACGCCCCGGACGGACAGCGCGTAGCCGACGTCGGGGGTGATCTCCAGCTCGATCACGTCGTCGCGCAGGCCGAGCAGCTCGACCACGTCGACGCCGATCGGGGTGCCGGGCGACAGCACGAGGATGCCGGGCGAGGACTCGGCCACGCCGAGCTCGGCCTCCGAGCAGATCATGCCGTCGGAGAGGCGGCCGTAGGTCTTGCGGGAGGCGATCTCGAAGCCCCCGGGCAGCACCGCGCCGGGCAGCGCGACCGGGACGCGGTCGCCGGCCTGGAAGTTGGTCGCGCCGCACACGATCTCGCGCGGCGCGGCCTCCCCCACCTCGACCTGGCAGTGCCGGATGGGCTTCTTGAAGCCGGAGAGCTCCTCGATGGCGAGCACCTCGCCGACCACGACGTTCTTGATGTCGTGGCCGTAGGAGGTGATCGCCTCCAGCTTGAGGCCGGCGCGGGTGAGCGCGTCGGCGACCTCGTGGGCGGTGACGGCGGGGAGATCGACATACTCCCGCAGCCATGAGAGCGGGATCTTCATCAGACCTCCATACCGAACGGGAGCGTGAAGCGGACGTCTCCCTCGACCATGTCGCGCATGTCCTCGACGTTGTGGCGGAACATCAGCGTGCGCTCGATGCCCATGCCGAAAGCGAAACCGCTGTAGCGGGCCGGGTCGACGCCGCAGGCGACGAGGACCCGCGGGTTGACCATGCCGCAGCCGCCCCACTCGATCCAGCCCTCCGACTTGCAGGTGCGGCAGGGCGGGTTGCCGGGCGTCGCCGAGGCGCCACGGCAGACGAAGCACTTGAGGTCCATCTCGGCGGACGGCTCGGTGAACGGGAAGTAGTTGGGCCGGAACCGGGTGGTGATGCCCTCGCCGAACATGACCTCGGCGAACCGGTCGAGGGTGCCCTTGAGATGGGCCATGGTCAGGCCCTCGTCGATCGCCAGCCCCTCGACCTGGTGGAAGACCGGGGTGTGGGTCGCGTCGAGCTCGTCGGTGCGGAACACCTTGCCGGGCGAGACCACGTAGACCGGCAGGCTCCGGCCGAGCAGCGCCCGGATCTGCACCGGCGAGGTCTGGGTGCGCAGCACCTTGCCGGATTCGACGGACTCGACGAAGAACGTGTCGTGCTCCGAGCGGGCCGGGTGGTCGGGCGAGATGTTCAGCGCGTCGAAGTTGAACCACTCGCCTTCCAGCTCGGGCCCCTCGGCCACCTCGTAGCCCATCGCGACGAACGCGTCGGCGACGCGTTCCTGCAGCGTGGTCAGCGGGTGGCGGGCGCCGCGCGGGGCGCGGTCCCAGGGAAGGGTGACGTCGACGGTCTCCTCGACGAGGACCCGCTCGTCACGCTCGGCCTCCAGCTGGGCCTGGCGCTCGGCGAGGGCCTCGGCGACGGCCTTGCGCGCGCCGCCGATCCGCTTGCCGGCGTCGGCGCGGGCCGCCGGGGGCAACGCGCCGATCTCGCGGTTGGCCAGGGCGATGGGTGAGCGGTCTCCGGCGTGCGCGAGCCGTACCTGCTTGAGTTCGTCGAGGTCGCGCGCCGCCTTGATGGCGTCGAGCGCGTCGTCCCGCATGCGCGCGAGCTCGTCGGCGTGCAGCGGTGTCACCTCGACCGGGTCGTAGTTAGACAAGGGAGCTCCGAATCCAGGGCTTAGGCGGCCATGAGTCTAGTCGGGAGAGCCCACCGGGCCTGCATCGACGCTCAGGCGAAGTCAGGGGTGCCGGTGGGCACGGTAAATCGGAACTCGGCGCCGCCCTCGGGGCCCCGCCGCACGGAGATGGTGCCGCCGTGCGCCTCGATCAGGCCCTTGACGATGAACAGGCCGAGCCCGGTGCCTCCCCGGCGGCGGGCGTTACCCCGCCAGAACTGCCGGAAAACGCGCGTGACCAGCTCGGGCGGGATGCCCTCACCCTGGTCGCGGACGGACACTGTGACTCCCCAGTCGTTCGGTTCGATGGTTATTGTCACCGTACCGCGACCGTGGCGCACCGCGTTTTCCAGCAGGTTGGCCAGAACCTGGTCGATTTTGTCCTGATCGAGCCAGGTCTCGGGGAGTTCGCCGCGGACCTCCAGCCGGAAGCGGTCCTCCGGTTCCCCCGCGGCCACCCGCCCGGCGATGATCTTCCGGGCCCTGGCCGGGACGTCGACCACCTGGCGGTGGATCTCCAGGCGGCCCGACTCGATGCGGGAGACGTCGAGCAGTTCGGTGATCAGCCGGGTCACCCGGTCGGCGTCGGCGTTGACCGTCTCCAGCATGACGAGCTTCTGGTCGTCGGTGAAGCGGGTCCACTTGGCCAGCAGCGTCGCGGTGAAGCCCTTGACGCTGGTCAGCGGGGAACGCAGCTCGTGGGCGACCGTGGAGACCAGGTCGGCGCGGCTGCGTTCCAGCCGGGCGCGGGCGCCCGCGTCGCGCAGGGTGATCACCACCCGGACGACCGGTCCGCCCCGCTCGGGCCGGCGCACCAGACGGGCGGCCACGAGCATCTCCTGCCCGCCCGGGACGCGCAGCGGCAGCTCCGGCTGGCGGGCCCGGCTGGGCAGGCCGCCGTAGGGGTCGAACCACTTCCACCAGTCGCGCCCGTCGTGGTCCCGGAAGGAGAACACGTCCCGCAGGTGCCGTCCGACGGCCCGGTCGCGGGTGACGCCGGTGAGGCGGGTGGCGGCGCGGTTGACGGCCAGCACGTGGCCGTCCCGGTCGGTCACGACGAGGCCGTCGGGGAGGTCGTCCACGTCGATCACACAGGCGGAGTCAGCGCTCCGTTCGTCGGTGTGTTCGCCGTGCACGACCCCGCCTCCTCGACGCTACACCGCCGACAATAGCGGGTTTCCCGCGTCCTACGGCAGCCTCGGAACGCTGCTCCGGGAACCGGCCCGCTGAGATCGGGCAGATGCGTACAGACAGACCGCGGCGGCGGTCGCGAGGTTGAGGCTCTCGGCCCCGCCGTAGATCGGGACGCGGACGACGTCGTCGGCCAGTTCCAGGATCTCCTCCGGCAGCCCCCACGCCTCGTTGCCGAAGATCCAGGCGGTCGGCCCGGACAGGTCGACGTCGTCGAGGGTGTGCTCGCCGGCGCCGTCGGCCGCCAGGACCCGCAGGCCCCGCTCCTTCAGCCGCCCCACGGCCCGCGCCACGGGGGTCCCCGTGACCACCGGGAGGTGGAACAGGCTGCCGGCGCTGGCCCGGACGCACTTGCCGTTGTAGGGGTCGACCGAGGCGTCGGTGAAGACGACCGCGTCGGCGCCGGCGGCGTCGGCGGTGCGCAGTACGGTGCCGGCGTTGCCCGGGTCGCGGACGTGCGCCAGGACGGCCACCAGCCGGGCGTCGGCCGTGACGGCGTCGTCCAGGGGGACGTGCACGAACCGGCAGACGGCCAGCAGGCCCTGCGGGGTGACGGTCTGGGCGAGCTCGGCCATGACCTCGCCGCTGGCGCGCTGCGGCGGCACGCCGGCCGCCGCGGCGGCGGCGACGATGTCGGCGTGCCGGACCTCGGCCTCGGCGGTGGCGAACAGCTGCGTCACGACGCCGTCCAGCGCCAGGGCCTCGCGTACGGCCTGCGGCCCCTCGGCGATGAAGGACCGGTCACGGTCCCGGAAGGCGCGCTTGGTCAGCCGCCGCACGGCCTTGACCCGCGGCGACTTGATGTTGGTCAGCTCAGATCCCGCCATGTTCGAAGGTCCCGCCATGTTCGAATCCCCCAAGAATGCGAACGCGGCCCACAGCGTGATCGCTGTGGGCCGCACCCTCGCCGGCACCGGGCCGCGGCCCGGTGGCAGGCGTGTTGCTCAGCCGGCGACCGGCGCGTTCACGTCGGCCGGGAGCGCCTTCTTGGCGGCCTCGACCAGCGTCGCGAACGTGGCGGCGTCGTTGACCGCGAGGTCGGCGAGGATCTTGCGGTCGACCTCGATGGAGGCCAGGCGCAGACCCTGGATGAGCCGGTTGTAGGTGATGCCGTTCTGGCGGGCAGCGGCGTTGATGCGCTGGATCCAGAGACGGCGGAAGGCGCCCTTGCGGTCCTTGCGGTCGCGGTAGGCGTAGGTCATCGAGTGGAGCATCTGCTCCTTGGCCTTGCGGTACAGACGCGACCGCTGGCCCCGGTAGCCGCTCGCCCGCTCGAGAACGACCCTGCGCTTCTTCTTGGCGTTGATCGCCCGCTTCACGCGTGCCATGTCTATCTATCTCCCCGGGGGTCGTTACTTGGCGAGCAGCTTCTTGATCTTCTTGGCGTCGGCGTCGGACAGCACGACCTCGGGCTTGAGACGACGCGTCATGGTGGAGGGCTTCCACTCGTTGTAGTGCGCGCGGTTGGCACGGCGCCGCTTGATCTTGCCGGTGCCGGTGAGCCGGAACCTCTTCTTCGCACCGCTGTGCGTCTTCATCTTCGGCATCTCAGCCGTCTCTCCCTCGATCGTGCCGATGTCCCGGGCCGGTAACCCGAGTCAAGGGCATGCCTGACTGCGAGACCGGACCCGGTCTCGGCTTAATCCCGCGACTGCCCGGCGGTCCGGGCCGTGCGAGTCACTCCTGCGGGACGGCCGCGCCGTCTTCGACGGGCGCCGGAGCCTCTTCGGAGGTCTCGTCACGTCGCGCCTTGGCCGCCGCCTTCTCGGCCTTGGCCTCGGCCTTCTTCTTGTGCGGACCGATCACCATGATCATGTTTCGGCCGTCCTGCTTGGGCTGGGACTCCACGAAGCCGAGCTCCGAGACGTCCTCCGCCAGCCGCTGCAGGAGCCGGAAACCCAGCTCGGGCCGGGACTGCTCCCGCCCACGGAACATGATCGTGACCTTGACCTTGTCCCCGGCCTTGAGGAACCGCACCACGTGACCCTTCTTGGTCTCGTAGTCGTGCGGGTCGATCTTCGGACGGAGCTTGATCTCCTTGATGATCGTGTACGCCTGGTTGCGCCGCGCCTCGCGTGCCTTCATCGCGGACTCGTACTTGAACTTGCCGTAGTCCATGAGCTTGCACACGGGCGGGCGAGCCGTAGCCGCGACCTCCACGAGGTCGAGGTCGGACTCCTGAGCCAGCTTCAGAGCATCGCCGATGGAGACGATGCCGACCTGCTCGCCGTTCGGGCCGACGAGGCGGACCTCGGGGACACGAATACGGTCGTTGATGCGGGGCTCGGCGCTGATGGGGCCTCCTAGGTCGCGATCCACCGCCGGCTTGTCCGGCGACGTCTGCCACATACTCGATCGTGCCGGGAAGTCACCTTCCGCGGCCGAGGGCCCGGAACGCGAAATGCCCCGCACGTCGCGCATGCGGGGCCACATGAGCTCATCGACTTCGCCGCCGTGGGCTCTCCGGAGTCAACCGGTGTGATCCTTGACCTGCCGGCCTTTCGGCCGACCAGGTGGGAGGTGAACCTCCGCTTGCGCGTCCAGCAGGCATGCCGGACCGATCGAGTAGTCACTCTATCACAACACCGGGGACCGCCCGAACCTTCCCGGGAGCGGCCGGGGCCGGTCAGCCCGCGGCGGCCCGCCGGGCGATCTCGGCCTCGCCCGCCGCGCGCATCGCCTCCACCGGCACGTCGGACCGGCCGGTCATCAGCTCGACCTGCCGGACCGCCTGGTGCAGCAGCATGGGGAAGCCGCCGACCACCGTGCCGCCCCGGGCGGCCACGGCCGCGGCCAGGCGGGTGGGCCACGGGGCGTAGACGACGTCGAAGAGCGCGGGCACCCCGGCCACCAGGTCCGCCAGACCGTCGGCGGCGCCCGCGGGCAGCGTCGAGACCACCAGGTCCGCCTCCAGGGCCGTGCCGATCTTGTCGAAGGTCAGCACCTGCAGGGCCGTCTCCAGCCGCTCGGCGGTCTCGGCGGTCGGCCGGGCCCGCTCCGGGTCGCGCACCACCAGGGCCGCCTCGGCCAGGCCCAGCTCGCGCAGCGCGGCCAGCGCCGAGGCCGCCGTGGCCCCGCCGCCGAGGATCGTCGCCGACCGGGGCGGCGCCACCCCGGCCTCGGCGAGCGCCCGGACGATGCCGTGGACGTCGGTGTTGTGGCCGTGGCGGGCGCCGCCGGCGAAGACCACGGTGTTGGCCCCGCCCACCTGTACGGCGAGCTCGGAGACCGTGTCCAGCAGCGGCAGCACCGCGCGCTTGAGCGGCATGGTCAGCGACAGGCCGGCCCACTCGGGGCCGAGCCCGGCGACGAGGCCGGGCAGGGCGGCCTCGTCGCACTCGATCGCCTCGTAGCGCCACCCGTCCAGGCCCATCGCCGCGTAGGCCGCGCGGTGCAGGACCGGCGACAGCGAGTGGGCGATGGGCGACCCGAGGACGGCGGCCCTGGTCATCCGCCCGCCTTGTTCCGCTCGTACTCCGCCTTGAGCTTGAAGAAGTCGGTCTCGTTGGTGGCGAACTTGGTGATGCGGCGCTTGGGATCGACGGTGACGAAGAACTTCCAGTCGCCCTTGGCCGGGTTGAGCGCCGCCTGGATGGCGTCGTCGCCCGGATTGGAGATCGGCCCGGGCGGCAGGCCGGGATGCTTGTAGGTGTTGTAGGGCGAGGCGGTCTCCGTCTCGGCGTGGCTGGCCTCGATGCCGTACTTGTTGAGCGCGTACATGACCGTGCTGTCCATCCCGAGGTTCATCGGCGGGCTGGAGTGGAGCCGGTTGTAGATGACGCGGGACATCTTGGCCATGTCGTCGAGGTTGCCGGCCTCGGCCTGGACGATGCTGGCGATCGTCACGATCTGGTGCGGGGTGTAGCCCAGGGCCTTGGCCTCCCTGACCAGGTTCTCCTTCTCGGCGGTCTCCTTGAAGCGGTCGGCCATCGCGGTCAGGATGTCGGAGGCCGTCATCTTGGGGGTGACCTCGTAGGTCGCCGGGAAGATGTAGCCCTCCGGCTTGCCCTTGGCGTAGGAGGGCAGGTCCAGCGCCTTGACGTTCTTGGCGGCCTGCTGGAACTCCTTCAGCGGCTTGCCGGTCTGCTTGGCGAGTTCCTCCAGCACGGCCGTCAGGCGCAGGCCCTCCTTGATGATCACCCGCTCGTGCAGCCGCTTGGTCGGGTCGAGCAGCTTCACGGCCTCGGCGGCGGCCATCCGCTTGCGCATCCGGTACTCGCCGGGCTGCAGGGAGGAGCTCTTGCCGGCGTCGGTGATGGCGTCGGTGAACGCCTCGGAGCTCTTGACGACGTCCTTCTCCCGGAGGGTCTGGGCGATCTGGGAGGCGCTCTCGCCCTCCTTGATCTCCACGACGACCTCGCCGCTGCCCGGGCCCTTGTAGTCCTCGACGGTCATCGCGTCGCGCACCCACAGGTAGCCGTAGTAGCCGCCGGCGCCGAGACCGCCGACCAGGATGATGACCGCGAGCATCGGGGCGAGGAACCCGCCGCGGTTGCGGCGCCGCCGTCTGCGGCGCCCGCGGCCGGTCCGGCGGGGACGGCGCGAGGGATCGTCGTCGGCGCCGACCAGGAAGTCCATATCGAGATCGTTCATAGGTGCGCTGGCCAATCTCCCGGGTGGGACGGCCTGGCGTCAAGCGGGCATGCCAAACCGAGGGGGGACACGGGGTCGAGCGGCCCGGTGTCCCGGGATCCGCGCCTCGGCCGCGCAGTGGGCATCGCCGCTTGCGGCGGAACCGGGGGTGTTCCGCCGGACATCAATGCGTCCCGAGGTATCTGTTCAGCTCTTCCCGGTATCTCACAAACTCACTCTCTTTGTCAGTGAATTTCGTGATTCTACGCTTTGGATCGATCGTGACAAACCAGAACCAATCACCTTGATCCGGGCGCAGGGTGGCGATCATCGCCTTCTCCCCCGGATTCGCGATGGGTCCCGGAGGCAGGCCGGGATGAGCGTAGGTGTTGTAGGGCGACTTCACCTTCGTGTCCTTCTCCGTCACCCTGAGTGTCCGGCGGTTCTGCGCGTAGAGCACCGTGCTGTCGATCTGCAGCGGCACGCCCGCCTTGATCCGGTTGTAGATCACTCTAGCGATCTTCGGGTAGTCGGAGTCGCGCCCGCCCTCCGCCTGGACGAGGCTGGCCACCGTGACCGCCTCCAGCGGCGTCAGGCCGCGCTCGGCCGCGCGGTTCTCCAGCTCCAGCTTGGCCGCGGCGCTCTTGTACCGTTCCACCATGAGTCCGAGCACGTCGGCGGGGGTCATGTCCGGCTCGACCTCGTAGGTGGCCGGGAACATGAAGCCCTCGGGTCCCTTGGCGTAGGACGGCAGCTCCAGCTCCTCACGGTCCTGGGAGGCCCGGACGAAGGCGTCCCTGGGCATTCCGGTCTTGGCCGCCAGCCTGTCGAACAGCTCCGTCAGGCGCAACCCCTCGGGGATCGTGACCCTGCGCACCACCCGCGACCCCGGGGCGAGCAGCAGGTCGAGGGCCGAGGCGGCGGCCATGCCCTTGCGCAGGCGATAGTGGCCGGGCCGCAGGCTGCCGGTCTTGGCCCGCGCCTCGGCCGCCTTGACGAACGCCCCGGCGCTCGCGACGACCCCCGCGTCGGCCAGCGTCTCGGCGACCTCCCCGGCGCTCGCGCCCGAGGGGATCCGCACGACGACCGAGCCCGAGCCGGGCCCGGCGAAGTCGTCGGGCATCAGCCGCGGTCCGACCACCACGTAACTCCCGGCGGCCGCCGCGAGGACGACCGCGGCCGCCCCGCCCGCCAGCAGCCACGCGGGCCGGGGGATCACCGCGGTGTCCCGTCACCCGATCCCGCGACGGGCGGCCCGCCCGGCGGCGCCAGCGCGCTGCCCGGCGGCCTCCCGGTGGCGCGCTCGGCGTCCAGGGCGGCCTGCAGCAGCACGATGGCCGCCGCCTGGTCCACCACGCCGCGCTGGTTTCTGGCCTTCACCCCGCTGGCCCGCAGGCCCTGCTGGGCGGTGACCGTGGTCAGCCGCTCGTCGAACAGCCGTACCGGTACGGGCGCCAGCCGGTGGGCGATCCGGGCCGCGAAGTCGCGGGCGAGCACCGCCGCCTGCCCCTCCCGGCCCGACAGCGAGGTCGGCAGCCCGACCACGATCTCGACGACGTCGTACTCGGCCGCGATCTCCGCGAGCCGTTCCAGGTCTCCTCTGCCGCGCCGTACGGTCTCCACCGGCGTGGCCAGCAGACCCGAGGGGTCGCTGCGGGCCACGCCGATGCGGACCGAGCCGACGTCGACGCCCAGGCGAATGCCGTTTCTCATGTCGTCATCGTCCCCGCCTCCGGGCCTCGTCAGACCCTCGGGCGCCCGGCGTCAGGAGGACGCCTGCGCGATCGCCTGCTGCACGGCGCCGAGCGCGTCGCCGATCGCCTCGGGACGGGCCCCGCCGCCCTGCGCGACGTCGTCCTTGCCGCCACCGCCGCCGCCGAGCGCCTTGGCCGCGACGCCGACGAGCCGGCCGGCCTTCAGGCCCCGGGCGCGTCCGGCCTCGTTGACGGCCGCGACGACGACGGGCCGGTCACCGGGCACGCCGGCGACGACGACCACGGCGGCGCGGTCGGCGGGGAACCGGCCGCGTACGTCGAGCGCCAGCTTGCGCAGGTCGTCCGGGGAGGTGCCGTCGGGTGCCCGGTGCGTCACGACCGAGACCCCGTCCAGGTCGCGGGCGGCGGCGGCCAGCTCACCGGCCACCGCGAGCACCTGGGCCGAGCGGAGCCGCTCCAGCTCCTTCTCGGCGGTGCGCAGCCGGGTGACGATGCCCTCGATCCGCTCGGGAAGCTCCTCGCGACGGGCCTTGAGCTGCTCGGACAGCTGGGCCACCAGCACGCTCTCGCGGGCCAGGAACCGGAAGGCGTCCAGGCCGACCAGGGCCTCCACGCGGCGCACACCGGCGCCGATCGAGGACTCGCCCAGCACCTTGACCAGGCCGAGCTGGCCGGAGCTGGCGACGTGGGTGCCGCCGCACAGCTCCCGGGAGTAGTCGCCGACCTCGACGATGCGGACGGTCTCGCCGTACTTCTCGCCGAACAGGGCCAGCGCGCCCATCGCCCGGGCCTCGGCCTGGGAGGTATGGAAGGCGTTGACCGTGAGGTCGTTGATCAGGACGGCGTTGACCTCGTCCTCGACGTCGCGCAGCACGCTGGGCGGCACGGCGCCGGCGGCGGTGAAGTCGAAGCGGAAGCGGCCGGGCGAGTTCTCCGAGCCGGCCTGCGCCGCCGTCTCGCCCAGCGCGTTGCGGAAGCCGCGGTGCACCAGGTGGGTGGCGGTGTGGCTGCGGGAGATGGCGCGGCGCCGCTCGACGTCGATCTCGGCCTGGGCCTGGTCGCCCACCCGGATCTCCCCGCCGCGGACCTTGCCGCGGTGCACGATGACGCCCGCGACCGGGGACTGCACGTCCACGATCTCGACCTCGGCGCCGTCGGTGCGGATGACGCCCTGGTCGGCGAGCTGGCCGCCGCCCTCGGCGTAGAAGGGGGTACGGCTCAGCACGACCTCCACCGTGGTGCCGGCTCCGGCCGCGGGGACCGGGGCGCCGTCCACCAGCAGGCCGATGACCTGCGCCTCGGCCGTCACCTGGTCGTAGCCGAGGAAGTCGACCTTGCCGGTCTTCTCCAGGATCCGGCCGAACACCGAGATGTCGGCGTTTCCGGTCTTCTTGGCTGCGGCGTCGGCCTTGGCGCGGTCGCGCTGCTCCTTCATCAGCCGGCGGAAGCCCTCCTCGTCGACCTTGAGACCCTGCTCGGAGGCCATCTCCAGGGTCAGGTCGATCGGGAAGCCGTAGGTGTCGTGGAGCTGGAAGGCCTGGTCCCCGCCGAGGGTGCCCCGCCCCTTGCGCTTGGTCTCCTCCACCGCCGCGTCGAAGATCGCGGTGCCGGTGCGGAGGGTGCCCAGGAAGGACGCCTCCTCGGCGTCGATCACGGCGTGGATCTGCGGGGCGTCGGCCTTGAGCTCGGGGTACAGCTCGCCCATCACGGCGATGGTCACCGCGGTGAGCTCGTGCATGTAGCGCTCCTCGCCCGCGCCCAGCAGGCGCAGGTTGCGGACGGCGCGGCGCAGGATGCGCCGCAGCACGTAGCCGCGGCCCTCGTTGGAGGGCAGCACGCCGTCGGCCACCAGCATCACGCTGGTGCGGACGTGGTCGGCGACGACCCGCAGCGAGACGTCGGCGCGCTCGTCGCGGCCGTAGCGCGTCCTGGTGAGCTCGGCGGCCCGGTCGAGGATCTTGTAGGTGGTGTCGATCTCGTAGATGTTGTCGACGCCCTGCAGGATCGCCGCCATGCGCTCCAGGCCCATGCCGGTGTCGACGCTCCGGGCGGGCAGCTCACCGAGGATGTCGAAGTCGGTCTTGCTGCGGACCGCGCTGAGCTGGAACTGCATGAAGACGTTGTTCCAGACCTCGAGGTAGCGGTTCTCGTCGGCGACGGGGCCGCCGTCCCTGCCGTACTCGGGGCCGCGGTCGTAGTAGATCTCGGTGCAGGGGCCGCCCGGACCGGGCACGCCCATGTGCCAGTAGTTGTCCTCCAGGCCGCGGCGCTGGATGCGCTCGGCCGGGACGCCGACCTTCTCGTGCCAGATGCCGTAGGCCTCGTCGTCGTCCTGGTAGACGGTGACCCACAGGCGGTCGGCGGGGAAGCCGAAACCGCCCTCGGACTCGGGCTTGGTCAGCAGCTCCCAGGCGAGCGGGATCGCCTGCTCCTTGAAGTAGTCGCCGAAGGAGAAGTTGCCGAGCATCTGGAAGAACGTGGCGTGCCTGGTGGTCCTGCCGACCTCGTCGATGTCAGGGGTGCGCACGCACTTCTGGACGCTGGTGGCCCGCTTGAACGGGGGCTTCTGCTGCCCGAGGAAGTAGGGCTTGAAGGGCACCATGCCCGCGGGCACCAGCAGCAGCGTCGGGTCCTCGGCGATCAGGCTGGCCGAGGGCACGACGGTGTGCCCACGCTCCTCGAAGAAGCGCAGGAAGCGGCGCGCGATCTCTGCCGACTCCATTTCAGCGGCCGTCCTTTACGTCGTAGTGGTTGGTGTCGTCAACACTGTCCAGCCCGAACCGGGAGCGCAACTCGGTTTCCCGCCGGGCGGCGCCGTCCAGGGCGTCGCCCGCGAACTCCCGCGCCTGCTCCAGCATCCCGGCGGCGCCGTGGAGGGTGCGCCGGGCCACGTGGTTCGGATGCAATGCCTGCAGCTTACGCATTGTCCACACCGCGCAGAACGCGCCGAGGGACATGTAGAACAGCCGGCGGATCATGACCTGCGTCCCTCCAGCACCCGGGGGACGGACCGGCCGCGGGAGCGGCGGGCGCCCAGGGCCTGCCGGACGCCGTGGCCCAGTGCCGCCACCTTGATCAGCGGCCCGGTGACGAGGGTCTGCGTGACGTCGCTGACCTTGGCGACGTGCCCGCTGACCTGCTTGACGTCCTTGGCGATGGCCTCGACGGCGACGAGCTGGCGGTTGGCCTCGCTGACGGTGGCCGTCACGTCCTCCAGCAGCGGCACCACGCGGTCGCCCAGCTCGGAGACCATCTTGGACGTCTGGGTCAGCAGGCGTGCCAGCCTGACCAGGACCACGGCAAGAAAGCAGACCAGGATCGCCCAGAACATGGCGACTATCAGGCCCGCGACCTCTCCGGCGGTGAGCATTCGCCGATCTCCCTACTTCACCCGGCTGGAACGGCAAGACCCTATCGCGTCTCGCCGCCCCTTCCCGGCACACGTCCCGCGAACGACGAGGAGAGACCGGGGGAAACGGCCCGGGCGGTGGTGGTCAGCGGCCGCGCAGGAAGGCGCGGATCCGCGCCCAGCGGTCGGCGAAGCCGGCCTCGGCGCCGTGCCGGGTGGGCCGGTAGTAGCGGCGGTCGCGGATCTCGGCCGGGGCGTAGTCCTGGCGGACCAGGCCGTGCTCGAAGTCGTGGGGGTACTTGTAGCCCTCGCCGTGGCCGAGCTTGCCGGCCCCGGAGTAGTGGGAGTCGCGCAGGTGGGCCGGGACCTGGCCGATGTCGCCGCGCCGCACGTCCGCGGCGGCGGCGTCGACGGCGGTGATCACGGCGTTGGACTTGGGGGCCAGCGCGCAGTGGATCACCGCCTGGGCGAGGTTGAGCCGCCCCTCGGGCAGGCCGACGAACTCCACCGCCTGGGCCGCGGCCACCGCGACCTGCAGGCAGGTGGGATCGGCCATGCCGACGTCCTCGGAGGCGAAGATGACGATCCTGCGGGCGATGAACCGGGGGTCCTCGCCCGCCTCGACCATGCGGGCGAGGTAGTGCAGCGCCGCGTCGGCGTCGGAGCCCCGCATGCTCTTGATGAAGCCGCTGATCACGTCGTAGTGCTGGTCGCCCTGGCGGTCGTAGCGCACGGCCGCCTTGTCCACCGCGCGCTCGACCGTCTCGACGGTGATCTCGCCGTCGGCGATCAGCGCGGCGGCCTCCAGGTAGGTCAGGGAGCGGCGGGCGTCGCCGCCGGCCAGCCGTACGAGGTGGTCGGCGGCCTCCGGCGCCAGCGTCACCTTCCCGTCCAGGCCGCGCGGGTCGGTGACGGCGCGCTCCAGCACCTTCCTGACGTCGTCGTCGGACAGGGGTTCCAGCGTCAGCAGCAGCGAGCGTGACAGCAGCGGCGAGATGACGGAGAAGAACGGGTTCTCGGTGGTCGCGCCGATGAAGGTGACCCAGCGGTTCTCCACCGCGGGCAGCAGGGCGTCCTGCTGGGCCTTGTTGAAGCGGTGCACCTCGTCCACGAACAGGACCGTCTGCCGGCCGGACATGCCCAGCTCCCGCCGGGCCGACTCGATGGCCGCGCGGACCTCCTTGACGCCCGCCGACACCGCGGAGACCTCGACGAACCGGCGCTCGGTGGCGCCGGCGACGACGTAGGCGAGGGTGGTCTTGCCCGTGCCGGGCGGACCCCACAGGAACAGCGACATCGGGGCCTCGGACTCGACGAGCCGGCGCAGCGGCGTGCCGGGGCCCAGCAGGTGGCGCTGGCCGATCACCTCGTCCAGGCCGCGCGGGCGCATCCGCACCGCCAGGGGCTCGTGGCCCCGATGGGTTTCCTCCGCCACCGCGTCGAACAGGCTGTCCACGCCTCGACAGTACCGCCAGGGCGCGCGGGCGGCGGCCGGGGACCGCGGAGGCCGGGGCCGTCCGGGATCGCGGGACCGGGGCCGTCCGGGGTCAGCCTCCCCAGACGGCGACGGCACCGCTGTGGCCGGCCCGCACCGCGTAGTAGCCCGCCACGACGGCCACGACCGCGGTGAGCACCGCGGCGGACGTCGTCACCGCGCGGCCGCCGCCACCGCCCTCCCGGCCACCGCCCTCACCGCCGCCCCGGCCGCGGCGCACGAGGTGGAGCAGGACGAGAGAGAGCACGCCCAGCGCGAGGGCGGCGATCAGCAGGGGGTCGGCGAACTCCTCGTGCTCGGCGATGCGCCGGGCCAGCGTCCCGGTCGCCGAGGCGAAGTTCCGGTGCTCCAGCGACTCGCCGCTCTCCTTGGCGGCGAAGGCGGCGATCGGGGCGACCACCGCCAGCCCCGCCACCGCCCAGCCGAGCGCGGGGCGCGTGCGGGGCGCCAGTCCGTAGACGGCGGCCAGGACCGCGAGGGCCGGGACCGCGATCACGGCGGCGTGGACGATCAGGGGGTGGGCGGGGAGGCCGAGGATCTCGTCGAACATGTGGGCTCCGGTCATGGGGGGCGCCGCTCTCGCCGGCACCGGGCGCCGTTGCCGGCCGCCGGCGCCGGAGATCGGAATCTACCGCGTGGAAGCCGCACAACACAGCAGGACAAAGCACGTGAATGCCCACGTACCTCCTCCGTTGACCCTCGTCACTTACGTTCAGCACATCCGGGGGCCGGTACGCTTTCGGCCAGTCGAAAGTAATGAGACGGCAAACCCGACGGCTAACCTGGAGGACATAGCGGTGAGCGGCGAGGACCGCCAGAGCCAGCTGGCGCGAGAGCACAAGGAGCGGCAGGCTCAGCGTGCCGAGCAGGCGGGCAAGGCGAAGCGGAACACCTTCATCGGTGCCGGTGTCGCCGTGGCCGTCGTCGCCGTGGGCGCGGTCGCCGTCACGGCCTTCACGGGAGGAGACGACCCCAAGCCCGCGGCCGCATCCTCCCCGGCCCCCTCGACCGCGGCGCCCCAGGCGACCCCGACCATCCCGGCCGCCCCCGGCAAGGTGACCTGCTCCTACCGCAAGGACACCAGCGGCGCGCCCGCCAAGAAGGTCGGCATGCCGCCGAGCAAGCCCGACCTCAAGCTCAAGACCATGACGGTCACCACCAACCAGGGTGACATCGTGATCGACCTGATGACGCAGCAGGCCCCCTGCGCCGTGAACTCCCTGGCGTTCCTGGCCAAAAAGAACTTCTACGACGACACCAAGTGCCACCGCCTGGCCACCCCGGAGAACTCCGGCGTGTCCCTGCTGCAGTGCGGCGACCCGCAGGCCAAGGCCGACGGCAAGAACCCCACCGACGGCCAGGGCAGCTCGGGTTACGTCTTCAACGACGAGAACCTCGGCATGCCGTACGCCAAGGGCGTGGTCGCGCTGGCCCAGCCGGCGGACGCCTCGAACCAGAACGGCAGCCAGTTCTGGTTCTCGCTGGGTGAGGAGAGCGCCCAGCTGGACACCGCCTACACGCCGTTCGGCACGGTCTCCAAGGGCATGGACATCCTGGAGAAGATCTCCAAGGGCGGGTGGATCACCAACCCCGACGACATCACCGGTGACGGCGGCTCCACCGCGCCCAAGATCCCGGTGATCATCAAGGACGTGAAGGTCTCCTAGGGGACTCCCGGAAGGCCGGTGTTCCGGCGGCCCGCGCGGGCCGCCGGAACACCGGCCTTCCGCATGTCCGGGCTCGTCCGCGCCGAATCCTCCCGGCGGTCGTCCTCCCGCGTCCGGCCCACCCCGGGTACGGCCCTCCCCCGCGGCCGGCGGCGGGCCGTACCCGGCCACGAACGCGGCCACGGGGCCCCGTCCCGCCTCGCGGGCGGACGCGGGCGGATCGGACGGGAAGGGCCGCGGAGGCCGCCGGAGCCGCCCGTGAGGGCCCGGCCGGGCCCACGGAGCCGGATCCCGCGGGAGGAGCCCGTACGGCCCCGCACACGGGCCGGGCCCCGGACGGGAGGATCCGTCCGGGGCCCGGCCGCGCGCCGCGCGGGGTCTACGCCTCGCTCTTGGGCTTGGCGTCCACCCCGGCCTCCTTGCGCTGCTCACCCGTGATCGGGGTGGGCGCGCCGGTCAGCGGGTCGAACCCGGAGGCCGTCTTCGGGAAGGCGATGACGTCGCGGATGGAGTCTCCGCCCGCCAGCAGCATGCAGATGCGGTCCCAGCCGTAGGCGATGCCGCCGTGCGGCGGCGGGCCGTACTTGAACGCCTCCAGCAGGAAGCCGAACTTGCTCTCGGCCTCCTCCTTGGAGATGCCGAGCACGTCGAAGACGCGCTGCTGCATCTCGGCGCGGTGGATTCGGATGGAGCCGCCGCCGATCTCCATGCCGTTGCAGACCATGTCGTAGGCGTAGGCCAGCGCCTCGGCCGGGTGGTCCTGGAAGTTGTCGGCCCACTCGGGCTTGGGACCGGTGAACGGGTGGTGCACCGCGGTCCAGCCGCCCTCGCCGTCCTCCTCGAACATCGGGGCGTCGACGACCCACAGGAAGCTCCACCGCGACTCGTCGATCAGCCCGCAGCGGCGGCCGATCTCCAGCCGAGCCGCGCCGAGCAGGTCGCGGGCCGCGGCCGGCTTCCCGGCCGCGAAGAAGACGGCGTCGCCGGGGGCGGCGCCGACCTTCTCGGCCAGGCCGGCGCTCTCGCTCTCCGAGAGGTTCTTGGCGACCGGGCCGCCGAGCGTGCCGTCCTCGCCGACGAGGACGTAGGCGAGGCCCTTGGCGCCGCGCGACCGGGCCCACTCCTGCCAGGCGTCGAGCTCCCGGCGGGTCTGGGAGCCGCCGCCCGGCATGACCACGGCGCCGACGTACGGGGCCTGGAAGACCCGGAAGGAGGTGTCGGAGAAGTACTCCGTCATCTCGACGAGCTCCTGGCCGAAGCGCAGGTCCGGCTTGTCGGAGCCGTAGCGCGCCATGGCCTCGGCGTAGGTCATCCGGGGCAGCGGCGACGGCAGCTCGTAGCCGACGATCTCCTTCCAGACGCGGCCGATCAGCGCCTCGCCCAGCGCGATGACGTCGTCCTGGTCCACGAAGGACATCTCAACGTCGATCTGGGTGAACTCCGGCTGGCGGTCGGCGCGCAGGTCCTCGTCGCGGAAGCAGCGGGCGAGCTGGTAGTAGCGCTCCATGCCGGCGACCATGAGGAGCTGCTTGAACAGCTGCGGCGACTGCGGCAGGGCGTACCAGCTGCCCGGCTGCAGGCGGACCGGGACCAGGAAGTCGCGGGCGCCCTCGGGCGTGGAGCGGGTGAGCGTCGGGGTCTCGATGTAGTTGAACCCGTGCTCGTGCATCACCTCGTGGGCGAGGTAGGTGGCCCGGGAGCGGATCCGCAGGGCCTGCGCGACCTGCGGGCGGCGGATGTCGAGGTAGCGGTGCTTGAGCCGGGCCTCCTCCGAGACGCCCGCGGCGCCCTCGACCGGGAACGGCAGCGGCGCGGCCTCGCTGAGCACCTCGACCTGGGAGGCGACGACCTCGATCTCGCCGGTCGGCAGGTCGGGGTTCTCGTTGCCCTCGGGACGGACCCGCACCTCGCCGACGACCTTGACGCAGTACTCGGCGCGCAGGCCGTGCGCGTCGTCCTCCTCGCGGAAGACCACCTGGGAGGAGCCGGAGGCGTCGCGCAGGTCGATGAAGACCACGCCTCCGTGGTCGCGGCGGCGCGCCACCCACCCGGCCAGCGTCACCTGCTCGCCCGCGTGCTCCTTGCGCAGTGATCCCGCTTCGTGCGTGCGGATCATTTCCTCAGTCTCTCCTTCAGAGTCTCGACGATCTCAGCGAGCGGCACGGCGGTCTGGTCACCGCTGGCCAGATCCTTGACCTGGGCGGACTCGGCGGCGAGGTCACGCTCGCCGAGGATCACGGCGTAGCCCGCGCCCGACCGGTCGGCGCCCTTCATCGCGCCCTTGAGACCCTTGCCGCCGAACGACATGTCGGCGTCGAGGCCCGCGCGGCGCAGCTCGGTGATGAGCAGGAACATCCGGCGGCGCGCCTCCTCACCCAGCGGCACACCGTACACCTGCACGCGGGAGGCGGCCTCCTCGCGGTCGAGCAGCCCCTCGGCCTCCATGGCCAGGACGGTGCGGTCGACGCCCAGCGCCCAGCCGACGCCGGGCAGGACCGGGCCGCCGAGCATCTCGCTCAGGCCGTCGTAGCGGCCGCCGCCGCCCACCGCCGACTGCGAGCCCAGCCCGCCGTGGACGAACTCGAACGTGGTGCGCGTGTAGTAGTCGAGCCCGCGGACCAGCCTCGGGTCGTCGGTGTAGATCACGCCGGAGGCGGTCAGCAGCGCGCGGACCTCCTCGTGGTAGGTCTTGCACGCCTCGCACAGGTGGTCGACGACCAGGGGCGCGCCGGCGAGCTGCGCCTGCACCTCGGGCCGCTTGTCGTCGAGCACGCGCAGCGGGTTGATCTCGACGCGCTGCCGGGTGGCCTCGTCGAGGTCGAGCGCGCGCAGGAAGTCCTGCAGCGCCGCGCGGTAGGCGGGGCGGCACTCCCGGCAGCCGAGCGTGTTCAGCAGCAACCGCACGCCCGTCAGCCCCAGGCCGGCGTAGCCGTCGGCGGCCATCACGATCAGCTCCGCGTCGAGGGCCGGGTCCTCGGCGCCCAGCGCCTCCGCGCCGACCTGCCAGAAGTGGCGGTAACGGCCTTTCTGGGCCCGCTCGTAGCGGAACTGGCTGCCGGAGTACCAGAGCTTCACGGGCAGCTGGCCGTTGTGCAGACCGTGCTGGAGGACCGCCCGCACGACCGAGGCGGTGCCCTCCGGCCGCAGTGTGAGGGAGCGGCCGCCCTTGTCGGTGAAGGTGTACATCTCCTTGGAGACGATGTCGGTGGACTCGCCCACCCCGCGGACGAACAGCGCGGTGTCCTCGAAGACGGGGGTCTCGACGTAGCCGTAGCCGGCGCGGCGGACCGGAGCGGTCAGCGCCTCACGTACGGCGAGCGCCACCTCCGAACGGGGTGGAAGCCAGTCAAAGGTGCCCTTGGGCGCCTGCAGAGTCATCTCTTATAGTCCCCTGGTGGGTCCCGCTCCCGGCGCCGACTCCGCTCGCCCGGCGAGTTCGGCGAGGTACGGGTTGGTGGCGCGTTCGCGGCCGATCGTGGTCTGTGGTCCGTGGCCGGGCAGGACCACCGTCTCGTCCGGCAGCGGCAGGCACTTGGCCGCCAGGCTGCGCAGGATGGTCGGGTGGTCGCCGCCCGGGAGGTCGGTGCGGCCGATGGAGCCGGCGAACAGCAGGTCGCCCGAGAACATCACGTCCGGGATCTCCTCGGAGGCGGGCAGCCTGAAGGTCACCGACCCCCTGGTATGGCCGGGGGCGTGGTCGACGGTGATCTCCATGCCCGCCAGCTCCAGCACCTGGCCGTCGGCCAGCTCGCGGACGTCGTCGGGCTCGGTGAAGGTCATCCCGCCGAAGAACTGCTGCCTGGCCGCGAGCGGCAGCCCCTTGCCGGGGTCGGACAGCAGATCGCGGTCCTCGGGATGGATCCACGCGGGGACGTCGCGGGCGCCGCAGACGGGGGCGACCGACCACATGTGGTCGACGTGCCCGTGGGTGACCAGCACCGCGACCGGCCGCAGCCGGTGCTCGCGCAGCACGTCGTCGAGGTCGGCGACCGCGTTCTGCCCGGGGTCGACGACGACGCACTCCTCGCCGGCGGCGGGAGCGACGACGTAGCAGTTGGTCTGGAACGACCCGGCGGGAAAGCCGGCGATGAGCATCTGCCTCAGCCGATCTCGTCAAGAATACGGATGGGAATGTAACCGAAGGGTACCGGTGCGGGTCGCCGGGCTGCGAACCATCACCCTTTGGCCGATACGATTCGCCCACCTCAATAAGTAACACTCCGGCACTCGGGAGGGCGAAGCGGTGAGCGGCAAGGACCGCCAGAAGCAGCTGGCGCGCGAGCACTACGAGCGGCAGACGAAGCGGCGCGTCGAGCGTGAGGCCAGGGCGAAGCGCACCGCGGTCATCGGCACCACCGCCGGGGTCGTGCTGGTGGTGGGCGGTGTGGTCGCCGCGACCGCCCTGCTCGGCGGCGGTGACTCCGACGCCACCTCCACCGCGTCGGCGTCGGGGAGCCCCAGCCCGGCCGCGAGCGCGAGCGAGGGGCCCAAGCCCGCCGCGTTCGACCCGGCGACCGGCACCTGCGGCTACGTCCCCGACACCGAGGGGGCGGCGAAGAACGTCGGCATGCCACCGGCCAAGGTGGACACCTCGCCGGCGACGATGACGCTGAAGACGAACCGTGGCGACATCGTGATCAAGGTGTCGGCCGACAAGACCCCGTGCACGGTCAACTCCTTCGCCTTCCTGGCGAAGAAGAACTACTTCGACGGCTCCAAGTGCCACCGGCTGGGCTCCGACCAGTTCCCGGTGCTGCAGTGCGGCGACCCGCTCGCCAAGGCCGACGGCAAGAGCGAGACCGACGGCCAGGGCGGGCCGGGGTACCGTTTCGTCAACGAGAACCTCGACGGCGCCAAGTACACCCGCGGCGTCGTGGCCATGGCCAACAGCGGTCCCGACACCAACGGCAGCCAGTTCTTCATCGTGTACGGCGACACCCAGCTCCCCCCGAACTACACCCCGTTCGGTACGGTCACGAAGGGGATGGAGATCATCGACAAGGTGAACAAGGGAGGCGTCATCACGCCGGGACCCGACGGCACCGGGGCTCCGAAGGAAACCGTCGAAATCAAAAACGTGACAATGTCCGGCAAGAGCTGACGTAATACAACCAAGAGGCGGTTAGCCTCGAAAGGCTGATGAAAGTGCGGGAGGACACGGTGAGCACCGACCCGTGGGGCCGGGTAGACGACGACGGCACCGTCTACGTGCGTACGGCTGAGGGAGAACGGGCCGTCGGGTCCTGGCAGGCCGGAGAGCCGGAAGAGGCACTCGCCTACTTCCATCGCAAGTTCGACGAGCTGGCCGGGCAGGTCACGCTGCTGGAGCAGCGGGTCCGCGGCACCGACCTGCCGCCGGCCCAGGCGGAGGCGACGATCGTCAAGCTGCGTGAGGCGATCACCGGCGCGCACGCCGTCGGCGACCTCGACGCGCTGCTGGGCCGCCTGAACGCCCTCACGGAGACGGTCGCCCAGCGCCGCGAGGAGGTCAAGGCGGCGCGCGACGTGGCCCGGGCCGAGGCCAGGGCCGTCAAGGAGCGCATCGTCGGCGAGGCCGAGCGGATCGCCGAGGACACCACCCACTGGAAGAGCGGGGGCGAGCGGCTGCGCCAGCTCATCGAGGAGTGGAAGGCCGCCGAACGCATCGACCGCGTGACCGAGGCCGCGCTCTGGAAGCGGCTGTCGGCCGCCCGTACGGCCTTCGCCAAGCGGCGCAAGGCGTACTTCGCCGGGCTGGACGAGCAGCGGGAGAGCGTGCGCGCCACCAAGGAGCGCATCGTCGCCGAGGCGGAGGAGATGGCCTCCTCCACCGACTGGGGCGCCACGGCCGCCGCCTACCGCGAGCTGATGCGGCAGTGGAAGGCCGCGGGCCGGGCCTCCCGTGAGGTGGAGGACGAGCTGTGGGGCCGGTTCAAGGCCGCCCAGGACCAGTTCTTCCAGGCCCGCTCGGCGGTCTTCGCCGAGCGCGACGCCTCGCTCGCGGCCAACGCCGAGGTCAAGGAGCAGCTCCTGGCCGAGGCGGAGAAGATCCTGCCGGTCTCCGACGCCCGGTCCGCCAGGGCGGCCCTGCGGGGCGTCCTGGAGCGCTGGGAGGCCGCCGGCCCGGTCCCGCGGGAGCAGCGCGACCGCCTGGAGGGTGGCCTGCGCCGGATCGACGAGGCGGTCCGCAAGGCCGAGGAGGCGGAGTGGAAGCGCTCCAACCCCGAGGCCCGCGCCCGCGCCCAGAACACGGTCGACCAGCTCCACCGGTCGATCGAGCAGCTTGAGGCCCGCCTGGCCAAGGCCAGGGCGGCCGGCCGGGACAAGGACGTCAAGGACGCCGAGGAGTCGCTGGAAGCCCGCCGTTCCTGGCTGGAGGAGGCCGAGCGCACGCTCGCCGAGTTCTCCTGAGACGGGTCCTCCCGAGGACACACGGCCGGGCGTCCCCTCGCGGGCGCCCGGTTCGGCGTACGGCCCCACCCGCGTGACAGAGTCCCGTGACAGAGCCCCGTGAGAGCCCGAGGCGGGCTCGTCCCCACACCGGCGTCTCATGCCCGGGCGACGGTCCCGGTGCCGGAGTCTTCTCCGCAGGGCCCGGGGCGGGCACGGCCGGCCCCCGGGGCGGCGGTCAGGAGCCGGCGCCGCTCACCCGGTAGACGTCGTAGACACCCGGTATGTTGCGCACGGCCTTCAGGACGTGCCCGAGGTGCTTGGGGTCGGCCATCTCGAAGGTGAACTTGCTGATCGCCACCCGGTCGCGGGACGTCGTGACCGACGCCGACAGGATGTTCACGTGCTGGTCCGACAGGGTGCGGGTGACGTCCGACAGCAGCCGCGGCCGGTCGAGCGCCTCGACCTGGAGCGCCACCAGGAAGACCGAGTCGGTCCCCGACGCCCAGGACACCTCCACCAGCCGGTCCGGCTGGGTCTTCAGCTGCTCCCCGTTGGGGCAGTTGGTGCGGTGCACCGACACGCCGTGCCCGCGGGTCACGAAGCCGAGGATCTCGTCGCCGGGCACCGGGGTGCAGCAGCGCGACAGGCGCACCCACACGTCGGAGTCGCCCGCGACCACCACGCCGGCTCCGCCGCTGCCACCGCGGGGACGGCCCCGCAGCTTCGTCGGCACCGAGACCTCGGCGATGTCCTCCTCGGCGCCGTCCACTCCCCCGACGGAGTGCACCAGCTTCTGCACGACCGCCTGGGCGGCGATGTGGCCCTCGCCGACGGCCGCGTACAGGGCGGAGACGTCGGGGTAGCGCAGGTCCCTGGCGAGGGTCAGCAGCGACTCCCCCGACATCAGGCGCTGCAGCGGCAGCCCCTGCTTGCGCATGGCCCGGCCGATGGCCTCCTTGCCCGCCTCGATCGCGGTCTCGCGGCGCTCCTTGGAGAACCACTGCCGGATCTTGTTACGGGCCCGGCCCGACTTGACGAACTTCAGCCAGTCACGCGAGGGGCCGGCGTCCGGCGACTTGGAGGTGAAGATCTCCACCGTGTCGCCGTTGCCCAGCCGCGACTCCAGCGGCACCAGGCGGCCGTTGACCCGGGCGCCGATGCAGCGGTGACCGACCTCGGTGTGCACGGCGTAGGCGAAGTCCACCGGCGTCGCGCCCTCGGGCAGGGCGATCACCTGGCCCCGCGGGGTGAAGACGTACACCTCCGAGACCGACAGGTCGAACCTGAGCGACTCCAGGAACTCGCCGGGGTCGGCGGTCTCCTTCTGCCAGTCGAGGAGCTGACGCAGCCAGGCCATGTCGCTGGCGGGCTTCAGCTTCGTCCCCGGGGCGCCGGAGGCCGTCATGTCCTCCTTGTACTTCCAGTGCGCGGCCACGCCGTACTCGGCCCGGTGGTGCATGGAGTGGGTGCGGATCTGCAGCTCCACGGGCTTGCCCGCGGGGCCGATGACCGTGGTGTGCAGCGACTGGTACATGTTGAACTTGGGCATCGCGATGTAGTCCTTGAACCGGCCGGGCACCGGGTTCCATCGCGCGTGGATCGTTCCGAGGGCGGCGTAGCAGTCGCGGACCGTGTCGACCAGCACCCGGATGCCCACCAGGTCGTAGATGTCGTCGAAGGCGACGTCGCGCGCGATCATCTTCTGGTAGACCGAGTAGTAGTGCTTGGGCCGGCCCTTGACCACCGCGCGGATCTTGGCCTCGCGCAGGTCCTTGGAGACGCTCTCGATGACCTCCTGCAGGAACAGGTCGCGGCGCGGGGCCCGCTCCGACACCATGCGGGCGATCTCGTCGTAACGCTTGGGGTAGAGCATGGCGAACGCGAGGTCCTCCAGCTCCCACTTGATCGTGTTCATGCCCAGCCGGTGCGCCAGCGGGGCGAAGATCTCCAGGGTCTCGCGGGACTTCTGCTGCCGCTTGTGCTCGGGCAGGTAACGCATGGTGCGCATGTTGTGCAGCCGGTCGGCGAGCTTGATCACCAGGACCCTGATGTCGCGCGACATCGCCACGACCATCTTGCGGACGGTCTCGGCCTGTGCGGCGTCACCGAACTTGACCTTGTCGAGCTTGGTGACGCCGTCGACCAGCAGCGCGATGTTGTCGCCGAAGTCGGCCCGCAGCTCGTCCAGGCCGTAGGCGGTGTCCTCGACGGTGTCGTGCAGCAGCGCGGCGCACAGGGTCTCGTCGTCGGTGCCCAGCTCGGCCAGGATCGTCGCCACCGCCAGGGGGTGGGTGATGTAGGGGTCCCCGCTCTTGCGCTTCTGATCACGGTGGTGGTAGGCCGCCACGTCGTAGGCACGCTCGATGAGCCGCAGGTCCGCCTTCGGATGCGTCGCGCGGACCGTGCGGAACAACGGCTCCAGCACCGGATTCATGGCGCCACTCCATTGCCCCCCAAAGCGTGCGATCCTGCGCCGTACGGCAGGCTTCTCCTCGGTGACTCCGGACATGGGGGAACCGGCGCCGCCTGGCGGGGCGGCCTCCTCGGGCCCGCCTCCATCGGCGGTCACGTCGGGAACGACCACATCACGGGGCACTCAGACTCCTCACGTTCGAGTCCAGATCCTCCAGTGTATCCAGACATGTCAGGAACCCTGCCCCATCGGGGTGAGATCAGACGATCACCAGGGAACGAACTTCGACGTCGTCCAGTCGTTCCCGCCCGTTGAGGAAGGCCAGCTCCATGAGCACGGCGATGGCGACGACCTCGGCGCCCGCCCTGCGGACCAGCTCCACCGCCGCGCGCGCCGTGCCGCCGGTGGCGAGCACGTCGTCGACGATCAGGACCCGCTCTCCGGGGGCGAAGGCGTCCCTGTGCACCTCGATGACGGCGGAGCCGTACTCCAGATCGTAGGACTCCTCAAGCGTCTCGGCAGGCAGTTTGCCTTTCTTCCGTACCGGGACGAACCCCGCGGCGGCCTTGTGCGCCACCGGGGCGGCCAGGATGAACCCGCGGGCCTCGATACCGACGATCTTGTCCACCCGGTACGCGCCGGCCAGCTCGTCCACCACGGCGGCGAACGCCTTGGGGTCGGCGAGCAGGGGGGTGATGTCCTTGAAGACCACGCCCGGCTGCGGGTAGTCGGGCACGTCGCGGATCCGGTCGAGGATGAGGGTGCGCAGGTCGTTCATGTCACTTCCTTGACGAAAACGCCTCCGCCCCCGGGGGACGGGAGCGGAGGCGCCATCTTGGTGGGGTTACTTCTTCTTGCGCTTGTCGCCGTCGGCCACGGAGCCGGCCGGCGCGGAGCCGTTGGCCGCCGCCGCCGTGACCGGCTGCCTGGCGCCCTTTTCGGGGGCGGACCCGGCACGGCTCGCGACCCGGCGGGCGAGCGCCTGGTAGCGCGGCTCCCGCTCCTTCAGCGTCACCAGCATCGGCGTCGCCACGCACAGCGAGGAGTAGGTGCCGACGATCATACCGACGAACAGGGCCAGCGACAGGTCCTTCAGCGTGCCCGCGCCGAACAGCGTGGTGCCGATGAACAGGATCGCCGCGACCGGCAGGATCGCCACCAGCGTGGTGTTCAGCGACCGGATCAGCGTGTGGTTCAGCGCGTTGTTGGCCGCCTCGGTGTAGGTCATCTTGGAGGTCGTGCCGAGCTTGGCGGTGACCTCCTTGATCATGTCGAAGACGACGACCGCGTCGTACAGCGAGTATCCGAGGATGGTCAGGAAGCCCAGCAGGGTCGCCGGGGTGACCTCGAAGCCGGACCAGGCGTACACGCCGGCGGTGATGATCAGGTCGTGGAAGAGCGCCACGATGGCCGACAGCGCCATCTTCCACTCGAAGGCCACCGTCAGGTACAGGATGATCGCCAGCATGAAGACGATCAGGCCGATGATGGCCTTGTTGGCCACCTGGCCGCCCCACGAGCCGCCGATCACCTGGAGGGTGACCTGGTCCTGCGTGAGGCCGTAGTCCTGGGCGGCCTCCTTCTGGACCTTGGTGACCTCCTCGGGCGGCAGGCTCTCGGTGGTGACCCGCCAGCCGTTGTTGGTCTCCTGCACGATGACCTGGTGCGCCCCGGCCTCCTCGAAGGTGCCGCGCACCTGCTCGATGCTCGCCGAGGGGGCCTTGAAGGAGAAGACCGAGCCGCCCTTGAACTCCACGCCGAGGTTCAGGCCGTGGAGGAGCAGGCCGAGGATGGAGATCGCCAGCAGGAAGGCCGACAGGCCGTACCAGAGCTTTCTGCGGCCGACGAAGTCGACGTTGACCTCGCCGCGGTACAGCCGACGCGCGATGCCGGACATCAGGCCTCCTGCGGAAGGGTCGGGGCGGCGGAGCTCTGGCTCATGCGCTCGGCGTCGAGACCGGAGAGCTTGTGGCCCTTGGCGAAGAACTTCCTCCTGGCGAGGAGCGCGACGAACGGCTTGGTGAACATGAACACCACCACGATGTCGATGAGCGTGGTCAGGCCCATCGCGAACGCGAAGCCGGCCACACCGCCGACGGCCAGGAAGTACAGCACCACGGCGGCGATGAACATGACCGCGTCGGCGATCAGGATCGTGCGCCGGGCGCGGGTCCAGGCGACCTCGACGGCCGTCCGCAGCGAGCGGCGGCCCTCCTTCATCTCGTCACGGATGCGTTCGAAGTAGACGATGAACGAGTCCGCGGTGATGCCGATCGAGACGATGAGGCCGATGATGTGCGGCAGCGACAGGCGGAAGCCCGCGGTGGCGCCGAGGATGACCACCGACTCGTAGGTCAGGACCGTGGCGACCACGAGGCTCAGCACCGAGACGATGCCCAGGCCGCGGTAGTAGAGCAGCGAGTAGATCAGCACGAGCCCGAGGCCGATCGCGCCGGCGATCAGGCCGCCGCGCAGCTGGTCGGCGCCCAGGGTGGAGGAGACCTCCTCGATGGAGCTCTTCTGGAACTTCAGCGGCAGCGCGCCGTACTTGAGCTGGTTGGCCAGGTCGTCGGCGGTCACCTGCGTGAAGTTGCCGGAGATCTGGGCCCGGCCGCCGGTGATGGGCTCCTGGATGACCGGCGCGGAGATCACCACGCCGTCCAGCACCATGGCGACCTGGTTGCGCGGCGGCTGGGAGTTGAAGGCGGTGGTGGTGACCTTCGACCACTGCTGCGGGCCCTGGCCCTTGAAGGAGAGCTGGACGAGCCACTCGCCGGTGGTCTGGTCGACGCCGGAGGTGGCCTTGTCGATCGAGGTGCCGGTGACGGCGGCCTTGTCGAGGATGTACTTGGCCGAGCCGTCCTGGCTGCAGCCGACGTACTGCTGGTCCGGCGCGTCCTGGGCGCCCTGGCCCTTGTCCTTGGCGCAGTCGAGCGTCTTGAACCGCTCAAGGGCCTTGGGGTCGATGCCGGTGGTGTCGACGCCGGCCAGCGGGTCGTTCGCCGGAGCGGACGGGGTCGCGCTGGGGGTCGGGGTGGCGGACGGGGCCGCGGCGTTCCTGGCCGCCCGGCGCGCGCGCCGGTCCGCTGGGGCTTCCTCACCGTCCTTGGCCTCGGACTTGGGCTCACGTGCGGCCCGCCGGTCCGTCACGGTCTTCTTCGCCCCCGTCTCCGCCTCGGTGGAAGGGGCGGTCGACGGGTTCGGGGCGGTCAGCGCCGAGGACAGCGCCCGGCCGGTGGGCGAGGCGCTCGGGCTGGACTGGGCGGTGCTCCTCGGGGCCGGCGTCGTCGTGGCCTCGCCGCCGTCGGTGGCCTTGCCGTCCGACGGGGCGACGGACGGCGTCGGCGCCTGGGTGGGCATCTGCCCGGGGGGCGCGGGCGAGCCCTCCCCCACAGCCAGCACCTGGCGGAAACGCAGCTCCGCGGTGGTGCCGACCAGCTTTACGACTTCCTCCTGGCCGGCTCCGGGGACGGAGATGACGATGTTGTCACCGGACTTGGCGACCTCGGCGTCGGAGATGCCGCTGCCGTTCACCCGGTCACGGATGATGTTCACGGCCAGGTCGAGGCTCTCCTGGGAGGGAGCTCCGCCGTTGGGCGTGACGGGCGACAGCGTCACCGTGGTGCCGCCTGCGAGGTCGAGGCCATATTCGGGGGTGAACGCCTTGTTGAGGGCCATCACCCCGCCCATGGCGAGAATGAGCGCCAGGAGCGCCAGGAGCATGCGCCCCGGCTTGCTCTGGCCGCTGGTCGGTCGGGCCACTGGTCGTCAGTTCTTTCGGCTATAGGGGATGGTTGGCGAGCCTGCTCACTTCTGCTGCGAGTCCTGGCTGTCGCCCTTCGGCTGAACGGTCTCCACCTCATTGTCCTCCACGACACCCGCGGACTCGACGTCATCGGAGGCGGTGTCGTCGACCGGAGTCAGAACGCGGCCGATCGCGGCCTTGACCCAGCGGGTCTCGACGCCGGGGGCGAGCTCCAGGATCACGTCGTCGCCGTCGATGGCCGTGACGGTCGCGAACAGGCCGGTCGTCGTCATGATGCGGGCTCCCGGAGCCAGGGAGTTCTGCATCTGGGCCTGCTCCTGCTGCCGCTTGCGCTGCGGCCGGATGAGCAGGAAGTAGAACACCACGACCATCAGAACGATCATGATGAGGCTTGAGTAACCGCTGTTGCCGCCCATGGGGCCGCTCCTTACGCTTCAGAATTGACCGGCGTGGCGCCGGACGTCGTATACGGGCACGCCGCTCAGCACGTCAGCCTACACAGCCAGCCAAGCCACGGAGTTTAGGCGAGCTGTTAGGAGCGCGGCAACGAACCCACGAACGGACTCGGGGGGAAGTTCCCATTTCGATATCGTTGTCATCGATCTGTGATTGACCCCGCGGGTCTTCCCCTTTTGAAATCCAACGTCACGCGGGGCCGGAGTCATCCCCGAGATCGACGGGCACCTGGGCGCCGAAGGCGTCCGGCGGCGGGGTCAACCCCAGGTGGATCCACGCGGCGGCGGTCGCCACCCGGCCCCGGGGGGTGCGGGCCAGCAGCCCCTGGCGCACCAGGAACGGCTCGGCCACCACCTCCACCGTCTCGGGCTCCTCGCCGACCGCGACCGCGAGGGTGGACAGGCCGACCGGGCCGCCGCCGAACTTGCCCAGCAGCGCCGACAGGACCGCCCGGTCGAGCCGGTCGAGCCCCTCGGCGTCGACCTCGTAGAGGTTCAGCGCCGCCGCGGCGACGTCACGGGTGACGACGCCGTCGGACCGCACCTCGGCGAAGTCGCGGACCCGGCGCAGCAGGCGGTTGGCGATGCGGGGCGTGCCGCGCGAACGGCCGGCGATCTCGCGGGCGGCGTCGCCGGGCAGCTCCAGGCCGAGCAGCGTCGCCGAGCGGTGCAGCACCCGCTCCAGCTCGCCGGCGTCGTAGAAGTCCATGTGGGCGACGAACCCGAACCGGTCGCGCAGCGGCGCGGGCAGCAGGCCGGCCCTGGTGGTGGCGCCGACCAGGGTGAACGGGGCGACCTCCAGCGGGATCGCGGTGGCGCCGGGCCCCTTGCCCACCACGATGTCGACCCGGAAGTCCTCCATCGCGAGGTAGAGCATCTCCTCGGCGGGGCGGGCCATCCGGTGGATCTCGTCGATGAACAGCACCTCGCCCTCCGACAGCGTGGAGAGGATGGCCGCGAGGTCGCCGGCCCGCTCCAGCGCCGGTCCGGAGGTGATCCGGATGGGCGCCGACAGCTCGGTGGCGATGATCAGGGCGAGGGTGGTCTTGCCGAGGCCGGGGCCGCCGCTCATCAGCACGTGGTCGGGCGGCCGGTTGCGCCGCAGCGCGCTCTGCAGCACCAGCGACAGCTGCTCGCGCACCCGCGCCTGGCCGATGAACTCCTCCAGCCGCTTGGGCCGCAGCGCGGCCTCGACCAGCCGCTCGTCACCCTCGGCGTCGGCGTCGGCCGAGACCAGATCCCGCTCGAAGCTCACGGCGTCTCCCCCCCTCACCGCACGCTCAGCACGCGCAGCGCGGCCTTGAGCAGCGCCGCGACCTGGGGCGAGCGGCCCTGGGCCGTCTCGGCGTCGGCCTGGGGGGCGACGGCCGCGACGGCCTCGTCGGCGTCCTTGGCCGAGTATCCCAGGCCGACCAGGCCGGAGTGGACCTGCTCGCGCCAGACGGGGGCGGCCGAGCCGCCGTTGAGGGCGGCGCTGACGGCCTCCTCGGGGGTGCCGAGCTTGTCCTTGAGATCGACGATGATCCGCTGGGCGCCCTTGGGGCCCACCCCGGGGACCCGGGTCAGCGCCTTGACGTCGGCGGCGGCCACGGCCACCCGCAGCGCGTTGGGCGTGTGCACGGCGAGCATCGCCAGGGCGACCTTGGGGCCGACCCCGCTGGCGGTCTGGAGCAGCTCGAAGATCCTGCGCTCGTCGTCGTCGGCGAAGCCGTACAGCGTGAGGGACTCCTCGCGCACCACCAGCGAGGTGGCCAGCCGGGTCTCCTCCCCCACGCGCAGCGCCGCCAGCGTGCCGGGCGTGCAGTGCACCAGCACGCCGACGCCGCCGACCTCGACCACCGCTCCGTCGGGGGCGATCGCGGCCACCCGTCCTCGCACCGAGGCGATCACTTCGTCGTTCCTCTCGAGTATCCGGCGGGCCTGTTCCGCCCGCGGAAGTACGCGGCGGCCGTCACTCCGCCGCCGGCGCCGGTGGCCCGGGCGGCCGCCTCGGCCAGCCTGTTCTGGGCGCCGCCCCGCCAGATGTGGCAGATGGCCAGGGCGAGCGCGTCGGCGGCGTCGGCGGGCTTGGGCATGGCGTCGAGCCGCAGCAGCCTGGTCACCATGGTGCCGACCTGTCGTTTGTCGGCCGTGCCGCTGCCGGTGATCGCGGCCTTGACCTCCGACGGCGTGTGCAGCGCCACCGGCAGCCCCCGGCGGGAGGCGCACAGGATCGCCACCGCCGAGGCCTGGGCGGTGCCCATGACGGTGCGCAGGTTGTGCTGGGCGAAGACGCGCTCCACGGCCACCGCGTCGGGCCGGATCTCGTCGAGCCATTGCTCGATGCCGGCCTCGATCGCCACCAGCCGGGCCCCGATCTCGTCGTCGGCGGGGGTGCGCACCACCCCGACCTTGACCAGGCGGAGCGGCGCCCCGGGGCGCCCCTCGACCGCTCCGAGGCCGCACCGGGTCAGGCCCGGATCGACCCCCATCACCCGCAGTTCGGGCAACCGCACCGGCACGCCTTCCGCTCGCCGAACACCTGTTCGGTGCCCGACTCTACCGCCTGCGGGCACGGCGCGCACGGCCATCGCGCCGCCCGCGGGGCGGGCCCCGGAGCCTTCGCCGCCCCGGCCGTTCCGCCCGATGACCGGCGCGGTCAGAACGCGTCGGTCATGTACGGCCGGGCGTGGAAGGCGGCGTCGAGGGCGTCGTCGGCGTCCGCGGGTCCGGTGAGGATGCCCGCGCGGCGCAGGGTGGTGGTCGGCACGCCCGCGAACAGCGCGGAGAGGCCTCCGGCGGTGAGGGCGGGCGCCGACTTCGGGATGGCCCCGGCGGGCTGGGCCGTACCGGAGCCGCCGGAGACCGACAGGTGCCAGGGGCCGGAGGAGGCGGGCCGCTCGGGGTCGTCGACGTGGACCACGGCGTCGAGGGTGACGCCCGCCGGGAACCCGCGCCCGGCGACGGCCGCCGCCGGGTCCACCACGCGGAACATCCAGCGGGTCTGCGCGACCTCGTCGTTCACCCGTTCGCCGAGCAGCCAGAACACCGGGTCGTCGGGGGCGACGGCCGCGCGGACCTTCTTCGCGATGGAGGACGAGGAGCCGACCAGCGCCCACAGCGCCCGGGCCGTGGCCTCCGAGCCGGCGAGCAGATGGCTGACCGAGATGTCGTGGCCGTCCCAGCCGTAGGCCACGAAGCCGTCCTCGGCCAGGTAGACGAAGTCGCGGGTGCCCTCCAGCCACCGGCGCACGGCCGCCTCGCTCCGGCGGACCGGCCCGGAGGCGCGGGTGGCGGCGTGGACGCGGCCGATGACCTCGCCCAGCGCGCGGGCGTCGCCGGGGCCGGTACGGCGGAGCGGGACGTCGCCGGCGACGCGGATCGTGCGCAGCGCCTCGGTGGACAGCACGGCCCGGTGCAGGGCCCCGGCGTGCTCCCAGCCGAGCGAGCGGTAAAGGCGGGTGGTGGCGGGGTACAGCGCCGAGATCGGCAGCCCCAGGGCGGCGCAGCGGTCCAGGGCGGTCCGCATGATCTTCCGTCCGACGCCGCGGCCCCGGTCCTCGGGGGCGACGGTGACCGAGGCGATGCCGCCCATGGGCAGCGGCCTGCCGTGCCACCACTGGGTGAAGTCCTCGATGCGGGTCGTGGCGACGAGGCGGGCGCCGTCGAACGCCCCGAGGTATCTGCCGCCCTCGACGGCGGGCAGGGCGTTGCGCCGCCAGGTCTCCGCCTCGTCATCCGGGACGGGCCCGAAGGCGCGGACGCGGTTGTCCAGCGCCGCGTCGAGGTCACCGGCCGTCAGCTCACGTATTTCCACGGTCCCCCAACCTAGGGCGTACCCCCCGATGGGTGTGAACCGGCCCCGGACCGCCGCCCGCCGGGCGGGGTCAGGGGTGGCGGACCGGCTCGGCGTTCCCCGGGTCGCCGAGGCCTCCGCCGTCCCCGGCGGCTCCGTTCTCCCGGGTATCCCCGGCCTTCCCGGCATCCGGGGCGTCCCCGGTGTCCCCGTCGGCGGGGCGGTCCGCGTCGGCCCGGCCGCGCAGGCGGTCCAGGCGCGCCATCACCGGGGTCGCCGTGACGCCGTGCAGCACCAGGGAGGCCAGCACGGTGAAGGCCACCACCGCCCACAGCTCCTCCGCGGGTACGCCGAAGTCGGCCTGGCCGAGGGCGTAGGCGAGGTAGAACAGCGAGCCGATGCCCCGGATGCCGAAGAAGGCCAGCACGCCGCGCTCACGCGGTCCCGGCCGGCCGCCGAGCGTGGCGAGCCAACCGGTCAGCGGGCGGATCACCAGCAGCAGGAGCAGGCCGACCGCCGCCCCCCGCCAGGTGAGCGCGGCCAGGCCGCCGGTGATCACGAACCCGCCGAGCAGCAGGATCAGCCAGGCGGTGAACAGCCGCTCGATCTGCTCGATGAAACCGTGCAGGACGGCGTTGTAGCCGTGCGTGCGCTCGGCGGCCCTGATCGTGCACGCGGTCACGAACACCGCGATGAAGCCGTAGCCGTGCACCAGCTCGGTGAGGCCGTAGGCGAGGAAGGTCGCGGCCAGCGCCACGAAGCCGTCGCGGTGCTCGGCCAGCCGCAGGTCGGAGACCTGGGCGCGGAAGAACAGCCGGCCCAGCGCCTTGCCGGCCAGCAGGCCGGCCACGACGCCCGCCCCGCACCTGTAGAGCAGGTCCACCAGCGCCCAGTGCCCGGCCCATTCCAGGCCGCCGCCCGCCGACGCCAGCGCGATCGCGGCGAACACCAGGGGGAAGGCCAGGCCGTCGTTGAGCCCGGCCTCGGAGGTGAGGGTGAAGCGGACCTCGTCGTCGTCGGTCTCGGAGTCGACGGGCTGGCCGACCTGCACGTCGGAGGCGAGCACCGGGTCGGTCGGCGCGAGCACCGCGCCCAGCAGCAGCGCCGCGGCCCACGGCCAGCCCAGCAGGCCGTGGACGGCCAGGGTGACGGCGCCGACGGTCAGCGGGAGAGTCCAGCCCAGCAGCCGCCAGGTGGAGGTCCAGCGGCGCGGCTCGAAGGGCCGGTTGATCGCCAGCCCGGCGCCCATCAGCGAGATGAGGACGCAGATCTCGGTGGCGTGCTCCAGCAGCGCCCGGTGGGCCACCGGGTCGGGGTCGGGCAGGTCCAGGGGCAGGAGGTAGAGCAGCGCGCCGCCGATCAGGCAGGCCAGCGGCAGCGAGAAGGCACGCCGGTTGAGCAGGCGGGGCAGGATCGCCGCGAGCAGGGCGGCGACGCCGGCCACGGCGAAGATCAGATCAGGGTTCGGCATCGTACGGCGGCATATGCCCTCATTTATTTAGGCAAATCGCCGCTCATATTTTCCGGCGAACGTCACAAAAACCCCATGACTCCGTCTCTGGACGGCCGCCGGAAAGGTCTCCCGGGCGGGCGCCCGGAGGGTTCCGGGCAGGCGTCACCCGGGGTCGTCCCCGGGGCGCGGGCCGTACACAGGGTCCGTCCTCAGGGCGCGGGACCTCACCCGGGGTCGTCCCCGGGGCGCGGGGCCGGGCCGTACACGGGGTCCGTCTCCAGGGTGCGGGCCGTACACGGAAGGTCCCCGGGCAGCCGTACGCCCGCCTCCGCGGCACGGCGGGGCGGGCGTACGGCGAGACGGCGGGCGGCCGGTCAGGCCTCCAGCTTCTCCATGACCTCGTCGGAGACGTCGAAGTTGGCCCAGACGTTCTGCACGTCGTCGCTGTCCTCCAGGGCGTCGATCAGCCGGAAGACCTTGCGCGCGCCCTCCTCGTCGAGCGGGACGTTCATCGTCGGCAGGAAGCTCGACTCGGCCGAGTCGTAGTCGATCCCGGCGTCCTGCAGGGCCTTGCGGACCGGGACGAGGTCACCGGCCTCGGAGACGACCTCGAACTGGTCGCCCAGGTCGTTGACCTCCTCGGCGCCCGCGTCGAGGACCGCGACCAGCACGTCGTCCTCGGTGAGCGAGCCCTTGGGGACGAGCACGACACCCTTGCGGTTGAACATGTAGGACACCGAGCCGGGGTCGGCCAGGGAGCCGCCGTTGCGGGTCAGCGCCACGCGGACCTCGGAGGCGGCGCGGTTGCGGTTGTCGGTCAGACACTCGATCAGCACGGCGACACCACCGGGGGCGTAGCCCTCGTACATGATGGTCTGCCAGTCGGCGCCGCCTGCCTCCAGGCCGCCGCCGCGCTTGCGGGCGCGCTCGATGTTGTCCAGCGGGACCGAGCTCTTACGCGCCTTGGTGATGGCGTCGTACAGCGTCGGGTTGCCGTCCGGGTCGGGGCCGCCGGTCCGGGCCGCGACCTCGATGTTCTTGATGAGCTTGGCGAACAGCTTGCCGCGCTTGGAGTCGAGCGCGGCCTTCTTGTGCTTGGTCGTCGCCCATTTGGAGTGGCCGGACATCGACTAGAGCTCCCTCACCATCTCAACGAAGTATGAATGCACGTCGCAGCCCCCGGTGAGCTCCGGATGGAAGGACGTGGCCAGCAGAGGCCCCTGACGGACCGCGACGATCCTATCCCCAGCTTCGGCTCGGGCCAGCACGTCGACGTCGGAACCGACCGATTCCACCCAGGGGGCGCGGATGAAGATCGCCCGCAGCGGGCCCATGCCCGCGAAGTCGATGTCGGACTCGAAGGAGTCGACCTGGCGGCCGAAGGCGTTGCGCCGGACCACCATGTCGATGCCGCCGATGGTCTGCTGGCCCTCGACGCCGCCCTCGATCCGGTCGGCCAGCATGATCATGCCGGCGCAGGAGCCGTAGGCGGGCATGCCGTCCTTGATCCTCGCCCGGAGCGGCTCCAGCAGCTCGAAGGCGTCGGCGAGCTTCCACATCGTGGTGGACTCCCCTCCCGGGACGACCAGCGCGTCGACCGCCTCCAGCTCCTCGGGGCGCCGTACGGCCACGGCCTTGGCTCCCGCCTGCTCCAGGCAGCGCGCGTGCTCGCGGACGTCTCCCTGCAGGGCGAAGACACCGATCGTCGGGGCGATGGTCACCGGTGGTCCTTTCAAGGGGCTCGTGATGCGGTTCAAGCGTATGGCCACCCCGCGGACCGCCCCAAACCAGCCGGTCCCGCGGGGCGGGGACCGGCCGGGGTCAGGCGGCCGGGCGCGCGGCCCGCCGTACGGCCGGGCGGCCGGGGTCAGGCGGCCGACAGGTCGTGGGCGGCGTGGTCGGCGTCCACCCGCGCGAGGCTCGCCAGGTGGTGGCGCCTGCCGTACAGGAAGGCCACGCCGACCAGGCAGCAGACCGCGCCCAGGCAGTACGGCACGGGCGCGCCGATCTCCTCGCCCAGCTTGGTCACGACGTAGGGCGCGACGGCCCCGCCCATCCAGCGGACGAAGTTGTAGCCGGCCGAGGCGACGGGCCGGGGCGCGTCGGAGACCTCCATGGCGGCCTCGGTGAACACGGTGTTGTTCAGGCCGGCCGGGATGCCGCACAGCACGACGCAGACGACGACGCCGGGGCGCATGTCGACCGCGCTGAACAGGGCGATGCCCGCCTGCAGGACGGCCAGCGTCCCCAGGGACAGGTACAGCACCCGCACCGAGCCGATCCTGCGGCTCATGGCCGGGGCGGCGAAGACCGAGGCGAGCGCCACGAGGACGCCCCAGCCGAAGAACACCGCGCCGATGCCGTAGGCCGACATGCCGAGGATGAACGGGGTGAAGGCCAGGATGGTGAAGAAGGCGAAGTTGTAGAAGAACGCGGTGAAGGCGGTGGTGGACAGGCCGCCGTGGGCCAGGGCGCGCAGCGGGTCGCTGAGGCGGGTCTTCACCGCGGGCCGGGGTGTGCTCCTCAGCAGGACCGCGATGGAGACGAACCCGACGGTCATCAGGGTCGCGGTGCCGAAGAACGGGCCGCGCCAGTTCCAGTCGCCGAGGATGGCGCCGACCAGCGGGCCCATCGAGATGCCTAGGCCCAGGGCGGCCTCGTACAGGATGATGGCGGCCTCGGCGCCGCCGCTGGCCGCGCCGACGATGACCGCCAGGGCGGTGGCGACGAACAGGGCGTTGCCCAGGCCCCAGCCGGCGCGGAAGCCGATGAGCGCGCCGACGCTGTCCGAGGTGCCGGACAGGCCGGCGAAGACGACGACCAGGAACAGGCCGAGCAGCAGGGTGCGCTTACCTCCGATCCGGCTGGAGACCCAGCCGGTGACGAGCATCGCCACCGCGGTGACCAGGAAGTAGCTGGTGAACAGCAGGGAGACCTGGCTGGGTCCGGCGTTCAGGTTCTTGGCGATGGAGGGCAGGATCGGGTCGACCAGGCCGATGCCCATGAAGGCGACCACCGCGGCGAAGGCGGTGGCCCACACCGACATCGGCTGGCGGAGGATTCCGCCCGAACTCTGCGAGGACATGGGAGTGGCTCCTTGCGGGAAAAGCGGACCGGCCGGGGTGACGGCCGGTCGGGGATTCGGGATCGCTTTCAGGACGGCGGGGGGACGGCGGGACCGCGCTGGGCCCCGCGGTCTCACGCGTGGCCCAGCTTGGCCAGCGCGGGCAGGGCGGCGGCGACGGCGTCGCGTTCCTCCGGGGTGAGCAGGCCGAGCTGGGAGACGAGGTAGGAGACGCGGGCCCGGCGCACGGCCGCCAGGCGGGCGCGGCCCTCCTCGGTCAGCCCGACCGTGCGGACCCGGGCGTCGGAGGGGTCGGCGGAGCGGGTCACCAGGCCGGGTTCCTCCAGCCGGTTGATCTGCACCGTCATGGTGGGGAGCTGGACCCCGTGTTCCTCGGCCAGCTCCGTCATCCGGCGCGGGCCGCTCTCCAGCGACCCCAGCACGGCGTACTGCTGGCTGGTGATCGGCTGTCCCGCCGCCACGCGACGCAGGAGCAGCACCAGGTGGCGCAGCTCTTTGGAGAGGTTCTCCGCGAGTTCGTCCGTCGTCATGGTCAGCCAGTCTAACTTAGCCAGGCTAAGTATTATTCCGAAGGGAGGGCGGCACCCCGCCGGGACGCCGCCCTCCCCCGTTACCCCCACGCGGCCCCGCCGGGCCGCGGCCGGTCAGGGACGCCTGGTCTCGGCGTCCACGACCTCCTGGATCCGCTCGGCGTCCGACGGCTCGGCCCGCCTGGCCAGGGACGGGTCCAGCGGGCGCAGGTAGGTCTGCTGGACGCCCGGAACCCGGTCCTCCACGACGAAGGTCGCCCTGGTGTACGCCTCGGCCCCGGCCTCGGTCACCTTGGGCACCACCCTGAAGTCGGCGGTGAGCGCGCCCGGCTCGATCCGGGTGAGCACGTAGCCCCGCTGATTGTTGTAGAACTTCAGGTGCGGGTTGATCTTCAGGTACGGGTGGGTCGCGGGGTCGGAGTCCTTGCCGTCTCCGGTGGTGGAGATCGAGGTGGCGACCAGCTCGGAGCCGACCGTGCGGCCGGTGGGGTCGTCGTAGTCGAGCTTGAGGTCGCTGGCCCAGTGGGCGTGCACGTCGCCGGTGAGCACCACCGGATTGCGCACCCCGGCGTCCACCCAGCCCTGGGTGATCCGCCGGCGGGAGGCGACGTAGCCGTCCCAGGCGTCCTGGCTGGTGACCTTGAGCGGGCCGGCGTTGTTGTCGCGCTGGGCGAAGAAGACCTGCTGGCCGATGACGTCCCAGCGCGCCCGCGACCGGCGGAAGCCGTCGATCAGCCAGCGCTCCTGCTGCTCGCCGGTGATGGAGCGCGCCGGGTCGCTCGCCTCGGGGCAGGCGCTGTAGCCGTCGCCGCAGCCCTGGTCGTCACGGTACTGGCGGGTGTCGAGCATGTGGAAGGTGGCCAGCGCGCCCCAGCGGATCCGCCGGTAGAGCTGCATGTCGACGCCGCGCGGGACGGAGGTGCGGCGCAGCGGCATGTTCTCGTAGTAGGCGCGGAAGGCCGCCTCGCGCCGGGCGAGGAAGTTCGGCTGCGGGACCTCCGGCTTCTCCGGGATCTCGTCGGCCCAGTTGTTGTCCAGTTCGTGGTCGTCCCAGACCACCAGCCAGGGGGCGGCGGCGTGCGCGGCCTGCAGATCGGGATCGGTCTTGTACTGGGCGTGCCGCTGCCGGTAGTTCGCGAGCGTCTCGGTCTCGGGGCCCTCGTGGTCGCGGATGTTGCCGCCGGGGATGGTGTAGGTGTCGCGCGTGTACTCGTACTGGTAGTCGCCGAGGTGCAGGACCAGGTCGGGGTGGTCCTCGGCCAGGCGGCGGTAGGCGGTGAAGTAGCCGTGCTCGTACTGGGCGCAGGAGACGAAGGCCATGGCCAGCGGCGAGCCGAACGACAGCGGGTGCGGGGCGGTGCGGGCCCGGCCGATGGGCGACAGGTACGGGCCGACCCTGAAGCGGTACCAGTAGTCGCGGTCGGCGGACAGGCCGCCCACCTCCACGTGGACACTGTGGCCCCAGTCGGGCCGGGCCAGGGCCGTGCCGCGCCGCACCACCCGGCGGCCGCCCTCGTCGGCGTAGATCTGCCACTGGACCGGGAACGGCAGGGCGGGCATGCCTCCCATGCCGTCCTCGGCGAGCGGCCGCTGCGCCAGCCGGGTCCAGATCACGAAGCCCTCGGCGTCCGGGTCGCCCGAGGCCACGCCGAGCGTGAAGGGGTCGGTCCGCAGGCCCCGGGAGGCGAGGGAGGCGGCGCTCTCCGCGCCGGCGCCCTCCGCACCGGGGTCGGCGTGCGCCGCGCCGGGGACGGCGGCCACGGCTCCGGCCGCGATCCCGGTGACGAGGAAGGAGCGGCGGGTGAATTCGGACAAGGCGGTCCTCCGGGGGGTGTCGGGCACGAACGCCCGTCAGCCTCCCGGAGGATCATGACGGCAGGGTGAACGGCTCAGGAAAGCGAAAAGGCGGCATCCTTCACAGATGCCGCCTTTCCTGAAATTTCCTACCAGCCGCGCTCGGCGAGGCGGTGCGGGACCGGGATGTCGTCGACGTTGATGCCGACCATGGCCTCGCCCAGGCCGCGGGAGACCTTGGCGATGACGTCCGGGTCGTCGTAGAAGGTGGTGGCCTTGACGATCGCGGCGGCGCGCTGCGCCGGGTTGCCGGACTTGAAGATGCCCGAGCCGACGAACACGCCCTCGGCGCCGAGCTGCATCATCATCGCGGCGTCGGCCGGGGTGGCGATGCCGCCGGCGGTGAAGAGCACCACGGGCAGCTTGCCGGTCCTGGCGACCTCGGCGACCAGCTCGTAAGGCGCCTGCAGCTCCTTGGCCGCGACGTACAGCTCGTCCTCCGGCAGCGAGGTGAGGCGCTTGATCTCGGCGCGGATCGTGCGCATGTGGGTGACGGCGTTGGAGACGTCGCCGGTGCCGGCCTCGCCCTTGGAGCGGATCATCGCCGCGCCCTCGGTGATGCGGCGCAGCGCCTCGCCGAGGTTGGTGGCGCCGCAGACGAAGGGGACGGTGAAGCGCCACTTGTCGATGTGGTTGGCGTAGTCGGCGGGGGTCAGCACCTCGGACTCGTCGATGTAGTCGACGCCGAGCGACTGCAGGACCTGGGCCTCGACGAAGTGGCCGATGCGGGCCTTGGCCATGACGGGGATCGAGACGGCGGAGATGATGCCCTCGACCATGTCGGGGTCGCTCATCCGGGATACGCCGCCCTGGGCGCGGATGTCGGCGGGGACCCGTTCAAGGGCCATGACGGCGACCGCGCCGGCGTCCTCGGCGATCTTGGCCTGCTCGGGGGTGACGACGTCCATGATGACGCCACCCTTGAGCATCTCTGCCATGCCGCGCTTGACCCGGGCGGTTCCGGTGACGGCGGTCTCGGTGACTTCGGGCGTGCTGCTGGACACGGGGCTCTACCTCACGACGGCTGGTTGCGGATCACGGGCGTCCCTCGCCGGGACGGCCGCCACTTCTTCATGGTAGGCGTTGATCGGCGTATGCCCTCACACGCCGATCTGTCGCCTTCGGGGGATCTTCTTGGCCATCCTGTACGGCCGGCCGCCCCCGGAGGGAGCCCGCCTAGGGGATCACGGGCTTGGGCGCGGCCAGGACGACCCACACCTGTCCGGGGGCGAAGTTCATCGGCTCCCCGTTCTCGGTGGTGAAGACGGTGCCGTCCCGCTCCGACTCGCGCGACCACCTGGCCTTGAACGCCTGCCCGTCCCGGAGCACGACGGCCCTGCCCGTGCCGGTGGAGTGCACCAGAGGGGTATAACTCTGGTTGAGGTCGTGAAATTCCGAGCGCTCGGTCTTGGCGTACTGCACGACGATGGTCGGGGCGCCGAGCTGGCCGCCCTCGGCGGCCATGTCCTTCTTGCCGTCCTGCCAGACCAGCCACTTCTTGGCCGAGTCCGACCAGGTGAAGGTGAAGCGGGCCGCCGGGTACCGCACGCTGAACGACTTCCTCGGCGTCCCGTCCTCGGGGGCGTCGCCGAAGGTGAAGCCGATGTCCTTGGCCTTGCTCACCCCGGGCGCCTGGGCCAGGAGCTTCCTGGGCTCGGCGAACAGGTTGTAGGGCGCGTAGCGGCCGGGCTGGCGGAAGTAGGCGCCCGGAGCCCTGCTGTCGGAGACGTCGATGAGGGACGCCTGCTGGACCTTGGGGATCATCTTGGTCTGCACGCCCGAGTAGGCCAGGGCGGGCTTGCCGAACTGCGGCAGGATGTGCAGGTCGGAGATGCGGGCGCTGCGCACCGGGCCGATCTTGGGCGGGAGCTTCGAGGAGAAGATCGCCATGAGACGGGTCAGGCCCGCCTCGACCTGCTCGACGTAGACGATGTCAGCGCTTCTCAGGCCGAGCTGCGGCTTGCCTGCCGAGGTGTTCTCGATCTTCGCCGCGAGCACCGGTCTGCGCGCGGCGCCGGGCAGGCCGGTGAAGGGGTGGGTGGGCTCCGGGGACGGGGTCTCGGCGGGCGTCGTGGCCTCCGCCGCCGCCTGCGGCTGCTTGCCCGCCGCGGGCTCGTCGGAGGAACAGGCCGCGGCCTGGGCGAGGACGGCGGCCCCCGCCAGCGTGACGGCGATCTTCCGGGACACCCGCACGGCTCATCTCCTCCAAGTCGGGCCTGAAAACCAGCACGAGCTTACCGGTGTCCCAGTTGCCGGTTATCCCGCTTTCGTGAGTCTTATTCGGCATCGGGGCGTTCGGGAGCCGCCGGCGTATCCGGTGGGCGGTCCCCGGCGCACCGCCGGTGAGCGCGCGGAGGCGGCCCGGGTCACCCGGCGGCGAGGACCTTCGGGGGGTCGTCGTCGATCTCGAAGAAGCCGGGGTACTCGGTGTGCCCGGCCAGGCGGAGCGTGCGGGCCAGCCAGCGGCGCTGGGCGACCCGGGTCACGCCGACCGCGTTGTTGTAGAAGCGCCGGGAGTAGACCACCTTCGCCACCGCGGTGTCGAGCTCGGCCAGCAGCTCGCGACCGGCCGGGTCGGCGGACAGCCGGTCACGGAAGCGGTCCTGGTCGACCACCGCGCGCAGCGTGCGCGACAGGTCGCTCTCGGCGTGTTCCCGCTCCTCGGCGCCGGCCGTACGGGCCTCGTGGGCCGCGGCGGCCAGCACCAGGCTCGTCGCCGGGTCCAGCACGCGCGAGGCCGCGAGCTCCAGGCAGACGGCGGTCCGCCGTACCAGCGCGGCGTCCAGGGACTCGCGGGCCAGCTCCAGGCGGATGTGCAGCCGGTCCAGCCGGCCGGCCCGCCAGGAGACGTAGACGGCGACCAGCACGACGACCGCGCCGACCACGGCGATCAGCGTGGTGCTCACGACTCCTCGTCCTCCTCCACCCCGGCGGGGGTCGCCACGGTCTCGTAGACGCGCAGCACGTCGCGGGCGACCGTGGACCAGTCGTACTTGCGGACGGCCCGGCGTGCCTCCTCCGACAGGTCGGCCCGGCGGCCGGGGTCGTCGAGCAGGGCGGCGGCCTCTCGGGCGAGGGAGGCGGCGTCGCCGGTGGCGAACAGCGCGCCGGCCTCGCCGTCGCCGAGCACCTTGCGGAAGGCCGGGATGTCGCTGGCGAGGATCGCCGCCCCGGCCGACATCGCCTCGGTGAGCACGATGCCGAAGCTCTCCCCGCCGAGGTTGGGGGCGCAGAAGACGTCCACCGAGTGGTAGGCGCGGACCTTGTCCTCCTCGCTGACCATGCCGAGCAGGCCGATCCGGTCGTGGAAGCGGGCCGGGACCCGGCCGAGCACCTCGTCGGCGTCGCCGGGCCCGGCGATGAGCAGGCGCAGCCGCGGCCGCTCGGCGGCCAGCAGGGAGAACGCCTCCAGCAGCACCGGCAGGCCCTTGCGGGGCTCGTCCATCCGGCCGAGGAAGCCGATCACCTCGCCGTCGTCCCAGCCGGGCAGCGGCTCGGCGTGGCTGTAGCGGCCGACGGTCACCCCGTTGGGGATGAGCACCGCGTCGCCGCCGATGAACTCGACCAGGGTCTTGCGCGCCGCGTCGGACACCGCGATCCGCGCGGTGATCTTCTCCAGCACACTCGTGATCACCGGCGAGGCCACCGAGAAGGCCCGCGAACGACCGTAGGAGGCGTGGAAGGTGGCCACGATCGGTCCCCTGGCCACCCAGCAGGCCAGCAGGCCCACCGAGGGGATGAACGGCTCGTGCACGTGCAGCACGTCGAAGCGGCCCTCGCGCAGCCAGCGGCGCACCCGCCCCGCCGACAGGAACCCGAACGACAGCCGGGCGACCGAGCCGTTGAAGGGGACCGGGACCGCCCGGCCCACCGAGGTCACGTACGGCGGCAGCGCCGCGTCGTCGCCCGCCGGGGCGATCACCTGGACCTGGTGCCCGTCGTCCATGAGCGCCTCGGCGAGGTCGCGGATGTGCACCTGGACCCCGCCCGGCACGTCCCACATGTAGGGGCAGACGATGCCGATCCTCATCGTCCCACCGTCTCCCGCGTCCGCCGCGTCTCCCGGGTGCGGGCCGTGCCCGCCGTACCCGCCGTCTCCTCTGTCCGCCGCGCGCCCCGCGCGGAGCCCGCGGTCATCCGCGGGGCTCCAGGTCCTCGAGCCACAGCCGCTGCAGCATGTGCCAGTCCTCGGGGTGCTCGGCGATGCCCTTCTCGAAGGCGGTGGCGAGGTCCTGGGTGAGGGCCGCGACCTTCTCCTGGCGGGTGCCCTCGGCGGGCTTGGGGAGCTCGTCGCAGAACCGCACCGTCCAGTCGCGGCCCCGGAAGGACAGGATCGTCGGGATCAGCGGGACCCCGGTGTGCAGGGCGAGCATGGCGGGCCCGGCGGGCATGCGGGTGGCCGCGCCGAAGAACTTCACCTCCACCCCCCGCGCGGTCAGGTCGCGCTCGGCGGGCAGCGCGACCGGCCGGCCGGCCCGCAGCCGCTGCGCCAGTACGGCGAAGGCCTGGTTGTCCCCGCCGGTGAGCGGCAGCACCTCCATGCCCAGGCTCTCGCGGAAGGCGGTGTAGCGGTGGAACAGCGACTCGGGCCGCAGCCGCTCGGCGACGGTGGTGAACGGGTGGCCCTTCTGCACGAACCAGGCGCCGGCCTGGTCCCAGTTGCCCATGTGCGGCAGGGCGAACACCGCGCCCCGGCCGCCGCCGAGGATCTCGTAGACCCGTTCGGCGTTGTGGACGTGGGTGCGCGCCAGGATCTCCTCGGGGCGCATCGAGGGCAGCCGGAACACCTCGTGGAAGTAGCGGAAGTAGGAGCGCATGCCCGCGCGGCTCAGCTCACGGATCGCCGGGTCGTCCGGGGAGGTGCCCTTGACCCGTGCGAGGTTGGCCTCCAGCCGGAGCACCTGCTTGCCGCGGCGCTTCCACAGCCGGTCGGCGGCCGTCCTGAAGGCCCAGGCGGTCAGGGGCTCGGGCAGGCGGGGCACGACCGCCCAGCCGGCGCCGAAGCCGGCCGCCACGAGACGATCCTGAGGTGACGGCTTGTCGTTCATCGTTCTTTCCTCAGCGGAGGGGGCGTGGAGAGGTGGAGGCGGCCTGGCGGCGGACGTGGAGCAGGCGCTGGACGACGGTGAACGCGCTGGCGGCGGCGAGCAGCCACAGGCCCGCCGCCAGGATGTACGGCACGCCGAGGCCGCCGAGCCCGGCCGAGACCAGGACCATGACCAGGCGCTCGGGCCGTTCGGCGAGCCCGACGTCGCACGACAGGCCCAGGCCCTCGGCCCGGGCCTTGACGTAGGAGACGACGGCCCCGGCGACGAGGCAGAACAGGGCGACCCCGGCCAGCGTCCGCTGGCCGCTCACCACGAACCACATCACCAGCCCGGAGAAGATCCCGGCGTCGCCCACGCGGTCGAGGGTGGAGTCGAGGAAGGCCCCCCAGACGCTCCCCGGGCCCGTCATCCGGGCCATGACCCCGTCGAGAAGATCTGCCAGGACGAAAAACGTGATCACGAGCGAGCCGGGGAACAACTCTCCCCGGGGATAGAAGAAGAGTGCTGCGGCGACCGTGCCGAGCGTTCCGGCGGCAGTGACCATGTCGGGGCTGATCCCACGGCGGATGAGGGCTCTGCCCAGGGGGGTCAGCACGCGGGTCACGGCGGGGCGCAGAAGTTTCAGCATCGCGGTCCGATCGTAGGCCACACCGTCATGGAGCGCGCATCCAACGCTCCGCAAGCGGATCGGCGCGGAGCTCTTGTGATATTCGCCACATGGGTATTTGGTGAACACACCGCGTCCTTGCGGTGTACGGACGCGGCGGCGGATGGGGTGTGGCCGCGCCTGGCCGCGCCCCTTCGGCAACGACGCGGGAGGCGACGTGGCAGATAAGGCTGGAGGCGGAGCAGCGGGAGCCGCGGGCAGGGCACCCGAGGCCGACCGCCCCGACATGGTGCGCAATGTGGCGCTGGTCGGCCATTCCGGATCGGGCAAGACGACCCTGGTGGAGGCGCTGCTCACGGCGACCGGCACCGTACAGCGGGCCGGCCGGGTCGAGGACGGCACCACGGTCAGCGACTTCGACGAGGTCGAGGTCCGCCAGCAGCGCTCGGTGAACCTCTCCGTGGCGCCGCTGGTGCACAACGGCATCAAGATCAACCTGCTGGACACTCCCGGCTACGCCGACTTCGTCGGCGACCTGCGCGCCGGGCTGCGCGCCGCCGACGCGGCGCTGTTCGTGGTCTCGGCGGCGGAGAGCATGGACGGCCTGACCCGGATGATCTGGGACGAGTGCGCCGCGGTCGGCATGCCCAGGGCCGTGGTGATCACGAAGAACGACCATCAGCGGGCCGACTTCGAGGAGGTCCTGGCCACCTGCCAGGAGGCGTTCGGCGAGGGCGTGGCGCCGCTGTACCTGCCGGTGGTCACCAACGGCCGCCTGAACGGCCTGATCGGCCTGATCACCCAGAGGTTCTGCAACTACGCCACCGGCTCCCGGACCGAGAACGCCCCCGGCCCCGACTACCAGGAGCGGATCGAGCAGCACCGCGGCCCGCTGATCGAGGGGATCATCCAGGAGAGCGAGGACGAGTCCCTGATGGACCGCTACCTCTCCGGCGAGGAGATCGACCCCAAGGTCCTCATCGAGGACCTGGAGAAGGCGGTCGCGCGCGGCGGCTTCTACCCGGTGCTGGCCACCGGCGGCGGCGTGGGCGCCAAGGAGGTGCTCGACCTCATCGTGCAGGGCTTCCCCTCCCCGCTGGAGCACCCGCTGCCGGAGGTCACCTCGGTGGACGGCAGGCCGGTCCCCGGCGTCTCCTGCGACCCCGAGGGTCCGCTGGTGGCCGAGGTCGTCAAGACCACCAGCGACCCCTACGTGGGCCGGATCAGCCTGGTGCGGGTGTTCTCCGGGACGCTGCGGCCCGACATGGCCGTGCACGTCTCCGGGCACGGCCTGGGCGACCGGGGCCACGAGGACCACGACGTGGACGAGCGGATCGGCGCGCTGTCGTCGCCGCTGGGCAAGCAGCAGCGCACGGTGGGCAGGTGCGTGGCCGGCGACATCGTCGCGGTGGCCAAGCTGTCGCGGGCCGAGACCGGCGACACCCTCTCCGACAAGGAGCGGCCGCTGCTGATGCGGGCCTGGACGATGCCCGACCCGCTGCTGCCGGTGGCGATCCAGCCGAGGTCGAAGGCCGACGACGACAAGCTCGGCCAGGCGCTGCAGCGGCTGGTCGCCGAGGACCCGACGCTCCGGCTGGAGAACAACGCCGAGACCCGCCAGCTCGTGCTGTGGTGCATGGGCGAGGCCCACGCCGACGTGCTGCTGGACCGGCTGAGCCGGCGGCACGGCGTCGAGGTGGAGAAGGTGGACCTGCGGGTGCCGCTGCGGGAGACCTTCGGCGGCAGGTGCCAGGCGATGGGCCGCAACGTCAAGCAGACCGGCGGCCACGGGCAGTTCGCCATCTGCCACCTGGAGATCGAGCCGCTGCCCTCCGGCGGCGGGTTCGAGTTCGTCGACAAGATCGTCGGCGGTGTGGTGCCGCGCCAGTTCATCCCGTCGGTGGAGAAGGGCGTACGCACGCAGATGCAGCGCGGCGTGGTGGCCGGCTACCCCATGGTGGACGTGCGGGTGACGCTCTACGACGGCAAGGCGCACCCGGTCGACTCCTCCGACATGGCGTTCCAGATTGCCGGGGCGCTGGCGCTGAAGGAGGCGGCGGCCAAAGTGCCGACCCTGCTGCTGGAGCCGGTCGACGAGGTGTCGGTGCTGGTCGCCGACGACTACGTCGGCGCGGTGATGTCCGACCTGTCGTCGCGCCGGGGCCGGGTGCTGGGCACCGAGCCGGTCGGCGTCGGGCGCACGCTGGTCCGCGCCGAGATCCCCGAGCTGGAGATCACCCGTTACGCCATCGACCTGCGGTCGATGTCCCATGGCACCGGGACGTTCCAGCGGTCGTTCCTGCGTTACGAGCCGCTTCCGCCGCACCTGGTGGAGAAGGTCGCCGGCTGACCATGGACCGGAGACGGCCCGGAGACGGACCGGAGGCCGCCGGTCGGCCTCCGGTCCGGGAACGCCGGCCGCCGATCAGAGGGGAGGCGCCGGCCGTACGTCCACGCCTCCCCAAAGAATCGGGCAAGCGTCACACCGGCATCACGAAACGATTTCTTTTATCGGGCCAAAGCAGATCGTTCGCGGTGCCAGACTGAGGAACCATGCGAACCGGACGTCCTTTGCTCGCCGCAGTCGCCCTCGCCGTCGCCGCCAACGGCGCTGCCTACGCGTTCGGCCCCGACGCGCCGGCCGCCAAGCCCCCCGCGCTGAAGCGGGCCGCCGGCGGCGGGAAGACCACGTCCCGAACCGGCTCCGAGACCGGCTCCGAGACCGCCGGGAGCAGCGGCGCCGGAGGCTCCACGGCGGCCTGCACCCCCGACCCGGAGCACCCCAAGCGGGAGCTGCGCGGCGTGTGGATCGCCACGGTGGACAACCTCGACTGGCCGTCACGGGCCGGCCTGTCCGTGGCCCGGCAGCAGGCGGAGTACACCAGGATCCTCGACGAGGCCGTCAAGCGCCGGTTCAACGCGGTGTTCGTCCAGATCCGGCCCGCCTCCGACGCCCTCTACAGGTCCAGCCTGGAGCCCTGGTCGAAATACCTCACCGGCAAGGCCGGCAAGGACCCCGGCTGGGACCCGCTGACCTTCCTGACCGCCGAGGCCCACCGGCGAGGGCTGGAGTTCCACGCCTGGCTCAACCCCTACCGCGCCTCCTTCGAGGGCGGGGCGAACCGGCTGCCGGCGAACCATCCGGCCCGGCTGCACCCCGACTGGACCATCCCCTACGAGGGCCGCCTGTACTACGACCCGGGGCTCCCCCAGGTGCGCGACCACGTCACCGCCGTCGTCAAGGACGTGGTGTCGCGCTACGACGTGGACGGGGTCCACTTCGACGACTACTTCTACCCCTACCCCGGCGCGGGCGGGCGCTTCGGCGACCAGGCGTCCCACCGGAAGTACGGCAAGGGCCAGAACCTGGCCGAGTGGCGCCGCGCCAACGTCAACAAGCTGATCGCGCAGGTCGACAAGACCGTCCACGAGACGAAGAGCTACGTGAAGTTCGGCGTCAGCCCGTTCGGGATCTGGCGCAACAAGGCCCAGGACCGCACCGGGTCGGCCACCTCCGGCATGTCCGCCTACGACTCGATCTACGCCGACGCCCGCCACTGGATCCGCAAGGGCACGGTCGACTACGTCATCCCGCAGCTGTACTGGCCGCGCGGCTTCCAGGCCGCCGACTACAACGTGCTGGCGCCGTGGTGGGCGAACGAGGTCAAGGGCACCGGGGTGCATCTGTACATCGGCATGGCGCTCTACCAGGTCGGCACCGGCGGCGCCTGGCGGAGCCCCGGCGAGCTGGCCGCGCAGCTGGCCGTCAACCGCAGGTACGACCAGATCCGCGGCGAGGTGTACTTCAGCGCCAAGCAGCTTCTCGGCAACCCGCTGGGCGCGCTGAACCGGATCTCGAAGAGCTACTACGACCGCCCGGCGCTGCTCCCCCTGATGAAGGACCTCGGTGGCCGGGCCCCCGCCCAGCCCACCGGCCTGGGAGTCCAGGGAAGGTCGCTGAGCTGGAACTCCTCGGCCGGGGCCCGCACCTACGCCGTCTACCGGATCCCGTCCGGCAAGGTCGGCGAGTGCGCCACCGCCGACGCCCGCCACCTGGTCGCGGTCGTGCCGGCCGGCGGCGGTCCGCGCCAGGCGTTCACCGCGCCCGGCGGCGGCGCCTACCTCGTCACCGCCGTGGACCGCCTCGGCCACGAGAGCGACCCCGCCCGGGTCACCGCGCCCTGATCCAGAGGCCGCGACCCGCCGTCACGCCGGTGGGTGGACCGGCACCATGATCTTCCCCTACGGTTCCAGCGTTGCCCGCCGTATGGGAGGTCGTCGGTGAAGCGGACGCTCGTCGCGTTTGCGATGTTGGTGAGCGCGCTGTGGCCGGGAACGGCGCAGGCGGCCCAGCCCGCCGGGCGGGTGGCGCTGATCGGCGTCCCCGGCCTGCAGTGGAGCGACCTCGGGCCGGACGCCACCCCGAACCTGTGGCGGCTGGCCGGCCAGAGCGCGGTCGGCTCGCTGTCGGTCCGCACCGTCGGCAAGGTGACCTGCCCCTACGACGGGTGGCTGACCGTGTCGGCCGGGGTCCGGTCGTCGGTCGGCTACGGATGCGGGCTGCCGCCCACGCCCGAGCCCTCCGGCGCCGGCGCGGTCGTCCCCGGCTACGACTACCTGTTCCGGGTCGCCCGCCAGCGGAACTCCGGCGCGCTCGGCGAGGCCGTCCACGCCGCCGGCGCGTGCACGCTCGCCGTCGGGCCGGGCGCGGCGCTGGCCCTGGCCGACCGGCGGGGCGCGGTCGACGTCTACGCCCCCTCCCCGCGAACCTGCCGGACCTGCCCGCGGACGCCTTCACCCGATGCCCGGTGGCCGCCGTGGACGTGAACGACCTGATCCGCCCCTACCTGGCCGGCGGCCGGCTGTCCGGTGCCGAGGACGCGCTCGGCCCGGACCGGCGGGCGCGGGCGCTGCGGGACGCCGACGCCGCGGTCGGCGCGGTGCTGGCCGCGCTGCCGCCGGACACCCGGGTGCTGCTGGCCGGCCTGTCCGACCACGGGGACACCCCGCACCTGCGGGTGGCCATGATGCGCGGCGCGGACGTCGCGGGCCGCTTCCTCGGGGCGGCCTCCACCCACCGCGAGGACGTCACGATCCTCCCCGACGTCACCGCGACGGTCCTCACCGCGGCGGGCGTCCCCGTCCCGGACACGGTGATCGGCGTGCCCTGGCGGGCCGGCGGCCGTACCGGCGGGGTCGGGGCGGCGCGGGACGAGCTGGCCGGCGCCGACCGGGCCGGCCAGACGATCAGGAATCTGAGCGGGGTGTTCTTCACCTCCGTCGCCGTGCTGCAGGTGGCCTTCTACCTGGTGGCGTTCCTGCTGATGCGCCGCAGGCGCGGGACGGGGGCGATCCGGGTGGCCGCCCTGGCGCTGGCCGCGCTGCCGGTGTCGACGTACCTGGTCAACCTGCTGCCCTGGCGGCACGCCGGGGCGCCGGCGCTCGCGCTGACCGGCGGGATCGCCGCGATCGCGGCGGCGCTGGCCGCGGTGGCGCTGGCCGGTCCGTGGCGGCGCGACCCGCTCGGGCCGCTGGCCGTCGTCGCCGGGGTCACCGCCGCGGTGCTCGCCGGCGACCTGCTCACCGGCACCCCGCTGCAGCTGAACAGCGTGATGGGCTACACCGCGGTGGTCGGCGCCCGCTACTACGGCCTGGGCAACATCCCGTTCGCGCTCTTCGCCACCTCGGTGCTGCTGCTGGCCACCGCACTCGCCCACCGGCTCACCGCGCGCGACCGGCGGACGGCCGCGGTCGCCGCCGTGGCGGTCCCGGGCTGCGCGGCGATGATCCTGGGCGGCTGGCCGGGGGTGGGCAGCGACTTCGGCGGGGTGATCGCCTTCGTGCCGGGCATCGCGGTGGCCTCCCTGCTGCTGGCCGGCCGGAGGGTGTCGATCGTCAAGCTGGGCTCGTTCTGCGTGGCCGGCGGCGTCACCGTGATGGCCATCGCCTTCCTCGACCACCTGCGCCCGCCCGGGTCGCAGACGCACCTGGGGAGGTTCGTCGGCCAGGTGATCACCGGCGAGGCGCTGGAGGTGATCGCCCGCAAGCTCGGCGCGATGCTGAACACCCTGCTCAGCCCCAACCTGATGCCGATCGTGCTGGCCGCGGCGGCGTTCCTGGTCTACGGGCTGCTGCGGCCGGGGACGGCGAGCGCCGGGGTGCTGCCGGCGGCGTTCGCCCACTCCCCCGCGTTGAAGGCCGGACTGATCGGCACCCTCGTCAGCGGGGTGGTGGGCATGCTGGTCAACGACTCCGGCGCGGCCGTGCTGTCCATGGCGCTCGCCCTGGGGCTGCCGCTGGTGCTGTCGGCGGGCGTCCAGGCGCTGCGGGGCGGCGCGGCCCCCGCCTACGCGGAGGCGGGCCAGCAGCCCGCGAGGAGCTCGCGGGTGTCGCGCAGGAGCTGAGGCAGCACCCTGGTGTGGCCGACCACCGGCATGAAGTTGGTGTCGCCGCCCCAGCGGGGCACCACGTGCTGGTGCAGGTGCGCGGCGATGCCCGCGCCGGCCACCGCGCCGAGGTTCATGCCGACGTTGAAGCCCTGCGCGCCGCTGGCCTTGCGCAGCGCGGTCAGCGCTCGCTTGGTGAAGTCGGCGAGCTCGGCGGTCTCCCCGGCGTCGAGGTCGGCGTAGTCGGACACGTGCCGGTAGGGGCAGACCATCATGTGCCCGGAATTGTACGGGTAGAGGTTGAGCACCGCGAAGACCGACGTGCCGCGGGCGACGACCAGGCCGTCCTCGTCGCTCATCCGGGGGATGTCGCAGAACGGGCAGCCGTCGTCGGGCCCCGCGCCGGTCGGCTTGTTGGCGCCCTTGATGTAGGCCATCCGGTGCGGAGTCCACAGCCTCTCGAACGCGTCCGGCGTGCCTGCCCCGTGCTGCGCCTGCGGCTCTTCGCTCATGGCGTTCAGCATATTGCCCCGCGACCTTCGGGGGACCGGCGCCTCCCGGCCGCGGCGGGCCTCCGCCGCGGCGGGCGCGCGTCTCCCGGCCGCGCCGGCCGTGCCGTACGCCTGCCGGGACGCGCGCCGGCCGCGGCGGATGCCCGCCGCGGCCGGAAACGGGTCGGACGGGGCGTCAGACCTGGACGCGGCGCTCGATCGCGTCGACGATCTCGTCGATGGCCTGGTCGACCGGGACGCCGTTCTTCTGCTCGCCGTTGCGGAACCGGAAGGAGACCGCGCCGGCCGCGATGTCGTCGTCGCCGGCCAGCAGCATGAACGGCACCTTCGACTTCTGGGCGTTGCGGATCTTCTTCTGCATCCGGTCGTCGGAGGCGTCCACCTCGATGCGGACGCCCCGCTCGCGGGCCTTCTCGGCGACGTCCTGCAGGTAGGGCGCGTGGGCCTCGGCGATCGGGATGCCGACGACCTGCACCGGGGCGAGCCAGGCGGGGAAGGCGCCGGCGTAGTGCTCGACCAGCACGCCGAAGAACCGCTCGATCGAGCCGAACAGCGCCCGGTGGATCATGACGGGCCGCTTGCGGGTGCCGTCGGCCGCCTGGTACTCCAGTCCGAACCGCTCGGGCAGGTTGAAGTCGAGCTGGATGGTCGACATCTGCCAGGAGCGGCCGATCGCGTCACGCGCCTGCACGGAGATCTTGGGACCGTAGAAGGCGGCGCCGCCCGGGTCGAGGACCAGCTCCAGCTTCTCCGCCTCGGCGACCTCGCGCAGCGTCGCGGTCGCCTCCTCCCACACCTCGTCGGAGCCGACGAACTTCTCCGGGTCCTTGGTGGACAGCTCCAGGTAGAAGTCCTCCAGGCCGTAGTCGCGCAGCAGGTCGAGCACGAAGCGCAGCAGCGAGGTCAGCTCGTCGCGCATCTGCTCGCGGGTGCAGTAGATGTGCGCGTCGTCCTGCGTCATGCCGCGCACCCGGGTCAGGCCGTGGATGACGCCGGACTTCTCGTAGCGGTAGACGGTGCCGAACTCGAACAGCCGCAGCGGCAGCTCGCGGTAGGACCGCCCGCGCGCCCCGAAGATCAGGTTGTGCATCGGGCAGTTCATCGGCTTGAGGTAGTACTCCGCGCCCTCCAGCTCCATGGGCGGGAACATGCCGTCGCGGTACCAGTCGAGGTGGCCGGAGACCTCGTACAGGTGGCCCTTGGTGATGTGCGGGGTGTTGACGAAGGAGTAACCCGCCTCCTCGTGCCGCTTGCGGGAGTAGTCCTCCATGACGCGGCGGATCACGCCGCCCTTGGGGTGGAAGACCGGCAGGCCCGAGCCCAGCTCGTCGGGGAAGGAGAACAGGTCGAGCTCGGCGCCCAGCTTGCGGTGGTCGCGCTTCTCGGCCTCCTCCAGCAGGTGGAGGTACTCGTCCTGCTTCTCGCGCGACTCCCAGGCGGTGCCGTAGATCCGCTGGAGCTGCGGGTTCTTCTCGCTGCCCCGCCAGTAGGCGCCGCCGGAGCGCATGAGCTTGAACGCCGGGATGGACCGGGTGGTCGGCACGTGCGGGCCGCGGCACAGGTCCTTCCAGCACAGCTTCCCGGTCTTGGAGTCGTGGTTGTCGTAGATCGTCAGCTCGCCGGCGCCCACCTCGACGTTCGCGCCGTCCTCGGCGGAGGCGCCGCCCTTCAGGCCGATCAGCTCCAGCTTGTACGGCTCGGCGGCCAGCTCCTCGCGGGCCTCGTCGTCGGAGACGGGACGGCGGGAGAAGGTCTGCCCCTGCTTGACGATCTCGCGCATGCGCTTCTCGATGCGCTTGAGGTCGTCGGGGGTGAACGGGTCCTTGACGTCGAAGTCGTAGTAGAAGCCGTTCTCGACGGGCGGGCCGATGCCGAGCTTCGCCTCGGGGAAGATCTCCTGGACGGCCTGGGCCATGACGTGGGCGGTGGAGTGGCGCACGATCGCCCGGCCGTCGGGGCTGTCGACCGCCACCGGCTCGATCACGTCGCCGTCGGCGACGCGGGCGGCGAGGTCCTTCAGCTCGCCGCCGGCGCGGGCGGCGACCACCGAGCGGCCGTCGGCCTCGAGCACGTCGCCGTACGTCGTGCCCTCCGCCACCACGCGCTCGGCTCCGGCGAGGGTGACACGAAGTTCTGGCACGGCGGACACGGTTGCTCCCTGGGAGACGACGACATCGGTCTGTCCCACCGATGCTACCGGTGCCGGGCGGGCGATATCCCGGGCGTCTCGGCCTCGGGGACATCGCGACCGCGCCGTGACCGTGCCGCCGCCGTGTCCGTGCCGCCGCCGTGTCCGGCCTCGGCGCCGCGGTGGCGTCCGGTGGCGTCCCGATGACGTCCCGGTGGCGCACCGGCGCGCCAAGATCGGCCCGGGCACGTCGCGGCGGCGGGTTTGACTACCCTTGGGAGGGTGAACGCAGCAGCCCAGACCTCCGGCGCGTACGGCGCCGGCATCGCGACCATCACCGCGGGCGGGACCGTCCTCGACACCTGGTTCCCCGCCCCCGAGCTGGGAGAGCCGCCCATCTCCGGCACCGAGCGGCTGTCGGCGGAGGAGGCCGCCGAGGCGCTCGGCCCGGACGTCGCCGCGCTGCTCGGCCCGGACGAGGCCCGCGGCGTGGAGGTGGTCGCGGTGCGGACCGGCATCGCCAAGCTGTCGGAGGCCCCGGCCGACACCCACGACGTATACCTTCGCCTGCACCTGCTGTCGTCCCGCCTCGTCGCGCCGCACGGGCTGAACCTCGACGGCGTGTTCGGCCTGCTGGGCAACGTGGTGTGGACGAGCCAGGGCCCGTGCGCGGTGGAGGGCTTCGAGCGGACGCGGCTGCGGCTGCGCGCCCGCGGCCCGGTGACCGTGTACGGCGTCGACAAGTTCCCGCGGATGGTCGACTACGTCGTCCCGGCGGGGGTCCGGATCGCCGACGCCGACCGTGTCCGCCTCGGCGCGCACCTGGCGTCCGGCACGACCGTGATGCACGAGGGCTTCGTCAACTACAACGCCGGCACGCTCGGCGCCTCCATGGTCGAGGGCCGCATCTCGGCGGGCGTGGTCGTGGGCGACGGCTCCGACGTCGGCGGCGGCGCCTCGATCATGGGCACCCTCTCCGGCGGCGGCAAGGAGGTCATCTCCGTCGGGCGGCGCTGCCTGCTCGGCGCCAACGCCGGCATCGGCGTCTCCCTCGGCGACGACTGCGTCGTGGAGGCGGGCCTGTACGTCACCGCGGGGACCAAGGTCACCCTCCCGGACGGCCGGGTGGTCAAGGCCGCCGAGCTGTCGGGTGAGCCGGGACTGCTGTTCCGCCGCAACTCCACCTCCGGCGCCGTCGAGGTCGTCCCCCGGCGGGGCACCGGCATCGAGCTCAACAGCGCGCTGCACGCCAACGACTGACGGCGGTGACGCCGGACAGGGCCACCGCGGCGGCGCGGTGGATCACCGGGCTGTTCGCGCCCCAGGTGCTGGTCATCGCGCTCCCGCCGGTCGTCGGGTTGCTCGCCGGTGGCCCGCCCGCCGCCGCCTGGGGGCTGGTCGCCTCGGCGCTGTGCGGGGGCGTCCCGGCGGGGGTGATCTACGCGGGGGTCCGGTCGGGGCGGCTGGACTCCCACCACCTGGTCGATCGGGCCCGCCGTACGGGGCCGCTGCTGGTGGCGGTCGCCGCGGTGCTGGCGGCGCTGGTGCTGCTGGCGGGCCTGGGGGCGCCCCGGCTGCTGGTGGCCACGGTGACCGCGATGCTGGCCGCGCTGGCGGTGACGGTCCCGGTCACGCTGCGGTGGAAGATCTCCTTCCACGCGGCCGTGTCGGCGGGCACCGTGGTGGTGCTGGCCCACGTGCTGCCCGCCGTACCGACGCTCGTGACCGGCGCGGCGGTCACCGCGGTGGTCTGCTGGGCGCGGGTACGGCTGGCCCACCACACCCCGGCCCAGGTCGCCGCCGGGGTCCTGGCGGGGGTGGGCTCGGCCTGGCCGACGCTGAGCGCCTTCGGAGTCTGACGGGCCCGGTCCCGGTTCCGGTTCCGGTCCGGCGAAGCGGAACCGGACCGGGATCGGCCGTCCGCCGGTTCCGGCGCCGGGGGCGCCCCGGCCGCCCCTCAGCCCCGGAGGTAGGCGAGGACGGCGAGGACCCGGCGGTGGTCGTCCCCCGCCAGGGGGAGGTCGAGCTTGGCGAAGATGTTCGCGATGTGCTTGGCCACCGCCGCTTCGGTGACCACCAGGGACCGGGCGACGGCGGCGTTGGAGCGGCCCTCCGCGACCAGGGCCAGCACCTCGCGCTCGCGCGGGGTGAGCCGGCGCAGCGGGTCGCGGCGGTGCGCCAGCAGCTGCCTGACCACCTCGGGGTCGACGACGGTGCCGCCCGCGGCGACCCGCTCCACGGCGTCGGCGAACTCCCGTACGTGCCCGATCCGGTCCTTGAGCAGGTAGCCGATCCCGGAACCCATGATCTCGGCGACGTACGCCTGCTGGACGTACTGGCTGAGGATCAGCACCGGCAGGCCGGGCCGTACGGCGCGCAGGGCGAAGGCGGCGCGCAGGCCCTCGTCGGTGAAGCCGGGCGGCATCCGCACGTCGGTCACCACGATGTCGGGTTCGTGCTCGGCGACGGCGGCGGTGAGCGCCGGGGCGTCCCCGACGGCCGCGGCCACGGTGTGGCCGAACCGCTCCAGCAGCCCGGCCAGCCCCTCGCGGAGCAGGACCGAGTCCTCGGCCAGGACTACGCGCACGACGCCTCCTTCCCGGATCGGCGGGCCCGCGGGCGGGCGGCCGGCGGCACGGGGTCTCCGCTCGCGGCGGACCGGCGGGTCCGCGGATGGTCTTCCCGGCGGACGGTCAGGGGCACGGGATCTCCACCGGCGGCGGTTCGGCGGGTGCACGGGCGGTCTTCCCGGCGGACGGTCAGGGGCACGGGATCTCCACTCGCAGCAGGGTAGGGCCTCCGGCCGGGCTGGACAGCGACATCACGCCGCCGACCACGGCGAGCCGGTCGACCAGCCCCGCCAGCCCGGTGCCGGCGGCCGGGTCGGCCCCGCCGTCGCCGTCGTCGTGCACCTCCAGCACGAGTATCCCGCCGGACCGCGGGTCCTCGCTGACGAGGCGGCCCCGGACCAGGCAGCGGCTCGCCCCGCTGTGCCGGGCGACGTTGGTCAGCGCCTCGCCGATCGTGAAGTACGCGGTGATCTCGACCGCCGGTGGTGGCCGCCGGGGCAGCACGACGTCCGTCTCGACCGGGACGGGCGAGCGCCCGGCGAGGTCGAGCACCGCGTCGGGCAGGCCGAGGTCGGTGAGGACGCGCGGGTGGATGCCGCGGATCAGCTCGCGCAGCTCGGCCAGGGCCAGCAGGGCGTGCTCGTGCGCCTCGGCGACCCGGTCCGCGGCGGGCGATCCGGCCGGGAGGTCGAGCCGGGCCATGCCGAGTGCAAGCGTCAGCGCGACCAGCCGCTGCTGGGCGCCGTCGTGCAGGTCCCGCTCGATCCGGCGCCGCTCGGCCTCGAAGGCGTCGGCCAGGCGGGCCCGGGAGCGGGTGATCTCGGCCAGCTCGGCGCCGGGGTCGGACAGGAGCGTCCTGACCAGGGTGGCGCGGGCGCCGGCCCAGATGGTCACCGGGTAGGCGGCCAGCGGCAGCAGCGCGATCCCGCCCAGGGACACGAGCAGGTTGAGGGCGGGGCCGAGGGGGGAGCTGGGCTGGAGCGGCGCCGACAGCAGCAGGCCCGGTATCCAGACGCCGACGCCGACGAAGCCCAGGTCGATCCACCACAGCGCGGTGACCGCCAGCAGCGTGTGGCCGGCCTCGCGCCAGGTGGCCTGCTCCCCCAGCCGGGTGCGGAGCCAGGCGCGCGGGCCCGGGGCGGGGGCGCGGCATGCGGGTCGGCGATGGGCGCGGTCTCCACCAGCCGCAGCAGCCACCGCTCGTAGCGGCCGGCCAGCAGCGCGCCCGGCACGGCGGCGACCGCCACCACCGCCACCGCCGCCGCGGGCCCGGCGGCGACCGCGAGCCAGACCACCAGGGCGGGGACCGCACCGAACACCGTGCCCGACAGCAGGTACGCCAGGGACCGCCACGGCCAGGCCGTCCGCAGGAAGCCCAGGGGGTGGCCGGTGAGGGCCCGCAGCGCGGTCCGGGGCGCCCGCGGCCCGTCCCCCGGCAGAAGGAGGGGGACCTCAAGGGGGTCCGGGACGCGGCCGGGAACGCCGGACGTGCCAGAGGGACCGGGGACACCGGGCGTGCCGGGAACGCCGGACGCACCAGAGACACCGGGCGCGCCGGGAACGCCGGGGGGACGGCCGGAGGGGCGATGCACGGGGTCGACGCTACAGATTCCGGCGCGCGGTGACGGTAGTGCCAGGTGGAGTATCGCCTGTCCTGTCTCCACCAGTGCGCCGGCGGCTCCGCCGTCCTTGGGTTGAACCATGACGATCGAGATGACGACGGACGCGACGAAGGCGCCGGAACCCGCGGCCGAGGTGGTCCTGCTGCGGTCGGTGAGCAAGGTGTACGGCGCCGCCCCCCACGCGGTGACCGCGCTGGACGACATGACGATCGGCTTCCGGGCCGGGACGTTCACGGCGGTGATGGGCCCCTCGGGCTCGGGGAAGTCCACCCTGCTGCACTGCGCCGCCGGGCTGGACCGGCCCACCCGGGGGCAGGTGATCGTCGACGGGACCGACCTCGGCCCGCTGGACGAGACCGGGCTGACGTTGCTGCGCCGTGGGCGGGTGGGCTTCGTGTTCCAGTCGTTCAACCTGGTCCCGGCGCTCACCGCCGAGCAGAACGTGGCGCTGCCGCTGCGGCTGGCCGGGGTGCGGCCTCCGGGTGCGGAGATCCGCGCGGCGCTGGCCGAGGTGGGCCTGAGCGGGCGTGCCGGTCACCGGCCGGACGAGCTGTCCGGCGGTGAGCGGCAGCGCGTCGCCGTCGCCAGGGCGCTGGTCACCCGGCCCGCGGTGCTCTTCGCCGACGAGCCCACCGGGGCGCTCGACACCCGTACCTCGCGGGAGGTGCTGGCGCTGCTCCGCGACGTGGTGGACCGGCGGGGGCAGACCGTGGTCATGGTGACCCACGACCCCGTCGCCGCCGCGCACGCCGACCGGGTGGTCCTGATGGCCGACGGCCGGATCGCCGACGAGATGACCGTTCCGGATGACCGGGGAGACGTGGGCGGGGCCGGCCCGGCCGGGTTGCGCCTGCGGGCCGAGGCGATCGCCGTCCGCATGGCCGCCCTGGAGGGATCATGCTGAGTCTGGACATGGTCCGGGGCGGCCGGTCCGGTTTCGCCGGCGCGTTCGTCGCCCTCTTCCTGGGCGTGGCGCTGGTGTCGATGACGGCGCTGGTGTTCGCCTCGGCGGGGCCGCGCGTCCCCGCCCGGTACGCCGGAACGGCCGTGCTCGTGCGCGCTCCCGCGGCCGTCCAGGCCGACGGCTCATTCCTGGCGGACCGGCCCTGGCCGCCGGAGACGGTCCGCCTGCTGACGGACCGGCTGAAGGCCGTCCCCGGGGTGGTCGCGGCCGTCCCGGACCGCTCCTTCTACGCCCAGCCCGTCATCGGCGGCCGCCCCGATCCCGGCCGATTGGAGGGGCGTCCCTGGTCGAGCGCCGCTCTCGCGCCCCACCGGCTGGTGTCCGGGTCGCCACCCTCCGGGGATCGCGAGGTCGTGGTGGAGCACGCCCTCGGCCTGGCGCCGGGGTCGGCGGTCACGCTGCTGACCGCCGCCGGGCCCGTGCCGTACGCCGTCTCCGGCACCGCGGACGGGCCGGGCCTCTACCTCGGCGACGCCGCGGCGGCCCGGCTGTCCGGCGGGGTGCGGGTGATCGGGCTGCGCACGGCGCCGGGCGCGGACCTCGCCGCGGTCGAGGCGGCGGCCCGGACGGCCACCGGGAACCTCGGCGAGGTGCTCTCGGGCGGCGCGCGGACGGCGCTGGAGACGAAGGCCGACGCGCGGACCCGGTGGATCGGCACGCAGGTGCTGACGGCCATGGCGAGCCTGTCCGGGTTCGCGGTGGTCTTCGTGGTGGCGTCGACGTTCGCGTTCGGCGTCATGCGGCGGCGGCGCGACCTCGGTCTGCTGCGCGCCGTCGGGGCCACGCCCCGGCAGGTCCGCAGGATGGTGCGCGGCGAGGCCCTGGCGGTCGGCGTCGCGGCCGCCCTGGCGGGCGTGGCGGCAGGGATCGTCCTGGCGCCGGTGTTCGGCGACCTGCTGGTGACGGCCGGGTTCGAGCCATCGGGCTTCTCGGTGCGGATCACGGCGTGGCCGCCGGCCGCGGCGTTCGGCGGCGGGCTGGTCGTGGCCCTGCTGGGGACCTGGACGGCGGCGCGGCGCGCGGCCCGGACGTCGCCGCTGGAGGCGCTGCGCGAGGCCGGGGCCGACCGGCGGCCGATGACCCGCGCGCGCCTGCTCCTGGGCTCGGCGTTCACCGCCGCCGGGATCGCCGTCGCGGTCGCGGTGGCCGGCACCCGCCCGGAGGAGACCGTGACCCTCGCACTCCTCGCCGCGATGGCGCTGACCGTGGGGATCGCCCTGCTCGCGCCCGCCGTGCTGCCGCCGGTCGTGCGGGCGCTGCTGTGGCCGCCGTCCCGGGCCCGGGGGCCACCTGGACGCTGGTGCGGGAGGGCTCGCTGGCCGCGATCCGCCGCACCGCGTCGACGACCGCGCCGGTCCTGCTCACCGTGGGCTTCGCCGTACTGGTCACCGGCATGGTGCAGACGACGGCGGGCGCGTTCGCGCTGGGCCGCACCGCGGTCGTGCGGGCGGAGGCGGTGGTGGTGCCCGCCGACGGCGTCCCGGGCCTGTCGGACGCCGTGGTCGCCGCGGCCGGAGGCACGGCGGGCCGCGTCACCGGAGACACGGCGGACGGTGGCGCGGGGAGTACGGCGGGCGGCGTCCCGCTGCCCACCACGGTCCATCCCGACGGCATGCCGCCCCAGGCGGCCCTGGGGACCGCCGCGTGGGAGGCGGGCGGCTCCGGCGGTGCCCCGCGTGCCGGAACGGACTCCCCGGGCGAGGCGGGCCGGGCGCGGAAGGCGGGGATCTCCCGGAGGGCCGCGAGGGCTCCGGCGGCCCCGGGACCGTGGTCGTCGCCCGGTGGGTCGCGGCGGAGCGCGGCTGGCGGGCGGGCGACACGATCCGGCTGACCTTCGAGGACGGCCGCGCCGAGTCGCTGCGGGTGGCGGCCGTGGCCGGTGACGCGCCGGCGGCGTTCCTGCTGCCGCGCGACGTGGTGCGGGCTCACGATCCCTCGGCGCTGACCCCGGAGATCCTGCTCCCCGGGCCGGCCCCCGGCGCGGACCGCCTCGGGCCGCTCGGGGCCGGGGCGCTCGGCCCGGCCGCCTACGCGGCGAGCTCCCGGGACGAGGACGACCGCCTGGTGTGGCTCTTCACGCTGGTCCTGGTCGGCACGGCGGTCGGGTACACCGGCGTCGCGGTCGCCAACACACTGTTCATGGCCGCGTCCGGTCGCGTCCGCGAGTTCCGGGTGCTGCGCGCTTCGGGGGCCACGCCCCGGCAGGTGCTGGGCGTGGTGGCCGCCGAGTCGGCGCTCGTGACGGTGATGGGGAGCCTGCTGGGCGCGGCGGTCGCGCTGCCCGCGCTGCTCGGGATCCGTTCCGGGCTGAGCCGGCAGGTCGGCGCGTCCGTCCCACTGATCGTTCCCTGGCCGGCCGTGCTGGGTGTGGTGGGCGCCTGCCTGGTGCTGGCCGTGGTCGCCGGGGTGCTCTCCGTCCTGGGAGCCGCCCGGCGGGCCCGCTGATCCGCCCGCCGCCCGGCGGAGGGGCCGGGTGGCGGGGCGGGCTCTCAGGGACCGGGCGGGGCTCCCAAGGATCGGGCGGGCGCTCAGAGGCGGGCGCCGCTCAGAGACGCCGCTCAGGGACGGGCGCCGCTCAGAGGAGCGTCTTGAGGAAGCGGCGGGTGCGGTCGTCGTCCCGGACGTACTCGGCGGCGACGAAGTCGGTGACCCCGGCCTCGGCGAGCGCGGCGAGCTGCGCCGCGACCTCGTCCTCGTTTCCGACGATCGCCACGTCGGCCGGGCCCGCGGCCCCCTCGCGGTCGAGCATCGCCCGGTAGGAGGGCAGATCGCCGTAGCCGGCGAACACCTCCCCCGCGCGGGTCCTGGCGGCCTCGGCGTCGTCGGTGACGCAGACCGGCAGGGCGCACACGATCCTCGGCGCGGGCCGCCCGGCGGCCCGCGCCGCCTCGGTCACGGCGGGCGCCACGTGCCCGGCGACGGTCTTGGGGCCGGTCATCCACAGTACGGTGCCGTCGGCCTTCTCCCCCGCGAGCTTGAGCATGCGGGGCGCCAGCGCGGCGATGAGGACGGGCATGTCCCCCGCGCCCGGGGTGGACAGCTGCACGTGCGCCCTGAGCGTCTCGCCGTCGAAGTCCGCCCGCTCACCCCGGACCAGGGGAAGCAGGACCGACAGGTACTCGCGCATGTGGCGGGCGGGCCTGTCGAAGCCGTAGCCGTACATGTCCTCGATCACGATCCGGTGCGACAGTCCGATACCGAGGGCCAGACGCCCGTCCAGGGCGGCGTTGACGGTGAGCGCCTGCTGGGCGAGCGCCGCGGGGTGGCGGGGGTAGCTGGGCACGACCGCGGTGCCGAGCTCGATGCCGGGCACCGCGCCCCCGGCGACGGCCAGGGCGGTCAGCGCGTCGAGGCCGAAGATGTTGGAGATCCATGCCGAGGAGAAGCCGTCGTCGGCGCCGCGGGCGATCCGGTCTCTCAGCTTGCCCAGCGCGTCCGGCCCCTTGGGCTCGGTGATGAACAGTCCGACTCGCATCGTTACCGAACTCCGTTCTGGTGGGTCCGGCCAGTCTAGAACGATGTTCGTCCGCCGGTCCCGTCGCTCGATATCGTCACCGGCCGCGCGCCGGGATCGCCGGTCGGCCGCCTCCTATCCATCGGCCCGGGTCACCCATTCCAGCGCCCGGGCCAGGTGTTCGCGGAAGGCCGGCTCGGCGTACGACTCGATCGTGTGGCCGAGAGCGGTGTAGAAGGACCGGCCGCCGAGCCGCTCGTGGCACCAGGCGACGGGGTGGTCGGCGCCCATGGCTCCGCCCTCGTAGGTCGGCTCATCCACCCGCAACAGCACGCGCGCGTCGGGGCGGGAGCGGAAGTCGTACCACTCGTCGACGCGCGTCCAGGCGGCCGGCAGGTGGGCCGTGGCCGGGTGGTCCCGGTCGCAGACCGTTATCGTGGCGGGCTGCACCTCCGGGTGCCGGTCGAACCACGCGCCGACCAGGTCGCCGTAGAACGGCCACCCGTACTCGGTCGCCGCCGCGGAGTGCACGCCGAGGAAGCCGCCGCCGCCCCGCACGTACGCCTCGAGGGCGGCCCGGCCGGCGTCGGTGAGCACCTCGCCGTTGGTGTTCATGAACACGACCGCGGCGAAGCCAGCGAGACCGTCCGGGGTGAAGACGCCGGGGTCCTCGGTGGCCTCCGTCCCGGCGTTGAGCCGCCGGATCGCCTCCACCCCGGCGGGGATGGAGTCGTGCCGGAACCCGGTCGTGCGGGAGAAGACCAGAACCCGGCTCACGCGACGCCCTCCCTCTTCCCCCGGCCGCATCGTCAGAAGTACCTCGGTGCGAGGTCCGTCGTCGGCCACGTCTTCACGCCGGAGGCGGCCTTGCCCAGGATCGGGTCGATCGAGTCGAAGTCCGGGGTGCCCTCCTCCTCCCGGCGGTTGAAGATCGCGCAGTAGCTGACGCCGTTCTGGATCCTCGCCAGGAAGGCGAACGTGCCGGGCATGGAACCGTTGTGCCAGGTGTTGAGCCCGCCCTCGTTGTTGTTGCGGACGTACCAGCCGAAGCCGTACCACGAGCCGCCTGAGTTCACGCCCGTCTCGGGCTTGGCGAACACCCGGGAGATCGACGTCGAGTTCAGCACCGGCCCGGCGGCGTCGAAGGCGAACCCCCACTTGACCATGTCGACGGCCGAGGCGAGCCAGCCGCCGTTGGCGTCCTGGTTCGGCATGTTGAAGCCGCCGTAGGGGTACGGCACGACCGTGCCCGAGTCGTTGAGGACGGTCTTGTTGGTGTACTTCGAGGTGTAGGGCACCTCGATGGAGGCGGCCTCCGACGCGAGGCTGCCGCCCAGCATCGGCCGGGTGACCCCGAGGGGCGTCAGGAGCTTCTGCCTGACGTACGACTCGTAGCTCATGCCGGAGACCTTCTCGATGATCCGGCCGAGCAGCATGTACCCGTAGTTGCTGTAGACGTGCTTGGAGCCGGGGTCGAAGTCGAGCTTCCTGGCGGTCGTCCACTTCATGATGTCGGCGTGGTCGATCGGCAGCGGCACGTCGAGCGACGCGGAGATCGCGTGGTCCGCCCAGAGCGGGTCCGGCGACGCGCCACGGTCCCAGCCGCCGGTGTGCTGCAGCAGCCGCCAGACGGTGACCTTCGCCAGGCGCGGGTCGGCCGTGGTGGACAGTCCCAGCAGGGACGCCACCGACGCCCCGAGGTTCAGCTTGCCGTCCTGGGCCAGCCGGGCGATCGCGGCCCCCGTGATGTTCTTGCTCAGGCTGGCGACCCGGAAGAGGGAGGTGGGCTGCACCTTCCGCAGGGTCCCCGACCGTCCGTAGACGCCGTAGCCGCGGGCGAGGAGGATCTTCCCCTTGCGGGCGACCGCGAGCTGGGCGCACCCGATGTCGCGTTCCGCGATGTAAGTCTTCATCGCGCTGTCGAACCCGGCGAGCGCGCTCGGCACGACGCCCGTGGTGATGGTCGCGGCCTCGGCGGGCCGGGCGCCGAGCGCGAGCGCGGGCACGACCCCCGCGCCCGCCTGGAGAAGCCGTCGCCGGCTGATCGTCGTCACTTTGCCCCCCGTGTACGGAAAACTTCGAGGGTCTTTACTATCACGGCCCGGACCTGCGGTGATCTCCGCCGGCGTGTGGAACGTTCCGCGCGGACGGGGTCGTGGAAGGAGCCGGATCCCCCGCGGGGCACGGAATTCTCTCCGGAAGGCGGCACCGGGACCGCTGCGCCCGGCCGGAAACGGGAGCATCATTGCCGCATGGCCGAACCGGTGCCGTCAGGAGCCCGCTCTCCCGTCCCCCGCTCCGTCCCCTCCGTCTCCCGCGCCGCGCGGGGACCCGGACGGCCGGACCTCCGTACGGCCGGCGGATCACGGGAGGGCCGCCGGTGAGCCTGGCCGAGGACGTGCGGTTCGGGGTGCTCGGGCCCATCCGGGCCGAGGTGGGCGGCCGGCCGGCGCCGCTGGGCGGGTCCCGCCAGCGGGCCGTGCTGGCGCTGCTGCTGATCGCGCGGGGCAGGAGCGTCCCGGCGGAGCGGATCCTGTCCGAGGCGTGGGACGGCTCCCCGCCGCCCTCCGTCACGACGCTCCACGGATACGTCGCCGGCCTGCGCAGGACGCTGGAACCGGAGCGGGCTCCCGGCGCCCCGGCCCGGCTGCTGGTGCGCGAGGGGCCTGGATACGCCCTGCGCGCCGCCCCGGACGCGGTCGACGCCGAGCGCTTCACGGAGCTGGCCGCCCGCGGCCGGCACGCGCTGGAGGACGGCGACCCGGAAGAGGCCGCCGACCTCCTGGGACAGGCGCTCGCACTCTGGCGGGGCCCGGCCTACGCCGACTTCGACGGGGCGGCGTTCGCGACGCCGGACGCCACCCGGCTGGAGGAGCTGCGGGCCGCGGTGCGCGAGGACCGGCTCGCCGCCGTCATCGCGGCGGGGCGGCACGCCGCCGCCGTGGGCGAGCTGGAGACCCTGGTCGCCGAGCAGCCGCTGCGGGAGCGCGGCTGGGAGCTGCTGGCCCTCGCCCTGTACCGGTCGGGGCGGCAGGCCGACGCCCTCGCCGCGCTGCGCAGGGTGCGCAGGCGGCTGGCGGACGAGCTGGGCATCGACCCCGGCCCCGGCCTGCGCGACCTGGAGGCGGCGGTGCTCGCCCAGGACCCGCGGCTGGCCCCGGCGCCCGAACGGCGGAACCCGCGGCCGGTCCCCGCGCCCGAGCCGCCCGGCCGCGTCCCCTCCCCGGACCGCGGTCCCGGCGCCGCCGGGCAACCTGCCGTTCTCGCTGTCCAGCTTCGTCGGCCGCGGCGGCGACCTCGCGGCCGTCGCCGGCCTGCTGGGCGGGCACCGGCTCGTCACGCTCACCGGCCCGGGCGGTGTCGGCAAGACCCGGCTGGCCCTGGAGGTCGCCCGCGCCCGCGCCGACGCCGACGGGCCCTGGCTCGTGGAGCTGGGCGGGCTGCACGTGCCCGAGCCGCTGACCGCGACCGAGCTGCTGACCGCGACCGTCTCCGCCGCCCTGGGCCTGCCCACCGTCTCCTCCCCCGACCGGCTCGCCGCGACGCTCGTCGAGCGCGACACGCTGCTCGTCCTGGACAACTGCGAGCATCTGCTGTCCCCCGCCGCCGAGCTGGTCCACACCCTGCTGACCCGCTGCGGCGCCGTACGGATCCTGTGCACCGGCCGCGAGCCGCTGGGCATCACCGGTGAGGCGATCTACGAGGTGCCGCCCCTGCCCGCCGCCACGGAGGCCGTGGAGCTGTTCCTGCACCGCGCGACCGCCGCCCAGCCCGGCTGGACGCCCGAACCGGGCGACCGGGAGCGGATCGCCGCCCTGTGCGAGGGACTCGACGGCATCCCGCTGGCCGTCGAGCTCGCCGCCGCGCAGTGCCGGATGCTGTCCGTCGGCCAGATCGCCGACGCCCTGGAGGACCGCTTCACCCTGCTGGTGGGAGGCTCGGCCGACCGCCCGGACCGCCACCGGACGCTGCTGGACACGGTCGCCTGGAGCGACCAGCTGCTGGAGCCGGGCGAACGCCGGTTGTTCTACCGGCTCGGCGTGTTCGCCTCCGGCTTCGACCTCGACGCGGCCGCCGCCGTCGGGGAGGTCGCCCCCGTCCTGGGGCCGCTGTCGGCGCTGGTCCGCAAGTCGCTGGTCACCGCCGTGCCCGGAACGGCGCCGCGCCGTTACCGGATGCTGGAGACGCTGCGCCGGTACGCCATGGGCGCGCTCTCGCCCGCCGAGCTGGGCGACGCCGAGAAGCGCCACCGCGCCTGGGTCCTGGCCAGGGCCGAGAACGCCGAACGCCACCTCCGCGGTCCGCAGGGGGCGGAGCTGCTCGACGCGCTGAGCCGCGACCAGCCGGAGTTCCGGGCCGCGTTCACGTCGGCGCTGGCGGACGGCGAGGGCGAATACGTGCTGCGGCTGGGCAGCGCGCTCTTCTGGTTCTGGTTCCGCCGGGGCCATGTCACGGAGGGGCTGGCCTGGCTGACGGAGGGGTTCATCCGGGCCCCCCGGGCGGGCGCGGGCCTCCGGGCGCCGGCCCGGTTCGCCGAGGCGGCGCTGAACTACCTGGCCGGGTATCCGGGGGCGGGGCACCTGTCGGCGAGCATGGCCGTGGAGGAGGCCCGCGAGGCCGGTGACCCGGTGACGGAGGCGGGCGCCGCCTCCTACGCCGCCTACCTGGGCCTGCTGACCGGGGTTCCGCTCGACGCCGCGTCGTCGGCCCGCGCGGCCGTCGAGATGGCCCGGGGCACCGCCCAGGTCTGGCTGGAGGCCGAGACGCTCATGGTCCAGGGCATGGTGCTGCGGGTCCTGGGGGACCTGCCGGGCGCCGACGCGGCCTTCCGGGAGGCCATCGCCGCCGCCCGCGCCAGCGGCCACGACTGGGCTGCGGACGGAGCCGCCTGGTGCGACATGAAGACCGCCTGCGACCGCGGGGACGGCCTCCGGGCCCTGACCGTCGCGGGGGACGTGCTGGCCGCGATGGACCGCTACGGGGACATCTCCTTCTGGCTGGTGACCGTGCACAGTACGGCCCGCGCGCTGGCGCTGGCCGGGCGGGCCGAGCAGGCGGCCCTGCTGATGGGCGCGGTGCAGGCCATCGGAGCCCGGGCCGGTGTCTCCCCGGAGCTGATGGACCCGCTGGACGGGCCGCGTGAGGCCGCCGCGGTCCGCGAGGCGCTGCCGCCGGAGGAGTACGAACGTCACGCGGCCCGCGGCCGCGCGCTGTCCCGGCAGGAGGCGAGCGCCCTGCTCACCGCCCTGATCGCCGACCTGACCGGCCGCCGCCGCCCGTGACGGCGGCCGGCCGTACGGCTTCGTCCGTACGGTCCCGCGCGGGCGGCCGGGGACGTCCGTACGGCCGGGCCGGGTCCTCTCCGGGGCCGCGGTCGCCGACCGGGATCCTCTTCGAAGGCGTGACCGCGGGCCGGGGTCCTCCTATCGGAGCCGCCGGCGCTGGGAAACCGCTGGGAGGTCGCTGGGCGGCCGCTGGGTGATCGCCGGGGAAGCCGTCTCCCGGTGGCCTCCCAGCGGCCGTGCGCATCCTCGTTGTCATGAGCACGGCGCCGCCCGCGAGGCGGCCGGACGACGAGGGGTGGGACACCATGGAGGACACCGGTCACCGGCCGTCCGAGCGCGCCGGGGACAACGGACACGCCGGACGCGCGGAGCCTCCCGGACACGGCGCGCGCGGCGGGCGCTCTGAGCGCTCCGATTTCCCTGAGCTCTTCGGGCGCCCCGGACGCTCCGGCCACGCCGTCGTCGCCGGAGCGGGGATGGGCGGGCTGCTGGCGGCCCGGGTGCTGAGCGAGACGTTCGGCCGGGTCACGGTGGTCGACCGGGACGCGTTGCCCGGCGAGGGCGTCCCGCGGCGGGGCGTGCCCCAGGGCCATCACGCGCACGGGATGCTGTCCCGGGGCTGCGAGGTGCTGGAGGAGCTGTTCCCCGGGCTGACCGCGGACCTGGTCGCGGCGGGCGCCGTCGCCTGCGACCTCCAGGGCGACGTCCGCTGGTACAACGACGGCCGGCTGCTGCGTCCCGCGCCCTCGCGGCTGCGCGGGCTGTCGGTGAGCCGGCCGCGGCTCGAGCGGTCCCTGCGGTCCCGGGTCGAGGCCCTTGCGAACGTGACGATCCTCGACGGCTGCGAGGTGGTCGAGCCGATCACCGGCGCCGGCGGCGCGGTCACCGGGGTACGGCTGCTGCGCCCCGGCCACCGGCCGCAGGACATGCCGGCGGACCTCGTGGTGAACGCCACGGGCCGGGGCAACCGGGGCGCCGAGTGGCTGCGCCGGCTGGGGTACGGGCCGGTGCCGGAGGAGCGCGTCGACTCCCGGCTGGTGTACGTCTCGCGCGAGTACCGCCGCCGGCCGGGCGACTCCGACGCCGTCGCCCTCATCGTGGGGCACGGCGCGGCCGTCCCCAGGGGCGGGGTCGCGCTCAGCGCGGAGGGCGACCGCTGGCTGGTCACCCTGTACGGCATGGGTGACGACGTCCCGCTCGTCGACCCGGAGGGATACCACCGGTTCGCCGCCCGGCTCCCGGTCCCCGACCTGCACGACCTGCTGCGGCGGCTGGAACCGCTCGGGGCGCCGCGGCCGATGCGCGTCCCGGTGAGCGTCCGCCGCCGGTATGAGCGGCTGGACCGCTTCCCCGAGGGCTACGTGGTGTTCGGCGACGCCCTGTGCCAGTTCAACCCCACCTACGGGCAGGGCATGACCGTGGCGGCCTGCGAGGCCGTGGCGCTGCGCGAATGCCTGGCGGACGGCGGGCTCGACGGCCTGGCCCGCCGCTTCTTCCGGCACGCCGCGCGGATCATCGACGTGCCGTGGGACATGTCGGCCGGCGGCGACCTGCGGTTCCCGTCCGTCGAGGGGCGCCGCACCGCGCGCCTGCGGCTGCTGAACGGCTACCTCGCCCGCCTCCACGTGGCCGCCGAGGCGGACCCGGTGGTCGGGAACGCCTTCCTGAGCGTCGCCAACCTGCAGGAACCGCCGCGGCTGCTGCTGTCACCGGGCGTCCTGGCCCGGGTGCTCCGGCCGCGGCCCGGCGGCGTCCCGGCCGGGCACCGGCCCGCCGCCAGGGAGGAGATCCCGACCGGCCGCTGACGGCCCGGCGCGGCGAGATCCCGCCGACCGGCCCGGCCCGGCCCGGCGAATCCCGGCGGGCCGCCCACCACCGGCCCGCCCGGGCCGGGCGCCGCGCCTCCCCCGGTTCATCGGGGCGGGAGCGGCATCTCCCCGGCCCGTCAGGGCCGGGCACCGTACCTCGCCTCCCCGGAGAGGCGGTCCCGGAAGGGACCGGAAACCCCCAGTGAGACCTCACGCGAAAGGACACCACCATGATCAAGAACATCGTGACCGGAGCCGTGCTGGCGGCCGCCGTCGTGGCGGGCGGGACGGCCGTCGCGGCCCCGGCCTCCGCGCAGACGGGCTCCGCGGCCAACGCGGTCTGGGTCGAACCCGGCGCCACCAGGTCGTTCCTCGTCATGTGCCCCTCGTACGCGCCCACGATGCTGACCGGCACGATCAGCGTCACCGCCGGCACCGGGGTGTCGGTCACCACCAGCCTGGACACCGACTCCGACGCCTTCAGCCGCGACAGGCTCACGGTGACGGCCACCAACGGGAACGCCGTCCGCGCGTACGTCTCGGCCAAGGCGTCCTGCACGAGCTGACCCGCTCCACGGGGCCGCGGCCCGCCGCCGGACGCGTCTGGCGGCGGGCCGCGGCCCTGACGGGGCGTTCCCGGTGACGTCCGGCGGACGGCCGGGGGCCGTCACGCCCTCGTCGCCGGATGCGGGACGTCAGGAGACCGAGGCGGGGAACCGCTCCCAGACCCGGTGGGCGGCCATCAGCCCGCGCACGCCGTTGAGGACCTCCATGGCGGAGTCGCCGCGGACGACGCCCGGCGCGCCGGTGATCCCGGCGCGCTCCAGCACGGCCACGCCGGCGCCCCAGGCGCCGATCGCCTTGGCGTGCCGCCAGCACTCGTCGATCAGGAGCGTCACGCGCGGGTCCACCGCGGCGGAGCCGCCCGCGCCCGCCTTGGCGTCACGCGCGGGTACGGCGTCGGGCGCCGGCACCGGCGCGGCGGCCAGCAGCAGCGCGTCGAACTCGATCGACCGGGCGGTGGCGAAGGTCCGTTGCACGGGCATGTCCCCCACCATGCCGCCGTGCGGGGCGATCAGCAGCGGCACCATGCCGGCGGCGAACACGGCCGCGCGCAGCTCGCGCACGCCGTCGAGGTCGGCGTCGTCGTCGACGACGACGCCGACGATGCGGCCGTCGGCCGGCCACTCCCCGCCCACCTGCGAGAGCGCGGGGCTGGGCGCCGGGTCGGTGACCGGCAGCGTCGGCTTCGGCTCGGGCAGGCCCAGCCCGGTGGCGACCTCCCGGCAGAGAACCGGGTCGATGTTCGCCAGGCACTGGAGCTGGCGCTCCTTGATCGCCTGCTCGTAGCACTTGCCCAGCTCGAAGGTGTAGGCGCGGATGATGTGCTCCTTCTCCACCGGCGACATGCTCAGCCAGAACAGGCGGACCTGGCTGAAGTGGTCGTCGAAGGACACGGGGTTGGCGCGGACCTTGCGCGCCTGGGCGACCCGGACCGGTGTGTCGACGAACGCGTGCTCACCGTCGCCCGCGACGAACGGGTTGCCGCCGTCGAGGGAGTTCGGCCGGTACGGCGCGACCCCGGCGTGGACGGCGTGCTGGTGGAAGCCGTCCCGGAGCATGTCGTTGACCGGGCAGCGCGGCCGGTTGACCGGGATCTGCGCGAAGTTCGGGCCGCCCAGCCGGGTGATCTGCGTGTCGACGTAGGAGAACAGCCGCACCTGCAGCAGCGGGTCGTTGGTGACGTCGATGCCCGGCGGCAGGTGGCCGACGTGGAAGGCGACCTGCTCGACCTCGGCGAAGAAGTTCGTGGGCGTCCGGTTGAGCGTCATCCTCCCGATCGGCTGCACCGGCGCGAGCTCCTCCGGCACGATCTTGGTCGGGTCGAGCAGGTCGATGCCCTCGAAGGTCTCGTCCGGGGTGTCGGGGAACACCTGGATGCCGAGCTCCCACTCGGGGTACGCGCCCGCCTCGATCGCGTCGTAGAGGTCGCGGCGATGGAAGTCGGGATCCATGCCGCCGAGCATCTGCGCCTCCTCCCAGGTCAGGGAGTGCACGCCGAGCTTGGGCTTCCAGTGGAACTTGACCAGCACCGTCTCCCCGGCGTCGTTGACCAGCCGGAAGGTGTGGACGCCGAAGCCCTCCATCATCCGGAAGGAGCGCGGGATCCCGCGGTCGGACATGTTCCACATGGTGTGGTGCTGCGCCTCGGTGTGCAGGGAGACGAAGTCCCAGAACGTGTCGTGCGCGCTCTGCGCCTGCGGGATCTCCCGGTCCGGATGCGGCTTGCCGGCGTGGATGACGTCGGGGAACTTGATGCCGTCCTGGATGAAGAAGACCGGGATGTTGTTGGCGACGAGGTCGAAGGTGCCCTCGTCGGTGTAGAACTTCGTCGCGAAGCCGCGGGTGTCGCGGACGGTGTCGGCCGATCCGCGCGAGCCGAGGACGGTGGAGAACCGTACGAAGACGTCGGTCTTCCGCCCCTTCTTGAGGAAGCCGGCCCTGGTCACCGCCTCGGCGGTGCCGTAGGCCTCGAACACGCCGTGGGCGCCGGCGCCCCGGGCGTGGACGACGCGCTCGGGGATGCGCTCGTGGTCGAAGTGGGTGATCTTCTCGCGCAGGTGGTGGTCCTGCAGCAGGGTCGGGCCGCGCTCGCCGGCCTTCAGCGAGTGGTCGGTGTCGCGCAGCCTCGCCCCCTGCGCGGTGGTGAGGTAGGCGCCCTGCTGACCCTTCGACGTGGTGGGCGCGCCGGTCTCCGCTCCGGTCGGCGTGACGGTCGCGGGAGCGCCCTGCTCCCTCTTCGGCGGCAACGGGTCGCGCGGCGTCGTCGGCTCCTCGATGGTCGGCGGGGCGCTGCCCGGTGAGCCGGGGACATCCGGCGTCAGAGCGTCGGCCACCTTCTCGGCGGCGTTCTTCACGGCATCCTTGACCGCCTTGGCGGGCTTGCTGGCATCCATGTGGCGAATTCCTCCCCGAACCGATAAGACCAGGCCCCGAACCGATAAGACCAGGTCAGCGCGCCGTACCCGCGGGTAAGGGAGTGAAACGTCCGGGCGGGTCCGCGAGGCGCGTGTCCGCGCCGCCGGACGTCCGGATGAAAGCCGCTGGACGACCGGACGAAGGTCGAAACGTCCGGGTGAAGGTCGAAACGTCCGGGCAGGGCCGCCGCCGTCACCGGCCCGATCATCACCTGGCGGCTCCTCCCTACAATGGCCGGGTGAATCTGGATCGGGTCGTGTGCGGCGCATGCTGAGCGCGGCGGGGCTGGGCGCGGAGGAGGAAGCCGCCTACCGGCTGCTGGTCAGGACCACCGAGGTCGAGCCCGACGCCCTGGCCGAGGAACTGGGCGTGGCGGCCGAGGTCGCGCGGCGGGCGCTCGGCTCGCTGCTGGCCAAGGGGCTGGCGCGAACCGTGCCGGGAGATCCCGGCCGGTTCACGGCGGTCGCTCCCGACGTCGCGCTCGCGGCCCGGCTGCACCGGCGGCAGGCCGAGGTCGACCGGGCGCGGCAGGCCATGGAGCAGCTCACGGGAGAGTACCTCGCACACGCGCGGCGCCGCGAGGCGGCGCAGCTCATCGAGGTGATCACCAGCCGCACGGCGCTGCGCGAGCAGCTCCGGCTGCTGCAGGACGGCGCCCGGCACGAGGTGCTCAGCCTCTGCCGGGCCGGGCACGTGGCGATGACCTCGCAGGAGAACAGCGAGGAGCTCGCGGCGCTGCGGCGCGGCGTCGGCTACCGCGTCATCTACGAAGGGGCGTTGCTGGAGGAACCCGGCATGCTGGTCAACCTCGCCGAAGGCATCACGCTGGGGGAGCAGGCGCGCGCGTTGCCCGTCCTGCCGGTACGGATGATCATCGCGGACGGCGAGCTCGGGGTGCTCCCGCTCATCCAGCACACCGACGGCCTGACCCAGCTCACCGCCGCGCTGATCAGGCCCAGCAGCCTGCTCGACGCCCTCAAGGCGCTGTTCGAGAGCCTGTGGGAGCGGGCCACCCCGGTCAGCCTCACCAACCCGGGCAGCCCGCTCGACGCCGACCATCTCTACCTGCTGTCGCTCCTGGTCGCGGGCGTTCCGGACAAGTCGATCGCCACCCAGCTCAAGATCTCGCACCGTACGGTGCAGCGCAGGATCGCCTACCTGATGGAGCGGGCGGGTGCGCAGACCCGGATGCAACTGGCCTGGCACGCCGCCCGCGAGAACTGGCTCTGACCGATCAGTAGGCCCTGATCACCGTCTGCTTGACCGTGTTGCCGGCCGAGTCGGTGGCGGTGACCCGCAGCGACGGGTGCGGGCGCAGGACGATCGCGTTGTAGCGTCCGCCGCCGAGTGCGATCACCGGCTGCTCGCGCCACGTCGCGCCGTCGTCGTACGACAGCTCCAGCTTCAGGTCCTTCGCGCGCGCCCCGCTCACGCCCTCCTGATGCCGTACGGCGAAGCCCACCAGACCGGGGCGCTCCGGGCGCACGTCATAGTCGACCTGCAGCAGCGGCAGTACGCGGTCGCCCGGCTTGGAGCGGAACGTCCAGGCCGTCTCGGTCGCGGTCGCCGTGGTCCACTCGTCCGAGGTGCGCTTGGTGGACAGTTCCAGCCGGTAGGCGGCCTCCTGCGGCGCCGCGGGGAACGCGCCCCAGGCGGCGTCGCGCTCGGCCACCAGCGTGCCGTCGCGGAAGAGCCGGGCCGAGGCGGTGTCGTTGTCGACGCCCGCGCGGGAGACGTGCCCGGAGGAGTCCACGAACTCGGGGATCCGGATCTCCATCGTGTCGCCCTCCCGGGTGGAGGGCTTGAGCCAGGCGGGGATCGCCGGGCGGACGACCGGGGCGTGCCAGCTCTCGCTGATCCTCGCGCCGGGCCGGTAGGTGCGCGGCTGCTCGGTCATGCCGTCGAGCAGCCGGCCCATGTCGCTCCAGACGTACTGGTGGTTGACGAGGTGCTGCCAGAAGGAGCCGTTGGCGCTGACGTATTCGGTGCGCTGCAGCGGGGTCTTCACGATCCGCTGGGTCTCCATCTGCTGGCCCAGCGAGTACGACTGCCAGGGACGCCAGCCGAAGCGCTGCTCCTTGGCCCAGCCGAAGCCTCCGTTGTCGGCATATGTCGTGTCAACACGCGCGGTGTTGCTGTCGTTCACCTCATGCACGATCTTGTCCGGCACGCGGCCGTCGGAGACCTGCATGACGTCGTAGAGGTAGGGCGAGTTCATCAGCCCCGTGACCTCCAGCTTGGCGTTGCCCTTCTTCGTCCGCGCCAGCATCCGCTGACCGTCGTCGTTGGCGACCACCAGCGCCGGGATCGGCAGGTCGGCGCCGACCGGCTTCCAGTCACGCCCGAACGGGTCGTCGGGGGCCATCACCAGGATCACGGCGACTGCTCCCGCCTTGATCGCGGCCGCGGACGGGTCGCCCCAGTCGACGTCCTCGCTGCGGATGACCGCGGCCTTGCCCTTGGACCCGGCCGCCCCGTCGGCGAGCCGCCACATGTGCCGCCCCTCCACGCCCGGCGACCCGCCCAGGAACCCCATCGGGTACGGCTCCCCCGAGCCGGGCACGCGGGCGGTGAGCTTCGGCGCGACGAGCTGCCAGCGCGACGCGAACTCGAACGAGCCGTCACGCACCGGCTGGGTCGGTGAGACGTTGAGCCCCTCGATGACGTCGAAGTTCATGACGCCCTGGGAGATCTTGCGCGAGCCGAACGCGCGATAGGTGAAATAGGTGTAGATGCCCACCTGCTCGGCGGGTTCCCTGGTCCTGATGGTCACCGGGGTGGTCTTGCGGAAGTCGAGCACCACGTCCAGGTCGCGGTCGACCTTGAGCTCGGGGATGACGACCATGCCGTCACGCGGGTGCATCCGGCCCCAGCCGCCGCCCAGGTTGAGCGACTGCGTCATGTAGGTGCCCTCGGACACCTCCACGGTCAGCCCTTCCTGGGGCAGCCAGGTGAACAGGTCGTCCTGCTGCGACGCGCCGAACATCGACAGCGTGTCGGCGCCGGTCGGCTTGCCCGCGGCGTCGATGGCGGTGAAGCGGACCTTGTGCTGCGGTCCCTTCCAGGTCAGCGCCAGCGTGGTGTGCACCTGCTCCGCGCCCGCCGTGGCGGTGACCAGCCCGCCGTACCGGCCGAAGGAGAGCCCGGCCAGGTCCACCGTGACCTTGACGTCGGCGGTGCCGCCCGCCGGGACCGTCACGGTCCTGGCGCTGAGCTCGGCCTTGTCGAGGGTGGCGGCCAGCTCCAGCGTGACCGGGGCGGCCGTGCCGTTGGCGTAGGTGATGGTGCCCTCGGCCGTGGCCGCGCCCTCGTCCTGCTGGTGTTTGCCGAGGTCGACCACGCCGGTCGCGGTCACGCCCTGGCGCACCGCGCGGGCCACGTCCAGGCGGCCGGCGCCGGCGTCGTCGATCTGCTGGCCGGCGATGGGCTTGGCGGAGCCGACCAGCGCGTCCTTGATCTGCCTGGCCGTCCAGTCGGGGTGACGCTGCTTGACGATCGCGGCGGCCCCGGCCACGTGCGGCGTGGCCATCGAGGTGCCGGACGCGGCGGTGTATCGCTCGTCCACCGGCTCGCCCATGCTGGTGCCCGTCGCGCGGGCCGCGACGATGGCCACGCCGGGGGCGGTGAGGTCGGGCTTGGGCGCGTCGTCCAGGCGCGGGCCCCGGCTGGAGAACTCCGCGAGCACGTCCTTGCCGTCGACCGCGCCGACGGTCAGCGCCGAGGTCGCCGCGCCGGGAGTGCCGATGGAGTAGGCCGAGCCGTCGTTGCCCGCCGCGACCACGAACAGGGCGCCGGTGCGCTCGGTGAGGGTGTCGACGGCGACGCTGAGCGGGTCGGTGCCGTCCGTGGCGCCGCCGCCGAAGCTCATGTTGATCACCGATGCGCCTTCGGCGACGGCCCACTCCATGCCCTCGATGGCGCTGGACAGGGTGCCCGAGCCGTCGTCGCCGAGCACCTTGCCGACCATCAGCTCGGCGCCGGGGGCGACGCCCTTCCTGCCGTCGCCGCCCGCGATGGTGGCGGCCACGTGGGTGCCGTGCCCGTTGCCGTCCTGGACGCTCGGCTCGTCGGTGAACACCTTGGTCTTCTTGACGCGGCCGGCCAGGTCGGGATGGGTGGCGTCGACGCCGCTGTCCAGCACGGCGACCTTGACACCCTTGCCGTCGAACCCGGCCTGCCACGCCTCCGGCGCGCCCACCTGCGGCACGCTGTGGTCGAGCGTGGCCTTGACCTTGGCGTCCAGCCAGATCTGCGTCACGCCCTGCGACAGCGTGGCCCGCTGCTCGTCGAGCGACTTCTTCCACAGCTGACCGATCGTGCGCTTGTCGGCGGTGACGACCCGGCCGTTCACGCTCTCCAGTTCGGGCGCGGTCGCGCTCTTCGGCGCGGAGCCGTCGTAGAGGAACAGCAGCGGCAGCTTGTCCGTCTTCGCGTCGTCGTACCCCTGGGCGATCAGCCGGGTGACCGAGAACAGGCTCGGGTCCAGCCGCTTGGCCGCCAGGAAGGGGATGATGTCCTTGGGCAGGACCCGCAGCTCGCCGTTCTCCTCGGTGGTGTGGAACGCCATCCGCTCACGGCCCGGCCCCGGCTTCACCTCGACCGTGTGCCTGCCCTGTTCGGCCTGCCTGACGGTCACCACGTCCCCGGTGATCAGCGTGACCCGGTGGACGCTTCCGCCGGCGGGCTCGGCCGCGGCCGCGGGTAACGGGGGGCTCAGCAGGGCGGCGGTGGTGACTCCTGCCACCGTCACATGGGCGGACCAGTGCATGGGGGTGAAACCTCTCGTAGCAACAACTAGTGAGCACGAGAGTGGGTGATGGGATGCCTGGTGCGCCAGGTGTCGCACGTGCCGTTTGTCCGCCATGTCGCGATTGCGACACCGGGCGGATCCGCTCGCGCGTCAGCGAACCGTCGCCGGCCCTGACACCGGGCCGGTACGGCGACGCCCTCGGCACCGGCCGGAGGCCGTCCGCGTCCCCCGGCGGGGGCCAGGACGCCCGCGCCTCCGGCCGGTGCCGCCGAAGGGCGCCGAGGCGATGGATCGCATCTTCCCGAGGGGTGACGGCGGGACGTGGTCACCCAGCCGGTCACACAGAAAATCAAAGAGGCCGCTTCCCGTCTGGGAAGCGGCCTCTGAGCCGGTGGGCGATACTGGGATCGAACCAGTGACCTCTTCGGTGTGAACGAAGCGCTCTCCCGCTGAGCTAATCGCCCGCCCTGTCCGGCGCCTTGCGGTGCCGACGTGGAAAACCATACAGCACTCCCGGCGTTCTCGCGAAGCGAGCCCCGGGGGCGCCGGGCGACCGCGAAGGCGACACGATGACCGCCCAAAGATCGGAGGATGCGTCCACCGGGGGGCTACGGTGTCATAGCATCGTCCTAGTCCGAAGAAGCACTGAACCAGCCCAGGCTGACCCCCTATGCCCGAGACGCCCCGCCGGGGAGTCGACGGTGACCAAAACGATACGCAAAACCCTTGTAAATATGGCCCTGTTGGAGATGTTTAGCCAGGTAGAGGCCCAAATGTCGCGCTGTGATGTGTGTTACAGAAGGGCCTGGAGGCGGAATCTTTCCTACAGGTTTCTTTGTTCCGTGTCATAGCTCGGGACACAGTCCGCCAGAGCAGTGAAAGCCCCGCAGAGGGGACCTACGACGAAAAAGGTTTGGCTGACGATGAACAGCTCCACCGTCTCCGCCGAGCTTGGCCTTCGGCTTGTGGTCCCCGACCGTACCACCGTCCCCCTGCTCGCCGGTCTCAGCTACACGGCCGATGACCCGTACGCGATCAGAATGGCATTCCATGTGGGAAACGACGAACCGGTCGAGTGGATCTTCGCCCGCGAGTTGCTGACCGTGGGCATCGTGCGGCGCGTCGGCGACGGCGACGTCCAGGTGTGGCCCGCGCGCGCAGACGGCGAGCGCACCCTGCACATCAGCCTCACGTCCCCGTTCGGGCAGGCCCTGTTCGAGGTGCCGCTGGCTCCGCTGACGGAGTTCCTGCACCGCACCTACGAACTCGTGCCGGCCGGCCGGGAGGCCGACTTCATGGATCTCGACGCCGAGCTCAGCAACATGCTCTGGAGCTCCTGAACCTCTTCACCCGACGCCATCCGACGCCCGCCGCGACGACGGCGGGCGCGTCGAGCCCCGCGTACGGCATGTGACGCGCGGCTTCCGTTCGGATCTCCACGCACGGCATCCGGCTCCCATAATGGGGCAAAGGCCGCCGATCTGATGGAGATCCCGTGCGATCGACCGTGGTGCTGGGACTGACAGCCCTCCTGCTCGCGGCGGGATGCGCCGCCGGCCCCGAACCCGCGGAGCACGCGGAGTCAGCGGGTCCCGGGAGGTCGCCGGCCGCCTCGCCGGCGCGGACTTCGGGCGGCCCGGCGGCCGGGGACGTGGCGCACAGTCCCAACGTCGCCCACGTGGCCAACGTCCCGCCCGCGGCGCCGTTCGACGGCCCCGATTCCTGGGGCACCGACCTGGCCTTCCAGGGTGACTACGCGTTCGCCGGCAACTACGAAGGCTTCACCGTCTACGACATCGCGAACCCGGAAAGGCCCGCGGTGGTCAGCCGGGTGCTGTGCCCCGGCGCGCAGAACGACGTGTCGGTGCACGGGAACCTGCTGTTCCTGTCGATCGACTCCCCCCGCCGCGGACCGCGGTGCGACACCGACCCGGGCGCGACCCGGGTCGGCGAGGGGTGGGAGGGCATCCGGATCTTCGACATCACCGACAAGGCCCGTCCCGTCTTCGTCTCGGCGGTCCGCACCGAGTGCGGCTCCCACACCCACACCCTCGTGCCCGGGGACGACCCGGGGACCGTGTACCTCTACGTCTCCTCCCCCGGCCCCGAGCCGGACTCCCGGACCTGCCCGGCGCCGCACGACAGGTTCTCGGTGGTGGAGGTGCCGGTCGGGAGGCCGGCGGCGGCCAAGGTGGTCGCGCGGCCCCGGATCTCCGGCGTCGAAGACGTGGATCACCCCGCGGGCTGCCACGACATCACGGTCTACCCGGAGAAGGACCTGGCGGCGGCGGCCTGCTTCGGCGACGGGTTCCTGCTGGACATCTCCGACCGCGTCCGCCCGAAGGTGCTCCAGCGGGTGCGCGACGAGAAGAACTTCGCGCTGTGGCACTCGGCCACCTTCGACAACGCCGCCGGCAAGGTGGTCTTCGGCGACGAGCTGGGCGGCGGCGCCGTCGCCACCTGCGACGCCGGCACCCCGGCGACCCGCGGCGCCGCCGCCGTGTACGACGTCGTCGGCGGCCGGAGCCTCCGGCTCCGCTCCTACTTCAAGATCCCCCGCGAGCAGCGGCCCGGGGAGAACTGCGTCGTACACAACGGATCGCTGCTGCCGGTCCCCGGCCGGGACGTCATGGTCCAGTCGTGGTACCAGGGCGGGGTGTCGATCTGGGACTTCACCGACGCGGCGCGGCCGAGGGAGATCGGTTTCTTCGAGCGCGGCCCCCTCGGCGACGGCCGGGAGGGCGGCTCGTGGTCGGCCTATTACTACAACGGCCACATCTACTCCAGCGACATGACCCGGGGCCTGGACGTGCTCCGCGTCGACGACCCGCTGACCGACCCGGCAAGGAAGGTCAGGCTGGCGGAGCTGAACGCCCAGACCCAGGTGTCATACGCGGAGTGACCGCGACCGGTCCCGGGGCGCCGCCGTACGACCGGCGGCGTCTCCGGGACGGCGTCTTTGGGGCGGAGCCTCCGGCCCGCGGGCGCGTCACGGCCGGGCCGCCGGGAGCGGCCCGGCGGCGGAAGCGGCCCGGCGGCGGATCACGGGTCGAGGTCGGCGGCGCCCCGCTCGGCGAAGACCCGCATCGCCTTGGCGGTGATCGGGCCCGGCGCGACCGGGAGCACGGTCTGGTCGACCGCGCGGATGGGCTGGATGTCGCGGGTGGTGGAGGTCAGGAACGCCTCCTCGGCCTCGTAGAGGGCCGACAGCGGGACGTCCTCCTCGGTGCCGCCGCACCACTCCAGGGTGAGCGCCCGGGTGACCCCGGCCAGGCAGCCGGAGGCCAGGGTGGGGGTGATCAGCCGCCCGTCGCGCACGATGAAGACGTTACTCCCGGTGCCCTCGCAGAGGTTCCCGGCGAGGTTGGCGAAGATCGCCTCGCCGCCGCCCCGCGCCTTGGCGTAGGAGAGGGCCTTGGCGTTGTCGCCGTAGGAGGTGCTCTTCACCCCGGCGAGCGCGCCGCGCTCGTTGCGCGGCCAGGGCACGACGGTGACGTCGGCGGTGGCCGGGAAGGGCTTCTGCTCACCGACGATCACCACGGTGGTGCAGCCCTGGTCGCCGCGGTCGGAGCCGAGCGGCCCGGGGCCGCTGGTATAGGTGACGCGGATCCGGCCGAGCGGCCAGGCCGGGGCCTCGGCGAGGCACGCCCGCACGCCCTCGGCGATCGCGTCGGTGTCGGGCTCGGGCAGGTCCATGCGCCGCGCGGAGAGCCGGAGCCGGTCGAGGTGGCGGGTGAGCGCGAAGGAGACGCCGTTCACGCATTTGATCGTCTCGAACACGCCGTCGCCGACCATCAGGCCGTGGTCGAAGACCGACACCGTGGCGCCGTCCGCCGGAACGAGTTTCCCGTTGAGCCATATGGGGGTGTTCATCAGTTTCCTCCTGAACCTGCCGAACCGGATGTGGAGGCGAGCGCGACCAGCCGCGCGGCCTTCAGCTCGGTCTCGTGCCATTCGCGTCGTGGATCGCTGCCCCAGGTGATACCCGCGCCGGTGCCGAAGCGGATCTCACCGGAGGAGATCCAGAAAGTGCGGATGCCCACGGCCAGCGACGCCCGGTCCCGGTCGGCGTCGACCCAGCCCACGGCACCACAGTATGGCCCGCGCGGCTCGGGTTCGAGTTCATCGATGACACCGAGCGCGGTGGATTTCGGCGCGCCGGTCACCGAACCGGGCGGAAACGTCGCCGCCAGCAGCTCCGGCCAGCCGTACCCGGGGGCGAGCCGGGCCCGGACCGTGGAGACCAGGTGCACCAGGCCGGGGTGCTCCTCGACCTCGCACAGGGCCGGCACGGTGACCGAGCCGACCTCGGCGACCCGGCCCAGGTCGTTGCGGACCAGGTCGACGATCATCACGTTCTCGGCGCGGTCCTTCTCCAGCAGGTCGTCCGCGGTGGCCCCGGTCCCCTTGATCGGCCTGGACTCGACCACGTCGCCGTCCCGCGACAGGTAGAGCTCCGGGGAGGCCGACACCACGTCGCGGCCGGGCAGGCACACCGTGGCGGCGTACGGGGCGGGGTTGCCCTCGGCCAGCCGTACGGCCAGCGCCAGCGGGTCCGCGTCCCCGGGCAGCGGCGCGGTCAGCACCCGGCACAGGTTGGCCTGGTAGACGTCGCCGCGCTCGATGCGGGCGCGGATGCGGCGCACCCCCTCCTCGTAGGCGGCCTGGTCGAGGGAGCTGCGCCAGGCCGAGGGGTCTGGGCCGCGCCAGGGGCGGCGGGGCGCGGGCAGCGGCGCGCGGCGGACGTCGTCGAACCGCGCGCAGGTGACCTTGCCCTCGTAGTCGAGCACGACGGCCCACCAGCCCTCGCCGTCGAGCGCGGACACGTCGGTGGTGACGTCGCGGAGCCGGGTGGCCAGGAACCCTCCGGCGTGGGCGAACGAGTCGTGCATACGGCTATTGTCCCGCCGCCTCGGCGAGCAGGCGCACCAGTGCGCGGGCCGCGGGCAGGGGCGTGCGGGGCAGGGCGGTGGAGACCGTCCGGCGCGGGGCCGACCCGCCGAGGGAGCGCAGCACCAGGCCCGCCGGTACGGCGGGCGCGGCCAGGGCGGGCACCAGGGTGATGCCGAGCCCCGCCGCGACGTACCCGAACTTGCCGGTCCACTCGGCGATCCTGACCGTGGCGCGGGGGGCGAACCCGGCGCGGGCGCACGCCTGGGCGAGCATGGTCGTCCCGCCGGGCGACGGGGCCTCGATCCAGGTCTCCTCGCGCAGCTCGCGCAGGTCGACGACCTCTCCCCCGGCTCCCCCGGCTCCCTCGGCCAGCCGGTGCCCGCGGGGCAGCGCGACCAGCAGCTCCTCCTCCATCAGCTCGGCGAGCTCCACGTCCTCGTCGTACGGCAGGCCGGCCGGGTAGTCGCTGACCACCGCGACGTCCAGCTCGCCCTCGCGCATCCGGCGCAGCAGGCCGCCGCTGGGGCCCTCGACGGGGGTGAGGGCCACGTCGGGGAAGCGGTCGGCGAAGGCGCGCAGCGCGCCGGGGACCAGCGCGACGTTGGCGGTGGCGAACGCGCCGACGCGCAGCGTGCCCCGGTGCCCGCCGTGGATGCCGGCCAGCTCCTCCTCGGCGCGGGCCAGCCGGTTCAGCACCACCCGGGCGTGGTGGTGCAGCGCCTGCCCGGCCGGGGTCAGCCGTACCCCCCGGGCCAGGCGGTCGAACAGCGGGCCGCCCGCCCGCGCCTCCAGGGCGGCGATCCGCCGGGAGACCGCCGACTGGGTGTAGTTGAGCCGGGCCGCGGCCGCGGTGAACGAGCCGGTGGCCGCCACGGCGTCCAGCAGGCGCAGCGCATCGGTGTCGTACACATTCCTCCTACGCATGGATGACATGAAATGTAGTCGCTGGTGGAATGGCATGGGTCTCCGTACGGTGGCCCGCATGATTGCTTTCCTCGGTCTGGGGCGTATGGGCGCCCCGATGGCCGGCCGCCTCGTCGCGGCCGGATACAGGGTCACCGTGTGGAACCGCACCCCTCGCGCGCCGGAGGGCGCGACCGTCGCCGGCTCCCCCGCCGCGGCGGCGGCGGAGGCGGAACTGGTGATCACCATGCTCAGCGATCCCGAGGCGGTCCGGCGGGTGCTCACCGAGGCGCTCCCCGGCCTGCGCCCGGGGACGCTGGTGGTGGAGATGTCCACGATCGGGCCGGAGGCGGTGGCCGGGCTCCGCGAACTGCTCCCCGCGAAGGTGGGCCTGGTGGACGCGCCGGTGCTGGGCAGCGTGGAGCCCGCGCGGGACGGCACGCTGACCGTGCTGGCCGGTGGCGCGCCGGAGGACCTGGCGCGCTGCCGCGAGGTGCTGGAGGTGTTCGGCCGGGTCCGGGAGGCGGGCGGGCCGGGCGCCGGGGCCGCGCTCAAGGTGGCGGTGATGAGCGCCCTGGTCCCGGCCCAGGTGCTGCTGGCCGAGACCCTGGCCCGCGCGGAGGCCGGCGGCGTGGACGCCGGCGCGTTGCTGGACGTGCTGGGCGGCACCCCGCTGGGCGGACTCGTCGAGCGGGTGCGGCCGGCGGTCGAGAACGGCCCGCCCGGGACGCGCTACGCCCTCGGGCTGGCCGCCAAGGACCTGACGCTGGCCTCCCCGGGGCGGGGACGATCGCGGCGGCGGCCCGGGACAGGCTGCTGGAGGCGGCCGCGGCCGGGCTGGGCGGCGCGGACCTGACGGCGGTCTTCGGCCACCTGCGGGCGGCCGGCCGTACGGAGGACGGCGCGGCGGGCCGGGCGGATGCCGCCGGTCACGCGGAGAACCGTACGGCGGGCGGCGCGGACGCCGCCGGCCGTACGGAGGAGCGGGCCGGGACCGCCGGGGAGCCGGCGCGGAGCCGGGGCGTGGCCAAGGTGAACCCGGCGTCGGTCCCGGCCACCAACGGCCGCTACTCGCACGCGACGAAGGCGGCGGGGCTGCTGTTCGTCTCCGGGCAGGTGGCGCTGGACGGGGAGGGACGGGTGGTCGGCGAGGACGACATGACCCGCCAGTCGGAGCACGTGATGGAGCTGCTGGCGCGGATCCTCGCCGACCAGGGCTGCACGTTCGACGACGTCACCCACATCCGGACCCACCTGACCGACATGTCGCGGCTGCTGGAGTACGCGGCCGTCCGTGGCCGGTACATCACCGGCGAGCCCCCGGCCAGCACCACCGTGGAGGTGTCGCGGCTGTTCCAGCCGGGGCTGCTGATCGAGGTGGAGGTGATCGCCGCCCTGCCCGCGGGGCGGTGACCGGCCCGCGGGACCACACGGGGTACGGCGGTCCGGGCGGACGCCTCCGGCCGCGCGCGGAGGCGGCGGCCCGGGACGCCCGGCCGCCGGGCGGCTCCGGGGCGGCGGAGCTCAGGACAGGGGGCCGATGACCGCCTCGGCCGCCGCGACGACCGAGTTGTCGGCCACGAGCCGGACCGTCGACTCGATCTCCGGCGCGAGGAAGCGGTCGGGCCCGGGGCCGGAGACCGCCTGGCGCAGGCAGGCCACCACGGCGGCCGTGGCGGGGGCGGGCCGCAGGGGCGCCCGCAGGTCCAGCGCGCGGGCGGCGGTGAGGATCTCCACCGCCAGCACCCGGGTGAGGCCGTCCACCGACCGGCGCAGCTTGCGGGCGGCCGACCAGCCCATGGAGACGTGGTCCTCCTGCATCGCGGAGCTGGGGATGGAGTCCACGCTCGCGGGCACGGCCAGGCGCTTGAGCTCGGAGACGATCGCCGCCTGGGTGTACTGGGCGATCATGTGGCCGGAGTCCACGCCGGGGTCGTCGGCCAGGAAGGCCGGCAGGCCGTGGCTGCGGGCGACGTCCAGCATGCGGTCGGTGCGGCGCTCGGAGATGCTCGCCATGTCCGCGGCGGCGATGGCCAGGAAGTCCAGCACGTAGCCGACGGGGGCGCCGTGGAAGTTGCCGTTGGACTCCACCCGGCCGTCGGCCAGGACCGCCGGGTTGTCGATCGCCGAGGCCAGCTCCCGGGCGGCGACCGACGCGGCGTGCGCCAGGGTGTCGCGCGCGGCCCCGGCGACCTGCGGGGCGCAGCGCAGGGAGTAGGCGTCCTGGACGCGGGTGCAGGTGCCGTCCCGGTGGGAGTCCATGATCTGCGAGTCGGCCAGCAGCGCGCGGAGGTTGGCGGCGCTGGCCGCCTGGCCGGGGTGCGGGCGCAGGGCCTGCAGGTCGGCGGCGAAAACGCGGTCGGTGCCGAGCAGCGCCTCGATGCTCATGGCGGCGCCGATGTCGGCGACGCGGAACAGCCGGGTGAGGTCGTCCATGGCCAGGATCAGCATGCCGAGCATGCCGTCGGTGCCGTTGACCAGGGCGAGGCCCTCCTTGGCGGCCAGCTCCACCGGCTCGATGCCCGCCTGCTTCAGCGCCTCGGCGGCGTCCGTCAACTGCCCGGAGGCGTCGCGGACGACGCCCTCGCCCATGATCGTGAGCGCCACGTGGGAGAGCGGGGCCAGGTCGCCGGAGCAGCCGAGGCTGCCGTACTCGTGGACCACGGGGGTGATGCCGGCGTTGAGCAGGCCCTGGAGCGTCTTGGCGGTCTTCGGGCGCACGCCGGTGTGACCGGTGGCCAGGGTGCGCAGGCGCAGCAGCATCAGCGCCCGGGTGACCTCGGTCTCCACCTCGGGGCCCGACCCGGCGGCGTGCGAGCGGATCAGGGAGCGCTGGAGCCGGGCGCGCAGCGAGGGCTCGATGTGCCGGGTGGCGAGGGCGCCGAAGCCGGTGGAGACGCCGTAGGCCGGGACGGGGCTCTCGGCCAGCTCGTCCACCCGGGTACGGGCCGCGGCCACGGCCGCCACGGCGTCGTCGGTCAGGCGCACCGTCGCCCCGTGCCGGGCCACTTTGACGACGTCGTCGAAGCTCAGCGGCTCCGTCCCGACGTTCACGACCTCGTTGTCGCGCATGGTGTCACTCTCTCGCGGTGGATTGTAACTGGTGTATGTGATGTTAGACCCTTACAGGCGGTGTGGCCGCCCCGCCATCGTCGCCCGGTTCACCGCCTTTCACCACTCGCCGGAGTGCCTCATTCAGGGGGCCGGAAGGCCCTCTTCCCGGGCCCCGGCGCGTTCCGGTTTGGGGAGTCGGCCGCCATTCGCTAGAGTTCTACCCGTGAGACCGGGCGTCGCCCCGGAATCGCACGCGGAAGTGGCTCAGTGGTAGAGCATCACCTTGCCAAGGTGAGGGTCGCGGGTTCGAATCCCGTCTTCCGCTCGGAAGGGGGCCGCGCGCCCTCACTCGGTGGAGTGGCCGAGAGGCGAGGCAACGGCCTGCAAAGCCGTGTACACGGGTTCAAATCCCGTCTCCACCTCTGGCTTCGACGCGGACGATTAGCTCAGCGGGAGAGCGCTTCCCTGACACGGAAGAGGTCACTGGTTCAATCCCAGTATCGTCCACTCAAGAGATCCCGGGCCGACGGCCCGGGATCTTCTGTTTTCCGGGGATCTTCTGCTTTTCAGGGCCGCGGCCCGCGGACGTCCACCGGCTCCGGCGGCTCCCCCGGCGGGTGGGCCTCCGTCTCGCGCCGCTCGCCGGGACCGGCCGGCCGTACGGCGCGGCGGGTGCGGTGCCCGGCCACGCGGGCCCGGGTGGCGCAGCGGGGGGAGCAGAAGCGCCGGGGGCTGCCCGGGGAGGAGTCGGCGAAGGGGCGGTCACAGCCGGGCGCGGCGCAGATGCCCCCGGGGACCCGCCGGTGCTCGGCGAGCAGCATGGCCAGCGCCAGGGCGGAGGAGACCAGGAACCACTCGGCCCAGGGGGCGTCGTCCTCGCCGTCGGCGTGCAGGTGCCAGTCGGCGGTGCCGTGGTGGGTGGTCAGCCGGGGCGGCCGGGCGGATTCGGCGAGGATCCGGTTGAGCATCCCGGCGGCCTCGTCGAGGTCGCCGGCGGCGAAGACCTCGCGCAACCGGGCCGCCGCCCCCCGCATGGCGGCGACGTCGCCGTCGGTGAGGCCGAGGGCGAGATCGGTGTCGCCGCCCGGTCCCCGCTCGCCGTACGCGCGGAGCACCTCGCTCACGCTCTCGACGGTCGGGGCGCCCTGCAGCACCGCGACCAGCTCTGCGGCCCGGTCGGCCGTGTTCCTCGTGGATCTGAGCACACTCCTAATGTAACGTCTTATAGATGAAAAGCCGTTACAGACTCGCGGGTTACCTGGCGGGCACGGTCGCGGCCCGGACCGGCGACGACACGTCGGGGCCCGCGCTGCTGCTCCTGGGGCTCTCCGCGACCGGCTCGGTGACCGTCGCGTCGTCGCTGCTCGCCGGGCTGACGATCTCCTCGGCGGTGGGCGGCCCGGTCTTCGGCGCCCTGCTGGACCGCTCCCCGCGGCCGGGCCGCATGCTGGCGGGGGCGCTGGCGGCCTACGCCGCCGGGCTCCTGGTCATCCTGCTGGCCCTGGGACACGTCCCGACACCGGCGCTGGTCGGCGTCGCGGTGCTCGCCGGGGTGCTGGGGCCCGCGCTGACCGGCGGCTGGACGGCCCAGCTGCCGCTGGTCGCCGGGGAGGCGGATCTGCGGCGGGGCAGCGCGCTGGACGGCCTGACGTACAACGTGGCGAGCCTGGGCGGGCCCGCGCTGGCCGGGGCGCTGGCCACGGCCGCCGGGGCACCGGCGGCGGTCGCGGTGTCGATCGGGCTGGTGCTGCTGGCCGTACCGGCGGCCTGGACTCTCCCGGCCCGCCCCTCCGCGCGGAAGGATGCGAAGGGGGCCTCCGAGGCCGGGGACGCGCGGGAGCGGCCGGAGCGGAGCGCGGAGCGCGAGCCGCTGTGGCGCGATCTGACGGCGGGGCTGTCGGCGATCACCCGGCACCCCCGGCTGCGGCGGGCCACCCTCACCACGACGGTGTCCTTCGCCGGGGCGGGCGTGCTGACGGTCTGCGCGCCGCTGCTCGGCACCCGGCTCACCGGGGAGAGCGGCTACGGCACGCTGCTGCTGTCCGCGCTGGCCGCGAGTGCGCTGGTGGCCAACATGGTCCTGGCCCGCCGTCCGCCCGCCGTGCCGGACCGGGTCATCCTGCTGGGCACGCTGCCGATCGCCGCGGGCTCGGCGCTGGCCGCCGCGGCCGGCTCCCCGGCGACGGCGGTGGTCGCCGCGGTGCTGGCCGGTCTCGGCCAGGGGCCGCAGCTCATCGCGGTGCTCGCGGTACGGCACCGCGACGCGCCCGAGCGGCTGCGCGGGCAGGTCTTCACCACGGCGGCGAGCCTGAAGATCAGCGCCTTCGCGGTCGGCTCGGCGGTCGCCGGGCCGCTCGCCGAACACTCGGTGCCGGCGGCCCTGCTGACCGGTGCCGGTGTGCAGCTCCTGGCCGCCCTGGCATACCTGCTGTCGGGCCCGCGCTCAGGGCAGCAGTTCCCGGGAGATCGCCCGCATGGCCTGCTCGTGGGCCCACCCGGCGTCGCGGCCGGGCAGCCCGAGTAACACGTCGCCCGCGAGGCTGTCCATGATCCGGCAGATCCGCCCGGCGAAGTCCTCCGGGTCGTCCAGCGGGCGGAACGCCCCCTCCTCCGCTCCCCGGACCGCGAGGGCGGCCAGCTCGCGGACCCAGGTGCCGGCGAAGGAGGCGATCCTGGTCAGCGTCTCCTCGTCCCGGGGCGGCTGGGCGACGACCTGGGCCCACAGCCGCCAGCGGACGTCGCCCGCGCCGCCGGGGAGATACAGCTCCACCAGCCGCCGGACCGCCTCGCGCGGGTCGGCGACGGCCGCGAGCTCGGCCGTGCAGCGTTCGGCCAGCTCGTCCTCGCTGAGCAGGAGGGTCGAGACGAGCAGCCGGTCGCGCCTGCCGAAGTAGTACATGACGTGGCCGCTGCTCATGCCGGCCCGCTCGGCGATGTCGCGGACCCGCAGCCGCGCCGGCCCCACCTCGTCGATCGCCTGCAGTGCCGCCCGCAGCACGTGGGCTCGCACGTCGGGGCGCACCGGCTTCGCAGTCATGACTCATCACCGTACCTGTTTAGAATGCCGTTCTAAGTTTGAAATCCGTTCTAAAGGAGATCGCGTGCGGCTGACACCGACGGAACGCGACCGGCTCCTGCTGTTCGGCGCGGCGGAGCTGGCGCGGGCGAGGAGGGCCAGGGGCCTGCGGCTCAACGTGCCGGAGGCCACCGCGCTGGTCGCCGACACGGTCTGCGAGGCCGCCCGCGACGGCGCCCGGCTGGCCGAGGCCGTCGCGGCGGGCCGCGCCGTGCTGGGCCCGGACGACGTGCTGCCCGGGGTGGCCGACGTCGTCACCGAGGTGATGGTCGAGGCGGTCTTCGACGACGGCACCCGGCTGGCCGTGGTGACGGACCCGTTCGGCGGCGGCTCCCTCGGGGACGAGGCCCCCGGCGCGGTCGTCGAGGCGCCCCGGGAGCCCGTGGCGGAGGAGGACGCCGTCGAGGTCGAGGTGGTCAACACCGCGACCGTGCCGATCAGCGTCACCTCGCACTTCCACTTCTTCGAGGTCAACCCGCGGCTGCGGTTCGACCGGGCGGCGGCCTACGGGCGGCGCCTGGCCGTGCCCGCGGGCTCGACCGTGCGCTTCGACCCGGGCGAGGGCCGTACGGTCCGGCTGGTGCCCATCGGCGGCGCGCGGGTGGCGATCGGGTTCGCCGGGCTGGTGGACGGGCCGCTGGACGCGCCCGGCGCCTTTGAGCGGGCCATGGACAAGGCGCGGGCCTGCGGGTATCTCGACGGCGATGGGCCGGGCGCGGGCGGCGCCGTACGTCCGGGACCGGCGGGAGCGGCGGGATCTCCGGGAGCGGACGAGGAGGGCGGCAGATGAGCGTGTACGGCCCGCGCAGGGGTGACCGGGTCAGGCTGGGCGACTCCGGCCTGGTGGTGGAGGTCGAGCACGACGCCCACCGGCCCGGGGACGAGTTCATCGCCGGGTTCGCCAAGACGGCGCGCGACGGGCTGCACCTCAAGGCCGCCTCGGTACGCGACACCTGCGACCTGGTGATCAGCAACGTTCTGATCCTGGACCCGTTCCTCGGCGTGCGGACCGCCTCGATCGGCGTCCGGGAGGGGCGGATCCACGCGATCGGCCGGGCGGGCAACCCCGACACCCTCGACGGCGTGGACGTGGTGGTCGGCACCGGCACCGCGATCGTGTCCGGTGAGGGGCTGATCGCCACGGCCGGGGCGATCGACACCCACGTGCACCTGCTCAGCCCGCGCATCATGGAGGCGTCCCTGGCCTCCGGCGTCACCACGATCATCGGCCAGGAGTTCGGGCCGGTCTGGGGCGTCGGGGTGAACTCGCCCTGGGCGCTGCGTCACGCGTTCAACGCCTTCGACGCCTGGCCGGTGAACATCGGGTTCCTGGCGCGCGGCTCGTCCTCCGGCGCGGCCCCGCTGGTGGAGGCCCTCGCCGAGGGCGGCGCGAGCGGCTTCAAGGTGCACGAGGACATGGGGGCGCACACCCGGGCGCTGGACACCGCGCTGCGGGTCGCCGAGGAGTACGACGTGCAGGTGGCCCTGCACACCGACGGCCTGAACGAGTGCCTGTCGGTGGAGGACACCCTGGCCGTGCTCGACGGCCGCACGATCCACGCCTTCCACATCGAGGGCTGCGGCGGCGGCCACGTGCCGAACGTGCTGCGGCTGGCCGGCGTTCCCAACGTCATCGGCTCCTCCACCAACCCGACGCTGCCCTTCGGCCGCGACGCGGTCGCCGAGCACCACGGGATGATCGTCTCGGTGCACGGCCTGCGACCCGAGCTGCCCGGGGACGCCGCGCTGGCCAGGGACCGGATCCGGGCCGGCACGATGGGGGCCGAGGACGTGCTGCACGACCTCGGGGTCATCGGCATCACCTCCTCCGACGCCCAGGGCATGGGCCGGGCGGGTGAGACGGTGCGCCGGACGTTCGCCATGGCGGGGAAGATGAAGGCCGAGCTGGGCGCCCCGGAGCGGCACGACAACGAGCGGGTGCTGCGCTACCTCGCCAAGCTGACGATCAACCCGGCCATCGCGCACGGTCTGGCGCACGAGGTCGGCTCGCTGGAGCCGGGCAAGCTGGCCGACATCGTGCTGTGGCGGCCCGACCACTTCGGCGCCAAGCCGCAGCTCGTGCTGAAGGCCGGTTTCCCCGCCTACGGCGTCACCGGCGACCCGAACGCCTCCACCGACATCTGCGAGCCGCTGGTGCTGGGCCCGCAGTTCGGCGCGCACGGCGCGACCGCCGCCGACCTGTCGGTGGCGTTCGTCAGCCGGGCCGCCGTCGAGGCCGGCGACGACCGCATGACCACCCGCCGCCGCCGGGTCGCCGTGCGCGGCACCCGCGGCATCGGCCCCGCCGACCTGGTGCGCAACGCGCGTCTCGGCGAGGTGCGGGTGGACGCGGCCGGCCTGGTCACCCTCGACGGCGAGCCGGTGCGCTCGAAGCCCGCCGAGTCCGTCTCCCTGAGCCGCCTGTACTTCCTCTGACCGCCCTGTACCTCCCCCGACCGCCCCGTCTCCGGGCCGCCCCGTCCGGGATGGCCCGGACGCCTCATCCCACGACCCCCGGCCCCGGAGGCCGCCGGACGGCCCGCGGCCTCCGATGGCCTGCGGCCTCCGATGGCCCGTCCCCACCCCAGAAGGAGCCCCGCGTTGTTCTTCATGCCGCCGGAGTGGCACCCGCACGAGCGCACCTGGATGTCCTGGCCGGTGCCCGGCTACACCCTCGACGCCGGCGCCGAGGCCGCCCACCGCGCCTGGTCGGCCGTGGCCAACACGATCGTCCGCTACGAGCCCGTCACGATGGTGGTCGATCCCGGCGAGCGGGAGTCCGCCGCCCGGTGGCTTGCCCCGGAGGTCGAGGTGATGGAGCAGCCGCTGGACGACTGCTGGATGCGCGACAACGGCCCGACCTTCCTGGTGGACGGCGCCGGCGGCCTGGCCGGGGTGGACTGGACGTTCAACGGCTGGGGCTGGCACGCTCACGCCAAGGACGACCTGGTGGCGGCGGCCGTGCTGGAGCGCGCGGGCGCGACGCGGTTCCGCTCGGAGATGGTCAACGAGGGCGGCGGCATCCACGTCGACGGGGAGGGCACGGTCATCGTCACCGAGACCGTCCAGCTCGGCGAGAGGCGCAACCCCGGCTGGACCAGGGAGCGGGTCGAGGCCGAGCTGCGCGACCGGATCGGCGCGCGGAAGGTGATCTGGCTGCCGCGCGGCCTGACCGCCGACTACGGCCGGTACGGCACCAGCGGCCACGTGGACCTGCTGGCCTGCTTCGCCCGTCCCGGCCTGGTGCTCTGCCACGTCCAGCCCGACCCGGACCACCCCGACCACGAGGTGACCCGGGAGAACCTGCGGATCCTGCGGTCGGCGACCGACGCCCGGGGCCGGGCGCTGGAGGTCGTCGAGCTGCCCGCCCCGGAGACCCGCGAGGTGGACGGCGAGCTCGTCGACTACTCCTACATCAACCACTACCTGGCCAACGGCCTGGCGCTGCTGTGCTCGTTCGGCGACCCGCGCGACGCCGCGGCGGCGGAGGTGTTCGCCCGCCTCTTCCCCGGGCGCGCCATCGAGACCGTGGACGCCCGGCCCATCTTCGCCCTCGGCGGCGGGATCCACTGCATCACCCAGCAGCAGCCGCGGCCGTGAGCGGTGGAACCTTCCACGGGTCTTTTGTCCAGGGGGTGTCCTGATCCGGCCACCATAAGAAAAAGATCTTGTCAGTCTCGGTGATCAGTGCGAATACTTGCGGTTTGTTCTTGTCCTCGAGGAAGGCCCGCGCAATGAAGCCCATCATTGTTCACAAGCCCGGCACAGTGGCGCTGACGGGGGCCGCCAGCCCCAAGCACGTAGGCTGACGCCAGGAAAATCCGGAAAATGCGGAACCGGTGCTCAGCGATGGGTGCCGGTTCCTGGAGAACGCGCAGAGGAGAACGGTGAGCCGGGGACAGTCACCGCCGGGGAACGCGCCGCTCCCCCCATTGCTCCTTCCGCCCGTCGACGCCGACCGGCGCCTGCGCGGGCCGTACACCGCCGGGGGCGCGATCGTCGCCGCGCTGGTGCCCGCCGCCCGGCCGGAGCTGGTCGCCCGCTACGACATCGAGCTGCGGGCCATGGCGCCCGACATGGGCGGGCTGATCCCGGAGAGGCGCCGGTCGCTCGCCGCCCACCTGCCGCGGGCCGAGCGGATCCTGGTCCACGCGCCCCGGCGCACGCTGCGGCTGGCCAACGGGTTCGCCGAGTTCGTCCGTGAACACCTGGCGGAGACCGGGCCGCGCACGCTCGTCGTGGAGAACGTCCACCTGGCAGACCCCACCGATCGGGAACTGCTGGCGGTGCTGCGGCGGCGGATCGACCCCGGGCTGCTGGCCGTCATGACCGGCGAGCACGCCGGGCCCGCGGAGGCCGGCGAGGCCGGGGACCCCGCGGAGGCCGAGGAGACCCTCACCCCTGCCGAGCACGACGCCCGCGCCGACGAGCTGGAGCGGGAGGGGACCGTCGGCGCCCGGCTCGGCGCGATCCCCTACCACCGCGAGCGCGGCACCGACCCGCGCCGGGCGGTGGAGGCGCTGCGGTTCGCGGTCCAGTGGTGCCTGGACGCCGGCTGCCACGACGCGGTGGCCGAGCTGGGCGCCCGCGCGCTGGCGCTGGCCGACCCGGCCGCCGAGCCGGACGTCTGGTGGCGCTTCCTGCACAGCACCGCGACCGCGCTCGGCGCGCTGAACCGCGAGGAGGAGGCCGAGGCCCTGTTCGACCGGGCCAGGCGCGAGAGCGTCTCCCCCACCGTCCACGCGGCCGCCGCCTACTCCACCGCGATGCTGAAGGTCCGCCACCACGACCCGGCGCGCCGCGACCCGGAGGCCGCGCTGGCCTGGGTAAACCAGGCGATCGCCATCTCCACGCTGCTGCCCGACCCGCGCGAGCGGGCTTTCAAACTCGGCTTCGACCTCAACGGCCGGGCCCTGGTGGAGGTACGGCTCGGCCGCCCGGCCAGGGCCCTGGAGCTGGTCCAGGAGGCCGTCGAGCTGGCCGAGCGCGACCTCGGGCCGGACGGGCACCCGATCCACCGGCTGGTGCTGCTGGCCAACCGGGCCCAGCTCGCCGTTCTGCTGGGCCGCCCGGAGGAGGCGCTCAAGGACCTCGACGCGGTGATCGCGGCCGACCCCGGCTACCCCGACTACTACATCGACCGGGGCAACCTGCTGCACCGGCTGGGCCGGGCGGAGGAGGCGGTCGCCGACTACGAGACGGCGATGCGGGCCGGCCCGCCGTTCCCCGAGCCCTACTACAACCGTGCCGAGATCCGTTTCGCCGCCGGCGACCACCGCGGCGCCCTCGCCGACCTGAACCACGCGCTGGAGCTGGACCCGGGGTTCGTGGACGCGCTGGCCAACCGGGCCGGGCTGCTGGCCGCGCTCGGCGAGTACGGCGGGGCCCGTGCCGACGTCGAGGCCGGGCTCGCGATCGACGCGGGCAATCCGTACCTGCTGTGCGCGCTGGGGCAGATCGAGGCGGCCGGGGGCGGCCGGACCGCGCGCGGGCCGCGTTCGACGGCGCCCTGGAGCGGGCGCCGTCGCTGGCGGCGGCGTGGGCCGGACGGGGGCGCTGGCGTTCGAGATCGGCGACCCCGCGGGCGCGGTCGCCGACTTCACCCGCGCGCTGGAGTCGGGGGACGACCCCGCTCTGCTGTACAACCGGGCGATGGCGCTGCGCGCCGCGGGCCGTGCCGGGGAGGCGTCCGCCGACCTGCGGCGCGCCCTCGAACTGGCTCCGGACGACGAGGACATCCGCCGGGAGCTGGCGGGCTGACGGCCCGGCGGCCCGGCCCCTCGCGGCGGGGCGGACCGTGACCGGCCGCCGGAACCAGCAGTGGTCGGCGGCGGCCGGTGGCGGCCGGGCGCGGTCAGCCGGGCGCGCCGCCGAGGTAGCGCTCGGCCAGCTCGCAGGTCCCCCGGGTGTAGCCCGCGCCCAGCTCGGCGGCGATGTCCACCCCGGAGTGGGTGCCGATCCAGGCGACCAGCAGCAGGCGGCGGAACATGACGAAGGTCCAGATCTCCGCCTCGTCCCCGGCCGGCAGGCGCAGCACGCCCCGGTAGCCGCGCAGCCAGGAGGCGATCATCTCGGGGACCAGCGGGTCGTGCTCGATGAAGCTGAGCGCGGCGGCCAGGTCGTACAGGTACCAGCCGAAACCGCAGTCGTCGAAGTCGATGACGCTGGGCGGCCCGTCGCCGGTCACCAGCAGGTTGGCCAGGCGCAGGTCGGCGTGGATCAGGCCGTAGCGGTCCGGGCCCCGGCCGAACCGGCGCAGCCTGCGGCGCAGTTCCGCGTCGAGCCGCTCCAGCACGGCGCGCTCCTCGGCGTCCACGCCGGGACCGTCCTGCCAGCGGCCCCAGCGCGACTCGGCGCCCAGCGCGGCGGCGTGGTCCCAGTGGAAGCGGGTGAAGCCCGCCGGGCGCCGCCAGGCGCGCGCGTGCCGGTGCATCCGCGCGGTGACCGCGCCGAGCCGCTCGAACCCGGCCACCAGGCGGTCCCGCGGCGGCTCGGCGCCGGGCAGGAACTCGAACCGCACGCAGGCGCGGGGCGGCTCGCCGGGGACGGTCAGCACCCTGGAGCCGTCGAGGGCGGGAAGCACCCGGGGGGTGCGGACCCCCGCCTCCTCGCGGAGCGCCTCCAGCCAGGCCAGCTCGGAGCGGATCGCCGCGACGGAGTGGTAGCCGGAGCGGTGCACCCGCAGGATCGACCGGTCCCCGGTGTCCGGATCGTCCAGCCGGAAGGTGGCGTTCTCCGACACGTTGATCAGCGTGATCCCGGCGCGGGGCATCCCGTGGAGCCGCGCCGCCTCGCGGGCGGCCCGGTGCGCGGCGGCCAGCGCCCCGCCGCCGGCCGACAGGTCGTGGACCCGCGTCGGCCCGTCCGGGTACGGCGGGCCGTCGGCCGCCGGCGAGCCGGGGACCCGCGCCGATCCGCCTGGACGCGACGCGAGGAGACCGGCCGGGGCGTCCGGGACGGCCGGAACGGCCGGTGCGGCGTCCGGGTACGGCGGGCGGCCGTCGCGCATGGGTCCTCCCTGGCGGTGCGCGGGGACCGCGCGGCGAAGACTTCGAATCCCGTATGGGATCTTGCACCGTCGGGCGGTGGCGGATACAAACCGAATTGTCCCGCAAAAGGGTGCCATGGCCGAAGGAGCCCGGTGAACATCGAACTCGCGCTGCGGATGTGTGAGGCGTCGGTTCGGCAGGCCGGGCGCGAGGGCGCCCTCGTCTCGGTGGCCGTGGTGGACGCGGGTGGCCACCTGGTGGCCTTCCAGCGCATGGACGGGGCGGAGATCGCCGGGGTGACGCTGGCCCCGGGCAAGGCGTACACCGCGGTGGCGCACCGGATGACCACCGCCGACCTGGCCCGCCTGGTCCGGCCCGGCGGGGAGCTGTACGGCCTCCCCGGGGACAGGTACGTCTGCTTCGGCGGCGGCGTGCCGCTGCGCCACCCCGGCGAGGAGCGGCGGGTGGCCGGAGCGGTCGGCGTCAGCGGCGGCACCGTCGCCCAGGACGTGGCGTGCGCCGAGGCCGCCGCCGCGCTCTGGGACGGCGTCCAGCTATTCCGAAAAAGGGATATATAGCCATTAATAGCCTCCAGGGCTTTTTTCGGAAACTGATTAGCGATGCGGGCTGAAGCCCTTTTTGTCGCCCCACTTTTGTCATTCGATTAACTCTCGCGCACTGCCCCTGACGAATGGCCGGGTAAGCCCCGGATCGGCCGTCCGTCCGGAACGGACGGCGGCGGGCACCGAGGCCGCCGCCCCCGGACGGCCCGGCCCGGGAAAAGTCATGGGAGAACGGCCGTATTCCGCGCGCCTTCCCCGCTCATCCGCTGATGCGGCGCGAAGCCGCCATTCAGCCATGCGCAATTCCTCGGGAGGAATCGTGCGGTACTCACCACGACGCGCGCTGCTGGCAGCCGCCCTGAGCACCCTGGGCGCCTTCGCCACGGTGTCCGGCGGCGCCGCGGCGGCCCAGACAGGCACCCGCTCCGACGCGGCGCCCGCGCCCGGCGGGGCGTACTGCCCGCCCGCGACCGGCCGGCCGGCACCGGCGGCCGGGACGACCGGCCCGGCCACCGGCGTCCCGTGCGCGGACCCGGTCGCGGCGCCGCGTCCCAGGCCGGCCACGGGCGCCATGTCCCCGGCCGCGATCCCGGCCGTCCCGCCCGCCTCCCCGGCCGAGGCGGCCGCGCCGCGGACGGACCGGGCGCCCGTGACCGTGCCGGCGCCGCGGCCGGAGGCCGTCCGGACACCACCGGCCGGCGCCGCCGACACCGGCGCGAACGCCACCGGGACCGGCGCCGGGAACGCCATCGCCGCCGGCACGAAGCCCGGCCCGCAGCCGCGGCAGCTCTGCGGCCCGCCGTACATCGCCGACAAGCCGGAGCTGGGGCCGGTGTACCTGCCCAGGAGGGGACTGCTCGGCAGCATCCTGCGCGGCTACGTCCCGCTGGGCGGGCTGCCGCCGTGGAAGTTCCTCTTCCGCTACCAGGACGGGACGACCGGCCTGTACCGCTACCCGCCGTACTTCGGCTACGCCACCTCCGGCGGATTCCCCAACGGCAGGCCGCTGTTCACGACCGTGACGCTGCCCGCCGGCCGGAAGCTCGACCGCTTCGGCGGCGAGAGCGGCTCCTTCCTCGCGCCCTTCGGCGGTTCCTACGTCGGGCGCGCCCTGCCCCCGAGCAACCTCAACACCTTCCCGGCGGCGCCGGAGTACCCGTGCGGCTACCACGCCTACCGGGTGCTGAAGCCGTTCCGGGTGGACGCGGGCCCGGCGAGCCCGGCGTTCCAGATGCGGGGCGGGGGCGTCCAGTACCACCTGCTCAGCAAGTACATCCCCGAGGCGCCGCAGGAACCGGCGGAGCTGCCGGTGGGCTGGCTGGTCGACAACAAGTACCTGGAGCGGTTCCACGTGCCGATGTGACCCCGGGCCCGGAGTCCGACGAGGCGGCTCCACGGAAGCATGGAAGATCGACCGGGTGAAGGACCGGCGGGCGGCGGAACCGGGAGAACCGGGCGAGCCGGGCGGGCCGGGCGGGCCGGGACGACCGGGACGCGGCGTTCCCGGCCGCCGGGGTCCGGCCGTGCCGGCGACCATGGCGCGGGCGGGCTCCCGGCGATATATTGCTCGCGTTCCCGGTTCACGGACGCGCGCCGGTGAGCGACGGCGCCCAGGTCCCCGGCTCGCGAGAGCCGGTCCGCCCGGCCCCGCCGGAGCCGTCATGACCGCCGGAAGGCGGAATGACCAGAGACGACCCCCCTTCCCGGCGCGGCGCCCCCGGCCTCGCGGACATGGTGCTCGCCACGCCGATGCTCATCATGATCATCGCGTTCGGCGTCATCGGCTACCGGCTCTACGACCGGGCCAGCCAGGACCCGCCCATCGCCCCGGAGAAGGGCAAAGCCGGCAGGGTGCTCTTCTTCGCCTCGCGGGAGGGGGCGATCTCGGAGGCGACGCTCAACGTGTCCCCGCCCGCCTCAGGGCAGCCCGCCGCCCGCAAGCTGGACATCGAGCTGAAGATCCGCCAGGGCGACTCCCCTGAACGGGGGAGATGGGCGCTGTTCCTCGACGGGAACATCGCCCCGCGGGACGCCGGCGGCCGGCTGAGGGTGCCCGAGCTCAGGGTGACCTGCGACGATCTGGACGACGCCGTGGCCACCGTGTGTGACAAGTACTCCGGCGACCCGATAAAAGCCGACATCGGGATAGGAAAGGGCGGTGAGAAGGACGTCCCTGGCCGCTACGGCGACGGACTGGTGCTCTCCGGGGAGGTCCCCGACATCGGCGGGCAGAACTCGGGTCGCGGAACGCTGCTGATCAACATCCCCGTCGCCAGGGCTCCGGTGGAGAACACCGCCGCCCAGTACCTGATCCGCCCGCCCGTGCTCGGCCAAGAGTCCCTGCCGTACTTCAACCTGATGGCGCTCGACCGCGACGATGACCTGCCGGGGAAGACCGAGTGGCTCTTCGCCGAGGGCGCTCCCGGCGAGGAACCGTCGTACCAGGTCGTCGTCGCCCAGCGGCTCGGGGAACGGCTCACCGACGTGGCCTTCAACCCCCGCACCCCCTCGGACTGGACCTGGACGGGTCGGCAGACCCTGGACGTCGAGGCGCTGGCGGTCCGCCCGCACGTGCAGGCGGCGCAGCAGCGCGACCTGTTCTGGGCCGCGGTCTGGATCTCGCTGTCCTCGGCCTTCCTGGTGTGGTTCCTGGAGATCGTCACCACCGCGGGCCGCGCGGCGCTCGGCGCCCGGCGGCCGGGAGGCGAGGAGACCCCGCGCCCGGAAGACGGGGAGACCCGGCATCAGGCGGGCGGGGAGACCCGGCGCCGGGAAGACGGGAAGGACCGCGGACCCGAGGGCGGCGAGCCCGAGGGTGACGAGCCCGAGGGTGACGGGCCCGAGGGTGACGAGCCCGAGGGTGACGAGCCCGAGGGTGACGAGCCCGAGGGTGACGAGCCCGAGGGTGACGAGCCCCGGGACGAGCCCGACGACGACGTCCTCACGCCGCCCCGGACGCCCCGGAGTCATGGAAGCCCCGGGGCCAGGACCCTGGAGGCCGCCCGGCGGATGCTGGCGGACCACCTCGCGCTCAGGGCAGCGGGGCTGGCCGCGAGGCCCCTGGACGAGGTGCCCGACGGCGACTTCGGCCTGCTGTGGACCTGGTGGCGACTGGACCCGGCCGCCGCCCGCGGATGGCTCCGGGCACAGGTCGACGGGGGACGGTGGCCGCTCCCGGCGGTGATCGTCCGGTTGACCGTCACCGGAGGTCCGCCGGAGCGCCCGCGACCCGGCGGCGCGGGTGGTGCGAGCAGCGCGGACGGCGCAAGTGGCACGGACGGCGCGGGTGGTGCGGACGGCGCATCCCCCGACGGCTCCCTCGGTGCCGCCACCGATGCCGCCACCGGATTCCTCGGCGCCCGTTACCTCCTGACGGCGATCCGGGACGAGCTGACCGGCCGGTCCCCCGCAGGCGCCGGCACCCGTACCGCGCGGCGGGCCGTACGGCCGGAGCCCGGTCAGGAGCGCGGGTAGGTCGGAAGGTGCGAAACGGCCAGGGCCCGGCGACGCCGGTCAGGAGCGCAGGTAGGCCAGGACCGCCAGGACACGGCGGTGCTGGTCGCTGTCCTCGGCGTACAGCCCGAGCTTGGCGAAGATGTTGCGGATGTGCTTCTCCACCGCCCCCTCGCTGATCACGAGTTGCCGTCCGATGGCGGGGTTGGATCTCCCCTCCGCCATCAGGGACAGCACCTCGCGCTCGCGGGGGGTGAGGGAGGCCAGCGGGTCGTCGCGGCGGCGCCGTACCATCAGCTGGGACACGACCTGCGGGTCGAAGACCGTCCCGCCGGACGCCACCGCGCGCAGGCCGCCCATGAAGTCGTCCACGTCCACGACGCGGTCCTTGAGCAGGTATCCCACCGCTCCCCTGGCGTCGGCGAGGAGGTCGTCGGCGTAGGACACCTCGACGTACTGCGACAGGATCAGGACCGGCGCGCCCGGCACCCGGCGGCGCGCCTCGACCGCCGCCCGCAGCCCCTCGTCGGTGAAGCCGGGCGGCATCCGGACGTCCACCACCGAGACGTCCGGCCGGTGCTCGACGACGGCCCGCACGAGGGCGTCGCCGTCCCCCACGGCGGCGACGACCTCGCACCCGAACTCCTCCAGCAGCCGGATCAGGCCCTCTCTGATGAGGACCGCGTCATCGGCCACGACTACCCGCACGGAACCTCCGCCACGATCACCGTCGGCCCGCCCACCGGTGAGTCCACCGTCAGTTCCCCGTCCACCGCCTTCAGGCGGTCGGCGAGGCCGGACAGGCCGTGTCCCTTGGCGACGTGCGCGCCGCCGACCCCATCATCCCCGATCGTGAGCATCAGGACGCCACCGGTCCGCGCCAGCGTGACCGTGCACACGGTGGCGTGGCTGTGCTTGGCGGCGTTGGCCAGGGACTCGGCGACCACGAAGTAGACGGTGTTCTCGATCGCGGCGGCGAAGCGCCCGGCCACCTGGACGTCCAGCTCGACGGGGATCGTGCAGCGGCCGGCCAGCGCCGCCAGCGCCGGGGCGAGGCCCCGGTCGGTGAGGATCGGCGGCGCGATGCCGCGCGACAGGGCGCGCAGCTCGTCGAGGGTCTCGCGGGTGGAGGCGATGGCCTGGCCGAGCATCTCCTCGACCACCCGCGGGTCGCGCTTGAGCTGGCGCTGCGCCCGCGACAGGTCCATGGCCAGGGAGACCAGGCGCTGCTGCGGCCCGTCGTGGATGTCGCGTTCCAGCCGCCGCAGCGCGTTGGCCTCCGCCGACACCGCCGCGGCCCGTCCCTCCGCCAGGTCGTCGATGCGCTCGTGCAGTTCGGCGACGCTGACCAGCATCGCCCGGCCCAGCCCGGCCCTGACCAGCGCGCAGCCGCGCAGGACGATCGGCAGAGTGAGGGCGAACAGCACGCCGATGCCGGTGTTGAACGCGACCTCCACCCAGACGGCGTCGCCCAGCCCGAGCAGCTCGGGCAGCCCCTGGTTGCCCGGGATGGCGGCGAGGACCCACCCGTAGATCGGGTAGGTCAGGCCGATGATGGTTCCGGCCCACCAGGTCACCGCGAAGACGAAGGTCACGATCGCGATGGGGAAGGACACGATGCCGTAGAGCAGGTCCAGCCACGACTGGCCGTTGGTCAGCGGGTTGGCGATCCGGCGGAACCGGCCGGCGCCCTCCGGGGCGGGCCGGTAGCGGGGCCGGGCCAGCGGGCGGCCGAGCACCTCCGGCAGCATCCGCCGCTCGGTGTCGGCCAGCCCGCGCGCCGCCAGCAGCGTCGTCGCGAGGATCGGCACGCCGATCCACACCACCACGGTGCCCACCCCCGCGGCGAAGCCCGTGACCATGAGGCAGAAGAAGAAGACCGAAACGGGGAAGCCGGCGAGCAGGTAGCGGGTGTCGACGCCGACCCGGCGCAGGAGGGTTCTCATGCGGCCAACCGTATGGGCGCGAACTGCGTCGATCGACCCGGTGAACCGGTGTGCGGGGGTGGGGTCTGCCCTACCCCCGGTGCGGAGGCGGCCCGCACCCGAAGACTGCTGCGGGCGTCACTGCGCGGGGCGGGGGCCGCGCGGGAGGGTCGGGACATCCCCCTTCTCCGAGGAATCGAGGCCCTCCCTTGACCGCCGTGATCCCCCGCCCCGCAGGCCGTACGGCGCCGCGGACCACCCCGGTGCCGCTCCCGCGCCCGGTGGCCGGACCGCCCGGTCGTCCCGCGTCCGGCGCGGAGTCCGGCCGCGACCTGTTCATCGACGTGCTGCGCCTGCTCGGCATGGCGCTGGTGGTGCTGCAGCACTGGAGCATGCCGGTGCTGTCCTTCGCCGACGGCCGGATCGCCGCCGGCAACGCGCTGTCGGCCGGGAACATGTGGCTGGTCACCTGGGTCAGTCAGGTGATGCCGTTGATCTTCTTCGCCGGGGGCGCGGCCGGCGCGATCTCCTTCGGACGCGCGGCGCGGCGCGGCCTGCCGGCCCCCGCCTGGGTCGCCGCCCGGCTGCGCCGCCTGGTCCTGCCGGTGGTGCCGCTGGCCGCGGTCTGGCTGCCGCTGCCCCACCTGCTGCTCGCCGCCGGCCTGCCGGAGCAGCCGGTGCTGACGGCCGCGCGGCTGGCCGGGCAGCTGCTGTGGTTCCTGGCGGTGTACGTGGTCGTGGTGGCGCTGACCCCGCTGCTGGTCAGGCTGGACGCGGCGTACGGGCTCCGGGTGCCCGCGGCGCTGGCGGCGGGGGCCGTCGTGGTGGACCTCGTCCGCTTCACCGGCGGCCTGGAGGCCGTCGGGTTCCTCAACGTCGTGTTCGTCTGGCCGGCGATCCACCAGCTCGGCCTGCGGTACGCCGCCGGCCGCCCCCGCCGCCCCTGGCTGATCGCCCTGGCCGGGTACGGCGCGGCCGCGGTGCTGGTGGCCGCCGGCCCCTACCCGGGCAGCATGATCGGGATGCCGGGCGCGGCCGTCTCCAACATGGCGCCGCCCACCCTGGCGCTGCTGGCGGTGGGCGTAGGGCAGGTCGGGCTGGCCCTGGCCCTGCGGCCGTGCGTGATGGCGTTCGCCCGCTGCCCGGCGGTGTCCCGGGTGCTCGCCTGGACCGGCGCGCGGATGATGACCGTCTACCTGTGGCACATGAGCGCGTTGTGCGTCGTCACCGCGGTGGTCGTGGTGGGCCTGGGGATCTCCACCCCGGAGCCGGGCGGCCCGGCCTGGCTGTCGGGCTGGCCCCACTGGCTGCTGCTGCTCGTCCTGGCGCTGTGGCCGCTGCTGCGGGCCTTCGCCCGGTTCGAGGCGCCCCGGCCGGCCGCGCCGTACACCGGGGGGACGGCGCGGATCGCGGCGGCGGCCGGGCTGGCCGCCGCGGGTCTGCTCCTGTTCACCGCGTTCGGCTTCGTCCCGGGGCCGGCGCCGCTGATCGGCGCGGGACTGCTCCTCGCGGCCCTGCCGCTCGGCCGTACGGCCGCGCCCGCCCGCCGGAACGAGGTGCCCGTTCCCCGGAGTCCCACGGTCTCGCGGTGATCCGCGGAGCCCGTACGGCCGCGCCTCCGCTCGAAAAGTGACCCGATCCGCCGCCCCCGCTGGTCCGACCACCACCGGTTCTTCGGCAGTATTGAACCGTGAGCCTTGTAGATCGCCTGCCAGAAGAGATAGACGCCGACCCCGACACCATCTTCGACGCGTTCGTCGCGTGGAACTCCGAGCGGGGGCTCACCCTCTATCCCGCCCAGGAGGAGGCGCTGATCGAGGTCGTCTCCGGCAACAACCTGATCCTGGCCACGCCCACCGGATCGGGAAAGAGCCTGGTGGCGGCCGGTGCCCACTTCACCGCGCTCACCCGGGACGTGCGCACCTTCTATACCGCCCCGATCAAGGCGCTGGTGTCGGAGAAGTTCTTCGACCTGTGCGCGCTGTTCGGCACCGAGAACGTCGGCATGATGACCGGCGACGCCAGCGTCAACCCCGGCGCGCCGATCATCTGCTGCACCGCCGAGATCCTCGCCAACGTCGCGCTGCGCGACGGCGCCCAGGCCGACATCGGCCAGGTCGTGATGGACGAGTTCCACTTCTACGCCGAGCCCGATCGGGGCTGGGCCTGGCAGGTGCCGCTGCTGGAGCTGCCGCACGTGCAGTTCATCCTGATGTCGGCGACGCTGGGCGACGTCAGCATGTTCGAGGAGGACCTCACCCGGCGCACCGGCAGGTCCACCGCGGTGGTCAAGAACGCCGAGCGGCCGGTCCCGCTGGTCTACTCCTACCGCCTCACCCCCCTGCACGAGACGCTGGAGGAGATGCTCGCGACCGGCCAGGCCCCGGTCTACGTCGTCCACTTCACCCAGGCCTCGGCCATGGAGCGGGCTCAGGCGCTGATGAGCATCAACATGTGCAGCAAGGCCGAGAAGGAGGCCATCGCCGCGCTGATCGGCAACTTCCGCTTCACCACCCGCTTCGGCCGCGCCCTGTCCCGCCTGGTACGGCACGGCATCGGCGTCCACCACGCCGGGATGCTGCCGAAGTACCGCCGGCTGGTGGAGCGGCTCGCCCAGGCGGGCCTGCTGAAGGTCATCTGCGGCACCGACACCCTCGGCGTCGGCGTCAACGTGCCGATCAGGACCGTGCTGTTCACCGCGCTGAGCAAGTACGACGGCACCAAGGTGCGCCGGCTGCGCGCCCGGGAGTTCCACCAGATCGCCGGGCGGGCCGGCCGGGCGGGCTTCGACACGATCGGCTACGTCGTCTGCCAGGCCCCCGACCACGTCATCGAGAACGAGAAGGCGCTCGCCAAGATCGGTGACGACCCGAAGAAGCGGCGCGGCTACGCCCGCAAGAAGCCGCCGGAGGGCTTCGTCGGCTGGAGCGAGGAGACGTTCGAGAAGCTGCAGCAGGCCGAGCCTGAGCCGCTCGGCTCCCGCTTCAAGGTCACCAACGCGATGCTGCTCGCGGTGATCAACCGCCCCGGCGACTGCTTCGCGGCGATGAAGCACCTGCTCACCGACAACCACGAGGACCGCAAGTGGCAGCGGCGGCACATCAGCCAGGCCATCGCGATCTACCGGTCGCTGCTGGCCGGCGGCGTGGTCGAGCAGCTCGCCGAGCCCGACGAGCAGGGCCGCAGGGCGCGTCTGACCGTCGATCTGCAGGAGGACTTCGCGCTGAACCAGGCGCTGTCCACCTTCGCGCTGGCCGCCCTGGACCTGCTGGACACCGAGTCGCCGACCTACGCGCTGGAGGCGGTCTCGGTCATCGAGTCCATCCTCGACGACCCCCGTCAGATCCTGTCGGCGCAGCTCAACAAGGTCCGGGGTGAGGCCGTGGCGCAGATGAAGGCCGACGGCATCGAGTACGAGGAGCGGATGGAGCTGCTGGCCGAGGTCACCTATCCGATGCCGCTGGCCGACGAGCTGCTGGGCGCCTACGAGACCTACCGCCGGGGCCACCCCTGGGTCGGCGACTACACGGTCAGCCCGAAGAGCGTCGTGCGCGACATGTACGAGCGGGCGATGACCTTCGCCGAGTACGTCCAGTACTACGACCTGTCCCGCTCCGAGGGCACGGTCCTGCGCTACCTCGCCGACGCCTACCGCACGCTGTCGCGCACCATCCCCGAGCATCTCAAGACCGAGGACCTCGTCGACCTCATCGAGTGGCTCGGCGAGCTGGTCCGCCAGGTCGACTCCAGCCTGATCGACGAGTGGGAGAAGCTGGCCAACCCCGACCCGGAGCGGGAGGCCGAGGAGGAGATCGAGACCAGGCCGCGTCCGGTCACCGCCAACCCGCGCGCCTTCCGGGTGCTGGTCCGCAACGCGATGTTCCGCCTGATCGAGCTGATCGCCCTGGAGAAGGAGGAGGAGCTGGCCGAGCTGGCTCCCGACGTCGACTGGCCGGCCGCCCTCGACGCCTACTACGACGAGCACGAGGAGGTCGGCACCGGCCCCGACGCCCGCGGCCCGGCGCTGCTGCGCATCGAGGAGGAGAAGGAGCTCTGGCGGGTCCGCCAGGTCGTCGCCGACCCGGCGGGCGACGGCGACTGGGGCATCGACGCGCAGGTCGACCTCGCCGCCTCCGACGAGGAGGGCCGCGCCGTCATCCACGTCACCGGCCTGAACCGTCTCTGACCGTCTCTGACCGGCCCCGGCCGGCTCTCGGCCGGCTCCGGCGGCTTCCGGACGGCGGCGTGCTCCCGGTCCCCGGGGCGGGTCCGCCGTCGTCCCCCGCACGGTCCCCCACCCGTCCCCCGCGCGGTCCCGCCGGCCGTTCCGGCGCGGCCCGAGGCACCCGGCGGGGCCGACAGAATAGGGGACATGAACGACGAAGCGATCAGGCAGGTGCTGGGCCTGCTCTATCAGGAGGACACGCTGCGGACGCTGGCGGCGCTGACGCTGAACGGCGAACCCGAGGATTCGGGCCTCGGCAAGGAGGCGTTACGGCGGGCGCTGGACCGGCTGGAACGCGGCGGGCTGGCCGTACGGGACGACGACGGCGGGTGGACGGTGCGCAGGGAGCGGTTCCGCGAGCTGCTGCACACCACGGCCAGGCCCGCCGAGCCGTCCTCGCCCGAGGAGAAGGTGCTGCGGTCGTTCCTGGTGGACGGGCGGCTGCGGGCGATCCCCACCAAGCGCGACAAGCAGCTCATCGTGCTCGACTACATCGCCCAGGTCTTCGAGCCGGGGGTCCGCTACCCGGAGAAGGAGGTGGACGTCGCGCTGCGCGCCTTCCACGACGACTTCGCGGCGCTGCGCCGCTACCTGGTCGACGAGGGGATGCTGAGCAGGGAGAACAACGTCTACTGGCGCTCCGGCGGCTCGGTCGAACCCTGATCGGCGCGCAGCCGGCCGGCCAGCCGCCGCATCCGGTCGGCGAGCTCGGGCGGCTCGTGGACGGTGAAGTCCAGATCCAGCAGGCCGATGGTCAGGGCCAGCCACTCCAGCGAGTCGCCCCCGGTGCGCAGCAGGCAGGTGCGCTCGTCGACCGCCTCCAGCCGCACGTGATCGGAGGGCCATATCCGGTCGGCGGCGACCTCCAGGGGCGCGTGCAGGGTGACCACCGCCCGGTGGCGGCTGATCGGGGCGACGATGGAGCGCTCGATGTGGCCCTCGGGCGGCTCCCGCGGGGCGAAGCGGACGCCGACCGCCCGCGGGGCGGTCATCCGGTCCACCCGGAAGGTCCGCCAGTCCTCCCGCCCGGTGTCCCAGGCGACGAGGTACCAGCGCCGCCCGGCGGACACCAGCCGGTACGGCTCGGCCAGGCGGGCGCTCTCGGCGCCGTCGCGGTCCCGGTAGCCGAAGCGCAGGCGCTCGCGGTCGCGGGCGGCCTGCGCCAGGACCGCCAGCGTCTCGGCGTCGACGGCCGGCCAGGGGCGGGGCAGCGCGCCGGGCAGCGCCACGGTCTGGGTGTGCAGGGTGTTCACCCGGCGGCGCAGCCGGGAGGGCAGGACCTGCTCCAGCTTGGCCAGGGCGCGGGCCGAGGTCTCCTCGATCCCGGCCACCGTGCCGGCCGCCGCGGTCCGCAGGCCCACCGCGATGGCCACCGCCTCCTCGTCGTCGAGCAGCAGCGGCGGCATCGCGGTCCCGGCCTCCAGCCGGTACCCACCGGCCGGGCCGCTGACGGAGTGGACGGGATACCCCAGCTCCCGCAGCCGGTCCACGTCGCGGCGCAGCGTGCGCGGGCTGACCCCCAGCCGTTCGGCGAGCTCGGCCCCGGGCCACTCCCGGTGCGCCTGGAGCAGTGACAGCAGCCGGAGCGTCCGTCCCGTGGTGTCGCTCATGTCTCCACGATCCCACCGATCGCGGCCGGAACCTGACCGCGACTCCTCGTAGCGTCACCCGCATGAGTCACATCGAGATCACCGGCGCCCGGCAGAACAACCTGAGGAACGTCTCCCTGAAGATCCCGAAGCAGCGGATCACGGTCTTCACCGGCGTCTCGGGGTCGGGCAAGTCGTCTCTCGTGTTCGGCACGATCGCCGCGGAGTCGCAGCGGCAGCTCAACGAGACCTTCCCCCCGTTCGTCCGCAACCGCCTGCCGAAGTACGGCAGGCCGGACGCCGACCACATCGAGGGCCTGTCGGCCGCCGTCGTCATCGGCCAGCAGCGCATCGGCGGCAACTCCCGCTCCACCGTCGGGACGGTCACCGACATCCACACCCTGCTGCGCCTGCTGTACTCCCGCGTCGGCACGCCGCCCGCGGGCTACTCCAACGCGTTCTCCTTCAACGACCCGGCCGGGATGTGCCCGGAGTGCGAGGGCGTCGGCCGGAAGGTGGCGCTGGACCTGGACCGGGCGCTGGACCGGACGAGGTCCCTCAACGAGGGCGCGATCCTGCTGCCGGGCTTCGGGGTCGGCACGTGGTACTGGAAGACCTACGCCTCCTCCGGCCTGTTCGACAACGACAGACCGCTGACCGATTACACCCCCGAGGAGTGGGACCTGTTCCTGCACGGCGGCGGGACGACGGTCTCCTTCGAGACGCGGGGCGGCACGGTCCCGCAGAAGTTCGAGGGACTGGTCGTCAAGTTCGACCGCCTCTACGTCAACCGGGACGGCGAGCAGACGTCCCGGCGGGCGGAGGTGATGACGTTCACCTCCACCCGGCCGTGCCCGGCGTGCCGGGGCGCCCGGCTCAACCCGGCGGCGCTGGCCTGCCGGATCGACGGCCGCAACATCGCCGAACTGTCCGCGCTGGAGATCCGCCACCTCGTCGGGATCATCCAGGGGATCGACGGCCCGGTCGCGGCGGCGGTGGTCCCGCCCCTTCTGGACCGGCTGCGGCACATGGTCGGCATCGGCCTGGGCTACCTCACCCTGGACCGGCCCACCGCGACCCTCTCCGGCGGCGAGTCACAACGGATCAAGATGGTCAAGCATCTCGGCAGCAGCCTGACCGACATGACGTACGTCTTCGACGAGCCCACCATCGGGCTGCACCCGCGCGACGTGGCGAACATGAGCGCGCTGCTGCGCGCGCTGCGGGACAAGGGCAACACCGTCCTCGTCGTGGAGCACGACCGCGACGTCATCGAGATCGCCGACCACGTGGTGGACGTCGGCCCGCGCGCCGGGACGCACGGCGGCGAGATCGTCTACGAGGGCGGCGTCGCGGGCCTGCGCGAGGCGGACACCCTCACCGGACGGCACCTGCGCCGCGTCCGGCCGCTCAAGGAGGACTTCCGCGCGCCGTCCGGCGAGCTGACCGTCACCGGCGCGAACGTGAACAACCTGCGGGACGTCACGGTCTCCTTCCCCGCCGGGGTGCTCACCGTCGTCACCGGGGTCGCCGGGTCCGGCAAGAGCAGCCTGGTCAACGAGGCGTTCCTGGCCGCGCACCCGCGGGCGGTGGTCGTCGACCAGTCGGCGGTCGGCACGTCGATCCGCTCCACCCCGGCCACCTACACCGGCCTGATGACCGAGATCCGCAAGCTGTTCGCCGCCGCGAGCGGGGCGAGCCCGGCGCTGTTCAGCTTCAACTCCGAAGGCGCCTGCCCGGCGTGCCAGGGGCTCGGCGTGATCCACGTCGACCTGGCCTTCATGGACGGCGTCACGTCGGTGTGCGAGACCTGCCGCGGGCGGCGCTTCCAGGAGGAGGTGCTGCGGCACACCCTGCGCGGCAGGTCGATCTCGGACGTGCTGGAGATGACGGTGAGCGAGGCCGCGGAGTTCTTCACCGAGCCGAAGCCGCGGCGGGTGCTGCGCTCGATCGAGGAGGTGGGACTGGGCTACCTCAGGCTCGGCCAGCCGCTCAGCACCCTGTCCGGCGGCGAGTGCCAGCGGATCAAGCTCGCCGGGGAGCTCAGCCGGAGCGGTGGCGTCTACGTGATGGACGAGCCCACCACCGGCCTGCACATGGCGGACGTGGAGCGGTTGATCACGATCATCGACGGGCTGGTGGACGCGGGGAACACCGTCATCGTCATCGAGCACGACCTCGACGTGGTCAAGAGCGCCGACTGGGTCGTCGACCTCGGGCCCGGCGGCGGCGACCAGGGCGGCACCGTCGTGTTCGAGGGCACGCCCCGGTCGCTGCTGGAGGCGACCGGCTCCGTCACCGCCGAGGAGCTGCGCCGCGACCTGACCCGGCCGAGCTGACGCGCCGGCGCCGGGCCGGGCCGGGTGGACCGCCGTACCGCGGACCGGTCAGCCGTAGTACTTCTTCGCGCCGTCGTGCAGCGGCACGGGGCCGGTCTTCGGGGCGTTCTCCCGGGTGATGTCCCTGGCCGCCGGGTGGACCCTCTCCAGCTCGGCCTTGTGGTCGAACAGCAGCCCGGCCAGGTCGCCCGCGAGCTCGGCGTCCATCTTCTCGTTCACGACGAGGAGGTTCGGCACGACGATCGTGGGCACGTCGGCCGGGGTGGCGTAGACGTCCTTGGCGATGGTGCCCGCGGCGTAGACCGGGCCGTGCTCGGCCCGCATCGGCTCCAGCACGGAGTCCAGCGGGATGAAGGCGACCTCGTCCTTCATGCTGGTCAGCAGGTCGGTGACGCCGGGGGTGGGCAGCCCGCCGGACCAGACCAGGGCGTCGAGGGTGCCGTCCTTGATGCCCTGCACGCTCTCGGGCAGGCCCAGCGACTGGCGGGTGACGTCCGCCTCGGGGTCGAGGCCCGCCGCCTTGAGCATGCGCAGCGCGATGACCTCGGTGCCGGAGTTGGGCGATCCGGTGGAGACCCGCTTGCCCCTGAGGTCGGCGACGGACCTCACGCCGGAGTCGGTGGTGGCCACGACCTGCGTGTAGTTGTCGTACAGGCGGGCGATCGCGCGGATCGGCTGGGGGGAGGTGAACGCCCCCTTGCCCGCCACCGCGTCGGCCGCCGAGTCGGCGAGGCTGAAGGCGATGTCGGAGTCGCCCTTGACCACCCGCCGGATGTTCTCCACCGAGGCGCCGGTCGCCTCGGCCGTCGCCTGGTAGCCGGGGAGGTTCTTGCCGATCTGGTCGGCCAGGCCGCCGCCCAGGACGTAGTAGACGCCGGTGGTGTTGCCGGTGGCGATCGACAGCCGCCCGCCCCGGGCGGCGGTCCCGCCCGTCCCCCGCTCGGCCGACCGGTCGCCGCCGCAGCCGCCGAGCGTCAGCGCCAGCGCCCCGGCGGCCAGCGCGGCCGCCACGCGTTTGAAGGTCATGATCGTCTCTCCCGGGCTCGTGTGACGAGATGCAGTGCGATGGCGAGGACGAGGACGCCCGCCCCGGCCAGGGCCGGGAGGGGCGACAGGAACAGCAGCAGTACGGCGGCCACCCCGCACAGCGCCCGCTCGGCCGGCCCGGCGGGACCGGCCAGCCAGCCGCCGGTGGCGGCGGCCAGCGCGGCCACGGCGAGCGCCGAGACCGCCGCGGCGGCCAGGATCTCCCCGGCCCCTCCCTGGGCGAGCAGCGCCGAGCCGGCCGGGGTCAGCACGAACGCGAACGGGACCAGGAACGCCGGCAGGGTGTACTTCCAGGTGGCCAGCATGGTCCGGTGCGCGTTGCCGCCGGTGATCGCCGAGGCCGCGAAGGCCGACAGCGCCGTGGGCGGGCTGACCTCCGACAGCACCGCGTAGTAGAAGATGAACATGTACGCCTCGGCCGGGGTGACCCCGAGGCCGGTCAACGCGGGCCCGATGATCACCGCCGCGATGACGAACGACGCGGTCACCGGCACGGCCAGCCCCAGGATCAGCACCGCCAGCGCGCACAGCAGGGCGGTGAGGAGGAGCTGCCCGCCGGAGGCGCCGACGATCAGCGAGCCGGCCTTGAGGCCCAGGCCGGTCAGGGTGACGACGGCGACGATCAGCCCGGCCGCGGCGCAGGTGGCCGCGACCGGCAGCACCCCCGTGGTGCCGGCGGCCAGCGCGTCGGCCGCCCGGCGCGGGGTCAGCCGGTGGTCGCGGTCCAGGAAGGACAGCGCGAAGGCCAGCAGCGTGGCGTAGACGACCGCGCGGAACGGCGACTGGCCCAGCGCCATCAGCACCACGATCACGAACAGCGAGCTGAAGTGGTAGCCGAAGCGGCGCAGCAGCGGCCACAGGCGGGGCGCGTCCACCTCGACCGTCCGCGTGCCGTACCTGCGGGCGTCGATCTCGATGGCCAGGAAGATGCCCAGGTAGTACAGGAGCGTGGGGATCGTCGCGTAGACCAGCACCGTCAGGTAGCTCACCCGGAGGTACTCGGCGATGATGAACGCCGCCGCGCCCAGCGTGGGCGGCGACAGGATCGCGCCGATGCCCGCCGCGGCGAGCACTCCCCCGCCCTGCTCCGGCGGGTAGCCCGCCCGGCGCAGAATCGGCCAGGCGACGCTGCCCACGCTCACCGTCGTCGCGACGCCCGAGCCGCTGACCGTGCCGAGCAGGAACCCGGCGAGGGTGACCGTACGGCCCGGCGCCGAGCGGGAGCGGCGGAAGGCGGCCAGGGAGACGTCCACGAAGAACCTGCCCGCGCCGGAGTGGTCGAGGACCGCCCCGTAGATCGTGAACAGGATGATGTAGGTGGCCGCCACGTCCAGCGGCACGCCGTACACGCCGTCGGTGCCCATCACGGAGGCGACGATGATCCGGTCGATGTCGTAGCCGCGGTGCCCGACGACCCAGTCGATGGGCAGGTAGCCGCCGTAGTAGGCGTAGGCCAGGAAGACCAGGCAGACGGCCGGCAGGATCCAGCCGACGGTGCGCCGGCACGCCTCCAGCACCAGCAGCACGATGACCGCGCCCACCGCCACGTCGAGGGTCGTGGGGTCGGCGGCCCGCCGGATGAAGTCGCCGAACACGATCAGCGGGTACAGGCAGGCCGCGAGGGACAGCGCGGCGAGCGCCCAGTCGGCGACCCCCGGGCGGGCCCCGCCGCGCCGCCCCGGCCGGTAGCAGACGAAGGTCAGCGGCAGCACGACCGCGAGGAAGAGCATCCGGTACGGCAGGACCTGCCCGGGACGGAACACCTGGTACAGCGCGTAGAGCGACAGGCAGAGCGCGACGACCGTGACGGCCGCGGCCAGGCGGCCGGTCAGGCGCCGGGCCGGCCGCTCGGCGTCGAATTCGGCGATCAGGTCGTCCGCCGTACCGGTCCCCGTGGGCGTGGTCTCCGTCAAACGCCGTCTCCAGCCGTGAGCCGCCGGGTCACTGACAGTGGATACCCGGGAAGCCGACGGCGGCCAGTCAAGAGAAGATCACATTACGATCACTTCCTTCGCCCGCCCCGCACGGCGAACGGGCGCCCCGGACGGCGGCGGCCTTCGAACGGCGGCGGCCTCCGGACGGCGGCCTTCGAACGGCAACGGCCTCCGGACGATGGTGGCCTTCGAACGGCGGCGGCCTCCGGACGGCGGGCGGGGAGGAGCGGGGCCGTTCCGGGAAGGCAGGGACGGAGCAGGGCGGATCGGTGACGGCGGGCAACCCCGGAAAAGACGGGCGGTCAGCCGCCCGAGGTGTCGGTCTCGGCGTCGGCGCAGGGAACCGCCATCTCGTAGGGGTCGTCCAGCCAGCCGGCGGGCAGGTGGACCCGGTCGCGCGGGTTGGTCTTGCCGCGCGGGGTGTCGGCCCCGTCGGGCCAGGGCTGGGCGGCGTCGAGCTCGGCCAGCCCCTCGCGCAGCCCGGCGAGGGTGGAGGAGGTGGCCAGACCGCGGCGCAGGTCGGCGCCGACGACGAAGCCCTTGAGGTACCAGCCGACGTGCTTGCGGAAGTCGGCCACGGCGTGCTGCTCGTTGCCGAACGCCTCGGCCAGCAGGGTCGCGTGCCGGTCCATGGTCGCGGCCACCTCGCCCAGCGTGGGCCGGGCGCGGTCGTCCCGGCCCTCGCAGGCCGCCGCCAGGTCCGCGAACAGCCACGGGCGGCCCAGGCAGCCCCGGCCGACGACGACGCCGTCGCATCCGGTCTCGGCGATCATGCGCATCGCGTCGCCGGCGCTCCAGATGTCGCCGTTGCCGAGCACCGGGATCTCCGGCACCGCCTCCTTCAGCCGGGCGATGGCCGACCAGTCGGCGGTCCCGCCGTAGTGCTGGATCGCGGTGCGGCCGTGCAGCGCGATCGCCGAGACGCCCTCCTCCACGGCGATCCGCCCGGCGTCGAGGTAGGTCAGGTGATCGTCGTCGATGCCCTTGCGCATCTTCATGGTCACCGGGAGCGTCCCGGCGTTGCGCACCGCCTCGCGCAGGATGGCCCGCAGCAGGTTGCGCTTGTACGGCAGCGCCGAGCCTCCGCCCCGCCGGGTCACCTTGGGCACCGGGCAGCCGAAGTTGAGGTCGACGTGGTCGGCCAGATCCTCGTCGGCGATCATGCGGACGGCCCGGCCGACGGTCACCGGGTCGACCCCGTACAGCTGGATGCTCCGGGGCTTCTCCTGCGGGGCGAACCGGATCATCTTGAGCGTCTTGGCGTTGCGCTCCACCAGCGCCCGCGTGGTGATCATCTCGCAGACGAACAGCCCGCCGCCCTGCTCGCGGCAGAGCGTGCGGAACGGCGCGTTCGTGATCCCCGCCATGGGCGCGAGCACCACCGGCGGCCAGACCTCGAGCGCTCCCAGCTTCAACGACTCCACCTCGTGTTTCTACCGTACGGCGCGCGTCGGTACGAATCGGCTCCGGCTGGAACGGCTCCCGCGCGGGCCACTCCCCCACCGGCCGGTTCCCGATCGGATGGCTCCCGTGCGGACCGTTCCCCACCGATCCGTTCCCCACCGGACGGCTCCCCACCGGACGGCTCCTGGGCGAGCCGCTCCTCACCGGCCCGTTCCCGACCGGACGGCTCCCGGCGGAGCGGGAGCGGTGCCTGGCCCGGACGCCGGACCGGGTCGCCGGTCGCCCCCCGCGGGGTGACGGTTACGCAACCACTCGGAAAACCCGCTAGAGTTCTCTCGTCGCCGCGGGACGGAAAGCCCGGCGGAAACACGCGGAAGTGGCTCAGTGGTAGAGCATCACCTTGCCAAGGTGAGGGTCGCGGGTTCGAATCCCGTCTTCCGCTCGGAAGTCTCCCCCTCTCCGGGGTGAGGCGGCGGCTCCGGGAGACCGCCTGATGTTCCGATCCCGGCGCGGACGATTAGCTCAGCGGGAGAGCGCTTCCCTGACACGGAAGAGGTCACTGGTTCAATCCCAGTATCGTCCACCACGATATGAAGCAGGTCAGGGCATCGCCCTGACCTGCTTTGCGTTTTCCGCTCATGCCACCTCATGCTTCCCCCCGACCGGCCGGATCAGAGGCCGCCCGGGCGGGGCGGCGGACACCGGCCGCCTCGCCCGTTCAGGAACAGGGCGGAGAGTAGTCGAGTTCGGAGACATACTGATCCCACTCGGCCTCGGTGATCGGAGCCCCGGAGACCTCGCACACCCGGCGCGCGGCGCGCTCGGCGTCGAGTTGCAGGATCCTGGCGGTCCAGTCCTGCGATCCGGTCGCGAGTGACCGGCCGTCGGGGCTGAAGGCGACCGAGCCGACGAAGTTCCTGTGCTGTCTGAGCACCGCCGACGCATGGGGACTCCGCCGGTCCGCGACATCCCACAGGCGTGTCGTGGTGTCGGACGAACCGGTCGCCAGAGACTTTCCGTCCGGGCTGAAGGCGAGCGCCAGGACCCCGTTGAGATGCCCCTTCAGGGTGGCGACGGGTGCCGGTTTCGCGGGGACGCCGACGTCCCACAGGCGGACGGCGGCGTCTCCCGAGCCGGTTGCCAGAGTCCGCCCGTCGGGGCTGAAGGCCAGCGCGTTCACGCTGAACGTGTGTCCCTGCAGAACCGAGAGCATCCGAGGTCGGGCGAGGTCGCTCACATCCCACAGTTTGGCGGTGAAGTCCCCCGACGCCGTGGCCAGAAGGCGCCCGTCCGGGCTGAAGACGACATCGTTCACGAACTCCTCGTGGGCCGGGATGAGCGCCCCGAGCTTCGGCCTCGAGGGTGTGGAGACGTCCCAGAGCCTTACCCGATCACCGTAGGAGAGCGCGATGAACCGGCCGTCCGGGCTGAACGACACGGCGCTCACGTAGTCGTCACCTCTGTTGTGGAGGATGTTGAGCACCACCGGGTTCGCGGGGTCCGTCACATCCCACAGTCGCGATTCGCCGTGCTGCTCGGCCGTCACCAGGATGTGCCCGTCGGGGCTGAAGGCCGCCCCCTGCACAGAGGTGTCATGCCCTTTGAGGGTCGCCACCAGGCGGGGCCGTGGGATGTCCCTCACATCCCACAGTCCCACCGACGCGTCGTACGACGGAGTGGCGACGAGGCTCCCTCGGGGATCGAACGCAACATGGACGATGCCGCCGTGGTTCATCTGGCCCTCACCCGTGAGCGGGAAACGCCACAACCGGACCTTGGCGTCCGAGGACCCGCTGACCACGACGGTGCCACCGGGATCGAAGACCGCGTCACGGGGAATCGCGAAATGGCCGGTCGCGGCGGTGGCGACCGGGTGGGCGGGATCCTGGAGATCCCACATCCTCATCGTGTAGTCGCCCCCGGTCGTCACCAGCGAACGCCCGTCAATGCTGAGGGCGACGCTCTGTACCCCGTCGGTGTGCTCGCTGAGCACGGCGATCTCCTTGATACGTGCGAGGTCGCGGACATCCCACAACCGCACGCTCTTGTCCAGCGATCCGGTGGCGAGCCGCCTCCCTCCGGCACCGAATGAGACGTCGATGACTGCGTCGGTGTGTTTGCCGACCGTGGCGCGCAAGGCAGGCGCCCCCGGATCACTGATGTCCCACAACCGGGTCTTCCCGTCGTAGCCACCGACCGCGACCACATCATCCGCACCCATGGCGATCGCCTTGTCCGAGTAGGCCGGCAGCCGGGTTCTGGAGCGCTCCATGGGATTCTCCCGCCGATCGACCTCCCACAGCCACAGCTCGGAGCGTCTGACGTCCTTGGGCCGCACAAGGGCCGCGAGAGTGGTGCCGTCGGAGCCGAAGACGAGCCCGGTGACAAATCGGTTCCCCACGTCGACGAGGGCGACCTGACGTGGATGGACGCGGTCGGTCACGTCCCACAGACGGATGGTGGCATCGGTGGAACCGGTGGCCACCGTCCGCCCGTCCGGCGCGAAGGCCACACCCAGCACCCTGCCGCCCCCGGCGCTCCTCATGACGCCGAGCGCGGCCGGCCGGAAGGGGTCGGTCACGTCCCACAGCCGCGCCGTACCGTCCCAGGATCCCGTGGCCAGGGTACGGCCGTCCGGGCTGAACCGGACCCGCCAGACGGTCGCCGTGTGTCCGAGAAGCCGCACGCCCGGATTCCTGTGGGCGGCGGTCAGCAGCGCGCCTCGCGCCTCGGCCGTGTCGCCGAGCCGGAAAGCCAGCACGCTCAGCTGTGCTCCCAGGGATTCGTCCGCCACGCTGTTCGCCGCCTCGGCGATGCGCCCCGACAGTGCCGTGTCACGTTGCCGGGCCGTCTCCCGGCTCTGCAGGAATGCCGTGACTCCCGCCACCACGGAGATCAGGAGCAGCGTGACCAACGAGGCGATCACTCCTTTGACCACGTTACGTCGGCGGTTCTCCTGCCGGGCCCCGGCGTCCAGGAAGCTCTGAACTAGCGGCGCGCCCGGGTCCGCCCCGCCCGCGAGGGCGTCGCGGGCCGCGGCGAGCCGGGTGGCGGAGTAGAGATAGGCGGGGTCGCGGGACTGGCGTTCCCAGGCGCGGGCGTCCTCGTGGAGCTGCTGGCGGACCAGGATCCGGGTGCGGTCCTCGGTGATCCACCCTTGCAGCTTCGGCCACGCCTGAATGAGCGCCTCATGGGCGAGTTCCGCCGTCTGGCCGTCCACGTTGACCAGCCGCGCCCGGACGAGCCTCGCGAGGATGTCCCTCCCCTCTCCAGCCGCCAGTTCGGCCACCGGAACCCGCCGGCGGGTGTCAGCGATGTCACCGACCCGGACGAGTTCCACCAGGAGCTTTCTGGCGAACTCCCGGCCCTCCTCGTCCAGATCCTGGAGAGTCTCGTCGGCGCTCTGCGCCAGGGATCGTCTGATCCCGCCGGCCGTCCGGTAGCCGGCGAGCGTCAGCACCCCGTCCACCCGGTGGTGCCAGGTGGCCAGGAGCGCGTGCGACAGCAGCGGCAACGTGCCCGTTCCCAGATCTTCCAGCAGAAGATCGACCAGCCCCGCCTCGAAGGAGAGGCCGGCGAGTTCCGCCGGCCTCTCGATCGCCTCGCGCAGTTGCTCGGCGGTCATCGGGGTGACGAGCACGGGACGGGAGAGCGCCTCCTGCAGTTCGCCGAATCTGGTGGCCGGGCCGAAGAAGTCCGACCGCAGGCCCAGTACGACCAGGGCGGGAGAGTCGTACCCCCGGCAGAGCTCGGTGAGCACACGGATGAACAGGGCCATCTCGGTCTCGTCGATCGGCGCGGTGAAGACCTCCTCGAACTGGTCGACGACGATGACCGTCCGTGGCTCCGTCTCGGACGCGACCAGCTCGCGGAGGAGCCGGGGATCTCCTGTCAGCCGCTCGCGCAGGTCGCCGGTGGGGGCGGGGGCGAGGCTGCGGATCAGTTCGCCCAGCGGATCCGTGCCGGGGGCCATGATCATGCACGGCCGACCGTCGAGCCGCTGGAGCGCGGGGATGAGCCCCGCCCGGAGCAGTGAGGACTTGCCCGAGCCCGATGGACCGGTCACCACGAGGAGCCCGTCGGCGAGTGCGCGCCCGGTCAGCGTCTCGGTGAGCTCGTCCCTGCCGAAGAAGAGATCCGCGTCCTCGGGGCCGAACACCCCGAGACCACGGTAGGGGCTGACGGAGTCGTCCTGGGGCACCGGCGGGGGCGCCGCCAGGATCTTCGGGTGGTAGGCGGGGTTGGGGGCGAACGGTCCCTGATCCCCAAGGTCGGCGACCTCACGGTGAGGCCGGGGAAATCCTCTGGCGGCCATGGCCCGCGACAACGCCACGTATAGATGGTCGAGCGTGAACTGGGCGGGACCGGTGGGATCCCCCTCCCGTAACAGGCGGATGAGTTCACCGCTGAACGCGGTGTAGGTCTCTCCCACGGGAGCGAACGACACCGACTCGTCGCTGCTCGACGCCAGCAGGTAGCCCCCCGGCAGGCGTGTGTTGTCGAACGTACGGCCCGCCGCGCCCCCTCGGGGAGCGCCGGCCCGTCCCGAGAAGCAGCAGTCGAGGATGGTGACGACCCGTTCGGCGGGGCAGCGGGACAGCGCCTCCCTGACCGCCGAGTAGGAGAAGGTCTCCATGAAGGGCACGGCGTCGGTGGGATTCATCGTCGCCCGGGTGGTGAGATGCAACTCGTCGCCGCGCGCGTTCAGGACGCCGTGGCCGACGTAGCAGAACAGGAAGACGTCGGTCGCGTCCCTGGTCGCCTCGGCCAGCGCCGCGGCCAGTGCCATCGGGTCCAAGGGATCGGCGAGCACCGTGAGGCCGCCGGGGTCGAGGCCGGCCGGCCCGGTGAGACAGTCGGCGAGGCCGGCGAGGGTCGCCTCGACCGCGGGCACCGGGGAGAGCAGCGATCCGGTGTCGTAGCGGCCGGATCCGACGAGGAGAGCCCGCGCTCCCGGGGAGCGCAGCAGACCGGGCGACTCACTCGTCATCGGCGGCCTGTTCGTCCAGCGCGGCGGTCACCCGTCCGATGAGCTCGGAGAGTTCCTCGGAGCGCAACGTCCGCATTCCCCTGCCGGAGATCTCCACCTCCCTGTCGCCCCTTGTGAGCCGTACGGTGAACTCCCCCGAGCGGTGACGGAGCCAGGTGATCACGATGCCGACCACGCCACCGGCCGTTCCCCCCGTGCCGAGGAGGATCTGGACGGCCTCCACCACCGGCCCGAGTGTGCCCGGCGCGGGAGGCCCCTCGCCGAGCCGGACACGCCCGCGGAACCTCGCCTCCTCCGTGAGCCGTCGATAAAGATCACGGAGTTCCGCCGAAGATCCCTCCGTCACCGTCACCGTCAGGTCCATGGCCCCTCACATCTGCTCGCTTCGTTTCACGAAATGACGCGGGTCGGCGTCGACCGGGCGGCACCGCGGAGATCACGAATTTATTCCTTCGGCGTGTAGCTCAAATAAATCCTGTTCTGCTCCTTGGCCGTCTTGGACATGTCAGCTAGCACGCGGAGGACGGTCCCCCGGGAATCGATGACCACGACCTGATAGGCGGTCCCTTTCTTCGTCAGGACGATGAGGTTGTTCTCGTCCCACCATCCCTCCGTCCCTTCGACTTTGGCGGGAATGCGACCGAGGGGCCTGCCGGTTACGGCGTCCCACATACAGGCGGGCGCGTCGTCACCGTAGGGGCACCCGGTCAGGAGTTTCCGGCCCGAAGGAGAGAAGACGTCCTCGCCGCCGCCGAGAGGGCCGACGCCGCCGAGCGTGCGGAGAACCCGGCCGTCGGTGCGGTAGGTCCTCACCCCGGACCCATGGTCGGCTACGAGACTCCGGCCGTCGGGCGCCCACCTGAAGGAGGCGTCCCTGTCCACGCCGGGAGTCATGACGACCCGTGCCGTCCGCTGAATCGGGTAGGTGGTTCCGACGGTGGCGAAGCCGACGGTCGTCCCGTCGCGGTGGACGGTGAGCACCAGGACCTTCCCATCCCTCGACCAGTACGGCAGCTTGGCGTCGAGCGGGCGCCTGACGATCAGCACCGGGGTGGGTCCGGCGTAGAACAAGCCGATCAGGTTGACGGAGGTCCGCCCTTTGGACGGCTTGAGAACTCCGGCCGCGTACTTCCCCGCGTGGCTCGCGACCAGGTCCTTGTACGCCGTTTCCCTCCCGAAGCTGCCCCCGGCGAGGGTGCGAAGATATGTTTCCCCTTTTCCGTAGAGGGTGAAGGATGTCACCCACACCGGGTCATCGGCCCTTTCATGCAGGGTGGCCACCACTCCGGGGAGGCTGAAATGGTCCTGCGCCGCGCCGACGGGGGACGGATCCCCGCGTGCGGGCGGCGAGGCGCATGAAAAACCGAGGGCGAACAATACGCAGAGGGCTTTCACGCCACCCCCACCGATCATGACCGCATCGTAGGGCAGACGTCCGGAGCGGAATAGGCCCGAATTCCTTGTCCGGCGTCCCGCACCCTTTTGGAGACGCCGCGCCCGATGGCGTACCGTTGCGGGGCCCGCGTGACGGCACGCGCCCTCTCCCCCGCCGGATTCCGGGCGAGACTGAGCCGGGCTCCGTGCCCGGGGGGGGGGGGCACCCGCCGGCCGTCTGCCCACCCCTGGCCCGGACCGAGCCGGACGGCCAGCGCGCCGAACAGGCCGTGAGCAGGCCCCGGCGGGGGCACGAGCCGTATCATTCACAAGGTGCCCCCAGCCAGCGGTCCCCCCGTTCCCCATCACGGCGGCGCCGGCCGGCCCGCGCCCGGCGCCCCCGGTGGGCCGCCCGTACCCGGTAGGTTCGGCGGACGCGCGCCCGGTGGCCCCGCACCGCGGAGCACGCCGCTGAGCTTCGCCTGGGCGTTCGCTCCGCTGTACACCTGCGGGCTCGCCACCCCCTTCGTCATCGGCCACGCCGCCGCCCGGCTCCGCAGCCGGACGGCGGCCCTCGCCGCGGGCGCGTACGGCCTGCTACTGCTGGTCTACTTCGTCGCCGCGGGCCTCCCCGGCGGCGGAGGCGTCCGGTATGTCGCAGCCACGGTGATATGGGCCTTCGTAGGCTGGCTGGGCGGCACGGCGCACGCGCTGTTCCTGCGACCCGCCGTCTTCGCGCCCGGCGGCCGCCCGCCCACGGCGATCCGGCGACCCCCGCCGGGTCCCCGCCCCCCGGGTCCGGCACGCTTCGAGCCTCCGGGCCGTCCCGGGCACCCCGGACACCCCGACGACTCCGGACATCTCCACCGCCCAGGACACGCGGCGCGTAACCCCTCGCCTCCTGGCCAGGCGTATCCCCCGCCGCCGCCTCAGCCGCCGGCCTCCCGGGCGTCCGCCGTCCCGCATCCGGTGGTTCCCCCGCCCCCGGCGGCTTCCCCGGCTCCGTCCCCGCAGAGCGCGCCTCCGCCTTCGCAGAGCGCACCCTTGCAGAGCGCACCTCCGCCTTCACGAGGCGCTCCCCCGCGAAGCGTGCATCCGCCTTCGCGGAGGACGCCCTCGCCCTCGCGGAGCACGCCGGTTCCGCCGCCGTCGGGAGGCGCGCCCCCTCCCCCGCGGAACGTTCCGGCTCCGCCGCCTCCCCCCGGTACGCCCCCGCCCCCGCGGATCGCGCCCGGCGGTCCGGCGCCCGTCCCGTTCCCGCCGATCGGGCCGTACCTGCCGGTGCGGCAGCTCGGCTCGGGCGGGCAGGGCTCCGTCTACCTGGCGAAGGGCCCGAACGGCGAGTCCGTGGCGGTCAAGGTCCTGCACGGCAGGCTGGTCGGCGGCCCGGGTCAGCGCGAGCGTTTCCTCCGGGAGGCGGAGATGGCCCGGCGGGTGCGTCCCTTCGCGACCGCGCGGATCCTCGACGCCGGGGTCGTGGACGACCTGGTCTACATCGTCACCGAGTACGTGCCGGGGCCCTCTCTCGCCAAGCTGGTCTACGAGCAGGGTCCCCGGAACGGCGACAGCCTGACCCGGCTGGCGATCGGGACGATCGCGGCGCTCAAGGGGATCCACGCCGCGGGTATCGTGCACCGGGACTTCAAGCCGGCCAACGTCCTGCTCGGCCCGGACGGGCCCCGGGTGATCGACTTCGGCGTCGCCGGGGCGCTGGACCGGATGGCGATGGCCTCGGCGGACAACCTCAGGGGCACCCTGCCGTACATGTCGCCGGAGCAGATCTCCGGCGAGCGGGTCGGCCCGGCCTCCGACATCTTCAGCTGGGCCTCGACCATGCTCTACGGCGCCACCGGCCGGGACGCCTTCGAGGGCGGGTCGCTGCCGCAGGTCCACCGGATGCTCGTCGGCCACCATCCGGACCTGTCGGTGCTGCCCCCGGCCTTGCGCGGCGCGGTGGAGCGGTGCCTGGCGAAAGATCCCCGGCACCGGCCGACGGCCGCCGAGGTGATGATGGCGATCACCAGCTGAGCCGGGACGCCTCGGGGGCGGACTATTCCGCGTCGACTTCCTCGGCCCAGTAGGTGGTGGTCCATGCGGCGCCGCACCGGCAGCGTGACAGCCGGACCAGTTCACCGTCCTCGCTCATGGACAGCCCATGGTTGAGGCGGACGTGGACGTGTGTGCTCATGACGGATCGACTTCCGGTTGGTCATCGGACGCTCCGGCCGGACGCCGGGCGCGGGTTCCTCCGCGTCTGTCGGCGGGTGCGGGGTGGCGGCCGTGAGCCGGACGGGGGAGATTGCTCTCCCTGTCTACCCCATGTATCGGTATGAAGCCACATTTACCTGGGCGTTTCCCCTCTGGTCAGGGACCGAGGACGACGCTCACGTCGAGTCCTCCCGCCGGAAGGGGACGGATCTCCAGCGTGCCCCGGTGCGCCTCGACGATGGCGGCCACGATCGACAGGCCCAGCCCCAGGCCCTCACCACCGGCCTTCCGGCCGGCCTCCAGGCGCTGGAAGGGCTGCAGGAGCACGGGCAGCCGGTCGGCCGGGATCACCGGGCCGCTGTTGGAGACCCGGAGGGTGGGACGTCCGGACCGTACGGCGGTCTCCACCCTCACCCACCCACCGGGCACGTTGTGCCGCAGAGCGTTGTCCAGCAGATTGCCGACCAGGCGCTCGACCAGGGCGCGATCGCCGTGGCCGGGAGCCTGCCGCAGGACGGACTCGACGCGAGGCCCCTGATCGTCGCGGTGACCGATGGCCTGACCGGCGATCTCGGCCAGGTCGAAGGACCGCCGGTGCTGCAGGCCCTGCTGGCTGCGGGCCAGCGTGAGCAGGGCCTCGATGAGCCTCTCCTGGTTCCTGCCCGCGACCAGCACACGTTCCAGGACCTTCCGCAGGGACTCCGTGTCGGCCGCCGGGTCGGCTAGTGCCACCTCGGCCATGGCCCGCTGCAGTGTCAGCGGGGTGCGTAGTTCGTGGGAGGCGTTGGCGACGAACCGCCGCTGCGCGGTGAACGCGGCCTCCAACCGGTCCAGCAGCTCATCGAAGGTGTCGGCCAGCTCCTTGAGCTCGTCGTCCGGTCCGGACGCGGCCAGCCGCCGGTCGAGCCGGTCGGCCGTGATGCGCCGGACCGTGGCGGTCATCTCCCCCAGCGGCCGCAGCACACGGCCGGCCATGTGCCAGCCCAGCAGCATCGCCGCGAACGCCATGACCACCAGTGCGATCAGGGAGTTGACCAGCAGCCGGCGCAGGTGGCCGGTCTGCTCCAGCCCGGGCGCCCGTACGGACGGCACGGGCCCGCCGGGCGACGCGGGAGCGGCCGGCGGACCGGGAAAGGGGGAGAACTCCACCAGGACGTAGATGAGCGCGACCAGCAGCGCTCCCGCCACCAGGAACAGGCCGCTGTAGAGCAGGGTCAGGCGCAGCCGTACCGTCCACCTCATATCCGGTATCCGGCCTGCGGGACCGTCTCGATCAGCGGCGGGTCGCCGAGTTTACGGCGCAGCCTGCTGATCGTCACCTTCACGGTCTGCGTGAACGGGTCGGCGAACTCGTCCCAGCACCGCTCCAGCAGCTGCTCGGCGGAGACCACCGCGCCTCCGGCCGCCAGGAGCAGCTCCAGCACGGCGAACTCCTTGGGGCTCAATGGCAGCCGGCGCCCGTCACGGGTGGCGATCCGGGTGGCCGGATCCAGCCGCAGGCCACCACGGGCGAGCACCGGCGGGAGCACCGGGCCGGCCCGTCTGACCAGCGCCCTGATCCGGGCGACCAGCTCGGCGAAGGCGAACGGTTTGGGAAGGTAGTCGTCGGCGCCGATGCCCAGCCCGGTCACCCTGTCGTCGATCGTCCCGGCGGCGGTGAGCATCAGCACCCGCGCCGGGTGACCGGCGCCGACCAGCGACCTGCACACCTCGTCGCCGTGCAGGCCGGGCAGGTCCCGATCGAGGACGACCACGTCGTAGTGGTTGGCCGAGGCGCGGTCGAGCGCGGCGTGGCCGTCCAGTGCGACGTCGACGGCCATGCCCTCACGGCGCAGCCCCGTGGCCACCGTCAGGGCCAGTTCCTCGTGGTCTTCGACGATCAGCACCCTCATGATCTCCAGCATCCTCGTCACCCGGTTACAGCGGGGTGACCGTCGCCGTTGCGGTCCGGTAACCGGCCCTCGGCTTGTCTGGACGCACCGACGGAACCGAAAGGAGCGATCATGTTCGACTCGACGGTCAAAAGGAGGGTTCTCACCGCCGCGGTGCTCGCCGCGGCGGCGCTCGCGGTGATGCTCGCGGTGCTCGCGGCGGGAAGGGGCGGGGTGGCGGCCGCCTCGCCCGGGAACCCCGCCGGCGCCGGGAGGTTCACCGCGTGCATGCGCTCGCACGGGCTGCCCGGCTTCCCCGAGGTCTCGTTCTCCTCCGACGGGCTGGTCAACCTCGACATCAGGGGAGAACGCGTCGACGTCATGTCCCGGAAGTACGGGGCGGCGGTGAAGGCCTGCGAGCCGCTGCTGCCGGCGGGTTCCCGGCCGCCGGGCGCGCCCGCGGCGCCGCCCGCCCCGGCGCCTCCCTTCTGAGGTCCTGGGAGGAGGACCGGTCCGGCACGATGGTGGCACCGGGACGGCGGGCGTCATAACCGGTGTCCTCCAGGGTCATGATCCGTTAGCGTTCGTACCCGACGCCCGTCATGACCCCAGGAGGCCGGATGTTCGCCCTGCCGCTCACCGAGCACGCCGAGCTGCGGCCGCTCGATCCCTGGAGGGCCGAGGAGTTCCTCGCCCACCTGGACCGGGCGCGCGAGCACATCACGCCGTGGGTGTCGCCGCTGTTCGCGGCCTCCGACGTCGCCGGGGCCCGCGCCCTGCTGCAGCGCTACGCCGACAGATGGTCGCGGGACTCGGGCGGCATCTGGGGGATCTGGCTGGAGGGCACGCTCGTCGGCGGCGTGCTGTTCGTGTCGTTCGACCCCGCACTGGGCGTCTGCGAGGCGGGCTGCTGGCTGGAGCCCGCCGCCGAGGGGCGCGGGCTGGTCACCCGCGCCATCGAACAGATCATCGGCTGGGCCGTGAAGGAACGCGGCATCCAGCGCGTGGAGTGGCGGACCAACGCGCGCAACACCCGCAGCATCAACGCGGCGAAGCGGCTGGGCATGTCTCTCGACGGCACCCTGCGCCAGGCGTATCCGGGCGACGGCGGTCGCATCGACATCCAGGTCTGGTCGGTGCTGGCCGAGGAATGGCGGGCGCGCGAAGCACAGGTGACCGCGGAACGGGCCGGGTCGGCGAGCTGAGGACGGTTCCTCGACCCCGGAGCATCTCGCCTCCGGGGTCACGGCTCGCTTTCGTGGGGCGCGAGGCCGAGGTCCCGATGGGAACCTCGTCGCCGTCTCACCGGGCGTGATCCCGCCGCCCGGCCACACGCCCGCCCGTCCGGGCCGTGAGGATCCCGGCTCCGGACGAGGGCTCAGACCAGTCGCCTGATCTCGCCGTAGGCGCGGTAGAAGCCGCCCCGGCCGGAGGGGCGCACGTCCTCGACCAGGTAGCGGGCGCCCGCCTCGCGGACGGCCTTGGGGAACTGCACGTTCCACGACTCGTAACCGGGGCTGACCACGTGGACGCGCAGGCGCTCGCCCTCGCGCACGCACTCCACGACCACGCCGTCCCCGGGATGGGTGACCGTCTCCAGCACGACGGACGGCTCCACCGCCGCGAGCGAGGCGGCCGCCTTCACGTCGACGCGCTCGGGCACACTGCCCTCGCAGGCGGCGGCGATCGCCGCCTCGCTCGCGTCGATGCACGCCAGGGAGCCGTCGGTGGTGACGATGTACAGGCGTTCGTCGAAGAACTGCATGGAGAAGGCCGACCCGCAGCCGGTGCCGAGCTTCCACAGCCGCTCCCCCGACGCGGCGAAGCAGTACACCGACGAGTGGCTGTCCCCGGCGAAGACGTAGCGGCCCCCGGGCGAGGTCGCGCAGGAGTAGACGGGCCCGTCGCACCGGTAGACGGCCTCGACGCGGCCGTCGCTCTTGGCGAGCCGGTGGACGGTACGGCGGGCGGTGCCGGCGTAGACCGCGTCCCGCTCCTGCCAGCCGAACAGCACGTCCCGTACCTCCGGCGTCTGCCACACGAGGGTGCCGTCGGCGTCGTAGCGCGCCACGCCGTCCGAGTGGCCGTGGTAGACCGCGTCCTCGTCGCACCGGACCATCCATGCGGAGTCGCCCCGGCCCTTGCGCGCCCACTGGAGCTCGTCCTCGTAGTCGATCGTGGTGATCCGTCCGGCCCGGTCGGAGACGCCGAGGACGCCGTCGTGGATGTCGAGCCAGTAGATGTCGACGTCGGCGGCGATCTCGTAGGCCGCCCTCGGCACCTTGCCGCTCAGGTCGTACACCGTGCCGTCGTCGCAGCCCGCGTAGATCCAGAAGTCGTCGGCCACGATGCACTTGACGCCCTCCGGCAACCGGAAACGGCTGGTCACGGTGCCGGAGTGGGTGACGGTGTAGACGTCGCCACGCTGGTTTCCGACCCAGCAGCGCTCCTCGTCCACGAAGATGCCGAACGCGGCGGAACCACTGTCGAAGCGCCACAGGACCGGCGCCTGCCGGGCGGTGGAACGGGTGCTGACGATGGTCCTGCGGGTGACGGGCCTGCGCTGCCGCATCCCGCGTACGGCGGGCGCGTAGCCCTTGCGCACCTTCTCGCCGATCTTCTTGGCCGCCGCGGCCTGGGCCTTCTCCGCGGTCGGGAAGTCCGTGACCCTGGTCTGCCCCGCCTCGCCGATGCGCCCGTACGTGATCGTCACCTGCGTCCCGGACACGGCCGCCTCGTAGAACTTGTGCGCTCCGCCGCCGTCCTCGGACAGCTCAAGGTACGTCATAGCCGTTTTCTCCCGGTAAGCCCAGCTCGATCAACTGGTCGGGAGGCTAGAGCACCGCGACGACAGTTTCGCGGCCTCGGGCTCGCGGAAAGGACGCCTTCGATCTCCAGCGTTCCGCGATCAGGCCCGAGGGGGGCGTCATCCCGGAACGCCGCCGAAGCTGATCTCGTTGCCTTCCGCGTCCCGGTAGGTCACCTTGGTCACACCGCCGTCGTACGTCTCGCGCCTGGCGGGCTCGACGCCTCGCCGCGCGATCTCGGCGACCCGGTCGTCCAGGTCGTCGACGAACGACAGCACCAGGGCGTTCCCCGCCCGTTCCGGGTCCTGCACGATGTAGACGTACCGGTTCTCGGCCACCTCCCACACCGCCTCGACGTCGTTCGGCAGGAACGAGGGCTGCCGGCCGAAGAGTCGCTCGTACCACGGCAACGCCGCGGCGTAGTCGGTGACGGGGATGCCGACGAAGAGGTCCTGTGCCATGCCGCCCTCCGTACGCGACTGAGGTGCCGTCGGCACCGATTCTGACAGCGCCCGAAACCCCTCGGACGCCGTTATGCGGCTGCGGGGCAGGGAGCCCCGGGGGCCGATGCTCAACCTCACCCGCCGAGTTGCCGGCGGGCCTCCTCCTCCATCATCGCGTTGAAGCGCGCGTCGCGGTCGCCCTCCGCGCGCCGGGCCGTGTAGACGACGGTGTATCCGTCCGGGTCGGTGACGCGCAGGTCTCTGGTGTTCCACGGGGTGTCGGCGGGGCCGTCGACCGTACCGCCGCCGTGGGCGCGGGCCCGCTCGGCGAGCGCGTCGAGCTGCTCCAGCTCGGCCATCACCCCGATCGTCCATCCCTCCCCCGGATCGGCCTTGCCGGGGCGTACCAGGATGTCCTGGTACCGCCAGCGGCGCAGATGCGCCAGCGCGGGCTCACCGCCGGGTCCGGGCACGGTGAACAGCGATATGAAGTCCAGCCCGTTCACGTACCAGTCGACCGCGCGGTCGAGGTCGGCGACGGTCAGTGAGACGAAGGCGGGCATGCCGTAGATGTCGCGGCTGATCTCCGCGGGGATCGAGTCCATGCGGCACATCGTCGAGTCTCCAGCCGCTGGAAGGTCAAACAGCCGTCCGTCTCCCCCCTCGCCGCGCGCCCAGGCACCCTGAAGGCTCCGAACACGCGCCTCGTCCGGTACGGCGGGCGCGGGAACCGACCCCCGGCCAAAACGTGGTGCGTCGTCGTGGGAGACCGAAGTATGGTCGGCGACCATGACACTTCCTCGCGTTCGTCCTCCCTTCGTCGCCGATGAGCGGACCCAGCTCGTCGGCTGGCTCGACATGCAGCGCGCGCTCGTCCGGTGGAAATGCGAGGGGCTGCCGGAGGAGGACGCGTACCGGTCGGTGCTGCCCGCCTCGCCGCTGATGTCGGTGGCCGGGCTGGTCTCCCACATGCGCTGGACCGAGCACTGCTGGTTCGAGGTCCTCTTCCTGGGCCGCCCGTCCGACGGCAATCCGCAGTTCGACGAGGACGTGGAGGACGCCGACATGCGGGTCGAGGGTGTCCCGCTCGCCCGGCTGCTCGACGAGTTCGAACAGCAGTGCCGGATCTCCAACGAGATCATCGCCGCTCATTCGCTGGACGACGTGGGCAAGCACCCCGACTACCGGTCGGCCGGCGCGACCCTGCGCTGGATGCTGATCCACATGGTCGAGGAGACCGCCAGGCACGTGGGCCACCTCGACACCGTCAGGGAACTGCTCGACGGCACCAAGGGCTACTACTGAGCCCCCACTCCCTCTTTCGCAACGAGAAGCGGCCGGTCATCGGTCTCTCCTGGGTGATCCACGAGGGCGTTGACCTCCCCGTAGTCCATCGCCTCGGTGAAGGCCGTGTAAGTACCGGCGGTGAGCAGCTCTCGGACGCCGCGCCGGACGAGAGCGTGGGTGGCGAGTGCGATCGCCGGGCCAAGGCTGACGCGACCGACCCCGAGCTCAGCCAGTTCACCGATCGCTGGTGCTCCCGGACCGGCCATGATGTTGAGCGGCACCGGAACCTCCCGGACGAGAACCGACACCGTCTCCGGATCGGTGACCCCCGGCACGAAGATCCCGTCGGCACCCGCGCCGACGTAGGCCACCGCACGGTCCACGGTGTCCCGCAGGCGGGTGGCCGGATCACCGACGGCCAGCAGGTAGGTGTCGACGCGCGCGTTGAGGAACATCGGCACATGGGCGGCGTCAGCGGCCCGCCGGGCGGCGATGATCCGCTCACACTGTTCCTCGACCGGCCGCAGTCGCGGGACCGGGGCATGGCCGTCTTCGATATTGATTCCTACGGCACCCGCGGCGAGCACACCCCGAACGGTTTCGGCCACCCCGTCCGGGTCGCTCGCGTAGCCGCTTTCGATGTCGGCGGTGACGGGGACATCGACCGCGGAGACGATGCGGGCGACGAGGTCCAGGGCACGGTCGCGGCCGAGCCGGTTCCCGTCGGCGGCGCCAAGGCTCCAGGCGACGCCCGCGCTGGTGGTGGCGATCGCGTCAGCCCCGGCGTCCTCGATGAGGCACGCGCTGGCGACGTCCCAGGCGTTGGGCAGAACCAGCACCCGGCCGCCGGTGTGCAACTCGCGGAAACGCAGGGCCCTGTCACGGTGTGAGAACTTCATGCGGGACAGCCAACCAACTCGGCTCGGGTGCGGGCTGGCGGCTTTCGGACCTCATCAGAAGGACCGGCGCCGCGCGCTGCGTTCACCGCCCTCGGGCCGGAGGAGTCCTTCTCCGCCTCCGGGAGGCCGTCACGCGGCCGCGCAGCAAGTGCGGAGCGAGGGAGCGATCGATGCCGCCCCGGAAATCCATCTTCCAGCTCTCGCTTCGGCGCATATCAGGGTGGCTCGTGGGCCTCGATCCTTACGCCCACCCGCCTTCCACATCCGTCACCGGCCGGGCCGGCGAAACACGTTCGAGGGACCGCAGCAGGTCTCGGACGTCGCGGGTGTCGAGGTGGCCGACGCCGCTTTCGGCTTCCAGGTCGGCGAGCAGGGGCCGCAGGACCGCGCGCGCACGGTCGTAGTCGCCCAGCCGGGTGAGGAGCGTGCCGAGTTCCCTGCGCAGCTCCAGGATGAACTCGTCGCGATCTCCCAGCGCCGGCCGCGCGTCGCGGAGCAGGCCGTCCATCTGCGAGAGCGCGACCCGGTGCCGCCCGAGCGCCGCCGCGCAGAGCGCCCGGTTGAGGCGGCAGCCCAGCACCGCCGGGTGGACGGCTCCCAGCAGCTCCGACAGCCGGGGCAGCAGGTCGTCGTAGTCCTCGGCCGCCCGCCGGTAGTCCCTGACGGCGAAGCGCGAGCCGGCCAGCCGCATGCGCAGCGCGAAGACCACCGGGTCCTCCGGGAGGAGGACGCCTTCGGCCCCGGCGAGCGCGCCTTCGAGCAGCTCGACCGCCTGGCTGAACCGTCCTTCGAGGGCAAGCTCCTCGGCGCGCTCGTTCACCGCCCGCAGCTCCGCCTCAGAGAGCCTCCGCCCGGGTCCGGCGTCTCGCACCGGGACACTGGGGCCGGTCAGCGCGGTCTCGGCGACACGCTCGGCGACGACGGCGTACATCCGCAGCGGGTCGGGCGACAGCGGCGCGGCCGTCACGCCGGGCAGGGGCGGCGGGGCCGTCACGAACGGCAGCAGCCTCCCGTACACCTCCGCCGCGTCCGCGGGCCGGTCGGCGGCACTCTTGGCCAGCAGCTCCAGGACCAGCCGTTCGATTTCGGCGGGCACGTCTGAGCGGAGCGATCGCAAGGGAGCGGGCGCCTCGGTGTAGTGGCGGCCGACCTCGGCGGCTGTGTACGCCGACTCGAAGACCCGCGACCCGGTCAGCAGCTCGTGCAGCACGCAGCCCAGTGCGTACAGATCGCTTCGCGGGCTGGCCAGGCCCGTGACAGCCAGCTCGGGCGACATGTAGTGCGGTGTGCCGACGTTCTGCCCGTCCTGAGTGATCTGCGTGATGTCCGCCGAGCCCAGCATCGCGACGACGCCGAAGTCGAGGACCTTGACCGTGCCGTCGGCACACAGGATCAGGTTCGTCGGCTTGAGGTCCCGGTGGATGAGCGAACGGGCGTGCGCGACCGTCAGGACTGCACAGATCTGAGCGGCGATCGCCGCCGCCCAGGCGACCGGGAGCGGGTGGTGGCAGGCGATCAGGTCGTCGACGCGGAAACCCTCGACGAGCTCCATCACCAGGTAGAGGTCACCGTCATGGGTGCCGAGGTCATGGATGACCGGCACCCCGGGATGCCCGATCCGCGCAGTGACCCGGGCCTCACGACGGAATCGCCGCTCGGCCTCCTCACGCAGTTCCGGGGTGGGGAACCGCTCCGTGCGGATGAACTTGACCGCGACATGCCGGTCCAGCGACCGGTCGAAGCCCTTCCAGACCTCGCCATAACCGCCGCGGCCGAGGTAGTCGGCCAGCTCGTACCGGTCACCGACGACGTCTCCCCGGTTCACGCGGTCCCCTTCGGGAAGAGAGCCGTCTCCTGCGGGAAGAACCCGATCCCTTCTCGAAGAAAACCTCTCCCTTCCAGGAGAAGAGCCACCTCCTCCGGGAGGAATTCCGCCCCCTGAGGGAAGAGACCCGTCCCCTTTGGGAGGAAATCCGACTCCTCCGGGAAGAGAGTCGCCCCTTTCCGGGGAAGGCGCGCAGCGGCCGTCACAGTCCCTCGCTGTCGCGGATCATCCGGTAGACCTGCCGCCGCCCGATCTCGGTGATCCGCGACCGGAACAGCGAGTCGTCGTAGAAGCGCTGCATCAGACCGGTGTTGCCGGTGTGCCGGTCGATGACGACCTTCTCCAGGTGGTCGGCGAACACCTCGCCGAAGTTGGCCTCGTCGTTGACGAGGGCGGCCTGCCGGAGCGCGTCGGCGCCCGCCGCCTCGCGGAACTGCTGCTCCACCCAGACCTGATCCGCCTCCGACAGGCCCAGGCCGTACCTGTCGTTGAACGCGGCGATCAGGTCGCGCAACGAGGCCGTCTCCGGCTCGGGGGCCGCGCCTCCCCCGCCGTCCGGGCCGGGGATCGTCACCTCCTCCGCCTCGGGGAGGCTGATGTCGTGCTCACCGGTCAGGCTGATCCTCAGGTGGGTGAGGTCGATCTCGCCGATGTCCACCGCCGGGTCCTCCCGGCGCGGCAGCCGGTTCAGCAGGAAGCGGCCGAACAGGTACAGCCGCTCCAGGTCCGGGTCGACGTACGGCACGACCTGCGACAGGAAACCGTACAGGCGGACGTATCCGCGCAGGTCGCCACGGAACTCCTCGGCCGCGTCCCCGCCGTTCTCGGCGTCCTCGCGCTGCCGTTCGACGAAGCGCCGCACCGCGGGCCCGGTCAGCCGGTACAGCTCGGCGTGCGCCTTCTCCAGCTCCCGCCGGGTCGCCGAGGTCCGCTCGGCCCGCAGGTAGCCCTCGGCCAGGGCCTGCATCTCCGACTCCACCAGCAGAGCGTGCCCGAGCACGGCGGCCTCGCGGGTGTACAGCAGGTTGGGATCGATCCGCTCGGTGGCGCTGCCCTCGTAGTACGGCTGGAACGCCTCCTGGATCTCCTCGGCCTCGTTGGCGAAGTCGAGCACGAACACATCGCCCTGCGACTTGAGCCGGTGCGTGCGGTTCAACCGCGACAGCGTCTGCACCACCGCCACCCCGGCGAGCTTCTTGTCGACGTACATCGTGGTCAGCAGCGGCTGGTCGAACCCGGTCTGGTACTTGTCGGCGACGACCAGGATCCGGTACTCCGCCTTCTCGGACGCGCCCGGCGAGGGGTCGTCGGCTCGGCAGTAGCCGAACCGCTCCGGCAGCTCCCGCTCACTGAAGCCGTTGAGGCGCGCCTCGGTGTACTCCACCCCGTCGACCTTCAGCGTCTGGGAGAAGGCGATGAGTGTGCCGCAGTCGGGGTAGCCGTTCGCGGCGACGTGGTCGCGGATCGCCTGGCCGAGCCGTACGGCGTGCTCGCGCGAGCGAGTGACCACCATGGCCTTGGCCCGGCCGCCCATCCGCCCGGCGGTGTGCCTGCGGAAGTGCTCGACGATGATCTGCGCCCGCTGCTGCATGCTCGTCGGGTGCAGCTCGGCGAACCGGGTGAGCAGCGCCTGCCCCTTGCGCCGGTCGACCTCGCGGTCGCCGGGCTCGGTGCTGGCCAGCCGCCAGAACGTCGCGTAGGTGACGTAGTTCTTCAGCACGTCGAGGATGAAGCCCTCCTCGATCGCCTGCCGCATGGAGTAGGTGTGGAAGGCGCGCGGCTTGCCGTCCTCACCGGGCTCGCCGAAAAGGGTCAGCGTCTTGCCCTTCGGCGTCGCGGTGAACGCGAAGTACGACAGGTTGTCGTGCCTGCCCCGGGCGAGGGCGCTCGCGGTCAGCAGGTCGCCGTCCTCGTCGATGTCGTCGGTGCTCGCGGTGCCGACCGCGCCACCAGGCGCGGCGCCGGGCGTGTCACCGGACGCCGGACCGGGCGCCGTGCCGCCGCCGAGCTTGAGCAGCACCCGCTTGAGCGCCGCCGCCCCCTCGCCGGACTGTGACGAGTGCGCCTCGTCCACGATGACCGCGAACCGCCTGCCGCGCAGCCCTTCGATCTTCTGCAAGACGTGGGGGAACTTCTGCAGGGTGGTGATGACGACCTTGGCGGTCTCCCCCTGCAGCGCCTCGGCGAGCTGGTCGGAGTGCTGGTCGATTCGCCGGACGACGCCCGGCGTGTGCTCGAACTGGTAGATCGTCTCCTGGAGCTGGCGGTCCAGCACCACCCGGTCGGTGATCACGATGACCTTGTCGAAGACCGGCTGGTTCGGCTGGTACCCCTTGGCCAGGGCGGTCTCGTCGATCCCGGCGAGGGCGGCCGGGGTGTGCAGGCTGGACAACGCGTGCGCGAGCCAGGCGATCGTGTTGGACTTGCCCGACCCCGCCGAGTGCTGGACGAGGTAGTTATGGCCGGCGCCGTACCGCCTGGCGTGCCCGGTCAGGGTCTGTACGGCGTGCCACTGGTGGAACCGGGGGAAGATCAGCGGCAGCCGGTGGGCCTTGCCCGGGGACGGCTTGCGCCCCTTGCCCTTCCTGACGTCCTCGTCGTCGACGTGCAGGAATCGCCTGAGCAGGTCGAGCCAGGTGTCAGGGTGCCAGATCCGCTTCCAGAGGTAAGCGGTCCGGTAGGTGCTCCCGTCATCCGTGCCGTCCAGATCGTTCGGGGTGCCCGTGCCGTACGGATCACCCAGGTCGGCCGCGCCGAGGACGCCGGGGGCATCGGGGTTGCCCGCGCCACCCGGCTTGCCGGGGCCGGCCGTACCCATGTTGAACGGCAGGAAGCGCGTCCGCTCCCCCGCCAGCCGGGTGGTGACGAACACCAGGTCCGGGTCCACGGCGAAGTGGACGAGCGCCCGCCGGGCGAACAGCAACTCCCGGGGGTCGCGGTCCTCGCGGTACTGCCGCTTGGCGTCCTCGACGGTCTGACCGGTGAGCGGATTCTTCAGCTCGGCCGTGGCGACCGGGATCCCGTTGACGAACAGGGCAAGGTCGAGGGCGTCGGTCGTCTTCGCCGAGTAGCGGAACTGGCGGACCACGCTGAGGATGTTCTTGCCGTACGGTTCCAGTGCGTCGGCGGCGACGGTGTGCGCGGGCCGGAAGTAGGCCAGCCGGAACAGGACACCTCGGTCCTTGACGCCGTGCCGCAGCACCTCCAGCGCGCCCTCGTCGTCGATCGCCTTGGCCACCCGCTCGGCCAGCCGCCGCGCGGCTCCCGCCTCGTCCCCGGCATGCGCGGTGACCAGCCGCCGCCACTCCTTAGGCTGCGTCGCCCGTACGAAGTCGAGCAGCTCCTGCGTGTTCAGCCCGAGGGCGTGGTCGTAGAAGTCGTTCGAGCCCTTCAGCCAGCCCGCGTCGATCAGCGCCGACTCGATGGCGTCCTCGAAGACCTTCTCGTGGTGCACGGGGGGCACGGTCACCGGTCCTTTGGGTTCTGAGGTTCTCGGGGGTCTCGGGTTCCTCGGACGGGAAACTTCAGAGCCCACAATTGAAACAGAAGACGCGGGGCGATGGGGGATATCGGTGGAACGTTCCGAACATTCCTCCCCAAGCGGACCTGCGGGGTGCGGCCGCCCGGAGAGGGCGACCGGAAGATACCTCGAAGGGTTGAGGCTGTTCGGGGGATGGCGGGGGCGGGACGGCAGGGGGTCAGCCGGTGGAAGAGGGCTCGGGAGTGCCGTTGCGCCACACGCAAGGCGACGTAGCGCCTATGCCAAGGACGACTCCATTATCGCTGTCAGTGGCGTCAAGAGAGAGCAGAAATCCATCGGGCCTGGAACGCCCGGAAATGTTCAGACCGTTCGCTGAAGCGCCTTCAATATAGTGACCTTGCCGTTCCCAATAGTGCTTGACTTGCATGGCCGCTTCCGCCAATCGCTCTTGAGGGATACCTCGCAGGTAATAGGAACGACTCACCATCATGCGATTCCCCGAATCCCCTCCAGCAGAGTCGGGGCAGCCATTTGAGTTAAGACTGGGGCGATAGAGGTCGAGCTTGGGCTCAGGTTTGATCGCAGCAGCTGCCCCCTTGATGAGATGCTCAACACGGGCGAGCGCCTCGACTTCGGTTATCGTAGGCTTGTCCAAGACTTCCCCCTCGGAGCAGCCGGCGATGATACTGGCGGCAATAATAAGTATTGCAATGAAGCGTGGCATTTACTCTCCGCCCGGTGAAGGTGAAGGAAGCGGATGAGGTGACGGCCTACCAAGAGGCATGGCATTCAGTGGACGTGGCAACGGATCAGGGGCGGCAGGGGAAGGAAGCGGCGTTGCCGTCGGTGCATCAGACGATTTGGGGAACGGAATGAGAGCGTCATACTGACCATTGACAAGATGAGCGATGTTCTTGAGCGACGCGGTGTTGGCCGCCATGGAGTCATCATCCCAATATCGCGAGTGAGCCTTTGCGGTGACGGCCGGGTCTCCACTGTCGGGAACATAGAATCTATTGGCACCGAACTCGGGATCCCCAGGGTCAACCCCAAGGGGAGCTGTCTCCTTCGGGAAGAACTTCACCCCATCAGGCCCTTCCTGGATCAACAGCGTGGGAATGGAACCTATATAGCTCACCGGGTCATTCGGTGCTTCCCCTACCCACACCGAGTCGACTGCGAGGTATTTCGCTTTAGGTACACCCACACCTGGGCTCCCCACGAATATCAGCTGCTCCGCGAATGCTTTCGGACGCAACCGAGCCGCTGTACCGACCGTCGTCGATCCGTAGCTATGCCCCAGCACAGTAAGCCGCACGTCAGAACCCAGTTTACGCGTGGCATGAAGCCCATCGACGAAGCCGACCAGCAGCGGAGCTCCCTTTTCTGCCGCCCCTATGAAGGCGGGAGAGCCGTCCAGGGTCGCGGCAGTCCCCCACTGGGGAGCGTCATAGCCAAGCCAGGCGATGGAAGCGACCTTCTTGTTCGGCTTGAAGAAATCGGCTTGGTCCCAGGTGGAAGCGACACGCCTGGAGTCATCGCCTCCGAACCCTTCAAGCTTGGTGTCCGTTCCCGGGACATAGACGGCCACGTTATCCGCCTTGTCCGGATCTCCGAACGAAACGATGGCCTTGCCGAGCCCTCCTAACTCGAGCTGCAGCAAGAAGGCCGGAGCACGGCCGTTCTGTCCTCCCCGCGCCATCCCCTTCTCCACCGCGGCGAGCTGCCGCATCTTCAGCTCCTGCTCCCCGATCGACTCCTTCAGCCGCTCCGAGGAGTCGCGCAGTTGCTCCAGTCTCTGGCTGAGACCGTACTTCTGGTAGGAGTCGCGGATGCCCGCCATCTGGTCGTTGAGCTTCTTCATCTCCGCCCCCAGCGCGGCCGAGGAGGCGCGGAGACGCTGCAACTCCGGCGGGATCGCGGACTTCTGGGCGGCGAGATACGCCCGGTTGGCCTTGTCCCGGTCCACGGCGGGGAGCCCGTTCAGGCTGCCGACCAAGCCCGGGGAGACGTTCATCAACTGCCCCTGAGCCAGTGGACCGAGCTGCCGCCACCACACACTGAGCCGTCCGGCGAGCGTCTTGTCCTTGCCGGTCTTCTGCAGGTCCGCCAGCGCCTTCAGCGCCATGGCGTCCCCGCGGGCCGCGGCGGCGGTCAGCTTGTTCACCCCGTTGGCGTCCGGCGCGTGCCCGCCGAACAGGCCGAAGGCGGCCGTCGCCTGGGAGGCGGTGCCGATGTCGTGGGTCTGCTGGATCACCGCCAGCCGCTGCCGTAGGTCGCGAACCTGCTCCTCGGCCCAGACGCCGGCGTCACCGACCTGCCGCGTGGAGGGCGAGGTGACGCACAGCGCCGACAGTTCGGCGGTGAGCCGCTGCCCGGCCCCGATCAGCTCCGACCCGGCCCGCTGGAGGTCGGCCACCAGGCGGCCCATCGCGGCGACGTCCATCCCGGAGAAGGAGGACGGCCGGGCCGCCGCCATGCCGACCGACGTGGAGAACGAGGGAACCTGCGCCTGGCCGCCGAGCTGTCTGATCCGCCGCGCCATCTCCTCGGCCGCGTCCTGGAAGGCCGACTGCAGCGCCGTACGGCGGGCCGCGAGCGCCTGGGCGAACGCCGGCGCTCCCCCGCCGACCCAGGCGTTGGCCGCCATGTACTGCACGGACGAGTCCAATGCCGCCGCATGGCTCCGGCCGAGCTGGGTGATCCGCGACAACGCCGCTTCCAACTCCGCAGTCGCATTCGCCGCCACAATGCGTCAGAGTCTCACGCAAGGTCATCCAGGATCAAGGTCTGGCGTTGAAGTTTCCCGAAACAGACATTCCCGCTATACGGTCACTACAAAAGCGATTTAATGTCGGAGACGACGAGATTCCCGGCACTCAGCCAACCCCATCAGACAGGCCATGAAAAGGCGGCGGCCCGGCCCGTTGGTGACGGGCCGGGCCGATCCTGGCGTCTCCTACCGCTCGAACCAACCGGTTCTCTTGCTACGAAACAGGATGAAAAGGATGGTAAGAGCAAGCGCTACGCCCGCCACGACGATGTTGAACACTCCGAACAGCGTGAACGCGGTGCCGCCGTACTCCAGAGCCGCGAGCCCCTCGATCACGACGGCCGCCACCCGGGCCCCCCGTCGCCGCATGGCGATGAGGACCGACAACGGACCCGGCACCAGCAGGGGAACCAGGAACAGGTAGATGTACCAGGGCAGGACGTCGAGACTGGGCAGCCCCATCATCACGAGGAAGACGAACGCGATGAAGGTCATCACTGCCCCGAGGCCCGTCTGAAGCCACATGAGCATTATCAAGGCCGTTATCTCCACCGGCATGCGCTTCCTTCCCGGCGCACTCTCCGGCGGGGACAACGGTTCTACGGGAATGTGCGGATCGGGCACCGGACCTCCGGATGTCGAAGCGGACATGGAACGGCCTGCGGACGCCCTTCCACGGAAAAGGAGCCACAGAGGCAAGCCGCCGGAGGAAAGTATCAGCGGGAACCCGAACAGACAGCCGCCATGCCCTTCTTGCCGGATTTCAAGGACGGCGGCGTGAACCTCAACGCTCGCCGCTCGCAACCGTTCGGGTGCCCGCCACGACCGCGTCCGGGCACGCTGAACGCATGCATTCCGAGTTAAAGAAAGAGAGCGCGGAAGAGGCTCTCCAAGCGTGCGCGACGCTGAGCAGATACCACTACACGCCCAACCCGGACCTTTTCCTGCTCGGCGAGCGGTGGATCACCCGCGCGGAGCGGAGCGTGGCGTCCGTCCGCCGCTTCGTGCGCGACACGGCCGACGACTGGGACGCGGCCGGGGAGGCCCCGGAGATCGCCGAACTGCTCGTCTCGGAGCTGGCCACCAACGCCATGGCGTACGGCACAGCCGACGCCCCCGCCCGCAACGTCATCCGGGTCACGGTCGGCAAGCTGGGCGCGCTGCTGGTCGTGGACGTCTACGACTCCTGCGTCGAGATCCCCCGGATGCGCAGGCCGTCCGACCTGGAGACCTCCGGCCGCGGCCTGTCCATCGTCGAGGACCTCTCCCACAACTGGGGCTGGACCCTCAACCCGTACGGCAAGTCCGTCTGGTTCCAACTCCTCGCCTGGCCGTGAGCGTCCGTCCCCCTCGCCCCCGGCTTCAGGGCGCCGTCACGCGATCGTGGGGCTAACAGCACTGAGGGGGACGATGCTCAGCCCTTGAGCTTGGGGCCGATGTAGGCGATCACCGCGGTGCCATCTTCTCTGCGGATCCGGAAATGCAGTCGGCCCGCGCCCGGGGTCATCCGAGCGTGGAGGTCGAAGACCCTCGTCGTGCCGTCCAGGTCGACGAACCGGCAGAGGCGTTTCCGCGTCTCGGATTCGGGCGTGATCTTGGTGCGCCAGGCGGGTTCAGGATCTTTCCCGACGTCCCACCTGCTTACCGCGACCTCCAGCTCCAGCAGCAGATCCCTGACCGGGGTCAACCAGTGATGACGGAGTGTTCTGAGGTCATCCTCCACCCTGGCGAGGAAACTCAGGTGGGGGAAGAAGTCGGCACGGGACTTCCAGAGCTCTCCCGCGGTCCGGACGCCCGTGAGCCCGGTCGCGGCCACCCATTCCTCGTGAGCCGTGAGGTGCTCGGCGGTGGAGGCGTGCCTGACCGCCACCTCTTCGGTGCGGAGTTGGAGGTCTCCCTCATCAGTCTCCTCCAAGGCGGCCCTCATCGGACGAACCCACTCGCTGTCCCAGCGTTTCTCCAGCGGAAGGCTGACGGCCAAGGCGTCGAGGAGATGGGCTGTTCCGATGCCGTCCGCGCGGTCACCGTCGAGCTGATACTCGACGTGGCCGTCACCGTCGGGAAGCACCGAGGCGAAGGGGGCTCTGTTCTGCAGCGCTCGCAGGAAAAGCCGGAGATCCCGGTGACGCGGCTTCCCCATCCACTGCGACATCGAGTACTCGGTCGTGAGGTTCAGCGCGGTAAGGGGTACGGCGGAGACCAGCGAGACCTCCGGACGCCGATCCCGGCACTGCCGCAGCAGCTTCACGAAAGTGATCATGGCATCGTCGGCGTCACGTTCGTGTGCGGCAGAGGCACAAGAAAGCTCATTGAAGCATAACAGAATAGGCACGGGGGGATTTTCTCCTCAGAACTGGTCACCCTAGGAGCTGGTCGAGCGAGTTCTCCCATTCATCAAAGAATCCAGGCGGCCACTCCGATATCATCCCGTCCGACCCTATGACCGGATTGATGATATTCACTCCATCGTGCTCCCGCTGGAAATAGAGAAGTCTGACGGCCGCGCCGTCGAGCTTCCCGTGTTTCACGGCCAGCCTGAGACCGTTGAGGACATGGTCGCTGTGGCTTTCCACGATGAGCTGGGCACCGGCGGCCACTGCTGCGGCCGCGAGCGTCGCCATCACGGTCTGACCGCGAGGGTGCAGGTGGGCCTCAGGATTCTCCAGGAGGATCACGCTTCCCGGTGTGGCCGACAGGCAGGCCACCACGATCGGCAGGACGTAGGAGAGGCCGAAGCCGACGTTGGTGGGTCGATGGGAAAGCGCCGTGGGCAGACCGGCGACATCGATGCGGTAGCCGAGCCGGACCAGGTCCGTGCCCTCGATGGTGGCGGCCTGAAGATTGACACCCGGGCAGATCTCCCGCATCCAGGCGTCGGTCTGGTCGAGGAGCGACATGGAGAGCGCGTCGGGATGCTGAAGGCAGGAGGAGGTCAGACGATCGTCCTGCCTGTGGCGGAGGAAGTTGACCGTGTGTTCGCCTCGGCAACCGAGAAATCCGCGCCGCACTGCGATTTCGTGTGATCTGGGATAGGTGACGGAGGGAGCCAGCCGATCCGCCTTGAGATATTGGAAACCAGGTCTGAACAGGCTGAGAGAGTCGTCCGTCGCTTTTTCCCGAAGATGCAGGATGTCACTTTCCTGCCCGTACAGGGCGGTCCATGAGGACACGGTCCCCTTCTCGGTTACGGACAGGGTGATCTGCGGACCTTCTCCCCCGGTGTCCACATGGTTCTCGTGCAGAACGTCGCGCCCGGCGCCCAGCTCGACCAGCTCTCCGTTGAGCAGGAGCCCCGACCCCGATCCGCCGTCGAGCAGGCCGGCCGCGTGGGATTGGCGGAGTAGGGCCAGGGCTTGCAGGACCGTGCTCTTGCCGGCCGAGTTCAGCCCGGAGAGCAGGGTGAATCGACCCAGCGGAACACTGGCACGCGCGAACGCCTTGAAATTGACGACGTCGAGCCGCTCAATCATTGATCACCCTATCGAAGAGATCCCTCACCGCGTCGAACCGCAGACGCACCTTGCTGTGATCTCCCGTGCTCTGTGAGATCGCCCGTTCGAAATCGGGGTAATCGGTGAGCAGGTCGACGAGGCCGACCTGGACCAGGTCACGCCGGGACATCAGCAGAGCCAGATCTTCGTCGGTCCGCTTCGCGAGGTTCACCGCAACGGTTTCGAAGAGGGCTTTGTTGATCGGGAACCTCCGCTCGACGTCACGATAGCGCTTGCGGAAGGCGTGAGGGCCGAAAATATGGTGGGCAGCGTCCATGGCGCGAATGAATTGCAGCGCGATATGCCGGATGTCCTGTTCCGTCATCTTGTTGATGGTCCGCATGGACTCGCGAAGGAAATGGTCGAAATCGGTGTACGCGTAGGAGGCCAGAGAAGTCAGCCGGAACGCGATGAACCGCAGGACCATCTCCCGATCGGCCATGCGTTCCGGGTTGACGCTCCTGTCGGTCGCCCGGAGGAACGACTCCAATTCAGCGAGTTCCCCAAGAAGCTCGCGGGCGCGGCCCGGGATGAGAGCGTGCCTCAACTCCTGGCGGGACAGTGGCAGGCCACCCGTGTTGATCCTGGCGAAGATGTTGAACTTCACCGCCTCCGGGGTGCCACGGCGGATCAGGTGGACGACCAGTTCGGTCTCCCGCAACCGCAGCTGGAGGCGGCCGGGAAGGTCTTCGAAGGCGCACCCGTCGTAGTCCTGGAGATACTCCAGACCTTGGAGAAACAGCCGCTCCCTGCCGACGCCCGAGGGGTCGACGAATCGCCGTATCGCGGTGAGGCGCTGGATGCCGTCCACGATCGTCCACACATCGTCCTCGTCCTCGGAGGCGTAGAGCGTGGGGAGCGGGATCCTGAGCAGCAGAGACTCGATCAGGCGGCTCTGGTGTTTCTCATTCCAGATCCCGGCCTTGCGCTGGAAGTCGGGCGCCAGATCGATCATGCCCGTTTTAATGCGTGACAGGAGGAGATCCACGGTGGGGTTTCTGGTCACCACATCGATCAGCTCCGGATCGAACGGCTCATCGATCGCCTCGATGACCTCCAATTCGACACCCGTGCTCGCTCCTGCCGAGTCGTACTCGAACAGAACGTCGTCCTGTGCGGATCTCATCTAAGGGCTTCCCGAGGTTCGTGGTCCAACGCTCCGGTCGATGCGCGGATCCAGCGTAGCCACCCGATCTCGGGCAGACGATCTATCTCAGCCCATAGGCCGATCACCCGTTCGGGGAACTCCGCGATCCAGGAGGTTGACGAGCGTAGCGGTACGGAGATCCCGTTCGGCGGCGAAGCCGTGAGACTCACCGGCAGCCGAGGGGACACCTCGGCGGCCGGTGAGTCGGTAGGGGCAGAGCGGGTCAGTGGCGGTCGAACTCGCCGGCCTTGGCGCCGTTGAGGAAGGCGTCCCACTCGGCGGGGGTGAAGAACAGCTTAGGGCCGTCGGGGTCCTTGGAGTCGCGTACGGCGATCAGATCGGGGTGCCCGTCCTTGTGACCGGGGCCATCGCCGACCCTCGTCAACTCCGCCACTTCAACGCAGTCCCCGCCATTGCTACCGGAGAAGCTTGACTTGATCCACTTCGCATTACTCAGGTCCATTTTTCCTCTACCGCTCTCTTGATCAGATCGATGGACATACCAAGCGGAAGCGCCTCGGTCCTCATGACCTCGAAACATTCGGCCGCCGCTGCGACATCCACCGGATCGCTCGTGGTGATGCCTCGTATGGCGGTCTCCGCATACAGTACGTCGCTTCCTCCTGCCAGCTTCGCGATTACGAAGCCGCCCATCAAGCCCGAGTGCATTCCGTGAGGAACCACCTGGATGGAAAGGCGAGAAGAGATCATCGCGACCAAGTGCTCCAGCTGTTCCCTCATGACCCCGGGGTTTCCGATCGGGCGGTAGAGGACTCCTTCATCGATCACGCATCGGAAGCTCGGAGGCTTCGGGTCCTTACGGACGAGGACCGCTTGGCGGTTCAGGCGAGTCTCTACGTTCGTCTCATCTCCAAAGAGCATCACTCGTGCGTACGCCTCAGTCTGGAGGAGGCCAGGGATCACCAGAGGTTGGTAGGTCCGGAGGGTGATCGCTTCCTGTTCCTTCTCGCGCCAGAGGCCGAACCAGGAGGGGAAGGTCTGGCCTTTCCGCCAGTCGAGGAGGCGGTGCAAGGCGCCGCCCGTGTTGAGGACCTTGTCGCAGGTTTCGGCGAACTCCGGACTGGCGGGGAGTTGGCCGGTCTCCACGCCGCTTATCAACGACTCGCTGAAGTGGATCCTCTGAGCGAGCTGCCCCTGAGTGAGGCCCGCCTCCTTGCGGTAATGACGAAGCTCCCGGCCCCAGATCGCCTGAGGGGTATAGATGTTGGCCATTTCGCCCTCCTTGCCGGACTTCAAGGACAGCGCCGACAACCCAGCGCTCGCCGGTCGTAACCGATCAAACACCAAAGGTAACTGAGATTCGGCGTGCCGAACATATTCATTCCGAGAAAGGCGGAGCGTTCAGAGCGAACCATCAGGACATGCGGCAATTGCCGGACTTCAGCGCACACCAAACCCTGTATTTTTTCAGATCAGCAAGAGGCGAGGAACACAGGAAATTCGCTGGTCCTGGAGGGTTTCAGTCCCAGCCCATCAAGCGGCCCGACCCTAAGGACCACACGGACGCCTCTTAGATGCCGAAGAACGCGCCTAATCCATGACCCCTTGTGCCGTGGTGACATCGATCTGTCCCGTGACCGCCGCCGTGATCAACGCTTGCTGTCGCTCCCGCAGAAGACGAGACTGCTCATCCAGCACCCGCCGAGCACGGCCGATCGCCGACATCTGCATCTCGACTTGCCTGACAAGGTACCGCTGCTGCTCTATGGCCGGCAGAGGAACAGGGAACCCGAGAATCTTGCTGCTGTTGGTGGAAGCGAGATTGGTGGTCTTGACCCCCGTGCTCTCGAAGTAGCAGCGCCCGTGCAGCGTCTGAGTCATGAGCGCTAGATACTCGGCGTCCAGCTTTTCCGGATCAGGACGTAGAGCGAACACATGGTTCTGGTGCAGGCAATCCTCGATCTCACCGCGCCATACCGTTCCTCGGCCGAGTTTGTCGAGGTCACCGCCCTCGGTCATCAGTACATCACCAGCGCGTAGCATGCTTCGTTCAGCGACTTTACGGGGAACCGTTACTTCAGCGAGTGAGCCCAGATCGACATGTCCAGCCTGAACGTTGGCCACCCGGAGGTATGGACGTGTCACGACGTCGCCGTCCACGGCACGTGAACTGTCCATGGTGATGCCTGATTGAAGCCGACACAGGTACCCAAGACGCACTAGGGGTCGGTCTTGCATCTCCGGCAACCAGTTCCAGGGCCACGTGTCACCTGCTACCCCCGGAACAAGAATTTCGGTGATCAGAGAAGCGGCGCGCTCATCTAAAATGAGTCGCTGTTTTGCACGCATTGCTTGAAGGCGCAACGCTTGGTCGACTCGACTATCAAGGAAATCTGCAATGCGGCACTGCTCCTCAGTCGAGGGCAAAGGAACCCTCAGCTGCTCGATGTCCGGCATATAGATCGTCTTATGCGTTGACCCCGCCGCAACCCTGCGAAGGTCGGGCGCCATCGCTCTCAGAGCGTGCAGCAGGTAGCGAGGCTCGATCTTCGGGCCGCAGGTCCAGGTGGCGAAATCTTGGCTGGTCGCCATGTCCTGGCCCATGATCGCTGGGAAGCCGACCGACGCCGTGCGGGAGAGGATGACCGTCCCCGCCGGATGGAGAACCGCCGCCGAGTTGGCGAGGCCGAGACGGCTGATCTTCTCCTTGGTCTCCACGACAGTGTCGCGCGTTCCGTCCCGGAGCTGCCAGACGTCGGCCAGAGTGATCCAGGGGATGGTGCAGTCTTCCCAGTACTCCGGGTGCTGGCGACTTGGAGTGTGGCCCGTGCCCAGCTTGGCGACGTATCTGATCGGGACAGTAGGCCACTTCGACCGGGCGAGCCACGGGGCCAGGTCAGCACCGCTCATCGGGTCACCTCACCCAAGAGCTTCTGAATCTCGGCCTCCAGCGCCCGAAGTTCCGCGTCGATCTCCTCCAGCGGCCGCGGCGGCGTGTACACGTAGAAATGCCGGGTGAACGGGATCTCGAACCCCAGCTTCGTCTTCGTATGGTCCACCCACGCGTCCGGCACGTGCGGCAGCACCTCGCGGCGCAGGTACTCCTCGATCTCCGCCTCCCGTTCCGCCGGGGTGGAGTTCATCGACGTCAGCGGCACGTTCTCGTTGTCCCGCAGATCCGGGTCGGGCAGCGGGTTGTTCTTCCGGTCGGTCTGGAGCTGGCCCTCGGGGTCGCTGACCGCGACCTCGGCCCACACCGCCTTCTCCACCGGGGCGGGGAGCTTGCTCAGGCCGTGCTCGGCGAGGGCGGCGTCCAGTTTGCCGGCGAACTCCAGTTTGGTGCCGCACGCCGTACCGGACAGGGAGCGCAGGGCGGCGAGCAGGGCGTCGCGGTGGTCGAACCTGGCGACGGCCTTGGCCTCGGCGACCGCGTCGGCGGTCGCGTCGGTGACCTCGAAGCGCTGGCGGAGCGGGCGTTCGACGGTGACGCGCTGGTAGCCGAAGGCGTGGCGCGGGAAGATCTTCACCTTGGCGTGGTGCTCGTGGTCGGCGTCGGCCGCGACGGTGAGGGCGTCCTTGTAGATCGCGGTCAGCTCGTCGATCCGCTCGTCGGGGATCATCTTGCGCTTGTCGCCGAGGGACTTGCGCATCTTCGTCCAGCACTCCCGGGCGTCCAGCAGGATCACCTTGTCCTTCAGGGCGGGAGCCTTGCGGTTGGACAGGATCCAGAAGTAGGTGGAGATGCCGGTGTTGTAGAAGAGCTGGTCGGGCAGGGCGACGATGGCCTCCAGCCAGTCGTTCTCCAGGATCCAGCGGCGAATCTCCGACTCCCCCGAGCCGGCCGCGCCGGTGAACAGCGGGGAGCCGTTGAAGACGATCGCGATGCGGGAGCCGCCCTGATCGACCGGCTTCATGTGGGAGATCATGTGCTGGAGGAAGAGGAAGGATCCGTCGTTGATCCGGGGCGTCCCCGCGCCGAACCGGCCGGCCCAGCCGAGGTCTCGGGCCTCGTCCTCGACCTGTCTCTGAACCTTCTTCCACTCCACGCCGAACGGCGGGTTGGCCATGAGGTAGTCGAACCTCTTGTCGGCGTGGCCGCGGTGGGTGAAGGAGTTGCCGAGGATGATCTGTGAGGGGTCCTGGCCCTTGAGCATCATGTCGGAGCGGCAGATGGCCCACGACTCGGGGTTGAGCTCCTGGCCGTGGACCTTCACCGTGGCGTGGGTGTTGTAGCGGGTGATGTGCTCCTCGGCCGCCGACAGGATGCCGCCGGTGCCGCAGGCCGGGTCGTAGATCGTGCGGACGATGCCCGGCGTCATGATGTCCGCGTCGTCGGGGGCCATGAGGAGGTTGACCATCAGCTTGATGACCTCGCGGGGGGTGAAGTGCTCTCCCGCGGTCTCGTTGGAGATCTCGGAGAACCTCCGGATGAGCTCCTCGAAGATGTAGCCCATCTGATGGTTGTCGACGACGTCCGGGTGCAGGTCGATCTCGGCGAACTTCGCGGTCACGAGGTAGAGCAGCCCGGCCTCGTCGAGACGGGTGATCTGCTCGTCGAAGCGGTATCTGTCCAGCACCTCGGCGGCGCCGCCGGAGAACCCGCCGATGTAGGCGCGGAGGTTCCGCGCGACGTTCTCGGCGTCACCGGTGAACCTGCCGAAGTCGAGGGGGCTGCGGTTGTAGAAGCTCGCCCCGGCCACGTCGCGCAGCATCCGGTCCACGGCCTGCTCCGGCAGGCCCCGGTCCTTCAGCTCCCCGGCTCTGGCCAGGACCGCCTGCTTGGTGGGCGCGAGTACGCAGTCGATGCGGCGCAGCAGGGTGAAGGGCAGGATGACCTTGCCGTACTCCGACTGGCGGTAGTCGCCGCGCAGCAGGTCGGCGACCGACCAGATGAAGTCCGCGTACCTCTGGTGGTTACCGCTCACGGCTCTCCTTCTTCACGTCGTGCGGGGGGCGGACGGGTCGTCGCCGGCGGGCGGGCGGAGGCCGCCGTGGGTGAGGCCGTCGGCGGTCAGCCGGATCAGATTCTCTCCCACTTCGGCCGCCTCCCGCAGCGCCGCGGCGAAGGACGCCAGCCGCCGGAACGCCTCGCCGTACGCGCGCTGTTCCTCGATGGGCAGCAGCGGCACCTCGGCGCGGCGGACGTCCACGCGGATGCCGGTGCTGGACGCCGGGCCGTAGTGGCGGAGGTTGGCCGGGCCGCTCAGGAAGCCGGCCAGGAAGCCGGCGTCCAGCGCCTCGGGGTCGGGCCGCAGGAGGTGCAGGTGGGTGCCGAGTACGGCGCCGCCCCGGGTGAGGACCCGGGCGACGGGGACGCGGACGATCTGGGGCACCGCGACGTCGCCCGGCCGGGTCAGGATCTCCCGCCGCACCGCGTGCCCAGGGGTGCGGCCGGAGGGCGGCCGGTCGAGCACCACGTCCTCGGCGGTGAGGACGGCGGAGCCGTCGGCGACCTCGGTCTCCTCTCCGGGGCGGACGGGCGACTGCTGGTGGAGGGTGAGCATGCCGCGCCGCAGGAGTTCCGCCAGCGGCACGAGCGGCAGGTCGTGTGGTTCGGTGCGGGTGACGGGGGCCAGTTCGGCGACGGTGCGCAGCAGGTCGGCGAGACGGTCGCGGGTGCCGGTGACCCGTTCGGGCGGCAGGTTCGCGGCGGCGGTGGACAGGTGACGGGCGGGGGTCAGGTCGATCTCGTCGTCCAGCAGGTCGATGACCGGCACCGTACGGCTCACCCCGGGCTCATCCAACTCCTCCCCGGCGTCGAACCGCCGCCAGGCCGCGACGGCGGCCTCGGCGTAGTCCTCAGGTCGGCCTGAGGTGTCGGCCATCAGGACGTGGCCGGGGGTGCGGGGTTCGGCGGGCCTGCGCAGCACCCACAGGCTCAGGGCGACCGCGACGTTGGGGACGGCTCCGGCGGGCAGCCCGATGACGGCGCGCAGCGCGCCGCGGCGCAGCAGCTGGCCGCGGATGCGGCGGCCGGACCGGCGGTTGCCGACGGCCGGCGGCATCAGCAGTACGGCGACGCCGTCCGGGCGCAGGTGGGCCAGGGCGTGCTGGACCCAGGCGAGCTCGGACTCCATCCGGGGCGGCAGGCCGTACTCCCAGCGCGGGTCGGAGGCCAGCTCCTCATATCCCCAGGCGCGGTCGTTGAACGGCGGGTTGCACACCACCGCGTCGGCGGTCTCGCCGGGGAAGGCGTCGGCGCGCAGGGAGTCACCGGTACGGACGTCGGTGTCATTGCCGCGCAGGGCGAGCCGAACGGCGGTGAGCCTGGCGACGGCCGGGTCGGCCTCCTGGCCCATGACGCGGACGGCGGATGAGCGGTCCAGCGCCGCGAGGAGGTGGTCGCCGGCGCCGCAGACCGGATCGAGGACACTGCGGACCCGCCGGCCCGGCGACTCCAGGCCGGGGACGCCGCGGACCCGCGAACCGGCCGGCTCCGGCCCGGCGTCACCGGGGACCCGGGAACCGGTCGGCACCTCTGCGCCGAGACCGGCCAGTTCCAGGCTCAGCTCGGTGATCTCGCGCGGGGTGGGGTGGAGCCGCCGGGAGTGGGTCTCAAAGTAGCGTTCGCACAGGAACTCGAAGGCGCCGGGTGCGCCGCGCTCCGCGCCGAGTCGGGCGACTGCGCGGATCAGCGGCACCCGGTCCTGGGGCAGGGCGGCGGAGAAGGCCGGCATGACCTCGCGGACCCTTGCGGGGAGGCCGGTGGCGAGCGCGGCGTCGTCGCCGGCCGCGAGTTTCGCCCAGTCGCGGGCGCGGCGGTGCGTGTAGACGAGGAACGCGCCGAGGTCGGCGATCAGGTCGGCGAGGTCGTCGTCATCGGCGACGGCCCGCAGGTCCTGCCAGAGCCACTCGTCGGACGGTAGCTCCCGGTCATGGCCGGAGGAGCCGGGCGAGCCGGGTGAGAGGAGCCAGGCGCGGATCTCCGCCAGGGAGAAGGCCGGGCTGGTGGCCGTACCGCCGACGGGTTGCGGGAAGTCGGCGTGGCGGCGGCGCCAGTTGCTCACCGCCGCCCGGCCCACCCCGGCCAGCCGCGCGATGTCGGCAGCGGTCACCTGGACGTCTCGCCGCATGTGGCTGCCTCCCGGGGTCTCTTCGGACGTGAACCAGACACTAGCGCTGGGCGTCTTCTCCGGGCAATGTCGCGGAAGTTGTTTGTTGATTGTGTCAACACGTGCTCTACTAGGTGGCGTCGGTCACACCATACCTTCGGGTAAGGCTCTGTGAACGGCTGTATCCCGGTGTGCCCATCCCCCTTGAGGAGCCCCATGTTCAAGCGTGTTCTGGCCGCGCTCGTCCTGGCCGCCGCCACCCTCACCACCGGCGCCGTGAGCGCCGGCACCGCCCACGCCGACACCACCTACCGGGGCGAGGGCGACGAGGTCATCCGCGTCCGCCTCACCAAGACCCCTGGCCTGCTGCAGCTCCGGCACGACGGCGAGGCCAACTTCATCGTCTTCACCGTCACCCCGGCCGGGAAGAAGGAGGAGTTGCTGGTCAACGAGATCGGCCCCTACAGCGGCACGGTCCTGTACAACGCCCGCGCCGGCAAGGGAACGGCGGCGCTGGAGATCAAGGCCGACGGCGCGTGGAGCGCGGTGTTCAAGCCGCTGAGCAAGGCCCGCTGCTGGTGCGCGGGGACCGTCCGCGGCACCGGCGACCAGGTGCTCAAGCTCTCCCCCACCCGCGGCCTGCGGACCGTCCGCTCGTCCTTCACCGGCGATGGCAACTTCATCGTCCAGAGCTACACCCGCCCGGGCTCCTACGGCGACCTGCTGTTCAACCAGATCGACTCCTACAAGGGCAAGGCCCTGCTGCCGTCGGGCACCCGCCTGGTCACCGTCCACGCCGACGGCTCGTGGGTCCTCACCCGCAACTGACCCGCGGCCCCGGCGGTCAAAGCAAGCCCGGCCGCCGATAGCGAATCCGGCCGGTGGACGACCATGCCGCGCCGTCGTCATCCGGCGAGTCCGGCCACGGGCGCGCTCCCGTTCCGTCCCTGCTCACGTACCGGTGGAACGAACCAACGATTTCACCATTCGCACCACTTTCCTCCTTCCTGCACGTCATCATCGGTGGTCTGCGCATGTCTCTCCCGTGACGAGCGCCCCACCCTCCAGGGCGTGCGACTTCCCCAGAGAAGGACCAGAGTGAAACTTCTCCATGCCGCTGATCTGCACATCGACAGCCCGCTGCGCGGGTTGTCGGCCTACGAGGGCGCTCCGGCGGAAAAACTGCGGACCGCCTCCAGGCTCGCCCTGGAGAACCTGGTCGACCTGGCCGTGTCCGAGTCGGTGGACGCCGTGCTGCTGGCCGGCGACGTCTACGACGGCACCTGGCCCGACTACCAGACCGGCCTGTTCTTCGCCGGGCAGATGTCCCGCCTCGGCCGCGAGGGCATCCCGGTCTACATGGTCTACGGCAACCACGACGCGCAGAACCGGATGACCAAGCAGCTGCGACTGCCGTCCAACGTCCACCTGCTCGACACCAGCGGGCCGCAGACCATCCTCGACGAGGCGCGCGGCCTGGCCGTGCACGGTCAGGGCTTCGCCCGGTCCGACATCACCGACAACCTCTCCCTGGCCTATCCCGCCCCGCGAGCCGACCTGTTCAACGTGGGGCTGCTGCACACCGCGCTGACCGGGCGGGAGGGGCACGACCGCTACGCGCCCTGCTCGGTGAACGATCTCGCGGCCAAGGGCTACGACTACTGGGCGCTGGGTCACGTGCACCACCGCGAGGTGGTCTCGGAGGACCCGTGGATCGTCTTCCCCGGCAACATCCAGGGCAGGCACGCCCGGGAGACCGGTCCCAAGGGCTGCACGCTGGTCACCGTCGACGACCTGAAGGTCGTCTCCGCCGTGCACCACGACCTGGACGTCGCCCGCTGGGAACACCTGAGGATCGACGTCTCCGGGGCCGCCGACGTCGATTCGGCCGTCGACCTGGTGGTCCGCGGGCTCAGGGAGATCCCCGGTGACCGGCTGCACGCGGTCCGGGTCAGTGTCACCGGCCCCAGCCCCGCGCACCTGTCCCTGTGGCGGGAGCACCCCCGGTTCCTCAACGAGATACGGCTGGCCGCCACCGACCAGGGTGAGCTGTGGCTGGAGAAGGTGCGGATCGAGACCCGGCCGCCGGACGCCCCTGACGAAGGGGCCGCCGGACTCCTCCCCGACCTGCGGCGCACCGCCGACGCGCTGCGCGCCGACGGCGACGCGCTGCGGAAGCTGGTCGAGACGAGCCCGCTGTACCCGGCGCTGCCGGCGGAGGTCCTCGACCGGGACGGCATCCGCCTCGGCGATCCGCAGTGGCTGCTGCGGATCGCCGACGACGCCTTCGAACTGCTGGAGTCCATGGTCACGGAAGGGCGGAGCCACCGATGAGGATCGACCGGCTGGACCTGGTGGCGTTCGGCCCCTTCACCGGGATGTCCCTCGACCTGTCGGCTCCCGGCGTCCACCTGGTGACCGGGCCGAACGAGGCCGGCAAGTCGACCGCCCTGCACGCCCTCGACCAGCTCCTGTACGGCATCGCCATGCACTCGCCGTACGACTTCGTGCACCCGAAGGGGGCGCTGCGGCTCGGCGCGCTGATCAGGAGGAGTGACGGCGGCACCCTGGAGTTCATCAGGTCCAAAACTCGTAAGCCATTGCTCGGTCCGGACGGTTCGACGGTGAGCCAGGCGGAGCTGGACGCCGTCCTCGGTGGCGTCGACCGGACCACCTTCGGCTCGGTGTTCGCCCTGACCAGCGCGGAACTCCGCCGGGGAGGTAAGGAGCTGGCGCACGGCAGCGGGGACTTCCGGCAGGCGCTGACCGCCTCGCGCTCCGGACTCCGGCTCTCCGAGACCCTGAAGGCCATCGACGAGCGCATGGCGGAGCTGTACAAGCAGCGGGGCCAGCGTCCGGTGATCAACACGCGGATCACCGAGCTGCGCCGCGCCCGGGAGCGGCAGCGCGCGGCGCTTCTCCGGCCGGAGGAGTACGCCCGGCGGGAGCGTGAGGTCGCCGAGGCCGAGGAGTCTCTCACCCGGCTGGCCGGTGAACTGAAGGAGGCGAGGAAGGAGGAGTCTCGCCTGGAACGGCTGAGCCAGGCGCTCCCCGCCCTGGACCGGCGCCGCTTCCTGCTCTCCCAGGTCGAGGAGGTGCTGGCGGAGGGTGTTCTCGCGTCGCAGGAGGCCGCCGACCGGCTTCCCGGGCTGTTGGAGCAGCTGGGGAACGCGCGGAACACCCTGGACGACACCCGGCGACGCCTCACCGCGACGGTGGACGAGATGAGCCGGCTGGCCGTCGACGAGGACCTGCTGTCCGTCGCCGGCACGATCGAATCCCTCTTCCAGGACCACCGGGAAGCCCGGAACGCGGCCCGGCGGCTGGCGAAGTCGGCCGGAGCCGCCGCCGAGGCGCGGCACAAGGCGGAGGCACTGCTGCGCCAGGCGCACCCCGACGCCCGCCTTGAAGACGCCGCCCGGTACGACGTGCCCCGGTCGGCGCGGAAGCGGGTCCGGGAGCTGCACGACCGGCACACGGAACTGGAGACCGCGCTGGCGCGGGACCGGCGCGCGGCGGACAGGCTGCGGCGGAAGCTGGAGGAGGCGGAGAAGGAGCTCAGCGGTCTTCCGGCCGCCGAGGAGACCGGTCCGCTGCGCGCCGTACTCGCCGCCATCCCCAATGACCTGCTCAGCCGCATGGTGGCCGACGACGAGGATGAGCGGCGGCTCCGCGGCGCCGCCGAGCAGGGCCTGCACGACCTGAAGCTGGCGACGCTCCCCGTGGAGAAGGCGGGAAGCGTCACCGTGCCCTCCGAGGCGGAGATCGGCGCGCACGCCGAGGCGCTCGACGAGCTCAAGCAGGATCGGCGTGACCTGGCCAAGCGTACGAAGGAGCTGGCCAAGCGGCTCGACGGCGATCGCCTGGAGCTGGCGGGCCTGCTGAACGTCGACCCGCCGCCCACCGGGGACGACCTCGCCGCCGCCCGGTCGGACCGCGACGCCCTCTGGCGGGAGATCCGCGACGGGCGCCGGGAGCGGGTGGACGAGTTCGCGCCGGCCGTCGCCCGGGCCGACCACCTCGCCGACCGGCTGCGCCAGGAGGCGGACCGGGTAGCCAAGCGCTACCGGCTCGAACTCCAGATCGGCGAGGGAGAGCGCGGGCTCACCGAGTTCGTCCGGGAAGAGGCGGAGCTCGATCACCGCGCCGAGAGGCTGGCGGACGAATGGGCCCGCCTGTGGGAGGACTTCGCCGGTCCCCGGCCCGCCACCCCCAAGGCGGCCCCCGCCGTGCTCCGGGCCGCCGAACGGCTCCGGGAGGACGCCGGCAGGCTCGCGGCCGTGCGCGCCGGGCTCGCCTCCCGCCGGGAGCAGGCGTCCCAGCACATCGCGCGGCTTCGCGAGGTGCTGCGGGTCACGGGAGAGGCCTCCTCGCTCGGCGCCGACAACGCCCTCGCGGAGCTTCCTGAGCTGCGAGAGGTCGCCGAGACCAGCCTGAGCCGGCAGGAGGAGGAGGCGCGGGAACGCGCCGCCCTGGCCGACCGGGTCTCCACCGTCCGCGACGAGCTGACGGAAGCCGAGGCGCAGGTCACCCAGGGTGAACACGAGCTGGACGCCTGGCGGGCCGGCTGGGACAAGTTGCTGGCCCGCGCCGGGCTGGCCGCCGGGCTGGAGACCGCGGAGGCCATCGCCCACCTGGAACTGCTCGAACAGGTATCCGCCGAGGTCGACTCGGCCGTCAGAAGCGACAGGGAGGCGGAGCAGGACACCGCCGTGGTCGAGCGGTTCCGTGCCTCCCTGGAGAAAGTCGCCCGCGAGTGCGGCAGGCGGCTCCCCGACGACGAGACCGAGCGGTACGGGTTCGTGGCGGACCTGCATCGCGAGGCGCAGGAGAACCGTTCGGCCGCCGACCGGCGCGCCCACCTCCAGGCCGAGCACGCCGCGCTGGCGGCCGACGTCGATCACCATCTGCGCATCACCGCGGACCTGGACACGGAACTCGCGGCCCTCGTCGGGAGAGCGGGGGTGGACGGCACCGAAGCGCTGGGCGAGGCCGTACGGCGCCGCCGACGGCACACCGAGCTGGCCGCCACTCTCTCCGAGGTGACCGCGACGCTCCCCGTCACGGAGGACGGTATCCACGCCCTGGAGAAGGAGGCGTCGGCCACCGACCCCGACCGTCTCCACGCGAACCTGGAAGATCTCACGGACCGGATCGAGGATCTGGAGAGGCGGCGGACCGAGCAGTCGACGTTTCTCGGCGAGCGGAGGATCCGGCTCGCGCAGCTCGACGGGTCGGCCGAGGCGGCCCAGGCAGCGGCGAACGCCGAGACGGCCGCGGCGGCCCTGATCGAGGAGAGCGAGGAGTATCTCCGGCTACGGGTGGCCAAGGAGATCGTCACCTCGTGCATGGAGAAATACCGGCAGGAGCAACAGGACCCGATCCTGACCAGGGCGAGTGCGCTTTTCCGGCGGCTGACCCTGGACGGCTACACCGGGCTGGAGCTGGACGAGGACAGGGACTCCCCCGTCGTGCTGGCCCGGCGCGGCAACCAGCCTCTCAAGGTCGAGCAGCTCAGCGAGGGCACCCGGGACCAGCTCTACCTGGCGCTGCGGCTGGCGTCGCTGGAGCGGTACGCCGAGGAGGGGCACACCCTCCCCTTCGTCGTGGACGACATCTTCATGACCTTCGACGACCAGCGCACCCGCGCGACCCTGCGCGTACTGGAGGAGATGGCCGACCGCTTCCAGATGATCGTCTTCACCCATCACGACCACCTGGCGGAACTGGCGCGGGCGGAGCTTCCGGAGGGGCGGCTGCACCTCCACCCGCTGCGGCGGTTCACGCCGGTCGTGTAACCGGGTCCGTCCCCGTGCCCGCGGGCACGGGGACGGACCATACCCCTCGAAAAGGGATCGCTTTGATCGCGCATCGGCCGGCTGCGCAATGGGCTCCTATGGACACGGATCGGCTCGGTGCTTAGGATCACAGTTCTTTCCGAGCATCCTCGCAATATCCGCGAAAACTCCGCTCCTACGGAAGGGCGTTACGTGCCATATACGGCTGAAATTAGTCGCTCAAATCCCACATGTCTTATTTTCCTCGTTGACCAATCGGCCTCGATGAGCGACGCCATCGGAGGGGAGGAGTCGAAGAGCAAGGCATCGGTGGTCTCCGACGCCATCAACCGGCTGCTGACCGAGCTCTCGGTGAAGTGCGCCAAGGAGGAAGGCGTCCGGGACTACTTCCACGTCGCCGTCGTGGGATACGGGCACCGGAGTGTGGGCTCCGCGTTCGGCGGCGCTCTCGCCGGGCGCGACCTCGTGCCGCTCAGTCAGATCGCGGAGAACCCCGCCCGCATCGAGGAACGCTCCAAAAAGGTACCCGACGGAGCGGGGGGACTGGTCGAGAGCACCGTTCGCTTCCCCATCTGGATGGACCCGGTGAGCAACGGTGGCACCCCCATGCGGCAGGCCCTCGAATACACTCACGGGCTGGCGGACAAGTGGCTCTCCGAGCACCCCACCTGTTTCCCTCCGATCATGCTCAACCTCACCGACGGCGAGGCCAACGACGGCGATCCGACGATCCCGGCAACAGCCGTACGCTCCCTGGCCAGCGCCGACGGACCAGTGCTGCTTTTCAACCTGCACGTGTCCGACGCCGGTGGCTCCCCTGTGACATTCCCTGACAGCGACGCCGGCCTTCCGGACGACTACGCGCGCACGCTGTTCGGCATGTCCAGCCTTCTGCCCTCCCACATGCGCTCGTACGCTGCGCAGGAAGGCTTCAACGTCAGCGAGGGGACTCGCGGTTTCGTCTACAACGCCGACATCACCTCCGTCATCCAGTTCCTCGACATCGGCACCCGTGCCACTGATCTCCGATAATCCGATGAAGGCCAGCATCGCGTCCTTCTCCCTGCACAAGGAGGGTGGTACAGAGGACGAGTACGAGGACGCTTTCGAGACGTTCCCCGACGAGGCCGGCTCTGACGGCGTGCATGTGTCCGTGGTCAGGATGGCCGTGTCCGACGGCGCATCCGAAAGCGCGCTCGCGGGGCGCTGGGCGCGGTCGCTGACGAGATGGTTCGTACAGGCCCCCTCCGGGACCGCGCGTTCCGCCGACGAGTTCGCCGGTCAGGTGGTGAACGCCGTGAGGTCGTGGGAGGCGACACTTGGCGACTATGTCGCCAAGCGTGAAGCCGAGGGCAGACCGATTCAATGGTACGAACAGCCGAAGCTCGACCGAGGCGCCTATGCGACCCTCCTCACCGTGGACTTCTCCGTACCACCTTGTGAAGAGGCCGTTCCGGAGCCGGCGGAAGAGATCGTCTGGTACGCGGCGGCGATGGGGGACTCCGCTCTTTTCCATGTCCGTGACGGCAAGCTCGTCACCGCGTTCCCGATGACCCACTCCGGGGATTTCAATCTCACGCCCGACCTGGTCAACAGCCGGACCATGGACGCCGACCTCATCGCCGGCCGGGTACGTCTTCACAAGGGAACCCTGCGGCAAGGGGATGACGTGTACATGTGCACCGACGCGGTGGCCGCCTGGTTCCTCACCGAGGCGGAACGCGGCTGCCGCCCCTGGGAATTGCTGAGAGACCTCGGCACCCGGGACGGTCAGGATTTCGCCACCTTGGTCCGGGAGGAGCGGGCAAGCGGGCGCATGCGCAACGACGACGTCACTCTTCTCCACATGGACGTGTGGTGAGGGATGGCCGTCGTCAAACGCTTTCCCAGCGGGGGCGAGTACGTCGAGGCACTCCAGAATCCTCGGTTGTGCTTCAACGACCCCGAACTGAAGACGGCGACCCCACAGCTCGACACGCTCGGACGCCCCAGACCCATCTCCGGCAACTTCGCCAGCGTCTTCTCCCTGACCACGATGTCAGGTGATCGATATGCGATCAAATGCTTCACCCGGGAGGTACCAGATCAAGAGAAGCGCTACCTCGCGGTCAGCAACCACCTGAGGACGCTGCCGTACACCTGGAAGGTGGGGTTCGACTACCAGTCCCGGGGGATCATGGTGGCCGGGCGGTGGTACCCCGTTCTCAAGATGGAATGGGTCGAAGCTGTCGGCCTCATCCACTGGATCGAGAACCATTTCGGTGACCAGACCGCCATGCTCGGCCTGGCCGACCGGTTCGCAGAACTCGTCGCCGACATGGAGAAGGCGGGTGTCGCGCACGGAGACCTTCAACATGGCAACCTGCTCGTCACCGACAGCGGCGCCTTGAAGCTCGTTGACTACGACGGCATGTACGTCCCCTCACTCAGCGGACTGCCGGCCACGGAGAAGGGACACCGCCACTACCAATCCCCGCATCGGATGGGAACCGAGTTCGGCCCGGCACTGGATCGCTTCTCCGTCTGGCTGATCTACCTGTCTCTGGTGGCGATCGCCATGGATCCCTCGCTTTGGCGGAGCTTGCACGATCGGGACGGGGAGTACCTCCTGCTGGCGGAGGAGGACTTGACCGATGTGCAAGGCTCGGCCCGCATGTCGTCCCTGGTCGGACACGGAGCGGTTGACGTTCACCGTCTCGCCGTGCGCGTCAGCGATATGGCCGCCCGGCCACCGCTCCAGCTTCCCGCGCTTGCACCGCTGCGGCAGACCGGTGCCACGGTTGCCGCTCCCCCCGCCAGCGTCACGTCCACTCCGGTCGCCGGTGGTCTGCCCACCTGGATGAGCGGGCATATCTCCCCGCCTGCTCCCCCACCGGCCGTCACCATCGACCAGCATCGGAACGCTCTTCGTGGAACTCGGCTGATCTTCCTGGCGCTCTGGGTCATGCCCGGTGCCGTCTCCTGGTTCCTAGGCCCCCTTGAGGTGGTGGCGGGCCTGATCACAGTGCTCGGCCTGGTGGTCGGACTCCTCGCGGGCTACCTGGTTTACCGCGGCCTTCCCGAAAGCAAGGCCCGGCGCACCTTCGCGTCAAGGCATGAGCAGGCCGTGCAGAAGACCAAGGCAGCCCTCAAACTCTCCGCGAGACTCGAAAAGGAACGTGACAAGGTCCACACGGCGGATGCCAAACGCATCGCAGACCACGACAGGGAGCGGCAGGACCTCCAAAAACGGCACCGCCTGGATCTCGGCAACTTCGATCGTGCGACAGCACAGCAACTGGGGCCTCTCGACACACAGCTTCAGATTCTCGCCGCCAATCATGATCAAGAGATGCGTCAGGCTCTGGAACAGGTCCAGCGGCAGCGGATCAACGAGCGCCTTCGGCACATCACACTACGGGCAGGGGATGTCCCCGGCATCGGGGATGGCACCATCGCCAAGCTCCGTGCCCACGGAATCAGGACGCCGGCGGATTTCGTCGACATCGTGTCAGTCGCCGGCTACCAGTCTCCAGAGGTTCATTTCGTCCTGCCGAACGGGAATTCTGTTCACATCCACGGTGTCGGTGAGGCTCGCGCCTTCGCCCTCGAGGTCTGGCGCATACACCACTATGAGGCCGCTCTGAACCAGCCTGGCATCCCCACTACGCTTCCGCAGGGCATCCGTCAGCAGATCGAACTCCGTCATGCGGCTGAGAAACAACTCCTGCAGCAGCAACGATCCTCGCTCGAAAAGAACAGAAAGACGCAACGCGCAGATCTGCGACGCCATCAGGCCGAAGAGGACCGTCGACTGGCGGAGCGACACAGCCTCGCCGTACAGAAGCAGGCCGCCTCTCATTCCATCGCCTCCGTGAACCAGCAACTCGCCAACGCTCGTACCGAGTACCGCGCGGCAGTGCAAGCCGAGCAGGTCCTCACGCGAGAAGCCCTCATTTACCGGCAGGTTTCCTACCGGCGCTTTCTCCGAGCGGTCCTGACCGGCCACTGACGATCCGACAGGACGAGGCGATGAACAGTAGTCGCTCAGCCTTTTCCGGTGGATCGCCGGGCGATCTCTCAACGCGGATCCCTCAGCTGGAACACGATGACGCCAGTGGTCTCCGGCCTCCTTCCCTGCTCCTCGAAAAATAGGCTCCGGCCGCACCCAAACGCCCACATGGCGCCGCCGGACCACGCACGGTCTACCAGCGTTCCACCAGGTGCTCGCGGCCGGACGGCGGGTCGTACGGTTCCGGCCAGTAGTCGACGATCCGGCTGATCAGCCCCTGCTCGGAGGTCTCGAACCACACGCAGGCGTCCTGGTGCTCGGCTCCGACTCGTGCGTCGATCCACGCCGCGGCGTGCCGGCCGTCGGCGACGACGCGCCGCAGCTCCAGGTGCCAGTCACCGGGGTACTCCATGTTGAACCGGAGGAAGGCATCCTTTCCCCGGATCCGTTCCCGGGTCTGCGGCATCTCGTAGACCACGTCCTCGGCGAGCAGCGCGCCGAGGCCCTCCCAGTCGCGTCGCTCGGTGCGCTCGACGTAGGCGTGCACGGCCTGCCTGGTCCCGGAGCTCTCGTCCATTCGCCGGACCTTACAGTCGATCACCGACACACGGCCCCGCGCGCAGAGGCGGGCCTTCCGATCGGCGGAAGGCGCGCTCCGCTCGGAGCGGGCGTGGGGATACGCTCGCCTGCGGTGTCGAGAGCGACGGGAAAGGTGGTGTGCCGTGCGGGAGGCGCGCAGGGTCGGGCCCGGGGAGGCGGACGAGGCGGCCGGGGTGCTGGCGCGGGCCTTCGACGGGTACGCCTGGACGAGCTGGACGGTCGCCGCCGACCGGCACCGGGAGCGGCTGACCGGGTTGTTCCGGATGACGGTCGAGGAGGTCGGCCTGCCGTACGGGGAGGTGTGGGCCGCGGACGGCGACGACGGGCGGATGGCGGCCGTGGCGGTGTGGCTGCGACCCGACCGGTCGGTGCCCGGCGAGGTCTGGCAGGGGCTCGCCGCCCGGGAGGAGGAGCTGTCCGGAGACCGCCACGCGGCGATGATCGCGGCGGAGTCCGCCTGCGCGGTGCTGCGGACCGGTGATCCGTCGTTCGTGCTCGCCACCGTGGGCGTGCTGCCGGAGCGGCAGGGCGGCGGAACGGGTACGGCGGTGCTGCGCCCCGGTCTGGCCGAGGCCGACCGCGTCGGCCTGCCCGCCACGCTTGAGACCTCGGCCGAGAGCAACGTGCGCTTCTACCGGCGGCTGGGGTTCGAGGTGACGGGCGAGATCCGGGTGCCCGGCGGCGGCCCGCATGTCTGGGCCATGCGCCGCCCGCCCGTCCCGTCATCGCGATGAGGCGCGCACCCGCTTCGTCATCGTGATGAGATACGCGCCGTACCCCGCCCCGCGTGGTTCGGGCGGCAGTCTCCTCCTTCCTCGACGGCGTCGCCGGCGGGGATCACGGGATCACGATGAAGGGCTCAGGGCGTCGCCGGTCCGCCGGGCCGTTTCGGCCGTTTCGGCCGTCATGGCACGCCGGCCGAAGGTCACCGAGCCGCCGAGGAGCACCGCCCCGGACAGCACACCGCTGACGAACGGGACCCAGGCGACCGCGGCCGTCGCCGCCAGCACGAGACCGGCCACGCCGAGCAGGGTGAGGACGACGCCGGGTACGGCGATGCTCCGGTCCTTCCAGACGGGGGCGAGCGCGATGAAGTGCACCCCGACCACGAACGCCACCCAGGCCACGTTGGCCTGTTCGGGGTGTCCCAGGGCGGCCAGCACCCGGAGCCCGCCGAAGAGCAGGACCGCCTCGGCGGCGACGACGGCCAGGTAGGCGGGGCTGAACATGTTCCGCCGTGCCTCCTGCGGGGCGGGCCGCTCTCTCCGGGCGGTGCGGAACCACATGACCATGACGCTCACGGCCGCCACGCAGGCGACCACTCGCAGAAGGGTCGCGGTCACGGTGTCCAGCGGGTCCCCCGCGTTGACTACGACGAAAACCGCGCCGAAGACAGCGCCGATCAACAATCCGGTCATTCGTTGCATGAATCCAGTCAAGCGGCCCACCGGGTCCGCCCGCATGGGAGCTGGGGCGACAACGAGGTGGGGCCGTCACTACCTCCCCATATCGTGCGGGCATACGAGACCTGGCAACGTCGAGGTAGGCGCGCCCTGCCTCACCGCGCCACACGGACAGGTCGGTCTCCACCACGCCAGGCAGGCGAGCGCTACCTCACCGCGCCGCGCAGGTAGGCGAGCACCGCCAGCACCCGCCGGTTGTCGTCCTCGCCCGTGGGCAGCTCCAGCTTGGCGAACACACCGGCCACGTGCTTGCCGACGGCCGCCTCGGTGATCGACAGGGCGCGGGCGATGGCGCCGTTGGAACGTCCTTCGGCGATCAGGGCGAGCACCTCGCGCTCGCGCGGGGACAGCCGGTACACCGGCGCGGTGACCTCCCTGGCCCTGGCCCAGGTCTGCTCGAACAGGTCGATGAGGATGCTGATCAGGCTCTGCTGCCTGATCAGCAGGGCGCCCGGCGAGTGGGCGACGGGGGTGATCCGGACGAACGCCACCGAGCGGTCGAAGACGAGCAGTTGCTGGATCGGCTCGTCGATGACCCGATGCAGGTCACCGGCGGCGTGCAACTCCTTGAGCCGGGCCGCCTTGCGGGGATCGTCCAGCACGCTGGAGTGAACGATCGTGCGCATCGCCAGGCCGCCCTGCAGGGCGTCGAGCACGTCCCTCCGGCTCCGCTGCTCCTGGCGGCCCGTGTCCGGCGAGCCCACCGGGTGCATGGCGCGCAGCTCGCGGGCCGAACCGGCGGCCTGCAAGATCTGCTGCCGGACGAGTTCGCTGTCCTCCAGCCGCTCGACCTCGACGGGGAGGCCGCGCAGCTCCCCCACCACGTCCTCCAGTCGCCGGGCGAGCTGGGCCAACGACACGTTCTCGTCCACACGTCCCCCTCCGGCCGCGCCTCCTGCCTCCGGCGCGGTTCCGACGGCACATTCTGGCCGGTGCTCGCGCGCGTCGTCGAACGGAGGCGGGAACGGCCGCCGAGTCACGCGACCGTCGAGTCAGTGGTACGGGGGACGGCCGCCGAGTCACGCGACCGCCGGGTCAGTGGTACAGGGAACGCCCGCCGAGTCGCGTAACCGCCGGGTTGATGGTGAGATCGTGCCCGGTTCCGGAGATGGGCGAATTCCCGGGACCGGTACGAAGCTCACGTCCGGCTGTGAAAGGACCCGTCACGTGACCGACGAGACCGCACTGAACGCGCTGCGCGAGGCGGCCCGCCTCTCCCCGGAGAACCTCCCGCTGCGACGGCACCTGGCCGGCCTGCTGCTGGCGGCGGGGCGGCTCGCCGAAGCCGCGGGTGAGTACCGGGCGGCGCTCGCGCTCTCCCCCGGCGACGTCGATCTCACGATCGGCCTGGCGGAGACGTACGTCCGGCAGGGCGAGTACAACCTGGCCCTGAGAACGCTCGACCCGCTGGTGGACATGCCCGACCGCCCGATACGCGTGGACATGCTCATGGTCAGGGCGGCGCTTCCGGTCAACAGGCCGGGCGCCGTCTACTGGTATCGCCACGCCATCGGCCGCGACCCGTCGCAGGCCGATCCGGAGCTGGCCGCCCGCCTCGGCCTGGAGGACGCCCCGCCCGCCGCCCCGGCCTCTCCCCCGCCGACGGCGACCGCACCCACCCCGGCGGCCGGATGGCACCCCTCTCCTCCGCATGGCCAGTCGCCCCCGCCGCGGAGTCCGGCGCCGCCCGCTCCGACGCCTCCGGCTCCGGCTCCGCAGGTCCCGGCCGCGGGGCCGCCCTCCCTGATCCCCTCCTCACCCGCGCCCGCCCCGGGCCCCGCCGCGTACGCCCCCACCACCCCCGCCCTGATCCCCGCCTCGCCCGCGCCGCCGTACACGCCGCCGCAGCCCGCGTACGGCGCGCCGTACGGCTCGGCGGCGGAGCCGACCGCGGAGGTGGAGCGCTCGCGGGTGACCTTCGCCGACGTCGCCGGGATGGAGGGGGTCAAGGAGGCGCTGCGGATGAAGCTGCTGCTGCCCGCCCAGCAGCCGGAGCTGTTCGCGGCGTACGGCAAGCGGGCCGGCGGAGGGGTGCTGCTGTACGGGCCGCCCGGCGCGGGCAAGACGCATCTGGCGCGGGCCGCCGCCGGTGAGCTGGGCGCGGCGTTCGTCAACGTCGGGCTGGCCGACATCCTCGACATGTGGACCGGGTCGAGTGAGCGCAACCTGCGCGCGACGTTCGAGATGGCCCGCCGGAACCGCCCGTGCGTCCTTTTCTTCGACGAGGTGGACGCGCTCGCGGCCCGCCGCTCCGACATGCGCCAGGCCCACAGCAGGCAGATCGTCAACCAGTTCCTCGCCGAGCTCGACGGGGTGGACGAGCACGCCAACGAGGGGGTGCTGGTGCTGGCGGCGACCAACGCCCCCTGGTACATCGACGTGGCCTTCCGCCGTCCCGGCAGGTTCGACCAGATGGTGTTCGTGCCGCCGCCGGACACGGTCGCGCGGGCCGCGATGCTCTCGCTGATGTGCCGCGACAAGCCCCTGGGGAAGATGGACTTCGACAAGGTGGCCAAGGCCACCGAGGGGTTCGTCGGCGCCGACCTCAAGGGCCTGGTGGACCGCGCGGTCGAGGTCAAGTTGCAGGAGTCGATCCGGGCGGGCCGGCCGATCCCGCTGTCCACCCCGGACCTCATGGCCGCCGCGAGGACGATGCGGCCCACCGCCGTCCGGGAGTGGCTGGGCACCGCGCGCAACTACGTGCTGCACGCCAACGAGAGCGGCGTGTGGGACGAGCTGCTGCCCTGGCTGCGTGACCTGCGGTGAGCGCGACCGGTTTCCAGGGCTCCGGTTCCCAGGGCTCCGGTTTCCAGGGCTCCGGTGGCCCGGCGGTCTTCCGGGAGGACGATCCGGCCGCGGCCGTCGAGCGGGCGCGGACGCTGCTGGGGCTGGGCCGTACCGAGGCCGCCGAGCGGGAGCTGCGCGGGGTGCTGGCCCGCGACCCCGGGCACGTGGTCGCGCACTGCCTGCTCGCGCTGGCCCTGATCTCCCGGCGGGCGGTGGACGAGGCGGTCGCCGAGGCCGGTGAGGCGGTACGGCTGGCTCCCGACCACTGGTACCCGCACCACACGGCGGGCCAGGTCCTCTACTACGCGGACCGTTCGGAGGAGGCGCTGCGCGCCGCGCGGGCCGCGCTGGCGATCGACCACGGCCAGGCACAGGTCTGGGAGCTGCTGACGCGGGTGCACGCGGACCGCGAGGAGTGGGCGCTGGCGGCGGAGGCCGCCCGGCGCGGCCTGGCCCTCGACCCGCACGGCAGCCGGCTCACCGGTCTCCTCGCGGTGGCCCTCGGCGAGCTGGGCGACCGGGCGGGGGCGCTGGCCGCGGCCTCCGACGCGGTGCGGCTCGACCCGGAGTCGCCGTCCGCGCACCTGGTGTACGGCCGGGTCCACCTGGCCTTCGGCGGCGCCCGGGACGCGGCGCGGGCGTTCCGCGAGGTGCTCCGGCTCAGCCCCGGGGCGGACCAGGCGCGGGAGCTGCTCGTGGTGGCGCTCAAGCGGCGCAACCCGCTGTACCGGGCGGTGTCGCGGCTGCCGGGCACCCTGGGCGGCCGATGGATGCTCGCGCTGCCCCTGATCCCGCCGCTCATCGCCGTCTTCGTGCTGATCGCGGTGGCCCACTGGACGATGTGGGTGGCCGAGTCGCTGGTCACGCTGGGGCTGGCCCGCGGCTCGTACACCCGGCTGCTGTTCCGGCGCGGCGAGGTGCGGTCGGCGGCCCTGTGCTGCGCCGTGCTCCTGGCGGGCGCGGCGCTGCTGGGCACGGGCGTCGCCCTGTCGCAGCCGGCGACGGGTACGGCGGGCGCGGCGCTGCTGGCGCTGGTCACCCCGGTCCAGGAGGCGGCGCACACCGCCGCCCCGCGCGCCCGGAAGATCCTCACTGGGTGGGCCGGGCTGCTGGCGTCGACGGCCGCGGTGTCGCCGGCGCTGCCCGCGCTGTGGCCGGCGCTGCCCGCGCTGTGGCCGGCTCTTCAGCGGCCGGAGAACGTCCCGCTGCTGGCCATGTGGGCCGGGCTGGGAACGATCTGGGTGGCCGCGGCGGTCCGGCGGCTGCTCGGCCGGGTCCCCTCCCACGGCGCGGCCGGGCTCTGACCGCTCCTCTCCCGATGGAGGTCGTCGTGCACCGGCGTGCCGTCGGGCCGAGCCTGACCCACCCCCGCCCGATCGCGCGGATCGGCGGAGGTGCATGCTCGTCGGTATGCGGGCCGGCCGGGGTCCGGTCGGGTGATCGGGGGAGCCGGTGCCCGGTCAGGAGGGGTTCGATGTCCCGTGAGCGCGCCGCCGTCATGGTCGAGTACCAGGCCCGGGCCTGCCGGAGTCTCGGCTCACCGCTGTACGCGTTCCTGCTGGAGCGGGTGGCGCGCGACGTCCGCGAGGGGGGTCCCTGCGCCGCCGCGCTCGCCGGGTACGAGGACGCCCCCGGGCCCGACGCCGTCGCGCTGCGACTGCTGGGCGGCGTGCACGCCCTGGCCCTCACCGGCCGGGCCCCGGACCTGGCCGCCTGCTATCCCAGCACGGGCGGCTCGTTCGACCCGGACGACCCGGAACCCTGCTGGCGGGCCTTCCTCGACGCCGTCGTGAACGGGATGGAGTGGGTCCGCGACTGGATGACCCGCCCGCCGCAGACCAACGAGGTCGGCCGGTCCAACCTCCTGATCGCCGGGCTGCTGGAGGTCGCCGGGGCGGCCCCGCTGCCGATCCGGCTGTTCGAGCTGGGCTCCAGCGCCGGGCTGAACCTGCGCGCCGACCGCTTCCGCTACGTCGCCGGCGATTTCGCCTGGGGGCCCGCCGACTCCCCGGTCGTGCTGGACGACGCCTGGGACGGCGCCCCGCCCGTCTGGCTCCTGGACGCCGCGGCCGAGCGTCCGGAGCTGACCGTCATCGAGCGGCGTGGCTGCGACCTGACGCCCATCGACCCGCTCTCCCCCGGCGGCGCGCTGGCGCTGCGCGCCTACGTCTGGCCCGACCAGACCGCGCGCTTCGCGCGGCTGGAGGGCGCCCTGCGGGTGGCCGCCCGGGTTCCCGCCCAGGTCGAGGCCATCGGCGCCGCCGACTTCCTGGCCCGGGTACGGCCGGAGCCGGGCACGCTCACCGTGGTCTGGCACTCGATCATGCGCCAGTACGTCCCGGGCGAGGAGTGGGCCCGGGTCGAGCGGGAGCTGGACCGGCTGGCGAGGACGAGCACGCCGCGGGCGCCCTTCGCGCACATCTCCTTCGAACCGCGCCGTATCGGGGACCGGCACCGCTTCCTGCTCGCCGTACGGCTCTGCGAGACGGCCGAGACCGTCCTGGCGAAGGCCCGCCCGCACGGCCTGCCCGCCCGGCCCGTCACCGGCTGACGCCCGCCCGGCCCGTCATCGCGCCTGGCGCCCGCCCGGCCCGTCATCGCGCCTGGCGCCCGGCCGGCGCCGGGACGCCGGGTTCGCGTCCGGGGCCGGGACCGGGACCGGCCGATATGGTGTGGCCGTGCCCGCCGCCCCCCGCACCTCCCCGCGCACCCCTCCCCCGCCGGCCGCCCCCGCCGGTTCGAGGCGGTCCGCGCGCGACTGCCCGCCGTCCTCGCGGTCGCCGTCACGGTGGCCGCCGGGCTGGGGATCCGCGCGGTCACCGGCGGCTGGTTCGGCAAGTACGCCGGGGACGCCCTGTACACCGTGCTGGTGCACGCGCTCGTCGTCGCGGCGGTTCCGCGGGTCTCACCGTTCCGGGCGGCGGCCTGCGCGCTGGCGTTCAGCTGGGCGGTGGAGTTCGCCCAGCTCACCCCGGTCCCGGCGGCGCTGTCGGAGGCGAGCGTGCTCGCCCGGCTGGTGCTCGGCAGCACGTTCGGCGCGGCCGACCTGGTCGCCTACGCCGCCGGGGCGCTCCTCTCGGCGGCGGCGCACACGGCCGCGGTCGCCGTCCGCACGCGCCGCGGCCGGCGGGCCGGCTGACGGGCCCCGCCTGAGGAGTACGGCCGGCTTTGACCGGCAATCCTCCTGCAAGAGTCCGTTAAGCGGCCCGGTTCACGATGGGACACGGCTCCGGAAGCCACCCGCCGAACGATCGGGGGCTTCGGGGCCACCGCGAGGTGGGACGGCGAGGAGATCGCATTCACCTGGCGCGTTCTGATCCAACCGGCAGGACGCGGGCGCCGCGTGGCACCGCGGGTGATCTCGATGGGGGAAATCATGCGTTCACGGCGTCTCACGGCGGCGGTTCTCGGCGCGGCCATCCTCGGAATGTCGATCGGCTTCGTCTCCGGCACGTTCACGCCCGGCCCCGACCGCGCGGGCGTCCGCCTGTCCGGGTGGGCCGGCCCCACCGTCGCCGGCTCCGCACAGTCCACCGGTATCGGTCCCGGCCCGAGCTGAACCGGCCTCGCGCGAGCGGGCGCGCACGCGCCGGGACTCCCACCCGGGCCGGGACGGCGGGACGGGTCGGGACGGCGGGACGAGTGCGCCGGAAGGCGTGAGAGGACGTGGGAAGGCGCGAGAGGACGTGAAAACACGTGAGGCCGTGAAAGGGCATGGGAACACGCGGGAAGACGGCGTGCGGGGCGGCGGCCGGAGGTCGGCCACCGCCCCGCACGCCATATCCTGTGCGCATCATGCCTGAGGGACACACCATTCACCGCCTCGCGGCGCAGCACCGCGAACTGCTCGGCGGCCGGGTGATCCACGCCGAGAGCCCGCAGGGCCGGTTCGCCGCCGGAGCGGCCCGGATCGACGGGCGGGTGCTGCGCGAGACCGACGCGCACGGCAAGCACCTGCTGCTCGGCTTCGACGACGACACCTGGCTCCACGTGCACCTGGGCATCTACGGCAAGTACGCCTTCGGCCCGGTGCCCGCGCCCGCCCCTGTCGGCGCGGTGCGGCTGCGCCTGACCGGTCCCGGGCACTACGCCGACCTGCGCGGACCCAACACCTGCGAGCTGCTCGACCCGGGTGAGAAGAAGGCGCTGCACGACAGGCTCGGCCCCGACCCGCTGCGCGCGGACGCCGATCCCGGGCTCGCCTGGCGGCGGATCGGCCGCAGCCGCACCTCCATCGGCGTCCTGCTGATGGACCAGTCGGTGGTGGCGGGCGTGGGCAACATCTACCGCGCCGAGGCGCTGTTCCGCCAGGGGGTGGACCCGGCACGGCCCGGCCGCGACCTCACCCGCGAGCAGTGGGCCGCCATCTGGGACGACCTGGTGTTCCTGATGGCCGAGGGGGTGCGGGTGGGCCGGATCGACACGGTCCGCCCCGAGCACACCCCGGAGGCGATGGGCCGCCCGCCCCGGGTGGACGGCCACGGCGGCGAGGTCTACGTCTACCGGCGTTTCGGCATGCCGTGCCTCCTGTGCGGTACGGAGGTCCGCACCGGGGTCCTCTCCGGCCGCAACCTGTTCTGGTGCCCGTCCTGCCAGACCTCCTGACCCCCTGACCCCTCGACCGCCCTCCCCCGTCCGTCCGGGACGCGTGAGCCGGGCCCCGGCGGAAGCGGAGGGAGGGCAGGGCGGCCGGGGAACCGAAGGCCGCGCGGTCAGAGGAGCCGGAGGACGGCGTCGACCGACGCCTGGGAGGCCGGGATCAGCGGCAGCCGGACGGCCGCGGTCGGGATCCGGCCCTGGGCGTGCAGCACGCCCTTGAGGACCGTGGGGTTGGGTTCGGCGAACAGGCTCGCCGACATGACGGACAGCCGGTGCCCCAGGGCCCGGGCGTGCGTGACGTCGCCCGCGTGCCACGCCGCCGCCAGCTCGGCGAACCGGGCGGTGCGCAAATGGGCGGAGGCGAGGATGCCGCCGGAGGCGCCGAGCGCGAGCAGCGCGGAGAAGAACGGGTCGTCCCCGGCGAGCACCGCGAACCCCTCGGGCGGGTCGGCCAGCAGGGTGACGGTGTCCTGGTCCACACCGCCGACGGCGTGCTTGACCCCGGCCACCATGGGCAGTTCCCCCAGCCGTCGCAGGGTGGCGGCGCCGACGGACTGGCCGGTCCGGTAGGGGATGTTGTAGACGATCAGCGGTACCGGGGTCTCCTGCGCCAGCGCGGCGAAGTGGGCGAGCACCCCGGCCTCGGACGGCCGGACGAAGGACGGCACGGTGACCAGTGCGGCGTCGGCGCGGTCCTTGAGGGCGAGCAGGGCCGCGGCCGATCCGCGGGTGTCGCTCGACCCGGCTCCGACGACGAGCGTCGCGCCCCGCTCCCGGCACACCCGCCCGCAGATCTCGACGACCGCCTGCCGTTCGTCGGGGGCCAGTGTGGCCGCCTCGGCGGTGGTGCCGAGGGCGACCAGCCCGATCGCGCCCTCGTCGAGGGCGGCGTACGCCAGGTCTTCGAGCGCCGCGAGGGCGATCTCGCCATCCTCGGCGAACGGGGTGATGAGCGGGACGAGGACACCGTTCAGGTTCATGCCTCAAGCTTCCCGGCCGCCGACCGTGCAGGTCCAGTTCGCTTTTCTTCCGAGAACGTTAAGCTGAACTGATGCTGGATGTGCGACGCCTCCGCCTGCTGCGCGAGCTGGCCAACCGGGGCACGATCGCCGCGGTCGCCGAGGCCCTGGCCTTCACGCCCTCGGCCGTCTCCCAGCAGCTCGCCGTACTGGAGCGGGAGGCCGGGACGGCGCTGCTGGAACGGACCGGCCGCCGGGTGCGGCTGACCCCCGCCGGGGTCGCGCTGGTCGGTCACGCCGAGGCCGTGCTCGAACGGCTGGAGCAGGCGGCGGCCGAGCTGGCCGCGGCGCGGACCGACCTGACCGGCACCGTCCGGATCGGCGCCTTCCCCACCGCCACCCGCGCCATCCTGCCCGCGGCCCTGGCCGCGCTGAACCGCGACCATCCCGGGCTGGAGCCGATGGTGGACGAGATCGACCCCGCCGAGGTGGCGCCGCGGCTGCGGGCGGGCGACCTGGACGTGGCCCTGGTGCACGAGTACGACTTCGTCCCCGCCGCCCCCGACCTGGCCCTCGACTCCCGCCCGCTGCTGGAGGAGTCGATGTTCCTCGCCTCCCCCGACGAGGCCGGCCCCCCGGCGGAGCGGTGGAACGCGCACGGCGGCGCGGACGGTGATCCGCTGACGCGGTGGCGTGACGCCCCCTGGATCGCCTCCACCCCCGGCACCCTCTGTCACGCGATGACCGTGCGGGCCTGCCAGGCGGCCGGGTTCGCCCCGCGGATCCGGCACCACGTCGACGACTTCGCCACCGTCCTGGCGATGGTCGCGATCGGCCAGGGCGTCGCGCTGGTGCCGGAGCTGGGCGCCGCCGACCCGCCCGGCGGCGTCCGGCTCGTGGAGCTGCCGATGCGCCGCCGTACGCTGATCGCCTTCCGCCGCGGGTCGGGCGACCATCCGGCCATCGCCGCCTTCGTCACGGCGCTGCGCTCCGGCGGGCCGCGGCGTTGAGGACGGCGGTCAGGCTGGCCTCCAGGACCGACCCGCTACGGCCGGCCGACCACCCGCCCCGGTGCTCCAGGAAGGTGATCGCGTCACCGCCGTTCCCCGGTCCGAGTGACTGCTGTGTCAAGCTGAGGATCTCCACCGGGTGGCCCACCTCGGCCAGCACCCGCGTCAGCGCGTCGACCGGTCCGGCGTCGGGGTAGGCGCGCGTCACCGCCTCGTCGCCCACGGCGAGGGTGATGATGGTGGACTCCGGCGTGGACTCCCAGCTTTTCAGCGTCACCGGCGAGTCGCCCGGGGCGAGGTAGGTCCGGTCGAACAGCTCCCACAGCTCGGCCGCGGTGATCTCACCACCGGTCGTGTCGGTGTGCCGCTGCACGTGCCGCGAGAAATCGATCTGGAGCCGTCGCGGCAGCTCGATGCCGTACTCCGACTCCAGCAGGTACGCGACGCCGCCCTTGCCGGACTGGGAGTTCACCCGGATGACCGCGTCGTAGGCGCGGCCCAGGTCAGCGGGATCGATCGGCAGGTACGGCACGCGCCAGGCCAGCTCACGCTCCGGCGTCGCCGTGTCGGCCGCCCGTCGCCGGTGCTCGGCCAGACCCTTCCTGATCGCGTCCTGGTGTGTGCCGGAGAACGCGGTGTGGACCAGATCGCCTACGTAGGGGTGGCGCTCGTGCACCGGCATGCGCGTGCAGTACTCGACCACCCGGCGGATCTCGTCGATGTCCGAAAAGTCGATCATCGGGTCGATGCCCTGGGCGTGGAGGTTGAGGGCCAGCGTGGCGATGTCGACGTTGCCGGTGCGCTCGCCGTTGCCGAACACGCAGCCTTCCACGCGCTCGGCGCCCGCGAGGACGGCCAGCTCGGCGCAGGCGACACCGGTGCCTCGATCGTTGTGCGGGTGCACCGACAGGATGACCGAGTCGCGGCGAGCCAGGTTCTTGTGCATGTACTCGATCTGGTCGGCGTAGACGTTCGGCGTGGCCACCTCGACGGTCGCGGGCAGGTTGAGGATCACCGGCCGGGCCGGTGTGGCCCGCCACAGCTCGGTCATCGCGTCGCACACGTCCAGCGCGTAGCCGGGCTCGGTGAGGTTGAACACCTCGGGCGAGAACTCGAAGCGCACATTGGGCATGTCTCCGGCCAGTTCCAGCACGTCGCGGCCACCGGCCAGGATCAGCTCCCTGAGCTCCCGGCGTGAGGCGCCGAGTACCACCTTGCGCCAGGTGGGCGCGGTGGCCGCGTACATGTGGATCACCACGGGGTTGGCGATGCCGCGCACCGAGGCGACCGTCCGCTCGATCAGGTCGCGGCGGGCGGCCGTGAACACGACGACGGTCACGTCGGCGGGCGCCAGGCCGGTGTCGGCGATGAGGCGGACGAAGTCGAAGTCGGTCTGCGAGGCGGAGGGGTAGCCGACCTCGATCTCCTTGTAGCCCATGGCGACCAGGAGCTCGAAGAAACGCCGCTTGCGGGCGGGATCCATGGGCTCGGCCAGGGCCTGGTTGCCGTCACGCAGGTCGACGGGCACCCACAGCGGCGCCTTGGTCAGGCGGGCGGCCGGCCAGTCCCGCTCGGTGAGCGGGACCTCCACCCGGGAGTGCACGTCGAGGTAACGGTGTGAGGGCATCTGCGAGCGGCGCTGCCTGTTCCACGCGGGCGCGCCCGCCGGTATCTCGCCGCGCGGTGTGTCGATGAACATGTGGGGCTTCTCCTTGCCTGCCTCGTGAAGGGACGACCGGCGGGGACGAAAAGGCTCCACGGCGGGGAGCCGGTCGGATCAGACCCCGCCGTGGCAGCCGAGAAGAAGAAGCCCACGGAACGACATGGCGCTAGACTGTAACAACTCCCAACTCCTCAGACAAGCTGAGAGGTCCTCCATGCTCGACGTGCGGCGGAACCTTCTGTCAGGTCAGATCGCCGAGTTACTGCTCACTCGTGTCCGCGCCGGTGAATGGGCGCTCGGCCAGAAGCTGCCGGGAGAGACGGTGCTCGCCGCACAGCTCGGCGTCGGCCGCTCCACCGTGCGGGAGGCCATCCGCGAGCTGGCCGGCAAGGGGGTGCTGCAGCCCCGGCAGGGAGCCGGCGTCTTCGTCACCGCCCTCGACGTCCAGGAGGACTGGGACTCCGTGGTGCGCCGGGCGGCCATCACCTCGGTCATCGAGGCGCGCGTCGCCATCGAGTCCGAGGCCGCGGCCCTGGCGGCGGCCCGCCGCACCCCCGCCGACCTGCGGGCCGCGCGCCGCGCCCTGCGTGCGCGCGCGGAGCGCTACCACGACGTGGAGGAGCTGGTGGACGCCGACATGGCGTTCCACCGGCGGATCGTCCTCGCCTCGCACAACGAGATCCTGCTGGAGCTCTTCGACGGCTTCGTCCCGCGCCTGCGTCCAGCGATGATCGAAATGCTGCGGATCCGGCCGGTGAGGTCACCGGAGGACGATCACACGGCCCATCTGGCCGTGGTGGAGGCGGTCGCGGCGCGCGACCCCGCCGCCGCGTCCCGGCACAGCCGTACCCACCTGGAGTCCATGAAGACCATCCTGTCCTGACGGGTCCGGGGTCCGGGGCGCGCGACGAGCCTTCCGGGTGGCGTGCCGGGCGCCTCGCCGGAGGTCACCCCGGTGGCCCGGCCGGCCACCGGGGCGCACGGACCGTCCCGGCCCGCCGCGGCGGGCCGGGACGGCTCACATCAGGGTGCGGGCGGTCCAGAGCTCGGGGAAGACCTGGCGCTGCATGCTGCGCTCCAGCCAGGCCAGGCCGTTGGACCCGCCGGATCCCGGCTTGGCGCCCATCGAGCGGCGCACCGCCATCACGTGGCGGTAGCGCCAGTCGGAGAACCGTTCGGCCAGGTCGGTCAGGGCCTCGCCGAGCGGGGCGAGCGGCCCGCCGTACACCTCGACCCAGACGGCCTCGACCTCGGGGCCGGGCTCGTAGTCGGCGGCGTAGTCGCGCTCGATCGCCTTCCGCGGGACCGCGTAGCCACGCCGGGCGAGGAAGGCGAGCACCGAGTCGTACAGGCTCGGCTCGGAGAGGGCCTTGACCAGCTCCCGGTAGGTCTCGGGGTTGCGGCGGTGCGGGCGGGTCAGGGCCTCGGACTTGTTGCCGAGCAGGAACTCCACGTGCCGGTAGGCCGCCGACTGGAAGCCCGACGCCTCGCCGAGCGCGTCGCGGAACCGGTTGAACTGCGCCGGGGTGAGCCAGCTCAGCGACGCCCAGGCGGCGTTGAGCGCCTCGAAGTGCCGGACGGAACGCCTGATCGTCGCGGTCGCGGCGGCGTCGTCGTCCTCGTCGAGCTGACGCTGGGCGAGCTGCCACTCCGAACGCAGCAGGCCGAAGTACAGCTCCATCACCTGCGTGGTCACCAGGAACGCCAGTTCCTCGGGGGCGTCGGTGACGGTGCGCTGGAGCCGGTGCAGGACGGCCGTCCCGACGTAGTCGTCGTACGGCGTGGCGCTGTCGAAGGCGAGCGTGGGCAGGCCCCCGTTGGCGATGGACCGCAGTTCGCGGTCATGCTCGCTGAGCTGCCTGGTGCCGGTCATCTGGGTACTCCTCGAATGTGTCCGATCACCTCCATGGTGCTCTGGAGTCGCGTACTGCGAAATAATCAACCAAAGGCGATAGGCGTCTTCCACCTTCGGAACGGAAGGCATCGGACCGGTTCGGTTTGCGACATGACGGAGTGTGACCGTGGATGCCATGGATTGGGCACTGCTGGGCGAGTTGCAGCGGGACGCGAGGCTCTCCTACAGCGAGCTGGCCCGGCGGGTGCACATGTCCGCCCCGGCGGTGGCCGAGCGGGTGCGGCGGCTGGAGGAGACCGGGGTGATCGTCGGCTACCACGCGCGCGTGGACCCGGCGCTGGCCGGGCGCGGGGTGGCGGCGCTGATCAGGATGTCGTGCTACGGGCCGCGCTGCGTGCTGCGCGACGAGCAGGCGCTGGCCTGGCCGGAGATCCTGGAGGTGCACCGGGTGACGGGCGACACCTGCTGCCTGCTGCGGGTGGCCGCCTCGTCGATGACGGCGTTCGAGGAGCTGATCGACCGGCTCGCGCCGTACGGGCACCCGTCGAGCATGATGGTGCTCTCCAGCCCGGTCCCCTGGCGGCCCCTGACGCCGTGACGGTCCGGAACGACCGCGATCAGCGCGTCCCCGCCCCCCTGACGCCGTGACGGCCGGAACGACCGCGATCCCGCGCGTCTCCGCCCCCTGACGCCGTAGGTCCCCGCCCTCACGCCCTCGGTGGGAGAGCGGAGGGGTCCTGTGCCTGGCCGGAGTCGAGGAGGGCGAGGTAGTCGTCGAGCTCCCGGCCCGCGGCGAGCATCGCCCGGCTCCGGCGTCCGAGCCGGGTCCGCCATTCGCGCAGCAGGTCCGCCAGGTCCACCGTGCTCCCCGCGGCGCGCAGCTGCTCGATGAAGAACCCGATCCGGGCGAGCGGGTAGCCGCCCCGGCGGAGCTGGCGGGCCATCCGCGCGTCGCGGACCGCGCCGGGCGGGTAGACGCGGTAGCCGGTGGCGCGGTCGCGGTGCGGCTGGAGGATGCCGACCCTCTCCCACTTCCGCAGCGACGCCGGGTGCATCCCGAGCTGGTGGGCCAGCGCCCCGATGGTCAGCCCGCCGGACGGGCTTCCTGACGGGTCACCACCGGACGCGGGTTCCGTGGCCGGACGCCCGGACGCGGGTTCCATGGCCGGCCGCCCGGACGGGTTCCCGCCGGGTCCGGGCTCCGCGGTCAGGGCGCCGAGCGCGGCGGCGACCTCGCCGAGGGTGTCGCGCTCGCGCAGCAGCTCGGCGTGCGCCCGGTCGATGAGGCGGAACAGCGTCTCGTCGTCGCGGCGGTGCGCGGCGCGCATGATCTCCACGGCCGTCCGGTGCCCGTACCCGGGCCGCAGGGCGAGGAAGGCGCGCAGGGCCTGGGCGTGGACGGCGGAGTAGCGCCGGTACCCGGTGTCGCCGCGCTCGGCGGGCGGGAGGATCCCCTCGTCCTCGTAGTTGCGGACCGCCTGGGTGGACAGGCCGTGCTCCCGGGCGAGATCGACCGGCCGCAGCGCTCGTCGTGCCATGTTCCCCTCATCCCCGCTTCAGGGGTTCAAAGGTACGGGCCTTGCCTCAGGAGGAGCGGCCGGAAGGGAAGACGCGCCCGGTGATCGCGCCGGCGGTGGCCCGCCAGATGGGGGAGGCGGCGTCGATGACGTCGAAGTGGCCGCCGGACATCTCCAGGTACGTCACGTCGTCCCCGGCGTCCTGGGCGGCGCGGGCGTAGCGGCGGCCCAGGTCGAGGAGGTCGAGGTTGTCGCCCCCGCCCTGCACGACGAGCTGGGGGACGCCCAGGGGCAGCCGCTCCATCGGGCTGGAGTCGCGGTAGGTCCCGGGCGCCTCGTCGGCCGTCCCGCCGAGGGCGGCCTCCACCGCGCCGTCCCCCAGGTGCCTGCGCTCGCCCTCCACGAGATCCACGACGCCGGCCAGGGAGACGGCCAGGGTGACCCGGCGGTCGTCGGCGGCGGCGCGCAGGGCGAGCTGGCCGCCCGCCGAGTGGCCGATGAGCACGACCGGCCCCGGGGCGTCCCCGGCGGCCAGCGCGACGCCGCGTGCCACGTCCTCGGTGGTCGCGGCCCAGCCGTGCAGGTCGGGGCGGCGATACTCCAGGTTCCAGGCGGCGAAGCCGCGTCCGGCCAGGTCGACGCAGAGCGCGTCCATCAGGTCGGCGCCCCAGACGGAGCGCCAGTAGCCGCCGTGCAGCAGCACCGCCACGGGCGCCCGGCCGGTGTCGCCTCCCTCCGGGAGGCGCACCTCGGCCCACTGGTCGGAGTGCTCGCCGTAGGGGACGCGCCTGGCCGGCCACCGCATCCGGTGCACGGCGTGCCTGATCGCCCAGGTCAGCCCGCCGACCCCGCGCCCGTACAGGTAGGTCGCGCCGGGTCCCGAGGCGGGCGGGGGAAACCGGTCGCCCGGGGCGGCCGGTTTGGTGAGGTCCACCCAGACGGCCCGGGGGTGCCCGGCGAACAGCGCGCGCGCCTCGGGGTCGGAGCCGGGGACGGCGACCACCGGGCCGGGCGACTCCAGTGCATCGCGGAAGGCGGGCAGGTCGGCGGCCGGCGACACCCTGCCCTGGACGCCGAGGGCGGCGAACTCGCGGTCGGCCACCTCGGTGAGCAGCCGGAGATCGGCGACCAGGGCGGGACCGGTGACCACGAGCACCTCGGATGCGAAGATCATCCGCTTATTGTCCACTATCCCCTGAATGGTCGCGCTGAGATGCGTTCAAGGCGCCGGGCGGCGGCAGGAGCCCGGCGGAACAGGCCGGCGACAGGAGCCAGGTGGAAGCGGATACCCGCGGCAGGAGCCCAGTGGGAGTGGATGCCGGCGGTGCCCGCGTCCCGCCGACGCTCTCGGCGCCGGCCTGGCCCGCCCCGGCGATGGGGTGACAGCAAGGGGATAACAACCTTTTTTCACCATGAACCCGGGTCACGGCATATTTCGTGGTTTTTGGGATGATATCGGGGTGTCAGTCCCTAGCTTCTGGTACTGCTGAGGCATTAGCGTCTGCCCATGCGCCACGTTGAGATCTCCGGCAAGAGGCTCCGGCTGAGGGAAGTGACCGCCGCGGACGTGGACGCGATGCACGCCGTGTACGGCGACCCCACCGCCACCGAGCATCTGCCGTTCGACCCGCGCACCCGCGAGGAGGTCGAGGAGATCGTCGCCGAGGCGATGGACGCCGCCCGCGCCGAGCCCCGCCGCCTGTACGTGCTCGCCGTGACCGAGACCGACCGCGACGACGCCATCGGCGTGGCCCGCCTGCGCATCGACGCCGACCATCCGCACAGCGCGGAGCTCGGCCTCGGCCTGCGGCCCGACCATTGGGGCCGCGGCATCGGCACCGACCTGATCCGGCTGGTGCTCGCGTTCGGCTTCCGGGACCTGCGCCTGCACCGCGTCTGGGGCGCGCGCTCCCCCGCCAACACCGCGGCCCAGCTCGCGATGCTGGTGGCCGGAATGGTCGAGGAGGGCCGGATCAGGCACCACGTGCGAGCCCGGGGCACCTGGCGCGACTCCGTGATCCACTCGGCCCTGGAGGACGAGTGGGAGGGGTACCGCGACGTCTGACCCGGCCCGCGCGGGCCGGTGGGCGCGCGCCCGCCGGCCCACGGTCCGTGACCGCCCGATCCCGCTCCCGGGAGAGAGCCCGATCCGGGGACGTCCGTACGGCCCGCACGGGGCAGGTCGTGACGGAATTGCTGCCTTTTTCAGTTACAAAGGTGGGGAAATACCCCTAGAGTCCGCCCCTGTGAGTGAGAGTTCCAGCCTCCCCGTACGCGGGCGCGCCGTACGGCCCTCCGGCCGGCACCGCAGACCCGTGCCCTCCCAGCTCCCACCCGAGGCACCCGCGCTGGTGCTCGCCACGCTCGGCGACGCGTCAGGCGTCGCCGCCGAGCTGGCGTCCATGATCCGGGTGGACAACCCACAGATCGAAGTACGCCTCGCCGGTCTCGGCGAGGACGGCAAGGAGCTGACCTCCGAGCTGGAGGCGGCGGCCCGTGAGCGTCCCGCGGACGGCGAGGCCGCCATCGTGGTGCCCCTGCTGACCGGCCCGCACCCGGTCGCCGACGGCGTGATCGCCGCGGCGGTCGCGGCGAGCGGGGCGGCGGCGCGGGTCACCGAGTCGCTCGGGCCGCACCCGCTGCTCGCCGAGGCGCTGCACATCCGCCTGGCCGAGAAGAACCTGGCCCGCGCGGACCGGATGCGGCTGCTCAACATCGGAAGCCCCATCGACGCGGTCGTCCTCGCCACGGTCGGCGGCGCGTACGGGGCGGCCGAGGCCCAGCCGACGGCCGTCCTGCTGGCCTCGCGCCTGACCCTCCCCGTGCTGGTCGCCTCCCTGGACGGCGGCCCGGACGCCGCCGCCGCGGCCGAGCGGCTGCGCGGCGTCGGCGCCGAGCGCATCGCCCTCTCCCCCTGCCTCATCGGCCCCGAGGTCGACCCCGGCCTGGCAGGCGAGGCGGCGACGCTGATCGGCGCCGAGTCCGCCGACCTGCTCGGCGCGCACGACCTCATCGCCGACCTCGCCGCCCGCGCCTACGGAAGCGTCCTGGCCGAGGACGCCTGACGGTCGAGGACGGCCGACGGTCGAGAGCCGTCGGCGGCCGGCGGCTTCACGCGAGCGTCCCCTTCCGGTGCGGCCACACCGGAAGGGGACGCGCGGGACGGGCCCCGGCCGGTCCCGGTGCGCCTCCGTACCGGACCTCAGCGCCGCGCCAGCGCCAGCACGCTCAGCCCGAACATCAGGACGCCCAGGGGGAGATGGACCGCCGGTACGTGCGCGATGCCCAGCGCGACCTGGACGGAGGCGAGGACGAGGAAGCCGGACGCGTGCCAGATGGGCCGGGGCGAGCCGCCGCCCGGCTTCCACGCCAGCACCGCCGCGAGCACGTACAGCAGCGCCGCCCCGTACATCACGCGGGCCCCGACGCTGTGCAGCGTCTCTCCGTACGACGAGGTCAGCAGCAGTCCGGCGGAAACCGCCTGAAGGAAGATGGTCAGGGTCTGCAGAGCGATCGCGATCCGCAGGAACGAGAAACTGCGCTGTGCCGTCGCCTGGGTGGTCATGTCACGGTCCCCCTGTTCCGCCCCCGGGGGCAGTAGGTCGATAAGGTCTCACCAGCCCGACGACGCGGGCCCGCGAAAGGTAAGGCGAGAAGGCGATCGGAAGCATGGGGACAGCCGGGACGAGCATCGATGAGACAGCCGGTGAGCGGCGCCAACTGATCAATGTCGCCTACCGGTTGCTCGGTTCGCTGGCCGAGGCCGAGGACGCCGTACAGGAGGCCTACGCGCGCTGGTACGCGCTGCCACGAAGCCGGCAGGAGGAGATCGTGTCCCCCGGCGCCTGGCTGACGACGGTGACCGGCCGCATCTGCCTGGACGTGCTCGGCTCGGCGCGGGCCCGGCGTGAACGCTATGTCGGCGCGTGGCTGCCCGAGCCGCTGCCCGGCCGCGCCGGGTGGGACCACGGCCATGGCACCGACCCCGCCGACCAGATGGTCCTGGACGAATCGGTGACCATGGCCTTCCTCGTCGTCCTGGAGTCGATGACGCCCGCCGAGCGGGTGGCGTTCGTCCTGCACGACGTCTTCCGCTACCCCTTCGCCGAGATCGCCGGCGTCCTCGGCCGGACCCCCGCGGCCTGCAAGCAGCTGGCGGCCTCCGCCCGGCGGCGGGTGGGCGCCGCGCGCCCTCCGGTGACGGCGGCCCGGCAGGCCGACGTGGTGCGGCATGTCAAGGAGGCATGGGAGACGAAGGACATCGCGGCCCTCGTCGACCTCCTCGACCCGGCCGCCGTGATGACCGCCGACGGCGGCGGCATCATCAATGCCGCCCTGCGCCCGATCGAGGGCGCCGCGCCCATCGCCCGGTACATGGCCGCCATCACCGGCAGGGCTCCGGGGCTCGAACTCCTGGAGTGGCCGGTCAACGGCGTGCCGGGCCTGGTGGTCCGGCGGGCCGGCGCCGTCGCGGCCGTGGCCTCGTTCGATGTCGCCGACGGCCGCGTCACCCGGATCTGGGTGGTCCGCAATCCGGAGAAGCTGCGGCCGTGGGCGCGGGTCGGAGAGGCGCATGAGCAGCCGGACAGGGCCTAGGTGTATTGACCACAAGCGTTGTTAACGCTGATTGGGCTTGATCATGGCGAAGACCTCCGGTGTGGTGGAGCTGTCTAGGAACGCACCACACGGAGGTCTTCGTGTCCCACCGTAACGCCCGGCTGACCGTTCACGGCAGGCGTCTGCTCATCGAGCGTGTCCGTTCGGGCCGCCCCGTCGCCCATGTAGCCGCCGAGATGGGCATCTCCCGCACCACGGCACACAAGTGGGTGCGCCGGTGGAAGCAGGAAGGAGACGCCGGGCTGGCCGACCGTTCCAGCCGCCCTCACAAAACACCGCACCGGACCGCGGCGGACGTCGAGGCGCGTGTCTGCCGGCTGCGACAGGACCGCAAGCTGGGCCCGGCACGCATCGGCCCGATCCTGGGCCTGCCCTCATCCACGGTGCACCGCATCCTGACCCGGCACCGGCTGAACCGTCTTGCGTTCCTGGACCGGCCCACCGGAGAAGTGATCCGCCGCTACGAACGGGCCCGGCCCGGCGAGCTGGTCCACGTGGATGTGAAGAAACTCGGCCGCATCCCCGCCGGCGGCGGCCACAAGGTCCTCGGCCGCCAAGCCGGCCGGGCCAACCGCAGCAGCGTGGGGTTCGACTACATCCACTCCGCCGTCGACGACCACACCCGGCTGGCCTACAGCGAGATCCACAGCGACGAGAAGGCCGCCACCTGCGCCGCCTTCCTGCGCAGGGCCGCCGCCTTCTTCGCCGCCTGCGGGATCGACCGCGTCGAACGGGTCCTGACCGACAACGCCTGGCCCTACCGCAAGAGCTTCGCCTGGCGGCAGGCACTAGCCGACATCGGCGCGACAGGCAAGCTCACCCGCATCTACCGGCCACAGACCAACGGCAAGGTCGAACGCTTCAACCGCACCCTGCTCGACGAGTGGGCCTACATCCGCACCTACACCAGCAACGACGAACGGACCCAGGCCCTGGCAGACTTCATCCACACCTACAACCACCACCGCTGCCACACCGCACTCGGCGGACAGCCACCAATCACCCGCGTCAACAACCCTGCGGGTCAATACACCTAGGGCCTAGTCCCGTTCCAGCCAGACGTAGCCGGCGAAGCGGCCGGTCACGCCGTCGCGGCGGTGGGAGAACAGCTCGGGGCTCTCGATGGTGCAGCGCGTGTCGTGGGTGATCTCGCCGACACCGGCCCTGGCGAGCTGCGAGTTGATCGCGGCCCGCAGATCGAGGGCGGGGGTGTCGTGGCGGGTGATCGACCACGCCTCGGGGACGACGGCCGTGACCTCGGCGCGCATCTCCTCCGGCACCTCGTAGCAGCTCCCGCAGGCCATCGGGCCGATCAGGGCGGTCATCCGGCCCGGCTCCGCGCCGCGCGCCGCCATCTCCGCCACCAGCGCCGGGACCACTCCCGAGACGGTGCCGGCCCGCCCGGAGTGCGCCGCGCCCACCAGGCCCGCCGCGGGGTCGGCCAGCAGGACGGGCGCGCAGTCGGCGCACAGCGCCGCCAGGCCGAGGCCGGGGACGTCGGTGCAGACGCCGTCCAGCGGCGGCGGGTCGTCGCCGAACGGCTCGGTGACGTAGCGGACGTCGGCGCTGTGGACCTGCCGCATGAACACGACCCGCTCCAGCCCGAACTCCGCCGCGGTGCCGGCCCGGTTGGCCGCGACCGCCGCGGGGTCGTCCCCGCACGCGCCACCGAGGTTGCGGGTGTCGTACGGCGCAGCGCTCACGCCTCCGTGACGGTCCGTGATCCTCATCTGAACGTTCACGGCCCCGACCTTACCGACCCGGCGGAACCCCTCCCCAACCGTGTTCGTTGCACGGTCAGCGCGGATCCTCCGTTCCGCCGGTTCCCCCGAGAGGTTGCGAGCGCATGACGCAGATCGCGTACGACCGCAAGGAGCAGCTCCGTCAGATCGAGAGCGGCCTGATGCCCGGCGAGCAGATCATCGCCGTCTACGACGCCATCGGCACGGGCACCGGGTTCCTCGGCCTCACCGACAGGCGGGTGATCGTCCAGGACAAGTCGTTCGTGGGCAAGAAGATCGCCATCACGAGCATCCCCTACAGCAAGATCTCGGCCGTCAGCGTGGTGAGCAACAAGTCCCTCGCCGGCGGGTTCTTCTCCTCCGGCGCCATCGCCGTCCACGTGGGCACCCACACCTACGAGGTGGAGTTCCGCGGCGACGAGAAGGCCCACCACGCCCACAACGTCATCCTGAGTTTCATCAGCCGCTGACCCCGCCGTACGGCGGGGCCGGCCCGGTGGCCCCCGTCAGGAGGCGGTGACCGACCGGTACAGGTCCATCGTCCGCTCGGCGATCCTTGCCCAGGAGAAGTGCTCCACGGCCCGCGCCCGCCCGGCCGCGCCCAGCTCGGCGGCCAGCTTCGGGTCGTCCAGCAGCCGGTTGATCCGCTCGGCGAGGTCGGCGGCGAACCGCTCGGGGTCGTCGGGGGAGCCGTCGGCGGCTGACTGCTCGATCGGCACCAGCAGACCCGTCGACCCGTCGGCCACGACCTCGGGGATGCCGCCGGTGGCGGTGGCCACCACGGCGGTCTCGCAGGCCATGGCCTCCAGGTTCACGATGCCCATCGGCTCGTAGACCGAAGGGCAGACGAACACCGTGGCGTGGGTCAGGATCTGGATCACCTCGGGGCGCGGCAGCATCTCCGAGATCCACACCACGCCCTCGCGGTCCAGCCCCCGGACCAGGGCGGTCACCTCCTCGGCGATCTCCGGGGTGTCCGGCGCGCCCGCGCAGAGCACGAGCTGGGCGTCGCGCCGCAGGTCCCGTGCCGCGTGCAGCAGGTGGACCAGCCCCTTCTGCCGGGTGATCCGGCCCACGAACACCACGTACGGCCGGGCCGGGTCGATGCCGTGCTCAATCAGGAAGCCGGTGTCGGGATCGGGGGCGTACTGGGCGGTGTCGATCCCGTTGTGGATCACCGTGACCTTCTCCGGCGCCACCTCCGGGTAGGCGGCCAGCACGTCGCGGCGCATGCCCTCCGAGACCGCGACGACCGCGTCGGCGCTCGCCAGCGCGCCGCGCTCGGCCCAGGACGACAGGGTGTAGCCGCCGCCGAGCTGCTCGGCCTTCCACGGCCGCAGCGGCTCCAGGCTGTGGGTGGTCATCACGTGCGGGACGCCGTACAGCATCTTGGCGACGTGGCCGGCGAAGTTGGCGTACCAGGTGTGGCTGTGCACCAGGTCCGCGCCCTGGCACGCCGCCGCCATCTCCAGGTCGACGCCGAGGACCTGGAGGGCGGCGTTGGCCCCCTCCAGCCCGGCCGGCGCCCGGTACGCCGCCACCCCCTCCTCCGCCCGGGGCGCCCCGAAGCAGCGCACCCGGACCTCGGCCAGCCTCCGAAGCTCGCGGGCGAGGTACTCGACATGGACACCGGCTCCGCCGTACACCTCTGGGGGATACTCGCGGCTCAGCAGATCAACGCGCATATGATCAGCGTAGTGTTTCATCCCTGTTCATCGGGTTAGGGTCGGGTGTATGAGAGTCCTCGCGATCGTCCTCGCCGGCGGCGAAGGCAAGCGGCTGATGCCGCTCACGGCCGACCGGGCCAAGCCGGCCGTGCCGTTCGGGGGGATCTACCGGCTCGTCGACTTCGTGCTGTCGAACCTCGCCAACGGCCAGTACCTGAAGATCGTGGTGCTGACGCAGTACAAGAGCCACAGCCTCGACCGGCACGTCTCCCGCACCTGGCGGCTGTCGACGATGCTGGGCAACTACGTCACTCCGGTGCCCGCGCAGCAGCGGCTGGGCCCGCACTGGTTCTCCGGGTCGGCCGACGCGCTGTTCCAGAACCTGAACCTCATCTACGACGAGATGCCCGAGCACGTCATCGTGTTCGGCGCCGACCACATCTACCGGATGGACCCCCGGCAGATGGTGGAGCAGCACGTCGACTCCGGCGCCGACGTGACGGTGGCGGCCATCCGGCAGCCGCTGTCGCTCGCCGACCAGTTCGGGGTGATCGAGACCGACCCGGCCGGGCGGCGGATCGTGGCGTTCCGCGAGAAGCCCAAGGACGCGGTGGGCCTGCCCGACGCCCCCGACCAGGTGTACGCGTCGATGGGCAACTACGTCTTCAAGACCCAGGCGTTGCTCGACGCGCTCCGCGAGGACGCGCTCGACCCCACCAGCAAGCACGACCTCGGCGGGGACATCATCCCGATGCTGGTGAAGTCCGGCGGCGCCCAGGTGTACGACTTCGCCGACAACGTGGTGCCCGGCTCCACCGAGCGCGACCGGGGCTACTGGCGCGACGTCGGAACGCTCGACGCCTTCTACGAGGCCCACATGGACCTCATCTCACCGCACCCGGTCTTCAACCTGTACAACCAGCAGTGGCCGATCTACACCTGGCACGACCCGCTCCCGCCGGCCAAGTTCGTCCACAACGAGGGCGACCGGGTCGGCCGGGCGGTCGACTCCCTGGTGTCCGCCGGTGTGATCGTCTCCGGCGGGCTGGCGGACCACTCGATCCTCTCCCCCGGCGTGGTGCTGCACTCGCACTCGCGGGTGGAGGACTCGGTGCTGATGGACAACGTGAAGATCGGCCGGGGCGCCGTCGTCCGCAAGGCGATCATCGACAAGAACGTGGTCATCCCCGACGGGGCGCGGATCGGCTTCGACCTCGAGTACGACCGCAGCCGGTTCGCGGTCACCAGGAACGGGATCGTGGTCATCGGCAAGAACGAGATCATCGACCGCTGACGGGCTTCCCTGGAGGCAAGGCCGCGGCCGGTATACCGGCACCGGGCCGCTGACCGGCGCCTGGACGCCCGTCCGCGTCGGCCGACCGGTGCCTCGGACGCCGGGCCGCGCGCGGAGCGGCCCGGTGTCCCGGAGGGGTGGATCAGTTGACCGAGGGCTTCTCCGGGAGCCGGTCGAGGATCGCCTGGAACATCGTCGCGTTGAACGCGGCCATCTCGTCCATCCGCGTCTCCAGCTTGTCCATGCGGGAATCCAGCTTGTCCATCCGCGTCTCCAGCTTGTCCATGCGGGAATCCAGCTTGTCCATGCGGGAATCCAGCCCGTCCATGCGGGAATCCAGCTTGTCCATCCGCGTCTCCAGCTTGTCCATGCGGGAATCCAGCCCGTCCATGCGGGAATCCAGCCCGTCCATGCGCTCGTCGACGCCGGCGAACCTGGCGCGCATCTCATCGCGGAGTTGCTCGACCTTGACGTCCACCTCGGACACCTTGACGTCCAGTGCGAGGACCCTGGCGCCCAGGTTCGACACGCTTACGCCAAGGCCCGTGACCTTGGTGTCCAGCTCCGACACCTTCGTGTCGAGCTTCTCAGCTTCGATCCGCAGGTTCAGGACCTTTTCGTCCAGACGGGTCATGCCGAAGCCGAGGCCGATGACCCGGCGCTCCACCCCTTCTAGGCATTTGCCCATCACATCGAGCTTGGTGTAGACGGGGGTAAGCGCGTCGTAGGCCCGACCCGAGGCCGTTTTTCCACATTCGCTGCTGAGCAGCATGAATTCCTCCTCCAGTCGGCTCACTCGTGCCTTCAGCGTCGCCATGTGTTCTCTCCTCGGGGGTGTGGTGAACAGCGTAGGCGCGTCGCGCCGTCGAGGATCGGAGGCAGGGGACGAGTCCTCGCGGGGAACATCATGGGGCGTGATCGGCCGTCACGTGGCGTGTTCGGGAAACCGTTTCCGCAGGAAATCGGGGCGGGATGAGGAATCTCCCCCGGGGAGGGCGACATGCCGGGCCGGGGATGCGAAAAGTTCTCCGAAATGCCGACGTCGCGGAACATCCTCCGGACCGTCCGGCATCATCGCGCCCCCCGGATCGCCGAGCATCATGGGTCGCCCGCAGAAGCGCCCGACGTCACGGGCCCCGGATCGCCGAGCACCGTGGCGCGTCCGCTGAAGCGTCCGACGTCACGGGCCCTCCGGCCGCCGGGTGCCGCGGCGCGACGCCTCCCACACGGAGGACTCGTTCACGATTTCCCATTGACGGAGTGAATACTCACTCCGTACGGTGAAGACATGGAGACCACATCCCCCCGGCGTAGAGCGCCGGGAATGAGCCCCGAGCGGCGGCGGGAGATGATCGTGCTCGCCGCCCTCCCCCTGGTCGCCGAGTACGGCACCGCCGTCACCACCAGCCAGGTCGCCAGGGCCGCCGGGATCGGCGAGGCCACGATCTTCCGGGTGTTCGCCGACAAGGACGAGCTGCTGGACGCCTGCGTGGCCGAGGCCCTCCAGCCCGGCCACGTGCTGGAGCAGCTCGCCGCCGTCCCGCTCGACCAGCCGCTCGCCGCCCGCCTGACCGAGGCCGCCGAGGCCATGCGGGCCCACATGACGCGGATCGGCACGGTCCTCGGCGCCCTGCACGCCTCGGGCCACCGCTCGTCCCGCGACCGGCGCCCCTCCCCCGGGGACCGTACGGACGCGCCGACCGGCACCGCGGGCGAGGAACCCACCGGCGGGACGGCCGGCGAGGCGGCCGCCGGCCGGCCGGGCGGGTCGCATCCGCCGGGCGGCCGGGAGGCGTCCCTCCGGCGGACCCGCGAGGCGCTGGCCGAGCTGTTCGAGCCGGACCGCGAGGCGCTGCGCCTTCCCCCGGAACGGCTGGCCGCGCTGTTCATGGACCTGATGTCCGCCGGGAGCAGGCGATCGGCCGGCGACACCGCGCCGGACGTCGCCGAAGTCGTGGACGTGTTCGTGCACGGCGCGCTGGCCCGTCCCGGCTCCGCCGAGGAGGGCGCGAGGTGACCGTCACGCTGAACCACACCATCGTCCCCGCCCGTGACAACGGGCGCGCGGCCCGGTTCTTCGCAGACGTCATGGGCCTGGAGTGCCTGCCTCCGGCCGGGGCGCGCGGCCACTTCGCGCCCGTCCGGGTCAACGGCTCCCTCACCCTCGACTACATGACCGTCGAGGACCCCGAGGGGCACCACCTGGCCTTCGACGTGGACCCGGCCACGTTCGACGCGATCCTGGCCCGGCTCCGGGAGCGCGGCGTGCCGTACGGCAGCCACCCCGCCGACCGCGCCAACGGCCGCGTCGACCACCCGCTGTGCCCGCGCGGCCTGTTCTTCTCCGACGACTCCGGCAACCTCTACGAGGTCATGTCCCCCGAGTAGGCGCCGGGGACGAGGCCGATCCGGAGGGTGGCGACGGGGTCGCCGGTGGCCGATCGGAAACCACCGGATACCTGTACGTTGTAGATTCTTCCGGGACGTTCCCCGATCATGACGGCGAACCGTCCCGGAACCGGCGGGGCACCGGCCGCCGGGGAGGGGCGCGGACCCGCGAGGAGGGCCTCGATGAGACCGGTACGGTCGTTCCCCAGGCTGAGCCCGGCCGAGCGCCGGGTCTGGAACGCCTATCCCACGGGCGCCTGGGTGGACCTGCGCACCGGCGACCCGGAGGAGGACGACCCGGCGAGGGGCGCCGGGTGGGGGCCGGAGCGGACGGTCCGCGCGGAGGTCCTGGCGGCGCTGCTGCGCGGCGCGCGGCAGGCCGCGCAGGGCGGGACCGCCGGGCTGCGGCTGGCGGGCGCGCGGGTCACGGGTCCGCTCGACCTGTCGGACGCCACCCTCACCGGCAAGCTGCACCTGCTCAACTGCCACCTGGCCGGGGCCGTCTCCCTCAACGACGCCACCGCCGTCGGCGTCCGGTTTCGGGGGTGCGACCTGGAACGCGTCCGGGCCACCCGGTGCACGGTCAAGGGCCTGCTCGACTTCGACGGCTCGACCGTCCACGCCGGGATCCGGCTGGACAACGCCGAGGTGAACGGCCAGCTCAGGCTCTCCCGGATGCGTCTTTCCGCCCCCGGCGAGCGGCTCAAACCGGGTGCCAACTGGATGGTGGACACCCGCCGGACGATCTCCCCCGAGGAGGCGCGTGAACGCCGCCTCGACCAGGTCCGCCACGCGCTGTGGGCCGGCGGTCTCACCGTCACCGGCGCGACGTTCATGCGGGACACGCACGTCACCGGCGGCCTGCGGCTCATCGGGGCGAAGCTCCGGAGCGGCATCTACCTGCAGGGGTCGGTCGTCACCGCGACCGGGCCGCACGCGGTGACGGCCGACATGCTGGAATGCGGGTCGGCGGAGTTCAGCGCCGGGTTCACCGCGACCGGCACGATCCGGATGCGCGGCGCGCGCGTCGGCGGGACGCTCTCCTTCTCCGACGCGACGCTGAAGGCCCCCGGCCGGGTGCTGCACCTCAGCCACGCCCAGGTGGACGAGGTGATCCTGACCCCGGAGTCGATCGAGGGGGAGGTCAACCTGGGCTACTCGCGGATCGGCGTCCTGCTCGACCGGCCGGACGCCTACCCCGGCGGGGTCCACCTCAACGGGCTGGTCTACGAGGCGCTGCGCGGCCCGTGGAGTGTGGCCGAGCGGTTGTCGTGGGCGAGCCGGGACCCGGACGGCTACCGGCCCCAGCCGTACGAGCAGCTCGCGGCGTGGTACCGGCGGATCGGCCACGAGCCGGACGCGCGCCGGGTGCTGCTGGCCAAGCAGCGCGACCGGCGCGGCACGCTCCGGCCGGCCGGGCGGGCGTGGGGCGGGCTGCTCGACCTCGTCGTCGGGTACGGCTACCGCCCCTGGCTGGCGGCCCTGTGGGCGGTGGTGCTGCTGACCGCCGGGACGGTGGCCTTCGGCGCCGTACCGCCGGTGAAGATCGACCCGGAGGAGGTCCGGGTCTTCCAGCCGTTCACCTACACCCTCGACCTGCTGGTTCCGGTGAGCGTCTTCGAGCAGCGGGGCGCGTGGGATCCGGTGGGCTGGACCCGGTGGCTGGCCTGGACCCTGATCGTGTCGGGGTGGATCCTGGCCACCGCGCTGATCTCCGGGGCCGCGCGGGTGCTGCGGCCCGGCCCGGCCGCGTAGGGGCTCCGCCGTACGGCCCTGCCCCGGCGTTGCGGGCCCCCGCGCGGGGAACCCGCCGTACGGCCGGCTACGCGGCGCGGTCGTCCACCCGGAAGCGGGGCAGCGAGTCGGGGTACTTCTCCTGGATGAACCTGACCATGTGCTCGCGGATGTCGCACTTGAGGTCCCAGGCGCTGGGCGAGTCGGCGGCGCTCATCAGCGCGCGCAGTTCCACCAGGCCGTTGGGCAGGGTGTCGACGACCTGGAGGACCCAGTCCTTCTGGTCCCACAGCGGGTGCTCGCGCAGGGCGCGGTACAGCTCGGTGCGCAGCTCGTCCACCGGGACAGACCAGTCGACGCGGAGCATCACCGCGCCGATCACCCGGCTGCTGTGGCGGGTCCAGTTCTCGAAGGGGTTGGTGGTGAAGTAGGAGACCGGCAGCACCAGCCTGCGCTCGTCCCACAGGTGCAGCACCACGTAGGTGAGGCTGAGCTCCTCGATGCGGCCCCATTCGTCCTCGACCACCACGACGTCGTCGAGCCGGAGCGCGTCGCTGAAGGCGAGTTGCAGCCCGGCGAGCAGGTTGCCCAGGGTCGACTGGGCGGCGACACCGACGATCACGCCGGCGATTCCGGCGGAGGCCAGCAGTCCGGCGCCGAGCGCGCGCACCTGGGGAAAGGTGAAGAGCATCGCGCCCAGCGCCACCACAATGATCACCGCTGAGGCCACCCGGCGGACCAGGGTGATCTGGGTGCGGATGCGGCGGGCCCGCCGGTTGCGCTCGCCCTCGACGGTCACCAGCCGTTCCAGCACCACGTCGGTGACCGCGTAGGCGGCCTCGATGACCAGCCAGGAGACGACGCCGATCATGGCCAGGCCGAGCACCTGCTCGATGCCGTCGGCGAACGGTCCCTCGGCCATGTTCGGCTGGTAGACCGTCTTGACGGCCGCGACGACCGCCGTGGCCAGGGCCGGCCAGGCGCAGCGGCACACGAGCGGACCGGCGAGGACCCATTTCTCGCCGACCAGCCGCGACCGCAGTACCCGGCGCACCACCTCCACCGCGGCGGCGGCGGCGATCACCGTGATGAGCATGATGATCCATCTGGACAAGATCGGCTTTCCTCCCGTCGTCGGTCCCCTCACGGGGGTTGCCCACGGGCCCGCCGCGTATTCAGAAGGATTCGTCGAATGTGACGTTCCCCTCAACGGCTATCTGGTAGGCCGAAACGCGCCGCTCGAAGAAGTTGGCGAGTTCCTGGACGTCCTGCAGCTCCATGAAGGCGAAGGGGTTGGCGGTGCCGTACCTGACGGGCAACCCGAGCCGGACCAGGCGCTGGTCGGCCACGTACTCAAGGTACTGCCGCATCCGGTCCACCTCCATCCCGGGCAGCCCGTCGCCGCACAGGTCGGCGGCGAAGGCCAGCTCGGCGGCCACCGCCTCCTCCAGCATCCGGGTGACCTGCCCGCCCAGCTCGTCGTCGAACAGTTCGGGCTCCTCCGCCCGTACGGTGTCCACCACGGAGAAGGCGAACTCCATGTGCATGGACTCGTCGCGGAACACCCAGTTGGTCCCCGTGGCCAGGCCGCCCAGCAGGCCCCGGGAGCGGAACCAGTAGACGTAGGCGAAGGCGCCGTAGAAGAACAGTCCCTCGATGCACGCGGCGAAGCAGATCAGGTTGAGCAGGAACGCCCGCCGGTCCTCGCGGGTCTCCAGGCGGTCCAGCCCGCCGAGCGAGTCGATCCACCGGAAGCAGAACTCGGCCTTGTCCCGGATCGAGGGGATGTGCTCGACCGCGGCGAAGGCCCGGACCCGCTCGTCGTGGTCGGGCAGGTAGGTGTCCAGCAGGGTCAGGTAGAACTGGACGTGCACCGCCTCCTCGAACAGCTGCCTGCTGAGGTACAGCCGCGCCTCGGGGGCGTTGACGTGCCGGTAGAGGTTGAGGACGAGGTTGTTGGCCACGATCGAGTCGCCGGTGGCGAAGAAGGCGACGAGCCGGTTGATCAGGTGGCGTTCCTCGGCCGTCATCCTGGCGAGGTCGGGCAGGTCGGAGGAGAGGTCCACCTCCTCCACGGTCCAGGTGTTGCGGATCGCGGCGCGGTAGCGCTCGTAGAAGTCCGGGTAGCGCATGGGGCGCAGCGTGAGGTCCATTCCGGGGTCGAGCAGCATCGGCGGAGCCCTCCGTGGGGTTCGGGTGAAGCGGGACGAGAAGACGCGCGACGGACGCGCGGCGACCCGGACGCGGTGCCGGATCGTTGAAGCGGGACGAGAAGACGCGCGACGGACGCGCGGCGACCCGGGCGCGGTGCCGGATCGGGAGGCGGGACGCGGCGCGGGCGCCCGCGAGGGGACGCCCGCGCGGCGGGCGCTACTGGCAGGCCTCGCAGTACTCGGGGTTCTCCAGCGAGCAGGCGACGGCCTCCGGCTCGGGGACGGCCCTGGCCACGGTGGTCTGCGCGATCCGGGTGGCCGGGCGGGACCGCAGGTAGTAGGTCGTCTTCAGGCCGGACTTCCAGGCGTAGGCGTACATCGAGGAGAGCTTGCCGATGGTCGGCGTGGCCATGAAGAGGTTCAGCGACTGCGACTGGTCGATGTACGGCATGCGCGCGGCGGCCAGGTCGATCAGCGCCTTCTGCGGCAGCTCCCAGGCGGTGCGGTAGAGCGCCCTGAGGTCGTCGGGCACGCCGGGGACGTCCTGGACGGAGCCGTCGGCCCGCTTGATCGCGTCGCGGATCTGCGGGGTCCACAGGCCGCGCTCGGCGAGGTCGCGGACCAGGTAACGGTTGACCTGGAGGAACTCTCCCGAGAGGGTCTCGCGCTTGAAGACGTTGGAGACCTGGGGCTCGATGCACTCGTAGCAGCCGGCGATGGAGGCGATGGTCGCGGTGGGCGCGATCGCGATCATGAGCGAGTTGCGCAGGCCCGTCCCGGCGATCCTGGCCCGCAGCGCCGCCCACTCGGCCGACCGCCCGGCGCCGTAGTGGTCGGGGTGCAGCACGCCGCGGGCGGCGCGGGTCTCGTCGTAGGAGGGGTGGCGGCCCCGCTCGACGGCCAGGTCGGCGGAGGTGGCGTAGGCGGCGAGCGCGATCTCCTCGGAGATCCGGGTGGACAGCTCCAGCGCCTCCGGGGAGTCGAACGGCAGCCGCAGCGTGAAGAACACGTCGGCCAGGCCCATCAGGCCCAGCCCGATCGGCCGCCACCTGCGGTTGGCGGCCTCGGCCTCGGGGGTCGGGTAGAAGCCCAGGTCGATCGTGCGGTCCAGGAACCGTACGGCGGTGCGGACGGTGGCGCGCAGCCGCGCCCAGTCCATCCGCCCGCCGTCGAGGTGGGCGGCGAGGTTGATCGAGCCGAGGTTGCACACGGCCGTCTCGGCGTCGCTGGTGACCTCCAGGATCTCGGTGCAGAGGTTCGACAGGTGGATGACGTTCCCGGGGCGGGCCGTCTGGTTGGAGGTGCGGTTGGCGGCGTCCTTGAAGGTCATCCAGCCGTTGCCGGTCTGGGCGAGGGTGCGCATCATCCGGCCGTACAGGGCGCGGGCGGGGACCTGGCGGACGTAGCGGCCCTCGGCCTCGGCGGCGCGGTAGGCCGTGTCGAACGCCTCGCCGTACAGGTCGGTGAGGTGCGGGACCTCCCTGGGGTCGAACAGCGACCAGGTGCCGTCGGCCTCGACGCGGCGCATGAACTCGTCGGGGATCCAGTTGGCGAGGTTCAGGTTGTGCGTGCGGCGGGATTCCTCGCCGGTGTTGTCGCGCAGCTCCAGGAAGTCCTCGATGTCGGCGTGCCAGGTCTCCAGGTAGACGCAGGCCGCGCCCTTGCGGCGGCCGCCCTGGTTGACCGCGGCGACGCTCGCGTCCAGGGTGCGCAGCCACGGCACGACGCCGTTGGAGTGGCCGTTGGTGCCGCGGATCAGCGAGCCGCGCGAGCGGATCCGGGTCCAGGAGACGCCGATGCCCCCGGCGTACTTCGACAGCCGCGCGACCTGCCCGTACCGCTCGTAGATCGCCTCCAGCTCGTCGCGGGGCGAGTCGAGCAGGAAGCAGGAGGACAGCTGGGGCCGGCGCGCCCCGGAGTTGAACAGGGTGGGCGAGCTGGGCAGGTAGGCCAGGGTGGACATGAGCCGGTACAGCTCGGCGGCCTCCTCGACCGTCTCCGACAGGCCGCACGCCACCCGCAGGAAGAAGTGCTGCGGACGCTCCAGCACGCCGCGGGTCTCGGGGTGGCGCAGCAGGTAACGGTCGTAGACCGTGCGCAGGCCGAAGTACTCGAACCGGGCGTCGGCGGCGTCGTCGACGAGGGCGTCCAGTTCGGCGGCGTGCGCCGCCACGAAGGCGGCCAGGCCGTCCTGCAGCAGCCCGGCGGCGTGGGCGGCGGCGACGGACCCGGCGAAGGTCCGCACGCCGTGGGCGGCGGCCTCGTCGGCGATCAGCCCGGCCAGCAGGCCGGCGGCGACCTTGGAGTTCTCCGGATCGGTGACCACCCGGGCGGCGGCCTCCTCGATGGCCAGCCGGCGGCCGGCCAGATCCTCGCGTGCCTGCCCGGTCTCCTCGGCGGCGTCGGCCACGATCGGTGCCACGTGCTTCTCCCTGGCGTGCTCGGTGCTTCCCTGTACGGCTCCCGCCGGGTGAGGGCACGCGTCGGAGAACGGTCCGCGGACATGCCGGGCCGCCTCGTCCGCGGGCCCGCCCTCGAGGCCCTGGACATCTGTGCGGGGAGAGACGGCCGCGCCGCGCGCCCCGGGGCCGCCTCACGCGGCCCCCGGCACCCGGTCCGGTCCCCTCCCCCGTCGCCGGCAGGTCTTCGGACTCACGGGCGCCTGGCACATGCCTACTGGCCGTCGCTTCCCGGGCATTGCCCAGTGCTCGCCTGACGGCGGTCGTTCCCGTTCACCGCTGCGGGGCAGCCCCGGATTCCCACCGGGTTCCCTCTTGCCTCGCCTTCACGGGAAGGCGAGCCGGCAACGACGAGGATCCTACATGTAGTGGCGGCGGACGCAACTACCCCAACAAGTTGTGGCGAAGGCTTTCAGCAAACCGAGATCACGGAGCACGTCCCGGGCCCGGCCGGTCTCGCCGGTCAGCCACTGGCGGAAGTCGTCGCCGCTGAGGTAGACCCGGCTCCAGCCCCTGGCCTCGCACATGGCCCGCCAGCGCGGCGAGGCGTCGAGGGCGTCGCACAGGGCCACGGCCCGGTCCCGGTCGTCCGGGCCCATGTCCCGCGGGCCGAACACCCCGCACCAGTCGGTGTACTCCAGCCGGACGTCCATCTCCATCAGCGTCGGCGCGTCGATCCCGGGGAGCCGGTCCGCGGAGGAGACCACCAGGGGCCGCAGGCGGCCCGCGGCGATCTCGCGCGTGAAGGAGCGCGCCGAGCCCAGGATCGCGGCCACCCGGCCGTCACGGAGCGCCTCGACGGCGTCGGCGGTGCCGGGATACCCGGCGTACTGCAGCAGCCGGGCGTCCGCCCCGAGGCATTTGGCGATCATGCCGTAGAGCACGTGGTCGGAGCCGCCCTCCAGGCGCCCGCCCATCACCAGCCCGCCCGGGTCGCGGCGCAGCAGCGCGGCGAGGTCCTCGAAGGAGCGCAGGCGGGAGCCGGGCAGGACGACCAGGGCCGCCCAGTCACCGGCCAGCCGGGCCAGCGGGGTGGTGGAGTCGGCCACGGCGGCGGTGTCGGCGATCTCCGCCCCGGCCACCGCGGGCATCCCGGCGAGGAGCAGCCTCCCGGCGCGGGAGAACGGCTCGCGGGGGAACGGCCCGCGGGCGGACCGCTCCCGGGACGGCGGCCCGGCGAGCGCCGCCAGGGCGTCACCCGCCGGGCCGCCCGGGTGGTCCTCCACCGCGGTCGCCCGCGCCAGCCCCTCCTCGTCCACGACCGCGGCCATGCCGCGGGCGAGGGTCCCAGTCGTGCCCGCGGCCCGCGGGCACGATGAGGGTCAGCCCGCCGGTGAACGGCCGGTCGGGGCCGCCGCAGCCGCCGCAGCCGCCGAGGACGGCGAGCCCGACGGCGAACGAGAAGAACCGCCTCCGGTGCACGACGCGCCCTCCCCCCGAGACCCCCGATACCTCAGGTTACACCTATGTCACTTTCTGTGACATATGGTGGGGTTGCCGGGAGGAGGAACGACGGGGTCACTCCACGGTGACGCTCTTGGCGAGGTTGCGGGGCTTGTCGACGTCGCGGCCCAGCGCCACGGCGGCGTGGTAGGCCAGCAGCTGGAGCGGGATCGTCAGCAGGATCGGGTCCAGCTCGATCTCGTTCCTGGGCACCACCACGCAGTCGTCGGCCAGCTTCGGGTCGGCCGTACGGTGCCCGACCATGAGCACCCGGCCGCCGCGCGCCCGGATCTCGCCCAGCGTGGTGAGGTTCTTGTCCAGCAGCTCGTCGTCGGGGACGATCGCCACGGTCGGCGTCTCCGGGCCGATCAGCGCCAGCGGCCCGTGCTTGAGCTCGCTGGCCGGGTAGGCCTCGGCGTGCACGTAGGAGATCTCCTTGAGCTTCTGCGCGCCCTCGCGGGCCACCGGGTAGCCGCGGACCCGGCCCACGAACATCATGCTCGCCGCGTCGGCGTACTTGTCCGCCAGCTCCTTGATCTGCGGCTCCAGCGCGAGGATCTCCTCGATCTGGCGGGGCAGCCGGCGCAGGCCCTCGCAGATGCGGCGGCCGTCGGCCGGGGACAGGTCGCGCACCCGGCCCAGGTGCAGCGCGAGCAGCGCGAACGCCACGGCGGTCGAGGTGAACGCCTTGGTGCTGGCCACCGACACCTCGGGACCCGCGTGCAGGTACACGCCGCCGTCGCACTCGCGGGCGATCGCGCTGCCCACGGTGTTGACGATGCCGAGCACCCGCCCGCCCTTGCGCTTGAGCTCCTGGACGGCGGCGAGGGTGTCGTAGGTCTCCCCCGACTGGCTGATCGCCACGTACAGGGTGTCGGGCTCCACCACGGGGCTGCGGTAGCGGAACTCGCTGGCCGGCTCGGCGTCGGCCGGGATGCGCGCCAGCTCCTCGATGAGCTGGGCGCCGATCTGGCCGGAGTAGTAGGCGGACCCGCAGCCGATGATCTTCACGCGGCGGAACGACCGGCTCTCCCGCGCGTCCATGTTGAGGCCGCCCAGGTGGGCGATGTGGAAGCGGTCGTCGAGGCGGCCGCGCAGCGTGCGGGCCACCGTCTCGGGCTGCTCGGAGATCTCCTTGAGCAGGTAGTGCTCGTAGCCGCCGGTGTCGTAGTGGCCGGCCTCCCAGTCGACGGTCAGCGGCTCCTTGGCGGTCTCCCGCGCGTCGCCGCCGAACGTGGTGAAGCCGTCGGCCCGCAGCACCGCGAGCTCGCCGTCCTCCAGGTGGACCACCTGGCGGGTGTAGCGGACCAGGGCCGCGACGTCGGAGGCGGCGAACATCTCCTTCTCGCCGATGCCCAGCACGATCGGGCTGCCGTTGCGCGCCACGACCACCTCGCCGGGCCGCCGGGCGTCGATCACCGCGATGCCGTAGGTGCCGACGATCCGCTTGAGCGCGGTGCGGACCGCCTCCTCCAGTGAGTCGGACTCCTCGACGGTGCGGGCGATCAGGTGCGCCAGCACCTCGGTGTCGGTCTCGGAGACGAAGACCGCGCCGTCCGCCTCCAGTTTGGCGCGCAGCTCGTCGGCGTTCTCGATGACGCCGTTGTGCACGACCGCGACGCGCTCGTCGGTGGACAGGTGGGGGTGGGCGTTGGCGTCGCTGGGCGCGCCGTGGGTGGCCCAGCGGGTGTGCCCGATGCCCAGGGTCCCCTTGAAGCGCGCGGGCACGACGGCGGCCAGGTCGCCCACCCGGCCCTTGACCTTGCGCATCTTCAGGCCCTTGTTGGAGACCACCAGGCCGGCCGAGTCGTAGCCGCGGTGCTCCAGCCGCGCGAGACCCTCCAGCAGAATCGGTGCCGCGTCCTTAGGCCCCACGTAGGCCACGATCCCGCACATGTGTCCGCTCCTTACCCGTAGACGATCCGGCGCAGCTGGCGCAGGGTGAGTTGGGGTGCCGCGACGCGCCGGGCGGGCAGCTCGGCGGCGATCCGGGGGAAGATCTGGTCGTTGACCAGCCCCTTGGCCTTGAGCTCGGCGTGACGGCGCCGGACGAACTCCTCGACGGGCTCGGAGAAGTAGGCCAGCACGTCCGCCACGACCCGCGCCGCCTCGCCCGGGCCGAGGGAGCTCGTCCGGACCAGGTGGGTAATCAGCTCCTCATGGGACTGCCATGCCGCGGCCACAGGGCAGGACCATACGCATAATCAACGTCAATTACCAATTTTCCTGCCCGGTTTCGGGCAGAGATCCCGCCCTCAGCCGTACGGCGCCCGCACCCTGGGACGGTGAGTAGTCTCTCATAACCCTGGGTAGCCAACTGGCCGGAGGAACACCATGCGCCGTCTGACGGGCCCCGCCGTCCTTGCCGCCCTGACCCTGCTGGTCCCGCCGCCCCCGGCGGGAGCGTCGTCCCCGGCCGGCCGGCAGGCGGCCTTCGCCCGGGCCGCGCTGAGGTACGGCGTGCCGGAGAGCGTGCTGCTGGCGGTCTCCTACCTGGAATCCCGGTGGGACGCCCACGACGGCCTGCCCAGCGTGTCGGCGGGTTACGGCCCGATGCACCTGGTCGACCCCTCCGCGGGCGCCATGGCGGCCGCGGCCGCCACGCGACCGGCCGGGGACGCCGGGGACACGGCGCACCCGTCCGGAGACGCGGCCCGGGAGTCCGTCGGGGACGAGCGGGCCGCCGCGCCGCGGGCCGTACCGCCCGCCGACACCCTGCACCGGGCCGCGGAGTTGACCGGCCTCGCCCCCGCCGAGCTCCGCCGGGACCCCTCGGCCAACATCCTGGGCGGCGCCGCGCTGCTGGCCGACCACCAGCGGCGCGCCGGCGGGCGGCCCGGGGCGGACCCGGCGGGCTGGTACGGCGCGGTGGCCCGCTACTCCGGCGCCACGGACGCCGGGACCGCCGCGGCGTTCGCCGACGAGGTGTACGCGACGATCCGTTCCGGCGCCGCGCGGGTGACCGACGACGGCGAGCGGGTGGTCCTGCCCGCCGACCCCGCCGCGACGCCGGAACGGGGGCCCGGGGAGACCGGACTGCCCGCCGCCCCGGCGTCCACCGCCCCCGACTGCCCGCCCGCCCTGGCCTGCGAGTGGCTCCCGGCCGCCTACCGGCGGCTGAGGAAGGGCGGCCACGGCAACCACGACCGCTACCCGGGGACCCGCCCGATCGACTACATCGTCATCCACGACGGGGAGTCGCCCTACGACGTCATGACCCGGCTGGTCAAGGACCCCACCTACGTGAGCTGGCACTTCACCCTGCGCTCCAGCGACGGCCACATCGCCCAGCACCTGCGGGCCGACGACGTCGGCTGGCACGCGGGCAACTGGTACTTCAACTCCCGCTCCATCGGCCTGGAGCACGAGGGCTACCTCGCCAGGGGGGGCGCCTGGTACACCGAGGCGATGTACCGGGCCTCGGCCCGCCTGGTCCGCTACCTCGCCCGCAAGTACGACGTCCCCTTAGACCGGGCGCACATCCTCGGCCACGACAACGTGCCCGGCGCCACCCCGGCGACGGTGCAGGGCATGCACGAGGACCCCGGCCCCTACTGGGACTGGGACCACTACTTCACGCTGCTCGGCAGCCCGCTGACCGGTGTCCGCGGCCGGGAGGTCTCCCTCGTCTCGGCGGCGGCCGGGGCGCGCCCGGCGAACTCGGCGCGCTCCGTGATGATCAAGCCCGACTACGCCGCCAACACGTCCTTCTTCAGCGGCTGCGCCAAGTCGGGCCGGTGCCGCCGCGGGTCCGGAACGGTCTGGCTGCACGTCCGCCCCTCCCCCGCCTCGCCGCTGGTCCGCGACATCGGCAAGCACCCCACCGGCGCGTCCACCTACAGCGTGTACGACCACGCGGGACGGGCCTCCACCGGCCAGCGTTACGCCTTCGCCGGCCGCCGCGGCGACTGGACCGCGATCTGGTACCTCGGGCAGCGGGCCTGGTTCTACGACCCGGCGGGGGCCCGCAGGTCCGTGCCCGCCTCCGGCCCCCTGGTGACGCCCCGCCCCGGCCTCGCCTCCGTCAAGGTGTACGGCAGGGCCTACCCGGAGGCGTCGGCCTACCCGCCGGGCATACCGGTGCAGCAGCCGGCCCCCCTGCAGTACACCCTCCCGGCCGGGCAGTTCTACAGCCTCGGCCTGACCCGCCGCGCCTCCTACCTCCACACGGGCGGCTTCTCCCCGGCGTCCCACCGCGTCATCGCGGGCCGGACGCGCTACCACCAGATCCAGTTCGGCCACCGGGTCATGTTCGTCCGGGCGGAGGACGTCACGGTGGTGCCCGGCTGAGGACCGCGCGACAGGGCCCGGGGCGCCCCGGGTCCGGCCGGGAGCCACCCGGAAATCCGCGCTCCGCCCCCCGATCATCGCCTGGTTGTCCCCCGGTTGCGCGCAAGCACGCTCCGGAGGCGCTAGAGTTTTCTCGTGCCCCGGACGACAGGCCGGGGAGCACGCGGAAGTGGCTCAGTGGTAGAGCATCACCTTGCCAAGGTGAGGGTCGCGGGTTCGAATCCCGTCTTCCGCTCGACAGACCCTCAGGGGTCTGACTGGTGGAGTGGCCGAGAGGCGAGGCAACGGCCTGCAAAGCCGTGTACACGGGTTCAAATCCCGTCTCCACCTCGGCGCGCGGACGCCGGACCCGCGAGGATCCGGTAAAGTAGCGCATGTGTCCCGGCCCGCAAGCCGGGGAGCACGCGGAAGTGGCTCAGTGGTAGAGCATCACCTTGCCAAGGTGAGGGTCGCGGGTTCGAATCCCGTCTTCCGCTCTGGTTTTCCGAGGACGATTAGCTCAGCGGGAGAGCGCTTCCCTGACACGGAAGAGGTCACTGGTTCAATCCCAGTATCGTCCACCGACAGAGATCCCCGGGTCCCCGACCCGGGGATCTCTTCGTTCTCCCGGCCGTTCCCGCCGCCGATCACCCGCTTCGGACCTGCCGTTCCTGCCGTCCCGCCGCGGTTCTCCTTCCGGGTTCCCCGCGTTTCCGGTACGCGCCGGAGATCGGCAGGAGGCAGCATCGGTACATAACCCAGAATCCACTCATCGCTTATGCTCTTTTGACCATCGCGAAAGGGGCGAGCCTGTGCTGCGTGTGGTGGTCGATCCGGAGGTACCCGCGGACGTCGCCGACCTCATGCGGCGGAACGGCCCGCTGCTCTCCCGCTACCGGACCGGCTGGAACCCCGAGCCGAGCGGTCCGCGCGTCCCCGTCGCCGCCCTGATCCCCCTCGGGGCGCTGACGGTCCTGACGGTCCTCGTCACGCTGCTCACCGGCGCGACCGGGCTGTTCCTGGCCACCCTCTGCACCGTCTACCTGATGGTCCTCGCCTGCGTCCACCTCGCCAGGAAGCCCCTGCCGGCCGACTCGGTGGAGCGCGTGCTGTACCGGCACTCGCGGCTGTACCAGGGCCGATTCCTGGTCCTGGAGGACTTCGACGTCCCCTCGCGGGCCCTGCTCGGCCGGGTTCAGCAGGCGATCGACCGCATCATGGGCTCGCGGGTCAACGCCATGGGCATGCTCGACAGCGTGCGCAACTCGGTGATGCTGCCCGCCGAGGAATGGGAGATCGCCCGGCTGCTGACCAAACTGTCGGCCCTGCGGGCCAGGCACCGCCACCTGGCCCGCGGCGGCCGGACGCCGGAGGTGGCCGCCGCCATGGCGCCGCTGGAGCGGGCGCTGTCCGCCAGCGAGGCCGCCGTCGTCGCCCGCGTCGAGGCCCTGGAGCGCTACGCCCGCCACGTGGCGCGGGCCGACCGCGCGCTGGCGTCGCGGGGGCAGATCGAGGCCCTGCTCGCCCACCTGCCGGAGTACGAGCAGCTCGTCGCGGAGACGGGCGCCGCCCGCTTCTCCGCGCCGGAGATCGGCACCCTGAGCGAGGACGCCGCCCGGCTGCAGCAGGCGCTGCGCGACAGCGTCCGCTCCGCCCACGAGGCGTTCCGGTATCTCGAAGGCTGACCGGCGCCCCGGCGGCCGAGGCGGACGAGACGATCCCCACCGTGCGAAGGGAGTGAGCCCGTGCAGCGGGTGACGGTCGACCCGGAGGTGCCGGCGGAGGTGGCCGAGCTGTTCCGCCGGAACGCCCGGCTGCTGTCCCGGGTCAGGGCCGGCTGGCAGCCCGCCCCCGTACCGGCCCGCGAGGAACGCAAGGCCCGCGCGCCCAAGGTCCGCGTCGTCGTCCTGTCGGGCGTCCTGCTGGGCCTGCTCGCCATGAACATCGGGCGGCTCCCCTTCTTCCTGATCGGGATGCTCGCCTTCGTGGCGCTGATCGGCACGCTCGCCTCCCAGCAGTTCCCCGAGGGCGGCGAGGAGGATGACGACGCCGACGACCACGAGATCGCCCGGCACGCCCACTGGTACGAGGGCCGCTACCTCCTGCCCGAGGACTTCGACGACGCCGCCGGGCCGCTGCTGGAGCGGACCGGGCAGGCCGTCGACACCGTCATGCGCTCGCGGGTCAACGCCCTGGGCATGCTCGACGACGTGCGCAACTCGGTGATGCTGCCCGCCGAGGAGTGGCAGATCGCCCGGCTGCTGGCCAAGCTGTCGGCGCTGCGCGGCGAGCACCGCGACCTGCTGTACGGCGGCGGCACCCCGGAGGTGGCCGCCGCCATGGCGCCGCTGGAGCGGGCGCTGTCCGCCAGCGAGGCCGCCGTCGTCGCCCGCGTCGAGGCCCTGGAACGTTACGCCCGCCATGTGACCGAGGCCGAGCGGGCGCTGCGCGCCCACGAGCAGATCGAGCTGCTGCGGGAGCGCCTCCCCCGCTACGAGGAGCTCCTGGCCGAGACCGGCGCCGACTCGGCGGCCGTACCGGAGATCGACCGGCTGGCCGGGGACGCCGGGCGGCTGGAGCGGGCGCTGCGCGACAGCGTCCGCTCCGCGCACGAGGCGTTCCGCCACCTCGACGGGCCGCCCGGGGACGGGCCGCCCGTTCTCGGATGATTCGTCTGGGTATGGTCACCGCATGACGGAACAACCGGTGCTGGTCTACGACGGCGACTGCGGCTTCTGCACGTCCTGCGTCCGGTTCGCCGAGCGCCGGATCGGGCTCCGGGCCCGTGCCGTACCCCTGCAGACGGCCGACCTGGCCGCGCTCGGCGCCACCCGGGAGCGCGCCGAGCACGAGGTGCTGTGGGCCGAGGACGGCAGGCTGTACGGTGGGGCGCAGGCCGTCGCCAGGCTGCTGATCTCCGCGGGCCCGCCGTGGAGCGCCGCGGGGTCCCTGATGCGCCTCCCCCTGCTGCGGCAGGTGGCGGGGTGGGGCTACCGGCTCGTCTCCGCCAACCGCGGCCGCCTGCCCGGCGGCACCCCCGCCTGCTCCGTACCGGAGGTACACCGATGACCGTCCTGCTCACCGGTTTCGAGCCGTTCGACGGCGACACCGTCAACCCCTCGTGGGAGGCGGTCGGCCTCGTCCCCGGGGTGCGGGCCGTACAGGTGCCGTGCGTGTTCGGCGCGGCGGTGGAGCGGCTGCGGGAGGCCGTCGCCGAGCACGACCCCCGGGTGGTCGTCTGCGTCGGGCAGGCCGGCGGCCGGGCCGACGTGACGGTCGAGCGGGTGGCCGTCAACCTCGACGACGCCCGCATCCCCGACAACGCCGGGCGGCAGCCGATCGACGAGCCGGTGGTGCGCGGCGGGCCCGCCGCCTACTTCGCCACGTTGCCGGTGAAGGCGTGCGTGGCCGCGGCCCGGGCCGTCGGGGTGCCGGCGAGCGTGTCGCAGAGCGCCGGGACGTTCGTCTGCAACCACCTCTTCTACGGCCTGATGCACCTGATCGCCACCGAGCGGCCCGACATCCGCGGCGGGTTCGTGCACGTGCCGTTCGCCCCCGGGCAGGTCGCCGACCGGGCCGCGCCGTCCATGCCGCCGGCCCTGGTCGCCGAGGCGCTGACCGCGATCGTGACCGCCGCCTCGTCCATGGACGGCGACCTGCGCCTCGTCGGCGGCTCCCTGCACTGACGGCGCAGGCCCCGGAGTCAGAGCGGCACGCCGTACACCGCGCGGCGGCGCGCGAACTCGGTCACGCTCCACAGCGTCCCGCGCTCGCGGACGCAGGTGAGGTCCTCCGGGCCCACCGGGTAGGACCGCCTGGTGACCGTGTCGCCGGCCACGATCAGGACGCCGTTGCGCGTCGAGCCGGCCGCCTGGCTGAGATACCAGGTGCCGCCGTGGGAGAGCGCGCCCTGGATCCTGGGCTCGGGCAGCAGGTAGGCGTCCTGGGCCGCGGCGACGCCGCCCGCGTCGGCGCGCAGCCCGCCGCCGGGCGCGAGCGGCCAGCGGGCCACCCTGCCGGGCGTGCCGGGGGCGTCGACGTACTCGCCGCCGACCAGGGTGTGCACCGGGCCCGTCCGGTCGACGGAGGCGAAGGAGAACCGGGCGTCGCCCGTCGCGGTCCAGGCGCCGGTCTGCGGCATCACATAGCGGTAGCCGAAGGCGTTGTAGGTCGCGCCCTTCCTGCCGATGGTGGTCTTGGAGTCGCCGTTCACCTCGTAGATGTGCCGGGTGTCGAAGACGCGCAGGCCGCGGCCGGTGTCGGCGACGTACAGCAGGTCGCCGTACCAGGCGACGCCGCCGGCGTGGATGTCGATGGGGGCGATCCCGCCGTCTGGCCGGGCCGTCACGAGCAGGACGTGCCGGTAGCGCAGCGCCGCGGCGTCGAGGAAGGACAGCCGGACGCCGCGCTCGGGCTCGTTCGTCGGCTTGAAGTACCAGCTCACCACGAACACGTCACCGCCGGTCCCGGCGTCGGAGGAGCTGGTCAGGCCCTGCGGGTACCAGTCGGTGACGGCGTTGTCGGCGTCGTCGAAGCAGTACCAGTCCACCGGCCGGGGCCGCATGCCGGTGAACGCCCCGGCGCCGGACGCCCCCTTCCTGACGGCGACCCGGTTGGCCTTGGCCAGGACGGTGGCGAGGGGCACGCGGTCGAGCCGTTCGCCCAGCGCGCGGGCGCCGGACGGCAGGTCGCCGTCGTTCCGCCTCAGCTCGAACGGCTTCACGGCCGTGGTCTTCATCGCACTCATGGGGGGCGTTCCTCCTCCGGTCGCCGCCGGGCCCGGCGGGTCGAGACGTGGAGTTCACGAGTATGCCGAGATCCGGATCATTCGGAAGCCCCCCTGTCCCGAAGCCCCCTGCCCCGGGGCCCTGACGGCCGGATCCGCGCGCCGCGGGTGGTCGGCCGACGGCCGCGGAGACCGGGGACGGCGGCGGAAGGCGTCACAGCGGCCAGGTGTGCACCGGCTCCCCGGTCAGCGCCAGCTCCTGGTAGCGGGTCACCATGCGCGCCCGCGCCGCCGGGTCGGTGCCCAGCTCGGCAAGCTTCTCGCGCTGCCAGACCGCGCCGGTACGGCGTCGCCCGGCGCGTTCCCGGATGACGTCGAGCGCCCGCTCCGCCTCCCGCGTCTCGACGCCGGCCCGTGCCAGGCCATCCGCGGCCACGGGCAGCAGGTCCTCGACGAGCCGGTGCGCAGGGACCTCCCCGTTCCGGCCCGGCCAGGACATCGGGGCGTCCAGGCCGCTGATCGCGGCGTGGTAGAAGTTGCGGTAGGCGCAGGCGAAGGGCGACTCGTGCACCGGCTCGTCGGCCATCGCCAGGGTGAGGCCGAGCATGAAGGCGGCGTTGGCCACCATGTCGGCGGGGGTCGGCCCGGCGGGCAGCGCCCGCATCTCCACCCGCAGGTGGCCGCCGTCGGCCGGGTCGTAGACGGGCCGGTTCCACAGCCACACCATGCCCTGGTGCAGCCGGAGCTCGGCCAGCTCCGGGGCCCCGCCCGCGGTGTCCGGGGCGTCGGTGAGCACCGGCACCACCGGCTCGTACTCGCGGACGCACATCTCGAACAGCTCCTCGGCACCGCCGACCCACCCGGAGCCGAAGGCCACCCGCCGGTCCCTGCGGTCGAGCCGCTCGACGTCGCGGTCGTCGGCCGCCTCCTCGAACAGGGCGATCCTGGTCTCCTCCCACAGCCGCCTGCCCAGGAAGCCGGGCGAGTTGCCGCTGACCGCGAGGACCGGGCCGACGGCGAGCTGGGCGGCGTTGTAGACGCGGGCGAAGTCGGCCGGGGCCGTACGCAGGTGGACCTGCCAGGAGGTGTTGGCGCTCTCCAGGATGACGCCCTCGACCTCCAGTTCCAGCTCCTCGGCGCCGCTGATGCGCACCCGGAACGGCTCGGCGCGCAGCCGGCGCATGCCCCGGGTCATCGCCCGGTAGCGGGCCTCGTCGCTGAGCGCCTCGTGGGTGAAGTCGAACTCGCTGAGGGAGGGCAGGATCCCGATCGCCACGGACCGGCCGCCCTGCGCCGCCGCGGCCTTGTCCACCAGGTCCATGGTCTCGCGCAGCTCGGCGGCCATCGCGGTGAAGGGCCGCCCGGCGAGCGGCAGCGGGGTCAGGTTGACCTCCAGGTTGAACCTGCCCAGCTCCGACACCAGCCGGGCGTCGGCCGCGGCCTCGCGCACCTCACGGTTGCGGTGGAGCGGCCGCCCGTCGGGGGTGGTGAGGAACAGCTCCAGCTCGGCACCGATGGTCAGCGGGCCCTCGCCGAAGCCGGGCCGGGCCAACGTCTCACGCAGCGTGGCCACCTGTTCCGCCAGCCGCTCGCCGAAGCGGACGAACTCCGCCTCGGAGAATCGGTCCTTGTCGAGTTGCCGGCCCATCGCACCATCCGATCAGTTGGTCCTCGTGACCCCCTCCTACTCTCCCAGGTGAGGGCTTCTAATCAGCCGAGCGGGTGGGGGATGGATCACAATCCGCGACGGGGGCGGACGGCTCCCCGCGGCCCGGCGGCGTCCGCACCGATCACCCGCCGGTCACCCGGTGATCGCACCGGACGGGGACGGGGTCGCGCCGGGTTTCCCCGTCCGCTCCCCGACGACACCGACAAACCACCTCAACGTTCTCCAAATGCTGAGATCGCGGTGATAACGTCCCAGGTCATGCGTCTTGACGACCTCGCCCTGCTGCACGTCCCCGGCAGCATCGCCCTGCACGACGACCTCCTCCTGGTCGACGTCGCCCGCCCCGACCTGGAGGCGGACGCCTACCGCGGAAACCTGTGGCGGGTGCCGCAGGACGGTCCGCCCGTCCCCTTCACCCACGGCGACCTCGACACCGCCCCCCGCGTCTCCCCCGACGGCGCCTGGGTGGCCTTCCTGCGGGCGAAGGAGGGCGGCCGGCCGCAGCTGCACGTGATGCCCGCCCACGGCGGCGAGCCGCGTCCGATCACCGACCTGCCGCTCGGCGCCGGCGCACCGGTCTGGGCCCCCGACTCCCGCCGGATCGCGTTCGTCGCGCGGGCCCCGGAGGAGGGCCGCTACGGAACCGAAGAGGGCGTGGACGCCGCCGCCGAGGCGCCGCGCCGCATCACCGGCCTGAGCTACCGGCGCGACGGCGTGGGCTTCACCTTCGACCGGCGGTCGGCGCTGTTCGTGGTCAACGCCCTCGCCGACATCCCCCAGCCGGTGCGCCTGACCGACGGCCCCTACGACGTCGACACCCCCGCCTGGACCCCCGACGGCGAGCACCTGCTGGTCTCGGCCCCCCGCGACCTCGACGGCGACAGCCTGCACACCGACCTGTACGCGGTCCCCGCGGCGGGCGGCGCGCCGGTCCTCGTGGTGCGCGGCGAGGGGCGCGCGAGCCACCCCGTGGCGCTTCCCGGCGGGGAGGTGCTCTACCTCGGCACGGCCTTCTCCGGCATCCACTCCGTCGCCCGCAACACCGGCCTCTACCGCGCCCCGCTGCGGACCGGCGGCGAACCCGCGGCCGGGACGCGCATGACCGAGGAGGAGTCCGTCGACTGCGAGGCGCTGGAACCCGTACCGGTCGAGGACGGCGTCCTGGTGGCGGTGCGCACGCGCGGCGCCACCGAGCTGCTGCTCGTCCCGGCGACCGCCGAGGACATGCCGCTGGAGAAGCTCGGCCGGGTGCTCGGCGAGCGGGCGGCCGTCAGCGCCTTCACCGCGCACGGCGGGCGGATCGTCGCGGTGGTCTCCACGCCCGAGTGCCCCGGCGAGGTGGTCACCCCCGAGGGCAGGCTCGCCGATTTCTCCGGGCCGCTGGCCGGGGTCCGCCCGCTCCAGGAGATCACCGCGGTGGCGCCCGACGGCTACCCGGTCCACGGCTGGCTCGTCCTGCCCGAGGGCGAGGGGCCGCACCCGGTCCTGCTGAACGTGCACGGCGGCCCCTTCTACCACCACGGCTGGGGTTTCTTCGACGAGACCCAGGTCTACGCCGGCGCGGGGTACGCGGTGGTCCTGCCCAACCCGCGCGGCTCGGGCGGGTACGGCCAGGCCCACGGCCAGGCGGTCGTCGGCGCCTTCGGCACCGTGGACGTCGATGACGTCCTCGCCCTGCTGGACGCGGCGCTGGAGCGGCCGGAGTGCGACGCCGGGCGGGTGGGCGTGATGGGCGGCTCCTACGGCGGGTTCATGACGAGCTGGCTGGCCGCCCACCACGGGGAGCGGTTCAGGGCCGCCTGGAGCGAGCGGGCGGTCAACGCCTGGGACTCCTTCGCCGGCTCCTCCGACATCGGCTGGTTCTTCGCCGACGCCTACTGCGGCCCCGACCTCGAGGTCCAGCGCGCGATGAGCCCGCTCTACCACGCCGACAAGATCGACATCCCGTTCGCCGTGGTCCACTCCGAGGAGGACTGGCGCTGCCCCGTCGAGCAGGCGCAGCGGATGTACGTCGCCCTGCGCCGCAACGGCGTCCCGGCGGAGTTCCTGCTGTTCCCCGGTGAGGGCCACGAGCTCACCCGCAGCGGCCGCCCCCGGCACCGCCTGCAGCGGTTCGAGGCCGTCCTCGAATGGTGGTCGCGCCACCTGTCGTAGGCCGTTCCCGGCGGTTCGTCCCGGCGGTGCCGACGCGGGCCCGCCGGCCGTGGACGCGAGAACGTGTCCACGGCCGGCGGGCCCGCCGTGTCTCGTCACGGCGATGTCCGCCCGCGGTCTCGACCGGTTCGCCCCGCTACCGCCACTGGTCCGCCCCGCTGCCGCCGTCACCGCCGCCGCGACCGCGCGAGGGTGGCCGGCGTGTCTAGCCCGTGAGGACCGACAGGACGGATTTCGTGACCGTGTCCGCGGCCTCCTCCGAGGCGAGGCGGCCCGCGCGCACCTCCTCCGCGGCCCCGTGCAGGATGTACTGCACGACGCTGACCAGCCAGCCGACCGGCAGATCCGCGCGGAAGACGCCCTGGTCCCGGCCGCTGCTGATGAGTTCGGTCATCCGGCGGACGGGCTCGGCGTGAAGCTCGTGCACCCGCCCCGCGGGAAGGACCTCCGCGGCCGCGGTCAGCAGGGCCGCCGACTCCGCCACGACCTCCCAGCTCGACGCCAGCAGGCGGGTGACGGCCCCGCGGGCGTCTCCGGCCAGGTCCACGGCCGCGAGGGTCTCGTCGCCGGCTCGTATCGCGTCCCTCAGGGCGGCCTCGACCAGGTCGGCTCGCGTACGGAAGTGCCCGTACACCGTCATCCGCCCCACCCCCGCGGCACGCGCGATGTCGTCCGTGGTCGCGCTCGGGTCCGCGCTCAGCAGGGTGCGCGCCGCGGAAACGATTCGGGCGATGCTGCGCTCGGCGTCGGCTCGGCGCCTGGGGCGCGCGGATGGTGCGGTCATGCCTCCAGCTTAACCCGTATGCATACATACGAGTTACGGTCTACAGTGCAAGCTCGTACGCGGAAGTACGAGTTACATGTATGGAGGGCTCCAATGACCCGACCGACGGCGGCGGAGACGTCGCCCCAACCCGTCCACCCGGCGAGGTGGCGCATCCTCGGTTTTCTCGGCGTGGCACAGCTCATGCTGATCCTCGACGTCACGGTGGTGGCCATCGCGCTGCCCCACATGGAGACGGACCTGGGGCTCAGCCGCGAGGCGGTGGCCTGGACGGTCAGCGCCTACACCCTCACCTTCGGCGGGCTGATGCTGCTCGGAGGGCGGATCACCGACCTGCTCGGCGCCAAGCGCGTGATGCTCGCCGGCCTGCTGGTCTTCACCGCGGCGTCGCTGGTCACCGGCCTGGCCGGCTCCGCGGGCATGCTCGTGGGCGGTCGCGTCGCACAGGGCGTCGGAGCCGCGCTCCTCTCCCCCGCCGCCCTGTCCCTGGTGGTGTCCCTGTTCGACGGGGAGGAGCGGAACAGGGCCCTGGGCATCTGGTCGGCGCTCGGCGGCGGTGGCGCCGCGCTCGGCGTCCTCCTGGGCGGCCTGCTCACCGCCGGCCTCGGATGGCCCTGGGTCTTCCGCATCAACGTCCCCATCGGCCTGGTGATCGCCGCGGCACTGGCCGCCATGCTGCCGGCCCGGCACACCTCTCCCTCCCGGCCCCGGCTCGACGTCCTCGGCGCGATCCTCGTGACCGCCTCCTCCGCCTCCCTGATCTACGCCCTCATCGCGGCCGGCGAACGGGGGTGGCTGACCGCGCTCACCGGAGGGCTCGTCCTGGCGGCCGCGGTCGGCTACCTGCTGTTCACGATCTGGCAGCGGCGGGCACGCTCACCCCTGATGGACGTCCGGCTGCTGGCCCGGCGGCCCGTGACGACCGGCGCGTTCCTCATCATGATGGCCACCGCCCTGATGATCGCCGTGTTCTTCCTCGGCACCTTCTACTTCCAGCACGCCCTGGGGTACGGGGCGCTGCACACCGGGCTGCTGTTCCTCCCGGTCGCCGTGGCGACGATGATCGGCGCCAACCTGACCGGGCGCCTGATCGGCCGGTGGGGCGGACGCCTGCCGGCCGTCGTGGGACTGGCGCTCGCGGCCGCCGGCATGGCCGTCCCGGCGGTTTCCCTGGACACCGTCACCGTCGTCGCCGGTGTGGCCGTGGCCGCCGCCGGGACCGGCGCGATGTTCGTCGTCGCCTCGGCCACCGCGCTCGGCCAGGTGGCGCCTCACGAGGCGGGCGTCGCCTCGGGAATCGTCAGCACCTTCCACGAGTTCGGCGCCTCCATCGGCGCCGCCGTCATGTCCAGCGCCGCGGCCGCGAGCCTGGCCGGGACCACATTGAGCGGCTTCACGAGGGGGTTCACCGTGGCGGCGGCCGCCGCGGCGGTCGGCCTCGTCATCGCCGCGGTGCTCACCCCCGGCCGCCCGGGGCGGTAGGCCGAGGAGTCCGAGGGGTGCACGGCGCCGCCGGTCCCCGCCTTTCCCGCGCTCCGCGGCGCGGCGGGGTCCGGCACGGGAAGCGGGACGGCGGGCGCCGTGCCCGGCGGGCCCGCGGCGGTCCGCGTCCCGGGGCGTCCGACCGCCCCGGGACGCGGACCGGTCAGGCCAGGCAGGTCAGCGGCCTGCCGCCGTTGTAGGCGATCATGTCCGACAGCGCCGCGGCGAAGTCGATGGGCTCGCCCCGGGGCAGGCCGTCCAGCTCGGCGTAGGCCCGGTGCAGGTTGCCGACGATCCGCTCGGGGTCGAGCAGCCCGCCGTACTCGCCGAGGCCGGTCTCGCGCGCCGCCTCCAGCGGCGTCAGGCCCGCCGACCGGCCCAGCTCGGCGGTGGCCATCACGAACCGCAGGTAGCCCCGCACCCGGTCGATCACCTCCGGCCCGCACACGTCGCCGTGCCCCGGCACGATCGTCCGCGCGCCCAGTGTCTCCAGCTCGTCCAGCGCCTCGATGGACCCCGTCACCGACCCCATCATCACGAACGGCGTGCCCCCGTTGAACACCAGGTCCCCGGCGAACAGCAGCGACCGCTCGGGGATCCACACGATCGAGTCGTTGGTGGTGTGCGCGGGACGGCCGACGTGGCGGACCTCGCAGCGCAGCTCGTCGGAGTACAGGGTGACTCCGTCGGCGTAGGTCAGGAAGGGCGGGCTGACCTCCGACCGGCCCCAGTCGACCGCGGTCCAGGCCGTCGTCCGGTACGCGGGGACGCCCTCGGCGAGGATCGTCTCCCGGGTCCGCTCGTGCCCGACGATCGTCGCCTCGGGGAAGGCGAAGTTGCCGAAGGTGTGGTCGCCGTGGTGGTGGGTGTTGACCAGCGTCGTCACCGGCAGGCCGGTGACCGACCTGATCGCCTCGCGGTAGGCCAGGGTGCGCCGCTCGGTGGCGCAGGAGTCCACGCAGATCACCCCGTGCCGCCCGACGAGGAAACCGGTGTTGTTGATCCACCAGCTCCCGTCGGGCTGGACGTAGGCGTAGACGCCGTCGGAGACCTCCTCGACGCGGGCGGAGGGCAGCGGATGGTCGTGACGCGATGAGCTCATGACGGGGATTCTCCGCCCTGACGCGCCCGGAGATCATGAAGATCCCCGGAATCGTCCCGGGCGGGCGACCGGCGGCGCCGTACGGCCAGGGCCGCGCCGGCCGTGACGAACGCCAGCGCCACCAGCAGCGCGCTCACCCACAGCGGGGAGCGGTAGCCGAGCCCCGCGCCGATGGCGGCGCCACCAAGCACGGGGCCCACGGCCGCGCCCACGTTGAGGGCGGCGGTCGCGAACGAGCCGCCCAGGGAGGGCGCCTCGACGGCCTCGTAGAGCGCCCGGGTGATCAGTGTGGAGCCGACGGCGAAGGACAGCGCGCCCTGGACGAACACGAGCACGAACATCCAGGCCGGCGCGTCCGCGGTCGCCATGAGAAGCAGCCAGCCCACGGCCAGGGCCAGGCCGCCGGGCACCAGCAGCCGCATCGGCCGCTCGTCCGACACGCGGCCGCCGACGGTCACACCGGCGAACGACCCCAGGCCGAACAGCGCCAGGAAGACCGGGACCCATCCCGGGCCGAACCCGCCGACGTCGGTGACCAGCGGCGCCAGGTAGGTGAAGGCGCAGAAGGTCGCGCCGTTCACGAGCGCGCCCAGTGACAGGGTCACCAGCAGCCGGGGACGGCGCAGCGCCCGCAGCTCCCGCCGCGCGCCGGGCACGGCCGCGTCCGGCGATGCCGCCGGGACCGAGCGCAGGATCGCGAGGACGGCCGGCGCCGAGACGGCGGCCACCGCCCAGAACGCCGAGCGCCAGCCCCACACCTGGCCGAGCACGGCGCCGGCGGGCACGCCCGCGACGCACGCGAGGGTGACGCCGCCCAGCAGGACGGCGGTGGCCCGGCCCTTGGCGGCGGGCCCGGCCAGGCCGGACGCCGTCGCGAGGCCCACGGCCAGGAACCCGGCGTTGGCCAGCGCCGCGACGACCCGGGTCACCAGCAGGACGCCGAAGTCGGCGGTGACCGCTCCGGCGACGTGCACGAGCGTGAAGGCGACCAGGAAGACCAGCAGCGCCCGCCGTCTCGGCCACCGCAGGCTGAGGACGGCCATCAGCGGCGCGCCGACGATCATTCCTACGGCGAAGGCCGAGGTCAGCGTTCCGGCGGCCGGGACGGAGACCCCCAGGTCACCGGCGATCTCGGGGATGAGCCCGGACAGCATGAACTCGGACGTCCCCTGGGCGAAGACCGCCAGCCCGAGCATGTAGATGACGATTGGCATACGAGAACTCACAACCGTGTCGTGGTCGGAATGGTGCGAAGTGGCTCCGGAGCCCTTCGGGAGCCCCTCCGGAGCGGCTCCGGAAGGACTCCGAAGCGGCCTGAAGCGGCTTCGAATCGATGAGGGCACGGTGAGCCGCCGCGGCGGCCACGGCCGGGCGCCGCTCGGAGCGGCAGGACCGGCCGGGCGCGCGGGATCACCGCGTGGAAGGACCTGGAAGCACCCGGGCAGGAGGCGTCACCGCGCGTGACCGCGACGGCGGGCACGGCGATGCGGAACCCGGGAGGAGGAAGCCCGTACGACGGAGGTTCAGCGGCGGATACGGCGAAGGAGCGCGGCGTCTCGGACGCGACGGCGCTTCAGCACGGGATCACGGTCGGCCACCGAACAACCGGTGGCTAGCGTCTTGACGCCTCGGGGCTGGACATGGACCGCATCCTAGCCCCGCCGCGGACACCCCGTCCATCGCGCCGATCATCCACCGGGGGACCGCCACCGGTCCGGGCGGACGCGGGGTGCGGAGCCCGGCCCGCCGCGCCGCGGCCGGCCCGCTTCATGCCCGCGGCGCCGGAGAGTCCCCCGGGGACGCCGGATCAGCGGACACCCGGTCACGCCCGCCGCAGGCGCACCTGCACCGGCCGGCCGTCCACGGTCTCGAACCGCACCGCGGTCGCCTCGCCCCGCACCCGCGCCTCGCACGGCTGGTCGCCGTCGGCGCGCCAGCGTCCCCGCAGCGTCACCCGCATCAGGTGCGGGTGGCTCGGGCTGGTCAGCCACGGCCGCGACCAGGGGCTGTAGTGGCCGACGTAGCGGCCTTGCTCGTACTGGTCGGGGTCGATCCCGCCGTAGAGCCGCAGGTCGGGGTCGCACACCGCCAGCGCCAGCCCGTCGTCCCCGTCGGCCCTGACGAGCACCATGGAGGGCGTGTCCACCTCGCGCACGGGTCCCTCGGCGTCCTTCAGAGGCGCGAAGACCGCGTAGCCGGTGATCCCGGTGGCCCGGTCGCGCACCACGTGCGCGACCGTGTCGGCGCGCAGCACGGTGTACGGCGCGGCCGCCGGGTCGTCCATCGCGGCGGCGAAGGCGGCCATCCCCTCGGGGGTGGCGCCGACCACCATCGCGTACTCGTATCCGCCGTCGCGGGGTGAGACGCCGTGCCTGATCCAGGCGGTGGCGAAGTCGCCGGTGGTCGGCGCCTCGGTCGCGTTGTCGCGGGAGGTCTGGGCCGACCGGGTCAGGCCGATCCGCTGCCCGGGTGCCAGGTAGTAGCCGACGCCCTTGTCGTCCAGCAGCCAGCGCGGCGCGATGTCCGGCGCCGCCGTGTAGGGGAAGGCCGTGACGGGTTCGGCGGCGCCGACGTGGGTGGGGTCCGTACGGGCGGCCAGGTGGGTCTGGAAGAGCGTGGTCTCGGTCTCGTGCCGGGAGTCGTTGCCGATGCCGGTGCCGACGGCCACGATCCGGTCGTCGAACAGGAAGACCGACTTCAGCGCACGGTGCGAGCCCTCGTACTTGGGGTGCTCGCGGAGTTCCATGGCGAACATGCCGTTTCGGCCGTCGATGGTGTGCGCCCCGCCGAACCGCGAGTCGGTGAGCAGCATCTCCTCGATGGCCCCGGTCAGGTCGCCCTTCAGCTCGTCGAGCGGCAGGTGCACGGTCGTGGCGCCGGGCCGGCGGTTCCAGTCCCAGCCCTGCTGGACGTAGCCGCTGGCGGCGTTGCCGATCGGGTTGCCCCGGTGCAGCACCTGGATCTGCCCGTAGGTGTTGTACCGGCCGTACCAGTTGGCGCCCTCGTAGATCTCGGTGCTCCACAGGTACCGGTTGTGCCCGCGCACCGTGACCTGCCACTCGTCGCGCCGGTGGACGGCCAGGGCGGCGTAGTTGACGGCCCAGTTGCCGGTGGGGGCGGCCTCGGCGGTGACGCCGCGGGCCGCCAGCCGTTCGGCGACCTTCCGCTGCGCCGCGGTCGGCGCGGCGGGCAGCAGCCGCAGGAAGGCGGCGGCGAGTTCGGGGTCCACGTCGCCGCTCCCGCCGGGGGTGCCGGAGATCGCCATCCACTGGTACGGCACCGGTGACAGGGCGGTCAGCCCGCTGGGGTTGCGCCCGCTGATCGAGATGGGCCAGTGGTTCCTGTTCGCGTAGACGCGCATGGCCAGCAGCGCCCGCTTCAGCCAGGAGTGCGGTTCGTCGGCGAGGCGGAAGGCCCCGCCGCTGAGCACGTAGACCAGCGGGGCCAGCCCGGTGAAGCCGTCGCGGACGTAGTCGGGGAAGAAGCCGACGTGGTGGAAGACGGCCCCGTCCACCTTGAGGCCGTCCTGGATTCCCGCGGTGGGGAGCAGCGCCCAGTTCAGCCAGTCGAGCAGCGCCCGCAGCCAGGCGATCCGCTCGGCGTCGGTGTCGCGCAGCAGCGCGGCGGCGAGCATGCCGCGCAGGGTGGTGTTGAGGATGTCCATGACGCTGCAGTGGGCCTGCCGGTGCGTCCGGTCGCGGAAGACGCGGCCGAACCCGCACAGCCACGTCAGGTCCGCGCGGACCCCCTCGAACAGCCCGGCCTCCCGCAGGACGTCCCTCATCAGGTACACGGAGTCGTAGTAGCCCCGCACGTTGTAGCCCAGGTGGTGGATGGTGCCCTGGCAGCTCCCCCAGGTCCAGCCCTGGTCCCTCAGGTGGGCGGTCATCCGGACGTAGAGGGCGGCGAGCGCGGGCCGGTGCGCCGGTCCGGCCGAGGCGTGGGCCAGCGCCAGGCTCCGCATCAGGTCGGTGTAGGCGCCCAGCGCGACCGGGTCGGCGAACGCCTTCAGCTCGGCGGCGATCGCGGCGGGGTGGATCTGCGTCTGGTAGGAGAAGACCGGGCGGCCCGTCCCCGTGGAGGCCGCCCCGGGCACGCCGTACGCGGTGACCTGGGCGGTGAGCGCGGCGACCGAGGCGTCGTCCACCTTCACCGGCGTCAGGAGGTACTCGTCCCGGTAGCGGGCGGTGAGGGCGCGCAGGGAGGTGGTCTCCTCCGCCGACGGCGGGGAGGTGTCCATCCGGGCGTGGGAAAGCAGCCGGTCGAACAGGTGGAGCGCCTGCCAGTGCTGGGCGTCGTAGTCGTCGCCCTCGGCGGCGATGTCCGGCACCTGGGCGTCGCGGCAGGGGGCGTCGGGCCGCAGCGGCGCGTTCAGGATGAGCTGGTCGAGGTGGAGGACCCCGGTACGGCGGGGCGCGATGATCCGCAGGGTGTCCATGCCGGGGTGCGGCCGGCCGCGCATGTCGTAGTCGTAGCGGACCCAGGCCGTCCGCCAGCCGGTGAAGCCGAGCCGGAACTCGAACCAGGCGTCGGTCCGGTCGCCGCGGCCGAACTCGAAGCGGACCACGTCGTCCACCGGCGTCTCGTTGAAGATCCAGACGGAGAAGGTGTCCACGGTGCCCTGCCACGCCTGGTCGTCCAGCGGCCGGTAGGGGTCGGGGGCGAACCTCAGGGGAGCCCTGACGGTGATCACGGAGCGGTCGCCGTGCTCCCAGCGGAGCGAGTGGTGCCCGCAGATCGCGGCGCGGTCGCTGATCGTGAGGGCCGAGCCGGGCCCGGCGGTGAACTGCGGCGGGACGGCGGTCTCCAGCAGGAAGACCGGCGGGTCCATGGCCAGCGCGCGCCGTTCCAGGTCCCCGGGGTCCCCGGGCGCGGCGTCGCGGGCGGCCGTCCGGCCGGCGGCGGGCGCCGCGCCGGGGAGCGGGAGCACGGCTCCGGCCACGCCCGCCGCGCCGGCCCGGAGCGCGGTCCTGCGAGTGATCTCCACCACGGGTGCCTCCCTGGGATCGGACTGGCCGTATCCAACGGGAGGAAAAACATATGAATAAAGAACTAATCACCGATTTTTCCGGATCTGTCGTCTGCCGACGCTCGGCGACCCGGGATTTACCGGATTCCTCTTTGAATCATCCGTTGACGACGGGATGAATCCATGATCAGGATGCCGTCATCCCCTTCTCCTCAGACAAGGGGCCCGGATCCCGCAGGAGTGCCCGTTGAACCGCCCCCTCCCCCGCCGCCGGACGCCCGGCCCCCCGTTCCGAGGACCGTCCGGCCCCGGCGCCGTACCGGGCGGCGGGTGACGCCGTGCCCGACTCACGGGAGCTGAAGTTCCGCAAGCTCGCCACCGACCTGCGCACCGCGATCCGCTCGGGCGTCTGGGCGGGCGGCGCGAAGCTGCCCACCGAGCAGGAGCTCGCCAGGGCGCACCGGGTCAGCCTCACCACCGTCCGCCGCGCGGTGGACGAGCTCGTCGCCGAGGGGCTCGTGATCCGGCGGCAGGGGGCGGGCACCTTCGCGGTCCCGCGGACCATGACCGTCCACGGCGGGGCCGCGATGGTCGGCGTGGTCGTGCCGGACACCGCCCTGTACTACCCCAAGGTGCTGGAGGGCGTCGAGGAGGTGCTGACCGCCGCCGGGGCGCGGCTGCTGCTGACCTGCTCCCGCTACCGGCCCGAGGAGGAGGACGCCGCGCTGCGGCGCATGCTCGACTCCGGGGTGGACGGCCTGCTCGTCGTCCCCACCCTGCTGGGCAGCGCCGACCCCGTCGCGCTCGTCCGCCGCCTCGCCGCCCTGCCGGTGCCCACCGTGCTGATCGAGCGCGGCCTGGACGACGGCGACGACCCCAGCGAGCACGTCCGCACCGACCACGTGGCCGGGGCGTACGCGGCCGTGCGCCACCTGGCCTCGCTCGGCCACACCCGCCTCGCCCTGCTGTCCCGCTCGGGCAACCCCACCAGCGCCCCGGTCGGCAGGGGCTTCGCCGCCGCCGTCGCGGACCTGCGCCTGCGGGCCGCCGAGCCGTTCTCCATCCCGTACGGCGAGTGGGACTCCGAGGTCGCCGACGCGCAGGTGCGCCGGGTCGTGGCCGAGGGCGCCACGGCCGTCGTCTGCTTCGGAGACCGCGAGGCCATCATGGTGGTCTCCGCCGCCCGGCGGGCGGGCCTGGCCGTACCGGGCGACCTGGCCGTCGTCTCCTACGACGACGAGATCGCCGAGCTGGCGGAGGTGCCGCTCACCGCCGTCTCCCCGCCCAAGCGGCATCTCGGCCGCCAGGCGGCCGAGCTCCTGCTCCGCCGCCTGGGTGAGCCCGACCTGCCCCGCCATCAGATACGGCTGCGCCCCGGCGTCGTCGTGCGCCGGTCGTGCGGCGCCTACCCGAGGGAGGCCGCCGATGGCTGAGCTGCGTCTGGGACTGGTCGGCGCGGGCGCCGTCGGCGTGCTGCACGCCGAGGCGGCTCCGCGGGTGCCCGGCGTGCGGGTGGGCGCGGTGTGCGACGTGGACCCGGAGGCCGCGCGCCGGGTCGCCGCGCCCCACGGCGCGCCGGTGTACCCGGACCACCGCGCGCTGCTGTCCTCGGGAGAGGTGGACGCGGTGGTGGTCGCCACCCCGCACGCGCTGCACACCGCGATCGTGTGCGACGCCGCCGCCGCCGGACTGCACGTCCTGGTCGAGAAGCCCATGGCCACCTCGCTCGCCGACTGCGACCTGATGATCGCCGCCTGCGCCGCCGCCGGGGTACGGCTGGCCGTCGGGCACGTCCAGCGCTTCCTGCCCGACAAGGCCGCGGCGATGGCGGCCCTGGAGGCCGGAAGGATCGGTGAGCCGCTGATGATGTCCGACCGGCGCGGCTCCGACTACCGGCGCGGCTCGCGGCCCGGCTGGTTCCTCGACCCCGGGCTGTCCGGCGGAGGGGTGTTCATCAACATCGGCGCGCACAGCGTGGACCGGCTGGTGTGGCTGTCGGGCCGGCGGGTCGAACGGGTGGACGCCTCGACGACCAGCTCCCTGCCCACCGCCGGCCCGGCCGGCTCCTCCCCCGTGGAGACCGACGCGCTGGTCAGGCTGGCGCTGGCGGGCGGCCTGGCCGCGCAGGTCACGGTGACCTCCACCGGCCCGCCCGCCCCGCACGACGAGGTCGTCGTCGTCGGCGAGCGCGGCACGCTGTCGATCTCCCCCCACACCGGTACGGCGCTGCACCGGGACGGCGTGACGGCCTGGCTGCACCGGCCGGGCGGCGACGACGTCCCCGCGGCCTTCGCCGCCCAGCTCGCCGACTTCGCCGGGGCGGTGCGGACCGGCCGGGAACCGGCGGTGACCGGGTCGCACGGGCGGCATGTTCTGGAGGTCGTGCTGGCGGCCTACGCCTCGGCGGCCCGCCGTGCCCCGGTGCCGATCCCGGACGTATCACTCCGTGCTCCAATATGATCTTCGAACTCCGCGGGCCGCCCGGTGGGCACCTCGGGCGGTCCGGGCCGCGAGCGTGAGAGAGGCACGGAATGGTCGCTTCGAACGGCTACGGGTACCGGCACGGCACCATGGCACGCGCCGCCGTGGACCTGGACTCCATCGACGAGCAACTGAACGACATCCGGCGGATCCTGGAGACGGAGTGCGCCCTGCCCTCGGGCGCGTTCGGGTGGGGGGCCGAGATGGGCCGCAGGTCGTACGAGAAGTACCGCAACGCCTGGCACGACGAGGGGGGACATCACGTGAGCGCCGCCACCAGGATGTCCGCCAGAAGGGCGGCCTGGGCGCCGTCGGGGTCGAGGTCGGGGTCGAAGATCGTCACCTGGAGCCCGGCGGCCCCCGGCATGGCGAGCAGTCCGCGCAGGATCCCGACGAGCTCGTCCGGCGTCATCCCGCCCGGCGCCGGCGAGTCGACCGCCGGGAGGATCTCCGGGTCCAGCACGTCGGGATCGAGGTGGATCCAGAAGCCGTCGTGCCCCAGCGTCCCGCGCGCCGCCTCCAGCGCCCCCTCGGCGCCGCTCACGCAGGCCAGCCCGCTGCCTTCGATGTCGGCGAGGTCCTCGTCCTCCCGCACGCCGATCAGCAGCACGTCCTCGTCGCGCACGTACGGCTGCAGCCCGTCGATGTCCACCAGGTGCGGCTCGCCGCGCCCGGTCACCAGCGCGACGCTCTCCCCGCCGGCCGCCCCGACGTGCGGGGAGTTGCCCAGGTGCCGGAAGTCGGCGTGCGCGTCCAGGTAGGCCAGTCCGTACCGGCCGGTGCGGCGCAGCGCGAGGGCGGGCCCGAGCAGGATCGAGCAGTCCCCGCCCAGCACCACGGGGAAGCCGCCCGACTCCCTGATCGCGGCGATCCGGCCGGCCAGCCGCCGGGTGTACGCCGCGATGGCCTGTCCGTTGCGCACGCCGTCGCCCGGCTGCCAGGTGGCCACGTACCGGGGCGGCACCGCGGCTCCCGCGTCGTCCGCGCCGAGCCGCCGGAGCAGCCCGTGGTCGCGCAGCGCCCAGGGTGCCTTGTAAACGCCCGGCACCGTGTCCGGGGCGGGTGGCCGCAGCCCGAGGTTGGAGGGCGCGTCGAGGAGCGTGAGCCGCCTGTCAGTGGTTACCCGCTTCATACACCTGACGCTAGCAGTCGACTCCGGCGTTGTCATGGGTTAAATTGAGTTAAGTCGTTATCGGAGGCGCTCGGATGCGGGAATACGCGGAAACCGGCCTGGTGGCGCTGGACCTGGCCAACACCTGGGACGAATACCTCGACGTCCCCGAGCGCCTTCCGTCCGTGGAGGCGCTCGCCCTGTTCTGCCGGGCGCTGTCGATCCCCGCGCCCGCGCCCCCGACCCCCGCGGACCTCGCCGAGGCCCGCGAGACCCGCGCCCGGCTGCGCGAGATCCTCGCCACGGCGCCCGCCGGCCGCGCCGCCGCCCTCGCCGCCTGGGCCGACACCCTGCCCCTGCGCCCGGCGATCACCGTGGCCGACGGCCTGCCCCTGCTCCGCCCGGCGCCCGCGGAGGACCGCCTGTCCGTCCTGCTGGCCGCCCGCGCCATCGACGACCTGCTGTCCCTGGCGTCCTCGGGCGAGTGGGAACGCCTGCGCCTGTGCGCCGCCGCCCCCTGCCGCGACGCCTTCCTCGACCGGAGCCGCCCGGGGCGCCGCCTGTTCTGCTCCACCCGCTGCGCCAACCGCGCCCACGCCGCCGTCTCACGCGCCCGCCGCCGCTGACCCTCAGCCGTCCCGGGAGGTCCGCAGGTCGAGGGCGATGTCGACGATCATGTCCTCCTGCCCGCCGACCATCCCGCGGCGGCCCGCCTCGACGAGGATGCTCCGGGTGTCCAGCCCGTAGCGGGCCGCGGCGTCCTCCGCGTGGCGCAGGAAGCTGGAGTAGACCCCCGCGTAGCCCAGCGTGAGCGTCTCCCGGTCGACCTGGACGGGACGGCTCTGCAGCGGCCGGACCAGGTCGTCGGCGGCGTCCATCAGCGCGAAGAGGTCGCAGCCGTGGTCCCAGCCCATCAGGTCGGCCACCGCGACGAACGCCTCCAGCGGGCAGTTGCCCGCGCCGGCGCCCATCCCGGCGAGGGAGGCGTCCACGCGGGTCACGCCGTTCTCCACCGCGACCACCGAGTTGGCGACGCCGAGCCCCAGGTTGTGGTGCGCGTGCACGCCGATCTCGGTGCCGGGGTCGAGGACGTCGCGGTAGGCGCGGGCCCGCTCGCGTACGCCGTCCATGGTGAGACGGCCGCCGGAGTCGGTGACGTAGACGCAGTGCGCGCCGTAGGACTCCATCAGCTTCGCCTGCCGCGCCAGCTCGGCGGGCGGCGCCATGTGCGACATCATGAGGAACCCCGCGACGTCCATGCCGAGCTCGCGGGCGACGCCGATGTGCTGGGCGGCGATGTCGGCCTCCGTGCAGTGGGTCGCCACCCGCACCGACCGCACGCCCAGCGCGTGGGCGCGGCGCAGGTCGGCAACGGTGCCGATGCCGGGCAGCAGCAGCGTGGTCAGCACGGCGCGGGACATGGCCGAGGCGGCGGCCTCGATCCACTCCTCGTCGAGGCACGCCCCGGGGCCGTAGTTGACGCTGCCGCCGGCGAGCCCGTCGCCGTGCGCGATCTCGACCGCGGCGACGCCGGCCCGGTCGAGGGCCCCGGCGATCGCGGCGACCTGCTCGGCGGTGTAGCGGTGGCGGATGGCGTGCATGCCGTCCCGCAGGGTCACGTCCTGCACGTAGAGCTTCATCGGGCGGCCGTCCTCTCCGCGACGCGCAGCGCCGCCGACGTCATGATGTCCAGGTTGCCGGCGTACGCGGGCAGGTAGTGGGCGGCGCCCTCGACCTCCAGGAACACCGAGACGAGCACCCCCTCGCCCCCGAGGCCGGCGAGGGGGTCGCCGGCGCCGACGGCGCGGAACTGCACCTCCTGCTTGAGCCGGTAGCCGGGCACGTAGGCGGCGACCTCGGCGACCATCTCCTTCACCGACGCGGTGACCGCGGCCGGGTCGCACTCGGGGACCAGGCAGTACACGGTGTCGCGCATGATGACGGGCGGCTCGGCCGGGTTGAGCACGATGATGGCCTTGCCGCGCCGGGCGCCGCCGACGACCTCCAGGGCGCGCGACGTGGTCTCGGTGAACTCGTCGATGTTGGCGCGGGTCCCGGGGCCGGCCGACCGGGAGGCGATCGAGGCGACGATCTCGGCGTAGGCGACGGGGGCCACGCGCGACACCGCGGCGACGATCGGCACGGTGGCCTGCCCGCCGCAGGTGACCATGTTCACGTTGTCCTCGTCCAGGTGGCGGTCGAGGTTGACGGCCGGGACGACGTAGGGGCCGATCGCGGCGGGCGTCAGGTCGATCAGCCGCCTGCCGTACGGGCGCAGCGCCGCCTCGTTGCGCCGGTGCGCCCCGGCCGAGGTGGCGTCCAGCACCACCGAGACGTCGTCGAAGCAGGGCAGCCCGATCAGGCCCTCGACGCCCTCGTGCGTGGTCGCCACGCCCATGCGTCGGGCCCTGGCGAGGCCGTCGGAGGCGGGGTCGATCCCGGCCATCGCCGCGACCTCCAGCGTCTTCGACGTCCTGATCACCTTGATCATCAGGTCGGTGCCGATGTTGCCCGAGCCGATGATCGCGACCTTGGCTCTGCTCATTCCGTTTCCTCCTCGCCGCGGCAGAACCGGGCGAACTCCTTGGTCATCGAGTCGGCGAGTTCCTCCACCCCGGGCCCCTCGCCGGTCAGGGGGGTGCCGTGGTTGCCGAGGTAGAGGGGCACGTCCACGAGGTGGCAGGCGCCGAGCGCGACGCCGCCGTGGCTCATGGGCGAACGGTGGGCGCACACCAGCAGCCGGGCGGGGCCCCGGTGCGCCCGGACGAGTTCCTCCGCGGGCCGCTGGAAGATCTCCTGGTTCTCCGGGTCGTCGCCGCCGATCGCGGCGAACAGCCGCATCTCCTCGGTCGTGCTCGTCACCAGGAGCGGCACCGGGGCGGCGGCGCCCGACCGGATCGCCTCCATCGGGTGGACGGCCAGCAGGTCGCCGTCCACCACGGGCGCGACCGGCAGCAGCCCGCCCACCGGCGGAACGGCCCGTACGGCGGCGCCCTCGGCGGCCAGCAGGTCGTCCACGGCCGCGCCGACGGGGTCCGCGCCGAGCGCGCGGCCGGCCGCCGAGGTCCAGGCGGCGGCCTCGGCCGGGGTGGCGAAGCCGTACGGCACCGGGCTCATCGCCACGGCCCGGGTGAACAGGCCGGGAGCGCAGGTCATCAGGGCCAGGACGCTGGTGCCGCCCGCCGAGTGGCCGGCGAGGGTCACCCGGTCCGGGTCGCCGCCGAACGCGGAGATGTTGCCGCGCACCCACTCCAGTGCGGCGATCTGGTCGCGCAGGGCGAGGTTGGCCGGGACGGCGTCGTCGTACCGGAACCCGGCGTAGCCGAGCCGGTAGTTCACGGTCACCACGACGAGGCCGTGGTCGCGGGCGAGCGCGGCGCCGTCGTACATGCGCTGCGCGCCGGAGCCGAACACGAACGCGCCGCCGTGCAGGAGCACCAGCACCGGCCGCCGTCCCGCGCACGAGGAGGTCCAGACGTTCAGGTACAGGCAGTCCTCGCGGCCGGTGGACGGGTCGATCTCCAGGCCGGGCACCCAGGCCATCCGGCCGGGCCGCTGCGGCGCGGGCGGGCCGGGGGTGAGGGCGTCGGCGACGCCCCGCCACGGCCGGGCGGGGACGGGGGCGGCGAAGCGGCGGGCCGGGGCCGCGTACCGCACGCCCCTGAACGCGAGGACGCCTCCGGCGTCGAGGCCCCGCAGCGTCCCCAGGGGGGTGTGCGCGAGGGGCGCCGCGCCTCCCCCGGCGGGAGGCCCGCCGGGGACGCCGGGGACACCGGGGACACCGGGGACACCGAGCGTGCCGAGCCCGCCGCTCCGCCCGGTCATGAGTCCAGCCCCAGGAACCTCTTCGCGTTGCCGCCGAGGATCGCGGCCCGCTCCGCGTCGTCGAGGCCGGGGCACTCCCGGACGGTCGAGCCCGGCTCCTGCTCGCCCAGCGGGAAGGGGAAGTCGGTGCCGAGCATGACCCGGTCGGCGCCCATCACGTCGATGAGCAGGCGCAGCGCCCGCGGGTCGAACACCGCCGAGTCGACGTAGAAACGGTCGGTGTACGCCGAGGGCGGCCTGGGCGAGTCCTTCCGGACGATGTCGCGGTTGCGCCAGGCGTTGTCGGCGCGGCCGAGGAGGAAGGCGAAGCTGCCTCCGCCGTGGCAGAAGCAGAGCCGCAGCGACGAGGGCAGCCGCTCGAACGCGCCGGACAGCATCAGCGACAGGATGCCGAGCTGGGTCTCGGCGCCCATCCCGACCAGCCACGGCAGCATGTAGCGTCCCATGCGGTCCGCGGCGAGCATGTCCCACGGGTGCACGAGCACCGGCATGTCCTCGTCGGCGCAGTGGGCGAGGAACGCGACGATGTCGGGATCGTCGAGGTTGCGGGGGCCCACGTGGTTGCCGATGTGCACCCCGCGGTGCCCGGCGGCCTTGGCCTTGGTGACCGCCGTGCTCGCCAGCTCCAGGTCCTGCAGCGGGACCTGGCACAGCGGCAGCAGCCGGGCGGGGTCCTGGGCGCAGTAGGCGAGGATGCGGTCGTTGACCATCTCGCACCAGTCGGCGGCGCGGTCGGCGGCGGCGGCGTACCCGAACAGCAGCGGCGTCGAGGAGACCGCCTGCACCCGCACGCCGGAGCGGTCCATCGCCGCAAGGCGCGCCGCGGCGTCCCACAGCTCGGGGGTGACGGGGCGGTAGTCGTCCTCGCCGCTCATCATCATGCCGTCGCGCAGCCAGGGCTCGCCGGCGCCCGCGAGGACCCGGCTCTCCTCCCGGGAGATGCGCGGGAAGACGTGGGCGTGGACGTCGATGACCGTCATGCGGACGCTTCCCCCGATCCCGTGCCCACCGCGCCGGGCCTCGTGTCCGCCGGGAACGGTGCCGTGCCCGCGGGCGGGCGCCCGCTCCGCCCGGTCACCGGACCACCGGCCGCATGTGCTCGGGCCAGTCCCGGCCGGGGTGCGTCGTCCCGCAGTGCGGGCAGGTGCGGTCGCCGTCGTAGAACGCCTGGAAGACGGGGGGCAGGTCCTCGACGATCGACTCCAGCTGCAGCTCGGCGCGGTGGACGCGCCGGTGGCAGTTCACGCAGTACCACTCGAAGGCGTCCAGCTCGCCGCTGGGCCGGGCGTACTCCACGACCAGGCCGATCGAGCCGGGCACCGGGCGCTGCGGGGAGTGCCGCACGTGCGGCGGCAGCAGGAATACGTCGCCCTCGCGGATCTGCACGTCCACCGGGGGCCTGCCCTCCTCCTCCATCACGCGCAGCACCATGTCGCCCTTGAGCTGGTAGAAGAACTCCTCGATCGGGTCGTCGTGGAAGTCGGTGCGCTGGTTGGGCCCGCCCACGATGGTGACCATCAGGTCGGCGTCCTTCCAGATCTGCACGTTGCCGACGGGCGGCCGGAGCAGGTCCTGGTGCTCGTCGATCCACTTCTGGAGGTTGAAGGGCGGCATCATGGTGCGCTCCTTTGCGGGATGTGGGCGATGCAGGAGATCTCGATGAGCAGGTGCGGGTGCGGGAGCTGGTGGACCGCGACGGTGGTGCGGGCCGGGCCGTTCTCGTCGAAGTACTCCCCGTAGACCTCGTTGTAGCCGCCGAAGTCGTTCATGTTGACCAGGTAGGCCGTCACGCTGACCACGTCCCGCAGGTCCCCGCCCGCCGCGGCGAGCAGGTCGCGGATGTTGTCGATGACCGCCCTGGTCTGCAGGCGGATGTCCAGGTCGGTGGTGCCCATCGCGTCGGCCTTCGCCCCGGCGAAGGTGCCGTCGGGGCGGCGGGAGCTGGTGCCCGAGACGAACACGAGGTCACCGGCCCGCCTGACGTGCGGGAACCTGCCGCGCGGCGCGGCCTTGCCCGGGACCAGCAGCGCGTCGCCGGCCGTACTCTCGTTCACCGTATCCTCGTCCTTCTCGTCCGTTCTGTCGGGGCTCACCGGGTGGTCACCTCCACGTGGCCGAGGCCGGCGCCGCTGACCCGGACGTGGGCGCCGGCCGGGAGGGGCACGGCCGCGGTGGCCGCGCCGGCGAGGACGACCCAGCCCGGCTGCAGCTCGATCCCGGCGGCGTGGGCCAGCCGCGCGGCGGCGGTCAGCGACCGCACCGGGTCGCCGAGGATCGCCGCCGACGACCCGCTCGCCACGGGGCGGCCGTCCACCTCCAGCAGCAGGCCGATGTTGCCGACGTCGCGCGGGGAGTGCCAGGGACCGAGGCCGAAGCCGCAGGCCGAGGCGTTGTCCGCGATGACGTCCTCCAGGGTGAAGCTGAAGTTCTCGTAGCGGGAGTCGAGCACCTCGTAGCCCACGGCGACGGCGCCGACGGCGGCGGCCGCGTCGGCGGGGTTGCGCACCGGCCGGTCGAGCAGGAACGCGATCTCCGGTTCGACGCGCGGGTGGATCAGGCCGGAGGTGTCGAGGTGCGACTCGACGAGCATGGCGTCGGTGAGCAGGCCCCAGATGACGTCGTCCACGCCCATCTGGACCATCTTGGCGCGGCTGGTGAAGCCCATCTTGACCCCGATGAGGGTTTCGCCGCGCTCGCGGCGCCGTTCGATCACCGCCCGCTGCACCTCGTAGGCGGCGGGCACGTCCAGCGCGGCCCGGTCGGTGAGCCGGGGCACCGCCCGGCCGGTCAGCGCGGCCTCGTCCAGGATCTCCGCGAGCCGGTTCATGCCCTCTCCTCCGTCTCCTCGGGGGCGAACGCGGCCCGCACGTCGCCGAGCCCGTCGATGCGGGCCTCCAGCACGTCGCCCGGCGCGACCGGGACGACGGGCCCGAGTGCCCCGGTCAGCACGGTGTCCCCGGCGCGGAGCGGGCTGCCGAGCCGGGCCAGCGTGTCGGCCAGCCACACCGCCGCGTGCAGCGGGTGGCCCAGGCAGGCCGCGCCGACGCCGGTCGAGACCTGCTCGCCCCGCCGTTCGACGACCATCCCCGCCAGCCGCAGGTCGACGTCGCCGAGCGCCACCGGGCGGGTGCCGAGGACGTACACGCCCGCGGAGGCGTTGTCGGCGACGGTGTCGGCCAGGGTGATGTCCCAGTCGCGGACGCGGCTGCCGACCACCTCGATCGCGGGCAGCGCGAAGGCCGTCGCGCGGATCACGTCGGCGACCGTGTGCCGCTCGTGCGTCAGGTCACGCTCCAGGACGAGCGCGACCTCCGCCTCGGCGCGGGGCTGCAGGACGGCCCCGGCCGGGATCTCCTCGCCGTCGGGCACGGCCATGTCGGCGAACAGCACCCCGAAGTCCGGGGAGTCCACGCCGAGCTGGCGCTGCACCGCCCTGCTGGTCAGCCCGATCTTGCGGCCGACCGGGCGCCGGCCCTCGGCCAGCCACCGCTCGGTGAGCAGGCTCTGCACGGCGTAGGCGGACTCCACGTCGCCGACCAGGTCGCGCACCGGCTCGCACGGGCGGCCGGAGGCGTGGGCCTCCAGCAGCCGGGCCGCGGCGGCCCGCCGTGCCGTCTCCCGCTCCTCTGTCACGGACGAACTCACAGTCACGGACGACCTCATATCTTCACGCACACGTTGACGGGCTCGGAGAAGAAGTCGAGTGAGTACTCGCCTCCCTCGCGCCCGATGCCGGACGCCTTCACCCCGCCGAAGGGGGTGCGCAGGTCCCGCAGGTTCCAGCAGTTGACCCAGACGATGCCGGCCTCGACGCGCGGCGCCACCCGGTGGGCGCGCGACAGGTCGGTGGTCCACACCGTGGCGGCCAGGCCGTACGGGCTGTCGTTGGCCAGCCGGACCGCCTCGTCCTCGTCGTCGAACGGCGCGACGTGGCAGACGGGCCCGAAGATCTCCTCGCGGACCACGCGGGAGCTCTCCGGCAGGCCGGTCAGGACGGTCGGCTCGACGTGGAAGCCGCCGTCGCGCTCGTCGCCGAAGCGGGGCACGCCGCCGCCGGCGACGATCGTGGCGCCCTCCCCGGCGGCGAGGCGGTAGTAGGAGAGCACCTTGTCGCGGTGCTCCGCCGAGATCATGGGGCCGTAGCCGGTCAGCGCCCGCGTCCGCTCGCCCAGGGCGCGCACGAACTCCTCGAAGACGGGTCGCTGCACGTAGACGCGCTCGGTGCACAGGCAGATCTGGCCGGAGTGGGTGAAGGCGGAGCGTACGGTCCCCTCGACCGCCTCCGTCAGGTCGGCGTCGGCGAAGACCAGCGCCGGGTTCTTGCCGCCGAGTTCGAAGGAGACCGGCGTGACGTGGTCGGCGGCGGCGCGCATGATGGCGGCCCCGGTGGCCGACGCGCCGGTGAAGGCGATCGCGTCGATGCCGGCGTGCGAGGTGAGGTACTCCCCCGCCGCGCCCGCGCCGTGGCCGTGGACCAGGTTGAAGGCGCCGGGCGGGAGTCCCGCCGCGTCGATCACCTCGGCGAGCAGGGTGGCGGTGGACGGGGTCTCCTCCGACGGCTTGGCGACGACCGCGTTGCCGGCGGCGAGCGCGGGCGCGACCTTCCAGGTGAGCAGCAGCAGCGGCAGGTTCCACGGCGAGACGACGGCGACCACGCCGAGCGGGCGGCGGACCGTGTAGTTCAGTGCCTGACCGCTGCCGCTCCACCCCGGGACGCGGGTCTGGTAGGCCCGTTCCGGGCGGCCGTAGGCCAGGTCGGCGTAGGCGCGGAAGTTGCCGACCGCGCGCGGGATGTCCACCGTCGCGGCGAGTTCGCGCGGCTTTCCGGTGTCCGCGGTCTCGGCGTCGACGAACTCGTCGAACCGGGCCTCGATGCCGTCGGCGATCCGGCGCAGGAACGCACACCGCTCCTCGACGCTCGTCCGCCCCCAGTCGCCGTCGAGGGCCGACCGGGCGGCGTTCACCGCCGCGTCGACGGTCTCACGCGACGCTTCGGGGACGGCTCCCACCTGGCGTCCGTCGACGGGCGAGACGAGCGGGAAGGCCGCCCCCTCCGTCGAGAAGGCGCCGTTGACGTAGTGCGCGGGCTTCATGGCGGCCATTGTGCTGCCGGTCAGACATAACAGTCCAATACCTCTATCCGGCCTTGATATACCATCTCGGTCATATGACGAGACGCATATACCTGGCGCGCATACCGGTATTCGCCCCGGCATAGCACCTGGATGCATCCTCATCGGTACTCCCCGACCGGAAGGCACAGGTGTGATGGACACAGACCGCCGCCAGGCCGCACGCCGCGTCTCGTGGGCGGCCTTCATCGGCACGACCATCGAGTGGTACGACTTCTTCCTCTACGGCACGGCCGCCGCGCTCATCTTCAGCAAACAGTTCTTCCCGGCGATGGACCCGGTCGCCGGGTCCATCGCGGCGTTCGGCACCATGACCGTCGGGTTCCTCGCCCGGCCGCTCGGCGGCGTCATCTTCGGCCACTTCGGCGACCGGATCGGGCGGCGCAACACCCTCGTCGTCTCGTTGATGATCATGGGTCTGGGGACCACGCTGATCGGCCTGCTGCCGACGTACTCCAGCATCGGCATCTGGGCCGCCGTCCTGCTGGTGGTGATGCGCATCGCCCAGGGCGTCGGGCTCGGCGGCGAGCTGGGCGGGGCCGTGGTGCTGACCATGGAGCACGCCCCGAAGGGCCGCCGCGGCCTCTTCGGCGCCTTCCCCATGATGGGCACGCCCGCGGGCATGCTCTGCGCCAACCTCGTCTTCCTCGGCACCTCCTCGCTCCTCGGCGAGGAGAGCTTCACCGCCTGGGGCTGGCGGGTGCCGTTCCTGCTCAGCGTCGTGCTGGTGGGGATCGGCCTCTACCTGCGGCTGCGCATCGAGGAGAGCCCCGACTACGCGAACCTCGTCGAGCGCCGCAAGCCGGTGCGCCTGCCGGTCGCGATCGTGCTGCGCGACCACTGGCGCCAGGTGCTCCACACGATCGGCGTGATCGTCGGCAACAGCTCGGTGGCCTACATCTTCATGGTCTACATCCTCAACTACGGCGAGGCCGAGGTCGGACTGTCCCGCACCTTCCTGCTGACCTGCGTGATCGGCGGCGCCGCCGTGTGGCTGGCCACCGCGCCGCTGTGGGCGCACCTCGGCGACCGGCACGGCCTGCGAGCGCTCTTCAGCTGGGGCTCGGTGGTCCTGCTGGCCGGCACCGTGGCGTTCCTGCCGATCGTCAACACGGGGAACACCACCCTCATCGCGGTGTTCATGGTGGCGATGGGCGCCGTGCTGGCGGTGACCCACGCGCCCCAGGGCACGCTCACCGCCGGGTTCTTCCCGGTGGCCATCCGCTACTCCGGCACCTCCGTCGCCTACCAGCTCGCCTCGCTGCTGGGCGGTGGCATCACGCCGCTGATCGCCGCCTCGCTCTTCGCCGCCACGGGGACCTCGCTGTCCATCACCGGCTATCTGACCGCCGTGACCGTCATCAGCCTGGTCTCCGCCCTGGTGATCCCCCGCAACGACGCCGAGCGCCTGGACGGTCCCCTTCCGGCGGGCGACGACCGCCCCGCCGCGGCCGGTATAACGAAATGAGCCGGTTCCGCGGAAGCATATGATGTGGCGGTGATATCGCGCCCGCTGGACCTGCTGAGCGGCCGGCTCAAGCTCAGGCACCTGGTGCTCGTGACGACCATCGCCGAGCAGGGCAGCGTCCTGCGCGCCGCCGAGCGCCTCCACCTGGCGCAGCCCGCCGTGACGCGCGGACTGCGGGAGGTGGAGCACATCCTCGGGGTGGAGCTGTTCACCCGCGGGCCCCGCGGTGTCACCCCCACCCTCTTCGGCGAGGCGTTCATCGACCACGCGCGCGCCGTACAGGCCGAGCTACGCCGGGCGGGGGACCGGATCGCCGGTCTCGCCGACGGCGAGACCGGCACCGTCACCGTCGGCACCCTGCTGGCCGCCACCAACGTGCTGCTGCCGCGCTCCATCGCCTCTCTCAAGGCCGAGCGGCCGGGCGTCACCGTGGTCATCCGGGAGGGCACCTTCGACTCGCTCGTCCCCCGCCTGATCGACGGGGAGACCGACCTCATCCTCGGCCGGCTCAACCCCATCGACGACCGGCCGAGCCTGCAGCAGATCCCCCTGTACAACGAGCCCACCCTGCTGGTCGCCCGCGCCGGGCACCCCGCCGAGAGGGCGACCACCCTGCCGGAGCTGCTCGACTACCCCTGGATCCTCCCGCTGGAGCAGACCGCGCTGAAACACGAGCTGGAGCAGGTGTTCCACCGTCAGGGGCTGCCGCTGCCGCGCAACCGGGTCGAATGCACCTCCATGCCGACGATCCGCTCACTGCTCCTGCAGGCCGACATGATCGCCGCGCTTCCCGCGCTGGTCGTCAGGACCGACGACCGGCTCATGGAGCTGCCGGTGCCGCTGACGTCCGTACGGCGCTCGGTCGGCGTGACGCTCCCCGAGGCCCGCGCCCTCACCCCCGCGGCCAAGATCATGCTCGACCACCTGCGCCACCAGGCGGAGGCCCTCCGCCGTGAACTGCCCGCCGACCCCCCGGAGCTCCCGGCGGGGGCGTGAGAGTCCCGGCCTCCCCAGCCCCGAAGACCTCCCCGGTCACGGCCGCGAACAGGCCGGCGACGTCGGCGGCGAAGACCGCCCTCGGCACCCCGAGGCGGCGCAGGGCCGAGCCGTGGTCCCAGACGACGACGGCGCACGCGCCGAGCATCAGCGTCCACCAGGCCGGGCGCACGCCCGCCCGGACCACCGCGGGCAGCGGCCGGAACGACTCCCGCAGCCGGTCGCGGTGGAACGGCACGTGGCGGCGCTCGTCGGCCAGGATCCGCCCGGCCACCTCCGAGGCCAGCCGGTCCCCGCTCCCGTCCCGCACCGCCCGGTAGTAACGGAGGGCGATCACCTCCGCGACCATCAGCACCATCAGCTCCAGCCGGAGCCCCAGCACGCGGCGCAGCCGTACGAAGACGGCGTCGCTCCAGTGGCCGGCGATGGTCGGGGCACCCGCGGCGGCGAGCAACGCCGCCAGCATCCGCGCGTGGTTCCGCTCCTCGGCGACGAACAGGCGCACCGCCTCGGCGTACACCTCGTCGCCCGCCTCGGCCGCCTTGGCCATCAGGTTCGAGCCGTCGCCGTCCTCGCCGACCTGGAAGCGCTGCAGGCTGCGCAGCACCCGCCGGTCCAGGCGCGCGCCCCGGGCCCAGCCGGGGTCGCCGTCACACTCGCGGCGTACGGCCTCGGCCCGGAAATCCCGCAGCCACTCCTCGAACCCCGGCCTGTCTCCGGCATCTCGCATGCACCGCAATCTAGGCCGGACATGTGCAGAAACGACGCCCCTCAGGTGAAGAGTCCGACAAGGGCCCCTGCCGGAAAGTGGCGACGACCTGACATGTCAGCTGTCCGCCAGGCGCGGTCGTAGCGCCGCCGCCTCCCCCTTGTGAAGCTTTGTTCTGCCGGCGCCGACCCACCTGCCGGCAGAAGGAGAACCCCCCGATGCAAGTCAGACGTAGAACGGCACTCCTCAGCGTCCTTGTCGCGACCACGCTCGCCGCCGCCGGCACCGGCGGCGCGTACGGCGACTCACCGGCCCCCGTCCCGGGGGTCACCGGCATACCGGCGTCGTCGACCACCACCGCGCGGGTCACCCTCATCACCGGTGACCAGGTCACCGTGACCGGCCAGGCGGGCAAGCCCGTCTCGGTCAACGTGACCCCGTACAACCGCTCGGCCGCCGACATCCTCACCTTCACGGTCGGCACCGACGTGTACGTGATGCCGAGGGAGGCCGAGGCGCTCATCGGCTCCGGCCAGGTCGACAAACGGCTGTTCAACGTCACCCAGCTGATCGCCCAGGGCTACGACGACGCGCGCAGCGCGTCGATCCCGCTGATCGTGCGGTACTCGGAGCAGGCCGCCAAGAGGTCCGCCGCGCCGAGCGCACCCGACGGCGGCCGGATCACGCGGAACCTGCCCGGCGTCCGCGGAGCGGCCATCACCGCGGACAAGAAGCAGGGCGGCAGGTTCTGGGAGGCCGTCGACGACGACACCGCCGAGGCGGGCACTCCCAAGGCCCGGCTCACCGGCGGCATCCAGCACCTCTGGCTGGACGGCAAGGCGAAGCTGCTGCTCGACAAGAGCGTGCCGCAGATCGGCGCGCCCGGCGCCTGGGCCGCCGGGTACGACGGCACCGGGGTCAAGGTCGCGGTGCTGGACACCGGTGTGGACCCCGGCCACCCCGACCTCGCCGGCAAGATCGCCGAAAGCCGCAGCTTCGTCCCCGGTGAGGAGGTGAAGGACGACCACGGCCACGGTACCCACGTCGCCTCCACGATCGCCGGCTCCGGCGCGGCGTCCGGTGGCAAGTACAAGGGCGTGGCGCCCGGCGCCACGCTTCTCGTGGGCAAGGTGCTCACCGGCGACGGCGGCATGGAGTCGTGGATCCTGGAGGGGATGACCTGGGCCGCCCACTCGGGCGCGAAGGTCGTCTCGATGAGCCTCGGCGGCCAGGAAGGCGCCGACGGCACCGACCCGCTGGCGATGGCGGTCAACCAGCTGACCGCCGAGACCGGCGCGCTGTTCACCATCGCCGCGGGGAACAGCGGACCGAGGGCGACCACGGTGGGCTCGCCCGGCGTCGCCGACGCGGCCCTGACCGTCGGCGCGGTCGACTCCGCCGACGAGGTCACCTCCTTCTCCAGCCGCGGCCCCCGCGGGGGCGACGGCGCCCTCAAGCCGGAGATCACCGCCCCCGGCTTCCAGATCGTCGCGGCTCGCGCGACCGGAACCTCCATGGGCACGCCGGTGGGCGAGAGCTACACCGCCGCGAGCGGCACCTCCATGGCCACGCCGCACGTGGCCGGAGCCGCCGCGCTCCTCGCCCAGGCGCACCCGGACTGGACCGCCCCGCGGCTGAAGAGCCAGCTCGTCAGCACGGCGAAGACCACGGCCGGCACGCCGGTGCACTCCCAGGGCGCCGGTCGCGTCGACGTGGACCGCGCCGTCCGGCAGTCGGTCTCCGGACCGGGCACGGTCGACTTCCGCCTCGCGGACTGGGACTCCGACCGCCCGGCCACCAAGCAGATCGGCTACGTCAACGACGGCGACCAGCCGGTCACCCTCACGCTGTCGGCCAAGGGGGCGGGCGAGGACCTGCCGGCCAAGGCGCTGAGCCTCGGCGCCGAAACGGTGACCGTGCCGGCTCACGGCACCGCCTCGGTGGACGTCACCGTCAACACCGCCGCCGCGGCCGCGGGGGCGCACGGCGCGCACGTCACCGCCGCCTCGGCCGACGGTCAGACGGTCGTGACGACGGCGGTCGGCTTCGTCAGGGACGTGGAGCGCTTCAACGTCACCCTCAAGGTGCTCGACCGGGACGGCAAGCCGTCGACCGGCGTCGTGAACGTACGTGACTTCAACCTCGGAACGCTGCAGCTGCCGGACGAGTACGCCGTCGGGGAGGACGGCACCCTCGCGTTGCGGCTGCCTCGCGGCGAGCACGCCTTCCAGGCGGAGATCCTCCACTACAGCGCCGAGTGGAACCGCGTCTGGGAGTACACCTACGCCGTGGAGCCGGGCACCCTCATCGACTCCGACCGGACCATCGTCTTCGACGGCGGCAAGGCCGGCCCGGTCACCATCGACACCCCGAAGCCGAACCAGACGGACCGGATCCGGCTGGGCCTGACGGTCCGGGACTCGACCGACACGAACTCGTACGGCCTCGAGCAGTGGCTGAACGGCGAGACGAAGGTGTACTCCGTCCCGTCGCGGAACAACAGCCACTTCGAGTCGCGCGTCGCCTGGTCCCTCAGCGCGCCGGAGCTCCAGGCGCGGGCCATCGGCTCCGGTGGAGGGCAGATCGATGCGGCGTACATCCGGGGCTGGGTCGGCTCGGCCCGCATCGACGGCACGCGGGTACTGCCGGTGGTGAACGCCGGCACCGGCCTGCCCCAGGACTACGCCGGACGGACCGCGCGGGGTGGCCTGGCACTGGTGAAGCGCAGCGCCGCCCTCACTCCGCAGCAGCAGATCGGCAATGCCGCGGCGGCCGGCGCCGGCGCGATCATCATCTACAACGACAAGCCCGGCGACTGGGGTCTCGACTTCTGGGCCGCGCAGTCGGCGACCGCGATCCCGGCGATGACCCTCTCGGGCGCGCAGGGCGCCCGGCTGGCGGAGTCGGCGGCCCGTGGCGGGGCCAAGGTCCAGCTCAAGGGGACGGCGACGAGCCCGTACTCCTACGAGCTGCTCAAGTACCGGCGAGGCGGCCTCCCCGCGGACCAGCGGTACCGGGTGCGCGCCGACGAGCTCGCCACGGTCGAGTCGTCCTTCCACGCCTCGGCGCCCGGCACCGAGGGCGGGTACTTCCGGTTGCTGGCCTCGCCGATGCAGATCTCGGCGCCCAGCGTCTTCAACCGGGTCGTCATGCCGCGGTCCGTCACCGAGTTCGTCACGGCCGACGTGAGCACATGGGAGTCGATGCAGGTCGGCCCGGTTTGGCGGGCCGGTGAGGCCTCGCAGCTCACCACGCCGGTGGTGCTCAGGGCCGGCCAGCGGGTCTCCCGCGACTGGAACGGGGCGGTGGTCCGTACGGCGCTGCCGAGTGAGTTGGACCAGGCGGCCGTCCGGGTCGGCGACACCGGCGTGATCTTCGCGAGCGGGTTGCTCGACACGGCGCCCGGCCAGGGGATCACCCGTCGCGCCTTCTCCGACAAGGAGCTGGCCACGGTGTACCGGAACGGCGAGCTGCTCGGGTCCGCGCCTTCGGCGGCCGTCGCCTTCCCGATGACGCCGGAGCGCGCCGAGTACCGGGTGGTGACCGACGCGCAGCGGGACCAGCCGTGGTGGACCACCTCCACCAAGGTGAACACCGACTGGAGGTTCCGCTCCGAGAAGACCGGCGACTCGGCGCTGCTGCCGGTCCTGTCGATCGACTACGACCTCGACGTCGACCTGGCCAACAGCGTCCCGGCGAACTCCGCGACCCGGGTGGGGCTCGGCCTGCGGTACCCGAAGGGCAAGGACGGCCTGCGGATCACCGAGGCGAAGCTGTGGGCCTCCTACGACGACGGCGCCACCTGGCAGGAGATGAGGCTCGCCGCCAAGGGTGACGCCGCCTTCACCGGCACGATCAATAAGCCCGCGTCCGTGAAGGCGGGCGAGTTCGTCTCGCTGCGGGCGCAGGCCACCGACGCCGACGGCAACACCGTCCTGCAGACCGTGACCCGCGCGTACCGGCTGCGGCACTGACCCGACGGGCCGGGGCGCCTCCGTCCGCACGGCGGACGGGGCGCCCCGGCACCGTCCGGCTCACCTCACGAGGGGATCACGCCGGACCGGGCGGCGTACCAGGCGAGCTGCATGCGGCTGTCGGCTCCGGCCAGCTCCATCAGCCGGCGGATCCTGCGTTGCACGGTGCGTTCGCTGGTGCCGAGCCGGCTGGCCACCGTCTTGTCCGGCATGCCGGACAGCAGATACGTCAGCAGCGTCACGTCGACGTCGTCCCAGGCGGAGACCCCCTCGGTCACACTCGTCGCGGTGAGCCGCAACGGCGTCGCGACCTGCCAGACCCGCTCGAAGAGCGCCACCAGCAGGTGAACCAGGGCCTGACCCCGCACCAGGAGGAAGCCCGGCCGGACGCTCGTCTGGTCGGGCAGCATCGGCAGCAGCACCGACTCCCGGTCCACGATGATCATCTTGCTGGGCAGCTCGGTGGCGACCCTGATCTCGTACCCGCCCTTGAGGAACCTGGCTATCTCGACGGGCGCCCGCGGATCGTCGAGGGCGGCGCGCTCGTACACGTACCGGTAGGTGGCCAGCGCGTTGGTGGAGTCGTCGAGGTTGACGCCGAGCACGTACGGGGGCCGGAAGAAGGCCAGCACCTCCTGCCTGGCGCCGCGCTCCATGTTGTGCAGCCAGGTGGAGAGCTGTTCCGGCGTGGTGAGCGCCTCTATCTCACCCGCGGACGAGACGGCCCCTTTCCGGTAGACCTCCACCAGCTCCGTCAGCCTGCCCTGAACCCGTTGCAGCGCGGCCTGCCGCTGCGCGATCAGCGTGCCGAGCCCGACGTCGGGCGGCACGACCACGTGCGACTCGCCGTCGTCGCGGGTGGCCAGACCGAGCTCGACGAGCCGGGCCACGGCGGCCGTCACGGCCGCCACCGGCACCTCCAGCGCCTCGGCCAGGTCGGAGACGGTCATCCGGCGGCGACGCAGGAGCTCGACGTAGACGGCCTCCTCCTGCTCGCTGATCCCCAGCCCGTTCAGCATCATTAATCACTTTCTGGCCCAACTGCAACATATGTCCCGGAGTTACTATGCCTCGCGACCGGCCCCGGGAACCATCCAGGTGATCAAGCAGCCGACGGGAGTGCGGCCGGGATCCGGCGCCCCATCCCCGACGGCCCGTTCCATCACTCGCGTGCGGGTACGCGGTGACGACGACCACCGCCACCGGCCGGCCGTACGGCTTCCACCGGGAAGGGCCCCACGTTCCTTCCGACCGGCGGCAACGGCTCCGGCACCGTCCGCTGAGCGGCGGCCGACCACCACGACCCACCCGGAGGTCATCCCGGCGGTGGATCGCTCGTGTGATCCACCGCTGCCGACCGGTCCTAACCTTGGCCCATGCCTGAGATGCCGTCACGGGTTGAGCTGCACCCGCTCACCCTCTCCGACCAGGACGAATTCTGCTCCCTCGTGCGGGCCAGCGCCGAGCTGCACCTGCCGTGGATGCAGCTGCCCGCGACCACGGATGACTTCCAAGCCTGGATGCGTCGCTTCGACGACGGCACCAACCTCGGTTTTCTGATCCGCGTCCGGGAGACCGGCGCCGCCGCCGGCATGGTGAACATCAACTCGATCATCCGGGGCCGCTACCAGGGCGCCTCACTCGGCTATGCGGCCTTCGCCCCGTCAGCGGGGCGGGGATACATGACCGAGGGACTCACCGCCGTCCTGCGGCACGCGTTCGACGACCTACGGCTCCACCGGCTGGAAGCCGGCATTCAGCCGGCCAACGAAGCCTCCCTCGCCCTGGCCCGGCGACTGGGCTTCCGTTACGAGGGGCTGTCGGCCGCCTACCTCTACATCGACGGGGCCTGGCGCGACCATGAGCGCTGGGCGATCACCGCACCGGCTCCCTGGACACCCGATCCGTCCCTTCCCAAGAGGTGAGAGCGCCCAACACCTCTTGCGCAACACGCCCCGGTGGTCGTTCCTCTGGGTTCGGGTACTCAGGCGGGATGGGTAGCCGTACTCAGGCGCGCGACCGGCCGGTGCCGGACCCTGGTGGCATGACCAAGCCAATCCAGCCCGCCATGACCGCCGCCTACTTCGCGCAGTGCGTCATCTCCTTCGGTGTGGCGCTCGGCAGCACGACGCTCGGCATCTTCTACCTGCCGGTCGGCGCCTGGGTCCGCGCCTTCCTCGCGGTCTCCGTGCTCTACACGGTGACGTCGGCCTTCGTCCTGGCCAGGTGCGTGCGCGACCGGCAGGAATTCGACAGCATGTCGAGCCGCGTCGACCAGGCCCGCCTGGACAAGCTGCTCTCCGAGCACGACCCCTACAAGGTCGACGCCATCTGAGCCGTCCCGCCGACTCCGGACCATCCGCCGACTCTGAGCAGCCCCGCCGGCTCTGAACCGTCCCGCCCTGAGCAGCCCCGCCGGACACCCCCACGTCTCGCCGGGCCCCTGCACTTCGGCGCCCCACGTCTCGCCGAGCCCGCCCTACGTCTCGTCGAGTCCCCGCTCGATCGCGTAACGGACGAGATCGACCCGGTTGTGGAGCTGGAGCTTGTTGAGGGTGTTCTGCACGTGGTTCTGCACGGTGCGGTGGCTGATCACCAGCCGTTCGGCGATCTGCCGGTAGGACAGGCCCTTGGCGACGAGGCGCAGCACCTCGGTCTCCCGGTCGGTGAGGCGCGGCTCGTCGCCCGCGGACCTGCGCGTCGCCAGGCGGCGGTACTCGCCGAGCACCAGCCCGGCCAGGCCGGGGGTGAAGACCGGCTCGCCCTCGGCCGTGCGCCGGACGGCGTCGAGGAACTCCTCGCGGCTCGCCGACTTGACCAGGTAGCCGGAGGCACCGGCCTTGACCGCCTCCAGCACGTCCTCGTGCTCGCCGCTCGCCGACAGCACCAGCACGCGGGGCGGGTGGTCGGACGCGGCCAGCCCCCTGGCCACCTCCACCCCGGGCAGGTCGGGCAGGCGCAGGTCGAGGACGACCACGTCGGGGCGTACGGCGGCGGCGACGCGGAGCGCCTGGCGGCCCTCGCCCGTGGTCGCCACCACCTCGTACCGGGCGTCCTCCAGGTCACGGGCGACCGCGTCCCGCCACATCGGATGATCGTCCACCACCATTACCCGCGGAACGCCGGCCATGCCGTAACTGTAAACCGGTCCGCGGCGCCGGTGCGCGCGCCCGTCCGGGCGCCGGGCGGCATGGCAGGCCCGGCCGTCCCGCCCGGCGCGAGCGCATACCCGGAGCATGCGCGCCTGTCAGGGCGCGCGCCTACCCGGAGGCGGGAACGGGGGCGGGGACGACCATCTCGACCTCGGTTCCCTGGCCGGGCACGGACGTGATGCCGACGGTGCCGCCGATGCCGGTGATCCGGCCCCGGATGGACTGCGCGACGCCGAGCCGGCCCTCCGCCTCGGCCTCGGAGAGGCGGCCCGGAAGGATGCCGGGGCCCTCGTCGCGCACCGTGACGGTCACCGAGACGCCGTCGTCCTCGGCGAGGACCCAGGCCCGCGCGTCGTCGCCGCAGTGCCTCCGGACGTTGTCGAGCGCCGCGCCCACGGCCGCGACGACCTCGCGGGCCTGGCCGGCGGGAAGGAGCAGCGGGGTCGCGGGCGCCGACACGGTGACCGTCCTCGTGGTGTACCGGCGCAGACCCGCCCCCACGTCCACGAGGCCCGAACCGTCCCGCCCGGTCGTGTCCGGGCCGCCGCGGACCATCTCGCGCAGTGCCGCCTCCTGCTCCCCGGCCAGCCGTCCCAGCTCGGCCGCCTCCCCGCCGATCTCCAGCCCGCGGCGTTGCACCAGCGCCAGGACCTGGAGGACGGAGTCGTGGATGCCGCGGGCGAGCCGCTCGCGCTCCCGGCCCGCGGCCTCCATCTCGACGGCCCGTTGCAGCCGCTCCTCCGCCTGCCGAGTGAGCCGGGTCACATGACCGAGGACGGTCCCGGCGAGTACCAGCAGCACGGCTCCGTTGACGGGGACGGAGACGTCGGCCGCGCCCAGGCCGCGCAGCCACAGGTCGCCCAGCGCCAGCACGACCGCCGCGAGTGCGCCGGCCCGCCGCCCGCCGTACACGGCCCAGGCGAGTACGGGCCCGGCGACCCAGGTCGCCGTGATCGGCAGCACGCCCGCCGGTCCGGCGCCGGTCTCCTGCACGTACGGCGAGGCCAGCATGCAGCCGAGGGTGACGACGACGTCCGCCACCAGCAGGGGACGGCTCCTCGCGGTCGAGTACGCGACGGTGGTGACGGCGGTCCAGACGGCCATCAGGCCGATGACCGACCAGCCCGCGACGGGATGCCGGTAGCCTCCGGCGCTCGCCAGCACAAGCGCGGCGTAGCCCAGGGACGCGACGCGGTAGACCGCGATGGCGCGCCAGAACGATCCCTCGATCCCCATACGGCCCCATGAGAGGTGATAGGCGCTGTTCCCGATGATCTGCTCATGATGCCCCACCGCCGCGGACGAGGGGCCGTCCACCGGAATCGCCGGTCCGGGCCGGGGCGTCGCCGTACGCGGCCGGTTCACGAGCCATGGGGAGGTCGTCCGTCCAGCGCGGAGGATGAGGGGACGACGAGGGGAAAAGGGGAGAACCTGCTCCCCGCCACTCCTAACGTATAGCGCACCTGGGGGCTTGCCACAAGACCCGGGTCATGGCGCAGAATCGTCCGCCGAGGCCGGGGCCTGGCCGCCGGCCAAGGCCGGGAACTGCGAAAACGGGGGGCACGGAATGCGTGTGTTGCTGTCGACGTACGGGTCGCGCGGGGACGTCGAACCGCTGGTGGGACTCGCGGTGCGGTTGCGGGAGCTCGGCGCGGAGGTGCGGATGTGCGCGCCGCCGGACGAGGAGTTCGCGACGCTGCTGGACGGCGCCGGTGTGCCGCTGGTGCCGTTCGGCCCGTCGGTGCGCGCGCTGGTGACCAGGGAGAGGCCGTCGGCGGCGGACCCGTTCAGGCTCGCGCCCGAGCTGGTCGCCGCGCGGTTCGGCACGCTCGCCGCGGCGGCCGAGGGGTGTGACGCGCTGGTGGCGACCGGCCTGATGCCGTCCGGCGCGCGGTCGGTGGCCGAGAACCTGGGCATCCACTACGTGTACGCGTGCTTCCAGCCGATCGAGCTGCCGTCGCCGCATCTCCCCCCGCCGCCGCGGCCGGGCCGGCCGTTCCCGCCGGACGTGACCGACAACCGGGTGCTGTGGGAGCTGGACGCCCAGAAGGTGAACGCGCTGTACGGCGAGGCGGAGAACACCCATCGGGCGGCGATCGGCCTGCCCCCGCTGGACAACGTCCGCGACCACGCCCTCACCGACCGTCCGTGGCTGGCGGCGGACCCGGTCCTGTGCCCGTTGCCGGAGACGCCGGATCTCGACGTGGTGCAGACCGGGGCGTGGATCCTGCCCGACGAACGTCCGCTCCCGGAGGAGCTGGAGGCGTTCCTGGACGCCGGCGCGCCGCCGGTGTACGTGGGCTTCGGCAGCATGCCCATGCGCGGCGTCTCGGTGGACGTCACCCGGGTGGCCGTCGAGGCGGTCCGCGCGCGGGGCCGCCGCGTACTGGTCGGGCGCGGCTGGGCCGGCCTGGCCCTGATCGACGACCTGGACGACTGCTTCGCCGTCGGCGAGGTCAACCACCAGGCGTTGTTCGGACGGGTGGCCGCCGTCGTGCACCACGGCGGCGCGGGCACGACGACGACGGCCGCCCGGGCCGGCGCTCCCCAGGTGGTGGTGCCCCAGATGGCGGACCAGCCGTACTGGGCCGCCCGGGTGGCCGAGCTGGGCGTCGGCGCGGCGCACGACGGCCCGGTTCCGACCTTCGAGTCCCTGTCGGCCGCGCTCAGGACCGTTCTGGCCCCCGAGACCGGCGAGCGGGCGAGGGCCGTGGCCGCCCAGGTCCGCGCCGACGGGGCGGAGGTGGCCGCGAGGCTGCTGCTCGACGCGGCCGGCCGGGAAAGGCGGCCCGTGCCCGCGTGAACCACGCCCGGATCACCGGGCCGGAACCCAGTACCCGGACACCCCGCCGCGCGTGACGGCCGCATACGACCACCAGATCGGAGCAGATACATGAAACCGCTGGCCACCAGCGCGTTCGACCTTCCCGGCCACCTCTCCCCCAAGGCCGACCCGGCGCTGATCGACGCCGACGAGAAGCACTTCGCGGCCATCGCCGAAAGCCTGGAGCAGACGATCGCCGATCTTTCCGACCGTCTCGACGCCGCGCGCAGGTCGCCCGGCGGCGGGGGCCGGCAGGCGCTGGAACGGGACCTGGAGATCCACCGGCTGTCCGCCCGCCTGCGCATGCTGCGCCGCTTCGGGCTGGACCTGTGCCTCGGGCGCATGGTCGGCGCGGACGACCCCGAGCCCGTGTACGTCGGACGGCTCGGCCTCACCGACCACGCGGGCCGGCGGCTGCTGCTCGACTGGCGCTCCCCCGCGGCCGAGCCGTTCTTCGGAGCCACCCACGCCAACCCGATGGGCCTGGCGAGCCGCCGCAGGTACCGCTGGACCCGCGGCCGGGTCAGCGACTACTGGGAGGAGGTGTTCACCCCGGACGGGCTCGAAGGGCACGCCGCGCTCGACGACCAGTCCGCCTTCATCGCCAGCCTGGGCGGCAACCGGTCGGCCCGGATGCGGGACGTGCTCGGCACCATCCAGGCCGACCAGGACGCCATCATCCGCGCGGGATCGCGTGGCGCCCTCGTCGTCGACGGCGGACCGGGCACGGGCAAGACCGTCGTCGCGCTGCACCGCTCCGCCTACCTCCTCTACTCCGATCCCCGCCTCGGTCACGATCGGGGCGGCGTGCTGTTCGTCGGCCCGCACCAGCCGTACCTGGCCTACGTCGCCGACGTGCTGCCCAGCCTCGGAGAGGAGGGCGTGCAGACCTGCACGCTGCGGGACCTCGTCGCCGAGGGAGCGTCGGCGGCGGCCGAGACCGACCCGGAGGTGGCGCGCCTGAAGTCGTCCGCGGACCTGGTGAAGGCGATCGAGCCGGCCGTACGGTTCTACGAGAACCCGCCCGCCAAGGGGATGACGGTCACGACCCCCTGGGCCGACGTCCGGCTGAGCGCCGAGGACTGGGCCGAGGCGTTCGACGCGCCGGACCCCGGCACCCCGCACAACGAGGCGCGCGATGTGATCTGGGAGGAGCTGCTCACGATCCTGGTGGACAGGCACGACGACGACGTCTCGGCCGACCTCGTCCGCAGGGCGCTGACGCGGGACAGGGAGCTGCTCACGGTCTTCAACCGCGCGTGGCCGCTGATCGACGCGGCCGACCTCGTCGGGGACCTGTGGACGGTGCCCGCCTACCTGCGGCTGTGCGCCCCCTGGCTCAGCCCCGAGGACGTCCGCAGGTTGCAGCGCGGGGACGCCCAGGCGTGGACGGTGTCCGACCTGCCGCTCCTGGACGCGGCACGGCAGCGGCTCGGCGACCCGGAGACGTCACGGCGTAAGCGCCGGCGCGACGCCGCCGTCGCCGCCCAGCGGGAACGCATGGACCGGGTCGTCGACGACCTGATCGAGGCCGACGACTCCGAGATGCTGATGATGTCGATGCTGCGCGGGCAGGACCTGCAGGACGCCCTGGTCGACGAGGCCGCGCTGCCCGGAGCCGACCCGGACCTGCTCGCCGGCCCGTTCGCGCACATCGTCGTGGACGAGGCCCAGGAGCTCACCGACGCGGAGTGGCAGATGCTGCTGCTGCGCTGCCCGTCCCGGAGCTTCACCATCGTCGGGGACCGCGCCCAGGCCAGGCACGGGTTCACCGAGTCGTGGCGGGAACGGCTGGAACGGATCGGGCTCGACCGGATCAGCCTGGCGTCCCTGACCGTCAACTACCGGACGCCGGAGGAGGTCATGGCGGAGGCCGAGCCGGTCATCCGGGCCGCGCTCCCGGACGCCAATGTGCCGACCTCCATCCGCAGCGGCGGCGTCCCCGTCGCCCACGGACCCGCCTCGGAGCTGAACGCGATCCTCGACGCCTGGCTCGCCGAGCACGCCGACGGCATCGCCTGCGTCATCGGCGACCCCACGTTCCAGGCGACGTCCCGCGTCCGGTCGCTGACCCCGGAGCTGGCGAAGGGACTGGAGTTCGACCTGGTCGTCCTCGTCGATCCGGAGAGGTTCGGCGAGGGCATCGAGGGAGCGGTCGACCGCTATGTCGCGATGACCCGCGCGACCCAGCGCCTCGTCATCCTCACGAGCCCCTGACGTTCCGTTCCGGACGGCCGGCCGGTACGGAACGCGGGAAGACCCGCCGGCGGGTTCGCCGTCCGTCCGGGCGCGTTCAACGCGATGCGGCCCCTGTCAGGTGGGTCGGTCGGACCTGGCCGGGACGCCGTGTGAGCCGGTCGGACCGTGCTCCAGCAGCCGCTGCAGATCGGCGACGGGTTGGACCCCGGAGACCGGCGGGCGGCCGTCGATCACCAGGCTGGGCACGCCGGTGACGCCGTGCTCGACCGCGCGGCGCCGGTCGTCACGCATCTGTTCGGCGTAGTCGTCGCCGGCCAGGACGGCACGCACCTCGTCGCCGTCCAGCCCGGCCTCGATGCCCAGGCGCTGCAGGACCTGCGCGTCGGCCACGTTCAGCCCCTCGGTGTGGTAGCCGTGCAACAGCAGTTCCATCATCTGGTCGGCCCGGCCGCGGTCGGCGGCCAGCTTGACCAGCCGGTGCGCGTCGAAGGTGTTCACCGGGCGAGTCAGATGCAGGTTCAGCTCCAGGCCTTCCGCCGCGCCCAGCGACCGGATCCGGGCGATGCGGGCGGGCGCCTGCTCGCCCCACCAGCCGGCCATGGCCTCCGCCGCGGTCGGGCCGGGGATCCGGCCTTCGTCCGGGGCGAGTTCGTAGCCGCGCCAGATGATCTCGACGCGGTCGCGGTCGGCGTGCCGGGCCAATGCGGCCGTCAGCCGTCTTTTGCCGATGTAGCACCAGGGGCACAGCACATCGGCATATATCTCAAGCTTCATGAACGTCCTACCTAATGATCATGGCTGGTGGAGCGGGGTTCGCCTTACGCCGCGTGTCGAAGCCGTCGACGGTGTGGTCGAGGATCGAGCAAAAACCGGGATCCGTGTTCACGGACACATTCCTCAAGGTCGGATACGGGGGCAGGGCCCCGGCTGCCATCGTGCGACCTCGACCGCGGTTGAGGTCAAATTTTCCCCGGGCGGAGGCGCAGCCGGCCCCGCCCTGCTTCCGGAATGACGGCCGGGCGACGACCACCCTTGTCGCCCTCTGCCCCGGCGGTCTCCCGCGTGCCCGACCTCACGGGTCAGTACGACCGGTGCCCCGGCCGGGAAGGTTCGCCGGGTTGTGGCAGGGGGCGCCGGGCTCGCGGAAATCCGTTTCGAGCGTTGCCCCGGTGCCTCTACTGTGGCGCGGTGATGACTCAGGTGATCGTTGTCAACGGCGGCTCCAGCTCGGGAAAGTCCGGGATCATTCGGTGTCTGCAGGCGGTCCTGCCCGATCCGTGGCTGGCCGTCGGGACGGACACGCTGGTCGAGGCGATGCCGGCGTCCATGCAGGCGTCGGATGGCGGGATCGAGTTCGCTCCGGACGGAGAGGTGATCGTCGGCCCGGAGTTCCGGACGCTGGAAGCGGCCTGGATCGCGGGGGTCGCCGCGATGGCCCGTGCGGGCGCCCGGGTCATCGTCGACGAGGTCTTCCTCGGCGGGGCGTACTCACAGCAGCGATGGCGGAAAGCCCTGGGTGAGCTGCGGGTGCTGTGGGTCGGCGTCCGGTGTGACGCCGCGGTGGCCGCGGGCCGTGAGGTCGCACGAGGCGATCGGACCATCGGGATGGCCGCGTCCCAGGCGGAAGTGGTCCACCAGGGCGTGACCTACGACCTGGAGGTGGACACCACGCACGCGGAGGCGATGGAGTGCGCACGGACCATCGCCGCGCATGTCGAATGATCGACGGCCCGGCGGTGTGCTGCTGTGACCGCAGCACCGGGACGAGCCAGGCGGCGCCGGTAAGTCGACCGGGTCGTACGGATGCATGGCGACCAGGTGCTCTCCGACACGGGCCGCCCTCGTCGAGGAGCCGGGGCCCGGCGCCGCCGGCGGTGCACCGGCCTGCGGGGAGCCGCCGACCGGTCAGCGTTCGATGGGGATCCTCGGGTAGACGCCTCCGTTGGCCACCTCCATGGTGATGCTCGTACGGTCGTCAGGCGGGGCGGGATAGTAGACGTAGGCCCTGCTGGTCTCACCCGCGTCCAGGGCGGGCACGTAGTTCTCGACGAACTCCGTGTACATCTTGAGCGGGTGGTAGCGCGCCTTGGTGGCCGGATCGACGAGGATGAACGCGCCGAAATCAGAGCCGGCGGAGAACTGGTCGTCCCACCCGGAGAAGGGGATCGGGAACGGGACGAACAGACCGTCGTTGGCCTTGGTGATGTCGAAGGAGGCCACCACGTAGGCGCCGTCACGATAGAGCGGCAGCACGTCCACCTTGAGCTGGTCCACCTGGTTGTGGATCGACCAGGTGAAACCGGCCACCCGCGCTCCTGGATCGGCACGGAAGGGGGCCGGTGCCACGGTGGAGCCGCGTACCTGGTCGGCGGAGGGGCTCGTGGTGGTGGTCACGTCCGGGCCCTGCTGCTTGATGGAGTAGGAGATCTCCACGCGGCGGTTTCTGGCCCGCCCCGCGGGATTGTCGCTGCCGTCCTGCTTCTCGTTCCTGGCGATCGGCTCGCTCTCGCCCTTGCCTTCCGGTCTGTACTGGTAGCCGGTGCCGAGTCTGGCGGCCAGATACTCCTGCACCGCCTTGGCCCGCTTGACCGACAGCGTCTGGTTGTAACCGTCGTCGCCCTTGTCGTCGGTGTGACCGGTGATCGTGATGGGCGGTTTGGCGGGGTCGGCCCGTCGTCTGGTCTCCTCGACCACGTCATCGAGCACGGCTGCCGCCTTCGCGCTCAGACGCGCTTTGTCGAAGGCGAACAGCACGTCGGTGCGCAGGCCGATCGTCTCCTTGTCGCCCGCCTGCGTGGTGCTCCTCACCGGTGTCTCCACCAGTTCGTTCACGTCGGCGACGCCTGACCAGATCTCCCCGTTCGGCACGACGACAGGCCACTGGAACGTGTCGCCGGCCTTCGGCATGTCCGAGGAACCCCGCTCACGGGCGGTCGGCTCAGCGGCGCCGTCGGTGACCGGGATGCCGGTCATCGGGCCCATCGGCAGATCGGGCGCGATCGACATCGACTCGGCGGTGGCGGGAAGCGGCGGGAAGTAGACCTCGACCGGGTAGCGCACGCCCGGCACGAAGTCATCGGGATAGTCGGCACCGACCTGGTGGTTCCTGGTACCGAAGGCGTGGCCGTCGCTGTTGTTCTCGCGCAGGGTGAAGTACACCTTCCTGCCGACCGGGTCGAACAGCCTGAACCTGTCGAAGGAGGTCGTCAGATTGCCATAGCCGAAGTCGCCGGAGGTGTTGACGGTCGCCGTGGTCATGATCTCCATGCGTAGCACGGTCAGCTTGGCGTGCCGCTCGATGGCCTTCACCTCGATTCTGAACGGGTTGGCGCTGTAGAAACCGACCATGCCCTCGCTCACATGGCTTCCCGCTGCCGCGACCGGGGTGGAGGACGGCGCCGAAGGTGTGGCGCTGGAAGCGGCGGTGGAGGGCGGCGCCGAGGGGGTAGCGCTGGAAGCGGCGACCGGCGGGGTGCCGCGCACCGGCTGATCCTTCGGTCCGCATGCGCAGGCCAGGGTCGCCGTGACTACAAGAGCGGTCGCTTTCAACAGGCGCATGGCCATGAAGACCTCCCTACCTGACAGGTCAGCACTCCAGGTTATAGATCACCTGTGTGGCGCACCTGCAGATCGGCCGAATTCGCCCGTCAACTCGCTGGGCGGAAGGGTTGCTCCGCCGTCTCCGCTGCGATCCAGTTCAGGTAGTCCGGCAGTCCACCTTCGATGGGGACCGCGACGATCTCCGGTGTCTCGTAGGAATGCGTGTCCTTCACCAGGGAGACGAGTTCGTCCAGACGATGCTCGCCGGTCTTCAGCAGAACCAGGAACTCTTCGCTCTTCTCTACTTTTCCTTCCCACCGGTAGAGGGAACTGATCGGCCCGATGATCTGTGCGCACGCCGCGACGCGGTCGTTCACCGCGGCGGTGCAGATCCTCTCCGCCTCTTCACGCGTGCCGGCCGTCACATGCACCTCGAAGGAAGCACCCACGCGGCCAAGCTTACGCGCGCGACGCTTCCACGCTTGTCGAGCGGGTTCCGCCGTTCGACCCTCCGCCGCGGCGAACCGCTCGCGGAGCCGGTGACGATCTCAGGCGCGGGCCGGGGTCGGCTGACCGTCGGCGGTCTGCAGCAGCGTGCCGACCCGGGCCCGGACCGCCTCGATGGCCTCCCAGTCCTCGGTGCTCAGGCCGGCCAGCGCCGCCGGGAAGACCCCGTCCTGCTCCTTGAGGATGTGGGCGCGCAGCAGGTTCAGGGCGTCGAGCAGCCTGAGCGGCCAGCCGGGGTCGGCCGGCGTGCCGTCCACGGCCTCGCCGAGGACGGCTTCGATGCGCCGATGCTCCGTTTCCAGCGCGGCGATCTGCTCGGGAAACTCCTCCGCCATGGCGGGGAACAGGCCGTGCTCCTCGACCGCGGTGTGCGGGCCGAGCACCTCGGCGATCCTTCTGGCGATCACGGTCATGGCGTCGGTGTCGCCTGCGGTGTGCGCGCTGCGCACATCTCCGATCAGGTCGACCACCAGATCGTGCTCGCGGGTCAGTTCGCCGATCGTGGTCACGGCCTGGCAGCCGCAGTACTCGCACATGCGCTTGCGATCCTCTGCAGTCCTCGAATGTGTTCCGGGCGGGGATCCGAGGCGACACCCCGGACGCATCCCACATTGCCCGGCCGCCGGATCAGCCGGGCAGGGACCTTGGACCTCTTTTCACGGGTCCCGTGTCATCCATCACTCGGCGTTCCTCAGCCGGGCCGGACGGCCGCGGAAACGGTCTGGTGTGGAAGGAAGCCGACCACCCCGCCCGGGGCGGCAGCGAGGAGGTCGCCGGCCGCCTGCTGTCGAACATCGGATGACCGAGGAACGGCGACCAGGTTGACGTACACGCGAGGCCGGGCATGCGCCTCCATCTCCGGCCCGCTGCCGCTCCGCGGTGGGACGGTGGCACACGGGACGACCAGGAAAGGAATTGACCCCTATGTTCGATGGACAGGAAGGGTTATTTCATATTAGCTGGACTGGCGGGTTCCCCCTCGGTTGGAGTATGAGTGCGCATCTCATGTTGCGCTCACCGGCTCGTCATCCGGCGCTTCGGCGGCTAGCGGCTAAGGAAATCGGAGGACCGTAATGTCTGGATGGCCTGATGGGCGGATCCGCCTGGCAGAGTATTTAGCGGGATTACGCACCGAGCTGAGCAGCGTCGGCACTGAAGCCGACGGGGACGATCTCAAGTTTGACATGGATGCGGCCACACTCGAGGTCGATATTGTTTATTCGCTCGCGCGATCCGAGGAGCCGGAGTTTTGGGTGCTTGCGCCGGCGCAGCAGGAGGCGAAGGAAGAACCGGGATCCACCAACCGGGACAGGCAGCGCCTCACCGTGCGACTAACGCCGCGGCAGGACGCAGTGTGGGGTAGCGAAACGTCTGAACTCGTCTCGGCGACCTTGCCGTGCCCACCTTCGCCGAAAGGTCAATAAGATGGAACAGCAGCGAAACAGCCCGGATCCGACCGGGTTCCGCCGAAGAGCGGACCGTGGTCCTCTAAGCAGATATGCAGTGGGTCGACGGCATTCACCGGCATCCGTATGCTCCACCATCCCCCTCGATCCCGTCTTCGCCTGTCGGAGTGCTTTGCGATGGATGCGATGAAACTCGAAGAGCCCGGAGGCTTTTGGGATTCACCGGCCTACTCGGTCAAAGTGCGTGGACTCAGATACCTCTGGGGCTCAGCCGGGATCACCCAAAATCTAACATTCGAAAAGCCGTTAATCCTCCACGTCGCGAACGATCGCGCGGGAGAGCCGATCACGATCGGAACGCAGGTCGCGGCCGGAGCCAAGACGGTCCTGGGAACGCTTCAGCCAGGTGAATACCTGTCGCTTTCGGTGAACGACATTTCGGGTGTCTACGCCGACTGCGCCCTTGATTCAATCGTGCACTGTTTGGTTCACTGAGAATTCGCGCGAGAGGAACGTCTCAATGGGCATTGCAAACATTATTTCCATGATCGCGCGGCCGGTGCACGGGTCTTACCTATGCTTCGAAATCGGCGGCATTCTGAACACTTGCGACGTCTATTTGGGTGACACCGTTAAAGCTGTTCCGTACGACAGGCTTACCGACTTGGTGAAGGCTTCGGGAACGACCATCGGGGACCCTTCTCGCCTCGCAGGCGATACAAACGGCGTTCTAAGTATCGTTCAGCCGTTCTCGGTGGCATCGCTTCGGAACGAAGACAGGAAGGCTTCCCTGGATAGTGCCGTCAATTCTCGACAAAATATCTACTTCTCGAAGCATGCGAATGCCGACTCCGTGATTTCAACAATCAGGGGGTCTTACGACAAAGGGTCGCCGGCATCGAATCCCAATCTGCTCGATCGGTTAAGCGACCTCGCGAACCAACAACTGGTGGAACTGGACGAGGCTTATAGGACGGACGATCGAACAGGCGTTGTGAAATCGACGACCAGCAGCGCCGAGTCGGCAACCAAAGGTAGAGGCGGCTCGAACCGCGCCAGCAAATTTCACCAGGAAAGCGTGGGCGTAAGGGTCGGCCGTGGAACAAGGCTTCCCCACGTCCTCCCACTCCCGTGGGAGGGACACCCGGACCACATATGGAACGGATATAAGTCAACTCGCTTCACCGCGCCCAGCACGACCGACACCGCGGTGACAACGGGGGTCAACTACGAAGAATCAAATAACTACAGCAATACATCTGGAATGCAGTCAACGACACATGTCGACTACGAATACCGAACCCCTTACATAGAAGCGCACGCGCGCGCTCTCCGTGCGCAAATCAGCCTGACAAATCAGCAATTCGAAGCATATATGTTCTCGCAGAACATACCCTATTTGGAAAAAATCTTTGCAAACGAACTCGAATCGGTAGACAATGATGTCTACCAACTTCAAATCGCGCTGTTGCGGTCGTTTCTCATCTCGCCCATCGAGGGCGTTGTAACCGGTGTCTACAAGGGTCCGGGCGAGGCGGTGAACGCCGGTGAACCCGTGATCCGAGTCGAAGACAACAGCCTCGTCCATCTGTTGGCGAACCTTGTACACGTCGGTCCTATCCCGATTGGAGCGACCGCGACCTTGACAACGATGTTGGCGGGCGCTGGGAATCCGACAACATCCCTGGACGGGACCGTCGTTTCTGTGCGGGGACAGGACAGCGGCACGCGGTGGGAAGTCATCATTAGGGTTGATAACGTTGACGCTGGCGGACTGCACGTTCTTCCGCTTGGCTACGTGTTCGACCCGGAATACACGGACATTTCCATAGCGTAATGTGGTATGACCCGGGGTTTCCTGGCACCGCCCGTAGAGAAGCTTTCGACACGAGGAAGGTCTTATGCCTGGTGAGAGCGATGGCAGCGGGGGCGGCGGTGACGGTGGTACCGGAACAGGAGACCTTGGCGGGGGCGACATCGGCGCCATTCTCGCCTATCTGAACCATCAGAGTTTCGGTGCAGACGGAGACTATACCGGAAACGCAGGCTTCGGCGGCGATAACACCGGCCCCGTTGGCTCCAAGGTGCCAGAAAATGACCAGGATCTCTCGGCAACGCCGATCGATGCCCTGACGACGCCACCGTGGGAAACACGTGGAAGGCCGCAGATGCGGGGCGGCCAGAGCGACCGGTCCTGGGGAATCGAGCCGTACGGCGGCATGGGTGGACGGGTTCTTCTCGCTTTCGTCGGCGAAGAGGTCGACGCCTTTTCCGGCCTGCCCCTTGGCATAGACGATCTCGATCCCTTCACGGGTTTCCCAGCCTCTGATCCTTTCGTCGATGAATGGCCGGCTCGTGCGAGAAACGTGACGACGCCATTCGCGGCTCTTCGGCAGACCAACCTGCTGTCGTCCCCTGATCTGCTGGCCGACAACGATGTGGCGGCTTGCGATTCCAGCCGGACGTCATGCCTGCCGGAGGTGAAGAGCGATGCCAATCAATCCAGCCTTGCAACCTCGATCCAGGCCGACATGGACGAAAGCTATGTCGCGATCCAGGCCTTCATGGAGGGCAGGGCGAAGATCATCGGCGATACCGAAGTCGACATGCAGAAGGTGGCCTCGACCGCCGCGCAGGCGGCGCGCAGCGACGAATACAAGCTCGGATTCATCGTCAGCCAGCTGCGCGACCATCCGCTCGAAATTCGGCACTCCGCTGTTCTCACCGGCCTGGGGCACGTGGTCTGGGGCGGCGTCACGATGACGGCCTCGGGCTTCATCATCTACGGCTCCGGCGGCCTCGCCTTCCCGCTGATTGGCGCGACAGGATTCGCCGCGGGCGCTGGCGAGGCTTCCTCGGGTTTGGCACTGGCCATAAGTGGCGCGGACAGTACCGAAACGGTCCGTATGAGCGGTCAGATCGGCTATGTCCTTGCGCTGACATCGTCGCCCGCCTCGCTGGTATTCGGAACCACCGGACTCGTCCTGAGCGGCGGGGACGTCGACGTATCCCATCGGTTTGCCCTCGCCGGCGGCATCGCGGAAGGAATGACAGCCTTCCGCGGCGATCCTTCCAAGCTCTACTCGACCCTGCTGCCGGGTGTGGGAACGAAGGCCGAAAAAGCCGCCTCCACCCTTCTGGTCAAGGACGTGGCCGCGCTCGGATACACGGCGCGGGGCGAAAGCGTCGGCGTGGTCGCCTCGAAGCTGAACAGAGAGTTCACGAGCGGGGATCTCCTGGCGATCGAAGCCTTCCGAGAGCAAATGGCGAGCACGGGCCGACTCGATCTCGCAGGTAAGGCGGGTCATGCGGCGGCCGGAGCGGCGGAGCGCGGAGTGGATTTCTCCAAATACAGAGGCGCTTTCCAGCAGGAGCTGAAACTTCACGGCCCCTACACACCCATCAATAGCCTCCCACTCGATAAGGCCTGGAACCAGAGCCTCACCTACAGCATCAAGTACCAATTGGAGACCCGCGCCCTTGGAGAGCAGTTGGTTCCTCTTCGATCAGTCAAACATATCTGGATCAGCCCGACCGAGGCCGTCAGATACATACGGTAGCCGAGCACCGGCCGCAACAAACTAGAAGCGCCGCACTTCGACGATTCCGATCGATCCGAATGCTGGCATCGTCCAATGAGATGAGCAGGGAAAAAGGAGCATGCCGTGTCGCGATCGATTCGAATCATATACCGCAACCAGCAGGGTAGGTTACGAAAGAATTGGAACTGGGATGCAATTACAAAGCGGTCGGCAGTTATTATCACCGCGGCGGAGTGGTCCGCCGGACGGGATCCTTTCGATGAGACAGGCCGGCCAAATCTTGGCGCGGCGAACGTCTATGTGACCAATATTGGCCCTCATGATCCGGAAGGTGGTACCGGCGGCGTCGAGTTTTATCTGCACGTCGATTGGGACAGCCCTTTGCACGTACAGGTGACGATCACCGTTCTCGACCCGATCGAGGATTTTAGGGTTGCAGAATAGGCTGCTTCGGCCCGGCGTGAGCGGTTTCCTGCTCAAGGTCTCGCTGCCCGAGCAGTTCGTAGCGGCGGGCGACGGTCTGCTCGACCCCGCGGACACGCTGAGCAGGAAATATGGAACGCACTGACCGATGTCGACGTCGGCTCGTAGGTGGTGGTCGCGAGACGTCGCTTGGGCAGGGCATGCCGCATGCGTTGCTCCTTGAACGGTGAGACCGCGGCACCCATCGCCGCGGCCTGGCCGGCCCCGATTCCGAAAGTCCGAAATCGTCACGAATACGGCCTTTCAGTTGATTGGCGACGGCAACAGCTCGATCATTAATTGTTCAAGAGTCCACCAAAGCGGAAGCACGATCGGACCAACCTGCTGGTAGGCGACCAAGCGCAGGACGAGGAGCGGCCGACGAGGCACCCACCCTTCCCTACGGATCAGGTGCTCAGGCATCATAAGAGCCGTCCCATGGTTCGTAGAGGCCAAGTCTGTTCGGGTGGAGCTCGGCGTGTTGTCGGCCCTCGAAGGTCTCGATGACGAGGCCGAACACCACGTCGCCGAACTCATGGCGGAAGGGACGGATGACGATGCCGCCATAGCCGACAGTTCGACCCTGCCCCTGACCACATTCCTTGAATGGTCCGAACGCCCCGAGCCGATTACGGCTGGGGCGTTATCGGCTGCCGGCCCGCTCTCGGCCTCGCCATGGGTGACGATCAGGTCGCCCGTAGGCGTAGGCGCCCGCTGCCCAGGCGGCCCTCGTAGCCGCAACCGCCACGGCCGACGGTGTCGGCACCCGCAGGCATGACCGGGGCAGGGTCTGCGATCCGGCCCTCCCCACCGGTCCCTACCCCGTCAATGCCTTCCGAGTCCGGCGCGAAGCCCGAACCAGCCGATCGCGGCGATGAGCGCGACCTGGAGCAGGTACCCGGCGGCGACGACCACGGCGCCGAGCGACTCGGTCGGCAGCCCGACGAACACGACGACGTATGCGATGCCCGTGATCGACAGTCGGCGCGGCATCGTCTTCGAGATCAGCGTCCCGATGAGCGCGAACAGCACACCGAGCGCGATGGCGACCTGGGCGCCGATGATCGACGGCAGGAGTCGGTCGAGATGTGCGTTCAGGACGTCGAAGAGCCGCCGGCCCTCCGCCTCCGGCAGTAACGCGGGGTCGGCCGCGTACGCGAACGGCAGCGCCTCGGCGGTGATCGTGAGGGCGAAGAGGATCCCGCCGATCCCGGCCAGCAGGGCGCCGACCAGGTTGAGCACGCCGGCTCTGCCCCGGGCGAGCAGCACGATGAAACCCGCGCAGGCGACCCAGGAGACCGCATACCCGGGACCGCCGAGGTACAGGTTCATCGGCCAGTACGCGTCGCCCAGCGCGCGTACGTCGTCGTACCGGATCGTGCCGTCGAACGGCGGCTCCCAGAACGCGAACCCGGTCCGTCCGGCCAGCGAAACCAGCAGCAGGACGAAGAGCCCGACGAGGGCGACGCGCCGCTGGGCCGAGCGGGCGGGGACCGGCTCGGCGGCTGCGGCGGCCGGGGGGAACACGGTGCCGGGGGGTTCGGATGCGGTCACGGTCGTATGCCTCCTTCGATCGGTGTCAGCGCGGCCCGCGCTGTTCCCCACCGTCACCGCGGGGGCGTCACGCGGGCATCGGCCTCAGCACCTATCTTCGGGAAAGACCAGATCAGCCGACCTTGCTCAGCCTCTGTGGTCCCGGTTCGCGGCGGCGTGATCCAGCCAGATCCTCGTGGCCCGCACGCGACGATTCGTCTCGGCGTCGGGCGTGAGACCGAGCTTGACGAAGATCGCGCGAAGGTGGGCGTCGACCGTACGCTCGGACACCACGAGCTGGGCCGCGATCCCGGCGTTGCTCGCGCCCTCGGCGAGGACGGCGAGCACCTCGGCCTCGCGTGGGGTCAGGCCGGTGACCGGTACCCCTCCGGTCGGCGCCGCGAGGCCCTTGTCGTTCGGGGCCTGCGGGACCTGCGAAGCCTGCGGGACCTGCGGAGTCAGGATCCGGGTGAGCCGTCCGGTTCCGGTCCAGGCGCCGCCGCCGACGACGGCCGTCACGGCCGCGACGAGGAACGCGACCGAGGTCGCGCCGAGCCGGAGACCGGGGGCCGCGATGATGGTTCCGGTCCCGATCACGGCCAGGGCCGCGCCGGCGAGCCCGGTGCCGCGCACGACGATCGCCACCTGGCGACGCTCGACGCCGCCGCGCGCGGCGATCAGCGCGCAGGCGGTGCTGAACGCCGAGGCTCCGGCGAGAGCGACGAGGAACGCGACCGAGCCCAGCGACGGCTCGACGGCGCCGGGGTCGCGGGCGATGGCAAGCAGGAGGCAGAAGCAGACGGTGAGCGGTGCGGCGGTGGCCCCGGCCGCGGCGATCCCGATCCGCGCGCGGGCGGATCCCTCCGATCCGAGCGCGGCACGCCACAGCGTCACCGGGACGAGCAGGAGGGCCAGGACACCGAGCAGCGTGGCGAAGGCGCCGACCGGCTCGATCACCGTCCGCCAGGACTCCGGCGCGATGGTCGGCAGGCCGGTGAACGGTTCGCTCGCCGTCGTCAGCAGCGCGTTGGCGAGCGTGACCGTGCCGATCACCGTGGCCAGGACCGGGTGCGTCCAGGGCGCCCTCGCGCCGGTCCGGATGGCCGCGGACGCGGTGAGCTGCATGAGGGCGAGCGGCGGGATCCACGCCGAATTCCAGGCGGCGACCGCGAGTGCGGCGGTCGGGTGCCCGGCCGTGACCGCCCACACCGCCCAGGCCGCCAGGACGAGATAGGCGAGCAGGGCGGCGCAGAGCCAGGTCGCGAGCGTGCCGGCCCGCCGGTTGCCCACCCTGGCGAGCCGAGTGGCGGCAACGGCCGCGCCGGTCGCTCCCGCCGCCAGCGCGAGTACGCCGACCGGGTCGGTGACGAACTCGTCGTGGCCGGCCAGCCGGAACCCGAGCAGGGCGGCCACCGCGACGCCTCCGGCGACCCCGGCCAGGGCCCGGCCCGCGGACGGCAACCGGGCGATGGCGGTCATGCTGGTCTTACCCGCGGCCGGTCACGAGCCGAAGCGGCGTCATGCGCCATACTCTAACGTCCGGCGGATCGGGCGTCGCGGCCTCTCATCAGGTCTTGCCACCGGGACGCCAGGGTTGAGGTGACGGCGGCCGCCGGCCCGACGGGTGCCGTCACTGTGCTTCGTCACCGGACGGTTCGCGGTACAGGGGCAGGCGCAGTACGAACCGGGCACCTTTGCGGCTGTCCTGGATCGTCAGTGAACCGCCGTAGATCTCGGCGATCTCCCGGGCGATGGGCAAGCCCAGCCCGGTGCCCTGCGGATCCCTCTTCTTCGACTCCGCAAGCCTGGAGAAGCGCTCAAAGACCCGTTCCCGGGCATCCAAGGGGATCCCCGAACCATCGTCCAGCACCTCCAGCCTCGCCTGTCCGTCCTCCCTCGCCACGAGGACATCGATACGTGTGCCGGCGTGGCGCTCCGCGTTGTTCAGCAGGTTGTTCAGCACGCGACTCAGCCGGACGGGGTTGGCCTGGACGATCACACCCGATTCCAGCCTGGGCACGATGGCCACGCCCGGCATGCGACGGGCGATCTCCCGCCGGGCCAGTTCCGCGAGGTCGATCTGCTTCATGGGCATCGGTGCCCGTGAATCCAGCCGGGACAACTCCAGCAGGTCGTGCACGATGGCGCTGAGCCTCTGAAGATCGTTCAATGCCTCCCGCAGCATCGGCCGCCACTGGTAGTCCTCGGGCTCCTCCAGCGCGACCTCCAGCCGCGCCTGTATCCCGGCGATCGGGTTCCGCAGGTCGTGCGAAGCGTCAGAGACGAACCTGCGCTCCCGGGTGTTGGCCTCCTCCCGCTGCGCGAGCGTTTCGTTGACCGCCTCGGCCAACCGCTGAATGTGCCCTCCGGTCGGCGGAACCGGAACCCGCCGGCTCAGGTCGCCCTTCCCGATCTCCACCACCTCCTTCCGGATACGGTCGACCGGTTCCAACGCCAGCCCGATGGTCCGCCAGGTCCACCAGCCGATCAGCGTCAGCACCGCCGCCCACAGGCCCGCCAGGATCAGCGACAGAACCCATCCCGTGGTCAGCAGCGGCAGAGGAGAAGCCGCCAGGACCATCGCATCCTGCCCGTACACCGAATCCCTGATGCGTACCCCGTACACCCACATGCACCGAACGCCAGGGTTGGAGCACACCTTCCGGTTGATCAACGTGTTCCCGCCGGGAACCACCAGCGCCGGTCTGGCCTGGAGTTCCTCGCTCGCTGCCAGAACCCGTCCGTCCAGCCCCACGACCTGGATCATCGACGCCTCGTCTGTGCCGACAGGGATCGGATTCCGCCGCTCGCCCCGGTCGATGGCATGGACCGTCGCCTCGACCGTCCGCTCGGTCAGGTCCTCGTTCTGATCACTGAACCAGCCCCGGAGCACGACGCCGGCCCCGAAGAGCGCGAGCGCAAGGATCACCGCCGAGACCACGACCGTCAGCACGGTCGCGCGCCCCCGCACCGAGGAACGGATGTCCCGGCGGAAAGCACTGACCCAGGGCTCTCGATTCTTCACCGACCCCCCAGCCGAAGGCGACACTCTGATCATTGGGAACGGTTGCGCGGGTTCGGTGAAATGACCGCGCCTCTGTACTGTCTGGCAAGCCGCCGTGTACACGGCGGAAAAGTCGAGCGTTCCGCCGAATGCCGCCCGCCCCGTCCAGCGACCGGACCGCATCGACCGCCACGTTCAGCACCGGCGTACCGCTCTTGGACGGCACCAGCCGATCGGCTTCCACCGTCATTCGCCGTGACCGTGATCGCGTCGAAACTCCGCGGACTGCCGAAGGTCACCTATAGCTGGCCGCGAACACCCTGGTCCCCGTGCACCAGCCCCGAACCAAACTCGGACAAATACACCCTAACCCCCCGGAAAGTCGCAGGTGAAACCTGGTGTCCGCTCAACATCCCAGGCGATCGGCTCGCCGTGGCGGCGTCTCAACCCCGGCCGGCAGGCCACACTCGTGCTCGTCCGCCTGCGCAAAGGCGAGACACTCACCGAAGTCGCCACCGGCTTCGGCGTCGGTGGGGGGTGTCAATGCCGGGAGCCTTCCCGATCTCGGCGCCCGTTCAGATCATGGTCACGGCCTGTCTCGCGCTGTTCCTCATCGCAGGGTAGCGGTGGCGTGGCCGCGCGATCTCCGTTCGAGTGGTTCGCGGTCACCGGTGCCCCTGGACGCCCTCACCTTCCGGGGACGTGCCGCCGGGCCGGTACCGCCAGACGAATTCCAGCCACGGCGGGGCCACCCCCGTGAAGTGCGGCCAACTGCCCGGTTCCGCACCCGGGTCGTCGCTTCGGACCTCGGACAGGTGCGTCGGCATGAAGCCTTCCTGGATCAGGCCGTTGACGATCCGGCTCAGTGTCTGCGTGTACTCCCTGGGTTGGCGGATGCGGTCACCGGCCGGCTTCCCGCCGTAGACCCAGTCCTGGTCGGGATAGCTGGTCTCGGCCTCGTCGATGTAGGGCTGCCTCAGCGTGTAGCCCTCCCCGTTCCAGGAGTCGTGGGTGAGCCCGGCGAAGAACGGGTTGGCGCACATCAGGTAGTAGTGGCCGCCTTTTCCGACGACCCTCGCGACCTGGCGGAAAACGATCCGGCAGTCCGGGACGAAGGTCAGCGAGTACGGATGCCAGACCAGATCGAATGTGGAGTCGTAGAGGGCGGACAGGTCCCGCATGTCTCCCTGGATCGTGCGGATGCCGACGCCGTAGTGCTCAGCGGCCAAGCGGTCCCGCTCCAACTGCCCGGAGGAGATGTCGAGAACCGTCACGTCAGCTCCGAGCAGGGCGAAGGCCGCGGACTGCTGCCCGCCTCCTCCTGCCAGGCAGAGCACCTTTCGGCCCGCCAGGTCGCGGGGGATGCCCAGCCTGCCCAGGCCGAGATAAGCCTGAGCCTCCTCCGCGTCCAGGTCGAGCCTGGGACGGGTGAACAAAGCGTCCGCCTCCGCAAGGGCTTCCCAGCGTTCCTCGTTGTAGCGGTAGACCTCGTCCCTCACAGCGGACACGCTATCCATCGCCCGGCGGCCGAGGCGAACGATTTGATCGGGCCTTGTTCGTCCGCCGTCCCTCCTTCGTCCACCCCGCTATGAGCTGTCACTTCAGGACGAAAAAGACTGCCTCGACCGCGTTGGAGTTCAGCATGCCCATCCGCCACGTTGCGCCTGTGCCCAGAAGATCAGCCACCCTGACCCGCCTGCTCTGCTGTCCTCGCCACGCGACGGGGATGGCCCAGGCGGTCGCCGTCCTGCAAGCCGTCGAAGATGATCACCGCCCTGGACGAAAACGTTCAGTGCTGGATCAAACCACCGACCGGGACGGGGTCGACATGGCCGGTTGCCGGAAGGGCCTGTGCCAGGGCGAGGCCGACATCGACCAGTGATGACCGGCGAAGGCGCGTAACGTCGGAAATCGGGGTCCAGACCGACTCGACGGTCTCGCCGTTCGGCTCAGGCCGGAGTCGGCCACCGGTGATGCCGACCCGGTAGAAAATGCCGACGTTCTGGTGCTCGGGCAGGCCGGGCAAGCGGTCGGCCGCGGGGATCACTCTCGAATCCACACCCAGCAGGCGTTCGACCACTCCGTCACAACCGGTCTCCTCAGCGACCTCCCGGATGACCGCGTCGAATGGGTCCTCCCCGTGCTCGACCTTCCCACCCGGAAGCGTCCAGTGCCGCTCGCGTTTCGGACCTGCCCAATGGGCGAGCAGCACCCGTCCGTCCTCGATGCACACGGCGTACGCCGCCAGTCGGAAGCTCACCGCCGCACGCTATCCCAACGCCCGAGATCCGCGCATTCATTATTGATCTTGATTGACCGCTCGGCGGAGAACGGGGCAGGTGGCGCCCAGCGGTGGTCCTGCGGTGAACGACCTCGTCATGGTCACGTCCCGGACGGGATGGTGAGCGCCGGCTGAGGAGCGGACGGCCGACCGATGCCCCGGCGGTGGTGCGGTGGGTCCTCCTCCCTTCGACACCGCCGAGATCAATGGCTGGACGAAGTTCGCATCCATGCAGAATCACTACAACAAGCGATTCACTTCATGCGGGAAGTTCTCCCTGGCCGCCTGACCCCGCTCCCCCGCCGACCTCTACGGCGACGAAGCCCCCGTTGAGCTGCCGATTCGCTCCAGGGCACATCGCCTCACCCACTCGCCGAAGGTCTGACGGCCGTCATGCAAGAGCCGATCCGGCGAGGACTTTCACTACACGATCAAGCCGCCGCCCGATGGGCGCCGGCGGGCACGTAACCTCTCCGGCCCCGTCTCGGTATGACTGACCCATGGCATATCGAGCACAGCCCCAGTGATCCACAGAATCCTGGTCACAGGCATCACTGAAGTGGTGGAGACCACCTCGACCAGCGCACCAGGAGCGCAACCCCGAAGCGCGACGCGGTGGCATAGAAAACTAGGCCCCGCCTGTTTAGTCGAAGTCCGGGACAAGCACGTTTCGTAGCGATATGATCAGCTACAAATACGCACTCTCAATAAAATATCTCCGCATTGGAATTTTAATGAATCCACTGATCAAAGGTCTTTTTAAAAAGTTTCGAGAAACCGAAGAGCTTTCGTCACTGGAAGAGTCTGACGCTTTTGAATTATTTAGCGCTACATTAATTCTCCCTGACGAACTGATCTCACAGTCGGAGAAGACTGACTTCTTATTGGATGCAGGCAGTATAGGAATCGACATAATAGCGCTGGAAATCAATGGCCAACTAGCACGTGACACTGACGATGTTAGGGAGATATGCAGCCAGGCTTCGCAAATTGACGTTTCACTGTATCTCATTCAGGCAAAGCAGTCCACTTCCATATCGAGCGTCGATATTCTCGGCTTTGGCGACACAGCAAAGAAGTTCCTCAGCAATGAGGGCGGATTCTCGAATTACCCTCGCCTGGAAGAGCTTGCAAGCGCGTTTGCGCTTGTGTTTGAGGATTTCGCTACCAGTCTTCGGCATCCTCCCGCTGTATATCTAACATTTGTTACAACTGCTTCAAAGAGCTCCATAGAAGATCCCGTGGTACAGGATCGAGCCGCCTCCGTCCAAAGCCAGATAGCAAACCTTGGATTCCTCGGAAGAGTATTCGTTAACGTTTACGGGGCAGATGAACTTCATGAGGCTTGGTCAAAGAAGAATCATGCGAACGAGGTAGAGATCCAGTTCAAGAAGCAAGTTAATCTCCCCGAGATGCCTGGCGTAGACCAAGCCATACTGGGAGTTGTCTCGGTAGCCGAACTCCTAAAATTGGTGCAGGGCACGGATGGAACCTTAGACGAGCGTGTTTTCTATGATAACGTTCGAGGATTTAAGGGGGAGGACAACCCGGTCAATCGGCAGATTCTTAGCACTCTTTCCACCCACGAACGCGATCTGTTGCCGGTACTGAATAACGGCATCACGGTTGTTGCATCGTCATACTCGCCGAAGCCTGGTGATGCTGTGGCAATATCCGGGTTTCAGATAGTCAACGGGTGCCAAACTAGTCATTGCCTATACTTGTCCAGGGATATGCTGGAAGATCGAATTGCTTCAGTATATGTACCTATTCGCCTAGTTATTACTAGCGACGAAGATGTCGCTACGCGCATCATTAGAGCAACCAACTCTCAGACTGAAGTTCATGAAAACGACTTGGTGGCACTTACCAAGTTCCAAAAAAAGCTAGAAGATTTCTACACCCTCGATACACCAGAGGTAAATCTGACTTATGAACGTCGCAGTGGGCAGTTCTATAGTGCGGCGGTGACGAAGAGGCGAGTAGTAACGATCAGTGATCAAATGCGGGCAATATCAGCTGTATTCCTCGATAGCCCGCATGCAGCCGCTCGCTACCCTGCTCGCTTGTATGCTGAGGTAGGCAAATCCATCTTTCAAGAAGAGCATAAGCTCCTCCCGTACGTCGCAAGTGCCTATGCGGCATATCGCATAGAGAATGCCTTTAGGGCAGGGCTGGACCCCGTCTACAAGCCAGCTCGTTATCACATTCTCATGGCCTATAAGTATCAGGTACTCAATGGACCATCGGCTGCCCTGAACGCACGAAAATGTGAAACTCAAAGCGAAATGCTCATCAACGCCTTGAAGCAACCCGATCAAGTCGATTTGTTTCGCAGTGCCGCGGAAAGTGTCATGGCCGCTGCGGAAGGGAAATTTCCGACACGAGACCGGCTCAAGCGAGAGCGATTCACTCAGGAACTAATCGCACACCTCATGCAAAAGATCGAAAATTCCTAAGATTCACGACGAGCTCAAGACTAGTTAAGATAGAATGCGAGGGTCGATCCGGCGTGGCGAGCACGGAAGCCCTACGTTGCAATTAAATTAAATCCATGGCGATCCTGGATTTCTTGAGGTCGACTCGCCACATCGCTCTAACGAACGACAGGAAAGCCTCTTAGCGTTAATTACCCACGATCCAGGATAACTGCCATTGTCGCCGCTAAAGCAGATCCCGTCGCACCCAAGCAAGACAGTGTTGCCATTGCATCCTTAGGTGTGGCCCAGAGCCCTCGATTTAGCCGACGCCAACGATCCCTTCCCAGTCGACGAGCAAGATTCTGCCGCTTGTGTTCACGGACCTGATTGCAGCCAAACAGAAGGCCCTGAGCATTGTTCCTGCATGGGCCTTGACGGCCTGCGGCCCCACAAGTCCGGGGAACTCTAAAAAGGAAATAAATGATCGCGAGTATGGAGCCCGCAATTAAGAGAGGGGCCACCTTCCCCTTGTCGTCTACGATCCACCAAGCGGCAGCAAGAGCCGCAAGTAGAACATAGCCCCAATATTTTTCTATAAAACTCTTTTTCCTTCGCGCCACACCAATAACGTAGTGACCGCTCCTGCAGCCAGCTAGGGAGATTTCTTTCCCCTCCGAGCACGCAAACCTGTATTGACGGGTCATGCCGTTTTAGCTAGGCCGGAAAAGGTCCTGTAGCTATCGCCATATCGGTCAAGCAGAAAGCCTGAACTGTCCCGGGGCTACGCTCCTCGGAGCGGCTGGCTCTACGGCACGGATCTTTTGGTCACAGCACTATGGTAGCTATTCTACCGGCTCATAACCGGCCCCCCTTTGCAAGCAGGATGCCAGGGAGCCGAGTACGGCAGCGCTTCGCGCCGTGGCACGGCGGGGCGTGCCCGCTCCCGCCGCGCGGACATCGGGACCGGGCATGCGGCCTTGGGGGCCGGTCCCGGCCCGCGCCCGCCCGGCGGGAGCGGGCAGACCCCGCCGCCCGCCGTACCGAGCGCCCGCCGTATCGAACCGCACCCGCCGCCCCTGGTACGCGCTGCCGCCGCTGCGACCGCCGGCCCAACCGCTACGCGGCCCTTCGGGGTGCCTTCGGCATTGCGCCGGCCGTCTCCGCTCTGCACGTCCACCAGGCACACGATGTTCCCGAGGAAAGGGCAAGCCTGCCGCCCCGCTTCCGCTCCTCGGGCCTGGGAGGCCCTGCGGTACGGATCGGGTTGCCACCGAATGACAGGGCCACGTGATCACGGTCATTGCCGGTCGGGTGCGGCGGCACGACTACGGGGGAAGGCCGCACCGCTGCACCAGCTCTCAGGGGGTCAGCGGTAAGTGAGCTGCACCCAGACCGCACGGCCTATCTCCGGGTCGTAGTCGGTGCCCCATCCGCTGGACAGGAAGTCCACCCACGCCAGGCCCCGCCCGCCGAGACTGTCGTTGTCGGCGGGACGCATCGCGGGGACGTTGACGGGTGAGCCCTTGTCGATCACCTCGATGTGGACCAGGCCGTCCCCCAAGCCGATGCCGACCGTGATGATTTCGTCAGGGTGACCGGAGTCGCTGTGCAGATCGAGTTCGTGACGACCTCGCTCACCAGCAGCTCTACCGTCTCCAGAACCTCCGCCGAGGCCGTGATGTGCGCGCTCAGCACGTTCAGGACCCAGTGGCGCGCGTCCGACGCGGACTGCGGCACGCCATAGAAGTCGCGGTGGTCGAGGAACCGCAGCCCGTTCCAGCGCTGGAGCATCGCCTCGAACGCCTCATAGACGGCTTCCCGGCTCACCGCGCCGCCGCCTTGCGAATGGTCTGGGCCGCCTTGTGGTCAAGGGCGTCGATCCACTGGTTACGGCCCCGGCCCCACTGGTAGACCCAGTCATCACCGAGCCTGCGGGCGGTCACTCGAAGCGACCGCTTCACCCCCTGCGCTGTCAGATGCGGCTCCTCGGTCAGCGGAAGCTCAAGCCGCGTCGCCACCCCCAGCCCGCGCAGGTCCCATGCCAGCCGGACGAGATGGATGTAGCGGTCTTCCTACACCGTCCCCAAGACGGGCCGTCTTGTGAGGGGGACCGGTTGCGCCTGGTCAGCCAGTGTCGCCTCACCCGGCGGCAGGGCTTTAGAGTGCTCCATGGATCGCACCTCCAGAGTGCGGTCAAGGGCCTGCCGGGCGAGTGGTGTCGTTCCGGCAGGTCCGCCATTCCCGCCGCCAGCGAAGATGATCCGAAATGGGCGATACGCCCAGCTACCGGCAACATCTCTGATGATCTTGGGTCTGGGTGGAGATCCATTGTTCTCACCTGGATCAGCGGTCGCCCCAGACCCTCGCGGGATAGGCTGAATGGGCTTGTCCGTGCTGCTGCAACGCTAAGGACAGCTCGGACTCCGTAGAACTGACCGGAAGTACGAGTACGACGGCGGTGACCACGCGTGACGACTTCCCGTAGGACGGCAGCCCTGACCGCCAGTCGGGGTAACGGCGGACACGCTAAAGAAGGTCGCATCTCCGGCTATGTGCTCAAGGTCATCCGGGAATGTCTGGGGTTCACTCAGGAGCAGTTCGCCGAGCATCTGGCCATCGACACCACGACGCTTCAAGGGTGGGAATCCGGACGCCGCCCGCTGATGGCGATCTCTACCGGCGCATACCTGTCTTTACGGCATTCCCTGCTTCGATTCGGCGCACAACCCCGGCTGCTGGCGCAGTTGGACATGGCCCTTGAGGCGGATCGGTTCGTCGGCTACGTACTGAGCGCCAAGGCGGAACAACCCGCGGCCGTAGATCACCCACTCGCATCATGGGTGATCACACGCCCCTTCACCGACCTTGTCGCCTGGCCGTTCACCACCACGGCCCCTTCCGGCTTGGCCGGAGCCATCAGAACAACCGGACGTCGCGGGCCGGTCGCGACAGCGCCGGCCCTGTTGCCGGATGAGCGCGCGCATTTCTTCAAACACCTGAAGAGCGTGGCCGAAGGCGCTGACGTCGATCGCGTGGACGGCATGCTGTTGCGCCGCCAAGCCCACTATGTGGCCAGCTTCGACGACAGCGACGACACCGCAGACTGGCTTACGGCCATGCAACGCACCGAAGAACGCCGGATGAGCCGAGGCCATGAGTGGACCCCGTCATGGGCGGTCGTACGGTCCGGCGCCCACTCCTTGGCTCGGCTCGGTGACCGTGAGGGCCTACAACACTTCATCAGGACCAACCTGGCCGATGAAGTCTGCGAGATCGCCAACCTCAACTACTGGGCTTACTGGCTCGGCGAGATCAACGAGCCGCAGCTGAACGACACGTTCATGATCGAGCTGAAGCCGGATACCTGGCATGGGACCGAACTTCTACGACACCTGATCGGCAAGCTGTACTCCACCAACCCCTACGCCGACGTAGTCGCTCACACCCTGTGGGCACTGGTCATGCTGCGCCCTTCGACGCTGGATCCGCGCACCGCCGACGACCTCAAAGAGGCGACCACTCGCGTCTTGGAGGAGGCGACCGTATCGCCGCAGTCCCAGCGAGAACTTGAAGCGATCATCTACGCTCTGCGCATGATCCACCGAGGATGAAAGGAGACGGCATGGCAGAGGAACTGGCCAAGGTGACCGATCTGCTGTACGAGATCGGCCTACTCAAGAGGTACAAGCGCACGGGGTGGCTGATCGCAGGGGTACGGGATCCGGAGAGCATCGCCGACCACTCCTTCCGCACCGCGATCATCGCCAGCGTGATCACCGCGATGGAAGGCGGCAACCCGGAACGCGCGGCATTCATGAGCCTGTTCCACGACACCCAGGAGACCCGCGTCACCGACATCCCCTACATCGGCAAGCGCTACCTGAAGGCCGCGCCGAACGAGGAGGTCACCGCTGACCAGGTACACGGCACCCCTGAAACCGTCGCACAGATGATCAATGGCGCTGTCGGCGAGTACGAAGAGAAGACGAGCCTGGAGGCCGTCTGTGCCCGGGACGCCGACAAGCTGGAGTGTCTGATCCAGGCCGTTGAGTACCGCGAACAGGGACACCAGAACGTCCAACCGTGGATCGACAGCTCCCTTGCCGCTCTCAAGACAGCGTCCGCCAAGCGCCTCGCGGACGAAGCGCTCAGCACCGGCTCCCTGGAGTGGATGACCCGTCTCTTGAACGGAGACCAGGGCACCTGACAGGCGCGACGAGTGGCAGGCCCCGACGCCGCTTCCAGTCCCCGCCCTTACATGTGAACAGTCGATGCCGGTTCGACGTGATGTAGAGCCCCTGTCCATCGGTGTCTCAGTCAGGAACAGGAGCGCTCCGTTCACGGGCGATCCGGCGGGCGGTGGCGATGCGCTGCCGGGCGAGTTCGGCCCACAGGGCTTCCCCGTGTCGCAGGCCGTTTCCGGCGTAGCGCCACTGGGACAGGGTGACCGTCTCCTGCCCCTCCGGGGTCGGGAGACCGAGGATCGAGCGGGCTTGTTCGGCCCGGTAGTCGGCGCGTGCCTGCCGTAGGTCGCCCAGGGTGATGGAGTAGCGGCGGCTCTTGGTCGAAAAGTGGCCCCGGTAGCCGAGCATGTGCGCCCACTGCCGCAGGGGAAGGTCCCGGTACTCCGGCAGGCGGCCCAGCGCGAAGCAGGTGAGGATCATGCGCCGGGCGTGCTCGGTCACGGCCAGTCCGGCGATGTCCTCGGCCCGGCGGATCGGGCGGTCCACCGTCCCCGCGGACTCCGCCCCCTTGGTCGCGTACTTGGCGACGTAGGCCGCCACCCGCTGATCGGTGACCCCGTCCACATCGGCGGAGACGTACACCGGCCGGACGTCGAGCTGATCGCCCCACCGCAGCAGGACCGGGGCCGGGCCGTCCGACGCCGGGACGACGACCTGTCCAGCCGCCTCACGGATCGCCCGATCGAGGAGTGCGACGGTCGCCCAGTCCGGTGGCCGGTCAGCCGGCCCCTCGGGTCCGTCGAGACGGATCACGGCGTGGAAGTGGACCAGGCCGCGCGCCTGGTACTCGGCGACCTTGGCATACGACAGGCGCAGCGTACGGCGCAGCGCGGCCCGGCTCACGCCGAGCAGCCGAGCGAGAACGGACGGAAGCGCCTGGGTGAAGCGCCGCCACAGCTCCCCCGCGTGGGCGTTCCACAGCACCGCGCCCCGGTAGTCGTAGCAGCTCGGGCAGAGCGGTTGCCCGGCTTGCGGGTCGTCGCGCTCGTGACGCCTGCCGCACCCTTCCGGCTCCCCGTGCTCGCACACGGGACGGTTCCGCCGAGGGCGACACGGCAGGGTCACCCCGTTCCGCTCCCGATGGGCGTGGATCGCGCCGAAGGACGGAGCGGTGAAGGTGGCGAACACGCGGGGATGTCCGCTGACGTCCTCGGGAACGCCCTTGCCGCCCCGCAGGCCAGAGATGATCAGATGATAGGTGTCGTCCCGATAGGTCTCCGAGCAGGCCGCACACCGGGAGGCCCGCCGGTTGCCGCAGGCGGTGAGCAGGAAGCCCGTGGGTTCGTCGGCGGTCCGGTAGACGTCCAGAACCTCCCCTGTCCGGGCGTCCACGGTCAGCCGTTCGCCGTGGAGCCGGACGGGTTGGGCACACCCGCCCGTGGCGTAGGCCATGCGCTGCCACCGGGCGAAGTCGGGCATGGCCGCACGGTGCAGCGCGGCCAGCATGTCAGGGGCGAGGGAAGGCGCGTGGTTCACGCGGCGTCCCTCCCGCGCACCTCATCGGGCCGGGAACCGGCGTCCTGCGTCTCGGCGACGCTGACGCCGAACACGGTGGCGACACGTCGCCACTTCTCATCGGTCCAGCGGGGGGACCGTGCGGCTTGTCGTCTGCCCCACTCCCGGGCAGACAGGGGTTCAGGGTTCAGGTGGACTCCTCACCTCGTGGGTGGAGCCACCGCCGCGCCTGACGGGCAGGACGTCGCACACCGCCGCCGGGGCAGCCCGAAGACAGCCGTCGGCGCGTGGTGCGCAGCAGCGAGAGATCAAAAAAATGGAGTGCGGCGAGGAAGTGGATGGCGCGCTCTGTGTGGACACCTACCGCCGGGCCGGGGCCCTCCGACGATCATCGGTGATCATGAGATGTGTCGTGCCCGGATGAAAAATGCGCCTGAGGTGATTCGCCGAGATGTTCGCTGTGTCGTGTCGTGGGGAGGTCGGTGGCTTCTTACGCGATCAGTTCTACACCGGGGTAGACGAGTTCGACCATCTTCGAGTTCCTTCGTGAGCGTTGTGGGTGGACGTCCGTTGGCGTCCGTGGGTGTTCGTCAGCGTCCGTAGACGTCCGTCCGTCACCAGGTATTCGGCGGCAAAAGAAAGAGGGCTGTCGCCTTTCGGTAAGGCCGACAGCCCTTGGAAGAGGTCGAAGACGTCCGGGACGTCCTGAACCGCAAGGCACCGGCACACTGACCGGCCCCTGGTGGAGGCCGATCCGTTCCGCCGCCTACCCGTCCCCGGTGGCCGTCCAGGGCGCTACGGTGCCAAGGTGATCAACGAAGAGGGCGCCCGGCTGGGTGTGATGGCCGCCCGCCGCCTGGCGGAACTTGACTGCTGCGAGATCGCCCCCGGGCTGACGGACGCGGAATTCGACCGCATCGAGGGCCTGTACGGCTTCGAGTTCGCTGACGACCATCGGGCCTTTCTCGCCACCGGTCTGCCGGTGAGCCAGCCGTACGAAGAAGGCCAGACCTGGGAGAAACCCTGGCCGGACTGGCGCAACGGTGACCCTGACGAGCTTCGTGAACATCTCGATTGGCCCGTCAGAGAACTGCTGAGGGATGTTGGGAGTGGTCACTGGAATCAGAGCTGGGGAGAACGGCCCGGCGCAACTGAAGCAGCCGTGGCGGCGGCACGATCACAACTGTCCGAGGCCCCCAGGATGGTACCGATCTACGCGCATCGCTTCCTGCCTGCGGGACACGGCACCTCCGGGCACCCGGTCCTGTCGATGTGGGGCTCCGACATCATCTACTACGGGACCGATCTGCTCGACTACATCAACCAGGAGTTCGAGGACCCCCGACCCGAGCCGGAGGAATGGAATCCGCAGGCCACCGTGCCCTTCTGGCGCGACTATCTGCGACCGGTGCCCCAGAACCCGGCGTAGCCGCATGGACAGCCTGGACAGGAGCACCGCAGGCTGAAGGCCGTCAGTCCTCGCGCCAGATCGGCTCCAGGAGATCCGGGTTGAAGATCTTTTGGCCCCGGCCGATGGGATGGATGATCACGGTGTGCAGCGCCTCCCGGATGTAGGCGCGCTTGGTGGAGATGGGCAGCCCGCCGTCCCTCTCCGGCAGGTACCACCGCCGCCGGATCTCCGCCACGTCCGTGTTGGCTCGTGCCTGCCGCAGTTCGGCAGACGCGGCGAGGTTCGCACGCTCGGTACGGAGCCGGGCGATCTCCTTTTCCAGGCCGGGCGCGAGTTTGAAGAACAGGTCATTGCTGATCTTTCCGGTGTTCCACTGCCGGGTCAGTTCCTCAAGCCGCTCCTTGGCGCTCTCCAGCTTCGCTTCGCCGTCCCAGGTGGAACCTTCTGCCGACGCGGCGAAGGACCTCTCTTCGAGCTTGGCCAGCACCGCTTCGGAGACGTACTCGTCCACCAGGTCACCGCGCCGGGAGAGACCTCCGCAGCCGCCCTCCGCCTTGCTCCTACACGTGTAGTCGTGGTGCGTCGCGTTCTTCCGCACGTTGACGCGCATGGGCGTGTTGCAGAGGGTTCCGTCCGGACGTGGCCGGCCGCAGCGGACGATGGCCGACAGTAGGTAGGTGGGGTCCCGGTAGTCCGGTGGGTGCGCCTTGCCGATCTCCATGTCCCGGGTGACGAAGTGCCCCTTGCGCGCGTTGAAGACGGCCCGGATCGCGGCCCACTCCTCTTCGGTGATGATCGCGGCCCACTTGCCCCGGATCGGTTCCCCGCCCGCGTCTCGCACGAGTTCCCCGCCGAGTTCCCGCAGTCCGCAGATGCGGGGGTTCTTCAGGGCCGCCTTGAGCGTGGCCACGGCCCAGTCGTTGCCGAGCGAGGTCTTCACGCCGAGAGCCTGCCACCCTCGGATGATCGAATGGAGTGAACGACCGGCAAGGAAGTCCTTCGCGGCCTGCCGAAGGAGATCGGCCTCCCTCTCGTTGAGCGTCAGCCGGTCCTCGTTCCATCCGAAGGGACGCGGCCCTCCTGACGGCCTCCCCTCCTCCGCCCGGGAACGGTGCGAGCGGCGCATACGGCGCTGCATCTTGCGGACTTCCATCTTGGAGATCACGGCCCCAAAGAGCCCCATGCTCTCCACGTCCTCGCTGTAAAGATCCTTGCTGCCCCGCGCGTCGGCGAACACCCGCCCGTCCTGGAAGGTGATCGCCTCCACGAAGCGCTCGTAGTCACCGGGACGGCGTGCCAGCCGGTCCTCCGCGACGATCACCACGCCCTGAACAGGTGTGCCGTTCGGCAGTTTTCCGGCGCGCAGCGCGCGTAGCATCGCCTCGAAGTCATCGCGGACGACTCCCTCTTTGGCCGCCGACTTGTCGTTGTCGGTGAACTCGTGGACGACGGTCCAGCCGTACCGTTCGGCGGTCTGCCGGTTGACCCTGTGCTGGTCCTGCACGCCGTGTTCGTCGCGCCTCAGGTCGGCGGAGATACGGGCGTAGGAGACGACGGGGACGGGGGGATTCGACGGGCTCATGTGCACCTCCGGCCAATATCATGCCTGAGATGTAGAGCTAGAACCTTCTCTACAGGGAGGAAGAGCGCGAAATGGTGCCGTTCTGCCTCGACCAGGGTGTGGGGATGATCCCGTGGAGCCCGCTGGCCCGGGGTCTGCTCGCCCGCGCGGGCAGGCAGGAGGAGCGGGGCACCGCGCGCGCCGGGAGCGACGCGCGCATCGGCGCCCTCTACGGCGACGCGGAGAACGACTCCCAGATCCTCGACCGGGTCGCCGAGGTGGCCCGGGAGCGCGGTGTCGCCCCGGCGAGCGTGGCGTTGTCGTGGCTGCTGCGGCAGCCCGGCGTGGCCGCCCCGATCATCGGCGCGACCAGGGCCGGGCACGTGGACGACGCCGTGGCGGCGGTGGAGGTCGATCTGACGGACAAGGAGGTCGGCTTCCTGGCTGAGCCGTACCGTCCGCGCGCCGTCGCCCTCTGAAGGTGAGCGCCTCCCGCTGAACCTGAGCCGCCGTCCGGCCGCCCCGTGGGCTCCGCGGGTTCAGGCGGCGGCCTGCCGTTCCGCCAGGGCCTGGAAGGTCAGGAGCTGTTTGCGCATCATGAGCAGGTCCCCCCAGGCCAGGGCGCGGCGGCGTGCCTCGTTGAGCGTTCCCCGCTCGGCGCCGAGCAGGGCCTTGACCGTCAGGCGGGTCGCGCCGGAGTCGTCCGTACGGACGTCGTAGGTGAGGGCGAGGTCGCCGAAGAGCCGGCGGCCCGGCCCGGGGAGCATCCGCAGAGTCATGTCCCGGCCGGGGGTGAAGGAGACCAGCTCGAAGATGGTCATGACCCGCTGGCCGGCCGCCAGGTCCTCCGCGCCCGGGGTGAGGGCGCGGGGGCTTCTGCGGCCGAGGTTGTCCAGGAGGTCGTAGCTGTAGGGGGCGACGCGCATCTGGCAGAGCCAGCGGTAGACGACCTCCGGCGGGGCCTGGACCGAGACCGCGCGGAACCACGTGCCGCCGGGGGCCGGGATGCAGTCGTCGCAGGGGTAGGGGCGCGCGGTCTCCTCGGGGCGGACACCCCAGTGGGTGGGCAGGGCCATCAGCCGAAAACCTCCTTGGGCGACGGCGGAGCCGGGTTCCCCGGGTGTCCCGTTCCCCCGCGAAAGAGGCCATGTCCGCCGCGGGCAGCGTAACAACGGAAGATCGGCCGCGCTCACCGGGGTGGCTCATGTCACCGTCGCGGGCCCCGGCGGGGGCGTCGGGCCGCGACTCCGCGGGTCCGCGGGTCCGCACGAGGAACGGCACGCCGGGCACGCGGGGAACGCACACCGGACGCGCGGGAAACGGCGCACCGGACACGCACGCCGGACACGCGGGGAACGGTGGTCAGGCGAGGACGGCGTCCAGGAGCAGTGAGCCCGCGCCGAGCAGCGCGGCGTCGGGGCCGGTGCGGGTGACGGCGATCTCCAGGTCGCGGGTGGCCAGCGGCAGGCACCGTTCGTAGACGGCGGCGCGGACCGCCGAGATGAGCGGCTCGGCGCCGGACAGGCTGCCGCCGACCACGATGGCGTCGGGGTTGATGAAGTTGACCAGGACGGTCAGCACCTCGCCGATGAGGCGGCCGGCGTTCCTGACCAGGGCGGTGGCCTCGGGCACGGCGTCGGCGACGAGCGCCGCGACGTCGGCGGGCCGGTGCACGGCGAAGCCCCGGTCGGTGAGCGCGCCCATCAGCGCGGCGCCACTGGCGTAGGCCTCCAGGCAGTCGGGGTGGCCGCAGGAGCACACGGCCGAGGAGTCGGCGCGGACCCGGACGTGGCTGATGTCGCCGGCCGCCCCCCTGCCCCGGTGCAGGCGGCCCTCGACGATCAGGCCGCACCCTATGCCGCTGCCGGCCTTGAGCACCATGAGGTTGTCGCAGCCGGGCCAGGCGCGGGCCTCGCCGACGGCCATGAGGTTGGCGTCGTTCTCGACGAGGACGGGCAGGTCGTAGTGGGCGCCGAGGTGCTCGGCGACGGGGAAGGCGTTCCAGCCCGGCATGCGGGAGGGGGAGACCACCCGGCCGGTGGCCGGGTCGACGGGGCCGGGAACGCTGGTGCCGACGCCGCGCAGCGGGACCCCGGGCGGAGCGTGGGAGCGCAGCAGGTCGTCGAAGGCGGCGGCCATCCAGTCGAGGGTGGTCTCCGGGCCCAGGGCGATGTCGCAGGGGCGTTCCTCGACGACGAGCGGGACGCCGCTGAGGTCGAGCAGGGCCAGGCGGGCGTGGTGGGCGCCGAGGTCCGCGACGGCGAGCAGTCCCGCGGTGGGGCTGACGCGCAGCCGCCGGGGCCGCCGCCCGCCGCGCGAGGTGCCCGCGCCCTCCTCGACGAGGAGCGCGGCGTCGAGCAGTTCCTCGACGCGCAGGGAGACGCTGGAGGGCGCCAGCCCGGAGAGGCGGGCCAGTTCGGCGCGTGACTCGGCCTGGCCGGTGGCGACAAGACGCAGGAGGTCGCCCTGGGCGCCCCGCACGGGCAACCTCTCTTTGCCTGTCATGGCAGAAGGAATACCACGGCCCGACTTACTACGGCAATGTGTTGACTTCCGCCAGAATCATCCATTACGTTCCGGTTTGTCTTCGATTTCGAAGGAAGTTGGCGATGATCCAGGTCAAAGGGCTGAACAAATGGTTCGGCGATCACCATGTGCTGCACGACGTCGACCTTGAGGTGGCTCGGGGCGAGGTCGTCGTGGTGATCGGCCCCTCGGGGTCCGGTAAGTCCACGCTGTGCCGCTGCCTCAACCGGCTGGAGAGCGCGGGCTCGGGCGAGATCCTCATCGACGGGGTGCCCGCCCCGGTCGAGGGCCGCGAGCTGGCCCGGCTCCGGGCCGACGTGGGCATGGTCTTCCAGTCCTTCAACCTCTTCCAGCACAAGACCGTGCTGGAGAACGTGATGCTCGCGCCGATGAAGGTGCGCGGCGTCACGCGCGCCGAGGCCGAGCGGACCGGCCGGGAGCTGCTGGCGCGCGTCGGCATCGCCGAGCAGGCCGGCAAGCTGCCCGCGCAGCTGTCGGGCGGTCAGCAGCAGCGCGCGGCGATCGCCCGGGCGCTGGCTATGCGGCCCAAGGTGATGCTCTTCGACGAGCCCACCTCGGCGCTCGACCCGGAGATGGTCGGCGAGGTCCTGGACGTGATGGTCGGGCTCGCCGCCGACGGCATGACCATGGTCGTCGTCACCCACGAGATGGGCTTCGCCCGCCGGGCCGCCGACCGGGTGGTGTTCATGGACGGCGGCCGGATCGTCGAGACCGGCGAGCCGAACGCCTTCTTCGAAGCCCCCAAGACGGACCGGGCCAGGGACTTCCTGGCCAAGGTACTCACGCACTGATCGCAAAGGATGGTGGGCCCGATGGTCTCCCTGAAGCGGGTGGCCGCTGTCGCCGCCGTGTCGATGATCGGTCTGTCGGCCTGTTCGGGCACCGACTCGGCCGCCCCGGCGGTGCCGGGCGAGCCCAAGGCCGGTGATCTGCTCGCCGACGCGCCGGTCGCGGCGGCGGCCGACATCCTCCCCGGCTCCACGATGGAGAAGATCAAGAAGCGGGGTGAGCTGATCGTCGGCGGTTCGCTGGACGCTCCGCTGCTGTCGCAGCAGAACCCGGTGAGCGGCGAGGTCGAGGGCTTCGACGCCGACATGGGCAAGGCGCTGGCCAAGTACATCATCGGCGAGCCCAAGGTGAAGATCGTCAACTCGGCGTCGGAGACCCGGGAGGCGCTGCTGGCCAACGGCACCGTCGACGTGGTCTTCCAGACCTACACGATCACCCCGGAGCGGGCCGAGCAGGTGTCCTTCGCCGGGCCGTACTACTCCTCGGGCCTGAGCATCGCGGTGAAGAAGGACACGACCGGCATCACCAAGCCGGAGGACCTCAACGGCAAGACCGTCATCGCGGGCGCCAACACCCCGGCCATCCCCGCGATCAAGAAGGCCGCGCCGCAGGCGAAGATCGTGACGTTCGGCAGCGACCCCGAGTGCGTGCAGGCGCTCAAGCAGGACCGCGGCGTCGCCTACGTCCAGGACGAGACGCTGCTGGTGGCCGACGCGCAGAAGGACCCGTCCATCCAGGTCGTCGGCAAGCCGTTCACCAGCGACCCGTACGGCATCGGCCTCAAGCACGGCGACGACCAGTTCAAGAAGTTCGTCAACGACTGGCTGACCAAGACCCAGAGCTCCGGGCTGTGGCAGCGGATCTGGAAGAACTCCCTCGGCACGGTCGTGCAGGGTGAGGCCCCGGCGCCGCCGCAGATCGGCTCGGTGCCGGGCTCCTGATGTCGGCCGTCCTCGACCACCTGCCCGAGTTCTGGGAGGGGTTGCTGGTCACCCTCCAGCTCACCGCGGCGTCGTTCGCCGGCGCCGCGGCGGTCGGGCTCATGATCACCGCGATGCGGGTCAGCCCGGTCGGGGTGCTGCGCGCGATCGGCACGGCGTATGTGGAGACCTTCCAGAACCTGCCCCTGCTGGTCCTGCTGGTGCTGGCCGTCTTCGGGCTCCCGGAGATCGGGATCAAGGCCGGCCTGCTGACGACGGCCGTCGTGGTGATCGCCCTGTACGAGGCCGCCTACATCGCCGAGGCGCTGCGATCGGGGGTCAACGCGGTCTCCGCCGGGCAGGGTGAGGCGGCCCGCGCGCTGGGGCTGAGTTTCGGCCAGTCGCTGCGCCACGTGGTGTTGCCGCAGGCGCTGCGCACCGTGATCCAGCCGCTCGGCAACATCTTCATCGCGCTGACGATGAACACCTCGCTCGCCGCGGCGGTCGGCGTGGTGGACCTGACCGCCGCCGCCAACCGGGTGAACCTCGCGGAGGCCCAGCCCATCCCGATCTTCGTCGGGGCGGGTCTGGCCTACGCGCTGATCGCCGCCTGCGCCGGGTTCGTCACCGGACGGCTCGAACGGCGGCTGGGGATGGTCCGATGAGCAACCTGCTGTTCGACGAGCCCGGCCCCCGTGCCCGCCGCCGGATCCGGATCGCGACCGTGGCGGGGACCGTCGCGGTGCTCGCCCTGCTGGCGCTGGCCGTACGGCAGTTCGCGGCCAACGGGCAGCTCGACGCGGCGCGCTGGCAGCCGTACGCGACCTGGCCGATGTGGCGCTACCTGCTGTCGGGGCTGTGGTCCACGGCGCTGGCGGCGGTCGTCTCGGCCGCGCTGGCGATGGCCGCCGGGCTGGCGCTGGCGCTGGGCCGGCTGTCGCGGCGCCGCTGGGTCCGCCTGCCCGCCGCCGCGTACGTGGAGGCGGTACGGACGATCCCGGCGCTGTTGCTGGTCTACGTCGTGCTGTTCGCGCTGCCCCGCTACGGACTGGACCTGCCGCTGTTCTGGAAGCTCGTGGTGCCGCTGGCGGTGTCGAACGCGGCGGCGTTCGCCGAGATCTTCCGGGCCGGGATCCTGTCGGTCGAGCGCGGCCAGGGCGAGGCGGGCCTGGCGGTCGGGCTGACCCAGGGCCAGACCATGCGGATGATCGTGCTGCCGCAGGCGGCCCGGCGCGTGCTGCCGTCGATCGTCAGCCAGTCGGTCGGCCTGCTGAAGGACACCTCGCTCGGCTTCGTCGTCAGCTACGCCGAGCTGCTCTACAGCGGCAAGGTCCTGGCGACCTACAACGGCCTGCTGATCCAGACCTACATCGTCGTCGCGCTGATCTACCTGGTGGTCAACGCGTCGCTGTCCAAACTCGCCCGCGTCCTGGAGGCCCGCCGACCGGGCGTCCGCCCGCCCCGAAGGAGATTCGCCCGTGTGTGAAGCCGCCGCAGACCCGCCCCTGACCGGGTCCGCGTCCGCCGGGGGCCCGTCCCCGGTCGAGCGGTCCGGTTTCGTCGCGCTCGCCGAGGTGGTGCGCTCGGGGTTCGTCGAGAGCGTCCACTACGGCAGCGCCGTGGCCCTGGGGCCCGGCGGCGAGGTCGCCGTCTCCCTGGGCCGGCCGGACGTGCCGGTGCTGCCGCGCTCGTCGGCCAAGCCGTTCCAGGCGCTGGCCTGCCTGCTGTCGGGCGCCATGCTGCGCGGCCCGAGCCTGGCCATCGCCGCCGGCAGCCACACCGGTCAGGACGCGCACGTACGGCTGGTCGCCGAGATGCTCGGCGAGGCCGGGCTCGGGTTCGACGCCCTGGGCTGTCCCGCCGACTGGCCGGAGGACGAGGCCGCCCGGCACGCGATGGTCAGGGCCGGGCAGGGGCCCTCCCGTGAGCGGATGAACTGCTCGGGCAAGCACGCCGCGATGCTCATGGCGGCGGTGGCCTCCGGCTGGGACACCGCCTCCTACCTCGACGCGGGTCATCCGCTGCAGCGGCGGGTCCGCGAGGCGGTCGAGGAGCTGTCGGGCGAGGAGAGCGCCCACGTCGCCGTGGACGGGTGCGGCGCCCCGCTGTTCGGGCTGTCTCTGACCGGGCTGGCCCGGGCGGCGCGGGCCCTGGTGACCGCGCCGGAGGGGCGGCGCCGCGCGCGGTCGCCGACGCGATGCGCGAGCACTCCGAGTACGTCGGCGGCGCCGGGCACGTCAACACGACGCTGATGCAGGCGCTGCCGGGCGCGGTGGTCAAGGGCGGGGCCGAGGGCGTGCTGGTGGCGGCGCTCGGCAGCGGGCACGCGGCGGCGGTCAAGGTCATCGACGGCAGCCCGCGGGCCACCACGGCGATCGCGCTGGCCGCGCTGCGGGCCGCGGGCGCCGACGTGGCGCCGGCGGCCGGGTTCGAGAACGTTCCGGTGCTCGGCGGCGGCGTCCCCGTCGGCGAGATCCGTACTTTGGGGGAAAAATGAGTCTTAAGTATGAAATCTGCATTGACAGTACGGCGGGCGCGCTGGCGGCCGAGCAGGCCGGGGCGGACCGGGTGGAGCTGTGCTCGGCCCTGTTCGACGGCGGCCTGACCCCCACCCTCGGCACCGTCGAGGCGACCCTGGCCGCGGTCTCCTCGATCCGCGTCCATGTGATCATCCGCCCCCGGGGCGGCGACTTCATCTACGACGAGCACGAGATCGCCGCCATGGAGCGCGACGTGGCCACCGTCCGCGACGCGGGCGCGCAGGGCGTGGTGATCGGCGCGCTGACGCCGTCGGGCGAGGTGGACACCGAGGTCGCCAGGCGGCTCATCGGCGCGGCCGGGGACCTGTCGGTCACCTTCCACCGCGCCTTCGACATGACGGCCGACCCGTTCGCCGCCCTGGAGACGCTGGCCGGTCTGGGCGTGGACCGGGTGCTCACCTCCGGCCAGGACACCACGGCGCTGGAGGGCGCGCCGCTGATCGCCTCGCTGGTCGAGCGGGCCGGCGACCGCCTGGTCGTGATGCCGGGCGGCGGCATCACCCCGCGCAACGTCGGCCGCGTGGTCGAGGCGACGGGGGCGCGGGAGATCCACTTCGCTGCGCTGGTGGACGCGCCCAGCCCGGCGACGCACCGCAACCCCCACCCGTTCATGGGCGGCGAGCTGCGCCGGCCCGAGTACGCCCGCCAGGTCACCTCGCCGGGCCTGGTCTCGGAAGTGATCACCGCGGCCGGCGCCTGACGCCGCCGCGTCCCGCCGGAAGCGCCCGGTGAGCCCCGCGGGGCTCACCGGGCGCTTCCGGACGCCGGATGTCAGACGCCCGTGGGCATGGTCTCCAGCTCGCCCCGGCGTTCCCTCTCCATGTGCAGCGCCTGCAGGGCCGAGGTGCGGGTGATCCACAGCAGCGCGTCGTAGCGGTCGCCCATCATGCTGGGTACGTAGTTGCGCCGCTCCCGGATCGGGTCGTAGACCACCCCGACGGCGCGGTGGCCGTGCCAGGTGGTCAGCCAGTGCGCGTCCGGCTGGTCGGAGAAGATGAACAGGGCGCGGTGGTCGAGGTCGGTCGCCGTGTCGCAGAGCAGTCCCTCCAGGCTGTCGCGGGGCGGCGGGGGCAGCGTCATGATCTCCATGGGCGCCCCCCAGGAGGGGGCCGCGACCACCTCGCCGTAGGCGGTGGCGAAGCCGACCAGCACGACGTTCTCCCGGCCGTGGCGCTCCCGGGCGAGCCGGCCGAGGTTGATGATCCCGCCGTGCGCCATGTCGGTGGCCCTGGCGTCGCCGATGTGGGTGTTGTGGGCCCACACGACCGCCTTCGCGCCGTCGCCGTGGACGTCCAGCAGGCGGTCGAGGGTGTCGGCCATGTGGGTGTCGCGGATGTTCCACGACTCCGCGCCGCCGTTGATCATCGACCGGTAGTACTCCTCGGCGGTGGCCACCACCTCGGCGTTCTGCCGGGCGTTCAGGGACTCGGCGGGATCCGCGGCCTCGGTGTGGACGGCCCGCCGGGCCTCGCTCAGCAGGGCGATCACCTCGTCCTCGCACCCCTCGGGCACCAGTCGCGTGCCGTGGGCGTACGCGTGCGGGTCCTCGTTGTACGGCTCGAAGCAGCGGTAGGCCTCCACGGCGTGGTGCGTGTACTCGGGGTGGTGCTCGTGCAGGTAGAGCATGATGGCCCGCAGGGACTCCCACATGCTGTAGACGTCAAGGCCGTAGAAGCCCGCCCGCTCCCCGGCGGGCAGGGCCGCGTTGCGGGCCCGCAGCCAGCGGCAGAAGCGTGAGGTCTCGGCGTTGGCCCACATCCAGGTGGGCCAGCGGCGGTAGGCGTCCAGGACCATCTGCGGGTCCTCCGGCGCACCCCGGGCGAGGGTGACCGAGCGGTGGACGTCCCAGCAGTCCGGCCAGTCGCCCTCCACCGCCACGAAGGAGAAGCCGCGCTCCTCGATGAGGCGGCGGGTCAGCGCGGCCCGCCAGGCGTAGAACTCGTGCGTTCCGTGGGTGGCCTCGCCGAGCAGCACGCATCGGGCGTCGCCGATGCGGTCGAGAAGAGGGTCGAGGTCGGCCGCTTCCGCCAGCGGAAGGGCCATCCCCCGAACCTCATCCGTTTCGTCCATTTTCCAGATCCGTTTCGCTGGGGACCGCCCGGCCTCCGGACGATCCGGGTCTCGTCCTCCCCCTCCGCGCCGGAACGCGGCGGGCGGCGCGCACACCGCCCGGCGTGGTCCCCCTCGTGCGCCCGGGGTCGCGAAGATCGAAGGGCGCCTTCCCCTTCAACCGTTCCCCTTTTGCACGTTTCAACCCACTTTCTGGAGATTTGACGGATTCCAGAAGGATCGGCGAGCCGGTGGATCATCCGGTGCCGGTCGCGGGCGGGGCCGTACGGACTGTCAAGCGCCGTTCCGTGACAGGAAACGGCGGGGAACGAGCAGCTTGCTGCCCCGCGGAAGCCTGGAAAGGGGCCTTCCGGAAGCGCAGAGTTGTAAATGCGAGAACGCACCGGAAAACCGGAGACAGGGATGAGGGGATGACAGTCCAGACCACTTCCGCGGAAATCGTGGAAATTCCCATGAAGAAGACGGTGGCGTCCGCGAGAAAAGGCGCCGGAACCGTCGGCGATCCGTTACGGCTGATCCGGTTCACCCGGCCGGGAAAGAAGAGATCCCGCGCCTACATCACGCTCAACTCCGACGAGCCGGGGGTGCGGGGGCTGTTCCGGTTCCGCCCGGAGACGGCCCTGCCGCTGAACGCGCTGGTGGACGTGCTGCTGCGCGGGGAGAGCACCCTCACCCAGGGGGAGAGGGAGCTGATCGCGACGTACGTGTCGGCGCGCAACGAGTGCCGGTTCTGCTGCTACACCCACGCCGCCCTCGCGGCCGTCCGGCTGCCCGAGGGGATGCCGCTGGTGCAGGCGGTCTGCGCCGACCCGGAGTCGGCGCCCGTCTCGGCCAAGCTCAAGGCGCTGCTGCGCCTCGCCGGCGCGGTGCAGGAGGGCGGCAGGCACGTCACCGAGGAGCACGTCACGGCCGCCCGTGCCGAGGGCGCGACGGACCTGGAGATCCACGACACGGTGCTGATCGCCGCGGCGTTCTGCATGTTCAACCGCTACGTCGACGGGCTCGGCACCCACGCCCCCGACGACCCGGACGCCTACGCGGCACGGGCCCGGATGAAGGGGGGTTACGTGACGGTCCTGGCCGAGGCGCTGCGCCAGGCCCAGGCCTGACCGGGCACGGCGCGGCCGGTCCCCCACGGGCCGTACGGCCGGGCCGCCCGGAACCGCGGGAAAGAAGGAACGCCCCGGCGGAAGGAGGAGAAAAGGGGAGAGACGCGAAGGGGATGACGACTGGAGAAGAAAGGAGAGGCACGCCGACCGAAGAAGAGGAGGAGGACGAGCGGAAAAGAAAGGAACGGACGGAGAAAGAAAGGAGAGGAGATGCCGGAAGGAAAGGAGGACGCCGCGGAGGCTCCGAGGGAACGGAGAGGTCCACGCGGATCGGACGGTTCGAGGGGATGACGCCTTCCCCGTCGCCCCCGCCGTCCGCCCGCCCGCGAGACACCGGGAAGGAGACCGCACGGTGCGGGGGACGTCCGCCACACGTCCCCCGCGCCGCACGCCCCGGGGAGGACCCCCGGGCGAGAGAACCGGAAAGGAGAGGCGGCGCCTCAGGCGAGGAACTCGTCGACCGCGTAGGAGTCCTGCGGGAAACTCCAGCGTTCGGTGATCCTGCCGTCGGCGACGCGGAAGACGTGCACGCCGCGCTCGTCCAGGACCCTGCCCCCGCGCTCGCCGACGACGCGCAGGACCGCGGCCACCCGGTCGTCGTCGGCCAGGAACGTCTCCGGCTCGAACCGCAGCGCCCCCTGGGTGACCTCGCCGAGCCGCCGGAGGTAGTCGATCACCGCCTCCTTGCCGCGGTGGTCGCCGGCGAGCGCGCCCCGGCCGGGAACGTGGAAGACCACGTCGTCGGCGAGCAGGTTGTCACGGACTTGGTCGAGGTCGTTCTTGGCGAGAGCGTCGTAGGCGCTGCGCACGACGCCGGCGTTGGGGTGTTCGGACATGGCGCTCCTCTTTCGGCAGGGTCGAATTCCTCGAGGTGACGAGGATGAAAAGGGGGGCGCCGGTGACGGTACGTCACTCGGGCAAAAGCGGCAAGAGTCATCAGAAGCACCGCAGGACACCGGCGTCGCCCCGGAAAAGATCCACACCAAAAACCAGTTTTAATAACGACCGTAAATGGGTCCGGAAAAACGATGGGAAAGGTGGATAAGACGGGATGGGCCGTTGACATCGCGGCGGGCACGTGCCGATCATGAGGGCGTCCGCCGGACGGAGCGTTCCGCCGGCGGCGCGTGATGCGCCCCGCCCACGATGCCCCGACCATGCCGGCACGAGGAGTGTCCATGCCCCACATCGCCCTCCCCACCGACGATCCGGGGATCAGGGGCCTGTTCCGGTTCCGCCCGGAGACCGCGGCCCCGCTGAACGGGCTCGCCGAGATCCTGTTGCGCGGGGACAGCACCCTGTCGCGCGGGGAGCGCGAACTGATCGCGGCGTACGTGTCATCGCTCAACCGCTGCCGCTTCTGCCACTCCTCGCACGCGGCGTTCGCCGCCGCCCAGCTCCCCGAGGGGATGGAGCTGGTGAGGCAGACCTGCGAGAACCCGGCCACCGCGCCGGTCTCGCCGAAGCTGCGGGCGCTGCTGGACATCGCCGCGGCCGTGCAGCGCGGCGGGCAGGAGGTCTCCGCCGGGCATGTCACGGCCGCCCGTGCCGAGGGCGCGACGGACCTGGAGATCCACGACACGGTGCTGATCGCCGCGGCGTTCTGCATGTTCAACCGCTACGTCGACGGGCTCGGCACCCACGCCCCCGACGACCCGGCGGCGTACGCGGCGGTGGCCGAGCAGATCGTCACCCACGGTTACGGGAGCACCACCCCCGCCGCCGAGCACTCGGGCCCGCGGCCGTGACGGCGTCCGGCGGGCACTCCCACCGCTACCTGATCGTCGGCGCCGGACCCGGGGGTCTGCAGCTCAGCTACTTCCTGGAGCGCGCCGGCGCCGACTACCTCACGCTGGAGCGCGAGGACGCGCCGGGCGGCTTCTTCCGCCGCTACCCGCGCCACCGCAGGCTGATCTCGCTGAACAAGGTCCACACCGGCCAGGACGACCCGGAGATCGCCCTGCGCTGGGACTGGAACTCCCTGCTCAACGACTCCCCCGACCTGCTGTTCCCCCGCTACTCGCGCGAGTACTTCCCCGGCGCCGGCGACCTGGTGCGCTATCTCGGCGACTTCCAGCGCGAACACAAGCTCAACGTCGCCTTCGGCGTCTCCGTCGAGCGGATCGTCCGGGAGGAGGACGGGCGCTTCGCCGTACACGCCGGGGGCGAGGTGTTCCGGGCCGAGTGCCTGATCATGGCGACCGGCTGGGGCGGGCCGTACGTGCCGGACATCCCCGGGATCGAGCTGGCCGTCGGCTACGAGGAGATGCCGGTCCGCGGTGAGGACTTCGCCGACCAGCGGGTGCTGATCATCGGCAAGGGCAACTCGGCGTTCGAGACCGCGCAGTCGATGCTCGGCCACGCCGCCGTCATCCACCTGGCCAGCCCCAGCCCGGTACGGCTGGCCTGGACGAGCAAGCACCCGGGCCACGTGCGCGGCCAGTACGGCGCGCTGCTCGACAGCTACTGGTTCAAGACGCTGCACGGCGTGCTGGAGTGCGAGGTCGACCGGATCCGGCGCGTGGGCGACCGGTTCGAGGTGGAGATCACCTACACCCTCGCCGAGGGCGAGCGGGCGACGCTGGAGTACGACCGGGTGCTGCGCTGCACCGGGTTCACCATGGACACCTCGGTCTTCGACGACTCCTGCCGCCCGGACCTCACCCCGAACGGCCGCATGCCGGCGATCCGCCCCGACTTCCGGTCGGCCAACGTCGACGGCCTGTACTTCGCCGGGACCCTGATGCAGGCCCGCGACTTCAAGCGCGCCTCCTCGGCGTTCATCGACGGCTTCCGCTACAACCTGCGGACCCTGGCCGCCCTGCTGGCCGAGCGCTACGAGGGGGTGCCGCTGGAGGAGCGATGGCTGCCGGCCGACGCCGAGACGCTGGCCGGCGACATCCTGGACCGGGTCAACCACAGCTCGGCGCTGTGGACCCAGTTCGAGTACCTCTGCGACGTCTACGTGCTCGACGAGCGGACCGGGCGGGTCCGGCGCCACACCGACCTGCCGGAGGACTACGCGGTCGGCAGGTTCGGCGACGAGGGGCTGTGCCTCACGGTCACCCTGCGGTGGGGGCGGCAGGAGCAGCCCGACGTCTTCGCCATCCGGCGGCACCCGACGCCGGAGCGGGCGCACGAGAGCGCGTTCCTGCACCCGGTCGTGCGGGTGTGGCGGGACGGAGAGCAGGTCGCCGAGCGGCACCTGCTGGAGGACCTGCAGGCCACCTGGCGCGACCCGGTGCGGCACGTGGCGCCGCTGCGTGCCTTCCTCACCGAGCAGCTGCCCTGAGACCGGTGTCCGGCGCGCCCGGCCGTCCGGAGACCGCCGTCCGGCGCGTCCGGGGCCGCCGGTCCGGTCGGCGTCCCGCCTCCGGCCGGCCGGCCCGCGACGCTGTGGGGCCGGTCAGGCGGTGAAGTGCCCGACGAGGTGGTCCACCACGTCGGACGGCAGGCCGCGGCGGGCGTGGACGGCCCGCTGGCGGGCCGCCCCGGTGCCCTCCCGGGTCAGCCGGGCCAGCCGCTCGGTCACCATGTCCAGGTCACCGGTCAGCTCCAGCGCGGGCCGGATGTGGCGCAGCAGCGCGCCGACCCGGTCGGCGGCGGGGTGCCGCCCGCCGGTGAGCGGGTCGATGCCGTGGCCGTCCATGCCGTCGCGGGCCGCCTGCCAGTAGGCGGCGCGCAGCAGCGCCTCCGGCGGGCGCGGCCCGGGGTCCCCGTCGCCGACCCGCTCCAGCGCCGTCACCACCAGGCCCCTGACCACGGCGGCGAGCAGCGCCGACTCCCCGGCGGTGGCGGGCACGTCGGCCACCCGCACCTCCAGGGTGGGCAGCCGCGCCGAGGGCCGGACGTCCCAGAAGACCGTGCCGGGGTCCACCAGCACCCCGGCGTCCGTCAGGGTGGCGACGAGCCGGTCGAACTCCTCCGGTTCGGCGAAGTACGGCGGCGGCCCGGCGACCGGCCACTTGTTCCAGCACAGCACCCGCCAGGCGGCGTAGCCGGTGTCACGGCCGGCCCACAGCGGGGAGTTGGCCGTCATCGCGATCAGCACCGGCAGCCACGGCCGCAGGTGGTTGCCCGCCAGCACCGCCCGCGCCCGGTCGGGCAGGTGGACGTGGACGTGCCCGGCGCAGATGCTCTGCTCGTCGTGCAGCGCCCGGTAGGCGGCGATGCCGAGGTCGTAACGCGGGTCGTCGACGATCGGCGGCGGGACGACGTCGCCCAGCACGGGCGTTCCCGAGGCGACCACCGCCAGCCCCTCGCGGGCCGCCGCCGAGGCCATGGCCGCCCGCATCTCGCGCAACCGCTCCGCCAGATCGGCGGAGTCGGCGCAGGGCGGCGTCTTGGCCTCCACCTGGAACCGGATGATCTCGGTGCTCGCGCGCTCCCCCAGGACGGCGGTGGCGCGCTTGGCCACCTCCGCGGCCCGGGGCGTCACGGCCCGCGTGACCGGATCGACGACGAAGTACTCCTCCTCCACCCCCATCAGGGGACGGATCGGGTCGAAGGGCACGGGGGTCGGGGTCTGCGCGGTCGCCGTCATCTCTCGCTCCAGGCCGGGGGTGTGCGGGCGGCGGTGCCACGGTATCGGCCCGGTCCCGGACGCGGCGGCACAATCGGGCGGCACGTCCCCGGACCCGGCGGGTTCTGGGGTTCCCCGGGGGTTTTCAGGGGGTCCCGGGGGCCGCGCCGCCCGCCGGCGGCCGGGAGCCGGGCTGGGCGGCGGGCGGCTCCGCGGACGGGCCGGTGGACAGGTCGGCGGGCGGCTCCGCGGGCACGTCGAGGAGCACCTCGTATTCGGCCACCCCCATGAACGCCGCCGACAGCACCGCCCGGTGGTCCGCGTCGACGGGGTGGGCCGAGTCCCGGAAGGCGGCGATCGACCGCTCCGGGTCCTCCTCCTCCATGACGTAGACCATGAGCGGCCCGTCGGAGGTGGGGACCAGCAGGACGGTCTCGTGCCGCACGCCCTCGTCGACGAAGGTCGCCAGGAGTTCGCCCCTGCGAGGGCCGGACAGCTCGGTGAACCACGCGCGCAGCCGGTCCACCTGCTCCGGCCGCACCTTGCTGACGCTCACCCGCAGCATCGTCCATCACCTCTTCCGTCGTGTCCGGTTCATTCCGTCCCCGTCCCCTGCCCCCGTCCCCCGTCTCCCTGTCCTTCTCCGGCCGCCGGATGGCCGCGGCGCTCAGCCGAGCCCGTCCAGCCAGGCGAAGAACCGGGGGAAGACCTTCCTGGCCGCGTGGTCGGTGAGCATCCCGTGGCCCTCGCCCTCGATGCCGACCCATTCCGACCCGGCCGGCAGCTCGCCCAGGTGGGCGCGGACCGCGCCGGCGGGAATGCGCGGATCCTCCTCCCCGTGCGCGACGAAGTGCGGCACGGCGGCGGGCGCCGCGTCCGGCGCGAGGCGATCACCGGCCGTGCGCAGGAAGGCCCGCACCCCGTCGTGGCCGGAGTCACCGAGGTCGGTGAACCGCAGGAACCCGCCGAGCAGGAAGACCCCGCTCACCCGGGGGGACAGGTGCGCGACCCGGGCCGCGAGGTAACCCCCGTAGCTCATCCCGCCGGCCACGACCGGCCCGGTCGCGACCTGGCGCAGTACGGCTAGCACGTCGTCGGCGTCGTCCACTCCGTAGCGGCCGGGCGGCGGCGGGCGCAGCGCCGGGTCCAGCACGTTGCTCCCCCGCACGTTCGGCTGGACGACGCGCCAGCCGGCCAGCGCCAGCGACTCGGCGAAGGGCGACCAGGTCCCCAGGTTCACCCCGTTCGGGCCGCCGTGCAGCAGCAGCACCGTGCCGCGCGCCGTACCGGGTGGGTCACGCAGCAGGCACGGCAGCGGGCAGCACGGCCCCTGCAGCACGGTGTGGCGCGCGGGCGGGGGCGCCTGGCCGCGGGGCGGGTCGGGCCGCAGCCGCAGCCCTCCCGCGGCGAGCTCGGCGCTCTCCCCCGTCCACAGCCGCCGGGGCTGCCCGGCCGACGTCCAGCTCAGGCCGGCGATCCCGTCGCCGGCCAGCACGTCGCCCACCACGGCCGCGCCGGGCCCGGTCAGGCGGCGCCGCGCCCCGGTGCGGGTGTGCCAGGCATAGGCCGCCCGGCCCGGCCACGTCTCCGCGACCACGACGACCTCCTCCGGTGACAGCCACGGCCCGACGGAGGTCACCGGGCCGTCCCAGTGGGAGACGCCGCCGCCGTCCACGCACACCACGCGCCTGGCCGGTCCCCGGCGCAGCAGCACGGCGATCCTGTCGCGGCGCGGCGAGTCCGGCACGACCGCCTCGACCACGGCGCGCGGCGGCAGCAGCACCTCGCCGAGGACCGGGTGGACCACCTTCCCGCCGCGGCCCGCCGGGCCGGGAACCGGGGACGGCTCCCGGCCAGCGGCCGGAATCGGGACCGGGACCGGGAGCGGGACCGTCTCCTCGCCGAACCGTTCGGCGGCCAGGTCGAGTGACACGTCGGCCGTCAGCCGCTCCCCGTCCCACCGGGGGCGGCGATGCCACCGCGGCCCAGCGGTGAGCGGCGTCCACCGCCCGCCGGTGAGCAGCGCCAGATGGCGGCCGGACCAGGCGTCGGCGCTCACCACCGGCCCGGCCGGGGTGAGCGCGAACGCCGGGCCGTCGCCGTCGAGCTGGGACCGGCGGAACGGGTCCGGCAGCGACGCGGTGATCCGCTCCGTCCGCTCCGGCAGCGGGATGACGTCCGGCATCGTGCCTCCTGTCCATGGCCGTCGGGGGGCCGTCGGGGCCGTCGGGGCTGTCGGGAGCGCGCTCCGTCAGGACGGCGCGTACCGCTTGGCCCGCAGGACGGCGGGGACGACGCGTTCGCCGATCACCAGGTTCACCCGGTCGCCGGGCCGGTGGTTCTCGACCCACACGTCCAAGTCGTCGAGGCTGTCGAAGAGGAAGTCGTCGGCGGCGCGGATGACGTCGCCGGGGCGCACCCCGGCGACGTCGGCGGGCGCGCCGAGCGCCACGTCCTGCACCAGCATGCCCTCACCGGCGACGGCTCCGACGGGGATGACCCCCAGCTCGGTGCGGTGCATGGTGTGGTAGTTGTGCGGAGTCTCGTCGAGGTAGTCGCCGAGCAGGTCCAGGAAGTGGTCCCAGTGGTGCAGGAACCCGTCGCGCTCGAACCTGCCGTTGCCCTCCTCGGGGAAGCCGTCCTGCCGGAGCGTCAGACGTGTACGGCCGGCGTCGTCGTCGGCCAGCTCGAAGACCATGGTCACCTCGGCGTCGCAGGCGATCAGGCCGACGGTCAGCTCCAGCCGGCGGTACGTCTCCAGGGCGCCGATCCGCCCGATGTAGGCGGTCGGCCTGCGGGCGCCCGCGTCGTAGAGCCAGCAGAAGGCGGCGCCCGGCCGTTCGGGCATGACGCTGGCGACCACGCCGAGCCAGTGCTCGGCCGCGGCGGGGTCGAAGATGGCCCGCCAGACCTTCTCGCGGGAGTGGTTCAGGACGCGTTCGAAGCTGTTGCCCACCATTGACTGCTCCTTGTCGGTTGCGCGGCGGTTGCGTGGGTCGGTGCGGCGGTGCTCATCCCCGGCCGGCGGCCGGTTCTCCGACCAGCTCGGCGACACGGGATCGGGTGATCGTGGCGGCGGCGAACACGGCGAGCGCCAGCATGATCGCTCCCGCGACGACGAACGACGCGCGCAGGCCGGCGGCCGAGGCGAGGAGGCCCCCCAGCAGCGCGCCGAAGGGCATCCCCCCGTAGGTGACCAGCCGGTGGGCGCCGGTGACCCGGCCCAGGAGGTGGTCGGGCGTGCCGGACTGCCGCAGCGACATCTGGTTGACGTTCCAGATCGCGGCGGCGAGCCCGGCCAGGACCTCCGCGGCGCCCGCGGTCCACGCGTCCGGGGCGACCGCGGTGACCAGGCACGCGGCGCCCGCCGCGACCAGGGCGAGGCGGAGGCTGACCGCCGTGCCGAACCACGCGTTGAGCCGGCCGGCCTGCGCGGCGCCGAAGAGGCTGCCGAACGACCCCACGGCCAGCAGCAGGCTGAACCCGAAGGCTCCCAGGCCGAGCTCCTGCTGGGCGAACAGCACGAAGATCGCGGTCTGCGCCAGGCAGGCGACGTTGAACAGGCCCGCCACGGCGGTGATCGACCGCAGCACCGGTTGCCGCCACAGCCAGGAGCAGCCCTCGGCGACGGCCCGCCACAGCCCCGTCTCGCCGTAGACGTTGCGGGAGACGTGGTAGTCGCCGCGCATCCTGCGCAGCAGCGCGGCGCTCAGCAGGAACGACAGCGCGTCGCCGACGAACGGCAGCGCCCGGGAGAAGCCGAACAGCAGCCCGCCGAGGGGAGGCCCGGCGAACGACTCGACGGTGGTCCTGGTCCCCACCAGCCAGGAGTTGGCCCGCCGGATGCGGTCGGGGTCGCCGGAGACGACCTTGGGCAGCACGGCGGTGTTGCTGCTGTCGAAGACGGTGTCGGCGACCGCGATGAGGAAGCCGACGGCCATCAGCAGCCCGATGCTCGCGAAGCCCGCCGCGACGGCCACCGCCAGCACGCCGGTGAGGGCGGCCCGCACCAGGTCCGCCAGCCACATGGCGCGCTTGCGGTCCCACCTGTCGGCCATCGCCCCGGCCGGCAGGGCGAACAGCAGCCAGGGCAGCCTCCCGACGACCACCACGGAGGCGACCACCATCGGGTCGGTGGAGAGCGTGGCGGCCAGCAGCGGCAGCGCCGCCGAGGAGATGCCGTTGCCCAGCAGCGACACCGCCGAGGCGCCCCACAGCATGGGGAAGTCCGGCGCCAGGGACAGCGCGCCGGGCCGCCGGGGGGGTCGCGGCGTCCCGGTTCCGGGGATCGTGTCCGTCATCGTCGTCCCTCCTCAGGCCGCCGGTCGTACCGCTCTCCGGGTGCCCCGGCGGGCGGCCCGCCGGGTGGTCCGGGTGGCGCGACGGGACCGGTGTCGAACCGCAGCAGGCCGTGCCCGAGGAGCTCGGCCACCAGCCGCCGGCACTCCCCGGCGTCCGGGCCGCCCTCGGCGGCCGCCTCCCGGGCGAGGTCGCCCACCCGCCAGGGGCGGCGGCCGAGCAGGCGGCGCAGCAGCGGCTCGCAGCGGGCGTCGAAGTCGTAGCGCAGGCCGCCCGCCAGCAGGGTCCGCCGGCTCCCGTCCCCGCCGTGCGCCACCGGCCGGGGAGCGGCCAGGACGACGACGGCGTCCGGCGGGCAGCCGCCGGACAGGTCGGTCACCGCGTGCGGCAGCAGGTGGCGGGGACGAGCCGCGGCCCGCCCGTCCCGCTCGGCGACGTACCGGCCGAACCCCTCGGCGCCGAGCAGCTCGCCGATCCCGCCGAGCAGCCGGGACAGCCGGTCGGCGAGCTCGTCGTCCCACCCGCCGAGCGGCAGGTCGAGCCGGGCGTCGGGGTGGTTCAGCTGCCGGTCGACCGCCCAGCGCAGCAGGTCGCGGACCACCGGCCGCCGGATGCCGAACGTCAGGTGCACGGTGGTGCCGCCCACCGGCCGGACCGCGTGCCAGTGGCCCCGCGGCACGTACAGCGCCTGCCCCTCGGTCAGCTCGAACTGCCGCAGGGGCCGGGGCGGGCACTCGTTGAGGGGGCCGTCGCCCGGCAGCGGCGCGGGACGGCCGACGCCGTACAGCCGCCATTCCTTGCGCCCGTAGACCTGCAGGATGATGCCGTCGTGGTCGTCCCAGTGCGGGTCGAACGCCCCGATCTGCCCCCAGGAGGCGTAGAGGTTGACGAACACCTCGGCGCGCAGGTCGTGTTCGAGCCGCTCGGCCAGCTCCCGCACCGCGGGCACCGCCTCGTCCACCGACCCGAACACCAGCGTCGCGCCCTCGCGCAGCCGGGCGTGCAGCTTGGCGCTGGACACCCGCATCGCCGGTTCGCGGCCGACACCCCTGCCAGGGATCGTCTCCAGGTAGGAGGACGGCGGCAGCGAGGCGTTGCCCCGCGCCACCTGCATCCGCAGCGGCCACGCCCGGTGCCCGTCGAGCAGCCGGTCGAGCTCCGGCCAGGGCAGCAGGTGGTGGAACCGTCCCGGGTCGCCGGGATCGCCGGGGTCGAGGTGGCAGTCGCGTCCCCAGTGCCGGTCGAGGAACTCCGCGACGGGCAGGGCGGTGACGATCTCCTCCAGGGCGTGCCGGCCGCCCGGCTCGGGGTCGCCGGGGCGCAGGCCCTCCAGGTCGGGCAGGGCCTCCAGCGGCCGGACGGTGAGCAGCCCGCCGGTTCCGGGCCGCTCCGGGCCGCGGTCGGCGAGATGCTCACCGGTTCCGGTCTCCTCCGGGGCGGGGGGTCGGCGCGTGCCGGTCATCTTCCCTCCCCGGCCGGGCTCGGGCGGGCGGCCAGGCGGGCGGCCGGGTCGAGGTCGAGGCAGAGCAGGCGGTCCTCCTCGGCGTCGCCGGGGCGTCCCAGCCGTTCGGAGCAGTCGGCCGCGGCGGCGGCGGCCATCGCCCCGCGCAGCGTGCCCGACCCCGCGGCCCGCCGGAACGCCTCGCGGGCGCCCTCCCAGTCGCCGCGTCCGGCGAGGTAGGCGCCGACGGCGTACAGCGGTTCGGGATCGACCGGGTCCAGGGCGCGGAGCTGCGCCACGGCGTCGGCGGGGGCGCTCGCCTCGCCGGTGAGGGTGTCGAGCTTCAGGTGGGCCTCCAGGACCAGCCCCCGGTTCTCCGCCCGGTAGTGGGCCCGCACCGGGTCCGGCGCGCACCGTGCCATGTCCTCGTCGTGGCTCAGCGCCAGGCGCATGTGCTCGACCACCGGCTCGCGGTCGCCGCCGGACAGCTCGTGCAGCGCGGCGGCGCGGTGGTAGCGGCTCGTCACCAGGTGCGCCAGCCAGTCGGGTTCGGCGTCCAGGCCGTCGGCCGCCCGGCGCGCCGCGGCCAGCCACCGGGCCGCCTCCGCGCGGTCGCCGCCGCCGCGGGAGCGGGTGGAGACCAGTTGCAGGGCGGCGAGCGTGCGCAGTGCCGGCCGGGCGGCGTTCTCGGCCAGCCAGCCGAAGACCCGGCCCGGGACGGGCGAGGTGCGGTTGAGCTGGTAGGCGGCCCGGGACGCCTCGTAGGCCAGCTGCTGCGACAGCGGGTCGGCGGCGGCGGTGAGGGTGCCGACGAGGCTGACGACGTGGCGGTGGAAGCCGAGCTGGGTGAGCAGCGCGACCACCACGACCCTGCGGGCCGGCGGCAGCGCCGGCCAGCGCTCCAGCGCGGTCACCAGGGCCTGCCAGCGGGGGGTGCGCAGCCGCCCGGCCAGGCCGGCGGGCCGTTCGCACCGGTGCTCGACGGCCCTGGCCTGCGCCACGACCTGGTAGCGGGAGCTGGTCACCGACACGGTGGCGAACCAGTTGGGCGCCGCTTCCTCGGCCTCCCCGGTGAGCATCCGCGCCAGGTGTACGGCGTGCCGCGACCGCAGCGGGGCCGGGTCGGCGTCGCCCAGGTCGATCCACGCCCGCCAGCGCCGGGCGAGCTCGGCCGTGTCGAGCACCCGCGGCCCGGTGAAGCGGAGCTCCCCGAAGGAGACGGAGTCGTCGCGGTGGTAGGCGAACTTGGGCACGTGACCTCCTAGGCGAGCGGGCACGCCAGGCCGGCGGGCGGGGTGAGCGGTTGGAAGACCTCCGAGCCGTGGCACACCACGCGGTGCACCGCGTACGGCCCGACCGAGGGCAGCCGCACTTCGGCGGGCTGGCTGCCGAACAGGGCCTCGGCGGTCTCCAGCAGGCCGGCCGGGGTGACGGGGACGGTCCGGGGCTCGCCTGCGCCCACGGTCCGCCGCCGCACGAAGTCCAGGTGCCGCGGGCCGGCGGCGGCCGCGGCGAGCCCTCTGTCGCGGTCCCGGTCGCCCAGTCGCGCGGAGCCTCCGTCCCGGGCGCCCGGGTACGCGGAGCCTCCGTCCAGGGCGCCCGGCCGCGCGGGGTCCCCGTCCCGGTCATGGCCGCCCGGCCGCGTGGAGCCGCGCGGGGCGGAGAGGGCGAGACGGTTGCCCACCGCCTCGTAGACCGCGTGCCGTACGGCGGCGGCGGTGTCCCCCCGGGCGGCGGCGCCGCAGGTCAGCGCGGTGCCGTCGGAGCGGTGCAGGAAGGCCGTCACGACGTCGGGCGACAGCCCCGCCACGCGGAGCGTGCGGAGGGTGACGCCGCCGTCCCGCAGCGCGCCGGTCAGGCCCGGCGGCAGCACGGCGTCGTGCAGGTGGTCCAGCTCCTCGAACCGGATGTCCCCGGTCCGCCAGCCGCGCTCCAGCACGTGCCGCTCGATCACCTCCAGCAGCGCGGCCGTGCGCGCCCGCTCCGGGTCGGCGCCGGCGGCGGTGCCGGCCGACGTCTGCACGCACCAGCGGATCTCCGGCGGCGGAGGGTCCCAGCCGAGGAAGACGGCCTGGGCGGGCACCGCGACCTCCGTACCGTCGCGCATGCCGTGGCCGACCACCCAGGACGTCGGCGGGGAGCCGGCGGCGGCGTGCGCGGCCGGCTCGATCCGGGGCCGGTCGCCGGGGCAGGCCAGGACCGGCAGCGCGCCGGCGGCCGACAGGTGGCTCACGTGCTGGGCGTACTCCCCGCCGCGCGGCGGGCGGCCCGGCCGGGGTCGGCGTCGCAGGCGCCGCCGCTGACGCCGGCGTCGTCGGCCGTCCAGGCCACGTGCAGGATCCCGCCGACCAGCGGGCGCACGGTGGGCCGCGGCGCGGCGTCGCCCTGGTCCATGGTCTCCCTCTCCCTCAAGCCGGCACACCCGGGGGTCCGGGCGCGGGGGCGTCAACATGGCGACCCGCCCCGCAGCGCCCTCGGATCACGCGCCGCCCGGTCGCGGGGCGGCTACGCTCTCGTCGCGCGGCACGTCAGTACGACTTGTTGCCGAGCACGTCGAACTCCTGCGCCTCTTCGTCGACCTGACCGAGGTCCCAGCTGATCTCCATACCGTTCACCTCCTTTCTCATCTCTCACTCCTTGTCGATCGTGATTCACGGGGTCGGCCGGATGCACCTTCCGGTGTGCTGGAGCCCGCCAGGGCCGGGCGCGGACGACCGGGGAATGTCGGGGCGATCTTCTAAGCTGGGCCCATGGCACGAGCAAACGACGCCGTCGCGGCAGCCCTGGAGGAGTACGCCGAGCTGTTCGCGATGACCGGCGGCGACGCCTTCCGGGTGCGCAGCTACCAGAAGGCGGCCAAGGCGATCGCCGGTTTCCCCGAGGACATCGCGGCCACGGCCGTGCGCTCGGTGCCGGGGGTGGGCGAGGCGATCGCCAAGAAGGTCGAGGAGTTCCTCACCAGGGGCAGCTTCCGCCAGCTCGACGACCTGCGCGGGAAGGTCCCGGAGGGCGTCAGGCGGCTCACCCGTGTCCCCTCGCTGGGGCCGAAGAAGGCGGTCTTCCTCTTCCAGGAGCTGGGCATCGACTCCCCCGAGGCCCTCGCCGAGGCGATCGGGCAGGGGCGGCTGCGGGGCGTCAAGGGCTTCGGCCCCAAGACGGAGGCCAACCTGCTGCACGGCCTGGAGCAGCTGGAGCAGGCCGGCGCCCGGGTGGACATCGGCACCGCCATGGACCTCGCCGAGCAGATCATCGCCTCGCTCGACGCCGAGCGGATCGCCTACGCCGGGTCGCTGCGCCGGATGAAGGAGACCATCGGCGACATCGACATCCTGGCGGTCGGCCCGGAGAGCCTGATGGACGACTTCCGGGGCATGCCGTACGTCGCGGAGGTCATCGCCTCCGGCGAGAAGAAGACCTCGGTCCGCACGACGCAGGGTGTGCAGGTGGACCTGCGGCTGGTCCCGGCCGCCTCGTGGGGCGCGGCCATGCAGTACTTCACCGGCTCCAAGGAGCACAACGTGCACCTGCGGGAGCTGGTGGTGAAGCGGGGCTGGAAGCTGTCGGAGTACGGCCTGTTCGACGGCGACCGGGTGATCGCCGCCGAGCGCGAGGAGGACGTCTACGAGGCGCTCGGCATGCCGTGGATCCCGCCGACGCTGCGCGAGGACGGCGGGGAGATCGACGCGGCGCTCGCCGGGGAGCTGCCGGACCTGGTCACCGTCGCCGACCTGCGGGGCGACCTGCACACCCACACCGACCTGACCGACGGCATCGCCTCCCTCGAGGAGATGGTGGCGGCCGCCGCCGCGCGCGGATACTCCTACTACGCCGTCACCGACCACGCCCCGGACCTGGCGATGCAGCGGATGACCCTGGAGCGGGCGCTGGAGCAGCGCGAGCGGCTGCGCCGCCTGCAGGCGGACTATCCGGACATGCGGCTGCTGCACGGCACCGAGCTGAACATCGGCCCCGACGGGTCGGTGGACTGGCCGGAGGAGGTGCTGGCCGGCTTCGACGTGTGCGTGGCCAGCGTGCACTCCCACTTCACCCAGTCACGCGAGGAGATGACGCGGCGGTTCGTCGCGGCCTGCGAGAACCCGCAGGTCCACATCATCGGCCACCCCACCACCCGCCGGATCGGCCGGCGCCCGCCGGTGGACGCCGACTGGGACGAGGTGTTCCGCGCCGCCGCGCGCACCGGCACCGCGCTGGAGATCGACTCCGCCGCCGAACGCTCCGACCTGCCCTCCGACCTCGTACGGCGGGCGCGGCATCATGGGGTGAGGTTCTCCATCGACAGCGACGCCCACTCCGTGCCGGGGCTCGCGGGCCAGCGGTTCGGGGTCGGCGTGGCACAGCGGGGCTGGCTGACCGCCGACGACGTGATCAACACCTGGCCGCTGGAGCGGCTGCTGGACTTCCTGGGCCGCTGACGGCCGCCCGCCGAGGATGGCATGGCTCCCGGGACGACGCGGTTCCCGGGGATGGCACGGTTCCCGGAGGGCATGGTTCCCGGGGAGGACCCGGCCGCCGGGAGCCACGCCGGGAGTGACGCCGGGAGCGATACGGTGGCGGGAGGTGACACGCCCGTCACGCCCCCTGCACAATTACACGGTTATCTGGTAGGGAATAACTGTAACAGGGGAAGGGGAGCAGCATGCCGTACACGGCCGAGAGCGGGACGGGACAGCGCCACGGAACCCATGGGGACGGCGTACCCGGGATCGTCAAGCCGCTGCCGCCGGAACTGTTCGTCGCGCACGACACCAACGCCGAGACGCGCTGGGAGGCGATGGGCGGCGTCGGCTACCACGTGCCCGCCGAACGCTTCTTCGTGCGCAACCACACCTCCACCCCGATCATCGACGCCGCCACCTGGCGGCTGCGGCTGCACGGCTCCGGCCTGCGCGCGCCCCGCGACTTCGGCTACGCCGAGCTGCTGTCGCTGCCGGCGGTGACGCGGGACGTGATGATCGAGTGCGCGGGCAACGGCCGCAGCCTGTTCGCCTCCCAGCAGGGCCAGGAGGTCATCGGCACCCCCTGGCGGCTCGGCGCCGCCGGCGTGGCCCGCTGGCGCGGGGTGCCGCTGTCCACGGTGCTCCGGCTGGCCGGCGTCACCCCCGACGCGGTCGACGTCATGCCGCGCGGCCTCGATCCGCACTACTTCGAGGGAGGCGTCGACTTCGGCAGGGTGCGCAGGCCGATCCCGGTGGCCAAGGCGCTCGACGACGTGATCCTCGCCTACGAGATGAACGGCCGCCCGCTGCCGCCCGACCACGGCTACCCGGTGCGGCTGGTCGTGCCGTCCTGGATCGGCCTGGCGTCGATCAAGTGGGTGGGCGACATCGAGGTCTCCGCCTCACCCCTGAGCTCGCCGTGGACCACCGAGTTCTACCGGATGTTCGGCGCCGCCTACCCGCTGCGGGGCGGCGAGCCGCTGAGCACGCAGAACATCAGGAGCGCCTTCGAGCTGGCGTGGGGGGCCAGGCTCGCCGCCGGGCACCCGCACGTGCTGCGCGGCCGCTCGTGGTCGGGCGGCGGCCGGATCACCGGGGTGCGGGTGAGCCTGGACGGCGGCGCCACCTGGCGCCCGGCCCAGCTACACGGCTCGCACCTCGCCCCCGCCTGGGTCCGCTGGCACGTCACCTGGTGTCCCCGCGCCACGGGACCGTACGAGCTGATGGCCAGGGCTACCGACGAGACGGGGGCCGTCCAGCCGGACCGCACCCCGCACAACCGTTTCGGATACCTGTTCGACGCGGTCGTCCGCCATCCGGTGACCGTGGTGAACGCCTGAGCGATGAAAGTCCTGAGCCGTGAACGGCCGGACCGCGAACATCTGAGCGAGAAACGCCGGTGATTTCCGCTCCGCAGCGATCACATGGAATTCCCGTACGCAGTTCTTACTCCTTCAAAAGGTCACGGGACATTTCCCTTGGAGCGCGGAGGTATTAGCTGATCAGGCAAGACAAGCCGCCGGAATCCATGGTCGGTCCGCCGGATCCCATCCGGAAAGGACGCCTGGCGTCGCACAGGGGAAACGAGGGGGAAACGAACCGGGGCGATGATGGCCGCACCTGTTCTTTCACCAGCCGTTTTCCGCCGGGAGGGCCGACCGATGCGACAGCTTTCCGCGCTGGACGCGCAGTTCCTGCACGCCGAGTCGGCGACCACCGCGGCCCACCTCGCCGGGGTCGCGATCCTGGACGCCGCCCGCTCCCCCGGCGGCGCCGTGACCCGCGACGACGTCGTCAGGCTGCTGCGCGAGCGGCTGCACCTGGTCCCGGCGTTGCGGCTGCGGCTGGCCGAGGTGCCGTTCGGCCTCGACCGGCCGTACTGGACGGAGGCCGCCGGCCTCGACGTCGCCGACCACGTCCACGAGGTCGTGCTGCCGCTGCCCGGCGACGAGTCCCAGCTCGCCGACGAGATCACCCGCATCCACGAGCGCCGCCTCGACCGGTCGCGCCCGCTGTGGGAGATGCACCTCATCCAGGGGCTGAGCGGCGGCCGGGCCGCCCTGTACACCAAGGTCCACCACTGCGCGGTCGACGGGATGTCGGGCGTGGAGATCCTGGCCTGCCTGCTGGACCTCACGTCCGAGATCCGCCCGGTCCCCGCGCCCGAGCCCCCGGGCCCTCCGCCACCCGCCCCCGACCCGGGGGAGATGCTGGCCGTGGCCGTGGCCAGATCGGTCTCCCACCCCGCCAGGGCGCTGCGTTCCCTGGGCCGGCTGGCGGCCGACCTCGACGCGATCCCGCTGCTCGGGGCGCTGCCCGCGGCCCGGGCGGTGGCCGCCGCGGCCCGCTTGATCATCGGCGGCGAGGCCGAGCTGCCGGAGATGCCGCCCCTGGTCGCCCCGCCCACCCCGTTCAACGGCCCGATCAGCGCCCGGCGGCGCTTCTCCTACGGCGCGCTGCCCCTCTCCGAGGTCAAGCGGGTCGCCCGGACCTTCGGGCTCAGCGTCAACGACGTGGTCATGACGCTGTGCGCCTCGGCGCTGCGCTCCTGGCTGCGCGAGCGCGACGTGCTGCCCGCCGAACCGCTGGTCGCCGCGGTCCCGGTCGCGGTCCGTACGGCGGGCGCCCGCGGCGGAGCGGGGGCCGGGGTCGGCAACCGGCTCTCGGCCATGATCGCCCCGCTGGCGACCGACGTCGCCTGCCCCCTGGAGCGGCTGCGGGTCACCGGGGAGGCGATGCGCCGGGCCAAGCGGCGCTTCGCGGCCGCGCCCGCCACCTGGCTGGACGAGCTGTCGGCGGTGCTGCCCGCCCCGGTCACGGCCGTGGCGACCCCGGCGGTCTTCCGGCTGGCCTCGATCGTGCTGCCGCCGATCAACCTGATCGTCTCCAACGTGCCGGGGCCGCAGTTCCCGCTGTACCTGTGCGGTGCCCGGGTCCTGGGCTACTACCCGATGTCGGTGCTGACCGACATGACCGGCGGGGTCAACATCACCTGCTTCTCCTACGACGGCTCGCTCGGCTTCGGCGTGCTGGCCTGCCCGGACCGGGTGGCGGACGTCTGGCGGCTCATGGGCCACCTGCAGGAGGCGATGGACGAGCTGGTCGAGCTGGCCGGAACGGCGGACACCCACCCGGCCCCGCCCGCCGAGCCGGCTGCGGTGGCGGTCGCTGATCCGGTGACGGTCCCGGCTGCGCCGGCCCCGGACACGGTGGCGGTCCCGGACACGGCCACGGCCACGGCACCGATCCCGGTCACGGTGGCGGTGCCGACGTCGGCCTGAAGCGGGGTTCAGCCCAGGGCGTGGGCGATCAGCTCGGCGACCGCGTCGGGGTCGATGGCGTGCCCGGTGAGCTGGCAGAGGTTCTCCTGGTAGAGGAGCACCGCGGCGAAGGTGACGGCGGCGACCTCCAGCCGGGCGGCGTCGCCCCGCGGGGTCGGCAGCGCCAGCCCCAGGGCGAACCGGGCCCGCCGGATGATCTCTCCGTTCAGGCGGCCCAGCCGCTCGCGGACCGACCCGTGCGTGTCGGCCTCGCGGAACAGGATGCGGCGCATCGCCGGGGAGGCGCGCAGCGGCAGCCGCCGGGCCAGCTTCGACAGCGTCCCGGCCGCGTCACCGGGGACGGCCTCCACCTCGGGGGCCTCCTCCACGAGCGTGCGTTCGTCGACCAGCGTGACCAGCACGTCGATCTTCCTGGGGAAGTAGTGGAAGACCAGGCCCTTGGGCACGTCGGCGACCCGGGCGATCTCCGCCGTCGAGGTCGCCTCGTAGCCGCCCCCGGCGAACAGCGTCTCGGCGGCGTCGAGAATGCGGGTGCGCGCACCGGGATCGGCGCCGTCACGCTCACGCCCGGACCGCGCACCGGGATCGACGCCGCCACCCTCACGCCCGGACCCGCCCCGCCGCTGCCTGAAGCCGTTCACACGCCGACCATAACCGCGGGTCCGGCCGGATTTCCATGCCGCCGGAGGGAGATCACCGTACGGCGTGCCGCCCGGCTCCGCCGTACGCGGGAACGCACCGGCCGGCGCGCGGGGGCCGCGGTGCGGCGGGCGCCGCCGTACGGCCGGCCGCGCGGCACACCGGCCCGGGCCCGGCGGGGCCCCCGAGGCGCGGGGGCGGGAGGGAAATCGGGCGGGAGGCAAATACAGTTGCCACATGAGCTTTTCCGAACTCAACCTCTTCCCGCTCTGCCTGGGCGGCAACGTCTTCGGCTGGACCGCCGGCCGCGAGGACTCCTTCGCCGTTCTGGACGCCTACGCCGAGGCGGGCGGTAACTTCGTCGACACCGCCGACGTGTACTCCGCGTGGGTCCCCGGGCATTCCGGCGGGGAGTCGGAGACCATCATCGGCGAGTGGCTCGACGCCCGCGGCAACCGCGACCGGATCGTGCTGGCCACCAAGGTCGGCATGCTGGGCAGCCGTCCCGGCCTGTCGGCGAAGAACGTCCGCCTGGCCGTCGAGGACTCCCTGCGCAGGCTGCGGACCGATTACATCGACCTGTACTGGGCGCACATCGACGACGCCGACACCCCGCTGGAGGAGACGCTCGGCGTGTTCGGCGAGCTGGTCGGCGAGGGCAAGATCCGCAACATCGGCGCCTCCAACTACGGCCCCGAGCGGCTGGCCGAGGCCCTGGACGTCTCCGAGCGCGAGGGCCTGCCCCGCTACGGGGTGCTGCAGCAGCACTACAACCTGGTGGAGCGCGACTACGAAGGGGCGCTGCGCGACGTGGTGGCGGCCCGGGGGCTGACCAGCACGCCGTACCTCGGCCTGGCCCGCGGCTTCCTGACCGGCAAGTACCGGCCCGGGGTCGAGGTGGACAGCCCCCGCGCCGACGCCGCCGCCCGCTACCTGGAGGAGGAGCGGGGCCGCCGGGTGCTCGCCGCGCTGGACGAGGTGGCCGCCGCCCACGACGCCGTCCCGGCCACCGTCGCGCTCGCCTGGCTGGCCGCCCAGCCCACGGTGGCCGCGCCCATCGCCAGCGCCCGCAACGTCGAGCAGCTCAGGCCGCTGCTGGCCGTCGCCGAGCTGGAGCTGACCGACGACGACCTGAAGCTGCTGGACGAGGCGTCCCGCTGACGTGCGAAGGGTCCCGAGGCATCCTCTCCGGACGCCTCGGGACCCCGCCGGTGCCGCGGGGCCCGCCGGGCCCCGCGGCGCGGTCAGTGCTGGGCGGCCTTCTCCGCGCCGACGCCGGTGAGCGAACGGACCTCGATCTCGGCGTACTTGGTGGCGTTGTGCTCCTTGCTGAGCACGGTCCCGAGGTAGCCGAACAGGAAGCCCAGCGGGATCGAGACCAGGCCGGGATTGCTGAGCGGGAACCAGGAGAAGTCCGCGCCCGGGATCAGCGAGGTCTCCGCGCCCGACACGACCGGCGAGAAGATCACCAGCAGCAGCGCCGAGGCCAGGCCGCCGTAGATGGCCCAGACGGCGCCGGCGGTGTTGAACCGGCGCCAGAACAGGCTGTAGAGGATCGCCGGCAGGTTGCCCGAGGCGGCGACCGCGAAGGCCAGCGCCACCAGGAACGCCACGTTCTGCTTCTGGGCGAGGATGCCCAGGCCGATGGCGACGGCGCCGATGACGAAGGCGGCGATCCGGGCGACCGCGATCTCCTCCCGGTCGGTGGTCTGACCGCGCTTGAAGACGTGGGCGTACAGGTCGTGGGCGAAGCTGGAGGAGGAGGCCAGGGTCAGCCCGGCGACGACCGCCAGGATCGTGGCGAAGGCGACCGCGGCGATCACCGCCAGCAGGATCGTGCCGCCCACCTCGCCGAAGACGGCCCGGCCGATCGCCTCGGCGAGCATCGGCGCGGCGGTGTTCCCCGCCTTGTCCTGCGCGGCGATGGCCTTGCCGCCGACCAGCGCCGCCGCGCCGAAGCCCAGCACGAGGGTCAGCAGGTAGAACACGCCGATGATGCCGATGCCCCACAGCACCGACTTGCGGGCCTCCTTGGCGGTGGGGACGGTGTAGAAGCGGATCAGGATGTGCGGCAGGCCCGCGGTGCCCAGCACCAGCGCCAGGCCCAGGCTGATCAGGTCGAGCTTGCCGGCCAGGCCCTGCGCCTCGGTGCCGTACTTGCCGCCCGGGTTGAGGAAGGCCTCGCCCTTGCCGCTCTGCGCGGCGGCGTCGCCGAGCAGGCCGGAGAGGTTGAACCCGTACTTGCCGAGCACCAGCAGGGTGATCAGGGTCGCGCCGCCCATGAGCAGCACGGCCTTGACGATCTGCACCCAGGTGGTGCCCTTCATGCCGCCGACGACCACGTAGACGATCATCAGCAGGCCCACGGCGACGATGGTGAGCGCCTTGCCCGCCGGGGAGGTGACGCCCAGCAGCAGGCCGACCAGCGCGCCCGCGCCGACCATCTGGGCCAGCAGGTAGAAGATCGACACCACGATGGTGGAGACGCCCGCCGCGGTGCGCACCGGGCGCGGGCTCATCCGGAAGGCCAGCACGTCGGCCATGGTGAACTTGCCGGAGTTGCGCATCAGCTCGGCGACCAGCAGCAGCGCGACCAGCCAGGCGACCAGGAAGCCGATCGAGTACAGGAAGCCGTCGTAGCCCGACAGCGCGATGGTCCCGGCGATGCCCAGGAAGCTCGCGGCCGACATGTAGTCGCCGCCGATCGCCAGGCCGTTCTGCGCGCCGCTGAAGGACCGGCCGCCGGCGTAGAAGCCCGCGGCGTCCTTGGTGCTGCGGCTGGCCCGGAAGGTGATGCCCAGGGTGATCGCGACGAAGAGCAGGAACAGGATCGTGGACAGCGTCTGGTGGCTCATTCGATCCCGTCCTTCACGTCGGTCCTGCCCTCCGCCTCGTGGCGGATCTCGTCGGCCAGCGGGTCGAGCTTCCGGGCGGCGTGCCGGGAGTAGGCCCAGGCGATGAGGAACGTCGAGACGAACTGCAGCAGGCCGAAGATCAGTGCCACGTTGATGTTGCCGAAGACCTTCGTGCCCATGAAACCGCGAGCCCAGGCCGACAACACGACGTACAGCAGGTACCACACCAGGAACACCGCGGTCATCGGGAACACCCACGCGCGGAAGCGCCGCTTCAGCTCCTGGAACCGCTCGTCACTCTGGATCTGTTCATATAGGGATGAATCATGTTGTCTGGTGGTCACCGGACCTCCCACGCATGTGATCTGGGTCACCGACAACGTAGGAGGAGGGGTTCTCCGGCGAGGAGACCCGGCGGCGGACTCGTCGCCCAGCCGCCGCCGGACGGCGTTCAACCGGCCACGGCCCGCGGTGAACGGCCCGATCCCTGCGCCGAACGGTCCGCCGCGCCCCGCCCGGCCCGGCCATCGGCCCCGGACGGCGGGACCCGGTCAGGCGGCGGTCGGGTGCCCGGCCGGGGACCTCGTGGACCGGGCCCGCAGGGCGTGCGCCCCGGCCAGGCACACCGTCACCCCCACCACGCCCAGCAGGACGCGGTGGTCGAAGAGCGACACCAGCATCGCCCCCGCCGCCAGGGACGCCAACTGGACGACGCCGGCGACCGCGTCGAAGGCGGCCGAGACCCTCCCGACCAGGTGACCGGGGCTGCGCCGCTGCGTCAGCGTCGCCTCGGCCACCCCAGCCAGCGTCAGCCCGGCGCCCCCCGTCGCCATCGCGGCGAGCACGACCGCCCCGGCGGGCACCGCCCACAGCAGCACGGCCACGCCGTACAGGGCGATGCCGGCGCCGATCGCGAACAGCTCGCCGCAGCGGGCGATCACCGTCGCCGCGCCCAGACCGCCGATGATCGCGCCGATGCCCATGGCGGTGGAGGTGACCGCGGTGAACTCCGGCGGCCGGCCCAGGCCGTGCTCGATGACCGCGAAGATCAGCGACTCGGTGGCGCCCGCGACCGCGAACATCATGCAGAACGCCGTCACGGTACGGCGCAGCAGCGGATCACCGGCCAGGTGCCGGGCGCCGGCCAGGAACTCGTCCCGTGGCCGGCCCCGCGGCGCGGCCGGCGCCGGCGGCGGCGCGGGCAGCAGCGCGAAGGCCGCGGCAGCCACCATGAAGGTGGCCACGTCGAACAGCACCACCGCGCCGATGCCCCAGGTCGCGTAGACGGCCATGCCGAACAGCGGCCCGACCAGGCGCAATCCCTGCCGGGCGGTCTGCAACGCGCCGTTGGCCCCGGCGAGCGACTCCGCCGGCAGGATGGCCTTCAGCAGCCCGCCGAGCGCCCCGGACGTCGCGGCGTACGACAGCCCCATGGCGGCCGCGACCGGGTAGACCAGCCAGAAGGTGTCGCGCCCGGTCACCGCGGCGAGCGGGGTGATCGCCACGGCCGCCAGCAGGCAGGTCGCGACCAGGAACCTCCGGCGGTCCACCCGGTCGATCACATAGCCGATCAGCGGCGACAGGCACAGCGGAACGGTGAAGAAGAACAGGGTCAGCCCGGCGGCGCCGTCGGAGCCGGTGAGCTTCTTCGCCAGGACCGCCGGGATCAGCAGCAGCGACGCGTCCCCCAGCAGGCTGGTGACCATCGCGAGGTAGACGATCCGGAACCGCCGGTCGCGCAGGGCCGCGCGCATCACCGCTGACCGGCGAGCCGCCGCGCGGCCCGTCCCGTCGGCAGCACCGGAACGGCGCTGTGCACCATCGCGAACGTGTCCAGACCGGGAACGATCACGGTGAGCACCGGGCAACGGACCCGCCCGGGATTCCAGCGGAAGGCGTAGGCGGCGAACCCCGCGGCCTCCATCCGCCCGAGGACCGCGGCGACCCGGCCTGCCACGCTCCGCCGTCGTTCGAACCGCTCGTCCATACGCTCCCGCTCCATCAGCCGGTCATCCGTCGTCCGGTCCGCCCGGTCCCCCCTGCCCGCCCGCCGTTCCCCTCCGCCCGGCCAGGGGCCGGCCACCAGGCGCGGGCCCAGCGGCTCGGGATCGAGCCGCGCGCACCGCTCCAGCAGCGGCCAGCGCCGCAGGCTCTCCAGCCTGCGCGCCAGGGTCAGGTCCACCCCGAGCGACATGTTGAACGACGACTGGACCACCTCGCTCAGCGCGCGCTCCACCGCGTACTCCGGGTCGAGCGAGGCTCCCGAGCCGATCACCCCGGGGTACGGCCCGGCCCGGGAGGGGATCGCGCAGTAGGCGGGGATGCCAAGGTCGGAAGTCATGTCGATGACCAGCGGCGGCGCCCCGAGGCGCGTCCGCGCCTCGGCGTGCAGGCGGCGCAGGTCACCCGGCAGCCCGTCCGGGTCGATGACCCGGATCGGCGCGGCCTCGTCGAGGTACCAGTCCAGCAGGGCGTGGGACAGGGCGTCCCGCTCGACGACCTCCAGCAGCCCGTGCAGGACGGCCTCGGCCTCGGTCACCCCGGCGGCCGTGCCGCTGTCGTAGGCGTACCGCAGGTAGGACTCGTAACGCAGGTCGTCACCGGGGACGGGATGGCTGCGGCAGGACGGCGACCGGGCGAAGGCCGGATACCAGATCGCCCGGCGCCCCGGGGAAGGACGCTCCGGAGAAGAACCCCCCGGGGAGGAACCCCGCGCGGGAGACGACGCGGCCCCGGTCGGCCCGGGGCCGGCGACCGGTCCGGACGCCCGCGGAGACTCCCTCGAAGGCTCCCCCAGCGGCTCGGCCCGCAGGCAGGCCACGGCGACACCGGGATGGTCGCGGGCGAGGCGGTGGAGCATCTCCTCGCCGCGCAGCTCCGGCTGGGCCACCACGGCCTCCACCGGCAGCACCCGCACCCGGCCGGTGTCCCGGGCGAGCGCGGCCTGTCCCCGATCGTGTTCGAGGTGCTGCCATGCCTCGAACAACGCGCTCACCCTGCTCTGCTCGCCGGCCCCCTTGCCCAGGGACGCCGTCACGACCTTCCCCGACCGGTCACGGACGGTGCAGCGGTGGACGGGGAACTCCGGCGATCCGGCGGAGACGAACTCCGTCGCCAGGCCGGAGCCGGCGAACATCTCCTCGATGACGGACGACGCCTCCGTCAGACCGGTCTCACGCTCCCGCTGGGCGCGTGCCACCGGCCGTCAGCGGGCGCCGGTGAGCACGCCGGGCGCGAACCGCACGGAGAAGAACTCATCGAGAAGGAGCGTCTCGGCGGGGCTGAAGGAGAAGGATGCCTCAAGCTGGAAGCCGTCCTCCCCGGTGAGGCACCGGCCGTTGGAGTTGCTGTTGCCCATCGCACGCTCCCCACCTCGGAACGGACCCTTTTCCGATCATTCCTTCACACGTCATGATCCACGTCAAGGGCGGCCGGGACGCCGGCCACCCCTGTCCGGATCAGGGGGAACGGGGCCGCCAGTCGCCACGGTCCAGGTTGAGGGTCTCGGGGGTGTGCAGGCGCACCATCGTGCGCGCCACCCCCGGCGGGATGCGGCCCGGCGTCAGCAGCGAGACCACGATCATCACCCCGAAGGCCACCGGCACCGTCCACGCCGCGGGCTGCGCCAGCAACGCCCCGGCCAGCCCGGTGTGCGGGCCGCCGCCGATCGTCAGCAGCACCGCCCCGCCGGCCAGGCCGCCGCCCGCCAGCAACCCGGCCATCGCCCCGGCCGAGGTGAGCCGCCGCCACCAGATGCCCAGCACCAGCAGCGGGCAGAAGGAGGAGGCCGCCACCGCGAAGGCCAGTCCCACCACGTCGGCCACCGGCAGCGTGCGCGCCCACGTCGCCAGGCCCAGCGGCACCGCCACCGCCACCACCGCCGCCGCGCGGAACGAACGGACCCCGCCCCTGAGGATGTCCTGGCCGATCACCCCCGCCACCGACACCGTCAGCCCCGAGGAGGTCGACAGGAACGCCGCGAACGCCCCCGCCGTGACCAGCGCCCCCAGCAGGTCGCCCGCCACTCCCCCGATCACCCGGCCGGGCAGCGCCAGCACCACCGTGTCACCGCCCGCCAGCTCCGGGACGTAGACCCGGCCCAGCGCGCCGTAGACCGCCGGCAGCAGGTAGAACACCCCCAGCAGGGTCAGCACCACCAGCGTCGTACGGCGCGCCGCCCGCCCGTCGGGGTTGGTGTAGAACCGCACCAGCACGTGCGGCAGCCCCATCGTGCCCAGGAACGTCGCCAGGATCAGCGAGTACGTCGAGTACAGGCCGTACTCCTTGCCGCTGGCCAGCGGCAGCGCCCAGGTCGCCGCGTCACCCGCGCTCAGGCCCGGGGCGCCGTCCGCCCGCCAGGCCACCAGCAGGAACACCACCGGAACGGCCAGCGCGGTCAGCTTCAGCCAGTACTGGAACGCCTGCACGAAAGTGATCGACCGCATGCCGCCCGACACCACGTTGACCGCCACCACCACCGCCACCAGCGACCCGCCGATCCACTCCGGCGCGCCGGTGATGGCCCGCAGCACCAGGCCCGCGCTCTGGAACTGCGGCATCAGGTACAGCCACCCGATCAGCACCACCAGCACCCCGGCCAGCCGGCGCACCGCCATCGACTCCAGCCGCGCCTCGGCGAAGTCCGGCAGCGTGTAGGCCCCGGAACGGCGCAGCGGCGCTGAGACCAGCACCAGCAGCACCAGGTACCCGCCCGTCCACCCCACCGGCAGCCACAGCATGTCCGCGCCGTAGGTGAGGATCAGCCCGGCGACCCCCAGGAAGCTCGCCGCCGACAGGTACTCCCCGCCGATGGCCGAGGCGTTCCACAGCGGCGAGACCGTCCGGGAGGCGACGTAGAAGTCCGAGGTGGTCCGCGACAGCCGCACGCCGAACGTCCCGATCAGCACCGCCGCCAGCATCACCAGGACCACGGCGGTCACCCCGTACGCCGCGTTCACCGGCCACCCGCCCGGCCCGACCCGGGTTCCCCGACCGGGCCCGCGGCCGGACCCGCCCCCGCATCCGGATCACGCCCGCCCGGCCGGTCCACCAGCTCGGCGAAGTGCCGCTCGTTGCGTTCGGCCTGCCGTACGTACAGCCACGCCCCGGCCACGAACCCCGGGTAGACCAGCCCCGCCAGCAGCGCCCACGGCACCGGAACCCCGAGAAGATGCGCCGACCCCAGCTCCGGCACCAGCATGAACAGCAGCGGCAACCCGCCGGCCACGCACCCCAGGACCGTGCAGACGAACAAGGCCAGCCGGAACTGCGTCCGCACCAGCGACCTCATGTAGACCTCGCCCAGCCGCGTCTGCTCGTCGATCTCCCGCGTCGCCGGATACCGCGGGTGCCTGGCCGCGGTGGTCCGCGGGCTGGTCACCACCTCGCGCCGCGGCCGCGGCCGCTCCCCCTCCCGGCCCTCCCGGCCCACCGCCCGGGTGAACCGCTCGGCCATCCGCCGCCGCGGCTCCGGCTCCTCCTGCGGCTCGGCCTCCCTGCCCTCCCTGCCGTCCCTGCTCATTCGCCCCTGCCCCGGCGGGCCCGGCGCACCAGCAGGTCACGAAGCTCGCGGGTGTGCCGGCGGCTGACCGGGATCTCGCTGCCGCCGACCCGCACCACGCACCGGCCCGACTCGATGTGCAGCTCGTCGATGTGCTTGACCGCCACCAGATGACTGCGGTGCACCCGTACGAACCCCGCCGCCGACCAGCGCTCCTCCAGCGTGGCCAGCGAGATGCGCACCAGATGGCTGCCGGCGGCCGTGTGCAGCCGCGCGTAGTCGCCCTGCGCCTCCACGTAGCGCACCTCGGCGCTGGAGACGAACCGGGTGACGCCCCCCAGCTCCACCGGGATCGTCTCCGGCCCGGCCCGGCCCGCGCCGTCCCCGTCCGGCAGCTCCGCCGCCACGCACACCCGCCGGATCGCCTCCGCCAGCCGCTCCGGCCGGACCGGCTTCAGCAGGTAGTCCTCGGCCTTGATCTCGAAGGCGTCGACCGCGTGCTCCTCGTACGCCGTCACGAACACCACCCGCGGCGGGTTGGCGAACTGCGACAGCAGCCTGCCCAGCACCACCCCGTCCAGCCCCCGCATCCGGATGTCCAGGAACACCGCGTCCACCGGCCGCCCCTCGGCGATCGCCCGGTCCAGCACCCGCAACGCGGCCGCGCCGTCCCTGGCCAGGAAGACCTCGCCGATCCGCGGATCGTCCCGCAGCAGGTAGGCCAGATCCTCCAGGGCGGGAAGCTCGTCGTCCACCGCCAGCACACGCAGGCCGGTCACGGTCACCCCTCGACGTCGTTCACATGCGAATCCCTAGAGGGTGATGAACCAGACATCAAGTGTCAACAGTCTCCACCCGGCGGCGCCCTCCGAGGCGCCGTCCGCCGCGGGCCCGGCCTCAGTTGGCCGACACCCCCGGGTGATACTTGGGAACCCGCACGCTGACCTTGGTCCCGGCGCCCCTGCCGGTCTCCACGACCAGCCCGAACTCGTCACCGTAGACCTGACGCAGCCGCTCGTCCACGTTCGCCAGCCCCACCCCGCCGGCCCCGGAACGCTCGTCGGTGTCCCCCGCCAGGATGCGGCGCAGCCGCTCCGGGTCCATCCCGACCCCGTCGTCCTCCACGCTGATCCGGCACTCGGCGCCCGCGTCCTCCGCGATGATCGCGATGCACCCGGTCCCCGGCTTGCTCTCCAGGCCGTGCCGTACCGCGTTCTCCACCAGCGGCTGCAGGCACAGGAACGGCACCGCCACCGCCAGCACCTCCGGGGCGATCCGCAGGGTCACCTGGAGCTGGTCGCCGAACCGGGCCCGCTCCAGGGTGAGGTACCGGTCGATGGAGTGCAGCTCCTCGGCCAGCGTGGTGAACTCCCCGTGCCGCCGGAAGGAGTACCGGGTGAAGTCCGCGAAGTCCAGCAGCAGGTCCCGCGAGCGATCCGGATCGGACCGCACGAAGCTCGCGATGGTCGTCAGCGAGTTGTAGATGAAGTGCGGGGAGATCTGCGCCCGCAGCGCCCGCACCTCCGCCTCCATCAGCCGCGTCCTGGACCGGTCGAGCTCGGCCAGCTCCAGCTGGGAGTCCACCCAGCTCGCCACCTCGTGGGCCGCCCGGACCAGCCCCGCCGAGGCGTGCCCGCCGTAGGCCGCCAGCGACCCGACCACCCGGCCGTCGGTGGTGAGCGGCACCACCACGGCGAACCTGATCGGGCACTCGGGGATCTCGCACGAGATGACCTCCGGCCCCAGCACCCGGGTGCGGCCGCCCGCCAGGGTCCTGGCCGCGTGCCCGAACGCCTCCGGGGCGTGGTGGTCGCCCTCGCCGTCGTAGACCAGCAGCCGTTCCCCGTCGGTGATCGCCAGCGCCGGGGAGCCGAGCAGCTCGCGCAGGTGCCGGGACGCCTTCTGCGCCCCGGCCTCGGTCAGCCCGGCCCGCAGCGGCGGCGCGGCGAGCGAGGCGGTGTGCAGGGTCTCGAAGGTGGCCCGCTCGGCCGGGCTGCTGCCCAGCTCCCGCCGGCCGCGCAGCACCCGCCACAGCACCAGCGCCGGGACGCCGACCACGACCGCCACCACCAGCACCGCGACGAGGGGTTCCACCTGCCGGACCTTACCGCCGGGACCGTTGTACGGCCAGCGCTTCTTTACAACGTAGATCAATACCTTGCCAAGGACGGCCGGCGGGTGCCCGGCGGCTCTTTACATCGTTGAATACAACGTTGTAGAAACGGCTGGACACGATCATCGGGGGCGAGGAACCGAGGAGAGACCCGTGCGCACCAGAACCGTCCGCCGCGCCCTCGCGGTCGCGGCCGGAGCCGCCTGCCTCCTGGCGGCGTCCCCCGCCACCCCGGCGCAGAGCACCGCCCAGCCGCGGGGCGTCGCCCCGGCGCAGAGCGCCGCCCGGCAGCAGGGCGCCGTCCGGACGCCGGACGCCGCCCGGGACCGGGACGCCGCCGCCCCGGTCAGGACGCCGCGGGGCACGTACACCAACCCCGTCAGCCGGGACTTCGCCGACACCTTCGCCGACCCCTCGGTCATCCGGGGCGACGACGGCTGGTGGTACGCCTACGGCACCAGCGACCCGCTGCGGGAGGGCGAGGGCACCCGCCACCTGCTGCCCGTCTCCCGCTCCCGCGACCTGGTCCACTGGACCCACGTCGGTGACGCCTTCACCGAGGAGACCATGCCCTCCTGGGCCGACACCGCGGGCGGCGCGAGCCTGTGGGCGCCCGACATCCGCAAGGTGGGCCGCGAGTACCGGCTCTACTACGTGGTCACCCAGACCACCGTCACCGGCGAGCCGAACGACAACGCGATCGGCATGGCCACCGCGCCCACCCCGGCCGGCCCCTGGACCGACTCCGGCGCGCCGGTGGTCGGACCCCGCAGGGGCCCCGGCGGCGCGGGCGACTTCAAGTGGACCTTCGACCCGGCCCTGGCCGTCGACACCGACGGCGCCCAGTACCTCGTCTACGGCTCCTACTACGGCGGCGTCCTCGTCACCAGGCTCGACGCCACCGGCAGGCGCGCGGTGGGCGAGCCGACCATGATCGCCATCGACAACCGCTTCGAGGGCGGCTACCTGGTCCGCCGCGACGGCTACTGGTACCTGTTCGCCTCCTCCGCCGACTGCTGCGCGGGCCCGACGACCGGCTACAGCGTCTACGCCGGCCGCTCCCGCGACATCACCGGCCCCTACCTCGACCGCCAGGGCGTGCCGCTGAACACCTCCAGGGCCGGCGGCACGATCGTCATCGCCCCCAACGGCAACCGCTGGGTCGGCACCGGGCACAACGCCGTCCTGACCGACGACACGGGCCAGGACTGGCTGCTCTACCACGCCATCGACCGCTCCGACCCCTACCTCGACGAACCGTACGGCGTCAACGAGCGCCCCATGCTGATGGACCGGCTCGACTGGATCGACGGCTGGCCGACCGTGCGGGGCGGCCGCTGGGCCTCCGAGGACCCCCAGCCCGCGCCCGGCCGCCGGGACCCGCACCGCGGGCCCGCGCCGGACCCGGTCCCCGGCCCGGTGGACCGCGCCCGCAGCGACGACTTCGACGGTACGGCCCTGCGCCCCGGCTGGTCGTGGGTCCGCTCCCCGCAGGGCGAGCTCCGCGACGGGGCGCTGCGCTGGCCCACGCAGGCCGCCGAGCTCAACCGGGACGACAACACCGCCTCGGTGCTGCTGCGCGACGTGCCCGAGGGCGACTGGACGGCCGAGACCAAACTGACCATCGACCTGGGGACCGACACCGTCCGCAACTACCAGCAGGCCGGCCTGATCGCCTACGCCGGGGACGACCTCTACACCAAGCTCGTCCACGCCGCGATCTGGAACACCCGCCAGACCGAGTTCGGCAAGGAGACGCCCTACGCCGGCCGGATCGCCTACGGCGGCACGATCGTCGGCCCGCCCGCCGAGACCACCTGGCTGCGTCTCGTCCACCGGGTGGACCCGCGCGACGGCGAGCACGAGCTGCGCGCGGCCACCAGCCGCGACGGGCGCGAGTGGGTCCACGGCGGCGTGTGGACGCTGCCGGCCGGGGCCGACGTGCGCGTCGGGCTCATCTCGATGGGGGGCGCGGGGGCCACGGCGCAGTTCGACTACTTCCGTCTCTACCGCCGCTGACCGCCCGCGGCGGGCGGGATGGGCGGGATCGCCGCCCCGCCCGCCGCGGATCCGGCCTCCGGGCCGTGCGGCCTCGTCCCCCGCGGGTCCGTTCCCGGGACCGCCCGCCGGGCTTCAGGCGGACGGCCCCAGGGCCCGGCGGATGCGCTCGGCGTAGGACTCGGCCTCGTCGTCGCCGTCGTAGCGGACGCGGGGCCAGAAGAAGCCGCGCAGGCCGTCCCCGCGGTTGCGGGGGACGACGTGGACGTGCAGGTGCGGCACGCTCTGGCTGATCCGGTTGTTCATCGCCACGAACGTGCCGCCCGCCGCGAGGCCGCGCTCGACGGCGGCGGAGACGGCCCGGACCCGCTCGAAGAACGGGCCGACCAGCGGCGCCGGCAGCTCCGGGAGCGTCTCGACGTGGCGGGCGGGCACCACGAGGACGTGCCCCTTGAAGACCGGCCGCCGGTCCAGGAAGGCCGTGGCCACGCCGTCGGAGAGCACCACCGACGCCGGCCGCTCCCCCGCCGCGACGGCGCAGAACGCGCACGCCGCCTCCGCCGCGCCGGAAGCGGCCGTCCCGGAAGTCTCCGCCATCGCCCCAGCATAGAAGGCGGCCCGGGAGACCCCCGTCAGGAGACGACCTTCGTGGTGACCGTACGGCTGAAGCGGTAGTTGCAGAACTTCGCCCGCGCCTGGGCGCGGGTGTGCCGCCGCGCGTGGTCCTGCGCGTTGAGCCCGTCGAAGCTGTCGAAGCCGAGGGTCGCCCTGGCCTTCCCGTGGGCCTTGGCCGGGAGGCGGGCGGAGAGCACGATCCTGCCCTGGTTGGGGATCCCGCCGCGGGTCTCGCACCAGACGCCGTCGGCGTGCCGTCGGCAGGGGAAGGTCGCCAGCCGTTTGCCCGCGGTGTCGAACAGCACCGCCCGGGAGGGCCCGCGGGCTCCCTTGGGGAAGGAGCCGCCCACCCAGTAGGAGCCCCAGTAGGGGGCGAAGGACGGCGTCCAGGTCGTGGAGTAGTCCAGGACGTAGGTGACCTCCCGCCCGGGGGCGGCGCGGGAGGCGCCCCGGACGGTCAGGTCGAAGACGATGAGTGCCTCCCGTTCGCACTTCCTGGCGCTGAGGCAGCCGGCGTCGGCGGGCGACGCCGGGGACAGCGCGGTCGCGACGAGGGTGAGTCCCGCGACGAGTCCGAGAGCACGGCGCATGTGACCTCCTGGGGGTCCGGCCGGGAGGGCGGGGCCGTACGGTCCCGCCCTCCCGGCGGATATGCCTGCATCGGCACTGAGGACAACGGATGCGGCCCCGGAACGGTTCAGCCGGCCCCGGATCCCGGAGGCGACGGACGCGGGCCCGGGGCGGTCCGGCCGGCTTCCGGGTCCTCCGCGCGCCCCGCGACCCCGTGACGGCGGGCCGCGCCCCGGGTGTCCGGGCGGACGGAAGGGAGAGGGGGTCCGCCGTCCACCCGGAAGCGGCCAGACTACTCCCCGCCGATCAAGGCCGGTCGCGCCCGGGTCCCCGGCGGGACAGGGGGCGCGACCGGTCTCCTCACCACCTGCGCCGTCGCGCGACCATCCGCCGTACGGTCACCCTCCGGGTCCTGCCCCGGTTCTGGCGCAGCGACCGGAACGCGAGCAGGGCCAGGGCCGCCGCCGCCGCGGCGGCCGGCGTCCGGCCCGCGGTGTTCTTGAGCCGGACGGGCGCCCTCTCCTTCACGCGGCCGACCATCTCCGGCGCCGCGCCCCGCGCCCGGCTCACCATCCGGCCGGCGCCCTGCCTGACGCGGGCCTTGACGTCGGTCTTCTGCACCAGGGCCTCCACGGTGTCGCCCAGCTGACGGCGGGAGTTCTCGATGTCGCGGCGCACGGACTCCTTGGTGTCCTTGACCGTGCCCCTGCCGCCCCGCGCCGGGGCCCTGCCGCCGGTCATGGTCCCGCCGGGCGCGGTCATGCCGGCCGGTCCCGCGCCCGCCGTGCCCACGCCGCTCGCCGCCGTGCCGGTCCCGACCGCGCCGGACCGGCCGCCGGCGGCGTTCCCCCGGTGACGCCCTCCGTGGTGGCGGACGGCCCGGCGGCGCCGCCGGGCGCCGTCCCGGTGCGCTCGCCCGTCGGGGCGCCGGGAATCGGGAGGTACGGCGTTTTCGGCGGGATGTCCAGCGACTGCCTCTCGTCCGGCGGCACCGGCATGCCGACCGGTTCCCGGCGGGAGCCGGTGGTGCCGGCCTCCGGACGCTCCCGGCCGCCCCTGCCCGGATCGGTTTCGGTCATCGGTGCGCCCTCTCCCTCACCGTGTCGATGTCGTTCCTGACGCTCTCGATGGTGTGCCGCGGGGCCGGTGGACCGGCCGCGGACACCTGATGCTTGCCCAGCAGGCCGAAGATCGCGGCCATCACCAGCAGCACCACACCGATGATCAGCGCGGACAGCCAGCCCGGCAGGACCAGCGTGAGGGCCAGGATCGCCGCGGCGACCAGGGCTCCGCCCCCGTACAGCGCCATGACGCCCGCTCCACCGAACAACCCGGCACCGAGCCCGGCGTGTTTGCCCTTCTCCGCCAGTTCGAGCTTGGCCAGGCGTAACTCGTCCCGGACCAGGCGTGAGACGTCCTGTGAGAGCCGACGGACCAGCTCCGCCGTGGACAGGGTCTCCTTCTGAGTGTCGGTCATGGCATGCCTCTCCTCCCTGCAGGAGAAGCGCCTACCCCCTCCTGCCATGGCAAACATCCCCGGCGGCGGCCGGTCGCGAGCCGCCGCGCGGCCTCGCGCCCGGCGCTCGCGGCGGTCGCGCCGTCACCGCGGGGAGGAGCGCGCCTGCGCCGGTGACGGTTCGTGCGCCGCCGGGAAGGGAACGGCGGACCGCCCCTCCCCCACCCGTCCACGCGTCCCGTGGACCGGGACCACGCGGATTCGTGATCGATGTGACCGGCGTGAATACCGGTCGATTCTGGCCATACCCACCTGCCGTTCGACGGCAACCGGTTACCCGCCGTCATTCGGCGGAGCGGCCCGGGGCACGCCCGGCCCGGGGCGCGGCCGGTCCGGGCCCGCTCGACGGCCACGCCCGCCGGCGGCGGGAATGGCGAGGCGGCGGGGCCGGTCAGCCCGGCAGCGGGCCGAGCATCCGGTGGGGGCGGCGCAGGGCCACGCTGACCGGGTCGTCGCGGAAGGGGTCGGCGCCGGGGCCGGGCCGTACCTCGGTCTCCTCCAGAGGGGGACGCCCGCCGCACGAGGGGCAGAGCCCGTGGGGGTCGATGCGGGCGCCGCAGGTGACGTGGTGAAAGACCCGGCGGGGGCCGGCCTTCGAGAGGTTCCGCTCGCCCCACTGGGCGAGCAGGTACACCGGGCCCCACAGCTCGCGGCCCATCGCGGTCAGGACGTACTCGTCGCGCGGGGGTGACTGCGAGTAGCGGACCCGCTCCAGCACCCCGGCGTCCACCAGCGTCTGGAGCCGCTGCGACAGGACGGCCCGCGGGATGTCGAGGTGGGCGAGGAAGTCGCCGTAGCGGCGCACGCCGTACAGCGCGTCGCGGACCACCAGCAGCGTCCAGCGCTCCCCGACGAGCTCCAGGGCACGGGCGAGGGAGCAGTCCTGCCCTTCGTAGTTCTTGCCGAGCGCCATGACCCCATGCTAGTTCGCTCACCGAACCCACGCGCCGCGCGACCGATGCAGGTTCATTCACCGAACTGACGCGTGCTACGGTCTCCATCAGTTCATTGAATGAACCTTGGAGGCTTCCCCATGACGATCGCCGCGCCCGGGCGCGCCCCGGACACCGCCCCGGCCCCCGGCCCGACCCTCGCGCTCGCCTGCGCCGCGCCACTGCTGGCGCTGGTCAACTACACCGTCCCGGCGGCGACGCTGCCCCAGATGGTCCGGGACCTCGGCTCGGGTCCCACGGGGCCGGCCTGGCTGCTGAACGGCATCTCGCTGGGCCTGGCGGCGGCGCTGCTGGTCACCGGGGACGCGGCCGACGCCTACGGACGGCGGCGCGTCTACCTCGCCGGGCTGTGGACGCTGGCCGCCACCGCCGTGGCGGCGGCCCTGGCGACCGGGACCGGGATGTTCGTCGCCGCCCGGGTGGCGCAGGGAGCCGCCAGCGCGGCGGTGCTCACCGCCGGCCTGGGCGTCCTCGGGCACGCCTTCCCCGGCGGTCCCGGGCGCCTGCGCGCCACCGGCCGCTACGGGGCCATGATCGGCCTGGGCATCGCCGTCGGGCCGCTGCTCTCCGGCGTGCTGGCCACCGCGGTGAGCTGGCGGGCGGCCCACTGGGTGGTCGCCGCGGCCTCGGCGGCTCTGGCGCTGACGGCGGCCGGCCGGCTGCCGGAGTCGCGGGCCGCGACGCGCCGGCCGCCGGACGTGCCGGGTGCGCTCCTGCTGGCCTCGGGCCTCGCCGCGCTGGTCACCGCCGTCACCGAGGGACGCGCCGGCTGGGACCGGCCGGTCGTGGCCGTCGCCTTCGCCGCCGCGGCGCTGCTGCTGGGCTTCTTCGTCGCGGTCGAACGGCGCCGCCGGCTCCCCCTGCTCGACCTGGGGCTGTTCCGGCATCCCCTGTTCGTCGTCTCCACCGGCGGGGCGCTCGTCGTCGGGACGGTCGTGGTCGGGCTGATGAGCTTCCTGCCGGCGGCGCTGCAGCTCTCCCGGGGCCTGACCCCGCTGGGCGGCGCCGTGCTGCTGGCCGGCTGGTCGGGGGTCTCGTTCCTGACCGCCCTGCAGGCCCGCCGCCTGCCGCTGACCGGCGGCGGCGGCCTGGCGCTGGGGCTGCTGCTGTCGGCCGCGGGCACGCTCGCGATGCTGGGCGCCGCCGCCCACGCCCCTGGGCCCGGGTGGCGGCCGGGCTGGTCGTCGCCGGGACGGGCAGCGGCCTGATCAACGCGGCGCTCACCCGGCTGGCGATCGAGAGCGTGCCCGCCCACCGGGCCGGGATGGGGTCGGGGCGGGCAACACCGCCCGCTACGTCGGCTCGACGCTGGGCGTGGCGCTGGTGGCCGCGGTGGTCGGCGCGGCGGGCCCGCGGACGGGCACCGACATCGCCCTGCTGGCCTGCGCCCTGGTGGCGGCCGCGGCCGGCGCCGGGATCGCGGCCGCCGCGCGGCTCACCGGTCTCGGCGGAACACGACCACCAGCACCCGCAGCGCGAGGATCGCGCTGATCACCAGCAGGTTTTGACGTCCTCCCCGCCTTGAAGGGCGGGGATTCTCCCCTGCCAGGCCGCCGAGAACGCGGGCAGCTTGGAGTGGGTTCCTGCTTCGCCGGGTCGTGCCACCGCAAGCGGTGGTCCAACCGCCCCTCCACAGGCGTTTGGCCTGTCCGCCCGTCCGGCGGCCAGGATGTTGATCGCCGCGTTGACGTCCCGGTCGTGAGCCGCGCCACAGGCACAAGTCCATGACCGGACGTTCAACGGCATCTTGTCAGCAAGCGCTCCGCACGCCGAGCACAGCTTCGACGACGGGAACCAGCGGTCGATCTTCGCGAAGGTCCGCCCGTACCGGGCGGCCTTGTACTCCAGCATGGCCGTGAACTGCGACCAGCCCGCGTCATGGACGCTCTTGGCCAGCCTCGTGCGCGCCAGGCCCCTCACCGACAGGTTCTCCACGTAGATCGCTTGGTTGTCGCGGATCAACGCGGCAGAGAGCTTGTGGGCGAAGTCCCGGCGCGCGTCGGCCACCCGGGCGTGCGCCCGCGCGACCTTGACGACGGCCTTGGCGCGGTTGTTCGACCCCTTCACCGTGCGGCCAAGGGCCTGCTGGGCCTTGCGCAGGCGGCGCTCCGCCCGGCGCAGGAAGCGCGGGTTGTCCACCTTCGAGCCGTCCGAGGTGACCGCGAAGTGCGTCAGCCCCAGGTCGATGCCCACCTCGGCCACCGTTTCCGGTAGCGGCTCGTCGGTCGTCTCGACCACGAACGACGCGAAGTACCGGCCCGCCGCGTCCTTGACCACGGTCACCGACGACGGCTCCGACGGCAGGCTGCGTGACCAGCGCACCGGCACGTCCCCGATCCTCGGCAGGCGCAGCCTCCCGCCCGCCGTGATCGAGAACCGGGCGTTCTTGGTGAAGCGAACCGCCTGCCGGTTGTCCTTCTTCGACCGGAACCGGGGCGGCGCGACCTTCGGACCCTTCCGCTTCCCGGCGACCGAGGCGAAGAAGTTCCGGTAGGCGGTGTTCAGATCGGCGAGCGCCTGCTGAAGCAGGACGGCCGACACCTCACCCAGCCATGCCCGTTCGGGCGTCTTCTTCGCCTCGGTGATGACCCTCTTCGACAACTCCCCATCCGAGACGTACGGCAGGCCCGCCTCGCGGGCCGTCTGGCGTGCGCGCAGCCCGTCGTTGAACACCACGCGGGCGCACCCGAAGGCCCGCGCCAGCGCCTGGCGCTGGGCGGCGTCCGGGTAGAGCCGGTACCGGGAACGAAGCCGCACGGCCATCATCGTGCCACTCGACCATGACCGGGCGTAGGGGAATCCGGGCGATCCGTGAACACATCGGCGCCCGCGCCCACGCCGCCCACCACCCCGGCGAGCACACCATCGTCGAACGCGGATGGCCGGCCCTTCGCCGTCCCGGTGCCCTACGCCTGGTGGGCCGAACGGCAAGAGCGGGAAGGTCAGGACACGCTCGCGCCCTGGCGGGCACTCCCGCGCGGGCCTTCACCCCCCGGCCTGAAGACCGGAGCACTGACCCGCATTTCGGTAGCCGATGAGCTGGTGGAGACCGACGTCGGCGGTGACCGGCGGACCCGGGTCGGCGCCGAGCAGCAGCGCGTCGCTCACCCCGAGCGGGTCACCCCGGTCCAGCGCGCCGAGCACCCGCCGCCCCGACAGCGCCGGGTACGGCACGGGCACCCGTACCGGCTCCCCGGCGGAGGCGGCGGCCACCGCGGCCATGTTCGCCGTCTCGATGCGGAAGTCCAGCTCCTCCCGGACCGCCTCGGCGAACCCCTGGGGCAGGTCGCCGACGCTGAAGGCGCGGCCCCACCGGGTGCGCCGCTCCAGCGTCCGGGCCAGGCGGTAGCGGTGTGACGCCCTGGTCGTTCACGTCAACCGCACCGGAGAACGCCTTCATCAGCGGCCCGAGGACCAGGGCCACCAGTCCCCCGGCCAGGAGCGTGCGGACGACCCCGAACCGCAGGTCGAGCAGCCGCCGGGTGACCACGGCGAACCCGCCCACCAGCAGTAGGGCGGTGACCGCGAAGGCCGCCGCCGTCAGAACACCCATGACCGCCCGCCGTTCCGATCACCGTGAGAGCAACGGCCGACAGACTAGGTCATTCCGGGGCGAGGGTATGAAAGTGAAGCTCGACGCCGCTCTCCGCGGCTCTCCGCGTCAGCCCGCTCCCACCCCGGCGGCGGAACCGGCGGCGGACCGATGGCGGAACCGGCGGCGGACCGATGGCGGAACCGGCGGCCGGTCCTCTGGACACAGTCCTCGGTCCTCGGTCCTCGGACACGGGACACGGGACACGGGACACGGGACACGGGGCGTGTCGGGTCGCGTGGAAAGTCTGTTACGCCAGATCATGAGACCCTTGCTCTACTTGCCTAACGCGATGGGAAGGGCGGCACGCTAGAAATGGCACAGATCGTCGGCGGCGGACGCCCGGTCAACGACGCCGAGCGACGGGTGATCGCCCATCTGCGGGACAACGCCCCCGACGACTGGCTGCTACTGCACAACATCGAGGTGCCGCGCGACGGCGACGTCTTCGAGGTGGACCTGGTGGTCCTGACCGGCCACTCCCTGTGCGTGATCGACGTCAAGGGGACGCGCGGGCGGATCGAGGTCGCCGGCTCGCGGTGGTTCCCGGCGCGGCGGGAGGCGTTCGGCTCCCCCGTGACCAAGCTGCGCGGCACCGGGCGGGCGCTGAAGGGCCTGCTGGTCCGGCAGCGCCGGGAGCTGGAGCGGGTGTACGTCGACAGCCTCGTCGTGCTGACCGGGCCCGACGCCGAACTGGTCGACCCGGCCGGCCGTGACCTGCGGCACGTCACCGACCTCGACGGGCTGATCCCCACGCTGCGCGACGTCTCCCGGATCAGGCGGGGCTGCACCCCCGACGCCGTGCCGTACCGGACCGCGATCCTGGAGGCGCTGAACGGCTCCGTGCGGCGGTCCACCGCGCCGCCGCGGTTCGGCAACTGGGAGGTGGAGGAGGAGCTCGGCGGGGACGCCCGGGTCACCGAGTACCGCGCGTTCAACGCCACGGTCCCGGGCAGCGAGACGGTGCTGCTGCGGGTGTACCGGGCCGACCCGCTGGCCGAGGAGGAGCCGCGCGCGGCCGAGCGGCGGCTGATCACCAACGCCTACCAGGCCCTCACCAGGATCCCGCCTCACCCGTGCGTCGTCCGCGCGCGGGACTTCTTCGCCGTCGACGACGAGAGCCGGTTCGTGCTGGTCCTCGACGACGTGCACGGCCAGGCCCTGCAGCTGCGCCTGAGCGCGTCCCGGCGGGCGCTGCCCACCGCCGCCCGGCTCGACGTGCTGGAGGACACGCTGGCGGGCCTGGCCCACGTCCACGCCAACAACGTCATCCACCGGGCGCTCAGCCCCGCGTGGGTGCTGGTGACCGAGGAGGGCCGGGCGATGCTGACCGGGTTCGACTACGCCAAGCCCGGCCCCCGGCCGTACACGGTGGCCAGCGAACTGCCCAACGTCCTCGACACCCCCTACGTCGCCCCCGAGTGCCACGCCGGGCCCGAGCGGATGACGGCCGCCTCCGACGTGTACGCGGCGGGGGTCATCGGCTTCCACCTGCTCGCCGGGCGGCTGCCGTCGGGGAGCCCGGGCGCCGAGGCCCCGCTGGACGACGTCCCGCCACAGGTGACGGACCTGCTGCGGCGGATGCGCGACCACTCCCCGGACAAGCGGCCGGGCGCCGCCGAGGCCCTTGAGGACCTGCGGCGGGCACGGGCGGGGCTGCCGCCCGGGGAGCGGGCGACGGAACGCGACACCGTGCTGCTCGACCGGATCCGCGGCAGGTTCCGCCGCCTGTCCGGCCGCCGCACGTAACGGCGGCCGGGTTCCGCTCGGTGGACCGCCTCGCTACGGCGGCGACCCCCGAAACGGAACCTAACGCCGGGGCCCTGCGGCCCGGTTCCCCCGGATGCGGGCCATCAGCTCGCGTGCCCGCTGCTGGTTGCGCGGGTCCCGGGCCATCACCTTGACCCGCTCGACGGTCCTGCGGCCCTGCGGGCTGGCCAGGTATCGCCGGATACGGTCGATCATGGTCGCCATCGTGTCCTCCCATCGCTTTCCGAAGAGAGCTTCCCCGGCGATCCCCGTCCAATCCGGAGTGCCCGTCCCGGGAGCCCGGAACGGGGCGCGGAAGCGGCACGGAAAGGGTACGGAGAACGGCGCGGGGAACGGCGGAGCGGGCGGCTCGGCGCTCCCGGGCCGCCTGGAGCCGGGCCACCGGGCGGCCCGGGAGCGGACGCTCAGGAGTCGACGAACTCCTCGGGGACCATCACCCGCAGGCCGTTCGGGATGGTCCGGATGGTGATCGGCGTCATCAGGCGGACCTCGCCGTCGACGTCGGCGGCCATCGGCGGGTCGGTCTCCAGGAGCATCTCCCGGCCGACGACGAAGGGGCCGCCCGCGAGGCTGCGCCAGCGGCCGGTGGCGGCGCGGATCAGGGTCTCCACGACCAGCCGGAGGCGCTTGCCCGAGCCTAGCTGGTAGGCGACGAGCAGGCCGTTGTCGATGCTGATGTCCCTGGCCACCTGCCAGCCGCCGTGGAAGCGGCCGTTGGCGATGTTGAGCTGGTGGGTGAGCAGCTCGTGGCGGTGGCCGTCCACCGTGATGGCGGCGCGGAAGGGCCGGTGCCCGGGGAGGATCGTCAGGGCGGTCAGGGGGTAGGCCGGGCGCCCGAGGACGCGCTTGAGCCAGGGCCGCACCTTGCCGGCCACCTCGACGGAGACGCCGAAGCTGGCGAGGTTGGCGAACTCCCGGTCACCCGCGACGCCCAGGTCGATGTCGGCGACCTTGCCGGTGCGGAACACCCGGACCGCCCCGGGCAGGTCCAGCGGGAGGCCGAGGCTGCGGGCGAAGTTGTTGGTGGTGCCCAGCGGCAGCAGGCCGAGGGCGACGTCGCGGTGGGCGACGTGCTTGACCGCGGCGCTGAGCGTGCCGTCGCCGCCGCCGACGGCCAGCAGGTCGGGGCGCTCGTCCAGCGCCGCGTCCAGCGTGGCCCGCAGGGCGCGGGGGTCGTCGACGGTGAAGGTGCGGACCGGTTTGAAACCCTCCGCGTGCAGCGCGCGGACGACCTCGGGGAAGAGGCGGCGGCCGCGGCGCGAACGCGTGTTGACGACCAGGCAGACCCTGCCCTTCGTCCGGATGGCCTCGGTGTGCTCGGCCTTGCTTCGGAGCTCTGCCACGTGTCCCTCTCCGCCTCGGCGTTCCTGCCGCTCAAATGGTATGGCCCCGCCGTCGGTGACGGCGGGGCCATACACGGTTCTCCGGCCGGTGATCCGGGCCGTCCGGGTGGTCCGGACGGCCCGGGACCGGGCGGTCAGGCGGTCAGGCGGACCTTCCGGGTCACTTGGACGGCGGGGTCACCTGGATGATCGCCCCGAGGTTGCCGGGCAGCGGGGTGACCAGCTTGAGCTTCACACCCAGCGCCTTGCCCTCGTCGCCGGGGTTGCCGGAGCCGAGGACCTGGCCGTCGCCCAGGTCGGTGCCGTACAGGTCGGTGGCCGGGGTGCCGTCGGGGTTGACGACCCGGGTGCTGTAGCGCTGGTCGCCCTTGGACGGGACGACCACCGAGGCGTCGAAGTCGCGGTAGTAGAGGCCACCGTCACGGAACTCGAAGCCCGGGTACCAGGTCTTGGCGTCGGTGAACTCGCTCACCCCGTTCTGGGCCGGCAGCTTGCTGCAGTAGGTGCTGAACGGCTCGTTCGCACCCTCGATGCACTCGGTGAAGGGGTAGGTCTTACCGAAGGAGAACGCCGCGTTCGAGGTCTGCATACGGCCGGGCAGGTTCTTCAGCACGGTCGGGTCCTTCTGCGCCCCCTCGCCGTTCCGGCGGAGCGGATCGAAGTGGGAGTCGACCAGGAGGAGGCTGCCCTTGGAGCCGATGCTCGGCGCCAGGTCCAGGTTGTTGACGATGGAGTTGTTGGTGTAGGTCGAGTCGCGGTACCACACCAGCATGCCGGGCGCGTTGTACTTGACCTTCTCCACCTTCCACGCGCCGTCACGGGAGTAGTTGGTGGTGTAGGTGTACTGCAGGCCCTTGTCGAAGCCGTCGAAGTTGCGCCACTCCGCGAGGTAGAAGCGGGAGATCTCGCGGTAGCCGTCGTTGACGATCCAGCCCTGGCCGTGGGTGTTGGTGAAGGTGCCGCCGCTGGTGGTCCAGCCGTTGTTGCCGCCCTCGACGTCGTCGCTCCAGACGGTCTGGCCGCCGTTGGTGAGCGCGAAGTCGTCCACGTGCCAGCTGCGCGGGGTGAAGGCCGCGTCGGTGTTGTAGACCAGGCGCAGCTTGATGTTCTTGCCCGCGAACGGGGCCAGGTCGACGTAGTCGTGCCGCCAGCCGTCGGTGTTGCCGGTGAGGCCGTACTTGCGGTTGTTGAACTTGGCGAGGTTCTTGTTCGGGTCGGGGTAGTCGTCGCCGGTCGAGACCAGGGCGCCGCCCTCGGTGTAGACCTTCAGCTGGCTCCAGGTGGAGCCGCCGTCGGTGGACGCCTCGACGAAGCCGAAGTCCCAGTCCTGCTCGATCTCGTAGTTGTTCCAGAGCCAGAACTTCACGTCGGAGCCGGCCGGGACCTGGACGTCGCGGGCGAGCTTGACGTCGCCCCACTCCTGGTCGAGGTTGGACCACCACATCTTGGTGCCGCTGTGCGGCTCGATCATCTTCAGCGGCGCGCTGGGCACGTTCACCCGGACGCCGTCCTGGGTGAGCTTGGGCGTGCGCGACGCCTGGCCGATCGTCACGAGACGGGAGGAGTCACCGGCGTTGAAAACCTTGGGGTTGGCCCAGCCGAGGACCCACTTGTCCCAGATGCCCATGTGGGTGGGCATGGACTGGAAGATCGGGCCGCTGTGCGAGCCGCTGGACATCAGGTCCCAGAAGTCGACCGCGGAGGATCCCTGGCCGGTGGTGTCGTACAGGTCCGGCAGGCCCAGGTCGTGGCCGTACTCGTGGGCGAAGACGCCGACTCCGGAGTCCTCCGGCTGGACGATGTAGTTGGAGATCTTCACGTCCTTGCCGGGCACCTTGTAGCCGCCGGCCACCGCGCTGGAGTGCGCCCAGATCGCGTAGGGACCCTCGGCGCCGCCGTCGGAGGACTTGTCCTTGCCGGCGTGGACCAGCACCAGGTGGTCCACCACGCCGTCGGGCTCGGCGAAGTTGCCGTCACCGTCGGCGTCGGCGACGTCCTCGACGTCGTAGTCGGCCCAGGGGAAGTTCGGGTCGGCGGCGGCGAGGGAGTTGACCGCGTCGATGGCGAGCTGGCCCGGGCCGAGCGGGTTGCTCGGGTGACCGCTCATGTCCTGGGGCTCCTGGCCGCAGGCGCGGGCGCCGTAGTAGGCCTCCGAGTGCGGAACCTTGATCCACGGGCTCGCCTGACCGCTGACGGTGTAGGCGCCCTTGGACATCTCCTCGTACATGTTCTTCATGGTGTAGCCGGAGATGTCGATGCCCTTGCGACCGTCCCGGGGGTCGGTCAGGTCGGGGCGGACCCGCTCGGTGATGCCCTTGGAGCTGTAAAGCATCTTGTTGAAGTGCTCGGGGCTGAAGTCCGGCACCCAGAAGCTGTTGTTGTCCTTGTTCGCCAGCTTCGCCGGGTCGGGGATCTTGTTGTGCAGCGGGCCGTTGAGCAGGGTGCCCGGCGGCTCGGTCACGCACGTGTCGTCGGTCACGCTCTTGGGACGGCTGAAGCCCGAGAAGTCGTCGTTGGCCTTGTCGTCGAACTCCACCAGAAGGGTGAGGAGCTTGGCCTGCTTGACGACCTTCGACTTCTTGAACAGGAACTCGGCCGGGTTGAGCCCGGTCTTGATCGCCTGGGCCTCACGGGCGGCCAGCACCCGGGCCGCGGCGGGGTTGCCCTCGGAATACTTGCGGTTGACCTTCTTCGCCGCGGTGGCCTGACGCGCCTTGGCGCGCGAGCCGGGGACGGCCGGGTCGGCCACCTCCGGCTCTTCCCTGGGCGGCGCGTAGTTGATGTAGTAATCGGCCGCGGTCGGCTGGTACCGGGCGACCGAAGTGTCGGCCTGCGCCGACTGGCCGCCGACGGCCAGTCCCGCGGCGGCCAGGCCGACGACAGGCACCAGCGCGAGAACGCGCCTGCGGATGCCTCTGCCTCTGCTGGACAACGCATACCCTCCCTGCCCGGGTTCGCCGGGCGCGGACATCCCTGCGTGCCGTGTGCACGCGCCGACGGGGACGTTAGACGAGAAGGTAAAGCAGGAGTAAAGACGTCGGCTTTATGTTGCGAAACTGTAATTGAGAGCCTTTTGTCGCGTAAATACGTTATGTCGGTCCTTGATCTTTTATCGAAGGCTAATCGGCAGGTCGAAGACGGTGAACCGTACGGCGGGCGGACCGTACGGCGGGCGGGACACGGGGGACGGGCCGGGACCCCGGACACGGCGACGCCCCGGCACCGGAGTGCCGGGGCGTCAGGACGGCGTCAGCGCGACGTCAGGCCGGGAGGGGCGGAAGAGACGGAAGGGACGGGAGGGGCCGGGCGGTCCCGGGTCTCCCCGTCCGGGACGGCCGGGACCGGCCCGCCGGGCACCCGGCCGCGCGAGCGGTCAGATCTCCTCCTGCGGGGCGGTCGGATCGAGCTGGCGCGGCTGGGGCTTCACCCTGGGGTGGTGCAGGTCGAAGGCCGGCCGCTCGGACCGGATGCGCGGCAGCGAGGTGAAGTTGTGCCGCGGCGGCGGGCAGGAGGTCGCCCACTCCAGGGAGTTGCCGAACCCCCAGGGGTCGTCCATGGTGACCCGGTCCGCGTGGCGGTAGGACCACCAGACGTTGTAGAAGAACGGCAGCGTGGAGGCGCCGAGGATGAACGCCCCGATCGAGGAGATCATGTTCAGGCCGGTGAAGCCGTCGGTCGGGCTGTAGTCGGCGTAGCGGCGCGGGAAACCGGCCGCGCCCAGCCAGTGCTGGACCAGGAAGGTGGTGTGGAAGCCGATGAACAGCAGCCAGAAGTGGATCTTTCCGAGCTTCTCGTTCATCATCCGCCCGGTCAGCTTGGGCCACCAGAAGTAGAAGCCCGCGAACATCGCGAACACCACGGTGCCGAAGACGACGTAGTGGAAGTGCGCCACCACGAAGTAGGAGTCGGTCACGTGGAAGTCCAGCGGCGGCGAGCCCAGGATGACGCCGGTCAGGCCGCCGAACAGGAACGTGACCAGGAAGCCGACGGCGAACAGCATGGGTGTGGCGAAGACCAGGTGGCCGCGCCACATGGTGCCGGTCCAGTTGAAGAACTTCACGCCGGTCGGGACCGCGATGAGGAACGTCATGAACGAGAAGAACGGCAGCAGCACCTGGCCGGTCGGGAACATGTGGTGCGCCCACACGGTCATCGACAGCCCCGCGATGGCCATGGTCGCGCCGACCAGGCCGATGTAGCCGAAGATGGGCTTGCGGCTGAAGACCGGGAGGACCTCGGTGATGATGCCGAAGAACGGCAGCGCGATGATGTAGACCTCGGGGTGGCCGAAGAACCAGAACAGGTGCTGCCACAGGATCGGCCCGCCGGTGGCCGGGGCGTAGATCTGGGCGTCGAACTTCCGGTCGATCAGCAGGGCCAGCAGGGCGGCGGCGAGCACCGGGAAGGCCATCAGCACCATCATCGAGGTGAGCAGCGTGTTCCAGGTGAAGATGGGCATCCGGAACATGGTCATGCCGGGAGCGCGCATGCAGATGATCGTGGTGATGAAGTTGACCGAGCCGAGGATCGTGCCCAGGCCGCTGATGACCAGGCCGACGATCCACAGGTCGCCGCCGACACCGGGCGAGCTGACCGTGCTCGACAGCGGGGTGTAGGCGAACCAGCCGAAGCTGGCCGCGCCGCCCGGGGTGAGGAACCCCGAGACGGCGATGATCCCGCCGAAGGCGAACAGCCAGTAGCTCACCATGTTCAGCCGGGGGAAGGCCACGTCCGGCGCGCCGATCTGCAGCGGCATGATCGCGTTGGCGAAGCCGGCGAACAGCGGCGTGGCGAACAGCAGCAGCATCACCGCGCCGTGCATGGTGAACATCTGGTTGTACTGCTCCTGGGTGACGAACTGCATGCCGGGCTGGAGCAGCTCCGCGCGGATGACCATCGCCATGAGCCCGGCGAGCACGAAGAACACGAACGACGTGATCAGGTAGAGGTTCCCGATGATCTTGTGGTCGGTCGTGGTCAGCCACGACACGATCAGCGACCCCCTGGCGGTGGGCGCGAGCGCGGGCCGCTGCTGCACAGATGTCACAGCCGGCTCCTTCCGGTTGGCGACAGCCGGATACGGCGGAACTCCCCGTTCGTTCACCAGCCATCTGCCCGGTCCGGACAATCAGAACACACGGCACGAGGAGCTACATAGTCAACTAATCCTCTTAGTAAGGCAATCAATTCCGAAAATGGCATTTATAGGGATAATTCGCCCTTGTTTCTGGAATTCTCGCACCGGGCCGGACCGCATCCGCACCCGGGTCGCCCGCTCCCGCTCCCCGCCCTCTCCGCGCCCTCTCCGGGTCTCCCCCCGCCTCCGCGCCCGGCGCCTCTCCCCGTCCCCGCTCCCGCTCCGCGCCCCTCCCCCGCCGCCGCGTCCGGCACCCGGTCCGGGCGGCCCGGTCCGAGGGCTTAAAGTCCCCTTGTGACTGCTATCACCGAACTCACCGCCGCGCTCGCACCCGGAAAGATCCTGACCGACCCCGACGTGACCGACTCCTACGCCCGGGACCGGACCTTCCTGGAGCCGGGCAAGCCCCTGGCCGTCGTGCTCGCCGAGACCCGCGACGACGTGGTGGCCGTCATGCGCTGGGCGACCCGGCACCGGGTGCCGGTGGTGCCGAGGGGCGCCGGGACCGGCCTGGCGGGCGGGGCCACCTCGGTGGACGGCGGCGTGGTGCTGGCGCTGCACAAGATGACCGCGATCCGGGAGCTGTCCCCGGCCGACGAGATCGCCGTGGTGGAGCCCGGCGTCATCACCGCCGACCTGGACAGGGCGGCCCGCGAGCACGGGCTGATGTACGCGCCCGACCCCTCCTCCTACGAGATCTCCACGATCGGCGGCAACCTCGCCACCAACGCGGGCGGGCTGCGGTGCGTGAAGTACGGCGTGACCCGCGACTCGGCGCTGGGCCTGGAGGTCGTCCTGGCCGACGGGCGGGTCATCGACACCGGCAGGCGCACGGTCAAGGGCGTGACGGGCTACGACTTGACCGGCCTGTTCATCGGCTCAGAGGGGACGCTCGGGGTCATCACGGCGGCCACCGTACGGCTGCGCCGCGCCCCGGCCTCCTACCCGGCGACGATCGCCGCCGAGTTCACCTCCCTGCGGGACGCCGCCGCCGCGGTCTCGGCGATCATCGCGGCCGGGTGCCAGCCGTCGCTGCTGGAGATGCTCGACCGGACCACACTGGAGGCCGTCGAGGCCTGGCGGAGCATCGGACTGGAGCCCGCCACCAAGGCGATGCTGATCGGGCAGGCGGACTCCGCCGACGCCGACGCCGTCTCCGCGCGCATGGCGGAGCTGTGTGAGGCCAACGGGGCGTCCTTCGTGGCGGCCTCCTCCAGCCCCGAGGAGGCCCAGGAGCTGATCTGGGTCCGCCGGATGGCCTACCAGGCCAAGGAGAAGCTGGGGAAGTGCCTGGTGGAGGACGTGTGCGTGCCGCGCTCGGCGCTGCCGTTCATGATCGAGAAGATCGAGGCCATCGCGACGCGGCATGACGCCCTGATCGCCACGGTCGCCCACGCCGGTGACGGCAACCTGCACCCGGTCTTCATCTTCGACCACGCCCTGTCCGAGCCGCCGCCGAACGTGTGGGCCGCGGCCGACGAGGTCTTCCGGGAGGCGCTGGCCATGGGCGGCACGCTCACCGGCGAGCACGGTGTCGGGCTGCTGAAGCGGCGCTGGCTGGCGCTGGAGACCGGGCCGGTCACCGAGGAGCTGCACCACGGGATCAAGGGGCTCTTCGACCCGCTCGGCATCCTCAACCCCGGCAAGGCCATCTGAGCCGCGCTCCCGGCGGCCCTCCCGCTGGTCCGGGCGGGTCGCCGGGAGGGTCCCGGTACGGCGGAGCGCCCGTTCACCGAGGTCGCGGAATTTCCGGCGGTCCGCCCGAACCGGCGGTGTCCGGCGGAAAACATCCGCCCCGGCGCTCACGCTGGTAGCGTGCTGCCCCACATAAACCTGTTTTTCGTTTTTGTCGGGGGTCGTCGTGGTAGAGCCGCTCTCAGCGGGGGATCCCCCGCGGCTGGGCCAGTACGAGCTGACCGGCCGCCTGGGGGAGGGCGGTCAGGGGGTCGTCTTCCTCGGGCGCGGGCCGGCGGGCGAGCAGGTCGCCGTCAAGCTCCTGCACCACGGCCTGGCGTCCGACCCCGAGGCCCGGTCGCGGTTCCTGCGGGAGGTCTCGGTCGCCCAGCGGGTCGCCCGGTTCTGCACCGCCTCGGTGCTCCACGCCGACCTGGCGGGCAGCCAGCCGTACGTCGTCAGCGAGTACGTGCCGGGGCCGTCGCTGCGGCAGCTGGTCCTCACCGAGGGCCCGCGCCGGGGCGCCGCGCTCGACCGCCTCGCGATGAGCACGGCCACCGCGCTGTCGGCGATCCACCGGGCCGGGATCCTGCACCGGGACTTCAAGCCCGCCAACGTGCTGATGGGGCCGGAGGGCCCCGTCGTGATCGACTTCGGCATCGCCAGGGCGCTGGACTCCCCCGGCCTGACCTCCACCGGGACGGCCGTGGGCACGCCGTCCTACCTCGCCCCCGAGCAGCTCGGTGACGGCGAGGTGACGGCCGCGGCCGACGTGTTCGCCTGGGGCGTCACGATGGTCTTCGCCGCGACCGGCAAGCCCGCGTTCGGCGCGGACTCCATCCCGGTGGTGATGAACCGGATCCTCACCGCCGCACCCGACCTCGGCGCGCTGGAGGGGCAGCTGCGTTCCCTGGTGACCGCGTGCCTGTCCAAGGACCCGGCGGCCCGGCCCACCGCCGAGGAGCTGGTGGGCCACCTGATGGGCGCGACGATCCCCTCCCCCGCCCACCTGGGGGACCAGCCCTCGCGGGCACGGCCCGCATCGCCGCCTCCGGCCGGTCCCGCCTCCGCCCCGCCGCCTCCGGCCGGTCCCGCCTCCGCCCCGCCGCCTCCGACGGGTCCCGCCCCGGCCGCCGCCGGCCCCCGCACCCCGGTGCCGTTCCCGGCCCCCGTACTCCGGGGGCGGCCCCGGCCCGGTCACCCCCGGCGGCCCGCACCCCGGCGGCGCTCCCGCCCCGGCCGTCCCCGGCGATCCGGCCCGGCCGGGCAGGCCCGCGCCGAAACCACGCCGGCCGAGCGGCCTCCTGCTCGCGAGCGTGGCGGGCGTGGCCGCGCTGGCGGTCGCCACGGGCACCGTGGTGATCCTCAACGGCGACGAGCGGACCTCGGCCGCCGAGGCCGCCAGGACCGCGGAGCCGCCGAACCCCACGCGGCAGACCGGAGAGCCCGAGGCGGAGCTCACCCCCGACGAGCCGCCCGCGCCGTGGGAGTCGCCCCTGCCGAAGGCGAGCCCCTCACCCACCGCCCAGGCCGGCCGGGGGCGGACGGTCACGCCCCAGCCGCCCAGGCCGGCCGAGCCGACGGCCACCAGGGCGGGCGGCGGCTCCGGTGACCGCGAGCGTCCGCGGAAGACCGCGGCCCCGGACACGGAGGCGGACACGGACACGGTGGAGCCGGGCGACCCGCCGTCCGATTCCATCGAGAAGCCGGCCACCGCGCCGCCGCGGGCCACCGCCAAGCCGACGACCGGCTCCCCCCCGAAGCCGGCGCCCACGACCGCGAAACCGACGGCCAAGCCCCCGCCGAAGCCGAACCCCTACACCGCGACCGGCGTCTGCGGCTCCGGCTACAAGGTGATCGACTCCCACGCCCTGTCGTCCTCGGCGACCGTCTACCTGCTCTACAGCTCCGGCGCGGGCCGCAACTGCGTGGTGACCATGTCGAAGTACGTGATCCCGGGGAAGATCTCCATGAACGCGATCCTCCAGGTGAAGGGCGGCTCCTCCGGCAGCAATCCGGGCAGTTTCACCGCCTACGCCGGGCCGGTGCGGCTCCCCGGCGCCGGCAAGTGCGTCATCTGGGGCGGCACGTACGGCTCGGCGACGTGGAAGAGCGGCTGGAGCCACTGCGGCTGAGCCCCGGAGAAACCGGGCCGGGTCCGCGGCGGCATGCCGCGGGCCGGGCCGGCGGGAGGTCCGGTCGATCCCTTCCGCCGTCCCACGTGCGCCTTCTCCGCTTTCGCGTCGACACGCGTCATCGCCCCTGTCGGAGCGCGTGAGCGTCGGCTACCTTGCTGGGGTGATCGTCAACTCTGGGACGGCGGCCGGGCGGGACCACCCGGCGCGCGGCGGGCGGGGCAGGCGGGGCGGGCGGACGGACGCCGGGCGGGACACCCGGTGAGCCGGCTGGACACCTCCGGGGACGACTACCGGGCGCGGCGCGCGGCGATGCTCGCCAAACTGGCCGAACTCGACGCCGAGCACGCCAGGGCGGTCGCCGGGGGCGGCCCGAAGTACGTCGAACGGCACCGCGCGCGGGGCGGGCTGCTCGCCCGGGAGCGGATCGAGCTGCTCGTCGACCCCGACTCGGCCTTCCTGGAGCTCTCGCCGCTGGCGGGCTGGGGCACCGAGTTCCCCGTCGGGGCGAGCGTGGTCACCGGGATCGGCGTGGTCGAGGGCGTCGAGTGCGTGATCGTCGCCAACGACCCCACCGTGCGGGGCGGCTCCACCAACCCCTGGACGCTGCGCAAGACGCTGCGCGCCGCCGACATCGCCCTGGCCAACCGGCTTCCGCTGATCAACCTGGTGGAGTCGGGCGGGGCCGACCTGCCCACCCAGAAGGAGATCTTCATCCCCGGTGGGCGGGTCTTCCGGAACCTGACCCGGCTGTCGGCCGCCGGGATCCCGACCGTCGCCCTGGTGTTCGGCAGCTCGACCGCCGGCGGCGCCTACGTCCCCGGGCTGAGCGACCACGTGGTGATGGTCCGCGAGCGGGCGAAGGTCTTCCTGGGCGGGCCGCCGCTGGTGAAGATGGCCACCGGTGAGGAGGCCGAGGAGGAGGCGCTGGGCGGCGCCGAGATGCACGCCCGGGTCAGCGGCCTCGCCGACCACCTCGCCGCCGACGAGCACGACGCGCTGCGCATCGGGCGGCGGATCGTGCGCAACCTCAACCACCGCAGGGCGGGCCCGGCTCCCGGGCCGGTGCGCGAGCCCCGCCACGACGCCGACGAGCTGCTCGGCATCGTTCCCGAAGACCTGCGGGTCCCCTTCGACCCGCGCGAGGTGATCGTGCGGATCGTGGACGGCGGCGAGTTCGACGAGTTCAAGCCGCTGTACGGCACGAGCCTGGTGACCGGCTGGGCGCGGCTGCACGGCCACCCGATCGGGATCCTGGCCAACGCCCGGGGCGTGCTGTTCAGCGAGGAGTCCCAGAAGGCCGCCCAGTTCATCCAGCTCGCGAACCAGGCCCGCACGCCGCTGGTCTTCCTGCAGAACACCACGGGCTACATGGTCGGCACGGACTACGAGCAGGGCGGGATCATCAAGCACGGCTCCATGATGATCAACGCGGTGGCCAACTCGACGGTCCCGCACCTCACGGTCGTCATGGGCGCCTCCTACGGCGCCGGCAACTACGGCATGTGCGGCCGGGCCTACGACCCCCGGTTCCTGTTCACCTGGCCGAGCGCGAAGTCGGCCGTCATGGGACCGGCGCAGCTCGCCGGGGTGCTGTCCATCGTGGGCCGCGCCGCGGCGCGGGCCCGGGGACAGGACTACGACGAGGCGGGCGACGCGGCCATGCGCGAGATGGTCGAGCGGCAGATCGAGGCCGAGTCGCTGCCGTTCTTCCTGTCCGGCCGCCTGTACGACGACGGGGTCATCGACCCCCGCGACACCCGCACCGTCCTCGGCCTGTGCCTGTCGGCCGTCGGCAACGCCCCCGTCCCGGAGCCCGCGGGCTTCGGCGTCTTCCGGATGTGAGCCCGTGGCCCTGACCCCTCCGGTGATCGGACGCCTCCTCGTCGCCAACCGCGGTGAGATCGCCCGCCGTGTCCTCCGTACCTGCCGTGACCTCGGCATCGAGACCGTCGCGGTGTTCTCCGACGCCGACGCCGACGCCCTCCACGCCGCCGAGGCCGACCACGCCGTACGGCTGCCGGGCGCCGAGCCCGCCGCCACGTACCTGTCCGCGGAGAAGATCGTCGAGGCGGCTCTGCGGGCCGGGGCCGACGCGGTCCACCCCGGCTACGGCTTCCTGTCGGAGAACGCCGCGTTCGCGCGGGCCGTGCTGGACGCCGGCCTGACGTGGGTCGGCCCGCCCCCGGAGGCCGTGGCCGCCATGGGCTCCAAGATCCGGGCCAAGGCGCTGATGGCCGCGGCCGGGGTCCCCGTGCTCCCCGGCTTCGCCGCCGGGCCGGACCGCTCCGCCGACGACCTCGAACGCGACGTGCGGGCCCTCATCGAGCGCGGACCGGCCCCCGCCGGCCGAAGGACGCTGCTGGTGAAGGCGTCGGCCGGGGGCGGCGGGCGCGGAATGCGGGTCGTGGAGCCGGGCGGCGACCTCGCCGCCGCGATCGAGTCGGCCCGGAGGGAGGCCGAGGCGGCGTTCGGGGACGGGACGGTCTTCGTCGAGCCCCTCCTGGAGCGGGCCCGGCACGTCGAGGTCCAGATCATGGCCGACCGCCACGGGACGGTGTGGGCGCTGGGCGAGCGGGAGTGCTCGATCCAGCGGCGGCACCAGAAGGTGATCGAGGAGGCCCCGTCCCCGGCGATCTCCCCCGCGGCGCGGGTGCGGCTGTGCCACGCGGCGGTCACCGCGGCCAGGGCCGTCGGGTACGTCGGGGCGGGCACGGTGGAGTTCCTCGTCGCGGACGACACCGTCGCGTTCCTGGAGATGAACACCCGCCTGCAGGTCGAGCACCCCGTCACCGAGTGCGTGCACGGCGTCGACCTGGTGGAGCTGCAGATCCGGGTGGCCGAGGGCGCACGGCTGCCCGAGACGCCCCCGCGGGCGACGGGCCACGCCGTCGAGGCGCGGCTGTACGCCGAGGACCCCGGGCGCGACTGGCTGCCGCAGGCCGGCGTCCTGCATCTCCTGGACGTCCCCGGGGCGGACGTCCGCTTCGCCCCGCCGCCGCCCGGCGCGTCCCGCTGCCTGCGCCTGGACTCCGGCGTCGGGAACGGCTGCGAGATCGGCGTCCACTACGACCCGATGCTCGCCAAGGTCGTCTCCTACGCCCCCGACCGGGACGAGGCCGTACGCCGGCTCGCCGCGGCCCTGGCGGGCGCGCGGATCCACGGCCTCGTCACCAACCGCGACCTGCTGGTGCGGGTCCTGCGGCACGAGGCGTTCCGCGCCGGGAACACCCACACCGGCTTCCTCACCGAGCACGACCTGGCCGCCGCACCCGCCGGGACCGCCGGGACCACCGGGTCCGCCGTTCCCCTGTCGGCCCTGGCCGCGGCCCTGGCGCAGGCGGCGGCCAACCGTGCCGCCGCCCCCGTGCAGGCCGGGCTGCCCGCCGGGTGGCGCAACGTGGTCTCCCAGCCCCGCCGTACGGACTTCGCCGAGGCGCGGGTCTCCTACCTGCTCACCCGGGACGGGCTGCGGGCCGAGGGCCTGCCGGACACGAACCTGGTCTCCGCCGCCCCGGACCTGGTGGTCCTGGAGACCTCCGGCGTACGGCACCGCTTCGCCGTCGCCCGCTACGACGGCGTGACGCACGTGGACTCCCCCCTCGGCCCGGTACGGCTCACACCGCTGCCCCGGCTCCCCGAGCCGGCCGGGCACACGGCCCCGGGCTCCCTGCTCGCGCCCATGCCCGGTACGGTGCTGCGCGTCGAGGTCAAGCCCGCCGGCCTCGTCGCCGCGGGGCAGACGGTCCTGGTGCTGGAGGCGATGAAGATGGAGCACCGGATCGCCGCCCCGGCGGCCGGTACGGTCTCCGCGGTGAACGTCGCCCCGGGTGACCGGGTCGAGGCGGGCGCCGTGCTGGCAGTGATCGAGGAGAGTGACGGATGAACGCCGTTGACGAGCGGCCGGTGGAGCGCCTGGTGCGCGGGGAGGTGTCCGGCGGGATCGCGACGATCACGCTCGACTCGCCGCGCAACCGCAACGCGCTGTCGGTGCGGCTGCTGGGCGAGCTGCGGGACCACCTCGACCGGGCGCTCGCCGACGACGGCGTGCGGGTGATCGTGCTGACCGGGACCGGCCCGGTGTTCTGCGCGGGCGCGGACCTCAAGGAGCAGCGGCTCGGGCCGGGGGCGGCCAAGGACGCCCCGGTGACCGCGTCCTTCCCGGAGATCATGCGGGTGGTCTGGGAGAGCCCCAAGCCGGTGATCTGCCGGCTGAACGGCACCGCCCGCGCCGGCGGGCTGGGCCTGGTGGCCGCCTGCGACTTCGCGGTCGCGCCGGACACGGCGTCGTTCGCGTTCACCGAGGTGCGGCTCGGCGTGGTCCCGGCGATGATCTCGGTGACCGTGCTGCGGCGGCTGGACCCGCGGGCCGCGGCCGAGTACCTCATGACCGGGGAGACCTTCGACGCCGCCCGCGCCCAGGAGATCGGCCTGCTCACCCGCGCCGTGCCCGAGGCCGATCTGGACCGCACGGTCGCCCACTACGCCGGCATGCTGCTGCGCGGCGGCCCCGAGGCTCTCGCGCTGACCAAGTGGCTGGTGCGGACCGTGCCGGCGATGCCGCTGGAGGAGGGCATGCGCCGCATGGCCGAGCTGTCGGCTGAGCGGTTCACCTCCGCCGAGGGCCAGGAGGGCATCGCCGCGTTCATGGAGAAGCGCCCGGCGTCCTGGGTGCCGCGGGAGGCCTGACGGCCTTCCGCCGGCCGTACGGTGCCCCGCCCGCGTTCCGTCCCGTCCCGTCCGCCGCGGTCTTCGCAGGAGGTCCGATGCTGCGCGTCGCGAACTGCTCCGGTTTCTACGGCGACCGCCTGTCGGCCGCCCGGGAGATGGTTGAGGGCGGCCCGATCGACGTCCTCACCGGCGACTGGCTCGCCGAGCTGACCATGCTGATCCTGGCCGGGAACCGCGCGAAGGGCCGCCCCGGGTACGCGACCACCTTCCTGCGGCAGCTGGAGGAGGTCCTCGGCACGTGCGTGGAGCGGGGCGTCAGGATCGTCTCCAATGCGGGCGGCCTCGACCCGGCCGGGTGCGCCGGGGCGGTGGCCGGGCTGGCGGACCGGCTCGGGCTGCGGGTGCGGGTCGCCCATGTCACCGGGGACGACCTGTCCGGCCGTGACCTGCGCGACGCGCGCGACCCGGACACCGGGGAGCGGCCGGCCGCGACCCCGCTGACCGCCAACGCCTACCTGGGCGGCCGGCCGATCGCCGCCGCCCTGTCGGCCGGCGCGGACGTGGTGGTGACCGGCCGCGTCACCGACGCCGCGCTGGTCACCGGTCCGGGGATCTGGCGGTACGGCTGGCGCCCCGACGACCACGACGCGCTCGCCGGGTCGGTGGTCGCCGGGCACGTCATCGAGTGCGGCTGCCAGGCGACCGGCGGGAACTACGCCTTCTTCCGGGAGGTGCCCGACCCGGCGCGCTGCGGGTTCCCGCTGGTGGAGCTCGCGGCCGACGGCTCCTGCGTGGTCACCAAGCACCCCGGGACCGGGGGCCTGGTGTCGGTCGGGACCGTCACGGCGCAGCTGCTGTACGAGATCGGCTCCCCCCGCTACCTCGGCCCCGACGCGGTGGCGCGGTTCGACACGATCGAGCTGGAGCAGCAGGGGCCGGACCGGGTCCGGATCTCCGGGGTGCGCGGCGAGGCCCCGCCGCCGGACCTGAAGGTGGCGCTCACCTACCCGGCCGGATACCGCAACACCATGACCCTGGTCCTGACCGGCCTGGACATCGAGGCCAAGGCCCGGCTCGCCGAGGAGGCCGTCTGGGCCCGCGTGCCGAAGGAGACCTTCGACGAGGTCCACGTCGAACTCGTCCCGCTCGGCGCCGGCCTCTCCCCCGCCGGGGGAACGGCCCTGCTCCGTATCACGGTGCTGGACGCCGACCCCGGGAAGGCCGGGCGCGTCTTCTCCTCGGCCGTCGTGGAGACGGCCCTGGCGAGCTACCCGGGCTGCTACGCCCTGACCCCGCCGGGGAACGCCACGCCGTACGGCGTCTACCGGCCCGCCCTGATCCCGGCGGAGACCGTACGGCCCCGGGTCTGGCTCGACGGCGAGGAGGTGGGCGGGGATGACGCCGGGCCGTACGGACCCGGCGCACCGGGACGGCCGGACGGCCCGGAGGCGCCCGGGCGGCCCGAACCGGCCCCTCCGGGCGTGGGAGACGACCTCGTGACGGAACCGGTCCCTCCGGGCGTGGGAGACGGCCTGGAGACGGTGCGGACACCTCTGGGGACGATCGTGGGCGCCCGGTCGGGTGACAAGGGCGGTGACGCCAACCTGGGGGTGTGGGTGAGCACGCCCGAGCGGTTCGGGTGGCTGACCGGCCACCTGACGGCGGAGCGCCTGGCCCGGCTCCTCCCGGCCGTCGCGGGACTGCGGATCGAACGATTCGAGCTGCCGAGCCTCCTGGCGCTCAACTTCGTCGTCCACGGCCTGCTGGGCCGGGGCGTCTCGGCCGGCACCCGCCTGGACGCCCAGGCCAAGGCGCTCGGCGAGGAGTTGCGCGCCGCGCTCACGGACGTCCCCCGAGCCCTGCTGTGAGGTCCCCGCGGAGCCGTGCCACGCGCGGACCCGCCCCTGTCCGGTCCCGGTCCGTCACCGGATACGGACCGACAACAATTCGGCTTTTCAGTGTTCAGAACCCCGAAAGGCGCGCTCGCAACCCTAGGATTGCTCGCAATTGCGACATGGTCGTTGCCTAGGGGAAGGATCGAGTCATGCGTTTGCGGTTCCTCGGCTCCACGTCGGAGGCGGGCGCCTGCCCCTCCCTCTACGAGACCGACCGCGGCACCATCGTCGTCCAGGGCCTCCATGTCACCGACCCCGTGACGCTGGCCGACCTTCGGCACGTCCTCGACGGCGAGACCGCAGTCGAGGTGCCGAGGGAGCTGCTCGTGGACATCGCCCGCCGGGTGCTCCCCTCGGATTGATCACGATTGCGGCACGCGCTATGGCATGATCGGTTCTTTCGGGTCTAACCTCGTGCGGTCATGTGACGGCCGTGCCCGAAACGAGGGACCGGCCCGGTGCGAGCGGTGGTGTCCGGCCCGTACGGCCGACGGAGGAGACGACGGGTGAACGGGTTCCAGGAGGGCCGGACCGAGCTCGGCATGCAGCTGCGGCGGCTTCGCGAGTCGGCCGGACTGTCCGGCAAGGATCTCGCCGAGCGGCTCAGGTGGCAGGCGTCGAAGGTCTCCCGCCTGGAGAACGCCCGCCAGACCCCCACCGAGGAGGACGTCACCCAGTGGGGGTGCGCCCTCCAGGTCGCCCCCGGCACGGTCGAGGAGCTGGTCGAGCAGGTCAAGGCGCTGCTGGAGCGGCAGGACTCCTGGCGGCAGCGGCACCGCAGCGGCCTGGCCACGTTCCAGGAGGACATCCGCGACCGGGAGATGCGGACCTCGCTGTTCCGGGTGTTCGAGCCGGGCATCGTCATCGGCCTGCTGCAGACCACCGAGTACGCCCGGGGCGTCTTCACCCGGCTCAAGCGCATCTACCGGGCGCCGGACGAGATCGACGCCGCCATCCGGGTGCGGATGAAGCGTCAGGAGATCCTCTACGACCAGAGCAAGACGTTCCGTTTCGTCATGCCCGAGGCCGCCCTGCGCTACCGGCTGGCGTCGCCGGAGGTGATGCGGGGCCAGATCGACCGGCTGCTGGCCGTGACCACACTGCCCAACGTGGAGTTCGGCGTCATCCCCTTCGAGGCGCCCCTGCCCTCGGCGCTGCTCAACGGCTTCTGGATCTACGACAGGGAGCTGGCCGCGGTGCCGACGAGGACCCGCGAGCTCCTTCTGCGCGACCCCGAGGACGTCGAGTTCTACGAGACGACGTTCGACGAACTCCACGAGGTCGCGGCCTTCGGGGAGCAGGCCAGGGCGGTGATGGCCCGGGTGCTGGATGATTTGTCCGGGCAATCCGCGGATTAATCCCCGCAATTGCTTGATCAGGGTGCCAAGATCGTGCAATTCTCTGTTCGACGACGGAGGTGACGCACGATGCTCGACACGCTGTCCTGCCTGGAGCAGTTCGCCACGGCCACCCGGCGACACGCCGACCTGTCGGTACAGAAGATGTCATTCGGAGACCCGGCGTACGTATGCGTGCGCAACCGCTTCAGCGCCACCCTCTCCGAGACCGTGACGTGCTCGTCCGACGGGGGTTTCATCACCTCGTGGGGATACCGGCTCGGCGACACCGGCAACGTCGAGGGCGCCGCCGCCCGCCTGGCCTTCCTGCTCGCGGCCATGCCCGCCTGATCCGCGCGGCCGGGCCGTCCGAACCGTACGGCCCGGTTCCGCCCGGCCGTCCGTACGGTCCCGGGCCGGGTCGGCGTCGCCCGCCCGGCTCACGCACCCGGGCGACCCGGGTGCGGACCCAAGCCGTCCCGGCTCAGAGCGGTACGGGCCCGGCGGTCGCCTCGGGGCCGTCGGGGCCCTCCGGGACGTCGGAGGCGGGGAAGACCGAGGGGTCCAGCCCGACCTCGCGGGCCGCGGCGACCCGGGCGTGGTGCAGGAGCCGGCCGCGCGACATGTTCCCGGTGTGCAGGGTGTAGCGGACCACCAGGCCGTCGAGCATGCCGTCGAGCCGCTCCGCCGCCCCCTGGGGGTCGTCGCAGACGAACTCGCCCCGCTCCACCCCTTCGGCGATCACCTGGGCGAGGGTCTCGATCCAGCCGCTCTCCAGCTCCAGCAGGATGTCGCGGACGTGCGGCTCGCGCACCCCGACGGCCCAGGCGTCGAGCCAGAGGATCCAGCTCTGGTCGGACCGGGAGGCGGGGATGTAGAAGCGCAGGATCCGGTCGAGCTTCTCGACGGAGCCGCCGGGCCCGGCGCCGATCTCCCTCAGCCGCTGGACCTCCGCCTCGCTGGTGCTGCGGAGCATCTCGGTGATGAGGTCGTTCTTGGTGGCGAAGTGATAGTGGATCAGGCCGCCGCTCACGTTCGTCGCCCGGGCGATGTCGGCGACCCGGGTGCTGGCCAGACCCCGTTCGAGCACGACCCGCCGGGCGGCTTCGAGCAGCTCCGCCCTCCGCTGGTCGGCCTGGTCGGCGCGGCTGCCCCGCGCTCCCTCTCCGCTCTGCACTGCGCAAGAGTAACAGGAGCGCGGGACACCGGTCCGAATGCTGTTGACTGAGTGTTCAGTCAATGATATCCGGACCGGTTCCGCGCGGAATTCCGGTTCGTCCCCGGCGGTTCAGCCGCAGCGGTAGAGGGGCCGGCCGTCTTTGGTCCCGCCGTACTCGGCCGCGGGGACGACGGCGCAGTTCGCCTGGACCCAGGCGAGCGCCTCGGAGTTCCCCCGTCCCCCGGGCCCGCCGGGTCCGCCTGACGAGCCCGCCGCGTCCGGAGCGCCGGAACCCTCGGCCATCCCCTCGGAGCGGCCGGACTCACCGGATGTGCCGGACTCACCCGGCCCGTCCGGGCCGCCCGGTCCGCCGGGACCGCCGCCGGGCAGCACGTACCGGAGCCGCCCCGTGGAGACGAGTTCCTTGATCCTGCTCACGCTCATGGCCGGGTCCGAGCCGCTGAAGCCGCCCATCGCGATGACGGGCCGGCCGGTGGACAGGATGGCCGACGCGGCGCTCTGCGCGCTGTCCACGGCCACCAGCCAGGTCGCGCTTCCCTGGTTCCGCTCCAGGTAGTCGAGCAGCTTCCGGTCGATCTCTCCGCCGGGGCCGCCCATGATCAGGCGCGGCCGGGGCTCGCCGGAGCCGTCGCCGGTCCCCTCGCCGGAGGAGTGCTCCCCCGTCTCGCCGGGCGGGGCGTTCCCGGAGCCGTCCGCGCCGGTCCCCTCAAGGAAGCGGCCGGGCATGCCCCGTCCGCCGCCCCCCGGCATGCCGGGCATGCCGCTTCCGGCCGGGCCGGCCGTGGGGTTGGTGCCCATGACGGGTGAGCCCAGCGGGGTCAGCGCGTACGCGGCGGGACCGGCGAGGCCGGCGAACAGGCCGGTGACCAGTACGGTCGCCGCGGCCAGCCGCCGGGCGCGCGCGCCGAGGCGGGCCAGGAGCAGCGCCGCCGCCGCGACCGCCGCCGCCGCGATGACCGCCCACGCCAGCCACGGCGCGAAGTCCGGGCTGCGGCGCAGCACCGCGAAGGACCACGCCCCGGTGACCGCGAGGCCGCCCGCGAGCACCACGGTCCAGACCCGCGAGTGCCGGGCCGCCCGCCACATCAGCACCCCGCCGATGCCGGTCAGCGCGGCGACCGCCGGGGCCATCGCGGTGGTGTAGTACGGGTGGAAGATGCCCTCGGCGAAGCTGAAGACCACGTAGTGGACGGCCAGCCAGCCGCCCCACAGCAGCAGGGCCGCGCGGGCGTCGCGCAGGGAGCCGCGGAAGGCCAGGACGAGCCCGGCGACCAGGGCGAGCGCGGCGAACGGCAGGAGCCAGGAGATCTGCCCGGCCAGGATGTCGTTGAACAGGCGCCCGGCGCCCGGCGCGCCGCCGAACCCGCCGCCCCCGCCCAGCACATACCGGGGAAGGTCCTCCGGCAGGTCCGCGGGCACGCCTGTGGGCGGGTTCCCCGCCGCGCCGCGTCCCGGGGGCCCTCCCTCGCCGCCGAAGATCCGGCCCAGGCCGTTGTAGCCGACGACCAGGTCCCAGACGGAGTTGTCGGAGCTGCCGCCGACGTAGGGGCGGCTTCCGGCCGGCCACAGGTCCACGATCGCCATCCACCACGCGCTGGAGGCGACCAGCGCCGCCCCGGCGACCAGCAGCCGGCCCAGGCGGCGGGCCACCGTACCGGGGGCCAGGAACAGATGGACCGCGGCGAAGGCCGGGACCACCAGGTACGCCTGGAGCATCTTGGTGTTGAAGGCCAGGCCGACGGCGACGGCGGACAGCACGAGGGTGCGCGTCCGGCCGGTGCGGACCGACTCCTGGCAGAGCCACGCGGCGGCCACCAGCAGCAGGACGAGGACGGTGTCGGGGTTGTTGTCCCGGTTGATCGCCACCGTGATCGGGGTCAGCGTCATCACCAGGGCGGCGAGCAGGGCGGCCGCGTGGCCCGCCGTGCCGGGCAGCGCGCGCCGCACCGCGGAGTGCAGGATCCCCACGGCCGCGACGCCGGCCAGCGCCTGGGGCAGGAGCATGCTCCACGTCCCGAACCCGAAGATCCTCGCCGGCAGCCCCATCACCCACAGCGCGAGGGGCGGCTTGTCCACGGTGATGAACGACCCGGCGTCCAGCGCGCCGAAGAAGAACGCCTTCCAGCTCCGGGTGCCCGACAGGATCGCGGCGGCGTAGTAGTCGTTGGCGTACCCGTTGCGGCCGAGCGCCCAGGTGTACAGGACGGCGGCCAGCGCGAGCACCGCCCACAGGCCGGGCCGCGCCCAGCGGGGGTCGCCGGAGGTGACGCGGGCGCTCATCGGACGGCCTCCTCGGCGGAACCGGTCGTCCCGGCGGAACCGGAGGTGTCCGCCCGGCGCGGGTTGAAGACCCAGACGCGCAGCAGCAGGAAACGGACCAGCGTGGCCAGCGCGTTGGCCACGACGAGCGCGACGACCTCGGCCGTGGCGGAGGCGCCGGGCAGCAGGCGGCCGAGCAGCGCCAGGCCGCCGGTGCTCAGCAACAGCCCGACGACGAACGCCAGGCCGCCCTCGAGCTGGTGGCGCAGCGCGCCGGCGCGGCCGGTGACGCCGAAGGTGAAACGCCGGTTGGCGGCGGTGTTGGCGACGGCGGTGACGAGCAGCGCCACCGCGTTGGCCGTCACGGCGGGCGTCACCTGGCGCAGGGCGACGAACAGGCCCAGGTGCGCCAGGGTGCTGACGGCGCCGATGACGGCGAAGCTGGGGAGCTGGCGTGCCATGCCCCGGGGGAGGCGGGCCGCGCGGACCCGCGGCGGCACCGGCAGGCGGGCCGCGCCCCACAGGGTCCTCCTCGCCACCCTGGCCATCCCCCGCAGGTCGTCCAGGGCGGTGCGCGGGATGTCCACCCGGCTGTCGGGGTCGTCCACCCAGTCGACCGGCACCTCGTGGATGCGCAGGCCGTGCCCCTCGGCCAGGAGCAGCAGCTCGGTGTCGAAGAACCACTCCTCGTCCTCGACCGCCGGCAGCAGCGCCTGGACGACCTCGGTGCGGCCCGCCTTGAACCCGCACTGGGCGTCGGAGAAGCCGGCCCCCATCGCCGAGCGCAGCAGCAGGTTGTAGGCGCGGGAGATCAGCTCCCGCTTCGGGCCGCGGACCACGTTGGCGTTCCTGGCCAGCCGGGTGCCGATGGCCAGGTCGCTGTGGCCCGACAGCAGCGGGGCGACCAGCGGCAGGAAGGCGTCCAGGTCGGTGGACAGGTCGACGTCCATGTAGGCGACGACGTCGGCGTCGCTGGCCGACCACACCCGCCGCAGCGCCCGGCCGCGACCCTTGGCGTCCAGGTGGACGGCCCGCACGTGGGGCAGCTCGCGCTCCAGGCGCGTGGCGATCTCCCAGGTGGCGTCGGTGCTGGCGTTGTCGGCGATCGTCACGCGGAAGCCGTAGGGGAAGGTGCCGGTCAGGTAGGCGTGCAGGCGGCGGACGCTGTCGTCGAGCACGCGCTGTTCGTTGTGGACGGGAACCACGACCTCGACCAGCCGGGTCCGCGCCGGTGCCGTCACCCCCGTCACACCGCCCTCCGCGAGTCGGGACTCGGATCTCTTCTCATGGCCCCAAAGCTCGCCCGGCGATCTTTGACGGACCTGAGGCGGTCATTAACGGCCGGTGAGAAAATCCGGGAAGGTGTCCGAGGATGCCGGGCCGGTCTTGCGAACGACTGGGATCCGCGCCCGGCCTTCCGTGACCCGGCCCGGCGGGAACGGGGGCCGGTCGGCGGCCCGGCGCCGCCTCGTCAGCCAGGAGAGGGAAGGGCCGGGGGCGGCGTCACGCCTCGCGGGCCGCGCCGGGCAGGCGCATCCGGGCCAGGATCCCGCCGCCCGGGGCGTTCTCCAGGGCGACCCGCCCCCCGGCCTCCCGTACGGTCTGCGCCACGATGGCCAGTCCCAGCCCGGAGCCGGGCATGCTCCGCGCCGACGACGACCGCCAGAACCGGTCGAACACGTAGGGCAGCTCCTCGGGCGGGATGCCCGGCCCCGCGTCCCGCACGGTCAGCTCGCCGTCGCGCAGCCGTACGGTGACCGGGCCCCCGGAGAACTTCACCGCGTTGTCCAGCAGGTTCACCACCGCCCGCTCCATGGCTGCCTGGTCGCCGTGGACGTACCAGGGCGCGAGGCCGGTCTCGATGGACGTTTCGGGGGCGCGGAGCCGGGCGCGGCGGACGGCGGACTCCACCACCTCGTGGAAGGCGAACTCCACATGCGGCTCGTGGTCGCCGTCCCCGCGGGCGAGCTGGAGCAGGTCCCCCACCAGCGTGGACAGCTCCTCGAACTGCGCCTTCAGCCCGGCCAGCAGCCTGCGCTTGGGCTCGGCGTCCAGCGGGCGGCCGGTGTTCTCGCTGCGCAGCAGCAGGTCGACGTTGGTGCGCAGGCTGGTTAGGGGGGTGCGCAGCTCGTGCCCGGCGTCGGCGATCAGCCGCCGCTGCCGCTCGCGGGAGCCGGCCAGCGCCGCGGTCATCGCGTTGAACGAGGCGCCGAGACGGGCGATCTCGTCGGTGCCCTCCACGGGGATGCGGGTGCCGAGGTCCTCGGTCCTGGCGACGTGCTCGACGGCCTCGGCCAGCCGGCCGACCGGGCGCAGCGCCGTACGGGAGACCAGCAGCCCGGCCCAGGCGGCGCCGACCACGCCGAGGGCGGCCACCCCGGCGAGGACCCAGGCGAGCGTGGTCAGCGTGGACTGGAACTCGGCCAGCGACCGCGACTCCATCACCGCCAGGCCCGATCCGGCGCTCGTGGTGAGCACCCGCACCGGGGTGCCGTCCTCGGCGGCGCCGTCCCGCAGCGCCCACGTTCCCACGGGGGCTGCGGCCAGGGTGCGGTCGGCCGGGGTCGCCGTGACGGCGAGCCCGCCGACGACGCACCTGCCTCCCTGCGCGTCGATCACCTGCACCGGGAGGACCCGCGGCGGCCTGGGCCGGTCCGGGAACGTGCCCTGGGGGGACCCGGGCGGATCGGGCAGCGGGGGGAGGGCGGGCAGGTGGCCCGCGCAGTAGTCCTGCATCCACTGGGCGCCGGCCGACGTTCCCTTGGGCTTCTCCAGCAGGGAACGGTCCACCTGGTTCAGCAGCGCGCCGCGGACGATGAACCAGCAGGCGCCCGCGCACACCGCGATCGCCAGCGCGACGGCCGCCGCGACCAGCAGGGTCAGTCGCGAGCGCAGGGAGCGGCGGCGTCTCACGGCGCGGCCCGCAGGACGTAGCCGACGCCGCGGACGGTGTGGATCAGGCGGGGACGGCCGCCCGCCTCGGTCTTGCGGCGCAGGTACATGATGTAGACGTCGAGGGAGTTGGACGACGGCTCGAAGTCGAAGCCCCACACCTCGCTGAGGATCTGCTCGCGGGTGAGCACCTGGCGCGGGTGCAGCATGAACAGCTCCAGCAGCAGATACTCGGTGCGGGTCAGCTCCAGCCGTCCGCCCGCCCGGGTGACCTCCCGGCCCGCGGTGTCCATCCGCAGGTCGCCGCAGGCCAGCACCGCGTCGCCGGAACCACCGGGGCCGCCCGGACCGCCGGGACCGCCGCCGCCGGGCGCGGCGGAGGCGGCGAGGGCGCCGCGGCGCAGCAGCGCCCTGACCCGGGCCAGCAGCTCGTCCAGCTCGAACGGTTTCACCAGGTAGTCGTCGGCCCCGGCGTCCAGCCCGGACACCCGGTCGCCGACCGCGTCGCGGGCGGTGAGCATGAGCACCGGCACGTGGTTGCCGGCCGCCCGGAGCCGCCGGCACGCGGTCAGGCCGTCCATGCGGGGCATCATCACGTCCAGCAGCACCAGCTCGTACGGTTCGCGGGCGAGGACGGCCAGGGCCTCCTGCCCGTCGGGGGCGACGCCGACCCGGTAGCCCTCGAACTCCAGGCTGCTCTGCAGCGCCTCCCTGAGCGCGGGCTCGTCGTCCACGACCAGCACCCGCGCCGCACCACCGTCACCCATGGCCCCCACGCTAGACGCCCGATATGAGAGCCCGATGAACGCCCGCTCCCCCTCCCCGTTCCACCCCCGCCGGCCCGGACCGCCGGTCATCGGGGCAGGCGGGGCTGTACGGCCGCGCTCAGGACGGGACGGCGCTCGGGGGCAGCGCTCAGGACAGAGCTCAGGACAGAGCTCAGGACAGAGCTCAGGACAGGGCGGCCATGGCGGCGTTGTGGCCGGGGATGCCGCTGACGCCGCCGCCGCGCCGGGCGCCCGCGCCGCAGAGCAGGACGCGCTCGAAGGCGGTCTCCACCCCCCACTTGCCCGGCTCGCCGTACGGCCACGACAGGTCCCGGTGGAAGATGTGCCCGCCGGGCAGTCCCGCCTCGTCCTCCAGGTCCACCGGGGTCTTGACCTCCAGGCACGGGCTCCCGTCGGGGGCGCGCAGCAGGCAGTCCCCGATCGGTTCGGCGAGCACGGAGTCGACGGAGGCGAGGGTGGCCCGCAGCGCCGCCTCGCGCGCCCCGGCCGGGTCCTCGCGGAACAGCCGGGCCGGCATGTGCAGGCCGAACAGGGTCATCGTCTGCGCCCCGGCGGCGCGCAGGTCCGCGCCGAGGATGGACGGGTCGGTCAGCGAGTGGCAGTAGACCTCGGCCGGGGGCAGGGTGGGGATCCGCCCGGCGGACGCCTCGGCGTACGCGCGGGCGAGCTGCTCGCGGCCCTCGTTGATGTGGAAGGTGCCGCTGAAGGCCGCCACCGGGTCGACCTCGGCGTCCCTGAGCCGCGGCAGCCGGGAGAGCACCATGTTGACCTTCAGCTGCGACCCCTCAGGCGCGGACCCGTCACCGCCGAGCAGCCGGGCGAGCACGGCGGGCGGCACGTTCGCCAGGACCCGCGCGCCGCGCACCGCGTGCTCGCCGCCGGCGTCGCGGAAGGTCACCTCGCCCGAGGAGGGGTCGACGGCGAGCGCCTCGGCGCCGGTCAGGATCTCGGCGCCGGCCGAGCGCGCGGCGTCGGCGAGACCTCCGGAGACCGCGCCCATGCCGCCGACCGGGACGTTCCAGTTGCCGGTGCCGTCGCCGATCACGTGGTAGAGCAGGCAGCGGTTGGCCAGCAGGCCGTCGTCGCCGGGGTCGGCGAAGGTGCCGATCAGGGCGTCGGTGAGCACCACCCCCCGTACGGTGTCGTCGGCGAAGCGCTCGTCCACGACCTCGCCGATCGGCCGCTCGAACAGCTCCCGCCACGCCTCCTCGCCGACGAGGTCGCGCATGGCCCGGCGGTCCATGAGGGGGTGCAGCAGGGTCGGCGCGACGCGTCCGGCGACGTGCCCGGTCAGCGCGTAGAAGCGCCGCCAGGCCGCGAGGTCGGCCTCTCCCCCGGTCACCCGGGCGAACGAGGCCGCGGTGCGGGTCTCGTCGCCGTGGTCGACCAGCAGGCCGGTGTCCCCGGCGGGGGTGTAGGAGGCGTAGCGGCGGCGGCGCAGCTCCAGCCGGAGCCCGAGGTCGGAGACGATCTTCGAGGGCAGCAGGCTGACGAGGTAGGAGTAGCGCGACAGGCGGGCGTCCACGCCGGGGAAGGCCCGCGCCGAGACCGCGAGGCCGCCCACGTGGTCCAGGCGCTCCAGCACCAGGACCCGGCGGCCCGCGCGGGCGAGGTAGGCGGCGGCGACCAGGCCGTTGTGGCCACCTCCCACGATCACTGCGTCGTAGCGGGAACGGAACACGCATCACCTCTTGGGAGGCTCTGGGAGGCGGTGGGGCGATGCCCGGCACCATATAGCGAAGGCGACAAAACGGTCTATAGGTCATTCCTCTTTACCGCTCAGGCGGTAAGGCGGGTACTCCTCCGGAGAGAGGGAGGTGTCACCGGCCGCCGCGCTCCCGTCGCCGGTGGGAGGCGTCAACCCCGGGAAGGGGACGGGACCCCGCCGCGCGACCGGCGCGCGGGCGCGGCGTTTCCGGCGGCTCTACGGGTGGACGTCCCCCCGGGACGGCCGTAACGTGATCACCCCGGAAGCAGCAATCCCGGTTACACCGTTCCAAAAGGGCGACCAGCCGGCCCGCACAGGGAGACAAGAGACCGCTCATGCGTACCACCCACCAGCCCATCGAAAGCGTGCTCCGACCGTCCGACGAGGTGGCCGAGGCACTGGAGCGGGGCGCCCCGGTCGTGGCCCTGGAGTCCACGATCATCTCCCACGGCCTGCCCCAGCCCCGCAACCTCGAGGTCGCGGCCGAGCTGGAGCGGATCGTCCGGGACGCCGGGGCGGTGCCCGCGACGATCGCGGTGCTGGACGGGGTGGCGCGCGTCGGCCTGGACGAGGGAGAGCTGGAGCGGATCGCCACCGAGCCGGGGCTGCGCAAGCTCGGCTTCCGCGACCTGCCCGCCGCCGCCGCGCTGCGGGCCAGCGGCGCGACGACGGTGTCGGCGACCTCGTTCCTGGCCGCCCGCGCGGGCATCCGGGTCTTCGCCACCGGCGGCCTGGGCGGCGTGCACCGCGGCTGGGTCGAGACCCAGGACGAGTCGGCCGACATCGACATGCTGAGCCGTACCCGCATCACCGTCGTCTGCGCGGGGGTGAAGTCGATCCTGGACGTCCCGGCGACCCTGCAGCGGCTGGAGACGCGCGGGGTCACCGTCGCCGGTTTCGGCACCGACGAGTTCCCCGGCTTCTACCTGCACACCTCCGGCGAGCGCGTGGACTGGCGGATCGAGACCCCGGAGGAGGCGGCGGGCGCCATGCGGGCCCAGGACGCGCTCGGCGGGCCGGAGACCGCGCTGATCGTCGCCAACCCGGTGCCGCGCGACCGGCAGCTCGACCCGGCCCTGCACGACCGGGTGCTCGCCGAGGCGCTGGAGGCGGCCGAACGGCAGGGCGTCAGCGGCCAGGCCATCACCCCGTTCCTGCTGGCCTACCTGGTCAAGGGCACCGACGGCGCCTCCCTGGAGGCCAACCTGGCGGCCGTGCGGGGCAACGCCCGCGTCGCCGGGCTGATCGCGGCGGCGTGGAGCAGGGGAAACTGAGGAAGCCGTGAGCACAGCCGGTCTGCTGGTCATCGGTGACGTGGTCACCGACGTCGTCGCGCTCCACGGCGGCACCGCCCTGGCCCACCTGGCCGTCGGCACCGACACGGCCGCCGACATCGTGCTGCGCCCGGGCGGCTCGGGGGCCAACACGGCCTCCTGGGCCGCCCACCTGGGCGCCGACGCGCGGATCCTGACCCGGGTCGGCTTCGACACGGGCGAGTGGCACGCCGCCGAGCTGCGGCGCCGGGGGGTGCGCCCGCACCTGCGGGTGGACCCCGAGCGACCGACCGCGGTGGTGATCGCCATGGTCGACGTGACCGGCGAGCGCTCCATGCTCACCAACCGGGGCGCGGGCGGGCACATCGGCATCGACGACTGGGACGAGAGCCTGCTCGACGGGGTCGGCCACCTGCACCTCTCGGGCTACACCCTGTTCGCCGAGCCGGGGCTCCAGCTCTCCCGGGTGGCCCTGGCGGAGGCCGCCCGGCGCGGCGTCACGGCCAGCGTCGATCCGGCCTCGACGGGGTTCCTGCGGTCCTTCGGCGCCGGGCGGTTCGTCGAGGAGACCCTGTCGGCCCGGCTGATCGTCCCGAACCTCGACGAGGCGTGCCTGCTCACCGGTGAGTCCTCCCCCGAGCGCGCCGCCGAGCGGCTGAGCCTGCGGTACGGCGCGGCCGCCGTGAAGCTCGGCTCCCGGGGGGCGCTGATGGCCCGCGGCGGAAAGTTGACCGCCCGGGTTCCCGGACTGCCCGCGGAAGTGGTTGACTCGACCGGGGCCGGTGACGCGTTCGCCGCGGGCCTGTTGACCGCCCTGCTGAGAGGGGCGGACGACGAGGCCGCGCTGGACGCGGGGCGCCGGGCCGGGGCCGAGGCGGTGACCGCCGTCGGCGGTCGGCCGTGCCTCGCCGGGTCCGAAGTGGGTACCAACCAGCTTTATCCTCTTATCACCAATTGATAGCTTGCGGCGTAAGCTGCACCATCAGCCACATGCGTCACTTTGGGGAGGTTGCGGTCCACCGATGGATGCCGATTCATCGATCTGCCTGAGTGATCTGGTACCGGCCCTGCGCTGGAGCAGGCCCCAGCAGGTCGCCGAAGCCCTCTCCGATCCCCGCCTGCCCGCCGGGTGGTGGTCCTCGGTCACCCTCACCAAGGCCCTCGGCACCGCCGGGCTCGACTGGATCTGCGACCGGCTCGCCCGGCTCTCCGTGTCGCGCTGGGATCACCTGCCGCTGAGCGACGTGCTGCCCGCCCTGCACGTCCACACCGTCGACCCCACCCTGCCCGGGTGGCCGGAGCCGGCCCGCGCGGCCATCTCCGCACTGGGCGGCTGGGCCCGGCTGCGTCGGCTGACCTCCGCCGACCTGGGCGGCGCGCCCGGTCAGGCCGCCCCCGAGGTCGTGGTGACGGCCGTGTTCCAGGAGGTGCTGGGCCGAGTTCCCGGGATCTCCGGGGTCGCCGAGCAGGCCGGGACGGCCGCCGGAACGGCCGTGGAGAACCGCCCGGCCGCCGGGCAGGCGCCCGCCCCGGCGACGGCTCCGGCGGCTCCGGAGCGGCAGGCCCCGGCCGCGCCGTCCGCGCCGCCCGCGGTCTCGGTGCCCGCGCAGTCCCCCGCGCCCGCCGCGCCGCAGCCCGCCACGCAGGCCGCGCCCGCCGCGGCGCAGGCGCCGGCGCGGCCGCAGGTGGATCTCGGCGACTACCCGCTGGTCCGCCTGGTGGACAACATGTTCCGCGGCTGGAACCGGCTGGAGCTCGCGGTCGCCGTGGAGCGGCTGTTCGCCGTCGATCCGATCAGCCTGCGCGCGCTCGCCCACAGGCTCGACGCCGGCCGCGACGCCCTGTCGGCGGCCCAGCGCACCGCCGAGGAGCGCATCCTGCTGTGGCTGCGCTCACCGGAGTCGGCCCCGCTCACCGGCCACATGTTCGGGCTCACCGAGTGGCTGGGCGCGGCGGCGACCGAGGAGCAGCTCATCGCGGCCGACCCGGCGCACCCGGTCGAGGTCCCCACGCTCCGCACGCCGCTGTGGCGGGTGCTGGTCACGCTCATGCCCGACCGGCGGCTCCAGGACGGCTGGCTGGTCGTCGGCGACCTCGGCGGCCTGCGCGACCGGACCCGCAAGTTGCTGGCCGGGCAGCCGTCCGACGCCGACGTGGTCGCGCTCATGGAGCGCCAGCTCGGCATCCGCGCCCACTCCGCCCCGGCGTGGCTGGTCGCCCTCAACAACTCCCCTGCCGGGAGCGAGGGCGCCCCGCAGGGCGGCGCCGGCTCCCCCGGCCAGGGCGGGCAGCTCCCGCGCCGCACCCCGGGCGCCAACGCCCACCACCACCATCGCGGCGGCCAGCCGATCCCGCAGGTCAACCCCGACTCCATCGACCCGCGCGCCGCGCTGGCGACCCTGTCGGCCCTGTCCGGCAACGGCCGCCCGCATCTGGTCTCCAGCCGGCGGGCCCCGCTGCACCCGCCGGCCGGTCCGCCGAGCTCCTCCGGTCCGGTCACCGATCCGAGCCGCTGGCAGCGGATCGAGGTGACCAGCGAGCACCTGCGGGGCGGCCCGGTGGCGGTGCCCGAGGGATACGCCACCAGGCTCGGCATGCGCCCGGGCACCCTCCTGTCGGTGACCGGCCCCGGCGACAACGCGGTGGTGCTGGTCTGGCGCGACCAGCCGGTCTTCGACTCGCTCCAGCCGGTGCTCATGCGCCTGAACGCCCGGCCGGGCGACCAGGTGTACGTCACCGTGGACGGCTACCGCCTGGAGGCCCAGCTTCCCGGCTGAGCCGCCCGGCCGTCCCCTGCGGCCCCGCCCGGAGGGCGGGGCCGTTCTCTTCGTCCCGTGGGCACCGCCGCGGTGCGGCATCGCACCGCGGCGGTCCCGTGCGGCGTCCGCCCCCGTGGCACGGGCTCTCCCGTGCCGGGCGTTCTCCGTCCGCGCCCCGTGCCGGGCGCTCCCCGCCCGCGTTCCCGCTCCGGGAGTTCCCCGCCCGCGCCTCACGCGTCCGGTGTCCGGCCGCCCACGCTCCCGTGCCGGGCGGGTCCGTCTCAGACGGTCACGGCCTCGGTCCGGCGGCCACGCCGCCACAGGCCGTCCGCGGCCAGCGCCCCGCCACCGCTGAAGCCGATGACCAGGGCCGCCGCGGCGAGGGCCAGGACGAACTCGTAGCCCCCCTTGTCGACCGCGAACCCGTTGGCCCCGTGGACGAAGACGATCGCGCCGATCATGTCCAGGGCGAGCAGGACGCCGAACACCGGCAGTGCCGCGCCGACGATGAACGCGATCCCGCCGACGACCTCCAGCACGGCCACCGCCGGGGCCGCCAGGCCCGGCAGCGGAATCCCGATCTGCTCGAAGAACGCCGTCGTCCCGGAGATCCCCATGGTGGTGAACTTCTGCCACCCGTGGACGAGGAAGATCACTCCGATGCCGATCCGCCCCAGCAGCAGGGCGAAGGGCCGAATCCGATCGAGCATTGCCGCTCCTTTGTTAGTTCGAATTTGAACCAAACCTAGCCGGTAGTTCAAATTCGAACAACCCATACACTGGATCCGTGACGGACACCCCATGGCTGAGCGAGGCCGAGATGAGCGCCTGGATGGCCTATCTCACCGCCTCCCACCTGCTTGAACGGCGCATCGAGGAGCAGCTGAAGGCCGACTCGGGGCTGACCCACGCCCAGTACGAGATCCTCGCCAAGCTCTCGGCCGCCCCCGGGCGCCGCATGCGCATGACCGAGCTCGCACGCAGCGCCGTGGTCTCCAAGAGCGGGCTCACCTACCAGATCGGCCGGCTGGAGAAACGCGGTCTCGTCGCGCGGGCGGCCTGCCCCTCCGACGAGCGGGGCGTCCTCGCCGTGCTGACCGACCGGGGCATGAGCTGCCTGGAGAAGACCGCCCCCGGCCACGTGGCCGTCGTCCGGGCGTTCCTGATCGACCAGCTCACCCCCGAGGAGCTGGCCGGCATGACGCGGATCATGTCCAAGGCCGCGGCGGTGATGGCGTCCCCCTACGGGGACGACCCCATGGGCATGACGGGCAGGACGAGCACGACCGGCGTGACGAGTACGGCGGGCACCGGCGTGGCCGGCGTCTGAACGCCGCCGGCGTCCGGGCGGCGGGGACGAGGCGGGCACGCACGAGACCGCCCCGCGGCGCCGTGAGGGCCGCGGGGCGGGACGAGAGCCGGTACGGCCCGCGCGCGGGGGCGCTCGGTCCGCGCGAGCCGTACCGTGCCGGGACCGCGCCGCCGGGTCAGGCGGCGGCGCAGCCGACCGAGGCCGGCACGCCGGATGCTCCGGGCGCGTTGCCGGTGAAGCCGAAGGACGTGGTGGTCCCGGACGAGAGGGCGCCGTTGTAGTCGGTGTTCCGCACCGTGACGGCGGCCCCGCTCTGGGTGTACTTCCCGTTCCAGAGCTGGGTGACGGTCTGGCCGCCGGAGAAGGTCCAGCTCACCGTCCAGCCGCTGATGCCCTGGGCGCCGGTGTTCCGTACCGTCACCTCGGCCTGGAAGCCGCCCTGCCAGGAGTTGACGATCTTGTAGTCGGCCGCGCAGGACCGGTCGCCGGGCGGGGGCGTGGAGGTGTGGGTCGGGGTGGAGCTGGGCGACACCGTGGGGGTCGCCGTCGGCGTGACGGTCGGGGTCGGCGATGAGGTGGGCTGCGGCGCCGCCATGGCCAGGTCGTAGGCCCGCTGCGGCACGAACTGCCCGGCCGGGCCGATGCAGCCGTCCGACTCGCCGGGAAGCTTGATCCAGAGGAACGCGTCGATCATCGAGTCGCCGGTGCCGGTCGTGCTCGGCGTGCCGATCGCCCGGCCCGCCGGGTCACACCACTCGCTGCCCTGCGGTCCGTTGCCGTTGCGGCTGGTGTCGATCACGGCGCGCAGCCGGGAGACTCCGGTGGCGGAGATGATGTTCTTCGCATACGCGACCTCGGTGGAGGTCCAGCGGTAGTTGGAAACGTTGAGGGAGAAGCCGTCACCGCTGTCGGCGATGCCGGCCGCCTTCAGCCGGGCCGCGGCGTCGGAGGCGGACAGCCAGGCCGAGTGGCCGATGTCGAAGTAGACCTTCGCCGCCGACGAGGCGGCCTTGAGCTTCTTCCCGGCGTACGCCATGGAGGCGTTGGTCTCCTGCTGCTGGGCCGAGCTCATGCAGTTCGTCATGATCGGCAGGACGTCGGGCTCCAGGATGATCGACGCCGGACGTCCCTGCAGGCCCGCCGCGAGCTCGTCGATCCACTGCCGGTAGGCCGTGTGGTTCGGCGCGCCGCCGGTGCTGGCGCCGCTGCAGTCGCGGTTGGGGATGTTGTAGACCACCAGGATGGGCGTCTTGCCGGCGCTCGCGGCGGCGCCGACGAACTCCGACACCTGGCCTCGCACGGTGGAGGTGTTGGTCGTGGTGAACCACCGGGCCTGCGGGACGGCGGCGATCCGGTCGCGGATGACCGGCGCGCGGTAGTCGCCGGGGTTGGCCGCGACCCACTTGGCCGCGCCGGTGGCCGGGTCGACGTAGAAGGAGGAGTCGGCCGCGGCGGCGCCGGAGGCCACTGAGGCCATGGAGGCCACGGACGCCGCGACGCCGGTCGCCACGGCGAGGGCCGCGCCGAGCGCGGCCAGGATCGGCCTTCTTCGCATGGGGGGACTCCTTGGGCGGGGGAAGTGGGAGCGCTCCCAAGCTAACGAGTCCACCTCCCCCGCCTCCAGCGAGGGCCGTCCGTCCCCGCCGCTCCACATCCGCGACCTGCGACTACGCCTACCGGAACCGGTGAAAGTTTCACCTCGCGCAGAGGACGGAGATCATGGGTCGACGGCCGGCGGCCGAGGCCGGGCACGATCCGGTGCCCGGGGAGGAGATCCGGGCCGAGCGCGATCTTTGCGGGCGGTGCGACCGATAGATGGCACCATTTATCCCACTCGCACCAAGGAGCTCATGTGTTTGGGATCGTTCGGCCGTGCCGGCACGGGATGTGCGGCGGGCTGTTCAAGGAGTGGATGGCCCACCTGTGCGGGCTCTGCCTGGCCCTGCGGGACGAGCACGGCCAGGCCGCCCGGTTGGTGACCAACTACGACGGCCTGCTCGTCTCGGTCCTCACGGAGGCGCAGACGACCACCCCCGCCGCGCGCCGCCGGGCCGGGGCGTGCGCCCTGCGCGGCTTCAAGGGCGCCGACGTCGCCGAGGCCGAAGGGGTACGGCTGGCCGCGGCGGTCTCGCTGATCCTGGCGGCCGGCAAGGTCGCCGACCACGTCGCCGACGGCGACGGCGCCTACGCCCGCCGCCCCGTGGCCCTCGTCGCCGGGAAGGTCGCCGCCCGCTGGTCCGCCGCGGGCACCCGTACGGCCGGCGACCTGGGATTCGCCCCCGAGCCGCTGCTGCGCGCGGCCGAGGCGCAGGCACGGCTGGAGGGCACCCCGGGCCTGGGGCTGCCGGCGCTCACCGCGCCCACCGAGGAGGCGGTCGCCGCCGCCTTCGGGCACACGGCGCTGCTCGCCGGCAAACCGCACAACCGCGAGACGCTCATGGAGGCGGGACGCCACTTCGGCCGCCTGGCCCACCTGCTCGACGCGGTGGAGGACCTGGCCGCCGACCGGGCGACGGGCGCCTACAACCCGCTGACGGCCTCCGGCACCGACCTCGCCGCCGCCCGGCGGCACGCCGACGACGCGCTGCTCGGCCTGGAGCTGGCCGTGGCCGACCTCGACCTGGAGCGGCGCACGCTGGTGCGGGCGCTGCTGGTGAAGGAGACCCGGCGCTCGGCCGACCGCGTCTTCACCCTGGCGGGCCGGGAACGGCGGGAGGTCCCCGGGGTGCCGGGACCACCCGAGGCGCCGCCGCGCGACCCGCGCCTCAAGCCCGACCCGGGGGGCCTGCTGTCGATGGCGTGCGCCGCGATGGCCTGCTGCACCTGCGGGCTGTACCGGCCGCCGTGGGACGAGGAGCGCTACAGGTCGTGCTGGGACCGCTGCGACTGCAGCGGCTGCGACGCGTGCTCGAACTGCGGGGACTGCTGTAACTGCTGTAGCTGCTGCGGCGAGGACGGGTGCGGCTGCGACGGCTGCGGCTGCGACTGCTAGCCGTACGGAAAGCCCGCCGTCGCCTCAAGCGCCCGGCCGCGTCCGTCAAGGGCCGGGCCGAGGTCCTCACCGCGGTGGCCGGGCCGGCGCTCCGGCCACCGTACCGGCGGGTCAGAGGTCGGCGAGGCCCAGTTCGCGGGCGATGAGCATGCGCTGGACCTCGCTCGTGCCCTCGCCGATCTCCAGGATCTTGGCGTCGCGGTAGAAGCGGCCGACCGGGTACTCGTTCATGAAGCCGTACCCGCCGAAGATCTGCGTGGCGTCGCGGGCGTTGTCCATCGCGGCGTTGCTGGAGACGAGCTTGGCGATGGCCGCCTCCTTCTTGAAGGGCTCCCCGGCCAGCATCCGCTCGGCGGCGTGGTAGTAGGCCAGGCGGGCGGTGTGGGTCCGGGTCTCCATGTCGGCGATCTTGAACTGGATGGCCTGGTAGTGGCCGATCGGGTGGCCGAACGCCTGGCGCTCGCGGACGTAGCGCAGGCACTCGTCCACGCAGCCCTGGGCCAGGCCGACCGAGAGGGCGGCGATGGCGACGCGGCCCTCGTCGAGGGTCTGCAGGAACTGGGCGTAGCCCCTGCCCCGCTCGCCGAGCAGGTTGGCCGACGGGACCCGGCAGTCGGAGAAGGACAGCTCGCGGGTGTCGGAGGCGTTCCAGCCGACCTTGGAGTACTTCTTGGAGACGGTGAAGCCGGGCATGCCCGACGGCACCAGGATCGTGGAGATCTCCGGCCTGCCGTCCGCGCGGCTGCCGGTGATGGCGGCCACCCCGACGACGCCGGTGATGTCGGTGCCGGAGTTGGTGATGAACGCCTTGGAACCGTTGATCACCCACTCGTCGCCGTCCAGCACGGCGGTGGTGCGCATGCCGCCGGGCACGTCGGAGCCACCGCCCGGCTCGGTGAGGCCGAAGGCGCCGAGCGCCTCGCCCGCCGCCAGCCGGGGCAGCCACTCGGCGCGCTGGGCGTCGGTGCCGAACCGGTAGATCGGCATCGCGCCCAGCGACACCGCGGCCTCCAGGGTGATGGCCACGCTGGAGTCGACCCGGGCCAGCTCCTCCAGGGCGAGGCACAGGGCGAAGTAGTCGCCGCCCATGCCGCCGTGCTCCTCGGGGATCGGCAGGCCGAACAGGCCCATCGCGCCCATCTGCCGCACGATGTCGTAGGGGAACTCCTCGCGCTCGTAGAATTCCCCGATCACCGGGGCGACCACGTCGCGGGCGAACGCCTCGACGGTCTTGCGCAGGTCCTCGTACTCGTCACCGAGCTTGGGCATCGTCACTACTCCTTGACGTCGTGGTCGGCCGTACCGCCGGTGGGGGTCTCCCCCAGCGCCTGGACGACCCGGGAGGGGCTGGGACGGCCGAGCCTCGCGGCCAGCCAGGTACTGGTCTCCACCAGCGAGGCGAGGTCGAGACCCGTCTCGACGCCGAGGCCGTGCAGCATCCACACCAGATCCTCGGTGGCGAGGTTGCCGGTGGCGCTGTCGGCATAGGGGCAGCCGCCGATGCCGCCGGTGGAGGCGTCGACCACGGTCACGCCCGCCCGCAGCGCGGCCAGGGTGTTGGCCAGGGCCTGACCGTAGGTGTCGTGGAAGTGCACCGCCAGCCGCGAGGGCCCGCCGAACGCGCCGATCAGCGCGGTGACGTGCCCGGGGGTGCCGACGCCGATCGTGTCGCCGAGCGACAGCTCGAAGCAGCCCATGTCGAGCAGCCTGCGGCCGACCTCGACCACCTGGCCGACCGGGGTGGGGCCCTCCCAGGGGTCGCCGAAGCACATCGACACGTACGCCCTGACCCGCAGGCCGTTCTCCAGCGCCCGCGCCACGACCGGCTCGAACATCTCGAACTGCGAGGCGAGCGTGCGGTTGAGGTTGCGGCGGGCGAAGGTCTCGGTGGCGCTGGCGAAGACCGCGATCTCCTCGACGCCGTGCTCCAGCGCCCGGTCCAGGCCGCGCTCGTTGGGGACGAGCACCGGGTAGCGCACGCCGGGGACCTTCTCGACGAGGCCCAGCAGCTCGGCGGCGTCGGCGAGCTGGGGCACCCACTTGGGGTGCACGAAGCTGGTCGTCTCGATCACGCGGTGCCCGGCCGCGGCCAGCCGGGCGACGAACTCGGCCTTGACCTCGACGGGAACGACCGCCTTCTCGTTCTGCAGCCCGTCGCGCGGCCCGACCTCGTAGACCGTGACCCGGTCGGGCAGCCCGGCCTCCCGGACCGCGTACGGCTCGCGCATCACGCCTCCCGTCCCGGCGCGGCGGCGATGTGCCGTCCGCGCGCCGTGTCCCGTCCCGCCGCGACCGTGTACGGCTCGCGCGTCACCGCTCCTCCTCGTCGTGCGGCCGGACGACCGCCAGGACGGCGTCCATGTCGACCGCCTGGCCGGCCCGCGCCGGCAGCTCGGTGACGACTCCGGCGATCGGTGCGGTCACGGTGTGCTCCATCTTCATCGCCTCGACGATGACCAGCGGCTGGCCCTCCGCGACGCCCTCCCCGACCCCGGCCTTGACCACCAGGACCGTGCCGGGCATGGGGCTGCGGACCACGCCGTCGGCGGCACCGGCCGCGCCCGCGCGATCCCCGGGGTCGCCCAGGTGGTGGCGGGTCAGGGCCCAGGCGGCGCCGTCGCGGCCCAGCCAGACGGTGTCGCCGTCGCGGGCGACGGCGTAGCGCCTGCGGACGCCGTCCAGGGTGACGAGCAGGTCGTCGCCGTCCAGGGCCAGCGTCGCCCGTACGGCGCCGGCGTCCTCCTGAGGCCCGGCGGCGCGGGCCGTCCCCGCGGCCTCTGCGTCCTCGGCATCCCCGGCGCCCCGGTCCTCACCGGCCCCGCCGGCGGCCGGACGCACCTCGGCTCCGGCGGGAGACCCGGGGAGCCCGCGCACCCGCACCTCGGACACGCCGTCGCGGCTCTCCAGCCGCCACGCGGTCCACGCCGCGTCCCCGAGCCGCCAGCCGTCGGGCACGTCCCACGGGTCGGCCGGCGCGGCGGGCACCCGCTCGTGGTGCAGGAGCAGGGCGGCGGCGACCGGCACGTCGGCGGGGACGGCCCCGCCCGCGGCGAGCTCGCCGAGGTGGCGCTCGACCAGGCCGGTATCGAGGGCTCCGGAGACCACCTCGGGGTGGGTGAGCAGGGCGCGCAGGAAGGAGACGTTGGTCGGCACGCCGAGCACGACCGTCCCGGCGAGCGCCCCGTCCAGCCGCCGTAGCGCGCTCACCCGGTCGGGGCCCCAGGCGATCACCTTGGACAGCATCGGGTCGTAGTCGCTGCCGACGGTCCCGCCGGTCATCAGGCCGGAGTCGACCCGGACGCCCTCGGGCTCGCGCAGCGCCAGGACCCGGCCGCCGGTCGGCAGGAAGCCCCGGGAGGGGTCCTCGGCGTAGACGCGGGCCTCCACGGCGTGACCGCGCAGCCGTACCTCCTCCTGGGTGAGCGGCAGCGGCTCGCCGGCGGCGGCCCGCAGCTGCAGCTCGACCAGGTCCAGGCCGGTGACCAGCTCGGTGACCGGGTGCTCGACCTGCAGGCGGGTGTTCATCTCCATGAAGTAGTAGTCGCCGGTGGCGCCCTGGACGATGAACTCGACCGTGCCGGCGCCGACGTAGCCGACGGCCCTGGCCGCCTCGACCGCCGCCGCGCCCATGCGGGCCCGGGCGGCGTCGTCGAGCAGCGGGGACGGCGCCTCCTCGATGATCTTCTGGTGGCGGCGCTGGAGGCTGCACTCGCGCTCGCCGAGGTGGACGACGTTGCCGTGCGCGTCGGCCATCACCTGGATCTCGATGTGGCGGGGGTTGTCCACGAACCGCTCGATCAGCAGGGTCGCGTCGCCGAACGCGGCGGCGGCCGTACGGCGGGCCGACGCCAGCGCCTCGGGCAGCTCCCCGGCGGAGCGCACCAGCACCATGCCCTTGCCGCCGCCGCCCGCGGACGGCTTGATCAGCGCGGGGAAGCCGACCCGCTCGGCCGCCGCGACGAGGTCGTCGCCGGGTTCGGCGCCGCCGGGCACGACGGGGACCCCGGCGGCGGCCACGGTCTCCTTGGCCCGGATCTTGTCGCCCATGGCCTCGATGGCCTCGGGCGGCGGGCCGACGAACACCAGGCCGGCCTCGGCGCAGCGCCGGGCGAAGGCGGCGTTCTCCGCCAGGAAGCCGTATCCGGGGTGCACGGCCTGGGCGCCGGTCGCCGCGGCGGCGGCCAGGATCCGGTCGATGTCGAGGTAGCCGCCGCCGAGCCGGACCGCGACGTCGGCCTCGCGGACGTGCCGGGCGCCGGCGTCGGCGTCGCTGTACACGGCGACGGAGCGGATTCCGAGCCTCCGGAGCGTCCGGATGACGCGCAGGGCGATCTCGCCGCGGTTGGCGATCAGGACGGTGTCGAACATCCCGGACCGGGCGGGGACCGGGGCCGGGTCGTTCGCTGTGGGGTTCGTCATGGGGCACTCACATCCGGAAGACGCCGTAGCCGACGGGGTCGAGGGGGGCGTTGGCCGCGGCGGACAGGGCCAGGCCCAGGACGGTGCGGGTGTCGAGGGGGTCGATGACGCCGTCGTCCCAGAGGCGGGCGGTGGAGTAGTAGGGGTTGCCCTGGTCCTCGTACTGCCTGCGGATGGCGTCGGGGTCGGCGTCGCCGACCGTGGACAGCACGTTGGCGGCCTGCTCGCCGCCCATCACGGAGATGCGGGCGTTCGGCCACATCCACAGGAACCGGGGCGAGTAGGCCCGCCCGGCCATGGCGTAGTTGCCCGCGCCGAACGAGCCGCCGACGACCACGGTGAGCTTGGGCACCCGGGCACAGGCGACCGCGGTGACCATCTTGGCGCCGTGCTTGGCGATGCCGCCGGCCTCGTAGGCCCGGCCGACCATGAACCCGCTGATGTTCTGCAGGAAGACCAGGGGGATGGCGCGGCGGTCGCACAGCTCGATGAAGTGCGCGCCCTTGAGGGCGGACTCGGCGAACAGGATGCCGTTGTTGGCGATGATCCCCACCGGGTGGCCGTGGATGCGGGCGAAGCCGGTGACGAGGGTGGCGCCGTACTCGGCCTTGAACTCGCCGAACCGGCTGCCGTCCACGATCCGGGCGATGACCTCGCGCACGTCGTAGGGGACGCGGGTGTCGGCCGGGACGATCCCGTACAGGTCGCGGGGGTCGTGCGCGGGCTCCTCCGAGGCGGCGCGCTCCCACGGCGCGGGGGTGCGCGGGGCGAGGGTGGAGACGATGTCGCGGACGATCCGCAGCGCGTGGGAGTCGTCGTCGGCCAGGTGGTCGGTGACGCCGCTGACCCGCGAGTGCAGGTCGCCGCCGCCGAGCTCCTCGGCGGTGACCTCCTCGCCGGTGGCGGCCTTCACCAGCGGCGGCCCGCCCAGGAAGATCGTGCCCTGGTCGCGCACGATGACCGCCTCGTCGCTCATCGCCGGGACGTAGGCGCCGCCGGCCGTGCAGGAGCCGAGGACGGCGGCGATCTGCGGGATGCCGCGCGCCGACATGGTGGCCTGGTTGTAGAAGATCCGGCCGAAGTGCTCGCGGTCGGGGAAGACCTCGTCCTGGCGGGGCAGGAACGCGCCGCCGGAGTCGACGAGGTAGACGCACGGCAGGTGGTTGTGGAGGGCGACCTCCTGTGCCCGCAGGTGCTTCTTGACCGTCATCGGGTAGTAGGTGCCGCCCTTGACGGTGGCGTCGTTGGCGACGACCACGCACTCGCGGCCGGAGACGCGGCCGACGCCGGTGATGATCCCGGCCGCCGGGGCGTCGTCGCCGTACATCCCGTTCGCGGCGAGCTGGGACAGCTCCAGGAAGCGCGAGCCCGGGTCCAGGAGGGTGTCGACCCGGTCGCGGGGCAGCAGCTTGCCGCGCGAGACGTGCCTGGCCCGCGACCGCTCCGGGCCGCCCAGCGCGGCGACGGCGACGCGTTCGCGCAGCTCGGCCACCAGCCGCTCGTTGACCTCGGCGTTGGCCTTGAAGGCGTCGCCGCCCGGATCGCAGGTGCTTCGCAGCACCGGCCAGCCACTCATGCGCTCTCCTCTTCGGCGCGGCGGCCCGGCCGTCACGACCGCGACCGCCGCCCGGCCGCGTCGCCGCGGACCGGTGGGTGACAACGTCGTCTTCACCGCAGATGTTAGTCATCGTTAACGTCAGCGTCTACCATGCGGGGGTGACGACCGCTCCGGCCTCCGCTCGCGCCCGCGGCTCGCGACGCGTGGAGATACTCGACGCCGCCGCCGCGCTGTTCGCCGCGCGCGGCTTCCACGGCGTGTCCATCGAGGACATCGGCGGCGCGGTCGGCGTCTCGGGCCCCGCCCTCTACCGGCACTTCAGCGGCAAGGAGGCCCTGCTGGCCGAGATGCTGCTGGACGTCAGCGAGCGCCTGCACGCCTCGGCGGGAAGGTGCGTCACCGAGGCCCCGGACGCCGAGCACGCCCTGGACGCCCTGCTCAACGGGCAGATCGAATTCGCGCTCAGCCATCCGGCGCTGATCACCGTGCACGACCGCGAGCTCGGCAACGTCCCCGAGCCCGCCCGGCGCCGGATCAGGCGCCTGCAGCGGCTGTACGTGGAGGAGTGGGTGACCGTGCTGAGCGAGATCTACCCCTCGTGCCCCGCGGCGCGGCTGCGCGCCGCCACCCACGCCGTCTTCGGGCTGCTCAACTCCACGCCGCACAGCGCGGGCGACCTCGCGCCCGAGCTGATGGCCGGCCTGCTGCGCGGGATGGCCCGCGCGGCGCTCGCCACGGTCGTGGTTAAGGAACACTAACGGCGGCGGACCCATTGGGTCCGCCGCCGTCAACGACTCAGGCGGGGCCGCCGAGCCGGAGGAGGTGTCAGGCGCCCGGAGCCTCCATCGGACGCGGCAGCGGGTGCGGGGGCGGGTACGGAGGCGGGTACGAGGGCGGGTACGGCGGCCGCGGGTACGGAGGACGCACCACCGGCGGGTACGGCGGCCTCGGGTAGGGCGGGTAGTACACCGGCGGCCGTGGATACGGGTACGGCGGGTAGTACACCGGCGGCCTCGGGTACGGGTACGGCGGGTAGTAGACCGGCGGCCTCGGGTAGCTCGCGGGCACGCAGTCGTACTGCGGGCACGGCATCGTAAAGCACTGCCTGGGATGGGGCACGCAGACCTGGCCGGGACCGCAGTTGGCGTACGCGCACGGCGACCCCGGCTGGCAGGCGGCCTCCTTGGCCGCCCCCCGCGCCGCGGCCGCCCCCTCGGCCCCGGCGACCGCCGCGTGATCGGCGGGCGCCGACGCGGCCTCGGCCGCCACCGCCGAGGTGGCCGCCATCGATCCGGCCATGGTGATCGCGGCCAGAAGCGGAATAAGTTTTCGGAGCATTCCTCCCCCTTGTCATGATCGGTGCTGCTCTGAATAGATGCTCGCACCGGCCGCGTTTGCTGACGGCAAAACAACCTTCAGAAAGGCGGATGGCTTCCCCGACAAACGTGCCCGATCATCTCGATCCGCGCATGAGCGACGGGGGAGGAATATCTCATTATTCAGCTATAAGACCAGGCCATCGCGGCCGTAGGGGTGAGTTCTGATATATGGAGATTTAGATCGCGAAAGTACCGGGCCGACGGCCGGGGGCGCCCCCGAAAACCTGCCATCGCATGGGATTCACCCGGGATCATGAAAAACGGCCCGGGCACGTCCTCCCGGACCGCGGCCCGTACCGGATACGCATGGAACCGGGCACGAGGACGGCCCGGGCGCCGAAACGCCCGGGCCGCTTCCCTGTCGGCCGGCGCCGCCCCTCCGGGGGACGGCGCCGGAGCGGGCGTCAGCGCCTGATCACCTTGACGTAGTCGCTGCCGCTGGAGTCGGGGCGGAAGTCGTCGTCACCGGCGAAGACGAACTTCCAGTGACCCGACCGGTACGCCTTGGCCTTGGTGTAGAGGTGGCCGGCCCCGTTGGACCACGCGTTCTTGACGCGCTGCCACTTGCTCGACCCCGCGGGCTTGAAGTACAGGCCCACCTTGGCGCGGTAGCCCTCCCAGCCGGAGTCGTCGACCTGGAGCCTGCCGGTGAAGGTCAGGTACCGGCCGTGGCGGACGGGCTCCGGCGAGGCGTTGAACCGGATGACACGGCTGGCGCCGCGCTCCGGCTCCGGCTGCGGCTCCAGGACCCGCACGTGGTCGGTGCCGCTGAAGGCCCTGTCGGCGCCGCGACCGCCGCCGAACACCGCCCGCCAGGTCCCGGACCGCTCGGCGGTCACCTTCTCGGAGAACCCGCCGAACCGGTCGGTCCGGTCGGAGCCGACCTGCTCCCACCGAGAGGAGCCGTCGGCGCGGAACAGGATGTCGACCGTACGGCCTCCGTAGCCCTGCCAGCCGTGCCGGCCCTCGACGAGCAGGCGCCCGTGGACGCCGAACGTGGCGCCTTCGCGCACCGGCTCGGGCCGGGCGTCGAAGCCGGCGATCCTGGTGTCGAGGTTCCGGTGCCGCCTGACGTCGACGGTGAACCGGCCGCTCTCGGTGTCCTCCTTGCCGTCCTCACCGTGGGCGACGGCGATGTAGCTCCACCGTCCCTCCCTGTCCTTGGTGTCGAAGGTCTTGGTCGCCGTCCACTTCGACTCCAGGCCGTGCGGAGCGGGCTTGACCTCCAGGGGCGTCCAGTCCCCCCCGGGCGCCTTGATCTTGAAGTCGACCTTGCCGGCGCCGGAGGTGGTGAAGGTGAACTCCGCCCCGACCGGCGATCCGGTGACCACGATCGGTTCGGGGTCGATCTTCACGCTGGAGACGACGGGGTCCGCCGCGGTCGCCGCTACCGCCGAGACCGTTGTGGCCGCCATGGCGGAAGGGGCCAGGGCTAGCGCCCCGACGCCCACGGTCAGCGCGACGGCGGCTCTGGTGCGTTGCAACATTCGGGTGTCCTCCCGTTGGTTGAACGCGGCATGAGGGTGCCACGTCGTACTTCAAGTAGACGTACTAGACAGGTCATGCGTTGTTAAACATGACAAACTGTTAAGAATCGCCGTCAGTTACACCGTTCCACCGCTGCCCGGCAGGTCAAAGAGGCCAAGCACGGGACGGCGACCGGCGCGAAGGACATAATCGAACTGTGGCGCGCGACACTGTTGAGACACACTTCGCCGAGGCCGTGACCGCTCTCACCGCGGGGACGCCGCGGGATCCCCTGCTCCCCGTGCGGGAGGGCACCACCCTGACCGGGGCCCGCTGCCGGGAGCTGTTCGAGTTCCAGCTCGGCAGCAGGCTCCTCGACGTCACCGCACGCCGGCTCCGCGAGCAGGGCGAGGGCTTCTACACCATCGGCTCCGCCGGACACGAGGGCAACGCCGCGGTCGCCGCGGCGCTGCGCCCCACCGACCCCGCGCTGCTGCACTACCGCTCCGGGGCCTTCTACCTCGCCAGGTCGGCGATGGCCGGGCGCCTGCCCGAGGAAGGGCTGCGCGACGTGCTGCTCGGCCTGACCGCCGCCGCCGAGGAGCCGATCGCGGGGGGTCGCCACAAGGTCTTCGGCCACCCCGAGCTGGCCGTGATCCCGCAGACCTCCACGATCGCCAGCCATCTGCCGCGCGCGGTCGGCGTGGCGTTCGCCATCGAGCGTGCCCGGACGCTCGGCGTGCCGGGCGCCTGGCCGCAGGACGCCGTCGCGGTGTGCAGCCTCGGCGACGCCTCGGTCAACCACGCCAGCGCCCTGTCCGGCCTGAACACCGCCGCCTACGCCGCCTACCAGCGGCTGGGACTGCCCCTGCTGTTCGTCTGCGAGGACAACGGCCTGGGCATCAGCGTGCGCACCCCCGCGGGGTGGGTGGAGGCCGCCCACCACCCGCTGCTGCCGTACTTCGCGGCCGACGGCTGCGACCTGGCCGACGTCCACGACGTCGCGGCCGCGGCCGCCGAGCACGTCCGGACCCGCCGCTCCCCGGCCCTGCTGCACCTGCGCACCGTGCGGCTGATGGGCCACGCCGGGTCCGACGTGGAGATGTCCTACCGGACCAAGCGCGAGATCGACGCCGATCTGGGGCGCGACCCGCTCGTCGCCACGGCCCGGCTGCTGGTCGAGGCGGGCCTGACCACGCCCGACGAGATCCTGGCGCACTACGAGACGATGCGCGAGCACCTGCTCAAGATGGCCCTGGAGAGCTCGCGGCGGCCCAGGCTCGCCTCCGCCGCCGAGGTCGTCGAACCGCTGGCCCCCCGCTCGCCCGAGCGGGTCGCCGCGGCCGTCTCGGCCGCCTCGGCGGCCGCGTCCTCCCGGGAGAAGACGTTCGGCGGCAGGCTCCCGGAGCGGGAGGGGGGGCTGACCCTCTCCCAGGCGATCAACCGGACCCTGGCCGACGCCCTGGCCGCCGACCCCGGCATGCTGGTGTTCGGCGAGGACGTCGCCCGCAAGGGCGGCGTCTACGGCGTCACCCGGGGGCTTCAGCGGCGCTTCGGCGCCGGCCAGGTGTTCGACACCCTCCTCGACGAGCAGACCGTCCTCGGCCTCGCGCTCGGCGCGGGCGTCTCCGGGCTGCTGCCGGTGCCCGAGATCCAGTATCTCGCCTACCTGCACAACGCCCTCGACCAGATCAGGGGCGAGGCGGCGACGCTGTCGTTCTTCTCCCGCGGCGCCTTCCGCAACCCGATGGTGGTCCGCGTCGCCTCCTACGCCTACCAGAAGGGCTTCGGCGGCCACTTCCACAACGACAACTCCGTCGCCGCGCTGCGCGACATCCCCGGCCTGGTCGTGGCCTCCCCCGCCCGGCCCGACGACGCGGCCGCGATGCTGCGCGCCTGCCTGGCCGCCGCCCGCGCCGACGGCGGCGTCTGCGTCTTCCTGGAGCCGATCGCCCTGTACAACACCCGCGACCTGTTCGACGACGGCGACAACGGCTGGCTCTCGCCGTACGCCCCGCCGTCGCGCTGGGCCGAGACGCACGTCCCGATCGGGCGGGCCCGCAGCTACGGCGAGGGCCGCGACCTGACCATCGTGACGTTCGGCAACGGCGTGCGGATGAGCCTGCGCGCCGCGGTACGGCTCACCGCCGAGGGCTACGGCTGCCGGGTCGTGGACCTGCGCTGGCTGTCCCCGCTCCCGGTGGACGACCTGATGCGCGCGGCCGAGCTGACCGGCAACGTGCTGATCGCCGACGAGACCCGCCGCACCGGCGGGGTCTCCGAGGGCGTCGTCACCGAACTGCTCGACGCGGGCTTCACCGGCAGGATCGCCCGGGTGACCTCCTCCGACAGCTTCGTCCCGCTGGGGGACGCCTCGCGGCACGTGCTGCTGTCGGAGGACGACATCGAGGCCGCCGCCCGCAAACTGCTCGGCTGATCCTCCGCCGCGACCCGCACGAGAATCGGTCACCCGGCCGCACTCCGAAAATCACCGAACGCACCCGCAGGTCACTCCGGAACGTGTTCAATTGGTTCCACACCGTTTCGGATTTTCGGCCCGCCCCCCGGTCAGGCGGCCCTCCGCTGAGGAAAACCAGGAGGTACCATGCCCGACGTGGCACTGAAGAGCACCCGCAGGCGCGTCTCGGACCTCGAGGCCTGGGCGTTCAGGACGAGCTCGGATCTGGCCGACATCAAGGAGACGCTGAACGATCTCCCCAAGGTCATCCGGGAGGAGGTCATGACGTACACCGTCCCGATGTTCGAGGAAGTCCTCAACAGGATGGCCACCAAGGAGGACCTCTCCGCGCTCTCGACGAAGGTCGATGGCCTGGAGAAGAGGTTCGATGGCCTGGAGCAGAAGGTCGATGGCCTGGAGAAGAGGTTCGATGGCCTGGAGCAGAAGGTCGACGGCCTGGAGAAGAGGTTCGACGGCCTGGAGCAGAAGGTCGACGGCCTGGAGAAGAGGTTCGACGGCCTGGAGCAGAAGGTCGACGGCCTGGAGAAGAGGTTCGACGGCCTGGAGCAGAAGGTCGACGGCCTGGAGAAGAGGTTCGACGGGCTCGAGCAGAAGACCGACGAGTTGGCCGACCGGGTGGGTTCCATGGAGAACCGCATGGACTCCCTCGAAAACCAGATGACCGCCCTCAACGGCCGCATGGGTGCCATGGAGAACCGCATGGACTCCATGGACGGCAAGCTGGAGTTGATCCTCGCCAAGCTGAACTGATGTCTCGTGGCGGGGGTACGGGACCACGGTCCGGGCCCCCGCCGAGCGGTTCTACAGCCAGTCGCGGCGTTTGAAGACAAGGTAGAGCGTGACGCAGACGGCCGCCATCAGCAGCACGGCGAACGGGTAGCCGAAGGCCCAGTGCAGTTCCGGTATGTGGTCGAAGTTCATGCCGTAGATGGTGCCGACGAGGGTGGGGGCGAACAGGATCGCGGCCCAGGCGGAGATCTTCTTGACCTCCTCGTTCTGCGCGTTGCTGGCCTCGGTGAGCCGGGTCATGTGCTCGTTCTGGGCCTGGGCGACCATGGTGGAGTTGACCACGAGGATGTCGTGGAGCATCTGGCGGAAGCCGCTGACCCGCTCCGACACGGTGATGGCGTGGTCGGCGACGTCGCGCAGGTAGCGCTGCAGCTCCTGGTCCATCCCGTACTTGTCGGCGCCCGCGATGAACCCCTCGATCATGCCGAGCAGCGGGCGGGTGGCCCGCTGGAACTCGATGACCTCCCGCGACAGCTCGTAGATGCGGCGGGAGACGCCGGGTTCGTTGCCGAAGACCTGCACCTCTATCTCGTCGATGTCGTTCTGCAGGCCGGCCACCACCGGCGCGTAGCCGTCCACGACCGCGTCCACGACGGCGTAGAGCACCGCCTGGGGTCCCTGGCGGAGCAGGTCGGGGTCGGCCTCCATGCGCCGGCGGACCTGGGACAGGTCGGGGGCCTCGCTGTGCCGTACGGTGATCACGAAGTTGCGGCCGACGAACAGGTGCAGCTCGCCGAAGTCGACCTCCTCGGTCTCGTCGACGTAACGGGCCGGACGCAGCACCACGAAGAGGGTCTCCCCGTAGCGGTCGGCCTTGGGACGCTGGTGGGCGACGATGGCGTCCTCGACGGCCAGCTCGTGCAGGTCGAACTCCTCGGCGACGTTGTAGATCACCCCGTCCTCGGGGCGGTAGAAGCCGATCCAGGCCATGCTGTCGGGGGTGTTCTTCAGGCACTCGAACGCCTCGGGCAGCGATCCCGGTGTGGCGACCCGTCGCCCGTCGACGTAGATCGCGTTGTCGATGACGTGCGACCGGGTCGAGACCGGCTCGGCCTCGGCGGAGCGGGGGTCCATCGACCGTTCGGGGGAGTCGCGCTCGACGCCGGGGCGGCCGCGCATCCGGCTCCGCATGCCCAGTATCCGCCGGTCAGCCACCTGCTCCTCCTCGTCCGCCCCGCCGGGCATCCCGATCCTGTGCGTGCCCGCGCCGTCTACCCGGGCGGTCACCGGGAAACCCACCGGGGCGCGGTCCGCCCCGTCGGCCGGATTCCGTCTCCCCGCGGCGCCCCGGACTCCGCTTCGTCTCCTTTCGACCTTATCGCCGGTAGACCAAGCGCCATGGGACGCTTTGCTCCGGTGACGTTGAGGAGAGGCGAACGTTGAACGAGGTCTGGGAGTCCTTGACCGCGGCCCAGGCGGGGCCGCCCCCGTGGGCCGTGCTGCTGTCGGCGGCGGTCGCGCTGGCGACGGTGGCGTGGTCCGGGTCGTGGCACCTGTCCAGAGGACTGATCACCATCGCGCACGAGGGCGGCCACGCGCTGGCGGCGCTGCTCACCCGGCGCAAGCTGCAGGGCATCCGGCTGCATTCGGACACTTCGGGGGTCACTCTGACCCGGGGCAGGCCGCGTGGGCCGGGGATGATCCTGACCGCCGCCGCCGGCTACGTCACCCCATCGCTGCTGGGCGTGGGCGGGGCGTGGCTGACCGCCACCGGCCACGTGGCGATCCTGATCGCGGTGGTGATCGGGCTGCTCGCCGCCATGCTGCTGCTGATCCGCAACCTGTTCGGCGCGGTGAGCCTGCTGGCGACCGGCGGGGCGGTCTTCGCCGTCACGTGGTACTCCCCGCCCGACGTGGACGCGGTCCTCGCCTGCCTGGCCGTGTGGTTCCTGCTGTTCGGCGGCGTCCGGCCGATCCTGGAGCTGCGGCGCAAGCGGAGCCGCGGCCACGCCCCCGACTCCGACGCCGACCAGCTCGCCCGGCTGACCTTCCTGCCCGGCGGGTTCTGGGTGCTGCTGTTCCTGCTGGTGGCCTGCGCCTGCCTGGCGGGCGGGGCCTGGCTGCTGAACCCGCTGCCCTGGCCCGCCTAGGTTCTGCCGGCCGTCCCGCCCGCCGCGCCGCCGCCCCCGTCGCCCCGCCGCGCCGGGGGCGGCCGGACCGGTTCCGTGGCCCGTCACGCTCGGTGACGACCTGAGAAGGCAAACCAACTCTGTTACCCGATATATACCCTCATACTCGCATCGAACGTGGTAATTTCGGTCGATAAGAGAAACATCTTCGGCCTCCGACAGGATGGCGCGAAGAATTTCTCCGAACAACTTTCATATATCTCACATAAGTGCAGGTCAGACCAAATGTCATGACTTGACTTGTGAGTTTTACACGTGTTGGTCGTGCAACTTGTAACTGGTGATTTCTCGGGTTATCCGGAATTCTCTCCCCTGGAAGACAGCAGGGAGATTGCCGTGAATGACCACTATGAGCTTTATTGCCTAGCGGACCCGACCTTCTACGACACTCTCGACAGTGACCGGAGCGAGCACCCGGACTTCCCGCTCGCCGGCCGGGAGGTGCCGGGCGGTTGGGCGCACCAGGCGACGGACACGTGGATGCACTACGCGCCCCTCGACGCCAGGACGCCGAGGCAGGGCTGGAAGATCCACGTGTCGGCGTGCCTGGACGACGCCGAGCGGGCGATGGAGCTGGTCTGGGACTACTGCGTGCCCCGCGGGATCGCCTTCAAGTTCCTGCGCAGCCGGCCGGTCGTGACGATGCTGAACTCCAAGGCGGCCCCCCGCGGGTCCAGCGGCAAGCTGGTGACGATCTACCCCGTGGACGAGGCGCAGCTGGAGCTCACGCTGAAGGAGCTGCACGAGCTGCTCCGCGGCGTCCACGGCCCCTACATCCTCAGTGACCTGCGCTACGGCGAGGGCCCGCTCTTCGTGCGCTACGGCGGTTTCGCCTCCCGGCACTGCCTGGACGCCAAGGGCGAGGCGGTGCTCGCGATCGAGGACGCCGACGGCCGGCTGGTGCCCGACGTGCGCGGGCCGTCCTTCTCCGTGCCGTCCTGGGTGACGCTGCCGGAGTTCCTGGAGCCGCACCTCGCGGCCCGCAACGCGGTCACCACCGGCGGTCTGCCGTACGAGGTCGAGAGCGTCATGCACTTCTCCAACGGCGGAGGGGTCTACCTCGGGCGGGAGCGACGCGGCGGCAGGCGCGTGGTGCTGAAGGAGGCCCGCCCGCACGCCGGCCTCGACGCCGCGGGCCGCGACGCGGTGGCGCGTCTGGGGCACGAGCGCGACATGCTGGAGCGCCTGTCCGGGCTGGACTGCGTGCCCGAGCTGATCGACTACTTCGTCCTCGGCGAGCACCACTTCCTGGTGCAGGAGTTCGTCGACGGCAACCCCCTGCAGCGGCAGCTGGTGCAGCGCTACCCCCTCACCCGGGCCGGCTGCGACGCCGGGACCCTCGCCGAGTACACCGCGTGGGTCATGGAGACGCTCCCGGCGGTCCGGCGGGCCGTCGAGGCGCTGCACGAGCGCGGCGTGGTCTTCGGCGACCTGCATCCCAACAACATCCTCATCACCGCCGAGGGCCGCCTGGTCATGATCGACTACGAGGTGGCGACCCTCGCCGAGGACCGCGGCCGCGCCGCCCTGGGCCATCCCGCCTTCAACGCGCCGCCCGGCCGCCAGGGCGTCGAGATCGACGACTACGCGCTCGCCTGCCTGTGCTTCGGCCTGTTCGCGCCGCAACTCACCGTCACCCAGTCGCTCGACCGGGCCAAGGTGTTCCAGCTCGCCGAGCTCGTCACCGAGACCTTCCCGGTGCCGCCGGAGGTGGTTCAGGAGGCGGTCCGCACCATCGTCGGCGACGACCCGGTGACGGCGCGGCCCCTCCCCCGGCTCGCCCCGGACGACTGGCCCGCGCTGCGGGACGCCATGTGCCGGGCGATCCTGGCGAGCGCCACCCCCGGGCGCGACGACCGTCTCTTCCCCGGTGACGTGGCCCAGTTCAGGCCCGGCGGCGGCCTGAACCTCGCGTACGGCGCGGCCGGCGTGCTCTACGCGCTGGACGCCGCCGGCACCGAGGTCCGCCCCGAGCACGTGGAGTGGCTGCGCCGCCGCGCGGCGTCCCCCGCCCCCGGGACCGGCGTCGGGTTCTACGACGGGCTGCACGGTGTCGCCTACGTCCTCGACCGGCTCGGGCACCGCCAGGACGCGCTCGACGCGGTCGAGGTGGCCATGCGGGAGAAGTGGGAGGGGCTGGAACCCGGCCTGTTCGGGGGCCTCGCGGGTGTCGGGCTGAACCTCCTGCACCTGGCCGGCACGACCGGTGAGCAGACGCTCGCCGACCTGGCGCTGCGCGCCGTCGGCGTCTGCGCCGACCGGCTCGGCGGGGTGGAGGACGTGCCGGAGACCAGCGGCGGCGGCAACCCGCGGGCCGGGCTGATGTACGGCTCGTCCGGGCCCGCCCTCCTCTTCCTGCACGCCTACGAGCGGACCGGCGACGCCGGGCTGCTCGACCTGGCGGCCGTGGCGCTCCGGCAGGACCTGCGGCGCTGCGTCACCGTCCAGGACGACTCGCTGCAGGTCACGCAGGGGTGGCGCACGCTGCCCTACCTGGACGAGGGATCGGCCGGCATCGGCCTGGTCCTCGCCCGCTACCTGGCCCACCGCGACGACGACGGCTTCCGGACCGCGCTGCGGGGCTGCATGCGCGCCGCCCGGAGCCGCTACTACGTCCAGCCGGGGCTGTTCACCGGCCGGGCGGGCATGATCGCGGCCCTGGCCGCGGTCCCGGAGCCCGCGCCGGGCGACCCCGCCCGCACCGGCGCCGGCTCCGGGACCGCCACCGACCTCGCCGAGCAGATCCGGGGACTGGGCTGGCACGCGCTGTCATACGGCGACGGCCTGGCCTTCCCCGGCGACCAGCTGCTCAGGCTTTCGATGGACTTCGCGACCGGCACGGCCGGAGTCCTGTTCGCGATGAGCTCCGCGCTGGGCGACCGGCGGGTGCTCCTCCCCTTTGTCGAGCCGCCCGGCGGCGCGGGTGCCCTGTCCACGGCACTACCCGCGCATGGATCCGCCGAGCGGCTTTCCCCCTGCGAACCTTCGAAGGAGGTGTGACAACAGCATGGTACTTCTCGACCTCCAGAGCCTGGAAGCCCCCAACGGGGGTGGCGGTGGCGGCGGCGGCAGCTCGCTGACCGTTCTCGGTTGCGAGTCCTGCACGCCGAGCAACCTGAGCCTGCTCCTGTGCCACTGATCCTCTTCCCGATCGCCAGAAACGGAGTAACACCATGGTTCTTCTCGACCTCCAGGCTCTTGAGGCTCCCGGCGGCGGCCACGGCGGTGGCGGCGGCAGCACGCTGACCGTCCTGGGCTGCGAGTCCCAGACGCCGAGCAACCTGAGCGCCCTGCTCTGCCACTAGTCGTCTCCGATCACAAGGAAGAGGTAAGGAAAATGGTTCTTCTCGACCTCCAGGCTCTTGAGGCTCCCGGCGGCGGCCACGGCGGTGGCGGCGGCAGCTCGCTGACCGTCCTGGGCTGTGAGTCCTACACGCCGAGCAACCTGAGCCTGCTGCTCTGCCACTAGTGACACCCCGTGCCCGGGGCGGCCGATGACGGCGGCCGTCCCGGGCACGGCCCGTTCCGGGGACTTCTTCCGAGCCCCGTCGAGCGGGCCCCAGAACCTTTCGAGCGAAGGAGGGACCGGTGCGGACGGCGGACCGGCTGCTCGCCCAGACCGTACGGCGCGGCGGCCCCTGGCTGGGCGTCCTCGCCGTCTCCTCCGTCGCCGGGGCACTGGCCGAGCTGGCGCTCCCCTACGCGCTGGGCCGGGCCGTCGACGCCCTGGTCGCGGCCGGCCCGGCGGGCGGGGCCTGGACCTGGGCGGGCGTCTGCGCGGCCCTCGTGGCCGGGGCGGTCGCCTGCGACGCCCTGGGCGTCTGGGGCGCCGGGGTGAGCGGCGCCCAAGCCACGGCGTGGCTCCGCCTGCGGGCCCTCCGGCACGTCCTCGGCGCCGGGCCCGCGCTGACCCGCCGCCTCCCCGAAGGGGACCTCGTCACCCGGATGGGGGTGAACGCCGAGGAGGCCGGGCGGGCGCCGGAGGCGCTCGTCACCGCGGCGGCGCTGGTGATCCCCTCGGCGGGCGGCATCGTGGCGCTCACCCTCATCGACGTACGGCTGGCCCTGACCCTGGTCTGCGGCCTCGTCCTGATCACCTTCGTGCTGCGGGCGTTCCTGCGGGCCGGCACCTCGATCGCCGGCGGCTACCAGGAGGCCCAGGGCGACATCGCCGCCCGCCTGGTCGACGCCCTCGCCGGGGCCCGGACGATCGCCGCCGCGGGCACCGAGGCGGCGGAGAAGGCCCGGGTGCTGGCCGCGCTGCCCCGGCTGCGCGGGCACGCCATGGACATGTGGCGGGCCAACGCGAGCGCCGGCGTGCGGGCGGGCGCCGTGGTGCCGCTGCTGGAGGTGGCCGTGCTCGCGGTGGGCGGGCTGCGGCTGGCGGACGGCGGGCTGACCGCGGGCGAGCTGTACTCCGCCGCCCGCTACGTCGTGCTCGGCGCGGGCATCGGCTCGGCGCTCGGCCAGGTCGCCCGGCTGGCCCGGGCGCGCGCCGCGGCCGGCCGGATCACCGAGCTGACCGCCGGGACTCCGCGGGCCTACGGCGAGAGCCCGCTGCCGGCCGGCCCCGGAACGCTGGAGCTGCGCGGCGTGCGCGCCGAAGGGCTCGGCGAGATCGACCTGGTCGTCCCGGGCGGCTGCTCGGTGGCGGTGGTCGGGCGCTCCGGCAGCGGCAAGTCGGCCCTGGCCGCGCTCGCCGGGCGGCTGGCCGACCCCGCCGCCGGGACGGTCCTGCTGGACGGGGTGCCGCTGCCCCGGCTGTCGCCCGGGGCGCTGCGCCGGGCGGTGGGCTACGCCTTCGAACGCCCGGTGCTGGTCGGCGACACCGTCGAGGAGGCCGTCGGCCTGGGCCTGGACGAGCCGGACCCGCGGGCCGTGCGCCGGGCCGCCCGGGAGGCGTGCGCCGACGCGTTCGTCCGGCGGCTCCCCTGGGGTACGGCACGCGTCTGGACGACGCCCCGATGTCGGGCGGGGAGCGGCAGCGCCTGGGGCTGGCGCGGGCGTTCGCGCACGGGCGGCGGCTGCTCGTCCTGGACGACGCCACCTCCAGCCTCGACACCGTCACCGAGCGGCAGGTCGCCGCGGCGCTGGCCGGACGGCTGGGCGGCCGTACCCGGCTGGTCGTGACGCACCGCGCCGCGACCGCGGCGGCGGCGGACCGGGTGATCTGGCTGGACGGCGGGCGGATGCGCGGCTACGGCACGCACCGGGCGCTGTGGGGGACCCGGCGTACCGCGCCGTCTTCCAGGCGGACGGCCCGCCTCCCGGGCCTCCGGGGCCTCCCGGATCCGCCTCCGGCCCGCCCGGCCCGCCCGGTCCCGTCGTGGCCGCCCCGTCGCCGTCCGCGCAGGGGGCGCCGTGAACCGCCCGGTCCGCCGGGCGCTCCGCCGCGACCCGCGCCTGCTGGTCAGGCTCGCCGCGTGGTCGGTGGCGGAGACGGCGCCCGCCCTCGTCGTGGGCCTGGCCGTGGCGCGGGCGATCGACGACGGTTTCGCCGCGGGCCGGCCCGGCACCGGTTTCGCCTGGCTGGCGGTCCTCGCCGCCGCCTGGCTGGTGGGCGCGGCGGGCGCGCGGCAGGTCGTGCTGGCCGTCGCCGCGATCGTGGAGCCGTTCCGGGAGGACCTGCTCGGCCACGTCGTGGAGAGCGCGCTGGACCGCGCGTCCGCCGCCGGGCACGGGCCGGGCTCCGCGGCCGTGGCCCGGTCCAACCTCCAGGTGGAGCTGGCCCGTGACGCTTTCGCCTCGGTCATCACGGTGGTCAGGTCGTTCGCCTTCACCGTGGTGAGCGTGGTGCTGGGGCTGGGCGCGCTGGTCCCCGAGGTGCTGGTGCTGGTGCTGCCGCCGTTCGCGGCCGGCGTCGGGCTGTTCCTGCTGTCGCTGCCGGCCATGGCCCGGCGGCAGCGGGAGTTCCTGCTGGCCGACGAACGCACCGCCGGGTCGCTGGCCGCCGCGGTGGGCGCCCTGCGGGACGTCACCGCCTGCGCGGCGGAGGACAGGGTGGCCGCCTCCGTCGGCGCGCGGGTGGCGGAGCAGGCCGCCGCGGGGCGGTCACTGGCCCGGGTGACCGCCCTGCGCACGCTGTCGCTGGCGGTGGGCGGCCGGCTGCCGGTCCTGCTGATCCTGGCCGGCACCCCCTGGCTGCTGTCGCGGGGGGCCGGGGCCGGGGTGGTCCTCGGCGCCCTGGCGTACGTGACGCAGTCGCTGGCTCCGGCACTGGGCAACCTCGTGCAGGGGCTGGGGATCAGCGGTGTGCGGCTGCGGGTGTCGCTGGACCGCATCCTGCGGCCGGACGTCCCGCCCGGTCCCGCCTCCCCCGCCCTCCCGACCACCGCCGCCGAGCGCCCTACGCTCTCCCCCTCCCCCTCCCCCTGTCCCCTCACCTCCGCCTCCGGGTCCCCGGCCCCCTCCCCCGGTCCCGCGGCTCCGCCGTACGGTCCGGCCGCCGGGCGGGTCACCGCCCGGAACGTGCGCGCCGAGCTGCGCGGGGTCGCCTTCGCGTACGGCCCGCACGCCGAGCCGGTGATCTCCGGCCTGGACCTGTCGATCCCCGAGGGCGACCACCTCGCCGTGGTGGGACCCAGCGGCATCGGCAAATCGACGCTGGGCGCGCTGCTGGCCGGGGTGCTGCGGCCCGGCGCGGGCCGCGTCGAGGTCGGCGGCGTCCCCGCCGACCGGCTCGATCCGGCCTGCCGGGTGCTGATCCCCCAGGAGGCGTACGTCTTCCGGGGCACGCTGTGGGACAACCTCACCTACCTGGCGCCAGCGTCGCGCGAGGAGGTGGACGCCGCCGCCCGCGAGGTGGGCCTGACCGCGCTGGCGGAGCGGCTGGGCGGCTACGGCGCCGAGGTGTCCTCCGGCGCGCTGTCCCCGGCCGAGCGGCAGCTCGTCGCCCTGACCCGCGCCCATCTCTCCCCGGCCCGCCTGGTGATCCTCGACGAGGCGACGTGCCACCTGGACCCGGCGGCCGAGGCCCGCGCGGAGGAGGCGTTCGCCCGCCGCGGCGGCACCCTCGTCGTCATCGCGCACCGGCTGACGTCGGCGACGCGGGCGCGGCGGATCCTCGTCATGGACGGCACCAGCGTCCGGATCGGCGGGCACTCGGAGCTGCTCGCCGCCTCCCCCCTCTACGCCGACCTGGTCGGCCACTGGAACCCCGCGACCCCACAGGAGCCGGTGCTGTGATCCATCCCCCCGCCGAACGGCAGCCGATCGTCGACCACCTGCACGGGCACGCGGTGGCCGACCCCTACCGGTGGCTGGAGGACGCCGGTGATCCCCGGACGCGGGAGTGGCTGGCCGCGCAGGAGAGGCTGTGGAACGGCCACGCGGACGCGCTCGCCGGGCGCGCGGCGTGGCACGGGCGGGTGGCCCGGCTCATGTCCGCCGGGATGGCGGGGCCGCCGCTGTGGCGGGGCGGTCGCCGGTTCTTCCTGCGCCGCGAGGCCGGCCAGGAGCACGCCGTGCTGTACACCGCCGGACCGGACGGGGCCGAGCGGGCGCTGGTCGACCCGGTGGAGCTCGACCCGTCGGGACTGACGACCCTCGACTCCTGGCAGCCCGACCTGGACGGCCGGCTGCTGGCCTACCAGGTCTCCAGGAACGGCGACGAGCGTTCGGAGCTGCGGGTCCTCGACGTCTCCACCGGGCGGCAGGTGGACGGCCCGATCGACCGCTGCCGCTACGCGCCCGTGGTCTGGCTGCCCGGCGGGAAGGCGTTCTTCTACGTGCGCGCGCGGCGGGTGTGCCTGCACCGGCTGGGCGTCCCCGCCGACGACGACGTGGTGATCTGCGGCGACGAGCGGTCCTACGGCCTGGGGATGAGCGCCGACGGCCGCTGGCTGACGGTCTCGGCGGCCTCCGGCGGCGGCAACGACCTGTGGCTGGCCGACCTGTCGTCCGGGCCGCCGGAACGCCCCGGGCTGCGGGTGGTCCAGGAGGGGACGGCCGCGGCGACGGTGCCCGCGGTGGGCCCGGACGGGCGGCTTTACCTGCTGACCACCCTGGACGCCCCCGGGGGCGGCTGTGCGTCGCCGATCCGGCTCGGCCCGGCGTGGCGGGCTGGCGGGAGCTGGTCGGCCCCGACCCGGAGGCGGTGACCGGCGACTTCGCGTTCGCCGGGGAGCCCGGCGCGCCGGTGCTGCTCGTCGGCCGTACCCGGCACGCGATCAGCGAGATCGCCGTGCACGACCCGGCCACCGGCGAAAGGCTGGGCGAGGTGCCGCTGCCCGGCCTCGGCGCGGCCGGGCGGATGTTCACCCGTCCCGAGGGCGGCCCCGAGGTGTGGTTCACCTACACCGACGGCGTCACGCCGACGAGCGTGCACCGCTACGACACCCGCACCGGGCGGACCACGCCGTGGGCCGCCGCGCCCGGCGCCGTCGAGGTGCCCGGGATCGTCTCCCGCCGGCTCGTCTGCGCCTCCCGGGACGGCACGCCCGTGCGGATGGTGGTGCTCGCCCGGCCCGGCTCCGGTCCGCGACCGGCGGTCCTGTACGGCTACGGCGGGTTCGGCCGGCCGATGACGCCTTCGTACTCGGCCTACATCCTGCCCTGGGTCGAGGCCGGGGGCGTGTTCGTCCTGGCCCAGCTGCGCGGCGGCGGCGAGGAGGGCGCGGGGTGGCACCGCGACGGGGCGCTCGACCGCAAGCAGAACGCCGTCGACGACCTGGTGGCGGTGGCCGGGTACCTCGTCGCCGAGGGCTGGACCGCCCCGGACCGGCTGGGCCTGTGCGGCGAGTCCAACGGCGGGCTGGTGGCCGCGGCGGCGCTGACGCAGCGTCCCGACCTGTTCGCCGCCGCGGTCTGCTCGGCCCCGCTGACGGACATGGTCCGCTACGAGCGGTCCGGCCTGGGCCCGGCCTGGCGGGCGGAGTACGGCTCGGCCGACGACCCCGAGCAGCTCGGATGGCTGCTGGGCTACTCCCCCTACCACCGGGTGCGCGAGGGCGTGGACTACCCGGCGACGCTGCTGGCCGCCTTCGGCGGCGACTCCCGCGTGGACCCCATGCACGCGCGCAAGCTGTGCGCGGCGCTGCAGTGGGCGACCTCGGGGACACGACCGGTCCTGCTGCGCCACGAGGAGGGCGTCGGGCACGCGGCGCGGTCGGCGAGCCGGTCGGTGGGGCTGGCGGGCGACCTGCTGGCCTTCCTCGCCGAGCACACCGGCCTGCGACTCGCCCAGGCCCCCGGTCCGCCGCCGTACGCGCCGCCGGTCGTGGACGGGGCCGATCAGGCTCCCTGACCGGGGAGCGTGCCCGGCAGCCCCGGCGTGACCAGGCCGCACTGGTAGGCGAGGACGACGAGCTGGGCGCGGTCGCGGGCCCCCAGCTTGGTCATCGCCCGGCTGACGTGGGTCTTGGCGGTGGCCGGGCTGATCACCATGTGCGCGGCGATCTCGTCGTTGGACAGGCCGTGCGCCACCAGCGCCATCACCTCGCGTTCCCGGTTGGTCAGGACGTCCAGCCCGGTGGCGGAGAGCAGCGGGCGGCGGGCGACGAACTCGCCGATCAGGCGGCGGGTGACGGCCGGGGCGAGCAGCGCGTCGCCCCGCGCCGCGACGCGGACGCCGTGCAGCAGGTCGGCCGGCTCGGTGTCCTTGACCAGGAACCCGGTGGCGCCGGCGCGCAGCGCGTCGAAGACGTACTCGTCGAGGCCGTAGTTGGTGAGGATCACCACGTGCACCCCGGCCAGGGCGGGGTCGGCGGCGATCCGCCGGGTCGCCTCGATGCCGTCCATCACCGGCATCTGCACGTCGACGAGCGCGACGTCGGGCAGGTGCTCGCGGACCAGGGCGAGGCCCTTCGCCCCGTCCCCCGCCTCGCCGACCACCTGGAGGTCGTCCTCGGCCTCCAGCAGGGCGCGGAACCCCGCGCGGATGAGCGGCTGGTCGTCGACCAGGAGCACCCGGATCACGACGCGCCTCCAGCGGTGGCGGCGTCCCCGCCGTCCATCCGTACGGCAGGCCCGCCGGGCCGGCGGGCGACGCGCGTCCCCGCCTGCCCACCGGGACGGCGGGTGACGCTCATCCTCGCCGCGGGAGCCGCGTCCGTCACCGCCGGGCGCCGCTCGGGCATGATCCTCATACCGGAACAGTAGAGCCCGGCCGGACGTCTTTCGTCCGCTCCCGGTCGCGGTCCCGCCGTACTCCCGGGGTGGTATCCGCGCCGTGCCCGCGGCGTCCGCCGATGGGGCGGGGCGTCCGCGCGGCGGAGGACGGGACGGCCTGCCGGCTCATTCGCCCGCCGCCGGTGCCATGGAGATGTTCCAGAAGCCGGCGTAGTGGCCGCCGCGGCGCAGCAGCTCGTCGTGGCCGCCTTCCTCCACGATCCGGCCGCCGTCCAGGAAGACGACGCGGTCGGCGCGCCGGACGGTCCGCATCCGGTGCGCGACCATCACCACCGTCCGGCCGGCCATCAGGCGCTCGACGCCGTCGTGGACGGCCGCCTCGTTCACCGGGTCCAGCGCGGAGGTCACCTCGTCCAGCAGCACGATGGGCGCGTCCTTCAGCAGCGCCCGCGCGATGGAGACGCGCTGGCGTTCACCGCCCGACAGCAGCGCGCCGCCCTCGCCGACGTTCGCCGTCCAGCCGCCGGGCAGGCGCTCGACCACCTCGTCCAGCCGCGCCGCCGCCGCCGCGGCCCGCACCTCGGCCTCGGTGGCGTCGGGGCGGCCGAGCCGGACGTTCTCCTCGATCGTGCCGTCGAAGAGGTAGACGTCCTGGAAGACGATGGCCATCCGCGCCATCAGCTCCTCCGTGCCGATCGCGCGCACGTCCACACCCCCCACGCGCACCGCGCCCGCGTCCACGTCGTGGAACCGCGCGAGCAGCTGCAGCAACGTGCTCTTGCCCGCGCCCGACGGGCCGACGACGGCGAGCCGCTGCCCCTCCGGCACGGTCAGCGACACCCCGTCGAACACTCTGCGACCGCCATGGCCGAAGGTGACGGACTCCAGCTCCAGGTCATGGCGTACCGGCCGGATCGGTTCGGGGGCCTCCGGCAGCGGTTCGACGCGCAGCACCGCGTCGAGCCTGGCCAGCACGGAACGCGCGCTGCGGAGCCTGCCGCCGATCTCCGACAGCGACAGCAACGGATCGGCGCAGCGGGCGGCGAGCACCAGGATCGTCAGGATCTCCGCCGCGCCGGTGTCCCCGCCGAGCGCGAGGTAGGCGCCCAGGGCCAGCAGCGCGGTGAAGACCGCCTGCACCGTGAGCGTCAGGGCCACCACGCCGGGCAGCGTCGCCAGCACGGTACGGCGGGACGCGCGCCGGATGTCCCGCAGCGAGTCGTCGAGCGACGTGAAGCGTTCACCGGTCCGGCCTCCGGCCCGCAGCACCGGCTGCGCCTGGAGGAACTCGATGACCCGGTCGGCGGCCTCGTTGTCGCGTTCGTGGCGCTCGGTGTCGGCGGCGGCCGTCGAGCGTGCCGTCCAGATCTGGATCGCCGCCACGACGGGTACGGCGGCCAGCGCGGCCAGCCCCGCCCGCCAGTCGAAGACGAGCATCACGGCGACGATCGTCAGGGGGGTGACCAGGGCGGAGACGAACGGTGCCAGCAGATGCGCCACCACGCCCATCGCCTCCAGGAGGCCGCGGCCGGCCAGGACCGACACCTCGCCGACCCGGCCCGCGCCGTACCAGCCGATGGGCAGCCGGGCCAGGTGCTCGCCGAGCCGGTGGTACATGCCGCGCAGCATCGTGGTCCCGACCCGCATGCCGGACAGGTCGCTGATGTAGCGCAGCACGGCGTAGAGCGCGACCGCGGCCCCGAACGCGACCAGCCAGGGCACGGCGTCCGCGGGTGTGCTTCCGAGCAGTGCCCGCAGCACCGGGACCAGCAGCGCGTAGGACAGGCCCTCGGCCGTCGCGGTCGTCGTCATGAGGGCCACGGTGCACCGCGTCGCCCGGGCGTACTCGTGTCCCAGCACGCGCAGCAGCATTCGGATCATCGGGATTCGTCTCCTTGCGGCACGCCGGCGGGGGTCTCGGTCTCGTCGGTGGCCGCCGACCGGTGGGATCGCCAGAGCGCGGCGAACCTTCCGTTTCGCGCCAGCAGCTCGGCGGGCCCGCCGCGCTCGACGATCTCTCCGTTCTCCAGCACCACGACGGTGTCGGCGTCGGCGATCGTCTCCAGGCGGTGGGCGATGACCAGGGTCGTCCGATCGCCCGCCGACGTCGCCAGGGCCCGGCGCACCGCCTGTTCGGTCCGCGGGTCGGCGAAGGCGGTCGCCTCGTCGAGCACCAGGACGGGCGCGTCGGCCAGCAGCGCGCGGGCGATCGAGATCCGCTGCGCCTCGCCCCCCGACAGCCGGGCCTCCTCGCCGAGGACCGTGTCGTATCCGCGCGGCAGCTCCAGAATCCGGTCGTGGATGTTCGCCAGCCGGGCGGCGCGGATCACGTCGTCGCGGTCGGCGTGCGGTACGGCCAGCGCGATGTTGTCCGTGACCGACGCGCGCAGCAGGCGAACGTCCTGGAAGACGAAGGAGACCAGCCGGTGCAGCTCCCGGCCGTCTATCTCGCGCAGATCGGCGCCGCCCAGGGTGACCGAGCCGCGGACCGGGTCGAAGAACCGCGGCAGCAGCCGGACCAGCGTGGACTTCCCGCTTCCCGACGGCCCGACGACCGCGGTGACCGTCCCCGGCTCCAGCACCAGGTCGACGCCGCGCAGCACCTCGCGATCGTCTTCGTAGCCGAACCGGACCCCGCGCAGCTCCACCCGGTGCCCCCGGGGTGCGACCGGGTGCGCGGGCTCGGGCAGCGGCGGCACCGCGAGCACGTCCCTGATGCGGCCGACCGCGCGCCGGGCGGCCTGCATGTCGTCGAAGCCGTGGCCGAGGGCCGCCACCGGGGCGGTCAGGCCCAGTCCGAGCAGCGGGAAGGGCAGCAGGTCGGCCGGGGCCAGGCCACCGTTCATGATCAGAGCTGTGCCGCCGGCCAGCACGACCAGCAGCACGAACGGCGGCGACAGCGCCAGCTGCATCCCCGCGGCGATCAGGGACATGCCGCGCACCCACCGGGAGAAGACGCCGACGAACTCGTCCGCCGCCGTAAGGAACCCGCGGTGGGCGCGCCCGGCCCCGCCGAACGCCTTGACCACCGCGATCCCCTGGACGAACTCGACGACGGAGCTCGTGATCCGTCCCATGGCCGCGTCGAACTCCTCCTGCTCGCGCAGCCGGGTCGGGGTCATCATCAGCGGGACCAGCGCCACCGCCAGCGCCACCGGAATCAGGGTGATCAGTGTGAGCCGCCAGTCGACGGTGAACAGGTAGACCAGCGACACCAGCGGCACCGCGAACGTGACGGCGAGTTCGCCGGGGGTGTGGGCGATGAACGGGTGCACGGCGCTCACGTCCTCCCCCACCACCTTGGCCAGCTCACCGGTCCGGCGCCGGGAGAGCCAGCCGATCGGCACGCGCCCCAGGTGCGCCGCCAGCCGCCGCCGGAGCGCCAGCTGCACCTGGCCGTCGAGGAGATGCCCCACCCCGGACGACGCGGCCGTGAACAGAAGCCGCACCAGCAGGCCGGCCGCGCCCGCGATCACGACCAGCCGGACATGGCCGTGGTCGACCGGGCCGGGCGACAGCAGGGCGCGGCCCAGCTCGACGACCGCCAGCAGCGGCGCCAGACCCGCGACGGCGCCGATCACCTGCAGGATCACCACGGCGGCGAAACCCCACCCGTAGGGGCGCAGCAGCCCTGCCGTACTCCGTCCCGCCGCGGGGACGGCGGGCGGCGGTGCGGGGCGCGTCTCCTCCCGGGCGGGGGCGCCGACGGTCATCGTCCCTCCGCCTTCACCGGTCTCGCCGCGGGGTGCAGGTGGCCGCGCAGGAAGGCGAGGATCTCGCGGCGCGCGGGCCGGGCGGCCGGGACCAGCCCGGGCATGCTGAGGAAGCCGTGGATGGCCTTCCGGTGGCGGGTCAGCCGGGCGTCGGTGCCGTGGGCGCGGAGCCGTTCGACATATCGGCGTCCCTGGTCGTCCGCGGGGTCCAGCGTGCCGGTGACGACCAGCGCCGGCGGCAGGCCGGCGAGGTTCTCGAACCTCACCGGCGACACGCTGCGTGAGTCGAGGTCCGGCGGCACGCTCAGCCTGCGGGCCGTGCGCCACTCCGACAGCGAGAACCCGGGGTGGCCGGCGTTCGCGGCGAGCGAGGGGTAGTCGGCCATGGTGTCCGACCAGTCCGTGCCCGGGTAGGCCAGCACCTGGGCGTGCAGCGGTGGGCCCTCCTCGCGGGCGCGCAACGCGACGAGCGCGGCGAGCGTTCCGCCGGCGCTCTCTCCGAAGACCGCGACGGCCGCCGGGTCGACGCCCCAGCCGGCGGGGTCCTCAAGGATCCGGACGAGCGTGTCGTAGCCGTCCTCGATCGGCTCCGGCAGCGGGTGCTCGGGGGCGAGGCGGTAGTCCACCGACACGACCACCGCCGGGCAGTGGACCGCGAGGTGGCTGTTGAGCCAGTCGTTCTGCGCGGGGACTCCCACGATGAAGCCACCGCCGTGGAACGAGAGGATCAACGGCAGCCTCGGACCGGCGTTCTTCGGACGATGCACCCGCAGCTTCAGACGACGGCCCGGAAGGGCGATCGTGCGCTCCTCGATGCGGGCACGGCGGTCGGGCAGGCCGGTGATGATCCGTACCACCCGGGACGACCGGAGGCGGTTGACCTTCCGCCTCGCGGCGATCACCTGGTCGTCGGTGAGCGAATCCCAGTCCAGGGTGTCCCTGAGCATGATGCGGGCGCCCAGTGGGGCCTTTTCTTTCAAGGTCGTCCTTCCGGATGAAGACGTCAGGGGGTGGGGACGGGGGTCTGATTCGGGCTTCGGACCACTTCCGCGGCCGGGGAGCCGGTCCGGGCTTCGGGCCGTTCCTCCGGCCGGGGTCCGGCCTGGGGTTCGGTCCGTTTCTCCAGCCGGCTGCCGTGGGGCAGGGTGACGGTCATGATGTTGCTGGGGATGTCCAGCTCGATGCGGTGCCACCGCCCGCGCGGGACGATGGCGGCGGTTCCGGCCAGGAGCCTGATCTCTTCCTCCTCCTGGTCCGGCCGCTCCGGGCGGAGGTAGAGACGCATCTTCCCGATGAGGCAGGACACGATCTCCTCGGCCTCGGGGTGGACCTCCCAGTGGTCGGCGTGGACGTCGGCGCCGGTCTTCGCGTGGAAGGCCGTCAGCCGCCAGCCGTCCCGGCCGGGGTCCGCCGCTCTCCTCCCGGCGTGGATCTCACCGCCCTGGTGAAGGTGGACGACGGATGCGAAGAGATCGATCGGGGCGGCGGTCATACGAGGATTTCCTTCCGGTGGGTGTCGGCCTGTCCGGTCCGTGACGGTGGGCTGATCCGGGGCAGGACGACGAGGGCGATGAGGGCGGCGGCGGCCAGGAGCACGGCGCTGAGCGTCAGGCCGAGCGCGTACCCGGCGTTGAGGGCCTCGGGCGTGGTGATCGGGCCGGTGCGGTCGTGCGCGACGGTGCCGAGGACGGCCAGCCCGAGCGAGGCGCCGATCTGGCGTGAGCTGTTGAGCAGGCCCGAGGCGGTGCCGGTCTCGTGGGGCGCGACGCCGGCGGTGGCGGTGGAGACGACCGGTGCGAGGCAGAGCCCGAAGCCGACGCCGGCGGCGATCGAGGGTCCCAGGACGTCGGTGACGAAGGCGCCGTCCGGGCTGATCAGGCCGAACCAGGCGAAGCCTGTGGCGGTCAGCAGCCCGCCGACGGCCATGAGGGTCCGCGGCGCGAGACGGTAGCCGAGCTTGACGGCGAGCACGGAGCCGGCGGCCACGGCGAGGGAGAACGGCAGGAACTCGACCCCGGTCAGGGCCGGCCCGGCCCCGAGGACTCGTTGCAGGTAGAGGGACACGAAGTAGAAGGACGAGGCCATGGCCGCCCCGACCAGGAGGTTGTAGGCGTTCGCGCCGGCGACCGAGCGGTTGGCGAACAGGCCGAACCGGAGCAGCGGTTCGCGGGTGGTGGTCCGCTCGACGCGGACGAACGCGGCCAGCAGCGCGACGGCGACCGCCAGGGTCGCCAGGGTGACCGGCGAGGCCCACGGGTACCGGTCGGTGCGGACGACGCCGAACACCAGCAGGGTCATGCCCGCGGTGGCCAGGACGGCGCCGAGGACGTCCGGGCGGCCGCCGCGGACCGGAGGCGGGCCGGCGGTGACGCCGCGCCGGACCAGGACCAGGGCGCACGCGGCCATCGGCACGTTCACGAACATCACCCAGCGCCAGCCGGCGTACTCGGTGAGCAGGCCGCCGATCAGGACGCCGAGGGCGCCCCCGGCGGCGTTCGTCGCGCTCCACACCCCGAAGGCCCGGACGCGGGCCCTGCCCGCGGGGAACGTCGCGGTCAGCAGCGCCAGTGCGGCCGGGGCCAGCGCGGCGGCCCCGATGCCCTGCGCGGCGCGGGCGGCGACCAGATGGCCGGGTTCCTGGGCGAAGCCGCCGGCGAGCGAGGCGAGGCCGAACAGGCCGAGCCCGAACAGCAGGACGCCCCTGCGGCCGTACCGGTCGGCGGCCTTGCCGCCCAGGAGGAGCAGCCCGCCGAAGGTGAGCGCGTAGGCGTGGATCACCCAGGTCAGGCCCGCCGCGCTGAAGCCGAGGCCGGCGGCGATCCGCGGAAGTCCGACGTTCACCACCGACAGGTCCAGTGACACCATGAACTGCACGACGGCCACTGCGGCGAGGGTGACCCCCGGCCGGGCGGCCCGTCCCGCCGCCGCTTCCCCGCCTCTCAGCACGGCTCGGTCCTCCGCGCCGTTCCCGTGGCCGCGGACCCGCCCGTACGGGGGCCGGGTGCGCGGGGTGACGGCCGGCGGCTCCCCGGGCTCACGTGGCGGAGCCCGCTCTTTGCTCGGATCGTGTGCATGCCGGACATCGTGCTGTCCGGGCCGGTCGGTGGTCGTCATGCCCGGGAAGGCTCCTCCTCCTGACACCGGGGAAGCAGGACCGGCCCCGCTACATCCCGGGGAGTAGGCATTCGTTACGACGTACCGGTGACGACCTCCGGGGGGAGAGATCGTAATCTGCACGGATGAGGTCTGTGGAGGGGTGGCGGCCGCTCGCCCAGGACGGCCTGCTCGCCGCGGTGATGGCCGCCCTGTTGTCGGCCGTCGTGCTGGGCACGCCGGGCACGGGCGCGGTGGATCTCGCGGCCGCCCTCGCCGGCTCGCTCGCGCTCGTCGCCTGGCGGCGGGCGCCCCTGGTGTCGCTGCTCGTCGGCACGGCCTGCATGCTCGTCGTCACGGCGCGTTTCCAGGCGGGCCCACCGGCCTCCTTCCCCGTGCTGGTGTCGGTGTTCGCCACGGTACGGGCCGGCCATCGGCTGGCTCCGGCGCTGGCGAGCGTGGTCTTCCTGGGCGTGGACCTCGCGGCGAACCTCCCCGGGTCCGACGGGCCCGTGCAGGTTCTCCAGGACGCCTCGCTGCTGGTCGGCTGGTTCGTGGCGGCCGGTGTGGCGGCGACGGTGACCCGGCACCGGCAGGCGTACCTGGAGGAGGCCGAGCGGCGGGCCGCCGAGGCCGAGCGCACCCGCGAGGAGGCGGCCCTGCGCCGTGCGGGTGAGGAGCGGCTGCGCATCGCCAGGGAACTGCACGACTCGCTCACCCACAGCATCTCGATCATCAAGGTCCAGGCCGGGGTGGCCGTCCACCTGGCGCGCAAGCGCGGCGAGGACGTGCCGCCCGCGCTGCTGGCCATCCAGGAGGCCAGCGGTGACGCCATGCGCGAGCTGCGCGCCACCCTGGAGGTGCTGCGCGACCCCGGCCACTCCGACGACCCCGACCACCCCGGCGGCTCCGGCGGCTCCGGCGGCGAGGCCGCGGCCAGCGGTCTCGACCGGCTCGGCGGCCTGGTGGAGCGGGCCCGCTCGGCCGGGCTGCCGGTCACGGTGACGATCTCCGGCACGCGGCGGGAACTGCCGCCCGAGGTGGACCGGGCCGCGTACCGGATCGTCCAGGAGGCGCTCACCAACGTCTCCAGGCACGCCGGCGGGGCGGCCGCGGCGGTGCGCGTCGGCTACGCCGACGAGGAGCTGGTCGTGCAGATCGACGACGACGGCGGGGCCGACCCGGCCGCGCCGCCCGTGCCCGGCACGGGCCTGCTCGGCATGCGCGAGCGCGTCACGGCGCTCGGCGGCCGGCTGCGGGCCGCGCCCCGCCCCGGGGGCGGCTTCACCGTACGCGCCGAGCTTCCCCTCGGGGAGCCCGTACGCGCCGGGCTTCCCCTGGGAGGGGCATCGTGATCCACGAGCGGCCCCGGCCTCCGGGGCGCACCGGTTCGCCCCGGACGGCCGGGTCCGGCGGGTCGATTCGCTCACCCGGATGATTCCGCGGGGGTGGAGACGTCACCGGCCGGTGTCCCGCCGTCAACGGATGGACGTTTTCGTGATCTTGGTGTGATGATGGGCCGCCATGCCGTTCGCAGCGAAAGACGGGAGAACGATGACCTCCGTTCCGATGAGGACCGCGATCGTCACGGGGGTGAGCCGGCGCGTCGGCATCGGTTACGCCGTCGCCCGCGAGCTGGCCTCCGTGCCGATGAACGTCCTCGCCTGCTCGTGGTCGCCGCACGACGCCGAACAGCCCTGGGGCGCCGATCCGCTGGGCGCGGAGGGGGTCGTCGCGGCGCTGCGGGAGGAACTGCCCGAGGGCGCCGGGACGGTTGCGCACCTGGCGATCGACCTGGCCGACCCGGCGGCGCCCGGTGAGATCGTCGCCGCCGCCCGCGAGCGGTTCGGCCGGGTGGACGTCCTGGTCGCCAACCACGCCCGCAGCTCCGAGGCCGGGATCGGCGAGCTGACCGCCGAGGAACTCGACCTGTGCTGGGCGGTCAACGTCCGGGCGACCCTGCTGCTGGTGCAGGAGTTCGCCGCCCAGCCCGACCTGGACGGCGGGCGGATCATCACATTCACCTCCGGACAGCACCTGGAGCCGATGCCCACCGAGCTGCCCTACATCGCCACCAAGGGCGCGGTGCAGCAGCTGACGATGAGCCTCGCCGCCCCGCTGAGCGCCCGCGGCGTCACCGTCAACTGCGTCAACCCGGGGCCCGTCGACACGGGATACGCCTCGCCCGAGGACCGCGAGTGGCTGTCCGGCCGGCATCCGCGGGGCCGGTGGGGCACGGCGGAGGAGACCGCCGGGCTGGTGCGGTGGCTGGCCGGCGACGAGGGTTCCTGGATCACCGGCCAGACGATCGTCAGCGACGGCGGCTGGTCGCTCCGCAACGGGGTGCCGCCCCGCGCCGCCGCACCGTCCGGGGACCGGTGAGCGGGCGACCGCCGGAGCGCTGACCGGGAGGACGCCCGTCCCTGGGTGACCGCGCCCCGCCCGGGACGGGGATGTCGGGGGAAGGCCCTACGGTATTGGGCGTGCCAGAGACCGACCAGGAGATCACTCTCGACGCGGCCCTCACCGAGGAGGCCGTGCTGTCGACCTACCGGCGGATGTTCGCCGCGCTCGCCCGCGACAGCGGCGCGGTGGTGGACGACCCCGTGCTGGTCGACATCGCCGAGACGCTGTTCGCGGCGTTCGCCGAGGCCGGCGAGGAGTGGCTCACCCACGAGCAGATGCGCCACGTCTGCCGGGCCTACCCGCTGGAGATGTTCGAGAACCGCCTGCGGGTGCTCAGGGGCCTCGGCGCGATCCGCGAGGTGTTCCCCAAGCCCAACCAGCTCCGCTACCGGGCGTCGTTCACCAGCGTGGTGGGGCTGATGTTCGTCCGGCGGATGATGGCCGACGGCGGCCAGTCGGAGATGCACCGGCTGCTGGCGCTGGAGGACCTCAACGTCGCCGACCCCCGTACGACCATGGAGGAGGCGCGCCTCAGCGCGCGGAACCTGTCACGGGCCTTCCGGCTGTGGGCGCTGGAGCTGATCACGCTGGTCGGCGGCACCATCGAGGAGTTGCGCGAGCAGGCGCCCAAGCTGTGGGGCACCGAGGAGATCGCCCGCCGGGCGCAGAGCCTGCACGCGACCATCCTGACCCGCTGGCCCGAGCTCGACCGCACCTGCACCGAGCTGCGCGCGGCGATCTACGCCTACAGCGACGCCTCCCGCCGCGCCGCCGGCCGCCTGGCCGACTCGGCCGGCACGACGCGGAACCTCACGCTGCTGCCCGCCGAGACCTGGCGGACGTTCGCGCAGACCGCCGACAAGGAGCGGCTCGCGGCCGTGCTGGACGGCTTCGCCTTCGACGCCCCGGCGCCCTGGCACGACCCGGCGGCGATCGTCCGGGCGGTGGACGAGAGCCCCCGCCCGGCTCCGGCGCAGCCCACTCCCCCGCGTTCGATCGTGCCCGACCCCGGCCCGGCCGGCTCCCACGACGCCGAGGCCGGCGACGGCGTCCTCGGCCGCCTGGCCGCCGTCGCCGAGTCGGTCCTCGCCGGGCGGCCGTCCGCCCCGCTGGAGGAGGTGCTCGCCGCGGGCGGCGAGTGGGTCTCGGCGCGCCGCCTGCTGGCCGACCTCGTCTCGGCCGACCTGCGCCCGGAGTCGCCCTACCGGCTGCGCTGGTCCGACGGCCTGACGGCGGTCCCGGGCGCGGAGCCCGCGTGGCTGTCGCACGGCCACCTGGAGCGGACGGACGCGGGGACGGAGAGGGCGCCCGAGCCGGTGCGCGGCCGTCCGGGGAGAACGGCCGGGGCGTCCGAGCCGGCGCGCCGCCGTCCGGAGGGTTCGGAAGGTCCGGGAAGGACGGATGATGACGCCTGAGCTGATGCACGCGCGTGCCCGGTCCGCCGGGCCGCTGCCGCTGGGCCCCGGCGAGCCCGCCCCGGCCGGCATGCTCCGGGCGGGCCTCGGCGACGGCACGGGTACGGCGCTGCCGGCCTGGCCCGACGGCGCGACGCCGTCGCTGCTGGAGGAGTACCAGGTCGCGCCGGTGGCGGTGGAACGCTCCGGGGAGACCCGGCGGGTGCTGGCGGCGGCGCTGAAGTGCTGCTGGGCCGACCTCGCCGCCGACCCGTGGCCGGGCTCGCCCGCGCCGGTGGACGAGGTGCTGGCGGCCTACCGCGCCCTCATCGGGCGCGGCGACGACCTGATGCGCAACTGGGCCGTCGGCGCGCTGCGCCGCCTGCACGACTCGGCCTGGCTGACGGTGGAGGCCGGCGTGGTACGGCTCGGCCCGCGCTGCGCGTCCTGGCCCGCCGAGTCGCACGCGCAGCTCCGGGAGCTGCTGCGCCGCCTGCCCTCCGGCGCGGAGGGCGCCGCCCGGCCCGCCGTGCTCCCGGTCCTCGTCGAGGACGGCGAGGGGGCCAGGGAGGCGACGGCCGGCCCGGACGGGGACGCCGGGGAGCCCGGGGAGGTCACGGCGGGTGCGGCGGCCGGGGAGGTCGCGGCGGCCTCGGAGGTCACCGCCGCCGCGGATCTGGACGCCGACCTGCTGGAGGCGTTCGACGAGCGGCGCCGGGCCGAGATCGTCGCGGCGTTCATGGCGGTCGAGCACGCCGCCGAGCCGGTCCACGAGGCCCGCTTCCCGGCGCTGCGCGACCCGGCGCCGCGCCGTACGGTCGCCGAGATGCTGCGGCGGCGCGGCCGGGTGCTCGTCCAGGGCCGCGAGACGTGGATCTCGGGATACGCCGACGAGGTGGGCGCCGCGGTGAGCGGGACGGTCGGCGAGGCCGAGCGGGCGGTGCTGACGCTGGTGCTGGTCCACTCGGTGGCGATCCCCCGGGCCGAGGGCGTGCTGCCCGCCGACAGCTGGCTGTCGCCGTTCCCCGCCCCGGTGGAGGAGCTGCGGCGGCACACCCGGCTGCCGGTCGGCGCGCTGGACGCGGCGCTGCGGACGCTGCGCCACGCGGGCCTGGTGACGCAGGTCAAGGCCGGGGAGGAGGCGGGCGGCTATGTTCCCGGCCCGCAGTTCCACCGGCTGACCCCGGCGGCCAGGCGCCGCCTGCAGGAGGAGCTCATCCTGGCCGCGGGGCCGCACACCCCGCTGGCCACCGCCATTCGGGCGAACCGTCGAGGAAGGGAAACACAGGGGTGACCACCGGACAGCCGGAGCGGGCCGCGCGGGCGGGACGGGGCGCGAGGGGCCGCCGCGCGGCCGGCGCCGCCGAGGACACCGCGGGAAGCACCGCCGGAAGCACGGCCGCGGAACCGTCCAGAACGGCGGAGACGGCGGAGGCCGCGGCGGCGCGGGCGCGCGGCAGCCAGATCGGCCTGGTGCCGGTGGAGGTCAGGCCCGCCGCGCCCGACCACGACGTGGTCGGCGACCGCGTGCTGATCGCCGTGCAGGCGGTCAACATCTCGCGGCTGTCGACCCACCCGGTGCCGATCGTGCCCGGCACGCTGATCGTGGTGGCCGGGGCCGGCCCGAAGGACTCCAACGGCGCGGGCAAGTCGTCGTTCATCGCGATGATCACCGCGTTGCTCGGCGACGAGCAGTGGCGCTTCGCCTCCGGCGCCAAGGCGGTGGCGGAGCTGCTGTTCAACGCCGAACTGGCGGCGGGCGGCGGCGCCGGGACGTGGGCCAGCGCCGACCACGGCTACATCGTGGGCGTCTTCGCCCCGCCCGGCTCGGTGGACGACGCGGTCACGGTGTGGCTGCGGGTCAACCAGGAGGCCCCGCACCTGGAGATCCGGGTGGTCCCGGGCATCAGGCCGGCCTCGGCGCCCTCGGAGGCGGAGCGGGTGGCGCTGGCCGACGAGGTGTGGGCGTCGCTGCCGCGCTCGGCGGGCCGCCGCGACGTGGTGGCGCGCGACCTGACGAGGTTCCTGTACGGCGACCGCGTCAGGTGCGTGTCGTTCCTGTCCACCTCGGTGCGCAGCAAGGTCGCCACGAACCTGCTGTCCCAGCCGTTGAACGAGATCTCCCCGGAGCGGGTGTTCGAGGCGATCGCCGCGCTGACCGGCCTGGACGCCGAGCTGGACCAGGAGCGGGAGGCCCGGCGCGACGAGCACGCCAGACGGGTGCGGGCGACGCGGGCCGCGGAGCTGCTGACGGACTTCGAGGAGGAGTCCCGGGAGCTGCTTTCGACCTTCGACCGGCGCGACCGGGCCCGGGTGCGGCTGGCCGGGGCGATGCGTTCCTGGCGGGGGCGGCTGGCGCGCAGGCTCGCCGACGCGGCCCGCCGGGACGAGGCGCTCGCCGCCGAGCTGGAGCGGCTGCGCGAGACGGGCGGCCGCGCGGCCGAGGCGATCGAGACGGTGAAGGCGGAGATCGCCACGCTCCGGGACGACTCGCTGGAGCGCTCCCTGGCCGGGGCCCGCCGGGAGCTGGCCGCGTTGCAGGCCCGCGCGGCCAAGCTGGACGCCGACCGGGCGGTGGCGGAGAACGCGGCCGACGAGCTGCGCGCCCGCATCCCCGGGCTGGAGGAGCAGCGGCGGCTGGCCGACGGCCGCGACGTGGCGACGGCCGAGGCCGAGCTGGAGCGGGCCAGGGTCGTTCTCAACGAGGCGCTGAAGGCGCTGGGCGTGGCCGACCGTGAGGTGGACGAGGCGAAGGCCGCACTGGACGACGCCGAGGGCGGCCCGGCGGCGGCGCAACTCGACGCGCTCGCCGCGGCCGGGGTCCGGGCGACCGGCCTGCTCGACGCGATCGACGTCGCCGAGCAGGCCCGCGACGACGAGGCCGCGGCGGACCACGCGGGACGGGCGCTCCTGGCCGCCCGGGGCTGGCCGCAGGAGCACGCGGTGATCGTGGACGCCGCCGACCTTCCCGAGGCGGCGCGGACGCTGACCGCGCTGCCCGGCTCGGTGCTGGTCAGCGCGGCGGGCATCACGGTCGTGGGGTCGTTCGAGGCGGTCGCCACCGGCCGCGAGGCCCGGATCAAGGCCGCCGAGCAGCGGCTGCACCGGGCACGGGACGTGCAGGAGGCCGCCGCCGAGGCCGTACGGACCGCCGAGGACGGCATGGCGGAGGCGGCCCGGCGGCTGGAGGGGCGCGCGCCGCGGTGCGGCTGGCCGACGTCGAACGGCGGCTCGCCGAGCGGCGCGAGGTCCTCACCGGCCTCGTCGCGGCCCTGGCCGAGGCCGCGCCGCGGGTGGCCGAGGCCGAGCGGGAGGTCGCCGCGCTCGACTTCCGCGCCCGCACCAGGAGCATGGAGATCGAGCGCCTGGAGGGCCGCCGGGCGCGGCACGAGTCCGAACGCGACCAGGCCGCCGAGCAGGCGGCGAAGGTGCAGTCCGACCGTGACGCGCTCGCGCTGGACGCGATGGCCGCCGACTGGGGCGGCACGGTCGCCGGGGCCGGCGAGTGGCTGGAGGCGCTGGGCGAGGACGAGCGCCCGCTGACGGCCGAGGAGTGGTGGCGGGCGGCCGAGCGCCACCTCGACGAGGCGCTGCGCGACACCTTCCCCGGCGAGGACGAGGAGATGCCCGAGGAGCTGCGGTTCCTGATCAGGGAGCGGACCGAGCCGGGGGCCGGGCGCACCGCGCGCGAGCAGGCCACGTTCCCCGGCGTCTGCGCGGCGCTGGCGTCCTACCTGCGCGGCCAGGAGGAGTACGAGCGCCACCAGCGCCGCCAGATCGAGACCCAGCTGGAGACCCGCCGCCGCGACCTGTCCGCCGCCGCCAAGGGGGCGGAGGAGGCGGCGCAGTCCACCGCCGTGCACCGGGCCGCGCTGACCGCGGCGGTCAAGGCGCGGCTGGCGCGGGTCGCCGAGGAGTTCGAACGGCTCGACCTGGCCTATGGCGGCTACGGCGCGACGCTGGACTTCCCGGTGCCGCCCGCGCCCGCCGACCCCGAGCAGCGCTGGGCGTGGCGGGTGACGCCCCGCTGGCGGCGCGGCGAGGGGCAGGGCTACGTGCCGTACAACCGGCGGGCCAACACCGCGCTGATGGACGAGAAGGCGGTGAAGCTGGTCTGCGCGGCGGCGATCGCCTCCTCCGGCGGCGGCCACCTGTGCCTGGTCCTGGACGAGCTGGGCCGCAACCTCGGCAAGGAGCATCGCAGGGAGGCCGTGGCGCTGTTCCGCCGGATCGGCGAGACGTACGGGATCACGGTGATCGGCGCGCTGCAGGACGACATGGAGCCCTACGCGGTCGACGCCTGCGGCCAGTACGTCAAGCTGCGCCGGTCCTCCGACGCGATGCCGTACAACGAGCCGCCGGTGATCATCGGTCATGATCGCCACGCCGAGCGGGTGCGTGCTCTGGCGGCTGCGGTGAGCAGATAACCTCTGCGCAGGTTCTATTTCGGAAGTATCGGGGGAAACGGTGTCGGCGACACCGCTGGAGCAGGCACCTCCGCGGCGTGACCTGTATCTGACCATGGCGCTGGCGCTGCGCGTGGGCGAGTTGCTGCTCGGCAGCGGCGAGTCCAACGAGACGGTCTCCGGCGCCATGCGCCGCATCACCGACGCGTACGGCGTGCCGCACAGCGAGGCCGACGTCAACCTGTCGGCCATCACTCTGTCGCACGTCCCGGCGGACGGCGGCGTGCCGGTCACCGTCGAGCGGCGGGTCCGCCGCCGGCTGCCCGACTACGACCGGCTGATCGCGGTGCACGCCCTGGTCGCCGAGGCCGCCGCGGGGGCGCTGCCGCTGGAGGAGGCGCAGGCGCGACTGCGGCGGATCACCCGGCGGGTGCGGGTGTACCCCGCCTGGTTCCTGGTGACGGCGGTCGCGACGGTGGCCGCCTCGGCGAGCATCCTGGTCGGCGGCGGCCTGCGGGTCGCGCTCGCCGCGTTCGCCGCGACCGTGCTGGGCGACCGGGCCAGCGCGTGGCTGGCGGGCCGGGGCGTGGCCGAGTTCTTCCAGATCGCGGTGGCGGCCATGCTGGGCTCGCTGGCGGCGGTGCTGCTGATCGCGCTCGGCGTGCAGGTGCGGGCCGAGGCGGTGGTGGTCGGCGCGGTCGTCGCGCTGCTGCCGGGACGGCTGATGGTGGCCTGCGTGCAGGACGGCATCGCCGGCGAGTACGTCACGGCGACGGGCCGGCTGTTCGAGGTCTTCTTCGTCCTCGCCGCGGTCGTCTCCGGGATCGGCGTCACCCTCTACACCGCGGTCCGCCTGGGCGTGCCCTTGAGCGTGGAGAACGTGCCGGCCGCGCCGCTGCTGCTGGAGCCGGCGCAGCTTCTGGGGTCGGCCGGGGTGACGCTGTCGTTCGCGGTGGCGCTGCTCGTGCCGCCCCGGCACCTGGTGGCCGCGGTGATCGGCGGCACGCTGGCGTGGGTGGTCTTCGTGCTGCTGTGCGGCGGGGACGTGCCGGTCGTGCTGGCCACGGCCGTCGCCGCGGCGGCCGTGGGCCTGTTCGGCTCGGCGTACGCCAGGGCGGCCAAGGTTCCGTCGCTGGTGATCACGATCCCGGCGATCGGCACACTGCTGCCGGGAACGGCCCTGTACCGCGGCATGCTGGAGACCAACCTCGGCCACCCCGACGCGGGCATGTCCAGCCTGCTGCAGGCCCTGTCGACCGCCCTCGCCCTGGGCGCAGGGGTCATGCTCGGCGCGGAGATCATGCGGGCGGTCACCGGGTCCGACCTGGCCCGGCGGGTACGGCCGGCCGCCCGCCGGGCGCGCAGGCCGTTCATCCCGCGCCCGGCGGCCCGCCGCACCCGCGGCTCCTGACCGCCCTGCCGCACGGTGAGCCTGGTCCACCCGCCGTCGCGCGGGTCGAGCGCGTAGGGGAACCGGCGGCGGGGGCGGCGATGGTCCACAGGCCGCCCGCCGGCTCCACGCGCGCCGCGGTCAGGGTTCGGCCCGGCCGGTCGCCCACGCCCACGCGGCGATCGCGACGCGGTTCCTGGCGCCGGTCTTGCGCTGGATGGCGGCGATGTGGTTCTTCACGGTGCCCGGGGACAGGAAGATCTCGGCGGCGATCTCGGCGTTGGTCCTGCCCCGCGCGACCAGGGTCACGATCTCGTCCTCCCTCTCGGTGAGGACCACGCCGGAGGTCTCGCGCGGCCGTTCGTGCCGGCGCAGCAGCCGGACGGTGAGCTGCGGGCTGATGAGCACGTCGCCGCTCATCGCGGCCCGGACGGCCTCGATGAGCAACGTCGGGCCGGAGCGTTTGAGGATGAATCCGGCGGCGCCGTACCGCAGCGCGGCGTGGACGTACTCGTCCAGCCCGAAGGTGGTGAGGACCACGACGTGGATGCCGGTGCCCGCCAGGGCGCGGGTCACCTCGATCCCGTCGGCCCCGGGCATGCGGATGTCGGTGAGCACCACGTCAGGCTTGATCGTCTTGGCGGTGTCGATCGCGGTGCGCCCGTCGGCGGCCTCGGCCACCACGGTCATGTCGGGCTGGGCGTCGAGGATCAGGCGGAAGGCGCCGCGGATGCCTTCCTGGTCGTCGGCGATGAGGATGCGGGTGACCACTCCGGCGATTGTTCCAGCGGCAGGCGGGCGGTCAGCGACCACCCCTCGGGTACGGCTCCGGCGACCAGCTCGCCGCCGTGGGTCCGGACGAGCGAGGCCAGGGCGGGCAGGCCGGTTCCGCCGCGCCGGGTGGCCGGGGCGCGCGTCACGCCGTCGTTGGTCATCGTGACCGTCAGGACGCCGGACGACGCGTCGACGCTCAGCTCCACCCGTCCGGCCCGCGGGGCGTGCCGCCGGATGTTGGTCATCCCTTCGGCCACGACCCGGTAGGCCAGCGCGGCGGTCTCCGGCGGAGCCGTCACCGCCGGATCCATGCGCAGGTCGACCCGCGCCGGTCCGGCGGCGGAGAACCGTTCGGCCGCCTCCCGGATGCCGCCCAGGTCGCCGCCGGGGGTGTGGGGCCGGTCGTGACGCAGCGTGTCCAGCGTCCGGTCCAGCATGGACAGCGCCCGCTGCCCCGCGGCCTCGACGCGTTCGAGCGCCTGCCGGGGATCGCCCGTCACGAGGCCCGCCTGGGCGTGCGCCACCATCTCGCTGATGTCGTGCGCCAGGTAGTCGTGCAGGTCCCCGGCGAGCCGCAGCCGCAGGGCCAGGCGGGTGCCGGCCACCGCGCGCTCCTGCCGTGCGTCGAGAGAGCGCAGGTAGCCGCCGACGGCGGCGGCCAGCAGCGCGCCCAGCCCCCAGAACGCGCACACGCCCACCCCTTCCAGCGGCGAGGCGGGCGTGAACACGCGCAGCGGCCAGACGGCCGCCGCCAGACCCGCCGCCGAGGCGGCCACCGCCGCCCGCCGGGACGGCGCGTACCGGACGGCCAGGCCGGCCGACACCATCAGCGCCGCGCTCTCGGCCATGCCGAGCGCGTCGGCGCCGGGCGCCGGCCGTACCACGCCGGCCAGGTGGGCCAGCGTGGCGGCCACCGACACACCCGCCGCCGACAGAGCCGACGCGGACGGACCCGGCCGGGAACGAGGCCGGAACCCGCTCACGGCCACCCCGGCGGCGACCACCGCCGGCACCACGGCGACAACCCACATCACGATCACCCGTGTGACGATACGCGCGTCCCGCGCCGCCCGGAGGAGTGCCGAACGGCACCGGTTCCGGCGGCGAAGGGTGCCGAACGGCATCTGGCCCGCCCTCCCGCCGTGCCGGAAGGCTGATCACATGACGATCTTCACTTCTCACCGGCCGGGGTACGCGGCGGCGCTGTGGGCGCTCGCCTACGGCGCGCTCGGGGCCGGGTGGGCGCTGGGCGCGCCCGGTTACCCGTGGGGGGCCACCGATCCCGACCCGGACCGGGCCCTGTCGATCCTGGCCGGGTCGACGCCGGGCTTCGGCTGGGTGATCGCCGCCTGCTGCCTGCCGGTCGCGGCCACGGCGTGGGCGCTGACCCGCCCGGGCGGCCGCCGCGCACCGTTGTTCCTGGCCTGGCCGATCGCCGCGCTCCTGATCCTGGTGATCCCCGACTCGCGGCTCATGATGGGCGTCGCCTACACGCCGCTGCTGCTGGCCGCCCCCCTCTTCGGCTGGGACCTGGGCGGCGCCACCTTCGCCGACGCCTGGCCCTGGCCGGTGCTCAACCAGCTCGTGTGCGTGCTGGGCGGCCTGCTGCTGGCCGCCGCGGCACTGGCCTGCACGCGCGGCCGGAAGAACCGGCGCCGCTGGTTCACCCCGGAGCGGGGGCGCGTCGCGGTGTACGTGGCGGTCGGGGTGCCGCTGGTGTACTGCGCCACCCGGTGGGCGTGGGCGCTGGGCATCCCGCTCGGCGTGAGCGCGGAGTTCCTGGCCGAGGGCGAGGACGGACTGTGGCTGCTGGGCGCCTACCTGGCGACCTTCGGCGCGCTCGGCGGCATGCTCACCCTCGGCCTGACCCAGCGGTGGGGCGAGGTCTTCCCGCGCTGGATCCCGTGGCTGCGCGGCAGGAGGGTGCCGCCGCTGCTCGCCGTCGTCCCCGCCGGGTTCGTCTCGATCATCATCACCGTGGCCGGGCTGACCTACATCCGCTGGACCGCCGCCGGCAGGTTCACCCTGACCGAGTGGGGGGCCTGGCTGCCGGAGTGCTTCTGGCCCGTCTGGGGCGCCGCGCTGGCCACCGCCACCGTCTGCTACCACCTGCGCCGCGGTCGTGACGCGCACCGCGAGGCGGCCGGCCGTACCCCCTGACCGGCGGGGATCAGACGCCGGTCACGGAGAGGGTGGAGCCGCGGCGTTCCTTGCGGACCCGCAGCTGCGCCGGGACGCGGGTGCGCAGCTCGGCGACGTGGCTGACGATGCCCACGGCCCGGCCGCCGTCGCGCAGGCCGTCGAGGATGTCGAGGACACCGTCGAGGGTGTCCTCGTCGAGCGTGCCGAAGCCCTCGTCGACGAAGAGCGTGCCGATCTCCACTCCGCCGGCCTCGGCGGTCACCACGTCGGCCAGGCCCAGCGCGAGCGCCAGCGAGGTGATGAAGCTCTCCCCGCCGGACAGCGTCGCCGGGTCGCGGTCCACGCCGGTCCAGCCGTCCAGGATCCGCAGGCCCAGCCCGCCGCCGGACCTGCTGCGGTCCCCGGCGGAGCGGCCGAGGTTGTGCTCCAGCAGGTAACGCCCGCCGGACATGTGGTCGAGCCGTTCGTTGGCCGCCGCGACCACCTGGCGCAGCCGCTCGCCGAGGACGTAGGACGACAGCCGCATGTTCCACCGGTTGTCGGTGGAGTTGCCGCCGGTGAGGGCGGCCATCCGCTCGGTCAGGCGGTGCCGTTCGGCGGCGGGCAGCCAGCGGTCCAGGCACCCCTCCAGCTCGGCGCGGAGCACGGCCAGCCGCTCCCGGCGGGCCTCGGCGCCGTGCAGGGCGGACCGCAGGCCGGCGTGGGCCTCGTCGGCGGCGTCGTGGTCCCGCCGCAGCCCGTCGAGGTCGGGCTCGGGCTCCGCGGCGGCGGCGACCAGCTCCGGGTCGGCCAGCATCGCGGTGACGGCGGCGCGCTCCTCGTCGAGCTCGCGCAGCCGCGCGGCCTTCTCCTCCTGCTCGGCGGGCGGGCGGACCGCCGAACGGGCGTCGTCGGCGGATCGGAAGCCCGCCTCGGCGACGGCGGCCAGGGCACGGGTCCGCGCCGCCTCCAGCTCGGCGGCGGTGACCCGCTCCTCCCTGGCGGCCTCGGCCGCCTCCCTGAGCAGCTCCGCCTCGTCGGCCAGCCGGTCCAGCCGGTGGGACAGGCTCGGGTCGTCGCCGCGGGCCTCGTCGAGGCGCGCGGCCAGCCGCTCCGCCTCGGCGGCGAGCTTGTCGGCGTGCGTACGGCGGGCGGCCAGGGTGACCGCCAGCTCGCGCGAACGCTCCCGCGCCGCCTCCAGCTCGGCCGCGGCCCGGCCGGCCTCCCCGGCCACCGCCGGTTCGGCCGCCGCGGACTCCCGCAGCCGGGCCAGGGCCCGCTCGGCCTCCTCCAGCCCGGCCACGGCGTCCGCCACGGTCAGGTCGGCGGCGGCGCACGCGTCGCGGTGGGCGGCCTCGACGTCGGCGGCGCGGACGGCGGCGGCGAGCGCGGCGGCCAGCAGCGCGGCCTCCCCGGCGAGCCGGTCGCGGCGGTCCTGGACCGTGGGGTCGGCGCCGCGGGCGTCGTCCAGCCGGGCGGTCAGCCGGTCGTGCTCGGCCCGCCAGCCGGACCGGCGGGCGCCGCCCTCGGCCAGCGCGCGGGCGGCCTCGGCGGCCCGCCGCCGCGTGTCGTCCAGCTCCGCCGCGAGGCGGCCGGCCTCCGCGGCGAGCGCGGCCTCGGTCCCGGCCGCGGCGGACAGGTCCGCCAGCTCGCGGCGGGCCTCGCCGAGGGCCTCCTCGGCGGCGGCCACCGTGAGGTCCCCGGCGACCGTGAGGGCCTCGCCGAGCCGGGAGTCCAGGGCGGTGACGGCGACCTCGGCGGCCCGCCGCCGTTCGGCCGCGGCGTCGTAGGCGCCCTGGGCGGCGCGTTCGTCCTCGGCGGTGGGGGCCTCGGCGGCGGGCGCGGCCGGGGCGGGGTGGTCGGGCGAGCCGCAGACGGCGCAGGGCTCGCCGGGCAGGAGCTTGGCCGCCAGCTCGGCCGCCATGCCGTCGATCCGGGCCTGGCGGAGGTCGAGGTGGCGGTCGCGGAGCCGCTGCGCGTGGTCGGTGGCCCCGGCCAGGGCCGTACGGGCCTCGGCCAGCTCCGCGCGGAGCCCGTCGCGGCGGCGGGCGGCGTCGAGCCGGGCGGTGGCGGCGTCCACGACGGCCCGCGCGGCGGGCACCCGGGCCGCCCGCGATCTGACCTCGGTCAGCCGGGCGGTCACGTCGTCCAGCGCGGCGGGGAGGTCCCGCTGGGCCTCCTGGAGCGCGGCCTCCCGCGCCCCGGCGTCGGCCAGCTCGGCGTCCAGGGCGGCCAGCAGGCCCTCCAGCTCGGCGAGGCGCTCCTCGTCGGCCCGCAGGCCCTCCAGGGCGGCCAGTTCCTCGCCGCGCTCGCGCTCGCGGGCGGCGAGCGCCTCGCGCGGCCCGGCGGGGTCCGCGGCCGGGCGGAGGGCGTCCGGGAGGGCGGCGAGCCGGGCGGCGACGTCCCGGCGGGCCTCCGCCAGCTCGGCGGCGAGGCGGTCGCGGTGCTCGGCCGCCGCCAGGCGGGCGGCGGCGGTCTGCCGGACGGCCTCGGCGGCCGGGACGCGCGCCGCGTCGAGGCGGACCGCGGCCAGGCGGGCCTCGGCGTCCTCGCGCAGGCCGGGCAGGACCGCGAGGCGGGCGTCGGTCTCGGCCTGGGCCGCGCCCAGGGCGGTGATCTCGGCGTCGGCGCGCTCGCGCTCCTCGCGGATCCGCGCCAGGCGCGCCTCCTCGGCGCGCAGCTCCGCCAGCCGGCTGATCTCGGCGCGGCGGTCGCCTTCCAGGCCGGCCAGGCGGTCGGGGGTGACGTCCGCGGCGATCGCGACGTCCACGGCGTCCGCACCGTCGGCGGCGTCCGCACCGTCGGCGGCGATCGCACCGGCCGCGGTGATCGCAGCGTTCACGGCGTTCGCGGCGGCCGTGGTGTTCGCGGCGTCGCCGGGGACGCCGAGCAGGGGCAGGGCGCGGGCGAGGGCGTCGGCGGCCATGTCATGGGCCTTGCCGGCGGCCTCGGCGCGCTGCTCGACGGCCTGCAGGAGGGGCAGCACCCGGTCGGCGCGGGCCGCCTCCGCGAGGATGATCTCCAGGTCGGCCCGCTCCTCGGCGGTCTCCTCCAGGGCGTGGCCGCGCGCCAGCGCGTCGGCGTGGCGCCGCCGCCGGTCGGCCAGGGCCATGCCCCGCTCCAGCTCCGCGCGGGCCCGCCGTACCGCCGCCTCGCTGTCTGCGCGGGCCAGGCCCGCCCGGGCGGCCTCCCGCGCGGCGAGCGTCTCCAGGGCCGCGGCCCAGCCCCGCGGGTCGTCCTCGGGGTCCGGCGCCGGGGCGGGGACGGCGGCGGTGCGCCCGGCGTCCCCGGCGTCCCGTGCGCCGGCGGTGGCGTCTCCGTTCGCCGTATCCCCGGTGTCCCCGGTGTCCCCGGTGTCCCGTGCGCGCTCGGCGATGGCGTCTCCGTTCGCCGCGTCCCCGGCGCCGGGCGTCCCGGACGCCTCGGGGCCGGCGGCCAGGGCGGCGAGGAGGGCCGGGCCCGCGGCCTCCTCCAGGCGCTGGACGGCGAAGTCGACCTCCCTGCGCATCGTCTGCTGCTCGCGGTGGGCCTCGGTCCGCCGTTCGGCCAGCCAGGTCTCGGCGGCGGCGTAGAGCCGTACGGAGAACAGGCGCTCCAGGACCCGGCGGCGGTCCTCCCCGTCGGCGCGCAGGAACCGGGCGAAGTCGCCCTGGGGCAGCATCGCCACCTGGAAGAACTGGTCGGCGTTCATGCCCAGAAGGTTGCCGATCAGCTCCCCGGCCTCGTCGACCCGGGTGGTCAGCCCGAGCCACTCCCCCGAGGGGAGGAGCTCCTGCAGCACGGCCTTCTCGTTCTCGCGCGTGGTGCCGGTCCCCCTGAGCTTGGGGCGCTGCCAGGCGGGCGAGCGGGTGATCCGCAGCCGCCGCCCCCGGACGGTGACCTCCAGGGCGACGCTCGGCCCCCGGCCGGGCGGGGCGTGGTCGCAGCGCAGGCTCTTGGCGCTGTCGCGCCTGCCCGGCACCCTGCCGTACAGGGCGTAGCAGAGCGCGTCCAGCACCGTGGTCTTGCCCGCGCCGGTGGGGCCCTGGATCAGGAACAGCCCGGCCTCGGTGAGGGCGTCGAAGTCGATCTCCTCGTCACCCGGGAAGGAGCCGAAGGCGCTGATCCACAGACGGTGCGGGCGCATCTACGCCATCGCCTCCTTGACTCGGCAGGCCTCGACGGCCTCCTGGAGCAACCGGGTCTCGTCGTCGTCGGCGGCCTCGCCGCGCACCTCGCGGACGAAGTCGAGCGCCACCTCGATCTCGGGGCGGCCGGCCAGCCGCGGCCGCGCCACGGTCTCGCGGACGCCGCCCTCCGGTTCGAAGGAGAGCGCCAGGGTGTGCTCGAATCGGGCCCGGAGCCGTTCCATGGCGCCCTTCGGCCGGATCGGGTCGGTGAGCGTCACGTGGAGCCAGTGGTCCTCGTGGCGGGCGTGCTCGGCCGCGGTGAGCAGGTCGTCGAGGCGGCCCCTGAGCGTGGCGACCGGGCGGGGCACCGGCGCCTCGGCGAACTCGGCGCTCACCTCGCCGCCGGGCGCCAGGTCCACCAGCCAGAAGCCCTTGACCTGGCCCTCCTCGGAGAAGGAGTAGGCGATCGGGGAGCCGGAGTAGCGCACGGTCTCACTCATCCGCTGGCGGCCGTGCAGGTGGCCCAGCGCGACGTAGTCGACGCCGTCGAAGGCCGAGACCGGGACGTGGGCGACACCGCCGACGCTGATGTCGCGCTCGCTGTCGCTGGCCCGGCCGCCGGTCACGAAGGCGTGGGCCAGGACGACCGACCGGCCGCCCCGGCGCGCCAGGTCGGCGCGGACCAGGGACATGGCGTGCCCGAGCGCCGCGGTGTGGGTGCGCTCGGGCAGCTCCCACGGGCCGCGCACCAGCTCCGGCTCCAGGTACGGGATGCCGTAGAACGCCACGTCGTCGATCACCACGGGCTCGCCGGCCCGGTCGGGGTCGGTGCGCAGGTGGACCCCGGCGGCGTCCATCAGGCCGGCGCCGAACCCGAGGCGGCGCGCGGAGTCGTGGTTGCCGCTGATCAGCACCGTGCGGACGCCCTCGGCGGCCAGCCGCCGCAGCGCCTCGTCGCACAGCCGCACCGCGTCGACCGAGGGCAGCGCGCGGTCGTAGACGTCACCGGAGACCACGACCACGTCTACCTTTTCGGACCGGACCGTCTCGACCAGGTGGTCGACGAAGACCCCCTGGGCGGCCAGGAGGCTCTCGCGGTGGAACGAACGACCCAGGTGCCAGTCCGAGGTGTGCAGCAGGCGCATGTCACCTCAAGCTAACAGGCCACGGCGGCAAATGTGGCTACTTGCGTCACATGGGAAACGCCCCATGTCCTGTGGGCACCGGGCTGGGTACTCTGGATGATCAGGGGGACCGTACCGGTCGCGTACCGGTGGTGGGGTCCCACCGCGAGGCGGGTGACGATCGGGAAGCGGGTCGGCATGCGGGTTGGCCGGGGCGCGGTGGGCGCCGCCGCGGGCGTATCCATGATCATTCTCGCGCTGGTGGGCCACGTCCTGCCACCGCCGTTCGACCCCGCGCCGCTGAGTGCCGGGCCCGTCTTCCGGTCGCTGCCCGCCCAGCCCACGGCCGAGCTGCGGCCGGTGTCCGCGACCGCCCCGATCACCACGCGGGACATCGCCGTGGACGTCGGGGACGTGACCCTGGAGGCCACCGTACGGGCGCCCCTGACACCCGGCCGGCACCCGGCCATGGTGTTCGTCCAGGGGGCCGGTCCCGGCCTGCGCGAGGAGTTCGCCACCCAGGCCGAGTGGCTGGCCAGGGCGGGGATCGTCACGCTGACCTACGACAAGCGCACGGCCGGCTACGACTTCCGCGACCGCGACTTCGGCCTGCTCGCCGACGACGCGCTGCGCATGCTGTCCCGGCTGCGCGGGCGCCCCGACGTCGATCCGGCCCGGACGGGCCTGTGGGGGGTGAGCGAGGGCAGCTGGGTGGTCCCGATCGCGGCGGCCAGGAGCGACGACGTCTCCTTCGCCGTGCTGGTGTCGGCGCCCAACGTCTCGCCGCTGCGGCAGGTCACGTGGGCGATGGGCGAGCAGCTCGACCGGCTGCACGCGCCCGGCGGGGTACGCGACCTCATCATCAGGGCGATGAGCGCGGTCCACATGAACTTCCTGCGCTACGACGGGACGCCCGTGCTGCGCCGGGTCCGTCAGCCGGTCCTCGCCCTGTACGGCACGCGCGACCCGTCGATACCGTTCGTGGAGAGCAGCCGGGCGCTCACCGACGCGCTCACCGCGGGCGGCAACGCCGACTACACGATCCGCTACCTGGACGGCGCCGACCACGGGATGCGGATCCACGGCGGCCCGTTCGTCCGGGCCTACCTGCCGACCCTGGCGAACTGGGTCAACGGCCTGCCCGGCACCGCGCGGCCGGGCGTGCGCGTCGCCGGGGCCACCCCCGTCCAGCGGTTCGAGGCCAGCGACCCGCCCAGCGCCCCCTGGTACGCCGGAGGCGCGGTCCTGACGTTCGCGCTCTGCCTGACCCTCGCCGGATACGTCGCCGGGCCGGTGGCGGAGATGGTGGTGCGGCGGCGCGGCCGGCGGCCGCACGCCGAGACCTGCGCGCTGGTGTGGCCGCCGATCCGCCGCCGGCTGCGCCGGATGGCGTGGACCGGCGCGGGGCTGCTGGCCGCGGTGGCGGCGTTCCTCACGCTGCTGGTGCTGTTCTCGGTCAACCAGGCGGGGGCGTGGCCGGCGGTGCTCTCCGGCTGGCTCGTCATCCGGATCCTCGCGGTGCTCATGCTGGTGCAGGAGATCACCGCCGTCGCGGCGGTCGCCTCCGGGATCGGGCAGGGCTGGCGGCCGAGCCGCGCACAGCGTGTGGCGATGGCGGGGGTGCTGGGCGGCACCGGCGTGCTGCTGGTGGCCGGCGCCTACTACAGCCTTTACGCCTTCCCCTGGTAGCGGCCGGCCGGGGCGGCGCGCCGTACGGCCGGGCGCGCCGTACGCGCCGGGCGGGTCAGGCGGGCTCGTGAGAGCCGCCGGCCGTACGGCTCGGTCAGATGTAGCAGGTGAGCCAGCGGTCCATCTCGGTGAACACCTGCTTGCGGACCGGCTCGGCCGACAGCGCGAGGTCGTGCACGCCGCCGGCCACCCGCACGCACGTCACGTGGCGCCCGATCCTGGTCGCCCAGTGGGCGATCTGCTCCGGGTCGAGCACGACGTCGGCGGCCTGGGCCTCCGGCGCGAAGTCGCGCAGCCGCAGTCCCCTGGCGGCGCAGAGCACCAGGACCGGGACGTCCACCCGCAGGCCGGCGTGCAGGCGCCGCTGGGCCCGGCGGATCGCGGCCAGCCAGGCCGCGTGCACCGGGAAGCCGCCGATCGGCTTCCACCCCAGGTCGAAGTCCCACTCGCCGTGGTGGTCGCGGTGCAGGCTGGCGCCGTAGGCGGTGGCGGTGCCGAGGGGCAGTACGGCGCGCCGCGGCATCCTCGCCATCGGCCCCTTCAGCAGGTCGGCCGCGATCCGCAGCGGGGCGGGGACGTTGAGGTCGAGGAAGGGGCTGTTCAGCATCAGCCCCTGGACGAGGCCGCGGCCGCGGACCCGGTCGGCCCACAGCGCGGTCACCAGGCCGCCGGTGGAGTGGGCGTTGAGGACGACCGTGCGGTGGCCGTCCCGCTCGCGGACGATCCGGACCGCCTCGTCGATCTCCGGGAAGTACTCGGTGACGCTGCGCACGAACCCGCGGGTCTGGTGCGGCAGCAGCGAGCGGCCGTACTTGCGCAGGTCGAGGGCGTAGAAGTCGAGTCCTCTGGCGGCGAAGTGCTCGGCCAGGTGGGTCTGGAAGAAGTAGTCGGTGAACCCGTGGACGTACAGCACGGCGCCGCGCGCCGGTGCGGCGGCGCGGCGACGCACCAGCGTGGCGACGACCTTCCCCTCCTCGTCGTCGGCCATGGGCAGGACGGTGAGCTCGTATCCGGGGCCGAGGACGTCGTGCGCCGGGTCGGCGCCCCCACGGGTGTGGTCCCCGGCGGGCGGCGCGGGGGCTCCGGGAGCGGCGGCGCCGTGCCCGGGATCGGGGGAGGACGTCCCGGGGAGGTCAGGGGAAGAGATCTCGGGGGAGGGCGTCTCGGGGGAAGACATGACGCGCATCCTATTTCACGCCGTTTCATGGCGTTTGGCGGATTGATCTCCCGCCGATCACGCGCGGCCCGGTGACCACCGGTCCCGCTACGGCGCGTCAGGCCGGGCGCGAATGCCCGGCGGATGACCTCCCCGGCCCCGCGTACGTCCCCGGATACGGCAGGCGCCGTCAGGCCGCGTACGACTCCTTGGCCAGGCGGCGGACGCGGGCCTCGTCGACGTTGTGGCCGAGACCGGGCTGGGTGAGCGGCACCGCCACCACCCCTCCGGAGGCGCCGACCGGCGGCGTCACGATCTGGGCGCTACGCGGCGGCTCGGCCACGTCGCACGGCAGGCCGCAGCCCGGCAGGCTGGCCGCGGCGACCGTGGCGGCCCGCGCGAGCCCGCCGCCCTGCCCGCCGGCGCAGGAGATCTCCCAGCCCGCGGCGACGGCGTGATCGTGGGCCTGGCGCACCTCACGCAGCGACCCCACCGCCGCGGGGCGCAGCAGCAGCGCCCGCCCGGCCCCGGCGGCGATCGCCTCGCACAGCCCCGCCACCGAGGAGACCTCCAGCAGGACCGGCGCGGCGACGCGCTCCTGCAGGTCGGCGTGGTCGGCGAAGCCGGCGGGCCCGGTGAAGGGGCGCTCGATGGCGGAGAGCGTGTAGCCGTCCAGCGCCTCCAGCGCGCCGACGTCGGTGTAGGCGCCGTGGGCGTCCACGCCGATGCCCAGCGCCGGGTACGTCCGGCGGACGGCGCGCAGCGGCTCGATGTCCCAGCCGGGGCGAACGTCCAGGGTGACGTGGGTGTACCCCGCGCAGACGTGGCGGTTCACCCGGGCGACCAGGCTGTCCAGGTCGCGCTCGGGGGCGATCCGGACGGTCGCGGTCAGGTAGGTGCGGTTGCCGCCCAGCGCGTGGGACAGCGGCACGCCGCGCATCCGGGCCCACAGGTCCCAGCAGGCCATGTCGGAGGCGGAGCCCCCGGGGACCACGCCCAGCTCGTCGGGGTGCTCCCAGTCGACGCCGATCAGCGCCCTGCTGAGCCCCTCCTCCATCGCCGCCCACGTCTTGGCGTCGGGATCGACGACCTCGCCCCACCCGGTCATGCCCCCGTAGTCGGTGAGCCGGACCATGAGGCTCTCGGGCCGCCTGCCGTACGGCAGGACCACCCGGAACACTTCGAGCTCACGTACCCGCGGCATGCACTCCCCCTGATCTCCCCGAAGCGCTGAGACACGAATCCCGCCCGAAGGCGGGACTCCGTCTCAACACGGAGGAGAGCGGCGTTCTTCCCACGCTTCAACGGTAGTCACGTTCTGACCCTGCCCGCGACGAGTGCGCCGGCCGCCGCCATCAGGGCCACGAGGGCGAAGCAGAGCACGTAGGTGAGGGCCGCGGCGCCGAAGACGGCCTGCACCGCGCCGGCGACCGCGATCGAGACGACGGTGTAGACCGACTCCGCCACGCCCATCGACGCGCTGTTCTCCCCCTCCTCCCCCGGCCGCGACAGCTCCAGGACCAGCACCGACAGCGTCGGGTACACGATCCCGATGCCGAGGCCCGCGATGATCTCGGCGAGGAACGCGAGGGCGACCGGGACCGCCGTGAAGACGGTGACGGCCATCAGCGCGAGGCCCACGGCGATGAGCACCATGCCGGACCGCAGGACGAGCACCCGGTCCATCCGCTTGCGTCCCACCAGCCACGAGCCGAACGACCAGCTCAGCGCGCCGCCGGTCAGCGTGAGACCGGCCATGGTGAGCGTCAGGCCGCGCTGCTGGTTGAGCATCAGCGGCAGGAACGCCTCGCCGCCCATGACCGCGCCCGCCGCGATCCCGCGCAGCCCGACCACCGCGGGCAGGCCGCGGGCGGCGCGCACCGCGCCGGCGGGCAGCAGCCGGGGCAGCGATCCGGCCAGCAGCGCCAGGCCGGCGAGGAGCAGGAGCAGGCCGGCGCCGCGGGCCGCGCCGCCGTACTGCATGAGCGCCGCACCGGTCGCCGCCAGCATCGCCCAGCCCAGCCGCCGCCCGATCGGGGTCCGCTCCCCCTGCGGCGGCTGCTCTGACATCGACGTGGTGGTCAGGCCCCGCAGGAGCAACAGCGCGGCCGGGAGGACGAGCACGGCCACGCCGGCGAAGATCCAGCGCCAGCCGACGCTCTCCACGACGAATCCGGCGACTGCCGGGCCGACCATGGACGGCACCACCCAGGCGGTGGCGAAGACGGAGAACACCCGGGGATGCAGCTCCGCCGGGTAGACCCGGGAGACCAGCACGTACATCGAGACCTGGAAGACGCCGCCGCCGAACCCCTGGACGAACCGGCCGGCGATGAACACGTCCATCGTCGGTGCGGCCCCGGCCACCACCAGCCCCACGACGAAGGTCGCCACGCCGGTCCACAGCGGCGCGACCGGCCCGGAGACGTCGCTCCACCGCCCGCCCAGCACCGTGGCGACCACCCCGGCCGCCAGCGCCCCGCTGAACGCCAGCGCGTACAGCCCCTGCCCGTGCAGTTCGTCCGCCACGACCGGCATGGCGGTCGCCACCGCCAGGTACTCGAACGCGACAAGGGTGATGATCGCCACCATGCCCACGGTCAGGGCTCGGTGGCGTCTGGCGAAGATCCCCTCCGCCGGAACGGTGGTCGTTACAGAAGTCACAAAAGGGAGATTACGGCGGGCATTCCCGCGCGGCATCGGCCGTACGACCGGACCTTGGTCCTAGGCCCGGTCGTGTTCGCGGTGCGAGGCGCCCGGCGGGGACGGGGCCGCCGTGCCCGTCCCCGCCGGTGGTCAGGTGGCCGCGCGGCCCAGCTCGCGCTCGGCCCACCCGCCGATGTCGCGCCGCTCGATCGCGGCGGCCATCAGGCCGGGGAAGGCGTCGGGGGTGCAGGCGAACGCGGGAACGCCCAGCGCGGCCAGCGCGGCGGCGTTGTCGCGGTCGTAGAAGGGCGCGCCCTCGTCCGACAGCGCGAGCAGCACGATCACCTGGACCCCGGCCGCCGTCATCTGCGCGACCCGGCGCAGCATCTCCTCCCGGACGCCGCCCTCGTACAGGTCGCTGATCAGGATGAAGATGGAGTCGGTGGGCCGGGTGATGAGGCCCTGGCCGTACGCGATGGCGCGGTTGATGTCGGTGCCGCCGCCGAGCTGGGTGCCGAACAGCAGCTCCACCGGGTCGTGGAGCTGGTCGGTGAGGTCGACGACCGAGGTGTCGAAGACCACCAGCGACGTCCTCAGCGAGCGCATCGAGGCGAGGACCGCGCCGAAGACGCTGGAATAGACGACGGAGGCCGCCATCGACCCGCTCTGGTCGATGCACAGCACGACCTCGCGCTGGACGGCGCGCTGCCGCCTGCCGTACCCGACCAGCCTGGAGGGCACCACGGTGCCGCGCTCGGGCAGGTAGTTCTTGAGGTTCGCCCGGATCGTACGGTCCCAGTCGATGTCGGCGACCCGCCTGGGGCGGTGGGTCCGCGCCGAGCGGTCCAGCGCTCCGGTGACGGCCGCCCTGGTCTTCTGGGTGAGCCGCCGTTCCAGCTCCGCGACGACCTTGCGGACCACCGCCCGGGCCGACTCGCGCGCCCGCTCCGGCATCACCCGGTTCAGCAACAGGAGGGTGCCGACCAGGTGCACGTCCGGCTCGACGGCCTCCAGCATCTCCGGCTCCAGCAGCAGCCGGGTGAGGTTCAGCCGCTCGACGGCGTCCTTCTGCATGACCTGGACGACGGTCGAGGGGAAGTAGGAGCGGATGTCGCCCAGCCAGCGCGCCACCTTGGGCGCCGAGGCGCCCAGGCCTCCGCTCCGCTCCCCCTGGCCCTCGCCGCCGTCGCGGTTGTAAAGAGCGGCCAGGGCGCCGTCCATCCGGGCGTCGGCGCCGGACAGCGCGCACCCGGTGCCGTCGGCGTCCCCGCCGAGCACGAGCCGCCAGCGGCGCAGCCTCTCGTCGGCCGCCGGATCGACGTCTCCGCGGGCGGTCATGGGGTCTCCGTCCTTCCCAGCAGCGCCAGCACGGTCCGCACCGCGGCGGCCGCGCGTGCCTCGTCGATCTCCTCGGCCGCCGCGGCGGCGGTCTCCCGGGTGCCGAGCGCTCGGACGCGTGAGCCGATCGAGCGCCGCTCCGGCGCGGCGAAAGCGCCGAACGTCCTGCGCAGCAGCGGCAGCACGTCCACGAACGTCTCCGGGGCGAGGCCGGCCAGCCACCCGTCGACCAGCCCGAGCAACCGGGCGTCGTGGACGAGCAGCAGGCCGCCGCCGGACAGGAAGCCCTCGATCCAGGCCGCCGCGCGGGCCGGCGGGTGCCCCGCCGACATGGACAGCGCCATCCGCCGGCCCGCCTCCGCGTCGTCGAGGTCGCCGGCGTCCAGCAGGATCCTGGTGAGCCGTCCCTCGATCAGCCCGTGCAGGCCGGAACGGCCGGACAGGCCGCGCAGCGCGGCCGTCCACCGGCCGCGCGGCGTCTCGTCACCGGAGACGCCGCCGGCGGGGCCGTCGTCGAGGAGGGCGACGGCCGCGTGCACCTCGTCGATGTGGCGCAGCAGGTCACGGGCGGCGTCGTCGTCCAGGCCGGTGACCGCCGCGCCCAGCCCGACGCAGATCCGGGTGAGCAGGGCGTCGACGATCGCGGTCAGGCCCTCGGCGGGCGTGCCGCGCACGTCGCCGTAGCGCCGGGCGCGCACCATCGCCGGGAGCGCGGCCATCAGGTGCGTGGCGTCGTTGTCGAGCGCCGCCCGCGCCGCCAGCGCGTCGAGGACGTACGGCAGCGCGTCCGGCAGGTCGGCCAGCAGGCACCGCTCGACGAGCCCGGTGAGGTCGGCCAGCGACCCCCGGCCGGACCCCGGCCCGCCGTCCGCCAGGTCGCGGGCCCGCGCGGAGGCCGCGGCCGGGACGGTGGTGCCCCAGGCGCCCGCCTCGATCAGGTCGACGTCGAACTCCGGCCGCCAGGCGAGCGTCCACGACTCGCGGAAGGTGCCCTTGCCGCGGCTGCGCGCCGGGACGCCCCAGTCGACGCCGAGCAGCCGCAGCCGGTGCAGCAGCCCGCTGCGGTCGAGGTCGAGGGGTTTGCGCAGGTCGAGGTCCAGCTCGCGGTCCAGGGCCTCCGGCTTGAGCCGGAGCCGCCGCTGCTCCTCGCGCAGGTGGCGCTGGAGCGGCACCATCGGCGTCGAGTCGGGGACGTGGCCGAGCCGCTCCCCCACGACCATGCGCCGCCGGATCAGCTCCACCGGCAGGTCGTCGCCCTCGCACAGCACGGCCCGGGCCGCCTCGGTGACCTCCGCGAGCCCGGCCAGGGGCCGGCCGCGCAGCACGGCCAGGCTCCCGGCCAGCCGTACCGCCTCGATGACGTGCGCCGAGGAGACCGGCAGGCCCTCGTCGCGCAGCACGCCCGCGGCGGCGGCCAGCCACCGCTCCACCGGGCGGTCGGCGGAGGCGAACAGGTGGTGGTACCAGCCCGGTGACGTCACCCCGGCGCCGTAGCCGCTCCAGGAGGCCAGCCTGCCGTACGTCCATGGCACCCAGGTGATCTCGGCCTTGACCTTGGGCAGCCCCCGCAGCAGCGCGTCGTCGGCCTTGACCGGGGGCAGCCCGGCGCTCCAGGCGCCGCCCCCGCCGGGGACGCCGGTCAGGGCGGGGACGTGCCAGGCGCCGCAGACGACGGCGATCCGCTCGAACCCCTCCTTGACGGCCCTGCGGATCGTGCGCCGCATGTACGCCTCGCGGCGGGCCTCACGGGCATCGGGGACGTGCCCGTCGCGGACCGCCGCCATCGCCTCGGCGATCACCTCGAACGGCGTGTCGCCCCGGTGCTCGACCGCGTCCTCCCACCAGCGTTCCGGATCGTCGTATCCGGCGGCGCGGGCGAGGGCCGCGATCGGGTCGACCGGTACGGCCGGCGCGACCGCTCCGGGCCCGCCCTCGCCGGGGTCTCCGTCGGCGGGGCCGTCCGGTGAGCCGCCCCGGTCGAGGGCGAGGCCGTGGGCGGCGGGCAGGTCGCAGAAGCGGACCGGGACGCCCGTCCGCACGGCGTGCCGGATCGCCTGCCACTCGGGGGAGAACTCCGCGAACGGCCAGAACGCCGCCCTGGCCGGCTCTCCGGGCACGTGGGCCAGCAGCGCGACCGGGGGCCGGAGGTCCGGGTCGGCGGCCAGCCCGGCCAGCGCGTCCGCCTCGGGCGGCCCCTCGATGAGCACGATGTCCGGCTTGAGGCGTTCGAGCTCGTCTCTCAGGGATCGTGCGGACCCCGGCCCGTGATGCCGGATCCCCAGCACCGAAACGCTCATCGGCCGCCCCCGGCCCCGGCGGGGGGCGCCGTCTCAGTCCGCATCGCGGCAGGCCCGGTAGAAGTCGCGCCAGTCCTCGCGCTCGCGGACGACGGTCTCGAGGTATTCGCGCCAGACGACGCGGTCGGAGACCGGGTCCTGGACGACGGCGCCGACGATCCCGGCGGCGACGTCGGAGGGGCGCAGCACCCCGTCGCCGAAGTGCGCGGCCAGGGCGATGCCGTTGGTGAGGACGGAGATCGCCTCGGCGGTGCTGAGCGTGCCGCTGGGCGACTTGACCTTGGTGCGGCCGTCCTCGGTGACGCCGGCGCGCAGCTCGCGGAAGACCGTGACGACGCGCCGGATCTCGGCGAGGCCGGTCAGGGTCTCGGGCAGCTCCAGGGAGCGGCCGAGCTGCTCGACGCGGCGCGAGACGATGTCCACCTCCTCCTCGGCGGTGGCCGGGACCGGCAGCACGACGGTGTTGAACCTGCGGCGCAGCGCGCTGGACAGCTCGTTGACGCCCCGGTCGCGGTCGTTGGCGGTGGCGATGACGTTGAAACCGCGTGCGGCCTGCACCTCCTCGTTGAGCTCGGGGATCGGCAGCGTCTTCTCCGACAGCACGGTGATCAGCGCGTCCTGGACGTCGGAGGGCATGCGGGTCAGCTCCTCCACCCGGGCGATCCGGCCCTCGGCCATCGCGCGCATCACCGGGCTCGGGGTGATCGCCTCGCGGGACGGCCCCTCGGCGAGCAGCCGGGCGTAGTTCCAGCCGTAGCGGACGGCCTCCTCGGCGGTGCCGGCCGTGCCCTGCACCAGGAGCGTCGAGTCGCCGCTGATCGCGGCGGCCAGGTGCTCCGACAGCCAGGTCTTGGCGGTGCCGGGCACGCCGAGCAGCAGCAGCGCGCGGTCGGTGGCGAGGGTGGCCACGGCGACCTCCACGATGCGCCGGGGGCCGATGTACTTGGGGGTGATCGCCTCGCCGTCGCCCATGACGTACGTCGTCACCGCCCACGGCGACAGCTTCCAGCCCGGCGGCCGGGGCCGGTCGTCGTCCTTCGCGAGGATCTCCAGCTCGTCCGCGAACTGGTCTTCGGCGTGGGCCCGCAGAACCGTTGTCAAGAAAGCTCCTTCACCATGTCGTAGCGGAAACGCAGGAGGGCGGCGACCTCCTGGACGGGCGGTTCGGGCGAGAGCCGCTCGGCCTCGCCGTACAGGGCTGGGTCGACGCGCTCGCCGGCGAGCCTGGTCAGCTCGCCGAGGTTCCAGGGCTGCGTGCCGGAGACCTCGATGATCTTCTCCAGCACGGCGGACGCCAGCTCGGGCCCCCAGGGCGCGGCGGCGCCCCCGAGGACCATGATCAGCTGACCGTCGAGGCCGTGCCGCCGGACGAAGCCGGCGGCGACGCGCTCCCGCTCGGCGGCGGGCAGTACGGCCAGCAGGTCGGCGAGCGGGTCGTGGGCGAACAGCTCCCGCGCCCACTCGGGGTCGCCCTGCAGGACGGCGGCCCGCACCCATCCCGCCATGACCTCGCGCCCCCAGTCGGTGATCCTCATGCGGACGAGCTCGCCGGGCGGGCGGCCGAGCAGCCGCGGCCACACCCCGAGCGGGGTGCGCGCCACCGCCTGCTGGAGCCACCAGCTCCGCTCGCCGGTGCCGTGCGGCGGCCTGGCGCGGATGCCGTCGCGTTCCATCGCGGCGTCGCAGGCGGTGGGCGGGGTGACGCGGATCCGGCCGTCCTCGACGGCGAACCACCCCGTGACCCGCTCGGCCATCCGCGCGGCCAGCCGCGAGCCGGGCAGCCGGGTGAGCAGGTCGGCGGCCAGCTGGCGGACCTCCCGGCGTCGGTCGTCGAGGGCGGCCTCCAGGAAAGGCTCGTCGTCCGGCGAGAGCCGGTCGGCGAGGATCTCCAGGAACGCCGCGCGGTCGTCGGGGGTCTCCTTCGCCCACCCCCGGGCGAGCAGGCTCCTGGCCGCCGCCGGGTCGGCCGCCCGCAGCGCGGCCAGGAAGGCGCGGCGGTCGCCGGGGGCGCCCAGCTCCCAGACGTCCGGCGCGCCGCCGGAGTCGCCGGGGACGGCGCCGGCCCCGGCCGGGGCGGTGGGGACGGGGGCGGTGGGCTCATTCAGCAGGAAGCCCCAGGCGGGGTTGAGACCGGCCAGCCACCGGCCCCGGTTTCCGGCGAGGACGCCGAGATGGGGCCGGATCGACCGGTCGCGGGCGGCCTGGTCGAGGAGTTCGGGCAGCAGGTGCGGCGGGACGCGGCGGCCGTGCCCGGCCGCGACGCGCAGCCACTCGGGAAGCAGCCTCGGCTGCTCGCCGCCGAGGATCCGGGCGAGCCGGTCGGCCGCCGGGCGGGAGACCACCGGCCGGTCCTCGGGCGGGGCGGCGGCCACCGGCTCGGCGGCCAGGGGGCGGCGGCCCGCCCGCATCCGCACGGTCTGCACGGCGGCGCGTTCGAGCAGTTCGGCCTCCGGGGCCGCCGTACCGGCCAGGGGACGGCGGTCGGTGCCGACCAGCGCGGTGGAGACCAGCTCCTCCCATTCGGGCGGGGCGTTCACCAGGACCTCCCGGGGATCGTCCCGGCCCGCGAGCCGGGACGGGCGGAACGGACATAACAGACAAAACGAACAGGACGGGCGGTCACAGGACGATCACCCGTCCTTCCTCGTCCCAGGCGGTGAGGGGGCGCAGTCCCTCCGGGGTCCATTCGGCGGCGACGGTCAGCGGGTGGCCGCCGGAGGCGGCGATCAGCCGCCAGGGCGTGCCGCAGGCGGGGTGCAACGCCAGCGCGCCGTCCGGGCCGGTCAGCGCCCGCAGGCCGCTCCCGGCGGGGACCACCGCGTCGAGCACCACGGGCCAGGAGTCGGTCCAGGGGTCCGCGGCGAGGGCGCGGGCCACCTCGTCCAGCGCCCCGTCCACCGTGGAGCCCGGCGGGGGGCCGGCGGAGACACCGGGGGCATGGTCGTGGCGGGCGGCGACCAGGGCGCGCAGCGGGCACGAGCCGGGGTAGAACGCCAGGTCGGCGTCCAGGGTCGTGCCGGTGACGAGGGAGGCGTCGAGGGCCTGGCCGGCCGGGGCGAACGACAGGACGAGCGCGGCCCGGCCGGTGGACCGGCCGCGCAGCCAGACCCGGCGGGCGGTGATCCGGTCGTGCTCGGTGTCGCGGCGCCCGAGGACGTCCCATCGGTCGCGGACCGGCTCGCCGGCCAGGACCTCCTCCTTGGCGACGGGGAAGCCGACCCGCTCGCGGACCGTCCGCAGCAGCGCGGCGTCGAGCCCGCCCCCGCGTCCGCCGAACCGACGGCCGTGCCCGCCGGGCCGACGGCCGGGTCCACCGAACCGACGGTCGCGTCCGCCGAACCGATAGCCGGGTCCGCCGGACCGGCGGCCGGGGTGAGGCGCCGGTGGGCCACGGCCAGCAGGTGCAGCAGGGCGTACTCGCCGAGGAGGCGGGCGGGCCAGTCGTCGCCGGTCAGCACCGCGCCCAGGCGGGAGACGGCTCCGGCGACGGCCGGGGCCTGGGCGTCGACGAGGCGTTTGGCGAGGTCGTCCCACTGGTCGTGCCGCCGGGAGGTGGCGAGACCCTGCCTGACCTGGTCGGCGAGCCAGCGTTCCAGCTCCGCCAGGCCCGCCGTCACGCGCCGCTCGCGCTGCGCGGCCCGCCGGGCGTCGGCGGGGCCCGGCCCGGCCGCCACGGCCGTGCCTCCCGCCCGGCCCGCGCCGGCCTCGCCGCCCGCCGCACCGCCGCCCGTCACCGCCTCGCCGCCGCCCGCCGGGGCGGACGCCCGGACCGCCGTCCTGGCCGCGCGGTCGCGCCGCCGGTCGAGCCACTCCGCGGCCCAGTCGGCGGGCTCGGCGGCGTCCGGGACGCCGCCGGCCGACCACAGCAGGAGCAGGCCGAGGGCGTGCTTGCAGGGGAACTTCCGGCTCGGGCAGCTACAGCGGTAGGCGGGCTCGGACAGGTCCACGCACGCCAGGTAGGGCTTGGAACCGCTGCCCCTGCACTCTCCCCACAGCGCGTCCGCCGTGGCCCCGGCGCCCGACCACTTGCCGGGTGAGGAGACCCCCTGGGCCGCCTTCTGGGACGACGCGTCGGGCGCGAGGGCCAGCACCTGGTCTCGGTTCCACCGTTCGGTCACGTCCCGAACGCTAGCCAGCCCCACCGACAAATCCCCACTCCGGAACGGCGTCCCTTCACCCGCGCGTCCCTTCCCACGGGATGTCCCCCTCGCCGCTTTCCCCGCCCCGTCCCGCGCCGCGCGCCGCCGGGATGGCAGACTGTCCGGCGCCCGCGCCGCGAAGCGGCCGGGACCCGCCCCGCGCCGGAGGTGCCTGATGACCGTTCCCGCCCGCCCGCCGCTCGCCGAGACGCTCGGGCTGCTGCCGCACCCGGAGGGCGGGTGGTACCGGGAGACCTGGCGGGCCTCCCTCGACGTCACCCCGCCCGGGTACGGCGGGCCCCGGGCCACGGCCACCGGGATCTACTTCCTGCTGGAGCCGGGTGAGGAGTCGCGCCCGCACGTGGTCCGCTCCGACGAGGTGTGGCTGTGGCACCGGGGCGGTCCTCTGCTCCTCGTCCTCGGCGGCCACGAGGGGCAGCCGGCCCGGACCGTCGTCCTCGGGCCGCGGGTGGAGGAGGGGGAGGTCCCCCAGGCGGTGGTCCCCGGCGGCACCTGGCAGGCGGCCCGGCCCGCCGGGGAGGAGGGGGCCCTGGTGAGCTGCGTGGTCTCCCCCGGCTTCGACTTCGCCGACTTCCGGATGGCCTGACCGGCGGCCCCCGCTCCGCCCACCCCCCGGCACCGCGTGCCCGCCGGGGTGTGACGGCGCGGCCCGCTGCGGGGACAATGCCGTCAGAGAACCCACACGAGGAGGTCGACGGTGACCGGCGAGATCAGCTCCGTGATCGGTGGCAAGCAGGCGGCGGGCGGCACGGACTACGACTCGATCAACCCCTCCCGCGTCGACGAGGTGGTCGCGCGGGTCCGGCTGGCCGACGCGGAGACGTTCTCCTCCGCCTGCCGTACGGCGGCCGCGGCGCAGCGGGAGTGGGCGCGCGTCCCCGCGCCCGTCCGGGGGCGGGTGATCGCGTCGATCGGGCGGCTGGTGGAGGCCAACGCCGAGTCCCTGGCCCGGCTGGTGACGCGCGAGATCGGCAAGCCGTACGCCGAGGCGCTGGGCGAGGTCCGCGAGATCGTCGACACCTGCGACTTCTTCCTCGGCGAGGGGCGGCGCCTCTACGGGCAGACGGTGCCCTCGGAGATGCCGGACAAGAACCTGTTCACCTTCCGGGTCCCGGTCGGGGTGGCCGCGGTGATCACGGCGGGCAACTTCCCGGTCGCGGTGCCGTCGTGGTATCTGGTGCCCGCGCTGCTGGCCGGGAACGCGGTCGTGTGGAAGCCGGCCGAGTACGCCGCGGCGTCCGCCGAGGCGCTGTACCGGCTGTTCGCCGCCTCGGGGCTGCCCGACGGCGTGCTGAACCTGGTGTTCGCCGACGGCGCCGCGACGTTCGAGGGCCTTGAGGCGGCGCTGGACGAGGGCACGGTGCACAAGGTCGGGTTCACCGGCTCCACCGAGGTGGGCCGGAGGATCGGCGAGCTGTGCGGACGCCACCTGCAGTCGCCCTGCCTCGAACTCGGCGGCAAGAACCCGATGGTGGTGGCGGCCGACGCCGACCTCGACCTGGCGGTGGAGGGGGCGCTGTTCTCCGGGTTCGGCACGGCCGGGCAGCGCTGCACCTCCCTGGGCACGGCCATCGTGCACGAGAGCGTCCACGACGAGTTCCTCGGCCGCCTCACGCGCGCGCTGGCCGCCGCCGGGATCGGCGACCCGGCGGGCGACGTGCTGTGCGGGCCGCTCCTCGACCACAGGTTCGCCTCCCGCTACGAGGAGTATCTCGGCTGGATCCAGCCGCACCACAGGGTCGTCTCCGGCCCGACCGGGCGGATCACCGCCGGCAACCCGCGCGGGGACTTCACCGGTGAGGGCGGCCTGTACTACCACCCGGTGATCGTGGACGGCGTGCGCCCCGGCGATCGGCTGTTCCTGGAGGAGACCTTCGGCCCGATCATCGGCGTGACCTCCTTCTCGACCCTGGAGGAGGCGCTGGAGCTGGCCAACCGTCCCGGGTACGGGCTCTCCTCCTCCGTCTACACCACCGACCCCGCGACGGCCTTCCGGTTCCGCGAGGGCATCGGGGCGGGCATGGTCAGCGTGAACAACTCCACCTCCGGGGCCGAGGCGCACCTGCCCTTCGGCGGGAACGGCAGGTCCGGCAACGGCAGCCGCCAGTCGGGGATGTGGGTGCTGGACCAGTTCACCCGCTGGCAGGCGATGAACTGGGACCACTCCGGCAGGTTGCAGAAGGCCCAGATGGACGTGGTGGAGATCGTGCCGGACGTGAACTTCCGCCTTTGAATTTGCCGTTCCGGGGGGTTCTCCCCATCGGAAGCGCGGCATCCCCTTTGCGAGGGGCACGACGGCCCGCGCCGCACTCCGGGAGCTCCGGGGAACGGCCGGGCCGTCGCGCGCCCGGCGGCCGTCAGGCGTGCCGGGGCACGTGGGAGGCCGTGAGCTGCGGCGCGGCCTCTCACGGTCCGCACGGCGCGGCCCGCGGGCCCGCGCGGACCGGTCATGGGTTTCACCATTCGAGACGTTTTCTCTTGGTATATGAGATTGCTGTTACGGTCGATCCGTCCGGCACCCGGCCGACCGAGGAAGTGATCTCCCCATGACAGCTGAGCACGCGGTGTATACCCACGGCCATCACGAGTCCGTGCTGCGGTCCCACAGGTGGCGGACCGCGGAGAACTCCGCCGCCCATCTCCTGCCGCACCTGAGGCCGGGGATGTCCCTGCTGGACGTCGGCTGCGGCCCCGGGACCATCACCGTGGACCTGGCCGGGCGGGTCGCGCCGGGGACGACCACCGCGGTGGAGGTCACCGCGGAGGCGCTGGCGCTGGGCCGCGCGGAGGCCGGGCGGCGGGGCGCCTCCGGTGTCGAGTTCGCCGTCTCCGACGTGCACGCGCTGGACTTCCCCGACGACACCTTCGACGTCGTCCACGCCCATCAGGTCCTGCAGCACGTCGGCGACCCCGTACGGGCGCTGCGGGAGATGCGCAGGGTGTGCCGGCCGGGCGGGATCGTGGCGGTGCGCGACAGTGACTACGCCGCGTTCGCCTGGTTCCCCCGGCTGCCTGAGCTGGACGAGTGGATGGACCTCTACCGGCGGGTGGCCAGGGCGTGCGGCGGCGAGCCGGACGCGGGGCGGCGGCTGCTGTCGTGGGCGCGCGCGGCCGGTTTCACCGACATCACCGCCACCTCCTCGACCTGGTGCTTCGCCACGCCCGAGGACCGCGCCTGGTGGGGCGGGATGTGGGCCGAGCGGGTGCTGCGTTCGGACATGGCCCGTCATGCCCTGTCCTCGGGAGCCGCCACCGAGGACGACCTGCGCCGCCTGTCCGAGGGCTGGCTGAGGTGGGCGGGCGACGAGGACGGCTGGCTGTCGCTGCTCCACGGCGAGCTGGTCTGCCGCGCCTGAGCGCCGGGGCGCCGCCGGCCGGCGGGAGGCCGGCCGGGGACGTCAGGCGGGAGCGGGGCGCCGGCCCGGGGCGGCGGCCGGGCCCTCCCCCGCGCCGCAGTACCGCGCCGCCCGGCCGATGATCCGGTAGACGCAGCCGGAGTACTCCAGGAAGCGGAGCACGGCCTCCCGGTTGCGGGCGGTCTGCGCGGCGATCCGCCGGCCGGGCGGGTAGAAGCCGGGGGCGCCGCGGGCCGGGTACATCTCGAAGGTGTAGCTGAAGATCTTGAAGGTGCCCCACATCCAGTCGCCGAGCGTGCCGTCCATGACGTAGCGGTCCCCGGCCTGGCGGGGGGTGTAGCCGTTGACGGCGGCCATGCTCCGGCCGAGCGCGGCGTACGCCGCGCGGTCGTCCCGGGTCAGGCCCGGAGCGGTGTCGGCGCGGGTGTGGCCGTACGGCCACATGATCATCTCGCCGTAGGAGTGCCAGTCGATGTGCGCCCTGATCTGCTGGACGCCGTCCACCACGCGGCCGCGCACCCAGTCGGCGACCGCCCTGACCTCGGGGGCCGACTCGCTCGCCGGGCCCCGGTAGGTCTGGGCGGCGGGCGAGCCCGAGGAGCCGCCACAGCAGCCCCACCGGTAGGGCCAGTTGCGGTTCAGGTCGGTGCCCACGGCGGAGGAGCCCGGTGCGGGCTGGCGGTTCTTGCGCCAGCCGCGGCGGGAGCCGCCCGCGAGGTCGTACTCGCCGCCGTCGGGGTTGAGGTCCGGCATGATCCAGATCTCGTGCCCGTCGACCAGTCCGGTGATCCGCTCGTCCCGGCCGTAACCCTCGGTGAGCAGGTGGAGGAGGTGGAGCGCCATCTCGACGGTGAGGTGCTCCCGGGCGTGCTGGTGGTGGGTGAACAGGACCTCGGGCTCGTCCTCGTCCACGGCGACGTTGTCACTGATCTTGACGACGATCAGGTCGCGGCCCTCGTAGGAGGTGCCGTAGACGGCGCTGCGGGCGATGCCGGGGTGCGCCGCGACGATCCGGCCCGCCTCCGCCACCGTCTCGGCGTAGGAGTGGTATCCGGAGCCGCCCGCCGGGGAGCCGGGGAGCGAGGCGCGGGAGACCGGGGCCCGGGGAGCCGGGGCGCGGGATGCCAGGGCCCGGGGAGCCGGGGCGCGGGATGCCGGGGCGTGAAGGACCGGGACACGGAGCGCCGGGCCGGGGAGGGCCGGGACATGAAGGACCGGGGCATGAAGGGCAGGGTCACGGAGCGCCGGGCCGGGGAGGGCCAGGGCATGGAGGGCCGGGGCGCGAAGGGCGGCCCCGCCCAGGCACGTCAGGGCCAGGAGTGTGCGCGCCACGGTCGGCCGGCGTCTCATCGGTGTCCTCCGGGCACCGATCCAAGCGGCCGCCGCGCGTCCGCGCCGGGAGACGGGCGGAGCCGTTGACCGGTGATGACCCGCATTTCGGCTCCGGCGTACCCGGCCCGGGGGGGAGCGGTCCAGATCCGCCCGGCGCCGGCCGGGAGGGCCGGGGCACGAGCCGGTCGCGGAACCGTGGCCGTCGTCAGAAGTCGACCTCGAACCAGAGGGTACGGGGGTCGCCGTGGCAGCCGTCGTCGACGCCCCAGCGGCCGGCGAGCAGGTCGACCAGGAACATCCCGCGGCCGCTCTCCGCGTCGGGGTCGTTGCGCACGTGCGGCGCCGAGGCGCCCGAGCCGGCGTCGGAGACCTCGACGCGGACGACCCCGGCCCCGAGCTCCGTGGTCATCGTGACCGCGCCGCCGCCGCCCGACCCGGAGTGCACGACCGAGTTGGTGACCACCTCGCTGACGAGGAGGACGACGTCCTCGTACGCGGGGTGGCACTCCCCCAGGAGCTCCCGGACCCGGCGCCGGGCCACCGACACCGATTCCGGGACGCCCCGCAGGGTGAGTGTTAATCGAGGTTGAACCGTCTGCTGCCGCGTTGTCATGATCGGCCTCGCTCCCCGGACCCGCACATTCCCATGCGCGTCGCGCTCTGAGATGGCACACTCACTCACGGTGAACTGTTCTACCAGGGACTTCAATAGCTCATATTGAAATTCCACAGTTTTCTTGTCCAAGGACGGAGATACGTGCATGGCTACCCGGCGCAGTCCGACAGCTCGGCATCGCCGTCTCATGGCCGAGTTGACGCGGTTGAGGGAGGACAGCGGGCTGTCACGGGCGGAGGTGGCGGAGCGGATCGGCTCCACCGACACCACCGTCTGGAGATACGAGACGGGTCTCACCCGTCCCAAACCCTCCGACGTGGCGGCCCTCACCGATGTGTACGGCGTGACGGGCGCGGCCCGGGAGACCCTGGTGCAGATGGCCAGGGAGGCCCGGCAGCGTGGCTGGTGGCATCGCCACCGGCAGACTCTGAAACCCGGCTTCGACTCGTACATCGGGCTGGAGGCGGAGGCGTCGGTGGTGCGCTCCTACGAGCCACTGGTCGTCCCCGGCCTGATGCAGACCGAGGCCTACGCGCGTGCCGTCATCGAGGTGACCACCGTGACCCACGCCCCTCCTGAAGTCGATGAGAAGGTCACCGTACGCATCTCACGCCAGCAGTTGCTGCACGGCCCCGGCGAGCCGATCCAGCTCGTCTCCGTGCTCGACGAGGCGGTGCTCCGCCGCCAGGTCGGCGGGCCGAAGGTGATGCGCGAGCAACTGGAGCACCTCGTCGATCTCGGCAAGCTGCCCAACGTGGAGATCCGGGTCATCCCGTTCTCCGCGGGGGCGCACGCCGCGATGGACGGCCCGTTCTGCCTGCTGGGCTTTCCCGAGCCCGGCGATCTCGACCTGGTCTATCTGGAGCAGGCGGCGAGCGGGCTCGTCCTGGAGGATCCGGACGAGGTGCGCCGGTACACGCTCATGTTCGGGAGCCTCACCGCGATGGCTCTCAGGGCGGACGCCTCGGCCGCCTTCATCGCGGAGCTGGCGAAGAAATGTTCCAACCAGCGATAGGAAGAAAGAGTGCAGAGGTCCACCATGGATCTGTCCAGCGTCGCGTGGCGCAAGAGCAGCCGCAGTACCGGAGGGAACTGCGTCGAAGTGGCGATCGTGCCCGGTGACCCGGCTGTGGCGGCCCACAAGGCCCAGGCGGACGAGCTCTACCTCGTCCGTGACTCCAAGGATCCGGACGGCCCGGCCCTGGCCTTCACCCAGGGCGAGTGGGACGCCTTCGTCGGCGGGGTCAAGGACGGCGAGTTCGGCTGACAGATCTCCCACCGGGGAGCCGGTCCGCCGGCTCCCCGGTCCGGCCGGAGGCTCCCGCCTCCGGCACCGACAACAGGGCCGGGAGTCCCCTCGGGGGCTCCCGGCCCTTCCCGTTCCTCCCCCGCCGGCACCCGACCGTCGTGTAACGTCCGCCGCCTATTCACACGACATAGTGATAAATATCCGGGCCGAAGGTCGGCTGTGGCTTTTCCCGGAGCGGGAAATGACCAACGATGGACGGGGTGAGACGCCACCCATCGTGCTCGTCCCCGGCCGACCGGCCGGCGACGGACCTGGAGTTCCCATGAACCAGCGTTCGGACGACAGCACCCGCGACCGCCAGGCGCGCGGATTGGAGATCATGAGACGGGTCCACGGCGGGGACGACGCCGGAGACGGTTCCGCGGCGGCCGGCGTGGGGCGGGGCGAGGGCGCCGGCGACTTCTTCGGCATGACCGTGGAGCACCTGTTCGGCGAGGTGTGGTCCCGGGAGGGGCTGAGCATGCGCGACCGCAGGCTCCTCCTGCTCGGCCTCCTCGTCGGCCAGGGCATGGACGACCTGGTGGAGATCCAGCTCGACGCGGCGCTGCGGACCGGCGAGCTCACCCCGGACGAGCTCCGCGAGATCGTCATCTTCCTCACCCACTACGCCGGGTGGCCCCGCGGCTCCCGGCTCAACACCCAGGTCGAGGAGCTGATCGCCCGCGTCATGCGCGCGTAGCGGACCGCACGACCGGCCGCGCGAGACTCTGATCGTCCGCGTCATGCGCGCGTGGCGGACCGCGCGGCGGCCCGCCGTACGGCCGGCCGCGCGAGACGGCGGAGCCGGGCCGCCCGCGCCCGCGCCGGCCGTACGGGGGGACGGCCGGGACGGCTCAGAGGTGCTCGACGTTCGGTCCCCGGCAGCGGCGGCGCGTGTCGAAGACGAACGGGCTCACCCGCTGGACCTGCTCGTAGTCGAAGCGGTCGTGGTCGGTGAGGACGACCACCGCGTCCGCCTCCGACAGCTCCCGTTCGGTCGCCTCGACCAGTTCGATCCCGGGTGGCGCGAGGTGGGCGTCCACGTGGGGGTCGGCGGCCCGCACGTCCGCGCCCAGCTTGACCAGGGACCTGGCCACCTCGATCGCGGGCGACTCGCGGCAGTCCCCGGCGTTGGCCTTGTAGGCCAGGCCGAGCAGGAGCACCCGGCTGTCCCGCAGCGGCCGGCCCTGCCGGTTCAGCGCGAGGATGAGCCGGTGCACGACATGGTCGGGCATGTGGTCGTTGATGTCGTTGGCCAGCTCCACGAAACGGAAGTTGTGCCCCAGGGCGCGCTTGACCTTCCACGACAGATAGGAGGGGTCGATCGGCAGGCAGTGCCCGCCGACGCCGGGACCGGGGGTGAAGCGCAGGTAGCCGAACGGCTTGGTGGAGGCGGCGTCGATGGCTTCCCAGACGTCGATCCCGAGTTGCTGCGCGAAGATGGAGAGCTCGTTCACCAGGGCGATGTTGACGTGCCTGAAGGTGTTCTCCAGGAGCTTGCACAGCTCGGCCACCTGGAGCGAGGAGACGCAGACGACGTCCCGCACGATGCGCCCGTAGAACTCGGCGACCTTCCGCAGGGACGCCTGGTCGATTCCGGACACGACCTTCGGGGTGTTCTCCAGGTGCCAGTGCGGGTTGCCGGGATCGATGCGCTCGGGGCTGTAGCCGAGGAAGAAGTCCTCCGGCGTGCACAGTCCCGACCCCTCCTCCAGCAGCGGCCTCAGGTACTCCTCCGTGGTCCCGGGGTAGGTGGTGGACTCCAGGATCACCGTGGCGCCGGGCCGCAGGAGCGGGGCGATCGACTCACCGGCCGAACCGATGTGCCTGAGGTCGGGGACGCCCTCGCGCAGAGGCGTCGGCACGGTGATCACACAGACGTCGAAGCCCTCGGCGTCGGCGTAGTCCGTGCTGGCGAGGTAGCGGCCTGAGCGATGGGCCGCCGACAGCGTCTCCTCACTGACGTCCTCGACGTACGACTCGGCGGCGTTCAGTCGCTTGACCCGCCATTCGTCGACGTCGACGCCCACCACGTCGAACCCCGCTTCGACGGCCCGCATCGCCAGCGGCAGCCCTACGTATCCCTGGCCGACAACGACCAGCTTCTCCCCCATATCCGCACCCCCGTCACTTAGAGCGATATACCCCCGACTGTAAGAGTCCGGTGCGCTTGCGATGCTGTTTCGGCCGCGGACCGGGCGTGTCGTTCCCAGGCGGGGTCGTCACGGCGCCGGAGACGCGACGGAAAGACCACCACTCATAACGCATAAGTCAAATAATGGGCGAAATGGCGAGTGAGTAAATTATATTTCATCGACGCGCTAAAAGACGTCTTTTGTGCTTTTCCGAAGAGCCGGACGCACCCGCACCGAGGCACAGTCGTCAGCGTACGGCGCGGCGCCCTCCGCCGGCACGGCGTATCCGCGCGTTCTCCCGCACCGCCTGCCGTGGGCGCACCGGACCGCGGACACGGCGAGCGACACACGAGCCGGGCGGGCGCCGCGAGATCTCACAACCGGTCTCAGGCCACGGGGCACACCGGACGCCTGACCCGGCACGAAGCCAGCGAGGAGTTGTGTCGTATGTCCGATCCCTATCGCGATGCCGTCGGCCCGCGGACCGAGATGACCCCTGTGTCACAGGAGCCGAGGCGCGGGAGGACCCGCCGATGGTTTCCGGCGCGCCCAGGCCGGACGGCCGGCCGCGCCGCGCGGCCCGCGCGGCGGGTCGCCACCGCGCCCGGGGGGAGAGCCGGCCGGTCGAGGGTCCTGCCGCGGAACGGTCCCCGTGCCTGGCTGAGGACGTCCGTCACCGCCGCTCTCGTGCTGGGCGCGGTCGCCGGGACGCAGTGCGACGCGGCGGCGACACCGCCCCTGAGCATCGGCAGCGCCATGCCCTTCGCGGCGCTGGCCGGAACCGCGGTCGTCAACACCAACCTCACCTCGATCACCGGGGACCTCGGGGTGAGCCCGGGTTCGTCGGTGGTCGGCTTCCCCCCGGGCACCGTGTCAGGCACCGTCCACGGCGCCGACGCCGTCGCGGCGCAGGCCAAGGCCGATCTGATCGCCGCCTACAACAACGCGGCCGCGCGGACGCCCGACGCCACCCTGGCCCCGCAGCTGGGCGGGACGACCGTGAACCCGGGCGTCTACAACTCCACCGACGGGACCTTCGCGATCAACGGCACGCTCACCCTCGACGCGCAGGGTGACCCGGACGCCGTCTTCATCTTCCAGGCGTCCAGTCTCACCACGGCGAACGTCAGCAACGTCAGCCTCCTTCGCGGCGCACAGGCGAACAACCTCTTCTGGCAGGTCAGCGGCAACACGACCCTGGGCACGTACTCCACCTTCCGGGGGAACCTCCTGGACCGGAACTCGGTCACGGTGAGCGGCGGCGCGGCCGTCTTCGGCCGCGTGTTCGCCCTCAACGGCACGATCAGCACCCAGGGCACCACCAGCCTGCCGGCCACCCGCATCACCGTGCCGAACGACCCGCCGACCACCACGACCGTGTCCTCGTCCCCCAACCCCGTCTGGGTGGACCGGCCGGTCACCTTCACCGCCACGGTGGCGGCGACCAGCGGCACGGTCGTTCCCGCCGGCGAGGTGGTCTTCAAGGACGGCCCGACCATCATCGGCTCGGCCTACCACAGCGGTCTGGCGCCGGCCACGTTCACGACCTCGGGCCTCTCGGCGGGAGACCATCACATCACCGCCGTCTACCTGGGCGGGGACACCTTCGACCACGAGGCCGTGATCCACTTCGCCCCGAGCACGTCACCCGAGCTGATCCAGTCCGTGTCGGACAGCCTGTGGGACAAGAAGGCCACACCGGCGGTCCCGGCCCAGCCCGACTCCCAGGACGTCACGATCGGGGTGAAGTTCAAGCCCGCCACGGACGGCGTCATCACCGGCGTGCGCTTCTACAAGGCTCCGCAGAACATCGGAACCCACTTCGGAAGCCTGTGGACCAGCGGCGGCACCCTGCTCGCGAACGCGACCTTCACCAACGAGACCGCCTCCGGCTGGCAGCAGGTGAACTTCGCCGCACCGGTCCCGGTCACCGCGGGCACCACCTACGTCGCCTCCTACTACACCGGCGGCCGTTACTCGGTGACCAGGCCCTACTTCACCGCGCCGTACGTCAACGGCCTGCTCACCGCGCTGGCGGACGGCACCGAGGGCGGCAACGGGGTGTACACCTACGGCCCGACGAACGCCTTCCCGACGAGCACCTTCCAGGCATCCAACTACTGGGTCGACGTGGTGTTCAGACCGTCGAACAGCCTGTGGGACGCCACGGCCACACCGGCGACCCCGGCCCAGCCCGACTCCCAGGACGTCTCGGTCGGGGTGAAGTTCAAGCCCGCCACCAACGGCGTCATCACCGGCATCCGCTTCTACAAGGCGCCGCAGAACAACGGAACCCACATCGGGGGCCTGTGGACCAGCGGCGGCACCCTGCTCTCCAGCGCGACCTTCACCAACGAGACCCCCTCCGGCTGGCAGCAGGTGAACCTCCCGGCACCGGTCCCGGTCACCGCCGGCACCACCTACGTCGCCTCCTACCACACCGGCGGCCGCTACTCGCTGAACAGGCCCTACTTCACCGCGCCGTACACCAACGGCCCGCTCACCGCGCTGGCGGACGGCACCGAGGGCGGCAACGGCGTGTACACCTACAGCCCGGCCAACGCCTTCCCGACGAGCACCATCCAGGCCTCCAACTACTGGGTCGACGTGGTGTTCGAAAGCACCTGACGCCGTACCCGCCGCGGCCGGCCGCGGCGCGGGAGGCTCCTTCCGGCGCCCCCGCGACGCGGCCCCGGGCCTTCCGGCTCCTCACGAAAGCGGAATCCCAAAAGCCATGGAATATCGCTGATACCGGTATAGGCGGCTTGGAGAGCACCGAGCGGCAAAAGTAAAAACTGTGTGATCCTTCCCCAGGAAATGGGGTGTGATGTGTGGCGACAGCCCGGTTTGTTGTTCACTGCGGCAGTGAGCCCAACCCAAGTGATGACAGTCCCCTTCAACCGGACGCATATCTCAGAAAACGAGTTCGGCTATCTCGCGGAGGCCGTACGCGGGGGATCGACCTCCGGAGACGGGCCGTTCACCCGCCGGGCCGCCGACCTCCTGGAGAAGCTGACCGGGTCGGGCCGTGCGCTGCTGACCACCTCCTGCACGCACGCGCTGGAGCTGTCGGCGATCCTGCTGGACCTGCGGCCCGGTGACGAGGTGATCATGCCGTCGTTCACCTTCGTGTCGACGGCCAACGCCTACGCCCTGCGCGGGGCCGTACCGGTGTTCGTCGACTGCAGGCCCGACACCCTGAACCTCGACGAACGCCTGGTCGAGGCCGCGATCACCGATCGCACGCGGGCCGTGGTGGCCGTCCACTACGCGGGTGTCGGCTGCGCGATGGACGTCATCTGCGGACTCGCGGAACGCCACGGCCTGACTCTCATCGAGGACAACGCCCACGGGCTGGGCGGGTCCTACCGGGGCCGGCCCCTCGGGTCGTTCGGAAGCATGTCGGCGCAGAGCTTCCACGAGACGAAGAACGTCCAGTGCGGGGAGGGCGGCGCGCTGCTCCTGAACGACGCCGGCCTCGTCGCGCGGGCCGAGATCGTCCGGGAGAAGGGGACGGATCGCAGCCGGTTCTTCCGCGGCCAGGTGGACAGGTACCGGTGGGTCGACATCGGTTCGAGCTATCTGTCGTCCGACGTCCTCGCCGCGCTGCTGACCTCCCAGCTGGAGTCCTTCGAGGAGATCCAGGCCCGGCGGCACGCCGTGTGGCGGAGGTACCACGAGGAGCTGGCGGACTGGGCGGCGGAGAACGGGGTCTCCCAGCCGATGGTCCCGGACGGCTGCGCGCATCCCGCGCACCTCTACTACCTGCTGCTGCCCGGCCTGGACGACCGTCAGGCGTTCATCGCCCACCTTTCGGGCAGGGGGGTGCAGGCGGCGTTCCACTACCAGCCGCTGCACACCGCCCCCGCGGGCGTGCGGTACGGGCGGGTGGCGCCGGGCGGCTGCCCGGTCACCGAGGACGTCGCGGACCGCCTGGTACGGCTGCCGCTGTTCGCCGACCTGGACGAGGCCGGCGTGACCCACGTGATCGACGCCGTCCGGGCCCACCGGGTGGGCTGATCCCCGCTCCCGTCTCCCGACCACCGTTCGGAGTGACCGCCGTATGGTCGAAACCGCAAGTCAGCAAGCCCGCGACGGGACCGCGCGTCCCGGACGGCGGGTTCCGGTCCCCGTGCTCGGGGGACGTCGCGCCGGATACCTGGCGGCCGGCGCGATGACGGCCGTGATCTATCACGTCCTCCTCGGCCTGGGGCTGCTCGCCACCGACGGCGCGGTTCCCTACGTGGTCCTGCTCGTGGCCGGTCACCTGGCCACCTCGTTGATCGTCTATCCCTGGTACAGGCTGGTGGTCTTCCGGGCCTCCGGAAGCTCGTGGGTCATCGGTTACCTGCGGTTCTACACGGTGGGGCTGGGTTTCCTGGCGACATCCGTCGTCGGCGTCCCGCTCCTGGTCGAGCTCACCGGCGCCCCGGTCCTGGTGGCGCAGGGCCTGATCGTGGTCGTGAGCCCGCCGCTGGGCTACGTCGTCCACCGGACCTGGACCTTCTCCGGCGGCGGGGAAACCCGGCTCTGGAAACGCATCCCGTGCTCTTCGACGGAACGCAGGGCGTCGTCGAGCCGTCTGCCGGAACCGCACGGACATCCGGACGGGCGGACCGTCCTGCGCCCAGGAATCCCTCACGGAAGGACCCAAGGATCATGAAGGCGCTCGTTCTGGCGGGCGGCAAGGGATCGAGGCTGCGTCCGCTGACCTACACCTCGGCGAAGCAGCTGGTCCCCGTCGCCAACAAACCGGTGCTCTACTACGGGCTCGAAGCGATACGGGACGCGGGCATCCACAGCGTCGGCATCGTCGTCGGCGACACTGCTCACGAGATCCGGGAGGCGGTCGGGGACGGCTCGCGGTTCGGCCTCGACGTGACCTACATTCCCCAGGAGGCCCCCCTGGGTCTCGCCCACTGCGTCCTGATCGCCCGGGAGTTCCTCGGCGACGAGCCGTTCGTGATGTATCTGGGGGACAACTTCCTGGTGGACGGCATCGCCGGTCTGGTGGAGGCCTTCCGCGGGTCCGGCAACGACGCCCAGATCCTGCTCACCAGGGTCGCCGAACCGCAGTTCTACGGGGTCGCGGAGCTCGGGCCGGACGGTGAGATCATCGGGCTGGAGGAGAAGCCGGAGCACCCGCGCAGCGACCTCGCGATCGTGGGGGTCTACACCTTCTCCCCCGCCGTCCACGAGGCGGTCCGGGCGATCACGCCCTCCGCCCGCGGCGAGCTGGAGATCACGGACGCGATCAAGTGGCTCATGGACAACGGCGGCCGCGTCCGCTCGCACTTCGTCAGCGGATACTGGAAGGACATCGGGCGCCTGCAGGACATGCTGGAGTGCAACCGCATCGTCCTGGAGGCGATCGAGCCGAACGTCCGGGGAACCGTGGACGGGTTCTCGGAGATATCAGGACGCGTCCTCATCGAGCCGGGGGCGCTGGTGGAGAACTCGGTGATCCGGGGGCCCGCGGTCGTCGGGGCCGACAGCAAGATCAGCAGCTCGTACATCGGCCCCTACACCTCGATCGGCGCGAGGTGCGTGCTGGAGAACGCCGACGTGCAGTACAGCATAGTTCTGGAGGACTCCGCCATCAGAGGCGTCCCGGGGCTCACCTACTCCCTGATCGGCCGGAACGTCGAGGTCAGCCGGGCCAGGGGGGTTCCCAACACACATCAGCTCATGGTCGGCGACCACAGCAGAATCCAGGTGCGGGCATGAAGATCCTCGTTGCGGGCGGCGCCGGGTTCATCGGCTCCCACTACGTGCGCTCGCTGCTGTCCGGTGAATACCCCGGCTACGAGAACGTCCAGGTGACGGTGCTGGACAAGCTCACGTACGCGGGCAACCCGGCGAACCTGCGCCCGGTCGCCGAACATCCGCGCTTCACGTTCGTCAGGGGGGACATCACCGACGTCGGGCTGCTCGCCGACGTGGTGCCCGGCCACCACGTGATCGTCAACTTCGCGGCCGAGACGCACGTCGACCGCTCGATAACCGGCCCCGAGGACTTCGTGGTCACCAACGTCCACGGCACGCAGCGGCTCCTGCAGGCGGCGCTCGACACCGGCGTGCGCACGGTCGTCCAGGTCTCCACCGACGAGGTGTACGGGTCCATCGCCGAGGGGTCCTGGACCGAGTCCGAGCCCGTGCTGCCCAACTCCCCCTACGCGGCCTCGAAGGCGGGAGCCGACCTGCTGTGCCGCGCCTACCACCGGACCTACGGGCTCGACGTACGGGTGACCCGCTGTTGCAACAACTACGGCCCCCACCAGTACCCGGAGAAGCTCATCCCGCTCTTCGTCACCAACCTGATCGACGGACGGCGGGTGCCCCTGTACGGCGACGGCCGGAACGTCCGTGAATGGCTGCACGTCGACGACCACTGCCGGGGCATCCAGCTCGTGCTGGACAAGGGTTCGGGCGGCGAGGTCTACAACATCGGCGGCGGCGTCGAGCTGACCAACCGCGAGCTCACGGAACGCCTGCTGGCCGCCTTCGGCGTGGGCTGGGAGATGGTCGAGCCGGTGCCGGACAGGCTCGGGCACGACCGGCGCTACGCCCTGGACAGCGGCAAGATCGAGCAGATCGGCTACGCGCCCCTCGTCGGCTTCGACGAGGGACTCGCCCGGACCGTGCGGTGGTACCGCGACCACCAGGAGTGGTGGCGCCCGCTGAAGAGGGCCGGCTGACGGCCGCCGGGCGCCGTGGCCCGCCGGGCACCCCCGGCGGCCCCGGCGCCCCGGCCACGCCTCCCGGGTCCGCCGCGCCCCGGGTACCCAGGCTCGCCTGACAAGGCCGCGGCTACCTGTCGTGTGTACGGTTCCCGGAAAGGTGTGGGCCATGGAGGCCACTCAGATTCGCCGCACGGTCGAGGTGGAGGACCGGCACTGGTGGTATCGCGAGCGACGCGCCATCCTCGCGCGCGAGCTCCGTGAACTCCGCCGGTTCGGCGTGCCCGGCAGGGCGCTCGACATCGGCGCGGCCGGGGGCGGCAACACCCGCGTGCTCGTCGGGCACGGGTGGGACGCGCTGGCCGCGGACTACTCGGAGACCGCGGTGGAGCTGGCCCGCGCGCGCGGCCTGCAGGCGGTCCACGCCGACGCCCGGGACCTGCCGCTGCCCGACATGCGGTTCGATCTCGTCCTGGCGTTCGACGTGCTGGAGCACATCAGGGAGGACCGTGAGGCCGTCCGCGAGATCGTGCGCGTGCTCCGGCCGGGAGGGACCGCGCTGGTCACGGTTCCGTGCGACATGGCCCTGTGGTCGGCGCACGACGTCGCCTCCTCCCACGTCCGCCGGTACACCCGGGAGGGCCTGAACGCCCTGCTGACCGGGGAGGGCCTGGTCATCGACCGCCTGTGGAGCTGGAACGTCCTGCTGAGACCGGTCGTCGCCTGGCGCAGGAAGCGCCTCACCGGATCCGACGTCACGGAGATGCCGCACCTGGTCAACATGGGTCTCGGCGCCGTCGTCATGGCCGAGAGATACCTGCCGGTCAAGTCGCTTCCCGGGGTCTCCCTCATCGCGAGGGCGCACCGTCCCGGGCCGGCCGCGGGGCACCCGTCCCGCTGACGTCTCCCCGGCCGGGCCCGCGTCGCCGGGTGCCGCCGCGCGGCGGCACCCGGCGACGCGGAACCCCCGGGTTCACCGGGCCGGGCGCAGCACCGAGTAGAGGGCCTGGTCGTGCCAGCGGCCGTCCCGCCACTGGGCGCGGCGCAGGATTCCCTCGCACTCGAAGCCCGCCTTCTCCAGAGCGCGCCGCTCGCCGTGGTTGGCGACGTCGGTGAACGCCTGGACGCGCTCGGCCCGGGTGTGGGCGAACAGGTAGTCCACGAGCTGGCCCTGGGCCCGGGTGCCGACCCCCTTGCCGCGGAAGCCGGCGAAGACGCAGATGCCCAGCGCCCAGCACCAGCAGGTGGCGTCGGGTCCCCAGCTCGTCATCCACCACACCACCCAGCCGGCCGGGTCGCCGTTGACGTCGATGGTGAGGCGCCCGGAGCCGGGGGCGAGGAATCCGTTCTCGGCGAACTCCCGGCGCAACGCGTGCGGGGAACGGTGCCCGTACCACTGGAACTCGCCCCTGAGCTCCGGGGTGGCCCGTTCCGTTTCGAAGGCGTCCAGGTCCTCCTCGCGGACCGGCCGCAACATGATCTCCATGACCTTCCTCTCAGGGATGAGCCGGTGCCCGCCGTGGCGCGCCCGACGGAGTGGTCTTCAGGTGCTCGGCGGCCTTCGGCCCGGTGCTGAGGATGAGGTCGAGGACGCTCACCCGGTGGTCGAACGGCGGATGGAGCTGCGGGTACTCGGGATAGCCCGAGTAGTCGAACCACCGGACGCCGATTCCCTCTCTCCGGAAGAGGTCCTCGTCGAGGTAGGCCCGCGCGGCCGGGCCGGTGACGTACTCGGTGGCGCCCGCCTTGCGGCACAGGTCGACGAGGCGTTCCGTCTTCGTCCCCGCCGCGCGGTAGTCGGCGGAGGGGCGCAGTTCGGTCCCGATGCCGAGGATCGAGCAGATCCCCTCGAGGAAGTGCCGGTTCACCTCGGACAGCCGGTCGCTTCCGCATTCGAGGTAGAGCCTCTCCAGGGCCGGTGCGGACTCGTCGAAGCAGGGGGCCCTCCGGTAGGTCTGCGTGAGGATCCGCCAGTGCGCGACGTTCCAGCCCGGGTCGGCGACCGTCATCTCGCTGATCAGCCGGCTGCGAGGGCCGCTCCTGAGCGGGATCGAGAGCCACCTGGGACCCGTCGCCGTCTTTATGCGGTTACGGTTGCGCCAGTCCCTGTCGGTGTACTGCACATCGTCGAGAAGGATGAACTCGTCGACGCCGGCGATCAGATCGAAGTACCCCTTCCACGGGATGTAGTTCGACTGCACTATCGCGACACGTTTCACGCGTTCCACTCCTCCGGCCGGTTCGGGCACCGCGTTCGTCCCCGCCGGGGTCACCGGGCGGGTCCCAGCGTCCGTGAATGCCGGCCCCCGGGCGGGCTGAGGTGCCCCCCGTCGGCGTCGGAGGTCATCGACAGGCCGGGGCCGTGACTTTCGGACCGTTCGCGGATGATGTACGTCGGGCGTCCCATCCGCTCCGCGTGGATCCGGCCAAGGTACTCCCCGATCACGCCGAGGGCGACCATCTGGGCGGAGGCGAACAGCGAGATCATGGTCGCCGTCGAGGTGAACCCCTTGACCGTGGTGTCCCCGCACCAGTAGCTCCAGAGGAAGACCGCGAGGAGGACGGTGCCGAGCGCCCCCGTCAGCAGCCCGCAGTAGGTGACCAGGCGGAGCGGGATGCTGCTGTAGGCGACCAGGACGCCGATCGCGTGCCGGACGAGCATCGGGACGGTGTAGTTGGAGTGCCCGACGGACCGGTGCTCCATGTTCACCCGGACGGTCCCGATCCGGGTGGTCGCCCACGAGAACGCGATGTCGATCTGGGTGTACGGTCCCGTGACCCCGTCCAGCGCCTCCCGGAGAAAGCTGCGGAAGGCGCGGAACGAGCAGATGTCCCCGCTGTTCTCCCCGCCGAACCGCCCGGAGAGCCCGATCTTGAGGGACCTGGAGGCGAGGTCGCGCAGGAGTCCGTGGGTCCCGGAGCGCGGGACCGCGTAGACGAGGTCGAGGTCGGGCCGGAGGGCCGCCAGGAGCCGGGGAACCTCCTCCGGCGGATGCTGGAGATCGTCGTCCATGGTCACCACGACGTCGTAACGGACGCAGCGGATACCGGCGACGAGGGCGTTGTGCTGCCCGTAATTCCGGGCCAGCAGCAGCGCACGGACCGTTTCGTGCCGGTCAGCGAGCTCTTGGGCCGTTTCCCATGTGTTGTCCGGCGAGCCGTCGACGACGAGCACCACCTCGAACGCGGAGGCCACGTCCGGCAGAACGGCGAGGAGGCGGCCGACCAGTGCCGGAAGCGTCTGCGCCGATCGATAACACGGGATCACGACGGATACGCGGGTCATGGCAGCAGTCTCACCAATGCCGGACCCATTCACCGGGAGCGCAGGTTCGGATTTACCCTATATTGGCGAAGCCCGGGATGAATCCGAGTTGTTTCACATCGCCGGAAAGACGATCCGGGGGCCGCGACGAACCGGGTTCTTCTGCTGATCGCCGCTCCAGAGGAATTTCACGTCAGATGTCCGTCGAATATGGGAATCGCCGCTTCTACCAGTAATACCGGCCAGAGGGTGATCTCGTTATTTTTCGCTTAGCGGCCTCACCGGTGAAGGCCCGTCCAGGTACGCGAGCGGGGGTTGCACATGCGGGACGACGAGAAGAGACGCGGCGCGGGACGGCGACGGGCGGTTCCGATCGCCGTGCTGGTCCTCGGCGTCTGCGTCGCGGTCGCCATCGGCCTGCCCCAGGCCGTCTGGGCGCAGTCCCGCACCCCGGGCGCCGACCGGAGCGCCGACCGATTCGCGGCGCAGGCCGACTGCCCCCCGACCTCCGAGATCTGCCTGGAGAACAGCCTCCCCGGCAACCCCTACAGCGAGTGGAACGTGCCCGGGGCCGGCAGCACCCACATCCAGGGCTACCCGGTCCAGATGAGCGTCAACAAGGGAGAGACCGCGCAGTTCAAGGTGAGCACCCCCGCGACCGCCTACCGCATGGACATCTACCGCGTCGGATACTACGGCGGCATGGGGGCGCGGAAGATCACCACGATCAGGCCGTCCGTGCCGCTGCCCCAGACGCAGCCGGCCTGCCTGAGCGACGCGGCGACCGGGCTGATCGACTGCGGCAACTGGAGCGTGTCCGCCTCCTGGGCGGTGCCGGGTGACGCCGTCTCCGGGGTCTACCTCGCCAACATGGTCAGGGAGGACGGGGTGAGCGGCGTCAGCCAGCTCATATTCGTCGTCCGGGACGACTCGGGCGGCTCGGACCTGCTGGTCCAGACCGCCGACGCGACCTGGCAGGCGTACAACACCTACGGCGGAAACAGCCTGTACGTGGGCAGTCCCGCCGGACGCGCCTTCAAGGTCAGCTACAACCGCCCGGTCATCACCCGCGCGAAGTGGCCGGAGACCTACTTCTTCGACTCCGAGTACCCGATGGTCCGGTGGCTTGAGGCCAACGGCTACGACGTGAGCTACACCTCCAGCATCGACACCGCCTCACGGGGCGCGGAGCTGCTGGAGCACAAGGTGTTCTTCGCCATGGGCCACGCCGAGTACTGGTCCAACGACATGCGGGACAACGTGCAGAACGCCCGGGACGCGGGCATCAACCTCGCCTTCTTCACCGGAAACGACGTCTTCTGGAAGACGAGGTGGGAGAACGGAATCGACAGCAGCGGCGCCCCGTTCCGCACGCTCGTCTGCTACAAGGAGACCCTGGCCAACGCCAAGATCGACCCGAGCCCCCAGTGGACCGGCACGTGGCGGGACCCCCGCTTCTCGCCGCCCTCGAACGGCGGCAGACCGGAGAACGCCGTCACCGGCACCCTGTACCGGGTCAACGGCAACGTCAACGACTCGATAGTCGTCCCCGCGGAGTACGGCCCCATGCGCCTCTGGCGCAACACGTCGATCGCGACCCTCCAGCCCGGCGAGCAGGCGGTGTTCCCCGCCGGAACGCTGGGATACGAGTGGAACGAGACACCGGAGGACGCGTTCACCCCGCAGGGGCCGGTGAAGCTCTCCGAGACGACGCTGGCCAACCCCACCAAGATCCTGCTCGACTTCGGCGGCACGTACGGCCCCGGGGTGGCCACGCACCACCTGACGCTCTACAAGGTCACGAGCGGCGCGCTCGTCTTCGGCGCGGGGACCATCCAGTGGTCGTGGGGCCTGGACGCCAACCACGACCGCGGGGCCGGAACCCCCACGGACATCCGGATGCAGCAGGCGACGGTCAACCTCCTCGCCGACATGCGGGTCCAGCCGGCGTCCCTCCAGGCGGGCCTGGTCCCGGCGACCCCGTCGACGGACGTCACCCCCCCGACGTCGGCCATCACCTCCCCGTCGAGCGGCGCCTCGGTGGCGGGGCAGACACCCGTCTCGATCCAGGGGACGGCGGTCGACGCCGGAGGCGGCGTCGTGGCGGGCGTCGAGGTCTCGGTCGACGGCGGCGGCACGTGGCAGCAGGCGACAGGCCGCGCGAACTGGAGGTTCGACTGGACGACCGGCGCCTCCGGCCCGGTGACGATCCTGTCCCGGGCGGTCGACGACATCGGCAACGTGCAGAAGACCCCGACCGCCCTGAACGTCACCGTCAACGCGGGATGCCCCTGCACGATCTGGCCGCCGGACGCCACGCCCGCCGAAGCCTCGAAGAACGACCCCGTGGGAATCGAGGTCGGGGTCAGGTTCCGCTCGGCGAGCGAGGGCTTCATCACGGGGATCAGGTTCTACAAGGGCCCGACCAACACCGGAACGCACATCGGCAACCTCTGGACCAATACGGGGACGCTCCTGGCGACCGCGACGTTCACCAACGAGACGGCGGGCGGCTGGCAGCAGGTGAACTTCTCGACGCCCGTCCCGGTGCGCGCCGGCACCACCTACGTCGCCTCCTACTTCGCGCCCGTGGGGAACTACGCGGTGACGAGGGACTACTTCAACAAGGCCTACTCGAACGGCCTGCTCACCGCGCTCGCGAACGGCACGGACGGCGGCAACGGCCTGTACACCTACAGCAAGGTGAGCACCTTCCCGACCAGCACCTACAGGGCGACCAACGCGTGGGTCGACGTGGTGTTCACGGCGTCGAGCAGCCTCTGGGACGACACGGCGGTGCCGGCCGTCCCGACCCAGCCCGACTCCAAGGCGGTCGCCCTCGGCCTGAAGTTCCAGGCGTCGGTACCGGGCTTCATCAGGGGGATCAGGTTCTACAAGGGCCCGCAGAACACCGGGGCCCACACCGGAAGCCTGTGGACCCTCGACGGCCAGCTGCTCGGGAGCGTCACCTTCACCGGTGAGACCGCGTCCGGGTGGCAGCAGGCGATCTTCCCCACGCCCATCCCGATCGACGCGAGCACCACCTACGTGATCTCCTACCACACGACGTCGGGGTACTACTCGGTCACGAGACCGTACTTCACCACGCAGTACTCGCGCGGCCGGCTCACCGCCCTCGCCGACGGCGCGGCCGGAGGAAACGGCGTGTACACCTACAGCGGGACGAACGTCTTCCCGACCAGCACCTACAAGGCCGCCAACTACTGGGTCGACGTGCTCTTCGACGGCACCCAGACCCCGGCCGCCGCCGCTGCGGCGGCAGCGGCCCCGCGCCGGGGTTCCGCCCCGGACCCCGCGGGGCGTTCCGCTCCGGACGCCGCGGAGCCGCCCGTAGCGGGCACCGGCGACTCCCGTGACGCCGCGGGGCCGTCCGCGGCGGGCGCCGGCGGCTCCCGCGACGCCGCGCCGGAGAGAAGCCGGCCCTCGCCGCGGGGGGCCGGCGGACCGGCCACCCGCCTCGCGTGACCGGATCGGGGTGCGCGCATGAGAATCGTCCGCGTGAGCTACCGGGTGCCGCCCGAGCGGGGCGGCAAGGAGCGGCACGTCGACTGCCTCACCCGGGAGCAGCTGGACCGCGGCCACGAGGTGGCGCTCGCCTTCCGGCGCGGGAGCACCGTGCCGGAGGGGGCGGCCGTGCTGCCGCTCCGGCCGACCGTGCCGTCCCGGATACTCGCGGCGAGGTCCGACGTCCTCGCGTTCGCGGCGGAGGTGGCGCACGCGCTGCGGCACGCGGGCCGGGCCGATCTGGTGCATCTGCACGGGGACCACGTCGAGGCGGCCGTCCTGGGACCGTTCTGCCGGCGACGCGGCGTGCCGCTGGTGCTCACCGTGCACGGCGCCCTCTCCCGGCGCCATCACCGGGTGGCGCGCAGGGCGCTGGGCGCGGTCGACGCGTTCATCGCCCTGGGGTCCCGGCCGGCACGCGATCTGGTGGAGCTCGGCGCCGACCCGCGCCGCGTCCTGACCATGTCGAGCGGGCTGGACCTCGCGGGCATGCCGTGTCCCGGGCCCCCGGCGGACCGGGAGCCGGGCCTGGTCGTCAGCGTCGGTTCCCTGGACCCGGTGAAGAACCACGATCTCGTGATCGAGGCGGTGCGCCTCGTCCGCCGTACCAGGCCGGAGGTCCGCCTGGTCATCGCCGGTGACGGCCCGGAGCGGAGCCGGCTGTCGCGGCTCCCGGAGGCGGGCGGCCCGATCGAGCTGGCCGGCCCGCTCTCCCGGGACGAGGTGTACGGACTGCTCCGGCGGGCGCAGGTCTTCGTCCTCGCCTCGCGCCGCCTTCCCGGCAAGGGAGAGGGGGTGCCGACCGCGGCGCTGGAGGCGCTGGCCCTCGGCACCCCCGTGGTCCTCTCGTCCGAGGCCTCCCTCGACCCGGTCGTCCGGGACGGCGGGGCCTACCGCACGTTCGAATCCGGCTCGCTGGACGGGCTGGTCTCGGTCCTCGGCGCGGTGCTCGACGACGAGGAGGAACGCGACCGGATGAGCGCGCGCGGGCCGCGGGCGGTGGCGGACCTGGGCTGGCCGGCGGTCGCGGGCCGGGTCGAGGAGTGGTACCGCGTCGCCCTGGACGCGGCACGGCCCGGCGGCGGGCGGTGAGACCCGCCTCCGGTCACGGCCGCCGTGCGAGCACCGTCCGGGCGCCGCGCCCGGCGCAGGAGAGCAACGAGACCACGGAACGCAGGTCGGAGGGCCGGGGCAGCAGGTCCCGCGCACCGGCTCCGGCCGTCCGGGCGAACCACAGCACCTCGACCACCGCCATGGCGGTGTAGCTCACGCTGGAGGCCAGCGCGGCCCCGGCGGCGCCGTACCGCGGTATCAGCACGGCGTTCATCCCGAGGTTCGCCGTGAGGGCGCCCACGGCGACGGAGGCCATCGTCATGGGGCGGCGCAGCCGTACCAGGTACTGCTCGACCGGCCGGAGAAGCGACCACGCGACCATCCCGGTGGCGAGGAAGAGCAGCGGCGTCACGCTCCCCGCGAAGGGGGCGCCGTACAGCAGGGGGATCAGTGTAGGCGAGGCGACCGCCAGCGCGCCGACGCTGATCGAGGAGAGCAGCAGGTTGAGGCGGATCGTGCGCAGGGTGGCCCCCTGGGCGGACGACTCGTCCTCGACCGCCTGGTGGGGCAGCGTGACCTGTGCCATCGCGTCCGTCGGGATCCTCGCGAGGGACAGGAACGCCATCGCGGTGGTGTACAGGCCCACCTCGGCCGGTGACACGAAGGCGTTCAGCAGCAGGACGTCGACGGTCAGCAGCAGGTGGAAGGCGACCGGCCCTATGTGGTAGCGGCCGGACAGCGAGAGCTGCTCGCGGGCGAGCGCCGCCTCCCCGCGTACGGCGGAGCGGCCGAGCGACCGGACGAACAGCGCGAAGGGCACGACCGTGGAGATCGACCAGCAGACGACCACGATCGGAAGGGTGAGCCGCCCGAGGACCGCGAGCGTCAGGATCGGGAGGTACAGGACGAGCGCCGCCGTGACCACCGATCGGTTGACCAGCCCGTTCTGGGACCGGAGGAGCAGGATCCCCTTGAGGTTGACCGCCGCGACCCCGAACGGCACCGCGGCGAGGGCCATGATCATGAGATGCGGCGCCGGGAGGGGGATGAGGGCGAGCACGGCCCCGAGGGCGACCAGGCCGGCCGCGAGGCCGAGGGCCAGCCCGAGGATCAGGGCGTTGCCCGCGAGGAACCGGCGGCGTTCACGGGCCGGCCAGAACACCATCTGCGACCTTCCCACCGAGAGGTGGCCCAGGGCGATCGCGATCCCGGCGGTGGTCGTGATCGTCGCGTAGACGCCCCGGCCCTCGGGCTGCAGGGCACGTGCCAGGAAGACCCCCGCCATCGCCGCCAGGGCGAGCGGCAGCGCCTGGCTGACCATGGTCTGGACGACCCTCGCGAGGTGGTCCTCGCTCATGGCCGGGGCGGGGAGGACGGGCCGCCCGGGGTCGCGTGTCCGGCTACCGCGCACGGCGGGCCCTCAGGAGCCTGCGGTACAGGACGATGTGCTCCTCGGCGACGACGTCCATGTCGAGGTTCTTCCGCACCCAGGCGCGTGCCGCGTTCCCCAGCGACAGGGCGAGGCCGGGGTCGTCGAGCAGCCGGACGACGCCCTCGGCCAGGGCCGCCGGGTCCGCGGGGGGCACGAGGACGCCGCGGCCCTCCAGCAGTTCGGGGGTGCCGCCCACCGCGGTGGCGACGATCGGCCGGCCCGCGGCCATCGCCTCCATGACCGCGTTGCTCAGCCCCTCGGAGACCGACGGGAGGACCACCACGTCGGCGCGGGCCAGGAGTCCCCCGGTGTCCACGCGGAATCCCAGGAACCGGACGTCCACCCCGAGCGCGCTCGCCTGCTCCTCAAGACTTCGGCGCTCGGCGCCGTCCCCGACGAGCACGAACGTGCACGGACGGCCGCTCCGGGAGAGCAGCGCGGCGGCGTCGATGAGGAACCGGTGGCCCTTGTTCTCGCTGAGACGCGCCACGCACACGATCAGGGGCAGCGCCGTGTCGACGTGTTCCGGCTCGACCGGGTCGAATGCCGGGGCCGGAAGCCCGTTGTAGATCACGCTCACCTTGCGGGCCGGTACGCCCTCGACCTCCCGGGTGCCCTTCGCGATGGCCACCGCGTTGGCGACGACCTGGTCGGTGATGGCCGTCACGGCTCTTTCGAGGGCGACGTACCCCGGGCGCCGCGGCTTGAGGTAGCCCTGCGTGCGTCGTCCCGTGACCACGACCGGAACCCGCGCCAGCCGCGCGGCGACGGCCCCCAGGACGTAACCCTCGTAGAGGAACCCGTGCAGGACGTCGGGCCGGAGCCGTCTCAGCAGCCTGACGAGACGGAGGAACGCCGCCAGGTTCCGGACGAGGCCCACCGGGCCGGGCGACCGGCGGGAGAAGCCGAGACGGTGCACCGCGATCCCCTCGGCGAGGAGGGCCGCCTCACGCGGCCCGCCCTTCGACAGGACGAACACGTGCGTCTCGACGCCCCTGCGGTGCAGCTCCCCCGCGAGCAGGACCAGCTGCTTCTCCGCGCCTCCCAGCCCCAGGTGCCCTGTGACGAGTACGACACGCTGGACATCGGCTTCGTCTTCCACCGCCATGACAGGCCCTTCGCTCGGAACGACATCGATCTTCACTTCTTTCACGGGAGGCGCCGTCGCACCCCGCGACGGGCCCGGGGAGGAGCTCATGTCCGTGAGCCCGGGACGGCGGACGCCGCCGCGTCCGCGGCCGGGACGGGGGGATCGTCCTCCCGGCGCGGCGTCCTGGTCCACGCGATCGCGGACAGCAGGCTCGTGACCATCACGATGGGCATGCGCTGGCGGAAGATGAGACCTATGTTCGACATGGTGGTCGCGTACGCGACCGTGCCCGGGACGACGAAGAGCATGATGATCAGCAGCATTCTCCGGTCGTAGCGCCACAGCCGGCGGAACCCCTCGGCCGCGCAGTAGAGGAGGTAGTACCAGAGCACGGTGTCCACCTTCCCGAGCTGCAGCGCCAGGCTGCCGGACATCCAGGGGAACGGGGCCAGGACCGTGTAGACGATCTTCGGGCCGAGCGCGTTCCAGGCGTTGCCGTCGTCTTCGAAGACCACCCCCGAGCCGCCCTCCGCGTTGGCGAACCGGACCTGTGCCGACTGGCCGCGCTCCAGTTGCTCCTGCAGGATCCCGGCGGGGGCGAACTCGTCGGCGCCCTGGATGACGACCAGGGCGGGCATGGCGAGCGCGGCCACGACGAGAAGGGTCCGCGGGGAGACGGCGCGCCTGATCCGGGTGACGCCGAAGAGCAGCGGCAGGACGCACATGAACACCATGTACGGGCGCACATGCCAGAGCGCCCACAGCAGCGGGGCGAGCAGCAGCAGCTTGCGCATGCCGAAACGCTGCATGTTCGAGGCGGCGAGGGCGAGGCAGGCCATGACGAGGAACGCGTTGAGACCGTCCTTGAACGTGTCGGACGTGTGCAGCAGGAATCCCGGGACGAAGGCCATGATGACGAGCAGCCGGAACGCCGCGCGCTCGTCGGCGCCGACGAGCCGCGCGAACCTGTACATGACGACGCACAGCCCGCAGGCGATGAGAGCGACGACGGCCGTGCACGCCAGCGGTGCCCGCCCGCCGCACAGGTACACGACGATCGCGAAGAGGTGGCAGGGCACCGAGATGGAATAGATGGGGCCGACCTGCTCGGAACTGACGAACTGCACCCCGTGGTGTCTCCAGTACTCGGCGATCTCCACGGCCTTGGCCTCGTAGTAGAGGTTGTCCCCGCCGTAGTCGATGAAGCCGGACCGCGTCACCAGAATGTTGACGGCCAGCCGGACGACGAAGGCGGCCATCAGCACGGAGAGGATCCTCCCTGCCAGCCGCGCCTCGAAGCTCGCGTGGACCATGAGAATGAGCGTCACCGCGACGACGGCGACGACGATGTACTCCATGACGGATCACCTGGTATTCGTCGGCTCGCTGCGCTCGGTCCCGGCCGGGGACGTCCGGCTCCGGGACCCGAAGCGATTCGGGTGGCGGACCGGGAGGGTCGCGGAAGGCTCACGACGGGCGCCGCGGCGTCCCGGCGCGTGGCCGGCGGTCACGAGCAGACCTCGTCGTACAGCCTGTCGAACCATTCCGCCGCCCGGCCGATGTCCATGAGCCCGGCGCTGTCGCGGGCGCCCTCGCGAAGACGCGCGTGGACTTCGGGGCGCATCGCCCGCAGGATGCCCGCGGCGAGGGCGTCCGGGTCCCCGGGCCGGGTGAGCAGGCCGTTCCGCTCGTGCTCCACCAGGTCGGGCACTCCGCCGACGGCGGTGGACACCACGGGCACCCCCGCGGCGAGGGCCTCCATGACGACGACCGGGAGGCCCTCGTAGTCGGAGCTGAGCACGAGGAGGTCGGCGGCGGCGATCAGGTGGCCGGCCTCCGCCACGTGTCCCACGAGTCGCACGCCGTCCAGTCCGAGTTCGGCGACGCGCCGGGTCACCGGCGCGTGCAGCGGGCCGGACCCGGCGAGCAGGAACATCGCGCGCGGCTCCCGGGCGGTCACCTTCGCCGCGGCCTCGACGAGCAGCGCGTGGTTCTTCTGCGGGCGAAGGTTGGCCGCGTGCACGATGAGGAAGGCTCCCTCGGGAACGTCCCACTCCCTCCTGGTCCGTTCCGCCTGCAGCGCCCGGCGGCGCTGTTCCTCGACCCGGACGCCGTGCACGCGGACGGACAGGTTCCGCGCGCGGGCGCTGGTGCGCGCCGCGGCGACCTGCGGGGAGACCGCCACGGTCCGGCTGTCCAGCCAGGCGGTCGCCTGGTCGAGCGCCATCGTCAGGGGCCGGTACCGGACGTTGTGGACGGTCGAGATCAGAACCGGGCGGGTCCTCCACAGCCGGGACGCCGGCCGGAGCAGCGACGCCGGAAGGGGGGAGTGGATGTTGAGCACGTCGGGCTCCAGCCGTCTGATCTCCCGTATGAGGTGAACGGGGCGGAGCGGGCGGGGACGGGAGGTGAGGTCGACGACGCGGATGCCCGCCGCCCGCAGCCGCCCGGTCAGCTCCGCGGTGGCCGCCGTCATGCACACGACGGTGTAGCGCCTGCCCGAGGGAGGCGTGGCGAGCAGCCGTTCCACGAGCAGGACCTCGGCGCCGCCCACATCGAGGGTTTTGATCACCTCGCAGACGTGTGCGCCGCTCACCGCGCCGCCCCGGGCGGGCGGGTCCTCTCTCTGCTCTTTCATGTCTCGAAAAACCTCTCCGTGTGGCCGCGGTCTCGGACCGAAGGTCTCCTGGTCAGGTTCCACGCCGTCCCGCGGCCGCGGAGGAGTGGCGCACCGCCCCGGGCGCCGTCCATGTCCCCCGCCGAGTCCCCCGCGGACGCCGGGACGGTCACGCGCCGGAGCCGTCCGGCAGCGAGTAGACGGCGTAGCCGCCGGAACGGAACCGGAGCCGCGCGAAGTCCCCGATCCGGGACCCCGGGTCCAGGCGGCTCTCGTCCGCGAAGAGCCAGCGCACTCCGTAACGGTCGCGCAGTGACCGGATCGCGGCCTCCGACGGGGTCCGGAAGGCCGCGTCGTTCGACCGGATCCGGTCGGCGTCCCAGAACGGGAGGTTCTGGAAGCGCTGCCCCGGGTGCCAGCGGCTCAGGTTGGTCGTCGTGTACGCCCATCCCTCGACCAGCACGCGCCGTTCGGTCAGTGCGCTCACCCAGAAGTGGCGGCTGTCGCACGGGCTCTCGTACCCCCAGCGGCAGTGCGCGTTGGTGGCGACCAGGTCGTCCGGGTCCGAGTGGTCGCGCAGCCACCGCCCCGCGGTCAGGGCGCCCGGCGGGACCGCGCTGACCGGCACCCAGCGGCCCGCCTGCCGGTCGACGCCCTCCGCGCCGCCGGCGGTGGAGAGCGCGCGGGTGCCCCAGGCGGCGGGCATGCCCGCGGCGGAGACCGCGAAGATCACGAAAGCCCAGATGTGGACTCCGCGCCGTCCCATGGCGAACAGGACCGCCACCGCGAGGGCGGCGGCGACCAGCAGCGCGAGGTAGGGCCGGTACAGGGCGGTGTCCGGCTGGCCGGAGGCCAGGGGAACCCGGACGCCGCAGAGGACACGGATCAGCCAGGCGGCCGACAGCCCGGCGGCGACCGCGGCGGCCACCCGCCAGGGGGACGTCCGCGCCCGTCTCCCGATCACGACGAGACCGTAGGCGGCGACGGCCGTCAGGTAGGGGTAGGCCCCGCCGAGGAAGTAGACCTGGCTCATGGAGCAGTGCCCGAACACGAACAGCACGCCGAGCCCGGCGGCGCCCATGCCGAGCATGAGGACCACTCCCGGCTCGGCGAGCGTGCGCCGCCTGCCCAGCAGCCCCAGGACCCCGCACCAGATGACGGCCCAGCACAGGAGGTACAGGAGCGCGACGCCCAGCACCGAGGTCCACGCCGGCTCGGCGGTCTCCTCCATGCCGGTCAGCTCGCGCCAGGTGACGCGCATCAGGGCGAAGGGGTCGACCACCATTCCCTGCCGTGCCTGGCCGAACAGCACGAAGCCGGCGTAGAGGGAGCACACCGCGGTCATCCCCAGCGCGGCGAGCGTGGGCCAGGGCGGCCGGCGCCGCCTGATCGCCTCGACCGTGCCCGCCGCCACCAGTCCCGCGGCGAGCAGGGGAAGGTATATGGCCTTGGCCCCCATGACGGCCACGAGGAAGAGGCCCAGCAGCAGCCACCTGCCGGCGCCCCGCCGCCGGCGCCCCAGGAGGTCGAGCAGGAGAAGGACGACCGGGGCGAACAGCAGTGCCCCGAACGTCTGGGACGGGCTCGTCCACGACTGGACCTTCCAGGTGAACACCCCGACGCTCGGGCCGAGGTAGAGGTCGGGGGCCGTCACGAAGAACGTTCCCGTGACGGTCAGCAGGGCCCCGGCCCACGAACCCGTGACACGCCTGCCGATCATCCCCAGGATGACCGCGAGCGCGGCCAGCATGGGCAGCATGGCCAGCCGGAACAGCAGCACCAGCGGCTCCGTCCCGGTCACCCAGCTCGCCGCCGCGAGGTGGGCGTAGACGAACCAGTGGTAGAGGAGGGGTTCCCCGGCGACCATCGGCGCCGTGGGCGGCATGTGGTGCTTCGCCTCGCCGATGAGGGCCAGGTGGAACGGCAGGTCGGTGTTGGACCCGCCGATCCGCGGCCAGGTGAGGCCGTACTTGAAGAAGGTGAGGGCGCTCCAGGCGAGCAGGGACGCGAGGATCAGCGAGAGGGACCACGACCACCAGAGCGGCGTACGGATCCGGGGCGCGCCGGTCCAGTGTCTCCGCAGCCGGGGGACCGCGAGGAAGACCGCGTAGGTGACGACCGGCCACGCCAGGACGAGCAGCGGCGCGCCCAGGGAGCGGGCGGCGATGTAGGCGGGCACCTCCACGGCGTAGCCGAGCGTCACGCCCAGGGCGATCTCCTCCGCCGCCGTACGGCGGCCTCTGTACAGCGCCCGGAGCAGCAGTACCCCGGGAAGCGCGAGACACAGCGCGATATAGACCCCGAAGAACACGATGTCCCGTACGGAGACTCCGTAAATCCACAGCACGGCCACCGTGCAGGCGGTCAGCAGTACGGCCGGCAGAAACGCCGGAACCCGCCCCGGCGTCCGGCGCCATGGAGAACGCCGCTTTTCCGGAGGAGTCCCGCTCGTTCGGGCTTCTTCCAGCGGTTCGCGCGGCGCGGACGTGAAACCCTGAGGCGGCGAAGCGTTGACCATGGGGGCAATCCTCGCGGTCCGCCCTTGTCCGGAGCGTCGGGAACACTCGCGCACGGAATGTCCTTGCCACTCCTTTATGCGGAGCCGCCGGTCCGGCCCTCGCCGGGGGCGGGGCCGTCGAACCGGCCGGCCACCTGCCGGAAAGACCGGGGTGCGGCCTCCGCGGCGGGCCCGTGCCCGATCGGCCGGGACGGACAGGGCAATACACATGAAGCGCAAGAAAGACCTGGAAAGAATCAATAAATAGCTATGCCCCTTTTTTCGCCCTTCGCATGCTTTGCAGGGAAAGGCTAAGAGCTAACCGTCCTGATCATGCACAGGTAGGGAATGTGGAAACTTTTCGTCGCCAGCGCGACACGAGCGGCGAACGGATCAAACATCGAGCTAGCTTCTTCGGGTGACCCAGGTCCATCACCGAGGAGCCCGCATGAAGCCGGACGCTCGAATTCGTGTCATGGAAATCATCGCGCGCATGAATGTCGGCGGCCCGGCCACCCAGGTCGTGGGACTTTGCGAGCGGCTGAACTCCGAGGAGTTCGACCACCGCCTCTACACCGGCCACACCGACGGCGGCGAGAGCGACCATCTCCGGCTGCGGGACGTGGCGGTGCCGGTGCACCAGGTTCCGGGCCTGGGCCGGTCCATCAGGCCGTCCGACGACTACCACGCGCTGGTCCACCTGGTCAGGGCCATGCGGGAGTTCCGCCCGCACATCGTGCACACCCGGACGGCCAAGGCCGGCGCCCTCGGGCGCGCCGCCGCCGGCCTGGCACGCGTGGGCTCGGCCCGGGTGCACGTGTTCCACGGCCACCTCCTGCACGGCTACTTCTCCCCCGCCCGGCGCCGCCTCTACGTGCAGGCGGAACGGTTCCTGGCGCCCATGTCCGACCGGCTGGTGACCGTCGGGGACCGGGTCCGCGACGACCTGCTCGCCGCCGGGATCGGCCGGCCGGAGCAGTACACCGTGATCCCGCCGGGAGTACGGCTGGGGCCGGTCCCCGCCCGTGAGGCCGCCCGCGACGCCCTGGGGCTCCCGCCGGACGCGCCCGTCGTCGCGTACGTGGGCCGGCTCACCCGGGTGAAACGGCCCGACCGCTTCCTCGCCGTGGCCGGCGAGGTGCTCCGGAGCCTCCCCGACTGCCGGTTCGTCGTCTGCGGGGGCGGCGAGCTCAGAAAGGACGTCGAACAGGACATCGGGCCCATGCGGGACTCCGTCCGCCTCCTGGGATGGAGGAGGGACGTGGAGACGGTCTACGCCGCGGCCGACGTGGTCCTGCTGACCTCCGACAACGAGGGCACGCCGCTGAGCCTCATCGAGGCGGGGATGGCGGCGACCCCCGTCGTCTCCACCCGCGTGGGGAGCGTCGACGAGGTCGTCCGGGACGGGCACACCGGCCTGCTGGCCACGACCGACGCCGGCGAACTGGCCGCGCACACCGTCCGGCTGCTCTCCGACCGGGCGCTCGCGCACCGGATGGGCGAGTCGGCCCGCCGGTGGACGACGGCCTCGTTCGGGGTGGAGCGCCTGGTCGCGGACACCGAAGCCCTTTACCGGTCGCTGCGCGGCGCGTCCCGGTACCGCCATACCTCGAAGGGGACGAACAGATGAGAATCCTGGTCACGGGCGGCGCCGGCTTCATCGGCGCGAACACATGCCGGGCGTTCACCGCCCGGCCGGAGGTCGAACGCGTCACGGTGCTGGACGACCTGAGCAGCGGAGACCTCGCCAACCTGGACGGCGTCGGGGTGGAGTTCGTGAAGGGCAGCATCCTGGACCGGGACCTCCTGGCCGACCTCGCCGCCGACGCCACCACGGTGATCCATCTGGCCGCGCGGCCCTCGGTGCCCCGGTCCCTGACCGATCCCGTGGCCTCGCACACCGTCAACGCCACGGGCACCCTCAACGTCCTGGAGGCGTGCCGGGAGACGGCACCACAGGTGATCCTCGCCTCGTCGTCCTCGGTGTACGGGAACCGGCCGGAGCCGTACAAGCACGAGGACCTCCCCACCCGGCCGCTCAGCCCGTACGGCGCGAGCAAGCTCGCCGCCGAGGCCTACGCCCTGGCGTACGCGGAAAGCTACGGCCTGCCGGTCCTGCCGTTCCGGTTCTTCAACGTCTACGGCCCCATGCAGGCCGCGGACCACGCCTACGCGGCCGTCATCCCGGCGTTCGTCTCCGCGGCCCTGCGCGGCCGTCCGGTGCCGATCCACGGTGACGGGAACCAGGCGCGGGACTTCACCTACGTGGGGTCGGTGACCGACGTCCTCGTCGACGCGGCCGTCCGCCGGGTCACGAGCCGGAGGCCGGTGAACCTCGCCTTCGGGACCCGGGTCTCCCTGCTGTACCTGAGGCGGCTCCTCTCCGAGGTCCTGGACAGGCCGATCGAGGCGGACTTCCTGCCGCCCAGGACGGGCGACATCCGGGAGTCCCAGGCCTCCCCCGACCTGCTGCGCGACCTGTTCCCCGATGTGCGGCCGTTGCCGCTCGAAGACGGGCTCCGCATGACGGCGGCCTGGTTCGATCCGGCGGCGGTCCCGCCCACCGGGGCATGACCCGGCGCACGCACCCGATCCACCCTTCTCCCCCCGGCCATAGAAACATCTCCAGCGCGTAATAGGGGAAGCCGTGAGCAAGCTAACAGGGAGCACCTATCTGATAACGGGCGGCAGCGGGTTCGTGGGATCGCATCTCACCGACGCGCTGCTCGCCCGCGGTGACTCCGTCATGATCCTGGACAACCTGTCGACCGGACGGCTGGACAACCTCCGGGCGCATCCCCGCCTGCACTTCGTGCAGGGGTCGGTGCTGGACGAACTCGTGGTCGACGAGCTGGTCCACCGCTGCGACGTCGTGGTCCACCTGGCGGCCGCGGTCGGCGTCAAGCTGATCGTCGAGCAGCCGCTGAGATGCCTGACGACGAACATCCGCGGCTCGGAGAACGTCATCGAGGCCGCGCACCGGTACCGGAAAAAGATCATGATCACCAGCACGAGCGAGATCTACGGCAAGAACTCCGGCGGGCCGCTCCACGAGCTCTCCGACCGCATCCTGGGCAGCCCGGCGGTGGTCAGATGGGCCTACAGCACGGCCAAGGCCGTCGACGAGATCCTGGCCAACGCCTACCACAGGGAGCGCGACCTCCCGACGGTCGTCGTCAGGCTGTTCAACACGGTGGGGCCGCGGCAGAGCCCGGCCTACGGCATGGTCATCCCCCGCCTCGTCAGGCAGGCGCTCAGCGGGGCGCCGCTCACGGTCTTCGGCGACGGCACCCAGACCAGGTGCTTCGCCCACGTCAAGGACGTGGTCGACGCGCTGCTCCGGCTCCTCGACCACGAGGACGCGATCGGCCAGACCTTCAACGTCGGCACCAGCGACGAGGTGAGCATCCTGGAACTCGCCAAGATGATCATCGAGCTCACCGGGACCACGTCCGGGATCGACCTCATCCCGTACGCCGAGGCGTACGAGGCGGGCTTCGAGGACATGGCACGCCGGGTCCCCGACACCACGAAGCTCCGCGCGCTCACCGGGTGGGTGCCCCGGCTGTCGCTGGACGACATCCTCGCGGACACCGTCGCCGAGGCCCGCGCCGATCTGGCGGCGTCGCCGCGGTGAACGGCGTCACCGTCCTCGGCGCCGGGATTGCGGCCTTCCTGCTGACCGCCGTGTCCACCCGGCCGCTGGGGCGTCTCGCACTGCGCTGGGGCATCACCGACCACCCGGGGGGCTACAAGACGCACGAGCGGCCGATCCCCTACCTGGGCGGCGTGGCGATCATGCTGGGCACGATCGTCCCGTTCGCCGCCGTGGTGGGCCTGGACGACGTCCGGGTCATCGCGATCGTGCTCGCGGCCGCCGCCGTGGCGTTCCTGGGCCTGGTCGACGACTTCTCGCCGCTCTCCCTGCTCATCCGGCTGGCCGTCGAGGTGGTGGCCGCCACCGGGGTCGTGGTGGGCGGGGTTCAGGCGTCGCTGACCGAGTCGTGGGCGGACGGGCCGCTCACCGTGCTGTGGATCGTCGTGATCACCAACTCGTTCAACCTGCTCGACAACATGGACGGCGCCCTCGGCGCCATCTCGGCGGCCGGTGCGGCCTGCCTGGCGGGGACGGCCTTCGTGTGCGCCCAACCGGCGGCCGGGGTGCTGCTGGTGACCCTGGCCCTGGCCAGCCTGGGATTCCTGCCGCACAACTGGGCGCCGGCGAAGGTGTTCATGGGGGACTCCGGATCGTTGTTCATCGGATTCGTCTTCGCCTGCTCATCCGCCCTGCTGGTCACCGGGAAGGGGACGGGCGCGGTGATAGCGGGCCTGCTGCTGTCGACCTTCGTCGCGACCGTCGACACCGGGGTCGTGCTCCTGTCACGCCAGCTGGCCGGCCGCCCGCTGCTTCAGGGCGGCAACGACCACATGTCCCACCGCCTGCGCCGGATCGGCCTCGGCACGAGGGCGACGGCCGCCGTCCTCGCCCTCATGGCGGCTCTCACCGGCGTGCTCGGCCTGGCGACGGCCCTGAACTGGATCTCGCCGCTCACCGTGGCCGTCGCCGCCGTCGGGGCCGTCCTCATCCTCATCGGCCTGCCGCAACGAGTGCGGGTCTACTCCTCCGACCGGGCGCGCAGCCGCCCGGCGACCATCCTGGAAAGGCGGCGATAGACCGGTGGAACTGCTCTACTACGTACGGCTCGCACGCAGGAACTGGCTGCCCATCCTGCTGGCACTGGTCATCGCGGTCCCCGCGGCGCTCGCCGTGACCGCGAACACCCCGCCCAAGTACACGGCGACGATCTCCATGATGGTCTACAGCGAGGACCGGGAGGGCAGTCTCTCCACCGCCTACCAGGCGGGGATGCTGTCCCAGCAGCGGGTGCAGTCGTACGCCCGGCTGCTGACCAGCCGCCGCATGCTCGGCAGGATCGCCGAAGGCGGTGACGTCCGGCGCCTCCAGGAGAACATCACCGCGGAGTCCATCCCCGCCACGGTGCTCATCCGGGCCACGGTCGCCGACACCGATCCCGCGCGCGCCGCGCGGCTGGCCAACGCCCTGGGAACCGGCTTCCCCAAGCTGATCAGCGAGATCGAGCGGCCGATCTCCCCCGGGCGTCCCGTCGTCAGGGTGACCATGGTGGACCCGGCGGACGTCCCCACGGAGCCGGTCAGCCCCAGGCCGCTGGTCAATCTGGCGCTCGCCCTGGTGGCCGCGCTGTTCCTCTCCGTCGGCTCGATCATCCTGCGTGACCGCCTGGACACGACCGTCAAGACACACGAGGTGCTGCGGCTGGCGTCGAAGAGCTCGATCCTCGGGACCATCGGCTACGAGCGGACCGCGCGGCGCCAGCCTCTCATCGTCCGCGAACGAGGCCGCTCGTCCAGGGCCGAGGCGTTCCGCTCGTTGCGCACCAACCTGCAGTTCATCGGCGTCGACCGGCAGCCCCGGTCACTGGTGGTCACCAGCTGCCTGCCGGGCGAGGGGAAGTCCTCGATCGCCACCAACCTGTCGATCACACTCGCGCAGGCCGGCTGGCGGGTGATCCTGGTGGACGGCGACCTGCGCCGCCCGCGCATCCCGCACTACCTCGGCATCGAGGGCGCGGTCGGCCTCACGGACGTGCTGATCGGGAAGATGGCGCTGCGGGACGTCGTCCAGACCTGGGGGGAGCCGGGCCTGTCGGTCCTGCCGAGCGGTCAGATCCCGCCCAACCCGAGCGAGCTGCTCGCCTCGCAGGCGATGCGCACGCTGCTCGGCCAGCTCATGGAGAGCCACGACATGGTGATCATCGACGCGCCGCCGCTGCTGCCCGTGACCGACGCCGCGGCGCTCGCGGCGATCTGTGACGGCGCGCTGCTCATCGCGCGGTACGGCAGGACCCGGCGGGAGCACCTCGTCCGCGCCGTGGAACTGCTGTCGTCGATCAACGCCCGCCTGGTGGGGGCCGTCCTGAACTTCGTCCCGGTCAGGAGGAGCAACTACCACGGCTACGGCTACGGTTACGGCTACGAACCCGGGGCGAACACCGAGGTCAAGACTCCCGTGGGTGTGTGAGCAACCGGAGCGGGACGGCGAGCGCCTCGGCGATCCTCCGGCTCGCCGTCCTGTGGGCCCGCCGGGAGCCGCCGTGGGGGTCGGGGATGTCGGGCCGCTCCACCGGGACCAGGCCGCGCAGGGCCCGCGCCTCGGCGACCAGTGTGTGCGCCCGCCGTACGAGGTCCCGGTGGCGGAGGACCGTCTCGGGCGGCACGGCCCGGGACAGGGCGCCGAACTCGGCGATGGTGAAGGCCCGCGTGGTGGCCGCGGGCAGCAGCTGCACCGCGCGGGCGCGGTGCTCGGAGGCGGCCGTCAGCACGAGATCGGCGGCGGCCACCAGCTCGGGGGTGAGCGGCCGGGAGGCGAAGCCGCCGGGATCACCTCCGAGCCGGACCAGCGACTCCCGCGCGCGTTCGGCCATCCGGCCCCCCGGCACGGCGTGGGTTCCCGCGCTGCTCACCCGGACCGGTGAGGCGGGCCCCAGGACCGACCTGGCCAGCCGTTCCGCCACCGGGGAGCGGCAGATGTTGCCCGTGCACACGAACAGGATGTGAAACCCGGCGTCGCCCCGCGACATCGTCACCGCTCGTACGTCCTTCCGCCGTCATGAGGCGCAGCCTCGCCGGTCCTCGGTGATCCGGGTGCGCTGCGGATGGACCAGCGGCTGCACCGGGACCACGGGAGGCTCGGCGGAGACGGGTTCGGCCAGCTCGAACTCCAGCGTCCTCGTCTGCCGGGGGGCGAACTCCACCAGGGTGGAGTAGACCGGGTGGGACCGCTCCTCGTTCCGGGTGACCGGTACGCGCTCGCCGTCGAGCCACACCGCCCTGACCTTCGTGCCGACCGCCGCGTAGAGCGACACCCATGACAGGTTGGCCCCGGGGGCGTGCCGGTCCCGCGTGGAGTCCAGGCGGTTGGTGACGTAGGAGGGCAGCTCTCCCCTCGGCACGTCGTTGGTGAGCCGGATCCGCACCTCGCTGAGGCGCAGCCCGATCCCGCCCAGACACCGTCCCAGCTCGTAGCCGACGGAGCGCTTCAGGTAGTAGTCGAGCTTGCCGCCGGCCGAGTTGTTGACCACCAGCCCGGCGAAGGGCCCCGGCCGCCGCGGCAGCACGCCGCCGACCGGCGTCGCGGCCAGGAGCCGCTGCTCGTCGTCCCGGCGGCTCCACACCTGGACCCTCCGCTCCCGCACCATCCGGGTCATGACCGGCAGCAGTCTCACCGGGTCGGTGAACGCGGTGGGCAGTCTCCGGCTGACGGCGGCGGCGATCCCGATGAGGAACCGCTTGCGCTCCGCGGGGTCGGGGTAGCGGGCGTAGGCCTGCCGCTCGGTGAGGTCGACGACGTTGGCGGCGGTCACCGCCTCGCCGCCGGGCAGGGTGACCGGGCCGATGAGTTCCAGCAGGTAGGACAGGCCGACCGGGTCGGTCGCGATGGCGCCGTCCAGCCGCAGGTGATGCCGCCGTTCCCACAGGCCGGTCCAGGCGGCCGCGGCGTAGGGGAAGTGGGGGGAGAGGTTGGAGACGGACAGCAGCCTCGTCGCGTACGGCCCGTAGTGCTCCCGGAACCGCGCTCCGTGGTCGACGACGGGGACGGGGCTCGCGATGGTTCCCGTCTGGGCGGAGAACCGGCCGACGCGGATCTCGCCCGCGTCGGCCGTCAGGATCCCGAACGCGCCGACCATGCCTCCGGTGCCCCGCGCCTCGGCGTTGGTCTGAAATGCCAGGAAGTAACGCCGCGGGCCGTGGCCGCCCAGCAGCGGGGGCAGCAGGGCGGCCGCCGTCGCCGCGTCGCCGAGGCCGTCACGCAGCCGGTCGATCTCCCGCAGGGCGGTGCTCCGCGCCCGGTCCAGTTCGTCGACTCCGGTGCCGGCCGGGGTCGCCGCCAGGCGGGCGCCCGCCCGCCCGAGCCGGGTGGCCGAGTCGTCCAGGACCGGCGCCGCCCCGTCGAGCGCCGTCAGCAGGCGTCCCGTGTCACCCGTGCGGGTCCGGGCCGTGAGGACCGCGGCGCCCGCCTGCCGCACGTCCGCCAGGACGTCGGTCAGTTCCACCGCGCTCTCGGCCAGTCCCCGCACGGTCGTCGCGATCCCCCCCACCATCGGGGCGTGCGCGATCAGCGACCAGTCCGGGCCGCCGGTGAGCCTGCCCGCCTCGGCGGCGTGCCATCGGGCCTCCCGCAGCGGCCCGGCCGTCAGCTCCAGGTCGCCCGAGGCCGCCACCGTGCGCAACCGGAGAAGCGCGTTCCTCGTCGCCTCCAGATGGTCCCGGGCGCCCAGGCCGAGATGAGCAGCCCAGCCCCCGGCGGGCACGGTGACGGCGGTGAGAGCCAGCAGGCTCATCACTGCTGTCCGGCGATGTCTCCTATCCGGCATCGGAGGATCGGCGACGCCTCACGGAGAGCAGGATGCCCGTCGCTCCCACGGCCAGCAGGCCGCCGCCCGCGGCGGCGATGAGCCCCACGGGCGCCCCGGTGAACGGCAGTTCCGCGGCCTGGTTGCTCACCTGTTTCCGCGCCTCGCATCCCGGGCCGCACCCGCCGCCCCCGCAGCCCCCGCCGCAGTCGTCGTCATCGTCATCGTCGTCGCCGTCGCCGTCGCCGCCGCCGAGTCCGCGGGTGGGATCGAATTCGTCTCCCGGCGGGACGTCGTCCGCGGCCTCCGTCGGCCTGACCAGCAGGTTCAACGGGTTCTCGTCCTCGTCCTCGTCCGCGTCCTCCGCGTCCGGGTCCCTTTCGTTGGCGTTCGCCAGCGCTTCCAGCAGCGCCGCGTCCGCCAGGTCGTCGAAGAAGTCCCCCGGCCCGAAAGGACGCGGCGGGTAAGGCTGCATCTCATGGCTGGGCGGCTGCGCCGCCGAGGCGGCGGCCACCGCGCCGGCGGTCCCTAAGACGGGCGCGCCCGCGAGGGCGGCCGCCAGCAGAATTGGCACGGCGTGTCTTCTGGTCATTCCGAATTCCCCCGTATCGTCGATCCAGGCCCCGGTTCCACCGTCGGAACACGAGCGACATGTCCCCGCAACCCGTTATATTCGCCCAGACATCACACGAACGGCGCGGCCCGCGGCGCTTGCCGAACGATCGGCGGTTGTTCTCCGTTATTTGACGGTCGGCGGGACCACCCGCCGGCTCCGGGGAGACGGCGCGCTCCGGCGGGACGGGACGCGCGGCGGCGTGATCTCTAGACTGCGTGCATGCCCACCGCACTGATCACTGGCGCGACGGCCGGCATCGGCGCCGCGTTCGCCCGCCGCCTGGCCGCCGACGGCTTCTCACTCGTCCTGGTCGCCCGCGACGAGGAGCGTCTGCGCTCCTCCGCCGAGACCCTCCACCGCCGCTACGGCGTCAAGACCGAGGCGCTGCCCGCCGACCTCGCCCTCGACGAGGGCATCGCGAAGGTCGAGGAACGGCTGCGCGAGGGGGTGGACCTGCTCGTCAACAACGCCGGCTTCGGCCACCCCGGCTCCTTCCTCGACGTGCCGGTGGCCGACGAGGTGCGGATGCTGAAGGTGCACTGCGAGGCGGTGCTGCGGCTGACACTGGCGGCGCTGCCGGGGATGCGCGAGCGCGACCGCGGCGCGGTGGTCAACGTGGCGTCGGTGGCGGCGTTCTTCACCCGCGGCACCTACAGCGCCTCCAAGGCGTGGGTGGTGAACTTCAGCGAGTCCACCGCCGCCGAGCTGACCGGAACCCGGGTGCGGGTGATGGCGCTGTGCCCGGGGTTCGTGCGCACCGAGTTCCACGACCGCGCCTCGATGGACACCTCCGGCATCCCCGGCTTCCTGTGGCTGTCGGCGGACAAGGTGGTGGCCGCGGCCATGCGCGACCTGGCCCTGGGGGCGCGGGTGAGCGTGCCCGACATCCGTTACAAGGTGATCGTCGGGGTCGGCAGGCTGATCCCCCGTGGCCTGACCGGCCAGGTCTCCCGCCGCCTCGGGCGCCGCTAGGTCCTGTTCCCCGGGGTCACGGGGCCGCCGCAGACCGGCTCCGTGACCCCGGCTTCGGCTCGTTACCCCGGCTCCGGCCCGGAGCCGGCCGGCGGACACGGAAGGGCCCGTGCCACGGGAGGGGGTCGTGGCACGGGCCCTTTCGGTTCACCGGGGATGGACGGGAGTGACCCGCCGGGGGCGGTCAGACGCGGGCGTTGGCCGGGTGCCCGATCGCCAGGCCGGAGGACGGGTCGAAGAAGTGCAGGTTGTGGGTGTCGACGACCAGCTCGATGTTCTGGCCGGGGCGGACGTGGCTGCGGGAGTTGACCCGGGCGGTCCACAGCGACTTGTCGCCCACCAGCGGCAGCGCCGCCTCCTCGTCCTCGCCCGCGTCGGCGGCGGCGACGGTGTCCTGGTGCTGGACCGGCGGGGCGTCGATGAGGAACAGCACGTTGATCTCCGAGCCCAGTTCCTCGGTGACCTCGGCGCGGACCGGCAGCCGGGCCCAGCCGCCGGCATGGCCGTTGGCGATGACGGCGTCGTCGAAGTCGGAGGGGCGGATGCCCAGGATGAGCGTCTTGCCGATGTACTGGTCCAGACCCGGCTTCTCGGTGAAGGTCTCCTGCGGCACCGGGAGGTTGAAGCCGGCGAAGGCGACCGAGGCTCCGCCGTCGCCGCGCACCAGCTCGGCGTTGACGAAGTTCATCGACGGGGAGCCCATGAAGCCCGCGACGAACAGGTTGACCGGGTTGTCGAAGAGGTTCTGCGGGGTGTCGACCTGCTGGAGCAGGCCGTCGCGCAGGACGCAGACGCGGTCGCCGAGGGTCATGGCCTCGACCTGGTCGTGGGTGACGTAGACGGTGGTCACGCCGAGCCGCTCGTGCAGGGTGTTGAGGGAGGCGCGCATGGAGACGCGGAGCTTGGCGTCCAGGTTGGACAGCGGCTCGTCCATGAGGAAGGCCTGCGGCTCGCGCACGATGGCGCGGCCCATCGCGACACGCTGGCGCTGACCGCCGGACAGGGCGGCCGGCTTGCGCTTGAGGTACTGCTCCAGGCCGAGCATCTTGGCGGCCTCGTTGACCCGCTTGGAGATCTCCGCCTTGGGCATCTTGCGGAGCTTCAGACCGAAGGCGAGGTTCTCCTCGACGGTCATGTGCGGGTAGAGCGCGTAGTTCTGGAAGACCATGGCGATGTCGCGGTCCTTCGGCGGCAGGTGGTTGACCACCCGGTCGCCGATGATGATCTCGCCGCCGCTGATGTCCTCGAGTCCGGCGATCATGCGAAGCGCGGTGGACTTGCCGCAGCCGGAGGGGCCGACCAGCACCATGAACTCGCCGTCCTTGATCTCAAGGTTGAGGCTGTTCACGGCCTTCACGCCACCCGCGTAGATCTTGTCGACGTTCCTGAGAACGATGGATGCCATCACAGTCCTTCGCGCCTCGGGCCAACCCCGCGTTCACCCGATGTGGATACGTTTTCATGCATCTCATCGGAACCGGGAATCCCTGTCAAGGGTTTGTCCCGATTTCAGCTTGTCCGGCACCCCGAAGACGCCGCTCCGCACTGGATCGAATACGGAAAACATGATGGAATCGTTTCCATGAGCATGCGTCGTACGACCATCAAGGACGTCGCCGAGGCGGCGGGGGTCGGGGTGGCCACCGTGTCGCGGGTCCTGTCCGGCGGCTCGGCCAGCCCGGAGACCAGGGAGCGGGTGCTGACGGTCGCGACCCAGCTCGACTACCGGCCCAGCGCGCTCGGCCGCAACCTGCGCCAGCGGCGCTCCGGCGGGATCGGCCTGCTGGTGCCCGACGTCACCGACAGCTTCTACGGCCGCCTGGCCGACGGCGTGCTGGCCTGCGCCCGCTCGGCCGGCGAGCCGGTGATCCTGGGCACCACCGGCGACGACCCCGAGCGCGAGGCCGAGATGGTCGGCATGCTGCTGGAGCAGGGCGTGGACCGGATGATCGCCATCCCCTCCGGGAGCGGGGAGATCTGGGAACCCACCCTGCGCACCGGGCTGACGGCGGTGTTCGCGCACCGGGTGCCGGCCGGGCGCGGCGACGTGCCCGCCGTCCTGGCCGACGACCGGGCGGGCGTGCGGACCGCGGTGGACTACCTGACGGGGCTGGGCCACCGCCGCATCGCCTACCTGGGCGGGCCGGGGCAGGAGCAGCGCGTGGCGGCCTTCCGCGAGGCGCTCGGCCCCCTGGTGGACGAGGAGCTCCTCGTCTTCGCCCGCGGCAGCCGCGACTCCGCCTACGCCGCCGCGGCCGGGCTTCTCCAGCACCGCCCCGACCTCACCGCCGTGCTCGCCGGGGGCAACCTGCTGGGCGAGGCGGCCGTGCTCGCCGCCCGGGAGCTGGACCTGCGGGTGCCCAGGGACCTGTCGTTGATCATGTTCGACGACGTCCCCTGGGCCGAGCTGTGCGCTCCCCCGCTGACCGTGATCGCCCAGCCGGCCCAGGACATCGGGTACCGGGCGGCCGAGCTGGTGCTGCGCGGGGGCGCCCGGCGCCCCCGCGGCGTGCTGCTGCCGACCGAGCTGGTCGTGCGGGGCAGCTGCGCCCCTAGAGGGACTTCTCGATCGCCGCGATGACGGCGGGGTCGCCGGGCTCGACGCGGGGCCGGAACCTCGCCAGCACCTCCCCCTCCCTGGAGACCAGGAACTTCTCGAAGTTCCACTGCACGTCCCCGGCCTCGCCGTCGGCGTCGACGGCCGTGGTCAGCGCGGCGTAGAGCGGGTGCCGATCCTCGCCGTTGACGTCGGTCTTGGCCAGCAGCGGGAAGTCCACGCCGTAGGTGGCCGAGCAGAACTCCCGGATCTCCTCCGGCCCGCCGGGCTCCTGGCCCATGAACTGGTTGCACGGCACCCCGACGACGGTCAGGCCCCGCTCGCGGTAGGCGCGCTGGAGCTCGACGAGGCCGGCGTACTGGGGGGTGAGCCCGCACCGGGAGGCCACGTTCACGACGAGCACGGGCCCGTCACCGGTCAGCTCACCGAGCGTGGTGGGGGCGTCATCGAGCGTGCGTACGGAAATATCACGAATTCTCATGATCTGCAGCTTATTCCCGCTGTCACATTCAAGAGTTATGACGCCCGCCTTGGGAAATGTGACACAGCTCATAGGCGGTGCGCTCAGCCCCTCGCCGATATCTTGATCGAACTCTAACGGATCTTTGACATGGATCTTGACTTTCCCTGTCGGCTTGGCCAGTCACGGGGGCGCTGCGGCATCGTGTCGACGTCCCCCAGCCAGACGAACCAGACGAAAGGGATATGCCTATGCCGACGCTCCGCCGTACCGGTGTCCTGCTGGCCTCCTCGGCGCTGGCCCTCAGCGCCGGGGTCGCCACCCAGTCCTCCCCCGCCCTCGCCTCGGCCACCCGCGCCTCGGCGCAGGCCAACAAGGCCATCGGCGCGTCCATGGTCGCGGCACGGGGATGGAGCAGGGCGCAGTTCGGCTGCCTGAGCCTGCTCTGGGCGAGGGAGAGCGGCTGGAACCACCGGGCCAGCAACCGCTACTCCGGCGCCTACGGAATCCCCCAGGCCCTACCCGGAGGGAAGATGGCCAGCGCCGGGCGCGACTGGCGAACCAACCCCAGGACCCAGATCAAATGGGGTCTTTCGTACATCAAGCAGCGCTATGGCACGCCGTGCGGAGCATGGACGCACTTCCGCTCCCACGGTTGGTATTGATCCAAACCCCATCCCGGGCTGATCTTCATCTCTTCCCCCCGCATAGCGGAACGGCGGCCGGCAAGAAAGCCGTCGCCGAACCGCCCGGGTACCGACAAGAACCCGCAAACATCCTTCCTCCGCGCGCCGCAGTCGGCGACCGGCGCTCTCCGCGCGTACTAGAAAGCGCCGTAGAGAGATCGCCGCGGGCCTCATGCCGGAATCGGGCCGGCGAGACCGCGCGGGCCTCCGCATCCGAGCCACGGGTGCCGGAACGTCGAGCGGCGGGGGAGCACCGTCTCCCCCGCCGCCTCCCGCACGCGGCCGGCGAAGAAGGACTGATGTGGACAGTTATCGCGTTCTGCGTAACGCAGTTGTGACCATGCTCGCCACCTCCACCATGGTGGGCCCGGCGGCTATCGGGTGGGCCGAGGAGCTCGCGGAACCCGTCCTGCGGAAGCAGGCCGGGGCGATGATGCACCGCGGCACCTGGTTCACCCGGGCCAAGCCCGTCAGGGTCGCCGCGAGGACCGCCAGCAGCAGGAACAGGGCGATCGCCTTCCGCCTGCTGGCCCGGCGCGCGTGGTCCTACGACCAGTTCCGATGTCTCGACAGCCTGTGGACCCGGGAGAGCGGCTGGAACCACCAGGCCCACAACCCCTCCTCGGGCGCCTACGGCATTCCCCAGGCCCTGCCGGGCTCGAAGATGAGCGGCAGCGGCGGGGACTGGCGGTCGAACCCCGCCACCCAGATCCACTGGGGGCTGCACTACATCAAGAGCCGTTACGGGACACCGTGCGGCGCGTGGGGTCACTTCCAGGCGAGCAACTGGTACTGACGCGCGGCGCGGAGTGCCCAGGGGAAGGGAGCACTCCCGCCGGCGGCGGACCGGAAGACCGCAGAAAGGACCGTCCGGCCCGGCGGACCCACCCGAACCGCCGGAGCCGTCCGGACCACCGGGACCGTACGGACCGCCGGAACCACCCGGACCGGCGGGATCGTACGGACACCGGAGCCGGGCCACCGGCGCCCGGGGCTCACGAGGCCCCGGGCGTCACCCCGTCAGCCGTACGGCTTCAGCTGCACGGCGATGGCCTGGATGAGCATCTCCAGGCCGAACTCGAACTCCGCCTCGTGGTCGCAGTCGGCCAGCGGCCCGGCCAATCCGCTGACCTGTGGGAACAGCAGCGGATCGGCGTCGGCCACCGCGATGTCGGGGCGGTGGACCGGGGCGAACGTCGGGGTCACGCCGACCTCGCGCAGCAGCGAGCCCACGATGTAGGCGATGAACACCCGCAGGACGCGCACGGCCTCCCGCCCGCCGAACCCGGCGTCGCGCAGCGTGGACAGAGCCCGCTCCACCGGCAGCAGCCCGGCGGTCGAGCTCAGCTGGCGGCTGACCACCACCATGGTGCAGCGCGGGTAGTGGTGGGCGATCTGCCGGAACGCCCGCGCCTGCATCCGCACCCGGTCGGTCCACTCGGCGTCGGGGTCGTCGGTGAACTCGATCTGCGAGAGCACGGCCTCGGCCACCCCGTCCAGCAGGGCCGACTTGCTGGGCACGTGGTTGTAGAGCGACATGACGCCCACGCCCAGGTCCGCGGCGATCCTGCGCATGGACACGGCGTCGGCGCCCTCGCGCTCGATCAGGTCGATGGCGGCGGCGACGATGCGCGGGCGGGACAGCGGCTCGGCGGGCATGGCGTCATTGTCTCCTCTCCTGGCGCGCGTCCGTCTCCTGGCACGCGCGTCCGTCTCTTGACGCGCGCGCGGCACGGGTGCCAGTCTCGCAGTGTACGTACGGTGTACGTCCCTGGAGGCCAGATGTCGACGCACGACCTGTACGCGATCCCCGCCGAGCTTTCCACGTGGGACGTCGAGGCGGCCGGAGCCGCCCGCTTCACGTGGGAGTACGACGAGGGCCGGGACCGCATGCTCGCCCTCTACCAGAAGGGCAAGGACAAGCAGTGGGACTCCGTCAAGCGCATCGACTGGGACCTTGAGGTCGATCCGTACGACGTACTCGGCGTCCCCGACAACACCATCGCCATCTACGGCACACCGCTGTGGGACAGGATGGACGAGAAGCAGCGCAAGGACGTCCGCCTGCACAACGCCTCCTGGCAGTTCTCCCAGTTCCTGCACGGCGAGCAGGGCGCGATGATCTGCTCGGCGCGGATCGTGGAGTCGGTCCCCGACCTCGACTCCAAGTTCTACGCCGCCACCCAGACCATGGACGAGGCCCGGCACGCCGAGACCTACGCCCGCTTCCTGCAGGAGAAGGTCGGGCACGCCTACCCCATCAACCCCCACCTGAAGGCGCTGCTGGACAGCACGCTGAGCGACTCGCGCTGGGACATGCCCTACCTCGGCATGCAGGTGCTCATCGAGGGCCTGGCGCTGGCGGCCTTCGGGGTGATGCGCGACATCACCACCAAGCCGCTGCCCAAGCAGATCCTCGCCTACGTGATGCAGGACGAGGCCCGGCACGTGGCCTTCGGCCGGATGGCGCTGCGCGACTACTACCGCCAGCTCAGCGAGACCGAGCTGCGCGAGCGCGAGGACTTCGTCATCGAGGGCTGCTACCTCATGCGCGACCGGCTGCGCGGCCGGGAGACGTGGGAGACCATCGGCCTGAACAAGGCCGAGGTCGCCCAGGCCATGGAGGCCGTCGACCAGTCGGAGTACATGAGGCTGTTCCGCTCCCTGCTGTTCAGCCGCATCGTCCCCTGCGTCAAGGACATCGGCCTGTGGAGCCCGCGCCTGCAGCAGGCCTACGCCGACATGGGGGTCCTGGACATGGCGGGCCAGAACCTGGACGCGCTCATGAGGCAGGACGAGGACATCGCCGAGCGGCTCGACGCCGAACGGTTCGCCGCCGAGGAGACCGAGCGCCGCGACGAGGTGGCCGAGACGGTGGCCCTCGGCGGCTCCTGACCGCCGCTCCCCGCCGGCCGGCGCCCTCCCGCCCGGCCGGCCTCCTCCCCGCCCGGCGGCGCCGTACGGCGGGCGGGACCCGGACGGCGCCGCACGGTGGGCGGCTCCCGGGTTCTGTTCCGTGGATCATTGAACGCTGAGCGCGGCCCGCGCACGGGCCTTCGATCCCCGCGCCGCGCGCGGACCGACCACTGAGATCCTCCTGGCCATCGACGGGCGCGGCCCGCCGATGGCCTTTGTGCTCGGCGGCGGAGACATCAACGACCGCGCCCGGTTCACCGCCGTGCTGGAGGCCGTCCCGGCGCCGCGAGCCGGCCAGGATCTGCGGACCGGCATCGAGAATCCCAAGGAGCGCCCCGCCCGCGCCGAGTGGGCCGAGGCTCGTCTCCAGCCGTCGCCGCCCTAATGCCACTTGCTGGCAATTGCAACTTATGTGCAGAATGTGGTGCTTTCACGCATGTTGATCGTTCGACCCTGAACCTCCGGAGACTCACCACATGAGCCGCCCGCCCCGCATCACCCCGACCGTTGGCGACGACACGCCGCTGAAGGCGGTACCCCGATCATGAGAAGGCTGCTCGTCCTGGTGGCGGCTCTGACGCTGACCGCCTGCTCATCGGCTCCCGCCGCTCGGGAGACCGGCCGGGAGGCCGGGCAGGCGGCGGCTCCGCAGGCCGGTTTCCCGGTCACGGTGGAGAACTGCGGGCGCAAGCTCACGTTCGACAAGCCACCCGCCAAGGTGGTCACCGGCTACCACCCCGCCCTGGAGACCCTGCTCGCCCTCGGCCTGGGCGACCGAATCGCCGGGCGCACGAACTTCTCCGAGAGCCCGTTCCTGCCGGGGCAAAAGGAGCAGTACGTCAAGATCCCGGAGATCTCCGACACGATCATGCTGCCGCAGAAGGAGGTCATGCTCGCCCAGGGCGCGGACTTCGTCCTGGACAACGCGATGGCCGGCTTCGACGCCGCCGGCGGCTACGCCACCGTAGAGGAACTCGACGCGGCCGGCTCCCCGGTGTACATCCTGGGCGGCTGGTGCAGCCCCGAGGAGGTGCTCGAGTTCACCATCGACGACACCTACGCCGACCTGCGCAACCTCGGCTCGATCTTCGGTGTCCCCGACCGTGCCGACGCGCTGATCAGCGAACTTCGGGGCAGGCTCGCCGACGTCACGAAGCGCGTCGCCGGCCGTACCCCGGTCAAGGTGCTGGCCGCCGACGGCGGCAGGGGCCCGGTCAACGCCTACGGCGGCGCGGGCATCACCGACCAGATGATCACCGCCGCCGGCGGGACGAACGTGCTGGCCGACGTCAAAGGCGACTACACCGAGGTCAGCGCCGAGAAAGTCAGCGCGGCCCAACCCGAGGCCGTCCTGATCAGCGACTACGCCACCCTGCGCGGCGAGGACATGCCGAGCTCGCCGGCCAAGGCCGCCGAGGTCTTCGCCATCGCCAGGAACAGCCCGGCCGCCAAGGACCAGCGCTACCTCGCGCTTCCGGTGGCGGCCCAGCACCCCGGCTACCGCAACATCCTGGCCATCGCCGACATCGCCCGCTTCCTGCACCCCGACGCGTTCACCCGGTGACCAGCGCAACCCGGCAGAGCCCGGCACAGACCGGGCTCGTACCGAAGAACCGCCGCGCGAACGGGTTCCTCCTGCTCATCGCCGCGCTCGCCGTCGCCGTCGTCGCCTCGACCTGGCTGGCGGTGAGCATCGGCGCGGTGCACGTCGCTCTGCCCCAAGCCTGGGGCATCGTCGCCGACCGCCTCCTCCCCGGCGTCCTGACCGACGGGGCGCCGCGCACCTGGACCCCGGCGCAGGAGCAGATCGTGTGGGAGTTCCGGCTGCCACGCGCGCTACTGGCGCTCCTGGTCGGGGCCGGGCTGGCGGTGGTCGGGGCGGTGCTGCAGGCCCTGGTACGCAACCCGCTGGCAGACCCGTTCCTGCTCGGCATCTCCTCCGGCGCCTCGTTCGGCGCGGTGCTCGTGCTGATCCTGGGCGCCTCGGTGCTGGGCGGGCTCTCACTGTCGGCCGCGGCCTTCGCCGGATCCCTGCTGTCGCTCGCCCTGGTGTACGTGCTGGCGCAGCGGTCCGGCCGCCTGTCCCCGTCCCGGCTCGTGCTGGCCGGGGTGGCGCTGGCGTACCTGTTCCAGGCCGCCTACAGCTTCGTCCTGCAGCTGGCGCAGAGCGGCCGGGCCGCCCAGCAGGTGCTGTTCTGGCTGATGGGCAGCCTCGGCGGCGCCCGCTGGCACATGCTGCCGCTGCCCGCCGTCGTCCTCGCCGCCGGGGTGACGTACCTGCTGCTGCAGCACCGCCCACTGAACGCGCTCGCCGCCGGAGAGGAGACGGCCGTCTCGCTCGGCGTGAACGTGCACCGCTTCCGCCTGACCCTGTTCGTGCTGACCTCGCTGCTGGTCGGCGTGCTGGTGGCCACCAGCGGCGCGATCGCGTTCGTCGGCCTGATCGTGCCGCACGCCGCCCGGCTGCTCGTGGGCGCCGACCACCGCCGCGTGCTGCCCGTCGCCGCTCTGCTCGGAGCCGTGTTCCTGCAGCTCGTGGACATCGCCGCGCGCACCGTCAACGCGCCGCAGGAACTGGCGCTCAGCATCGTCACCGCCCTGTTCGGCGTGCCGTTCTTCCTGTGGCTGCTGCGCCGCCGCTCCGTGGACCGGGCGGTGAGCGTCACGTGAAGCTCGACCTGCGCGGCGTGTCCGTCGCGCTCGACGGCCACCCGATCGTGCACGAGGCCGACCTGCTGGTGGACGACGGCGAGTTCGTCGGCCTGGTCGGGCCGAACGGCTGCGGCAAGTCCACCCTGCTCCGTTCGATCTACCGGGCGCTGCGCCCCGCCGCCGGGCTCATCGCCGTGGACGGTGACGACGTGCACCGGCTGCCCGCCCGCCAGGCCGCCCGGCGCACCGCCGTGGTCGCCCAGGAGACCCCGGCCGACCTCGACTTCACGGTGGCCGAGATCGTCTTCATGGGCCGCACCCCGTACAAGGCCGACGCCGCCGCCGACGAGGAGCTGTGCGCGCGGGCTCTGGAACGCGTCGGCCTGGCCGGCGCCGCCGAACGGATCTTCGCCACCCTGTCCGGCGGGGAGAAACAACGCGTCCTCCTCGCCCGCGCCCTGGCCCAGCAGACCCGTCTGCTCCTGCTGGACGAGCCCACCTCCCACCTCGACATCCGCCACCAGCTGGAGATCCTGCATTTGGTGCGCGAGCTGGGCATCGCCACCCTGGCCGTGCTGCACGACCTCAACCAGGCCGCCGCCTTCTGCGACCGCCTCTATGTGATGAACGCCGGCCGCATCGTGGCCGGCGGACCACCCGACCGGGTCCTCACCCCGGACCTGATCTGTCAGGTGTACGGCGTGCGCGCCGTACACCGCACCCAGCTCGTCTTCGAGCGGATCAAGGAGGAGCGGTGATCCCCCGGCTGCTGGCCCTGTCGCCGTCCGTCCGGTGGCGCCTGGCGGGGCTCGTGCTGTTACTGCTGTCCATCACGGCCACCTACGTCGGCCAGGGCGTGCTCGTCGCCCAGGCCCTGTCCCGCGTCTTCGCCGGGCACGGCGCAGGCTCGATCGCCTGGCTCGTCGCCGTGGTCGTCGCCCTGCAGCTCGTCCGCAGCGCAGCGCTGGCCGTGCGCGAGCCTGTCGCGCTGCGCGCCTCGGGCGCCGTCAAGGCCGAGCTGCGCCACCGCCTGACCGCCAAGCTGCTGCGGCTCGGCCCCGCCCACGCCCAGCGCGGACGCACCGGCTCCGCGCAGACCGCTCTTGTGGACGGCATCGAGACCGCCGACGCCTACATCAGCAGATTCCTGCCCCAGGTGATCGCCGCCGTCCTCGGCGCGGTCGCGGTGACCGCGTATCTGTTCGTCCTGGACCCGCTGGTCGGCGCCGTCGTCCTGGCCTGCGCGCTGCTCATGACGGTGCTGCCACTGGTGTCGGACCGCGTGCTGCGGGACCGCAACGCGGCCTGGTTCCGCGGCTACAAGGGCCTGTACGCCGAGAACCTGGACGCGCTGCAGGGCATGGCCACTCTCAAGGCGTTCAACGCCAGTGGCCGCCGCGGCACCGAGCTGGCCCGCCTGGCCGAGCGGTTCTGCCGCGACTCGATCCGGCTCATGGCCATCGTCGTCGGCTACGTCGGCGGTGTGGCGTTCATCATCGGCCTGGGCACCGCCGTGGCGCTCGGCACCGGGGCGCTGCGGCTGGCCGCCGGCGAGCTGATCGTCACCGAACTGCTGCTCATTCTGCTGCTCACCGCCGAGAGCTTCCGGCCGCTGAAGGAGCTGGAGGCGGCCTACCACTCCAGCCACAGCGCCGTCCCCTCGCTCAAGGCCGTCTTCGAGATCCTCGACACCCCCGAACCCGCGCAGGGCACCACCCCTCTCGACCTGACGGGACCACCCTCGCTGACCTTCGACGACGTCCTGTTCAGCTACCCCGGCCGCGACCGCCCCGCCCTCGACCGTTTCACCCTCGACATCGCCCCGGGCGAACGCGTCGCCCTCGTCGGCCGCTCGGGAGCAGGCAAGACCACCGTCGCCTCCCTGCTGCTGCGCTTCTTCGACCCCGACGCGGGGCGTGTGAGCGTCAACGGCGTCGACCTCCGCGACCTGCCCCTCGACCGGCTGCGCGCCCTGGTCGCCGTGGTGTCCCAGGACACCTACCTCTTCCACGGCACCGTCCGCCGCAACCTCGCCCTCACCCGCCCCGACGCCACCGCCGACCAGCTCGAAGCCGCCGCCCGCGCCGCCCAGGCGCACGACTTCATCGCCGCCCTGCCCGACGGCTACGACACCGTCGTGGGAGAGCGCGGCCTGAAGCTGTCCGGCGGCGAACGTCAGCGCATCGCCATCGCCCGCGCCCTGCTCAAGAACGCCCCCATCCTCGTCCTCGACGAAGCCACCTCCGCCGTGGACGCCGCCAACGAGGCCGCCATCCAGCACGCGCTGGACACCCTGTCCGGCGGCCGGACCACGCTGATGATCGCCCACCGGCTGTCCACCGTCCAAGGCGCCGACCGGGTCGTCGTCATGGCCGACGGCCGCATCCAAGAGGCCGGGCCACCTGGTGAGCTCCTGGCCGGTCAGGGCGCCTACGCCCGCCTGGTCGCCGCGCAGAACGGAGCCACCCGATGACAGCCGCCACCGCCGTCGCGCCCGGCAGTCCCGGCGGGTCCCGGTTTCGGCCCATCCTGGCCCTGCTCGGTCCGCACCGGCCCCTGCTGCTGACCGCGATCGTCAGCGGCGTCGCCCACCATCTGGTCGTCCTCGCCTCCGCCGGTGTCGGCGCGTGGGTCGTCAGCCGCGCCATCACCGGAGCCGCACCCGACGACCTGCGTGGCGGCCTGATCGTTCTCGGCCTCCTCCTGCCCTTCCTGGCCCTCACCCCGTGGCTGGAGTCCTACCTCGCGCACATGGCCGCCTTCCGCGTGCTGGCCGACGTCCGCGGCCGCGTCTACGCCGCCTTCGAACGCCTCGCCCCCGGCTACCTCCTCCAACGCCGCTCCGGCGACCTCGGCGCCGCCGCCATCTCCGACGTCGAGCAGCTGGAGCTCTGGTTCGCCCACACCCTCAGCCCGCTGATCAGCGCCGTCACCGTCCCCGTCACCGCGCTGAGTGCCCTGGCCGTCTTCCATCCCGCCCTCGCCGCAGCCCTCGCGCCCGCTCTGATCCTGCTCGCCCTCCTACCCGCCTGGCTGCGCAAACGGGCCGCCGCCCAAGGCGCGAAACTGCGCGCCGAACTCGGCGAGCTCAACGCCGAAGCCGTCGACACCCTTCAGGGCCTGCGGGAGCTGCTCACCTCCGGCGCCGGAGCCCGCCAGCTCGACCGCCTCGGCGAACAGAACCGGCGGCTCCTGGAGGCCAGGCTCGCCCACGGCCGCCGCTCCGGCCTCGAACACGCCGCCACCAACGCCGCCACCACGCTCGGCATGCTCGCCGTGCTCGTCACCGCCGCCCTGCTGACCTCGGCGGGCGGCCTGCAACCGGCGTTGTTCCCCGTCGCCGTCGTCCTGGCCGCCACCACCTTCGCCCCGGTCATCGCCGTCACCGACGTGGCCCGCGACCTCAACCTCGTCATCGCCGCCGGGGACCGCATCATGACCATCCTGAACACCCCCGCCCCGGTCACCGACCGCGTCACCACCCCACCCTCCGGCCCCATCGAGCCGCACGTCCGCTTCGAGGCGGTCCGTTTCCGCTACGCCCCCGACCTGCCCGAAGCGCTCGCCGGCGGCACCTTCGACATCGCCCCCGGCGAGACCGTCGCCCTGGTCGGCCACTCCGGAGCGGGCAAATCCACCTGCGCCAGCCTCCTCATGCGCATGTGGGACGTCACCGCCGGCACGATCACCATCGGCGGCCACGACATCCGTGACTTCCCCCAGGACGATCTACGCCGCCTGATCACCCTCGTCCCCCAGGACGTCTACCTGTTCAACATCCCGCTGCGTGACAACATCCGCCTCGGCCGCCCCGAGGCCACCGACGAAGAGGTGGAGACCGCCGCCCGCGCCGCCCACGCCCACACGTTCATCACCGGCCTGCCCGACGGCTACGACACCCTGCCCGGCGAACTCGGCGCACGCCTGTCCGGCGGCCAGCGCCAGCGCATCGCCATCGCCCGCGCCCTCCTCAAGGACGCCCCCATCCTGATCATGGATGAGGCCGTCTCCAACCTCGACGCCGAGAGCGAGCAAGAGGTCGCCGCCATGACCGCGGCCCGCCGCGACCGCACCACCCTGGTCATCGCCCACCGCCTGTCCACCATCCGCACCGCCGACCGCATCGTCGTCCTGGACGACGGCCGGGTCGCCGAGATCGGCACGCACGCCGAACTCCTCGTCACCCGTGGCGCCTATACGCGACTCCTCGCCACCCAACTCGCCGGCTGATCACATCAGGCGTCACCACCCGCCACGACAAGTTCGCCTGCCATCACCACTTGGCCGTGACCATCGCCTGCCTGCCGCCATGGCTCAGATGACCCGCGAAACGGGTCCTAGCGGGTGAGGACGAAACCGATCGCGCCGGCGGCGACGGCCATCGTGCCGAGCCAGGCGATGACGGCATCGGCGCGGTCGTCGAGGGGCAGGCCCTCGTGCAGGGCCCGCTGAACGCGCCGGTAGCGGACGCCGATGCGGGACAGCAGCAGCGCCCCGCAGAGGGCGGCCAGGACGAAGGGGACCGCGACGGCCGGCTGGACGCCGGTGCGCAGGACGATCCCCCCGGCGCCCAGGCCGCCGACGGCGAGCGTGGCGGCGGTGCGCATCCAGGCCAGCCGGGTGCGCTCGTTCTGCAGTCCCTCGTCCCACAGGTTGTCCATCGGGTCACCTCCGGCGCGGGCTCCGGCCTCCGGCGCGGCGGGCACCGTCAGCGGCCCAGCAGGATGAGGATCAGGGCGAGCACCGCCACGACGGCCACGCCGTACCCCAGGATGGAGGCGAGGGCCGGAGGCGGGAGCGGGGCGGCGTTGCGCAGCGCGTGCTGCACGCGGCGCCAGCGCGGGTAGGCCATCGCGGCCGACACCGCCGACAGGAACACCAGGACGACGGCGAGGGTCGTCCGCATCCAGGGCACGAAGACGTCCTCGGGGACCGCCGCCATGGCGACGCCGCCCGCGCTCAGCGCCAGCGAGGTGCTGAGCCAGGTCAGGAAGGTGCGTTCGTTCGCGAGCGTGAACCGGGGATCCGGTTCGTGACCAGGGGACTTCATAGAATCGACGGTATTTCCCCGATATTTCCCATAGAGAACTCGGGATCCCGTTGCGGCCCCGCCGGGAGGTCTCCGCCGCGGGAACGGCGGGTTCCCGGGCGACCCGCAGGCCCCCGGGAGGCGGCCCCGCAGGCCCTCGGGAGAGTGGCCCGGCTGGTTCCCAGGCGGTCCGGCGGGCCCTCGGGAGGCGGCCCGGCGGGTCCCCCGCGGTGGGCGGGGCGGACGGGTCAGGAGCAGGCGGAGCTCAGCTGCTCGACCCAGCGCGCCGAGTCGGCCGCGGTCTTCTGCGCCGCGTCGACGGCGCTGTTGACGTCGGTGACGTTCACCTTCCGCAGGTCGGCGGCCACCCCGTCGGCGGCCTCCTTCAGCGTGGTGTTGGCGGCCTGGTCAGCGAGATCGCCCAGCTTGGCGGCGCCGTCGTTCAGCGCCTTCTCCAGCGCGGCGGGGTCGTCGGTCAGGCCGGAGACCTTGCGCACCGTGTCGGTGACGATGCCGGTGGCCTGCAGGCACTGCTGCGCCTTGTCGACGCCCTGGCTCACCTCCTGCAGTTCGGAACATCCCGTGGTGACCAGAACGGCGGCCAGCGCGGCGGTGGCGAGAGCGGGGACGCGTCGCGTAGGGGGTCGCATGCCCAGACCCTACCCGGCGGATCCGTACGGCGAGCGGCACCGCGCGGACACATGCCCCACCGGACCGGCGGGGACGGCCGACCTGTGCAGACCGCCGACCTGCGGGGACCGTACGATCGTCCCTCGGCGGGGCCGCCCGGTCGCCGCCGGACGCCCCGGGCGGGGGTCGTACGATCTCCGTGAGGCGTCCTGAACTGGACCAAGGGGGGAAAATGACCGACTGCGAACACCTGACCGGGGCCGGGGACCCGTCCCCTCGCACCACCGAGGGGTGCGAGGAGTGCCTGAGGACCGGCATGCGCTGGGTCCACCTGCGCAGGTGCCTGGACTGCGGGCACATCGGCTGCTGCGACTCCTCGCCCGGCCGGCACTCCACCGCCCACTTCCGGGAGACGGGCCACCCGGTCATCGCCTCGTTCGAACCGGGCGAGACCTGGCGGTGGTGCTTCGTCGACGAGATGCTCGGCTAGATTCCGTTCCGTGGATCGTCCCGTCCGCCGCGGCCGCGCGGGCGGAGGTCCACGGAACGGAACCCGGAGCGCGCCCCGGTCCCGGGTTCCCGGGGCCGGGGCGCACCCGTCAGGCGTCCTCCGGGGCCCCCGCCTCCAGCAGACGGCCCTCGGAGAGCCGCAGCCGGCGGTTCACCCCGATCTCGGCGAGGAACCGCTCGTCGTGGCTGACCACCACGAACGCCCCCCGGTACGCCTGAAGCGCGCTCTCCAGCCGGCCGACGCTCACCAGGTCGAGGTTGTTGGTGGGCTCGTCCAGCAGCAGGAGCTGGGGCGCCGGCTCGGCGTACAGGACGCAGGCCAGCGTGGCGCGCAGCCGCTCGCCGCCGGAGAGCGCCCCGACCGGGAGGTGGGCGCGGGAACCGCGGAACAGGAAGCGGGCCAGCAGGTTCATCCGGTCGGCCTGGGGCATCCCGGGCGCGAACGCGGCGAGGTTCTCCGCCACGGTGCGGTCCAGGTCGAGCAGGTCCAGCCGCTGGGACAGGTAGGCGACGCGGCCGGCGGCCCTCCTGACCGGGCCGCCCTCCGGCTCCACGTCACCACCGAGCACGCGGAGCAGGGTGGTCTTGCCGGCGCCGTTGGGCCCGGTCAGCGAGATGCGTTCGGGACCCCGGACGGTCAGGTCGATCCCCTGCCCGGCGAAGAGCGGCCGGTCGCCGCGGCGGACCTGGATGCCCTCGCCGTGGAAGACCGTGCGCCCGGCCGGGACCTCGGTCCCCGGCAGGTCCAGCGCGATCCTCTGGTCGTCGCGCAGGGCCCGGCTCGCCTCGTCGAGACGCGCCCTGGCGTCCTCGACCCGCGCGGAGTGCGCCTGGCCCGCCCGGCCCGCCGACTCCTGGGCGCCGCGCTTCATGTTCCCGGCGAAGATGCGCGGCAGGCCGGCGTTCTTCAGGTTGCGGGCGGCGTTGCCCGCCCGGCGCTCGGCCCGCTCGCGGGCCTGCTGCATCTCCCGCTTCTCCCGCTTCAGCTCCTGCTCGGCGCTGCGGACGGTCCGCTCGGCGGCCTCCTGCTCCGCGCGCACCGCCTCCTCGTAGGCGGTGAAGTTCCCCCCGTAGGAGCGCAGCTCTCCCCGGTCGAGCTCGGCGATGCGGTCCATCCGGTCGAGCAGCGCCCGGTCGTGGCTGACCAGCAGCAGGCAGCCGGTCCAGTCGTCGAGCACGTCGTGCAGTCCGCGGCGGGCGTCGAGGTCGAGGTTGTTGGTCGGCTCGTCGAGCAGCAGCACGTCGGGCCGCTTCAGCAGCTGCGCGGCGAGCCCGAGGGAGACGGCCTGGCCGCCGCTGAGCGTGCGCAGGCGGCGGTCGAAGTCGAGGTCCGCGAGGCCGAGCCGGTCGAGCTGGGCGCGGGTGCGCTCCTCGACGTCCCAGTCGTCGCCGATCACGGTGAAGTGCTCCTCGGCGGCGTCCCCGGACTCGATGGCGTCCAGGGCCGCGATCACCGGGGCGATCCCGAGGACCTCGGCCACGGTCAGGTCACCGGACAGGGGCAGGCTCTGCGGCAGGTAGCCGAGCACGCCCCCGACGGTGACACCGCCGCCGGTCGGCCGGTACTCACCGGCGATCAGTTTGAGCAGGGTGGTCTTACCCGCGCCGTTGGGGGCGACCAGGCCGGTGCGGCCGGGGCCCACGGTGAAGGACAACTCCTGGAAGACGGGGGTGCCGTCGGGCCAGGAGAAGGACAGGTTGGAACAGACGACGAAGGCGTCGGACATGAAAGAAAGACCTCGTACGGAAGCGGGCGCGTCAGGGACGCCCGGCGGACGGCAGGGATCGATGAAACGTCGACATGGCCCCGACGGCGGCGATCACGCGCCTGCCGTGGGCCGGCCACTTCCGGTGTCACCCGGAGATGTCGAGGTCCCCTGCCATTCCCTGTCTCCCATCGCTCACGGTCATAGGTCCCGTCCACGATAGCACCGGCGTCCGGACCACCGGTCCCGCGGCCGGGAACGGGCCTACTCCCGCTCCAGGTTGGCCTCCTCGAAGTCGAGTTCCCGGATGACCCGGCGCAGCACCTCGTCGTCGATGCGGCCCTCGTCGCGGAGCCGTACGAGCACGTCGCGCTCGACCGCCAGCATCTCCCGGCGCAGCCGCCGGTAGAGGCCGCTGGGCGTCTCCTCGCCCTCGGGGCCGGTCCCGCCGCCGAGCCGCTCCCAGGCGGCGAGCGGCTGGTGCTCGGTCCGCTTCCTGAGCAGCCGCACCACGTGCTCGCCGGACTCGGGGATCCCCTCGGCGGCCAGTTCCTCCAGCCGGGCGAGCGAGGCGGTGGCGGCCTGCTGCTTGGCGCCGGCCTCGGCGAGGTTGTCGGCGAAGATCTCCTGCTCGTTGGACACCCGCAGCCGGCTGATGAGCGCCGGGAACGACAGGCCCTGGATCAGCAGCGTGCCGATCACCACCGCGAACGTGAGGAAGAGGATCGTGGGCCGGCCCGGGAAGTCCTTGGGCAGGGCGAAGGCCGCGGCGAGCGAGACCACCCCGCGCATGCCGGCCCAGCTCACGATGAGCGTCCCCGGCCAGGACGGCGGTTTCGGCTCGTTCCGCCGGACCCGGGCCGACAGCCTCCTCGGCAGGTGGATGCTGGGCACGACCCACACGGCCCTGGCCAGCACCGTGGCCGCGAAGACGGCCAGCGCCATCCCGGCGAGCCTCCACGGGTCCTCCCCGCCCAGCGCGCTCATGATCGGCCACAGCTGCAGGCCGATCAGCATGAACACGATCGTCTCCAGGAAGAACCCCATGACCCGCCACACGGCGCCGGACAGCAGCCTGGTGCCGAAGCCCGCCGAGGGCATCCTGTGCCCGACGGACAGTCCGACGATCACCACGGCGACCACCCCGGAGGTGTGGGCGATCTCGGCCGTCAGGTAGGCCCCGAACGGGATGAGCAGCATGACGGTGTTCTCGGTGAGCGGGTCGCGCAGCAGCTGCAGCAGCCGGGTCAGCAGCCAGGAGAGCGCGACGCCGATCGCGACGCCGCCCGCCGCGGCGTACAGGAACCTGCCCGCCGCCTCCGGCCAGGTGATCCCGGCGCCCAGCGCGGCGGAGACGGCCACCCGGTAGACGGTGAGCGCGGTGGCGTCGTTGAACAGGCTCTCCCCCACCAGGATGGAGACCACCCGGCGGGGCAGCCCGAGCCGCCGGGCCACCGCGACCGCGGCGACCGCGTCGGGCGGCGCCACGATGGCGCCCAGCGCGAAGGCCGCGGCCACCGGCAGATCCGGCAGCAGCAGGTGGGTCACCCAGCCGACGACCAGGGTGGTGAACAGCACCAGCCCGATCGACAGCAGCGCGACCGGTCTGCGGACGGCCTTGAGCCTGGTGTAGGAGCTGTCGATCGCGGCGGAGTAGAGCAGTGGGGGCAGGAACACCAGCAGGATCAGCTCGGGGTCAAGCTGGTAGCCGGGCACCAGCGGCGAGAGCACCAGCCCGGCCAGCACCAGCAGCAGCGGCGCCGACCACTCGCGCCGTCTGGCGACGGCGGCCACCGCGATGGCGATGACCGGAACGAGCAGCAGCTGGAGTACGGACTCCTGGCTCATCGGCTCCCCCGAGCGCGGTGATCCCGGGCGTCTGCCCCGGGATCACCAGTCGTGACGGTCGTCCCGCTCGTCGCGGCGGCGCTCCTCGTAACCCTGGTCGGGGCGGAGCCGCTCACCGGTGGAGTGCGGCGGGTCCGGGACGTACGGGCGCGACATCCGTGGATCCTGCCGGCCGTGCAGCCCCAGCGGGTCGGGGTCGGGCTGCCTGCCGCGCAGGCCGAGCGGGTCGGACGGGTCGACCCCCTGCTGGTAGCCGGCGGGCGGCGAGCCGTACAGGTCGCGCAGGTCCGCGGGGTGGCCGGCCGTACCCGGCTGCGGGGCGCCCGGGGCGCCGCCGAGGTACGGGTCGGCCTGGGGGGCGGGGTAGCCGTAGGGGTCGGACCGCTCGGACGGGCCGGCGTCGTAGGCCGACTGGCGCTGCTGCGCCGCGAAGCCGAACGGGTCGGTGGAGTGCTGCTGCCCCTGGGGCGCCGCGCCCGGGGAGGCGTAGTGGTCGGGGTGCGCGGAGTGGGACGGGTACCGCTCGGCGGGCGGGGCGAAGGGGTCGGGCTGCCGGTGGGCGGCCGGGGAGTCGTACGGGCCGGGCTGGGTGGGCGGCCCGCCGTAGGGGTCGGACGGGTCGGGCGCCGCGCCGTAGGCGTCGGGACCGGAGGGCGGGGCGGCGAAGGGGTCCGGCTGCCGGGACCCGTAGCGGTCGCCGCCGGGCATCTGGTAGGCGGGCTCGCCGGAGGCCGGGCCCAGCGGCTCGGCGGGGTACGGCCGGCCGTACGACAGCGAGTCGCCCACGATCATGTTCTCCCGGGGCACCGCGTCGCCGGAGCCGTAGTCGGCGGCGCGGCCCGGGGAACGGTCCGGGGGCGGCGGCACGGCCCCCCGGGCCACCAGCACGTCGTTGGGGCCGTGGGCGGGCACCGGGCGGTCGTCCGGCGGCTCGGACTGGGCGGCGGCGTCGGGATACTGCCGGTCCGGATCGGGATACTGCCGGTCATCGGGATACGGCTGCGGCTGGGCGTACTCCTCGGGGGGGGGGCGGGCGTACTGCCCGGTGCCGGGCAGCTCGCCGGCCGCCGGGAACTCCCCGGAGACGGGGAAGCCCGTGGGACCGCCGGGCCCGGCGGGCGCGGCCTGGGCCGCCTGTCCCCCCGGCGGCACGGCCTGCGGCTGGTCGTCCACCTCGTCGGGGTACTGGCCCCCGGCCTGGATGAACCCCTCGTCGAGGGCGTCCACCAGGCGGCCGACGTCGTTCAGCGGCATGCGGAAACTGGCGGTGCACATCTCCCCGCGCCACAGGCTCAGGACCAGCGTGCCTTCGTGCCAGGTGACCCGTAGAACCCGCTCCTGGCCACGCTCGTCAAAGAACACCTCGCCGAACGACGGCAACGGGACAACTTCCGACATGGAGGACATCGTGCTTCAACCAGCCTTTATTCGTCCACTCGACCCCGGGAAACTCTACCGAACCGGTCCTTTCGTCCCCATCTTTCACCCCGGTGACACCGAAACGGACGATCTCCTTTCGACCGAGGGCGTTCCGGCGGCCGGGTGCCGGAGCCAGTCTGCCACGCGACATGGGACATGGCTTCCGGAATGCCGGGACGCGTCCGCGCACTCACCGGCCGGAGCGGCGGCGATCGTCGTGGGGACCGAGTACGGTTGGCTGTCGTGCCGACCGACTCCATCACCCACGCCGAAGCCGACGACGCCTCCTCGCAGGAGCTCCTGCCCCCCGTCGAGGAGTTGCTGAGCACCGCCGTCAAGGCGGTCGGAGGGGTCGAGCGGCCCGGCCAGCTCACGATGGCGCGGGCCGTCCAGCGGGCCATCGACAAGGGCGAGCACCTGGCCGTCCAGGCCGGCACCGGCACCGGCAAGTCCCTCGCCTACCTGATCCCCTCTGTCCGGCACGCGATGACCTCCGACGGCGCCGTGGTGGTCTCCACCGCCACCATCGCGCTCCAGCGCCAGCTCGTCGACCGCGACCTGCCCCGGCTGGCCGACGCGCTCGCCCCGCACCTGCCGCACGAACCCACGTTCGCGATCCTCAAGGGCCGCCGCAACTACCTGTGCCGCTACAAGGCCACCGCGGGGTGGCCCGAGGACGAGCAGGACCAGCTCTTCGACCCGCGCGAGGTGAGCGCGACCGGGCGGATGGTCCAGCGTATCCAGGAGTGGGCCGAGGAGACCGAGACCGGCGACCGCGACGAGCTGGTGCCCGGCGTCAACGAGCAGGCCTGGCGGCAGTTCTCGGTGAGCGCCAGGGAGTGCCTGGGCGCCACCCGCTGCCCCAGCGGGGCCGAGTGCTTCGCCGAGCTGGCCCGCGCCCGCGCCGGGGAGTCCGACATCGTCGTCACCAACCACGCGCTGCTGGCGATCGACGCGATGGAGGACTTCCCGCTGCTGCCCGAGCACGAGGTGGTCGTGGTGGACGAGGCCCACGAGCTGGTCGACCGGGTCACCTCCGTGGTCAGCGGCGAGCTGTCGGAGACCATGGTCATGGCGGCCGTGCGGCGGGTGGGGCGGCTGATCGACCAGCCGACCTCCGACCGCCTCATGGAGGCGGGCGAGGACCTCAAGGCCCTGCTGGCCGCCGCGCCGCCCGGCCGGCTCGACGAGCTGCCCCAGGTGCTCGGCCTGACCCTCGCCCTGATCCGCGACGCGGCGTGGGCGTGCATCACCTCCCTGGGCCCGCGCCAGGGAGGCGACAAGGACGACCCCGAGGGCGCCGGGCTGCGCAAGGCGGCCTTCACCGCCCTGGACGAGGTCCACGACACCGCCCAGCGGATCCTCGACGCCTTCGGCCACGCCGAGGAGATCGACCGGGCCGAGGTCGTCTGGCTGGACGCCGGCACCGACCGGCGCCCGCCCGTGCTGCGGATCGCCCCGCTGACCGTGGCGGGGATGCTGCGCGACAAGCTCTTCGGCGACCGTACGGTGGTCCTGACCTCCGCGACGCTCGCCCTGGGCGGCGCCTTCGACGGCCTGGCCCGCCAGTGGGGCCTCGGCACCGGCGACCGTTCCAGGGACGCCGCCGAGGGCGACTCCGGGGAGGGCGCCGGCGGCGCGGACAAGACCACTGGAAAGTCGGACAAAAAAAGCGGAAAGCGCGCGAAGAACTGGACCGGCCTCGACGTCGGCTCGCCGTTCGACCACCCGCGCAGCGGCATCCTCTACGTCGCCAGGCACCTGCCCCAGCCGGGCCGCGACGGCCTGCCCGAGGCGTACCTGGAGGAGATCACCGAGCTGATCGAGGCGGCCGGCGGCCGGACCCTCGGCCTGTTCTCCTCGATGCGCGCCGCCAAGGCCGCCACCGAGGCCCTGCGCGACCGGCTGAGCGTGCCGCTGCTGTGCCAGGGCGACGACTCCACCATGCTGCTGGTCAAGCAGTTCGCCGAGGACGAGCCGACCTGCCTGTTCGGCACCCTGTCGCTGTGGCAGGGGGTGGACGTGCCGGGGCCGTCGCTGCGGCTGGTCATCATCGACCGCATCCCGTTCCCCCGGCCCGACGACCCGCTGACCTCCGCCCGCCAGCGGCATGTGGCGGCCAAGGGCGGCAACGGCTTCATGGCGGTCGCCGCCACCCACGCCGCGCTGCTGCTCGCGCAGGGGGCGGGCCGCCTGCTGCGCAGCCAGCACGACAAGGGCGTGGTCGCGGTCCTCGACCCCCGGCTGGCCACCGCCCGCTACGCCGGCTTCCTGCGCGACTCCCTGCCGCCGTTCTGGCCCACCAACGACCCGGAGAAGGTCCGCCAGGCGCTGCGGCGGCTCGCGGAGTCCTGACGGCCCCGCGCGCGGCCCCGGTACGGCGCGGCCCCGGTACGGCGCGGCGCCGGGCTCCGGTCCGGTACGGCGCGCCGGGGCCGGGCCGTACGGGGCCGCTCCGGCGACTCTCCCTCCCCCGCGGGGGATCAGCGGAACAGCTCCAGGTCGGGGCGCTTGGGGTCGAGGCCGTCGCCGGAGGAGCGCCTGCGGATCCGGCGGACCACCCACGGGCCGAAGTGCTCGCGCAGCCACTGGATGTCCTCGCGGCGCTTGGCCGCCGGATCGACGTGGTCGAGCGGCGGCCAGGTCTTCCGCCAGTCGTCGTCGACGTCGATCCCGAGCACCTCGCACACCTTGGCGGCCACCATCCGGTGGCCCTCCTCGTTCATGTGCAGGCGGTCCTCGCTCCAGGCCCGCCAGTCGCGCAGTCCCTGCATCGACCACTGGTCCACCAGGTGGCAGCCGTGCAGGTCGGCGATGGAGCGGAGGTGCATGAAGAAGATCGCGAAGGTGCCGCGGGCGCGGCGCATGATCGGGGTGTCGCGCGGGTCCACGCCGGTGAACAGCAGCACCTCGGCGCCGGTGGCCCGCAGCTCGCGCACGGCCGTCGCGATCTTCTTGGCCATCCGGTCGGGGTCGCTGCCGGGCCGCAGCAGGTCGTTGCCGCCGGCGCAGAAGCTGACCAGGTCGGGGCGCATCTCGATCGCCCGCGGCAGCTGCTCGGCGATGATCTGGTCGATGAGCTTGCCGCGCACGGCCAGGTTGGCGTAGCGGAACTCCGGGTCGAGCGCGGCCAGCCGCTCGGCCACCCGGTCGGCCCAGCCGCGGAAGGCCCCGCCGGTCCCGGGGTCGTTCATGCCCTCGGTGAAGCTGTCGCCGACGGCGACGAAGGAACGGTAACCCATCACGCCTCCTCCGCGATGGCGCGCAGCGCGAGCGCGTAGGACCGGAGGCCGAAGCCCGCGACGGTGCCGGTGGCCACCCCCGCGACGACCGAGTTGTGGCGGAACTCCTCCCGCGCGGCCGGGTTGGAGATGTGCACCTCGACGAGGGGCGCGGTGCGCTGGGCGATGGCGTCGCGCAGCGCGTAGGAGTAGTGGGTGAACGCCGCCGGGTTCAGCACCACCGGGGTCCGCGAGTCGGCCGCCTCGTGCAGCCAGCCCACCAGCTCGGCCTCGTCGTCGGTCTGCCGGACGTCCACCGACAGGCCCAGCTCCCTGCCGGCCTCCCGGCAGAGCTCCACCAGGTCCTCGAAGGTCTCCGCGCCGTAGACGTCGGGCTCTCTCGTGCCGAGCCGCGACAGGTTGGGGCCGTTGAACACGTAGACGGGTCTCATTCCACCGATCTTCCTCGTCACCGCGCGGCCCGCCGGGGCCGTGCCTTCCGTGCTGCGGTCCGCCGGGCCGCGGGGACGGGCCGGCCGGGGGCTACCGGGCGATCTCGTGGTAGGCGGCCTCGAGCAGCTCCTCGGGCGGATCCTCCAGCGGAGACACCTTAGCCAGGTCGTCCAGGACGACGAAACGCAGCCTGGCCCCGCGGCTCTTCTTGTCCAGGCGCATGTGGTCGCGCAGCTCCGGCCAGGCCTCGCGGCGGTAGGCCGTGGGCAGCCCGACCGACGTCAGGATCGAGCGGGTCCGCTCCACGATCGCCGTGCCGATCCGGCCGTCCAGCCGGGACAGCTCGGCGGCGTAGACCATGCCGATGGCCACGGCCTCGCCGTGGCGCATCCGGTAGTCCTCGGCCCGCTCGATGGCGTGGGCGAGGGTGTGGCCGTAGTTGAGGATCTCCCGCAGGCCGCTCTCGCGCAGGTCGGCGCCGACGACGTCGGCCTTGACCCGCACCTTGCGCTCGATCAGCTCGCGGGTGTGCCGTCCCTCGGGGTGCCGGGCGCCCTCGGGGTCGTCCTCGATGAGCGCCAGGATCTCCGGGTCGGCGATGAAGCCGCCCTTGATGACCTCGGCCAGGCCCGCGACGTAGTCGTCGCGGGGCACCGAGACCAGCGTGGCGAGATCGCACAGGACGCCGGCCGGCGGGTGGAAGGAGCCGACGAGGTTCTTGCCCTCCGGAGTGTTGATCCCGGTCTTGCCGCCGACCGCCGCGTCGACCATGCCGAGCAGGGTGGTCGGCACCTGCACGACCTTGACGCCGCGCAGCCAGGTCGCGGCGGCGAACCCGGCGAGGTCGGTGGTCGCTCCCCCGCCGACGCCGACCACGGCGTCGGAGCGGGTCATGCCGTGCCGGCCGAACTCCGACCACAGGCTGGCGGCCACCTCTGCCGTCTTGGCCCGCTCGCCGTCGGGCACCGGCAGCGCGACGACCTCGTACCCGGCCGACTCCAGGGCGCCGTGGACCGGGCGCGCGATCTCCGGCAGGCTCACGGGGTGGACCACCGCGACGGTGCGGACCCCCTCGCCGAGCAGGCCGCCCAGCTCGCCGAGCACGCCGGCGCCGACGACGACGTCGTAGGGGGTCGCCCCGCCGACCCTGATCCTGGAGACGGTCACGGCCGCAGCCCCTTCGCGATCTCGTCGGCGACCTCGCCCGGCTCGCGGTCGTCGGTGGCCACGACGACGGTGGCCAGGCCCTCGTAGACCGGGCGGCGCTCGTCCATGAGCTTCTTCAGCCGGCTGCGCGGGTTCAGCACGAGCAGCGGCCGCGCCGAGGCCAGGCCCACCCGCTGGACCGCCTGCGACAGGCCGACCTCCAGGTAGACCACCGGGTGGCCGGCCAGCAGCTCCCGCGTCTCCTCGGAGAGGACCGCGCCGCCGCCGAGGGCCAGCACGCCGTCGTGCTCGGTCAGCGCCCGCCGTACGGCCTCGGCCTCCAGCTCGCGGAAGCGCTCCTCGCCGTCCTCGACGAAGATGTCGCTGACGGGCTTGCCCGCCACGGCCTCGACGTCGGCGTCGGTGTCGCGGAAGGCGGTGCCGAGTCGTCCGGCGAGCAGCCTGCCGACGGTCGACTTGCCCGCTCCGGGGGGGCCGATCAGAACTGCGCGGGGACTCACCGTGTCTCCTTCTCCGTGGCCTTCTCGGTGGCTTTCTCGGTGGCTTTCTCCATGGTCCTCCGCCCGGCGGCGCGCCCGGTCACTTGATCACCATCGAGGACAGGTAGCCGGCGAGGTTGCGGGCGACCTCCTCGACCGAGTCGCCGCCGAACTTCTCCAGCGCGGCGTCGGCCAGGACGAGCGCGACCATCGCCTCGGCGACGATCGCGGCGGCCGGTACGGCGCACACGTCGGAACGCTCGTGGTGGGCCTTGGCCGCCTCACCGGTCAGCACGTCGATCGTGGCCAGCGCCCGGGGGACGGTGGAGATCGGCTTCATCGCCGCGCTCACCCGCAGCGGCTCGCCGTTGGTCATGCCGCCCTCCACGCCGCCGGCGCGGTTGGTGATCCGGCGGACCCCCTCGGAGGTGTTCTCGATCTCGTCGTGGGCCCGGGAGCCGGGGCGGCGGGCGGTCTCGAAGCCGTCGCCGAGGGCGACGCCCTTGATCGCCTGGATGCCCATCAGGGCCGCGGCGAGGCGGGCGTCGAGGCGGCGGTCCCAGTGGGTGTAGCTGCCCAGGCCCGGCGGCAGGCCGTAGGCGACGACCTCGACGACCCCGCCGAGGGTGTCGCCGTCCTTGTGCGCCCGGTCGATCTCGGCGACCATGGCGGCGCTGCCGGCCGGGTCGGCGCAGCGCACCGGGTCGGCGTCGATCCTCGCCAGGTCGTCAGGTCCGGGCAGCGTCTCGGAGGTCGTGCCGGCCCCGCCGATCGACAGGACGTGGCTGACGATGTCGACGCCGAGGGCCTGCTTGAGGAACTTCTTCGCGACCTGGCCGAGGGCGACCCGGGCGGCGGTCTCGCGGGCGCTGGCGCGGTCCAGGACCGGGCGGGCGTCGTCGAAGCCGTACTTCTGCATGCCCGCCAGGTCGGCGTGGCCGGGGCGCGGGCGCGAGCGCGGCGCGTTGCGGGCCTGGCCCTCCAGCAGCGCCGGGTCCACCGGGTCGGCCGCCATGACCGTCTCCCACTTGGGCCACTCGGTGTTGCCCACGCGGACGGCGACGGGGCTGCCGAGCGTGCGGCCGTGCCGTACGCCGCCGGCGATGGTCACCACGTCCTGCTCGAACTTCATCCGGGCGCCGCGGCCGTAGCCGAGGCGGCGCCTGGCCAGCGCCTCGTCGATGTCGGCCGTGGTCACCTCCACCCCGGCGGGCAGGCCTTCGAGGATCGCGACGAGCTCGGGGCCGTGGGACTCTCCTGCGGTCAACCAGCGCAACATGATGACAAGTCTTCCACGTGCCGCCCACTGGAATGGCCGCAGCTCACCTGGTGAGACACCGGCCCGTACGGCGGGCCGCGCCGGGCGGGGATCAGAGGAGCGGGGCGGCGAGGACCGCCGCGAACGCGCCGAAGACCATGAACGGGCCGAACGGGATCTCGCTGCGGCGGCCCGCGCGGCGCGTGGCCAGCAGGGCGACGCCGTAGACGCCTCCCGCCAGGAAGCCCAGGAACGCGCCGGCGACGAGGACGCCCCAGCCGAGCCAGCCGAGCGCGGTGCCGAGGCTCGCGGCGAGCTTGACGTCGCCCAGCCCCATCCCCGCCGGGTTGACCAGGAAGAGCAGCAGGTAGAAGGCCGCCAGCGCGAGCCCGCCGAGCCCGGCCCGCGGCAGGTCGCCCCACCGTCCCCCGGCCGCGGCGGACACCGTCAGCAGGACGCCGGTGCCGAGGTAGGCGGCGAGCGTGAGCCGGTCGGGCAGCCGGCGGACGGCCGCGTCGACGAAGGCCAGCACGACGCAGACCCCGGCCAGCCAGCAGAGGGCGAGGAGGCCGGCGGCCCGCGCGGCGACGGCCCGCGCGGCGCCGTCCCAGAGGCCGCCCGGCCAGGCCGGGTCGAGGCCGGGGGTGACGGCCCGCCAGGTGAGCGCGGCGAGGACCAGCCCGGTGACGGCCTCCACGGTGAACGGCGGTGGTTCCCCCCCGGGCGGGGAGTGCCGCACGACCAGGACGCGCGACCACAGCCCGATCAGCACTCCGGCGAGGGCCGCCGCGGCGGGGAGGAGGACCACCGCTCGACCATAGTCCGGGCGGGCCGGTCGTGCCCGCCGTACGGCCGCGGCCGGGTGGCCCGCCGCGGCCACCGGACGGTCACGGCCCGCCCTACGCCGCGGCCGGGGGCCCGGTGTGCGGCCGGAGGGTCAGGCTCGCCTGCGCCAGGGCAGGCCGAACCGCCTGCGCCCGGACGTCCCGGCGGCCCCCGTGGGCTCGTGGGCCCCGGCCGCCTCGGGGGCGGAGGGGACGTCCGCCATCCGGGCCACGGTGACCTCCGGGCCCAGTCCGCCGACGTCGCCCGACGCGACCGCGGCGAGGGCCCGCAGGACGGCCCCCTCGATCACGAACGGCACGGGTCCCGCCACGTCGAGCACCACCGCGGCGGCCTCCTCGTGGACCGCGGCCTGGCAGACCAGCGGCACGGTGGTCTGGATGGGCCGGGCGTCCGGGCGCCAGAGGCGGAGCGACTCGGCCCCGGTGAAGGCCGGCACGGCCTCCCGCCCGTCCTTGCCGACGAGCTTCGGCAGGGCCATCTCGCTCTCCTTCTCCTGGCGCAGCCCGTGCTCGCCGACCTCGGAGGAGGTCAGCAGGGCCACCACCGGGACGAGCAGCCGCGCACCGGACAGCGCCGCCACCACGGCTCCGGCGTCGGCCGCACCGGACGAGAACGCGGCGAGCGCGGACGCCAGGGCGGCGTCGGCGGAACCGTCGTCGTCGGGGACCAGGGGCTGCGGAATGCTCGGCACGAATCCGGAGCCTACCGGCGCCCCCGGCCGGTCCGGACGGGGGACGGGGATTCGTTCCACCCGCGGCGGTCACAGGCCGCTGTCGCCGTTGATCCCCCCGTGGCTGCTGCCGCCGCCGTTGGCCGCCCCGTCGGCGCTCCCGGCGAGGACCTGCACGACGGCGACGCCGTCGGACAGAGTCCTCCCCACGCGACGAGGCCCGACACCGTTGGCCGCCCCGTCGGCGCTGCCGGCGAGGACGGGCGCGACGGCGACGGCTCCGGACGCGATGGCCGCCACCGCGGACTGGATCGGCACCGCGGTGGGGGCGGCGATGATGGAAAGCACCGTCGTCCCGGCCGCGAAGGTGTTCCTGAATCCGATCATTCCAGCTCACCTCCGATCGGATCGGCCGCGTTCCCGGGCGACGCCCGTGAGAGCGGGATCGGCGTCGCCCGGACGGCGACTCCGCTCCCGGCCCCGGGGGCCGGGGCCCGGTCACGCGGTTCCCGGTCGCGGCGCGGAGCCCTCGGGACGGCCGCGCCGGGCGGAGTTGACCCCTCATGAGTAAAGCTAGGCGGGATGCCGCCGGGGAGGGTAGGAACATCTCCCCCAGGCCGGAGCGTGGGGGCGTCGCTCCCAGGATCGTCGCTCCCACCTGCGGGAACAGGTCGTCCGGCCGGTTGGTTGACGTGAGAGAACCAGTAGGGAGCGCCGGCAGGCGAAGAACCGGATCTGGTGAGGAGATGGGCAGGAAAAACATCCTCGGCGAGTTCCTGCGTGCTCGCCGCGAGGCTTTGAACCCCGTAGAGGTGGGACTTCTGCACTCCGGTCCCCGCCGCACCCCGGGACTGCGCCGCGAAGAGGTGGCGATGTTCGCCGGGATGAGCACCGACTACTACATCCGCCTGGAACAGGGACGCGAACGCCACCCGTCGGAGCAGGTGATCGGCGCCCTGGTGCGGGCGCTGCGCCTCGACCCCGACGCCGCCGCCTACCTGCACGAGCTGGCGCACCCCGGACCGAGGCGGGGTGACGGGGACGGTCAGGTACGGCAGGTCAGCCCCGAGGTGCTGCGGCTGATCGACAGCTGGCCGTACACCCCGGCGCTGGTGATCGACCGCTGCATGGACGTGCTGGCGGCGAACCGGCTGGCCGTCGCTCTCTTCGCGGGTCAGGAGCACGCCGGCAACCTCATGCGCATGGTCTTCCTGGACTCCGCCACACGGAGCCTGTACCGGGAGTTCGGCCTGGACTGGGAGGCCGTCGCCCACGCCAAGGTGGCCCGCCTGCGCACCGCCGCGGGGGCGGACCTCGACGACCCCAGGCTCGTCGAGCTGGTCGGCGAGCTGTCCCGGAGGAGCCCGGAGTTCCGCCGGCTGTGGGCGCGCCAGGACGTCTCCCACGTTCCCCCCGCGGTCACCCCGCTGCGCCACCGCGTCGTCGGGGACATGCTGCTGAGCTGCGAGGTGTTCGACATCACCAGCTCCCCGGGTCAGCAGCTCGTCATCGTCCACGCCGAGCCGTCCAGCCCTTCGGAGCAGGCCCTGATCATGCTCGGCTGCGAGGTCATGGCGTCCGGCCGCGACGCGGCCGGCGCCCTGCTGCCGATGGTCCGCTGCTGAGCCCCGGGGGCGGGGCCGCGGGCTCGGCCGGGCCCCTGGGGCCGGGAGTCATCCCAGGTCGGCGATGGCGGCCACCGGACCGCCCCCGCTCGGGCCCTGGTGGACCGCGGCGACCGAGACGAAGACGGCGGGATCGCCGGTGACGGAGGCCGCGACGCCGCCGACCGCCGCCTTGATCTGGCGGTGCCAGTGGACGTCGGAGTCGTCCAGCATGATGTTGCGGCGTCCCCGTACCCTGCCCGACGGGTCGGCCTCGCACTTCATGAACACGTTGACCAGCCTGCCGCCCAGGTCGGACGGGTGCGGGCGCTCGGGCAGCTCGATGCCGCTGGAACGGATGGCCGCCCAGATGCCGTCGGCGTCCAGGGCGTCCCGCATGACGGAGTGTCCGACGCGGTAGCGGCCGCCGATGCCGCGCACGTTGCCGACGACCACGATCTGCGCGCGGTCCAGCTCGACGCCCGAGGAGCAGGACGCGACGGAGGAGTACAGCGACAGGTCGCGGTGGATCCGGTCGGCGGAGGGCGTCTTGATCTCGCCGAGCGCGACCGCCACGCCGAGCGCGGTGGTGGAGTTGGAGACGTCCATCGACGCGCCGGTGTCGTCGGTGACCACCTCCTTGCCGCGCGACCGGGCGTCCTCGATGGTGGCCAGGGTCAGCAGGGGGGTCTTGGTCTGCACGTAGTGGACGTCGGCCGGGTCGTCGATCCCGGCGGTCTTCATCGCCTCCCGCACACCGGCGGCGACCTTCTCGATCATGGCCGGGCGGCCGATGTCCTCGGGGAGGATGACGTCGCTCATCGCGATGCCGACGCTGAGGCGCGGCTCGTCGCTCGGCTCGGCGTTCGCCGTGGTGGCGAAGACGGTGGCGTGCGGGCTGAGCACGCCGTCGGTGCCGCCGGACCACACCAGCGGCACGCTCTCGGGTGAGGGGTGGCCCTTGGCGGCCAGGACCTCGCGGAAGGCGCGGTCGGCCAGGATGCGGGTGTAGTCGTTCACCCCTCCGTTGCCCTCGGTCTTGCCGATCACCGCGAGCACCCGGTGCGCCTCGATCACCCCGTCGTCGATGAGCCGGGCCAGCCCGGAGGCGTCGGTGACGCTCTCGATGGCGACCTTCCGCACTTCGATGGGTTCCGGCATCCCTGCCGCCTTTCCGTCGGGTCGTGTCCACGTCCGTGCTCGGTGGCGAGGGTTCCATGGTGCCCCCGGCGGCCCGGCCGCGGTGCGCGCCACGCGCGGCCGGGCGCGGCGGGGATCGCCCGGCCGGGACCCGCGAGGGTTCGCCCCGGCCGGACCGGCCGCCCCACACCGCGACGCTAACGGCCGGTACGGCCCGGCTCATGGGCACTCCTTGCCCAAGGCGGGACCGCTCTTCGACAGAACTCGCCGACACCCACCGGCGCTCACCGGAGCCGTCCGGGGTCCGGCCGGGTTCTCCGCCCCGGCCGCCCCCATCTCCGCAAAAGCCCATATATCGGATTAAACGCCTCATACAAGGGCAAACCCGAGGAAGACAGTCACACAGCGGAGGGGAGCCAGGAGCGATGACGACACCGGGGCCCACCCCCGCGACGGGTGATGTTCACTGAGGTCGGCCGCTGGCTGGAGGCTCGTACGAGCCTGTCGGGCGACTGGCCCCCCGAGGCGGTGACGGCGGCCAAGGGAGACCACCGGGTGAGCGTCGTGCTGCCCGCCCGGAACGAGGAGAGCACCGTCGGGAAGATCGTCGGGCGGATCCGGCGTGACCTGCAGGAGCGCCTTCCGCTGGTCGACGAGCTCGTGGTGGTGGACTCCCACTCGCACGACGCGACCGCCCGGAGGGCCGCGGACGCGGGCGCCCGCGTGGTCTTCCAGAACGCCCCGCTGCCCGGGTACGGCGCCATGACCGGCAAGGGCGACGCCCTCTGGAAGGCGCTCGCCGTCACGACCGGCGACGTGGTCGTCTTCGTGGACGCCGACCTGCGCGACTTCTCCTCGCGCTTCGTCACCGGGCTGCTCGGCCCACTCCTGTCGGACCCCTCGGTGGCCTACGTCAAGGGCTGCTACGACCGGCCGCTCACCGAGGGCGCGGTCTCCCGGCCGCACGCGGGCGGGAGGGTGACCGAGCTGGTCGCCCGGCCGCTGATCAACCTGCACTGGCCCGAGCTGGCCGGTTTCCGCCAGCCGCTGGCGGGCGAGTACGCGGGCCGCCGCGCCACGCTGGAGCGGATCCCCTTCGTCACCGGGTACGGCGTCGAACTGGGCCTGCTCATCGACCTGCTCGGCCTGGTGGGGCTGGACGCCCTCGCGCAGGTCGATCTCGGCGTGCGGGTCCACTCCCACCAGACGCTCGACGCGCTCGGGCAGATGGCCGCGCACATCATGCTCACCGCCTGGACGCGGCTGGAACGCCAGGGGCGCGTGCCCGCCTCCGCCCTGCCGTGCCACGAGATCCTGCAGTTCCCCACGGCGGGCGACGACCGGCGGCCGCGGGTGAGCGACGTGAGCGTGCACGAACGTCCGCCGCTGATCACCGTGCCCGAGTACGTCGAGGGCCTCCGCCCGGGCCCGGAGCCGAGGTGAGGGCGGCGCACGGCGCCGGGGCGGGAGGCGCGTCCGTGGCGGGGGTCGCACCGGAAGCGGGGCGGACCGTAGCGGACCGTCGGACCGGGGTCAGGGCGCCAGGCACGCCTGGAAGACGGCGGTGAGCCGCCCGACCACGGCCTCCCGGTCCGGCGCCTCCAGCTCGCCCTTGCCGTAGAGCTGGCTCAGCATGCTCACCCCGGTGATCACCGCGGTGGCGGCGGTCGCCCGGAAGGCCGCGTCGCCGCCGGGCAGGCGCGCGGCCAGCGGCTCCAGGATCGCCGACCTGACCCGGTCACGGATGATCTCGTGGGTCTCGGCGCAGCCCGACGACCTGACGAGCGCCGACATGATCAGGCTGCCCTGGTCCGACCTGAGCCGGTCGGCGACGTACTCCGCCAGGCGGCGGGGCAGCTCCTCGGACGGGACCTCCAGCAGGCCGGGAAAGCGCCCCTGTACGGCCAGCACCTCGGCGAACAGCTCCCGCTTGCTGCCGAAGTAGCGGTTGATCAGCGCGATGTTGGCATCGGCCTCGGCGGCGATCAGCCGCATCGTCACCTGGTCGTAGCCGAGTTCGGTGAACAGCCGGCGGGCGGCGTCGAGGATGCGCCGCCGGGTGCCCTCCCGGTCTCGCTGCCGTGTCTCGTCCACCTCAGGGTCCTTCCGGATTTGACCAGTAAACAAGCGTCTACTAGCTTCATGTGTATCGTACATACATTGGGGGCCGCTTCATGCTGACTGGACAACGGGTCCAGGCCGAGACCGCGCCGCACTTCACGCACAAACAGGTGCTGGAGATCCTGGTCGGGCTGATGCTCGCCATGCTGACGTCGATGATCTCGACCTCCGTGGTGGGAACCGCGCTGCCGACCATCGTCGGCAAGCTCGGCGGTCAGGAGCAGCTCTCCTGGGTCGCCAGCGCGACCCTGCTGACCATGACGGCCTCCACCCCGCTGTGGGGCAAGCTGTCCGACCTGTACGGGCGCAAGTTCATGTTCCAGGCCGCCCTGCTGGTCTTCCTGTTCTCCTCGGTGGCCGCGGGCTTCTCCCAGAACATGGGACAGCTCATCGCGGCCCGCGCCGTACAGGGTATCGGCGCCGGCGGCCTGGCCGCACTGCCGCAGATCATCCTCGGCGACGTGGTGGAGCCCCGCGAGCGGGGCCGCTACTCCGGCTACATCGGCGCCGTCTTCGGCGTCTCCACCGTGGCCGGGCCGCTGCTCGGCGGCTTCATCGTCGACAACATGTCCTGGCGCTGGACGTTCTGGATCTGCGTGCCGCTGGCCGTGGTGGCGTTCGTCGTCATCCAGAAGGTGCTCAAGCTGCCGTTCGTCCGCCGCGACACCAAGGTCGACTGGTGGGGCGCCACCTTCATCACCGGCGGCACCACCGCGCTGATGCTGCTGCTGTCCCTCGGCGGCAAGGAGTTCGCCTGGAACTCCGGCTGGACCTACGCCCTGGGCGGGCTCAGCCTGGTCATGTTCGTGGCCGCCGTCTTCGCCGAGCGCCGGGCCGCCGACCCGATCCTGCCGCCGCACCTCTTCCGCAACCACACCTTCGTGCTCACCAGCGTCACCTCCCTGCTGGTCGGCGCCGCCATGTTCGGCGCGCTGATGTTCCTGCCGCAGTACCTGCAGATCGTCAAGGGCATGAGCCCCACCGGCTCGGGCCTGATGACCCTGCCCATGGTGCTCGGCCTGCTGACCGCCTCGATCTCGACCGGCCGGATCGTCAGCCGGACCGGCAAATGGAAGATCTTCCCGGTCCTCGGCATGCTGCTGGTCGCGGCCGGCCTGTTCCTGCTCTCCCGCCTGCACGTGGACAGCTCGCTGGTGGTCGTCGGCGTCGACGTGGCGGTGCTCGGCGTCGGCCTGGGCGCCACGATGCAGATCCTGATCCTGGCCGCGCAGAACTCCGTCACCCGCCGCGACATGGCCTCCACCACCTCGGGCGTGACGTTCTTCCGCTCCCTCGGCGGCGCGGTCGGCGTGGCGGCCTTCGGCGCCATCCTGACGAACCGGCTCAGCGCCGAGATCGTCTCCCTCGCGCGGGAGGCACACCTGCGCCTCACCGGCGGCGGCACGCCCAGCCTCGGCGCGCCCGACGACATCCGCAAGCTGCCCGCCCCCGTGCTGGACATCGTCCTGGAGGCCTTCACCCGGGCCATGCAGATGGTCTTCCTGGTCGGCGTGCCGATCGCCCTGGTCGCCGTGGTGACCGCCCTGATGCTGAAGGAGGTGCCGCTGCGCTCGGCCCGGGGCCCCCGCCCCGAGACCGCCGACCCCTCGGCTCCCCCGGTCACGGTCGACTGACCTACCACCCGGCATCCCCGGCCTCTCCGGAGCCTTCCGGAACCTTCCCGGAATCTTCCGGAACGCGAACGGGCGGGCGTCCTTTCAAGGACGCCCGCCCGTTCTCCGTGCGGGAGGAGAACCTCAGACGGCGGCCAGGGCCGCCTCGGCCTCCAGCGTCGCGGCGACGGCGTTGACCACCGCGGCGATCCGGACGGCCTCCTGAACCTGCTCGCGCGGCATGCCCGCCTGGCGCAGCACCTGCTCGTGCGACTCCAGGCACCGGCCACAACCGCCGATCGCGGAGACCGCGAGCGACCACAGCTCGAAGTCGACCTTCTCGACGCCGGGGTTGCCGATGATCGTCATCCGGAGCTTGGCCGGCATGGTGGCGTACGTCTCGTCACCGATCAGGTGCATCGACCGGTAGTAGACGTTGTTCATCGCCATGATCGCGGCGGCGCCCTTGGCAGCGGTGAACGCCTCGGCCGACAGGGTGTCGGCCGCCTCGGAGGCGATCTCGGCGATCACCCGCTGGGACCTGGTGGCCACCGCGCAGGCGAGCAGCGTCCCCCAGAGCTGCTGCTCGGTCAGCGAGGAGGTCGTGACCAGCGACCCGAGGTTGAGCTTGACGTCCTTGGCGTAGGCCGGCAGGGCGTCCTTCAGGCTGTCGACCGACATCAGGCGCCGGCCATCAGCTTCTGGGCGTCCAGACCGGCCTCGCCCTTGTTCCAGTTGCAGGGGCACAGCTCGTCCGACTGCAGCGCGTCGAGGACCCGCAGGACCTCCTTGACGTTGCGGCCGACCGAACCGGCGGTCACCATGACGAACTGGATCTCGTTGTTCGGGTCCACGATGAAGGTGGCGCGCTGGGCGACACCGTCCTCGCCCAGGATGCCCAGGGCCTCGGACAGCTCCCGCTTGATGTCGGACATCATCGGGAAGGGCAGCTCACGCAGGTCCGGGTGGTCCTTGCGCCACGCGTGGTGGACGTACTCGGAGTCGACGGAGAAGCCCAGGACCTGGGCGTCCCGGTCGGCGAACTCACCCTCGAGGCGGCCGAACTCGGCGATCTCGGTCGGGCAGACGAAGGTGAAGTCCTTCGGCCACGCGAAGTAGACCTTCCACTTGCCCTCGTAGGACTTGTGGGTGATGTCGGCGAAGGCGTTGTCGGCGTCCAGCGAGACGCACGCGGTCAGCTCGAACTCAGGGAAGTGGTCACCGATGGTGAGCAAGTCCGGATCTCCTTTGAAGAGGACTTCGTTGTCGGTGCCCTACCCTGCCGCATCTAGCATTGATCTGTGAAATCGAACGACCGGACCAATCCGAGAGGTGTTTCCTATCAGTGATCCAGTCCCCACCCTGGCCCAGCTGCGCGCCTTCCTCGCCGTGGCCGATCATCTGCACTTCAGGGAGGCGGCCGCGTCTCTCCGGATGAGTCAGCCCGCTTTGTCGGGGGCCGTATCGGCCCTGGAGGAGACTTTGCAGGCCCGGCTGCTGGAGCGCACCACCAGGAAGGTGCTGCTGACCCCGGCCGGCGAGCGGGTGGCCGAGCACGCCGCGCGGGTCATGGCCGCGGTGGAGGACCTGGTGGAGGAGGTGGCGCAGACCCGGGAGCCGTTCCGCGGCCCGGCGCACCTCGGGGTGATCCCCACCGTCGCGCCGTACGTGCTGCCCGTGCTGCTGCCGATGTTCGCCCGCGAGTTCCCCCGGCTCAAGCTGACCGTGCACGAGGCCAAGACCGAGACCATCCTGGAGGAGGTGCGCGAGGGCCGCCTCGACATGGTGCTGCTCGCGCTGCCGACCGACGCCGCGGGGCTGGTCGAGGAGCCCCTCTACGAGGAGGACTTCCTGCTCGCCGTACCCGCGGACCATCCCCTGGCCGCCGGGTCGGGGCCGGTGGACCGCGAGACGCTCAAGGGGCTGGACATCGTGCTGCTCAACCAGGGCCACTGCCTGCGCGAGCAGGCCATCGACGTCTGCCGCGAGGTCGGCGCCCGCGCCACCGCCACGACGTACGCGACCAGCCTGCCGACGCTGGTGCAGCTCGTGACGGGCGGGCTCGGGGTGACCCTGCTGCCGGAGTCGGCGGTCGCGGTGGAGACGGGCAGGCGCTCGCGGCCGGCGCTGCGCCGCTTCCGTGACCCGGTCCCGGGCCGCACCATCGGCCTGGCCTACCGCGCCAGCTCCGCCCGCACCGCCGAGTACGCCCAGATCGCCACCGCCATCCGCGCGGCCCTGCGCGCCAGACGCCTGCCGATCCGGATCGTCTCCTGACGGGGCGGACCCCCGTGCCTGGGGTCTGCGACGGATAGGATGCGACTCGTCACCGATGGTCACGATCGGTTTCGCCGAGGCGGGTCAGGCGGTGGACGGCCTCGTCGATGACCTCGTCCTTCTTGCAGAAGGCGAAGCGGACGAAGTGGGCGCCCCGTTCCGGGCGGGCGTAGAAGACCTGGGTGGGGATGGCCACCACGCCCGCCAGCGACGGCAGGTCGCGGGTGAGGGCCAGACCGTCGGCGAGGCCGAGCGGGCGGATGTCGGCCTGGACGAAGTAGGTCCCGGCCGGGCGGTAGACGTCGAACCCGGCCGCGGCTAGCCCGGCGCCCAGCCGGTCGCGCTTGGCCTGAAGGCCGTCGCGCAGCGCGGCGACCCACTCCATCTCGTGGCGCAGGCCGTGGGCCACGGCGAGCTGCCAGGGGGCGGCGGCGGTGAAGGTGAGGAACTGCTTGACGGTCTGCACGGCCCGGACCAGCTCCGGCGGCGCGCACACCCAGCCGGTCTTCCAGCCGGTCACCGAGAAGGTCTTGCCCGCGGAGGAGATCGTCACGGTGCGCTCGCGCATGCCGGGGAGGGTGGCGAGGGGGACGTGCTCGACGCCGTCGAAGGTGAGGTGCTCGTAGACCTCGTCGGTGACGGCGACCAGGTCACGCTCCCGGCACAGGTCGGCGATCTCCGAAAGTTCCGCCCGGTCGAGGACCGTGCCGGTCGGGTTGTGCGGGGAGTTGACCAGGATCGCCCGGGTGCGCGGACCCGCCGCGGCGCGCAGCTCGGCCGGATCGAAGGTGAAGCGGCCGCCGTCCGGACGCAGGGTGACCGGCCTGAGCACGGCTCCGGCCAGGGCGATCGCGGCGGCGTAGGAGTCGTAGTAGGGCTCGAAGGCGATCACCTCGTCGCCGGGCTCGCACAGAGCCAGGACCGACGCGGCGACCGCCTCGGTGGCCCCGACGGTCACCAGGATCTCCCCGTCGGGGTCGTAGGCGAGGCCGTAGTGCTCCTTGCGGTGCTCGGAGACGGCCTGGCGCAGCTCGGGGACGCCCGGCCCCGGCGGGTACTGGTTGTGCCCCTCCCGGACCGCCGACGCCGCCCGTTCCAGCATCGCCGCCGGACCGTCGGTGTCGGGGAAGCCCTGCCCGAGATTGATCGAACCGGTCCGTACGGCCAGCGCCGACATCTCCGCGAAGATCGTCGTGCCGAACCCGCGCATCCGCGCCACCAGGGGATCGTTCACCCGCCCAGGGTAACCGGCCCCGTATCCGCCGATCGAGCGCGAACCGGCCCCCGTCTCCGGTACTTTCACCGCATGATCATCTGGCTGAACGGCACCTTCGGCGCGGGCAAGACGACCACCGCGGGAGAGCTCGTCAAGCTCGTCCCGGACGCGCGGCTCTTCGACCCCGAAGTGGTCGGCCTCATGCTCCGGTACCTCAAGGTCCTGCCCAAGGTGCCGGACTTCCAGCAGTGGCCCGCCTGGCGCGACCTGGTCGTGGAGACCGCCGTCCGGGTGCTCGACCACGTCGGCGGGGTGCTCGTCGCCCCGCAGACGGTCCTGGTCAAGGGGTACTGGGCGGAGATCCGCGACGGCCTGGGGAAGGCCGGCGTCCCCGTCCGCCACTTCCTGCTCCACACCGACGAGGACACGCTCATCCACCGGATCGAGACCGACACCGTGGAGACCGGGGCCCGGCAGTGGCGCCTGGACCACCTCCCCCGCTACCGCGACGCCCTGCCCTGGCTGCGGCGGGCGGCGGAGGTCGTCGACACGACCGGGGTCGCGCCGGAGCGGGTGGCCCGCCTGGTCGCCTCCGCCGCGGGGTACAGGTGACCGGCGCCGGCAGTACCCGGGCGCGCGGCTTCCGCCCCGGTACGGGCCCCGCGGGCGCCCCCGCCCTGACGCGGACCCCGCCCGGACCCGGGAGGTCCGGACCCGGCCGGTTCAGACCCGGCCGGTTCAGATCCGGCCGGCGATGACGTCGCGGTACCAGCGGTAGCTGGCCTTGGGCGTGCGGGCCTGGGTGGCGTAGTCGACGTGCACCAGGCCGAACCGGGCGGCGTATCCCCGGGCCCACTCGAAGTTGTCCAGCAGCGACCAGCAGAAGTAGCCGCGCACGTCCACCCCGTCGTCGAGGGCGGCGCGGGTGGCGGCCAGGTGCGCGGCGAGGTAGGCGACGCGACCGGTGTCGTCGAGGTCGCCGTCGTCGCCGTAGCCGTTCTCGGTGACGAAGACCGGCGGCAGGCGGGGGAAGCGGGCGGCGAGGCCGGTGAGGGTGTCGCGCAGGCCGTCCGGCTCGATCCGCCAGCCCAGCCCGGTGACCGGCGGACCGTCCGGTGCGACCGTGCGGACGCCGATGTCGAAGGCCGAGCGCAGCGCCGGGTCGGGCTGGGCGTACGGCGCGGCGGCGGCGTGGATCGGGTAGTAGTAGTTGACCCCGAGGAAGTCCAGCGGCTCCGAGATCACCGCGAGGTCGCCGTCGCGGCGGAAGGAGAAGTCGCTGATCTCCCCGTAGACCTCGGCCATGTCCCCGGGATAGGCGCCGCCGAGCAGCGGCTCGGTGAACTGCCGGTTGACCATCAGGTCCATCCGGCGGGCGGCGGCCGCGTCCTCGGCCGACGGGCTCGCCGGCACGGCGGGCGACATGTTGAGCGTGACGCCGATCCGCTCCCCCGGGCGGGCCCGCTCCCGCAGCCGGGCGACCGCCAGGCCGTGCCCGACCAGCAGGTGGTGCGCCGCCGCCAGGGCGCCGTGCCCCTCACGGGCGCCGGGCGCGTGGCGGCCCTCGGCGTATCCGGTGACGGCGGAGCAGTAGGGCTCGTTCAGCGTGGTCCAGTACGGCACGCCCTCCAGGGCCTCGTGCACGACGGCGGCGTAGTCGGCGAACCGCTCGGCGGTGTCGCGGACCCGCCAGCCGCCCCGCTCCTCCAGCGCCTGGGGCAGGTCCCAGTGGTAGAGGGTGACGAACGGCGTGATGCCGCGCTCGCGGAGCGCGCCGACGAGGCGACGGTAGAAGTCGAGACCGCGCCGCTCGGGACGGCCGCCGCCCTCGGGGAGGATCCTCGGCCAGGCCACCGACAGCCGGTAGGCGCCGACGCCGAGACCGGCGAGGAGCTCCACGTCCTCGGGCCAGCGGCGGTAGTGGTCGCAGGCGGGGTCGCCCGACTCCCCCGCCGCCGTCGCGCCGGGCACCCGGCAGAAGGCGTCCCAGATCGACGGGCCCCGGCCGTCGGCGTCGACGGCCCCCTCGATCTGGTAGGCCGAGGTGGCCGCGCCCCAGACGAACCCGGCCGGGAAGCCCCCGGCCACCGGGGCGCGCTCTTCGGTCGCCGTCATCGGAGAACCCCCTGGAAGGCCGGTCGCGGAAAGGGCCGGAAGAGGAGGGGGCCGGCGGCCCTGACCGCCCCCGGCTCCCCCCGGCTCATCCCGGCTCGCCCGGCGACGGGGCCCGCGGTCCCTCGGGAAGAGGACGCGGCCGTCCCCGGCGGACGGGGCGTTCCGGGGAACGCGGGCCCGCCCGCCGGGAAAACGAGCGACTCGTCGAATTTCATATGGGAAACGCCTCCGTGTCAACCCGTTGAATATTCAGGACCGGTCTCCCGCACCCGCGATGAGCAGCGAACCCGCCTCCGTAACCCATAGAGGTGATTTATCTGTAACCGGTTACATGAAACCGGTTACAGATATGCGGTAGCGTGCGGCCGTGGCAACGATCCGAGACCTGGCCCGCCGGTGCGGCGTGTCGGTGGCGACCGTCTCCCGCGTCTTCAACAACCCCGACGCGGTGACCCGCGAGACGCGCGAGGCCGTCCTGCGCGCCGCCGCGCTCCTGGGCTACACCCCGAGCGCGCCGGCGCGGACCCTCGCCACCAAGCGGTCGCGCATGGTCGGCCTCGCGTGGGACACCGGCCGTCGCGGCCCCGGATGGCGCCACCCCTTCCTCCAGGAGCTCCTCGTCGGCCTGAAGACCGCGCTGAGCGAGCGGGGGTACCACCTGCTGATGCTCGCCACCGGCGAGGACGCCGACGGCCACCTGCGGGCCGTGCGGCGGCACAGCCTCGACGGCGTGGTGTTCATCGACGACGGCACCGCCGATCCCGCCCTCACCCGGCTGGCCGAGTCCGGCGTGCCCTGCGTCTCGCTGGACCGCCCGGTCACCGGCCGCCGGGCGACGTACGTCACCTCCGACAACGCGGGGGGCGCCGGCGCCGCCGTACGGCACCTGTACGAGCGGGGCCGGCGGCGGATCGCCACGATCGCCGGGCCCGGCCGCACGCACCCGGGGGCCGAGCGGCTGGCCGGCTACCGCGCCGCGCTCGCCGCCCTCGGCCTGCCGGTGCGCGACGAGTACGTCGTGGAGGGCGACTTCTACCTCGACGGCGGGCACGCCGCCATGCGGCGCCTGCTGGCGCTGGACGAGCGCCCCGACGCCGTCTTCGCCGCGGGCGACGAGATGGCGGTCGGCGCCGTCCGGGCCGCCCTGGAGGCGGGGCCGGACGTCCCCGGCGACGTCGCGGTGGCGGGGTTCGACGACATCGAGCCGGCCTCGCTGGTCCGGCCCGCCCTGACGACCGTCGCCCAGGACAGGGCGGGGTTCGGCGCGGCCGTCGCCGCCGCGCTCATCTCCATGATCGACGACCCGGACGCCGCGGCGCCGCCGCCCACGGTGCTGCCCGTCCGGCTGGTCGTCCGCGAGACGAGCGGGCCGCCCCGCGCCGGTTGACCACGCGGCCCGCCGGATCCGGCCGCACGGCGGGCCGGGCGTACGGCGGGACCGGGCATACGGCGGGTCCGGCCGTACGGCGGATTCGGGCGACCACGCGACGGGTCCGGCCGCACGGCGGGCCCGGCGGCCGGGACGCGCATCACCCGGGTGGCCTCCCCGTCCGGCGGCCGGTCTGGTTGTCTGGACTGCGTGAGCGAGACCCGACCCGCCGGGACGCCCCCGGCCACCGCGGCGCGCAGGCTGCACGAGCTGGACGTCCTGCGCGGCTTCGCGGTGTGCGGGATCATGGTGGTCAACGCCTGGCAGCACACCCGCGCGCACCTGCCGTCCCCGGACCGCGACGCGGTCGACTGGGGCGTCGAGAACCTCCTGCAGGGCAGGTTCTACCCGATCTTCTCGTTCCTGTTCGGGCTGAGCTTCGTGCTGTTCCTGCGGTCGGCGGCCGGGCGGTCGCGGCGCCCGCGGGCGGTGCTGCTGCGCAGGCTGGCGGTGCTGGCCTGCTTCGGCGCGCTCCACCGGCTGGTCAACCCGGACGAGGTGCTGCTGCCGTACGCGGCCTTCGGGGCGGCCGTCCTGCTGCCCGCCTCCTTCCTCCCCCGGGCGGCCGTGGCGGTGCTGGGCACGGCGGCCACCGCCTGGGCGGTGAACGAGGGCGGCGGGCTGATCCTGGTGCCGGGGCTGTTCCTGCTGGGCACGGCGCTGATGCGGTACGCCCCGCCGGAGCGGCTGCTGCCGCCCGCCTTCGCCGTCTCCGCGGTCCTGGCGATGGCGCTCACCGTCCTGTGGTTCCGCACCGCCGCCGACCCGGCCCTGTTCCACCGGGGCACCTACCCGGCGGCCGGGCTGGCCACGGCGGCGGCCTGCTGCACCGGGCTGCCGCTGCTCCTGCGGACCCGGGCCCGCCGCCCCCTGCTGGCGGCCCTGGCGCCGCTCGGCCGGATGGCGCTGACGAACTACCTGCTCAGCACCGTGGCGATCCTCGCGGCGCTGCCGCTGCTGCTGGCCGTCCCCACCAGGGCCGGCGTGCTCGCACTGTCGGCGGCCGTGCTGGCGGCGCAGATCGTCCTCAGCCGCCTGTGGCTGCGGCGGTTCCGCTACGGCCCCGCCGAGTGGCTGTGGCGCTGCCTGACATGGCTGGAGCGGGTGCCGAACCGCCGGGTAATGTCACAGACATCGACGGCCCCCTCCGCCTAGGGCCCGTCAGGCGGATCTCCGCCGCGGCGGGTCCCGGTGGGCGGGGGCCACACCGCTCAGGAGGCAACCGGTGACGCGCATCGCCCTGTGCCAGATCCCCGTCGATGAGGAGCCCGCCGTCAACCTGCGCCGCGCGCGCGAGGCGATGGAGCGGGCCGCCGCCGACGGCGCCGAGCTGGCGATCTTCCCCGAGGCCACCCTCACCCGGTACGGCAAGCGGATCACCGACCTGGCCGAGCCGCTGGACGGCCCCTTCGTCACCGGGCTGGCCGAGGCGGCCCGCGCGCACCGCATGGCGGTGATCGCGGGCGTGTTCGAACCCGGCGAGCAGCCGGGCGGGCCGGGGGGCGGCCGGGTGCGCAACACCGCGGTGGCGCTCGGCCCGTCCGGCGAGATCGCCGCGGCCTACCGGAAGATCCACCTGTTCGACTCCTTCGGGGCCCGCGAGTCGGAGCTGGTCGCACCGGGCGACACGCCGGCGGTGGTGGAGCTGGCCGGCCTGCGGGTCGGCCTCGTCACCTGCTACGACGTCCGCTTCCCCGAGCTGGGCCGAGCCCTGGTGGACCAGGGGGCCGAGGTGCTGGCGGTGATCGCGGCGTGGGGGTCCGGCCCGATGAAGGAGGAGCACTGGGCGACCCTGGTGCGGGCCCGGGCGATCGAGAACACGGTCTGGGTGGCGGCCGTGGGCCAGGCCCCCAACCCCGCGTCCCGCGACGGCTTCGGCGTCGGCCGCAGCATGCTGGTCGACCCGATGGGCGTCGTCCGCGCCGACCTGGGCCCGGCCCCCGGGGTGCTGACGTCCGTACTCGACCCTCAGATCACGATTGACACCCGGAATGCCCTGCCGTGCCTGGAACACCGGCGGCTCGGAGCCGGCGGATCGTAAAATGCGACCGTGAGTGATCCACCTGGGCGCAGAACGCAGATGCAGAAGGTCGTCCCGCCTCGGCTGCTCGTGCCCTACCTGTCAGGCAGGCGGACCGTCATCTCGGGATACGTCTACCGGGTGCAGGACTGCGCCCGCCTGACCACCCCCGCCCAGCTCTTCATGGGCCTCGACCTGGGTTTCGAGGGCTCGGAGCTGACCGTCACGACCCCGGAGATCTACCTCATGCGCTGGTTCGCCCGCGACATCGACAGCTACGTCGTGCCGTACGGCCCGCACATGGGTGGCGACTGGAACGATGCACCGCCGTTCACCGGGAACGGCTTCACGACCTCGCGCGAGCACGTCGTACCGCAGTTCCACACCATGCCCGTGCCGATCCCGGCCGGGGCGGAGATCGTCCACGTGACCGCGGACGGCGAGAGCCCGTTCGGCGTCTACGACGGCCTGACCTGGCGGCCGGCGGCATGAGCGACGAGATCGAGCCGGTGGCGTCGGGTTTCGTCGCCCACTACGGCGGGCGGACCCACGTCGCGGCCCTCGGCCCGGGCGCCTCGGAGGTCACCCTGTTCGACGAGGAGGCCCGGGAGGGCTTCGAGCCCGCCTCCGGGTACTGGCGGGCCGTGGTGGAGCGCGAGGACCTCGACCGGCTGGTGCTGGTCCGCACGACGGGCTCGTTCGGCGGCGAGCCGTGCCTCGTCCTCGACGTCTCCGAGGAGAACGGCGAGGAGAGCCTGCACATCGCCTACACCGGCCACAGCGGCCTCAAGGCCGAGGCGCTGGGCTACTGGATGGTCGACCACGGCGCCTACGAGGTCGTCGTGCCACGCGAGGAGGTCTTCTCCGTCCGCGTCGAGCGCGTCCCCGTCCCCCTCACCCTTCCCGCCGCCGAGGAGTGACCCCGGGGGCCGGTGCCGCCCCCGAGGGCACGCCCACATCGTGACCGCGGGGGCGGCCCGTGCTCGGGCACGGGCCTGCCGGCCGCCCCGACTCAGGACGTGCCGAGCCGCCGGTAGCGGGCCAGGCGGGCGGTGAGGCGGTCGGCGGGCGGGACGGCCAGCAGGCCGGCGATCTCGTGTTCGAGGGCGGCGGACACCCGGCGGCAGAACGCCTCCGGCTCGTAGGCGGCGTCGGGGAGCTCGGGGATGACCCGGTCCACGATGCCGTCGCGCCGCAGGTCGGTGGACTTCACGCCCTGGGCGGCGGCGATCTCGGGGGCGAAGTCCACGCTGCGGTACAGCAGCGCCGAGGCGCCCTCGGGGGGCAGCGGGGACAGCCAGGCGTGCTGGGCGCACAGCACCCGGTCTGCCGGGAGCAGGGAGAGCGCGGCGCCCCCGGCCCCTTCGCCGAGCAGCAGGCAGACGGTCGGGGCGTCGAGCGTCACCAGGTCGGCCAGCGACCGGGCGATCTCGGCGGCGAGGCCGCCCTCCTCGGCGGCCTTCGACAGCGCCGCCCCGGAGGTGTCGACCACGGTGACCAGCGGCAGGCCCAGCTCCGAGGCCAGGCGCATGCCGCGCCGGGCGACCCGCAGCCCGGCCGGGCCGAGCGGGGCCCCGGACCGCCGCCGCCCGCGGTCCTGGCCGAGCACGACGGCGGGGGCCTCACCGAAACGGGCCAGGGCGATGAGCAGGCCGGGGTCGTTCTCCCCCTCGCCGGTGCCGTTGAGCGGGGTGACGTCGGAGGCGCCGTGGCGCAGCAGGGCCCGCACCCCGGGGCGGTCGTCGCGGCGGGAGCGGATGACCGCCTCCCACGCATCGACCGGCTGGGCCGGCTCGTCCACCTCGGGCTCCTTGACCCGCACCTCGCGCGGCGCGCACAGCACGGCCAGCACGCCGGCGGCGATCCGCCGGACGTCCTCGGCGGAGACGACCGCGTCGATCAGGCCGTGGGCGAAGAGGTTCTCGGCGACCTGGACGCCCTCGGGGAACGGGTAGCCGTGCAGCGACTCGAACACCCGGGGCCCGAGGAACCCGATGAGCGCGCCCGGCTCGGCCGCGGTGACGTGCCCGAGCGAGCCCCAGGAGGCGAAGACCCCGCCGGTGGTGGGGTGGCGCAGGTAGACGATGTACGGCAGGCCCGCGGCGCGGTGCGCGGCGACCGCGGCGGTGATCTTCACCATCTGGGTGAAGGCCAGCGCGCCCTCCTGCATGCGGGTGCCGCCGGAGGCGGGCGCGGCCAGCAGCGGGAGCCGCTCGGCGGTGGCCCGCTCGACGGCCGCGGTGAGCCGTTCGGCCGCGGCCACCCCGATCGATCCGGCGAGGAAGGAGAACTCGCAGGCGACGACCGCGACCCGGCGGCCGTCCAGCAGTCCCTCGCCGGTGACGACCGACTCGTCGTATCCGCTCCGGGCGCGGGCCGCGGCCAGCTCCTCGGCGTAGTCGGACCCGTTCGGGGCCGGTTCGGCGGGCGGGGCGTCCCAGGACCGCCACGTCCCCGGGTCGAGGACGATGTCGATCATGGTGCGGGCGTCGGGACGGGTCGGGCTCATCGAGATCCTCCGGTTCCGGCCGGGAGGAGGGCGTCAGCCTTCACGCTCCTCCAGCCATGCGAGGACCTCGTCGTTGTGCTGGCCCAGGACCGGTGGGGCGGTGTGCCGGGCGGGCGGCTCGCCGTCGAAGCGCAGCGGCGGGCCGGGCAGTTCGATGGCGCCGAGCACGGGGTGGTCCACCTCGATGAGGAGGCCCTGCGAGCGGGTCTGCTCCCAGGCGTAGACCTCGTCGATGGACCTGACCGTCCCGGCGGACACGCCGGCCGCCTCCAGCGCGGCCAGCCAGTGGGCGCGGCCGTGCCCGGCCAGCGTCCGCTCGATGTCGGCGACGAGCTCGTCGCGGTGCTCGCACCTGTCGCGGTTCGTCGCGTATCCGGGGACGGCGGGGTCGAGGCCCAGCAGCGCGGCCACCTTCCGCCACTGCGCGTCGTTGCCCGCGGCGATCTGGATCATGCCGTCGGCGCAGCGGAACGCGCCGTAGGGGGCGATGGAGGGGTGGTGGTTGCCGACGCCCACGGGGACCTGGCCCGCGACGGTCCAGGCCGTGCCGTGGTAGGCGTGCACGGCGGCCACCGAGGCCAGCAGGGAGGTGCGCACGACCTTGCCGCGCCCGGTCCGTTCCCGTTCGTAGAGGGCGGCGGCCACGCCGTAGGCGCCGTGGATGCCGGCCAGCAGGTCGGCGATGGGAGAGCCGACCCGGTACGGCTCGCCGGGCGGGCCGGTGACGCTCATCAGCCCCGCCTCGCCCTGGGCGATCTGGTCGTACCCGGGACGGCCGCCCTCGGGGCCGTCGTGGCCGAACCCGGTGATCGACAGGATGACCAGGCGGGGGTTGAGCTCGTGCAGCCGCTCGACGGAGAAGCCCAGGCGGTCCAGGACGCCGGTGCGGAAGTTCTCGACCAGCACGTCGCTCCGCCGTACCAGGCGCTCGACGAGAGCTCTGCCCCCGGGTGTCTTGAGGTCGGCGGTGACCGAGCGTTTGTTGCGGTTGGCGGCGAGGAAATAGGTGGAGACGTCGGCGCCGGGACCGACGAAGGGCGGGCCCCAGCCTCTCGACTCGTCGCCGCCGTCGGGGTGCTCGACCTTGATCACCAGGGCGCCCAGGTCGCCGAGCATCTGCGCGGCGTGCGGCCCCGCGAGCGCACGCGACAGGTCGAGGACGACGATGTCTCCGAGGGCTCCATGCAAGATCAACCTCCGTCGGTGGTGGTCGAGCCTAGTCGAACCTGGGCGGGGAAATCATTCTCCGCCATCGGCGGGGCCGTTCCGTACCCCGGACCGCCGCGGCTTCCCACTAAACCATGACAGAAGTGAAAAATATTGTCAGAAACCACGGTCTCCCTGGGTATCCGCGGGTTTTTCCCCGGCTTTCCCATGGTTTCTAATGGAAAGGTGGATGTCATCTCCTTCGAGAATCTCGCCCGGACGGTTCTGGAACTGCCGCCGTCATGCGGCCCGGTCCGCGTCGTCGCGGTGGACGGGCCCGGCGGGTCCGGCAAGACGACCTTCGCCGGGCGGCTGGCGCGGACCCTGAACGCCCAGGTGGTCCACAGCGACGACTTCCCGGTGCCGTGGAACGAGCCGCCGGTGGCCTGGTTCCGGCACGTGGAGGAGGGGGTGCTCACCCCCCTGGCGGCCGGCCGGCCCGGTGGGTACCGCCGCTACGACTGGGTCCGGGAGACCCACACCGACTGGGTGGAGGTGCCGGTCGCGCCGGTGCTGCTGCTGGAGGGGGTGAGCACGGCCCGGCGCGACACCCCGACCGCCCTCACCGTCTGGGTGGAGGCGCCCGGCGACCTGCGGCTGGCGCGCGCCCTGGCCCGGGACGGCGCCGAGTTCGCGCCGCAGTGGAGCCGGTGGACGCGGTCCGAACAGGAGTGGTTCGCCACCGACGGCACCCGCGAGCGGGCCGACCTCCTCGTCGACGGCGCCGCCGTACCGGGCGAGTTCGTCCTGCTGGACCGGGCCGGCGAGGACGTCCCCGGCTGACCCCCGGCTCAGTCCTGCGCCGGCACGGTCGCGCAGGGGGCGTCGCCGCAGACGTCGACCACCAGGCCGTCCCGCAGGAAGTGTGCCTTCTGCACCCGCGCCCGGACGTCGTTGCGCGGGTCCTCGTGCGGGTCGTGCCCGTACTGCGGGCCGAGCGGGGGGACGTTCCCCGTCGGCGGGGCGGGCGTGCCGCTGTCCCAGACGACCAGCGCCGACCCCTCGTACGGCGCGCGGGGCAGCGCCCGCAGCCCCCAGAACGGCGTCACGTCCGGGCTGCGGCCCTCGGCGAGCGCGGGCCGGTGGACCCGGGCCCCGATCGTGCGGGCCTCCACCTCGGCGGTCACCGTGGCGACCTGGTGGTCGCCGAAGGCGGCGTGCAGCAGCACGCGGTGGCGGGGCGAGCCGGGCAGCGGGTCGTCGGTCAGGTGCTGGGCGTAGCCGTTCGTCTCGGCCCGGTCCCACAGCATCTGCATCAGCGCGAAGCAGACCTGCTGGGTGAGCCTGTCCGGGTAGGCGGCGTCCATGAGCCGCTGGAACGGCTGAAAGTCGACGCTGCGGTTGAGCAGCGTGCTGTAGTTCATCCCCGGCACGCCCAGCACGGCGTTGCGCACGTCGGGCGAGACGGCGACCAGCGCGCCGCCCGCGATGGCCCCCTGGCTGTTGCCGTCGTAGGCGAGACCGGCCCGCCGGTCGATCAGCGCCCTGCCGTGCCCGTCCTGGAAGGCTTCGTGGCCCGCGAAGCCGTCCTTGGCGGTCATCGCCCGGCCGAGGAGGACGAAGTTCAGCAGGCTCTGCTGGAGGCGGTCGGTGACCGTGCCGAACCGGGAGAGGTCCGCGAACACGCCCGCCACGTGCTGGACGTCCTCCTCCGCCATGCCGATCCACTTGGTCGCGCAGAAGACGAAGCCGTGCTCGGCGGCCATCGCCCGCACGTTGGCCGCGCGCACCTCGGTGGCCCGGCCCAGCAGGCCGTGGCCGTACAGGGCGGCGCGGGCGGGCCGCCGGAACGCCGAGCGCGGGATCTCGCACTGGTACTGCGCCTTCAGCGTGTCGCCGAGCGGGCGGGGCAGCCCGTCGGGGCCCCGGTTGAGGCTCGACCCGGGCGGGCCGCCGGGCTTGTCGAGGTAGTTGGGGACGGAGATCTCGCCGCTGACCTCGCGGGCGATGCCCGGGTCCTGCTCCGGCGTGAGATCGGTGACGGAGCCGACCGTGAACTCCGGCGAGCGGCCGCGCAGCGAGCGCAGCGTCCGGTCGCGCATGGCGAGCACCGGCCCGGCGATGCCCTGATCGCTGGTGACGGTGAAGTCCCAGGCCAGGTAGAGGCCCTCGGCGTCCACCCCGGCCCGGCCGAGGTCCTCGACCGTACGGCGCAGCGCCCGCTGCCGGGTGGCGAGCGGGTCCCGCGCGGGCAGGTCGTCGCCGAGGAGCCGGGCGAAGGTCTCCGGCGCCGGGATGTCGCGCCCGGTGGCGTCCTTGAGCCCGCGCAGGGCGACGGCGTAGCGGTGGCCCTCCCGGAAGTTGCGCGCCGGCCGGACGATCAGCGTCCGGCGGGCGGGGTCGGCGGCGTTCGCGTCCAGCTCCGCCCAGTACGGCCAGCGCTCCCCGGTACGGGTGTCCACGATCACGACGGGGGCGTCGCGGCGCAGCGACCACCCGATGTCGGTGACCGGCGCGGCACCCGTCCTGCCCAGGTCGATCCCGGGGACGTGGGCCAGCAGCATGGACCCGGGTGAGAAGCCGTCGGCGGCGTTCCACTGCGCCGGGTCGACGGGAACGCCCGCCGCGTTGCGCGGCATCGCCTCGGCCGCGAGGTTCACCCGCAGCCCGGTGCGGGTGCGCGCCCGGGTGGTGAACCAGTCGTTGGGGAACGGCAGCAGGCACTCGGCGCCGGCGACGGGATCGCATCCGGCGGTGCCCGGGGCGGGCGGCACGGGCTGGACGGGCTCGGCGTGCGCGGCGGTCTTCGAGAGCGTCGTCGCGACGGCCTCGGAGAGGGACTTCGCGGCGGCCCTGGAGAGGGTCTGCGCGGCGGCCCCGGAAAGGGACTCCGCGGCGGTCTTCGCGGGAGCCTTCGCGGCGGTCCCGGAGAGGGACTTCGCGGTGGTCCGCGCGGCGATCTCCACCGCGGTCCCCGCGGGAAGGGGACCGGTCTCCGCGGGGGCGGGCGCGGCCGTGATCGATAAGGAAGCCGCGGCCAGCGCGAGGCTGGCCACCACCGATCGAAGGCGCATGCGCGTCCCATCCCGTCTCCCGGATCGCCCCGGGTACGGCGACGATCACGAATGCCCAACCGAAGCAGAACCCAGGACGATCCACTCGTCAATGGGAGATCACAGGATGACGTCAAAGTGTGTCGAACCCGTTGTAAGAGCCCGTACGGCGGAGGCGCGGCTTGACACGCGCCGGGGAGATCTCCACTATTTCCCTAATCTAATAGTGAAAGGTGGCGGCATGATCGAATTCCGCCTCGACCGGGGGTCGGGGGTGGCGACCTACCTCCAGCTCGTCCAGCAGGTACGCCACGCCCTCCGCCTCGGCGTGCTGCAACCCGGCGACCGGCTGCCCACCGCCAAGGAGGTCGTGGCCCAGCTCGCGATCAACCCCAACACCGTGCTCAAGGCCTACCGCGAGCTGGAACGGGAGGGCCTGGTCACCGGGCGGCCCGGCCTCGGCACGTTCGTGCAGCGGTCGCTGGGCCAGACCTCCATGGACGACCGCGCCCGGCTGCGCGCCGAGCTGGTCCGCTGGGTGCGCGACGGCCGCCAGACCGGCCTGACCCTGGAGGACCTGGAGGCGCTCATCGCCTCGGTCCTGACCGACTCCTTCCGGCAGGAGATCGCATGAACGTGCTGAAGACCCCCTCTTTCCGGCGGGGGATCGCATGAACGCGCTGGAGACCACCGGCCTGGGCATGCGCCACCGGCGCACCTGGGCGCTGCGCGACTGCTCGGTGGCGGTCCCGGCCGGCCGGGTCGCCGCCCTGGTCGGGCCGAACGGCGCGGGCAAGACCACCCTGCTCCGGCTCGCCGTGGGCCTGCTCACCCCGACCACGGGACAGGTGCGGGTCTTCGGCCGCCCGGCCCGCGAGAGCGGGGAGCGGACGGCGTTCGTGGCCCAGAACAAACCGCTCTACACCGGCTTCCGGGTGTCGGAGATGCTCCGGTTCGGACGCGGACTCAACCCCCGCTGGGACGACGCGGCGGCCCGGCGGCGGCTGACCGAGCTGGGCATCCCGCTCGACCGCAGGGTCGGCCGGCTCTCCGGCGGCCAGCGGACGCAGGTGGCGCTGACCGTCGCGCTGGCCAAGCGCCCCGACCTGCTGATGCTGGACGAGCCGCTGGCCGACCTGGACCCGCTGGCCCGCGACGACGTGGCGCGCGGCCTGATGGGCGAGGTGGCCGAGACCGGGCTGACGGTGCTGCTGTCCTCGCACGTCGTCTCCGAACTGGAGGGCGTCTGCGACTGGCTGGTCGTGGTCAACGGGGGCCGGGTCCAGGTCAGCGGCGACATCGACGATCTGATGGCCCGGCACAGCCTGCTGACCGGACCGGCCGAGACCGCCGACGCGCTCGCCGCCCGGCTGCCGGTGGTCTCCCGGAGCGGCGCCGGGCGGCAGGTCACCCTGCTCGTCCGCGACGGCGCTCCGCCGCCCGACCCGCGCTGGAGCGCCCGCCCCGTGACGCTGGAGGAGATGGTGCTGGCCTACCTCCGCGCCCCCGACGCCGCGGCGCTCCCCCGCCCCGCCCTGTCCCCCGCGCACTGACCTCCGCACCCGGGCCCGCCGCTCCGGCCGGGCCTCTTGTGGCTCCTTCGACGAGCCCTCCGCGAGTCCCTTCGAGAGGAACCCTCCTTGTTCTGGCTGACCTGGCGGCAGCACCGCGTGCAGATCCTGGTGACCGGCGGGCTGCTGCTCGCCCTGGGAGCCCTGCTGCTCGTCTCCGGCCTGCGCGCCTCCGCCTACATCGCCCAGCACGCGCCGTCCGGCTGCCCCGGTCCCGGCGTCGCGTGCCGGGACATCAACTCGGTCCTCTACGAGGACTACTACAACCCCGTCTACCTGGTCTTCGGACTGCTTCCCTTCCTCGGCGCCGGGCTGGTCGGGGCGTTCTGGGGCGCGCCGGTGCTCGCCGCGGAGTTCGAACGCGGCACCAACGCCCTCGCCTGGACCCAGTCGACGCCGGTCCGGCGGTGGCTGGCCGTCAAGCTGACGACGCTCGGCGGGATCGTCGTGGCCGCCGCGCTCGCCGTGTCGGTGATGATCGGCCTGTGGCTGACGGTGTTCGAGGGCGCCGTCGGCGAGCGGAGGCTGCAGGCCGGGACGTTCACCATGATCGGGGTCGTCCCGGCCGCGTGGTGGCTGTTCGCCTTCACGCTGGGCACCGCCGCCGGGGCGCTCCTCCGCCGCACCCTCGCGGCGATGGCCGTGACCGTGGCGGTGATCGCCCTCGTGATCCCGGCCGTCTTCTTCTCCCGGGACGCCTACGCCGAGCCGGTGCGGACCGTCACCGCCGAGCGGACGGCGCTGTACGAACGGGGCGACGTGCTGGTCAGGGAGTCCTGGGTGGCCCCCTCGGGCCGGGAGATCGCGGCCCCGCCCCCCGCCGCCTGCCCGCCCCCGGCCGGGATGGACGTCCGCTCCGAACGTGCCCAGCTCCTCAGGGAGGAGTGCCTGGTCGCCGCGGGCTACCGCAGGGCGATCTACCACCACCCCGTGGACCGGTTCTGGCGCTTCCAGTGGACCGAGACGGCCATCCTGCTCACCGGCGCCCTCGCCTTCGGCGCCCTCGCCGTCGTCCGCACCCTCCGCCACCGCGGCTGAACCGCACCGCCCCGGCACCCGGGTCGCCCGGAGCCGTCACCTGAGGTCCACCTCGGCGTACGGCAGGCCGCCGGACAGCGACGGGAAGCCGGGGCCGCGGTCGAAGAAGGGCACGGTGCCGGGGAGCGCGGCGCGAAGCCTCGCGCGGTGCAGGGCGGTGGCCTCGGCGTCGACCAGCGGCCCGTCCGCGGACTCCGCGAGACCCACGGGCTCCGCGCGGCCGGAGCCGCCTGGGGCGTCCGGCCCTCCGGACTCGCCGGAAAGGCGCAGGACCACCCCGTAGTCGTCGCGGGCGCTCTCCGGCGAGACCTTGCCGTCGCGGACGTCGGCGGCCACCGCCTCAGGGTCGCGGTCCAGCGGGCAGCCCCAGCCGCCGCCCCCGGTGGTGCGCACCCGGATGACCTCCCCGGCGCGGACCGGGGCGTCGTCCACCAGGCCCTCCATCACCCGGCCCTCGATCTCCACGGAGAACGGCCGCCCGGCCCGCCCGCCGTTCACCCCCCAGCACGACAGGATCGACCGGTCGGCGATGGACATGAACGAGGCGTCGCGCAGCATCCGCACGTGCTTGTCATATCCGAGGCCGCCCCGGTGCAGGCCGGGGCCGCCGGAGTCGCGCGCCAGGCCCAGCCGCTCGACCCGCAGCGGCCAGCGGGACTCGGCGAACTCCACCGGGATGTTGCGCGAGTCGGGCACGACGTGGATGGTGTCCTCGCCGTCGGCGTACCACCGGCCGCCCGAGCCGCCGCCGAGGACCTCCCGCATCAGGTACGGCGCGCCGTCCGCACCGGTCCCGTGGACGCCGGTGTAGCGGATGGTCTCCTGGTCGGCCGGCATCCGCCCGCCGGTGGCCTTGGCCAGCACCCCGGCCAGCACGCCGAGCAGCCGCAGGATCACGAACGTGCGGGCGTTGGTGGGGGCCGGGAAGATCGGGGTGAGCAGCGTGCCCTTCTCCGGGAAACGCATCCCGATCAGCGGGACGACGCCCTCGTTGACGTCCAGCTCGGCCATCCGATCGGGGGTGTCGGCGAGGTTGCGCAGGACCGGCGCGAGCCACTTCTTCAGGAACACCCCGTCGGCGTAGTCGCCCGCGTGGTTGATCGGCCCCCTGGCCTGCGGCGAGGTGCCGGTGAAGTCGATGACCAGCGGCGGGGCGGCGGAGTGGTCGACGGTGAGGGTGATCCGCTGGGCGTGCAGCCGGGGCGGGTCGACGCCGTCGTGCTCGGCGTAGTCCTCCCAGACGTGGACCCCTTCGGGGATCTTCGCCAGCAGCTCCCTGCGGAACGTCTCGGCGGTGTTCACGATGATCGCGTCGAAGCACGCCTCGACCGCCTCACGCCCGTAGCGGGCGAACAGCTCCGCCAGCCGCCGGGCGCCCATCAGGCAGGCCGAGCACTCGGCGTCCAGGTCGCCGGCCAGCGAGTCGGGCATGCGCGAGTTGCGGGTCATGATGGTGAGCGCCGCCCGGTTGGGCACACCCCGGTCCCACAGTCTGATCGGCGGGACCATGAGGCCCTCCTCGAACACGCTGCGCGCGTGCGAGGGCATCGACCCCGGAACCGCCCCGCCGATGTCGTCGTGGTGCCCGAACGCCTGCACGAAGGCCACCACGGCGCCGTCGTGGAAGACCGGGACCGTCACGCACAGGTCGGGCAGGTGGCCGATGCCGCCCTCGGACAGGTAGACGTCGTTGTGGAAGAACACGTCGCCGGGGTTCATCTCCGCGATCGGGAAGTCGCGGACCACGGGCTGGACCAGCGCCGAGTACGACCTGCCGGTGAGCTTGCGCAGCCGCGCGTCGTGGATGCCGGCACGGAAGTCGTGGGCGTCGCGGATCATCGGCGAGCGGGCGGTGCGCGCGATGGCGGTCTCGACCTCCCGTTCCACCGAGGCGAGCGTGCCCTCGACGATCTCCACCAGCACCGGATCGGCCGGCGGTCGCTCAGGGTCCACGGCGCACCTCCAGGTTCCCGTACTCGTCCATCCGCGCCGTGAAGCCCGGGTGCAGCGGCAGCGTGGAGCCGTACTCCTCGATGACCGCCGGACCGCGGACGGTCATCCCGGGGGCCAGCGCGGCGCGGCGGTGGATCGGCACCCGCGCCCACCCGTCGTGGAAGACCTCCCGGACCGCCGCCGGCGGCGGGGGTTCCGCCGCGCCGTACGGCCTGCGCCGGACGGCCGGGCGGGTGATCGGGCCGATGCCGGAGACGCGGAGGTTGACCCATTCGACGCCGTGGCGGGGGTCGTCGCGGTAGCCGTACCCGTACAGCCGCCGGTGGGCCTCGTGGAAGCGGTCGAGCACCTCGGCCCGCCACGCCTCGTCCGGCGGCCCGGCCGGGACGGGTACCCGCACCTCGTACGCCTGCCCGTAGTAGCGCAGGTCGGCGCTGCGGGTGTAGACGTGCCGGTCGGCGGGGAAGCCCTCGCGGGTCAGGGCCTCGGCGGCCCGTCCCTCCAGCTCGCCGAAGACGTCGGCGGCGTCGGCGAGGGAGAGGTCCCGGGTGACGAAGGTGCGCACGTGGTCGTCCTTGACGTCCACGGTGAGCAGGCCGAACGCCGACACGTTGCCCGGGTCGGGCGGCACCAGCACCGACGGCAGGCCGAGGATGTCGATCAGGCGGCACGCCAGCAGCGGTCCCGAGCCGCCGAACGCCACCATGGGGAAGTCGCGCACGTCCAGGCCCCTGCCGACGGTGATCCGGCGGATCGCGTTGGCCTGGTTGAAGGCGCTGATCTCCAGGATGCCGACGGCGGTCCGCTCGGCGCTCAGCCCGAGCTTGCCCGCCAGTTCCTCGACGCCCCGCCTCGCGGCGTCGGCGTCGAGCGGGATCTCCCCGCCCAGCAGGTACGGCGGGACCCGACCGAGGAAGACGTGCGCGTCGGTGACGGTGACGTCGGTGCCGCCGCGGCCGTAGCAGAGCGGCCCGGGGTCGGCCCCGGCAGACCGGGGGCCGGCCTTGAGCGTGCCCTCGGGCGAGATCCACGCGACGGAGCCCCCGCCCGCGCCGACGGTCACGATGTCGATCATCGGGATCTTGCACGGGTAGCGGCCGACGGAGCCCTCCGTGGTCAGCGACGGCTCGCCGTCGACCACCACCGCGACGTCGGTGGAGGTGCCGCCGCCGTCCAGGGTGATCACCGAAGCGTGACCGGCGGTGGAGGCGATCAGCGCGGCGCCGAGCGCGCCCGCCGCCAGGCCGGAGAGCACCGTGGTGACGGGCCGGTGCACGACCTCGGCCGCCGACAGCACGCCGCCGTTGCTCTTCATGACCGAGAACGGCATGCCGAGCCGGTCGGCGAGCCCGGCGATGTAGCGGCGCACGGTCGGCTTGACGGCGGCGTCCACCAGGGTCGTGACGGACCTCTCGTACTCGCGGTACTCGCGCAGCACGTCGCTGGAGATCGAGACGACCGCCTCGGGATGCTCCCGCGCCAGGACCTCGCGCATGCGCAGCTCGTGCGCGGGGTCGGCGTAGGAGTGCAGGAAGCACACGCCGATCGCGGTGATCCCCCGCTCCCGGAACCACCTGGCCGCCGCCACGGCCTGCTCGACGTCGAACGGCCGGACCTCGGCGCCGGTGTGGTCCAGGCGCCCGCCGACGGTTCTGACCCGATGTACCGGGACGATCCGCGGCGGCTTGACCCAGAAGTAGGAGTTGCCGTAGCCGTCCGGGACGCTCTGCCGGGCGATCTCCAGGATGAACTCGAACCCCTCGGTGGTGACGAACCCGAGGCCGGAGACGCGGTCCTCCAGGAGCTGGTTGGTGGCGACGGTCGTACCGTGGACGACCGCGGTCACGCTCTCCAGGCCCCCGGCCCCGGCTGCGGCCTCGGTTCCGGCTCCGGCTCCGGCTCCGGCCGCGGCGAGGACCTTGCGCACCCCCTCCATGAACCCGTCCGCCGGGTCGGCGGGCGTGGAGGGGGTCTTGACGGTGGTGATCTCCCCGGTCCGCTCGTCCACCGCGACCACGTCGGTGAACGTGCCGCCGGTGTCGACCCCGATACGGACGCTGCGCATGCTCCCGTGTCTACCCAGTACGGCGGGACCGGCGAATCGGCGGACCCTGCCGAAGCCGCGCGGGGCCGTTGGGCAGTCTTCGGCGAACCGGCGGGGAACTCCCGGGCGGCCTTCAATGACGACGAGTACGGCCTTCGGCACCGGCCGACCGTCGGCCGCTGGGGGTTTCCCCTGCCTTGGGACAGGGGTTTCCTGTTGAGAACAGCGATCAACGGTCCTGGAGGACATCCGATGGATCGCCGCGGCACGCGACACTCCGTCAGCGTGGCAGGCGTGATCACCGACGATCAGGGCCGCGGCGAGGACTACACCGGGACCGGGACACCGCTCACCGTCTCAGGTGAAACTCAATGGCGACCCACCTGTGTCCACCGCCATCATGTCCCGATGCACAAGGCGACCGCTTACCATGACGCACTCGGCGACTTCTTCGCCAAGCATGCCGATACGAGCCCGTACAACGCCTACACCGATAGACCCGCGATGCTTCAACTCGCAGGCGATGTCTCCGGGGCCAGAATCCTGGATGTCGGCTGTGGGGCAGGCCACTACGCGGCCGAACTTTCGGCCCGCAGCGCCCAAGTGGTCGGAATCGAGGGCAGCGCCACGCTGCTGCGCCACGCCCGAGCACGCGTGAACGGTCGCGCGGAACTACTCCTCCACAATCTGGAGGAGCCACTCGACTTCGCCGCTGACGCATCGTTCGACGGCGCGGTCTGTGCCCTCGTATACGAGCACATCAGGAACCGGGTGCAACTACTGGGCGAACTGCGCCGCATCCTGCGACCGGGTGGATGGCTCCTGGTATCGACCACTCACCCCACAGCCGACTGGCGTCACTTCGGAGGCTCATACTTCAGCCACGACTGGAGGGACCTGCCTCTCGGAGATGGTGAGCTCTCCATCCACTACCAGCGCATGCCGTTGGAGACCTTCCTGGGCGAGCTGTTGGCCGCAGGATTCGTGCTGGAGCAACTGGTCGAACCCCGCCCAGCGGCCAGCCTGCGGGAGATCGATGAAACCGCCTACGACAAGCTTCACCGAGCGCCGTCCTTCCTCGCCGTGAAACTGCGGCGTCCCTGATCACAGTCAGTGGAACTTCACCCCCGCCGTACAGGAAACACCGCCTCCGGCCGGGGCGCTGGAAATCAGGCCCATGGCCGCTGAGGACCGGCCTTCCGCTCAGCTCGGCGCCTCGGTCGGACTGCAGTCGATGCGGAAATGTCAGGTGCGGTTCAGCATGTCCCAGGAGCGGGAGGCGGCCGCCTTCTTCTGATTCGCAGGTTCAGATTTCGAGTTCGACGGAGAAGCGCGTAAGGCGATCCCGAACCAGTCGTCGGCGTTCCACGGGAAGGCGGTGAGCGTCCATCGCCGTCCGCAGAAGGCCGGAATCGAATCCGTGGGCGCCCATGTGATCGAGGAGAGGCTCATAGCGATCAGGCCGATCCCGTAGAAGCTCCGTGGCCAACCGGAGCTCCAGGCGGACCACAGGGACACGATGAGAGCCGCACGTGACCATGACATAGTGCCGCCATGGGCCGGGGCCGGCGCATTCCAGCCCGTCCGAGTCGACCTGCCGTTCGACGGTGCTGATCTCCATCTTCACTCCGTCGATCTCGTACCTGGCGAAGTACTGCGAAGCCGCTGGGAGCCAGGCCGCCGGGTGAAGGCACGGGAACGACGAGAGGGCCGTGGCGAACGTGTCCACATCCTCTCGCCGGGCCACCAGGAGGTCGATGTCCCCGGCCGGGAGACGGACACCCTGCAGGAGAGCGGCACCGGTGCCGCCCACCCGGTAGTCGAAGTCGGCGTCCACGGCGCTCAGGGCCGTGAGCGCCGTGTCCAACGTGGTCACGACGTCCGTCAGCCGCAGAGATGGTTCGCCGTCGCCCATGGGGGCCAGAGTATTGGTCATGGCGCGAGACCAGAAGGCCCGCGGGGACTTCCGGGCGTCGGCCTCCGGAGGCCGGCGGGAACTCCCGGGCCCCTACGATCGCTGAACACATGACCGTCATCCCCGACGCGGAAAGGCATCGCCCGTGCGCAGTTCGTTCTTCGGCAACCTGGACCAGGGTCAGGTCCCCGGTCATTTCGTCCTGCAGAACTCCAAGATGCTGCGGGTGCAGCTCAACGGTGAGGTGCTGGCGCGGCAGGGGTCGATGGTCGCCTTCCAGGGGAAGATGGACTTCGACTACGAGGGCGGCGGGGTCGGCAAGCTGCTGAAGAAGATGGTCACCGGCGAGGGCGCGCCGCTGATGCGGGTCCGCGGACAGGGCATGCTCTTCCTCGCCGACAACGCCCAGGACGTGCACCTGTTCTACCTGGAGAACGAGGCGATCACCGTCAACGGGACGAACCTGCTGGCCTTCGACCCGCAGCTCACCTGGGACATCCGCCGGGTGCAGGGCGCGGGCGTCGCGGCCGGGGGCCTGTTCAACACGACGCTCACCGGCACCGGCTGGGTCGCGGTCACCGCGCACGGCACGCCGGCGCTGCTCGACACCTCCTGGGGCCCGACCTTCGCCGACAGCCAGTCGGCGGTGTGCTGGAGCGCGGGGCTGGGCGTGGGGATCAACCGCACCTTCAAGGCGGGGGCGCTCATCGGGCGCGGAAGCGGCGAGGCCGTGCAGCTCGCCTTCCAGGGGCAGGGGTTCGTCCTGGTCCAGGCCAGTGAGGGCCCGATCGTGCCGCAGCCGCGCGGCTGACCCGCCGGAAAGCGGGAGATGCCGGCAAGCGGGAGATGCCGGAAGGTCGCGGGAAGCGCCGGGAGACGACAGAAGGCACCGGGGAACGCCGGAGAGCGGCGGGAAACGGGCCGCCCGGCGGGAGGGTTCTCCCGCCGGGCGGCCCGGCGTGCGAGGGCCCGTACGGGGCGGGTCACGACCCGCCCCGTACGGGGACGGTCAGCGGCGGCGCGGCCCCATGATGGAGCTGATCACCGCGTCCGCGTCGTGCGCGTGGACCTTCGCGGCCAGCCGGATGGCCATCTCGTTGGTACGGCGCAGCTCGGCCTCGGCCCGGTCCTTGCCGGACTGGCCGACCTGGACGCCGAAGTAGGCGCCGATGATCGCGCCCGACACCCCGACCAGGCCGGCGAACGGCGCGGCGCTCTCGCCGGCGCGCATGCTGATCACGACGAACGCGACGAGGATGACCAGCAGTCCGGTGAGGACGACGTAGAACCCGTAGCGCCAGCGAGCCGCCTCGGCCTTGGCCGCGACGACCTCGTCCTCGGTCATCATCGCGGTGAGCGCGGGGATCTCCGCGGTCTCGGCTGAGCCGGCCGGGCCGGCGCCCGAGGGCTGCGCCGGTGCGGTCGCGGCGGGTTTCCGGCCCACGGAGTTCCGCTCGACACCGTCGACGGGGGGCATGGAGGGTTTGGTGGTGGTCACGGGCGCTCCCACTCTCTCAAGGTCAAAAGGGGATCTCCCTCTCTGTTCACATGGTGCCGGATCCGGCCGAACTCGGCGGTACCGGCAAAGGACCTGTTAATTCCTACCAGCGCACCGTCCGCCCAAACACCCCGCCCTGACCCACTAGGCTGGCGGCCCGTGACCGAATCGTCCGCGCTTTCGACTGTTCCCCCCAGGACCCGGGACGGGGTGCTGCGCTTCTACTTCGGCCCGATGGACTGCGGCAAGTCCACGCTGGCCCTGCAGATGAACTACAACCACGGCCGCCAGGGCAGGCGCGGTCTCGTGCTGACCAAGCACGACCGCTCGGGCGGGCCGAAGGTCACCAGCCGGATCGGGCTGGACAGCGAGGCCATCGAGGTGGTGGACGACCTCGACCTGGTGGACCTGGTCCGGCGGCACGAGCCCGTCGACTACGTCATCTGCGACGAGGCGTGCTTCTACACCGTGGACCAGATCGAGCAGCTCGCCGACCTCGCCGACCACCACGGCGTCGACGTCTACGCCTTCGGGCTGGCCTCCGACTTCCGTTCGCAGATGTTCCCCGCCGCCCAGCGCCTGTTCGAGCTGGCCGACGAGATCAGCCGCCTGCAGGTCGAGGTCCTGTGCTGGTGCGGGCGTCCCGGTCTGCTGAACGCCCGCGTGGTCGGCGACAGGATGGTCCGCACCGGCGAGCAGGTCGTCATCGGCGACACCGACGCCGCCCTGATCCGCTACCGGGTGCTGTGCCGGCGGCACCACCGCGCGGGCGACCTCGGCGAGGGCTGAGCGCGCCGGGCCGGAACCGCCGGAGCCGCCGGATCGGACACGGCCACGGACCGGCCGCACTCCGTGTGGCCCCGGACCGCCGGAGCCGCCGGATCGGACACGGCCACGGACCGGCCGTACCCCGTGTGACCCCGGGCCGCCGGACGGACGGGAGCGGCGAACGCTACCCGGAGTCGTCGGCGATGTCCTCCAGGCGGGCGGCGAGCCGGTCGGCGTCGCCGTCGACCAGCGCGGACACCGCGCGCCACCAGGCGAACCACTCGCCGCTGCGCCACATCCAGTCGACCCGGTCGACCGCGGCCACCACGTCGCCCCTGGTCCGCCACGGCTCGCCGACCTGCCCGGCGGAGGCGCCGTTGTCCAGGGCCCAGGCGCGCAGGGTCCGGGCGGCGGCGTCGTCGACGGGCTCGGCGTAGGGGTCGGGGTCCTCCTCCAGCCGGTGCGGGCCGAGGCCGGCCGCCACGCCCCAGCTCCACTGGGCCTCGGCGGGGCGGGAGTAGCGCAGGGAGGCGAAGTCGAGGTTGGAGCCCAGCTCGCCGTCGGGGCGCCTGACCACCAGCGCGTCGAGCCGGCCGCCCGCGTCGAAGGCGACGACGAGGCGCCTGCCGGGCTCGGCGTCCGGCGGCAGGCCGACGCGGTCCTCGGCCTGCCAGGAGTTCAGGTCGGCCGACGCCGCGGGCGGGCCCCACACCTCGTCGGCGGCGTCGTCGGCGATCCAGGCGGCGAGCATCTCCAGCACGGTCAGGTCGGTCCATGGGTCGATGGCGGTCGCGGCCGCCAGCGCCTCGTCGGGCGCGGGCAGCTTGTCGCCGCGGGGCCGCCGCCACCACTCCTCCCCCAGGTCGCGGGTGCCGACCAGCAGGGCGGCCACCGCCGACAGCTCGGTGGAGCGGCGGGTGAGCGGCGCTCCACGCGCCAGCTCCACGCAGTGTTCGACACGACCGGCCCCCAGCGCCGTCTCCGCCTCGCGGAGCAGGGCGCCGGCCTGGGGTCGCTCCGTGCCCAGCAGGCTCGTGACGAGCCTTCTGGCCTCGGTCCGGGCATCCTCCGCACGTGCCTCCCGCATACCCGCCACGTTACGCCCGGGGATCCTCAGGCGCGAGGCTCACCGGCCGGGATGGCCGTGCCGTCCTCGGGTTCGCCGCCGCGGTAGGCGGCGCGGCCGACCATGTAGGCGGCCACCGCGGCGGTGATGACCTGGAAGATCGCGGCCAGCAGCAGCGGCCCGGCGGTCGCCCAGGTGGGGCGGCGCAGCCACATGGCCAGCAGCACCAGGTGCAGGCTGAGCACCTGGGGTTTGGTCGCGGCGTGCATGCGGGCGAGGGTGGCCGGGAAGCGGACCATCCCCACCCCGGCGACGAACGCCAGCGCGGCGCCCAGCAGCAGGCACGCCGCGGCGGCGATGTCCAGGGCGGTCACCGGGCCCGCCCGGTGAAGAACCTGGCCAGCGAGACCGATCCGACGAACCCCAGCAGGGTCAGCACCGGCAGCAGCGGCAGCGCCGAGTACTGGCCGCGCGCGACCGCCGCCGCGCCGATCACGCACATCACCACGGCGGTCAGCACGTCCAGGGCGATCGCGCGGTCCAGCATGGACGGGCCGCGCACCAGCCGGTACAGCGTCAGCGCCGCCGCGCCGCCGAGCAGCGCCAGCACCGCCGGGTACACCATCGCCGTCATCGCAGCTCCTCCCTGTCGGCGGTGGTGCCGAAGGCCGCCACGATGCGCGCCTCCAGCTTCGCCACGTCCGCCCGCGTCGTCCCCTGCACGTCACCGGTGAGCCCGAGGACGTGCAGGACCAGTTCCCCGTCCGCCAGGCGGGCCTCCAGCACGAGGCTGCCGGGCAGCGCCGACAGCGCCACCACGGCCAGCACCGCCATCACCTCCGAGGAGGTGCGCAGCCGTACCTCGACGATCTCCATCGGCGGCACCGTGCCGAAGCGCAGCGCCCAGAACGCGACCCTGGCGCTGGAGATCACCAGGTCGGTGGCGAAGACGGCCAGGAAGACCAGCAGCCGGGCCGGGTGGATGCGCAGCGCGGGTTTACGGGCCGGCAGCGGCAGCAGCCAGACGACGGCCAGCGCGGCGAGCAGCCCGCCCAGGACGTTGGCGACGCTCAGCTCGCCCCACAGCAGCAGCCAGACCACCGTCAGCCAGGCCACCGTGCGGGGCGGGACGGGCCTGCCGAACAGCCGGGGCGCGCGGTCGCCGTCCGGCCTGCTCACCGGCCGCTCCCCAGGACGGCCGAGATGTACGGCCGGCGGGCCAGCAGTTCCGCGGCGGTCCGTACGGTGAACGCGCTCAGCGGCCCGGCCAGCACGGTGTAGGAGAGGCCCAGCGCCACCAGCGCGGCCGTGGCGCCGATCATCGGGGGCGGCATCCGCACGCTGGTGACGATCTCCCGGCCGGTGATCCCCTCGGTGCCCCGCGCCCGGCCCGCGCCGGGCTCACCGGGACCGCGAATCTCACCGGGGCCACGGGCCTCATCGGGGCCACCCGGGCCGCCGGGTCCGCCGCGCTCCCCGGAGCCCTCCGCGCCCTCGGATCCCCCCGCGCCTTCCGGGGACTCCGCGCCCTCGGGCCCCTCCGCACCCTCGGAGCCCTCCTCGTCTTCGGTGGACTCCTCCCCCTCCAGTACGGTGCCCGCCCCGGCCACGTCCGGCGGCGGCGTCCGCCAGAACGCCCTGTTCCACGTCATGGCCACCGCGTACAGGGTCAGCAGGCTGGTCACCAGCCCCCCTGCGACCAGGGTCAGCGCCATCGGGCTCCCGTCGGCCACTCCCGCCCGGACCAGCGCCAGCTTGCCCAGGAAGCCCGACATCGGGGGGATTCCGGCGAGGTTCATCGCGGGGATGAAGAAGAGCACCGAGATCAGCGGCGCGAGGCCCAGCAGCCCGCCCAGGCGGTCCACCGAGGTGGTGCCGGTGCGGCGCTCGATCATCCCGGCCACCAGGAAAAGGCTGGTCTGCACGGTGATGTGGTGGACGGTGTAGAGGACCGCGCCGGCCATCCCGCCGACGGAGAAGAGCGCGACGCCGAAGACCATGTAGCCGATGTGGCTGACCAGGGTGAAGGAGAGCATCCGCTTGATGTCGGTCTGGGCGGCCGCCCCGAACACCCCCAGCAGCATGGTGGCCAGCGCCGCCCACATCAGCAGGCCGCCCACCGGGCCGCCGGGGAACAGCAGCGCCTCCAGCCGGATGATCGAGTAGACGCCGACCTTGGTCAGCAGCCCGGCGAACAGCGCCGTCGCCGGTGCGGGTGCGGTCGGGTAGGAGTCGGGCAGCCACCCCGACATCGGGAAGACCGCGGCCTTGACCACGAAGACCAGCAGCAGCGTCAGCTCCACCAGCAGCCTCACCGAGCCCGGCAGCGGCGTGAACCGCTCGGCGAGCTGGGCCATGGAGACGGTGCCGGTCGCGCCGTAGGTCACCGCGATGGCGACCAGGAACAGCATCGACGACACCAGGGCCACCACCGCGTAGGTGGCGCCCGCCCGGACCCGCGACTCCGTCCCGCCGAAGGTGAGCAGCACGTACGATCCGCTGAGCAGCATCTCGAAGGCGACGAAGAGGTTGAACAGGTCCCCGGTCAGGAACGCGTCGGACACGCCGGCGGACATGATCAGGTAGGCCGGGTGGAAGATCGCCAGCGGGGCGGCCTGCTCCTGGTCGGCGTACGCCTGCGCCTGCGAGAAGACCATCACGCACAGCGTCACCGCCGAGGAGACCGTCAGCATGACGGTGGCGAGCCGGTCGGCGACCAGCGAGATGCCGAACGGCGCCGGCCAGCCCCCGGCGTTCGTCACCAGCGGCCCCTGCCGGTCGGCCGCCACCAGCAGGACCAGCGACACCGCCAGCACGACCGCGAGGGTGCCCAGGCTGAGGAACGCCTGGGTCCGGCGCAGCCGGCCGCCGATGGCCAGCTTCAGGGCGGCGGCCAGCAGCGGCAGCACCACGGGCACGGGGATCAGCGACTCCATCAGTCGTCGCCCTCCAGGTCCGGGTCCTCGGCCCTGGCCTGCCGGGCCCGGTCGGCCCGGATGGCGGCCCGCATCCGCTCCCGGGCCTCGCGGCGGCGGGCCTTCAGCCGCTCGCGGACCTCCCGCTCGTGTTCGGCGAGCTCCCGCTCCCTGCGGGCGAAGTCCTCGCGGATCCGGCGGACCCGCTCGTGGCGTTCGCGCCGGGACTCCTCCTCGGCGCGCCGGGCCTCGGCGCGCCGCTCGGCGATCCGCTCGGGGGCAGTGCCTCCCCGTGCTCGCGGACCCAGCGGTCGAGCTCGGCGCCGGCCTCGTCGATCCGCCGCCGCATCTCCCGGGCCTCCCGGAGTTCGCGCTCGTGCCGGGCGGCGTTCAGGCGGGCCAGCTCGGCGCGCTGCCCGGCGACCAGCCTGCGGTAGGCCCTCCGCCGTTCGCGCACCGCCTCGGCGATCTCGTCGTGCTGGGAGCGCAGCCGCACCCGGCGGTCCTCGGTGTCGTCCTGCACCTCGTCGCCGCCGGTGAGCTGCCAGGACCGGTGGACCATGGACAGCAGGAACGCGGTGACGCCCATGGTGATCACGATGGAGGTGAGCACCATCGCCTGCGGCAGCGGGTCGGCCATCCGGCCGGGAGCGGACCTGCCGAGGATCGGCGGATCCCCCGGCGGGCCGGAGACCGTGACGATCAGCAGGTTCACCCCGTTGCCGAGGAGGATGACGCCGGCCAGCAGCCGCACCAGGCTGCGTTCCAGGAGGAGCGACGCCCCGGCCGCGATCAGCGTCGCGGAGGCGGCGATCGGCAGCAGCGGGACGCTCACCGGGCCTCCTCCTCGATCTGCCGGTCCAGTTCGGCGCCCAGGCTGCGCAGGATGTCCTGCACCATGCCGAGCACCGTCAGGTAGATCCCGAGGTCGAACAGCAGCACGGTGGACAGGTGGACCTTCCCGACCAGGGGGACGGCCAGGTCGGCGGAGAACGCGCGCAGCGGCGCGCCGCCGAACGCCAGGCCCAGGGCCGCGGTCGCCACCGACAGCAGCAGGCCCAGTCCCATCAGCACCCCGGCGCCGGTCGGCGCGGCGACGGCCAGCTCGTAACGGCCTCCGGCGAGGTAGCGGACGACCAGGGAGAGCCCGGCCACGATGCCGCCGGCGAATCCGCCGCCCACCGAGCCGTGCCCGGTGAACAGCAGGAAGACCGAGACGAGCAGCAGGGTGTGGAAGATCATCCTCGCCACGACCTCCAGGACGGCGGCCCGTTCGCCGGGCGGCAGGGTCGCCGTCAGCCAATAGGTCCGGCCGGGCGGCCTGCGGTGCCCGGCCGGTGGCCGCTCCAGCGCGTACGTGCGGCGGCGCAGGAAGACCAGGCTGGTCACCCCCAGGGTGAGGACGACGAGGACGGTGCTCTCCCCGAGGGTGTCCCAGGCCCTGATGTCCACCAGCAGCGCGCTGACGATGTTGGCGGCCCCTGACCGTTCCGCCGGACCGGCCAGCAGCGTCCCGATCGGCGTCTCCGACCGCGCGTTGACCGCCAGCACCCCCGCGCCGGCCGCCACGAGGCCGGTGACCAGCCCGAGCACGGCGCGTACGGCCGGCGGCACCCGGGGCCGCTGCTCCTCCTCCGGGACGATCGGGAGCCTGCGCAGCACCAGCACGAACGCCACCAGGCTCAGCGTCTCGACGAGGAGCTGGGTCATCGCCAGGTCGGGTGAGCCGTGGGCGAGGAACAGCAGCGCGGTGCCGTACCCGGTCAGCCCGACCAGCAGCGCGAGCACGACGTGGGAGCGGGCGAGCGGCGCCAGGACGGCCGTGGCGGCGAGGAGGACCCCGACGATGGGCTGCTCGGCGCGCTTCCACAGGACGACGACCGGTCCCGCGGTGGTGACCGGCCCGTGCAGCAGCGCGAAGGCCGCGATGCCCGCCAGGGTGGCGAACGCGATCATGAGGTAGTCGGGGAGGGAGCCGCGCTGGACGACGCCGGTGAGCTGCCCGGCGAAGCGGTTCGTGCCCCGCACGAGCGCCCAGTAGACCCGGCCGGAGTCGATCGTGCGCAGCAGCCGCCCGGCCCGTGCCCCCCTGTCCCCGGCGGCGAAGAGCAGCGCGCCCGCGGCCAGGGCGACGGCGGACAGCAGCAGCGGGACGGGCGCGCCGCTCCACAGCGCGAGGTGGGCGTCGTGGCCGGGGGTGGCGAAGGTGGCGGTGTAGGGGTCCATGGCCCGGCCGTACCAGGAGGCGAAGGGGGCGGCGGCCAGTCCGAGCACGGCGAGCAGGGCGGGCGGCAGGAACGTCGCGGCGCCGTAGGGGGCGAGCGGGGTCGGGTCCCTGCCCGGCGGGCTGCCGAAGGCCCCGGTGAGGAAGCGCAGGCTGTAGGCGGCGGTCAGCGCCGAGCCGAGCACCACCCCGGCCAGCGTCGCCGACCGGCCGAGTCCGCCGCCGAGCAGCGACTCGAAGGCCGCCTCCTTGGCGGAGAATCCGAAGAAGGGCGGCAGGCCCGCCATGGAGGCCGCGGCGGCCGTCGCGACCGCGCACAGCCAGGGCGCCGAGCGCCGCAGGCCGCTCAGCTCGCGTAGGTCGCGGGTGCCGGCCGCGTGGTCGACGACCCCGACGACCAGGAACAGCGACGCCTTGAACAGGGCGTGCGCGCCCAGCATGGCGGCGCCCGCGAGCGCGGCGCCACGGGTGGCGGTGTCGAACAGCACGGTCAGGAAGCCGAGCTGGCTCACCGTGCCGTAGGCGAGCAGCCGTTTGAGGTCGTTCTCGCGCAGGGCCCGCCAGCCGCCCAGCACCATCGTGAGCAGGCCGAGCGACACGGCCGCCGCCCGCCACGGGACCGCCTCGCCGAAGGCCGGGCTGAGCCTGGCCAGCAGGTAGACGCCGGCCTTGACCATCGCCGCGGCGTGCAGGTAGGCCGAGACCGGGGTCGGCGCGGCCATCGCGGCGGGCAGCCACATGCTGAACGGGAAGATCGCCGACTTCGACAGCGCCCCGGTCATGACGAGCGCCAGCGCGGCGGGCACCGTCCCGCCGGCCGGGGGGTGCGCGACGAGCTGCGAGATCCGGTAGGTGCCGGCCGCCTCGCCCAGCATGACGAACCCGGCGAGCATGGCCAGCCCGCCGAAGGTGGTGACGGTGAGCGCCTGCAGCGCGGCCCGGCGCCCGGCCCGGCTCGCCGGGTCCTGGCCGATCAGCAGATAGGAGAAGAGGGTGGTCAGCTCCCAGAACACGTACAGCAGGAGCAGGTCGTCGGCGGCCACCAGGCCGAGCATGGCCCCGGCGAAGGCCACCAGCGCCCCGCCGAACCTGCCGAGCCCGTCCTCGCCGGCGGAGAAGTAGCGGGAGCAGTACAGCAGCACCAGCGCGCCGACCCCGGTGACCAGCGTCATCATCAGCAGGCTCAGCGCGTCGGCGCGGAAGGTCAGGCCGAGTCCCAGCGCGGGCGCCCAGTCGTGGTGCGAGGCGACGGGCGTGCCCGTGGCGACGGCCCACAGGGTGTAGGCGAACCCGCACGCGGGCGGCAGGGCGAGCACGAGGAAGGCGTCGCGGCCGAACCGGCGCGCCATGGCCGGGGCGCACACCGCCGCGACGGCGTGCAGGATCAGCAGCGGCTCCATGGTCTCCCCGGGCCCGTCGTCGGCCGACAGCCCGACGGTGCCACCGGATCCGCCGCGCCGCCGTACGGGCGCGCGGCCCTTGACGGGAAAAGCCCCGGCCCTTCACCGGGACATGAGGCCCCGCCGGGTACGGCTCAGCGGCGGCGGCCGGTGCGGCCCAGCAGCCAGCCGATCACCGCGCTGCCGAGCGCCACTCCGGCGCCCATCCCGAAGGCGGCGAGGATCGGCCAGGCGGGGCCGGCCGCGGCGGATCGCGGGGCGGGCCGGACGGCGGGACGCTCGTAGACCCGCGGTCCGGCCTGAGCCGCCTCTTCGGTGAGGGTCGCCGGGCCGGCCTGGGCGGGGACCGCGACGGTCCCCGGGACGGCCGCCACGGCCCCGGTGGCCCCGGCGGCTCCGGCGGCCCCGGTCGCGGGAGCGGCGGGGACCTCCGCGGCGGCGGAGAGGTGGCCTTCGACGGCGGAGAAGAACTCGCCCGCTGTCTTCTTCGCCACCGAGCCGAGCATGCGCTGGCCGACGCCCCCGATCATGCCGCCGACCACCGCCTCGGCGTCGTAGTCGACCCTGGTGCCGTCCCCGGCGTCGCTGAGGCGGATCTCGACGGTGGCGTCGACCGTGCCGGGGGCGCCCTGCCCCCGGGCCCGGAGCACGAACCGCTTCGGCGCGTCGGGCTCGGTCAGCGTCACCTCCCCCTGGTAGACGCCCTTGATCGAGGCGACCCCGGCGGTGACCGTCATCCGGTAGGCGCCGGGCCCCGTCTCCTCCAGGCGCTCGCAGCCCGGGATCGTGCGCACGAGCACGGCCGGGTCCTGGAGCGCGGACCACACGCGGTCCCTGTCGATGCCGAGCACGGCACTGCCTGCGACCTTCATCGAAACTCCTTGAGCGCGGGGACCCCGGGTCTCAGCCGTGGGGAGGACGTCAACCCAGCACTGTAGGCATCCGCCCGCCGCGCCGGTAGGGCGACATGTGCCGTCGGCGTGGCGGGCGATCGGCGGCGGTCCGCCACGCCCGGCGCGCGCCGGCAGGCGGGGCCCACCGGCCGGGAGCGCCCGGCGTCGTGGCCGGGACCTTCTCGCCGGGCCGGTGGGCCCAGGTCAGAGCGCTAGGTGGTCAGGACGACCTTGTTGCACTCGTTCTCCTTGTTCTTGAACATCTCGTAGGCATGCGGGGCGTCCTCCAGCCGCATGCGGTGGCTGATCACGAAGCTGGGATCGATGTCGCCGTGGCGGATCCGGTCCATCAGCGGCCTCATGTACCGCTGCACGTGGCACTGGCCGGCCCTCAGGGTCAGCGACCGGTTCATGATCGCACCCATCGGGAACTTGTCGACGAAGCCGCCGTAGACGCCGATCACCGAGACGGTTCCGCCGTTGCGGCAGGCCAGGATCGCCTGGCGCAGGGCGTACGGCCGGTCGGTCTCCAGGCGGGTCGCCTGCTTGGTGCGGTCGTAGGCGTACATGGCCGGGTTGCCGTGGTGGGCCTCCATGCCGACGGCGTCGATGCAGGCGTCCGGGCCGCGGCCGGCGGTCATGTCCCGCAGCGCCTCCAGGACGTCGACCTCCTCGTAGTTGAGCGTCTCGGCGCCCGCGCGCTCGGCGTGGTGCAGCCGGTAGGGGAGGCGGTCGATGCAGATGACCCGCTCGGCGCCCATCAGGCGGGCGCTGACGGCCGCGAGCTGGCCGACCGGGCCGGCCCCCCAGATGGCGATGACGTCGCCGGGCTTGATGTCGCACATCTCCGCGCCCATCCAGCCGGTGGGCAGGATGTCGGACAGGAACAGCACCTTCTCGTCCGGCAGGCCGTCCTCGACCTTGATCGGTCCCACATCGGCGAAGGGCACCCGGGCGTACTCCGCCTGGCCCCCGGCGTAGCCGCCGAGCATGTGCGAGTAGCCGAAGATCCCCGCCGGGGAGTGGCCCATGAGCTTCTCCGCCACGCCCGCGTTGGGGTTGGAGTTCTCGCACACCGAGTACATGCCGTTCTGGCAGGACAGGCAGTTGCCGCAGGCGATCGGGAAGGGGACGACCACCCGGTCGCCGACCCTCAGGTTGCGCACCTGCGGGCCCACCTCCACCACCTCGCCCATGAACTCGTGGCCGAGGATGTCGCCTTTCTTCATCGTCGGCACGTACCCGTCGTACAGGTGCAGGTCCGAGCCGCAGATCGCGGTCGAGGTGACGCGGACGACGGCGTCGCGGGCGTTGACGATCCCCGGGTCCGGGACGTTCCGGACCTCGACGGTGTTGCGGCCCATCCAGCATGTGGCTTTCATGTCTCTCCCTCACCCCACCGGCTGGGCGGGACGCTGTACGGCCTGCCGGAGCGCGCGGGTGCCCTCCGGGCTGCCCTCGGACCGCACCACCTCCCCGGTCTCCATGACCTGCTTGAACCGGCGCAGGTCGTCACTGACCTGCTGCTCGGGGTGCTCGCCCAGCAGCCGGGCCAGCGCGAGTCCCGCCTTGCCGCCCGGCGGGTCGTACCGCAGGCTCACCCGCACCTCGGTGCCCCGCCCGCCCGGGGCGTCGGTGAACCGCACCGTCCCGCTGTTGGGGACCGTCGCCCGTCCCGTGGACCGCCACGAGATCAGCTCGCCCGGGCGGTCCTCGGTGATCTCCGCGTCCCACTGCACGCTCTTGCCCACCGGCCCCCGCGCCGTCCAGTGCGACCGCCCGTCCCCGGTCACCTCCACCGACTCCAGATGCGTCATGAACCGAGGAAGGTGACCGAAGTCCCGCCAGTACCGGTACACCGCCTCGCGAGGTTGGTTGATCGTCACCGCCGCCCGCAGGTCCCGGATCCGTTCGCCCAGATCACGGCGCTGCTCCCGGGTGATCGTGCCGCGCCGGCCGATCCGCGCCGCGGCGTACGCGGCGGCGGCGAGCCCGGTGGCCGCCGTGAGGGCCCCGATGCGGCCGCCCGCGCCGCCGCGCCGGCCCCGGCCGGCCCTCATGCGGCCCGACGACATCATCCGCGTCATGCCGCCCATGCCGCGGCCCGGCGCCATCACGCGCCTCATGCCGCCCATGCGGTGGTGGTCCCCCATCCGGTGGGCGTGCCCGCGGCCTCCCGGGTACGGGATCGCGTGCAGGAACTCCCGCCGGCCGGTCGGCGCCAGCATCGTACGGATCCGGCCGGCGATGCCCCGGCCGGTGCCGGGCGGCGTCATGTGGAGCAGGTCCCGCGCCCCGGGCGGCGGGATCACGTGCCGGAACTCCCGCCCGCCGGTCGGCGCCAGCGCCCGCCGCAGCCCGCGGGGAAGCCCCCGGCCGCCCGCCATCGGCAGCCCGTGGAGCCTGCCTCCCGCTCCCGGTGACGGGATCGCGTACAGGAACTCCCGGCCGCCGGTGGGCATGAGCCTCCGCCGCAGGCCGCGGCCGGACGTGCCGCCCATCATCGGCATGGCCTGGATGAACTCCCGCCCACCCGTCGGCGCCAGCCTCCGGTAGACCCGGCCGGCGGTCTTCGGCGCGAGGATGTGCGCCAGGCCGAGGCCGAGGCCGGCCCAGCCCAGCACGCGGGCGAGAGGGTCGGCGGTGTGCTGATCTTCATGGGTCATATGGTCCTCACATGGCTGGTCGCTTCTCCGATCCCGGTCCACCGGCGGCGCGGCCCCGCGGCCGCTTCCGGCGGCCGGACCGCTCCGGCACGGCCACCGTCCGGCGCGGCCCGGCAGGCGGGAACGGCCGGTGGCGAACCTCCCGGTAACCGCAGGTATTACCCCTCCTGACATGGGAAGACGCTGATGCCCCGGCCCGGAATGGGTCAGGAGATCCCAACATCGCCGGACTCTCCGCCGGCTACGGCCGGCCCTTCCGGGAGACGTAGTCCCTCATTTCCGATAAATGCCTCATATGGCTATTTCTGTGACGACCGGTCCCCGGCCCCTGGCAGGATGGTGCGCCATGGCATCGGGGAGATCATGGATGGCCGGGGCGGCGGTCGCGCTCGCGGTCGTGACGGCGAGCACGGGCTGCGGCCAGGAGAACACGGGCGCGGGCGGCGGCGCGGCGGGCGACCGGGAGAGCGCCGCCCGCGCCTCCTCCCCCGCCGGGTCCGCCTCGCCGTCCCCCTCCGGGCCGCCCGGGGCGCTGCCCGGGCCGGGCGAGGTGGACCGGATCCCCACGCCCGCCGACGGGCTGCCGCCGGTGATCAGCTCCATCCCGACCAAGCGGAAGGTCGTCTTCCTCACCATCGACGACGGCTGGGAGCAGGACCCCGGGTTCCTGGCGCAGGTCCGCGAGCAGCGGATCCCGATCGCGGCCTTCGTCACCCGCGACGCCGTCGAGGCCAGGGGCGCGACCGACCCGACCGCCCAGGGAGGCAGATACCTCGGCGCCGGGAAGTGGGACTACGTGCGCGACCTGCGTGAGGCGGGGGCGACGATCGAGGACCACACGCTGACCCATCCCAACATGCCCACGCTCGGCTACGAGCGGCAGAAGGCGGAGATCTGCGACACCGCCAAGCTGGTCCGCCGGCACGTCGGCGAGGCGCCCAGGCTGTTCCGCCCGCCGTTCGGCAGCTTCAACACCCTGACGCGCAGGGCGGCCAAGGCGTGCGGCATGGACGCGCTGCTGCTCTGGACGGCGACCGTGCAGCCGGGCGGGAAGATCGCCTACCAGGTGCCGGACAAGAAGCTCCGCCCCGGCGACGTGCTGCTGCTGCACTTCCGGCCGAACCTGTCCCGCGACTTCCGCGTCCTGGTCAGGAAGATCCAGCGCCGGGGCTTCGAGCTCGGCAACCTCCACGCCTACCTGGAGGCCGCGGGCCGCAGGCCCTGATCCCCCCGGGGTCCACCGACCGGTGTACCCGGAAGTCCCCCGGGCGGCTGACGCGCCGCCCGCCCCCGCGGCGTCAGCATGGACCCGGCGCGTCCTCGGGGCCCTGCGGCCCGGGGCGCGTCCGGCGGAACGGGGCAGCGGTCCCGTCCCGCCGGGCCGCCGGGGAACGGTTCCCCGGCGTCACGCAGGGGACGACCGGCGCCGCGGGCCGGAGGGGGCGATCTCGGCCCGGTCCGGAGTGCGGTCCGGGCCGGGCCATGTGACGAAGATCGCATCAGCTCGCGGCGTCGGCGCCCTTCCTTGCTCTACAGCTTGTAGTACTACTAGGGGTAGCACTACGGCTTGTAGAGCTTTGACCCGTGAGGGGAAGATGGACGCACTGGACCTGGCGCGGTGGCAGTTCGGAATCACCACCGTCTACCACTTTCTTTTCGTACCCCTGACCATCGGCCTGGGTGTCTTCGTGGCCGGTCTGCAGACCGCCTGGCACCGCACCGGTCAGGAGCGCTACCTGACGCTCACCAAGTTCTTCGGGAAGCTCTTCCTGATCAACTTCGCGATGGGCGTGGTGACCGGCATCGTGCAGGAGTTCCAGTTCGGGATGAACTGGAGCGAGTACTCCGTCTTCGTCGGCGACGTCTTCGGCGCCCCGCTGGCGCTGGAGGCGCTGCTGGCGTTCTTCCTGGAGTCGACGTTCCTGGGCCTGTGGATCTTCGGGTGGGACCGGCTTCCCAAGCGCGTCCATCTCGCCACCCTCTGGGCGGCGGTGATCGGCTCCAACCTCTCTGCCTACTTCATCCTCGCCGCCAACGCCTGGATGAAGCACCCGGTCGGTTACGAGGTGGTCGGCGGCCGGGCCCGCATGACGGACCTGTGGGCCGTTCTCACCAACCCCACCGCCCTCGCCCAGGTGCCCCACGTGGTCGGCGCGGCGTTCATCGTCGCCGGCGGGTTCGTGCTGGCCGTCTGCGGCTACCGCATCCTGCGCGAGCGGCGCCTCGACCCCGACCGCACCGTCCCCGTACGGCGCGGCCGGGAGAGCATGTGGCGCACGCCGATGCGCGCCGCGCTGGTCATGACGGCGGTCGCCGGCGTCGTCGTCGCCCTCACCGGCGACACGTCCGCCAAGCTCCTGAACGAGCAGCAGCCGATGAAGCTGGCCGCCGCCGAAGGGCTCCGGCACAGCACCGCGGGCGCGCCGTTCTCCCCCGTGCCCGGAGTCGAGCTGCCCAACGTGCTCAGCTTCCTGGCCACCGGCGACGTCGACGCCGTCATCCGGGGCACCGACGACCTGCAGGCCGCCTACGCCCAGCAGTTCGGCCCGGCCGACTACATCCCCAACCTGCCCGTCGTCTACTGGTCCTTCCGCGTGATGATCGTCTTCGGCATGGCGACCGTGGCCCTGTCGGTCCTCGGCCTGTGGCTGACCCGCCGGCGCCGCCGCGACCCGCGCCCGCGCCCGCTGCCCGCCTGGTTCGCCCGCGCCTGCCTGCTGGCCCTGCCGCTGCCGACCCTCGCGATGATCTCCGGCTGGCTGCTCGGCGAGATCGGCCGCCAGCCCTGGGTCGTCCAGGGCGAACTGCTCACCGCCGCGAGCGTCTCCCCCGGCGTCAGCCTCACCGAGGTCGCCATCTCCCTCGCGGTCTTCACGGCCCTGTACGGCGCGCTCGCCCTGGCCGAGGCCGTACTGCTGGTCCGTCACATCAAGGCGGGACCCGAGCCCGCCACCCCCGGTCCCCTCACGCCTCCCTCGCGCGACGGCGACGAGGACCGCACAGCCCTGCTCCAGCCGACCCTGATGTACTGAGCGGACAACGCACATGGAACTGACGACCTTCTGGTTCATCGTCATCGCCTTCCTGTGGACCGGCTTCTTCGTCCTGGAGGGCTTCGACTTCGGCGTCGGCATGCTGTCCCCGGCGCTGTCGCGGAACGAGGCCGAGCGCAGGCAGGTGCTCGGCACCATCGGCCCGGTCTGGGACGGCAACGAGGTGTGGCTGATCACCGCGGTCGGTGCGATGTTCGCCGCGTTCCCCGCCTGGTACGCCGGCCTGCTCAGCGAGTTCTACCTGCCGCTCATGCTGGTCCTGGTCGGGCTGATCGTGCGCGGCGTCGGCCTGGAGTGGCGGGGCAAGGTGCACCACGCCGCGGACCGCCGCTGGTGCGACCTCGGCATCGTGGCCGGCAGCGCGCTCCCCGCCTTCCTGTGGGGCGCCGTCTTCGCCGACCTGCTGCGGGGCAGCGCGATCGCCGCGCTGGTCGGCGGCGTCCTCTCACTCTCGCTGTTCGCCCTGCACGGCGCGGTCTTCGTCGCCCTGAAGACCACCGGCCCGGTGCGGGCCCGCGCCCGCCGCGCCGCGATGGCCGCCTCGGCGGTGGCGCTGCCCGCCGCCGTGGTGGCACTGCCGGGCATCCCCGGCGGGCGCCGGCTGGACCGCGGCGCCGTGGCCGTGGGCGTGCGCGCTGGCCGCGGTCGCCGTCCTGGCCGCGGGGGTCGCGCTGACCTGGCGGGGCAGGGACGGCTGGGCGTTCACCGCCACCGCCTCCGCCATCGTCCTGACCGGCGCCGCGCTGTTCACCACCCTGTCCGCGGCCCCCATGCCGGGCATGACCGTCGCCGAGGCCGCCTCGGGCCCCTACACGCTGGGCATGCTGACCTGGATCGGCCTGATCGCGCTGCCGTTCGTGCTCGGATACCAGGGGTGGACCTACTGGGTGTTCCGCAAGCGACTGGTCGCCGAGGTCTCCCGTCCCGAGGCCCGGGCCGGGGTCTGAGACCCGGGCCTGAGCCCCCCGGCGGGGCCGCCCGGGCCCGGGCGTCCTGACAGCGGGCGGCGCGCCGTCCTCCCCGCCCGCCGCCCCACCGGCCCCGCGCCGGAACACCGTGACCACGGCCGCCATCGCGGCCGTGGTCGTTTCCGTGCCCGCGACGGCCGCCGTTATCACTGTGAGATCTGACATTCTCCGGCCGGTGGAGTTGGGAAACAGAGGCATTGACTTCCAGTGAAAAGATCGCAAACATGCCTCGGTGACCACCCCCAGCCTGTTCCGGCACCGGAACTTCTCGCTCCTGTTCGGAGCGGACACGATCAGCCAGGTCGGCACGCAGGTCAGCAACCTCGCACTGCCACTGGTCGCGGTGCTCGCGCTGCACGCGAGCGCGTTCGAGACCGGCTTGCTGGCCGCCGCGCAGACGGCGGCCTTCCTGCTGGTCGGGCTGCCGGCCGGGGTGTGGGTGGACCGGATGCCGCGCCGGCGGATCCTGGTCTCCGCCGACCTGGTCCGGGCCGTACTGCTGGCCTCGGTGCCGCTCGCCTGGTGGCTCGGCGCGCTGAGCCTGCCCCAGCTGTACATCGTGGCGCTCGGCTCGGGCCTGGCCACGGTCTTCTTCGACGTCGCCTACCAGAGCTACCTGCCGAGCCTGGTCGGCAGGGACCGCCTGATGGACGGCAACGCCAAGCTGGAGATCGTCCGCAACTCGGCGCAGATCGCCGGCCCGGCCGTCGGCGGCGGGCTGATCCAGCTGCTCACCGCGCCGATCGCGGTGGTGCTGGACGCCGTCAGCTTCCTGGGCTCGGCGCTGATGCTGGGGCGGATCGACGCCACCGAGCAGGTGCCGGACCGCAGCGAGCGGCGGGGGCTGCTGAAGGAGATCGGCGAGGGCCTGCGGTACGTGGCCTCCCACCGCATCCTGCGGCTGATCGCCGCCTCCACCGCCCTGGCGAACTTCGCCAACGGCATGATGGCCGCCGTCGAGATGATCTTCCTGACCCGGGTGATCGGCCTGTCCCCCGGCGCGATCGGCGTGCTGTTCTCGGTGGTGTCCGTCGGCGGCCTGACCGGCGCGGCGCTCGTGGGGCCGATGAGCCGCCGGGTCGGCTCGGCCCGGATCATCTGGCTGTCCATCATGGTGACGACGCCGTTCACCGCCCTGGTGCCGCTGACCGAGCCCGGCTGGCGGATCTCGCTGTTCGCGATCGGCGCGTTCGTCCAGTCGATCGGCGTGGTGCTCTACAACGTCGGCCAGGTCACCTTCCGCCAGAGCGTCACCCCCGAGCGCATGCTCGGCCGGATGAACGCCACCATGCGCTTCCTGGTGTGGGGCACGCTGCCCCTCGGCGGCCTGGCCGGCGGTCTGCTGGGCGAGCAGTTCGGCGCCCGCGCCACGCTGTGGGTGGTCGTGGGGATCACCGTGCTGGCGGTGGCGCCGCCGGTGCTCTCCCCGCTGCGCACCATGCGCGACCTGCCACCGGCCCCGGACCCGGACGGGCCCGGGACGGAGGACCAGGCGGCCGGGGAGGCGGCGGCGGAGGTCCCGCTGATCGGAGAGGCGGCGGCCGGGATCCCGGTGACCGAGCGGCCCGTCCCGGCGGACGACCCCGCCTCCGGCCCCGCGGGCGACTCCTGACACCGCTCCCCCGCTCCCGCACCTCTGTCCGCATCCCTGCCCGCGGACCGTACGGCCCGGACGGCGCGAGGCGGGCGGCTCTGACGGCTCGGGCCGTACGGCGCGAGGCGGAACGGTACGGCGCGGCTCAGCCGGCCGCGCGGCGCAGGTCGAACAGCTCCGACGGGGAGATCGGCATCCGGTCGATCCGGATGCCCTCGGCGTCCTCCACCGCCGAGGCGATCACCGCCGACACCGGGATGACCCCGGCCTCCCCGGCGCCCTTGATGCCCAGGGGGTTCAGCGGGGACGGGGTCTGCAGGTGCGCGGTCTCGATCCGCGGCACCTCGGTGACGTAGGGCATCAGGAAGTCCATGAACGAGGCGTTCAGCAGCTGCCCGTGCTCGTCGTAGACCATGCGCTCGTACAGCGCGCCGCCCACTCCCTGGGCGACGCCGCCGTGGATCTGCCCCTCGACGATCATCGGGTTGACCAGGTTGCCGCAGTCGTGGACGACGGCGTAGCGCAGGACGCGGATCTCGGCGGTCAGCGGGTCGGTCTCGACGATCGCCGCGTGCATGCCGGAGGCGAAGGTCGAGCGGACCGGCGAGTAGTAGTCGCGTCCCTCCAGCCCCGGCTCCTCCCCCTCGGCCACCGGCGGCCGGTCGGGGGAAGGCGTCCCGGCGAACTGGGTGGCGCGGGCCGTCTCGGCGTCGAAGGCGTAGCGCAGCGGGTTGGCCAGCACCGCCACCGTGGCCAGCGGCACGGCCACGCCGGGCGTGCCGGCCACCCGGACCTCGCCGTCGACGATCTCCAGGTCGCCCGGGTCGGCCTCCAGCGCGTCGGCGGCGATCCGCAGCGCCTTCTCCCGCACCCTGCGGCAGGCCAGCGCGATCGCGTTGCCGCTCATCACCGCGGCCCGCGAGGCGAACGTGCCGACCGCGTAGCCGAACCTGCGGGTGTCGCCGGTGACCACCGAGACCCGCTCCAGCGGCACGCCCAGCTCGGTCGCGGCGATCTGGGCGAACGCGGTCTCGTGGCCCTGCCCCTGGGAGGTCAGGCCGGTGGAGACGTGCACCCGGCCGTCGGAGGTGATCTGGACGTGGCCGCCCTCGTAGGGGCCGACGCCGGTGCCCTCCACGTAGCAGCCGAGCCCGATGCCGAGCCGCCGCCCCTCGGCCGCGGCGCGGGCCCTGAGCTCGCCGAAGGAGTCCCAGCCGATGAGCTCCTTGAGCATCCGCAGCGACTCGGGGTAGTCGCCGCTGTCGTAGATCAGCGGGCGGCCGTCCTGGAAGGTCAGGCCCTGGTCGTAGGGGAACTCGTCCGGCTGGATGAAGTTGGCCTCGCGCACCGCCGTACGGTCCAGGCCGAGGTGGGCGGCGATGCGGTCCATGGTCCGCTCCATGCAGAAGGCCGCCTGCGGGCGGCCCGCCCCCCGGTACGGCGTGACCTGCACGGTGTTGGTGTAGACGGAGGAGAACTCGACCCGGTAGGCGCCGATCCGGTACGGGCCGGGAAGCTGGGTGGCGGTGATGATCGGCACGATGATCCCGTACGGCGTGTAGGCCCCGTGGTCGTGCAGGATCGTCACGTCCAGGCCCAGCACCCGGCCCGCGTCGTCGAAGCCGACCCGCACGTGCTGCACCTGGGCCCGCTCGTGGGCGGAGGAGACGAAGTGCTCGCGCCGGTCCTCGGTCCACTTGACCTCGCGGCCCAGCAGCATGGCGACCCAGGGGACGAGGACCTCCTCCGGCCACGGATGGACGATCTTGACGCCGAACCCGCCGCCCACGTCGGGGGCGATGACCTCGACCTTGGTCAGCGGCAGGCCCAGCCGGGCCGCGATCGCCATCCGGACGCTGGTGGAGGTCTGGGTGCTGGAGTAGACCCGCAGGGAGCGGTCGTCGGCGTCCCACCGGGCGTAGACCCCGCGGCCCTCCAGCGGCATGGAGGCGCTGCGCTCGATGTCGAGGCGGAAGGACAGGGTGTGCGGGGCGGCGTCGATCGCCTCCCGGGCGCCGAGCCCGGCCGCCGAGGGCACCTCCTGCACCAGGTGCGCGCCGACGTTGCCCGGCACGTCGTCGTGGACGAGCCGGGCCGAGCGCGTCGCCGTCTCCACGCCGACGACGGCCTCGGCGGGCTCGTAGTCGACCCGGATGAGCGCGCAGGCGTCCTCGGCGAGGTAGCGGTCGCGGGCGACGACCATCACGACCGGCTCGCCGACGTGCCGTACGACGTCGCGGGCCAGCGGGCGGGCGGTGCGGCCGTGGGTCAGCGCCGGATGCGGGATGAGCAGCGGCAGCGGCGCGCCGACCTCCTCCGGCAGGTCCTCCCAGGTGTAGATCGCCACCAGTCCCTCGACCTCGATCGCCGCGGAGACGTCGATGTCGAGGATGCGGGCGCGGGCGTGCGGGGAGCGGACGAAGGCCGCCTCCAGCGCGCCCGCGCCGAGGTCGTCCAGGTAGCGGCCCCGCCCGGTGAGCAGGCGCGGGTCCTCGCGGCGCGGCACCGGCTCGCCGAACAGCCTGGTCGTCATGCCTCCTCCGCCCCGGCGATGAGTTCGGCGGCGCGGCGGACGGACCTGACGATGTTCTGGTAGCCCGTGCAGCGGCAGAGGTTGCCGGAGAGCCCCTCCAGCACCTCCTCCTCGCTCGGCGCCGGGTTGTCGCGCAGCAGGGCGGTGACCGTGCACAGGAAGCCCGGGGTGCAGAAGCCGCACTGCAGGCCGTGGCACTCGGCGAAGGCCCGCTGCACCGGCGACGGCTCCCCGCCCGGCCCGGCCAGCCCCTCCACCGTGGTGATCTCGTGGCCGTCGGCGGTGGCGGCCAGCGTCAGGCAGGAACGCACCGGCTCGCCATCCAGCAGCACGGTGCAGCAGCCGCAGACCCCGTGCTCGCACCCGACGTGGGTGCCGGTCAGCCCGAGGTCGTGGCGCAGGCAGTCGGACAGCAGTCGCCTTCCGGGCACCTCGGCCCGCCGGACCACCCCGTTCACGGTCAGTGTGACCGCGATGTTCGTCATCGGCTCACCGCTCCTCACCGCTCGTCGCCGCGTCCGGGCCCCGGCTCACCGTCTCCCGGCCGCCGCGCCGCCCATCCGGCCCGTCGCACCCGTCGCGCCGTCCGCCGGGCCGTACGGCCCGTTCACCGCCTCGTACCCACGTCGCCCGCCGCGGACGCCGCCGCCTCCCGCAGCGCCCGCTCGGCCAGGACGCCGGTCAGGTGCCGCCGGTAGGCGGCGCTCGCGTGGATGTCGTCCTCCGGCTCGACCCGCTCCGCCACGTCCCGCGCCGCCGCGGCCCAGCCGTCCGCGCAGGCGTGGCCGGTGACGTCCACCACGACCGGGGCCGGGCCCGCGCTCACGCACACCACCCGGGCGGCGGTGACGCGCAGGCCCTCGTCCAGGCGGACCAGCGCCGCGACCCCGGCCAGGGCGTAGTCGCCGTGCCGCCGCGCCACCTCGTGGAAGGCGGTGCCGCAACGCGGGCCGAGAGCGGGGAAGAACGCCGAGAGGGCCAGCTCGCCCGGCTCGGCGGCCGACTCCAGGGGGCCGGTGAAGAAACCGGCGGCCGGGACGTCGCGGACCGCGCCGGGCCGGGCCAGCCGTACCGAACCGCCGAGGAGGGCCAGCACCGCGGGCAGCTCGGCGGCGGGGTCGGCGTGCACCAGGCTGCCGACGACCGTGCCCCGGTTGCGGATCACCGGGTGGGCGACCAGCCGCAGCGCCTGGCGCAGCAGCGGCTGGGCGGCGGCCGCCCCGGCCGACCGCTCCACGCGGGCGTGCCTGGCCAGCGCGCCGACCCGCACGCCCCCCGGTTCGACCTCGACCGTGTCCAGCTCGGTGAGCCGGTTGACGTCGACGAGGTGACCGGGGGCGGCCAGCCGCATGTTCAGCAGGGGGATCAGGCTCTGGCCTCCCGCGAGCACCTTGCCCTCCGGCCCGGCCGCGGCCAGGACCTCCATCGCCTCGGCGACGGAACGGGGGGCGTGGTACTCGAACGGGGGCGGCTTCATCCAGGTATCCCCCGCGTCCGCACGTTCGGCCCGGGGCTTCCCGCACCCGGTCGTCCGGCCCGGGACCGGCGGTGTCCAGCCGTCATCCCGGGGTCACTCCCGCCCGGCCGTCCGGCCCGGGACCGGCCATGCCCGGCCGTCATCCCGGGGCCTCTCCCGCCCGGCCGCCCGGCCTGGGACCCGCGGCGCCCGTCCGTCATCCCGATGCCTCCCGGGTCTGCCCGGCCCCCTCCGCCGGGGCCTCCGCGGCCCCGCTCTGCCGGGAGACGACCCGCAGCAGGTGGTAGCCGCCCACGACGACGATGGTGCCCAGGGCGATGCCCTCCAGCGCGAAGTCGGAGCCGAACATCTGCTTGACCGGGCCGATGGCGAGGATGATGCCCGCCCCGATCGGGACCATGTTGATCGGGTTGGAGAAGTCGACGCGGTTCTCGATCCAGATCTTCGCGCCGAGCAGGCCGATCATGCCGTAGAGGATCACCGTGATGCCGCCGAGCACGCCGTTCGGGGTGGCCGCCACCAGCGCGCCGAACTTCGGGCACAGGCCGAAGAGGATCGCGATGACGGCCGCGATGTAGTAGGCGGCCGTGGAGTAGACCCGGGTGGCGGCCATGACGCCGATGTTCTCGGCGTAGGTGGTGGTCGGGGAGCCGCCGAAGGCGGTGGCGACCACGGTGGTGACGCCGTCGGCGGCGATCGCCCGGCCCAGGTAGGGGTCGACGTCGGTGCCGGTCATCTCGCCGACCGCCTTGACGTGGCCGACGTTCTCGGCGATCAGCGCGATCACCGCGGGCAGCACCAGCAGCGCGGCCGAGACCTTGATGTCGGGCAGGTGCATGTTCGGCAGGCCGATCCAGTCGGCGCTCGCCACCGCGTCGAGGTTCACCCGGGGGTGGGTGTCGATCTTCCCGGTCCCGGCGTTGTAGGCGGTGATGTCGCCGAGGACACGGTCGGCCGCCCAGGACAGCACGAAGCCGATGACCAGCCCGAGGAGGATGCCGATCCGCCCGATGAACCCGCGGAACGCCACGATGATCAGAAACGTGACGACCATGGTGATCAGCGCGATCCACTGGTCACTGGGCCAGTAGACGTCGGCGACGACGTAGGCCAGGCCGAACCCGATCAGCATGACGACGCCGCCGGTGACGACCGGCGGGAACACCCGGTGGATGATCTGCACGCCGACGAAGTGGATGGCCAGGCCCACCAGGGCCAGCACCAGGCCGACCAGCAGGATCGCCCCGGTGACGACCGCGTCGCCGGCCGGGGTGTCGCCGCCGTACAGCGCCCGGATGGCCAGCACGCCGCCCACGAACGAGGCGCTGCTGCCGAGGTAGCTGGGGATCTTCCCGCGCACGATGAGCAGGAACATGATCGTCGCCACGCCCGAGAACATGATGGCGACGTTGGGGTCGAGCCCCATGACGAGAGGGAAGACGAACGTGGCGCCGAACATCGCGACGACGTGCTGGGCCCCGAATCCGATCATCCGTGGCCACGAGAGCCGCTCGTCCGGTCGCACCACCTCGCCGGGTGCCAGGTGCCTGCCGTCACCGTGCTTGGTCCAACCTGCAACCATCAAGCCCTACCTTTCACCGGGCCGTCGGTCGGTGGCCGCCCCGTAGGCATCCCTCCCGAATCCCAAGCTGTTCGCTGCGGGCACCTTAGGCCCGCCCTGTCACTTCTCGCACTGGCACGAACTGCCGAAACCGATCATCCCGGTCGGCAGCCGGATCCCGGCCGCCGCCCCACTCCCCCGGCGGGCCCAACGGGCCGTGGCGGCCTTACCGGGCGGCGACCACCCGGATCTCGAAACCCTCGCCGGTCACGACCTGACCCCCGCGGATCTTGCGGGTCTTGCGGGTCTCGACCTCACCGTCGACCATGACGTTCCCCTCGGCGATGAAGTGCTTGGCCTGGCCCCCGGTGTCGGTGACGGCGCAGTACTTCAGCAGGTCGCAGAGCGGAATGTAGTCGGTTTCCAGCTCGAAGGTCTCGTTCACCCTCCAGAGTCTAGATGCCGCGCATCCGCAGGACGTGCAGGGCCAGCGTGAGGTTCAGCCGCAGATGGGCGTCCTCGGTGAAGCCCCCCAGCATGCGCTCCAGCTTGCCGATCCGGTAACGCAGCGTGTTGTAGTGGAAGTGCAGCCTGCGGGCCGTCTCGGCGACGTTGAGGTTGGTCTCCAGCAGCACCTGGAGGGTCCGGCGCAGGTCGGCGTTCTCGGGGTCGTCGTCGGAGGCGAGCGGGCCGAGGGTCTCGCGGACGAAGGCGTGCAGCTCGCCGGTGTCGCCGACCAGCGACAGCAGGCGGTAGACGCCGAGCTGGTCGAAGTGGGCGACCGCGCCGGGACCGTGGAGCTGCCGGCCCACCCGGGCCGCCTTCAACGCCTGGCCGTACGCGTCCGGCAGCCCCTCGACGGCCGGGGCGGTACGGCTGGCGCCCGTGGAGAAGGTCGCGGGCGCGCACTCGGCGAAGGCCGCGGCGGCGTCCTTGGCCAGGCGCGCGACGTCGGCGGCGGCGTCCACGACGGCGACGACCTCGTGGGAGAACCCCGCCACCGCGCCGCGCGGGTCGTGGCGGCGCACCGCCGCGGCCCAGCAGGCCGGCAGGCGGTCCTGGGCGGCGCGCTCGTCGCCGCCGCCGGGGTCGAGCTCGGCCACCAGCACGGTGACCGGGCGCTCCAGCTCCCAGCCGAAGGTCCGGGCGCGCGCCGCGACGCGGGCGGGATCGCCGTCCCGGCCGGTCAGTACGTCGCGCAGGAAGTCGGCGCGGTACTTGCTCTCCACCGCGTTGACCGCCTCCTGCCGGGTCACGACCAGCGCGGCGACCGTGGCGGCACGTTCCAGAATGCCGACGTCGCTGCCGGCGATCGAGCCGACCGGCCCGCAGGCGACGATGCGGCCGTGGTGGTGGCCGCCCGCGACGACGGGGACGGAGGTGCGGCTGCCCTCCGGGGCGCTGCGCAGCGCGGCCAGGTACTCGGCGGGCCCGGCGGCGGCGAGCGTGCGGTCGCCCCGGTCGAGCACGGCCACCGCCACCCCGAGCAGCCCGGCGACCTCCGCCGTCACCTCCCGCAGGCCGCCGCCGGCCAGCACGACCTGCACCAGCGCCCGGTGGGCCTCCTCGGCGCGGGCCAGCACCGCCGCCTGCCGGTTGAGGATGTCGGTGAGGACCTGGTTGAGGATGTCGTCGAACCCGACGCCGTCGGGGAGCCGGATCAGCGGGAACCCCAGGCGGTCGGCCTGCTCCGCCATCTCCGCGGGCAGCCGGTCGAGGTAGCGGCCCGGCTTGACGGCGAGCGCCGCCAGGCCCCGCTCGTCGAGGTCGGCCACCAGCCGGCCGAGCGACTGCGGGGTGTTGCGCAGCGGGTAGCCGGTGGTGAGCAGCAGCTCGTGCGGCTTGACCCAGGCCAGGATGTCGGGGACCTCCATCACGTTGAGCCGCTGCACGATCCGGCCCAGCCCGCGCTCCCCGGCGATCAGCCGCGCCCCGGCCAGCGCGGAGACGCCCAGCACCTCCCCGACCGCGACACCGTGGATGATCGTTCCGGTGCTCGCCGGCCGCACGGGAGGTTCCATGCGCTGATTCTGACCGATGGGACCCCTGTCAGGAAGAGCCAACTCTCCGGCCGAGCGTTGGCATCTTTACCCGTACGGCCCGCCTCACCTGCCGTTCTACGGTCGGCTCGACGGGGGACGGCCGGCGGGGAGGCGGAATGAGCGTCACGGCGTGCCCGAGGGGACCGCGGTCGTCCCCGGTGCGGGCGGACGCCACCGGCGCGGCGAGCGCGGCCCTGCGGCCGGTGCTCGACCGGCCCCGGCGGCCCGCGCGGGTGCTGGCGGTGTTCCCCTCGGCGATCTATCTGGAGGTCCGCGCGGAGCTTGAGCCGCGCGTGGTGGCGGTGACGACCGGCGGGGCCGTCCGGCTGCCCAACGCGCTGGTGACCGCCGGGACACCGCCGCCGGCCGCAGTGGGCGACGAGGCGTGGGTCGGCGACGGCGCGGTGGAGCTGGAACGGCTGCGCCTGCGGGTGCGGCGCTGGTGGGATCCGGCGCCGCCGCCGGACCGGGCCGGGCCGGCGCGGCTGGCCGCCGCGCTGCCGGTGCTGGCCGGGGTGTGCGACCGGTCGCCGCGGCGACCGGGGCTGGAGGGCTCCGACGCCGCCGGGCTGCTGGCCGCCGGGTGCGCGCGGGCCTCGCCGCACGACTGCGTCACGGCCGCCGAACGCCTCGTCGGGCTGGGTCCCGGGCTGACCCCGAGCGGCGACGACGTGCTCGCCGGGACGCTCGTGGCGCTGCGCCACCTGGGGACGGCGGCCGGGGCGCGCCGCGCCGTACGGCTGGCCGACCGGCTGGGCGCGGCGGTCGCCTTCGACGCGCGCGGCCGGACCACCGCGATCTCGGCCACGCTGCTGCACTGCGCCGCGCGGGGCCAGGCGTGCGCGGAGGTGCTGGCCGTCCTCCGGGGTCTGACCGGCGGGTCGCCCCTTGAGCCCGCGCTGGAGCGGCTGCTCCGGCTCGGCCACACCTCCGGGGCCGACCTCGCGTGGGGCCTGCGCATCGGCCTGACCGCCGTCGTCGCGCTCGCCGGGGACGAGGCGAACGGAGCCGCGTGGGCCGGGGGGCGGGGCGGATGAGCGTCGATCTGGTCCGGGTGCGCGCGGGCGCCTACCACGACTCGGTCACCCTGATGCGGGTCAGCCGGACGGCCGCCGACCTGCCCGGCGTCGAGGTCGCCCTGGTGGCGATGGCCACCGGCCTCAACCGCGGCGTCGCCGCCGACCTGGGTTTCGGCCTGCCCGAGGCCGGTCCGGGCGACCTGCTGGTCGCGCTGCGGGGTGAGGACCCGGCCGCCCTGGAGACCGCCGCCGCCGAGCTGGACCGGCTGCTGGCCGGCCTGGCGAGCCGTACGGCGGGCGGCGGGGGCGGTGGCCCGGCGGGCCTGGACGGCCCCGGCGGCTTCGGTGGCTTCGGGGACCCCGGCGGCTTCGGCGGTGCGGCCGGGTTCGCCCCGCGCACGGTCGGCGCCGCCGCCCGCGCCCTCGCCGCGGACCCCGGCCCGGCGCTGGCCCTGGTCTCGGTGCCGGGGCCGTACGCCTTCACCGAGGCGATGGACGCGATCGAGGCCGGCCTGCCGGTGATGATCTTCAGTGACAACGTGCCCGTCGAGCAGGAGGTGCTGCTCAAGCGGCGGGCCGCCGAGCGGGACGTGCTGGTCATGGGGCCCGACTGCGGCACCGCGGTGATCGGCGGGACCGGCCTGGGCTTCGCCAACGTGCTGCGGCCCGGCCCGGTCGGGATGGTCGCCGCCTCCGGCACCGGCGCGCAGCAGGTCGCCTGCCTGCTGGACCTGGCGGGCGTGGGCGTGCGGCACGTGCTCGGCGTGGGCGGCCGGGACCTGTCGGCGGAGGTGGGCGGGCTGTCCACGCTCCGGGCCCTCGCCGCGCTCGACGCCGACCCGGCGACCGAGCTGATCGTCCTGGTCTCCAAGCCCCCGCCCCGGAGGTGGCCCGGACGGTGCGGGACGCCGCCGCCGGGCTCGCCACGCCGGTGGTGTCCGCCCTGCTCGGCCCCGGGAGCGGCGACCTGACCGCGGCGGCCGAGAGCGCCTTGCGCGCGCTCGGGGCGCCGGTCCCCGCCTGGCCCTCCTGGCCCGCCCCGGGACCGGCCGGCCGGAAGGCCGGGGACGGCGGGGCGCGGGAACCGGGCGACGGGACCGGGGAACCGGGCGGTGCGGCGACGGCCCCGCCCGCAACGGCTGAGGCGGGCGGTCCGACCGGCTCCGGCGGGACGGCCCGCCGGAACGGCGCGGCGCTGCACGGCCTGTACGCCGGGGGCACCCTGTGCGCCGAGGCCCGGCTGGTGGCCGGGACCGGGCGGTTCACCGACTTCGGCGACGACGCCTACACCCGCGGCCGGGCACACCCGATGATCGACCCCACGCTGCGGCTGGAGGCCCTGGCCGGCGTGCCGGGCGGTGACGTCGCGCTCCTGGACGTGGTCCTCGGGCACGGCGCCGACCCCGACCCCGCGCGGCGGCTCGCCCCCGCCGTCGCCGCGGCCGTCGCCCGGGGGACGGCGGCGGTGGTGACGCTGGTCGGCACCGAGGGCGACCCGCAGGGGCTCGGCGGCCAGGCTGAGGCGCTGCGCGCGGCCGGGGCGGCGGTGTTCGCCTCCAACGCCCGGGCGGCCCGGCACGCCGCCGCCCTGGCCGCGGGTGCCCGATGACGGCCCGCGAACCCTCCCGGGGACGGCCGGCGACGACCCACCGGCCCGGCGACCGCCTCGCGGGCCGTTCCGCACGCGGAGGTGCCCCGTGACGATGCCCCTGCTCTCCGGAGAGCTCCGGGTGGTCACGGCCGGCGCCGAGCCGCTCGGCGAGGCGCTGGACGCGCAGGCCGTACCGAGGGTCCGGGTGGACTGGCGCCCGCCGATGCCGGGCACCGGCGACGACCTCGCCCGGGTGCTGGCCGACCCGCGCAGGGCCGAGGCCAACGAGGTCGCCGTCGGCCGCCTGGTGTCCGCCCGGCCCCGCCTGGTCACCGTACGGCCGGCGCGCGAGGCGCTGGACCTGCCGCCGGGCACGTTCCTGCACGCCGGGCCGCCGATCACCTGGGAGCGGGCCTCGGGGCCGATGCGCGGCGCGCTCGTCGGGGCGGCGCTGCTGGAGGGACTGGCCGGCGACCCCGAGGAGGCCGGGAGGCTGCTGGCCGCCGGGCGCGTCCGGCTGGAGCCCTGCCACCGCCACCGGACCGTGGGGCCGATGGCGGGGGTGGTCAGCCCGTCGATGTGGATGCTGGAGGTACACGACGCCGAGCACGGCGGCACCGCCTTCTGCTCGCTCAACGAAGGGCTGGGCAAGGTGCTGCGCTACGGCGCCTACGGCCCGGAGGTGCTGCGGCGGCTCACCTGGATGGGCGAGGTCCTGGGACCGGTGCTGCGGGCCGCGCTGGAGCTGACCGGGTCGCTGGACCTCGGGGCGCTGATCGCCCAGGCCCTGCAGATGGGCGACGAGCTGCACAACCGCAACCGCGCCGCCACGTCGCTGCTGGTGCGCGAGCTGGCCGCGGCGATCGTGGACGCCGCGCCGGGCCGGGCGGCCGAGGTGCTGCGCTTCGTGCACGGCAACGACCACTTCTTCCTCAACGCGGGCATGGCGGCCTGCAAGGTGAGCGCCGACGCCGCCCGGGACGTGCCCGGCTCCACCGTGGTCGTGGCGATGGCCCGCAACGGCACCGACTTCGGGATCCAGGTCTCCGGGCTGGGCGACCGCTGGTTCACCGGCCCGGCGGGCGTGCCGGACGGGCTGTACCTCGGCGCGTACGGCCCGGCCGACGCCAACCCCGACATCGGCGACTCCACCATCACCGAGACGGCCGGCCTGGGCGGCTTCGCGATGGCGGCGGCCCCGGCGATCGTCAGGTTCGTCGGCGGCGACGTGCCGGACGCGATGCGGGCCACCCGGTCCATGTACGAGATCACCCTCGCCGAGCACTCGGCCTACCGGATCCCCGTCCTCGGCTTCCGCGGCACGCCGGTGGGCGTCGACGTCGCGCTGGTCGCCCGGACGGGGCTGCTGCCGGCGGTCAACACCGGCATCGCCGGCCGGGTCGCGGGCACCGGGCAGGTGGGCGCCGGTCTGGTGAGCCCGCCCGCGTCGGCCTTCACAACGGCCCTGACAGCCCTCGCCGAGGCGGCCGGACCCGGCGGCGGCCCGGAGCGCTGACTCCGGGGCCGGGCGGACGGCGGCCGGTCCTCCGGTCCGCCGCGGGCCGCGGCGCGTCGTACGACGTCAGCCCGGATGTCCGGGAGGCGGCGGGCCGTGGCGGACGGGCATCGGCGATGCCGTCTGCGAATGGTTCGCCAAACATCAACTTTCATTACTGAATGTAAGGCTTATATCGTGTCCAGCCTCACAGATCAGGCTGCCTGCGGGGGGACTGGAGACGATGACCGATCGCTTGACCGGTGACGCCCCTGCCGGACCCGGCGGCGAGCCTCTCCCGCCGGGTGCGGTCCCGGGGCCGGACAGGCTGATCGGCAGGCGCTACCGGCTGGTGTCGCCGGTGGGCCGCGGCGGCCTGGGCCGGGTGTGGCACGCCTACGACGTTCTGCTCGACCGCGATGTCGCGATCAAGGAGCTGATCCTGCCCCCCGGGCTCGACCCCGCGGGCACGCGGGCCGCCCACCGGCGCATGATCCACGAGGCCCGTTCGGCGGCCCGGCTCAGCCACCCGGGCATCGCCGCCGTCCACGACGTCGCCGAGGAGGACGGCCGCCCCTGGATCGTGATGGAGCTGGTCCGCGGCTGGTCCCTGGAGCAGGCCGTACGGCAGGGCGGGCCGCTGCCGGTGGCGCAGGCCGCCGAGATCGGCGTCCGGGTCCTCGACGCGCTGCGCCACGCCCACGCCGCCGGGATCCTGCACCGCGACGTCAAGCCCGGCAACGTGCTGCTGACCGCCGACCGGGTGGTGCTCACCGACTTCGGCATCGCCGCGCTGGAGGACGACGGCGCCGCCCCGCTGGCCGGGCTGCTGGTGGGCTCGCCCGCCTACGTCCCGCCGGAGCGCCTGACCGGCCGGGCGGCCACCCCCGCCGCCGACCTGTGGGCGTTCGGCGCCACGCTGTACACCGCGGTCGAGGGCCGCCCCCCGTACGAGGGGCCCGACGCGATGACGGTGCTCAACGAGATCCTCTCCGGCGAGCCCGTCCGGCCGGTACGGGCCGGAACGCTGGCCCCGGTCCTGGAGGGGCTGCTGCGCAGGGACCCCGACGGCCGGATGACCGCCGCCGAGGCGGCCCGCCTGCTGGAACAGGCGCTGCCCGGCCCGTCCGGTCCGCCCGGCTCATCCGCTCCGCCCGGCTCGTCCGACCCGTTCGGCCACGACGCCGGGCCGCCCGGTCACGCCGCCGCGCGGGGACCCCTCTCCGCCCCCACCGCGCGGAACCCCCTCCCGGGCCCTCCCGGGCAGGATCCCTTCCCGGCGTCCGCCGCCCGGGACCCCTTCCTGAGCCCTTCCGGGCAGGATCCCTTCCTCACCTCCTCCGAGCGGTTTCCCGCCTCCGGCGCTCAGGCGTCCTTCCCCGCCGACGCCCCGGCGGCCCGCCCCACGGCCCCGCCGGCCCCTTCACCCGGACCGATGCCGTCGCGGATCATCGAGACCCCCTCCGGCCCGGTGCGGGTGCCCTACGACCCGCAGGCCGCGTCCGGACCCGAGACCGCCCCCTTCCCGGGCCCGCCGTCCGGCGGCTCCCCGTCCGGAATGCGCGGCTACGACGCGCTGCGCAGCTCCTCCGCGGACTTCTCCTCCCCCTTTTTCGGAGACCCCCCGCCCGACTCCCCCGCCGGTACGGCCGGCGCCTCCCCGCGACCGCCCGCGGAGAACGCTCCAGCGGCCCGGCCGCCCGCCGGCGCCCCCTGCGCGGCCGGCGGCACGCGGCGCCGGAGGACCCCGGCGCCCCCGGCGCGCGGCGGCGGCGGGAGGGCCGGTCCGGCGGCGGCCGCCTGACACCGCGGATGCTGGCGGCGGGCGGGGCCGTGGCGCTGGTGCTGGTGATCGCCGCGCTGGTCCTGCTGCCGCCCCGCACCTCGGACGCCCCGGCGCCCCCGGCCGCCACCATGAGCCCCGGCTCCTCCGCCGCCTCGGCACCCGCCGACCCGGCGACCCCGGACCGGCCGCGGACCGAGATCCCCGACGGATACCGGCGGCTCAGCGAGGCCGGTGTCGCGGCGGCGCTGCCCAAGGGCTGGGCCGCCAAGCCGGGCGACGGCGGCGGCGCCGTGTTCACCGGCCCCAGGAACAGCGGGCGGAGCGTCACCGTCACCCCCGTCCCGGTGACCGACCCGATGACCGCGCTGCGCCGCGCCGACCGGAACGGCCTGGACGAGTACACCGAGATCGGCCTCTCCCGGGTGCCCTACCGCGACTGGAAGGCCGCCGACCTGGAGTACACCTACGCGGTGTCCGGCGGCGCCGTGCCCATGCACGGGCTCACCCGGTACGTCACGGTGGACGACGCGACCGCCTACCGGATCACGTTCGCCGTGCAGGATCTCGACTGGGGGAAGAGCGCGGCGTTCCGGCAGGTCTTCCTCGACACCTTCACCCCGAACGCCTGACCGGCCGCCCCGTCCGCGCACCCGGGGGCTGGCATGGCGGACCGGTATGGATCGCGTCGTAGACCGCCCCGTCCGCGCACCCGGCGGGGACCGGAATACCGCTTCAAATGGTGTCATGAGTGATGGCAGACTTCACTGGTGACGCGCACCCCCTCATCCATCCCAGAAAAAGACGATATTTCCCCTGAAAGCCGGATGAACATCGCGGCGGTGCAGCGGCGGACCCTCGCGGTGCTGTCCATCGCGCAGATCACCGGCGGGGTCGGGGTCGCCGTCGGCACGGCCCTCAGCTCGCTGGTGGTCGCCAAGCTGTCCGGCTCGGTGGCGATCAGCGGCCTGGCCGGGACCTCCAGCGTGCTCGGCGCCGCGCTGCTGGCCCTGCCCACCGCCGGCGCCGCGAACCGGGGTGGCCGCCGGGCCGGGCTGACCCTGGCCTACGCCTGCGCGGTGCTCGGCTGCCTGGTGGCGCTGCTCGCCATCGCCACGCGCGTGTGGCCCCTGCTCCTCGCCGGCCTGGTGCTGTTCGGCGGCGGCAGCGCGGGCAACCTCGCCTCCCGCTACTCCGCGACCGACCTGTCGGCCCCCGGCCACTCGGCCCGGCACCTGGCGTGGGTCGTGTGGGCCGCCACCATCGGCTCGGTCACCGGCCCCAACCTGGCCGAACCCGCCGAACACCTCGGCCGCCGGCTCGGCCTGGCCCCCGACGCCGGCCCCTTCGCGCTCTCCCTGCTGGCGTTCGCGCTCGCGCTGGCCGTCGTGCTGGTGGCGCTGCGGCCCGACCCGCTGCTGCTGGCCCGCGCGACCTCCCAGGGCTCCCCGGCTCCGGCCGCTTCCGGCTCCCCGCCGCCCCCGCGCCGGTCCCGGCCGCTGCCCGGAGCCGGAGCCGGGGCGGGCTGCGCGCCGGCTGGCGGGCCCTGCGCGAGAGCCCCGCCGCCTCCCGGGCGCTCGTGGCGATCGCGGTCGCCCACACCGCGATGGTGTCGGTCATGTCCATGACCCCGGTGCACCTCGACCACGCCGGCGCCGGCTACCGGACCATCGGCGTCGTGCTCAGCGTGCACATCGCCGGCATGTTCGTCCTGTCGCCTGCGGTCGGCTGGCTGGCCGACCGGATCGGCCGGACCCGCGTGCTCGTCCTCGGCATGGGCGTCCTCCTGGCCGCCGCCCTCCTCGCGGGCGGGGCCGGGCCGCACGACATCGGCCGGGTGACCGCCGGGCTCGGCCTGCTCGGCGTCGGCTGGTCCTGCGGCCTGATCGCGGGCTCGGCGATGCTCACCGAGGCCGTGCCGCTGGAGCGCCGCCCCGCCGTGCAGGGCCTGTCGGACCTGCTGATGAACGTCTGCGGCGCGGGCGGCACGATCCTCGCCGGGCTGATCGTGAGCGGCCTGTCCTACGGCACGCTCGGCACCGCCACGGCGGTCATGGTGACCGTCACCGCCGCCTGGCTGGCCCTCACCACCCGGCCCGCGCGCACCGCCTGACCCCCTGGCTCCCCGTACGGGCACCGGCCATCGGCGCCCGTACGGCCCCGGCACCGGCGGCAGGGGGATGAGGCGCGCCACGTTCCGGCCGTCGGCGCCCGTACGGCCCCGGCCCCGAACCGGCGAGCCGCCGCACGGCCCACGCGGCGCCGCGCCCGTCGTCACTTCGCGTCGGCGTAGCAGCGCACCGCGACCGCCTGCATCGGGAAGCGCACCGGCGTCGCACCGAACAGCAGGCGCGTCGCCTCCCCGGCCGCCCGGCCCACCGCCGCGACGACCTCCTCGGCCAGCTCGGCCGGGCAGTGCACCATCACCTCGTCGTGCTGGAAGAACACCAGCCGCGCCGGGTCCGGCAGCAGCCCGCGCAGCACCGCCAGCAGCGACAGCGCCCACTCCGCCGCGGTCGCCTGGACCACGAAGTTGCGGGTGAACCGGCCCCGGTCGCGCGCCGCGCGCCTGCCCTCCGGGCCCGAGACCAGCTCCTTCCAGCGCGCCGACGGCGGCGGGCAGGTGCGGCCGAGCCAGGACCTCACCAGCCGCCCCTCCTCGCCGCTGCGCGCCGCCTCCTCGACGAACCGGTACGCCTGCGGGAAGCGCTGCCGCATCACGGCCAGCAGCGTGGGGGCGTCGCCGCTGGTCCCGCCGTACATGGCCGACAGCATGGCGATCTTCGCGTGGGCGCGGTCGCCGCCGAACGCCCCCGCCAGAGCCTGGTACAGGTCGACCTCCCCGGCCGCGCGGGCCAGCCCGCCGTCCCCGGCCATCGCGGCCAGCACCCGCGGCTCCAGCTGCGCCGCGTCGGCCACGACGAGCATCCAGCCCTCGTCGGCCACCACCACCCGGCGCATCACCTTGGGGATCTGCAGCGCCCCGCCGCCGCTGGTGGCCCACCTGCCCGACACGACGCCGCCGACGACGTACTCCGGCCGGAAGCGGTCGTCGCGCACCCACTGGTCGGCCCAGACCCAGCCGTGGAAGCTGTGGATCCGCGCCAGCTCCTTGTAGGCGAGCAGCGGCGCGACCCCGGGGTGGTCGACCTTCCTGATCTCGTGGGCCCGGGTGGAGGCCACCGGCACCCCCGCCGCCTTGAAGGCCCGGATGATCTGCTGCGGGGAGTCGGGGTTGAACGGCGTGCCGAAGGCCGCCGACACCTGATCGGCCAGCGCCTGCAGCTTCGCCGGGCGCATGCCGTGCACCGGGCGCGGGCCGAGCAGCTCGGCCAGCAGCGCGTCGTGCGCGTCGCGCCGCCATGGCATGCCGTCGCGGCTCATCTCCTCGGCGATCAGCGCCCCGGCCGACTCGGCCGCGGCCAGCAACCGGAACCGGTGCGGGTCGGCGGTGGCCTCGATCCGCCGGAGCTGGTCGGCGAGGACCTCGGCCACCGGCCCGGCGTCCGGCGCGGGCGGCTCCTCCTCGAACAGCGCGGCCTGACGCGCCCGCTCCCCGCCGGGCGCCTGGTGGTCGTCGTCGGGCACCGGCAGGCCGTGCAGCCGGGCGTGCGCCGCCGCGGCCGAGCGGGGCTCGCCGTACCGCCCCTCGTATCCCAGCAGCAGGCCCTCGGTCAGCGCCAGGTCGTGGCAGCGGCCCACCCGCACCCCGGCGTCGAGCAGGGCGGGGTAGACCGCGCGGGTGTCGGCCCAGACCCAGCGCGGCCGCCCGCCCGCCGCGCCCGGAGGCGCCCCCGCCCGGCTCCCGGCCCCGGGACGGCCCGCGCCCCTGGCTCCGGCGCGCCCGGAACGGCCCGCGCCCCGGACCCCGTCTCAAGCTCCCGGACGGCCGCCGCCAGGTCGGCGACGGTCCGCGCCTCGCCCCCGGCGGGCAGCAGGACGCCACCGCTCCCCGGACCGGCCGCCACTGCCACGTGCATGAGGTCAGCCTCCCACGCCGCCCCGACACTTTCGCTCAGGCGAGCGGTATCACCACCTCGTCCTCGAGCGGGGGTTCGAGTTCCTGCTCCAGGCAGCCGGTCGCGGCGAAGCACCGGATCGTCAGGGCCTCCGGGGTCACCGAGACGTGCAGGAAGCTCTTGAAGAACGGCGGGGTGTCCCAGTCGGACAGCTCTGACAGGTAGCGGTGGAACGTCCGGCCCACCGGCAGCCGGAACGGCATCGGCAGGCCGCCGAGGACCCGCGCCGCCCACCTCATCCGCGCCGTGACGGGCACGGGCGGGACGTCCCGGACGGGGGCGACGCCGATCCGCCGCGACATCACCGCCGCGCTCTCGGCCGGCGTGAGGTAGAGCCAGCGCATCCGCAGCCGTTCGCTGTAGAGCCTGCTGTAGAACGACAGCGAGTCGCCGCGCAGCGGGTAGCAGCGGTAGTCGTCCTCGCTGACGCCGCCCACCGTGACCCTGGGGATCGTGTGGGTGGCGTGCATGAACGCCCCGGAGCCGCCGGCCACGATGTACTGGATCGTCCGGCCGCCCCTGCTGACCGGGAAACGCTGGTAGTTGTGCACGTCCCCGCCGATCGCGGCGACGTAGTTGTGCGCGGGGTCGGCGACGATGTCGTCGATCGTGCCGCCCCCCTCCAGCGCCGACGGCCTGTACTCGTCGCGGACGTAGACGGGCTTGCCGGTGATCAGCATCTTGGGCCGCGGGTCCCGCGAGACCTCGCGCAGCCACCGCGCCTGCCCGGCGTCCAGCGCGCCGCGGATCCCGGTGTCCACCCCCACGATGAGCAGCGAGGGGGTCTCCAGCGCCCAGTACGGCCCGGGCTGCACGGCCCGCTGGCCGGGCTCGGACCGGCGCTCGCGCGCCCGCTCCAGCGCCGCCTCGTCGATCACGTCCGGCTTGCGCCACAGCAGGCCCCGCAGCCCGGAGGGCGACAGCCGGAAGCCCTGCCGCTCGGCCTTCAGCGCCGGAGCCTCGCAGAAGACGCGCATGAAACCGCCGAGCCCGTCGTACCAGTCATGGTTGCCGGGCACGGCGTAGATCGGCGCGGGGTAGTCCTGGTACGGGCGGAAGAACTTGACGTCGTAGTCGTTGCCCGACCCGGCGGGGTAGATCACGTCGCTGGCGATGACGGCGAAGGAGGTGCCCTGCCCGATCTTCAGCACCCCCGGGACGACCGCGTACTGCGAGGCGTCCCCCTCCCCCGTGTCCCCCAGGACCAGGAAGGAGAACTCCGGGCCGACGTCCACCGGGATCCGCATGGCCGGATCCGCGCCCCGTTCCCGCTGGGCGGCCACCCAGCGGGCGCGCACCTCGCCGGACGGGTCCCCGAACAGGGCCGCCAGGACCTCGTTCCTCGACCGCCACAGGGCGCGCGGGTTCAGCCAGGAGAAGCTCTCCCGGCCGGGGAGCATGTCCCGGAACGTACCCACCCGGGCGCACGACCAGCCCGCGCCCTCCTCCGACACCCGGGAGGAGCCGTCACGTCCGCGTCTCGCGGCCCGACCGATATCGACCATGACCATATTTTGACGTTGATCTCGGACATGCGCAGGGTTAAGCGGGTACGGGAGCCGCGATGCAGACCTTCCTCCCCTACCCCGACTTCGCCGCCACCGCACGGGTCCTCGACCCCCTGCGGCTCGGCAAGCAGCGGGTGGAGACCATCCAGGTGCTGCGCGCGCTGACCGTCCCGGGGTACGGCTGGCGCCACCACCCGGCGGTGCGGATGTGGACCGGGTACGAGGAGGCGCTGGTCAGGTACGGCCTGGAGGTCTGCGAGCGGTGGTGCGCCGGGGGCCGGGCCGACACCTGCGCGGACACGCTGACGCGGGAGCTGTCCGGCCTCCTCGGCGTCGCCGCGCCCCGCTCCCAGGCGGAACTCGCCGCCGCCGGGGAACTGCCGCCCTGGCTGGGCGACCCGGAACTGCATCTCAGTCACCGGTCGGCGCTGCTGCGCAAGTCCCCGGAGTTCTACCGCCCGATCTTCGGCGACGAGCCGGACGGCCTGCCCTACGTCTGGCCGCTCTCCGACCGGCCACGGCGTCCGCCGTCCGGTGGATCGGGGTGACCGGTCCTCGGCGGGGGATCGTTCTCGTCCCGTCCGTGCCCGCTGCCTTTACAATGTAGATTTCTCGTTGGCCGCGGCCGGCGCCGTCAGGGCAGCCGGCCGATGGTGAAGTCGTCGACGTACACCCGCGTCCCGGTGTTCGCCGTGGGCCACTGCCCCGCCGTCACCCCGAACCGGGGCGGGCCGACGGCCCTTTTGACCTCGGTGTCCACGACCCGCGCCACCAGCCGATCACCGGCCCACAGGCCGAGCCGTATCTCGCCGTCGCCCCGCGCGCACTCGGCCCGCAGCGGCACCGCGTCCTTCCGGAAGCCGGGGATCGGCACGTCGGCGGTCAGGTCCCAGCCGGTCCCCTCCGCGGTCTTGTGGATCCTGGCCCGGCCCGACGGGCTGAACTCCAGGGTGTAGAAGAAGTCGTCGACCCTCTGCTCGCCCTTGGTGTACTCGCAGACGATCCCGGTCCAGGTGCCGTAATCGTCCGCCTGGGCGATGCCGATCCTGGCGCCGACCAGCACCCGGTCGGGGATCTCGGCGTTGACCGGGGCCATGCCCCACCGGTCGGGCTCCGAGGTGCTGGTCAGCATGGTGTAGCGGCCGTCCCCGGTGTAGCCCTGGGAGGAGTCGACGGCGGTGGAGTCGTTGTTCCAGCCCGTGGTGTCGGAGGCGAAGTCCTCCCGGTACAGCACGTCCTCGACCTCCGGCGGCCCCGTGGAGAGCGCGCGGAGCCCCAGCACCGCGACCGCTCCCAGGACGAGGGCGCCCGCCGCCCCGGCCACGGCGTACGTCCGCCGCCCACGCCACCCGCGCCGCGGGCCCGTCGCGTCCGCCCGCTCCGCCACCCGGGTGGCCGCCGGGGCCAGGGCGGAGAGGTCGAACCGCAGGGTGCGGGCCACCTTGGCGGTGTCCTCCGCGTCGCTCTGCCCGACCAGTTCCGACAGCAGTTCCTTGGCGGTCGGCCGGGAGGCCGGATCCCTGTCGAGCGCCGCCCCGACCAGGCCGCGCAGCCCGGCGTCGAGCCCGCCGAGGTCCGGGGTGTGGTTCAGGACGCGGTAGGGGATCTCGTGGACGCTTCCGGCGGCGAAGGGCGAGCGGCCCGTCGCGGCGGCGGCCACCACGCATCCCCAGGCGAAGACGTCCGCCGGCGGGCCCGCCGACTGCCCGGAGAACCGCTCCGGGGCCATGTAGGCGGGGGTGCCGATGAGCTGGTTCGTCGCGGTGTGCCCGTCACCCGCGTCCAGGGCGCGGGCGATGCCGAAGTCGATCACTCTTGGCCCCAGCGGGGACAGCAGCACGTTGGCGGGCTTGAGGTCGCGGTGGACGACCCCCGCGCCGTGGATCGCGGTCAGGGCGGTCGCCACCCCGACGGCCAGCGCCTCCAGGTCGGACCCGCGCAGCAGGGCCTCCCGGCGCAGCACCCGTTCGAGGTCGGGCCCGGCGACGTACTCGGTCACCAGCCAGAGCGGGTCCCCGTTCAGCCGCGCGTCCAGGACCGGCGCGGTGCAGAACCGGCTGACCCTCCGGGCCGCGGCCACCTCGTTGCGGAACCGCGCCACGAACTCCGGATCGGCGGCCAGGACCGGGTTGATCACCTTGATCGCCACCGGCCCCGAGGCGCTCTCCCCGAAATAGACGGTCCCCATGCCCCCGCGGCCCAGGCGCCCGGCGACGCGGTAGGGGCCGAGCTCTGTCGGATCGGAGGGTTCGAGACCGAGCACGGGGGGCGGACCGTAAGCCGTCACGGCAGACGATCATAGATCGGCCGCTCCGGCGGGGGCAGACATTTTCCCGGAAAATCCGGGAAGTCCGAACCGGCCGGAGACGGCCGTACGGTCACCCGGCGATCAGCGCCCCCGGGTTCAGGATGCCCTCCGGGTCCAGCCGGTCCTTGATCCCCCGGAGGATCTCCACGCCCAGCTCGCCGATCTCGGCGGCGTAGGCGTCCCGGTGGTCGCGGCCGACGCCGTGGTGGTGGGAGATCGTGCCCCCGGCCGCGACGATCGCCTCGTTCACCGCCTTCTTGGCCGCCTCCCACTGCCCCAGCGGGTCGGCCGTCTGGGCCGTGACGACCGTGAAGTACAGCGAGGCGCCGGTGCCGTACACGTGGGAGACGTGGCACATCACCAGCGGCGAGCCCAGGGAGCCCTGGAGCGACAGCCGTACGGCGTCGTAGAGGCCGGGCAGGGCGGACCAGAACCCGGCCGTCTCCAGCGTCTCCACGGTGGCCCCGGCCCCGAGCAGGGAGTCGCGCAGGTAGGGGGCGGAGTAGCGGCCCCGGGCCCACGACTCGCCCGGGTCCGGGCCCAGGCAGGTGCCGCCGAGCCCGGCCAGCACCTCCGCGGCGGCGTCCCGCCGCGCCCGCGCCTCCCCCGGCTCGCCCTCGTAGCCCGTGACGGCCAGGCAGCCCGCGTCGGCCGCGAGGCCGCCCAGCTCGTCCGGCCTGGCCAGGCCGACCATCGTCTCGGTCTCGTCGGACAGGCGCAGCACGGTGGGCACGGGGCCGTCCTGGGCGAGACGCCGCAGCGCGGCCGTCCCCTGCGCGAACGACGGGAACCGCCAGCCCTCGTAGAGACGCTCGGCGGGGGCCCGGCGCACCCGCAGCCGCAGCGAGGTGATCACCCCGAACGCGCCCTCGGAGCCGAGGATCACCTGGCGCAGGTCGGGCCCGGCGGCCGACTTGGGCGCGCGGCCCAGCTCCAGGGTGCCGCGCGGGGTGGCCACGGTCATGCCGACGACCATGTCGTCGAACCGGCCGTAGCCCGCCGACGCCTGCCCGCTGGAGCGGGCCGCGGCGAAGCCGCCCAGCGTCGCGTACTCGAACGACTGGGGGAAGTGCCCCAGGGTGAACCCGTGCCCGGCCAGCAGCCGCTCGGCCTGCGGCGCGCGCAGCCCCGGCTCCAGCTCGGCGACCATGGACTCGGCGTCCACCGACACCAGCCGGTTCAGCCGTGAGACGTCCAGCGCGACGACCCCGGCGAAGCCGCGCCGGTCGGCCGCCAGGCCGCCGACGACCGAGGTGCCGCCGCCGAACGGCACGACGGCCACCCGGTGCGCGGCGCAGATCCGCAGCACCGCCAGCACCTCGTCGTGGGAGCCGGGCAGCACGACGGCGTCGGGGGCGTCCGAGCCGTCCCCGGCGCGGATGCGCAGCAGGTCGGGGGTGGACTTGCCCCGGGTGTGCCGGACGCGGGTCTCGTGGTCGCGGCGGACGTGCCCGGCGCCGACGGCCTCCTCCAGCTCGGCCACGACCGGCGCGGGGAGCGCCGTGCCGGGCAGCCGCACCTCGTCGAGGGCCGCGGCGGGGGTGTCCGGCGCGCGGACGCCCAGCAGGTCGCCCAGCAGGCGGCGGACCGGTTCGGGCAGCTCGGCGGCCCGCGCGGGGTCGCCCCAGCCCGACCAGAGCATCGGTTCGGTGGCGGCGGTCATCGGAGTCTCCACGTCTACACTGTGACAGATGACGTCCATCCGTCACAATGTGGTCATGGACACCGGCGGCACCGCCCGCGACCCCGATCCCGTCCTCGACGCCGCCCGCGAGATGGTGCTCGCGGTCGGTGTGCGGCGCACCACGCTCACCGACGTGGCGCGGCGGGCCGGGGTCTCCCGGATGACGATCTACCGCCGCTGGCCGGACGTCCGCGCGCTGGTCGCCGACCTGATGACCCGCGAGTGGACGCTCGTCGCCGGCCGGTTCGCCGGGGACGACCCGGTCGCCGCGGCGGTCGGGGTGGTGCGGGCCCTGCGCGACCACCCGCTCTGGCGGAAGATCGTCGAGGTGGATCCCGAGCTGCTCCTGCCGTACCTGCTGCGCCGCCGGGGGGCCAGCCAGGACGCCATGCTGGCGCTCGTGGCGGAGTCCGTCGCGCGCGGGCAGGAGCTGGGCGCCGTACGGCCCGGCGACCCGGCGCGGCTGGCCGGGACCGTGCTGCTGACCGCCCAGTCGTTCCTGCTGTCGGGCCCGGCGGTGCTCGCCCCGGCCTCCCCCGGCGAGCTGGACGACGAACTCGCCACCCTCCTGGAGAGGTATCTGCGACCGTGAGCTCCCCCGCCCCCGGCCTCCCCGGCCCGTCGCTTCCGGGCTCCTCCCTCAACGCCGCCCGCCGGGCGCGCGAGCTGGCCGAGACGCGCGGCCTCGTGGTCGACGTGCTGGTGGTCGGCCTGGGCGCGACCGGCGCGGGGGCGGCGCTCGACGCCGCCTCCCGCGGCCTTTCGGTGGCCGCGATCGACGCCTGCGACCTGGCGTTCGGCACCTCCCGGTGGAGTTCGAAGATGATCCACGGCGGGCTGCGCTACCTGGCCAGGGGGCAGGTCGGGGTGGCCCGGGAGAGCGCGGTGGAGCGCGGTGTGCTGCTCGCCCGCACCGCCCCGCACCTGGTGCGGGCCGCGCCGTACCTGCTGCCGCTGACCCCGCGGGTCTCCCGTTCCCGGGCGGCGACGGTGATGGCCGGCTACCGGCTCGGCGACGGGCTGCGGGCGGCGGCGGGCACGCCCCGCGCGCTGCTGCCCGGCCCCGCCCGGATCCCCGCCCGGCGGGCGCTGGAGCTGGCCCCGCCGCTGGCGCCGGACGGCCTGCGCGGCGCGCTGCTGTCCTGGGACGGCCGGCTGAACGACGACGCGCGCCTGGTGGTGGCGCTGGCCAGGACGGCCGCCGCGCACGGGGCCAGGATCCTGACCCGCTGCCGGGCCCTCGCGCTGGCCGGGGATGGCGCCGAGGTCCGCGACGAGCTGACCGGCGACGTCTTCACGATCCGCGCCCGGGCGACGGTCAACGCCACCGGGGTCTGGGCCGCCGGCCTCGACCCGGGCATCCCGCTGCGGCCCTCGCGCGGCACCCACCTCGTGCTGCGCCCGGAGACCCTCCCCGGCCTGCGGGCCGGGCTGCACGTGCCGATCCCCGGGGAGAGCAACCGGTTCGCGCTGGTCCTGCCCCAGGACGACGGCCGCGTCTACGTCGGCCTGACCGACGAGCCGGTGGACGGGCCGGTCCCCGACGTGCCGGAGGCGCCGGAGGAGGACGTGGCGTTCCTGCTCGGCGTGCTCAACTCGGTGCTGGCCGCGGAGATCCGGCACGAGGACGTCGCCGGGGCCTTCGCCGGACTTCGCCCGCTCCTCGACGGGGGCGGGCGCGACGGGATCGGCGGGCGGGACGGGGACGGCGGGCGCACCGCCGACCTGTCACGGCGGCACGCGCTGCTGGCCTCCCCCGGCGGAGCGGTCACGGTCGTGGGCGGCAAGCTGACCACCTACCGGCGGATGGCCGAGGACGCGGTCGACCTCGCGGTGCGGCTGCGGGGCCTGCCCGCCGGGGCGAGCCGTACGGCGCGGCTGCCCCTCGTCGGGTACCTCCCGCCGGGCGTGGCGGCGCGGGGGCGGCTGGTGGCGCGGTACGGCGCCGAGGCGGCGGCGGTGCGGTCGCTGGCGGCCGGGGACCCGGCGCTGGCCGAGCCGCTGCCGACCGGCGTCACCGGCGCCGAGCTGGTCTGGGCGGTCCGGCACGAGGGGGCGCTGGACGCCGGGGACCTCCTCGACCGCCGGACCCGGATCGGCCTCGTGCCGGAGGACCGGGCGGCGGCCATGCCCGCGGCCCTGGCCGCCCTGGAACGCGGGACCGGCTGACCCCTGGCCGCCCTGGAACGCGGAACCGGCCGACCCCTGGCCGTCCCGGAACGCGGAACCGGTCGGCCCTGGACGCCTTCCGGCCCCGGACGCCTTGGGACGCGGTACCGGAGGCCCCGGAGCACGGGCCGTTCGGCCCTTGACGGCGTGCGGATTCCCGTCCGCCTCTTGACAGGATCTCCTGACCATGCTTTGGGCGGGAGATTTCTCACAGGGATCTCTCAGCCCCGAGGCCTTGACACCGGACCGCCCCCGGCCCTTCTCCGGCCGCGCCGTCCGGGGCGCGGCGGAACAGAGCACATCCACACCTCACGCCACACCCGCCGATCAATTAGGTTAGTCTCACCTAAGTCGAAGGAGGGGTGCGTGAACTCGGGGCGCGTTTCGGGGACGGACAGGCGGGCGTGGGCCGGAAGTTGCTCGCATCCCGCGGGCTGTCACACCGGTGACCTGCCGGTTCTCGCCAGCGCGACGGTGGGGGCCCGCTTCTGGCTGCTCATCGAGCACTCCGGCCCGTGGGCCTCGCACCTGGAGGACTGCCGGCTGCCCGAGGAAGTTCACGCGCTTATCAGACGGGCGCAGAACCTCGGCATCCGGCCCCAGCTCATCCGCCGCCCGGGGCACCGGAAGCCCGTGACGGGCGGGATCCACGTCATGGTCGCCGACGCCACGGCCCCCGAGCCGTGGATCGCCGAGGGCGTCATCGCAGGTCCATCCGATCTTGACATGGACGCGCTGGTGGCCGGAGTGGTCCCGGAGTCCTGCATACTTGTGAGTGAGCCGGTTTTTCTGGTGTGCACGCATGCCAAGCGCAACGCGTGCTGCGCCCGCATTGGACTGCCCCTGGCTCGGTCCTTGGCAGAGGTTTTGCCGGACAGAATATGGGAAACATCACATGTTGGCGGCGATCGCTATGCCGCCAACCTCGTGTGCTTGCCACACGGGCTTTACTACGGCAGCATGTCTCAGGCTGCTGCGATCGCGGCAGTCGATGCGTACCGGTCCGGCGAGGTCATCCTCGACCGTTTCCGGGGACGCGCGGGCATCCCCGAGCCGTCGCAGGCCGCTGAGCATTTCGTCCGCGCCCATACGGGCGAGCTCTCGGTCGGTGGAGTGGCCGTGGAGTCCTCCAGGTCGGACGGCGTCACCACCGAAGTCTTCGTGCGCGGTGGCGACGCTCGTTTCCGGGTGGTGGTCGAGCCCATGACGCTCACAACGCCATGTGGTACGGCTTGCGCCGAGACGGTCACCACCTATCGGCTGGTCACGCTGGACAGGCTCACGCCTGTGCGGTACGCCACGCCCGCTCTCGCCTGACCTGAGGGAACATCACGGGCAATCCCGGCGTTGGAATCAGGGACGCCACAAACGTCCAATGCGGCATCAACCCGAATTACCTCTCACGTAAAAGGTGGTTTTCTCATGTCTCAGGTACGCCGGCAGACCGCCCGTCCTCGGCCCAGCTGGGGCTGGCAGGATGACGCCGCGTGCCGGGGTGAGGACCTCGTGCTCTTCTTCGGTCCCGACGGCGAGCGCCAGCCTGAGCGCGACATCCGCGAGCGGAAGGCCAAGGCCATCTGCGCCCAGTGCCCCGTCCGCGCCGAGTGCCTCGACTACGCGCTGTCGCGTCCGGAGAAGTACGGCACCTGGGGCGGCCTGAACGAGGACGAGCGCGCCTCCGAGCGTCGCCGTCGCATGCGTCGTGCCGCCAGCGCCGGCATCAGCGCCGTCGCCTGAGCAACACCTCCACCCGGCTTCCCCCGCGTGTGATCCCGCCGTTCCGGCGCGGGATCACACGTCGCCGTACGATCAGGGTGTTCCGCCCAGGAGGCGGAACACCCGGCAGGTAAGGTCCTTCCCGGTTCCGCCTCCCGCGGCTCCCTTCCGGCGATCCCGCCGGATACGCCTCCCGCGGCCTTCGGTCCAGCCGGTCGTCCCGGTGGACCCCTCCGCTTCCCGAAGCCCCCGCCCGGCTCTCCGCCGGGCGGGGGCTTCGGCGTCTCACCCCGGGACGGGTCCGGCCGGCCCCGCGCGCAGGGTGTTCCCGGCGGGACCCGCCCGCGGATCCCGCTCGGACCGGGCGGCGCGCCGTGCCCGCCCGGCCGGGCGACACGCCTAGGGCCGGATCCGGCCGGGCTTGCGCATCTCCTTGTGGATGGCCTTCCACCTGTTCTGCAGCTCCTTGCGCAGTCGCGGGTCGCTCCGCGACGCCATCCAGACGGCCTCGCGCCGCAGCTTGTGCCAGCTCTCCAGCCGCCGCTCGGGCAGCGTGCCGTCCTCGATGGCGGCGATCACGGCGCAGCCCGGCTCGGCGCGGTGCGAGCAGTCGGCGAACCGGCACTCCGCGGCGAGGTCCTCGATGTCGGAGAAGGCCATGTCCACCCCCTCGCCCATGTCGTACAGGCCGATGCGCCGGATCCCCGGCGTGTCGATGATCAGCCCGCCGCCGGGCAGCCGGATGAGCTCGCGGTGGACCGTGGTGTGCCGGCCGCGGCCGTCGCCCGCCCGGACCCGCTGGGTCTCCATGATCTCCTCCCCTGCCAGCGCGTTGACCAGCGTCGACTTGCCCGCGCCGGAGGCGCCGAGCACGACGGCGGTGTGCCTGCCGTCCAGGTGGCCGCGCACGATGTCCACGCCCTCCCCGGTGACGGAGCAGACCGCGTGCACGTCCACCCCCGGGGCCGCCTCGGCGACCTCCTCCAGCAGGTGGGGCAGGGCGTCCCCGATGAGGTCGGACTTGGTGACGAGCACCACCGGCCGTCCCCCGCTCTCCCAGGCCAGCGCCAGCAGGCGCTCGATCCGGCCCAGGTCGGCGGTGTCGGTGGCGTGCAGGGCGGGCTCGGCGACGAACACGATGTCGACGTTGGCGGCGAGCACCTGCCCCTGGGAGTCGCCGGACAGGCCGCCCCGCGACGTCCTGCCGACGCCGCCGCGGACGAAGGCGGTACGGCGGGGCAGCAGCGCCGCGAGTTCGAAGCGGCCCTCGGGCAGCCGGCGCAGTCCCGTCCAGTCGCCGACGCAGGGCAGCGCGACGGGGTCGGCGGCGGCGGCCCGCCGTACGGAGGCGCCGTAGTGGGCCTGGAGGGAACCCTCGGCGGTCAGCACCTCGGCGGCGCCGCGGTCGACGCGGGCCACCCGGGCGGGCAGCAGGCCGTCGGGGAGATCGGCGGCGAGGGAGTCGTCCCAGCCGAGGCGGGACAGCGATACGGAAGAAGCGAACAGGTCCGGAGCGGACAACGTGGGTACACCCTTTGCGAAAGGGGCGCCCGCGGCCAGGAGTCGGTCAGGCGGGCACCCGGAGGTCGATTGACGGCAGGCTGCTCAGAAAGGCCCGCATAGTCCTCACCTCCGTTGCTCGTGGCCGCCCGTCCTCGGGCGGCGCCGTGACCGGAATCCCGTGGGTTCCGTCGCGCGGACGATCCGCACGACGGAACCTATCGCGAAACCCACCCCCGGGCGCAAATCCTTTTTTCCGCCCCGTTCCAGCGCCCGGCCCGTTCCCGCGCCCGGCGCGGGCGGCCTACAGGCCGGGGGCCGGGAAGCGGGCGGTGAGCTCCCGGACCTCGCCCTGCACGCGGGTGATGACGCGCTCGGCCTCGTCCTGGTCCTTGGCCAGCGCGGAGACGACCTGGTCCATCCAGGCGCCGATCTGCCGCATCTCGGCGACGCCCATGCCCCGGCTGGTCACACCGGCGGTGCCGATGCGGATGCCGGACGGGTCGAACGGCTTGCGCGGGTCGAACGGCACGGTGTTGTAGTTGGTCTCCAGCCCGGCCCGGTCCAGCGCCTGGGCGGCGGGCTTGCCGCCGATGCCCTTGGGCGTCAGGTCCAGCAGGATGAGGTGGTTGTCGGTGCCGCCGGAGACGAGGTCGAAGCCGCGGCCCAGGAGTTCCTCGGCCAGCGCCTGGGAGTTCGCCACGACCTGGTGGGCGTAGTCCTTGAACTCGTCGGCCGCCGCCTCCTTCAGCGCCACCGCGATCGCCGCGGTGGTGTGGTTGTGCGGGCCGCCCTGCAGGCCGGGGAAGACGGCCTTGTTCAGCGCGGTGGCGTGCTCGTCGGCGGTGGCCATGAGCATGGCGCCGCGCGGGCCGCGCAGCGTCTTGTGGGTGGTGGTGGAGATGACGTCGGCGTGGCCGACCGGCGAGGGGTGGGCGCCGCCGGCCACCAGGCCGGCGATGTGGGCGATGTCGGCGGCGAGCACCGCGCCGACCTCGCGGGCGATCTCGGCGAAGGCCGGGAAGTCGATCGTGCGCGGGATCGCGGTGCCGCCGCAGAAGATCAGCTTGGGCCGCTCGCGCAGGGCGATCTCGCGGACCTCGTCCATGTCGACGCGGCCGGTGTCGCGGCGCACGCCGTAACGGACCGGGTTGAACCACTTGCCGGTGGCCGAGACCGACCAGCCGTGGGTGAGGTGGCCGCCGAACGGCAGGCCCATGCCCATGACGGTGTCGCCCGGCTGGAGGAAGGCGAGGTAGATCGCCAGGTTGGCGGGCGAGCCGGAGTAGGGCTGGACGTTGGCGTGGTTGACGCCGAACAGCGACTTGGCCCGCTCGATGGCGAGGGTCTCGATCTGGTCGATGACCTGCTGGCCCTCGTAGTACCGCTTGCCCGGGTAGCCCTCGGAGTACTTGTTGGTGAGAACGGTGCCGGTGGCCTCGAGAACCGCCTTGGAGACGTAGTTCTCGGAGGCGATCAGCTTGACGGTGTCGGCCTGACGGCGCTCCTCGGCCTTGATCAACTCGGCGATCTGCGGATCGACGCTCGAAAGAGAACTCATGCGCCTTCACTCCCCTGTCGGCATTGACATCGTGCGGAGGACCCAGGCGCGCGGCCCTCCGCTTTCCGCTCCCTGGTGGTCTCTCCCACCCAATGCGCCAGTCGCGCTTCAGACGATAGCGGACTGACCGGTGCGAGTGGCCCGGCCTGCGCCGTCGACGGGCCACAGGCGGTCCACCTCGGCGTTCAGCGTGGCCCCGATGAGGACGGCCAGCGCCGTGATGTACAGCCACAGCAGCACCGCGATGGGGGCGGCGAGCGAGCCGTAGACCGACACCGGGGAGAACCACGCGGCGAGGACCTCCCGCAGCACGGCGGCGCAGGCGATCCAGATGATCAGCGCGAGCACCGCCCCCGGCAGCTCCCGCCACCAGCGCGTCCGCACCGGGACGCTCACGTGGTAGAGCAGGGTCAGGAAGATCACCGATCCGATGACGACGACCGGCCAGTAGAGGCCGTCGACCAGGGCGGCGTACTCGCGGGGCAGGACGCCGTGCAGCACCACCGGCCCCAGGACGAGCACCGGCATGATCAGCAGCCCGATGAGCAGGCCCGCGACGTAGAGGCCGAAGGACATCAGGCGGGTGCGGATGATGCCGCGCTCGTCGCCGAGGCCGTAGGCGACCGAGATCAGGTCCACGTAGACGAACAGGGCGCGTGAGCCGGACCACAGGGCCAGCAGGAAGCCCAGGGAGATCAGCGGGACCTGTTTCTGCGGGTTCAGGACGTCGTCGACGAGCGGGGTGACGACGGTGTTGACGGCGTTGTCGGTGAACAGCAGGTGGGCCTGGGACTGGATCCAGGCCCGGACGGCCTGGACCGCGTCCGGGCCGATCGCCCCGGTGAGCCGGCCGACCAGGCCGATCAGGCCGAGGGTGAACGGCGGCAGCGACAGCAGCGCGAAGAAGGCCGCCTCCCCGGCCAGGCCGGTGACGCGGTAGGCGATGCCCGCGTTGGTGGTGGCGGTGGCGAGGGCCCAGGTGCCCGTGCCCCGCAGCCAGGTCAGCCCGGCCCGCAGCCGGGCCACGCGTCCACGCGATGTGGGCTTCTCCGGCCCCGGCCGGTGCGCCTGGGCATCAGTGGACGTCATGCCACACAACGGTATGCCCAGCGCCTCTTGATCACGAACCCCCGGGTGCCGGTCCCGGCGCGTGTCCGCAGGCCGGCCGCCGGGTCCCGCCCGCGGCTCCCCGGGTCTCGGGCCGGGGAGCGCGCCGCGGGACGCCGCCGGTCCCGGTCCCCCGGGCCGGGGGGCGTGTCAGCGCCGGTAGATCGACTCCGGGTCGTCCACCGGGACGATCCGGGCGCCCAGCGGCAGCAGGGAGACCGGGATCAGCTTGATGTTGGCGATCGCCAGCGGGATGCCGATCACCGACAGGAAGAGCGGTATCGACGTCAGCAGGTGCCCGATGGCCAGCCAGATCCCGGCCACGACGCACCAGATCACGTTTCCGATCGCCGACATCGCGCCCGCCCGGGGATCGCGCACCACGGTCCGGCCGAAGGGCCACAGCGCGAAGGCGGCGATCCGGAACGAGGCGATGCCGAACGGGATCGTGACGATCAGAACGCAGCAGATGATGCCCGCGAGGACGTAGCCGGCGGCCATCCATATCCCGGCGAACACCAGCCAGATCACGTTGAGCAAGGTCCTCATTCTTCGAGGATGGCAGGCCGGATCGGGATGGTTCCATCGGGTACATCCCGGACCTTCCCCCGAGGCCGTCCGGTCTCCTCTCCTGGCCGCCCCGGGGGGCGGACGGCACAATGGAAGAATGATCTGCGACCGGTGCAAGGAGAGCCACCACGACGAGTGCCGGGGCGGCTCGTGGTGCGACTGCCAGCACAAGACCCCCGAGCAGGCCGGGAAGGTCAAGGAGTCGGGGCTGGGCTGGCCGCGCCAGGGGTGAGGGCGGGGTTCCGCGCCGGGCCAAGGTTGGCCCTGGCGGCGGTCCAGAGTGTGGACCACACATTGGACATCTCCCACCATCACGGTATCGTCTTAGACATGCCAGCGGACCCGTTGCTCGTCGTGCGACGCCACGTCGACCTCCTGCGTGTCCGCAGCGCCATCTGTTGTGACGTCCGTTGACCGACGCCCACCGCTGATTCCATCCGGCTGCGGGCGCGCGACAGGCGTCCTTCTTCCCTGAAGTGAAGCGACCCCCGTACTCGACGGCGAGGCGGGAGGTTCGCCACCTGCGCGTGCCCAAGATCATTTAATCGATCGTAAGGACGCGCACATGACGACCCCGGCCAGGCCGATCAACCGGCACCACAAGCGCCCGCGCGGCGAGGGTCAGTGGGCTCTCGGTTACCGCGAACCGTTGAACAAGAACGAGGAGAACAAGAAGAACGACGACGGGCTCAACGTCCGTCAGCGGATCATCGACATCTACTCCAAGTACGGCTTCGACTCCATCGACCCCGCCGACCTGCGGGGCCGGATGCGCTGGTACGGCCTCTACACCCAGCGCCGGCCCGGCATCGACGGCGGCAAGACCGCGATCCTGGAGCCGGAGGAGCTCGACGACCGCTACTTCATGCTCCGGGTCCGCATCGACGGCGGCCGCCTGGACCTGCGGCAGTTGCGCACCATCGCCGACATCTCCAACCTGTACGGCCGCGGCACCGCCGACGTCACCGACCGGCAGAACATCCAGCTCCACTGGATCGAGATCGAGTCCGTCCCCGACATCTGGGAGCGGCTGGAGGCGGTGGGCCTGTCCACCACCGAGGCGTGCGGCGACACCCCCCGCGTCATCCTGGGCTGCCCGCTGGCCGGGATCGACGGCGAGGAGGTGCTCGACGGCACCCCGCACATCCGCGAGATCCACGACGCCTACATCGGCGACCCGGCGTACTCCAACCTGCCGCGCAAGTTCAAGACCGCGGTGAGCGGCTGCCCGGCGCACTGCACGGTGCACGAGATCAACGACGTGGCGTTCGTCGGCGTCGTCAACGAGCGCGGCGAGGCCGGCTACGACCTGTGGGTGGGCGGCGGCCTGTCCACGAACCCGATGCTGGCCAAGCGGCTGGGCGTCTTCGTCACCCCCGAGCAGGTCTCGGCCGTCTACGGCGGCGTGATCGGCATCTTCCGCGACTACGGCTACCGCCGCCTGCGCCACCGGGCGCGGCTGAAGTTCCTGGTCAACGACTGGGGCGTGGAGCGCTTCCGGGAGATCCTCCAGACGGAGTACCTCGGGTACGCCCTGCCCGACGGCCCGGCTCCCGAGCAGCCGCGCGGCGGCCGCCGCGACCACGTGGGCGTCTTCCCGCAGAAGGACGGCAACTTCTACGTCGGCTTCGCGCCCAGGGTCGGCCGGCTCAGCGGCGACGCGCTGCACCTGATCGCCGACATCGCCGAGCGGCACGGCTCGGACCGGGTGCACACCACGGTCGAGCAGAAGATGGTCATCCTGGACGTCGCACCCGACCGGGTGGACAGCCTCGTCGCCGAGCTGGAGGCCAACGACCTGCGGGTCAACCCCTCCACCTTCCGCCGCCAGACCATGGCGTGCACCGGCATCGAGTTCTGCAAGCTGGCGATCGTCGAGACCAAGGCCACCGCGTCCGACCTGATCGACGAGCTGGAGCGGCGGCTGCCGGACTTCACCGAGCCGCTGACCATCAACGTCAACGGCTGCCCCAACTCCTGCGCGCGCATCCAGGTCGCCGACATCGGCCTGAAGGGCCAGCTCGTCGTCAACGACGAGGGCGAGCAGGTCGAGGGCTTCCAGATCCACCTGGGCGGCTCCCTGGGGGTCAACGCCGGCTTCGGCCGCAAGGTCCGGGGGCTGAAGGCCACCGCCGCGGAGCTCCCCGACTACGTCGAGCGCGTGGTGCGCAACTTCGAGAAGCAGCGCGACGAGGGCGAGACGTTCTCCGAGTGGGTGCAGCGGGCCGACGAGGCGGACCTCAAGTGAGGCGCGGCGCCGTACGGCGGGGCCACCGGAGGGGGCGGCGATGAGCGAGCGGGCGGTCCCCTTCCACTGCCCCTACTGCGGCGAGGAGGACCTGGAGCCCTACGAGGGCGACGGCGGCTGGTACTGCCGCTCGTGCGCCCGTGCCTTCCGGCTGAAGTTCCTCGGGATCGGGGTGCGGTCGTGACCGGCCGCGGCACGGCGGACGGGACGGGCCGGCGCGGGCACGGCGCGACGGGCGGGGCGGTGAACGGGGCGGCCGGTGCGGTGCGAACGGCACGGGCGGCCCGTACGGCGGATTGGGAGTGATGAGCGTGAGCATCGTTGACATCGAGATCGGCCTGAACCGGCAGCGGGCCGGGTTCGACCTGCAGGACATCGCCGAGTCCGCGGCGGTGTTCCTGGAGGACGCCCCCGCCCTGGAGATCATCCGGTGGGCGGCGGCCACCTTCGGCGACCGCCTCTGCCTGACCTCCTCGATGAGCGACGCCCTGCTGATCGACCTGGTCAGCCGGGTGAAGCCGGGGATCGACGTGTTGTTCATCGACACGGGTTACCACTTCGCCGAGACGATCGGCACCCGTGACGCGGTGCGGCAGGTCTACGACGTGAACGTGATCGACGTCAAGCCGTCCCGCACGGTCGCCGAGCAGGAGCGCGACCTCGGGCCGCGGCTGTTCGGCCGCAACCCCGACCTGTGCTGCTACCTGCGCAAGGTGGAGCCGCTCAACCGGGCGCTGGAGCCGTACCTCGCCTGGGTGTCCGGCATCCGCCGCGACGAGGCGGTCACCCGCTCGGACGTCAAGGTCGTGGAGTGGGACACCAGGCGCCAGATGGTGAAGATCAACCCGATCGCCCGCTGGACGCAGGACGACGTCGACAACTACATGGCCGACAACGGCGTGCTGATCAACCCGCTGCACTACGACGACTACCCCTCGATCGGCTGCGCCCCCTGCACCCGGCAGGTCGCCCCCGGCGAGGACCCGCGCAGCGGCCGCTGGTCCGGGATGGCCAAGACGGAATGCGGGCTTCATCTGTGACGCCGCCCGTCCCCGGCGCCCCGCCGGTGACGCCGCTGGTCGCGGTGGCGCACGGGTCGCGTGACCCGCGCGCCGCGGCGACGGTGGAGGCGCTGCTCGGCCTCCTGCGGCGCGCGCGGCCGGAGCTCCCGGTGCGCGCCGCCTACCTCGACCACGCCGCCCCGACGCTCGCTGCGGCGCTGTCCGGGCTGGACGAGGCGGTGGTGGTGCCGCTGCTGCTCACCGCGGCCTACCACAGCCGGGTGGACATCCCTGGGGCGCTGGCCGAGATCACCTCCCGCCGCCCGGCGCTGCGCGTCCGGGTCGGCGGCACGCTGGGGCCGCACCCGCTGCTGGTCACCGCCCTGGAGCGCCGGCTGGCCGAGGCCGGGGTCGAGCCTGGTGATCCGGACACCGCGGTGGTGCTGGTGTCGGCGGGCTCCAGCGACCGGCGGGCCAACGCGACGGTCGCCGCCGTCGCCGCGGACTGGGCGCGCCGGCGCGGCTGGTGGTCGGTGGGCGTCGCCTACGCCTCGGCGGCCGAGCCCTCGACGGAGCGGGAGGTCCGCCGCCTGCTCGCGGCGGGGGCCCCGCGGGTGGCGGTGGCGCCGTACCTGCTGGCCCCCGGGCACTTCGCCGACCGGACCCGCGACGCCTCGCTCGCCGCGGGCGCGGCCGTCGTGGCCGAGGTGCTCGGCGCGTCCCCCGAGGTCGCGGCCGTCCTGGCGGAGCGCCACGACGAGGCCGTACGGCACCGCCCGGTGTCCGTGCCGGCCTGACCCCCTTGGACGGCCGGGGTCTGCGGACCCCGGCGGCCCTCGGGTCTCCGAGGCTCAGGGACCCCTGGGGCCCGCGCCTCAGCCGCCGTCCCCGTCGCTCCCCGGGCTCGGCTTCCCGCCGTCCCCGGGGCAGAGCGTCCTGATGATCCGGCCGTTGAGCGGGTCGGTCTCGACGACGGCGCCCGGACAGGGCGTCGCGACCGGGGGGGTCGCGACCCCGGTCTCGTCCGGGAACCGGCAGCCGGGGCCGCCCTCGCAGGGCACGTACCGGCTGAACGTGACGCTGACGCTCATGTCGGCCCGGGTCCTCGGGGCGTCCGCGACGACCTGCCGGGCGTCCCGGTCGCCGGTCACCGGCCGGCCCAGTTTCCGTACCGAGCCGGGCGGGACCACCGCGATCTCCATCCGCCCGACGTCGGACTCCGGGAACAGGCTGGCCACGGTCTTCGAGCGGTCCAGGTCCGCCGGCAGCTCGTTGCAGGACTGGGCGTTGCGGTACCTCCCGTTCTCCCAGTAGACGAGCTCCGCGCCGGGCGGACAGCGGACCACGACCAGCGTCATCGTCCCGGGCGGCCGTATGGGCAGGTCGAAGGACAGGCGCTCGCCCATGGTGGAGAACCGCTTCTCCAGGCCGACCTCGTTGACCAGGCGGGCGCCGTACCGGGGCGTCGGCTGGGCCATGACGCCGGTCCAGACGTCGTCGGGGACGGCGGTGACGCCACCGCCGGGCAGGGTGAGCGCCGCGACGGCGGCGAGGCCCGCCGCGAGCGTCCCGCCCAGCGCCGTGGCGCGGCGGCGCCTGATCCGCCGGACCCGCCGGTCGACGTCGGCGACGGTCACGCCCCCGCGGCGGCCGTCGTCGCCCTCCGTCGCCAGGATCTCGCGCAGTTCCGGCTCTGTGATCGTCAACTCGGCTCCCCTGAGGTGGTCGCGGCGATCGCCGCGGGATCGACGCGCAGCTTCGCCAGGGCCCGGCTGGCCTGGCTGCGGACGGTGGCCACCGAGCAGCCGAGGATCTCGGCGATCCGCGGGTCGGGCAGGTCGGCGAAGTAGCGCAGCACGACCACGGCCCGCTGCCGGTCGGGCAGCGCCGCCAGGGCCTGCCGTACGGCCTCGCGCGTGCCGACCTCGCCGGTGCGGTCCTCCCCCGCCGTGTCGGGCAGCGTCCCGGTGGGCACCTCGCCCCGCCAGCGGCGCCGCCACCAGGAGGCGTGGGTGTTGGTGAGGATGCGGTAGACGTAGGGGTCGGGGTCGTCGCCCACCCGCCGCCAGGCGAGCCACGCCTTGGCCAGCGCCGTCTGCAGCAGATCCTCGGCCGTGCCCCAGTCGCGGCACAGCAGGTAGGCGGCCTGCAGCAGGCGGGCCGAGCGCTGCTCGACGTACCGCTCGAAATCGGCTCTGTCTCGCACGCGCCGTCCTCGGTGTCTCGGTGACCTTCCACCGATCACTACGCTCCGGCCACCCCGGGACGTTGCACGCCTCGAACGGATCCTCCCGGGAACGGCCCGGGACGGGGGCGGCCGGGAGGATCAGTAACCGCGGTCGCGCCGCTCCTCACGCTCCTGGGCGCGGCGCTCCCACCGCTCCTCGCGGTGGGAGTCCCAGCCGTGCGGGGGCAGGGGCGGCCGCGGCCGCTCCGGCAGCTCGCCGTACGCCCGCTGCCAGTGCTCCTTCCAGGCCGCCCACGCCTTCTCGATCGGGCGCGCCCGCGAGTCGCCGACCACCTTGATCTCGCCCATGAGCGCGTAGGCCCGCACCCGGACGAGCGGCGCCCGCATGCCCTCGGGGGCCTCGATGACCTGGACCTTCTTCTCCCCCATGAACACGAAGCCGTCGATCTCGACGTCCACGCCGTCGGGAACGATGATCTTCACCGATCCCATGACCGCGGTGGCGAAGATGTCGACCACGTCGGTGCGGACCTCGGCCTGGCGCAGGTCGATCGTGACCTCGCCCATCACCGCGGCCGCGCCCAGCTCCCGGTCGATCCGCCACTTGCCGCGGCGCTTGGACTCGCTCATGACGGCCACGAGCCAGCGCCGCGCCCGGCCGCCCTCCGGCCGCGCCGGAGCCGGGGCGGGAGCGGGAGCGTGGGCGGGCCCCGGGCCCTGCGCCGAGGGCAGGTCGGAGGTGAGGACGGCGAGGTCGGCGTGGGTGACGGCGGTGTAGGCGGCCTCGGTGCGCTCGGTCAGCTCCCCGAGGGTCAGCCGCCCCTCGACGGAGGCGACGCGCAGCAGCTCGACCGTGGCCTCCCGCTCGGCGTCGGAGACACGCATCCCACCCGGATCACTCATGAGTCACAACATATCGCGATACAGGCGTTCGGTGGATCCCCATCGGGCAGGAGAACACGCCCGCCGCCTATCATCCGGAAGATGTACGCAGAACTTCTGGACGCGGTGACCGGGAACGACGCCGAGAAGGTCGAGCGCCTGCTCCGGGACGGCACGGCCCCCGACCCGGACGGCGCCGGGGAGACGACCGCCCTCTACCGGGCCGCGACCGGCGGCCACGTGACGATCGCGCGGGCGCTGCTGGCCGCCGGGGCCGACCCGAACCGGATCGGCGGCGGCGAGGACGAGGGCCTGCCGCTGTGCGGCGCCGCCGCCTGGGGCCGCACCGAGACCGTGGAGGCGCTGCTGGCCGCGGGGGCCGACCCGAACCTCCGGGAGAGCCACGGCTGGACCGCCCTGCTGTGGGCCGCGGCCAACGGCCACGCCGGGACCGCCCGGGCCCTGCTCGCGGCCGGAGCCTCCGCCGAGGACGCCAACGCCGGCGGGGAGACCGCGCTGACCCTGGCCACCCGGCGCGGCGCGCTGGGCGTGGTGCGCGCCCTGCTGGACGCCGGGGCCGACCCCACCCGGGCCGACGGCGAGGGCGACACGCCCCTGTCCATCGCCTATGACTGGCTCGGCACCCACCTGGAGAGCGCGCTGCTGGAGCAGCTCGCCGAGCAGGCGCCCGAGGACGCGGACCTCACGGTGAGCCGCACCCGCGCCGAGGACGGCACCGACCTGGTGACCGTCACGGCGGCGCGGCCGGACGGCGGGGCCTCCGAGATCGTCTGCCAGCGCGGCCACGCGGCCGTCGCGACCCTGCTGGAGGACGCGACCGGCGAGCGCCTGCCGTTCGGGGACCTGGTCGAGCGGGCGATGCCGTACCGGGACGTCGACGAGGAGGCCGAGACCTGGTGGACGGTGGCCGACTCGCTGAGCCGGCGGGCCGACGAGGAGACCTTCGAGGCGGCGGCGGAGCTGTCCGTGAGCGAGGACCCGCGGCGGCGGGAGTTCGCCGCCGACGTGCTGTCGCAGTTCGGCTTCGACGGGGACGAGCGGCCGTTCCTGGAGCGGACGCTGCCGATCCTGCGGCGGATGGCCGTGGCCGAGGGCGACGAGCGGGTGCTGCGCTCGGTGCTCGGCGCGCTCGGCAACCACGCCGACCCGCGCGCCCTGCCCGAGGTGCTGTCGGTCATCACCGCCGAGGGCTGGACCCGTACCCAGGCAGACCCGGCCGCGCTGGCCGCCGTCCTGCCTCCGGGCCACGCCGAGGGGCTGGCGCTGCTCGTCTCGATGACGGAGGACCCCGACGAGGAGGTGCGCGACTGGGCCGCCACCGCCCTGACCGGCCTGGCGGAGCACCGCGAGGAGGTCCGCGCCGCGCTGGCCGCGCGGGGGCTCTGAGCGCGGCACCGCGAGGAGGTCCGCGCCGCGCTCGCCGCGCGGGACTTTGAGATGATGCCGGAACCCGGCGAAAAGGGCCGGGCCGGCATCCTCGGAGGCACCCGTGACCCCTGATGCGACCCACGAGGTCTTCAACCAGGCACCCCCGTTCACCGGCCACGACGTCTCGGCCGACCCGGCGCTCCTCGAAGGTGTGACGCGCGAGGGCGCCGGCTGGGCCGTCGGCGAGCTGGGCCGGCTCGGCGCGCTCGCCGGCTCCGAGGAGGCCGCCGAGTGGGGGCGGCTGGCCAACGAGCACCCGCCGGTGCTGCGCACCCACGACCGCTACGGCAACCGGATCGACGAGGTGGAGTTCCACCCCGCCTGGCACGAGCTGATGACGGTCGCCGTGGAGAACGGCCTGCACGCCGCCCCGTGGGCCGACACCCGGCCCGGCGCCCACGTGGCCCGCGCCGCCAGGTTCCACGTCTGGAGCCAGGTCGAGGCCGGGCACGGCTGCCCGATCTCCATGACCTACGCCTCGGTCCCGGCGCTGCGCCACTCCCCCGACCTGGCCGCCGAGTGGGAGCCCCTGCTGGCCTCCTGCCACTACGACTTCGGGCTGCGCCCCCCGCTCGGCAAGCGCGGGTTGCTCGCCGGGATGGGCATGACCGAGAAGCAGGGCGGCTCCGACGTCCGCGCCGGCACCACCCGCGCCGAACCCCTGGGCGACGGCACCTACGTCCTGACCGGGCACAAGTGGTTCAACTCCGCCCCGATGTGCGACGTGTTCCTGGTCCTGGCCCAGGCGCCCGGCGGGCTGACGTGCTTCCTGCTGCCCCGCGTGCTGCCCGACGGCACCCGCAACGCCATGCGGCTGATGCGGCTGAAGGACAAGCTGGGCAACAAATCCAACGCCAGCGCCGAGGTGGAGTACCACCGCGCGCTCGCCTGGCCGGTCGGCGAGGAGGGCCGGGGCGTGCGGACCATCCTGGAGATGGTCAACATGACCAGGCTCGACTGCGTGATCGGCTCGGCGGCCGGCATGCGGTACGGCGTGACCCGGGCCGTCCACCACACCGCGCACCGCACCGCGTTCGGCCGGAGGCTGGCCGACCAGCCGCTGATGCGCAACGTCCTGGCCGACCTGGCGCTGGAGTCGGAGGCCGCGACCACGCTGATGACCCGGCTGGCCGGCGCCACCGACCGGGCCGTCGCCGGTGACGCCGCCGAGACGGCGCTGCGCCGTACGGCGCTGGCGGTCGGCAAGTACTGGGTCTGCAAGCGCGGCCCGGCGCACGCGGCCGAGGCGATGGAGTGCCTGGGCGGCAACGGCTACGTCGAGGAGTCGCAGATGCCCCGGCTGTTCCGCGAGTCGCCGCTGAACGGCATCTGGGAGGGCTCGGGGAACGTGGCCGCGCTGGACGTGCTGCGCGCCCTGCGGCGCGAGCCGGAGGCGCTGGACGCCTTCCTCGCCGAGGTGGCGCTCGCCGCCGGGGCCGACCGGCGCCTGGACGAGGCCGCGGAGCGGCTGGGCAAGACCCTCGCCGACCCGGCCGAGGCCGAGCTGCGCGCCCGCGCCGTCGCCGAGGACATGGCGCTGGTGCTGCAGGGATCGCTGCTGGTACGGCACGCGCCCGCGGCCGTCGCCGACGCCTTCTGCGCCTCCCGCCTCGCGGGCGGGGGCGGCCGGGCGTTCGGCACGCTCCCGGCGGGCCTGGACCTGGACGCGATCATCGAGCGGGCCGCCGTACGGCCCGCCGCCTCCTCCGAAGGCTCCGGCGCCGGGTCCTGAGCCGGACGGGCGCCGGCACCGGGTCCTGGGCCGTCCTGGACGCCGGCGCCCGGGGCGGCGGGCGCGAGATCTCCGGGAGCGGCGGGCCCGGCCGCCGCGGCGGCGGCGAGTAGGGTCGGTCGGGTAAGCCCATGATCGAAAGGATTACCGCAATGGCGACGACTCGTACCGCGACGACCCAGTGGAAGGGCGCCCTCCTCGACGGCTCGGGCACCGTCTCGCTCGACACCTCGGGCGTGGGCAGGTTCGACGTGTCCTGGCCCTCCCGGGCCGAGCAGGCGAACGGCAAGACCTCGCCCGAGGAGCTGATCGCGGCGGCGCACTCCGCCTGCTTCTCGATGGCCCTGTCCCACGGCCTGGCGCAGGCGGGCACCCCGCCGCAGACGGTGGAGACCAAGGCCGACGTGACCTTCCAGCCGGGCGAGGGCATCACCGGCATCGTCCTGTCGGTCCGCGCCCAGGTGCCGGGCCTGTCCGCCGAGGAGTTCCGGACCGCCGCCGAGAACGCCAAGGCGAACTGCCCGGTGAGCAAGGCCCTGGCGGGGACGACCATCACCCTGGACGCCGAGCTGGTGGGCTGACCGCCGCCCTGCCGCCCTGCCCGCTCCGCTCCTCCCGGTCCCCCGGCTCCCCCCGCTTCCTCCCGGGCGGGAGGACGCGGGCGAGCACGTAGACTCTGCCGGAAGCTCTCCGGCGGCACGCCGCGCGGGGGATCGGGCGCCCAGCGTCGTGCCCCGGTCCCCGCGGGCCGGCCGGGGCCCGCCGCCCACCGGGGTGAGGAACGGGCGGCCGGGGAGCCCCCGTGAGCGCGGCGTCGCCGCCGAGGACGGGCCACGACGGCGTGGCCGTCCGTCTCCCCTCATGCTCCCCCATGGCGCGAATGGGACACGGGTCCGCGACACCCTGCACACGAAGGTGTGATTGGAGGAGAATAGGGCTACATGCGCGAAACATGGCCGGGCGAGCCGTACCCCCTCGGCGCCACCTGGGACGGTGCGGGGACCAACTTCTCCCTGTTCTCCGAGGTGGCCGAGCGGGTAGAGCTGTGCCTCTTCGACGACGAGGGCCGCGAGGAGCGGATCGACCTCCCCGAGGCCGACGGGTTCGTCTGGCACGGCTACCTCCCGGGCGTCATGCCCGGCCAGCGGTACGGCTACCGCGTCCACGGCCCGTACGAGCCCTCCCAGGGGCACCGCTGCAACCCCGCCAAGCTGCTCATCGATCCCTACGCCAAGGCCGTCGAGGGCGAGGTCGAGTGGAACGAGGCGCTGTTCTCCTACGCCTTCACCGACCCGTCCGTGCGCAACGACGACGACAGCGCCCCGTTCATGCCGAAGAACGTGGTGGTCAACCCGTTCTTCGACTGGGGCGACGACCGGCTGCCCCGCACGCCGTACCACCAGACCGTGATCTACGAGGCGCACGTGCGCGGGCTGACCATGCGCCATCCGGCCGTCCCGCCCGAGCAGCGCGGCACCTACGCGGGGCTCGCCCACCCGGCGGTCATCGAGCACCTGCGGAGCCTGGGCGTCACCGCGGTCGAGCTGATGCCGGTGCACCAGTTCGTGCCCGAGCACGCCATGGTCGCCCGGGGGCTGACGAACTACTGGGGCTACAACACCATCGCCTACCTCGCCCCGCACGCCGCCTACGCCTCCTCGGACCGGCGCGGCGAGCAGGTGATGGAGTTCAAGGCGATGGTGCGGTCGCTGCACGAGGCGGGGATCGAGGTCATCCTCGACGTGGTCTACAACCACACCGCCGAGGGCGACCACATGGGCCCCACGCTGGGCTTCCGGGGCATCGACAACGCCGCCTACTACCGGCTGCACGACGGCGACCGGCGCTACCACCTCGACTACACCGGCTGCGGCAACTCCCTCAACGTCCGCTCCCCGCACGCGCTGCAGCTCATCATGGACTCGCTGCGCTACTGGGTGCTGGAGATGCACGTGGACGGCTTCCGGTTCGACCTGGCCGCCGCCCTGGCCCGGGAGCTGCACGACGTCGACCGGCTGAGCGCGTTCTTCGACCTGATCCAGCAGGACCCGGTGATCTCCCAGGTGAAGCTGATCGCCGAGCCGTGGGACGTCGGCCCCGGCGGCTACCAGGTCGGCAACTTCCCGCCGCTGTGGACGGAGTGGAACGGCAAGTACCGCGACACCGTCCGCGACTTCTGGCGGGGCAACGGCTCGGCGCTGCCGGAGTTCGCCTCCCGGCTGACCGGCTCGGCCGACCTGTACGCCTCCTCCGGGCGCCGCCCGGTGGCCTCCATCAACTTCGTCACCTGCCACGACGGGTTCACGCTGAACGACCTGGTCTCCTACGACCGCAAGCACAACGAGGCCAACGCCGAGAACAACCGCGACGGCACCGACGACAACCGGTCGTGGAACTGCGGCGCCGAGGGTCCGGTGGACGACGAGGAGGTCAACCGCCTGCGCCGCCGTCAGCGCCGCAACTTCCTGACCACCCTGTTCGTCTCGCAGGGCGTGCCGATGCTCACCGCCGGGGACGAGTTCGGCCGCACCCAGGGCGGCAACAACAACGCCTACTGCCAGGACAACGAGGTCTCCTGGGTCGACTGGTCGCTCGCCGGGTGCGAGCGCGACCTGCTGGAGTTCGTCCGGAGCCTGTCGCGGCTGCGGCGCGAGCACCCCGTCTTCCAGCGGCGCCGGTTCTTCCACGGCCGCCGGGCCGACGACGGCACGCGCGACATCGTCTGGTTCACCCCGTCGGGCGAGGAGATGACGGCCTCCGACTGGCACACCGGCTACGCCAAGTCGCTCGCGGTCTTCCTGAACGGCGACGCCATCACCGAGCCGGGCCCGCGCGGCGAGCGGATCACCGACGACTCGTTCCTGCTGCTGGTCAACGCCCACCACGAGGACATGACGTTCACCGTCCCCGGGGAGCGGTACGGCAGGCGGTGGGAGTCCGTGCTGGACACCGCCGAGGAGCGGCCCGGCGAGGCGGCCGGGGAATCCTGGCCGGCCGACGCCAAGGTCACGGTGACCTCGCGCTCGGTGCGGATCCTCCGCGGCCGCCGGGACTGACCCCGCGGCCGGCACGGCCCGTCCGGCACCGCCCGTCCGGCCCGGCCCCGCGGACGGTACGGCGCGGGCCCGCCGCCGGACCCGGGGTCCGGGGAGTGTGTCAAGGTAGGGGAATGCGCCTCATCCATCCCGCCCCCGCCTCCGGACCCGCCGACGACGCCGAGCCCGACCTCGCGGAGCTCTACGCCTACCCCGGCGACCGGTGGCTCCGGGTCAACATGGTGGCCAGCGCCGACGGCGGGACCTGGCTGGACGGAGCGTCCGGCGGGCTGTCCGGCCGGGGCGACCGGAAGGTCTTCGGGGTGCTGCGCGGGCTGGCCGACGTCGTCGTGACCGGGGCGGCGACCGTGCGGGCCGAGGGGTACGGACCGGCCAGGCCCAGGAAGTCGTGGGCGGCGCTCCGCGCGGGCCGTACGGCCGTCCCGCCGATCGCGGTGGTCACCGCGAGCCTGGAGCTGGACCTGTCGGGCCCGCTGTTCACCGAGGCCGACCCGGACGCCCGGACCATCGTCGTCACCTGCGAGGCGGCCCCCCGCGACCGGCGCGCCGAGGCGGCCCGGCACGCCGAGGTGATCGTCGCCGGCCGGGACCGGGTGGATCTCGCCCTGGCGGTCAAGGAGCTGGGCGGGCGCGGCCTGGGGCGGGTGCTGTGCGAGGGCGGGGCGAAGCTCAACGCCCAGCTCGCCGCGGCAGGTCTGATCGACGAGCTGTGCCTGACGGTGAGCCCGCTGCTGGTCGGCGGGGACGCCGCCCGGGTCCTCGACGGCCCGGCCTCGCTGACCCGGCTGCGCCTGGCCCACGTCCTGGAGGACGAGGGGTTCCTGATCACCCGTTACGTCAGGGAGGGCTGAGCGGCGGCGATCCCGGGCGCCGTTTCCCGTGAGCGCCGGGCTCCCCCGGGGCCGGGCTCCCGTGAGCGTCGGACTCCCCGGACGCCGTTTCCCGTGAGCGTCGGCTCTCGTGGACATCGGGCGAAATAAACGATATATCTCGCTCCATGGAGAAGAGATCCCCCACCGGTGACGAGCTGCGCGCCGCCGTCGAGGCCCGCCGGGAGCTGGGACCCGAGTACGAGGACTCCCTCGTCGAAGGATTCCTGGACAAGATGGACCAGGAGATCGACCGGCGGGTGGAGGAGCGGGTCGCCGCCCGTGTCCCGCAGCAGAAGCCGAAGGCCCCCGCGGTCCGGCCGGGCGTGGACGCCGGGCAGCGCCTGGCCCTGGCGATCGTCTCCATCGTCTTCGGCGTCGGCAGCACGGCCGCCTTCGCCATGGCCGACAGGAGCGCCGGCCCGATGATCCTCGTCTGGTTCGGGATCATCGTGGTGAACATCGCCTTCGCCGTCGGCTCCCGCCGCTGACCTTCCGCGCGGAGCCGCGAACCGGGAAGGGGACGCGGGCGGTTCGCAGGACACGCCGGGTCCGGGACCGTACGGAGGGCGAGGGGGTCGGGCGGTCCGCCCCGGAGTCACCGCGGCGGCGGGACCGGGCTCTCGACAGGGCGGACCGCGCGACCACCCGTCCGCTCACCGGTCGAACGCTGGCGCATCGTCCGGCCGACGGCCACTGTGGCCGTCCGGTTGGCCCATGGACGGCCCGACGGATGGTCTGACCCCTCAGCGGGAGGGTGAACCCTCCACATCTGCTAAGACGCAAAAACCGACATAAATGGATGCTTCACCACAAAGATTTTTTTCCTGGCATTTCGGGCGCTCTGTCCCGGCGGGAACACCCTCCGCATAGGCTGAGGGGATGGACAAGGTGGTCAAGAGCGACGCCGAGTGGCGCGCCCAGCTCTCTCCCGAGGAGTATCAGGTACTCCGCCAGGCAGGCACCGAGCGCCCCTTCACCGGGGAGTACGTCGACACCAAGACCGTGGGCGTCTACAGCTGCCGGGCCTGCGGCGCCGAGCTGTTCCGGTCCGACACCAAGTTCGAGAGCCACTGCGGCTGGCCGAGCTTCTACGAGCCGTCGAAGTCGGACGCGGTGACCCTCATCGAGGACCGCTCGCTCGGCATGGTCCGGGTCGAGGTCCGCTGTGCCGCCTGCGACTCGCACCTCGGACACGTCTTCCACGGCGAGGGGTACGACACCCCCACCGACGACCGCTACTGCATCAACTCCGTGTCGCTGCGGCTGGAGCCGGCCGACGGCTGACGGCTGACGGTCCCGCCGGGCCGGGCGCCGTACGAACGGCCCGGTGCCCGGCCGGTCCCGTCCCGGCGGACCCCCGGTACGGCGAAGGCCCGCGGGGCGGGCCTAGCCGCCGGGCCTGGGATAGGTGACGCGGCAGTCGGAGTCGCCGGGGCCGAGGATGTTGGCCAGGACGGGGTTGCCGTTCTCGCCGAACTTCGCCTGGACGAAGACGACGGGGTTCACCGAGCCGAGCTCCCCGACGAGATAGTCGAGGCCGGTCTCGCACAGCTTGATCGCCTGCTTGGAGTTGTCCGCGGAGTCCGGCAGGTCGGTGTAGATCCGCAGGTAGCCGCCGACGACGCGGATGTCCTTGACCCGCTTCGTCGCCTTGTGCGCCGCGAAGTAGGCGAACGCCCTCGGGTCGCTGTGCTTGGACGGACCGTCCGCCTTGGCCCCGTCGCCGGACCCGCGACCGCTGCCCGCCTTGCCGCCCGGCAGCACGCCCACCGCCCTGCCGTCCCCGGCGCCCTGCTGCGGCGCGGCCAGGAGGTGCTTCTGCGCCTCCGGGACGGGCGGCGGGTCCGCGGCGAGCATCGAGCGGCCCAGCGCCAGGACCGCGACCGCCAGCGCGGTCGCGCCGACCGAGATCTCCAGTGCCCGCGGCCGGGACCTTCTCCTGCGGCGCCCGCCTCCGCGCCCCGTGGACCGTGCCAGACCCGCGCCCGTGTTCACCTTTGGCCTCACATCGACAGGTGTTTTCCCCGAGTATGACAACGCCCGGGGAACTAATCGAGCGTTTCACCGGATTCGCCGGGCGTCCCCGCGCCGGGACCGGTCCTGGGCGGGGCCGCCCGGACCGGCCGTCTCCGGCGGGCACGTGCAGGCCGGGCGGGGCCGTACGGAGGGTCCGGCGCGGGACTACGGCAGCGCCGCCACCAGCTCGCCGACGGGCTTGCGGATGCCGGTGTAGAAGGGGATCTCCACCCGGGTGTGCCTGCGGGCCTCGGCGCCGCGCAGGGTGCGCATCAGGTCGACGATGCGGTGCAGGTCGTCGGCCTCGAAGGCGAGCATCCACTCGTAGTCGTTCAGCGAGAAGCAGGCGACGGTGTTGGCCCGCACGTCGGGGTAGTCGCGGGCCATCCGGCCGTGCTCGGCCAGCATGCGGCGCCGGTCGGCGTCGTCCAGGAGGTACCACTCCAGGGAGCGGACGAACGGGTAGACGCTGACGTATCCCCGCGGCTCCTCCTCGGCGAGGAACGCCGGGATGTGGGACTTGTTGAACTCGGCCGGGCGGTGCAGCGCCATGGCCGACCAGACCGGCTCGGTCAGCTCCCCCAGCGCGGTGCGGCGGAAGCGCGAGTAGGTCTCCTGCAGGTCCTCCGGGGTCGGCGCGTGCCACCAGAACATGAAGTCCGCGTCGGCCCGGAAGCCGGCCACGTCGTACAGGCCGCGGGTGACCACGTCCTTCTCCGCCGCCTGCGCCAGGAGGGCCTCGACCTCCTCGGCCATGCCCTCGCGTCCGGTCGCCGGGCAGCGCTCACGCAACCTGAAGACCGACCACATCGTGTAGCGGATCACGTGGTTCAGGTCGCGCGCCTTGGGCCTCGGGTTCCCGTCCGTCGTCCTCACCCCTCCGGGAGCCCCTCGGGGCTCCGTCGTTCTAGTCGTGTTCGTCGCGTTCGTCGTGTCGGCCGTCTCCGGCCGCCCGTTCAGCCGGCCTTCGACTCTTCCTTCCGCCATTCTCCCGCGGGGTCCAGGTGGTCCAGAATCCGGGCCGCCGCCGTACGGGCGGTGGAGATGACGGCCGGGATGCCGACGCCGTCGTAGGCGGCGCCGCACAGCGCCAGGCCGGGCTGGCCCGCGACGGCCGCGCGGATGCGGGCGACCCGGTCGAGGTGGCCCACCTCGTACTGCGGCAGGGAGCCGCCCCAGCGGGTCACCCGGGAGTCGAGCGGCAGCCCGCGCACGCCCATGACCTCGGCCATCTCGGCCGTCGCCAGGGCCACCAGCTCGGTGTCCTCGCGCTGGAGCACCGCCTCCTCGCCCAGGCGGCCGATCGAGCAGCGCAGCAGGACGAGATCGGGGTCGGCCTCGGCCAGGTGCGGCCACTTGACGGAGCTGAACGTGACGGCCTTGACCGGGCGGCGGTCGACCGCCGGGACGAGGTAGCCGCTCCCCTCGGGCATCCGGGGGAACGCCGCGCGCGGGTAGGCCAGGCTGACGATGGCCATGCTCGCGTACTCGATCCGGGCCAGCTCGGCCGCGGCCGCCGGAGCCTCCTCCGCCAGCAGGCGGCCCGTCGGGGTGGCCGGGGTGGCGAGGACCACGGCGTCGGCCTCGACGACCTCCGGATCGGGCACCGGCCCGGTCACCAGCCGCCAGCCGTCCGCGGTGCGCCGCAGCTCCCGCACGGTGACGCCGGTCCGCACCAGCGCGCCGGAGGCGGCGGCCACCGCCCCGGGCAGGCTGCCCATCCCCTCGCGCAGGGAGGTGAAGACGGGCCCGGCGTCCTTGGGCGCCTCGGCGGCGATGTGGCGGGCGGCGTTGAGCAGCGACCGCTCCGAGCGGGCCGCCATGGCGATCTTCGGCATCGTCGCGTCCAGTGAGAGCCGTTCGACCCGGCCCGCGTAGACGCCGCCGAGCAGCGGCTCGACCAGGCGGTCGACCACCTCGGTGCCCATCCGGGCCCGGATGTAGGCGGCCACCGACACGTCGGTGTCGATGAGCGTGGCCGGCAGCACGAGGTCCAGCGGCGTGCGCGCGAGGCCGCCCGGCGACAGGATGCCCGACCTGGCCAGCGCCCCCAGGTCGGAGGGGACGCCCATGACCTGCCCGGCGGGCAGCGGCCGGGGCGTGCCGCGGGTGAGGATCGCGCCCCGGGTGGTGCCGGGCGTCCGCAGTTCGTCGCCCAGGCCGGCCAGCCGGGCCAGCTCCTTGCCCTCGGGCCGCCGGGCGAGCATCGCCTCGGCCCCGACGTCCGTCTGAACCCCGGCGACCTCGGCGGCCAGGAGTTTCCCGCCGACCCTCGGGGCGCTGTCGAGCACGGTCACCCGCACGCGGTCCCCGGCTCGCCCGAGATACCACGCCGCGGCCAGTCCCGCGATCCCCCCGCCGACGACCACCACGTGGTGACGCTTGCGTTCCATGGGTGTTGACCGTACCCCCCTCCGTGGCCGCCCCGGCATCCGCCACCCCCGTGATCGCGCGGTGCGGAGACCGAGACGGCATCGTGACCGCGCGTGCTCAACCCCGCCGGACGAACCTCCGTCAATCAGGACATGAACAGATTCCGGTACGGCTTACGGCCGGCGGTCGCGCTGGCGGCCACGATGCTGGCGCTGACCGCGTGCGGCGGCGGGGCCGCCCAGATGAGCTCGCAGTCGGGTGAGGCCGCGCCCGCCGTGGCCAGAGACGTCGCGCAGGACCAGGGTTACGCCGACTCGGCGGCGTCCGGGGGCGGTGCGGAGAGGAAGAGCTCGGCCGCCACGGGAGCGCCGGCCGAGCAGGTGGACCCGGTCCCGCAGGACCGGCAGATCGTCTACACGGCCGAGCTGACGGTCCGGGTCAAGGACGTCGCCGCCGCGTCGGACCGGGCGCGCGGGCTCGTCGACGCCTCCGGCGGCTACCTCGCCACCGAGCGGTCCGGCTCCTCCAACGGCGACCAGGGCAGCGCGAACCTGGTCTTCAAGATCCCGCCGTCGGCCTACCCCGGCGTGCTGGAGCGCCTGGGCAAGGAACTCGGCGTCCGCGAGGCGGTGCGGCAGAACACCAAGGACGTCACCGAGCAGGTGGCCGACGTCGACAGCCGGGTGCGGTCGGCGAAGGCGTCGCTGGACTCGCTGCGCGCCCTGCTGAAGCGGGCGAACAAGATCGGTGAGGTGCTGGAGATCGAGCGGGAGATCTCCAGCCGCGAGACGGAGCTGGAGGCGCTCCAGGCCCGGCAGCGGTCGCTCGCCGCCAGGACGAGCATGGCGACGCTGACGCTGAACCTGATCGGCCCCGAGGTCGTGGTCCCCGAGCCGGAGGACGAGTCGTCGGGCTTCCTCGGGGGCCTGCGGACGGGCTGGCGGAGCTTCGTCGAGGCCCTGAAGATCGGCCTGACCGTGCTGGGCGTGCTGCTGCCCTGGACGATCGCGGCCGGGCTGGTGTGGCTGGTGGTGGCGTTCGTGCTGCGCCGTACCCGCCGCAACCGTCCGGGCCGTCCGACCCCGCCGCCCGCGGCGCGGGAGGAGGAGCCGGCGGCGCACGAGGAGCCGGCGGCCGCCGGGGAGCCGTAGGGGCGGGTCAGCGGGCGGACGTCTCGTGCACGAAGTCGGTGAGGCGGGCGAGCTGGCCGGGGTCGGCGCCGGGCGGAACGCCGTGTCCGAGGTTGAAGACGTGGCCCTCGGCCTTGGCACCGCGGGCCAGGACGTCGGCCGCTCGCCGCTCGACGACCTCCCAGGGGGCGAACAGGACCGCCGGGTCGAGGTTGCCCTGCAGCGCCCGGCCCGGCCCCACGCGCCGGGCGGCCTCGTCGAGCGGGACCCGCCAGTCGACGCCGACCACGTCGGCGCCGGCCTCGCCGAGCAGGCCGAGCAGCTCGCCGGTGCCGACCCCGAAGTGGATGCGCGGGATGTCCAGGTCGGCCAGGGCGGCGAAGATGCGGCTGGTGTAGGGCAGGACGAACTCGCGGTAGTCCTCGGGGGCGACCGCGCCCACCCAGGAGTCGAACAGCTGGACGGCCGAGGCCCCGGCCTCGGCCTGGACGCGCAGGAAGCCGATGGTGATCCCGGTCAGCCGGTCCATCAGGGCGTGCCACAGCCGCGGCTCGCCGTACATCATCGCCTTGGTGCGGTCGTGGCTCTTGGAGGGGCCGCCCTCGATGAGGTAGGAGGCCAGGGTGAACGGCGCGCCCGCGAAGCCGATGAGCGGGGTGGCGCCCAGCTCGCCGGTCAGCGCCCGGACGGCCTCGGTGACGTAGGTGACGTCGCCGGGTTCGAGGGGGCGCAGCGTCTCGATCGCGGCGGCGTCCCGGATCGGGTCGGCCACCACCGGGCCGATGCCGGGCTTGATGTCGAGGTCGATCCCGATCGCCTTGAGCGGCACCACGATGTCGCTGAAGAAGATGGCCGCGTCCACGCCGTAGCGGCGGACCGGCTGCATCGTGATCTCCACGATGAGGTCCGGGGTGGCGCACGCGGCGAGCATCGGCACCCCCTCGCGCACGGCCCGGTACTCGGGCAGTGAGCGGCCGGCCTGGCGCATGAACCACACGGGGGTGTGGGGGACGGGCCGTCGGCGGCAGGCGCGCAGGAACGGGGAGTCGGCAAGCTCGGGATTCACCCTTCCAGGGTGCCATGCCCAGGTCCCGGTCCGCTCACCCAGGCCACCCACGGGCGATCTAGGACGAAATCACCAGTTATTCAGTGAGATCATCCATAACAACGCCCAGGCACTTTCAAGTCGTGATGACGATAAGGTTCTACCGGTTTGGGTTCTTCGTCCCCCAGTTGAGAGCCGATCCGAAGCGCCAGGCGGCCGGGTCCGCCGTCCGGGGGGGCACGAAGCGATCATGTTTCCGGGTACAGTTCCTCCCATCGACGAACCTGGCCCGGCCCCCGGCTGATCCAAATGTTCGTCAAGTCACCGCGCGGCACCGATTCCGGCACCACTTTCGGGACACGCCGAGCACGTTGCGCGGAAATGTCGGCGCGACGTGCCAACGTCGGACCACGACCCGACGAAAGGCCTGTGCGATGTCCACGATGTCCATAACGTGGCGTTCACTCGAACACCGCGATGAGCACTGTGCTTCCTGCGCCGGCGACCGGGTTTTCGAGCAACCTCCCTGCCGCGACGGCCACGATCCCGGCGAGTGCCCGGAGTGGGCGTGCGTCGAGTGCGGTCACGCGCCGCTCCTCGCGCCCCGGGCGTTCTCCGGACCGTCCGGGCCCACCGGCCCCCGCGACGGTGGGGTCTCCCGCGTCTCCTGCTCGCCGGCGGCGTCGGCTTGATCGCTTCCGATGGCTCCTACACCCACCCCAATGGTCCCCATGCGCTCACTTCCGACCTACGCTTCCGGTATGACCATCGGTGACGCCGCGCCCGTTCCCGCCGCCTTCCGGCGGGCGGCGGCCACGCTGCGCCCCACGGAGGTCAGACCGGAGATCGAGCTGGAGGACATCCCGGCCCCGCAGCGGCTGGCCCCGTACTCGGCCGCCGTCGGCGCGTCGGTCTACCGCGACGACGACGAGCTGGCCGTCGGCCGCCTCATCATGCTCTTCGACCCCGACGGCCAGCGCGGCTGGGACGGCCAGTTCCGGCTCGTCGCCTACGTCCGGGCCGACATGGAGCCGGAGATCACCGAGGATCCGCTGCTGGGCCCGGTCGCGTGGAGCTGGCTCACCGAGTCGCTCGACGCCCACGGCGCCGCCTACGCCGCGGCCGGCGGCACCGTCACCAGGGCGGTGTCGGAGGGCTTCGGCAACAAGGCCGAGGATCCGGTGACCACGGAGCTGGAGCTGCGCGCCTCCTGGTCCCCGCTGGAGGAAGACCTCTCCGGCCACGTCGCCGCCTGGTGCGACCTGATGTGCCTGGCGGCGGGCATGCCACCCCTGCCACCTGGCGTGGCGGCCCTGCCGCAGCGCCGTCGCGAAGATCCGGAGTCCTTTCGAACGTGACCGACGAGACAACCATCGTTCCGCTGCTTGAGCCCAGGGAGGGTATACCTCCCGTCGTCGAGAACCCCGCCGAGCTCGCCCGCGTCGTGCGCGCCTTCGCCGCGGGCACCGGCCCCGTGGCGGTGGACGCCGAGCGGGCCTCCGGCTACCGCTACAGCGGCCGCGCCTACCTGGTGCAGCTGCGCCGGGCGGGTGCGGGCAGCGCGCTGATCGACCCGATCCGCTGCCCCGACCTGTCGGAGCTGGACGCGGCGCTGGCCGACGCCGAGGTGGTGCTGCACGCCGCCTCCCAGGACCTGCCGTGCCTGGCCGAGCTGGGCTTCCGCCCGCGCGCGCTGTTCGACACCGAGCTCGCCGGCCGGCTCCTCGGCTACGAGCGCGTCGGGCTCGGCCTGATGGTGGAGAACGTCCTCGGTCTCAGGCTGGAGAAGGGATACTCCGCGGCCGACTGGTCCACCCGGCCGCTCCCCGAGGACTGGCTGCGCTACGCCGCCCTCGACGTCGAGGTGCTCGTCGAGCTGCGCGACGTGCTGTACGAGGAGCTGAAGGCGACCGGCAAGCTGGCGTGGGCGCAGGAGGAGTTCGCCGCCGTCCTGGCCCACCGGGCCCCGGCCCCGCGCTCGGACCCCTGGCGGCGCACCTCCGGCATCCACAAGGTCCGCTCGCTGCGCGGGCTGGCCGTGGTCCGGGAGCTGTGGACGCTCCGCGACGGATTCGCCCGCGAGGCCGATCTCGCCCCGGGCCGGGTGCTGCCCGATTCGGCGATCGTCACCGCGGCCCTGGAGCTGCCCCGCACCACCAAGGCCCTCACCGAGATCCCCCCGTTCACCGGCCGCAGCGCCCGCAAGCACCTGCGCGAGTGGCTGGCCGCGATCGGCAGGGCCCGCACCCTGCCGGAGTCGCAGCTCCCCCAGCCGAGCACGCCGGGCGACGGGCCGCCGCCCGCCAACCGGTGGATGGACCGCGACCCCGTGGCCGCCCGGCGGCTGGCCGCCGCCCGGACCGTGGTGACCTCCCTGGCCGAGGAGCACCACATGCCGGCGGAGAACCTCGTCCAGCCGGACGCCGTGCGCCGCCTGACGTGGGAGCCGCCCCCGGTCGTCGACGAGGAGACCGTGGCGTCCCGGCTGCGCGAGCTGGGCGCCCGGGAGTGGCAGATCGAGCTGACCGCCGGTCCCGTCGCCAAGGCCCTGACGGAGCTGGAGGCCAAGGAGCCGGGCTGAGCGCCCCGGAACCGCCGGGGCGCCCGTTCCTGAGCCCGCCGGCGGTTCCGCCGCGTCCCCGCCGGGGCCGGGCGCGTTCCGGAGCGCCTTCGCCCGCGCTCCGGAACGCCCTTTCGTGCGTACTCCGGGTGCCCTTCCACGCGGTCCCCGGAGCGCTCTTCCGGGTGGGCTCCCGCCGCGGGTAACCGGGAAAACCCCCCGGGGATTCTTGCCGAGGAGACGGCGGCTGCCGTACGGTGACTCGGAAAGCGCTTTCCATAGGAGGCAGGAGAAGGATGTCCCACCGAAGCATCGGCGTCGTGATGAACGGCGTCACCGGCCGCATGGGCTACCGCCAGCATCTGGTCCGCTCGGTCCTGGCGATCAACGAGCAGGGCGGCGTGACGCTGTCCGACGGCGGCCGGGTGACGCTCAGGCCGGTGCTGGTGGGCCGCAACCCGGACAAGCTGGCCAAGCTGGCCGCCGACCACGGCATCGAGGAGTGGACCACCGAGCTCGACGCCGCCCTCGCCGACGAGTCCAACCTGATCTACTTCGACGCCCAGGTCACCCAGGCCCGGGTGAAGGCCGTCCTCGCGGCGATCGAGGCCGGCAAGCACGTCTACGCCGAGAAGCCGACCGCCGAGAACCACGGCGACGCCGTGGCGCTGGCCGAGGCCGCCGCCGCCCGGGGCGTCAAGAACGGCGTCGTGCAGGACAAGCTGTTCCTGCCGGGCCTGCTCAAGCTCAGGCGGCTGATCGACGGCGGCTTCTTCGGCCGGATCCTGTCCGTGCGCGGCGAGTTCGGCTACTGGGTCTTCGAGGGAGACTGGCAGGCCGCGCAGCGCCCGTCGTGGAACTACCGCGCCGAGGACGGCGGCGGCATCGTGCTGGACATGTTCCCGCACTGGACCTACGTGCTGGAGAACCTCTTCGGCCGGATCGAGTCGGTCTACGCCCACGCCGTCACCCACGTCCCCGAGCGGGTGGACGAGCGGGGTGAGAGCTACCCCGCCACCGCCGACGACGCCGCCTACGGCGTCTTCGAGCTGGAGGGCGGCGTCGTCGCCCAGATCAACTCCTCCTGGACCGTCCGGGTGAACCGGGACGAGCTGGTGGAGTTCCAGGTGGACGGCACGCACGGCAGCGCCGTCGCGGGGCTGCGCAACTGCCGGATCCAGCACCGGGCGGCCACCCCCAGGCCGGTCTGGAACCCCGACCTGCCCGTCACGGCGCGGTTCCGCGACGATTGGCAGGAGGTGCCGGACAACGCCGAGTTCGACAACGGCTTCAAGACCCAGTGGGAGATGTTCGTCCGGCACGTGCTGGAGGACGCGCCGTTCCCGCACGACTTCGCCTCCGGCGCGCGCGGCGTCCGCGTCGCCGAGCTGGCCCTGCGCTCCTCCGCCGAGGGCCGCCGTCTGGCGATGGAGCGGTGATGCGGATCGGCCTCCCCGGCGGGGAGCACACCCTGCGCGAGCCGGTCGCCTGGGAACGGCCCGCCGGCCCGCCCCGTAACCGCGTCGTCTACGCCGCCGCGCACGTGGTGGCCGACCCGCTCGGCGACAACACCCCCGGCGCGCCCGCCGCCGTCGACTGGGACGCCACGCTGCGCTTCCGCCGCCACCTGTGGTCGTACGGCCTGCGCGTGGCCGACGCGATGGACACCGCGCAGCGCAACATGGGCCTGGACTGGCCGGCCACCCGCGAGCTGATCCGGCGCAGCGCCGCCGCGGCCGCGGAGCTCGGCGACCCGGCCGAGCTGGTGGCCTGCGGCGCGGGCACCGACCACGCGCCGGGCGCCGCGACCCTGGAGGAGGTCACGGCCGCCTACACCGAGCAGGCCGAGACCGTCCGCGAGGCCGGGGCCGGCGTGATCCTGATGGCCAGCCGGCAGCTCGCCGCGATCGCGCGGGGCCCGGAGGACTACCACGCGGTCTACGGCAAGCTGCTGTCGCAGGCCGACCGCCCGGTGATCCTGCACTGGCTGGGCGAGATGTTCGACCCGAACCTGGCGGGCTACTGGGGCTCGCGGGACGTCGCCGAGGCCACCGCCTCGTTCCTGGAGCTGATCCGCGAGCACGCGGCGGTGGTCGAGGGCGTCAAGGTCTCGCTGCTGGACGCCGGGCACGAGGTCGCGCTGCGCGCGGCGCTGCCGGAGGGCGTGCGGCTCTACACCGGCGACGACTTCAACTACCCGTCGCTGATCGCCTCGGGCAGCCACGCCCTGCTGGGGATCTTCGACGCGATCGCCCCGGCCGCCGCGGCGGCCCTGGCCGCGCTCGACGCCGGGGACACCGCCCGCTACGACGAGATCATGGGCCCGACGGTCCCGCTCTCCCAGAAGATCTTCGAGACGCCGACCTACCACTACAAGACCGGCATCGTCTTCCTGGCCTGGCTCAACGGCCACCAGGACGCCTTCACCATGGTGAACGGCGCCCAGGCGTCGCGCTCGCTGCCGCACCTGGCCGAGGTGTTCCGCCTGGCCGACCGGGCCGGGCTGCTGGCCGACCCGGAGATGGCCGTGCACCGGATGCGGTCGCTGCTGGCGGTGCACGGATGCTGAGCGGACGGGCACGGACGCGGGCGGACCGGGCGCGGGCCGCGGCGGGAGAGGAGGCGGCGCGATGAGCCGTCTGTCGCTGAACCAGTGGACCACCAGGCGATGGTCGGTGGCCGAGGCCGTCGAGGGCTGCGTACGGCACGGCGTCGGGGCGATCGGCCTGTGGCGGCAGGACGTCGCCGCGCAGGGGCTGGACGAGACCGTGAAACTGGTGGCCGACGCGGGCCTGCGGGTGTCGTCGCTGTGCCGGGGCGGCTTCCTGACCTCCGGGGACCGGGAGGCGCTCGACGACAACCGGCGGGCGATCGACGAGGCCGCCACTCTGGGCGCGGCGTGCCTGGTCATGGTGGTCGGCGGCCTGCCGGGCGTGACGCCCGGCGAGCCCTCCCCCGCGGTGGACCGCGACCTCGCCGGGGCCAGGGAGCGCGTCGCCGGGGCGCTGGCCGCGCTGGTCCCGTACGCCGCCGAACGGGGGGTACGGCTGGCGCTGGAGCCGCTGCACCCGATGTACTGCGCCGACCGGGCGGTGCTGTCCACGCTCGGGCAGGCGCTCGACCTGGCCGAGCCGTACCCGGCGGAGCGGGTCGGCGTGGTCGTCGACACCTTCCACGTGTGGTGGGACCCGCAGGTCCTGGCGCAGATCGCCCGGGCGGGCGACCGGATCGCCTCCTACCAGGTGTGCGACCAGCTGCACCCGCTCCCGGCCGACGTGCTGCTCGGCCGGGGCGTGATGGGCGACGGGGTGATCGACTTCGCGCCGCTGACCCGGGCGGTGGCCGAGGCGGGCTACACCGGGGACATCGAGGTGGAGATCTTCAACGCCGACGTGTGGGCCGCCGACCCCGACGAGGTCCTGGCCCGGGTGAAGGCGAGGTTCGCCGAGCTGATCGAGGACTGAGACCCGGCCCCGGAGGCGGCCGGACGGCCGGGAGGTCGTCCGGCCTGTTCCGCCGTCCGTGCGCGGGAAGGCCCGCGGGAACGGCCGGCGGCCGGGGGCGCGCGGTGCTCCGGGCCGGAGTGGGCCGGCTCAGCCGAGGCGGCGGGTGCTCTCACGGAGGACGACCTCGCCGGCCACGGCCTCGATCCGGGGCTCGGCGTCCGCGCCGTCCCCCGGCGGGGTGAGGGCCAGCTCCATCGCCCGTGCCCCCATGTCCGCCAGCGGCAGCCGTACGGTGGTCAGCTGCGGGACCAGGTCCCGCAGGGTGGAGATGTCGTCGAACCCGGCCACCGACACGTCGCCGGGCACGCCGACCCCCCGGTCCCGGAAGGACGCCAGCGCGCCCACCGCCATCACGTCGTTGACCGCGAACACGCAGGTGGCGTCGGAGACCTCGGCCGCCGCGGTGTGGCCGCCGTCGCGGTCGAAGGAGCCGTGGACGACCTGCGGGGCGGGCAGGCCCAGCTCGGCGAGCGCCCCGGCGAACCCCTCCAGCCGGTCCCGGGCGGTGAGCAGCCGCTCGGGCCCGGCGAGCACGGCGAAGCGGCGGTGCCCCAGATCGGCGAGGGCCCGGGCCAGCCCGGCGGCGCCCTCGCGGTTGCCCGGCACCACGGTGTCGACGCCCAGCGCCTCCTGGCCGACGCAGGCCACCCGGCCGCCGGTCTGCAGGTAGCGGTCGAGCTCCTGACGCATCCTGCGGGTCAGGCCGGCGTCGTCGACCCTGGACCCGGTGAGCAGCACGGCGCGGACCCGCTGGGCGTTCAGGGTGGAGACGTAGGCGATCTCCCGTTCGGGGTCGCGGTGCGTGGTGCCCACCATGACCATGAACTCGTGGCTCTCGGCCACCCGCATGGCGCCGTCGGCGAGCGCGGCGAAGTAGGGGTCGGTGAGGTCGTGGACGACGAGGCCGATCACGTTGCTGGCGCCCCTGGCCAGGGTCTGGGCCGCCACGTTGGTGCGGTATCCGAGCTGGTGGGCGGCCAGTTCGACCTTGGCCCGCAGCGACGCCCCCACCTGGCGGGTGCTGCCGTTGAGCACCCGCGAGGCCGTGGCGAGCGACACGCCGGCCTGCCGGGCGACATCTTCGAGAGTGACCATGGCGACCTCCAGGAAAACGATTTCCCAGTCTGCCGCAGATGCCGCCTCCCCGCACCCCGCCCGCGCGCGTCCGGCCCTCGCCGGTCCCCGCTCGCCCCCGGTTCCCGGTGGCGCGGGAGCACCGCCCGGGGCGCCTCGTACGCCTGGTCCGCCCGCCTTTCCGGCCCTCGCGCGTGGCGGAGGGGGCGGGTCGTGTGAGATGTTGTTACCCGCGAGTAGCATGGGGGGTGAAGCTACCCAGCAACGAGGAGCGAACCCGTGCCTTCGTCTCGTGACGTCGTATTCGTCGACGGTGTGCGCACGCCGTTCGGCAGGTCGGGCCCCAAAGGCCTGTATGCCGAGACGCGCGCCGACGACCTGGTCGTCCGCGTCATCCGTGAGCTGATCCGGCGCAACCCGAACCTGCCGCCCGAGCGGGTCGACGAGGTGGCCATCGCCGCCACCACACAGATCGGCGACCAGGGACTGACCATCGGCCGGTCCGCCGCCGTGCTGGCCGGACTGCCCAAGAGCGTCCCCGGTTACGCGATCGACCGCATGTGCGCCGGCGCGATGACCGCGGTGACCAACGTCGCCGGCGGCATCGCCTTCGGCGCCTACGACGTCGCCATCGCCGGGGGCGTCGAGCACATGGGACGTCACCCGATGGGCGAGGGCGTCGACCCCAACCCGCGGTTCCTGTCCGAGAAGCTCGTGGACGGCTCCGCCCTGGTCATGGGCATGACCGCGGAGAACCTGCACGACCGCTACCCGAACATCTCGAAGGAGCGCGCCGACGCCTTCGCCGTCGCCTCCCAGGAGAAGGTCGCCAAGGCCTACGCCGACGGCAGGATCCAGCCCGACCTCGTGCCGGTCGCCGTCCGGACCGCCGAGAAGGGCTGGGGCCTGGCCACCGCCGACGAGGCGCCCCGCCCCGGCACCACCATGGAGGGCCTGGCGGCGCTGAAGACCCCGTTCCGCCCGCACGGCCGGGTCACCGCGGGCAACGCCTCCGGCATCAACGACGGCGCGACCGGCTGCATCGTGGCCGCCGCCGACACCGCCGCCGAGCTGGGCCTCACTCCCAAGATGCGGCTGGTCTCCTACGCCTTCGCCGGCGTGGACCCCGAGGTCATGGGCGTCGGCCCGATCCCGTCCACCGAGCGGGCGCTGCGCCTGGCCGGGCTGTCGATCTCCGACATCGGGCTCTTCGAGATCAACGAGGCCTTCGCCGTACAGGTGCTGGCGTTCCTGGAGCACTTCGGCATCGCCGACGACGACGCCCGGGTCAACCCCTATGGCGGCGCCATCGCCTTCGGCCACCCGCTGGCCTCCTCGGGCGTGCGGCTGATGACGCAGCTCGCCCGCGAGTTCGGCGAGCGCCCCGACGTCCGGTACGGCGTCACCACGATGTGCGTCGGCATGGGCATGGGCGGAACGGTCATCTGGGAGAACCTCGCCTGGGAAGGTGCGAAGTGACGGACATCAGGGAAATCTTCAGCGACGAGGTCGTCACCCGCGCCATCGTCCGCGACGTGGAGCTGCCCGACGGCGCCGGCACCATGGCGCTGATCACGCTGGACAACGGCTTCGACCACACCAAGCCCTCCACGTTCGGCCCGGCCGGCCTCACCTCCCTGGCCGAGGCCCTCGACGCGATCGAGGCCCGCACCGACCTCGCGGCCGTGGGCGTCACCGGCAAGCCGTTCATCTTCGCCGTCGGCGCCGACCTCAAGGGCGCCGCGCTGGTCGCCGGCCGCGACCAGGCGCTGGAGATCGGCCGGCTCGGGCACCGGGTGTTCCGCCGCCTGGGCGAGCTGAGCGTGCCGTCGTTCGCGTTCGTCAACGGCGCGGCCATGGGCGGCGGCCTGGAGATCGCCCTGCACTGCGCCTACCGGACGATCTCCTCCGGCGTGCCCGCGGTCGCCCTGCCCGAGTGCTTCCTCGGCCTGGTGCCCGGCTGGGGCGGCACCCAGCTCCTGCCCCGCCTGATCGGCCCGGCCGCGGCGCTGAAGCTGATCATCGAGAACCCGCTGTCGCAGAACCGGATGATCAAGGGCCGGGACGCCTTCGCCGCCGGCATCGCCGACGCGATGTTCGAGCCCGCCGACTTCCTGGAGGAGTCGCTGCGCTGGGCGGCCAAGGTGCTGCGCGGCGAGGTGACCGTCGCGCGGACCGACCACACCGCCGAGGACTGGGCCAAGCCGATCGCCGACGCCCGTTTCCTCGTCGACATGAAGCTGCGCGGCGCCTCCCCCGCCCCCTACCGGGCGCTGGAGCTGGTCGAGCTGGCCCGCACCGCCTCCCGCGACGAGGGCTTCACCGCCGAGGACGAGGCCCTGGCCGACCTCCTCATGAGCGACGAGCTGCGCGCCGGCCTGTACTCCTTCGACCTGGTGCAGCGCCGCGCCAAGCGGCCCGCCGGGGCCCCGGACAAGGCGCTGGCCCGCAAGGTCACCAAGGTCGGCGTCGTCGGCGCGGGCCTGATGGCCTCGCAGATGGCGCTGCTGTTCGCCCGCCGTCTGGAGGTCCCGGTCGTGCTGACCGACCTCGACCAGGCGCGCCTCGACAAGGGCGTCGGCTACGTCCACGGCGAGATCGACAAGCTGTTCGGCAAGGGCCGCGTCTCCGCCGACCAGGCCAACCGGCTCAAGGGCCTGGTGACGGGCTCGCTGACCAAGGACGCGTTCGCCGACGCCGACTTCGTCATCGAGGCGGTCTTCGAGGACATGAAGGTCAAGCAGCAGGTGTTCGCCGAGGTGGAGCAGGTCGTCTCCGCCGAGTGCGTGCTGGCCACCAACACCTCCTCGCTGTCGCTGACCGAGATGGCCGCCAAGCTGGAGCACCCCGAGCGGGTGGTGGGCTTCCACTTCTTCAACCCGGTCGCCGTGATGCCGCTGCTGGAGATCATCCGCGGCGAGAGGACCGACGACGCGACGCTGGCCACCGCCTTCGCCGTGGGCAGGACGCTGAAGAAGTCGTCGGTGCTGGTCAAAGACGCGCCCGCGTTCGTCGTCAACCGCATCCTGACCCGCTTCATGGGCGAGGTCATCGGCGCGGTGGACGAGGGCACCCCGCTGGAGACCGCCGACCACGCGCTGGACGGCCTCGGCCTGCCGATGAGCCCGTTCGCGCTGCTCCAGCTCGTCGGCCCGGCCGTCGCGCTGCACGTCGCCGAGACCATGCACCAGGCGTTCCCCGACCGCTTCGGCGTGTCGGAGAACCTCGCCCGGCTGGTGGCGGCGGGCAAGCCGGGCGTCTTCAAGCCCGACTTCACGCTCGACCCCGAGGCGGTCGCCTTCTTCGCGGGCGGCACCTCCCCGTCCACCGCGGAGGAGGTGCGGCTGCGCGCGCTGCGCGCCCTGGAGCAGGAGATCCGCATCATGCTCGACGAGGGCGTGGTGGCCGCGCCGCAGGACATCGACCTGTGCATGATCCTGGGCGCCGGCTGGCCGTTCCACCTGGGCGGCATCACGCCGTACCTGGACCGCACGGGCATCGCCCAGCCGCGGTTCCTGCCGCCGGGCGTGGCGTCGCTCCCGGCCTGACCCGCGTGCGGGCCGCGCGGCGCTCTCCGGAGCGCGGCGCGGCCCGCTTCATGCCGCGCCCTTTTCGGGCCCTCCTGTATGCCTTTCAGGGGAAAGGCCAGGCAGATCTCCCGGCCCGTGAAGGGCGAGTGGGAAGATCCTTGGCCATATCCCGGCAGGGTCCTTACCCGACACGGGGAACATCCCCGCCATGAGAAACGTCAAGATCGCTTCTGCGGTCGTGGTGTTCGCCCTCGCCGTCGTGTCGCACGCCGCCGAGTCATCCGTCCCGGACGGCCCCTCCAGCGTCTCGGACGACCTCGCCGCCGCCCTCGGCGGCTCCTCCCCCGCCTCGGACACCGCCGCGCCCGGAGCCGGCCCGCCCCTCACGCTCACCCTCTCGGTCGCCGGCGGCCCGGCCAAGAGCGTCGTGCTGCGGTGCGGCGACGCCGGGGACGGCGGCAGCCACCCGGACCCGGCCACGGCCTGCGGACTGCTGCGCCAGGTGGACGGCGACCTGCCGAGGCTCGCCTACGACATCGACATGATCTGCCCGCCGGAGTACGACCCGCACACCGTCGGCGCGTTCGGCACCTGGGCGGGCAGGCCCGTCCGGTTCACCCGGACCTACGACAACGGCTGCGAGATGACGGCCCTCACCGGCCCGCTGTTCCGCTTCTGAAGCCCGTCCCGCTTCCGGAGCCCGTCCCGCCGCTGGAGGCCGTCTTTCAGCGGCCCGTCTTCCCGGCGCCCACCTCGCGGCCCGCCACCCGGCTGTGGCGGTAGCCGTACACGGCGTAGACGACGACGCCGAGGATCATCCACACCACGAACCGGATCCAGGTCTCCACCGGCAGGTTCAGCATCAGGTACAGGCAGGCCAGCACCGACAGGATCGGCACGAACGGCACCAGCGGGGTGCGGAAGGAGCGCGGCAGGTCCGGCCGGGTGCGGCGGAGGATGACGACCGCGATCGAGACGATGACGAACGCGAACAGCGTGCCGATGTTGACCAGCTCGGCGATCGCCGACAGCGGCACCAGCCCGGCCAGCAGCGCGACCACGCAACCCATCAGGATCGTGATCCGGTACGGCGTGCCGAACTTCGGGTGGACCCTGGCGAACCACCCGGGCAGCAGGTTGTCGCGGGACATCGCGAACGTCACCCGCGACTGCCCCAGCATGAGGATCATCACGACCGTGGTGAGCCCGGCCAGCGCGCCGATGCTGATGAGCGTGGCCGCCCACGTCTGGCCGACCGCCTTGAACGCGTCGGCCAGCGGCGCCGCCTCACTGAGCCGCGAGTAGGGCTCCATCCCGACGACGACCAGGGAGACCGCGACGTACAGGACGGTGCAGATGACGAGCGAGCCGATGATGCCGATGGGCAGGTCACGCTGCGGGTTGCGGGTCTCCTCGGCGGCGGTGGCGACCACGTCGAAGCCGATGTAGGCGAAGAACACGATCGCGGCGGCGCTGAAGATGCCCATCACGCCGAAGGCGACCGGGCTGATGCCGAACACCACCTGGATCAGCGGCGCCGCCAGCCCCTCCACCGCGGGGGTCTGCTTGGCCGGCGGGATGAACGGGGTGTAGTTGGCCCCCTTGACGAAGAACAACCCGGCCACGATGACCAGCAGCACCACGGTGACCTTGATGGCGACGACGACCAGGTTGAACCGGGACGAGAGCTTGACGCCCGCGACCAGGATCCCGGTCAGGACCAGCACGATCAGCGCCGCGGGCAGGTTGAAGGCCGCGCCCTCCCCGGCTATCGCGGTGGGCAGGGACATCCCGGCCGACTCCAGCAGCGACGTCAGGTAGCCCGACCAGCCGACGGCGACGACCGCGGCGGCGAGCATGAGCTCCAGCGTCAGATCCCAGCCGATGATCCAGGCGGGGAACTCGCCGAGCGTGGCGAAGGCGAAGGTGTAGGCCGATCCGGCGACCGGGACGGTGGAGGCGAACTCGGCGTAGCACAGCGCGGCGAGCGCGCAGACGATGCCGGCTCCCACGAACGACAGGGCCACCGACGGCCCGGCCAGGTCCCTGGCGACCCGGCCGGTGAGCACGAAGATGCCGGTGCCGATGATGACGCCGATGCCGAAGACCGTCAGGTCCAGCGCGGACAGGTCCTTGCGCAACCGGTGCTCCGGCGCCTCGGTGTCCTCGATCGACTGCTCTACCGACTTGACGCGGAAAACGCCCACGGAATCCCCCTTGACCGTCCGGAGCCGCTGCGCCCCATGGGTCAGGTCATGCCCATAGGATCAACTCCTGAACGGTCGCGATACGGGTTCTCCCCGGAAAAGTCTCCGGCCGCCGACGTCCGCACCGAAACGGCGTGCCGGGCCGAGACGGCGTGTCGGGCCGGCCCGCGACGGAGTCCGGCGCGCGGGACCGGCCCGCGACAGAGTCCGTCGTGTGGGGCCCGCCGCGGTCAGCGCGCCGGGTCGCTCTCCAGCGCCGGCGTCCGCCGCGCCACCGCCTCGGTGACCTCCCTGGCGATGTCCTGGGAGGTCAGCCCGATATCGCTGAGGATCTTCGCCCGCTTGGCGTGGTCCAGGAATCGCTGCGGGACGCCGTAGGTGCGGACCGGGACGTCGACGTCGGCGTCGCGCAGCAGGCGGGCGACCGCGTCGCCCACACCGCCGACCCTGCCGTTGTCCTCGACCACGACGACCAGCCGGTGCGCCGCGGCGGCGGCCACCAGCGTCTCGTCCAGCGGCTTGACCCAGCGGGGGTCGACCACGGTGGCGGAGATCCCCTGCGCGTCCAGCAGCGCGGCGGCCTCCAGGCAGGTCTCGGCCATCGGGCCGACCGACACGAACAGCACGTCGAGCCCGCCGGCCGCCGGGCCGCCTTCCGCCGGGGAAGGCGCCGTGTCCTCCACGGGCAGGCCGGGGCCGCCCGCGCGCAGCACGTCCATCGTGCCGAGCCTGCCGATCGCCTCGACCTCGCCGGGCACCGGGCCCTTGGGGTAGCGCACGACGGTGGGGCCGTCGTCGACGGCCACCGCCTCGGCCAGCAGCTCGCGCAGCCGCGGCTCGTCACGCGGCACGGCGATGGACAGGCCCGGGACGACCTGCAGGATCGACAGGTCCCACATGCCGTTGTGGCTGGCGCCGTCGTCGCCGGTGACGCCCGCCCGGTCCAGGACGACCGTGACCGGCAGCCGGTGCAGGGCGACGTCCATCAGCAGCTGGTCGAAGGCCCGGTTGAGGAACGTCGCGTAGACCGCCACCACCGGGTGCAGGCCGCCCAGCGCCAGGCCTGCGGCGCTGGTCAGCGCGTGCTGCTCGGCGATGCCGACGTCGTACAGGCGGTCGGGGAACGCCTCCGCGAACGGGGCCAGCCCGGTCGGGCCGAGCATCGCCGCGGTGATCGCCACGAGGTCCTTGCGTTCGGCGCCCAGCCGTACGATCTCCTGGCTGAAGACGTTGGTCCAGCCGTGCGGCTTGGGCTTCTCCTCGCCGGTCAGCGGGTCGAAGACGCCGGGCGAGTGGAAGCAGTCCTCGCCGTGGTTCTCGGCGAAGGAGTAGCCGAAGCCCTTCTTGGTGAGCACGTGCACGATGACCGGGCGGCGGAAGCCCCGGGCCTTGCGCAGCGCGGCCTCCACCGCCTGCTCGTCGTGGCCGTCGACCAGCCCGATGTACTTCAGGCCGAGGTCCTCGAACATCACCTGCGGGGCCAGGACGTCCTTGAGCCCCTTCTTCACCCCGTGCAGCGCGTCGTAGACCGGCGGGCCGACGAGCGGCACCTTCGTCAGGTTGTCCTTGACGAAGTCGAGCACGTCCTCATAGCGCTGGGTGGCGCGCAGCGAGGCCAGGTGGGAGGCGAGGCCGCCGATCGTCGGCGAGTAGGAGCGGCCGTTGTCGTTGACCACGATGATCAGCGGCAGGTCCCTGCTCGCCGCGATGTTGTTGAGCGCCTCCCAGGCCATGCCGCCGGTGAGCGCCCCGTCGCCGATCACCGCGACGACCGTGCGGTCGGCCTCGCGGCGCAGCTTGAACGCCTTGGCCAGACCGTCGGCGTACGACAGCGCGGTGGAGGCGTGGGAGTTCTCGATGACGTCGTGCTCGGACTCGGCCTGGCTCGGGTAACCCGACAGGCCGCCCTCCTGGCGGAGCGTGTCGAACCGGTCGGCGCGGCCGGTGAGCATCTTGTGGACGTACGCCTGGTGGCCGGTGTCCCACAGGAGGGTGTCACGCGGCGAGTCGAACACCCGGTGCAGGGCGATCGTCAGCTCGACGACCCCCAGGTTGGGGCCCAGGTGGCCGCCGATACGCGCCGTGGAGCTGACCAGCAGGTCGCGGATCTCGGCGGCGAGCCGCGGCAGCTCCTCTGCCCGCAGCAGCTTCAGGTCTCCCGGTCCCTTGACCGTTTCCAGAAGACTGCCAGGCCGCCCGGTCCGCTCACTCACGGAATCATCCCCTCTGTCCAGTCAGCATCTGGGACGAGTCTAGTTCGCGCGACGGCCCGTGCCTCCAAGACAGCGGATTCTGCACGTTCAGCGTGGGGTTTCCGCATGTTTTGTACACAGTTGGACTAGCCTTTGCCTCACCATGAGCACTTTCCCCTTCAGACAACTCTCGTCACTGGTGGTCGCTCCCCTGGCGTTCGGCCTGGTCATGGCCACCGGCACCGCCGAGGCCGCCACCGTCACCGCTCCCGCCGCCGGGGCCGCCGCCACCACGGCGACCACCGCCGCCGCCACGGTGAAGGCTCCCCCGCGCGGCCGTACCGCCGCGACCGCCAACCCCCTCTACCGCACCGGTCTGCTCCCCAACGTCACCTGCGCCGCCGGGGAGATCCGCGCGGGCAGCGCCGCCTCCTACCGGGCCTTCATGACCAGGGTGAACCGCTGCCTGAACCTGGCGTGGAAGACCCAGTTCCGCAAGGCCGGCCTGTCCTTCGCCCAGCCCAGGCTCCGCTTCACCACCACCAAGGTGGGAAGCCCCTGCGGCAGGTGGCCGGGCGGCGCCGGCGGCTACTACTGCTCCAGCAACCGCACCATCTACATCGGCGTGTTCCGGTCGGTGCTGAAGCAGCCGTACGCGCCCAACAACGCGCAGTTCATGGCCCACGAGTACGCTCACCACGTGCAGCAGCTCGCCGGGATCATGGGCTACTACGGCCAGACCGTCTGGCGGGCCGGCACCTCCACCAAGCTCGCCTACTCCCGCCGCCTGGAGCTGCAGGCCGACTGCATGGGCGCGGCGTTCCTCCGCCAGATCTCCGACGACCTGCCGGTCCCGCAGGACCACTGGGACGCGATGATCCGCTGGACCGTCCAGAACGGCCAGAAGGTCTGGCCGACCAACGACCACGGCAAGGGCCGCAGCCAGGCCTACTGGCTGAACCGCGGCTTCAACTCCGGCTCGCCGTCGTCCTGCAACACCTGGACCGCCTCCAGCGCCCGGGTCGCCTGAGCCTTTCCCACCCCTCCTCACCGCGCGGCCGTACCCCTTGGGGAAAGGGGTACGGCCGCGCGCCCTTTCCCGGGCGCGTCTTTCCCGCTTTCCCGCGCGTCTTTCCCGCGTGTCTTTCCCGCGTGTCTTTCCCGGGCGTGGTCTTCCGGGCGACGCGGGACACGCCCCTTCCGGAGTACGGGTCCGCGGTCTCCGGGTACGGCCCGCCGTTCCCCGGGGGCGGAGATCACCATTCCGGGGTGAAGGCCGCCGCGCGGACATTCCCAATCCGCTTTACCCTCGCTTTATGCCTCTATAGGGTTCATGATCATGCGTACCCCCCTCATCACCCTGCTCTCGGGCGTGTTCGCGGGCCTGTTGTTCACCGGCACGGCCGCCGCGGGCGTCGCCGGGCAGGAGGCGGCCCCCGCGCCCACGGGCACCAAGACCCTGACCAGCAACCCGATCTACAAGACCGGCACCCTCGACGTCACCTCCTGCCAGGAGCAGCCCGTCAAGGCGGACGACCTCGACTCCTCCCGGGTCTACCTGGAGTTCGTGGTCGAGTGCCTCAACGACACCTGGGGCAGGCAGTTCGCCAAGGCCAAGCTGCCCTTCTCCAAGCCCGGTTTCCAGACCACTTCCAGGCTCGGCTACCCGACCGGCTGTGGACCGTTCCCGAAGGGCGCCCAGGCGGTCTACTGCGCGAAGACCAAGAAGATCACCTTCCTGCTGAACCCGTCCATCCTGTCGGAGTCGACCGAGCTGTTCCTGCTGGAGGTCGTCGCCCACGAGTACGGCCACCACGTGCAGCGGCTCTCCGGTATGACGGGCGCCCTCGACCACCGGAAGTACCGGACCAAGAAGGCCCTCCTCGCCGACATCCGGAAGATCGAACTCCAGGCCGAGTGCCTCGGCGGCGCCTTCATCGGCAGCATCTGGCGCGACCTCGGCCGCAGCGAGTCCGACCTCCGCTACGTCGTCAGCTACGCCTACGACACCGTCAGCCACGGCAAGGCCCGGAACGTCGCCCACTGGCTGAACCGCGGCTTCACCCAGGAGAGCCCGGGCGCCTGCAACACCTGGACCGCCGCTCCTTCCAAGGTCTCCTGACCCACGCCGACGCCACCCTGGAGGCCATCCGGGGTGGTTCTTTTCCACCCGGAGGAAGCTCCGCCATCCCACGACGACGACCGCGGACGACTCCGGCGGAAACCTCCGGCGACACGCCGCTCACCGTGCGTAAGCTGGTCCCGCCTGGACGCCCTCCACGTCAGGCGATTCCCCCTATCGCGCGTGACAACGAGGAGAAGGACGCGTTGAGCACGAATACGGAAGCACGGATCTCGCTCCTGGAGCGGGATGTCGCCGACCTGCGCACCTGGTCCCTGGAGCAGTCGAAGGTGTCGGTGGCGATCCTCGCGGCCCTCGGCGACCTCCAGAAGGGTCAGGAGGAACTCAGGAAGGGCCAGGAGGAACTCCGGAAGGATCAAGAGGGACTCCGGGCCGAGGTCGGAGGTCTCCGGGAGGAACTTCACGCCGAGGTCAGAGAACTCCGGAAGGATCTCTACACCGAGGCCAGAAGCCTCCGGGGTGAGATCGGAGCAGTCCGGAGCGAAGTGGGAGGGCTCCGAAACGAACTCGGAGGGGTGAAGGAGGAGCTCAAGGAGATTCAAGGGGATCTCGGGGCGGTCAAGCGGTCCGCCGGCAACCTCGAATCCTCCATGAAGCGCGTCGAGGGCGACGTGGCCGAGGTCAAGGCCGGTCACATCGAGCTGCGCAACCTGGTCGCCGGAATGGTCAGGTAACGGCGAGGGCCGCCATCCCGCTGGCCCGGCGGGAGGGCGGCCCGTCTCCTCACATCCCCTCGCCCGAGCCTCTGCCCCCCGCAGCGCACCCCATGCATGAACAAAGCCGTAATTTCTCACAAATGTCGAAAAGGCCGATGCAGCAGGAGAGATCGGGCGCAGCAACGGCCCGCACCCCTCTCACCGCACCGGCACTCCCCCGCTCTCGTAGAGGTCCGCGCAGCGCAGCATGATCCCGCGGACGGTGACGGCCAGGTCGTGCACGCCGTACACCATGTAGAGGCGGCGGCCGGTCTTCGGTGACGTACGGCCGGTCCACCACCGGTAGACCGCGCCGTCCGTCCAGACCACCAGGTCGGCCCAGAGCAGCACCAGCGCCAGGCCGTACCCGCCGTGAACGTCGCCCAGGACGCCCCTGCCCGCCAGCTCGTCGCGAAGCCGCCACGCGGCCCGTACGGCCGGCGTCGTCACCAGCGCACCCTGCGCGTTCACCGTTTCCCGCCCCTCAAGAGATCCACCGGGAACGCGGTGGCGTTCCCTCCCTGACAGTGTCGGGACGCCGCCACTCGGGGCAGTCAATTGATCACCAAGGGACCTGCCGATCTTGGTCCGGATCGGTTGTGGAACCCCGTACGGTTTCGTGGCGCTCACCGCGGGGGCAGTTCGGCCCAGACCGCGTGGCCCACCGCCTGTGTCCCCCGCACACCGACCCGTACGGCCAGGCCGGCGACCAGTGCCAGGCCCCGGCCGTCCTCGGCGAGCGGATCGGCGCCGCGGCGCCGAGTGAACCTCGGGGTCGCTCCCCAGCCGCAGTCGTAGACGGTGACACCCTGATCGCGGAGATCCTGCGGGCCACCTCCACGATGAAGGTGCCGTGCGGCTGCCCGCTGGCGGTGTGCGCGACGGCGTTGGCGGCCAGTTCGGCGACGATCTGCTCGGCGTCGTCGCGGCGGGGAGAGCCCTCCAGCAGGAAGCGGACGAAGCGGCGGGCCGACGGGATCTGGTCGGCGTGGCCGGGGAAGGTCCGCCGGTAGGTCATGCCACCGGGCCACAGCTCCACCATGGCGTCCACCAGCATCGGCGCCACCTCCCCGCAGGCAGATGCCGTCCCCCGGGACGTGACGACCGTACCTCCAGGAACGGAGGCCACCTCACCCTCCCGGAGTGGGGCAACCAGACCGCCGGTGGCGGGGGCCGTCCCGTCGGGAGCGTGGGCCCTCTCCTCGAAAACAGCGGCCGCGCCGAGGGCGGGGGCGTCTTCGTCGGGGGCGGGGCTCGCCTCGTCGGGGGCAGCGGTCATGTCGTCTCCTCTGGTGCGTGTCCTCGGGTGCGTGCGAAGAACCGTCCCGCACACGGTGACGCGAACCGCCCGCCGCGCCGATCCCCATCCGCACCCGCCAGACCACCCCACCCGGGCACCCCGCCGACCTGCGCCGACACCGCGCCGACCGCCCGCGCATCCCCACCTCCTCGCACGCCCGTCACATAAAGTGACGGATCATTTACGATTTCCGTACGGCCCGGTGAAGGAGGCGAACTATGTCAGGCGAGGGCTACCGGATCCTGCTCGACTGCCGACGACGCGGCACCGCGCTGCGCGCCCGCTCCTTCAGCTTCGACCAGATCGCCGATGTCCTGGCCCTAGACCACGACGTCAGCCCCTTGCGGCTGTACCGCTATGCCCATGGCCGCACCGCCGCCGACGTGGCCGCCGCCCACAACGACCTCGACCCCGCCGGTACGGCCTGCCTGCGCGAAGCACGGCTCTACGACTACGAGTCCTGGCCCGCCGCCGGCCGCCGCCCACCGGCCCGCATCCTGGCCATCCTCGCCCGCCTCTACCAGACCACTGCCCGCTGCCTGGTCACCGAGGATGCCTACGCCACCTACCGTGTCCGCGACCGCGACCTGCTCGACCGCGCCGACCACCGCCACCTCGACGCCCATCACCGCCCCTCTCCCGAGGCGCCCGTCCTGTCGGACCTTGGTGGGACGGCTCCCCTGCCAGGCATGGATCGGGCGGCTCCACCGGGCCTCGCTCAGACCCCGTGGGGGCTCGCCCAACCGGCTCACCCGCAGCCGACCACGACCTCCGACGGCCCCGACACCACCACCCACCTATCCCCGTGTAACGAAGCCCTCGCCCCCTGGCCTCTGGCGTCCGGCCCCGGTGAGCGTGCCAGCATGAACCCGCAGCCGCCCACCGCCCCCGGCCTCCTCCCCGGCTCCCCGGGCGTCCCGCCCGCGCGTTTCGCCGGCGGCCCGCTCGCAGGCGCTTCCGGTGGTTCGTTGGCGGGTGCGGCGGACTGCACCGGACTGCTGCGCGCCCTCACCGCCGAGGAGGCCGACATCAAACGCCGCGACCTGCTCTTCGAACTCGCCCTGTTCCTCGGCGGCGCCCCCGCCCTGCCCCTGCTGCGCCACCTGCCCCAGGATGACCGCGACCGCCTCGCCATCCTCGCTCGCCGACAGAATGCCGTCGACAACAGCGCCCTCGACTTGCTGGAACGCCTGACCGCCCGCCTATGGGCGCTGGACGAAGAACTCGGCCCCGCCAAGGTCCTGCCCGTAGCCGAGGCCAAACGCGCCCTCGTCGACGACCTGCTCCGCCACGCCACCCTCACCCCCGCGTTGCGCACCCGCCTGCTGCGCCTGTACTGGAGCCTGTCCCACCTCACCGGCTGGAGCCGCTTCGACCTGCTCGACTACGACGGCGCGACCCGCCGCTACACCGAGGGCCTGGCCGCCGCCCACGAACTCCGTTCCCCCGCCCTCCTGGCGCACCTGCACGGCCTGCTCGCCCACATGGCGCTGTATCAGAAGAAACCCACCGTCGCACTGGATCACGCCTTCGCCGCCGAAGGCTGGGCGAAAGAGAATAGCGACCACCTCCAGCAGTCGGCGACCGCCATCCAGGCCGCTCGGGCGATCACCAGCACCAAGTGTGACCCGCGCGCTCTCCATCTCCTGGACCGCGCCACTGACCTCGCCGACAAGAGCTAGGGCGAATCAGACCTGCGGCACCTGCTCTGGCTCACCCCAAAGCGCGTCGCGTCCTACCGGACGTTTTGCCTCATCGAACTCAAGCGACCCGACCTGGCCATCTCCGAGGCACAGCGCCGCCTGGCCGCGATGGGACCGGACTCGGTCCGGGAACGAGGCATTCTGCAACTGGAGTACGTCCTCGCCCTGATCGACCAACGTGAGATCCCCGAAGCCACCGCAATGATCGGCGAAGTCACTCGGATCGTCGCCAGCCATACCTCTACCCGCCTCACCCATTCCATACGACAGGCCCATTACCATATCCAACCTTAGAAGAACAATGGGAAGATCCGAGGTTTAGACAAAAATTTCATACTCTTCGCATTTTCGGCTAATAATCTATCAGGGTCTGGTAGCTTTTCTATTTAAGCTCGAGCCTCTTAATCATATATAGTTTATTGACAATTCATTTAGCATTGCCAAAAGAGAGTCACCTCGTGGAAAAACCGTCAATTGGGCGAAGTATTTGCAGAAAATAAATTAATTTTACCGAAGAGCAGAAGCATTAATGACTGTAGTCTTCAAACTCCCATTTTCCTAAACGGCTTACTTTGAGAGCAACCTCATTCCAGTCCCGCCCATATATAGATTCGACTCTTCGTCTGATATATGACTCAATCAAATTCCTGTCAAAACAAGAAACGAACAAGTGGTGGCGACCGTCAACAATTCCAATCTCTGACACCTTGCCCTCCATAAAAGACGGCGTACATACCGTTAAATCAAACGATTCGCTAGCGTCTTCCCCAGCTGGCCCTACAAACACCTGCAAAAGAAGGCCAAAGCAAGCCGTGCCATCTGGAACTTCCGTTTGCCAGTCCAGGTCCGGACTATAGAATTCCTTAACTTCAGCTCTCATCGCTAATCCTTAATATGCAGATGACCGTTCCCTTGCCACTCCCCGGAGGTTTTTGTCCGCCACTCAAAGTTGGCTTGATAATTTCCCCATTTTGGTTTGTAGCTAGGAAGTCGATACTGTCGCTGGCCATCAGAACTAATCCAGATTTCTTCGCCGTTTTTCTTCTTTACAACTTTGTATCCTTTGCCGACCCAGGCTGCTCCAGCTTGATTTGCCTCAGCAATAGTTCCAGTGCCTAAGTTGAAGTTTCCCTTTCCCTTTGATGCATCTCTGACAATGCCGCTCACCTTGGCCCAATCGCACCCTCTTCGACAAGAGGCCGCAGCCGCTCCTGCAGCCTTCTCGAACTTGCTGGCCGCTTTACCCAAGTATTTTAGGCCTTTACCTGCGGCTCCACCTGCCAAGTCGGTAGCCATCAGAATGCACGATCCTATGTTACCACTACGACACGCAATGGCATCACCGACAAAGAAATCAAGCACCTTGAATAGAGCCGTATCTTTAAATCCCTCAACTATCTTATCTGACCACTCCTTGGGATCCATCCCTAACATTATCATCATATAATTGCATGAATCTCCATTTTTCTTAATCCCTGCTGGGGTTAAGCAGTTTTTCCTAAACTGATCAGCTACAACTGTCAGATCGGCAGCCTTTCGCCACTGATCGCATTTCTTAGCCGAAAATTGCTGTTTACACTGAGCCCACGGATCTATAATCCCTGGTGCCGGACCAGCCGCCATGGGCGATGACGGAAGGAGCTTTACCCAAGAGGCAAGTATGTAAGCGTCATCCACATCCGTGCTGTACATCTGCTCAATGTTGTATTTCAGCAGGAATTTCTTTTGCACAGACTCGGGTGCACCCCAGAAAGTTCCTTCCATCCCTTCGGGCATGGGCCGGCAGTTGGGAAGAAGCTTTGACTTGCGGGCCTCTGCTTCCGAGCACCACAGAGCGGGATTCGCGTAGTCCCCGAACCGCTCCTCCCACCACATTGAATCTGCCTCGCTACTTCCATTAAAGGTACAGCAGGTAGGCGAAATGTAAGGCTGGCCAATAGTAGTAGGAGCACTCCAGTCTGCTGCGCGTTTCTGGCGAGCTATCATCTCGTCGAAGTAGTCGCTCCAGCTGAAGGTCCACTCCGAGGCCGCCCCTGCGCCTGACCATCCGCTAGGTGCGGTGTTAACCACGCACGAGACGCTGCATGCCGTGCTGTGTCCGGTGGGGTCGATACCGGTGAGTGGGCCGGCGTTGGCGTAGGTGTAGCGGTTGGCCTGGACCGACGGGTTCGGCTCCAAGGTGGCGGTGTCACGGGAAGCGAAGGTGCCGCTTCCCGGGCGGTACCAGCGGGCATGCATGTTCACCTTGCCGGTGTCCGGGTCGGTGTACTCACCCTGGTAACCGAGGGTCCGCTGGGTGCCGGAGCGCTGGATCACCTCGCCGAATGGGTCATAGGCGGTCGAGTCGACCAGGGCGGTGCCGGAGAAGGTGCCCACCAGGTCGCCGTGCAGATCGGTCATCGTGCCGAGCGCCGGGCCACCGCCTTCCTGGAGGCTGAGCAGGCCGCCGGCCAGGTCGCGGCCGTACTTGGCCTGGAGCGCTCCGACCCCGTCGGTGACGGTGGCGATGTCGTTGCTCAGGCCGGAGTAGACGAACCGCTGCTGGGCGGTGCCCTTGGTGCGGGAGGTCATCCGGCCCAGGGCGTCGTAGCCGTAGGTGGCGTCCCCGTCGGAGACCATCTGGTCGAAGGCGTCGAAGACGAGGTTCTTGGTGGCGCCGCCGGTGGTCTCAGTGGCCACTGTACCGCGGGCGGTGTAGGTGTACTCGGTGCCGCCGCCGGACAGCAGCCGGTTGCGCTCGTCATAGACGAAGGTCTTGTCCCCGGCCTTGGTGCGGTTGCCCGCATCGTCCCACTCGTAGGCGGTGGCCTTGCCGTCCGGGGCGGTCCAGGAGGTCAGGCGTCCGGAGTGGTCGTAGCCATAGGTGTTGACCCCGGCACCCGCCGTACCGCTGGTGGTCTTGGTGACGAGATTGTCGTCCTTGTCCCAGTTGTAGGCGATCTTCGACAGTGGGATGCCGCCGCTGTTCTTCAGCGTGTGGGAGGTGAGCCGGTATACGGCGTCGTAGGTGTAGCTCTGCGTGTTGATCGGGTCGGCGGAGGTCTGGCTGGTGAGCCGGTCGGCGTTGTCGTAATCGTAGGTCCAGGTGCGGCCGGTGACCGGGTCGGTGGCGGTCTTCAGCCTGCTGGCGTCGTCGTAGGTGTAGGTGGACGTACCGGCGGTGTCGACGCGCTGGGTGGTGTTGCCCAGGCCGTCGTAGGCGTACGCGGCGACCTGGATGGTGGCTTTGGACACCTTGGTCAGCAGGCTACGGTCGTTGTATTCGAGGGTGTAGTCGCCGATCGCGGTCAGTCGGCCGACCGCGTCATAGGTGAGGTTCCGCTCGGGGGCGTCCACTGTGGCCCCGGCACCGGTCTGCTTGGTGACCTGGCCGAGGTGGTCGAAGACGCGGTCGATGCGCACCCCGCCCGGCTGCAGCGTGGTCACGGCGTTGCCCGCCGCGTCGTAGAGGGTGGTCCAGGTGCGGTCGGCGGCGCTCGGGTGGGCGGCGGTGGCCGGTTCGATGACCGACTCGGCCAGGCCGAGAGCGTTGTAGGTGGTCCAGGTGGTGTTGCCGCGCCCGCCGGTGAGGCGGGTACGGGCGCCGGTGGCGTCGTAGCCGAACGTCGTGGTGATCGACTTGTCCGCGGAGACCGGCTCGACGAGCGAGGTCATCCTGCCCAGCGCGTCGAACGTCCGCCGCGTAATGTGACCCTCGCCCGAGGTGCTGCTGGTCGGGTTGCCGGCCGCGTCGTAGCCGAAGCCCAGCGTACGGACGACCGCGCCGGTGGCGTCGAGGTCCTTGGCTCCGGTCTGCCGCCCGGCCAGGTCGTAGACGGCCTCAGTGGCGTTCTTCAGTGGGTCGGTCACCTTGACCGTACGACCCGCGAGGTCGTAGGCGACGGTGGACTTGTTGAGGTTCGGGTCGGTGGTGGCGGTGACCTCTCCGGCGGCGTTGACCTCGTAGCCGGTCACCTTGTTGCCCGGGGTGACGCTCTTGGTGAGGTTGCCCGCGGTGTCATAGGTGAGGGTCGTGGTGTAGGCGGCGGTGGTCGGCCTGCGCTCGATCCGCGTCTCGGTGATCTTCCGGCCGAGGTCGTCGTAGGTGGCCTCGTCGCGGGCGCCGGTCGGGTCGATCGTGGCCAGCGGCTCGCCCAGCAGGTCGAACTGGGTCACCCACTGCCCGCCCGGTCCCGAGGGGCCGGGGTCGGTGACCCGTACCGGGTTGCCCAGCGCGTCGTACTCGGTGGAGGTGACGTAGCCGCGCTCGTCGGTGACCTTGGTCTTCCGTCCCGCCGCGTCGTACTCGATGCCGACCTTGGGGGTGACCGCTTCGCCGCCCGGCGGGGTGTAGGGCGGGGAGGTCGCCGAGACGAGCCGCCCGGTCTTGTCGAAGGCCGAGGTGAGCTTGCGACCCTCCGCATCCACGGTCTGAGTGGGCAGGCCGGCGGTGTCGTAGCCGTACTTCTCCGTGGGACGGCCGTCGGCGGCCGACCCGGTCTTCTCGACCCTCACCCGCGGGGAGGTCTTCTCCACGAGCTGCCCCGCGATGTCGTAGCGCATCTCGGTGGTGAAGTCGGCGGCGGTGGCTCCGGAGGCGTTGCCGCGCGGGTCGGTGGTGGTGACCAGCAGGCCGCGGTCGTCGTAGGTGCTGGTGGAGACCAGGTCGTCGTCGCCGTTCTCCACGGTCTGCCGCGTCACCTGGTTCAGCGCGTTGTAGGCATAGAGGGTGGACTCCGTCCGGTTGCCGTCCGCGCCGGTGAGAATCTTCTTGGTGATGTTGTTCGCCGCGTCGTACTCGAGGGCGGTCTTGCGCTTGAGCGTCGCGGGGTCGAACGTCGTCGAGGTCAGGCGGCTCGCGGCGTCGTAGACGTACTCGGTGGTGGCCTTGCTGCCGCCCTTGACCTGCTTGGTGAGGTTGCCGGCCGCGTCGTAGACGTTGTCCTCCAGCACCACGTCGGTGGGGGTGGTGGAGCCGTTCAGCTTGACATCGTCGGCGATCACCTGGGAGAGCAGGTTGTCGGCGAAGTAGGTGTAGGAGGTCTTGCGGCCCATCGCGTCGACCTGGGCGGCCAGCCGGCCGCCGGGGTCGTAGGAACGTGACTCCAGCACCACGTCCTTGGCGGGTTGCGGGCTGACCGGACTGCCGGTCCAGTTCTTCAGCGTCGTGGTGGCCGGCTCACCGCGCTTGGTGTAGCCGAAGGTACGGACAACGCCCATCTGATCGGTCGTCGAGACGCGGGCGCCGGTGGTGTCCCAGGCGGTGCGGACGACGCCGCCCTCGGGGTCGGTCACCGTCTCCGTCCGGCCGGAGGCGTCGTAGGTATAGGTGGTGACGCGCTCCGGGTCACCGCCGGTCAGGTCGGACAGGGTCTCAGTCAGCTTGTTGCCGTCGGCGTCGTAGGTGTAGGTGATCTTGGCGGTGTGGGTGACGTTGGTTACCTCGTTCTTCACCCCAGGCCCGGTCTGGGTGAGCATTCGCCCGAGACCGTCGTAGGCGAACGTCGTCGTCGCCCCGGTGGGGTGCGCCTCGGAGACCTCGGTGCGAGTGAGCATCCGGCCCACCGCGTCGTAGGTGAATTTCGTGACCAGGCCGGAAGGACTGGTCTGCTCGGCCAGGTCACCGGCCGAGGTGTAGCGGTAGGTCGTCTCGCTGCCCTTGGCGTCCTTCGCCGACTTCACCAGGCCCGCGGGGGTGTTGCCACCGCCGATGGCGGGCTCGGTGCCGTCGGTGTAGGCGGTGACCGTCGAGCGGCCCTCGGGAAAGTCGTCAGTCGCCGGGGAGGTCTGCTTCGTCTGCTCGCCGTAGGCGTTGAGGTTCCGGGTACTGGCATAGGTGTCATCCGTCGCCGAGGTTGAACGCCCGTCCCGGGAGACGATCACTTGGTCGTTGCGCGGGTCGAATGGGTTGTCGACCTCCAAGTGATAGCCGAAATGCTCGGTCGAGCAGACTTCCACAGCCCGGCAGGTTTTCTTGGCGAGCAGGTTGCCGCGCACGTTGAACGACAGCTCAGTGCCGTTGCCGTTGCGGTCGACGACCGTCGCGGGGAAGCCACCGGTGTCATAGCTGTAGCGATCCGCCTTGCCGAGCTGGTCGGTGCTGCTGACCGGGCGGTTGCCGCGCAAGGCGTCATTGACGTATGTCAACGTCCCGTTCTGGGGGTCGGTCACCGTGGTAGTCGTCAGCACCTGGGTGCTGGACTCCGTGGTGTACGTCGGTGCCGACAGTTTCCAGGTGCCGCCGTGGCGGTCGGTGTGGCTGGTCAGTCGGCCACCGTCTGCGGCGTAAGCGTTGGTCGCCCACACCCGGCCCGACGCCTGGGTGACTGTGGTCAGCTGCGGCTGCGGAGTGCGGGCAGCGTAGTGCGCCCGTACCAGTCCGAGTCCCAGCGACTTGCCGTAGACGGCGACCTCGTCGATGTCACCGTTGAAGGCGAACGACGCGCGCGAACCGGTGGTCGCCGGCCAGGCCGCCGAGCCGACGCCGTAGCCGATGCGGGTCTCCCACTGGTCGACATGCGTGATGGTGCCGGCCAGGGTGCCAACGGCCTGGCCGTCAAGGAACAGCGTTTGGGTGTTCTCGGCTCCCGACAGCACCGCGTGGTGCCAGGTGCCGTCGTTGACCTTCGCGGTGGACGTGATCGGTGCGGACTTGCCGGTGTAGAACTGGCCGCGCAGCTTGCCGTCGGTACCGACGTAGACGACCGGGGTGAAAGCCGAGGGGGTGTCGGAGACCGAGTTCTGGTAGCCGATCACCGTGCCATAGCCGGTCGTCTTGAACCATGCCTCTACCGCCAGTGTGCCGCCCTGACCGCTGATGGTCGCGTCCGGCAGTGCCACGTACGCCGAGTTCGCCGTGCCCCGGAAACGCATGGCCGTATCCGGCGAACCACTCAGTGCGCCGGGCACGGCGGCGGTGGCGTCGGCGGCACCGGCGAGCTTGGCCTCCTCTGTGTCAGGACGCCAGCCCGCCGCGTTCTTGATCACGGTTCCGGTGGCGTTGGCCGTCTCGTTCAGCCGCCAGTAGCCCTCGGGGGCCGCGTCCAGCACCAGGCTGCGGTAACGCGAGGCATCACCGTAGGTATAGGTGGCGCAGGCGCCACCCATCACCGGAGGGCAGACCTTGGTCAGCTTGTCGCCGTCGTATTCGTACTTCCAAGTGATCGGGGCCCCGTTCACCGGGTCGGTGGACACGCTGGTCACGTGGCCGCCGGTCCAGGCGAACGTCAGGGATCTGCCGCCGGTCGCGACCACCTTGGCCAACTTGCCGTCGGTGCTGTAGGTCAGTTCATTGCCACGGCCCCGCCGATCGGTGATCTTGGTCAGCCGGCCCGAGGCGTCGAACCAGTAGGAGGTGGAGGACTTGTCCATCAGCCGCCAGCCGCCCTCCTGCACGGTGGCGAGCGTGGCGTAGGTGCCGGCCGGGGCGGCGTAGGTGCCGTCGCCCTTGGCGGCGAAGCGCAGTTGCTGCCCGTCGGGATAGGTCACCAGCAGCGTCGCGGTCTGCGCTTCATTGTCGATGCGCATGTCCCAGCGCGTGGTCCAGCCCGCGCCGAACGCCCCGTCGGTGCGTGGGTCCAGGCTGTTGTACGTACGGCTCACCGTCAGAGGCGATCCCGCCGTGGGCACAGACAGGTCGCTTTCGGTGTGGGTGTAGTTACCGGCCACGTGGCTGAACTCACGTCCCTCGGTACCCGAGGTCAGCAACGAGTTGATCGTGCCCTGCTCAGGGGTGGGGGTGAACGTCCGCCACGACGAGGTCACCGTGGTGGCGTTGCCGGTGGATGCCTTGGCGAACCACCAGTACGTCTTGCCCCACGCCAGCTTGTCCTTAGGCACCCGCCAGCTTCCGGACTTGTCCCACTCCGGCGAGCTCTCGCACCACGTCCACTTGTCCGGAGTGCCGGAACACACCTGGAACCAGTACAAGACCGAAGCCTCGTTCACCGGCTGAGCATGGGCTGACAGCGTCGGCGTCAAAGTGCCGACCTGGGTGTTGTTCTCCGGAGAGAACGATACGAACGGTAGCGCGCTGACGGTGGCCGTCTGCCAGTCGCTCCACGGACCCTGAATGCCGGTGGTGGTCACACCACGGGCTCGCCAGCGGATCAGCCAGCCGTCCTTGAGCTTGCCCGCTGGAATCTGCATCCAGGCGTTGGCTCCGGAGTCGTACGAGGTGGTCGCGGTCGCCGCGTAGATCTGCCCGGTTCCCTGCTCGGTGGCTGCCGGGTGGTGCTCGACTTCGATGCCCAGATAAGAGGCCCGGTTCTCCGGATCGGTGACCTTCGCGTACAGCCACGGCGTCAACGACCCGACCGTCCATGACACCGGCCCGCGGGTTCCCGGATTCATGCCCAAGCCTTCAACCGACGGCTTCTTCAGGTCGACCCTGGCGGTCTGCCAGTCGGTCCACGGTCCCTTGACACCGCTGGTGGTCACACCTTGGACGCGCCAGCGAATGGCCATACCGTCAGTCAGCTTGGCCGCCGGCACCTGCACCCAGGCATTCGATCCGGACGCGTATGAGGTAGTGCCCCTGCCCGACCAGATCAGCCCGCTGCCTTGCCCGGCCGACGGGTCGTACTCAACCTCGGCAGCCAAGTAGGAGGCGCTACCGTTCGCGCTGGTCACCTTTGTGTAGAACCACGGTGTCAGGGATGAGATCGTCCATAGTCCCGTTCCCTGGGTGCTCGGAAGAACGCCAAGGGCGGTACCGGCGGGCTTGTTCACATCGATCTTCGCTGACTGCCACGTCGACCACGGACCCACAACCCCCGACGACGTCACACCACGAACCCGCCAGCGAACCAGCCACCCATCCTTCAACTTGCCCGCCGTCACATACGAGCTAGGAAACCAACTCCCCGAATCCTCGAAATCCGACCTGTCCGACCAGACCAACCCCGAACCCTGACCAGCAGCCGACGGATCATGCTCAACCTCCGTCTCCAACGCCACCGACCGATCATCCGGATCCGTCACCACCGCGCCAAACCACGGCGTCACCGACGAAAACGTCCACAACCCCGAACCTTGAGTCCCCGGACCAGCATCCAAACCCGACACCGAAGGCTTACTCGCATCGATCTTCGCTGACTGCCACGTCGACCACGGACCCACAACCCCCGACGACGTCACACCACGAACCCGCCAGCGAACCAGCCACCCATCCTTCAACTTGCCCGCCGTCACATACGAGCTAGGAAACCAACTCCCCGAATCCTCGAAATCCGACCTGTCCGACCAGACCAACCCCGAACCCTGACCAGCAGCCGACGGATCATGCTCAACCTCCGTCTCCAACGCCACCGACCGATCATCCGGATCCGTCACCACCGCGCCAAACCACGGCGTCACCGACGAAAACGTCCACAACCCCGAACCTTGAGTCCCCGGACCAGCATCCAAACCCGACACCGAAGGCTTACTCGCATCGATCTTCGCTGACTGCCACGTCGACCACGGACCCACAACCCCCGACGACGTCACACCACGAACCCGCCAGCGAACCAGCCACCCATCCTTCAACTTGCCCGCCGTCACATACGAGCTAGGAAACCAACTCCCCGAATCCTCGAAATCCGACCTGTCCGACCAGACCAACCCCGAACCCTGACCAGCAGCCGACGGATCATGCTCAACCTCCGTCTCCAACGCCACCGACCGATCATCCGGATCCGTCACCACCGCGCCAAACCACGGCGTCACCGACGAAAACGTCCACAACCCCGAACCTTGAGTCCCCGGACCAGCATCCAAACCCGACACCGAAGGCTTACTCGCATCGATCTTCGCTGACTGCCACGTCGACCACGGACCCACAACCCCCGACGACGTCACACCACGAACCCGCCAGCGAACCAGCCACCCATCCTTCAACTTGCCCGCCGTCACATACGAGCTAGGAAACCAACTCCCCGAATCCTCGAAATCCGACCTGTCCGACCAGACCAACCCCGAACCCTGACCAGCAGCCGACGGATCATGCTCAACCTCCGTCTCCAACGCCACCGACCGATCATCCGGATCCGTCACCACCGCGCCAAACCACGGCGTCACCGACGAAAACGTCCACAACCCCGAACCTTGAGTCCCCGGACCAGCATCCAAACCCGACACCGAAGGAACTCCGGCAATGAGAGCCGGCTTTGTCTCCTTCTTAACCGCGCTCGCGGTACGTGCTGCTGTCTGGATACGCCGGCCCGGAACGAGGACATGACCCGTCTTCGACGTAGAGGCCTTCCGTAGCTCAGTAGCCTGCGCTCGTACTTCTCCCCGCGCGTCCTTGTCCGATTGACGGGAGGGCTCATCGCGCTCAATGCCAGGTTCTACCGACGGCAACGGCGGTGGGGTTTTCAACCCGCCTTTCGCCGGCTTCTTCGTGAGTTCATAGCGATTTTCCAGCGGCAGCGCGTCCTTAGGACGCTTTCCTTTGTCGGACTTACCCGACCCGGAGGAAACGGCAGTGGACTGCGTCACCTTGGAGTCGACCAAGTGAGGTAAGTATTTCGCTGATCCGGACATCTGGTCCGGCGTGTCAACTGGGTTCGTCGTCAACACAGTGGATTGCGTGACGGCGGTCACCGGAGGCGCTTGAAGCGCCAACAATCCCGGCGTCAGCACCACGGTCAGCACTGCTGCCATCAGGGACTTTCGGCCTGCCGAACGAGACCATGACAGACTGCGGCGCATACGCCGTCACCCTCCGAACCAACTAATGCGACAGCTGGTAGCCGTCGCATTACCCCGCTCCGCCACCCCTCCAGGAGAGCAGGGAGCAGCGATCCAGAGTGATCAACACAGCAAACGATCAGAAGGTACACATGGAACGATCCGCTCCACAAGATCTTCATAAGGAGAAAATAAGAAAAATAACGAGTCTGAAATCAGGAACGAAGGATTGTCACACGAATGATCACACAGAGTAAGAATTTCTGTGAACAGGGGGTCCGTAGGCCGTATTACGGGATGACACTTCCAACCTCGGGTGTCTTTGGATCGTGCGGTCGCCTCCGGCCGACGGCGGCAGCGTCACACCGGTGCCCGCAACGCCGTACGGCAAGCCCACGCGGCAGGCCCACGCGAACGGGTCACGTGCCGAAACGGGAGTCAGGAGCCCGCGCGGGCGAGGGCTTCCAGGGGGTCGGCGAGGACCTGGGCGAAGGCGAGTTCGGCCGCGCCCATCAGGGTCGCGTCGTCGCCGAGGGCGGAGGTACGCAGGCGCAGGCCCTCACGCGAGGCGGAGAGGGCGTCCACGGCGAGGCGGCTGCGGACCTGGGCGGCGGAGCCGAGGTAGACCTCGCGGAGCATGCCGCCGAAGATGACCATTTCGGGGTTGAAGATGTTGACGAGGTTGGCGACGCCCAGGCCGAGCCAGTCGCCGACCCGGCTGAGGGCCGCCTGGGCGACGATGTCGCCTCGGTCGGCGGCGTCGACCACGGCCCGTACGGCGTCGCGGCCGATCAGGCGCTCACGACGACCTTCGGCCCCCGGGCCGGCCGTCTCGAACCCGTCGACGCCCAGGTCGGCTGTTACGGAGACGGCGCCCGACGGCGTCTCCGGGTTCTCACCCGCGCCCCGGGAGACACCCGGTATCCGATCCGGGCCTTGTGACCCGCCCGAGTCCCTGCCCGTGCCCGTCCGCGACGCGCCCCGGGGAACGCCCGGCACCCGGCCCGCCGCCTCCAGCAGCGTCCGCTCCCCCACCTCCGCCTCCAGGCAGCCCAGGGACCCGCAGCCGCACAGGCGTCCCTTGGGGTTGACGACCATGTGCCCGATCTCGCCGCCGAAGCCGGCGTGGCCGCCGAGGAGCTGGCCGTTGACGATGATGCCGCCGCCGACGCCGACGTCGCCGTGCAGGTAGATCAGGTCGCGGCAGCCGACGCCGACGCCGCGTGAGTGCTCGGCGAGAGCGGCGAGGTTGGCGTCGTTGCCGACCTTGACCGGCATGCCGAACGCGAGCCGGCGGTTCATCTCCTCGGCGAACGGCACGTCCTCGGCCGGGCCCATGTTGGGCCCGAACCGCACGACGCCGTTCCCGCGGTCCACACCGCCGGAGAAGGCCGCGGCGACGCCGACGCACACGGTGTCGGGGCGGGTCTTGCGGCGCATCTGCCGGGCGAACCCGGCGAGCGGCCCGACGATCTCCTCCAGGGAGAAGGGGCCGCGCCGCCGTACGGTCTCGCGGCGGTCGAGGATGGCGCCGCCCAGGCCGACGCGGGCGGCGACCAGCCGGTCGACGCCCACGTCGAAGGCGAACACGTAGACCCGCGCCGACTCCGGCCGCACCACCAGGGAGGGGCGGCCCGCCCGGCCGGTCTCCCTGGGCAGCTCCTCGCGGACCAGGCCGGCGGCGGTCAGGTCGGCGGTGAGGGCCATGATGGTGCTGCGGTTGAGGCCCATCCGGCTGGTGAGTTCCGCACGCGAGGTCGGGCCGCCGAGGTGGACGTGCCGGAGGAGGGCGCCGAGGTTGTGGCGCCGGATCTCCTCCTGGGAGGGGCCAGCCCGCATCGCGTGGGTTTCCTTCGAGGGGTCGGGGTCGCTGCTCACCTTAGACCAGTGGCGGCGGCCCTCTTGCGCGACAGGGCGTCGACCCCGGCGGCCAGCAGCAGGACCGCGCCGGTGACGACGTACTTGACGCCGGAGCTGTAGCCCATGAGGCCCATGCCGTTCTCGATGACGGCCACCACGGTGCCGCCGAGGATGGCGTCCAGCACGCGGCCCTTGCCGCCGAAGAGGCTGGTGCCGCCGATCACGGCCGCGCCGACCGCGTACAGCAGCACGTTGCTGCCGCCGGTATTGGGATCGACGGAGCTGGCGCGGGAGGCGGCGATGATGCCGCCGACGGCGGCCATGCCGGAGCAGATGACGAACGCGCTGATCTTCATCCGGTCGACGTTGATGCCGGCCCGGCGCGCGGCCTCGGCGTTGCCGCCGACCGCGTACAGGTGGCGGCCGTACGCGGTGCGGCGCAGCACGAACGTCCCCAGCACCAGCAGGATCACGATGATCGGCACGACGACCGGCACGCCGGTCAGCGACACGACCGCGGGGTTGCGGCTGCGTTCCAGGTTGAGGATGTAGACGGCGACGCCGCCGAGCACGGCGAGGGCGCCCACCCGGGCGGCGATCAGCGCGATCGGGTCGGAGACCAGTCCGCGGGAGGCCCGCTTGCGCGCGCGGAGGAGCTGGAGCGCGGCGTAGCCGACGACGCCGAGGGCCAGCAGCGCCCAGCCGAGCGCGGGCGGGAGGTACTTGTTGGCGATGGCGACGATCGTCTGGTCGCGGATGGAGATGTTGGTGCCGCCCTTGACCAGCAGCAGGACGAGTCCCTGGAAGCCGAGGAAGGCGGCGAGGGTGACGACGAAGGACGGGATGCCGAGTTTGGCGACGACCGTGCCGAGGGCGGCGCCGATCACCACGCCGGTGATGATGGCCGCGAGGACCGCGACGTACCAGGGCATGCCCTGCTCGGTGAGGAGGATCGCGAGGACCGAGGCGCAGACGCCGCTGGCGAAGCCCGCCGACAGGTCGATCTCGCCGAGCAGCAGGACGAAGACGAGGCCCATGGCGATGACGGTGATCGCGGCGCCCTGGGTGAGGAGGTTGGCGAAGTTGCCGGGGGTGAGGAAGGAGGGCCGCAGGATCGAGAAGACCGTGCACAGCACGACCAGGCCGAACACTGCGGGAAGCGCGCCCATGTCGCCGCCGCGCACCCGCTCGGCGTAGCCGCGGACGCTGCCGCTGATGGTGGGGGCCTCGGGCGCGCGCGGCGAGGCGATCGTGTCGGTCATGCGCTGACTCCGTTGGTGAGGCCGAGGTCGCCGCTCCGGCCGGAGGTGATCAGTTCGACGACCTGCGCGTGGGTGACGTCGGACGTCCTGACCTGCGCGGCCATCCGGCCGAGGTAGAGGGCGGCGATCCGGTCGGACACGGCGAACACGTCGTTCATGTTGTGGGAGATGAGCACGACGGCCAGTCCCTGGTCGGCCAGGCGGCGGACCAGTTCGAGGACCTGCGCGGTCTGGGCGACGCCGAGCGCGGCGGTCGGCTCGTCGAGGATGACGACCTTGCTGTTCCAGAGGACGGCCTTGGCGATGGCCACGGTCTGGCGCTGGCCGCCGGAGAGGCTGGAGACGTGCTGGCGGATGGACTTGACGGTCCTGACCGACAGGCTCTCCAGGGTCCTGGCGGCCATCTCCTCCATGGTGTCCTCGTCGAGGACGATGCCGCGCCGGTGCTCGCGGCCGAGGAACATGTTCTGGACGATGTCGAGGTTGTCGCAGAGCGCGAGGTCCTGGTAGACGATCTCGATGCCGAGCTCGGCGGCGTCGCGGGGGCTGTTGATCTGGACGTTCTTGCCGTCGAAGAGGTACTCGCCGGAGTCGACGGCGTGGATGCCGCCGATGCACTTGACGAGGGTGGACTTACCGGCGCCGTTGTCGCCGACCAGCGCGGTGACCTCTCCGGGGTGGACGGAGAAGTCGACGTCGTGCAGGACCTGGACGGGGCCGAAGCTCTTGTCGATCCCGCGGAGTTCCAGTACGGGGGTCATGGGGTTTTTCTCCCTGTGCTCGTTGCGCGCGGCCCTCTCGCGGCCCGGCCGTTCACCGCCGGACTGTTCGCGGCCCGGCCGTTCACCGCCGGGCCGTTCACCGTCCGGCTTTCACCGCCGGACCGGCGCCCGCCCGGCCGAGGGGTACGGCGGAGCCGCGCCCGGGCGGGGTGCGCCCTCCCGTGAGGCGGGCGGGCGCACCCCGGCGCATCGTTACTGGATTCCGGCCTCGGTGCACTTGTCGGCGAAGTCGCCGGTGCACAGCTCGTCCTTGGTCACGTAGCCGTCCGCCACGACGTCCTTGACGTTGTCGAAGTAGATGGCCTGCGGGTCCAGCAGGACGGCCGGGACGTCCGCGCCGCTCTCGGTGTCCTTGACGCTGCCGGACGCGGCCGGCTTCTCGCCCTTGGCGAGGGCGATGGCGAGCTGGGAGGCGGCGTCGGCCTCCTTCTTGATGGCCTTGTAGACCGTCATGCACTGGTCGCCGGCGAGGATGTTCTGCAGGCCCTGCACGGTGGCGTCCTGACCGGTGACCGGGACCTTGCCGTTGAGGTTGTTCTTCTTCAGCACGGTGATGGCGGCGTTGCCGAGGCCGTCGTTGGCGGCGAGCACGCCGGCGATCTTCGGCTGCTCGGTCAGCATCTGCTCGAAGATCGTTCCGGCCTGGGCGTTGTCCCAGTCGGGCACCGACTGGTCGGGGCCCTTCTTGTAGTCGCCGGAGTCGTACTTCGGCTTGAGCACGCCGTCGTAGCCGTTCTTGAAGAGCGTGGCGTTGTTGTCGGTGGGCGAGCCGTTGAGCTCGGCGATGATCGGCTTGTCGGCCTTCTTGTCGGTGAGGCACTTGACGAGGCCCTCGCCCTGCAGCGTGCCGACCTTGGTGTTGTCGAAGCTGACGTAGTAGGCGGCGCCGCCGCCCAGGGTGAGGCGGTCGTAGTCGATGGTGGCCACGCCCTGGGACTTGGCCTTGTCGAGCACGGCCTTGCCGGTGCCGCTGTCGAGGTTGACGATCATCAGCACGGTCGCGCCGTTGGTGATCATCTGGTCGGCGATGGTCTGGAACTGGGTCTTGTCGCCCTGGGCGTTCTGGATGTCGTAGGCGACGCCCGCGGCCTTGAACGCCTCTTCCAGGTACTTGCGGTCGGCCGTCTCCCAGCGGGCGGAGGACTTGCTGTCGGGCAGGATGACGCCGACCTTGCCGGCGGCCTTGGCCCCGGCGCCCGCGGAGGAGGCGGCGCCGTCCGGGGCGGCGGTGGTGGCGCCGTCGTCTCCGCAGGCGGCGAGGCCGAAGGTCAGGAGCGCGGCGGCGGCGGTCAGGCTGAGGATCCCCTTGCGCATCGCACGGGTCCTTTCGTCATGGGGGGCGGGGGTAGAGGTACGGCATGCCGGATCAGCGGGTACGGCCGGCCGGGGCCGGCCTGCCATCCCGTTGAATGTTGTTTGCCGCAACGTATTCCGCCGTTGGCCAGAGCACCAGACTTTTCGTCGGTAAAGTTTGTTGCCTCCGGTAACAATCCAGAAACACGCACTCAACCCAGCGCGCTGGTGATGATCAGCGAGAGCGCGGAAACGGCGGCCAGCGCGAGGATCGCGATCCTGACCCGCCCGCCGTCCAGGAAGCGCCGCAGCGGCCTGGACACCGCGAACCCCGCGACGAGGAAGGGGATCAGCAGCGCCCCGAAGGAGAGCGCCCGCGCCGGAAGCCTGTCCACGAACGCGAGGACGACCAGCGACTGGCATGCGCTGATCATGAAGAACATCGCGAGCGTGGCCCGGATCTGCGGGCCCTTGGCGCTCTGGTAGACCAGGGCCATCGGCGGGCCGCCGATCCCGGTCGCGGTGCCGGTGATCCCGGAGACGAAGCCCGCCCCGGTGACGGTCCCGCCGGTACGGCGCACCGCAACCGCCCGCCCGGTCAGGCCGACCGCGAGCAGCACCATCGCCCCGACGAGGACGCCCAGGGCCCGCGTGGAGACGTAGAGGACGACCAGGCCGCCCAGGAGGCTGCCGGGCACCCGGCCCAGGAGGGCGAACCCCAGCCCCCGCCAGTCCACCCTGCGCCACTCCGTGGCCAGCGTGAACAGCGGCAGCGTGGCGTTCACGACCTGGGCGGCCCCGGGCATGAGCGTGGGGTCGAGCAGCGTGATCAGCGGGGCGGCCACCAGGCCCAGCCCGAAGCCGATCGACCCCTGCACGACCGCCCCGGCGAAGACCGCCAGGCCCGCGCAGACGACGATGAAGGTCTCATGAGTCACAGGACGACGGTAGAGCCCGGGCTCCCGTCACCGAAAAGGAATTACCCATGGGGCGGCCGGACCACGGGGCGGCCCCGGGGGACCTCCGGTCCCCCGGGCTGCCCGGCCGGTGAGGGTCCTGACGCGTCGAGCCGCCCGGTGGCGAAGTCCTGGGAAACGCCGAGCCGCCCGGCGGGAGGTGTCCCGCCGGGCGGCTCGGTATGGGGTGTCGCCCCGGTGCGGGCGCGGGGGCGACGTCACCGCCCCCGCGCCCCCCTGACTCAGCTCTTGGCGAGCAGGGAGCGCAGCACGTACTGCATGATGCCGCCGTGGCGGTAGTAGTCGGCCTCTCCGGGGGTGTCGATGCGCACGACCGCCTCGAACTCCCTGCCGTCGGCCCGGACCGTCACGGTCCGCGGGACGCCGCCCTCGTTGAGGGCCTCGACACCGGTGATGTCGAAGGTCTCCTCACCGGTCAGGCCGAGGGACTCGGCCGTCTCGCCCTCGGGGAACTGCAGCGGCAGCACGCCCATGCCGATCAGGTTGGAGCGGTGGATGCGCTCGTAGGACTCGGCGATCACGGCGCGGACGCCGAGCAGCGCGGTGCCCTTGGCCGCCCAGTCGCGCGAGGAGCCGGAACCGTACTCCTTGCCCGCCAGGACGACGAGCGGGACGCCCGCGGCCTGGTAGTTGACGGAGGCGTCGTAGATGAAGCTCTGCGGGCCGCCCTCAAGGGTGAAGTCGCGGGTGTAGCCGCCCTCCACGCCGTCGAGCAGCAGGTTCTTCAGCCGGATGTTGGCGAAGGTGCCGCGGATCATCACCTCGTGGTTGCCGCGGCGCGAGCCGTAGGAGTTGAAGTCCCTGACCTCGACGCCGTTCTCGCGCAGGTACTCGGCGGCGGGCGTGCCGACCTTGATGGCGCCGGCCGGGGAGATGTGGTCGGTGGTGACCGAGTCGCCCAGCTTGGCGAGGACCCGGGCGCCGGAGATGTCCGTCACCGGCTGCGGGTCGCGCGGCATGCCGTCGAAGTAGGGGGCCTTGCGGACGTAGGTCGAGGCCGGGTCCCACTCGAAGGTGTCGCCGGTCGGGATCGGCAGCGACTGCCAGGTCTCGTCGCCCTTGAAGACGTCGGCGTAGTCGTGCAGGAACATCTCCTGGTCGATGGAGTCGGCGACGACGGCCGAGACCTCCTCCGGCGACGGCCAGATGTCGGCGAGGAAGACCGGCTTACCGTCGGCGCCCATGCCCAGCGGCTCGTTGTTCAGGTCGATGTCCATGGTGCCGGCGAGGGCGTAGGCGACGACCAGCGGCGGCGAGGCCAGGTAGTTCATCTTGACGTCGGGGTTGATCCGGCCCTCGAAGTTGCGGTTGCCGGACAGCACCGCGGTGACCGCGAGGTCGTTCTCCTGGATGGCGGCGGAGATCTCCTCCTGCAGCGGACCGGAGTTGCCGATGCAGGTGGTGCAGCCGTAGCCGACCAGGTTGAAGCCGATCTTGTCGAGGTACGGCTGGAGGCCGGAGCGCTCGAAGTAGCCGGTGACGACCTGCGAGCCCGGGGCGAGGGAGGTCTTGACCCACGGCTTGCGGGACAGGCCCTTCTCGACCGCGTTCTTGGCCAGCAGCGCCGCGCCCATCATGACGTAGGGGTTGGAGGTGTTGGTGCAGCTGGTGATGGCCGCGATGGTCACCACGCCGTGGTCGATCTCGAAGCTCGTGCCGTCGGACAGCGTGACCTGGACCGGCTTGCGGGGACGGTCGCCGTTGCGCCCGGGGGCGTGCGGGACGTCGTCGTCGCCGCCGTGCGAGATCGCCGGGGAGTCGGACGCGGGGAAGGACTCCTCGGACGCCTCGTCGGCCGGGCCCATGACGCTCGGGGCGTAGTCCTTGACGGCGGCGCGCCAGGCGCTCTTGGCCTCGGACAGCGCGATGCGGTCCTGCGGGCGCTTGGGGCCGGCGATGGACGGCACGACCGTGGACAGGTCGAGCTCGATGTACTCGGAGAAGACCGGCTCCTCGGCGGAGGGGTCGAGCCACATGCCCTGGGCCTTGGCGTAGGCCTCGACGAGGGCGACCTGCTCCTCGGAACGGCCGGTGAGGCGGAGGTAGCTGATCGTCTCGCCGTCGATCGGGAAGATCGCGCAGGTGGAGCCGAACTCGGGGCTCATGTTGCCGATGGTGGCGCGGTTGGCCAGCGGAACGCTGGAGACGCCCTCGCCGTAGAACTCGACGAACTTGCCGACGACGCCGTGCTTGCGCAGCATCTCGGTGATGGTGAGCACCAGGTCGGTGGCGGTGGCGCCGGCCGGGAGCTTGCCGGTCAGCTTGAAGCCGACCACGCGCGGGATCAGCATGGAGATCGGCTGGCCGAGCATCGCGGCCTCGGCCTCGATGCCGCCGACGCCCCAGCCGAGGACGCCGATGCCGTTCTCCATCGTGGTGTGGGAGTCGGTGCCGACGCAGGTGTCCGGGTAAGCGGTGAGGACTGCCTTGCCGTCCTTTCCGACGCTTCGCGTCATGACGACGCGGGCCAGGTGCTCGATGTTGACCTGGTGCACGATGCCGGTGCCCGGCGGGACGACCTTGAACTCGTCGAAGGCGGTCTGGCCCCAGCGCAGGAACTGGTAGCGCTCGCGGTTGCGCTCGTACTCGCGCTCGACGTTGCGCCGGAAGGAGTCGGGGCCGCCGAAGAAGTCGACGATGACGGAGTGGTCGATGACCATCTCGGCCGGGGCGAGCGGGTTGATCCGGGCCGGGTCGCCGCCGAGGTCGCGGACGGCCTCGCGCATGGTGGCGAGGTCCACGACGCAGGGGACGCCGGTGAAGTCCTGCATGATCACGCGGGCCGGGGTGAACTGGATCTCCACGCTCGGCGCGGCCTTCGGATCCCACTGGCCCAGGGCGCGGATGTGGTCGGCGGTGATGTTCGCGCCGTCCTCGGTGCGGAGAAGGTTCTCCAGCAGGATCTTCAGGCTGTACGGGAGGCGCCCCGACCCCTCCACGGCGTTCAGCCGGTAGATCTCGTATTCCGCGTCCCCGACGCGGAGCGTGTCACGGCTGCCGAAGCTGTTCGTGGACACGGTTCGCCTCCCTCAGTCACCCTGTTGGTCTTGAAGCGCCATCTGTGAGGGCGCATTTGAAATCCTGCCGCACCTGCGGAGCGCCCATGTCGGTTAGGTACGCCTAACCCGGGGCCGCCCACGGACCGCGGCGGATGTCTCGACATCAAGATATCGTGCCAGATATCTCGACATCAAGTTAACTGCTAACACGGCGACGCTGCGCGTCGCGGCTCGGGGGCTCTTGCCCGGTGTCTTCCCTCGCTGTGCTCATGGCGACGCTGCGCGTCGCGGCTCGGGGGCTCTTGCCCGGTGTCTTCCCTCGCTGTGCTCATGGCGACGCTGCGCGTCGCGGCTCGGGGGCTCTTGCCCGGTGTCTTCCCTCGCTGTGCTCATGGCGACGCTGCGCGTCGCGGCTCGGGGGCTCAGACCCGGTGTCTTCCCTCGTCGTTCGCTCGCTTCGCTCGCTCTCTCCTCAGTCCAGACACCGGCGCCCCCTCGCGGCGCTCATCAGTCCAGACACCGGCGCCCCCTCGCGGGGTGTGGGCCTCTCAGAACTGGACGAACCGCATGCAGAGCAGGCCCACGACGATCAGGGAGAGCAGGGGGGCGAGGAACTTCTGCTCGAAGGCCCGGCCGGTCTTGATGCCGATCTTCCACGGCAGCACCCAGCGCGCGCGTATCGGCCACAGCACCGGGCAGCCCTTCTCCGTGCAGCAGTCCCCGACGACGTGGATGAGAGAGCCGATCCCGACCGCCAGCCCGAGCCAGGCGTAGCCCACGTGGTAGCTGCGGAACACGATGAACAGCCCGGCCGTCAGGCCGATGTCGACCATCGCGGAGGCGACCTTGTTGCCCGGGACGCCGATGCCGACCGCCCGGATCGCCAGGCCGATGAGCAGCGCGACCAGGATGTCCCGGCCGAGGGGGTAGGTGTTGGCCAGGTAGTGGGCGCCGAACCCGACGGCGACCGCGAACACCAGCGAGTGGGTGGCGTTGCGGTGACCGCCGCTCAGCCACGCCACGGCCTTGCTCAGCACCCAGGTGACCGGCCCGAACGTCTGGGCGATCGTCGCGCTGGGATGGTCCAGGTCGGGCAGCATCGCGGCCCCGGCGCAGACCAGCGTCCCGGCGATGAACTCCGCGGGGGTGAGCGCGTTCACCATGACGCCGGCGTCCACGAACCGGGAGGACTCGGTGAGCAGCGGCAGCGCGGCCAGCGTCGGCGCCACCCCCAGCCAGGCGACCGCCCCGGTGAGCGCGTGCGTATGCCCCATCATCGGCCCAACACCCCTATCAAGATCACTAGAGGGAGAGTACGGCAAAGCCTCTCAAAAGGAGCGGACAGTGCCATCTTCCGCCCTTGGCGTGTCGCCCGGGCGTGATCAGTGTCTTACCGGCGGGGCACCCGCCGGGCCGTACCGGTGAGGTCCGCTCACCCGAGGACGGAACGCCCGGCGCGACGGGAGGCGAGGCGTCGGGGGCGGCGGTGATCGGGCGCCGGGAGCGGCGGAGAAGCGGCCGGGAACGGAGAAGGACCCGCCGGGAAACCCGGCGGGCCCTCACCTTGCCCCTGGAAACAACAGACGGGACCGTTCCGTGCCGAAAGCACCCCCCAGCCCTTCCGACACGGAACGAATCCCGTCTATGTCATTTGTAACGCCCAGGTCTCGGTGGTTGTTCCGAAATCCGCTGAGAATTAGGTGATCTACCTCACTTTTTTGCCCGATGACCTCGATCTCGGCCTCGAACCCCCTCTCCGGCCGCCCCGAACCCCCTCTCCGGTCACGTCCGAATCACCGCGGCAGCGGCGGGCGAACGGGCGGCGGTGCGCGACCCGCCCCGCCGGGCTTGATCGTCTTCGGGGGTTGCCGACGGAATAGTATCGATATATCTTTGAAGCATCGAGAACGTTCGGAAGACGATCGGCACGGAGGTGCACATGAGTTCCGCACACGCCATGGGCGGCCCCTGGGAGGCCGCCGACCCGCGACGGATCCGGCGAGAGATGAAGCGCGCGGCAAGGGAGGCCGTACGGGCGATGGCCACCGGTTGGCACCAGGACGCGCCGCACCACGGCGGTCACGGCCCGCACGGTCCGCACGGGCAGGGCCCCCACGAGGGCGGGCCGCACGAGCACCGCCACCGCGGGCACCGCGGCCCCTTCCCCGGCGGCTCCTTCCCCTGGGACTTCGGCAGGCGCGGCCCCTTCGGCGGGCCGTTCGGCGGCGGTCCGTTCGGCGGTGGCCGCGGCCAGTTCGGCAGGGGGCGCAAGGCCAAGCGCGGCGACGTCCGCGCGGCGATCCTGGCCCTGCTGTCGGAGGAGCCGCGCAACGGCTACCAGATCATCCAGGAGATCGCCCAGCGCAGCCAGGGAGGCTGGAAGCCCAGCCCCGGCGCGGTCTACCCGGCGCTGCAGCAGCTCGCCGACGAGGGCCTGGTCCTGTCGGAGGAGAGCGACGGCCGCAAGTCCTTCCGGCTCACCGACGCCGGCCGGGCCTACGTCGCCGAACACGCCGACGAGCTGCGCGCCCCCTGGGAGGAGATGACCCCCGAGGTCGACGACAGCACCTGGGAGCTGATGGACATCGTCCGGCAGGCGGGGTTCGCCATGACCCAGATCCTGCAGACCGGCAGCGACGCCCAGATCCGCCAGGCCCGGCAGACGCTCGTCGAGACGCGCCGCAAGCTGTACCAGATCCTCGCGGACGGCGACCAGGACGAGGAGTGATCAGGCGATGACGTCCCACGACGATCTCCGCATCGGAGACGCCGAGCGCGACGCGGCGGTGTCGGCCCTGCGCGAGCACTACGCGCGGGGCCGGCTGACCCTGGAGGAGTTCGGCGAGCGCGTCGACCTGGTCCTGGCCGCGCGCACCGGCGGCGAACTGGCCCGGGTCGGCGCCGACCTGCCCGGCGGGTACGGCGGGCGGGGCACGGGCCCCGAGGGCGGGCACGAGGGCCTCACGGAGCATGCGGGACACGAGGGACACGGAGGGCACGGGGACCCCGGCGGGATCCACCCCCCGCGCCCCGCCTGGCGCCGCCACGGCCGGCCGCCGGCGTTCGTGTTCCTCCCGGTGATGCTGGTGGCCGGGGTGGCGGCCGCCGGGTTCGGGGTGCTCCGGATCCTTCTCACCGTCTGGCTGATGATGGCGGTGATGGGGATGGTCCACCGGAGGCGGTCGCGGGCGCGGGGCTGGGAGCACCGACCCCCGGCGGCCCATCCGATGGCGTGGGGGCCGCATTCCGGGGGCCGGGGCGGATGGGGTCCGGGCGAGGGCGGCGCGTGGCCTCCGCGGCCCTGGAGGCACCACGCGTGGGGTCCGCACGCCGGGTACCGGGGACGGCGGCCGGGCCGCAGGCGGCCCTTCTGACGCGCGGCCGGCGGCACACACGGCAACGCCGTACGGCCGGGGCACCGCGGAGAACGCGGCGCCCGTGAGGACACGGGGCGTGAGGCTCCGGACTCCGGGTCCTCACCCGCGCAGCGACTCCCGCAGCCTGCGCAGCTCCCCCACGATCCGGTCGAGGGGCCAGTGGGCGTTCAGTCCGCTGGGGTTGGGCAGCACCCACACGGCCGTGTCGCCGATCGCGGCGTCCTGCGGCCCGACCGCCGCCTTCGGGTCGCCGAACGCGGTGCGGTAGGCGGTCACCCCGGCCACCGCGAGCACGCGGGGCCGGATCTCGTTGACCAGCCGGACCAGCCGCTCGCCGCCCGCCCGGAACTCCTCCGGGGTCAGCTCCGCGGCCTGCGCGGTGGCCCGCGCCACGACGTTGGTGATGCCCAGGCCGTACGAGGGCAGCTCCGCCTGCTCGCTCGGGTCGAGCAGGCGGGGGGTGAACCCCGACAGGTGCAGCGCGGGCCAGAAGCGGTTGCCCGGCCGGGCGAAGTGGCGGCCGGTGGCGGCCGAGTACAGGCCCGGGTTGATGCCGCAGAACAGCACGTCCAGCGACGGGCCGAGCACGTCGTCGACCGTACGGTCCCTGGCGGCCTCGAGCTCGGCCCGGGTCGGCGGCGGGGTCCTTCGCGGTGTCCTACGCGAGGTCCTCGGCGGCGCGTCCCCCCGCGGGGGCAGGGGACGCGCCGGAGCGGGTTCTCCGGGGATCACGGCCACGAACCTAACCCATCTCCTCGAGCTTGCGCCCCTTGGTCTCCCGCACCTTGAACACCACGAAGGCAAAGGACAGGGCGGCGAAGCAGGCGTAGATGACGTAGGTGGCCGACAGGTTCCACTCCGCCAGGGAGGGGAACGAGACGGTGATCAGCCAGTTGGCCAGCCACTGGGCGGTGGCCGCCACCGACAGGGCGACGGCCCGGAGCCGGTTGGGGAACATCTCGCCGAGCAGCACCCAGACCACGACGCCCCACGACAGCGCGAAGAACAGCACGAAGACGTGCGCCGCGACCAGCGCGACGGCGCCCTGCGTGGCCGGCAGGGTGACGTTCTCACCGGACGGCACGCCCGCGCTGAACGCCCACGCGGCGGTGGCCAGCGCGACCGCCATGCCCGTGGAGCCGATCAGCAGCAGTGGTTTGCGGCCGATCCGGTCGACCAGCGCGATGGCGATGAACGTGCCGACGATGTTGATGATCGAGGTGGAGAAGCTGATCAGCAGCGAGTTGCTCTGGTTGATCCCGACCGACTGCCACAGCGACGCCGAGTAGTAGAAGATGACGTTGATGCCGACGAGCTGCTGGAAGGCCGACAGCAGGATGCCGATCCAGACGATCGGCAGCAGTCCCAGCGCCGGGCCGCGCAGGTCGCGCAGCCGGGTCCGCTGCTCGGTGTGCAGCGACTTCTTGATCTCCGCGATCCGGGAGTCCAGGTCGGTGTCGTCGCTCTCCACCTCGGCGAGGACCTTGCGGGCGCGCTGCGTCTTGCCGGCCGCGATGAGATACCGCGGCGACTCGGGGATGACCGACGCGAAGATCAGGTAGAGCGCGGCGGGCAGCACGCAGGCGCCGAGCATCCACTGCCACGCCTGCAGCCCGAACAGGGTGTTGTTGACGTTCCCGCCGGCGAACTGCGCGATCCCGTAGTTGACGAGCTGGGATACGGCGATGCCGAGCACGATCGCCAGCTGCTGGAAGGAGCCCAGGCGGCCACGGTAGGCGGCCGGGGCGACCTCGGCGATGTAGGCGGGGCCGATCACCGACGCCATGCCGATCCCGACGCCGGCGAGGACCCGCCACAGCGCCAGGTCCCACACGGCGAACGGCAGCGCCTGGCCGACGGAGCTCACCGCGAACAGGATCGCGGCCACCTGCATGGTCCTGGTGCGCCCCCACCGGTCGGCCATCCCCCCGGCGATCCACGCGCCGACCGCCGACCCCAGGAGGGCGATCGCGACGACGACCCCGGTCTCGGCCGCGCCGATGCCGAAGTGCTTCTGGATGCCGGTGACCGCTCCGTTGATGACGGCGCTGTCGTACCCGAAGAGGAACCCGCCGATCGCCGCCGCGGCGGTGATGAAGACGACGTGCCCGAGGTTCTCGTTGGATGTGCTTGATGATCCTGATGAGGTAGTACCGACCATGACCGTCCTTTCCCCCGAAAAAGACATGTATCCGCAGATCAGCACAGAGACATTGACCCGCTCTTGTCACGGGGGGTGGTACGGCATCGCGAAGGGCGACGTCCCCGCCGCGGGCCGGCGGAACGCGGCTCGTCGGCGTGCGGCCCGACAGTGCCCGACAGTGCCCGAGAGCACCCGACGGCGCCCGGCGGATCCGGTGACACCGGCCGGGCGTACGGGACCGGGACGGCCCGACGGGCTCCGTGTGAAAGTCTTTCACGGTGACCGGGCGGTGACCGGCCCGGGTCCGCGGCCGGTCACCAGCGCAGGATCGCCCCGACCCCGTCGACGTCGGCCAGGGCCTCGGCGGCCGCGCCGTCCAGGACGATCACCTCGGCGTCGATGTCCAGGGCCCGCTCGATCATGCGCTCGCCCATCCTGGTCTCCTCGGTGATCTCCGGATTACCCGGCGGGGTCGCGTACGGCGGGTAGAGCAGCCCGTCCGCGGCGCACCTGCCGCTCCACTCCCGGGACTCGTCCAGCAGGAGCTGCGCCACCCGGCTGTCGTTCAGCGCGCCGAGCGTGTCCGCCAGGCCGAGCGACCCCCGCCCGCCGGACAGCGCCCCGTCCCTGGCCTGGCCGGCCAGCAGGGCGCCCAGGCGGGTCCTGGCCTGCTCCAGCTGCGGCCGCACCCGCTCGACCAGCTTCGTCGGGGACCCCGGCTCCGCCACCGAGCCGAGCTGGATGACGTCGCCGTTCAGCTCCCCGGCGAGGATCTCGCCCAGCGGAGGGTCGCCGAGCACCACGGTCGCGGTCCAGCCGCGGTTCGCGGCCTCCTCGGCGACGCGCTGACCCGCCTCGCGCGTCAGGCGGGCGACGTTGTCGGCGACCCTCCTCTCGAACCTGTCGCGGTAGGGGGTGCCGTGCGAGGGATAGTCGGTGCGCGAGGGGCCACCGGGGTCACGCCAGTCGTCGGAGGCGATCTCGAAGCGCATTCCGCCGAGGTCCTCGGCCTGGCCGTACCGGTAGTCGACCACGCGCGTCCCGTCCCGGGACACCACGACGATCCCGGCGGGCGGCGCGGTCTCCACGGTGTTGACCAGCGGGCGCACGTACGCCGTCGTCTCCAGCACCATCTGGTCGGCGACCGGCAGCTGGAAGGAGAAGGTCCGCGCCTCGTCCCTGCCGACCGGGGCGAACAACACCCGCCCCACCCCCGGCCGGGACGGGTCGAGCAGTGCGTGGAAGTCGCGCTCCAGCCCGTCCAGCCGCTTCAGGACGGCCGTGCGCCGCGCCCGCTCGGGGTCGGCCTCGGCCCGCCCGCGCAGCTCGCCCAGGTCGTTGGCGAACTTGATCCGCCACGCGGGGCGCGACCCCGGGTCGGCCCGGGGGTCCACGGTCACGTAGAAGGACAGGACCCCCAGCTCATCGCTGATGGAGACGACCTCCCTCAGGGCAGCGCGGTCGAACCTCACGACGTCCCCCTCCGATGGTCCGGGCCACAAGCCTGATCCGGGCTCCAAGCCTATGGACCGGTACGGAAAGGACTCGCCGGGCGGGCGGGGAAATATCCCGCTCCTGTCCCGGTCTTTACCGGGGGATCACCGTCCTCCCCGAGGTTCGCGGACGCGGGCCCGCCCGGCGCGGCCCGGTGCCGCCCGGACGTGCCCCCGGGAGCTACAGGCGCGGGTCCACCGGCTCCGACTCCAGCGCCAGGACCGCGAAGACCGGTTCGTGGACCCGCCACAGCGGCTCGCCCTCGGCCAGCCGGGAGAGCGCCTCCAGGCCCAGGGCGTACTCGCGCAGGGCCAGCGAGCGCTTGCGGCCCAGGAAGCGATGGCGCAGCTCCGGAAGGCTCTCGGTGTAGTCGGGGCCGTAGACGATCCGCAGATACTCCCGGCCGCGCACCTTGATGCCGGGCTGCGCCCGGCTTCCCTCCGGGGCGTCCAGCGGCTTGACCACCATGCCCTCGCCGCCGGCGGCGGTCAGCTCCGACCACCAGGCGGTGGCCGCCTCCCGGGAGGAGTCCGAGGCGAGGTCGGCGAACACGTGCCGGGTGGGCGCGATCAGCGGGTCGGTGAGCCGCGAGAGAGTCTCCAGGTGCCAGGTGTGCGGCTCCAGGGCGGTGACGCGGCCCTCGCAGGCCAGGATCTGGAACGGCGCCAGCCGCAGGCCGTCCAGTCCGTCCACTTCCCAGCAGTATCGCGCATAGGCGTCCCGGAATCGGGCAGCGTTATCCAGGCGGCGACGGGTGCGGTCCAGCAGATCGCCCACATCCAACCCGCGCCCGGCCGCCGCCTCCAGCGCGGCGACCGCCTCGGGCAGAGCGGCGCGGGCCGCCGCCCCCACCGACGCGTACTGGCTGCGGATCAGCCCCTCCGCCTTCGCCGACCAGGGCAGCAGCTCGCCGTCGAGCACCAGCCAGTCGGTGCCCAGCTCGTCCATGAGCGGCTCGCATGCCCGCCGGAGCCGGTCCACCAGCCCGGTGGTGTCGTCGAAGAAGGACCGGCCGGTGCGGGTGTGCACGACCCCCGTGCTCCCGTCGGAGACCCCGAACCGCGCGGCGGCCGTCTCCGCGTTCCTGGCGAGCACGGCGACCGCCCGCGACCCCATGTGCTTCTCCTGGCAGACGACGCGGGTGACCCCGGCCGCGGCGAACTCCGCGAACGCCTCCTCCGGGTGCTCCAGGCAGCCGTCGAGGGCGGAGGTCTCCGGCGGCGCCATCGTCGGCGGCAGGTAGACCAGCCAGCGCGGATCGACCGCGAACCGGCTCATGATCTCCAGTGCCGCGGCCGCGTTCTCCTCCCGGACCTTGATACGGCCGCCGCCGTGGCGCACCTCGACGTGCATGGGGCCCCGGACGTCGCTCGCGGCGAGCGTGCCCGGGTCGCGGCCGCCGGGGGCGGAAACCGGCCGGAGCGGCCGGAGCGGCTCGTACCAGGTCTTCCCGGCCGGCACCGAGACGATCTCCTTCTCGGGGTAGCGCAGCGCGGTGAGCCGGCCGCCGAACACGGCCCCGGTGTCCAGGCAGATCGTGTTGTTGACCCACTCGGGCTCGGGGACGGGGGTGTGGCCGTAGACGACCGTGGCCCGGCCCCGGTACTCCCGCGCCCAGGGGTAGCGCACCGGCAGGCCGTACTCGTCGGTCTCGCCGGTGGCGTCGCCGTACAGCGCGAAGGAGCGCACCCGCCCCGAGGCGCGGCCGTGGTACGCCTCCTTCAGCCCGGCGTGCGCGACGACGAGCCGTCCGCCGTCGAGCCGGTAGTGGCTGATCAGCCCGTTCATGAAGGTCAGCGCGGCGGCGCGGAACTCCTCCGGCTCGGCCGCGAGCTGCTCCAGCGACTCCGCGAGGCCGTGGGCGACCCTGACCTTGCGGCCGGCGAGGGCGCGGGCGAGCTTCTGCTCGTGGTTGCCCGACACGCACAGCGCCGTCCCGGCGGCGACCATGCCCATGACCAGCCGGAGCACGCCCGGCGTGTCGGGCCCGCGGTCGACCAGGTCGCCGAGGAAGACCGCCGTCCGGCCCTCGGGGTGGGTCGCTCCGGCGCCGTCGGGGTGGATCTCCCAGCCGAGGTCGCGCAGCAGCGCCTCCAGCTCGGCGCGGCAGCCGTGCACGTCGCCGATGATGTCGAACGGGCCGGTCAGCTCCCGCCGGTCGGTCCACGCCCGCTCGGTGACGACCGTGGCGGCCTCGATCTCGTCGGTTCCGCGCAGCACGTGGACCCGGCGGAACCCCTCGCGGGAGAGGCCCCGCATCGACCGGCGCAGGTCCTTGGCCTGCCGCCGGATCACGTGGGGCCCGAAGTCCCGGTCGGGCCTGGCCGCGTTGCGCCCGGCCGCGACCGGCTCGGGCACGTCCAGGACGATCGCGTCGGCGAGCACGTCGTGGGCCTTGGCGAGCTCGACGAGCTTCCCGCGCGCCTCCCGCTGGACGTTCGTGGCGTCCACGACCGTCAGCAGGCCGCGCCGCAGGCGGGTGCCGACGATGTGGTGCAGCACGTCGAAGGCGTCGGCGCTGGCGCCCTGGTCGTTCTCGTCGTCGGCCACCAGTCCGCGGCAGAAGTCGGAGGAGATGACCTGGGTGGGCGCGAAGCGGCGGCGGGCGAAGGTCGACTTGCCGCTGCCGGAGATCCCGACGAGCACGATCAGCGACATCTCCGGCACGACGATCTCGGTGCTCCCGGTGGTTCCGGTGCTTCCGGTGGTCTCGGTCATCCCGGTCACTCCCCTTCCCGTACCGTCTCGTCCACCCGGGTGAACACCGCCAGCTGGGTGGGCGGCCCCGCCTCGGAGTCGTCCTCGCCGACCGGCCGGAACTCCGCCCGGTAGCCGTTGCGCTCGCCCGCCCCCAGCGCCCACGCCCGGAACTCGGCGCGGGTCCACTCGAAGCGGTGGTCGGGGTGGCGCATGCCGTCGAGGAACTCGTAGCGGACGTTGTACTCGGCGTTCGGCGTCGTCACGATCACGTGCCGGGGACGGGCCGCGCCGAAGACCACGTGCTCCAGTGCGCCCAGCCGGGACGGGTCCACGTGCTCGACGACCTCCATGAGCACCGCGGCGTCGTATCCGGCGAACCGGTCGTCGGTGTAGGTCAGCGCCCCCTGGAACAGCTCCAGCCGCTCCCTGGTCCGCTCCGGCATCCGGTCGAGCCGGAGCCGCCTGGCGGCGACGGCCAGCGCCTGCGTCGAGACGTCCGTACCGGCGACCCTGGTGAAGGCGGGCCGCTCCAGCAGCGCGCCGACGAGCTGCCCCGACCCGCAGCCCAGGTCGATGACCGTACGCGCGCCCAGCTCCTCCAGCACGCCGATCACCGCCTCCCGGCGCAGGACGTTCAGCGGGCGCCGGGACGGCGCGTCCGGCGCGGTCTCCTCCCCGGCGGCGCCGGGCGTCCCGGGCGCACCGGGCTCATCACGTACGGCGGGGTCGGCGGGGTCCTCCTCGACGGGCGGCTCCAGCGCCTCCGCCACGTCGTCGCCCAGTTCGGCCAGGCGGGCGAAGGCCGCCCGCTCCAGCGCCCGGCGGCGGCCCAGGTAGCGGCGGGTGATCAGGTTCCGGTCGGGGTGGGCCGCCAGCCAGGACTCCCCCGCCCGGATGAGCTTGTCGACCTCGTCGGAGGCGACCCAGTAGTGCTTCGAGTCGTCCAGCACCGGCAGCAGCACGTAGAGCTGGTTGAGGGCGTCGGCCAGGCGCAGCTCGCCGCGCAGCGTCAGCCGGACGTAGCGAGAGTCGCCCCATCGGGGGAACCGCTCGTCCAGCGGCACGGCGTCCGCCTCGACCGTCCAGCCCAGCGGCTCGAAGAACCGGCGGGCCGCCTCCCGTCCGCCCCGGCAGGGCAGGGCGGGCAGCGTGATCTCCAGCGGGATCGGCCGGGCGGCCAGCTCGGGGCGGGCGGCGCAGCGCCCGGCGCGGGCGGTGCGGAACACGTCCCCCAGGGCCACGGCCAGCAGCGACGACGCGGCGTAGGGCCGGTCGTTGACGTACTGGCCCAGGGCGTAGTCGGGGGTGGACCGGCCGCGGGAGCGGACCAGGCGGACCGGGTCGACGTCCAGCATGAGCGCGGCGGTGCAGCGCTCCTCGTCCGCCTCGGGGTAGAAGACGCGGGCCATGCCGTACGACTGGCCGAACTCCTGGACCCGGCCGGGGTGCTTGTGCAGCAGGAACCCGAGGTCGGTCGCGGGGCGCGCGGTCGTGGAGATCGTGATCAGCACCCGCGACAGTCTGCCTCATACCCGGCGAACCGGGCCATGGGTTAACCGGCCCCGGACCGGCCGGCCCCGCGCGGCGGCGCGGCGGCCGTGCGGGGCAGGGCGGGGCAGGGCGGCGGCCGGGCGGGGCGGGAGACGCCGCGGCCGTGCGGGGCTGACCGGACGGGAGGCGCGGTGGTCAGACGTGCGGGAGCACCTCGGCGGCGATGAGCTCCAGATGGTCCAGGTCCGACAGGTCCATGACCTGCAGATAGAGGTGCTCGGCGCCCAGCTCGGCGAACCTGCCGATCTTCTCGGCCACCTCGGCGGGGGTGCCCGCCAGCCCGTTGGCGCGCAGCGCGGCGAGGTCGTGCCCGGCGGCCTGCGCCCGGCGCGCGACCTCGGCCTCGTCGGCCCCGACCGCCACGGTCTGCGCGGCCGACAGCACGATCGCGTCCCGGCCGGCGGCCTCGCACGCCTTCCTGACCCGGTCGAACGCCAGTTCGGTGTCGCCGAGGTCGTGGAACGGCAGGTTGTACTCGTCGGCGAACCGCGCGGCCAGCCGCGGGGTCCGCGTGGCGCCGAACCCGCCGATGATGATCGGCGGCCTCGGGCTCTGCACCGGCTTGGGCAGGGCCGGGGAGTCGGCCAGCCGGTAGTGGGCGCCCTCGAAGGAGAAGGTCTCGCCGGGAGGCGTGGACCACAGCCCGGTGACGATCTCCAGCTGCTCCTCGAACCGGCTGAACCGCTCGCCGACCGGCGGGAACGGGATGCCGTAGGCGGTGTGCTCGGCGTCGAACCAGCCCGTCCCCAGCCCCAGCTCGACCCGGCCGCCGCTCATCTGGTCCACCTGGGCCACGCTGATCGCCAGCGGGCCGGGCAACCGGAAGGTGGCGGGACTGACCAGGGTGCCGAGCCGGATCGTGGAGGTGTCCCTGGCCAGGCCGGCGAGGGTCACCCAGGCGTCGGAGGAGCCCGGTCCGGGGTCGCCCTCGCTGATCCGCAGGTAGTGGTCCGACCGGAAGAACGCGTCGAACCCGAGCCGCTCCGCCGTCCGCGCGACCGTCAGCAGTTCCTCGTAGGTGGAGCCCTGCTGCGGTTCAGTGAAGATCCTCAACTTCATGTCCCCCATTATCCGGGCACACCGGACGGCATCCGCAGAAAGCCCGCCCCGCGCCGCGGGCCCTTGCTAGCGTTCGAACCTTGAGAAGCGCCGGGTGGCGGATCCGGCGCGCAGAGCGACCATCGGACGGCATCGAGGAGGGGGACCCCATGCCGGTCACGACAGACCGCTCCGCGACCCGCCGTTCCGGCGGGCCGGGCACCCTGCCCCGGCCGTTGACCGCGCTGGCGTCGGCCGTGCTCCTGGCCGGGACCGGCGTCGCGGTGTGGCTGCTGCCGTCCGGTCCGGTGAACCGGCCCTGGGCGGGCGGCCCCGGGCCGGAGGGCTCGGCCCGCGGCGGGGCCGCTCCCCGCCCGGTCCCCTCCGGTCCGGGCACCCCCGGTTCCGGCTCCTCCAGGCCCGGACCCTCCCGGCCGGATTCCCTCCCGTCCGCCGGACCCGGACCGGCCCGGCCCGAGCCGCCGACCGGCCGTCCGTCCGGCGTCGTGCCTTTCGCCGACGTCGCCCGCGATCCGTCGTTCACCGGGTACGGCACGGCCGGGCGCTCCCGGTGGGTCGTCCTCGGCCACCTGGTGGCCGTCGGTGACGGCTGCGCCGCCGGATGGGCGGGCCTGCCCGGGCGGGCCGGCGCGATCGTCTCGCGCCTCGGCCCGATGCGCGCGGCCGGCGGCGAGGTGGGTGTCGTCTTCGGAGGTCCCGCGGGCCGCGAGCCGGCCGCCGCCTGCGCCGACCCGGACCGGCTCGCCGCCGCCTACCGCCGGGCGATCGGCGCGCTGGGGGCCTCCTACGCCGCCTTCGAGCCGCAAGAGCCGGACGGCCCGGAGACCGTGCTGCGCCGTGCCCGCGCGATCGCGGCCCTCCAGCGCGAGGCGGCGGCGCGCGGCCGTCCCCTCACGGTGGGCGTCGCGCTGCCGGCCACCTCGGCGGGGCTGACCCCTCGTGGCCGGGCGATGCTCAGGTCCACCCGGCTGGCCGGTGTGGAGATCGGCGCCGTCGAGCTCCTGGTCCCGCTCGACCGCACCCCGGCCGGGCGCGCCCGTCTCGGCGCGGTCGCCGCGGCGGTCCGGGCGGCCCAGCCCCAGGTCGCCCGGTCTCTGGGCCGCCCGGCCGCCTGGGACCGGATCGCCCTGTCGCCGGTCCTGACCGGCCCGCGGGGGCTCACCGACGCCGAGACCCGCACGCTGACCGGCTTCACCGCCCGCAACGGCCTGGCCTGGCTGTCGGTCCGGGAGGCCGCCCCCGCCTCCGGCCCCGGCGGGGCCCGCCTCCTGGCCGGCGCCCCCGGCCGGGAGAGGTGAGGGCCGCCGGCGTCCCGTGGTGAGGCGTTCGCGGTGCCGGTTCACTCCCCTCGGTACATGCGGTGCAGGTCGACGAGTTCGACGTCGCCGCGCCGACCGGCTTCGCGCCGGAGGTCGCCGGTGAAGCCGGAGCGGGCGAAGAGCAGCAGCCTGGGCGGCGCTCCCACCCGGGCGTCGGGCAGCAGCCCGCGCAGATGCTCAAGGCGCTCCAGCTGCGGCAGACCCACGGGTGTGAGGGTCCCCTTGGCCTCGCCCACAGCGGTGATCCGCTCGGGTCCGAACGCCGGAGACTCCGCCACCACCAGATCCAGCTCGTGCCCGCGCCGGTGCTCTCGGCAGGAGATCTCGGTCGGGCGCACCCAGGTCGCCCGGCCTCCCAGGCTCTCCGGTGCGGCGTGTTCGAAGCACCACTGACGGGCCAGCTCCTCGAAGTGCGGACCGTAGATCTTTCCGGCGACGGTGTCGGCGTTGTCCGCCCAGACGCGATCGGCCCGGCCCACGACGAGTTCCGGCTCGTGCCGCTGGATCAACAGCTGGTGCAGCCGTACCACGGGCTCGGCGACCCGGAAGACGCTGCGCTTGTCCCTGACGGCGTCCTCGACCTGCTCCAGCAGACCGATGTCCTGAAGCCCGGAGAGCAGATGCGCCAGCGCGCTACTCGGCCGTCCCAGGGCTCCCGCGATCTCCGACCGCCGGTGGTGTCCGGCGCTCACAGCCGCCAGGACCGCCGCGTACGACGTCGGGTCCGAGATCGACGGCTCCTCCCGTAGGAGCAGCCCGCCTTCGCGGAACATCGCGGAGGCGGGATTCAGCAGCCGGCGGGCCACCCACCGGTCGAAGTCCGCCAGGTTCTCCGGTCCCGCTCCCCCGCACATCTCCTTGTACGCCGGGGTTCCGCCCACCAGGGCGTGCAGCCGGAACGCCAGCTCGGGGTCCTCCTCCACGCCCCAGAACTCGGCCGCCTCCCGGAACCGGAAGGGCCGCACCACCAGCTCCATGACCGCCCGCCCCCGCAGCGGGGCGCCTCCACCCAGCAACTGCGCCATGGTGGTCAGCGCGCTGCCGCACAGGATCAGTCTGGTGCGGGTGTGCTCCTTGGCGTGGCTCAGCGGGCTGAGCGCCTGCTGGAGGTAGGAGGGCAGGGCGGGGGTCGCCGACACCAGGTACGGAAACTCGTCGATCACCACCGGGACCGGGGCGTCCTCGCCGATCCGCAGCAGCTCGTCCAGAGCCTCCCGCCAGTCGCCGAACAGCATCGGCCGCCGCAGTCCCCGGAACGCCGCGTACGCGGCACCCAGATCCGCGAGGTTCTGCGCCTCGCTCTGCTGGGTCGCCCCGAACAGGAACCCCCCCGTCTGGCGTGCCAGCAGCTCCAGCATCAGCGTCTTCCCTTGCCGCCGCCGCCCGTACACCAGCCCGAGTGAGGCTCCGAGCTGCTCCGATGCCGCGAAGTCGTCCAGCTCCCGCCACTCCGCGTCCCGCGCGAACAACCGCTTCGGCTTGGACATCGACGATCACCTCAGAACTATGATAGTTGCAACTATCATAGTTCTCCCAATATCAACGGAGGCGGTCTCCGTCCGTTGAGCCGTCGGAGGCGGAGACGCCCCGCCGGTCATCGGAGGTCCGGGTCAGTCGCCCTTTCCGGCGGGCTTCAGGAGGGCGACGCACTCCACGTGGTGGGTCATCGGGAAGGCGTCGAAGGCGCGCAGGTCGGCGAGGGTGTAGCGGTGGTCGGCGAACCAGGCGAGGTCGCGGGCGAGGGTGGCCGGGTCGCACGAGACGTAGACGACGCGGCTCGCGTCGAGGTCCGTGACGTGTTCGACGACTTCGCGGCCGAGGCCGGCCCGGGGCGGGTCGACGACGACGATGTCGGCGCGCTCGATGTCGAACCGGTCGAGGGCGTCCTCCACGCGGCCCCGGGCGAACCGGGCCTGGGGCAGGTCGCGGAGGTTGCGCTGGGCGTCGCGCACGGCGGCGGCGTCGGACTCGACGCCGAACACGGCGCCCTCCTCGCCGACCGCCTCGGCGAGCGCGGCGGCGAAGAGGCCGACCCCGCAGTAGAGGTCCAGGGCCCACTCCCCCGGCCGCGGGACGGCGAACTCCATGACCGCGTCCCGCAGCGCGGCGGCGGCGCCGGGGTGGATCTGCCAGAAACCGCTGCCGGTGACCTGGAAGTCCCGGTCGCCGACCCGCTCGACGACGTGGCCGCGGCCGTGGACCGCGCGGGTGCGGCCCCTGCCCTCGTCGACGAGGACGGCGACGCTCCGGTCGAGGTCGGGCACGGCCACCGTACGGCGCGGCCGGGGGGTGATCACCACGGCCTGGTCGCCGGTTCCGGAGGCGATGACCTCCACCGCGGAGGCGTTGCGCCAGTTCATCACCTCGACGCCGACGTTCTCCACCTCGGGGTGCGCGATCAGGCAGAGGTCCACCGGCTGGACGTCGTGGGAGCGGTGGCGGCGCAGGCCCGGGACGCCGTCGCGGTCGACGGCGAACTGCACGCGGGTGCGCCAGCCGAGGCCGTCGGGGGCGCCGGGGACCTCCTCGACGACGCCCTTCCACTCGATCCCGGCCAGGCGGCGCAGCTGCTCGGCGACGACCTCGGTCTTGAGCAGGCGCTGGGCGTCGAGGGAGGCGTGCTGCCAGTCGCAGCCGCCGCAGAGGCCGGGGCCGGCGAAGGGGCACGGCGGGGTCACCCGGTCGGGTGAGGGCTGGAGGATCTCGACCGCGTCGGCGCGCAGGAACCGGGTGGTCTCCTCGGTCACCTCGGCCATGACGCGCTCGCCGGGCAGGGCGTGGCGGACGAAGACCACCCGGCCGTCATGGCGGGCGACGCACCAGCCGCCGTGTGCGACGGGCCCCACCGTCAGTTCGATCGCCATGATCTGATGCCCCCAAAGATTTCTGTCGAGCCTCCCCGCGGTCCGGAGCGCATACGACGTATACGAAAGATTAAGCCTTGGTGTCCTGGCCGCGATCCATGCCCTGCGGCACACCCCCGGACCAGGGGCGGCGGACGGCCGTGGCGGCGGCCCGCTGGGCGCGGCGGCTCTTGAGGCGGTCGGCGGAGTGCAGCTGCCAGGGCACGCTGGTCACCATCACGCCGGGCTGGAACAGCAGGCGGCCCTTGAGCCGCAGCGCGCTCTGGTTGTGCAGCAGGTGCTCCCACCAGTGACCGACCACGTACTCGGGGATGTAGACGGTCACCACGTCGCGCGGCGAGCGGCGGCGCAGCGACTTGACGTACTCCAGGATCGGCCTGGTGATCTCGCGGTAGGGCGAGTCGAGGGTCTTCAGCGGTACGGCGATGCCCCGCCGTTCCCACTCCTCCTGCAGCGCCCTGGCCTCCTCGCCCTCCACGCCCACGGTGACGGCCTCCAGGGTGGAGGGGCGGGTGGCGCGGGCGTAGGAGAGGGCCCGCAGCGTCGGCTTGTGGATCTTGGAGACCAGGACGACGGCGTGGTTGCGCGCCGGCAGCATCGACTCGTCCACCTGCGTGTCCTCGGCGATGGCCAGTTCCTGCGAGACGTTGTCGTAGTGGCGGCGGATGGCCTTCATCATCAGGAACAGCACGGGCATGGCCACGCAGACGATCCAGGCGCCGTGGGTGAACTTGGTCAGCAGCACCACCACCAGCACCAGGCCGGTCATGATGCCGCCGAAGAAGTTGATCACCCGGGAGCGGCGCATCCGGGCGCGCGCCGGCGGGTCCTCCTCGGTCTTCAGGTGGCGGGTCCAGTGCCGCACCATGCCGGTCTGGCTGAGGGTGAAGGAGACGAAGACGCCGACGATGTAGAGGTTGAGCAGGCGGCTGACGTCGGCCTGGAACCCCCACAGCAGCAGGCAGGCCCCGGCCGCCAGGATGACGATGCCGTTGGAGAAGGCGAGCCGGTCGCCCCGGTTGTGCAGCTGGCGGGGCAGGAAGCGGTCCTGGGCCAGGATGGCGCCGAGCACCGGGAAGCCGTTGAAGGCGGTGTTGGCCGCCAGGAACAGGATGAGCGCGGTGACGGCGGCGATGACGACGAAGAACACCGACCCGTTGCCGAACACGGCCTCGGCGACCTGGGCGATGATCGGCGGCTGGTTGTAGCCGGGCCCGGCTGGCCGGCCGTCGATGAGCACGCTGGTCGCGGCGGTGGCGGGGTCGGCGAGTTTGACGCCGGAGGCCAGGCCGAGCGTGATGATGCCGACGAACATGGTGATCGCGATCAGGCCCATCATCAGCAGCGTGGTCGCGGCGTTCTTGCTCTTGGGCTTGCGGAAGGCGGGCACGCCGTTGCTGATCGCCTCCACGCCGGTGAGGGCGGCGCAGCCGGAGGAGAACGCCCGCAGGATCAGGAACACCGCCGCCAGGCCCGCGAGGTCCGACTGCTCGCCGACGATCTGGTAGCCGGCGGTGGGCGCGCGCAGCTCGTCGCCGAGGACCAGCAGCCGGAAGCCGCCCCACAGGACCAGGCCGATGACGGCGAACATGAAGGTGTAGGTGGGGATGGCGAAGGCCGCCCCGGACTCGCGGATGCCGCGGAGGTTGACGATCGTCAGCAGCACGACGATGAGGATCGCGATCTGCGGCTTGTGCTCGGCGACGTAGGGGATCGTCGCGCCCACGTAGTCGACGCCGTTGGCCACCGACACCGCGACGGTGAGGATGTAGTCGACCATGAGCGCACTGGCCACGGTGAGGCCGGCGTTCTGCCCGAGGTTGACGGTGGCCACCTCGTAGTCGCCGCCGCCGCTGGGGTAGGCGTGCACGTTCTGCCGGTAGGACGCGACGACCGTGAGCATCACCACGACGACCGCGGCGGCGACCCAGGGGGCGAAGCCGTAGAAGGAGACACCGGCGATCGACAGGATGACGAGGATCTCCTGGGGCGCGTAGGCGACCGAGGAAAGGGCGTCACTGGCGAAAACCGGCAGCGCGATGCGCTTGGGGAGCAATTGCTCATGCAGCTGCGTACTGCGCAGCGCGCGCCCGATGAAAAGGCGCTTGACGAGGTCCGTCACCTTTGACACGTCTGCCGATGCTAGCCGCTGCCAAACCCCGCCGACACGGCACTCCCCCACAGGGCCATACTGGCTAGGTACATTCGAAGCAAGATCCGCCTCAAACGACCGGCGGGGGAGCATGCATATCGTGATCATGGGGTGTGGGCGTGTCGGTTCCACGCTGGCGCACATCCTGGAGGACAGCGGCCACTCGGTCGCCATCATCGACCGGGACCCCCAGGCGTTCCGCCGCCTGCGGGCGGGGTTCCGGGGCCGCCGGGTGACCGGCGTCGGCTTCGACCGCGACGTGCTGGAGGAGGCCGGGATCGAGTCGGCCGGCGCCTACGTGGCGGTGAGCAGCGGCGACAACTCCAACATCATCTCCGCCCGGGTCGCCCGCGAGACGTTCGGCGTGGACAACGTGGTGGCCCGGATCTACGACTCCCGGCGCGCCGAGGTCTACCAGCGGCTGGGCATCCCCACCGTGGCCACGGTCCGCTGGACCGCCGACCAGATCCTGCGCCGGGTGCTGCCCGAGGGGGCCGAGCCGCTGTGGCGCGACCCCACCGGGACCGTCGTGCTCGCCGAGGTGACCTACCACCCGGGCTGGATCGGCACCAGGACCAGGGACCTGGAGGCGGAGGCGGGCACCCGCACCGCCTTCATCAACCGGATGGGCGAGACCTTGCTGCCCAAGAGCGACACCGTGCTGCAGGAGGGCGACATCCTGCACGTCATGGCGACCGGGAACGACATGGACCGCATCAACAAGGTGCTGTCCGCGGCTCCGGAGGAGAGGCACTGATGCGCGTCACCATCGCGGGTGCGGGGGCCGTCGGCCGGTCCATCGCCGCCGAGCTCCTGGAGAACGGCCACGAGGTCCTGCTCATCGACATCGACCCCAAGGCCATCAAGATCGACACGGTGCCGCGGGCGGAGTGGCTGCTCGCCGACGCCTGCGAGATCTCCTCGCTGGACGAGGCGGGCCTGGCCGAGTGCCACGTGGTCGTCGCCGCCAGCGGCGACGACAAGGTCAACCTCGTCGTCTCCCTGCTCGCCAAGACCGAGTACGGCGTGCCCCGCGTGGTCGCCCGGATCAACCACCCCAAGAACGAGTGGCTGTTCAACGAGTCGTGGGGGGTGGACGTCGCCGTCTCGACCCCGCGGCTGCTGAGCGCGCTGGTGGAGGAGGCGGTGAGCGTGGGCGACCTGGTCCGGCTGATGACCTTCCGCCAGGGCCAGGCCAACCTGGTCGAGCTCACGCTCCCCGAGGACGCGCCGGTCGTCGGCCACCGGGCCGGGTCGGTGCCGTGGCCCACCGACACCGCGCTGGTGGCGATCCTGCGCGAGGGCCGGGTGCTGGTGCCCAGCGAGGACGACCCGCTGGAGGCCGGCGACGAGCTGATGTTCGTGGCCAATCAGGAGGTCGAGGAGGAGCTGGCCCGGCTGCTGTCCCCGCGCGCGGCGGGCTGAGCCGCGCGACGCGGGAACGGCCGCGGTACGGCGTCGCCGTACCGCGGCCGTTCCCGCGTTCCGGGGAGCCCGCGAGGGGGCGCCGGTGTCTGGACCGAGGAACGCAGCCGCGGAGCGGCGGAGTGACGAGGGAAGACACCGGGCAAGAGCCCCCGAGCCGCGACACGAAGTGTCGCCATGAGCCCACGCGGGTCAGGAGGAGGCGGTGGGGCGGGCCGGGGTCCGGCCCCTGGTCAGCAGCCACACCATCGCGGCGAGGCCGGCGATCTGCAGCGGCCAGCCCATGACGATCTTGAGGATGCCCAGCTCGGCCACGGCGTCGTTGCCACCGATGAGGTAGACCGGCAGCTGCACGGCCACCCGGACCGCGCACGGGATCAGCAGCAGCCAGGTGAGCCTGGAGCAGAGCCGCACCACGGCCGGGTCGGCGCGCCAGCCGGTCGGGTCGCCGGTGACCGAACCGATCAGGAAGCCCACCACGGGCCACCGGGTGACGATGGACAGCAGCATCGCCACGGCGTATCCCGCGTTGTAGAGGATGCCCGGGAGGTAGACGTCGCGGGCCTCACCGGTGCGGGAGGCGAAGAACGCGCCGATCCCGATGCCGATGAGGCTGTTGACGACGAACTGCGGCGTCGAGCGCTGCGCCAGCCGCACCACGAGCAGCACCACCGCCGCCGCGATGCTGACGGTCAGCGACTGCCGCAGGTCGGAGGTGATGACCCAGGCCAGGGTGAAGACGATCGTGGGCACGGCCGCCTCGACGACGCCCCGCGCCCCGCCGAACGCCTTGGTGAGCTGGACGCGGATCGCCGCCTCGACGGTGTCGTGCGCGGCGGCCTCCGCGGACGCCGTCGAACCCTGCTTCGCGGCCCCGGCGGAGGGGTCAGGGGTGGTCATCTTCTGGTTCACCGCTCCGTGCTCGTCGATGGGTCACGCACCGCCCGCGGGACGCAGCTCGTAGCGCGGGTTGAACATCACCTTGCGGCCGTCCTGCACGCTGACCAGCCCCTCGGCCAGGACCATGCGGCCCGGCTCGATCCCGGCGATCTTCCGGCGGCCGAGCCAGATCAGCTCGACCACGTCGGAGCCGTCGTAGAGCTCCGCCTCCAGCGCCGGGGCGCCCCCACGGGGCCGCAGCGTCACCGTGCGTAGTGTACCGGTCACGCAGAACCTGCGGCGCCCGGCACAGGAGACGATGGGGGTGGCGCCGTGCCGGTCGAGGTCCTGCTGGAGCTCGTCGGCCTCCAGCTCCTCCTGACTCGTGGTCAGCCGCCGGAAGAAGCTCCGAAATCCGCCCTGTTTATGCGGTTCCTGAGAACCCACGACCTCTCCTTCACATACGTGTTGCAACAGCGTACGCGATCCGGTGGGTCAACGGATCTCGGCGATCTCCGGCCCCCGCTCGAACGGCCGGAGGTCCCGGCCGTTCGGGGCCTCGGCCTGCTGCTCCATGGCCTGGCGGGCCTCCGGGGGCAGCCGCAGCTCGATCGGCTCCTTCGGCACCATCGGCTCGTCCCCCCGGACGACGACGATGTCGCGGACCACGTCCTCCAGGGTCTCGGCCACCCCGGCGTCCGTCGCGGCGCGCCCGCTGACGACCGCCCGCAGGAACCAGCGCGGGCCGTCGACGCCGATGTAGCGGACCGGCTGGGCGACCCCGTCGGCGGGGACCCGGGCGTCCAGTTCGACGCCGAACGGCCCCTCCTTCTCATCGGCGGTCCCGCCCGCGGCCTTCACGCCCGCGGCCAGCTCGGCCCGGACCTCGTCCCAGATGCCGCTGCGCTTGGGCGCGGCGAAGGCGTGTATCTGCAGGGCGCTCTCCTCGAACAGGATGACCGCGCCGACGATCTGCTCGCCGGCGAGGTTGAGCTGCACCTCGAACCCCTGGTCGACGGGCAGCCGCAGGCCGCCGAGATCGACCCGCTCCCGCTCGGGGTAGGCGTCGGCGGCGTCCCACGGGCCGGACCCCCTGGCCGGCCCCCCTGTGGTCCCCCTGGGCTCCTCGGTCCGTGCGAACTCCTCGGCCGGGACCGGGGACTCCTCGCGACGACGACGTCCGAACACTTTCCTCACGCTCCTTGAAGTCTCGATGCGGCGGGCCACCGGCCGGTCGCCCGCCGGCTCTCAGCGGCCGGTGGAGCCGAAGCCCCCCGCGCCGCGCGCCGACCCCGGCAGCCGGTCCACCTCGTGGAACACCGCCCTGGCGACCCGCTGGACCACCAGTTGCGCGATGCGGTCTCCCCTGCGCAACCGTACGGCCCGCCCGGTGTCGGTGTTGAGCAGCGTCACCCTGATCTCGCCACGGTAACCCGCGTCGACGGTGCCGGGCGCGTTCACGATCGTCACGCCGTGCTCGGCCGCCAGGCCGGAGCGCGGGTGGACGAAGGCGGCGTAGCCGTCGGGCAGCGCGATCGCCACGCCGGTGCCCACGGTGGCGCGTCCGCCCGGCGGCAGCTCGACGTCCTCGGCCGCGCGCAGGTCGGCGCCGGCGTCGCCCGGGTGGGCGTAGTCCGGCAGCGGCAGCCCGTCGTCGACGCGGCTGATCAGCACCTCGACCTTCTCGCTCACGGGTTCACCTCGTAGTCGTGATGCTCGTCCAGGAGGGTCTGGGCGTCGCCGTGCTCGGCGAAGTGCTCCATGCCGACCTCGACGAAGAGGGCGGCGGCCCGTACGGCGACCGGTCCGTCGGCCGAGCCGATCCGCCCCTCTGCTTCAAGGTACGCCTTCCGGCCCGACACCCCGGTGCACCAGGCCCGGAGGTGCAGGGTGGTGCCGACCGGGACCGGCGCGAGGTAGTCGGTCTCCAGCCGGGCGGTGACGTAGGGGCGGCGGAACAGCCAGATGGACATGCCGATGACCTCGTCCATCGCCGTGGCGAGCACGCCGCCGTGCGCGAGGCCCGGGGCGCCCTGGTGGGCCTCGGCGACGGTGAACTCGGCGACCACCGTCTCCCCGTCGGGCGTGACGGCCTTCAGGTGCAGGCCGGTGGGGTGCCGGTCGCCGCAGCCGAAGCAGCGGCTGTAGTGGGAGCCGAGCGGCTCACCGGGGCCGGGGGCGCCGGAGGCCGGCCGGGGGCCGGCCGCTCCGGGCGGAGGGGTCGTCAGGGCTGAACGGGTCACGAGGCAGAACGTTACCGCCTGGGCTGCGGCGACTCCTCATTCACCGGGTCCTCCCCCTCCGGCCCGGCGTTCCCTCCGGCGCCGGAGGGAACGGTCCTTTCCGGCGATCCGGACTCCCCGGTCGCGCCGGACGATCCGGCGGGCGTGTCCCCGGCCGGGCCGGACGCGGCCGGCGGGGTCCGCGGCCCCTCGGCCCCCTCGGCCTCCCCGGGCGGTTCGGGCGGTGGGGCGGGTGGGAGGGCCGGTTGGTCACCGGTCAGCGCGGGTAGCGCCCGGTAGAGCACCGCGGCGATCGGCACCGCCACCGCGGCCCCGGCGATGCCCGCCACGACGCCGCCCACGGCCAGCACCAGGATGATCGCCAGCGGATGGAAGTCGAGCGCCCGGCCGACGATCAGCGGCTGGAGCACGTGGTTCTCCAGCTGCTGTTCGATCACCAGGATCCCCACGAAGATCAGGGCGTAGAACAGGCCCTTGGCGCCGAGGGTGACCAGGGCCGCGACCGCCCCGGCGAAGAGGATGCCGATGAGGGGGATGAAGCTGGCCATGAAGATCAGCACGGCGAGCGGCGCCCAGAGCGGCACGCCCATCCCGGCGAGCACGATGCCCATGACCACGCCGTGGACGGCGGCCACCGCGACCGTGCCGTGCACGTAGTGCGACAGCGTGGTCCAGGCGGCGCGTCCGGCCCGGTCGACGCGGGGCGCGACGGAGCCGAACGCCTTCAGGAGCCACGACCAGATCCGGGCGCCGTCCTTGAGCAGGAAGAAGGTGACGAAGACCACCAGCACCAGGGAGGCCAGCACCTCCACCGCGACCGTGGCGCCGGTGAGGACCGTCTGGGTGATCTGGTTACGGCTGGCGCTGAGCTGGTCGGTGAGGCTGTCGATCCAGGTGCTGATCTGGTTGCGCTGCAGGTGCAGCGGCCCGCTGTACAGCCAGTTCTCCACGTCCTTGATCGTGGATCTGAGCTGGTCGATCACCCGGGGGAACTCTTCGCTGGCCCGCAGCCCGATGAACCAGCCGACGCCGACCAGCACCGCGAGCGCGATCAGCATGGTCAGCCAGGTGGCGTAGATCGGCCGCATCCCCAACGCCCGGAACCTGCTGGTGAGGGGGTGCAGCAGCGCCGTGAGCAGCAGCGCGACCGCGACCGGCAGCACCACGATGTGCAGCATCACGATGAACTGCCAGAAGTAGAAGACGGCCCAGCCGATGATGATCAGGCACAGGCTCCAGGCCGCCAGCCAGAGCAGCGTGCGTGGCACCAGATGGGTCAGACGTTCCCGGTCGGAGATCACGCATTCCAGACTGTCACGTCACGGCCTGCGGCGCGCATGGTCAACGCCCGGAGTCGGAAGGGGCGGGCCAAGGAACGGCAAAGGGGAGGCCCGGCGGGACACCGGGCCTCCCCTCGCGGGCACCGGATCAGCGTTCTCCCGGCGGCCGGGAGATCACTTTGTCCTCGAGGTAGCAGTTGCAGCTGCCGCACCCTGGCGTCATGCGCCGTCCTCCCCTCGCCTGCCCTGACCTGTCCGTACCTCGACCGTACGGCAGGACCGCCCGACGCGGGGGACAGATTCCCGTGGGCTCAGGTGAGGACGACCTCCACCGTCAGGTCGCCCTCGGCGGCCTCCAGCACGAACTCCTCGACGGCGCCCGCGCCGCACAGGTCGTCCTGGGCCTGCCGCACCAGGTCGGCCTGGGCGCCGGTGACGGTCAGCCGGGAGACCTCGGCGCGCATCGAGAGCCTGGCGTCGGACTTGGCCTTGCGGACGCGGCCGAGGACCGTCGCCACCGCCGGCAGCAGGTCGGGCAGGCCGCCCGTCTCGCGGGCCTCGGGCCAGGCCGCCCGGTGCACCGAGCCCTCGCGCCACCAGGACCAGACCTCCTCGGTGACGAACGGCAGGAAGGGCGCGAACAGCCGCAGCAGGACGTCGAGGGCCTCGCGCAGCGCCGCGCGGGCCGAGCGGGCGGGACCGCCCTCGCCGTAGGCGCGGTTCTTGACCAGCTCCAGGTAGTCGTCGCAGAACTCCCAGAAGAACCGCTCGGTCCGCTCCAGCGCGCGGGTGTAGTCGTAGGACTCGAACGCCTCGGTGGCCTCGCCGACCACCTGCGACAGGCGGGCGAGCATCGACAGGTCCACCGGCTCGGTGACCTCGGCGGCCCCGCCGTCCTCCCGCCCGCCGTCCCGCCCGTCCCCGGCCTCGCCCAGGCCCAGGATGAACTTCGAGGCGTTCAGGATCTTGATCGCCAGGCGGCGGCCGACCTTGATCTGCCCGACGTCGAACGCGGTGTCGGTGCCCGGCCGGCCGCTCGCCGCCCAGTAGCGGACCGCGTCGGAGCCGTACTGCTCCAGCAGGCCCAGCGGGGTGACGACGTTGCCCACCGACTTGGACATCTTCTTGCGGTCGGGGTCGAGGATCCAGCCGGAGATGGCGGCGTTGCGCCAGGGCAGGGCGCCGTGCTCCAGGTGCGCGCGGACCACGGTGGAGAACAGCCAGGTCCGGATGATCTCGTGGGCCTGCGGGCGCAGGTCCATCGGGAAGACCTTGCCGAACAGCTCGTCGTCGATGCCCCAGCCGCCCGCGATCTGCGGGCTCAGCGAGGAGGTGGCCCAGGTGTCCATGACGTCCGGGTCCGCGGTGAAGCCCCCCGCCTTGCCGCGCTGGTCCTCGGTGTAGCCGGGCGGCACGTCGCTCTCGGGGTCGATGGGCAGCGTGGACTCCTCCGGCAGGATCGGCCGGAGGTGGTCGGGCTCGCCCGCGGCGTCGAGGGGGTACCACACCGGGATCGGCACGCCGAAGAACCGCTGCCGGGAGATCAGCCAGTCACCCGCCAGGCCCTCCACCCAGGACTCGTAGCGGACCCTCATCCGCTCCGGATGCCAGGCCAGCTCCCGCCCACGCGCCAGCAGCGCCTCGCGCAGCCCGGCGTCGCGCCCGCCGTTGCGGACGTACCACTGGCGGGTGGTGACGATCTCCAGCGGGCGGTCGCCCTTCTCGTAGAACTTCACCGGGCGCCTCACCGGCCGGGGCTCGCCGTCCATCTCGCCCGACGCCCGCAGCAGCTCCACGACCCGCTCCCGGGCGCCGTGGACGGTCCGGCCAGCCAGCTCGCCGTACGGCCCGGCAGGGACGCCGGCGGGCGGCTCGGGCAGCAGCCTGCCGTCCCGGCCGATGACCGGGCGGGTGGGGAGGTTCAGCTCGCGCCACCAGGTGATGTCGGTGACGTCGCCGAAGGTGCAGACCATCGCGATGCCGGAGCCCTTGCCCGGCTCGGCCAGGTGGTGGGGCAGCACCGGCACCTCGACGCCGAACAGCGGCGTGACGACGGTGGTACCGAACAGCGGGCGGTAGCGCTCGTCGTCGGGGTGGGCGACCAGCGCCACGCAGGCGGGCAGCAGCTCGGGCCGGGTCGTCTCGATCCAGACGCGCTGCCCGGCGGCCGGGCTCCCGGGGGCGGCGGTGAAGGCGATCCGGTGGAAGGCGCCGGGGTGCTCGCGGTCCTCCAGCTCGGCCTGGGCGACGGCCGTGCGGAAGGTGACGTCCCACAGCGTGGGCGCCTCGGCGAGGTAGGCCTCGCCGCGGGCGAGGTTGCGCAGGAAGCCGCGCTGGGAGGCGGCCCGCGCGCCGCCGTCGATGGTGGCGTAGGTCAGCGACCAGTCGACCGACAGGCCCAGGCGCCGCCACAGCTCCTCGAACGCCTTCTCGTCCTCGATGGTGAGCCGCTCGCACAGCTCGATGAAGTTGCGGCGCGAGATCGGCACCTGCCGCTTCGGGTCGGGGTCGGCCGGCGGGCGGAAGGCGGGGTCGTAGGGGACGGAGGGGTCGCAGCGCACGCCGAAGTGGTTCTGCACCCGGCGCTCGGTGGGCAGGCCGTTGTCGTCCCAGCCCATGGGGTAGAAGACCTCGCGGCCGCGCATGCGCTGGAAGCGGGCGATCGCGTCGGTGTGGGTGTAGGAGAAGACATGGCCGACGTGCAGGGATCCGGAGACGGTCGGGGGCGGGGTGTCGATCGAGTAGATCTCCTCCCTGCCGCGTGACCTGTCGAAGCGGTACGTCCCCTCGGCCTCCCAGCGGGCTACCCATACGGATTCCAGCCCGTCGAGAGTCGGCTTCCCGGGCATGGCCGCATGGCGTGATCGCTGGTGTGTCATGCCTCCCCATGGTATGGCTTCACGCGCCCCCGCGATGGAGAGGGTTAGTGTTCTTCTGCAAAGCGATACAAAGGCAGGGAGCACATGCCGGGCAAAAGCGATAAGCAGCAGCAGGACATGGCGTGGCGGGCCATCGGCGGCCTGGTGGGCCTTGCGACGGCCTTCGTCGCGCGCAAGGCCATCGGGTTCGCCTGGGAGAAGGCGACCGGCAGGAAGCCCCCGATGGACACCGAGTCGCTCGACATCGACCTCAGCGAGGCGATCGGCTACGCCATCGTGATGGGCGTGGGCATGCAGGTGGCGCAGATCATCGCGGGCCGCGCCGCCAGGAAGCGCTACGACGCCTGGAAGGCCGTGAAGACCGCCGCGCGGGACGCCGTCTCCTGACCCGCCCTCGCGCGGCCGCCGTACGGGCTCCCCGCGAGGGAATCCGTACGGCGGGTGCGCGGGCGTCCCGGCCCGCCGTACGGCGGGCGCGGGCGGCCGGGTGCGCGAGACGGGGCGGACGGGCCGGGGGCGGGGTCAGGACTCCAGGTCGGCGAGGAAGTCCTTCGCCCAGCGGTCCACGTCGTAGGTCGAGATCCGGCGGCGCATCGAGCGCATCCGCCGCGACAGGTCGTGCGGTGTGGCCCGCATCGCGGCCAGCATGGCCCGCTTGAGGCCGTCGATGTCGTAGGGGTTGGCCAGGAACGCCTGCCGCAGCTCGTCGGCCGCCCCGGCGAACTCGCTGAGCACCAGCGCGCCGCGCAGGTCGTGGCGGCAGGAGATGTACTCCTTGGCGACCAGGTTCATCCCGTCGCGCAGCGGCGTCACCACCATGACGTCGGCGGCGAGGTAGAGCGCGGCCAGCTCGTCGCGGCCGTAGGACTGGTGCATGTACTGCACCGGCTGCATGCCCAGCTCCCCCTGCTCGCCGTTGATCCGGCCGACCTGCAGTTCGATGGAGTCGCGCAGCCGCATGTACTCCTCGACCCGCTCCCGGCTCGGGGTGGCGATCTGCACGAACGCCGCCTCCCCGGGCTTGATGGAGCCCTCGCGGAGCAGCTCGCCGAACGCCTTGAGCCGCTGGCCGATGCCCTTGGTGTAGTCGAGCCGGTCGACGCCGAGCAGCACGCACTCCGGGTCGCCCAGCTCGGAGCGGATCTCTTTGGCGCGCTCCACGATGTGGGGCTGGCGGACCAGGGAGTCGAACTCGCCGAAGTCGACCGAGATGGGGAAGGCCGCGGCGCGCACCACCCGGCCGTCCTCCAGGTGGATCTCGTTCTTCTGGTGTTGCAGGCCCAGCAGGCGGCGGCAGAGCCGGATGAAGTTGGACGCGCCGCCGGGACGCTGGAAGCCGACCAGGTCGGCGCCGAGGAGTCCCTCCAGCAGCTCCCGCCGCCAGGGGAGCTGGTAGAACAGCTCGCCCGGCGGGAAGGGGATGTGCAGGAAGAAGCCGATGCGCAGGTCCGGGCGGAGCTCGCGCAGCATGGCGGGGACCAGCTGGAGCTGGTAGTCCTGGATCCACACGACCGCGTTCTCGGCCGCCTCCTCGGCGGCGGCACGGGCGAAGCGCTCGTTGACCGTGCGGTAGGCGTCCCACAGCACGCGCGAGTAGACCGGGGGGGCGACCACGTCGTGGTAAAGGGGCCACAGCGTGGCGTTGGAGAAGCCCTCGTAGTAGAGCTCGACCTCCGACGCCGACAGCGGCACGGGGATGAGGTGCATGCCGTCGTGGTCGAAGGGGTTGAGACGCTCGTCGGGGGACCCGGGCCAGCCGATCCAGGCGCCCTCCCGGCGCTGGAGGACCGGAGCGATCGCGGTGACCAGTCCGCCAGGGCTGCGCCGCCACGTCCCCTCCCCCACCCGATCGACGGGAAGGCGATTTGCGACGATCAAAAACGAACTGCGGCCCCGCACAAAATCCTCCAGATAGTTGGTTTGCTGTAACAACTACCCAGTTGGGGACTTTTTATGACTTAGCGGGAGGGAGTTCGTGGCGGCTTCTCAGGTCGGCGCGTACGACCTCGGCGAGCTTGCGGGTCGCGGCACGGTTGAGGGCGCCGCCGGCCACGGCGCCGGTCAGGAAGGGTCCGAGGGTGGTCAGATGGCGGCCGAGCGTGCGCATCAGCCGGTTGCGCAGGGCGGTCTTGGCCGCCGCGCCGAGGGCGAGGGTGACCGAGCCGGGGGCCATGGGGTCGACGCCGCGCTGCTTGGACCAGGCGTTGACGAACGCCACGGCCCGCTGGGCGCCGTTGCCGGGGATGTGCACGCCGTACACCTCGTGGAGCTCGGCGAGGAGCTTGACCTCGATGGCCGCCACGACGAGGGTCTCGGCCACGAGCTGGGCGGGGGCGGAGAGCAGAAGGGGCGGTGCGGCGAACTCGGCCGCGGCGAGGGCTCCGCCGATCGCGCCGACCGTCATGGTCGCCTTGCCCGCCGTGCGGACCAGGTCGTCGGCCAGGGCCTCGGCGGTGAGCCCGTGATGGTGCTCGGAGAGGGTGGCGAGGTCGCGGATGGGGATCCGGGGGGCCACGGACACGAACACGTCGGCCAGCCAGCGTCCCCGGCCCTCACCCGACGCCTTGGCGTTCTTCGCTCCCGCGGACAGCGCCGCGGACAGGCGGCCGAGCAGCCGTCGCCGCTCGGCGCCCTCAATGTCACCAGGCTCGGTGAGCCTGCCGACGATCTCCGCCACTTCCCGCTCCGGTGCGCCGGTCTTCCCCGCGATCGCGGGGTCCTCCGGCGACCCACCGGTCTTGCCGCTCTTCGAAGTCATGTCGCGGAACCTCCTCAAGGCCGTCCTGGCGCGCATTTACCCTTCCATGGGAGAACACACCTCGGACAGGCCATCGGAACGATCGTCAGGCCGCGCACTCCCGGCAGATCTGCTGGCCGTTCTTCTCGGTGGCGAGCTGGCTGCGGTGGTGCACGAGGAAGCAGCGCGCGCAGGTGAACTCGTCGGCCTGACGAGGAATCACCCGGAGCGAGAGCTCCTCGTTGGACAGGTCGGCGCCGGGCAGTTCCAGCGACTCGGCGAGATCGGTCTCGTCGATGTCGATGCTGCCCGAGGACTTGTCCGTACGGCGTGCCTGCAGTTCCTGAAGACTGTCCTCGTTGAGGTCGTCGTCGGTCTTGCGTGGGCTGTCGTAATCAGTAGCCATCGGTTTGCTCCATCCCCCTCATCTCTCTTCTGCGCCGTTCGCGCGTGTAACGTCTGAGAGGCACGACTTGTGCCCAATCCGACGAAGAGACTTTGCATCGGTACCCCGTCGGAATGGTCACTGAACCTCCCCACACGTGAGGTACCTACTGCCCATGGCCATGGTTAGCCGAATATGGCGTAAACCACAGCATCGGCGGTATGAGCCACCGTGTTCGACGGCACATCCAACCACATGTACGGCGTGAGCGAGACGCCCCCCGCCGGATCACCCTGGCTGGAGTCTCACGGTCACCACGAGACCTCCTCCGTCCCTGGGGACGGCGGTCACGTCGCCTCCGTGAGCCCGCACGACCGCGCGCACGATCGACAGCCCGAGCCCGGCCCCCTTGGAAGAGTCGACCCGGTCGGCGTTGAGCCGCCGGAACGGCTCGAACAGGCTGTTCACCTCGTACGCGGGCACGTGCGGCCCCGTGTTGGCCACCTGAACAATCAGGACGCCCTCCACAATTCCCGCCCGGACCCACAAATGGCCGGAGTCAGGGAGATTGTGTTTGATGGCGTTCTCCACGAGGTTGGACACGCACCGCTCCAGCAGCACCGGATCGCCCAGCGTTTCGGCCTTCTGAAGCTCGGTGGAGATCGTCACGCCGGCCGCCTCGGCCACCGGGGCGAGCTGCTCGACGGCGGTACGCGCCACGTCCCGCATGTCCACCGGCTTTCGCACGCTGAGCTCGCGCTCGCTGCGGGCCAGCAGCAGCAGACCCTCGATCAGGCGCTCGTTGCGCGCGTTGACCTCCAGCAGCGTGCGGCCCAGCGCCTTGAGGTCCTCCGAAGCCTCCGGGTCGCCCAGCGCGATCTCCAGGACGGTCCGGTTGATCGTCAGCGGGGTCCGCAGCTCGTGGGAGGCGTTGGCCACGAACCTTCGCTGTGTGTCGAACGCCACATTGAGCCTGGTCAGCATCGCGTCGAAGGTGTCCGCCAGCTCCTTGAGCTCGTCGTCGGGGCCCTTGAGCGCGATCCGCTCGTGGGCCAGCGTGCTGCCCGACAGCCTGCGGGCCGTCGCGGTCATCTGCTGGATCGGGCGCAGCGCCCGGTCGGCGACGACGTAGCCGATGACGATCGCCAGGATGCCCACCCCCACCAGGGCGAGAAGCGTACGGCTGAGCAGGGCCTCGCGCGCCTCGTCGATCGCGGCGTGCTTCCACCACAGCCACTCCTGCTGGAAGCGCTGCTCGTAGGCCAGCGGCGCGTCGGGCAGGCTGACGCCGGGCCAGGCCTCGTTGATGGCCCAGCCGACCATCATGTAGATGACGAAGACCAGCAGCATCCCGGCCAGGAAGAACAGCAGGCCGTAGGTGATGGTGAGGCGCCAGCGGATGCTGATCCGGTCGAAGAGCGCCCGCGCCCGCTCCAGCGGGCCGCCGCGCGCCGGGGCGGCGCCGGCCGGCGGCGGCCCGTCCCACACCGGCGGGCCCTGCGGCGGCGGGGCCTGCCCGTTCCGCCCGGGACCGGCCTGCGGCGGCGTCTGCCCGCCCTGTCCGGGACCGGCCTGCGGCGTCTCCTCCTCGCGCCGCGCCCCCCGCGCGGAGTGAGGGCTGATCATCGGGTGGGTGGGAGCGGAAAGACGCGCGTCGTCCCCCGGGACGCCCGAGGGGCGTTCCGCTCCGCCGCCTGCCGGGGCGCTCACAGCCGGTATCCCACCCCGGGCACCGTCTCGATGACCTGAGGCTCGCCCAGCTTCTTCCTCAGGGTCATCATGGTGACGCGCACCACGTTGGTGAACGGGTCGATGTTCTCGTCCCATGCCTTGTCCAGCAGGTCCTCCTGGCTGACCACGGCGCCCTCGGCGCGCATCAGCTCCTCCAGGACCGCGAACTCCTTCTTCGTGAGCGAGATCTCCTCGCCGTTCCTGGTCACCAGCCGCTTGCCCGGGTCCAGGCGGACGCCGGAGCGCTCCAGGACCGGCGGCAGCGCCGGCGCCGAGCGGCGGCCCAGCGCCCGCACCCGGGCGACCAGCTCGATGAACACGAACGGCTTGGCGAGGTAGTCGTCGGCGCCCAGCCCCAGCCCCTCGACCTTGTCGTCGACGTCACCGGAGGCGGTGAGCATCAGGATCCGCGAGGAGGTCCGCTCGGCCACCAGGCGGCGGCAGACCTCGTCCCCGTGGACCTTCGGCAGGTCCCGGTCCAGGACGATGACGTCGTAGTCGATGTAGCCGGTCCGTTCCAGCGCCGCGGCGCCGTCGTAGGCCACGTCCACGGCCATGGCCTCACGCCGCAGCCCCGTCGCGATCGCGTCGGCGAGCACCCGCTCGTCCTCCACCACAAGCACCCGCACGGCTTCTGGTCCCTCCCCGTGACGTCGATGAACAAGCCGCCGGAACGGCCCCCCATTGTGAGCACTCCCCCCGTAAGCCGGCGGTAAGCCCGTTGTCACGATAACCACCGTGCGTGATGTATCCCACATTGAGGTTTAACGCGAGGCGAGGGGTGGGTACGGCTGAAGGCCAGTCCCCTGCAGACCCTGTCCTTCATCCCCGCTGAGAAAGAAGGTGAGATGGGCGAGTTCTCCTCCACGATCGAAAATCGCCTCGACCAGGCGTACAAGAACCTCCACGAAGCCGAGTCCACGGGCGATCAGTACCTCGCCGACACCTTCACCGCCGAGATCGAGGATCTCCACCGCCTGGCGACGGACAACGGAGTCCACATCCGGCACTGACGTGATCCGGCATTGATCCGGCACCGATGTGGAAGGAGCCCCCGGCCGACCGGCCGGGGGCTCCTTCACGTCCGTCCCGGACGCGGGCGATTTCAGGTGTCACGCGCCCGGTCCGGCGGGCGGGACTCTCAGGCGTCGCGCTCCGGGTCCAGCGGCGCCAGCAGGCCGTGCAGCTCCTCGAACAGGCCCGGCGCCGCGCAGATCGTGAGCCCGGGGCCGTGCGGCCGGCCGTTCAGCCCGCCGATCCTGGCCCCGGCCTCGACGGCGACGAGACCCCCGGCCGAGTAGTCCCACGCCTGCGGGCCGCGCTCGTAGTAGCCGTCCACCCGCCCGGCCGCCACCGAGCACAGGTCGGCCGCGGCCGACCCGCCCCGCCGGATGTCGCGTACGGCGGGCAGCACCCCGGCCAGCACCTCGGCCTGCACCCTGCGCCGCCCGGCGTCGTAGCCGAAGCCGGTGGCGATCAGCGCGCGGTCCAGCGGCACGCCGGTGTTGCAGCGCAGCCGCTCCCCCGCCAGCCACGCGCCCTCGCCCCTGGCCGCGGTGAAGACCTCGCCCCGGGGCACGACGTTGACCGCGCCCGCGACGACCTCCCCGTCGACCTCGACGGCGATGCTGACCGCCCACTCGGGCAGGCCGTACAGGAAGTTGACCGTCCCGTCGATGGGGTCGACGATCCAGCGGACCCGGCCGTCGCCGGTCGAGCCGCCCTCCTCGCCGAGGATCGCGTCGTCGGGCCGGACGGCCCTGATCCTGGTGCGGATCAGCTCCTCCGAGGCCCGGTCCAGCGCGGTCACCACGTCGGTCGGGCTGGACTTGGTGGCCAGCACCTCCGGCCGGGCCGGCCGCTTGGCCGTGAGCATCTCCCCGGCCTCCCGGGCGATCTCCTCGGCCAGCTGGGCGAAGGTCACGAAGGTCTCCATGGCCTGCCCTCCTCCTCGTTCACTCGCCGCTCATCCGCTGTGGCCCGCCGTACGGGGGCCGTCGTCCGTCCTCACGCCAGCGACTCCGGCCGCTTCCACTCCTGGCCCAGCACGTGCTGCGACAGGAAGGCGAGGACCGTCTCGTACCAGGCGACCACGTTGCCGGGCTTGAGGATCCAGTGGTTCTCGTCGGGGAAGTACAGGAACTTCGACTCGACATCGGAACGCTGCAGGTCCCACCACAGCCGCAGGCCCTCGGCGATCGGCACCCGGTAGTCCTTGTCGCCGTGGATGACCAGCATCGGCGTGGAGATCCTCTCCAGCGACAGGTGCGGGGAGAGCGCGTCGTACAGCTCGCCGCCCAGGGCGCCGAACTCGCGCTGCCAGTACATCGGCGCGTCGGTCGTGCCGGCGAACTGGTCCAGGTGCCACAGCGAGGCGTGGGTGACGATCGCGGCGAACCGGTCGGTGTGCCCGGCGACCCAGTTGGCCATGTAACCGCCGAACGAGCCGCCCATGGCCGCCGTCCGGGTCTCGTCGACCTCGGGCAGCTCCAGCGCGGCGTCGGTGATCGCCATCAGGTCGGCGTGGGTGCGCGGCCCCCAGTTCGCCCAGCCCCGGCGGATCATCTCGGGGCCGTAGCCGGTGGACAGGCACGGGTCGGGCAACAGCACGGCGTAGCCGCGCTCCGCCATGATCCACGGGTTCCACCGCCAGGACCAGTCGTTCCAGCTCGACAGCGGGCCGCCGTGGATCCACAGCAGGAACGGCGCCGGGTTCTCCGCCGAGGCGCCCCGGGGCAGCACCAGCCAGGCCCGGATCGTCGCGCCGTCGTCGGCGGTCGCGGTGACCTCGGTCAGGGTGCCGGGCAGCTCCGGCACGGGCACCGGCGAGGCCAGCTCCTCGATCTCGCCGCCGGGGGTGATCCGCACCGGGCGGGCGGGCGAGTCCACGGCGCTGCGCAGCGCGTAGACCGAGCCGTCGGGCGCGGCGCCGAGCGACAGGTAGGCGCCGTCGTCGGCGGTGAGCCGGACCGGCTCCGACCCGTCGGCCGGGACCCGGAAGACGGGGCGGCGGCCCTGGTGGTCGGCGGCGACGTACAGCGAGCGGGAGTCGGGCGCCCAGACGACGTCGGACGGCCACAGGCCGCCGCCGGCGGCGTGACCCTCGCCGGTGGCGAGGTCGACGATCCACAGGGTGATCTCGGGGATGGTGTCGCCGTCGGCGCGGCGGGCGCGGGCGCAGGCGACCAGGCGGCCGTCGGGCGAGACCCGGACCGGGCCGTCGAAGTCGTGGTCCTCCTCCTCGGCGAGGACGCGCGGGGCGTCGTCGCCGGACGTCCCGATCACGACGAGCCGGGAGTGGACGTCGCCGCCGGGCCGCGGCACCTCCCAGGTGGTCACCACCGCCGAGCCGTCCGGCGTCACGTCGTAGGAGGCGTTGCCCAGGGCCTTGCCCGGCTGCGGGGTGAGGTCCCTGATCCCGGTCAGCCGGTCGTCGCCGAGCGCGCCGGCGAACAGCCGCGTCTCGCCGGGGCCGAGGTCGTGGTCCCAGTAGCGCACCGGGGCGCTCTCGTGCAGGATCGCGCTGACCCCGGCGTCCTTGCGGCTCTTGCGCCGCTCGTCCTCGGTGGCCTCGTCGCCGGGCAGCACGTCGGCGGTGAAGACCACCGTCCGCCCGCCGGTGGCGAACCCGGCCACGCCGCCGGGCCGGGAGGCGACCTGCCGCGCCTCGCCGCCGCCCGCGGGCAGCAGCCACAGCGCGGGCGCCTCCTCGTCGGGGTCCTTGACGGCCGGGTCGGGACGGCGCGAGCCGAAGAGCAGGTCGCCCCCGGCGGTGAACTCCGCTCCGCTCTCGCCCTTGGCCGACCTGGTCAGCCGGTACGGCGCGCGCCCGTCGAGGGGGATCTCCCACAGGGACGTCCCGTAGGACCTGCCGTCGGGGTTGAGGGCCTGGACCACGCCGGCGAGGCGGGATCCGTCGGGGGAGAGGCGGAGGGACACCAGCCTGGGAGTGCCGACATAGTCACGCATGTCGCTGAAAGGAGTCACGGTCCGAACCTACTCCCGTCTCCCCCCGGACCGGATACCCCCTCGTCCGGCGGGACGCCCGCGGGTCGCCCCGGAAGACGCGGCGAAAAGAGGGAAGGGGGCGGAATGTGACGGAGAAGACTCCCCGGAGGGCGTCCGGGAGGGCGTCCGGACCCGAATCCCCGGTGTGACCATGCGGAAGGACTTCCCGGCATGCGGTTTGATGAATGCCATGGGGACTTACGACGCACTTCTCGTCGTGTCGTTCGGCGGCCCGGAGAAGCCGGACGACGTGATGCCGTTTCTGGAGAACGTCGTGCGGGGCCGGGGGATCCCGCGCGAGCGGCTGCTGGAGGTCGAGGCGCACTACCAGCGCTTCGGCGGGGCCAGCCCGATCAACCAGCAGTGCCGCGACCTGATCGCCGCCATCGAGCCGACGCTCGACATCCCGGTCTACTGGGGCAACCGCAACTGGCATCCCTATCTTGAGGACACGCTCCGGCGGATGGCCGCCGACGGCGTCCGCAAGGCCGCCGCCTTCGTCACCGCGGCCTACAGCTCCTACTCGGCCTGCCGGCAGTACCTCGACGACATCGCGCTCGCCAGGGCCGCGGTCGAGGGCGCACCCGAGGTCGTCAAGCTGCGCCACTACTTCGACCACCCCGGGTTCGTCGCGGCGATGGCCGACCACACCCGCGAGGCCCTGGAGCAGCTCCCCGCCGGTCTGCGCGACTCCGCGCGGCTGGTCTTCACCGCCCACAGCATCCCGCTGTCGATGGCCAGGACCGCCGGGCCGAACGGCGGCGCCTACGAGGCGCAGCTGCGCAGGACGGCCGCCCTGGTCACCGCCGAGCTGGGCGGGGACCGCCCGTGGGACCTGGTGTGGCAGAGCCGCAGCGGCGCCCCGCACATCCCGTGGCTGGAACCCGACGTCTGCGACCACCTGCGGGTGCTCGACGCCCCGGCCGCGGTGCTGGTGCCGATCGGGTTCGTCTCCGACCACATGGAGGTCGTCTACGACCTCGACGTGGAGGCGGCGGAGACGGCGAAGGAGATCGGCCTGCCGCTGGTCAGGGCCGCCACCGCCGGCACCCACCCGCGGTTCGTCTCGATGGTGGGCGAACTGCTGGCCGAGCCGGAGCCCGCCCGCTGCCCGCCCGGCTGCTGCCCGGCGCCGCTCCGCCGCCCCGCCGCGGCGGGCGAGGCGAGGTAAGCGCGGGCCGCCGTACGGGACCGTCGTACGGCGATCCTCGGCCGGGGCCTTCCGCGGGCGTGGACCGGCCCGCCGCGGGCGGGCCGGGGGTCAGGGGTAGGTGCGGGCGTAGGCCTGGGCGATCGACATGACCTTGGAGACGTAGGCCCAGGAGTGGTTGTAGAACCAGACGGCTTTCTCCAGCTTCTTGCCGCCCTGCCCGGCGCCGTTGGCGCACAGGTAGTTGGCCGCGCCCGGGACGGCGTCGTACGGGCTCCAGATGTCGGCGACCCCGTCGCCGTCGCCGTCGACCCCGTAGGTCTTCCAGGTGGCGGGCATGAACTGCATCGGCCCCTGCGCGCCGGCCGAGGAGGGCCCGTTGTTGCGCCCGTGCGAGCTCTCCACCTGGCCGATCGCGGCCAGGACGGTCCAGGACAGGCCGGGGCAGACCGCGGCGGCCCTGCGGTACAGATCCAGGTAGCTGCCGGGCCGCCCGACCTGCACACGCCGGGCGGCGGAGACGTTCTCGGTGGAGGCGGCCCCGGTCCCGGTCCCGGTTCCGCCCTTGCCGCCGTTCTCGCCGGTCGGCGGCTTGGCGGTGGCCGGCCTCGCGGTGCGGGCGCGGCCCAGGGTGATCACCTGCGTGCCCCCTCCGGCCAGCCTGCGCACCAGGGAGCCCAGCTTGGCCGAGGTGTTCTCCGGGCCGTTCACCAGCAGCACCACGCCGGGGAGGAGGCCGAGGCGGCGGCCGGTCTCGGCGCCCACCAGGCCGTCCACGCCGGGCAGGCCGAACCGGGCCGAGGCCGCGACCCGCAGCAGCGGGCCGCCGTCCACCTGGTAGTGCGCGCCGAGGACCAGGCCGAGCCGTTGCGCCGCGGCGCCGTCGGCGACGAGCTCACCCCGGTCCAGCGCCTCCCACACCGCGGGCTGGGCGGCCACGGCCTTCGGCGCCCAGGCGCGGAAGCGGGCGGTGTCGACCGCGACCAGGTTGAGGCTCGCCCCGGAGATCTTGACCGCGCCGCCGTCGAAGGAGTCGATCTTCTGGACGTTCCTGAGGCGGGAGATGTCGGCCTTGGTCCTCTCGGGCAGCGTCGTCTGGGAGACCACGAGCAGCCGGGGCGGGGTGAGGGTGATGCCGGGCCCGCCGGTGGCGGCCGGGGTGGGCCCGGCCTCCGGGGTCCGGTCCCGGTCCTGTGGCCGGCTCCGGTCCTGGCCCTGGGACTGGGACTGGGCCTGTTCCCCGGCGGGCTGGTTCACGGGTTGCGGGACCAGGCTGGTCAGGTCCCTGACCTCGGACTCGGCGGCGGTGACGGTGAGGGGCTCGGCGGGGCGGGTGGCGAGGAACACCGCGGCGCCGGCGACCGCGAGGGCGACCACGGCGGCGAGCACCGCGACGAACGCCCCCATCCGGGGAACATGCGACACCGCGCTCACATTAGTTCCAAGACGCCGGGAGTGGGACACGGTCCGGAAAATGGCTTTCCTCCGGACGGGTCGCCGAGAAATCCTCGGTACGATCGACGCCGGAAAAACGGGGAGGGGTGCCGAGGGTGGCCGGGCTGTATCGAGGGTTGTTCGGCATGCCCGGAGCCAAGGGATTCGTCATCGCGGGCTTCGTCGGGCGGATGCCCATGTCGATGCTCGGCATCGGCGTCGTGCTGCTCATCCAGACGCTCACCGGCTCCTACGCCATGGCGGGGGCGGTCGCCGCCACCGTCAACCTCTCCTACGCCGTCGCCGCTCCCCTGTCGGGACGCCTGGTGGACAGGTTCGGCCAGGCAAGGGTAATCGTGCCGTTCGTGCTGGCGCACGGCGCCGCGCTGACCGGCCTGATGTTCTGCGCGGGGCCCGCGGTCCCCCGGTGGGCCCTGTTCGCCGCCGGCGTCGCGACCGGCGCGACCGCGGTGTCGCTCGGCTCGCTGGTGCGGGCCCGCTGGTCGCACCTGCTGGCCGGGACCGATCTGCTGCACGCCGCGTTCTCGTTCGAGTCCGTCGCCGACGAGGTCGTCTTCGTGGCCGGACCGGCGCTGGTCACCGCCCTGGCCACGATGGTCAACCCGTACGCCGGCCTGGTGGTCGCGCTGACCTGCACGGTCGTGGGCACGCTCGCCTTCGCCGCGCAGCGCGGCACCGAGCCGCCCGTCCGCCCGGCGGGCGGGGGCGCGGGCAGCCCGATCACGATCCCCGGGGTCGCCCTGATGTCGGCCGCGTTCTGCGCGATGGGCGCGGTGTTCGGGTCGGTCGACCTGATCACGGTCGCGTTCGCCGACGAGCGCGGCGTCAAGCCCGCGGCCGGGCTGCTGCTCGCCGCCTTCGCCGCCGGGAGCATGGTCTCCGGGCTCTGGTACGGCGCGCGGCGGTGGAGGATCACGCTGCGCAGCCGGTTCGCCCGCGCCCTGGCGGTGTTCGCGGCCGGGATGGTCCCGCCCGCCCTGATCGGCGACCCGAGGCTCATGGCGGTGGCGCTGTTCGTCGCCGGGACGGCCATCTCCCCGACGGTCATCACCGGCTACTCGCTCGTCGAACGGCTGGTGCCGCCCGCCCTGCTGACCGAGGGCATGGCCTGGATCTCCACCTCCGTCGGGCTCGGCGTGGCGCTCGGGGCCTGGGCGGGCGGGCGGCTCACCGACGCGTTCGGCGCGTCGAACGCCTACGCGTTCTCTCTCGGCTGCGCGCTGCTGGCCGCGGCCATCGGCGCCACCGGTTCCGCCTGGCTGCGAACCCCTGTTGCCCGGCCAAAATCGTGAGTATCGTTCATGTTCACGGTCGGAGAGGTGAGCCGGCGGCCGCGGCGTGACCTCGCCCGCCCGCCGGCGGGCGAGGAGCGAGAAGCATGAGCGAGGCATTCCGTAACTGGGCCGGGAACCAGTCCGCCACGCCCGCGGAGATCCGCACCCCCGCCTCGGCGGAGGAGGTGGCCCGCGCCGTACGGGACGCCGCCGCCGCGGGGCGCCGGGTGCGCATGGTCGGCTCCGGGCACTCCTTCACCGGGGTGGCCCTGACCGACGGGATGCTGCTGCGGCCGGGCGCGCTGACCGGAATCCGCGAGACCGGCGACGGAGAGGTGACGGCCGCGGCCGGGACGACCCTCGCCGCGTTCAACGAGGAGCTGCACCGGAGGGGCCTGGCCCTGGCCAACATGGGCGACATCACCGCCCAGACCCTGGCCGGTGCGGTGCAGACCGGCACCCACGGCACCGGACGGCACAGCGGCGGGCTCGCCGACCAGGTGACCGCCATGGAGCTGGTGCTCGCCGACGGCGAGATCGTCACCGTGCGCGACGGCGGGCAGGGGAAGATCCGTGAAGGGGTGAGCGAGCAGGACCTCTTCGACGCGGCCCGGGTGGGGCTGGGCGCGCTCGGCGTGGTGACCGCGCTCACCTTCCGGGTCGAGCCGTCGTTCCTGCTGCGCGGCGTCCGGCGGCCGATGGCGCTCGGCGCCGTCCTCGACTCGCTCGACGAGCTGGCCTCGGAGAACGACCACCTGGACTTCTACTGGCTGCCGCACACCGACGCCTGCCTGGTCAAGCGCAACAACCGCGCCCCGGGCCCGGCCGACCCGCCGGGCGGGTTCCGGCGCTGGCTGGACGAGAGGTTCCTGGAGAACACCGCCTTCGGCGCGCTGTGCGCGCTCGGCGCGCGGCTCCCCGGCCTGATCCCCCGGCTCAACACGGTCTCCGCCGCGGCGCTGAGCGCCTCCACCCGCACCGACGCCTCCTACCGGATCTTCGCCACCGTGCGGGAGGTGCGGTTCCTGGAGATGGAGTACGCGATCCCGCGCGAGCACCTCGGCCGGGCCCTGCGCGAGACGCGCGACCTCATCGAGCGGCGCGGCTGGGGGATCACCTTCCCGATCGAGGTCCGGGTCACCCCGCCCTCCAGTGCGTGGCTGTCCACCGCGTACGGCAGGCCGTCGGCGTACATCGCCTGCCACGTCTACCGGCCGACGCCCAACCCGGCCTACTTCGAGGAGGTCGAGGAGATCATGACCGGGCTCGGCGGCCGCCCGCACTGGGGCAAGCTGCACACCCGGGACGCGGCCTACCTGTCCTCGGTCTACCCGCGGTTCGCCGACTTCCGGGCACTGCGGGACGCGCTCGACCCGGGCCGGGTGTTCGCCAACGACTACCTGGACACCGTCCTGGGCTGAGAGCCGTCCCGGAACGAGCCGTCGCCCGGCCGGTGCGGGCGGGCGCGGCCGGTCCCGCGTGGGGGCCGGCCGCGCGGCGTCACTCCCCGGCCGGGGCGACCTGCCCGGCCTCGCCGTCCTGGACGTCCTCCTGGGCGGGGGCGTCCGTCTCGGCGGGGGCCTGCGAACCGGTCGGGTTCCCGGTGGGCTCCGGGGACGGCTCGACCTGGGTGGGGCTCGTGGTCGGAGCCTGGCTCGGGGTCACCGGGGCGGTCGGCTCCAGCGTGGCGCCGGTCCCCGGCTGCTCGGTCCGGTCCGGCTCCAGGGTCGCGGTCGGCTCCGGGGTCGTCCGCGGGGCCGTCTCCGAAGCCGAGTCGGACGGCCTGGGCGCCCGCTCCCGCGCCGGGGGGACCTCCTCGCGCCGCACCACGGGCCCGGGGTTGAAGCTCGTGCCCGAGCTCCGCTCGCCCTTGACGGTGCTCGCCACGGGCTGGCCGGTGGCCTTCTCGAAGCCCAGGATCGCGCCCATGCTCACCGCGAACGTGATCACCGCCGTCGCGGCCAGCATCCAGACCCGGGCCCGGCCGGGTCCGCCGTCACCCCCGGGGTGCCCGGAGACGGCGGGCAGGACGGTCATGCTCCCGGGAGGACCGGCCGTACCGGTCGCGGCCGTGGACACGGCGGCGGGCAGCTCGGCGGTGATCCTGGACAGCTCCGCCGTGTCGGGCGCGGCCGCCGGGATCTCGGCCGTGGCGGGATCGACGTCCACCACGACGAGGTCCTCCAGCGCGCCGACGTCCCCGGAGTCGCCGTCCGGGCCTCCGGTCTCCTCCCGGGTCCCGGCCCCGCCCCGGAGGCCGGCCCCCTCGTAGGTCGCGACGGCCGGCATCAGCGAGGTCGGGGCGTCCGGATCCGCTCCGGCGGACCCACCGGAGCGCCACGCGCGGGTCTCACCGCTCGACGCCGCGGAGTACGGCGCCGCGGAGACCCCGCCGGACGGCCGCCCGGGGGCCTCGCCGTGCGTCCGCGCGGGGGCCTCGCGCACGGTGGCCAGCGCCGCCGTCGCCAGCTCCCCGTTGCCCTCGACCTTCTTCGGCGGGTCGTCGCCGGCCTCCTGCCGGGACAGGAACGGCAGGCGGCTGCCGGTCCGCTTCAGGTAATGGGTGTAGACGGCGCCGCCGACCGTGCTGCCCACGCTCATCACGGCGGCGCCGATGACCGTGCCCGCGACCCCGAGGTACGAGGCGGCCACCGCCGCCGTCATCGTGGCCAGGGCTCCCCCGATGATCTGCGGCAGGCTCAGATCGAACCTCTGCTCGCCGCCCATTCCCCGAATCAGTCCCTTCTCACGAGCTTTCGGTAAAGGGGTACGTAAAGGCTCCCCCGAAGAATGACGCATCCGCGTGTCCTGTTGTTCCTGTGACCTGTGCGACAGGCAGATTCGCAGAGCCCCGCGTCGCTCGACCCCGAGGGAGTCCGCCGGAGATGACATTCTCCCGCCAACCAGGCCCGCCATCGCTTCACGCCACACCGGGTGCCATAATCGCCACCGCCGGTGACGGCCGGGCCGGTCCGGCCCGCCCCTCGGGCGCCCCTCGCCGGCGCGCCCGTCCGAGGGCGGGCGGCACGGTCTCCGCCCGTCCTTCCGGCACTTGCCCCAAGTTCCCGGCGGTGCTCTCGTTGATCGGAGAGAATCCATTGGGACACTTCAAACCCGCTGCTCCATCCCGGTGGCCTGTAAGTTGATGAATGGAGCAAATGTGACCGGCGTCACATCGCTGCGACCCCCATCCAGGAAGGCGATGTTCGGACATGCCGGGTACGGTGCTGGCAGGCAACCGGCACACGCGAGAGACTCAAGGGTCCGGGGGAAGATTGAGCACGACGACGAAGGGACTCGCATGCAGGAGCTCCGACTCGTCGCGGTGAGTGAGGACGGAACCTACCTCGTGCTGGCCACGGCCGGCCGGGGCACCCGGTTCACGCTGCCCGTCGACGACCGGCTCCGCGCTGCCGTCCGCGGCAACTTCTCCCGTCTCGGCCAGTACGAGATCGAAGTGGAGAGTCCGTTGCGCCCCAAGGAGATCCAGGCCCGGATCCGCGCCGGCGAGACCGCGGAGGAGATCGCCGCCACGGCGGGCATCCCGGTCGAGCGGGTGCGGTGGTTCGAGGGCCCCGTACTCCAGGAACGCGAGTACATGGCTCAGCAGGCGCAACGCTGCGCCGTGCGATTGCCGGGCGACTCCGCTCCCGGTCCCACCCTCGGCGAGCTGGTCGCCGAGCGGTTGACCCGTCGCGGCGTGCCCGCCGACGAGATCGACTGGGACTCGGCCAAGAGGGACGACAACCTGTGGCGGATCAAGCTCGGTTTCGTATGGAACGGCCACACCCGCAGGGCTGAGTGGATCTTCGATCCGCGCAGGCGGCACATCACCCCGCACGACGACGAGGCCATGCGCCTGTCGTCGGGCGACTACACCGAACCGGTCGAGGACACGACGGTCACCCCGTTCGTGCCGCGCGTGGCCAAGCTCGCGCCGGTGCCGCCGCTGACGTCCGAGCCGCTCAGCCAGCCGCCGGTGTCGTTCCCCTCCGTCGTGCGGAACGACGCGCCGGAGCCGGACGAGGCCGAGCCGCCGGCCGCGCGCGCCGAGCCGGTGCCGTACGAGCAGCCGCCGATGCCGCCGATCCCGGCCGGGTTCGACCCGCCCAGGCCGACGGTGCCGCCGCTGCGCGCCCCGGACTCCTACGAGCCGGTCCGGCTGCCCGAGCCCGGCTCGGTCACGCCCGTGATCCGGGTACGGCCCGCCGATCCGCCGGAGCTCCCCAAGCCCGCGGAGCTCACGGAGCTCACGGGACCCGCGAGGTCCACGGAGCTCACGAAGCCCTCGGAGGCCTCGGAGGCCGCGGAACCCGCGGAGGCCCCGGAGGCTCTGGAGGCGACGGGACCCGGGCGAGCCGGCACCGCCGAGCCCGCCGCGGAGACCGGCGCACCGGAGATCTTCGCCCCCGCCCCCGCCCCCGCCCCCGCACCGCAGTCCCCGCAGATCACGGCCGTCCCCGGATCCGGCACGCCCGGACCCTCCGGGGCCGGCTCCGCCGGAGCCGAGGTCGCGGAGGCCGGCGAGCCCGCGGCCGACGGACCGGCCGCGGCGGAGGAGCCGAAGGCCGCCCCGGCGCCGGAGCCCGCATCGGACGCCGGAACCGGCGGATCCGAGGCCGCTCCCGCGGAGCCCGCCCCGGCCGCCCCGGCGGCGAAGGAGGAAGAACCCCGGCCTGAGCCGGTCGCCGACGCCCCGATAGCGGTGCCCGCGGCGCGCGTCAGCCTCGACAAGGGCTCGCGGGCCGAACCGGCGCAGGAGGAGCCGCGGCCGGCCGCGGCGGTGAAGGAGCCGCCGGCCGAGAAGCCCGCGGACCCGCCCGCTCCGCCGCCCGCTCCACCGGCTCCGCCCGCCTCGCCCAAGCCCGCGCCGGCCCGGCCGGCGAAGAAGGCCAGGGGGCGGCGCGCGTCGGTGCCGACCTGGGACGAGATCATGTTCGGCGCCCGGCGCCAGGACTGACCGCGACGCGGGACGAGGCGGGGGTGACCGGTCCGGTCACCCCCGCCTCGCCGTTCGCCGTACCGGGTCAGGAGGGCGGGGCGTCCTCGGTGAACGGGGCGTCCTCGGTGAACGGGGCGAGCCAGGCCGGCGTGACCTCGGCGGCGAAGGCCACCCCCTGGGCCTCGCCGACGTCGATCGCGGCGTAACCTCCGCTGCCCGCCCCCACCCCGGCGACCACGGTCAGCACGCCGGCGCGCCGCTGGAACCACGTCTGGCGCAGCGTCCAGCCGACCACGGCGCGCTCCTCGATCACCACCTGTGAGCGGCGCAGTGACCCCGAGCGGACCGACAGCCGCCCTCCCTCGTGGGTGTGGCCCAGGGAACGGTAGCGGTCGAGGCCGAGGGGGACGCCCAGGACCGCGAGAACGAGGGCCGCCGCCACCGCCCACCACAGCGGCGGCCAGGACCGGGCGGCGACCGCGGCGCAAGCGGCGGCCACCAGCCAGGGGAAGACCGCCCGGAACAGGCGGCGGCGGCGCGCGACCGGCGGGTGCGGCCGCAACCCGGTCAGGATCGGGCCGACCGCCTCGCGCACCACGTCCAGCGCGGCTCGGCGCGGGATCACGGACAGCAGCTGCCCCCGGGTCCCGGAGTCGCCCAGCCCGGTCACGATCGCCCAGGCGCGGGCGACCCCGGCCCAGCGTTCGGCGAGCCCCTCGACCAGCTCGAACCCGCGCACCCTGCGCCGCTCCAGGGACACGCTCCTGCGGGTCAGCAGGCCGCGCTCGGCGACGAGGTAGCCGTCCCTGGCTCGCAGGGTGAAATCCCAGTTGAAAACGGCGTACATCGCGGCGCCGAGCACCGGCATGGCGAGCACCAGCACCACCAGCGCGCCGCCGAGGAGGAGGGGGTGACCCCACAGCCACTCTCCGGCGCCGACCACGATCCTGCCGTCGATCCTCAGCTCGGAACCCCACTGGAACGCCAGGCCGGCCGCGCCCGCCACGAACGCGAACGGGGTCAGCAGGTAGGAGCCGGAGAGGGGACCGTAGGCCAGCCACCTGCGGGGCACCACGAACAGCACCCGCTCGGGGAGCGTCTCCCCGGTCCGGTGACGCACCGGCGGGACGGCCGTGGCCGGCGACGGCCCGGCGGGCTCCGGGGTGCCCGGGAGCGGCCCGGCGGGGACGGTGACCGCCGCCCCCGGGGGACCGTCACCGTGGGCGGCGACCGTCCCCGGGCTCCGGCGCGGCGCGCCGCCCGCGCGCGGGCGTGCCAGAGCAGGGCGGCCTTGAGGCGCTCGGCCTCCACGAGCGTCACCCCGTCGAGCTCGCCCTCCTGCTTGGACCCGCCGGCGCCGGTGTCGATCCTCAGTACGGCGAGTCCGAGCAGGCGGTGCAGCGGCGGGCTGCTGACGTCGACGCCGCGGATGCGCTCCAGCGGGATGGTCCGTACCGACCTGCCGATCAGGGCGCGGGTGAGCTCCAGCCTGCCCCCGATGACCTGGTAGGTGAAGGTGGCCCAGCGGACGACGGCGTACAGGACCGACCCGACGAGGCCGAAGGCCGCCCAGCCGAACGAACCGGACGAGAACCCGCCGAGGAACAGGACGCCGGTCAGCGGCAGCAGGAGCGAGGGCAGGGTACGGATCGGCTCGGTCAGCAGCACCCGGGGGCTGAGCCTCAGGGACGGACCGGCAAGCGGCGGACCGGCAGGCGGGCCGACGGGTGCCGGACCGGCAGGCGCGCCGACGGGCGGCGGGCCGTACGCGCGGAGTCCCGGCGCGGCGTGCGGGCCGGGGTCTTCCCGGGAGGGGCCGGCGTGCGGACCGGCGGAGGGATCGGCCGGCGGATCAGCGCTCGGACCGGCGTGCGGGTCGGCGGGCGGGTCGGCGGGCCGGTCCGGCGGGTCGGGGAGGCCGGTCACGTGGCGTCGTCCCTCAGTTCCTCGGCCCGCTGGGCGAGCCTCTCGGCCAGCGCGGCCGCGACGCCGTAGTCGAGGCCCTTGATCGTGGACGACCCCGCGTGCGAGGCGGTGCGGATGTCCACCGTCGCCAGGCCGAGCACGCGCTCCAGCGTGCCCTGCTTCTTGTCGACCGTCTGTATACGGCTGACCGGCACGAACGTCCACTGCCGGTCGATCCACCCCGAGCGGGCGTAGACCACGTCACCGCTGAGCTCCCACCGGTGCACGGCGTAGCGCCAGAACGGCTCGGCGAGCGCGGCGGGCACGACGAGCACCGCCGTCAGCGCGGGCAGCCATCCGGCGCCGTCGGCCAGCCACTCCGGCAGCCAGGACCACCGGCCGTCGCCGATCCACCCGGACAGGAGGAAGGCGCCGCCGACCAGCAGCACCGACCAGAAGAGCCCGTCCAGCAGCCACATCACGATGGCCTTGCGGGACACCGGGTTGGCCGGGGGCCGCAGCGGCACCTGTCCGGGGAGGGATCCGGCTCCCGCGGTGTCACCGCGCTGCTCGGTTCGGTCGCTCACACCGCCCAGCCTAAGGGGTCGCTCCGTCCCGGGTGGATCTCGTCCGTGAGAGGGCCGGGAGGGGACCGGAAGAGGGCCGGGAGAGGGCCGGAGAGGAACCGCGGGCGTCCGGCGGCGGTGGCCCGTACGGTGCCGGCGGGCCGGCGGGCCGTGTCAGCGGTATGTCAGCGGCTCCTCTCCCGGCCGGACGCGGGATCAGGGGGGTGTCAGCGGCCCGGTGCATCGTGGTGCCCTCCGGAACGACGAGAAGGGCGGGCCATGCGATATGCCATCCAGGCGAGCGGCCTGGTGAAGCTGTACGGGAAGACACGGGCGCTGGACGGGGTCGACCTGGCCGTGCCCCAGGGGCGGCTGCTCGGCGTGCTGGGGCCGAACGGCGCCGGTAAGACCACCGCCGTACGGATCCTGGCGACGCTGCTCCGCCCCGACGGGGGCAGCGCCTCGGTCGGCGGATTCGACGTGGTGGACCGCGCCCACGAGGTGCGGTCGATGATCGGCCTGACGGGCCAGTACGCCGCGGTCGACGAGATGCTCACCGGCGTGGAGAACCTCATGATGATCGGCCGTCTCCTCGGCCTGCGGAGGACGGAGGCCCGGCTGCGGGCCGGCGAGCTGCTCGACCGGTTCGCCCTCGCGGACGCCGGGGGACGCGCGGCCAAGACGTACTCGGGCGGCATGCGCCGCCGCCTGGACCTGGCGGCCGGCCTGGTCGGGCGGCCCCAGGTGCTGTTCCTCGACGAGCCCACCACCGGCCTCGACCCGCGCAGCCGCACCGAGCTGTGGGACGTCGTGCGGGGCCTGATGGCCGACGGGGTGACGGTGCTGCTCACCACCCAGTACCTCGAGGAGGCCGACCAGCTCGCCGACGACATCGTGGTGTTCGACCACGGCAGGGTGATCGCCTCCGGCACCCCCGACGAGCTGAAGGCCACCACGGGGGCGCGGGTCCTGGAGGTCCGGCCGCTCCGCGACGACCACCTGCCGCTGGTCTCCCAGGTCGTCGCCGACATCATCGGCGAGCCCCCCGCGCTGACCGGCGGCAGGGCCGTGGCCTCCGTGCGCGACCCGGCGGCCGTGCCCGCCGTCGTGCGGCGGCTCGACGACCTCGGCGTCGTCGCGGCCGAGCTGACGCTGCGCCGGTCGAGCCTCGACGAGGTGTTCCTGGCCCTCACCGGTCATCCCGCCGAGGAGACCGCCGGGACCGGGACCGGGACCGGGACCGAGATCGAGAAGAAAGGGGCCCTCGCGTGACGACGGCGACCATGACGGCCACGACGGCCCCCGCGAGGCGGGTCGGCCCGGTGGCCGCGCTGACGCAGACGGCGACCCTGGCCTGGCGCAGCCTGGTCCAGATCAAGCACAACCCGTGGGAACTGATCGACCTGGGCATCCAGCCCATCATGTTCCTGCTGCTGTTCACCTACGTGTTCGGCGGGGCGATCTCGGGATCGACGGGGGACTACCTGCAGTTCGCCCTGCCGGGGCTGCTCGTGCAGAACGCCCTGTTCTACACGCTGTCCACGGCGGTCGGCCTGAACACCGACATCACCAAGGGCGTCTTCGACCGGCTGCGCAGCCTGCCGATCGCCCGTACGGCGCCGCTGTCCGGGCGGGTCGTCGCCGACACCATCAAGCAGGCGTGGGCGTTCGCGTTGCTCGTCGGCTTCGGCATGATCCTGGGGTTCCGGGTGGAGACCAGCGTGCTCGGCGTGCTGGGCGCACTGGCGCTGCTGGTGGTGGTCGTGCTGGCCATGTCGTGGATGTCGGTGCTGATCGGGCTCCGGGCGGCCAACCCGGAGAAGGTGCAGATGTTCGCCTTTTCCATCATGATGCCGTTGACGTTCACCAGCAGCGCGCTGGTCGATCCGCGCACCTTCCCCGGCTGGCTGCGGGCCTGGGCCGACCTGAACCCGGTCACCCATCTGGCCGACGCCATCCGCGGCCTGCTGATCGGCGGTGAGGTGGCCGCGCCCGCGCTCGTCGCGCTGGCCTGGTCGGCCGGGTTCGTCGTGGTGTTCGCCCCGCTGGCGGTCCGCGCCTTCCGGGGCCGGGCCTGACCTCCCCGCGGGGTCCGGCCTCCCCGCGGGGGCGGGACGGGCGGCGGCGCCGGGGCCGAATCCCCGGTGGGTTCACAGCGGGACCCCGGGGGTCCCGGCGGGTTCCCGGGAGAGCATGAGTGACGGACGAGGAACGGAGTGATCGCGTGCTGGTGGTTCACGGTGGCTGGTACGGCGGGCGGCTGGCGCTGTGGGGGGAGGACGTCTCCCGGGGCCACTCCCCCGCTTCCCGGGGGCGCGCCGCGTCCTCCGGGTCCGCGCCCGAACGGCATCCTTTCGCCGCCTCCGCCGCCGCACTGGCCGCCGCGCTCGGCGCCGGGAGCTCCGGGGCGACCGGAGAGATCCCGGGGGGCGAAGGGATCGGGGGCCGCGGAGCGGTGGGCGAACCGGGGACGGAGGGCTCCGGGGGACTCGCCGCGACGGTCGCGGCCGTCGCGGCGCGGGCCGAGGCGGCCGAGGCGACGATCCGGCTGCCGGGGTCGGCCTCCCGGCCGCTGCCCTCCCCCGAGTCCGGCCTGACGGGCTCGGTGCGCGGGCCCCGGATCTCCACCTGGCTCGTGCCGGTGCTGCTGCTCCGCCCGGGCGCCGCGCTCGCCCTGCTCGAAGCGCTCCCCCAGCCGGGCGAAGCGGACTCCGGGACCGCCCCCGGTCCGCGGGAGGCTCCCGGGGACGGGGACGGGGCGCCCGGAGTCGGGCCGGGAGCGTCCGGGGACGCGGAGGAGGCGTCCTGGGAGCCGGGTCTGTCGCTGCGTTACCTCGCCGTGGTCGCCGAGCACGCCCGGAGCCTGGCACGGCGCGGCCGGATCCTGCCGCAACTGGTCGAGGAGGACGGTGATCACGCGGCCCGCTGGCGTCCGGTGCTCATCGGCGCCGACGCCGTCGCGTTCCGTGACCTCGCCGCCGCCATGCCGCCGGTCTGCCGCGCGCTGCCCGGGGAGAGACCGGCGGCGGAGGTGCTGGAGGAGGCGATGGAGGGCCTGGTGGACGGCGCGGCCCGGGCGGCGCTGCCCGAGCGGCTGATCGTCGGCAACCGGCCGGGGCGTAAAACGGCGCTGGCCGACCGCTGGCTGCACGCGCTGACGGCGCCGGACGCCTCGCTGCCCGGCGCGCGGCCCGCCGAGGCGGCGGCGCTCGGCGACGCCCTCCGCGGCTGGTCGGTGGCGGCGCACGAGCTGGACGGGCCGGTCCGGGCCTGGTTCCGGCTGGTCGAGCCGGCCGGCGAGGACGACCCGTGGAAGGTGGAGTTCGGTCTCGCCCCGGCGGTGCACACGGTGCACGCGGGGACCGGCGGCGCGGACGGCGCGGGCCGTACGTACGGTGCGGGCGGCGAGGGCGCGGGCGGTTCGGGCTCCGGTGACGCGGACGAGCCGGACCACCTGACCGCCGCCCGGATCCGGGCGGGAGAGCGGGCGTCCTGGCTGCCCGAGCGGCCCTGGGAGGTCCTGCGGGCCGAGCTGGCCAGGGCGGTGCGTCTCCATCCCGACCTGCACGGCGCGCTGCGCGATCCCGAGCCGGCCGTCATGGAGGTCGACACGGCGCGGGCGTTCTCCTTCCTGCGCGGCGGCGCACCGGCGCTGGCGGCGGCCGGATACGTCGTGCGTCTGCCGGAGTGGGCCGGTCGGCAGGGCCTCGGCCTGAAGCTGACCGTGCGCGCGACGGAGGGCCGGGAGCGGGCCGGGCTGAGCGACCGGGTGGGTTTCCGGCTGGAGGCGGCCGTCGGCGGTCACACGATCGGCGAGGAGGAGTTGTCGCGGCTGGCCGGGCTGAGGGTGCCGCTGGCCCGGGTCGGCGGCCGGTGGGTGGAGCTGGACGACCGGCAGCTCAAGGCGGCGCTGGAGGTCGTCGGGCGGCGGGGCGGCGGGGAGACGACCCTCGGCGAGATGATCCGCGAGATCGCCGCCGGGGGCGAGGGGGAGCTGCCGCTGGTGGCGGTCGACGCCGACGGCCCGCTCGGCGACCTGCTGTCGGGCGAGGCCGACCACCGGCTCACCCCCGTCGCCACCCCGCGCGCGCTGCGCGGGACGCTCCGCCCCTACCAGGAGCGCGGCCTGTCGTGGCTGAGCTTCCTGTCCGGCCTCGGCCTGGGCGGTGTCCTGGCCGACGACATGGGGCTCGGCAAGACGGTGTCGGCCCTGTCCCTGCTGCTGTCCGAGCGCGAACGGGCGGCCGGGGACGCGGAAGAAGCCCCGGGGCCGACGTTGCTCGTCTGCCCGATGTCGCTGATCGGCAACTGGCGGAAGGAGGCGGCCAGGTTCGCCCCGTCGCTGCGGGTGTACGTCCACCACGGCGGCTCCCGCAGGCGGGACGACGAGCTGCCCGCCGCCGTACGGGACGCCGATCTCGTCATCACCACCTACGGCACGGCTCTGCGCGACCTGGGGGCGCTGGTCGCGCAGAGGTGGGAGCGGGTCATCTGCGACGAGGCGCAGGCGATCAAGAACAGCGCGGCGCGGCAGTCGCGGGCGGTGCGGGCCATCCCGGCGCGCACCCGGCTGGCGCTGACCGGCACCCCCGTGGAGAACCGGTTGTCGGAGCTGTGGTCGATCATGGAGTTCTGCAACCCCGGTCTCCTCGGCCCGGCCCGGCGCTTCCGCGAGCGCTACCAGGAGCCGATCGAGACCCGGCGCGACGAGGACGCCGTGGCGGCCCTGCGGCGGGCCACCGGGCCGTTCGTACTGCGGCGGCTCAAGACCGACCGGTCGATCATCACGGACCTGCCGGAGAAGCAGGAGATGAAGGTCTGGTGCACCCTCACCCCGGAGCAGGCGGAACTGTACAAGGCCGTGGTGAACGACATGATGGGCCGGATCGGCGGTTCGGCGGGCATCGAGCGGCGCGGCAACGTGCTGGCCGCGATGACGAAGCTCAAGCAGATCTGCAACCACCCCGCCCACCTGCTGCGGGACGGTTCGCGGCTGGCCGGGCGGTCGGGGAAGCTGGCCCGGTTGGAGGAGCTGGCCGGGGAGATCCTCGCCGAGGGCGACAGCGCCCTCATCTTCACCCAGTACGCCGAGTTCGGCGCCCTGCTGCGCCCCTATCTGGCCGCCCGCCTGGATCGGCCGGTGCTGTGGCTGCACGGCGGGTTGTCCAGGAGCCGGCGGGAGGAGCTGGTGGAGCGGTTCCAGCGCGGTGACGAGCCGACGCTGTTCCTGCTGTCGCTCAAGGCGGCCGGGACGGGCCTCAACCTGACCGCCGCCTCCCATGTGATCCACGTGGACCGGTGGTGGAACCCCGCGGTGGAGGACCAGGCGACCGACCGGGCCTTCCGGATCGGTCAGACGAGAAATGTGCAGGTGCGGAAGTTCATCTGCGTGGACACCCTTGAGGAGCGGATCGACGAGATGATCGAGCGCAAGAGGTCGCTCGCCGAGAGCGTGGTGGGCACCGGCGAGGACTGGATCTCCGAGCTGTCCACCGACCAGCTGCGTGAGCTGTTCCGCCTCGGCCCCGGGGCGGTGAGCTGACATGGCGTCCGCGGAACCCTTCAGCGAGTTCGACGAATCCGGCGAGCCCGCCTCGGCCTTCTACTCCCCCGGCGTCCCGCTGGACCGGCTGCGGCCGCGGCCGGCCGCGGCCGCCCCCTCGGACCTGCTGCTGCGGATGCTGGAGCCCCCGGCGGTGCGGGTACGGCACATCCCCCTGATCGACCTGCTCAGGAAGCCCTACCGGGAGCTCGGGTCGCCAGATCGATGACCTCCCCGCGGGGCAGGGCACGGCCGTGTTCGTGGCGCCGGGAGAACTCCTCGGGGCCGAGCGCGGCCACGGCGCGCTCGGTGACGCGCGCGTGGTCGAAGTCGACCACCGCGTCGGTCCCCCGGGCCGCCGCGGCCCCGCCGAGGAGAACGGCGGCCGCGCCGGGGTCGCCATCGGTCAGTGCGGCCCCGGCGAAACCGACCAGGACCGGGACGAGCAGCGCCGTCTCCCGGCTCTCCACGGCCTTCGCGAGCGCGGTGCCCAGCAGCCGCCGGGTCCGGGGCAGGTCGCCCTCCTGCTCGGCCAGCAGTCCCAGCGCCGTGTCGAGCGCGGCGTACAGCTGTGGCGGCGTCACGGTCTCGCGGTCGAGCAGGCCCGCGGCCTCGGCGTAGTGGCGCCGGGCCCGCTCCAGGTCGCCGTCCCGGCGGGCGAAGTCGCCCCGGGCGACGAGCAGGGGCACCGCGGTCATGCGGTCGTCGCTCTCCAGCGCCCGCAGGAGGCTCTTCTCCAGGGCCTCCTCGGCCGCCGCCCGCTCTCCCTCCAGGTGGAGCCCGATCGCCAGGCGGCCGCGCATGAAGGTGACCTCGTCGACCGCGCCGATCTCCTCCATCCGCCGGATGGAGTCGCGCACCCGCTCCAGGGCCCGCGCGGACTCGCCGTGCAGGAGGTCGAGCTCCGCGAGACCGGCCAGCGCGTTGCCGGCGCCCCAGCGGTCACCGATCCGCTCGAAGCCGTCCAGCGCCGCCCGCAGGTCCGTCCCGGCCTCCTCGACCCGGCCGGCGCTGAGGTGCGCCACCCCGCGCATCAGATGCGCGGAGTGCGTCACCCAGGGATCGGGGTGGGCGAACATCTCGCCGAAGTCGGGCTCACCGACGGGCCCGCCGCCGAACAGCGCGGCGACCGTGCCCGCCAGCGCGACCGACGGGTGCCAGGGGCGGGGCAGCTCCTCGCGGGCCAGCCGTACCACCTCGTCGAGCGTGGCCCGTGCCGCGTCGAGCGTGACGCCGGCGCTCAGCGCGTTGTACCCGTAGGCGGCCTTGGCCAGGGCGAGCAGCCGGGGGTCCTCGCCGCCCGCGGGCAGCCCGACCGCCTCCCGGGCGCGGCGGGCCCCCTCGGCCCGGTGACCGCGCAGCCACCAGTACCACCCGAGCGCGCCGGTCAGGCGCAACGCCAGGGTGGTCCTGGACTCCTCGACGGCCCAGCGCAGCGCCGCCGACAGGTTGTCGTGCTCGGCGGCCAGCCCGGCAAGGGCGGCGACCTGCCCGTGGTCCCGCAGGGCGGGGTCGGACGCCTCGGCCAGCTCGGTGAAGAACACCGCGTGCGCCAGCCGTACGCGGGTCTCCTCGCCCGACTCGGCCAGCCGTTCGGCGGCGTAGGCGCGGACGGTCTCCAGCATCCGGTAGCGGACGGCGGCGCCGTGTTCGTCGGCCACCACCAGTGACTTGTCCACCAGCCGGGCCAGCACGTCGAGCACGTCGGTCTCCGCCGGTCCGTCCCCGGCGCAGACCCGCTCGACGCAGCCGAGGGCGGCACCCCCGGCGAAGACCGAGAGGCGGCGGGCCAGCACCCGTTCCGGGTCGTCCAGCAGGTCCCAGCTCCACTCGACCACCGCGCGGAGCGTCCGGTGCCGCGGCAGCGCCGTACGGCTGCCGCCGGTCAGCAGCCGGAAGCGGTCGTCGAGTCGCCGGGCGATCTGCCCGGCGGACAGCACGCGCAGCCGGGCCGCCGCGAGTTCGATGGCGAGCGGCATGCCGTCGAGCTCGCGGCAGATCCGCACGATCGCGGCGGTCTCCCGCTCGGGGCGGTAATCGGGGCGGACGGTCTCGGCGCGCTCGGCGAACAGGCGGACGGCGGGGTAGGCCAGGGCATCGCGGGGGTCCGCGTCGTCCGGCGGCAGGTCCAGCGGCGGCACCGGCCAGGCCAGCTCGCCGGTGATGCCCAGCGGTTCGCGGCCGGTGGCCAGGATCCGCACCCCGGGGCAGGAGGCGAGCAGCCGTTCGGCGAGCGCCGCGGCCGCCTCGACCACGTGCTCGCAGTTGTCCAGGACGATCAGCAGCCGCCTCCCGGCCAGGGCCGCGACGAGCCGGGGCACGGGGTCGCGGCGGACGGGCGCCGGGAGCCTGCCGGGTTGTGGGATTCCGGCCGCGGGGCCGTCGCGCAGCTCCAGCTCCGCGAGCGCCGAGAGCACGGCCTGCGGGACCTCCGACGGCTCGGCCACCGGGGCGAGCTCGACCAGCCACGCCCCGTCGGGCAGCCGGTCCGCCACCTCGGCCACCACCGTCTCTGCCGCCACCGTCTCTGCCGCCACCGTCTCTGCCGCCACCTCGGCCGTCACCGCCTCGGCCGTCTCGACCGCCAGCCGGGTCTTGCCGGCGCCGCCGGGGCCGGTCAGGGTGACCAGCCGATGGCGGGCGAGGAAGCCGGCGGTGCGCGCCACGTCGCGTTCCCGGCCGACGAAGCTGGTGAGCCTGGTCCGCAGGTTGCCCGGCCGCGCACCGCCGGGGTGATTCACGGCCGGTTCACCGGCGGGCGTGAATTCATCAGCGGGCGTGGGGGCACCGGCGGGCGGGGACGGCGAGGCATCGGTGGTCGCCTCTCCCCCGTGTTCCCCGTGTTCCCCGTGTCCCTCGTGCGGTGGGATCTCCGCGGGCGGCGGCCCGGCCGGCGGGAAGTCCCCGGCGGGTGGGGAAACCCGTGCCGGGCGAGGCCCGGCGTGCCTCTCGGCCCACTCCCCCCGCAGCATGGCCAGGTGCAGCCCGGCCAGGTCGGGTGAGGGATCGGCTCCCAGCTCGCGGGCGAACACCTCCCTGGCCGCCTCGTAGGCGGCCAGGGCCTCCACCCGGCGGCCCGCGCCGTACAGGGCGCGCATGAGCTGGCCGTGGAACCGCTCGCGCAGCGGATGCGCGGCGATCAGACCGGGCAGTTCGGCGACGGCCTCCGCCCGCCGTCCGAGCAGCAGGTCGGCCTCGACGCGGTCCTCGACGGCGGCCAGGCGGAGAGCCTCCAGCCGGGCGGCCGCGGCGGCCGCGACGGTCACGGCGTCGTCGCCCGCCGGGTCCGCCAGGTCCGCCAGGGCGGGGCCGCGCCAGAGCCCGAGCGCGGCGCGCAGGACGGCCGCGGCCTCGGCCGGGGCGTCCGCCGAGAGGGCCGCGCGGCCCTCGGCCGCCAGCCGGGTGAACCGGTGGGCGTCGACCCGGTCGCGTTCGACGGCCAGCCGGTAGCCGGAGGCGACGGCCTCGACGATCCCGCGTTCGGCGGCGAGCGCGGCGCGCAGCCGGGAGACCAGCGCCTGCAGGGCGTTACCCGCCGCGGCCGGTGGGCGGTCGTCCCAGATCCCCGCGATGAGGCGGCCGGCCGGAACCGTACGGCCCGCGTCGAGCAGCAGCAGGACGAGGAGCGCGCGCAGGCGCGAACCGGAGATCCCCACCGGCTCGTCCCCCCGGCGGACCTCCAGGGATCCGAGGATGGCGAAGGTCATTTTCCCGTCCACCCGCACCCCCTCCATGCTCTGATTCTGTCCGATTCCCGGGTGTTTCCGCGCCATGGAACCTCGCGATCCGGTCTGCGCATCTTCCAGATCCGCGTAGCATCATCGGGCATGGGGCAGCCGCACACGTCTACGCGCCGCCCGCGGCGGGCCGTACCGACGGCACTCGCCGCGGCGCTCGTCGTCGTCTCCTCCGGCTGCGGGATGGTGGGCAGCAGCGCGTCCGCCGATCGGCTGCAGCTGGAGCCGATCAGCGTCTCCAGTCCCCGCCTCCGGGACGGCGCGGTCCTGCCGTCCGACTACTCGTGCAAGGGATCGTCCGGCAACCCGCCGCTGCGCTGGTCACGGGTGCCGGACGGGACGAAGTCGGTCGCGATCGTGGCCGACAACAACGCGCGTGCCGGCGGCGAGGTGAACTGGGTGGTGTTCGACATCGATCCGCGCACCAACGAGGTCGCGGAGAAGAGCGTCCCGGTGGGCGCGGTGGAGGGGAGCACGACGAGCGGCAAGGTGGGCTACGCCCCGCCGTGCCGGCGCGGGCAGAGCTATCGTTTCACCGTCTACGCGCTCAACGGGAAGATCCACCTCGGCAAGGGAGCCCCGCTCAGCAGGACGCTGAAGGAGATCGCGGAGAAGACGATCGCCTGGGGCAGGCTGACCGCGGGGCACATCCAGTGATGCGCCGAACACCGGAGGTATTGATGGTTACCGATTCTTCACGTTGGGTGTGACAACGCTCATAGTGGTCCGACACAATCAGAACCAATGTCCGTGCGCAGGTGATGCAAGGGGGCAGGTCGCGTCGATGGCCGCGCGACCTCACCGGCGCCGCTGGAAGGCCATGGCCTTGAGGGTGGTGCAATGACCGCGGTCGTAATAATCCTGGTCGCCGTCGTGCTCCTCGTGCTCGTCGTCGTGGCACTGGGCGTGCGGTCGATGAACCGCAGGGAGAGCGCGCTCCCTGCGGAGCGTCTGCGTGAGATGGCGGAGAAGGAGGCGCAGACTCCGGCCGTGTCCATCGACGACTTCGCCGCACGCGAGCCGAAGATGACGCATTACTCCCCGGACCTCACGCCGTTCGACGAGCCCAAGCCGTCGCGGCCGCGGCCGTCCGGCGCCCGCGGCAAGCGCGGCATGAACGACTTCGGCGGGGCCGACGACTACGACGACGACTACTGGACACGCCTGCAGGCCGATGTCGGCGGCTTCGGCGGTTCGCTGGAGAACCCGGCGGCCGCGGGCCACGCCGCCCCAGGCGGCCAGGCCGCCCCGGGCGTGGACGCCGACGCGATGACCGTCCAGGTGCCGCTGCCGCACCGCAAGTCCCAGCCCCAGCCGCAGTCGCGGCCCCAGGTCCCGGCTCCCGCCCCGGTCCCCGCCGAGCCCGCCGCCGCCTCCCTGCCCTCCGGCCTCGCCGACCTGGTCGGGCCGGTCCAGCCCGAGCCCGCACCGACGTCCGCCGCGCTGGCCGAGCAGAAGACGGTCACCTTCGCCGCCCCCACCGCGGGCGCGCCGTCCGAGGGACGCCGGACCGGTTCCCGGCGCGGCTCCGGCCGCCCCCGTACCCCCGGCAGCGGCGGGCCCAGCCGCCCCGACCAGCTGGGCGACCCGCTGAACGGCCCCGCTCCCCGGCGCGGCTCGCGCGGCGCCGCCGCGACCGGCGGTCCGGCGCCCGCCGCGGGCCAGTCGCCGGCCACCGGGCCGGTGCCCGCCGCGAGCCCGGCCGGAGACCAGCTCGCCGGTCCGCTGCCGCCGATGCGCCCGATGGGGCCGACCACCAGCGGCGGTTTCCCCGCCACGTCCCCGAACCCGCTCGCCGCGCCCGCCGGGCCCGCCCCGGACCCGCTGGCCGAGCCGTACGGTTCGGCCCCCGCGCCCCGGCCCCGGACCGCCCCGGCGCAGGGCTCCTCCGCACCCGCGGCGCCGGGGACGCCCGGGGACATCTCCGACAATCCCTGGGCGCGGGCCACCTCCCCGGTGTCCGGGGGCTGGCCGGCCGCGAACACCGCCGACATCCTCGACGACCCCGCCCCCGGATACTCCTCGTACCAGTCGCCGGTGTACGGCGCGCCGACCGCGGGCTCCTACGAGGTGAGCCCCGGCTGGGCCACCATCGACGACGACGCGCTCACCGGCCCGACCCCCGCGCTGTCGACCCCGACGGCGCCCTCCCGGAGCGTCTCCCCCGGCGACCGCGCCGCCGACCCGCGGCAGGGCTCGGGCCAGGCGACCGGCGGCTACGGCTACGACCCCGTCCGCCCGGCGAGCCCGGAGTCCCCCGCCGCCTGGCCCGAGCCGGCCCCGGGCGCTCCCGGCACCGGCCCCGCCGCGGCCCCCGAGGGGCAGGGGCGGGGCTCCCGGCGGAGCCGCCGAGCCGCGGCCCAGCAGCCGGACCACCCCGACTATTACCGCTGATTTCCTCCCGGCTGCGTAAAGGCCTCCGACAACCGCCCGGTCGGCGGAGGCCCGCGACATAGGGTCTGCCCCATGGGGACGGACACGAAGAGTAACGAAACGATCGCACGGAGTGGTATCACCTCCGTGCTGCGGTACGACCTGCCCGCCTCCCTGGTGGTGTTCCTGGTGGCGGTGCCCCTTTCGCTGGGCATCGCCGTCGCCTCGGGAGCACCGCTGGCGGCCGGGCTCATCGCGGGCGTCGTGGGCGGCGTGGTCGCCGGCCTCCTGGGAGGTTCGGTCGTCCAGGTCAGCGGTCCCGCCGCCGGCCTCTCACTGGTGGTGGCCGAGCTGGTCTCGACGTACGGCTGGCGCGCCACCTGCATGATCACCCTGTTCGCGGGCGCCCTGCAGCTCCTGCTGGGGGTGTTCCGGGTCGCCCGGGCGGCGCTGGCGGTGTCCCCCGCCGTGGTGCACGGCATGCTCGCCGGGGTGGGCGTGGTGATCGCCCTCTCCCAGCTGCACGTCGTGCTCGGCGGCAGCCCGCAGCGCTCCGCGATCGAGAACGTCGCCGAACTGCCCCGGCAGATTCTGGACATACACGACCACGCCGTCTACGCCGGACTGATCACCATCGCGGTCCTGGTCGGCTGGGGCCACCTGCCGCAGCGGCTGCGACTCGTCCCGGCGCCGCTGGCCGCCCTGGTCGTCGCCTCGGCGGTCGCCGCGGCGTCCGGCTGGGACGTCACCCGGGTCGACCTGTCGAAGAGCCTGGAGACGTGGGTCATGCCGGCCTGGCCGCGCGGCGACTGGCACGGGATCGTCGCCGCGGTGCTGCTCGTGGCGCTGCTGGCCGGGGTGGAGTCGCTGCTGTGCTCGGTGGCGACCGACAAGCTGCACGACGGCCGGCGCACCGACCTGGACCGGGAGCTCACCGCGCAGGGCGTGGCCAACATGGTCACCGGCGCGCTGGGCGGCCTGCCGGTGGCCGGGGTCATCGTGCGCAGCAGCACCAACGCCCGCGCCGGCGCCCGCAGCCGCTGGTCCACGGTCATGCACGGCGTGTGGATCCTGGTGTTCGCGCTCTGCCTGGGCTGGACGATCACGCTGATCCCGATGGAGGCGCTGGCGGCCCTGCTGGTGTTCATCGGCGTCCAGATGGTCAACATGGGGCACCTGCGCAACCTGCGGGGGCACGGCGAGATCCCGGTGTACGTGACCACCATGCTGGGGGTCGCGCTCGTCGGGCTGGCCGAGGGCGTGCTGCTCGGGCTCGGGCTCGCCGCGCTGCTGGCGCTGCGGCGGCTGACCCGGGTCACCGTACGGGTCACCCCCGAGCCGGGCGGGCACTGGCACGTGTCGATCGCGGGTTCGCTGACCTTCCTCGGCGTCCCGCGGATCACCTCGGCGCTGCGCGCCATCCCGGCCGGGGTCCCGGTCGACCTGGACCTCAACATCGACTTCATGGACAACGCCGCGTTCGAGGCGGTCCACGCCTGGCGCACCGACCACGAGCGGAGCGGCGGGAGCGTGGACATCGACGAGATCCACGACGAGTGGTACGCGATGGGGGCCAGCGGCGCCCGGGTGCTCCCCGCCAAGCCTCCGCCGCCGGCCCCGGACCGCTGGTGGCTGCCCTGGGCCCACCGGCGGCGCGGCCGGTCGTCCGCGGCGGCGGACCTCGCGGTCGCGTCCGCGCGGGTGGCGGACACCGTGGCCGGTGCGGCCACGGTGGGCGGGGACGGCTCGGGGCAGCCGGACCTGCTGGCCGGGGCGCGGGAGTTCCACCGCCGCACGGCCCCGCTGATCCGCCCGTTCATGATGGGGATGGCGCGCAAGCAGGAGCCGTCGCACCTGTTCATCACCTGCGCCGACTCCCGGATCGTGCCGAACCTCATCACCGCGAGCGGTCCCGGCGACCTGTTCACCGTCCGCAACCTCGGCAACCTGGTGCCCCGCCGGGGCACGGCGCCCCCGGACGACTCGGTGGCCGCGGCGATCGAGTACGCCACGGAGGCGCTCGGCATCCGCACCATCACGGTGTGCGGGCATTCCGGCTGCGGGGCCATGGCGGCGCTGCTCGGCGGCGACGCGCCGGAGGGCATGCCCGCGCTCGGCCGCTGGCTGCGGCACGGCCGCCACAGCCTGACCCGGTTCGCCGCCGGGAGCGGCGCGCCGTCCGAGACGCCCGGCGGCGAGGTTCCCGGTTCCGGGGACGCCGGGTCCCCGGGGGACGGCGACGGCGGCCCGCTGGACCGTCTCTGCCGGGCCAACGTGCTCCAGCAGCTCGACAACCTGCGCTCCTATCCGGCGGTGGACCGGCTCGTCCGGGAGGGCCGCCTGGAGCTGGTGGGTCTCTACTTCGACATCGGCACGGCGCAGGTCCACGTCCTGGAGCGCCCGCCGCTCGCGGCCGGCGCCATGTGAGCCGGGGGCGCGACAGACCCGCCACGCGCGGGCGAGCCCGCCGCACGCGGGTGAGGCCGCCGCACGCGGATCAGCCCGCCACGCGCGGATGAGCCCGCCGCTCGCGGCCGGTCCGCTGTGGGCGTACGGCTTGCGCCGAGGGTGAAAGCCATGGTCACGCCGCGGACGGCGGGCGAACAATGATCGGCCATGAGGACTCTGGTAATCGGCGGCTCGGTCTTCCTGGGCCGGGCGATCGTCGAAGAGGCGCTGCGGCGCGGACATGAGGTCACCACGTTCAACCGGGGCAGGAACGGTGTCGACGTACCCGGCGTCGAAGCGGTCAGGGGTGACCGGGAGGTCACCTCCGACCTGGAGCGGCTCGCCGAGGGCCGGGAATGGGACATCGTCGTCGACGTCTGCGGGTTCGTCCCCCGCGTCGTCGGCGAGTCGGTGCGCGTCCTCAACGGCAGGGCGGCCACCTACGCGTTCATCTCCAGCATCTCGGCCTGTTCCGTCTGGCCGGGGCAGGCGGCCGACGAGAGCTCGCCCCGGTTCGAGTGCGCGCCGGACGCCGGGCGGGACGACGGCGACTACGGCGTCCTCAAGGCGGGCTGCGAGCGCGCGGTCGAGCAGGGCTTCGACGGCAACGCCCTGATCATCGAGCCCGGTCTCATCATCGGCCCGCACGAGAACGTCGGCCGCCTGCCGTGGTGGCTCACCCGGCTCGACCGCGGCGGGCGGGTGCTCGCCCCGGGCGACCCCGAAATGGAGATGCAGCTCATCGACGCCCGTGACATCGCCGCGTTCACCCTCGACCAGGCCGAGGCCGGGACGAACGACCGCTTCTTCGTCAGCGGGGTGCGGGGCAACATCACCTACCGCGGGCTGCTGGAGGAGTGCCGCGCGGTGACGGGTTCGGACGCGGAGCTGGTCTGGGTGGACGACGAGTTCCTGCTCGACCGGGACGTCGCCCCGTGGACCGAGCTGCCGGTCTGGGCGCCGCGCAACGAGGAGTTCGCCGGGGTCTGGCTGCCGTCGTCGGAGAAGGCCCTCGCCGCCGGGCTGCGCTGCCGCCCGGTCGCCGAGACCATCCGCGACACCTGGGCCTGGCTCCGCGGGATCCCGGTGGAGGAGCGCTCCTTCCGCGGTCACGGCATCGACCCGGAGAAGGAGGCCAAGATCCTCGCCGAGTGGGCATAGAGCTCGGGGGCGGTTGTACGGCGAGCGGCGGGACCGGCGGGTCTGGAGGTCGGCGATGGCGGACTGGCACGCGTTGCGCGAGGAGATGGTCGCCCGGGTGCGCGGGCGCGGCGGGATCGGCGAGGAGGTGGCCGGGGCGCTGCGGGCGGTTCCCCGGCACCTCTTCCTGCCGGGGGTGCCCCCGGGGGCGGCGTACCGGGACGAGGCCGTCGTGACCCGGCGCGACGCCGAGGGCCGGCCGGTCAGCTCCTCCTCCCAGCCGACGATCATGGCGTTGATGCTGGAGCAGCTCGGGGTGGAGCCGGGGCACCGGGTGCTGGAGATCGGCGCGGGGACCGGCTACAACGCCGCGCTGCTCGCGCACCTGGCCGGTCCCGGCGGCCGGGTCATCAGCGTCGACATCGACCCCGGCCTGGTCGGGCGCGCCAGGGGCCACCTGGCGGAGGCGGGCTTTCCCGGGGTGGAGGTGGTCTGCGGTGACGGCGCCGAGGGGTTCGCCCCGGGCGCGCCGTACGACCGGGTGATCGCGACCGTGGGCGTGTGGGACCTCTTCCCGGCCTGGCTGGAGCAGCTCGCGCCCGGCGGGCGGATCGTCGCCCCGATGGACCTGAACGGCGTGCAGCGCTCGGTGGCGCTGGAGTGGGCGGACGGGCACTGGACGAGCCGTTCCGCGGTGGCCTGCGGGTTCATGCGGCTGCGCGGGCCCTTCGCCGGCCCGGAGGTGCTCCGGCCGCTGGACCGCGACTCGGAGCTCATGATCTCGCTGCCCTGGGCGAGGGAGGCCGGGGACGTCCTGGCGGTGCTCGGCGGCCCGGTGTCCGAACTTCCCGCCGGGGTGGCCGTGGACCCGGCCGCGCTCGCCGACGGGTTCGGCCTGTGGCTGGCCGCGCACGAGCCGCGCTGGTGCCTGCTGTCGGAGTCCCGGCCCCGGTGGCTCGCGGCGGGCGCGCCGGGCCGGTGGGGGTTCACGACGGCCCTGGGGATCGTCGAGGACGGCGGCCTGTGCCTGCTCCATCCCCGGGAGGCGCCCGCGCCGCCGGTGGTGCGGGCGTTCGGGCCCGGCGGGGCGGGGCTCGCCGCCGACCTCCTCGCCCACCTGCGGGCGTGGGACGCGGCCGGACGCCCGTCGACGTCGGGCCTGCGCGTCGACGTGTACCCGGGGGGCGACCCGCGCCCCGGGGACGGCGTGCGCCCGGGGGACCTCGGCCGTCCGCCGGGGATGGGCGTCCCGCCGGCCGGGGACGGCGACGGCTTCGGGACGGCCGCCGGAGACGAACTGGTGATCCGTAAGCGTCACACCACGTTCGTCCTGTCCTGGCCCGCCGCCCGCGGGTGAACCGCTCCGGCCAGGCCGGGACGGGGTACGGAGTGATCGGGAACGGGATCCGGTCTCGGCGGGTGCGCGACGGGTCGCCCCAACCGGTGCCGCTCCGGTCGCAGCGCACGGTGGGCGATATGAGAACACCTCCCCGCGCCGCTGAGAACGGGGCCGGTCGTACCCACCAGAACTCTAGAGCGGGCCGGGACGTCACGTAGGGCTTGACCTGGTGTGAAGGGAGCATCTCATCATTGTCAAACGGGTCGTCCCGACCCGTAAAATGGCGCCATGAACGCCCGCCGCCGCTCCGACGCCCGCACCGAAACGATCATCAAGACCACGCTCGACCTGGCACGGGAGGTCGGCTACGCCAAGCTCAGCATCGAGGCGGTCGCCGCCCGGGCCGGCGTCGGCAAGGACACCATCTACCGCCGGTGGTCCTCCAAGGCCCTGCTGTTCCTCGACGCGGTCCTCACCTCGAGCAGCCCGAGCCTGGAGCATCGCGACACCGGCGACATCATGGCCGACCTGCGTGAGGTGATGGTCCAGGCCGTCGACCTGCTGGCCCGGCCGCCCTGGGGACCGCTGTACCGGGACCTGATCGGCGAGGCGCAGCACAATCCCGAGGTCGCCGCCGCCCTCAACGAACGCTTCATCCAGCCGCAGACGGCCGACACCCTGGCCCGGCTCAGGACCGCCCAGGAGCAGGGACGGCTCGCACCCGATTTCGACCTGGACCTCGCCTTCGAGATCCTGTCAGGCCCGTTGTACTACAGACTGCTGATCACCCAGCAGCCGATGACGCCCGCCTACCTCGACCGCGTGCTCCACGCGGTCTTCGTCGGCATGGAGCCTCGACCGCGGCCCTGAGAGACGTGGCCCGTGAGTCCTGTGACCTGGTGGCTGACGGCTACGCCCACATGGTGGCGAGCGGGCGGGCGGGGAGAGCACGTCTTTCGCGGACGGACCAGGGAAACGCGGACGGACCGGGGAAACACGGGGGACCGGGAAACGCTGACGGACCGGACGGCGCGAGGACACGGCCCGGCGATAGGGCGGCGCGGCCCGGTGATGAGAGCGGCGCGGCCAGGCGATAGGGGCGGCGCGGCCGGGCGATGGGAGCGGCGCGGCCGGGTGCTTGCAAGGGACGGCAAGCCGTCTGCAAGCCGTCCCGGATATCTCTTGGCCATCAGAAATCCGGTTTTTTCAGGAGATAGACCCATGCATCGCACCGCCCGCCTGCTGCTCGGCCTCACGACGGCCGCCGCCCTCGGGCTCGGCCTGCCCGCCACGGCGGCCTCGGCCTCCGCCGCGACCGCCTCCACGGTGTCGGCCGCGAGGGCCGCCGAGACCTGGGAGTGGGGCCCCACCGCCTCCTCCGACCGCAGGGGCTGGGCCGGCGGCGTCGTCAGGAGCTCCGGCACCGGCCTGCGGATCCACGGTGACCTCTACGACGCCGCGGGCGCGCGCACCTGCTCGTGGCTGAAGATCAAGTGGCTCTCCGACCGGGGCCGGTGGCACACGAAGACGTTCCGGAACTGCTCCCAGTCGCGGATCCTCCCCTTCCGGGTGAACGCCGGCTACATGCTCACCGCCTCCGCCAAGGTCTGCCGCGGCACGTCCACCAGGATCACCGGCCGCTGCTCCGGCTGGGAGGGCGTCTGGTCCCAGGGCGGCTGACCGGCGGGGCGACCGTACCGCTGACCGGCCGGGCGGCCGTACCGATGACCGGCCGGGCGGCCGTACCGCTGACCGGCCGGGCGGCCGTACCGATGGTCGGGTGCCGCGGCGCGCGAGGAGGGGACGCGCGCCGCGGCGCCCCGGGGCCGGACCCGTGTGCCGGGCGAAGAGGAAACGGCCTCCGCGATACCCGGGAAACGGACACGCGCCGCGTACTCCGGGCGCATGCCGTACGCGCCGGACGGGAAACCTGGGATCAGAAGAGCATCCGGGTCCCGAGGAGGACGACATGAGCGCTCCGGCCGATCCCCGCACCGCCGAGACGGTCCATCTCCTCGATCCCGGGCTGCTCGCCGACCCCTTCGGCGGGTACGCGCGGATGCGCGAGGAGGCTCCCCTGGTGCGGGCGCTCTTCCCCGGTGCCGCCTCGCCGGTCTGGCTCGTCACCCGGTACGACGACGTCAAGCGGGTGCTGAGCGACCAGCGGTTCGTCAACGACCCGGCGAACGTGCCGGGCATGGACGTGGGCGACATCCGCCGGCAGATCATCCGGGCCCGCGGCATCCCGCCGGAGTACGCGAAGTACATCCTCGGCAGCGTCCTGGACGCCGACGGCGCCGACCACATGCGACTGCGCAGGCTCGTCTCCCGCGCGTTCACCGCCCGCCGCGTCGCCGGACTGCGGCCGCGCGTGGCGGAGATCACCGAGAGCCTGCTGGACGGCCTGCCCGCGGCGGCCGAGGACGGCGTCGTGGACCTGCTGGAACGGTTCACCTACCCGCTGCCGATCACCGTGATCTGCGAACTGGTGGGCATCCCCGAGGAGGACCGTCCGCGGTGGCGCTCATGGGGGCGGGCCCTGGTGTCGACCGAACCCGGCGCCCTGGCGGAGCCGCTGCGGGAGATGGTCGCGCACATCGGGGAGCTGATCGTCCGGCGCCGCGCCGAACCCGAGGACGACCTGCTCACCGGGCTGATCCGCGCCCACGACGAGGACGGCGACCGGCTGAGCGACGTCGAGATGGTGACGATGGTGCTGACCATCGTCCTCGCCGGTCACGAGACCACCGCACACCTGATCGGCAACGGCGTCGCCGCCCTGCTCACCCATCCCGGCCAGCTCGCCCTGCTCCGGGACGACCCGGAGCTGATGCCGCGCGCCGTACACGAGCTGATGCGCCGGTACGGCCCGGTCCAGATGACGCGGATGCGGTACGCGACCGAGGACATGACGATCGGGGGCATGCCGGTACGGCGGGGCGAGGCGGTGACGGCCGTGCTGGTCTCGGCCGACCACGACCCGCGCGAGTTCCCCGACCCCGACCGGCTGGACATCACCCGCGAGCCGGATGGCCGCCGGGAGAACCACGTCGGGTTCGGGCACGGCCTGCACTACTGCCTGGGCGCGGCCCTGGCCCGGCAGGAGGCCGAGGTGGCGCTGGAGGCGCTGCTGCGCCGCTTCCCCGATCTGGCGCTGGCCGTCGATCCGGCGGATCTGGAGCGCCAGCCACTGCCGGGGGCGTGGCGCCTGGCCCGCCTCCCGGTGCGCCTCTGACCAGCCCGTCTCCGGTACGGCTCCGGACGCCACCGGCTGATCAGGTGCGATCGGGGAGTGATGGGGATCAGGTGGGCCAGAACCACTGCGGCGAGGCCCACACCTGGTTGGCGCCCTCGTAACAGCCGTACTGCACCGCCTCCCCGAAGTCCGCGGTGCTGTAGTTGAGGATCTCCAGGCACTTGCCGCTGTTCTGGTTGCGCAGCATCATCCTGTTGTTCGGCTGTCCGGGGGCGACCGTGACCTGTACGAGCTCCCACTTCTGGTTGGCTCCGCCGTGGCAGGTGTACTGGGTGACGGTCGCGAAGTCGGCGGTGCTCCAGCCGAGCACGTCCAGGCATTTCCCGCTGTTGACGTTGACCAGGGTCTGCCACCCTCCGCCGGCCGGCTGTATGTACCACTTCTGGTTGTTCCCGCTGTGGCACGTGTACTGGCCGACGTCCGCGAGGTCCGCGGTGCCGGAGTACGCCACCTCCAGGCACTTGCCGCTGTGCAGGTTGCCGAAGGTGAAGGTCATGGCGGCCTCGGCGGGCAGGGCGGGGAGGAGCAGCAGGGCCGCGGCGGAGAGCACCGCCGCGGCACGTTTCGACGAACGCATCTTCTGCCTTTCGACGTTGTCGGCATGACGTGTTCAGATGCCCCGGGGGAACGGTGAGACGGGGCGTTCCGCATCGCCGTACGCGTGGATTATCAGCCCGATTTCCACCCGTTTCCATGCCTCCGTCAGCTATAGGACACCCCTCCCCCACGCCCGGCGCGATGGTCCGGAGATCGTCTCCGGCCGCAGCGCTAGGGTGGTGCCCCATGACGTCTGACTCCGGCAGGCCGACCGACCCCGCCGGCCTGCCCGAGGCCGAGTTCGCCTTTCCCGGACCGTTGCGGGACGCGCTCGTCGCGGCGATCCTCGACGGCCGCAAGACCGCCACGACCTCCCTCGCCGTCGAATACGAGCGGGCGGGCGAGCCGCTGCCCGAGGTCGGGGAGCGGTCGGCGGTGGTGGACTCCGCCGGCCGTCCGGTGGCCGTCATCGAGGTGACGAGTGTGCGCGTCGTACCGCTGGCAGAGGTGGACGACGCCCACGCGGTGGACGAGGGAGAGGGCCACACGACGGCCGGGCAGTGGCGTGCGGCCCACGAGGAGTTCTGGCACGGCCGGGAGATGCGCTCGGCGCTGGGTGACGCCGCCTTCACCGTGGACGACGCCACCCCGGTGGTCCTGGAGCGCTTCCGCGTCGTCGCCGACCTCCGTACCGCCTGATGGTTCGTCCGGATCAGGCGGCGTGCCCGGTCAGCGTCCCGGAGCACCTGGTGCTGTCGGTGGTGACCGGTTCCCGCGCCTACGGGCTGGAGACCGAGGACTCCGACGTGGACCGGCGCGGGGTGTTCGCCGCGCCCGCCCCGCTGTTCTGGCGGCTGGACAAGCCGCCGACCCACCTTGAGGGGCCGCTGCCCGAGCAGTTCTCCTGGGAGGTCGAGCGGTTCTGCGTCCTGGCGCTGGAGGCCAACCCGACGGTCCTGGAGTGCCTGTGGTCGCCGATCGTCGAGCGGCTCACCCCGGCGGGCGAGGAACTGCTGGCGATCCGCCGCGCCTTCCTGTCCCGGCGCGCCCACCGGACGTTCGCCGGGTACGCCCAGGCGCAACTCCGCAGGCTCGATCCCGCGCGGCCGAAGTGGAAGCAGGCCATGCACATGATCAGGCTGATGCTCAGCGGCCTGCATCTGGCCCGCGAGGGCGAGCCGCTGGTTCGGGTGGGCGATCACCGTGACCGGCTGCTGGCGCTGCGGCGGGGCGAGATCCCCTGGCCGGAGGTGGAGCGCTGGCGGGCGGAGCTGGCCGCGGACCTCGACCGTCCCGGCGTCTGCGACGCGCTGCCCGAGGCGCCCGACCGCCGGACCGTCGAGGACTACCTGGTGACCGTACGGAGGGCATCGCTGTGACCGTCCACCTCCCGGCCTGGCTGGCCGAGATCCCCGCCGAGCAGCCGCACGCCCTGGCGTTCGCCACGGTCAGCGGCGCGCACCTGTACGGTTTCCCGTCCGCCGACTCCGACGTGGACCTGCGCGGCGTGCACCTGCTGCCGCTGGAGGACGTCGTCGGGCTGCGGGCCGCCGAGGAGACCGTCACCCGTTCGTGGACGCGCCACGGCGTCGAGGTGGACCTCGTCACCCACGACCTGGCCAAGTTCTGCCGTCTGCTGCTCCGCCGCAACGGCTACGTCCTGGAGCAGCTGCTTTCGCCGCTGGTGGTGGCGACGTCCCCGGTGCACGAGGAGCTGGCCGCCGCCGCCCCGGACTGCCTGACCCGTCACCACGCCCACCACTACCTGGGGTTCGCCCGGACCCAGTGGCGCCTGTTCGAGCGGTCGGGGGAGCTCAAGCCGCTGCTGTACACCTTCCGGGTGCTGCTCACCGGCATCCACCTGATGCGCACCGGCGTGCTCGTCGCCGACCTCACCCGGCTGGGCGGCGGCCCGCCGTACCTGGCGGAGCTGGTGGCCGCCAAGCGGCACGCGGAGCACGGGGCGCCACCCGCGGACGGCCCGGACCGCGCGCGGCTGGAACGCGACGTCGCCCGGCTGACCGCCGTCCTGGAGGAGGCGCGGGACGCCTCGCACCTGCCGGATACGCCGGGCGCGGACGGTCTCCTGCACGACCTCGTCGTCCGCGCCCGCCTGACGACGCGGGCCGGGCCCATGGACGAGAGGTCAGCCCCGTCGGCGGCCCCCACGGCGTGAACGCCCCCGCCCGATGTACAGGCGCGACCCGTTCCGGAGCCGGCGGATCGCGGATCCGATCAGCCACATCTGGACCGCCAGGACCGGAACCGTCAGCAGCAGTCCGGTGGTGTACGCCTCCTCCATCGCGGGCGAGCCGCCACAGTCCATGACGCCGCCCCGCTCGTACCGCTCGCACTGGACATTCCGGATGACGACCGTCACCACGAGCCAGTCCGCCAACGCGAGCGCCGGCAGCGACATCACCGCGAAGAAAGCCGCGCGGTCCGCCCGGTCCTCCCCCGTCGTCTCCGTTCTGACCGGAACCGGCGCGAGCCGCCGTCCCATGTCCCGCTCCTGTCTCATGGAAGGCAAGCCAAGCAGGGGCACGTGATGGTCCCGGGGAGAGCAGGTGAAGATTCCGCGCGATCGTCTCGGTGCCGTTCGGCTGAACCGATCGGACGGCACCGACGTCTCAGCGTCATGGGACTCGCCCATTGGATCGGTGCCGCCCTCGCCGCGGTGACCGCCCACTGAACGGCCATGCGGGACGCGTCCGCCGTGTGGCGCCGGGTGGCCCGCGTACGGTGGGCCGGTGCTCCGCCGGATACGGGCAGGAGTAGCCTGTCCCGGTGATCGAACCGGTTGAACTGGTGATTTTCGACTGCGACGGCGTGCTGGTCGACAGCGAGCCCATAGCGGTACGCGTGCACTCCGGCGTGCTCTCGGAGCTGGGCTGGCCGTTGAGCGAGGCCGAGGTGACCGAACGGTTCGTGGGACGGTCCACCAAGTCCATCAACGAGCTGATCGAGGCCCGGCTGGGACCGGCGCTGACGGCCGAGGCCGAGCGGCGCTTCGTGCGCCTGCATCAGGAGGCGGTGGACGCGGGGCTGACCGCCGTCGACGGCATCGTCGAGGCGCTGGACGCGATCGCGCTGCCGACGTGCGTGGCCTCCAGCGGCAGCCACGACAAGATGCGCCACACCCTCGGCCGCACCGGTCTCCACCGGCGTTTCGAGGGCCGGATCTTCAGCGCGACGCAGGTCGCCCACGGCAAGCCGGCGCCCGATCTGTTCCTCTACGCCGCCCGGGAGATGGGCGTCGAGCCCGCCCGGTGCGTGGTGGTGGAGGACAGCCGGTACGGCGTCCAGGCGGCCCGCGCGGCCGGCATGCGCGCCCTCGGTTACGCGGGCGGGCTCACCCCCGCGCAGTGGCTCGAAGGCCCCGGCACGATCGTCTTCGACGACATGCGGAAGCTCCCGGATCTCCTCGACCGGCTCTGACACCCGGCCGGTTCCCATCCCCGGAGCGGGGCGGCGATTTCAGCGACGAAGCGCTGTCAAGCCGTCGTTCCCGGCGGGGACGACGCACGCGGCCAGCGCACGGGGACGGCGCAAGCACACCGGCGGAGGCTCGCAGGCACCGCCCGCCCCGCCGCGGCCACCGGCCACCCGCCTCACTTGGCGCCCGCCTGTGCCGGACGGCGGGCGCCGGCGGGGCGGAAAGGCTCGCGGTCTATTCTGCGCGCATGCCGATCACCGATGAGGAACTGGCCCTGACCGCGGCGCAGGCGGGAGCCGCCGTCGTGCGCGCCATGTACGGCGGGCCGCTGACGCGCTTCGAGAAGTCCGCCGATGACTTCGCCACGGCCGCGGACATCGAGGCGGAGCGGGCCATCCTCGACGTCATCCGTACGGCCCGGCCGGACGACGCCGTGACGGGTGAGGAGAGCGGGCGCACCGGGCGGGACGACGCGGAGCGCGTGTGGCTGGTCGATCCCCTGTGCGGCACGCTGAACTACGCCGCGCGCAGCATGCTGGTCGCGGTGAACGTCGCCCTGCGCACGGGTTCCGGCGTCACGGCTGCGGCGTGCGCCGACCCGTTCTCCGGCGAGGTGTTCTGGACCGGCGGAACCAGCGAAACCGGCGGGACCGGCGGCGCCCGCGCGTACGTCCGCCGCGACGGCGTGGACGAGCCGCTCGCGCCGTCGGCCGGATCCCGGCTGGTGGACGTCAACCTCGATCCGCCGTTCCCGAACGCGCCGGGTTTCCGGGCGGTCCGGCTGCTCGCCGAGCCTGGGTTCGCCGAGCGGTTCCGCCCGCGCGTCGTCTCCACCACCCTGGCCGTGACGTGGGTCGCCGCCGGACGGCGGGCCGCCTACGTCACCGACGGCCACCTGGAGGACAGCGTGCACTTCGCGGCCGGGATGGCGTTGTGCCGGGCCGCCGGGTGCGTGGTGACCGGCATCGACGGCCGGCCGCCGCACACCGGCGCGGGCGGGCTCGTCGTGGCGGCCGACCGCGAGACGCACGCCGCGCTGCTGGAGCTCATCGGCGGACAACTCCCGTCCGGCCGGTAGCCGCGCGTTTCCGAGAACCCGGGGCCGGCACGCGACCGTCCGGGCCGCGCGCCCCGAGAGGCCGGCCGGGGCGGGCGTTGTCTCCGGCGGGGCCGTCCGGCCCGCGTGCCCGAAGACGTCGGCTGACCGCAACCGTTCCGGCTCCCGCGCCCGAAGACGTCAGTGCCGGCGCCGCCGGGGCCGAGGCCGGTTCACCCGAGGACGTCAGGCGGAGCCCGGTGCGGCGCGCAGCGCGTCGAGTTCCTCGTTCATGGCGTCGAGAAAGGCGGCCACGGTGCGCAGTTCCTCCGGGCTGAACCGCCGCAGGGTGTTGTCCGTACTGCGGCCGAGCGGGCGGAAGAAGGCCCCGGCCAGTTCCCTGGCCGCGTCGAGGTAGTGCAGGTGGACCACGCGCCGGTCATGCGCGTCGCGGACCCGGCGGATGTGCCCGGCCCGCTCCAGCCGGTCTAGGCAGGCGGTGACCGCGCCCGAGGTGAGGTTCAGCTCCTCCCGCAGCCTGCCGGGAGTGATCGGCTCCGGGGCGTCGAAGATCTTGATGAGCGCCTGGACGTCGGTGGGATGCAGCCCGTGCTCGCCGGCGAACTCGTGGGCGATGCGATTGAACTCCGCGGTCATCCTGCGCAGCCGTACCGCGAAGGCCAGCCGGTCGATGCCCCCTTCACCAGCGCCGTTCATGTCGCCATGCTACATTAACTCAATTATTGAGTATCTTGATTATTGAGTTACAAGGCGTCACGGAGAGGCGATCCCATGGCACGGAAACAGATCCGCTGGCTCGTCCCGGCGCTGCTGGTGCTGGTCTGGCTGGCCGTCGGCGGAGGGCTGGGGCCGTTCGCCGGCAAGCTCACCGAGGTGTCCACCAACGACCAGGCCGCCTTCCTGCCCCAGAGCGCGGAGTCGACACGCGTGCTGGAGGTCCAGGAGAGGTTCCGCGAAGGTGAGACGCAACCGCTCATCGTGGTGTGGACCGCGGACGGCAAGGCCGTCACCTCCGAGCAGAGCGCCGAGGCGACACGGAAGCTCGCCGCGCTGCGCGGCACGGAGGGCGTCGCCGGAGCGCCCTCGCCCGCCGTCGGATCGGAGGACGGCCAGGCGCTGCAGGGCGTGGTCCAGCTCAGCCCCGCCGTCGAGGACTCACTCGGGGAGGCCCTGGACCGGATCGGTTCGGCGGTGGCGGTCGACGGTCTACAGGCCCGGCTCGCCGGACCGGCGGCCACCCGGGCCGACCTGTCCGACGCCTTCGCCGGGATCGACGGCCTGCTGCTCGGGGTGGCGCTGGTCACCGTACTGGTCATCCTGCTGGCGGTGTACCGGAGCGTGCTGCTGCCGTTCGTCATCATCATCGGCGCGGTGTTCGCCCTGGGACTGGCCTGCGCCGTGGTGTACTTCCTGGCCGACCGTGACATCGTCCGGGTCGACGGCCAGGTGCAGGGCATCCTGTTCATCCTGGTCATCGGCGCGGCCACCGACTACGCGCTGTTGCTGACCGCCCGCTTCCGGGAGGAGCTGGCCGCGACCGGCGACCGCTTCGCCGCGGGCCGCGTCGCGCTGCGCCGCTCGTTCGAGCCGATCGTCGCCAGCGCCGCCACCGTGGCCCTGGGACTGCTCGCGCTGCTGCTCAGCAGCCTGACCAACAACCGCGCGCTCGGCCCGGTGGGCGCCATCGGCATCGCGTGCGCCGCGCTCAGCGCGCTCACCTTCCTGCCCGCCGTCCTCGTCCTGCTGGGCCGCGCCGCGCTGTGGCCGGCCAAGCCGCGCCCGGCCGACGCAGGGAACCGCGGGATCTGGGGCCGGGTGGCCGCGCTGGTCGGCCGTCATCCGCGCCGGCTGTGGATCGCGACCCTGCTGCCCCTCGTCGTCCTGGCCCTCTTCTCGCCGCGGTTCAACGCCCGGGGCGTCCCGCTGGACGAGACCTTCGTGAACGACGCGCCGTCGGTGGCGGCGCAGGCGACGCTGAGCGAGCACTTCCCCGGCGGCTCGGGGCAGCCCGCGGTCATCGTCGCCCCCGCCGGGCGCGCCGCGGCCGTGGCGGAGAAGGCCCGCGGCGTCGAGGGCGTCTCCGGCGCCGAACCGGTGTCCCGGAGCGGCCGGCCGGGCGGCGACCCCAAGATCGTCGACGGGCGCGTCCTGGTCGAGGCGACGCTGCGCGACGCGCCGGACGGCGACGCCGCCCAGGACACGGTGAAGCGGCTGCGCGCCGCGCTCGACGCCGAGGACGGCGTCATGGTCGGCGGGTACAGCGCCCAGCGGTACGACACGATGGAGACCGCGCGGAGCGACACGCTGCTCATCGTCCCGGTCGTCCTGGCGATCATCCTGCTCATCCTGGTCTTCCTGCTGCGCTCGCTGGTGACGCCCGTGCTCCTGGTGGTCACCGTGGCGCTGAACTTCCTCGCCACCCTCGGCGTCTCCACGCTGGTCTTCACGCACATCCTCGGGTTCACCGGCAGCGACGCGTCGGTGCCGCTGTACGGCTTCGTCTTCCTGGTCGCGCTGGGCGTCGACTACAACATCTTCCTCATGTCCAGGGTGCGCGAGGAGACTGCGCGCCACGGGGCCCGGGAGGGCGTGCTGCGCGGGCTGGTCACCACCGGCGGGGTGATCACCTCGGCGGGCGTCGTGCTCGCCGCCACCTTCGCCGCGCTGGTGGTGATCCCGCTGGCGTTCCTGGCGCAGCTGGCCTTCATCGTCGCCTTCGGCGTACTGCTCGACACCCTGGTGGTACGGTCCCTGCTGGTCCCGGCGCTGGTGCGGGACCTGGGCCCGCGGGCCTGGTGGCCCGGCCGCCTGAGCCGCGCCGAGGTACGGCCGGCGTCCCCGGAACCGGCGAGAGCATGAAGCTCAACGGCGCCTCGCACTTCTTCCCGCAGACCCCGAACACCACGATGGCCAAGTACATGATCTCGTGGATGAAGCGCTTCATCGATGACGACACCCGCTACCGAAATGCGGGCCGGTGCTCCGGCCTTCAGGCCGGAGGTGAAGGCCCGCGCGGGCGCATGCCCGGGTGACCGACGCGCGCCGGGACTTCGCCCACAAGCTCTCTGCGAGCATCATCCGTGACAACCAAGCGGTGTACGTGGAGAACCTGTCGGTGAGGGGCCTGGCGCGCACGAGACTGGCCGGGAGCGTCCATGACGCGGGCTGGTCGCAGTTCACGGCCATGCTGGAGTACAAGGCCGCCCGGTACGGCCGGACCTTCGCCAAGATCGACCGCTGGTTCCCGTCGTCGAAGCTGTGCTCGGCGTGCGGAGCACTTGCTGACAAGATGCCGTTGAACGTCCGGTCGTGGACCTGCCCGTGCGGCGTGGTCCACGACCGGGACGTCAACGCGGCGATCAACATCCTGGCCGCCGGACGGGCGGACAGGCCAAACGCCTGTGGAGGGACGGTAAGACCACCGCTTGCGGTGGCACGACCCGGCGAAGCAGGAACCCACTCCAAGCTGCCCGCGATCTCGGCGGCCCAGCAGGGGAGAATCCCCGCCCTTCAGGGCGGGGAGGACGTCAAGAGCAGTTCCTGTGCCCGGCTCCCCGGAGCCTGTCGATCGAGGAGTACCGCGACACCTGCACGCACGCCTGAGCGGCGAACGACCGAGCGACCGCGCCATCCGCGACAGGGCGAGTCGAGCCTCCGGTGATGGGAGGGCGAACATTGATCGCCGGACATACCATACCGTATGGTATGTCCGGCGATCTTTTTCGAGGAGAGACATGTCCGCATTGCCCGACCCCGTCTGGCCGGTCGTCCTTCTGGCGTTCATTCAGGCCGGCGACGCCGTCATGTGCGTCAAGCCCATCCCGTTCATCGCCCGGTGCCTTGAGGGCGTGAACTGGCCGCGACGTCACTGGTGGATACTGCCGCCGCTGAAGTTCGCCGCGGCGGCCGGTCTGATCCTCGGCATCTGGCTGCCGTACCTCGGCGCCGTCACCTGTGCCGCCCTCGTGCTCTACTTCGTCGTCGCCGTCGCGATCCACATCGCGGCCCGGGACTTCGGCCGCAACCTCTTCCTCAACGCCACCGGCATGCTGCTGATCTGCGTCGCCACCGGCGTCCACAGCTTCCTGACATGACGCTCGTGAGCGCCTCGGCGGGCACGGGCCGTTCCATACCCTGTGGTACGTTCGCCGGGTGAGCACGGCACGAGACCGGTGGCTGGACGAGGGCCTGAAAGTCCTTGCGGAAGAGGGCGCGGCAGGGATTCGAATCGACCGGATCGCCGCCCGGCTCAACCTGTCGAAGGGGTCGTTCCACCATCACTTCGACGGCGCCGACGGGTACAAGAAAGAGCTTCTCGCCCACTTCGAGCGCCTTTCGGTTGAAGCGCTGGAAAACGCCATCTCCGAGGTGGGCGAATCGGCCGGTCCCCGTACGGTCCTCGCGCGGCTGACGAAGCTCGTCGGCTCCGACGACACCGGCCTCTACCGGCCCGAGGTCGAGACCGCGCTGCGGGCGTGGGCGACCTGGGACGCGGACGTGCGCGCCGTACAGACCCGCCTCGACGAGGCACGACTGGCCGCGCTCCAGCGGGTGTGGCGCCCGGCCGCCGCCGGTGACGAGGAGGCCCGCACCGCGGCCCTTCTGCCCTACCTGCTCGCGGTCGGCGCGACCGTCGTCTTCCCTCCCGTCGGCCCCGACCGGCTCCGCGACCTCTACGAGCTTCTCCTGCCCCTCGTCCCGGACGACCCCGGCGAAGCGGTCCCCGCGTGATCGTCACCACGATCTCCGTACCGGACGCCTCCGCACCACGGGAAAACTCGGAGCCGGCCGCGGCCCGTGCCCGGCGTCCGGTCAGGTGGCCGCGCCGAGAAGTTGGTGGGCGTAGGAGCCCCGTAGTTCACTCACGAGGCGGCGCCGCCATGCGCGAGCGATGGCGCCGTGGGTCAGGCGTCGGGCCGTGCGGGGCCTGGCCATGAGCCGGGCCGCGAGGTCGAGGGCTCGGGTCAGCAGGTTCTTCCGCGGGCTCGCGCTGCTGCCGGCCGCCCGTGACGCCGACACGGCGCTGGAGATCCGGCACCGGGCGTTGACGGATGCGTGCCGGCGGCTACTCGCCTCAGCCCAGTCCGACGAGCACATACGCGCGGCGATCGATGTCGGCGACGTGTTGAACCTCGCGAACGGCATCGCCGTCGCCGCAGCCGGATCAGCCGACGTGGCCGGCCGGTTGCTCGACGTCCTGACGACAGGTCTTCGAGCCCAGCCCCTCAGGGATCGTACGGTTCCGCTGTAGCTCCTGGCCGTCTGCCCGGCCGCCCACACCGCCGAGCACTATGCCCGGCCGATGGACTCGCAGCCGGAATGTGCCGTCAGTGCGATCGCCGCACCGGTGGCGCTTCCATGCTCTGATAGGTCTCGTACGCCGGCTCGCCAGACGCGCCCATGACCTTCACCTCGTTTTCAAGAGGCCCGCCGCCCTCTTGTCCCACCCTGAAGGGCGATCGAGCAACGACGCCGCAGGTTTCACTCCATGCCATGGACCACATCGCCGCCACCTTGGAAGGGTATTTGACGCCGGGCTTCAACCCCGCTCATTTCCCGGCGAAGTCGCCACCTCGCCACCGGGCTTCCCGACAGCCACTCGGGCGACTTCCACCGGAAAGCGCCGGCAAGCTCACAAACAGTTGGATCCACCTCCGCGCCGCGGCCTCACTCACCGCTCCGCCGCGGGCGCGAAAAAGCTCCGCCATCCGCTATGACCCTGCCTCCCTGCCACTGTTCCGAACCTTTTCCCATCGGCAGTCTCCCCGGATCCGCGGCGACACGAAAGCCCTCGGCGAAGGCCCGGCTCCGCTTCTTCGCGGAGATCCGCTCCTCGTGATCGATCCGTTATCGAACTGGCTTAGTGTGTCGTTCGGCATTGAATGGGAGGAACGGGGATCACAATGAAATCCGTCGGGACGAACAGGCTGGATTCCGGTGGATTCGACTTCTCGCCTCCCACGCCGGAGAGAAAGTCGAAATCCTGGCCCGCGAAGTGGGTCGGCATCCTTGTTCTCGCCTGCGCCCTGGGATTCGGCGTTCTTTACGCCAATGGGAACGACACGCCGCAGCCGACATGGGAGTGGAAGCCGAAATCATATGATCCGCCCGTGCAGTACGCCTTCATTCCCGATGACGCGAAGTGCGGCAGGCTGAATCCCGGACTCACGGAAGAAGACGCCGAACCCCCACTGGTGGTCTGCACAGAATGGCGGTTGCGTGTAAATTACAAACGCGGCGATGGAAGGCAGGACATCGGCATCCCGTATGCTTCGTCCTGCGGCGGGCGCAGAGGCGGAGTCGACATCGGCGATGATGACTGCACCAGTGACATCGAGCTTTACGATGCGGCCAGCCAAGTACGACTGAGCGATGCCAAGCGGCGCAACATCACACTCCGGATCACCCGTGACGGCCACCGCATCGCCTATTTCAGCAAGAAGCACTTGCGGTTCATGGGCTGGGACCTGCCGACGGCTCAGCAGAAGGCCATCTCCCCACGCCTCGACGCTCAGATGCTGAGCGACCTTTACGACTTGGAGATATCGCCAGACGGCGAATTCTTCGCAATGACCTTCGCGGGGGATCAGCCTCGTCTGCTGCTCACAGGGTTCGCCACAGGGCGGACAACCACCCTTGAGGGGTTCTGCACAGTCCTCGGCATGAGCCGGGGCGCATCTGTGATCGCGGCGCAACGAACCTGCCCCGCCTCGACAAAGCAACCAGGGTGACCATCTTGAAACCAGATGGATCGGTCATCGCCGAACAAACGTCCATCGACGTCGCCGGAGACCTCTCCCCCGATGGCCGGTCGATCGTGGAGGTACGGTCTGCGGGCCAGGACGAGTACATCGTCACTCGTGACACCATCACCGGAGAAACCGTCAGGAAATCCAAGCTGCGCCTCATCTCAGAACCGAACGACGCGATAGGCGATTCCTGGCTGAGCGACGATGAATACATCGTCCAGGCCAGCACCCCCGAGTTCGGGGAGCCATTCGGCTACTATCGCGTCAACATCAGATCAGGGGCTTCGCGCAGAATCCCCGATCTCGGCCTGGATCCTGGCGGCAAGGTTTCCCTGGGAGCCGTCTTCATTCGCGACTGAGGCCATGAGACCATCCTCTCGCCGCACTTCTGACCGGTCTTTTCGACGATGGCCGCCCGGCCATCCGGGGGCGAGTCGGATCGGTGCCCCATTGCGGATGTCCTTCTCGGCCGCATGTCCCATCAAGCACGTGCCGTAGGAGGACAGCCGTCTGAGCCGATCGGTTCCCAACACCGCCTCGTCAGCGGCAACACGCCGCACCCCGGTCACGAGGGCACTCACCGCTCAGCCCTCAGACACGGAATCACGTGAAGCCGGCTCGTACACCACCTCCGTAAACGCCGACCGGGGTGGTGAAGCCCGAAGCAACCGAAAGTGTCGGTGCGGCTGGTTAGGTTCCCCGCCATGGATCACTGGGGCGAGATCAGGAAGCTGATCGAGAGACGGCAGGCCGACCGGCTCGCGGAGAAGGTCAGGACACTGGACGGCGAGGGCCGCAAGGAGGTCGCCGCCCGGCTGCCGGAGCTGCTGAAGGAGTTGCGGGGCCGGTTCGACCGCTGGGACGACGGCCTGGTCGACTACGGCCCCGCGCTGCGGGTGACGGGTGCCGCGACCATCGGCGGCGCGGCGGCCGTGGCGTCCTGGCTGTACCGGCGCGACTTCGCGCCGCGGTGGGCCGGCCTCGACAACGACGTGGATCTCGTCCTGGCGGTGCTCGCCGACCGGCCCGCCGCCTGGCGTGCCGACCTGGCCGAGCGGCTCGTGCTGCGCCTGCGCGCCTCCGACGACCGCGGCATGGCACTCGCCCTGGCCCTGCTCCGCCAGACCGGCATCGAGCCGCCGCCGCATGACCCGCTGGTGGCCGGCTGGGCGGACCGCGTCCCCTCGGATCTCGGTGCCGACCCGCTGCTCGACCACCTGCTGCCCCGCCTGTTCGAGGCCGCGGGCGTGGGCCGGGTGCTCCAGTGGGAGAAGGATCCGCGCCAGGGCTGGCTGGGCGCACTGACGACCCTCGCGGACGCGGGCCGGGTGAAGCGCGAGGAGCTGATCGACGGCTGCGTGCGCCGCTTCCTGCTCGGTGGTACGGCGATCGATCTGCGGTTCTTCGTCCGCCTGCACGAGGCGCTCGATCCCTCGCCCGCCGAGACGGCGCCCCGCGCCCGTGACTACCTGTGCCTGCTGCCCGCCTCCCCCGGCCCGGTCGCCGAGCTGGCCACCGGACGGCTGCGCGCCTGCGACGGCCTCACCGCCGACGACCTCGCCGAGGCGTGGGAGTCGCTGCTGTTCCGCCCCGAGCGCAAGCTGGTGCGCGCCGGGCTGTCATGGCTCGATCGCTCCGTACGGCGCGCACCCGCGCTAGCCGATGTGGTCGCCGCGCCACTGGCCCGCGCGTTCGCCACCGACTTCGCCGAGCTCCGGGAGAAGGCCGTCGAGTTGGCCCTCGCCCACGCGAGCGGCATGAGCGAGGAGGGTCGCGCCATCGTGGGCGAGGCCGTCGAGCTGCTCCCGCCCCACCTCGGGCACCGGGCCGCCGCGGTGTTCGCGGGCGGCACGGTCGCCGAGGCCGAACCCGCGTTCACCCCGCCGCCGCTGCCCGCCGCGCCCGAACGCTCCCGGGCCCTCGAACCCCCGGTCGAGTCCGTCGAGGAGCTCGACCTGCTGATGCGGCAGGAGGGGCCGCATTCCTGGCAGGCCTGGGAGCGGTCGCTCGCCGGCCTCGTCGCGCTCACCCACCGCGACCGGGTGGGCACGGCGGCGGCGATGCTCTCCGGACTGCGCGAAACGCTCGCCCAGCCGTGGGCCGACTGGGACTACCGGCGGGAGCCCTGGGAGCATGCCGGCCAGTGGCTCCGAGGCGCCGTCCGCTCCCTGACCGCGACCGCGCCCACCCCGCACGCCTGGCGGCGTTTCATGCCGAAGGGGAACCTCGCCGCCCCGCACCGGCTCCTGCTGCACCGCGCGGCCGAGGTCCTGCGGGCCGTCGAGGAGGACGCCCTCCCGCCGCTGCTGCTGGCCACGCCCACGCACACCACGGGGCACGTGGCGGCGGCCGAGCTGGTCCGGCGGCTGGAGGTCATCGAGGCCGCCGGGGCCAAGCCGCTGGCCGCCGACCTCCAGCAGGCGCTGCTGCGCCTGCCGCGCACCCCGGATCCCGAGGCGGCGGAGCGGGCGGCCCGCCTGACGTCCGCGGCGGGCCGGATCCTCGCCGCGTGGACCTGCCCGCAGGTCGGGATCGAGCTGGAGTGGACCTGCGGGAACGGCGGCGACGGCGACCACGACTGGCACGACCGGAGCCACTCCCACTACATACGTCTGGTGCCCACGGCCACCGCCGTACCCGTCGGCCTGCCGCTGGTCGACATGATGCTCGGCGTCCCCAGGCACTCGGCCGACGCCGAGCACCTCGAATGGTGGCCCTCGACGCTGCCCGCGCACCGCGAGGTAGCCGCCGCCCACCTCATGCCGTATGCGCTCAGACGCTCCTGGAACGACCCCTCCCTCAGGCTGGGGCAGATCCGCCATCTCGCGCGAGCCGAAGGGCCGGCCGGAGCGGCGTTCTCGACGATGCTCGCCTGTGTCCTGGGCGAACCGGGGACACCCGAGTCGGTCGACGTGCTGCTGGAGGTCGCCGCGCGCGACGAGCTGCCCGCGGCCGAGGTCGGCCGCCAGGTGGGGCTCCTGCTGACCAGCGGCGAGGTCAGGATGATCGACATGGTCGCCGCGCTCGACGCCGCGGCCGGGCGGGGCGCCCACGCGCACGTGTGGCGGATCGCCGCCGCGGCGCTGCCCGCGCTGCTGCCCGCGCCGGGCGAGCGCCCGCGCAACGGCCTGGCCCGCTTCGTAACACTCGCCGCCACGGCCGCCGAGTGGTGCGGCGCCCGCGGTGAGATCCCCGAGGTGCGCGACACGGCCGCCCGCAAGGGGAACAGCGAATGGCTCCGCGAGGTCCGCCGGCTGCACGACCGGCTCACCGGCCGCGCACCCGGGACGGCGGACACGAACAGCGTCGGCACCGGTACCGGTACCGGCCAGGAAGGTTGATCATGATGTCCGAGCGGATCAAGAGGAACAAGAACTGGCGCTCCCGGAACGACGAGGCCCACGCCAGGCGGATGGAGATCGGCGATCTCGCCCGCGCCGCCGCCGCACCGGGCTGGTCGCGGCTGGCCGTACGACATGCCCAGGTCGGCTCGCACGCGGTGACCACCGTCACCCGCGACGGCCGCGAGATCACCGTCGAGGGCGCGGCGGAGCCGTTCCAGGGCATGACGGAGCCGTTCCGGCGCCTGCGCGAGCTTTCCTACCAGGACGGCGTCGGCACCTGGTTCACCTGCGAGCTGGAGTTCTCCCCCGGCGGCAGGGGGTACACCGGCCGCGTCGACTCCGCCGCACCGCCGTTCGAGAGCGTGCCGCCGAGGGCGGCGCTGGCGGAGCTGACCGTCTTCCCCCGCGAGAAGCCGCCCGGCTGGCTGCTGGCCGCGCTGCCGACCGCGGCTCCCCTCGGACTGCCCACCGCGTACGGCGACCGCTACGACTGGTGGCGCGGCCGTTTCGATGATCGCCGGCCGCAGGCTCCGCCGCCGATCACCGGGGAGCTGGCCTACCGGCCGGCCACGACCATGACCGCCCGCGCCTTCGGTCATGACCAGGAACACAGCCGATGCCTGATCTACCTGGCGGAACAGGCCGACGACTCCGGCGCCGAGCACCTTCTGGTGACGTCCTACCAGGAGGGTTACTGGGTGGCCCGCCAAGACATGCGCGGCACCAACGAGGGGGTGCGCTCCATCACGCTGGACGACACGACGCTCCGGCTGGAGCTGACGCTTGAGGCGGCCGACCTGCTGGAGACCGAGACCGTCTTCGAGGTCCGTCTCGACCTGCCGCCCGAGACGCTCGGCGAGCTGCGCACCGTCCTGCCCGGCATGCTGCGGTCCGTCGCCCAGGCGCCGGAGCTGATCGGCTTCTGATCCGTGGCGACGCTTCCGGCCTGATCTCCTGGCCTGGCGCTCCGTCACCGCCGGAAGAGGGACGGAGCCGTCGTCCGTGCGGTCCCGTCGGTGGCCGCCGTACCGTCTCGCCGGCGGCCGGACAGGATGAGCAGCCCGGTGACGCAGAACGCGCCGGTCACGATGACGAGTTGCACGTCGTAGGCGATGTCCCTGGTGGGCAGCAGCATGTTGGCGAGGTGCGAGCCGGTGTGCACGCCCACCGCCGCCCACAGCGCCCCGGTACGGGCCCGCGCGGCCGCGCAGGCGAAGCCGAGCGCGGTCGCCTGGACCACGCCCAGCAGCAGGTGCAGCGGGGCCCGCCAGGATCTCGTCAGACCCATGCCCCGCCACGGTTCTCGACCGAGACGGCGGATGAGGCAGACCAGTCCGAGCGAGGCCAGCGTGATGCCGATCATGCCGAGGGGCCGGTAGAGGACGTTGTCGCGGTCGAGGAGCAGCACCACGGGGGCGGTTCCGATGATCACCTGTGTGAGCATGGCGACGACGGTGATCAGGACGGCCCAGACGGGATGGGTGGGTCTCATGGACGGCCACGTTAGGGAGCGGGCCGCCGTCCGGCATCGGTCCGCGGGAGGAGCCTGCCATGACGTTCGTCATGGGTTTGTGGGGGGATCACACCGGCGCCGCGGGAAACTAGGGTCTTATCCGTGCCGCGTCATCGGGTGCCCGGTGTCCCGGGCCGTCTTCCCAGGTCCAGCCGCGTGACGCCGGTCCACCGCCGCTGCTGAGCGTCGTGTTCTGGGTGGTGCTCGCCGCCACCGCGCTCGCCTACGCCGCACGCGTCAGCATGTCCTCTGGCCCCTCGATCGCGCGGATCGTGGTGTTCGGCGTCAACGTGGCGCTGGTGGACGCCCGGATGCCGAGGATGAACGGCGTCGAGCTCATCACCCTGCTGTCGGCCCGGTATCCGGCGGTGGCCTCGGTCGTGCTCAGCACGTTCGACGAGGATGACTACATCTTCGGCGCGTTGCGGGCCGGCGCCGTCGGCTACCTGCTCAAGGACTGCACGCCGGCGGAACTGGTCGACGCCATCCGGCGGGCCGCCCGCGGCGAGACGGTGCTGGCCTCCCCGGTGGCCGCCCGGCTGGTCGCCGAGATCCGCCGCCCCGCCACGCGGGCGCTGACCGATGCGCCGCCTGATCGGGAGGGATTGTCGGTCAGGGAGGCCCAGGTGGCCGGACTGATCTCGACCGGAGCCACGAACAGGCAGATCGCCGACCGGCTGCTCATCACCGAGGGCACGGTGAAGAACCACGTCACGAGCCTGCTCCGCAAATACGGCCTCCGTGACCGCACACAGCTCGCCCTGCACCTCCAGCGGACCCACCGGCCCTCACCGTGACGACCGGTTCCCACCGCCCGCGTGCCGTTGTGTGATGGGTCCGGGAAGAGGACCATCCCGGCGTCAACACCAGCCTCCGCCGTCCAGGGAAGAGGTCACGTCCACGTCGTAGTCGTCGCCGTACTTCTCCCCCATCTCGTCCAGGAACCACACCGAGAGCTCAACCTCCCTCCCGCCGACGGTCTTGGTGAAGCAGCCCACCCCTTCCCCGTCATCCTCCGGAGGGGGCGTCCACCCATCCCTGATCGCGGCGTCTCGGTAAAAGGACAGCACCTCGGCTCGCGGGCCCGAGGGGCGGTAGGTCTGCCCGACGGTCGTGATCCGGTCGTCGTTGTCACAAGAGCTGCCGCGCCCCTTCAGCGGTGTCGCGTTCGCCGGATGAGCGTCGAGGACGCTGAGCGTGGCCAGGGAGGCGGCGAGCCGGTCATCGTCGGCGTTGCACCCATAGAACAACACCAGGAAAGCGATAGGAGCGACCAGAACAGCGCCGCCCCCCACGCAGATGGCCACGAGCACCGCGATCATCGAGCGCTTCATGATCGGCAGCCTAGTGCGGTCGTACATTCACTCGGCAGGTACGCCGGAGCCGGCTCTGGATGCACCACACGGTCGTGACCTCACTCGCGGCCACTTCATCACGAGCCAATGGCAGGTCCCAGCTCGGTGTTCGACGACATGGAGTGTGAGGCCTCGCGAACCGCACGGACCCGTACCGGACCTATGTCGACGCCCTCACTTCTCGATCCGGTGGGGGCGTCGTCATGCCCTGGCGCGCCAAGAGAACCGAATTCACCTGCCAACCCGCACCGCAGGCCAGACGTCTCACATTTGCCGCATATCTCACATCCTGAAGGATCCACCGGTGCGCTCTCTCTCCCTGGCTCTGTCCGCCGCCGCTTCGGCCGTGGCGTTCGTCCCCGTTGTTCCGGCGCAGGCCGCCGCGCTCCCCACGGTCCAGTTCGTGAAGATCTACTACAACTCGCCCGGGTCACCGGACAACGGGGCGAACAGCAGCCTGAACGGCGAGTGGGCGCAACTCAGGAACACCACCCGGAAGGCGATCAACCTCAAGGGGTGGACCCTCCGCGATAAGACGTCCGCGCCGGATCACGTCTACACGTTCGACACGTTCACCCTCGGCGCCGGTAAGACGGTCACGGTGCGAACCGGTAAGGGTACGAACACCTCGACCACCCGCTACTGGGGTCGGTCCGGAGGGACATTCGCTTACATCTGGAACCAGACCGCGGACACCGGATACATCCGCAACCCATCTGGAAAGCTCATCGACTCCTGCTCGTACAACAACTCTCGGGCCGCGTCGGTCAACTGCCTGTAGCCGTACAACGCAAGAGCCCTCACCCGCCTACGGGCGAGGGCTTTCCTCTGTTCGCCCTGGCGCGCATGCCAACCTCTCGCGCCGTTGCGACGTCTCGTTCCGGGGACCGGAATCCGTAGGTGCCGATAATCCATCCGCGCAGGTCGGAGCGGCGACCGTCGACCGCGTGCATCGAATTCAGGGGCTCCAAGGGCTCCTAGCAAAAGTGGTGGACTTGACCTGGTCAGCGGTCAGTGTCGCGCACGAGGCCGCTTGGCAGCGGAACGCGGTCAGCCGCGCGATCGCACGCGATAAACCCGGTGACGTCGACGATCGCCCCCGGGATACTGGTCGCCCATGGATGAGGTCGAAATGGTCGTCGCCCATTCCGAGCGCGCGACCCTTCGCGTCGGCGACGTGTTCCTGAAGGTGGACGCCGATCAGGCGCGCATCGACGTCGAGGTCGAGGCGATGGCCCTGGCGCCGGTCCCGACCCCGAAGGTCCTGTGGCACAAGCCGCCGGTGCTCGCGATCGCCGCGGTCCCGGGGGCGGCGCTCGGCCGCCTCGGCGAGCCGTCGACCGCGTCCCCGGCGGCGTGGGCCGCGGCGGGCGCCGCCATCCGGAGGTTGCACGACGCGCCGTTGCCGCCCAGGCCCGGCCGGGCCGGCCGGGGCCTCGACGAGCTGGCGGCGGATCTCGACGGCGAGTGCGAGTGGCTCGTGACGAACGGCGTTCTGCCCGCCGACCTGGTCACCCGCAACCGCCAGGTCGCCGAGGCCGCGCTCCGGCCGTGGACACCGGTCTTCACCCACGGCGACCTGCAGATCGATCACGTGTTCGTCGACGGCGACGGGATCACGGGCATCATCGACTGGTCCGAGGCAGGCCAGGGTGATGCCCTGTACGACCTCGCCACCTTGACGCTCGGACACGAGGAGCACCTCGGCGACGTCGTCGCCGGCTACGGCACCGACGTCGACCTCGACGTGATCCGCGCGTGGTGGTCGTTGCGAAGCCTGCTGAATGTTCGCTGGCTGGTCGAGCACGGCTTCGACCCGTTCGCGCCGGGCTGTGAGATCGACGTGCTGAGATCTCGGCTGTGAGGCCGCGCGCATACCGGGATCTCAGCCGACCCGAACACGCGGACCGCCTCAACCTCATGGCACCGGCCAGGACGCGGCCCAGGGGAATGCCGTATCCGCCCGTCATGCCCGAGCGTTAATGATCCGGACACTGATCCGCCGACGGTGACAGCCGAGCGGATGGTCCGGGTGATACACCGGCCGCTCAGGCAACAGGGCCGCGAACTGGTGCCCGAGCGGTTCGGTCAGCCATGACGGCAGCGATCCACTGTGGACCGGTTCGTGTCTGTCCGAGTACGAACGACAAGGCTAAAGGGTGGTGCAGAAGAGAGTGGCACGGGCGTTTCTCCTGCATGGGCGGACCGTTACGAGCTGGTCCTTTGTGGGTGGAGAGCCGGTAGAGGGCCAGGGTGTTGCGGACGCGGGCGGGCGCGGACGGCGCTGGACAACGCCTTCGCCTCGGTCCTCGGGTCCGCGTGATGTGCCCCCGATGCGCCCTCTCAAGGGTTCGATCTTCCTGCGTGAGGGTTCCGCCGCAGGTCAGGGGCGGGGAAGGCGGACGAGTCGGCCTGTAGGCCGGGTTTTGTCCTTCACTGACGTGAAGGGGCGACCATCCATCTAGGGCCGTCGTTGCCGGCGGCCTCAAGCGGTCTACCCGCGCGGCTCGGGCGGGCAGCCCTCGAACGTCGCGCGCGGAACGCTCCGGAGAGCGTCCCTTCTTGACCTTGCTCCAGGTGGGGTTTACCAAGCCGCCCACGTCACCGTGGGCGCTGGTGGTCTCTTACACCACCGTTTCACCCTTACCCCTCCCGCGAGGGAGGGGCGGTCTGTTTTCTGTGGCACTGTCCCGCGGGTCACCCCGGGTCGGCGTTACCGACCACCCTGCCCTGTGGAGCCCGGACCTTCCTCGGCGGGCCCCGAAGGGACCCGACGCGGCCGCCCGGCCGGCTCGTCCGCCGTGTTGCAAGCTTATCGGCTCCCAACCGATCTCCAACCGGGCGACAAGTCGTCTCCGGTCGAATGTGAGGCGCGGGCGGCGCCGAGGAGGGAGCCGCCCGCGCTCCGGACGGACGTACGGCACATCACGGCCCCCAGCCTGTACGGACGTCCGGAGCGCAGGCTTCAAGGACGGACGGGCGTCCGGAGCGTGATCTCAGCGCGAACGGGCGCCCGTCCGGTGGACGTCCATGAATCGATGGGCCTCAGCGGAGGTGGGAGGTGTCGTTGAACGCCTTCACCACCGCGGGCCCGTCGGCGTAGTACTCGATCAGGGACAGCGCGGCCAGGTCGAGGTGCATGCGGTACAGCGCGGAGGGGGGAGCCTCCAGTGCGAACCGCAACAGCATCTTGATCGGCGTGACGTGGGAGACGGCGAGGACCGTCCTGCCCTCGTAGCGCTCGACGAGCCGGTCCCCGGTCGTCTGGACCCGCCGCGCCGCCACCTCGAAACTCTCCCCACCCGGCGGCGCGGCGGACGGGTCCGCCAGCCACGCGGCGAGCTCGTCCGGCCAGCGGCGCTGGATCTCGGTGAAGGTGTGGCCCTCCCAGTCGCCGAAGTCGACCTCCCTGAGCCCCTCCTCGACCTCGACCTCCAGCCCGAGCATGGCCGCGACGATCTCGGCGGTGGCGCGGGCGCGCTTGAGCGGCGAGCTGACCACCACCTGGATCCCGTACGGCGGGCGCGACAGCCTGGCGGCGGCGGCCTCGGCCTGGGCGATGCCGGCGGAGGTGAGCTCGGGGTCGCCGACGCCGGAGAAGCGGCGCTCGGCGGAGAACGGGGTCTCGCCGTGCCGGAGCATCAGCAGCGAGGTCGCCACGGTGGTGGGCGGGCGCCAGCCGGTGCCGACGCCGGATCCGGTCGCCGCGGTCGTCTCGGGGTCCGTCCCGTTCGCCGGGCCGTACGGGGCCGGCGCCACGGTCTCTTCCTCACCGATGAGGTCGAGCAGGGAGTCCTGGACGGTGGCCGGGGCCGCGGGAACCGAGCCGGTCCCCCGGGAAGCGGTCTCACGGAACCCCGCGGCGGGCCCACCGGGGGCGGCCGGGCCGGCGGGGGCCGAACCGGCGGCCGGACCTGAGGACACCCCGGATGCGGCCGGACCCGCGGAAGCCGGAGCGGGGGCCGGGGCGGCGGGTGACGCGCCGGCGAGGCGCCACGGGCGGCCCTTGGCCGCCGCGTCCATGGCCTCGTTCGCCAGCCGGTCGGCGTCCTTGTTCTTCTCCCGGGGGATCCACCGCCAGGTGACCCGCAGCCGCCGGGCCAGCCCGGCGGCCTCCGAGGCGAGCGGCCGCAGCCCCTCGTTCTTGATCTTCCAGCGGCCGGCCATCTGCTCGATGACCAGCTTGGAGTCCATCCGGACCTCGACGGCGGCGCCGTCTCCGGCGATGGCCAGGAGCGACCGCAGGCCGGCGATCAGCCCGCGGTACTCGGCGACGTTGTTGGTCTGGGTGCCGATCGCCTCGGCGATCTCGGCCAGCACCTGGCCGTCCGAGGCGTCCTTGACGACGGCGCCGTACCCGGCGGGACCCGGGTTGCCCCGGGAACCGCCGTCGGCCTCGACGACGAAGGAGGTCACAGGCCCGACTCGGGGGTGCGGACCAGGATGCGGCGGCACTCCTCGCAGCGGAGGACCTCGTCGTGGGAGGCGGCCTTGATGCGGTTGATCTCCGCGATGGACAGACTGGTGCGGCAGCCCAGGCAGCGGGTGCCCTGCAGCATGGCGGCGCCCACCCCGAACTGCTCGCGCAGCTTCTCGTAGAGGGCGAGCAGGTCGGCGGGGATCTCGGCGGCGACGGTGCCGCGCTTGCCCTTGACCTCGGTGTTCTCCTTGTCGATCTCGGCGAAGGCGGCGTCCCGGCGGTCCTCGGCGTCGGCGCGCAGCCCGGCGAGCCGGTCGCGCTCGGCGGCGAGCTTGGTGACCTGCTCGTCGGCGGCCTCCCGGCGCTCCATGATCTCCAGGACGACCTCCTCCAGGTCGCTCTGGCGGCGGTTCAGGGAGACGATCTCGGACTGGAGGCTCGCGAGGTCCTTCGGCGAGGTCACCTGGCCGGAGTCGAGGCGCTTCTGGTCGCGCTCGGCGCGGACGCGGACCGAGTCGACGTCGGACTCGGCCTTGGTCTGCTCGCGGGCGAGGTCGCCGGCCTCGGTCTCGGCGGCGATGACCTGCGTGGCGAGCCGGGCCACGCGGGCCGACAGGTCGTCGATCTCGGCCAGCTCGGGCAGGGTGCGGCGGCGATGGGCCAGCCGGTCGATGACGGAGTCGAGTTCGGCCAGGTCGAGCAGGCGCTTCTGCGCCGCCGGGGCTGCTTTCACTTCAGATCCTCGCACTCTGCTGTTGTCGTCCAGGCGTCCGTGACCGTCTCGGATACGCGCGTCTCAACAGTATTCCCCTTCGCGGCCAGTCCGGATGCCAGGCGGCGCGCCGCGTCGGCGAGCCAGGGCCACTCGGTGGCCCAGTGGGCCGCGTCGATCAGCGCCGGTCCCCCGGGCTCCTCGGTGAACTCGCTGGCCGGGTGGTGCCGCAGGTCGGCGGTGAGGAAGACGTCCACCCCGGCGGCGCGGGCCGCGCCGAGGAGGGAGTCGCCGGCGCCGCCGCTCACCGCGACGCGCCGCACCTCGCGGTCGGGGTCTCCGGAGATCCGCAGGCCGCCGGCGGTGGCGGGCAGGCCCCGCGCCGCCTGCCGGGCGAACTCGCGCAGGGTGACGGGGGCGGGCGGCGATCCGATCCGGCCGAGGCCGCGGCGGGGGTCGTCGGCGGCGGGGACCAGCGGGGTGAGCGGGCCGGTGAGGCCGACGGCGCGGGCCAGCGCGTCGGAGACGCCTGGGTCGGCGACGTCGGCGTTGGTGTGCGCGGCGAACAGGGCGATGTCGTTCCTGATCAGCGTGTGGACCAGGCGGCCCTTGAAGGTGGTGGCCGCCACGCTGGTGGTGCCGCGCAGGTAGAGGGGGTGGTGGGTGACGATCAGGTCGGCGCCCCAGGCGAGCGCCTCCTCGACCACGACCGGCACCGGGTCAACGGCGAACAGGATCCGCCGCACCGGCGCGGCGGGGTCTCCGCAGACGAGCCCGACCGCGTCCCAGGACTCGGCCCAGCGGGGGTCGTAGGTCGATTCGAGCTCGTCGACGACGTCAGCAAGGGTAGGCACGTGCGCAGACTACCGGCAGGCCCGGTGGCCGGTACGGACGGCGCTTCCGGCATCCTCGGACCGCCACCGCTCCCCCGTGAGGTCCCGGCCCCGGGACGGTCTTTACTTCGCCGCCCGGTCTGCAGGACGCTGATCTCCAGCGGGGGACGGCCCCGCCGGGGTCCTCCCGGCGGGCGGGCACGGGCATCCGGAAGGGCTGGCGCATGGGGCCGACTGTCGCGATCATCGGGGCCGGGTTCGCCGGCCTGTGCATGGCCATCCGGCTGCGGGAGGCCGGAATCCGCTCGTTCACGGTCTTCGAGCGGGGGCCCGGCGTCGGGGGCACCTGGCGGGACAACACCTACCCGGGGGCCGGGTGCGACGTCCCCTCGCACCTGTACTCCTTCTCCTTCGAGAGGTATTCGAGCTGGACCCGCCGCTACCCCGGTCAGCCGGAGATCCTCGCCTACCTGGAGATGTGCGCCGACAGGTACGGCGTGCGCCCGCACGTCCGGCTGAACACCGAGGTCACGGCCGCCGTCTACGACGAGTCGCTGGGCCGCTGGCGGGTGCGGACCTCCGCCGGGGAGGAGTCGTTCGACGTGGTGGTGTCGGCGGTGGGGCAGCTCAGCCGCCCCCGCCTGCCGGACATCCCGGGCATGGACGACTTCCGGGGCGTCTCCTTCCACTCCGCCCGCTGGGACCACTCGGTGGATCTGACCGGGCGGCGGGTCGCGGTGATCGGGAGCGGGTCGTCGGCGGCGCAGCTCATCCCGCCGGTGGCCGAGGCCGCGGCGCACCTGGACGTCTTCCAGCGCACCCCCAACTGGGTGGTCCCCAAGCCCGACGGCGTCTTCGCCCCGGCCGCCCGGACGGCCCTGCACCGGGTGCCGTTCCTGCAGCGCGGCTACCGGGAGTGGATCTATCGCTATACCGAGGGCGTCCTCCACCCGGCCCTGTCCGGCGGGTGGAGCGCCGGGCTGGTGCGCGAGCGGGCCCTGGCCCACCTGCGCGCGCGGGTCCCGGACCCGGCGCTGCGGGCGAGGCTGACCCCGGACTACCCGGTCGGCTGCCGGCGGATCGTCATCGACAGCGGGTTCTACCCCGCGCTGATGCGGCCGGACGTGGACGTCGTCACCGAACCGATCGTCCGCGTCGCGCCGGGCGGCGTGGAGACGACCGGCGGGCTCCGCGAGGCCGACGTGATCGTTTACGCGACCGGCTTCGACGCCACCGGCTTCCTGTCACCCGTCGAGGTGATCGGCCGCGGCGGGCGCCGCCTGGCCGAGGAGTGGCGGGACGGTGCCGAGGCGTACCTCGGCATCGCGGTGCCGCGCTTCCCGAACCTGTTCCTGCTGTACGGCCCCAACACCAACCTGGGCCACACCTCGATCGTCTTCATGATCGAATGCCAGGTCCGGTACGTCATGGGCTGCCTGCCGTACCTGGTGGAGCGGGGACCGATGGAGGTGGATCCCGCGGCGATGGACGCCTGGCGGCGGCGCCTCGCGGAGACCATGGGCTCGATGGTGTGGCAGGCGGGCTGCACGAGCTGGTACAAGGACGCGGCGGGCCGGATCACCACCAACTGGCCCGGCCCGACCACCCTCTACCGGCGGCTCACCAGGGCGCCCCGGCCGCCGGCGTTCCGCTTCGCCCGCTGACGGCCGTACGGCCCGCGGCGCGGGTGGCGGGCCTTCCGAAGCCGGACCGGGCCCTCCTCCCGCGGTCCCAGGGTGGCCGCCGGACCGTACGCGGTGGGCCGTGCGGCGAGGGAGGCCGGTTGCCGGTAACGTCGCGGGAGCCGAACCGCAACCCCGCGTGAGAAGGGCCCGCCCGTGTCCGTTGACCTCCACCGCGCCGCCGTGGTCGCCGACACCCACAACGACCTGCTGATGGCCGTCACCGCCCGGCCGCCGAAGCAATGGGCGGCGTTCTTCCGTGAGCGCTGGCTGCCCCAGCTCCGCGAGGGCGGGGTGAACGTGCAGGTGCTGCCGGTGTTCGTGGACGACGGGTTCCGGCCCGAGGGCGCGCTCCGGCAGACGCTGCGCATGATCGAGTGCGCGCACGTCCTCGCCGAGGGCAACGCCGACGCGGTACGGCTGTGCGCCGACGGCGCCCAGATCGACGCCGCGCTCGCCGAGGACCGGATCGCCCTGGTGCTGGCGCTGGAGAGCGCCCCCGGTCTGGACGCGAACGTCGAGCTGCTGTCCACCGTGCACCGGCTGGGCGTGCGGGTCGCCTCGATCGCGCACGTGGGCCGTACGGCGCTGGCCGACGGCAGCGGTGAGGACGCCACCGGCAGCCGGCTCACCGCGGCCGGGGTGGAGGCCGTCCGGGAGATGGAGCGGCTGGGCATGATCTTCGACATCTCGCACCTGAGCGCCTCCGGGGTCGCGCACGTGCTGGAGCTGGCCACCCGGCCGGTGATGGCGACCCACTCCGCGGCGCGGGCGCTGCGCGACCACCACCGCAACCTCACCGACGACCAGATCCGCGGCGTGGCCGCGACCGGCGGCGTGGTGTGCGTCAACTTCCTGGCCGCCTTCCTGGCGGAGGACCCTGCCGACCACACGATGGACCGGCTGGTGGACCACATCGAGCATGTGGTGAGCGTCGGCGGGCTCGACCACGTGGGCCTGGGCCCCGACTTCATGCGGGAGGTCATGACCGACCTCACGCCGCCGTGCTGCGAGGGGTTCGGTTACAGCGGCGTGGACGCCTGGGCGGCCGTCCCGGGGCTGGCCGGGCCGAGCGGCCTGCCGCTGGTCACCGACGCGCTGCTCAAGCACGGGTTCTCCGACGAGGAGGTCGTCAAGATCGTCGGCGGTAACGTCCTGCGGCTGTTCCGCGAGGAGCTGGGCCGCCCGGTCTGATCCCGGGATCAGACCGGGCCGGTCCGGAAGGCGGCCCGCCCGGTCCCGCGCTCTCAGGACCCGGCTCGGACAGGCCCCCGCTCGGACAGGACCCCCCTCGGACAGGACCCCGATCAGACGGGACCCGCCGCGGGTCCGGGGGCGCGGTCCGCGAGATAGTCCTCGCGCAGCCGGGAGCGGGAGAGCTTTCCGGTGGGGGTGCGCGGCAGCTCGTCGCGGAACTCGAAGATCCTGGGGTGCTTGAAACGGGCCAGGCGCGGGCCGAGGTGGTCCAGCAGTTCCTCCGGGGAGGGCCGGGCGCCCGGCGCGGGCTGGACGAGCGCGGCGACGCGGTGGCCCCACTCCTCGTCGGGCACGCCGATCACCGCGACGTCGGCGACCGCCGGGTGCTCCAGCAGCGCGGCCTCGACCTCCGCCGGGTAGATGTTCACCCCGCCGGAGACGATCAGGTCGGTACGGCGGTCGCACAGGAACAGGTAGCCGTCCTTGTCCAGGAACCCGATGTCGCCGGGCGCGTACCACTCGCCGCGCATGCCGGCGGCGGTCTTGGCCGGGTCCTTGCGGTAGGCGAAGCGGCCGAGGCCCGACTTGACGTAGATCATGCCGGGTTCCCCCGGCGGCAGCTCCTCGCCGTCGGGGCCGAGGATCCTCGCCTCGAACCCGGGGACGGGGCGGCCGACCGTGCCGGGGCGTTCCAGCCATTCGCGCGGCTTCACGGCGAAGGCGATGGCCGCCTCGGTGGAGCCGTAGTACTCGTAGAGGACCGGGCCCCACCAGTCCATGACGGCCTTCTTGACCGCCACCGGGCAGGCCGCGCCGGTGTGCATCACCTGCCGCAGCGACGACAGGTCGTAGGAGCGGCGGACCTCCTCGGGCAGCCGCAGCATCCGGTGGAACATCGTCGGCACCATCATGGAGTTGGTCACCCGGTGGCGGTCCACCAGATCCAGCACCCCGGCCGGGTCGAAGCCGGGGGCGATCACCAGGGTGTGGCCCAGGTGCAGGGCGAACGTGGTGTGCGCGCACGGCGCGGAGTGGTACATCGGCGAGGTCACCAGGTGGGTCCCGTCGCCCGGCCGCAGGTCGCAGACCTCGCCGAGGAACCAGGTGACGGCCGGGACGGCGGCCTCCGGCTCGGCGCCGGACAGCCGCCGCTGGACGCCCTTGGGGAAGCCGGTGGTGCCGGAGGTGTACCACATGACCGATCCGGCGGTCCGGTCCGCGGGGTCGGTCACCGGCTGCCCGGCCGCCAGTGCGGCGGCGCCGGGCAGCGCTCCCGCCACGGGATGACCCGGTCCGGCGACCACGATCCGGGCGTCGCAGTCGGCGAGGATGTAGGCGATCTCCGTGTCCGTCAGGTGCCAGTTGACCGGCACGTAGTACAGGCCGATCTGGCCGGTGGCCATCAGCATGACCACCTGGTCCAGGCCGTTGGGCAGCACGCCGGCGACCACGTCGCCCCGGGTGAGGCCGCGGGCGCGCAGGCCGTGCGAGACCTGGTTCACCCGGGCGAGCAGCTCGCCGTACGAGGTGGTCGTGCCGTCGGCGTCGATCACCGCGCGGCGTCCCGGGTCGGCGCGCGCGATCCGGTAGAAGCCGGGGAGCGCGGTGATGTCGGGCATGGGTCCTCCCGGTGCCGTCGGCCGGCGGGACGCGGACGGAGCCCCGGCATACGGCGAGCGCCCCTCTTGTCCCGTTTGTAGTAGAGATGCGCACGGTGGTGTCCGGCGAAACCGGAAAGGCCGGACGTGGAGCGGCTAGGGTTCCGATGTGGCACGGGGATTCGGGCGTCTGCGGCGTGACGACCTGCTCCGCGCGGCCTGCGGCGTGATCGCCGCCCGGGGGTTCGGGCACACGCGTACGGCCGACATCGCGCGGGCCGCGGGGGTCAGCCAGGCGCTGCTGTTCTACCACTTCGAGACGAGGGAGAAGATGCTCGCGCAGGCCCTCGCCTACGCTGCCGAGCGCGACCTCGCGGCCCTGGAGCGGATGGAGGCGTCGGGCGGCTCCCCGCCGGAGCGGCTGCGCGCCCTGCTCGCCCTCTACTCCCCCGGCGGCCGGCCCACCTCGTGGACGCTGTGGATCGACGCCCGCGCCGAGTCGGTGCGCGACGCCGGCCTGGAGGCGATCTGCCGGGAGACCGGCCTGCGCTGGCGGCGGGCGCTGCGCTCGGTCGTCGACGAGGGGGTCGGGACCGGCGCCTTCGACTGCGCCGATCCCGACGGCGCGGTCTGGCGGATCATCGCGCTCGTCGACGGCCTGGCCGCCCAGGTGACCGCGCATCGGCGGCTGCTGACCCGGGCCCGGCTGGCAGAGCTCGTCCGCGCGTCCGCCGAGCTGGAGCTGGGTCTGCCGCGTGGCGCGCTGTGCTGAGCCGCCCGCCGGGCCACCACCGCCCGCCCGGTGACCGCCGTCCGCCGGGCCACCACCGTCCTCCGGATGACCGTCTCCCGCCGGGCCACCAACGTCCTCCGGGTGACCGCCTCCCGCCAGGTGACCGCCGTCCGCCGCGTGACCACCGTCCACCGGGCAGCACGACCATGAGCATGGCCAGGGCGATGAGCCCGCCGCCGACCAGGAAGGTGCCGGTGAGCGGCTCGCCGTACGCCGCGACGGCCAGGGCGGTGACCCAGAGCGGCTGGGCCGACAGGATCACCGCGGCGGGCACCGGCGGCACGTGGAGCTGTCCGAAGGAGCGGGCCAGGAAGCCCAGGGCGCAGGCGACGACCGACAGGTGGCCCAGGACCGCCCAGTCGGCCGGGGTGGCGGGCAGGGTGAGGCCGTCCGGCACGGCGAGGATGCCGGTCATGAGCGCGATGGTGCCGAGCTGGATCACCGCGATCGGGTAGGCGTCGCGGCGGGCGTCGGCGTAGCCGCCCAGCACCAGCGTGTGCGCCGCGTACAGCACCGCCGACAGCAGCGTGACGGCCAGTGCGGGCAGTGAGACGTCGCCGCCCTCGGCCTCCTTCAGCAGCGTGAAGGCCGCCATCGCGGCCGTCGCGAGCGCCACCGCGACCCAGGCGCGGCCGGTGATCCGGGCGCCGGTCAGGATCAGCCCGAGGATGGGGGTGATCACCACGTAGGAGCCGACGGCGAAGCCCGAGACCGAGGAGGGCAGGTCGTGCAGGGCGACCGCCTGGGCGGTCTGGCCGACGCCGAACAGCAGGCCGAGCAGGGCTCCGGTCAGCCACGTCCGCTCCGGCAGTCTCCGCAGGCAGCCGGGGCGGATCGCGACGAGGACGAGCGTGGCGATGCCGTACCGCTCGGTGAGCAGGTCGGCCACGGGCACGCGGGTGATGAGGTCCTTCATCAGCGGAAAGGCCGAGCCCCAGGCCGCGCTGACGAACAACAGGAAAACGGTTCCCAGGAGGGGACGGGGAGCGGACACCGCTGTCATACCCGGAAGGATTCCATCACTCTCGGCGACAAGGACGTCACCGGGTGAATCGGAGTGGCCCGAATACTCCTCTGAGGAAGGCCGTTCTACCGGTGTGAGACACCTGGCACCCCAGACTGAGGTTTTTGGAGGGTTACGGGTGTTCCGTCCGCTTGCCGGGTAGGGCCCGGAGGGCGCCGGGAGACGCTGGGAGGCTGGTTCATGAAGACGGCGATCGTGACCGGGGGCGCCTCCGGCATCGGGCTGGCCCTCGCCCGCGAGATGCGCGGGCACGGCGTCCACGTGGTGGTCGCTGACTCGGACGGCGAGGGAGCCGAGCGTGCCGCCGCCGAGCTGGGCTGCGCCGGGGCGGCGCTGGACGTCACCGACGCGGACGCGGTCCGGGACCTGGTGGCGAAGGTCCGGGCCGGCCACGGCCGGCTGGACTTCATGTTCAACAACGCCGGGATCGCGGTCGGCGGCGCCGCCGAGGAGTTCGGCCTCGACCACTGGAACCGCGTGATCGACGTGAACCTGCGCGGGGTGGTCCACGGCGTCCACGCCGCCTACCCGGTCATGATCGAGCAGGGGTTCGGCCGCATCGTCAACACCGCGTCCGTGGCGGGGGTGTTCCCCGCGCCGCTGATGCTGCCCTACACCACGGCCAAGCACGGGGTGGTCGGGCTGTCGCTCGCGCTGCGGGCCGAGGCGGCGGCGCACGGGGTGAAGGTGCACGCGGTCTGCCCGGGTTTCACCGACACCCCGCTGTACGACCGCGTCAACCCGGGCCTGCCGCAGACCGCGGTCAGCGCGAACGCCCGGCGCTCGGCGGAGCTGGTGGCTCCCTTCCTCTACCCGGCGGAGACGCTGGCCCGCGACGTCATGCGGGGCATCGCCCGCGACCGGGCGCTCATCGTGGCCCCGGCGTCGGGCCGTACGGCCTGGCTCCTGACCCGGCTCTCGCCCGCGCTCGCGGTCCGGGCGGCCTCGCTCGGCGTTCGCCGCCTGCTGCGTGGCTGACGGCCGCCCGGTCCGTCGCCATGCGGCGCTCCTGCGATGCGACCGGGAATCGGCCGTTCCCGGTCGCATCGGGTACCGCCTCAGCCGGCTTCGAGGGTTCGGGGGTCACGGGTTCGAGGGCCTCGCGGATTCACGGGGTCAGGGGGAGATACTCGAACCAGTCGAAGTCCGCCGGATTCCGGCCCGCCTCCGGTCCGCCCGCGGCGTACATGCCGATGTAGGCGCCGGTGAAGCCGCCCGCGACGGTCGTGCTGAGCACCCGCCCGTCCACCGCGTCGCCGAGGGGCAGCCACCGCCCGGGGGTCATGGCGTAGCGCATCCGGTACTCCTGGCCCCTCGCCTCCACCCCGAGGAACAGCCTGCCGCCGGGCACCGGGGCGGCGGCGAGCACCTCGTCGGCGCCGGCGTGCCGGCGGACCACCTCCAGGCCGCGCGCCGACAGGACGTAGCGGATGTGGAAGTCGTCGTTCTGCACCAGCACCAGGCCCGCGCACCCGTCCCCGGCCGGGGTGAAGTCGAGGGCGGCGTGCGCGGCGAAGTCGCGGTGACACTGCCTGCGCGCCACCAGGCTCGGCGCGGCCCGCTCGGCGAGGGTCCGCGGGCCCGGCCACAGCCTCAGGTGGCCGGGCCGCTCGGTCAGGCTCCAGTACGGCTCGCGCGGGGTGCGCAGGTGGTTCCAGCACGGCGCGAGCCGTTCCGCGTCGAAGTTGTCGCAGGCGGGTTCGGCGGGCCAGCGGTGCTCGGGCAGGTCCGGCGCGGCCGGCGCGGGTTCGACCTGCTCGGCGAGCGGCCAGCCGTCCTCCCAGCGCACCCGGGTCAGGAAGGTCTCCCGGCCCAGGTTGTAGTGGTATCCGCCGTAGGGGCGCATCGCCAGCAGCACCATCCACCACTCGCCGGCGGCGGTCCGCACGAGGTCGCCGTGGCCGGTCCCGACGATCGGGTGGTCGAGGCCCAGGTGGCGGTGGGTGAGGATCGGGTTGCGGGGGTTGCCGCGGTACGGCCCTGCGACGTCGTCCGAGCGGGCGACGGTCACGGCGTGGTCGTGCGCGGTCCCGCCCTCGGCGATCAACAGGTGGTAGTACCCGTCGATCTTGTACAGGTGCGGGCCCTCGGCCCAGACGGCGTCCTTGAGCGCGCCGTCCCACAGCACGGTCTCCTCGCCGGTGAGGGTCATCGTGCCGAGGTCGAGCCGGCGCAGGAAGATCTCCGTGTGGCCGAGGTCGTTCGTGGGGCGGGTCGCGGTGACCCAGGCGGTCCCGTCGTCGTCGAAGAACAGCGACGGGTCGAAGGCCCTGGGCAGGTCCAGCGGGTACGGCTCGCTCCACGGGCCCGCCGGGTCGGTCGCGGTGACCACGAAGTTCTCCAGGCCGGCCTCCGGCGGCCCGTCGACCAGCGTCGTGATCATGTAGAAGACGCCCTCGTGGTGCCGGAGCGTCGGTGCGTAGATCCCGCCGCTGGGCTTGGTCCCGTCGAGCGGGAGCTGGGAGGGGCGGTCCAGCACGTGGCCCAGCGGCCGCCAGTGCACCAGGTCCCGGCTGTGGAACACCGGCACCCCGGGGAACCACTCGAAGCTCGACGTGACCAGGTAGTAGTCGTCGCCGACCCGGCAGATCGAGGGGTCGGGGTGGCAGCCGGGGAGGATCGGGTTGGCGAACGTCCTCCCCGCGGCCGCCGCGCCGGGGACGCCCGCCGTACCCGGGACGCCCGCCGTGCCCGTCGTGCCCTCCGTACCCGGGACGCCCGCCGTTCCGGGGGCGCCCGCCGTCACCGGGCCGCCAGGTTGGCGGCGAGCAGTTCGAGCAGGGGTTCGCGGCGGGCGCAGGCCGGCAGCGCGAAGGAGTCGGCCAGCGCGATCAGCTCCTCGTCGGACAGGCCGCGGAACAGCGAGGCGTACTCCGGCAGCATGGCCTGGGCGATGAGGATGTGCCGGATGAGGTCGTCGGCCTGGTACCGGGCGCCCCACGGGTAGGGGTCCCAGCCGGGGAACTCGGTCTCCAGGAGCGCGTGCAGCGGCGCCAGGATGTCGGCGGACTCCTCCATGGTGGAGCCCCACCGGTCGGCGCCGAGCCGTGTCTTCTTCGCGATGAACGGCCCGAACCGCTCCATGTAGGGACCCGCGGCGTACACCAGCCCCTGGAGCCCGACGTCCTTGTAGGTCCACAGGGACCAGCCGGCCTCGTGGGCGTCGTAGATGTCGAGCTGGTCGCGCAGGATCTGGTACCGCTGCCCGTCCACGGCGGGGTCGCCGGTGTACACGGGGCCGAACTCCCCCACCCACAGCGGCGTGCCGGTCTGGCGCTGAAAGGCGGTGCGCCGCTCGAAGGTCCGCTCCAGCTGCTCGCGATCCACCCACTCGCCCCGGGTGTGGCCGGGGTACGGCCCGCCGTGCGCGAACCCGGCCAGGGCGTAGTCGTGGCAGACGAAGACGGTGTTCTCGTAGACCTCGCGGAAGACGGAGAAGTCGGTGGAGTAGGTGTTGCCGTCGAGGAACAGCACGTGGCCGGGGTCGACCGCGCGGACGGCCTTGACCAGGCGGTCGTAGAACGGCCCGACGACCGTTCCCGTGGGATCGGCGGGCTCGTTGACCGGGTTGTAGCCGGCCACCCACCGGTGGTCGCGGTAGCGGTCGGCGATCACCTCCCACAGGTGCACCACCCGGTCCTGGAAGTGCCGGTGCCGCCAGAACGACGCGACGTGGGTGGGGTTGTCGGAGTGCCAGTGCTGGTTCTGCGCCCCGGGCAGCGCGTGCAGGTCGATGACGCTGTAGATGCCGTGCTCGCCGAGCAGGTCGACGACGCGGTCGAGGTGGCGGAATCCCCGCTCGGCGACCTCCATCGGGCGGTCGTCGGACTCCAGGTGGCGGTAGTTCACCGGGATGCGCACGCAGTTGACGCCGAGGGAGGCCAGCAGCGCGGCGTCGCCGGGGCCGAAGAAGGAGGTCAGCAGCCGGTCGAAGAACAGCTCGGCCCGGTCCTCCCCCAGCGCCTCGCCCACCGCGCGGCGCATCTCCGACTCGGTGGAGGGGTAGCCGGTGATGAAGTTCTCCATGTTCAGCCAGCCCCCGAGGCCGACGCCGCGCAGCCGTACCGCGGCGCCCTCCGGGTCGACGAGCCGGGATCCGGAGACACGCAGGGTCATGGATTCTCCTTGTGCGACGGTCGCCGTCCGCCGAGCGGGCGCCGAAAGCGGTTCTTTGAAACTTTCATGTGGAAATTGAAGTTTTCAGAGCCGGGCGATACGCGGAACACGCATATCACTCGACTGATCCGTTCGGATGGAACCGCGGGCATGGCGCACCGGGCGGGCGGCGAGCCGAAAGGTTTCGGCTACACTCCTGGGCATGCCAGCGAAGAGGCGGGTGACGATCGCCCTCATCGCCGAGGAGGCGGGGGTTTCCGTTCCCACGGTGTCCAAGGTCATCAACGGCCGGCCGGAGGTCGCCGCCGAGACCCGGCGACGGGTCGAGCGGCTGCTGCACAAGCACGGCTACCGGCGGCGCGTCAGCCAGAGCGACGGGCCGGCCGGGCTGATCGACCTGGTCTTCTCCGAGATCGAGAGCCCGTGGGCGATGGAGATCGTCCGGGGCGCCGAGACGGCCGCCCGCGAGGCCGACGCCGGCATCGTGGTCTCGGTGCTGCACACGCACGCCGGTCCCGGCCGCGACTGGCTGGAGCGCATTGCGGCCCGCCGTACCGACGGCGTGGTCGTCGTCGCCTCCAAGCTGTCCGCCACGCTGCAGGGGCAGCTCAACGCCCGCGCGACGCCGTTCGCCGTCGTCGACCCGGAGGGCGAGCCCGCGCCGGGCGTCACCTCGGTCGGCGCGACCAACTGGAACGGCGGGCTGGCCGCCACCCGGCATCTGCTGGAGCTGGGGCACCGCAGGATCGGGATGATCGGCGGGCCGGCCGACATGCTGTGCAGCCGGGCCAGGATCGACGGCTACCGCGCGGCGCTGGAGACCGCGGGCGTGACCGTCTCGCCGGAGCTGATCCGCCACGGCGACTTCCTGGTCGACTCCGGCCGCGACCACGGGCACGCGCTGCTGTCCCTGGACGATCCGCCCACCGCCATCTTCGCCGGCAGCGACATGCAGGCGTTCGGGGTGTTCGAGGCCGCCCGGCGGCGCGGCCTGCGCGTCCCGGACGACCTCAGCGTGGTCGGCTTCGACGACCTGCCGCTGGCGCGCTCGGCCTGGCCGCCGCTGACCACCGTCCGCCAGCCCCTTCAGGACATGGCGGCCGCGGCCACCCGGATGGTCCTGGCCATGGGGCGGGGCGAGCCGTCGCAGGCCCGGCGCGTGGAGCTGGCCACCGAGCTCGTCGTGCGCGAGAGCACCGCGCCGCCCCGGGCCGGGCGGGGCTGAGGCGCCCGCGGGAACACCGTTTCCCGGGGCCGCGGGGGCCGCGGGGGCCGCGCCGTACTCCGGTTCCGTCCGTCCCGGGGCGCCCGCGAGGGTGCCGTGTCCCAGATCCACCGGCCGTCAGCCCTTCATCGCGCCGGCGGTCAGGCCGCTGACGAGCCGGCGCTCGGCCAGGGCGTAGAACGCCAGCGCCGGCACCATCGCGACGGTGACGTAGGCCAGGACGCGCGCCCACTCGGTGGCGTACTGCCCCTGGAACTGCTGGACGCCGAGCGGGAGGGTCCACCAGGAGGGGTCGTTGAAGACGACCAGCGGCAGCATGAAGTTGTTCCAGCTCCCCACGACCGCGAGCACCGACACGGTCGCCAGCGCCGGGCGGGCCATCGGCAGCAGGATCTTCCAGAAGAAGCCGAACGCGCCGCACCCGTCGAGCGTCGCCGCCTCCTCGATCTCCCCCGGGATGCCCCGGAAGAAGCCGCGCAGGATGATGATCGTCATCGGCAGGCCGAAGGCGGCCTGCGGCAGCACGACCCCCAGCGGGTTGTCCAGCAGGCCGGCGGCCCGCAGCAGGACGAACAGCGGCAGGATCGCCACCGCGAACGGGAACATCAGCCCGACCGTGAAGATCGTGAAGAACAGTTCCCGCCCCCGGAAGGCGAACCGGGCGAAGACGAAGGCGGCCAGCGCCGACACGCCGACGACCACGAGCGTCGTGGCCAGCGCGATGAGGACGCTGTTGCCGAGCTGGCGCCAGAACGACGGGGCGGTCAGGACGTCGGCGTAGTTGGAGAAGACCCACGGCGACGGCAGGCCGACGGGGTCGGTGGACAGCTGGACGGCGTCCTTGAACCCGCCGAGCAGGCCGAAGGCGATCGGCACGATGACGAACGCCCCGACCGTCACGGCGATGACGTGCAGCCCCAGGGACCGTGGCCGGGCTCCGGCGCGGGAGGGGGCGGGTCGCCGGTTCAACGCTGGCTCCGCATGGCGGTGATGGCTCCCTCGGTGTCGCGGCGCATGACGTACCGCTGGTAGACGAGTGCGAAGACGAGGCTGACCGCGAACATCACGACGCTGATCGCGTTGGCGTAGCCGACCTGGTAGCGCTTGAAGCCGAACTGGAACATCGTGACGGCCATGGTCTCGGAGGAGTGGGCCGGTCCCCCGCCGGTGAGGACCCAGACCAGGTCGAACAGCTGGATCGCCCCGATGACGGACAGGAAGACGCTGATCCGGATCGTCGGCCCGAGCAGCGGCAGCGTGACGTACCGGAACACCTGCCAGCTCCCCGCGCCGTCGATCTGCGCCGCCTCGGTCACCTCGTGCGGGATGCCCTGGCGGCCGGTCAGGTAGAGGATCATGTGGAAGCCGAAGTACTTCCAGGTCATCACCAGGAAGAGGGACGGCATGACGGTGGACGGGTCGGAGAGCCAGTCCGACTCCAGCCCCACCGTCCCCAGCACGAGGTTCGCCAGGCCGCCGTCCGGCGACAGGATCATCGAGAACAGCACCCCGGTGATCACCTCGGAGAGGATGTACGGGGCGAAGAAGATCATCCGGTAGACGGCCCGGCCGCGCATGCGCTGGTTGAGCAGCATGGCGACGCCGAGGGCGAACGGGAGCTGGACCACCAGCGACAGGACGATCAGCACCGCGCCGCGCCACAGGTCGCCGAGGAAGACCTCGTCGGCGAACATCCGCTCGAAGTTGGCCGTCCCGATGAAGTCGTCCGGGAGGCCGCGCAGGCCGTTCCACTTGAAGACGCTCGTGTAGACCGCCACGAGGATCGGGGCCAGGACCAGCAGGCCGAACAGCAGCAGGGCCGGGAGCAGGAACGCCGCGATCGTCAGCCGGCCCCGAAGCCGGTGCCCGCGCGGCGGCCGGGGCGCCGCCGCCCCGGCCGCCGGGGCGGCCGGGGACGGCGCCCGCCGCTCCCCTGGCGGGGGCGCGAGCCGGGAGGTGTCTTGCGCCGCCCTCATCTACTCGGACTTCGCCGTCTCGGTGATGGCCTGCGCGACCTGCTCAGGCGTCTTCTTGCCCGCGATCAGCTCGGCGACGCTGTCGTTGACCTCCTGCCCGACGGCCGGCGGGTAGGCCTGGTCGAGGTAGAGCTGGAAGCCGCTCGCCGACGACAGCGCCTTGGCCACCGTCGCCAGGTTCGGGTCCTTGACGGCGTCCTCGGCGCCCTTCAGCACCGGCAGGACCGCCCCGGACGCCACCACGTCGCGGTGGTTCTTCGGCTCGGACATGAACTTCAGGAAGTCGAGCGCCTCGGCGGGCGCGTCCGCGCCGATGGCGTACCCGCCGCCGCCGCCGAAGGCGTCCGTCGCCTTGCCCGCGCCGCCCTCGACGGCCGGGAAGGGGAAGAACCCGAGGTCGTCACCGAGGCCCTTGCCCGCCTCGTTCTCCACCGACGGCGCCCACTGGCCCATCAGCTCCATCGCCGCCTTGCCGTTGCCGACGAGCGCGGCCTGGCCGTCGGGGGTGTTGTACGCGGCACCGAGGAAGCCCTTCTGGAACGGGTCGAGGTCGGCGAGCTCCTTCAGGCGCCGGCCGGCCTCCACGAAGGGGGGCTTGGTGAAGTCGTGGTCGGTCGCCGCCTGCTGCAGGGCGGCCAGGCCGCCGATCCGCATGGCGAGGTAGGCCCAGTAGTAGTGGCCGGGCCACTTCTCCTTGCCGGCCAGGGCGATCGGGGTGATGCCGGCCGCCTTGAGCTTCTTGACGGTGTCGACGTAGGCCGACCACGTGGCGGGCGGCTCGGTGACGCCCGCCTTGGCGAACAGCGCCTTGTTGTACCAGAAGCCGACCATGCCGATGTCCGCCGGGATGGCGTAGGTCTTCCCCTCGACCTGGTACGGCTGCAGCGCGGCCGGGGTGAACGAGCCCATCCAGGACGAGGCGTCGGCGCTCAGGTCCTTGACCAGCCCGGCGTCCACCTGCTGCTTCAGGACGCCACCGCCCCAGGTGGTGAAGAGGTCGGGCGTCTTGCCCGACTGGTTCAGCGTCGTCATCCGGGCCTTGAACGCCTCGTTCTCGATGGGGAGGTTCTTGATGACGACGTTCGGGTGCTGCTTCTGGTACTCGGTGGCCATGCGCGCCAGGAAGGACTTCAGCGGTTCGGTGGTCCCGATGTTCCACCACTCGACCGTGACCTTCCCCCCGCTCCCGGAGGCGGCCTTCGGCTCCCCGTCGCCTCCGCCGCCGCATCCTCCGAGGAGGAGCGTGGCCGCGACCAGGGCTGCCGCGCTTCGCCGTCCCAACGACATCACAGTGGTTCCCTTCCTCGTCTCTCCGGGGGTCGTGCGGGGGCTCCGGACCTGGCCGGCGCCGGGCGGACCCGCCCGGCGCCACCGCCGCACCACTGTTGCTGAAAGTTTCGATGCTTGCCCGATATTTTCTGGGGCGGCGCCGACGTTACATCGGCGTGACGACCGGATCAACGGTCGTTGTCGAGACGTTATGGGCCATCTCCGCACCGCCGCGGGACGGATTCGCGGCGCCGTACGGCCTCCCAGCTCAGGGCCCTTCCCCGCGGCTCTCCGGGAGGACGGCTCCGGCCGCGGGGGCCGAAAACCCCGGGGAGACCATGAAAGTTTCAAAGACGGATCGCCGCGAGCCGGTCCCACTCCCGCCGGGCCGCGGTCGTGTCGCGGCCCGGCGGGTGCGGAGCCGGTACCGACCCGTTATCCGTAGCCACTACGGAGGCGGCCCGCGTCCCGGATACGGGATGCTGTGACCACGGCGATCGGACAGGCGGGACGTTCCATCCGATCGTGCACCTATACCGACAGGAGTGATGGCCGTGGCCGACAACGAGAACAGCACCTATGAGGGCTTCACCGCCGAGGAGCGGGCCGCGATGAAGGACCACGCCCAGGAGCGGAAGAAGGCGGCGCGGCGCGCCTCGCCGGAGGAGAAGGCGGCGGAGGCGGAGCGGGACGTGCTCGCGAAGATCGCCGAGATGGAGGACTCGGACCGGATCATGGCCGAGCGCGTGCACGCCGTCATCCGGGCCACCGCCCCGGCCCTTGAGCCGAGGCTCTGGTACGGCATGCCCGCCTACGCGCTGGACGGCAAGGTCGTCTGCCACTTCCAGAACGCGGGGAAGTTCAAGACGCGCTACGCGACGCTCGGGTTCAGCGACGTGGCGAGCCTGGACGAGGGCACGATGTGGCCGGTCGCCTTCGCCCTGACCGAGGTGACGCCCGAGGTGGAGGAGCGGATCGCCGCGCTGGTGAAGCAGGCGGTGAGCTGAGGCCCGCCCCCGTTGAGCGGCCGGGTGCGCCGGACCGGCGCCCCGGCCCGCGCTTCCCGGTCCGAACGGCCCGCACGGCCCGCGCTTCCCGGTCCGCGCCCGCCGCCGTGGCGGACGCGCCGCGGTGCGGCCTCCTACCGGGCGGCCCCGGGCGCGAGGCCGAGACCGGCCAGCGCGGCTTCCCCGGCGGCGGCGTGCTCGCCCCCGGCGAGCACCAGCGTGCGCGCCGCCTGGTAGCGGCACCCGGCCGCCTCGAACGCCGCGGCGACCGCGAGCCGCCGGGGCAGGTCGCCGTCGAGCAGCGCCTCCGCCCGGTCCACCTGGGCGGAGGCGACCGGGTTCCCGGCGGTCACGATCCGGGCCGAGGCGATCCGGTCCCGGGCGTCCGGGTGCCCGGCGAGCACCGCCGCCTCCGCCCGGAGCGCCGCGTACCAGTGGAGCCAGATCCAGCAGACCCACTTCCACACCTGCTCCGGCTCGGGAGCGACCCGCTCCAGCGCCGCGTCCGCGTCTCCGTGGTGGAGCAGGACCGTGGCGTCGAAGACCGCGCCGTAGCCCCGGCGGTGCTCCGGCCCGGCGCCCGCCTCGTCCACGATCGCGAGCCAGGTCCTCCGGGCGTCGTGGTCGCCGCGCAGGCCGTGGATCATCGCGACCGACGCGGCGGCGGGGCCGAGGGAGAACGACCGCCCGCGGCCGCTCCGCTCCCACGCGTCGAGGAACCGCACGCTGCCGGCGAGCACCTCGCCGGCGTCGCCGGTGAGCGCGTCGGCGACCAGGAGCCAGGACGTGGCGTGGTGGCCCGCCTCGGCCAGCAGCGGGTGACCGGCGAGCCGCCCGCCCCACCGGCGGGCCTCCGGCAGCGCGCCGACGCCGAGAGCGGTCCCGGCGGCCATGGCGAGGGCGTCGACCAGCTCGTGCGTGCGGGCCGGGGCGTCGATCAGCTCCCGCGAACCGGCCGGGAAAGACGTCGGCTCGTGCGAACCGGCGGGGGAAGACGACGGCTCATGCGTGCCGGCCGGGAAAGACGGCGGTTCGTGCGGGCCGGCGGGGGAAGGCGACGCGGAGGTCAGGACGTCGATCCGGCGCCGGGCGGCGGCCGCGGCGGCGAAGGGCTCACCGGCCCAGCTCCGGGCGCCGGAGAGCGCGTCGAGGGCGGCGGACTCCGCCACCGGGTCGCCCGCGCGCCTGGCGAGCTCGACCGCCCGTTCGGCGAACCCGACCGTCTCCCGCGCGGTGTTGTCCGTGTCCCCCTGGACGGCGCCGAACGCGTCCGCGACCACGGCCGCCTCGGCCAGCGCAATGGCCGCCTCGGCGGCCGGGGCGTCACCGGCCGGCTCCCGCGCCTCCGCGAGGAGGGCGGCCGCCTCCTCAGCGGAGGGGACCCGGGTGAACAAGCTGGAGAAGCGGTACGCGACGGTGGCGGCGGTGGCCAGGTCGCGGCCGGCGCCGGCCGCGTCCCCGGCCCGGCGGGCGGCCTCCGCGGCGGCGCGGTGCAGGCGGAACATGTCGTCGCCGAGCCCTCGACACCCGGCCACCGCGGCGGCGTGCCGCAGCGCCACGGCCGCGGCGTCGGCGTCGGCGAGCCGGGCCGCCTGCTCCAGCCGCTGCTGGGCCTCGCCGAGCAGGTTGCGGGTGAAGGCCAGACCGGCCAGGGACAGGGCGAGCCGGTGGGCGTCCGCGCGCCGCTCCGGCTGCTCGGCGGCCCAGGCGAGGGCGGCCCGCATGTCCTCGGCGACGGCATCGAACCGGGCGCGCCGATCCGCGCCGCCGGCTCCCGCGAGGGCGTCCGCACCGGCCAGGCACCAGCCCAGATGCCGGGACCGGACGTCGGTCAGCTCACCGGCGCCGGTGAGCCGTTCCGTCCCGTACTGGCGGATGGTCTCCAGCGCCTGGTACCGGGTGCCGATCGCGGACGGCGTCACGGCGAGGAGGCTGTGCTCGGCGAGCCTGCCGAGCCCGTCGGCGACCCCGTCCGGATCCAGCGGGGCGAACCCGGCGATCCCGGCGGCCGCGTCGGCGGTGAACGGCGCGACGAACACCGCCACCCGGCGCAGCAGTGCCTGGTCCGGCGGCTCCAGCAGGTCGTGGCTCCAGTCCAGCACCGCCCGCACCGACCTGTGCCTGTCGTTCGCGCGGGGCCCTCCGGCGAGGATCCGCAGCTGGTCGGAGAGCCCGGCCACGAGGCCGTCCAGTCCGAGCGTGGAGCACCGCGCCGCCGCCAGCTCGATCGCCAGCGCCATGCCGCCGAGCCGTTCGCAGACGGCCACGACCCCTTCGCCCACCTCCGGGCCCGGCAGCCGCCCGGCGGCCGCCGCCCGGTCCAGGAACAGGGCCACCGCCTCGGAGCTGTCGCCGCCGGCCCGCGACAGCGGCGGGACCGGGAACACCCGCTCGAACGGCACCGTCAGCCGGACCCGGCTCGTCACGAGCACCCGCAGCCGCGGGCAGGCCGTCAGCAGCCGCTCCAGGAACGGCGCCACCCCGTCGCGCACCTGCTCGCAGTTGTCCAGGACCAGCAGCGCCCGGCGGTCCGCCAGCGCGGCCGGCACCGCGTCGTCGATGCCGCGTCCGCGTTGCTCGCCCACGCCCACGGCCGCCGCGACCGCCGCCCCCACCCGGCCCGGCTCGGTGACCGGGACCAGGTCCACGAACCACACCCCGTCGGGGAAGTCGCCGGCCACGTCCGCCGCCACCGCGAGCGCGAGGCGCGTCTTGCCCACCCCTCCCGGCCCGGTCACGGTCACCAACCGGTGCGACGTCACCGCCTCGGCCAGCTCACCGCGTTCCCGGGCCCGGCCGATGAACGCCGTCAGCGGCGTCGGCAAGGCGGGCGCCCGGCGCGGCTCCTCGGTCCGGGCGAGCTCGGCCGCGTGCCGGGCGAGCGCCCGCCGGTCCGGCAGTCCCAGCTTGCGCAGCAGTGAGGAGACGTGCGACTCGGCCGTCCGCACGGAGATGAACAGCCGCGCGGCGATCTCCGCGTTGCTGAGGTGCTCACCGAGCAGCGTGAGCACTTCGGCCTCGCGAGCCGAGACGGCTGGGGCCTGGATGACTGGACCGGGCATCGGACCATTATCCTTGACGTCCTCCCTACCCCTGAAGGGCAGGAATTCTCCCCTGCTGGGCCGCCGAGATCGCGGGCAGCTTGGAGTGGGTTCCTGCTTCGCCGGGTCGTGCCACCGCAAGCGGTGGTCTTACCGTCCCTCCACAGGCGTTTGGCCTGTCCGCCCGTCCGGCGGCCAGGATGTTGATCGCCGCGTTGACGTCCCGGTCGTGAGCCGCGCCACAGGCACAGGTCCATGACCGGACGTTCAACGGCATCTTGTCAGCAAGTGCTCCGCACGCCGAGCACAGCTTCGACGACGGGAACCAGCGGTCGATCTTCGCGAAGGTCCGCCCATATCGGGCGGCCTTGTACTCCAGCATGGCCGCGAACTGCGACCAGCCCACGTCATGGACGCTCTTGGCCAGCTTCGTGCGCGCCAGGCCCCTCACCGACAGGTTCTCCACGTAGATCGCTTGGTTGTCACGGATCAACGCGGCAGAGAGCTTGTGGGCGAAGTCCCGGCGCGCGTCGGCCACCCGGGCGTGCGCCCGCGCGACCTTGGCAACGGCCTTCTCACGGTTGTTCGACCCCCTCACTTTCCGGGAGAGGGCCTGCTGCGCCTTGCGGAGCTTCTTCGCCGCCCGGCGCAGGAAGCGCGGGTTGTCCACCTTCGAGCCATCCGAGGTGACCGCGAAGTGCGTCAGCCCCAGGTCGATGCCCGCCTCGGCCACCGTTTCCGGTAGCGGCTCGTCGGTCGTCTCCACGACGAAACTCGCGAAGTACCTCCCGGCCGCGTCCTTGACCACGGTCACCGATGACGGCTCCGACGGCAGGCTGCGTGACCAGCGCACCGGCACCTCCCCGATCTTCGGCAGGCGCAGTTTCCCGCCCGCCGTGACGGTGAACCGGGCGTTGCGGGTGAACCGGATGGCCTGCCGGTTGTCCTTCTTCGACCGGAACCGGGGCGGCGCGACCTTCGGACCCTTCCGCTTCCCGGCGACCGAGTTGAAGAAGTTCCGGTAGGCGGTGTTCAGATCGGCGAGCGCCTGCTGAAGCAGGACGGCCGACACCTCGCCCAGCCAGGAGCGCTGCGGCGTCTTCTTCGCCTCGGTGATGACCCGCTTGGACAACTCCCCATCCGAGACGTACGGCAGGCCCGCCTCACGCGCCGTCTGGCGTGCGCGCAGCCCGTCGTTGAACACCACGCGGGCGCACCCGAACGCCCGCGCCAGCGCCTGGCGCTGGGCGGCGTCCGGGTAGAGCCGGTACCGGTAACGCAGCCGCACGGCCATCATCGTGCCACCCGACCATGACCGAGCGTAGGGGAATCCGGGCGATCCGTGAACACATCGGCGCCCGCGCCAGCGCCGCCCACCACCCCGGCGAGCACACCATCGCCGAACGCGGGCGGCCGGCCCTTCGCCGTCCCGGCGCCCTACGCCCGATGGGCCGAGTGGCAAGAGCGGGAAGGTCAGGACACGCTCGCGCCCTGGCGGGCACTCCCGCGCGGGCCTTCACCTCCGGCCTGAAGGCCGGAGCACCGGCCCGCATTTCGGTAGCCGGTTCCGTGGTCGGTACGGAGGCGGCCCGCGCCCCGGCCGGGAGAGGCTGTGACCACGGTGATCGGCCCGGTGGAACGCCCCCGGCCGATCGTGACCCGCGACGACAGGAGTGACCATGACCAGCTCTCCCACTCTGGAAACCGGTACGGCGCCGCATCCCGCGCCCGGTCCGGCGGCGGCCGGGGAGCCGCGCGACGCCCTCGACCGCCACCCGGAGAGCGCCGGACCCCGCTCCCGCGCCCTGCGCCGCCGTGACACCGAGCACCGGCTCGACCATGACGTCGACGTCTGGGTGGCCACCGCCTCGGCCGACGGCGTGCCGTACATGGTGCCGCTGTCCTTCGACCGGGACGGGGAGGCGCTGCTGGTGGCCACCCCGGCGGGCAGCCCGACCGGCAGGAACCTGGCGGCCACCCGGGTCGTCCGGCTGGGGCTCGGCCTCACCCGCGACGTGACCATGATCGACGGCGAGGTCGAGGTCCTGGAGATCGACGAGCTGCCGCGGGAGCGGGGCGACCGGTTCGCCGAGCGCACCGGGTTCGACCCGCGCGTGTCGGCCACGCCGTACCGCTGGTTCCGCATCACCCCGCGCCGCGTCCAGGCGTGGCGCGAGGCGGACGAGCTGGCCGGCCGCGAGCTGATGCGCGACGGCCGCTGGCTGGCCTGACCGACGCCCCGGCGGGCGGGCGGACCGGGGAGCGAAGCCGGTCAGGAGTGGAGGCGGGGCGGAACAGGGAACGGAGCGTGCCAGGGCAGGACGGGGTGGGGCGGGACTGGACGGGGTGGGGCGGAGGCGGAGGCGGGGCGGGTCAGGGGACGGAGCGGATCTTCCGGACCAGGACCGCGCCGAGGAGCGTCAGCGCCGCGGAGGCCAGGTAGAGGGCCGGGTAGCCGCCGGCGCCCGCCACGATCGGGCCGGCGATGACCGGCCCGAGGACCTGCGGGCCGGAGTTGGCGATGTTGATGACGCCGAGGTCCCTGGCCCGCCCGTCGGCGGCGGGCAGCACCTCGGTGACCAGGGCGTTGTCGACCGACAGGAAGACGCCGAAGCCCACGCCGAGGATCGCGGCGGCGACCAGGGCCGCCGACCAGGTCGGGCGGAACGCGAGCAGGACCGCCGGGACCGCGCTGATCAGGCCCGAGACCGTGACCAGGAACCGGCGGCGGGCGAGCCGGTCGGAGACGATACCGGCGACGACGGTGGTGGCGACCACGGCCACGGTGTAGATGAGGATCAGCACGAGCAGGCCGTCCTCGGCCTTCTCCCCGGGGAAGATCCGCTCGTAGCCGACCGCGTCGGCGAGGAAGTACAGCAGGTAGAGCGTGGCGATCGCGTTGCCGAGCTGCATCAGGAACCGGGTCAGCCAGGCCCAGAAGAAGTCGGGGTGGGCCCGGGGACTGATCCGGAAGCTCCGCAGAAAGGCCCGCGTGTCGAACCGGGGCGCGGTGGTCAGCGGCGGGTCGGCGGTGGTGAACACGAAGGGCAGCACGCAGAGGGGGATCAGAACGGCGATCATCAGGTAGCCGGACTCGACGGTGGCGGCCACGGCGATGACGAGTCCCACCCCCAGCACCACGCCCAGCGCCTGCGGTATGCCGACCCAGCCCGACACCTCGCCACGCTGGCGCACCGGCACGTGGTCGGGCACCCCGGCGCTGAGCGACGCCTGCATCGCGTTGAGCCCGGCCTGGGCCAGGCACCAGCAGACCGCCACGCCGGCGACGGTGTCCTGCCCGGCCAGCAGCGCCAGCCCCGCGGCCCCGGCCAGCGCGCCGGCCAGCGTCCAGGGGTGCCGGCGGCCGAACCGCCCGGTCGTACGGTCGGACAGCGCCCCGGCGACCGGGTTGAACAGCATCGCCACCGCGGCTCCGACGCCGGTGACCAGCGCCAGCGCCGTCTCCTTGCCGTCCGGCGCGACCTGCGCCATCTGCATGGGCAGCAGCATCTGGAGCGGCCCGGAGTAGCCCATCCAGAGAGCGAGGTTGGCCAGCGAGATGCCGGCGACCCACCACGGCCCGACCCTGCGTACCGGCTCGGCGAGCGCGGCCGGGACCTCGGGGACGGGTTGGACAGCGCTCATACGGCTCGCACCTCGCGATCACGACCGGGCGCCCTCAACATGAGGGGTGCTCGGATGTTACGCCGCCCTCCTCTCCCGCAACAGCCCCCGCCGCGAGGCGGTCAGGCTGACCGGGAGACGTCGCGGTTGCGCGCCCACTCCCCGCCCTCGGGACCGATGTCGAAACGGGTCGCGGCGACGGCGTTGCCCTCCAGGTCGTTGTCCACCACCCGGCCGGACACGCATCCCCCGGAACCGGTGATCCACAGGCCGTGGGTCTGGGTCCCCGGCCGCCCGCCGTCCCAGATCCGGTTGGCGCGGATGGTGTAGTCGCGGGCCTCGGCGTTCAGCGTGATGCCCGCCCGGACCTCCGGTGGCTCCGGCAGCCGGTACGGCGTGCCCGCCCCGGGCGGCTCGTCCCGCCACGCCGAGGTCGCGCCGGGACGCCAGGGGGCCAGCGTCAGCTCGGTGGCGGTGTTGCCCGTCACGATCGCCATGTCGGCGCCGACCGTGAGGATCTTGCCGAGGTGGCCGCCGGGCTCCCAGCGGGCCGAGGTGTCGGTCATGGCCGTGGCGGTGTAGGTGACGGACGGGCCCCCGCCCTCCGCGGCCGGGGCCCGCTGCACGCCGTTGTCGCGAATCCGGTTGCCGAGGACGGTGGCGTCGGCGACGGGGCTGTCGATCCGGATGCCGTCGAGGGCGTTGCACCAGATGTCGTTGCCGTCGAGGACCATCCCGACCGAGGCGGAGTCGGCGGTGGACGCGGAGGCGAAGGCGGAGGTGCCGGGGGTGTTGTACTCGCGGTAGCCGTAGCGGCCGTTGCGGCTGATCCGGTTGCCGGTGACGGTGTAGCGGCCGGGGGTGTTGCCGACGCTGACGCCGTCCCGGACGTTGGCGTCGATGACGCAGCCGGTGACGATCCCGCCCCGGCCGGGGACGCCGGTGGTGCCCAGGCCGGAGACGTCGAACCCGGCCTCGTGGTTGCCGATCATGACGCAGGCGGCGACCACCAGCCCCTCGGCGCCCCAGTCGGAGATGCCGTACCGGTTGTCCTCGGCGTGGCAGTTGGTGATGCGGATGCCGCGCGGCGGGGTCCACGCCGCGTTCTGCAGCTCCAGGAAGATGCCGTTGGTGCCGTTGCCGACGGCGGTGCAGCCGCTGATGGTCAGCCGCTCCACCCCGCCCCAGCCGCCGATTCCGATGCCCAGCCCGGCGCCGCCGATCTGCGTGCCGGTGTCCAGCCGCCCGCAGCGCAGCGCGATGACGCCCTGCACCACCGTGTCCTGAAGGAAGTCGCAGCCCAGCCCGGAGGCGGCGGTGTCGTGGATGTACAGGTCGCGGAACCGGCCGCGGAGCACGTACTGCAGGCCCAGCCCCTTGGCCAGCACGTTGTACGGGTCCGCGCTCACGCCGGAGCCGTCGATCTCGAAGTCGGCGAAGGTGCAGTCGGCGATGTGGTTGCCGGGGCCCGCGCCGTGCTGGAGCGCGGTGAAGAAGGCCAGCGGCACCGCGGTGCCCGGGTTGCCGGGGTTGGACAGCACGAAGCGGGTCGCGCCCGCCCCGGAGCCGACGAGGGACACCCCGCTGCGCCAGACGGTGCCGGCGTCCTGGATCGAGTACACGCCGGGCGGGCAGTGGATGGTGCGCGCCCGCCCGTCGGCCGCGCAGGCCGCCCCGACCCGGTCGACCAGCGCGGCCAGTGCGGGCTGGTCGTTGGTGACGCCGTCGCCCGTCAGCCCGTGCTCGCGGGCGTTGTAGACACCGTCGGGATCGTTCACCGGTGCGCCCCCTCTCGCCGAACCGGACGGCGTGGCGCCTCCGGCGGCGCCCGTCCCGCGACCCGGCCGGACACGCCGGATCATGGGCTCAATTCCCCCTCCCGGAGGGAGTAAGCGCAGGTCAGAGGTCATTTACCTGACCCGTTCCGGCGCCGGGGGCGGCCCGGCGTCCCCTCGGCGGCCCACGCCCGTCGCGGGCCGCCGGTCCCGGCGGTCAGAGCTCCTCGGCCCGGGCGAGCAGGGCTTGGCCCCGGCGGTCAGGGCTCCTCGGCCCCGGCGAGCAGCGCCTCGGCCTCCTCCTCGCTCAGCGCGGCCAGCTCCTCGACCAGCAGCCGCTCCACCTCCTCGGCCAGGGCCGCGACCGTGCTCCCGGCGAAGATCGTCTTGATCGGCACCTCGACGCCGGTGGCCCGCCTGATCCGGGCGGCCACCCGGGTGGCCAGCAGCGAGTGGCCGCCGAGGGCGAAGAAGTCGTCGAAGGCGCCGACCGGGCCCGTGCCGAGCAGCTCCTCCCAGATCGAGGCCACCAGCCGCTCACCGTCGGTCCGCGGGAGGACCCGTCCGGCGTCCGGGACGGCCTGCGGCGCGGGGAGCGCGGCCCGGTCCACCTTGCCGCCCGGGGTGAGCGGCAGGGCGTCGAGCCGCACCCAGGCCGTCGGGACGAACTGGCGCGGGAGCACCCGCTCCAGGCGGGCGCGAAGGTCCGCCGGGTCCGCGGCGCCGGTGACGTAGGCGACGAGCTCCCCGCCCCGCGCGGTGACGAACGCCTGCCCCACGCCGGGGCAGGACAGCAGGCGGCTCTCCACCTCACCCGGCTCGATCCGGAAGCCCCGCACCTTGAGCTGGCCGTCCAGCCGCCCGAGGAACTCCAGCCGCCCGTCCAGGCGGCGGCGCACCCGGTCGCCGGTGCGGTAGCGGCGCGCCCCGGGCCGGCCGCCGGGATCGGGCACGAAGGCGGCGGCGGTGAGGGCGGGCCGGCCGAGGTAGCCGCGCGCCACCCCGCCCCGCCGACCGCCAGCTCCCCGGCCACCCCCGCGGGCAGCGGCTCTCCCCGTCGCCGAGCACGTACGCCGTGGTCGCGCCGATCGGGCGGCCGATCGGCGGGCGGCCCGCCGCCGCGTCCGCCCCGAGGTCGCAGGCGGTGGCGATCACCGTGGCCTCGGTCGGGCCGTAGGTGTTGACGAGCCGTACGGCGTCGCCGAACCGGTCGCGCCAGCGCGCAACGGCCGTCGCCGCGACCTGCTCGCCGCCGAGGATCACCAGCCGCAGCGCGGGCGGCCAGGAGATCTCCGCGAGGTCCTCGGTCAGCGAGTGCCAGTAGGCGGTCGGCAGGTCCAGTACGGTGACCCGGCCGCCCTCGGGGGAGGCCAGCACGTCGGGCAGGGTCGCCGCGCCGTCGGGCAGAAGCAGCAGGGTGGCTCCGGCGGCCAGGGCCGGGAAGACCTCCTCGACGTGCGCGTCGAAGCTGAGCGAGGCGAACTGGACGACGCGGTCGGCGGGGGTGAGCCCGTAGTCCGCGCGCATCCACCGCACCCGCGCGGCGAGCGCGCCGTGCTCGACCAGCACGCCCTTGGGCACGCCGGTGGAGCCGGAGGTGGTGATGACGTAGGCGGCGTCCCCGGGCGCCACCCCGGCGGGGAGCCCTCCGGGAGCCTCACGTCCCGCACCCTCCGGTCGCGTGCCCGCGCCGTCGGCCGTCCCCCGGCCCGTGGGTCCGGCCGCTCCCGGGTCCGCCGATGACGGATCGACGGCGATGAGGCCCGGAGGCGCCGGTGACGGGTCTACGGCGATGAGGCCCGCGGGCGCCGCGCGCCGGGTGACCAGGTGGGTGGCCGAGGCGTCGGCCAGCGCGAAGGCCAGCCGCTCGTCCGGCACGTCGGGGTCGAACGGGAGGTAGGCGGCCCCGGCCCGCCACACGGCGAGCAGCGCGGCGATCGCCTCCGGCGAGCGGGGCAGGCGGACGCCGACGACGTCGCCCGGCCGCACCCCGCCGTCGCGGAGGGCGGCGGCGAGCGCGTCGGCGCGGGCCAGCAGTTCGCCGTAGGTGACCCGCTCCCCGCCGCAGACCACCGCGACGGCGCCGGGCGCCCGCCGGGCGGCCTCGGCGACCATCTCCGGCACCGTCCGCGGGCCGTCCCCGCCGGGGAGTGCCGGTCCGGCGCCGGGCAGGGCCGTTCCCATGTCGGGGAGCGCCGATCCGAGACCGGAGAGGGCCGATGCCGCCTCGGGGAGGGCCGGTCCAACGTCCGGGAGGGCCGGTCCGGCGTCCGGGCGGCGCAGCCCGGCCTCGTCGTCGTCCGTCCAGATCCGCAGCGCGGATACCGGGGTGCCCGGTGAGGCGGCGGCCGACTCCAGCAGCCGCGCGAACCGCCCGGCGAGGCGGCCGATCTCCGCGGCCTCGAACAGCCCGGTGTCGTAGAAGAAGGACACGCTGAGCCCGCCGGAGCCGTCGCCGTCGCCGTCCCGCCACGCCTCGACGAGCAGGTCGTTCTTGACGCGCCGCAGCCCGACGTCGACGTGGGACACCTCCAGGCCGCCGAACGACCGGCGCGGGCCGGCGTCCTGGCTGTGCAGGATGAACATGGTGCGCAGCAGCGTGTCCGCCGGGTGGCTGAGCTTCTCGAACGGCACGGCGGGGTTGCCCAGCGCGCCCAGGACGTCGCCGCGGGCCCGGCCGACGAGGTCGGCGAACGTCGGGTCCCCGCCCAGGTCGCCGCGGAGCAGCACCGTCTGGGCGACATATCCCACCATCGGCTCCAGCTCGACCCGTTCCCGGCCGGCGACGACGCTGCCGACCAGGACGTCCCGCTGCCCGCTGTGCCGGGACAGCAGGACCTGGTAGGCCGCGGCCAGCACGGTGAACAGGGTGGTGCGCCCGGCCCTGGCCAGGTCCTCCAGCGCGCGGACCGTCGCGGGCGCGACCGTGACGCGGTGTGCCTCCCCCAGCCCGGTCGCGCCGCCGTCGCGGCGGAACGGCAGCTCGGTCGCGGGCGGGTCGGCCAGCCTTTCCAGCCAGTACGGCTCGGCCCGTCCCGCCCGGCGGCGCTGCCAGCGCCCGTAGTCGCCGGCCTGGACCGGCAGCGGGCGCAGGGCCGGCTCGGCGCCGCGGGCCCGCGCGGTGTAGCACTCGGCGAGGTCGTCGAGGATGACGTTCAGCGACCACCCGTCGGCGACGATGTGGTGCATCGTGACGCACAGCAGGTGATCGCCCCCGGCGACGCGGATCACCGCGGCCCGCACCGGCGGCCCGGCGGCGAGGCCGAACGGCGTGTCGATCCGCTCCGCCGCCAGGCGGCGGGCCTCCCCGTCGTCCACCGGGCCGATCCACTCGACGGGCGGCGGGGCGGGGTCGAGGACGGCCCACGGCACGCCGTCCTCCTCGGCGAACCGGGTGCGCAGGCTCTCGTGCCTGGTCAGGACGTCGGTGAGCGCCCGGGTGAGGGCGTCCTCGTCGAGCGGGCCGCGCAGGCGGCGCGTCAGGTACATGGTGTAGGCGGCGTTTCCCGGGTCGAGGCGCTGCAGGAGCCACAGCCGTTCCTGCGCCGGGGACAGCGGGGCCCTCATGCGCCCGGGGCCAGTTCGTCGAGGACGGCGGCCAGCTCGTCGGCGTCGAGGCCGTCGAGCTCGTCGCGCAGCGCGGCGATCTCGGACAGGTCGAGGTCGTCGTCGAGGCGTTCCAGCTCCCCGGCGAGCCCGGCGACGGTGGGGTTCTCGAAGAACGCCACGATCGGCACGGCGGCGCCGTAGCGGGCCTGGACACGGGCGATGATCTGGGCCGCGGTCAGCGAGTGCCCGCCGAGCTCGAAGAAGTCGTCGTCCACGCCGACGGGCTCGTCGATACCCAGCACCTCGGCCCACATCCCGGCCAGCTCGTCCTCCACGGCCGTGCCCGGGGCCCGGTAGGCGGCGGTCCTGGCGGGCGCGGCCTCCGGCGGCGGCAGCGCCGCCCGGTCGAGCTTGCCGTTGGGGGTGAGCGGCAGGGCCGTGAGCGTCACGAGGTGGGCGGGGACCATGTACTCCGGCAGGCTCCGGCGGAGCCGCTCACGCAGCCCCGGCCACAGGTCCGCGGGCGCGGGCGGCGCCGGCTCCCCGTGGGCGTGCGGCTCGCCCGCCACCGCGCCGGGCCCGGTGGAAGGCTCGCCCGCCACCGTGCCGGGCCCGGTGGGAGGCTCGTCTCCGGCGGGCCCACCGGGCTCGGCGGGGACCACGTAGGCCACCAGCCGGGGTGAGCCGTCGGGTCCGGTCCACACGCCCGCCGCGGCCTGCCGTACCTCCGGGGCGGCGCGCAGCGCCGTCTCGATCTCGCCGAGCTCGATCCGGAACCCGCGGATCTTGACCTGCTGGTCGGCCCGGCCGAGATACTCCAGGCGCCCGCCGGGGGCGAGGCGGACGAGGTCGCCGGTGCCGTACATGCGCGCCCCGGGCCGGCCGGACCAGGGGTCGGGCCGGAAGCGGTCCGCGGTCCGGGCGGGCATGCCGTGGTAGCCGCGCGCCACGCCCGTCCCGCCGATGTGCAGCTCGCCCACCTCGCCGTCGGGCACCGGCAGGCCGGCGTCGTCCAGGACGTACAGCGACGTCTCGGCGATCGCCTCGCCCAGGTCGACCGGGGCCGGAGCGGGCCGGACTCCTCCGGCGGCGGACCACACGGTGGTCTCCGTGGGCCCGTAGACGTTCCACAGGCGGGCGTCGCCGGCCAGCAGCGCGTCGGCCAGGTCGCGCGGCAAGGCCTCCCCGCCGCACAGCCGGGTCCGTACGGTCCCGGGGACGCCGCCGGCCTCCAGCAGGATCCGCCAGGTCGCGGGGGTGGCCTGCATGACCGTGACCCCCTCGGCGACCGCCAGCTCCCGCAGCGCCCGGCCGTCGGCCGCCTCCCGGGCGGTGGCCAGCACCACCCGGGCCCCGAGGGACAGCGGCAGCAGCAGCTCCAGCACCGAGATGTCGAACGACAGGGTGGTGACGGCCAGCCAGCGGTCGGCCGGGGTGAGGCCGAGCAGGCCAGCGAACGAGGCGAGCAGGTTCGTCACCGCCTCGCGCGGGACCGCCACGCCCTTGGGCCGGCCGGTGGAGCCGGAGGTGTAGATCAGGTACGCCAGGGCGCCCGGCGGCGCGGGGTCGTCCCCGGCGGCCGGGACGGCGCGGCGGGCGTCCGCCGGGGCGGCGCCGTCCCACCCGAGCCGCAGCACGCGGGGCACGCCGCACAGCAGGTCGCGGTCCACCCCGTCCTGGGTCAGCACCAGGTCGATCCCGGCGTCCTCGCGGACCATCCGGAGCCGGTCGGCGGGGAAGGACGGGTCGAGCGGGACGTACGCGCCGCCGGCCGCCCAGACCGCCAGGAGCGCGACCACCATCCCGGGCGTGCGCTCCATGCACAGCCCGACGAGGGACTCCGGGCCGACGCCGTACCCGCGCAGCACCGCCGCCAGGTCGTCCACCCTCCGGCACAGCTCGCGGTAGGTCAGCGCGCCGCCGGTCCCGGTGACCGCCACCGCCTCGGGGGCCGCCGGCCGGTGCGGGACCGGCCCCGGCAGCGTCACCGGCCCCGTCTCCGGCGCCGTTCCCGTCGGTGGTGCCGTCGGTGGTGCCGTCGGTGGTGCCGTCGGTGGTGCGGTCGTCGATGTCATCGCCGTCGTCGTCACGGTCGGATGCCTTTCAGGTCGGACAGCCGGAGTCCCGGGTCGGCCCCGGCGCGCTCCACCAGCTCGGTGAAGGCCCCGGCCAGCCGCCGCGCGGTCCCGGCGGAGAAGACGTCGCTGTTGTAGTCGAGGACGCCGCCCAGGCCCTCGGGCCCGCGCCAGGCGTCCACCGAGACCTCGGCCTTGGTACGGCCCGCCGCCGGAACCGGGTGGACCTCGACGTCGAGGTCGGCCATGGAGGTCCGCAGCAGGTCGTCCTTGGGCAGGTTGTGCAGGTTGAACATCGCCTGGAAGAGCGGCGGCCGGCTCAGGTCGCGGGGCAGGCGCAGCGCGCCGAGGATCCGCTCGAAGGGCACCTCGGCGTGCTGCATGCCGGTGAACACCGCCCTGCGGGTGCGGCCGAGCAGCTCCTCGAAGGTCGGGTCTCCCGACAGGTCGGCGCGCAGCACCAGGGTCGTGGCGAAGTAGCCGATCAGCGGCTCCAGCTCGGTACGGTTCCGCCCGGCGACCGGCACCCCGACGCACAGGTCCTCCTGCCCGGCGGCCGCCCCGAGGGTCGCCTGGTAGGCGGCGAGCAGGGCCATGAACAGGGTGCAGCGCCGCCTCTTCGCGATCTCCTCCAGCCGGGAGACCGCCTCGTCGGGTACGGCCAGCTCCACCCGCCCGCCCCGGCCGGTCCAGCGCGGGGGGCGGGGACGGTCGGCGGGCAGGTCGAGGACGGGCACGCCGGTGAGCGTCCGCGTCCAGTACGCCAGGTGGGCGCCGTCGTCGTCCCCGGCCCGGCGCCGCTCCTCGGCCACGGCCTCGGTGTACCGCACGGGCAGGTCGGCCAGGACCGGCTCGCGTCCCTCACGGTGCGCGGCGTAGCACTCGGCGAGCTCCCGCATGAGGACGTCCAGCGACCAGCCGTCCACCACGATGTGGTGCAGGACGATGCAGAGCAGGGACTCCTGGTCGGCCAGGCGCAGCAGCGCCACCCGCAGCGGCGGGCCGTTCTCCAGGTCGAAGGGCCGGTTGACGAACTCCAGGACGGCGGGCGCGGGGTCGCCGGCGACGTCGGCGCGCTCCACGGTGACGGGCGCGGCGGGCACGACGACCTGCACGGGACGGTCCCCGGCCAGGCGGAAGCGGGTGCGCAGCACGTCGTGCCGCCCGGTCACCCGGGTGAAGGCGGCGGCGAGCCCCTCGGCGTCCACCGGGCCGCGCAGCCGTACGCACCAGGGGGTGTGGTAGGCGGTGTCGGCCGGGTCGAAGCGGCTGAGGAACCACAGCCGCTCCTGCCCGAACGACAGCGGCCACTCCTCCGTCCCGGCGCCACTCCCGGCAGCCGTCCCCGCCTCGCCCGCCTCGCCCGCCGTGCCCGGGACGTCCCCGGCGGCCCGTCCGCGGGCGTGCGCGAGCAGGGCGCGGCGGCGTTCGGGCGGCAGCGCGGCCAGGCGGCCGAGCAGCTCGGCCCGCCGGTCGTCCGCGGCGGTCATCGGACGCCTCCCCCGGCGGTCACGTCCTCGGCGGCCCTCCCGGCGGCCCCGCCCTCCACCGGCGCGCCCTCCACGGGTACGGCCTTCATACGTACGGCCTCCGCGTCCCCGCCGGTCGTTCCGGGTGATCCCGGGCCGCTCCCACCGGGCCGGATGACCGGGGTGATCCCGCACAGCTCCGCGACCGCGTCGAGCGGCACGTCCCCGGCCACGCCGCTCACCAGCAGGGTCTCCATCCCCAGCAGCAGCGCGTGGGCGGTGGACCGGGGCAGGCGGGCGGTGTCGACCAGCAGGTGGAGACCACAGGTGTGGGTGGCGGAGGTGGTGGAGAAGAACACCGTCGCGTCCACCTCGTGCCACGCGCCGACGAGGAAGGTCCGGGTCCGCCCGGTGAGCGCGGCGATCGCCGCGGGATCGCCGGGCGGCTCCACCCGGGGCAGGTTGGGCCAGTGGCCGATGGACCGCGCGTCGTTGAAGTAGGCCGACAGGTCCACGGTCCCGCCGCGCTCCCGGCCGATCTCCTCGCGCAGCGCCATCATCGCGAACGGGTCGTAGTGCGCGTTCCGGTAGGCGGTCAGCGCCCGCCCGTGCCCGGCCCGCGCCGCGTCGGCGAAGGTCCCGCCGGACAGGTCGAGGACGAACAACCCGTCCTGTACGGCGGTGCCCGCCATGACGCCGGTCCTGGGGTCGTGCCGGTTGGCGACGATGAGCTGCATGGCCACCCGGCGGTGCCCGGTCAGCGCCGACAGCAGAACGGCGCTCGCCGTGGTCAGCACGCTGGCGGTGCTGACCGACCAGCGTTCCGCCAGCGTCTCGGCCGCCGCGGCGACGGCGGCCGACTCCATGCCGATCCGGACGAACCGCGGCTCCTCCGGGGTGACGCCGGGGAAGTCGAACAGCGTGAGGGGCACCGTCCCCAGCTCCGCCCGCCAGTGCCGCAGCGCCCTGGCTCCGCGCGCGGCGCCGGCCCCTTCGCGTTCGAACGCGGCCTGGTCGAGCGGCTGCCAGACGGGGGCGGGCAGCTCCCGCCCGGCGAGCAGCGCCTTCCAGTCGGCGGCGAGGATGTCCAGCGTCCAGGCGTCCACCGCGAGGTGGGACAGGGCGAAGGCCATCGCCCGGGGCCGCCCGTCGCCGGTCACGACGACGCAGCGCAGCGGCGGCTCGGCGGCGTAGTCGAACCCGGTGGCGGCCAGCTCCGCGGCGACCTCCGCGGCCACGGCGAGCGGCCTGGCCTGCCCGGCCTCGGCCACCTCGACCGTCAGCCGGCCCCGCCGGGCCACCCGCTGCACGGGCCCGGCGGGGGTCTGCGCGCAGGTCGTGCGGAGCGTCTCGTGCCGCTCGACGAGCCCGCGCAGCGCGGCGAGGACCGCGTCGAGGTCGTGCCGGCCGGGGACGGGCAGCGTCCAGGGCATGTTGAAGTACGGGTCGCCGTCGTCCAGCCACCGGGTCAGCCGCCAGAACGCCTGTTGCCCCCAGGTGAGCGGGGCCTCGCCACCGCGGGCGCCGGCGAACTCGACCGACACGGACGCCCGCCGGGCGGCGGGGGCGTCCGTCATCGGGACCCGGCGATCTCACCGGTCACGCCGGCGACGGTCGGGGTGTCGATGAACAGCTCGAAGGACAGCTCGACGCCGTACCGGTCGCGGACCCGGGAGATGATCTGCGTGATGGTCAGGGAGTGACCGCCCAGGTCGAACAGGTCGTCGTCCGGCTCGATCTCGTCCACGCCCAGCAGTTCGCGCCAGATCGCGGTGACCTCGGCGGTGATCTCCGCGGTGGAGTCCGGGCCGCCCCCGGAGCCGGTGGCGTCCGGGCCGGCCCCGGAGCCGGTGGCGTCCGGGCCGGCCCCGGAGCCGGTGGCGTCGGAGCCCGCCGTGTCGTCGGAGCCCGCGGTGGAGTCCGTGCCCGCCGCCCCGGCCGCCGTCTCCCCGTCGGCCGCCTTCCCGGCGGGGTCGGGGACCGCCGGGGCCGCGACGGCGGGGCCCTGTACCCGGGGCGGCAGCGGCAGCTCGCCGAGCGGGGCGTCGGGCCGGGCCGCGGCGCCGCGCAGCAGGGCGACGAGGTCCGCCGCGACGCTCTCGCATCCGGCCCGGCCGATGGCCCGGGGGTTGAACAGCAGCCGCGCCGAAAGACCCTCGGGGGCGTCCACCACCTGCAGGTGCAGGGTGTTGCGGACCGCGCCGTTGAACATCGCCCAGTCCACCGAGGCGTCCAGGCCGTCGAAGGCGGGGGCGGGGCCGGTGCGGCGGCGGTAGCTGACCGAGACGGGGGTGAGGGCGCTGCGCGGGCTGATCCCGCCCAGGGCACGGGCCAGCGGCACCTCCCGGTGCAGGTAGACGGCCCGCAGCTCCTCGCGCGTCTCCCGGGCGAAGGAGGCGAACGTGCCGTGCGGCGCGGACACCACGGGAAGCTCGTTGACGAACGGCCCCACGTGGTCGCGGGTCCCCTCCGTCCGGGTGGACAGGTCCGCCGCGACCGCGACCCGCTCGTTGCCGTAGGCGTGCAGCAGCACGTGCAGGGCGGTCATCAGCGCCTCGAAGCGGGTGACGCCCAGCCCCTCGGCGACGGCGGCGAGGCCGGAGCCGAGCGCGGCGGCGTCGAGGCCGGCCGTCTCACCGGGGGCGGCGCGCAGCGACGGGGCCACCAGGCCGGGCAGCAGGACCTCCCGGTCGTCGTGCCACCGTTCCCGCCAGAACTCCGCGGCCGCGGCGAGCCCGGCGTCCACCCGGTCCTGCTCGGCGCGGGCGGCCTCGCCGTACGGCACGGCCAGGGGCGCGAGGGCGCGCCCGCCGTAGGCGGCGGCCAGGTCGGCCAGCACGACGTCCTTGGACATGCCGTCGAAGACGGCGTGGTGGGCGACGAGCAGCAGCAGGTGCCGTTCGGGCGCGAGCCGGGCCAGGGTGAACCGGGCCGGCGGGCCGGCCTCCAGGTCGAAGGGCCGGGCGATCTCGGCCTCGACCAGCTCCGCCGCGGCGGCATCGACGACCTCGGCGGCGTCGGCGGTCTCAGTGGTCCTGATGGTCCTGATGGTCCCGGTGGTCTCGGCGGTCCCGGCGCCGCCGGTCAGGTCCGTGAAGCGGGCCGGCGGGGGCGTCCGGCCGGGGAGCAGGCGCAGCAACCCTTCCCGCTCGGTCATGGCCGCGGCCAGCACGGGGTGGCGGGCGGCGACCGCGGCGCAGGCGGCGAGCATCGCGTCCACGTCCAGCGGCCCGTTCAGCCGGACGGCGAGGGGCATGGCGTAGACCCGGCCGCCGGCGCCCGCGCGCTCGGTGACCCACATGCCGTGCTGTGCCAGGGACGCCCGGTCCCATTCGTCGACCAGGGATGCCGTCATGACTTGCCTTCCGTGCGAGCGGTCGCGGCGGTGTCGAACAGCCCCCGCAACTCCCTTTTGATGACTTTTCCTGACTGGTTCCTGGGCAGGGTGTCGACGACGAGCACCCGTTCGGGGATCTCGTGCCCGGCCAGGCGTTCCGTCAGGAAGGCGCGCAGCCCGCTGCCGGTGAGCCCGCCGGAGCGCGGGACGACGGCCGCGGCGATCGCGGTGCCGAGCACCGGGTGCGGCAGGCCGACCACCGCGGCCTCCGCGACGTCCGGGTGCTCGTAGAGCGCGGCCTCCACCTGGAGGGTCGAGACCTTGAACGCGCCCGACTTGACCACGTCGCTCTCCCGGTCCAGGAGGTGGAGGTAGCCGTCGGCGTCGAGGCGGCCGAGGTCGCCCATCCGCACCCAGCCGTCGCGGAACGCCTCGGCGTCGGCCCGCTCGTCGCGGTAGTAGGCGCGGGGCGCGGTGGGCGAGCGCATCCAGACCTCGCCGGCCTCCCCCGGCGGCAGCGGCTCGCCGTCCGGGCCGGCGATCCGCAGCGAGCCGCCGAACGCGGGCCTGCCCAGCGCCCCGGGCCGGGACGGATCGTAGATCATGATGGTCTGGGCGGGCGCGGCCTCGGTGGAGGTGTAGTAGTTCGTGATCGTGGCGTTGGGGAACGCCTCCGCCAGCCGCGCCGCCACCGCCGGGGGCAGGGCCGAGGCGGCCGACCCCAGCAGCACGACGCTCGACAGGTCGCGGCGGGTGTGCAGGCCGGCGTTGAGCAGCTCGATCGCCATCGCCGGGACGACGAACACGGTGCCGACCCGGTGGGTCTCGATCAGCCGGGTGAACCGGCCCGGGGTGAACCGGCCGAGGGTCAGCACCGCCGGGCGGGCGTCGAGGGCGTTGAGCAGCATGGTCTGCCCGGCGTTGGTGCCGATCGGGAATGCGTGCAGCAGGTGGCGCGAGTGCCCGAACCTGCGGCGGTTGGGCCGGGTCTCGCAGCCGTGGGCCAGGTTGGCGTGGCTGGCGGCCACGCCCTTGGGCAGGCCGGTGGTGCCGGAGGTGTAGAGGATCTGGGCGAGATCCCGCGGCCCGACCTTCACGTCCACCGGCCCGGCCGCGTCCCCCTCCAGTTCCGCCGGCCGGAGGACGCGGTGGTCGCCCGGCGGCGGCGTGAGGTCGCGGCCGGTCACGACGGCCGAGGCCGCGCAGTGCCCGAGCATGTGCCGGACCTCGGCGGGCGCGAGGCGTTCCGACAGCGGCACGGCGACCGCCCCGGCCCGCTGGACCGCGCAGTAGGCGACGGCGAAGTCCACCCAGTCCCAGCCGCCGAACAGCAGCCCGACCCGGTCGCCGTGCCGTACCCCCCGGTCGAGGAGGCCGTGCGCGACGGCGTCCGCGCGGCGGTCCCACTCGGCGAACGTCATCGACCCGCCGCCCTCGACGGCCAGCGCCTCCCGGTCCGGGTCCTGGGCCGCGCGCAGGCGCAGCATCTCCGGAACCGTCCCCGGGACCGGTACGGCCGGCGCGCCCGCCGCTCTCACCGCGTCCCCTCGGCCACGTGGCCGACCAGCAGCGGGAAGCTGTCGAGGTGGGCGGCGCCGCCGCCGAGGTCGAGGACGACGTCGAACTCCTCCTCCACCGCGTCGATGAGGCGCAGCAGCGCGAGCGAGGTGACGCCGAGCGCGGACAGCGAGGCGCCGGGGGACGCGCCGGTGGCGAGGACCTCCGCGGGCGTGACCCGGCCGTCGCAGGCGTCGGAGATCATCCGGGCCAGCCGGGCGGCGAGAGCGGCGTCCGCGAGGCCCCCCGCGTCCCCGGCGGCGGTGTCCCGGGCGGTCATGCCCGTGCCCGCCGGAGGCTGAGCGGGCGCATGTCCGTCCACACCTTCTCGATGTGGGCGAGGCAGTCCTCCCTCGGCCCCTCGAACCCCTCGGCCCGCCAGCCGTCGGGCAGCTCCCGGCCGGCGGGCCAGACGGAGTACTGCTCCTCATCGTTCAGCACCACGAGGAAACTCATGCGATGACCTCTTCTTCCTTCTTCTCCGTCTTCTCGGTGTCCGACGCGGCGGCGTCCGCGGTGTTCGCAGTGTCCGCGGTGTCCCTCTCGGCGTCCGGCACGGAACCCGCACCGGTGGCCGTACCGGAGCCCGCGCCGGGGTCCGTCCCGGCGGCGCTTCCGGCGGTGTTTCCGGCGGTGTTTCCGGCGGCGCGGGCACGGCTCCGCACCGCCTCGAACCCGACCAGGTCGTCGGGGAGCGCGTCCGGCACGTCGGTGTCGAACCGCGCCAGCACCCGCACCCGCATCGCGGTCAGCGCGACGGCCGCGATGGCCAGGCCGAAGCAGGCGTACATGAACCCGATGCCGCGGCCCTCGCCGGTGCCGATCAGCGCGCCGACGGTGCCCGCGAGCGGCCCGCCGGGCGCCAGCAGCGGCTCGAACACCTGCCCGGCGTACGGCGCGACGAGGCCGAAACCGATGGGCAGCGTGGACCAGGCGACGAGGGTGTTGAGCGCGATGACCCGGCCGTGGAACCGCTGGGGCACCTTGACCTGGATGATCGTGGCGTAGACGCCGTTGAGCAGGGTCAGGCAGAGCGACATGCCGAACGCGCCGGCCGCGATCAGCGGCAGGCTCGCCCGCAGGCCGGTGAGCACGCAGAACACCGACAGGGCGAGCGTGGCCAGCAGCACGCCGCGCAGCCGCCGACGGCGCGGGCCGCCCCAGGCGGTCATCGCGAACCCGCCGAGGAAGACCCCGAGGCCGCCGAAGAACGAGACCCGGCCGACGTCGTCGAGCCCGGCGAACGACAGCACCAGCGGGGAGATCATCAGGAACAGCGGCGACAGGAAGACGTTGAGCACCGCGAAGAACAGCAGCATGCCGCGGAAACCGGGGTTGCCCCACGAGTGGCGGACGCCGTTCGCCATCTCGGCCATGACGCTCTCGCGGCGGCGCCACGGCATGCCCGCGGGGAACCGGACGAACAGCAGGACGCCCGTGGCGATCACGTAGCTGACCACGTCGATGGCGAGGATGCCGCCGAGGCCGATGACCGCCATCAGGCCGGTCGCGATCAGCGGCACGACGAGCTGGGCGGTGCCGGTGGCCATCTGCACGACGCCGTTGGCGTGGCCGAGGAACCGCTTGGGGACGAGCTGCGGGATCGCCGAGCCGTAGGCGAAGCGCTGGAAGGTCAGCGCGACCGACAGGCAGGCCAGCAGCGGGTAGATGTGCCAGACCTGCAGGTTGCCGGTCCACAGCAGGACGCCCAGGATGAGCTGGGTCCCGCCGGCGGCGATGTCGCCGCCGAGCATGACCTTCCGCCGGTCGTGGCGGTCGACGATGGCCCCGGCGAGCGGCGCCACCAGCATGCCGGGCACCAGTCCCAGCACCGCGAACAGCGCGAACTTCGCCAGCGAGCCGGTGGTGAGGTAGATCCAGATCGGGATGGCGAACTCGGTCAGCGCCGACCCGGTGATCGACACGAGCTGCCCGACCGCGACCAGCAGGAACCGCCGCATGCTGGGCCGCGGCGACCGCTGTGCGGCTCCGGCGGCTCCGGCGGCTCCGGCGCCCTCGCCGTGGACGAGGCGCAGCGCGGGCCCGCGGTCCCCCGGTCCCCGCCCGGGGGCCGCGCCGGGTCCGCCGGCCGCGTCCGTGCCGCCGGGGCCGCCGAGGTCCCTGAGGTCGCCGTCGCCCGCGTACCCGGTCTCCTCCGCCGGGGCGGCCGGCCCGCGGAAGCCCTCCAGCCACCAGGTGGACCCCTCCGTACGGCGCAGCGCCGTCTCCCGCCCCTCGGCCAGGGCCCGGTGGGTGCCGGTGAGGATGTCGGCCAGCTCCGCGGCCCGGTACTTGACGAAGAAGTGCCCGGCCTCGTCGAGCACCACGCAGGCGGCCGTGTCCGACAGCCGCAGCCACTCCAGGTAGCGCTCCTGGTAGAACTCGGCGGCCGGGTCCCGCTCCCCCACGACCGCGATGACGGGCGCCGCCAGCGGCTCGCGCTCCTCCTCGAACAGGCGGGTGAAGTAGCGCTCGGCCGTACGGGTGCCCTTGCGGCGGTTGGCGATGATCAGCTTGAGCTGGTCTCGCTCGAACTCCTCGACGTCCAGGCCGGCCGCGGCGAGCGCGTTGATCCGGCCCTGGTCGGAGGTCAGCCGGTCCATGAGGTCGCCGAACCGGTCCAGGCCACGGCCCGGCCTGGCGAAGGGGAACACCCCGCCGAGGTAGATCGCCTCGACGGGACGGCCGGCCTCCTGGAGGATGCGGGCGATCTCGGCGACGAGCATGACCCCGAGGCCGCAGTGGCCGTAGAGCACCAGCGGTCCTTCGACCCCGGTGAGGATCTCCTCGGCGCACCCGCGTGCCACCTCGTCGAGGGGGCGGGCCTCCTCGCCCAGTTCGTGGCCGGGCACCGCGACGGAGTACAGCGCCCAGTCACCGGGCAGCGCGTCGGCCAGCGGCTGGTAGACGACCGCGCTGCCGCCGCCGAACGGCACGCACACCAGCGTCGCGGTCGTGGCGCGGGCGGGGGTGAGCCGGTGCAGCAGGCCGCGCGGCCCGTCGTCGCCGGCCTCCAGCAGCCGGGCCAGGTCGGTGACCGTCCGGTGCTTGAACAGCTCCAGTACGGTGACCGGCCGCCCGGGGACCTCCCGGCGCAACCGGGCGACGACCCGCATCGCGAGCAGGGAGTGGCCGCCCAGGTCGAAGAAGTCGTCGAGCGCGCCGACCCGTTCCAGCTCCAGGACGTCCGCCCAGATCGCGGCGACCGTCTCCTCCGCCGGGGTGCGGGGCGGGACGAACCCGGCGGCCGGGGCGTCGGCCCCGGGGTCGGGCAGCCGCGACCGGTCCACCTTGCCGTGGGACTTCAGCGGCAGCTCGTCCAGCCACACGTAGCGGGCCGGGATCATGGGGTCGGGGAGCCGGTCGGCCAGCCACGCGCGCAGCTCCGCCGCCCCGGCGGGCACGGTTCCACCCGGATCGGCGGCCCCGGCGGCTCCGGCGGCTTCGCCGGTCCCCGCGCCCCCGGCGACCTCCGCCACCAGGTAGGCGACCAGCCGCCCGCCCCGCAGCTCCACGACCGCGTGCGCCACACCCGGGAAGCCGGTGAGCACCGCCTCCACCTCCGACAGCTCCACCCGGTAGCCGCGGATCTTCACCTGGAGGTCGCGGCGGCCGAGGAACTCCAGGTCGCCGGTGGGCAGCCAGCGGCCGAGGTCGCCGGTCCGGTACATCCGGGCGCCGGGGCCGCCGTCGGGGTCGGGCAGGAACCGGTCGGCGGTCAGGCCGGGCCGTCCCAGGTAGCCGCGGGCCAGCCGGTCGCCGCCGAGGTGGATCTCGCCGGGGACGCCGACCGGGACGGGTCGCAGGTTCGCGTCCAGCACCCGGACGCGTGCCCCGGGCAGCGGCGAGCCGATCGGCAGCGCCGTACCGGCCACCACGTCCGTCCCGGAGCCGGCGTCCGCGGACGGTCCGTGGGCGGCGCCGGGCGCGGCGGCGCGGGCCGGTTCGACCGCGTGGGTGGTGACGCCGACCGTGGCCTCGGTGGGGCCGTAGTGGTTGACCACCCGGCACCGCCCGGCCGCCGCCAGCTCGGCGGCCCAGGCGCGCGGCGCGGCCTCGCCGCCCAGGATCAGCAGCTCGGAGGGGAGCAGCTCGTCCATGGGCGTGTCGGCCAGCAGCGCCGCCAGGTGGGACGGGGTGATCTTCAGGTGGCCGACGCGGTGCTCGCGGAGGTAGGCGGCCAGCTCGGGCCCCGCCGTACGGGACGGGACGAGGTGGAGCGTGCCGCCGGTCATCAGGCACAGGTAGAAGACGGTCACGCCGAAGTCGAAGGCGAGCGACTGCAGCAGCGCGAACACCCCGCCCGGCTCCACCTCCAGCCTTTCCCGCGCCCCGGCGAGGTAGACCGCGACCTGCCGGTGCTGCACGGCCACGCCCTTGGGCCGCCCGGTGGTGCCGGAGGTGTAGATGACGTAGGCCAGGTCGCCGGGGGTGACGCCGCTGTCCACCGGTCCGGGGTCGGGTCCGCCGGGGTCGGCGGGATCGACCGTCGGCAGGTCGCCGGGCAGGCGGTCGCGCAGCTCCGGCACGGTGACGACCGCCCGCGCGCCGGCGTCGGACAGCACGTAGGCGAGCCGTTCCGCGGGGTGCTCGGGGTCCAGCGGGAGGTAGGCGGCCCCGGACTTCAGCACGCCGAGCACCGCGACCGCGAGGTCGGCCGACTGCTCCAGGCAGATCGCGACCCGGTCGTCCGGGCCCACGCCGAGCCGCCGCAGCGCGTGGGCCAGGTGGCCGGCGCGCCGTTCCAGCTCCGCGTAGGTGAGCGAGACGTCCCCGGCGACGACGGCGACGGCGTCCGGGGTGCGTCCGGCCTGCGCGGAGACGGCCTCGTGCAGCAGGCCGTCCCCGGCGGGCCCGGCGGGGGCCGAGCCGCCGAACAGCTCGACCCGGCGGCGCTCGTCCGGTGGGAGCAGCTCCAGCTCGGAGATCCTCGTGTCCGGATCGGCGGCGGCGGACCGCAGCAGGATCTCGAAGCAGGCGGCCATCCGCTCGACGGTGTCGGGACGGAACAGCGCGGTGCTGTAGGTGAGGTTGCCGCGCAGCCCCTCGGGGGTCTCGAACAGGTACAGCGCCAGGTCGAAGCGGCTGGCCGAGGTCTCGACCGGGAAGGCTGACATGGTCAGCCCGGGGGTGCGCAGCGGCGCGGACCGGTAGTTCTGCAGCGCGAACATCACCTGGAAGACCGGTGAGCGGCTGACGTCGCGCTCCACGGCCAGCTCGGTGACCAGCCGGTCGAACGGCAGGTCCTGGTGGGCGTAGGCGTCGAGCGCGGTCTCCCTGACCCGGTCGAGGAGCTCGGCGAACGTGGGGTCGCCCGCCAGGTCGGCGCGCATCGGCAGCGAGTTGACGAACACGCCGACCACGCGCTCCAGCTCCGGCAGGTTCCGCCCGGAGACCGGGGAGCCGACCGCGAAGTCCTCCTGCCCGGCGTAGCGGCCGAGCAGCACCTGGAAGGCGGCCAGCAGCGTCATGTACGGCGTGGCCCCGCGCGCCCGGCCGACCTCGGCGACCGCCTCGCTGAGCTCGGGGTCCAGCGCGAGGCCATGGACGGCGCCCTCCCAGCGCTGCTCGGCGGGCCGGGGCCGGTCGGCGGGCAGTTCCAGCGGTGGCAGGTCGGCCAGCTTCTCCCGCCAGTAGCCGATCTCGCGGTCGTGGTCCCGGCCCGCCAGCCAGCAGGCGTAGTCGCCGTACTGGAGCGGCGCCGGCGCGAGGCCGCTCTCGCCGCCCCGGCGGCGGGCGTCGTGCAGGGCGAGCAGCTCCTCCATGACGATGTCGCAGGACCAGCCGTCGGTGACGGCGTGGTGCATGGTGAGCAGCAGCACGTGGTTGCGCGGGGCGAGCCGGACCAGCAGCGCCCGCAGCAGCGGGCCGCGGGCGAGGTCGAAGGGCCGGGCCGTCTCCCGGTCCACCACGGCGAGGTCGTCGGTGACGGTCAGCTCCACGGCGGGCGTCTCGTCGATCACGACGCCGGGCCCGCCGTCCTCGGTGGTGACCAGCCGGGTGCGCAGGCTCTCGTGCCGGGCGGCCACGTCGGTGAGCGCCCCGGCGAGGGCGTCCTCGTCGATCTCGCCCTCCAGCCGGGCCGCGAACGCCACGGTGTAGGCGGCGGTGCCGGGGGCGTACTGCTCCAGGAACCACAGCCGCTCCTGGGCGGGGGACAGCGGCGGCACGGTGTCCGGCGGGCGCGGCGGGACGGCGGCGGCGACGGCCCGGCCGCCCAGCCGCCGGGCCAGCAGCGCCTGTTTGGCCGGCGAGAGACTGGCGTGCGTCACCTGAGACCTCCGTGCTCAAGGGGGAAGGGGAACGGTGCGGCGTTCCCCGGCGGCGGAGTGGGAGGAGCCGCCCTTCCGGGCGGTTTCCATGACGGGCCGCCGGACCGGACGGCCCGGTCCGGGGACGTGTTCAAAGGACGGGTGCGGCGCGGGTGTCCCCGTCGCCGAGGGGTGCGGGCGCTCGGCGGCACGGGTGCCGGTCCGGGCACTCCGCGGGCCGATCGGGCCGCGATTGGTGGGAGCGTTCCCACGGGGAAGGCTAGGGATCGCCCGGGAATGCCGTCAAGGTTTCAGGATTGTTTTCAAACTGTCAGGAGTGCGGAATGTTAGTTGTTATGGTTTTTTCCGCAGTTAAGGGCGATTTATCCCGCGACACCCTTTCAATGGGATCCCTTTCCTGATTGACACGGACCGGGCCGACTCCTACGCTCCGCTGGGAGCGCTCCCATGCCGATATGCCATTTTCGCGGCCGAGCGTGTCGTCCGGCCGCCGACGCCAGGAGCGCCCACGTGACCGTCACCGTCCCCGCGCCCACGGGCACCACGCCCTCGGGCGCACGGAGAAAACCACCGCCGCCGGAGCCGGAGGACCTGGAACTCCTCCTGCTGATCCGGCACTTCGAGCTCACCCTCCTCAGGCTCTTCGAGGCGGGCGAGCTGAGCGGCACCACCCACACCTGCCTGGGCCAGGAGTACATCCCGGTCGCGCTGTCGCGGCTGCTCGGCGACGACGACTTCGTGCTCAGCAACCACCGGGGGCACGGCCACTTCCTGGCCAGGCACGCCGAGCCGTACGGGCTGCTCGCGGAGATCATGGGCCGCGAGGGCGCGCTCTGCGCGGGCGTCGGCGGCAGCCAGCACGTCTACCACCGGCGCTTCCTCTCCACCGGGGTCCAGGGCGAGAGCCTGCCGGTGGCGACCGGCGTGGCGCTCGCCCTCAAGGGCACCGGCGCGCTGGCCTGCGCCTACATCGGCGACGGCACCTGGGGGGAGGGCGCGGTCTACGAGGCGCTCAACATGGCCCAGCTCTGGCGGGTCCCGCTGCTGGTGGTGGTCGAGCACAACGGGATCGCCCAGTCCACCCCGACGGCCGCGCAGATGTCCGGCCGCGTCGCCGCCCGCGCCGCCGCCTTCGACGTGCTGCACCACCGCGTGACGTCCCTGGAGGTCGGCGAGATCCGCACCGAGCTGGCGCCGCTGGTCGCCATGGTCCGCCAGGACTCGCGGCCGCTGGTGGTGGAGTTCGCCACCCACCGGGTCGGCCCGCACAGCAAGGGCGACGACACCCGCGCCCCCGAGGAGATCGCCCTGGCCGCCGCCCACGACTGGTACGACCGCTACGCCCGGCTGTTCCCCGAGTCCTTCGCGCGGATCGACCGCGAGCGGCGCGAGCTGGTCGAGCGGATCGCGGCCGAGGTCACCGCCCGGCCGCCGTCGGCGTGGGAGCGGCCGTGACCCGCGTCTCCGAGCACCTCAACCACGCCCTGCACGACCTGATGGAGACCGACCCGGACGTGCACCTGCTCGGCGAGGACGTCTCCGACCCCTACGGCGGCGCCTTCAAGGTCACCCGGGGGCTGTCCACCCGGTTCGGCGACCGGGTGCGGTCCACCCCGCTGAGCGAGGGCGCGATCGCCGGGGTCGGGGCCGGGCTCGCCCTGGCCGGGCGCAAGGCGATCGTCGAGATCATGTTCGCCGACTTCGTCGCGCTCGCCTTCGACCAGATCGTGAACTTCGCCGCCAAGTCCACCGCCATGTACGGCCGGCCGGTGCCGATCCCGCTGGTCGTCCGCTGCCCGTCGGGCGGCAACCGCGGCTACGGACCCACCCACAGCCAGAGCCCGCAGAAGCACTTCATCGGCGTCCCCGGGCTGTCGCTGTTCGAGATGACCCCGTTCCACGACGCGGGCGAGCTGTTCGCGCGGATGTTCGCGCTCGGGCGGCCCTGCCTGTTCTTCGAGGACAAGGTCCTCTACACCCGGCGGATGTACGAGGGCGGCGTGGTGGACGACCTGTTCCGCTACGAGGTGACCGGGGACGTCGCCCGGGTCCGCCTGGACGGCGTGGCCGAGCCCGACTGCGCGATCGTCGTCCACGGCGGCATGGTCCACCGGGCGCTCGACGCCATGCGCGTCCTGCTGCTGGAGGACGACATCGCCTGCGAGCTGCTGGTGCCCGCCCGGCTCCACCCGCTGCCGGAGCTGCCCGGCCTGGAGCGCGCCCGGCACGTGTGCGTCGTGGAGGACGGCAGCGAGGGCGGCACCTGGGGAGCCGAGGTCGCCCGGGTGCTGCACCCGCGGCTCTGGTCCTCCCTGCGCCGGCCGATCACCCTGCTCAGCGCGGCCGACAGCGTCATCCCGGCCGCGCCCCACCTGGAGCGCGAAGTCCTCGTCCAGCCCGCCCGCATCCGGGACGCGATCGTGGAGGCCCTGTCTTGATCGAGGTCCGGGTACCGAAGCTGAACAACAACGACGCCGCCTACCTGCTGGTGGAGTGGACCGCCGAGGACGGCCAGGCCGTGCGGGGCGGCGACCCGCTGGTGGTGCTGGAGACGTCCAAGGCGGCCGAGGAGCTGACCGCCGAGGCCGACGGCACGCTGCTGCGCCTCCTGGCCGAGGGCGCCGAGTGCGCGCCCGGCCAGGTGATCGCCCGGCTGCTCGGCGAAGGAGAGGAGCCGGGAGGCCCGGCCGGAGCGGGGTCCTCCGGCCGGGCACTCCCCCCGGCGGATCCCGCCGGGGCCGGACACCCGGAGGGGGTCGTCATCACCGAGCCCGCCCGGCGGTTCATGGCGGAGCACGGCATCCCCACCGGGCGGGTGCTGGCCCTGGGCAGGAAGCTGGTCCGGCGGGCCGACCTGGAGCCCCTCGTCGTGCCGGGCGTCGTGCCCGCCTCCGCCGCATCCGCTCCCGGGCCGGAGGGAACCGGGCAGGCCGGAGCCGGGCATACCGAAGCCAGGCAGGACGAGGCCGGGCAGGCCGGAGCCGGGCCGGACGAGGCCGGGCTGACCGGGCTCTCGCGGAACCAGCGGCGGGTCGCCGAGGTCGTCGAGCGGTCGCACCGGGAGATCCCAGCGGCGTTCACCGCGGTGCGGGTCGACGTGACGGAGGCGCTGGCCCACGCCCGCCGGGAGACCCGGCGGGTGCGCGCCCTCGTCGGGCTGCCCGAGCTGCTCGTCGGGGCGACCGGCCGGCTGCTCGACCGCTTCCCCCTCTTCTTCGCCGCACCCGTCGACGGCCGCCGCGCCCGCCCGGCCTCCTCCGCCCATGTCGGCGTGACCGTGGACGTCGGCGGGGGGATGTTCGTCCCGGTGGTGCGGGACGCGGGGCGGCGCCCGCTCGGTGAGATCGCCCGCGACCTCACCCGGTTCCGCGAGACCGCGCTGAACGGCGTGTTCCGCGAGCGGGACCTCTCCGGCGGCAACATCACGGTCACCCTGCACACCGACGCCGCCGTCGTGGCGGCCACGCCCATCGTGTTCCCCGGCCAGATCTGCGCGCTGTCGCTCACCGCGCCGCGCCCGGAGGTGGTGGCGGAGCGCGGCGGGGGCTTCGCCGTACGAAAGGTGATCACCCTGGGGCTGGCCTACGACCACCGGTTCGTCAACGGCCGCGGTTCGGCCGAGTTCCTCGGCGCCCTCCGGGCCGCCCTGGAGGCCCCGGAGGCCCCGGAGGCCACGGAGGCCACGGAGGCCACGGAGACCGCAGACACCACGGAGGACGGCGGCCCGGCCACGTGACCGGCACACCGGCCTCACGTTCCGCCGCTCCGAACCCCGGCCCCACCTCCGCGGCGGCCCGCGCCACCACGTGACCGGAAGAGCACAATGGGAGAACTATAAGTAAAGTTTCTTAAAAGAGAGCATTGACGGCGCAGGTCGGAAAGCATAACTTCCGGTCAATGACCCGTGGGGGGCGGGATCGCAGCGTACGTCCTCACCCCGGAGGTGACTCTCCCGATGTCCTCACGCCTGCGCACCGGCCTCGCCGCGGCCGGCGCGTCACTCGCCCTGATCGCCTGCGCGCTGGCCGGCACGGCCGGCGCCGCCGCCGACGACGAGGCCTGCCGCCCGGACGGCCTCTACACCACCCCCGGTCTCGCCGTCCCCTTCTGCCAGGTCTACGACGAGGCGGGCCGGGAGAAGATGGGCGCCGACCACCCCCGCCGGGTCATCGGCTACTTCACCGGCTGGCGGACCGGCAAGAACGGCCAGCCCGCCTACCTCGCCAAGAACATCCCCTGGGGCAAGGTCACCCACATCAACTACGCCTTCGCGCACGTCGGCCCGGACAACAAGATCTCGGTCGGCGCCGACGGGCCGGACAACGCGGCCACCGGCATGGAGTGGCCCGGAATCGACACGCCCGACCCCGGCCTGCCGTACAAGGGGCACTTCAACCTGCTGAACAAGTACAAGAAGGCCCACCCCGAGGCCAAGACGCTGATCAGCGTCGGCGGCTGGGCGGAGAGCGGCGGCTACATCGACGACGGCGGCACCCGCCGGGCCTCCGGCGGCTTCTACACCATGACCACCAACGCCGACGGATCCGCCAACACCGCCGGCATCAACGCCTTCGCCGACTCGGCGGTGGCGTTCGTCAGGAAGTACGGCTTCAACGGCGTGGACATCGACTACGAGTACCCCACGTCGATGAAGGACGCGGGCCACCCGCTGGACTGGCAGATCGCCAACGCCCGCCGGCCGACGCTGATGCGGAACTACGCGCAGCTGATGAAGACCCTGCGCGACAGGCTCAACGCCGCCGCGGTCGCCGACGGCAGGTACTACATGCTGACCGTCGCCGCCCCGTCGTCCGGCTACCTGCTGCGCGGCATGGACACCTTCCAGGTCACCCAGTACCTGGACTACGTCAACATCATGTCCTACGACCTGCACGGCGCGTGGAACGAGTTCGTCGGCCCCAACGCCGCCCTCTACGACGACGGCAAGGACGCCGAGCTGGCCAAGTGGGGCGTCTACACCGCCGCCCAGTACGGCGGGATCGGCTACCTCAACACCGACTGGGCCTACCACTACTTCCGCGGCGCCGTGCAGGCCGGCCGGATCAACATCGGCGTGCCGTACTACACCCGCGGCTGGCGCAACGTCACCGGCGGCACCAACGGCCTGTGGGGCATCTCCAAGAGCACCAGCGGGTGCCCGACCGGCCTGACCACCTGCGGCGACGGCGCCCGCGGCATCGACAACCTCTGGCACGACGAGGAGAACGGCGCCGAGGTCGGCGGGGGCGGCAACCCGCTCTGGCACGCCAAGAACCTCGCCGAGGGCCGCGCCGGGTCGTACGGCCCCGCCTACGGCCTCGACCCGGCCGACCCCGAGGACCGGCTGACCGGGACCTACACCCGCCAGTACGACTCCACCATGGTCGCGCCGTGGCTGTGGAACGCCGACAAGAAGGTCTTCCTGTCCACCGAGGACGAGCAGTCCATCGCCGCCAAGGCCGCCTACGTCAGGGACAAGGGCATCGGCGGCGTGATGATCTGGGAGCTGGCCGGCGACTACGCGTGGGACCCGGCGAAGAGCGAGTGGTTCATGGGCGACACGCTCACCACGAAGCTGTACGACACGCTCAAGACCGCCGCGCCGTACGGCGCCGCCCGCGCCAAGGTGAACGTGCCCGCCGAGAAGCTCGACGCGCAGGTGGAGATCGGCGGGTTCCCGGTCGGCGACAGCAACTACCCGATCACCGGCAAGCTGAAGATCACCAACAGGTCGGCGACGACCATCCCCGGCGGCGCCGAGTTCCAGTGGGACTACGCCAGCTCCGCCCCCGGGACCGCCAGGGACCAGTCCGGCTACGGCCTCACCGTGATCAGCAGCGAGCACACCGCGAGCAACAACATCGGCGGCCTGAAGGGCGACTTCAACCGCGTCTCGTTCAAGCTGCGGGCCTCCGAGCCGCTCGCCCCCGGCGCGTCGGTCACCATCGACTACGTCTACTACCTGCCCGCCCCGACCCCGGCGAACTTCACGGTGAGCTTCGGCGGCAGGACCTACGGCCTGACCGCCGACTACGCCCGCGGCGGCGTGGTCGTCAACCCGACGCCGACCCCGACCGGCCCGACCGGCGGCACCGGCGACTGCACCGCTCCCGCGTGGTCGGCCACCCAGGTCTACACCGGCGGAGCCAGGGTGTCCCACCGGGGCAGGCAGTGGGAGGCCAGGTGGTGGACCCAGAACAACGAGCCGGGCACCGGCGACACCTGGAAGGACCTGGGTGCCTGCTCCGGCGCCACCCCCACCGCGACCCCGACGGTGACGCCGACCGTGACGCCCACGGCGACCCCCACGGCGACCCCCACGGTGACACCGACCGCGACGCCGACCGTGACCCCCACGGCGACGCCGACCGGCGCCTACCCGGCGTGGAAGGCCGGAACGGCCTACACGCCCGGCGTCCGGGTCACCCACGCGGGCGTCGGCTACGAGTGCCGTCAGGCGCACACCGCCGTGGCGGGCTGGGAACCGCCGAACGTCCCCGCCCTCTGGCTGCGGCTGCCCTGAGGCCCGTCCGACGGTCCGGGGCGGCGGGGTCGGAACATGACGGACGCCGAGGTGAGGCCGGCGAGGTAGCGGCCGGCGACCTCGTGTGAGGATCGAAAGACCGCCGCCGTGCCGGTGACGCTCACGTCACCGGCACGGCAGCGGTCGTTCGGCGGGTGGTCTCCTCCGTTCGGCGCAGCAGGCCGGCCCGCCCGGCGCCCTGCTCGTACACGCTGAAGCCGTCGTCCTTGGCCGTGGACATCGGCGCGGACTCGAGCAGCGGCCCCTTCCGACGGTCGCGGGCCGCTCGGTTCACCGGGCGGGGGCCGGTGATGGGACCATGTCGGGGTCATGCAGAACCCAACGGAAGGTCACGACCGGTGAGGCGGCTACTCACGGTCCTGCTGCTCGCATGCGCCGCGCTGCTCGGCGTGGTCGCCCCCGCGCAGGCCCACAACATCCTGATCGGCAGCGATCCGAAGGACGGCGCCCGGCTCTCCGCCGGGCCCGAGCGGATCACACTGACGTTCGACCAGCCTGCACGACAGGGCTTCGCGCAGATCAGCGTGACCGGGCCCGACGGGTCCCGCTGGGAGGACGGCGCGACGACCGTGAACGGCCCGAAGGTCGGCGTGGCCCTCAAGCCGCTGGGCCCGGCCGGTGAGTACGCCGTGGGCTATCGCGTCCTGTCCTCCGACGGCCACCCGATATCCGGGAAGATCACCTTCACCCTGACCGCCGCCGGGCCGGACGCCGCAGCCTCACCACAGGCGGTCTCCTCCGCGTCCCCCGGCTCCCCCGGGTCCGCGGATTCCGGCGCCTCCCCCGCGTCCCAGGACTCCGCCACGCTCGGCTCGCCCGAGCTGAGCGCCCAGGCCGCCGAGGCCGCGCAGAACGGCGGCGCCGGGATGGCGGTGCTGTGGATCGCCGCGGCGCTCGTCCTGCTGGGCGGGGCCACCGTGGTGGCGATGCGCCGTGCCGGCGGGCGGGAGGGACAGCGATGACCGCGTCATCGGAGACCGCGGGAACCGCGACTGCCTCCGGCGCCGGGAGGCCCGAAGAGGCCGGCACGGCCCGGAGGCCGGAGAACGCCGGGGAGACCGGGCGGGCCGTGGAGACCCCGGAGACCGGGGGCGCGCCCCGCGGGCGCGCACGGCCCGGCGGCTGGTCACCGGCGGGTTCGCGTCGGGAGCCGTGCTCGCCGTGCTGGCCGCGACGGCGCTGACCGCCGAGGAGGCCGTACCCGGCATCCCGCTGCCCGGACCGCTGGTGGAGTACGGCCTGCCGGTGCTGCGGGTGCTGCTGGACCTGGCGGCCGTGGCGGTGGTCGGGCTGAGCGTGCTGCCCCGGCTGCTCGGCTTCGACGACGAGGAGCGGACCGAGCCGGTGCTGCGCCGCGCCCGGCCGGCCGCGGTGACGTTCGCCTGGGCGTGGGCGGTGCTGGCGCTGGCCGTCATCGTCTTCCAGACCGCCGAGCTCAACCCGGGGACCGTCCCCACCCCGCAGATGATCGCCGAGTACGTCAACGACGTCGGCGCGGGCCAGGGGATGCTGTTCAGCGCCGCCTGCGCGCTCGCCTACGCCGGGATCGGGCTGCTGGCCGTACGGTTCGGCGAGAAGGTCCCCGCCGAACTGCGGATCGTGATCGCCTTCTTCGGATTGCTGCCGATCCCGGTCACCGGCCACGCCGTCGACTCGGTCTGGCACGACCCCATCATGATCTCGATGGAGCTGCACGTGATGGGGTCGGCCGCGTGGACCGGCGGGCTGATCGCCGTCATCGCGCTGGTCGCCGCCGACCGCGAGCTGCTGGCCCGGACCCTGCCGAAGTTCTCCAGGCTGGCCACCCTGGCGCTGGTCCTGGTGACCGTCTCCGGCCTGGTGAACGGCCTGGCCTCGATGGCGCTGACCCGCGGCGTCGAGCTGCCGGACGCGATTCTCACCAGCGACTACGGCCTGCTGGTGGTGGCCAAGACGGTGTGCGTGGCGCTGCTGATCCCGTTCGCCGCCCACATCAGGTTCCGTCTGCTGCCGCGGGTCGCCGCGCGGCAGCGTACGGCGGTCGTCGCCTGGGCGGCGGCCGAGATCACCGTGATGGGCCTGGCCTACGGCGCCGCGGTGGCGCTGACCACGGCCTCCATGTCCTGAGCCTTCGGCCGGCGGCGCCGCGTGAACCACTCGGCGCCCAGCCACAGGGCGGCGAGCAGGACGCCGCCGGCCAGCATGGTCGTCGGCGGCACCAGGGGCGGGGAGGTGAACAGCGCGTTCTGCACCCGCAGCGCCTGGTCGAGCACGACGGTGACGCCGAGCGCGCCGACCACCGCCCGGACCACGGGGATGGGGATGAGGAACGCCAGGTCGACGGCGACCGCCCCGGCGATCAGGAAGACCGGCACCGCCGAGTGGGGGAAGCCGGCGACCGCGAGCAGCGGCCAGATCAGGGTGCGGTAGGCGACGTAGGCGGCGGCCACCGAGGTCGCGGCGAACATCCGGCCGATCATCGCGCGGGCGACGATGAGCACGATCATGGCGGCGCCCGCCGCGTAGAGCGGGTACACCGCGTCGGGCACGGGCAGCGTGAAGTTGGCCATCATCACCCGGTCCACCGGCCGGCCCATCTGGTCGGCGGCGAACTGCAGCAGGATGGGCTCGGCCTCCGGCTTGCCGCGGTCCCAGGCGGCCAGGCCGAACACGCCGTACTCCTGGTGCTGCGCCGGGAACCAGACGTTCTCGAAGAGGAAGACGAACAGCGCGCCGAGGACGGCCGTCCGGGCCCGCCCGGCGGGGGCTCCCATGAACCAGCCGCGGATCACCCCGCAGATCATGAAGAGCGTGCCGATGTAGAGCAGCATGTGCGACGGGCTCCACGAGGTGATGTCGAGCCCGTTGACGCGGTGGTTGATCAGGTCGAGGGGCACCGCGAGCAGGAAGACGCCGGTGCCCCAGCCGATGAGGCGCTGGGCCAGGCGGTCCACGCCGTAACCGGTGTAGAGGTGGACGACCGTCAGCGCGAGGGCGACGGCCGTGCCGACGCTGTTCAGCAGGTGCGGCGGCGCCAGGTCGTCGCGGAGCCACTTGAAGTGCCAGGAGACGTCCCAGGAAGCGCCGAGGACCTTGAAGGCGAACGCCACCAGCCACCCGGTGTACAGGACCCTGAACAGGTCTTCCGGGGTCTCGCGACCCGCCGGCCCCCGGGTCCACAGGGGCAGCGCCCACTCCACGACCGGAGTGGCTCTTCGTTTGAGGCTCTGGACTGACTTCACGCGTCGAAATGATGCCCGTGCCCGGCCTGGCTCCGCAATCGGGGACATCCCTTAGCTTGTCGCTTAACGTCCGGTCTTCGCATTCGCCCTGGCCGGCGTTGACAGTGATCGATCGCGTATAGAGGGCTGTGGCGGTGAGGCCATGCCGATCCGGGAGACGGTCGGCGGCCGCCGACCCATCGTCGACGTGGCCTACCGATCAGCGTGGGCGGCTGAGGGCGGCCTCGGCCAGATCCGTCCACTTCTCGACCGAGGAGTGGGGCACGACCACCCAGTCCTTCACCACCCTGCCCCGCCCCGAGGGGTCGAACAGAGACGCCCCGGGCAGCTTGAGCGCGGCCGCGTGCTCGGGAGTGTCCCTGACCAGCCGGAACACCATCGCGCCATCGCGCTGCAGGCTCGCGAACACCTTCCCCGCCTGATCTTTGAGCGCGGGACTCCCCATCATCCTGGAGGTCCGCACACCCAGGTCGGCCAGCTCGGCGCCGACCTGCTTGAAATCCTCTTCCGCGCTCATCGTCAGTCGGCCCCGAACTCCATGGTGACGTGGTCGAGCGACTCGTCGCGGCCGGGGCTCTTCCCGCGCGACGTGATCGCCTCGGCACCGCCTTCCGGCGGCACGGCGATCAAACTAGCCGTCCCGGCAAGAACGATCAAGACCGGATGCGGGGCGCCGGACGGCCCCTCGATCGGGCCGCGCGGCGGGAACCGGCGGCCGGGCAGGACAGAGAAGGGCTCGGCGGGCGCGCTACGGTGCCCCGGTCAGGCGCAGACGGGTGCGGGACGGAGCCGACGGCGGCAGCGCGGCGACGATGTCGGCGAGCGAGGTCGCGGCGAGGCTGCGCCGCCAGGCCCGGTGGGCTTCGGCCATCTTCTCGGCGAGGATGCAGGGGGTCCGGCATTCTTCGGCGGGCAGTGCCCCCCGTCCCTGCTGACGGATCTCGCGGCACTCGTACGGCGAGGACGCGCCGTCGACCGCCTCGACGAGCTGCAGAAGCGTGATCTCGGAAGTGGGCCGGGCCAGCCGGAACCCACCGCGCGGGCCGGTCGTCGCGGCCAGCACGCCGGCCTTGACCAGCGCCTGCAGTTGCTTGGCGAGATAGGGCGCGGGCAGGTCGAAGTACTGGGCGAGCTGTGCCGCCGACGCGGTGTCCCCTGGCTTGAGCTGCGCCAGCGACGCGGCGCAGTGCAACAGCCATTCCGTGCTCACGGGCAGCTTCATGCCCCCGATCCTATCGGAGACATTGCGGATCTATTTAGTCCGAGATAATATCCGGCGGCAGCGGATAGACAGAGGAGAGATCACCATGCCGATCGTGCGAGTCGCCGTCGCCGGAGCGACCGGGAACATCGGGGCCCTCACCGCCACCGCCCTGGAACGGGCCGGGCACCACGTCATACGCGTCAGCCGTTCACTCGGTGTGGACCTGACCACCGGTGACGGCCTCGACGCCGCACTGACCGGCGTCGAGGCCGTCGTGGACGCCACGAACTGCACGGCGACCGACCGGGACGAGGCGGTGGCGTACTTCGGCGCCACCACCCGGAACCTGCTCGCCGCCGGGGAGCGGGCCGGCGTCCGCCACCACGTGCTGCTCTCGATCGCCGGCGTCGACCGCGTCGAGGGCAACGCGCACTACGCCGGCAAGCGCGAGCAGGAACGCCTCGTGGCCGAGGGCCCGGTGCCGTGGACGATCGTTCCGGCCACCCAGTTCCACGACTTCGCCGCGATGGTGACGAGCTGGACCGAGCGGGACGGCGCCGCCACCGTCGCGCCGCTGCTCATCCAGCCCATCGCGCCCGAGGACGTGGCGGACATCCTCGCCGAGATCGCCGTGGGCGCGCCTCAGGGGCGCCACCCCGAGATCGCCGGCCCCGGGCCGCAGGACCTGGTGGACATGGCCCGGCGCACCAACGACGCGCGCGGCCGCGTGGTCGAACTCGTGCCGACGTGGTCGTCGCTGTTCGGCCCGGAGATGGCCGGTGAGGTACTGCTGCCCCGCGCGGGCGCCCGCATCGCGCCGACCACCTTCGACGAGTGGCTCGCGAAGCAGCGATAGCCACCGGGCGACAGCCGCCCCGCCGCGTCGCCTTTCACCGCGATCGCGGCGGGTGGTACCGCTCCGGGCCTCCCGCGGAACTTCCCGGACGGCGTCTCAGCGGGCTCTCAGCGGGCGTCGGTAAGCTCGCGGGATGCAACGAAGGACGGTCACCTGGATCGCGGCGGCGGTCGTGCTGGTCATCGGTACCGCCGCCTGGCTGCTGTGGCCGTCCGCGCCGCCGGTACGGGCCCAGGACCGGTGGATCACCGTGACCGACGGTCCCCGAGACGACCAGCGGGTCAGGCTCGACACCAGCTTCTTCCCGCCCGCGGGCGGCGGCCGGGCGCCCGCGGTGCTGCTGGCCCACGGTTTCGGCGGCAGCAAGCAGAGCGTCCGGGAGGAGGCGGCGCGGCTGGCCGGGGAGGGCTACGCCGTACTGACGTGGTCGGCCCGCGGCTTCGGCCGCTCCGGCGGGCAGATCGCGCTCAACTCCCCCGACTACGAGGTCAAGGACGTACGGCAGCTCGTCGACTGGCTGGCGCGGCAGCCGCAGGTCCTGCTCGACGCCGCGGGCGACCCGCGCGTCGGCGTCGCGGGCGGGTCCTACGGCGGGGCGATCGCCCTGATGTCCGCCGCCCACGACCCCCGGATCGACGCGATCGTCCCGCAGATCACCTGGTACGACCTGGCCGACGCGCTGTTCCCGGACGCGGGCGGCGGCGGGCCGGAGAACGGCGTGTTCAAGCGGATGTGGGCCGGGCTGTTCTTCAGCCGGAGCGGCCCGGAGCCGCGGTCGGGACCGGGCGGCCCCGGCCTCACGGGCGGCGCGGGCGACCCCGGCGGCCCCGCCGCTTCCGGGGACTCCGGCGACACGGCCGGTTCCGACGGTCCGAACGGTTCCGGCGGTTCCGGTGACCCCTCCGGGACGGCCCCCGCCGTCCCGGCCACCGCGCAGGACGTCCGGTGCGGCCGGTTCCTGCCGGAGATCTGCGACATGTACCAGCGGGTCGCCGAGAGCGGCCGGGCCACGCCGGAGGCGGTCGGCATCCTGCGCCGCTCCAGCCCGGTCTCCGTCCCCGGGAGGATCAAGGTCCCGACGCTGCTGCTCCAGGGGCTGAGCGACTCGCTGTTCCCGCTCGGCCACGCCGACGCCAACGCCAGGGCCATCGCCGCGACGGGCGCGCCGGTCGGCGTCGCCTGGTTCGACGGCGGCCACGACGGCGGCGACGGCGAGGCCGACTGGCTGCACGAGCGGACCCTCGGCTGGTTCGACCGCCACCTGAAGCGGACACCCGGCGCGGGCGATCCCGGCGCCGCGTTCACCGTCACCCGCGACGGCGGCCGCGACCCGGGCACCCGGCGCCCGGTGCAGCTGCACGCCACCGCCGCCCGCTACCCCGGCCTGTCCGGTTCCGAAAGCGCCACGGTGCCGCTGCGCGGCGCGGAGCAGCCGGTGGCCAACCCGCCGGGCGGCTCCCCCGCCTCGATCTCCACCATCCCCGGGTTCGGCGGGCTCGCCGGGCTCGCGGGCGGCGCGGGCGGACTGGGCGGATTAGGCGTGTCGGCCGACATGCCCGGTCAGAGCGCCGTCTTCGACTCCGCTCCGCTCACCGCCCCGCTCCAGGTCACCGGCTCGGCCACCGTGAAGGTGCGGGTCCGCCCGGCACCCGGCGCGGAAGGGGGGAAGATCTCCTCCGCCCCGGCGGCCGGGGACGAGGTGACGCTGTTCGCCAAGCTGTACGACGTCGCGGACGGGCAGGCGCCGGTGCTGCCCGAGGGGCTCGCCGCCCCCGTCCGGATCACCGTCCCGGCGGGCGGCGCCGGAGAGGCCACGGTGCGCCTGCCGGCCGTCGACCACCGCTTCGACGCCGGACACCGGCTGCGCGTCGCGTTCACCACCACCGACCTCGGCTACAGCACCCCGGCCGAGCCGGCCGTGCACGTCGTCGGGCTGGCCTCGCCGTCGGTGACGGTGCCGACCGTCACGGCCCTGCGGACCCCCGCGACGGGCCCCGCCTGGTGGACCTGGGCGCTGCCGCTGGCCTCCCTCGTCGTCGCGGCGGTCCTGGTCCTCACGGGCCGGCGGCGCGGCGCCGCCGACCACGACCCGGCCCTGAGCGACGTCCCGCTGCGGATCAGCGGCCTGACCAAGGCGTACGGCAACGGCGAGCGGGCCGTGGACGACCTGTCCTTCACCGTCGGGCAGGGCCAGGTGCTCGGCCTGCTCGGTCCCAACGGCGCGGGCAAGACCACCACCCTGCGGATGCTGATGGGCCTGATCCGCCCGGACGGCGGCGAGATCCGGATCTTCGGCCACCGGGTGACGCCCGGCGCGCCGGTGCTGTCCCGGCTGGGTTCCTTCGTCGAGGGCCCGGGGTTCCTGCCGCACCTGACCGGCCGGGCCAACCTGGAGCTGTACTGGCGGGCCACCGGGCGTCCCGCCGAGGACGCCCGCTTCGCCGAGGCCCTGGAGATCGCCGGGCTCGGCGGCGCGCTGGACCGGGCGGTGCGCACCTACTCCCAGGGCATGCGCCAGCGCCTGGCCATCGCCCAGGCCATGCTCGGCCTGCCCGACCTGCTGGTCCTGGACGAGCCCACCAACGGCCTCGACCCGCCCCAGATCCGCGAGATGCGAGAGGTCCTGATCGCCTACGCGGCGCGGGGCCGTACGGTCATCGTCTCCAGCCACCTGCTGGCCGAGGTGGAGCAGACCTGCAGCCACGTGGTGGTCATGCGGCGCGGGCGGCTCATCACGGCCGGGACGGTCGGCGACCTGCTGGCCGGGCGCGCCCCGGCCGGCGGCGCGGGCGCCCGCCTGGAGGACGTGTTCCTGGACCTGATCGGGGAGAAGGCATGACCCGGGGAGAGACCGTGAACGGCTCTGCACCCGCCGCGGCGGAACCGCCCGGCGCGGACGGCTCCACCGCCGCACCGCCGCCCGGCGCGGACGGCTCCGCCCGCGGGTACGCGGCCCGGCGCACGCTGCCGCTGGCGGTGGAGGCCGTCCGCCAGCTCAGGCGGCGCCGCACGATGGTCGTGTTCGGCCTGCTGCTGGCGCTGCCGTGGGTCCTGGTGGTGGCGTTCGAGCTCGGCGCCGGGACCGGGCGGCGGGGCGCGGCGACGCGCGTCTCCGACCTGGCGACCGAGGGCGGGCTGAACTTCGCGGCGTTCACACTGTCGGTGTCGGCGAGCTTCCTGCTGGCCGTCGCGGTGGCGCTGTTCTGCGGTGACACCGTGGCCGGGGAGGCGAACTGGTCCTCGCTGCGCTACCTGCTTGCCGCCCCCGTCCCGCGTGACCGGCTGCTGCGCCAGAAGGCGATCGTGGCGATGGGTTACTCGACGGCGGCGGTGGTCTGCCTGCCGGCGATGGCGCTGCTGGCCGGGACCCTCGCCTTCGGCTGGCACGACGTGCGGGTGCCCGGTACCGGCGAGACCGTCGCGGCGGCGGACGTGCTGCCCCGGTTCGCGGTCGTGGTCGGCTACGTGCTGGTCAGCCAGCTCGTGGTGGCGGCGCTGGCCTTCCTGCTGTCGATCTCGACGGACTCGCCGCTCGGCGCGGTCGGCGGGGCCGTCGGCCTGGTGATCGTGAGCACCATCCTGCAGGCGGTGGAGGCGCTCGGGACGCTCCGGGAGTTCCTGCCGACGTTCTGGAGCACGGCGTGGATGGACGCGCTGGCCCCGCAGCCCGACTACGGCGGCATGGTCAAGGGGGTGGCCGTCTCGGTCTCCTACTCGGTGATCCTGGTCGCCGTCGCCTTCCGCAGGTTCCGCCGGAGGGACATCGTCTCCTAGCCGAGCCTGGTCAGGTCGGAGCGGGTGCGGCGTGTCCGGATGAGGCGCGGCGGCTCGTCGAGGCGGTCGACCTGTTCACCGGCATCTACCGCGACGGCCTCGAAGCCCTGCACGACGCGCTGGCGGGCTGAGCCCCCGGGCCCGGACGACGGCCCCGGCCCCGCTTTTCTATTGTCACTTCTGTCCGTTTTCTACCTACATGTGTTCCAGTGCCGTTTTCACGGGTATGCAACCGCTAATTCGGGAGCCGCAGGCTTCCGGCACTTTCAACGCGGCAGGCGACCGCCCCGGCGGCGTCTTCCCTCGCATCCGGCCGGCGGAGCCTTCGGACGGGCGGATCCCATGACGGAGTGATCGACTGGGGAGTGGCGATCATGAAGTGCGGACTGCAGGTGGCCCTCGGTGTCGCCGCGGGTTACTTTCTCGGACGGCATCACAAGTTGCGCGCCGCGCTCGCGCTGGCGGCGGCGGGCGCGACCGGCAAGCTCGGAAAGCTGGGCGGCAAGGAAGGCGCCGGCGGCGACCTGCTCCAGCAGGGCATGAAGCTGCTCACCTCCTCCCCCGAGCTGGAGAAGATCACCAACGCCGTCCGCGGCGAACTGCTCGAGGTGGGCAAGGCCGCGGCCCGGGCGGCGGCCAGCAGGCAGATCGACACCCTGACCTCGAAGCTCCACGACCGCGCGGAGTCACTCAGGACCAAGGCGCAGGGCGCCGAGGAGGAACCCGAGGAAGAAGAGGAAGAGGAGGAGCGCCCCAGGCGCCGCGCCGCCCGAGGCAGGGGCAGGACCGCCCGGGAGGAACCCGAGGCCGAGGAGGAGGAGTACGAGGAGGAAGAGGAACCCGAGGAGGAGGAAGAAGAAGAGCCTCCCCCGCGCCGCGCCGCGGGCAGGGGCAGGCAGGCCGGCAGGACGCGCGCCGCTCGGGAGGAGCCCGAGGAAGAGGAGGAAGAGGAGGAGGAAGAGGAGGAACCGCCGCGAGCCAGGGGAGGCAGGCGCCGCGCCGTACAGCGCGAGACGACGCCGGCCCGTGAGCGGCCGGTCCGCAGGGCGCGGGGGTGACGTCCCATGGCCGAAACCTCCAGGGGCGGCGGACTGGTCCGCGAGGTCGAGCGGGCACTGCCCGTCGACCAGCTCACCGACGAACTCCGCAACCTCGCCGAGGCCCTCGGTGACCGGGTCCTTTCCTCGGTCACCGACAAGGTCGACGACCTGACCGGCCGGCTGACCGACTACCTGCAGAACAGCGACTCCGGTCTGCTCGGGCTCGCAGGCTCCGTCATCGGTTCCAAGCATCCAGTGGCCTCCGGGCTGAAAGGGGTCGTCAAGATGGCGGGAGGCGGTCTGCTCAAGAAGATCACCGGTGGTAAGGGCGGCGGCGGCAAGGGCAAGAAGCTCAAGGTCACCAACATCGTCGAGTCCATCGACGTCGGTGCCCCGCGACGGCTCGTCTACGACCAGTGGACCCAGTTCGGGGGCTTTCCCAGCTTCATGAAGAAGGTGGAGAACGTCGACCAGGAGTCCGACGAGAAGAACCAGTGGCGGGCGCAGATCTTCCTCTCTCACCGCACCTGGAAGTCGACGATCATCGAGCAGGTGCCGGACCAGCGGATCGTCTGGCGGTCCGAGGGCCCGAAGGGCTACCCCAACGGCTCCGTGACCTTCCACGAGGTCACCCCCGACATGACCCGGGTCCTGCTGGTGGTCGAGTACTACCCCAAGGGGCTCTTCGAATACACCGGCAACCTCTGGCGGGCCCAGGGCCGGCGGGTGCGCCTGGAGCTCAAGCACTTCAGGCGGCACGTCATGCTGCAGACCGTCCTCAACCCCGACGACCTGGAGGGCTGGCGCGGCGAGATCCGCGACGGCGAGGTCGTCAAGGACCAGGAGACCGCGCTGCGCGAGGAGGAAGAGGAGCGCGAGCGCGAGGAGGCCGGCGGCGAGGAGGAGCCCGAGGAGCGGGAGGCCGCCGAAGGCGCCGAGGAGGAGGAAGAGGAGCCCGAGGAGGAAGAGGGCGAGGAGGAAGAAGAGGAGCCCGAGGGGGGAGAGGAAGAGGAGGAGGAACCGCGGGCCGCGGGTGGACGGCGCCGCGTCGCGCCGCGCCGCGAACAGGCCGCGCGAGGCCGCCGGGCCGAACCGGAGCCGGAAGAGGAGGAGGAAGAGGAGCCTCCCGCCCGCCGGCCCCGCCGTAGGGCCGCCGCCCGGAACGCCTGACCGGGAAACCCGGGACGCCCGGCCCGGAAACCCGGGACGTCCGACCCGGAAGGCCGGGGCGCCTGATCGGGGAGGACCGGGACGCCTGACCCGGAGGCGCCGGAACGCGTGGCTCGGGGGACACGGAGCGAACACGGAATCGGAGGAGGACCGAATGACCATCGTGCAACCTTCGGCGGGTGGAGGCGGAGGAGGTGGCCGCGGAGGATCCTCGTCGGGCCTGGCAGACGTCATCGACACGATCCTCGACAAGGGCCTCGTGATCGACGCCTTCGTCAGGGTCTCGCTCGTCGGCATCGAGATCCTCACGATCGACGCGCGCATCGTCATCGCCAGCGTCGACACCTACCTCCGCTTCGCGGAGGCCACCAACCGGCTGGACCTGGCGGAGACCGGCGGCAAGGGGCTGCCGGAGGTCCTGGAGGGCACCACGCAGGGCATCAGCAGATCGAAGACCAAGGGGATCGCCCAGGGAGCCATCGAGGCCGCCGGGGAGAAGCTGCGTGACTTCGTCTCCGAGGCCGAGCATGAGCGCAGGCCGGCGTCCCGCCGCCGGAGGGAGGAGTACTGACATGCCGGGCAGCACCGGAAAGACGGCGACCACCGGATCGGGGCAGACGGCGCGGGAGCCCGCGCGGAGGACGACCGGCAGGACGGCCGGCGAGGCCGACGGGAAGACGACCGCGAAGCCGGCCCGCAAGACCAGCGGCAAGACGGCCGGCAAGACCAGCGGCAAGACGGCCGGCGAGACGAGCGGCAAGGCCGCGCCCTCCCGGTCCGGCGGGGCCGCCCGGCGCGGGCGCACCGGCTACGCCTACGTCTACGGCATCGTCCCGGCGGACGTCGAGACCGAGCCGGGCACGCTCGGCGTGGCCGACGGGGAGGTCACGCTGGTACGGCACGGCGAGATCGCGGCGCTGGTCAGCGACATCGTCCTGGACCGCCCGCTCGGCAGGCCCGACGACCTGCTGGCCCACGAGCAACTGCTGGACGCGACCGCCGCCGAGGTGCCCGTGCTGCCGTTCCGCTTCGGGGCGGTGATGACCGGACCCAAGGAGGTGGTGAAGGAACTGCTGGCCCCGCACCACGACGAGTTCCTCGCCGCGCTGGAGGAGCTCGAAGGGCGCGCCGAGTACGTCATCAAGGGCCGCTACGTCGAATCGGTGATCATCAGGGAGGTCCTCGACGAGATCCCCGAGGCCGGACGGCTGCGCGAGGAGGTCCGCGGGCAGCCGGAGGAGGCGACCTGGGACGCGCGGATCCGGCTCGGGCAGATGATCGGCGAGGCGGTGGCGGCCAAGCGCGACGCCGACACCCAGGAGCTCGTCGAAGCCGTCGCGCCGCTGTGCGTCGCGGTCTCGGTGCGGGAGCCGACCCACGAGCAGGACGCCGCGCACGTGGCCGTCCTGGTGGACGAGGAGCGGCAGGACGAGTTCGACGAGGCGCTGGACGACCTGGGCGACCGCTGGGCCGGCCGGATCGACCTGCGGCTGCTCGGCCCGCTGGCGCCGTACGACTTCGTGGCGGCGCCACGACCGGAGGAGTGACACGGTGGACCTGCTGTTCGACCTGACCGTCGGCCTGCCGCTGCTACCGCTCCGCGCGCTCGTCAAGATCGCCGAGGTGATCCAGGACCAGGCCGAGATGGAACTGCACCATCCGGCCGCGGTCCGGCGGCAACTGGAGGATCTGGAGGAGGCCAGACGCTCCGGGGAGATCTCCGAGGAGGAGGAGAGACAGGCCATGACGGAGATCCTTGAGCGGATGGTGACCCAGCCCGACCTGCCCCGCGGCGCGCCCGCGCCGTACGACGGGGAAGAGGAGTGATCGGCGTGCCCACCAGGCGGAGAGCCCGCGCCGGGGACGACAGGGCCGGCGCCTCCGAAGACTACGAGGACGAGCCACTGGAGGAGCGCGGCGGGGGCGGTGCCGCCGAGGACGACCTGGCCGAGGACGAGGAGGAGTTCGAGGAGGAGCGCGACGAGCCGGCGGACGGGTCCCGGCGCGCCCGGCGGCGGTCGCGCGCCCTGACCGCGGCCACCGCCGGCCGTGCCGGGCTGGAGCAGATCGGCGACCTGACCGGGCGGGAGCCGGAGGGCGTCACGTTCGTGCAGCCGGACCAGGACGGCTGGAAGGTCGGGATCGAGGTCGTCGAGGACCGCCGCGTCCCCTCCTCCGGCGACGTCCTGGCGCTCTACGAGATCCAGCTCGACGCGGACGGAGATCTCCTCTCCTACCGCAGGACGCGGCGTTACAAGCGCGGCAGGGGCGACGAGTAGCGGAGGTGGCGAAGTGACCGATCCGACGCGGTACGGCTCCGCCTCCCCCGCCTACGGGGGCAGGCCGCCCGCCCGGCGCGAGTCCACCACCAACCTCGGCGACATCCTGGAGCGGGTGCTCGACCGGGGCGTGGTGATCGTCGGTGACATCCGGGTGAACCTGCTGGACATCGAGCTGCTGACGATCAAGCTGCGGTTGCTGATCGCCTCGGTGGACACCGCCAGGGAGCTGGGCATCGACTGGTGGGAGCACGACCCGTGGCTCAGCAGGCCCGACCACGACCTCTCCGAGGAGAACCGCCGCCTGCGCAGGCGGCTCGCCGAGGCGGAGAACGACCTCGAATACCGGGACTACCCGCGTGACCTCCGCGAGGGCCGCGAGCGGCGGGAGGAGTTCGAGGAGCGCCGGCGCCGCCAGGAGCTGGGCGACGCTCCGGAGGAGCGCCGCTCCCTCCGGGGTTCGGGCCGGACCGGCGGCGGGCGCCCACGCGAGGCCGGGGAGTGAAGGGGAGCAAAACGAAGGAGTGAGATATGCCGGACACCGGCACGTATGTCTATGCGATCACCCGGGACAAGGACGCCCCCGGCTCCGCGGGCCTGACCGGCGTGGCCGGCACGCCCGTGCGGACGGTGGCGGACGCCGGCCTGGTCGCGTACGTGAGCACCGTGCCGCTGGACCGGTTCGGCGAGGAGCCGCTGCGGCGCTCCCTGGAGGACCTCGACTGGGTGAGCGAGATGGCCCGTGCCCACCACCGCGTCGTGGAGGCGGTGGCCGGGACGGCCCCGACGGCGCCGGTCCGGCTCGTGACCGTCTACGGCGGCGACGAGCAGGTCCGCGAGCTGCTGCGGGACCGGCGGAAGGACTTCACCGCGCTGCTGTCGCAGGTCGCCGGGCGCAGCGAGTGGGGGGTGAAGGCGTACGCGCGGCGCGAGACCGCCCCGCCGCCCGGAGAGGAGGCCGCCGGGGCCGCCGGATCCGACAGCCCGGGTATCGCCTACCTGAAGCGCCGCAGGGCGAGCCTGCGCGGCCGGGAGGACGCGTGGCGGGTCGCGGCCGACCAGGCCGAGCACGTCCACACCGCGCTGGCGGCCGTCTCCGTCGCGAACAGGCGGCACCGGGCCCAGGACCCGAGCCTGTCCGGCCGCGAGGAGGCGATGGTGCTCAACGGCGCCTACCTCGTCGACGACGACCGCGGCGGCGAGTTCGCCGCCGTCGTCGACTCGCTGCGGGGGCAGGGGGCCGACATCGAGCTGACCGGCCCCTGGGCGCCCTACTCGTTCACCGCCCTCGACCTCGGCGCGGTGGACGCCGGAGGCGTGCGATGACCCACGAGGGGCCGCGGGGCGCGGCGCTGGCCGCGGAGGGGCGCCTGCCCCCGGAGCGCGTGGCGCTCGTGGACCTGCTGGACCGGCTGCTGGCGGGCGGCGTCACCGTCAACGGCGACGTCGTGCTGTCCATCGCCGACATCGACCTGGTGCAGATCTCCCTGCGCCTGCTGATCATGTCCGTCCGCGAGTCCGAGCCCGCCGGACAGGGGATCCGGCACGGACGGGAGACCTGGCATGGACCGCCGTGAGCCGCCCGGGAGGCGCCCCGGGGACCGCCCGTACGGCACGACGCCACCCGACGGCGAGGCCGCGGAGTCCGCGCGCGGGTTCGTGCGGGATCCGCCGGACGGCGAGGCCGCGGAGCCCACGCGCGGGTTCGTAAGGAAGCCTCCGGACGAGCCGGGGGCCGCGGAGCCCACACGTGGCCTCGTGGGAGATCTGCCGGACGAGCCGGAGGCCGTGGGTCCCGCGCCGGGCGGGGGACGCTCGGCCCCCCGCCGCATCAGGACCGACCCCGAGCACGTCGAGCGTGACCTGAGCTGCCTCGTGCTCACCGTCGTCGAGCTGGTGCGCCAGCTCGTGGAACGGCAGTGCGTGCGGCGGATGGACCACGGCGACCTGGCCGACGAGCAGGTCGAGGCGCTCGGGCTGACGCTGATGCGGCTGGACGAGGCGATGGACGACCTGTGCGACCGCTTCGGCCTGGAGCGGTCGGACCTCAACCTCGACCTCGGGCCGCTGGGCACCCTGCTCCCCCGCGACTGACGGGCCCGCGGGGAGGACGGGGCAGAGCCGGGCAGGGCCGGGAGGCGGGCCCGCGGGGAGAGCCGGGCAGGGCCGGGTGCGACCACGGGGAGTCGGGCCCGCGCCGCCGCGGCCGGGCCGGACCCGCCGTGTCCGCCGTCGGTCCGTGTCCGCCGTCAGCCCCAGTGGGGCGGGCGCTCCTCCAGCAGGCGGGCGTCGTCGTCGGACCGCCGCCAGTCGCCCCAGCCGACGTCGGTGTCGTCGGAGGTCTGGTCGGGCAGGATGGGCGGGCCGTCATCGGACAGGTCGACGGGCCGCAGGTCGTCGGGCTCGTACGTGCTCACCCGTCCATGCTAGTCAGAAACGGCCCCGTTTCGGCGTGAGCCTCCGGGGGAGTGAGGGGGCGAGCCGCCGCCCGGCGGTCTCCTCCCCCACCCGAAGGGCACCGCATGGGACAGCGCGCGCCGTACGACAGGGGCGGGCTCGCGGCCGGCGCCGGCTCCGCTCCCCCGGTCCCGGTCCCGCCGGAGGCGTCCGCGTGAGGCGGCGCGAGTCGTCCGGCTGGGACGGGCGGGAGGTCACCGCCGTCGCGGGGATCCCCATGTACGCCGCGGTGCTCGGCCCCGCGTCCGCGCCCGAGGTGGTGTGCGTCCACGGCCTGGGCTGCTCCCACCGCTACTTCCTTCCGCTGGCCCGCCACCTGGCCCCGGCGTCGCGGGTGGTCGCGGTGGACCTGCCGGGGTTCGGCCGGACCCCGGGGCCGCGCGAGCCGCTGGACATCCGCGGCCTGTCCCTGGCGCTGGCCGGGTGGCTGCGCGCCACCGGGCGCGGCGGTGCGCCGCTGGTGGCCAACTCCGTCGGCTGCCAGGTGGTCGTCGACCTGGCGGCGCACTCCCCCGAGTTGGCCGGGCCGATGGCGCTGATCGGCCCCACCATGGACGCCGGCGCGCGGTCGGCCTGGCGGCAGGGGGTACGGCTGGCCGCGAACACGGTCCTGGAGCGGCCCCTCCTCATGCCGGTGCTGGCGCGCGACTACCTCGTCTGCGGCCCGCGCCGCTACTTCGCCACGCTCGCCGCCGCCCTCGCCGACCCGGTCGAGGACAAGCTGGGTCTCGTGCGCGTCCCGGCGGTGGTGGTGCGCGGGGCACGGGACCTCATCGCGTCCCGGTCCTGGGCGCGGCGGGTCGCCGCCCTGCTGCCCCGCGGCGAGCTGGCCGAGGTCCCGGGGGCCGCGCACACGCTGAACTACAGCGCGCCCGCCGGGGTGGTCCGGGCCCTGCGCTCCTCGGCGCTCGCCGGGGTGATCCCCGCGGCCGGCGCGTCACCGGTCACCGATCCCGGGGTCCGGCGGTAGGCGGAGCCAGGGCCAGGGCCGGCGGGACGGGATCCGGGCCGCCGCGCGGGACCCCCGGCCGGGCGGGGGCGGATGATCCGCGTGCGGGGACAGCCTGAGGTCCCGGCGGGTACGATGCCAGAGCAGGTGTGATCTCCCCCTGGCACTACCCCCGTGAGGCGGCCATGGCAACGCCATCTGGATGGCGGCGAGACGGCAATCTTCCCAACGAGCTGACCAGCTTCGTGGGGCGCACGAGGCTGCTGGCCACGCTCCGGCAGCGCCTCGGCCGGCACCGCCTGGTCACGGTGACGGGCATCGGCGGCGTCGGCAAGTCGCGTACGGCGCTGCGCATCGCGCACCTGATGCGCAGCCAGTTCAAGGACGGCGTGTGGTTCGCCGACCTGGCCCGGCTGCAGGACTCCGGGATGGTCCGGCACACGATCACCGCGGCCCTCGGGATCGCCGACCAGTCGTCCCGCTCGGCCGACGAGACCCTGATCGAGTGGCTCGGCGACCGCGAGATCCTGCTGATCATCGACACCTGCGAGCACCTGGTCGACGCCTGCGCCGAGCTGTTCGAGGAGCTGCTGAGCAACGCCGGGGGCCTGACCATCCTGGCGACCAGCCGCCAGTCGCTGAACGCCCGGGGCGAGCACACGATCGCCATCCCGCCGCTGGCCGTGCCCGGTGACACGCCCGGCGAGGACGTCTTCACCAACGAGGCCGTGCAGCTGTTCGCCGCCCGGGCGAGCGCCGTGGTGCCCAACTTCGTGCTGGACGAGCACAACATCGGCCCGGTCTCCGAGCTGTGCCGCCGCCTCGACGGCATCCCGCTCGCCATCGAGCTGGCCGCGGTCCGGATGCGGGCGCTGTCGGTGGAGCAGATCCTGGGCCTGCTGGCCGACCGGTTCAGCCTGCTCGCCGGGGCCAGCCGTACGGCGCTGCCCCGGCACCAGACGCTGCGCGCCGCGATCGGCTGGAGCCACGAGCTGTGCGAGCCCGCCGAGCGGCTGCTGTGGGCCAGGCTGTCGGTCTTCGCCGGCGACTTCGAGCTCGACGCCGCCCGCTACGTCTGCTCCGGCGACAACCTGCCCGCCGAGGACGTCATGGATCTCATCTCCAGCCTGGTGGAGAAGTCGATCCTGCTGAGCGACGGCACCCCCTCGGGGCACCGCTACCGGCTGATCGACACGCTGCGCCAGTACGGCGAGGAGTGGCTGGAGAAGCTGGGCGAGACCGGCCGCGTCCGCAGGAAGCACCGCGACTACTACCTCCAGCTCGCCAGGCGGAGCGAGGACGCCTGGTCGGGTGCCCGCCAGGTGTACTGGTACGTCCGGATGCGCCACGAGCACGACAACATCAGGGTCGCCCTGGACCACTGCCTGCGCGACCCCGCGGAGGTCCAGGAGGGGCTGAAGCTGCTGTCGTCCCTGTGGTTCATGTGGGTGGCCTGCGGCCTGGCCCGCGAGGGCAGGCTCTACCTGGAGAAGACCCTGGAGCTGGCGCCGCAGCCGAGCGCGGAGCGGTGCAAGGCCCTGTGGGTGCTGTCCTACGTCCACAGCGCGCAGGGCAACATCGCGGGGGCCGTGGACGCGGCCGAGAAGTGCAGCTCCGACGCGGTCCGGGTGGGCGATTCCGGGGCCGTCATCCTCGCCACCAAGATGCTCGGCACGGCGGCCTTCCTCCAGGGCGACCTGCAGAAGGCCAGCGCGCTGCTCGGCGTGGCGATCGAGTTCCACAAGAGCGGCCGGGAGCTCAACCCGGGCCTGCTGCCCTCGATCGTCGAGCTGTCGATGGTGCTGCTCATGCAGAACGACCCGGCGGAGGCCGAGACGCTGCTGCGCGACTGCATCGCGGTCTGCACCCAGCGCGGCGAACTGTGGCTGCGCTCCTACGCCATCTACGCCCTGGCCAGCGTCTGCCAGGGGATGGGCCGCGTCTCCGAGGCCATGGACAACGCCCGCGAGGCGCTGCGGCTCAAGCGCTACTTCCACGACGTGCTGGGCATCGGCCTGGCGATCGAGGTGGTCGCCAGGCAGGCCCTGGACGCCGGGCAGCCGGGGCTGGCGGCGCTGCTGATGGGCGGCGGGCAGGCCAACTGGCGCACCTTCGGCATGCCGCAGATGAACTCGCCGTTCTTCAACTCCGAGCACGACCGGTGCGTCAAGGAGTGCAAGCGGGTCCTCGGCGAGGAGGAGTTCGAGGAGGCCTTCGCCCAGGGCAGGAGGCTCAACCTGGACGAGCTGATCGAGCTGGCCCTCGGCGGCGACCCCGACGACCCCGCCACCCAGCGGCGGTGATCGCGGCGGGTCAGCGGAAGGCATGACCCGGCCGCCCGGGATGGTCCGTGACGGTCGGCGGAAGGCGTGACCGGCCGTCCCGGATGATCCGCGGCGGTCAGCCGGAGGCGAGCCCGGCCGCCCGCTCCCAGGCGCCGGTGTAGCGGGAGCTGGTCAGCGAGTAGTCGATGCTCCCGCTGATCCAGAACTCCAGGCCGCTCAGGTAGGCGAGCACCGCCTCGGAGCCGAGCGCCTCCAGCGACGGGCGGGCGGCCACCATGTCGGCGATGGCCCGGTCGCGCATCCCGGCGATCAGCTCCATCGCCCGCTGCCGGGAGCAGCGGCGGTGCCGGGCGAGCACGGTCACCAGGTTGTTGCGGGCGTTGACGCCCTCGTTCTCCTTGGCGTAGGAGATGAGGTCGTTGTCCCAGACGACGACGTCGTTGGCGTGCCCGGTGACCGCGCGCACGAGAGGGTGGCGCCATTCGCCGGGGGTGAGGCGGTGACCGTTGACGATGTCGATGAGCGCGAAAACGGTGAGCATCGCCCCGGTCCGCCGCCGCATGAAGACGTAGTCGGCGAGGGAGGGCACCACCCGGTCCTCGCGGTTGGCGGCCTCCCACACCTGCGCGGACAGGTAGTCCCTGGTGGCGGCGCACCAGCGTTCGAGCTGGTCGGCGTCGCCCGAGGCGGCGATCCTCCCCCTGATCTCCAGCAGCGCCCTGGCGAACGCGTCGCCGGGCCGGCCCGCGGACTCCGGCTCGTCGAGGACCGCGAGGAAGCGGGGCAGCGCGCGGGCGATCTCCGCGGCCCGCCGGTCCGACTCGCAGAAGACGTCGTCGAAGGCGAACAGCCACACGCACCAGTCGGTCACCAGGCGGAGCGCGTCATGGTCGGCATGGGGGTAGGTCCGGGCGCAGAGCCAGCCGTATCCGGCCCGGCGGTAACGTTCCACCATTTCGTCGTCGAGCATCCCGGAGTCGGCGAGCCACTCCAGGGTCTCCTTGTCCGCCTGGTCGGCGTACGGACTGACCTGGCTGGGGAACGGGCAGGGAAGCGGTGGGATGCGAAGGGGCCGGGATGCCCGTCGGGCGGTCGTGGTCTCCACCCGTCAAGAATGGACGAACACCGAACGTTTTCCTATACACCCGTAAATACCAACTTCAGGTTTTCGGCCGGTTCTGAAACCATTTCAGATATTCGTCGTTTCCGAACATCCGCGCCGTGTCCGCCGCCGACGGGGTGCCCGCGTACGGATCGGCGCCGGCCTCAAGGAGCGCCCGGACCACCTCGGGCTCCTTCTTGAAGACCGCCCCGGCCAGCGGCGTCTGCCCGCGGTCGTTCGGCCTGCCGGGGTCGGCCCCCAGCTCGGCCAGCGCCCGGACGGTCGCCGCGTGACCGTGGTAGGCGGCGAGCATCAGCAGGGTGTCACCTTTGTCGTTGGCCAGATCGACCGGCACCCCGGCCTCGACGTAGGCCCGGAGCAGGTCGGTCTCCCCCGCTCTGGCCAGGCCGAACAGGCGGGTGGCGAACTCCTCCAGCTCCGGGTCAGGCTGCATGTGCTCCATTCTGCCCCGATAGGGTGCCCAGTGATCGCCGTGGACGGCGGAATTCACCGGACGCCCCACGGGTTCACCTGAAGAGACGACTGACGAAAGGCTGGAAGTACGGTGTCAGACCCGACGGATCTCTACCGGCTCGGCGGTGACCTCCCTGAGCTGACCGATCCGGTGCTGCTCTACCACTTCGACGGTTTCGTGGACGCCGGCGCCGCGGGGCGCCTCGCCATCGGCCACCTGCTCGCCGAGCTGGAGCACCGGGTCATCGCGACGTTCGACGTGGACCGCCTGCTCGACTACCGCTCCCGGCGGCCGGTGATGACGTTCGACACCGACCGGTGGTCCGGCGTGGAGAGCTCCGAGCTCGTCCTGCGGCTGGTCCACGACACCACCGGCACGCCGTTCCTGCTGCTGTCCGGTCCCGAGCCCGACTTCCAGTGGGAGCTGTTCGTCGCGGCCGTCGGGACGCTGGTCACCCGGCTGGGCGTGGGCACGCTGGTGACCGCGCACGGCATCCCGATGGCGGTGCCGCACACCCGCCCGCTGGGCGTGACGAGCCACGCCACCCGCCCCGAGCTGGTCGCCGGCCGGACCAGCGTCTTCGGCGAGGTGCGGGTGCCGGGCAGCGTCGCCGCGCTGATCGAGTTCCGGCTGGGCGCCGAGGGGCACGACGCCCTGGGGCACGCGGTGCACGTCCCGCACTACCTCGCCCAGGCGGAGTACCCCGCGGCCGCGGTGACCGCCCTGGAGTCGATCACCGGCAGCACCGGCCTGGTGTTCCCGCTGGAGGGCCTGCGCGAGGCCGCGGCCAAGACCGACGTCGAGATCGCCGAGCAGATCGAGGCGTCCGCGGAGCTGTCCACCGCCATCAGCGGCCTGGAGCAGCAGTACGACGCCTTCGCCGCCGGTTCCGAACGCGGCAACCTGATCGCCGAGCCGTCCGAGATGCCGACCGGCGACGAGCTCGCCGCCCAGTTCGAGGCGTTCCTCGCCGAGCGGGACGAGCGGCACGGTGACTGACGCGGTGACCGACGCGGCGGCCGGCCCGGCGACTGACGCGGTGACCGACGCGGTGACCGGTACGGCGGCCCCCGGGGACGGCGCGGCGGCCGGCCTGCGCGTCGGGCTGGTCGGCTACGGCGTGGCCGGGGCGTTCTTCCACGCCCCCCTGATCGCCGCGACGCCGGGTCTGCGCCTGTCGGCGGTGGTGACCGGCAACCCGGAGCGGGCCGCCGAGGTGCGCCGCAGGTACGGCGCGCGGGCGGTGGGCGACGCCGCGGAGCTGTGGGAGGAGAGCGACCTGGTGGTGGTCGCCTCCCCCAACCGCACCCATGTTCCGCTGGCCCGGGCCGCGCTGGAGGCGGGCCTGCCGGTGGTGGTGGACAAGCCGCTCGCCGCGACCGCGGCGGAGGCGCGCGACCTGGCGCGGCTGGCGCGCGAGCGCGGCCTGATGCTGACGGTCTTCCAGAACCGCCGCTGGGACGGCGACTTCCGGACCGTCGAGCGGCTGGTCTCCTCCGGCGAGCTCGGCGAGGTCACCCGGCTGGAGTCCCGGTTCGAGCGCTGGCGTCCCGTCCCCAAGGGCGGCTGGCGCGAGACGGGCGGCGCCGAGGAGCTCGGCGGCCTGCTGTACGACCTGGGCAGCCACCTGGTGGACCAGGCCCTGCGGCTGCTCGGCCCGGCCATCGAGGTCTACGCCGAGTCCGACGTGCGCCGTCCGGGCGTCGCCGCCGACGACGACACCTTCGTCGCCCTCACCCACGCGGGCGGCGCCCGCTCCCACCTGTGGGTCAGCTCGGTCGCCCCGGTGCTCGGCCCCCGCTTCCGCGTCCTGGGTTCCCGGGCGGGATACGTCAAGCACGGCCTGGACGTGCAGGAGGAGCGCCTGCGCGCGGGCGCCGATCCGGGCTCTCCCGGCTTCGGCGAGGAGCCGGAGGAGCGCTGGGGCGTCCTGGGCACCGACGACGACCATCGCCCGGTCCGCACCGAGCCGGGCGCCTACCTCGACTTCTACCGGGGCGTGGTGGCGTGCCTGCGCGAGGGCGCCCCTCCCCCGGTGGACCCGGAGGAGGCCGCCGGGGTCCTCGCCGTCCTGGAGGCCGCCCGGCGATCCGCTGCCGAGCGCCGCGTCGTCCCGCTCTGAGGGCCCGGCGGCGAGGCTCGGCCCTCCCCGGGCCGAACCCTCGCCGGCGACCGCCGTACGGCCGCGCCGCCCCCGGGTTACCCGGCGGAGTCGTCACCGGTCCGCCGGGTCGCCCGGGGGGCGGGTCAGTCGCGCAGACGTGAGCGCAGGGCCTCGGAGTCGCGGCCGGTCCATCCCTTGGACTCCAGCCACACCAGCGGGCCGCCGAAGCGGTCGTCCAGGACGCGCAGGAACTGCCGGAGATACTCCGGCCGGGGGCGGTGGTCGTCGGCCGGGCGGGAGTCGAGGTCGTCGCGGTAGGTGGCGCTGGAGCGCAGGCGGGCCAGGATGCCCTCCAGACGGTCACCGGTGGCGACGTAGTCGGCGATGATCGCCTCCCGGGTGGCCCCGGCGATCTCCAGGGCCAGGGCGCAGACGACGCCGGTGCGGTCCTTGCCCGCCGCGCAGTGGACGATGGCGGCGCCGTCGTCGTGGGCCATGGCCCGCAGGGCGGCCACCACGGCGTCCGGCCGGTCGCGCAGGTAGCCGTAGTAGAAGCCGGTCACCCGCAGCTCGGCGAGGTCCTCCTCCCCCCGCTCCTTCCAGGGCAGCACCCGCGCGCCGTCGATCGTGTCGGCGTCGACGTCGGTGCTCCCGCCGCTCTCGGCGAACAGCGTGAGGTGGTGGATGTTCACCTCGGGGACGGCCGTGAGCGGCCCCGGCCCTTCCAGCGACACCTCGGCGACCGAGCGCAGGTCCACGACGTGGCGCAGCTTCAGCTCGCCGACCAGCAGCTCGACGTCGCGCTCGGTCAGCCCCTGCAGGTTGTCGGACCGGTAGACCCGGCCGAATCGTGTGGTCCCGCCGTCCACCGTCGCGAGCCCGCCGAGGTCGCGCACGTTGACGGCACCTTCAAGATCGATCCATCGCGTCAGCTCGTTCATCACCGGGAGCCTATACGGCGGAATATGTCCGCGCAGGGAACAACCAGCGCCCGTTGTCGTAAATGTCGGACCGCATCCCCGGAGTCCGGACCAACGGGCACGGCCAATATGTTGATCGGGTGCTTTCCGTATCCCTCGACACCGTCCGTGTCTTCCTTCATGTGCTGGCCGCCACCGTCTGGGTCGGCGGGCAGCTCACCCTCGCCTTCCTCGTCCCCTCGCTCCGTACGGCCGGCGAGGGGGTCACCGGCACCGCGGCCCGCGCGTTCAACAGGGTCGCCTGGCCGGCGTTCGCCGTCCTGGCCGCGACCGGCGTCTGGAACATGCTCGCCGTCGACGGCGGCGACCCGGCCTACAAGACCACCCTGCACGTGAAGATGGCGGTCGTGGTGGTCTCCGGCGTGACGGCGTTCCTGCACGCCCGCGCCCGGAGCCGGGGCGCGATGGCCGCCTTCGGCGCGCTCAGCGGCCTGTCGGCGCTGGCCGCGCTGTTCCTCGGCGTGCTGCTGGGCTGAGTCGCGGCGATCAGACGCTCGGCGCGGGGGACGGACGGTCCGTCCCCCGCGCCGCCGCGTTTACAGGCCGACCACGTGGCAGGTGGCCGTGGCCGTCCGGGTCGGGTCGCTCTCGGAGGTGGCGGTCAGGGTGACCGTGGCCAGGCGGCTGCCACCGTCGGCCCGCACCGCGTTGACGGTCACCGCGGTCCGGTCACCGAAGTCCGCGGTCGCGAGCGCGTTGGGCAGCGACGCCGTCCAGCCGCGGCCCTGGACGACGGCCGACAGCCGGTAGACGTCGCCGCCGAGGTAGGCGCGCACGTCCTCGGGGTGCCCGGCGCCGGTCCCCGCGGCCCGGCCGGTGTTGAACAGCGGGAACCGGCAGCTCGACAGGCCCTTGCCGGCCGGGACGCCGGCGGCCGGGAGCAGCCGCACGCCGCGCCGCTGCGGTCCCGCGCCGTCCAGGGAGCGGACCGCGACCTTGTAGGACAGGACGCCCGCCGCGTCGCGGCGCAGGTCGAGGACGTAGAAGTGGAGCCGGTTGGCCTCGTCCACGTACTCGAACTCCGAGCCGGAATCGGTGCCCGCGTGGAACAGCGCGTCCGACAGCTGGCGGTAGTCGCCGATCGTGATGGGCACGGCGGTGCCGTCGGGCAGGACGTAGTCGGTCATGCCGATGTCCTGCGGGTTGGCGTCGACCACCCACTCGAACGGCGCGCGGTCGGCGTTCTTGGTCTTGGCCAGCAGCACGCCCGAGTCGGGGGTGAAGGAGTCGGCGCCCATCCGGTCGACGACCTCGACGGTGTAGTTGTCGTAGCCGCCGCCGTCGCACATCGGATCCTTCGCGACGTCGCAGGCCGGGGCGCGGTCGCCGTCGCCGAAGGCGATGTTGACCCCGGACAGGCCCTTCGGCCCCGGCTGCGCCACCCGGGCGGTCACCTCGGCGATGACCACGCCCGAGTCGGCGAGCGCCCCGCGCGACAGGCGCAGCACGTTGCGCTCGTCCACCATCTCCAGCTTGATCTTGTTGCGGAGCATGTGCTGGGCGCCCATGGAGCCGCCCCCGGTGGCCGGGATCAGCCAGCGGCTGTGCGGCCCGCCGGGGCCGTTGAAGCTGCCGCGGCTGAGCATCTCCCAGATGCCGGTGTAGGCGCGCCGCGGCGGCACGCCGAAGGGGTTGTTGTAGTTGTCGCCGATGCCGAGGATGTGGCTGAGCTCGTGGGCGTAGACGCCCTGGCCGGAGCTCTCGGCCTGGGTGGACGACCCGCCCCCGGCGTTGGGCCAGATGGAGGCGGCCGAGGCCCAGGAGGTCCAGTCGACGTAGCGGGTGTCGGCCCAGTTGGGCAGGCCCGGGTCGGGCGGGCCGAAGTCGTCGGTCACCGCCTCCTTCGTCGGGAACTTCATCTGGCCGAACTCCTGCCAGGTGGACGACTCGTCCTGGCCGGCGCTCAGGAAGAAGACGAAGTCGAACCCGGCGGGCACCTCGGCGCCCTCGGCGGCGGCCCAGGCCGCCTTCCCGTCGGTCCGGATGTTCCGGTCGCAGGTGTCGCCGGCCGGGCAGGCGCCGCCGCCCTGGAACTCCATGCCGTACTCGTGCGACTTGCCGGGCATCCGGTAGGGGCCGAAGGCCGTCAGGTCGACGCCGTAACGACCGCCGGAGTCCTCCATCCAGTACTCGTGGATGGTGTGGCCGCGGTTGAGCGGGCCGGGGGTGTTGAGGAAGTCCTTGTAGAACCGGGCGACCTTCTCGCGCGGGATGTCGTGCGCCTCCGCGCTGGGGTTGCCGAAGACGGTCGAGCCCTGGGGCCGGGTGACCACGAACGACTGGTCGGGGTAGTCGAGCAGGACCAGCGCGCCGCGGAAGGTCCGCTTGGACCCCTTGACCGCGGGATCGGCCCAGTCGACGCCCGGGGGCTTGGTGTAGTCGGCCCACGTCATGTGGTCCGGGTTCTTCCAGTTCTGCGGGTCGATCGGGGCGGGGAGGCCGGGCTTGGCGCGCAACGCGGTCGTGGAGCCGGCGGGGGCGTCCTGCTGCCAGGGCTGGGTCCGGGGCCACTGGTTCAGGCGCCAGGGGGTCGCGGGGTCGGCGGCGGAGGTGGCGCGGGCGGCGGCCTGGCCGGCGGGGTCGGCCGAGGCCGGGACGGAGGCGAGGCCGACCGGGATCAGCACCGCCGCCGCCACGAGAACTTTGAACAACCGTGGGGGGTGAGTCACGACAGACGACGCTATAGACCGCTCCGCCGTAGATCAACGGTCAGCCGCCCTCGTCTCTCCCGCATGCGAGCGGTCCGCCGCCCTCCGCCCCTCTCACACGCGAGCGGCCCGCCGCCGTCGCCTCTCCCACACGCGAACGGCCCGCCGTCCCGGAGGGAGGACGGCGGGCCGCCGCCGCACCTTCGGTTCCCAGGAGGGTGCGACGTCTCAGCGGGGTCATCCGGACCGGACCGCGTTCACGATCACGGCCAGGAAGACCAGTGTGACCGCCCCGGCCACCACCATGCCGCGGACCGCCGACCACGCCGCCGACTTCGCGTCCGTGATCTTCGCCGCGGCCTCGGCCGCCGCGCTCACCGCCTTGCCCCATCCGAGCCAGGCGTCCACCGTCCGCTGGAACCGCCGGCCGACGAAGAACACGACCGTCGCGACCAGGACGAGGATCAGGACCCGACCGTCCGAACCATCCACGGAGAAACCCCCAACCGGGACAAGCACGGGTAAGTTACTTTGCGTATTCTATCGGCTACACAAATGACAGGGAAGACTCTCTCCACGTCTCCGCCCTCTCCCGCGTCGGGAACCGCCGTGATCCTCCGGGAGGTTTCTGGCAAAGTGACAACGCCCAACCCCTCAGCGAGGACGCGACGATGACCAACCCCTACCAGAGCCAGGACCCGCAGCCCGGTTACGGCCACTACTCCCAGGGCGGTTACACCCACCAGAGCGGTTACGCCCAGGGCGGTTACACCCAGGACCCGTACCAGGCCGGGCAGCCGTACGGCCAGAGCGGCCACACCCAGGACCCGGGGCCCCACTCCCCCGGCCAGACCCCCTACACCCCCGGCCAGTACACCCCGCCCACCTACCAGCATCCGGCCCCTCCGCCCGGCGGCACGCGGAAGGGGTTCTTCGCCCGCCTCTTCGACCTGAGCTTCGACCACTACGTCACGACGAGCATCATCAAGGTGATCTTCGTCATCCTCGTGGTGGTCGAGGTCCTCTGGGCGCTCTCCACGCTGGCCCTCGCCTTCGACACCGGCCCGGAGAGCGGTGTGATCGCCCTGCTCCTCACGCCGATCGGGCTGTTCCTCGCCATCCTGCTGACCCGCGTGTGGATGGAGCTGCTGGTGGTCATCTTCAAGATCAAGGAGGATCTGGGCGCCATCCGCGACCGCGGCGGCCTTTAGAGGGATCCCGTGCCACCAGGAAGGGGGATCCCGGCGGGGCGCCTGCCGCACGGGCCGTCCGGGTGACCCGCGGGGAACCCGCCCCGGGCCGCGCGCCGGGGTCAGAGGACCCGCAGCGCCAGCAGGCAGACGTCGTCGGTCGCGCTCTCCTCTCCGAGTTCCCGCAGGACGCAGACGAGGTTCTTCTCCGGGTCCCCCTCGGCGCAGCGCCCGGCGGCGTCGAGCATCGCGTTCAGGCCGACGTCCAGACTGCGGCCGCGGCGCTCCACGACGCCGTCGGTGTACAGCAGCAGCAGGTCGCCCCGGGCGAGCTGCGTCGTGGTCAGGGTGTAGTCCATGTTCTCGAACGCGCCGAGCATGGTGCCGTTGCTGGTCTCCAGGAAGACGGCCTTGCCGTCGCGGACGAGGACGGGCGGCAGGTGACCGGCCGAGACCCACTCCAGGGTGCGGGTGGCGGGGGTGAAGTGCCCGATGACGGCGGTGCCGGTGACGGTGATGTTCTGGTTGGCGTGGAAGGCGAGCTCGTTGAGCCACCTGGCGAGCCGGTCGGCCGGGGCGCCGGTGTAGGCGAGGCCGGCCAGGCCGCTGCGCATCTGGGCCATCAGGCTGACGGCGCTCAGGCCGTGGCCCATGGCGTCGCCGATGGCCACCAGCACCCGGCCGTCGGGCAGCGGACGCACCTTGAACCAGTCCCCGCCGAGGTGTTCGAGCTCACCGCTGGGCGAGTACCTCACGCCCATGTGCAGGCCGGGCAGGTCGAACACGCCGTGGTGGGTGGGCATGATCGTGTCCTGGAGGGCGAGCGCCACCCGGTGCTCCTCCTCGGCCCGGTGCCTGGCCTGGTGCGTCTGGTCGCGGGCCTCGGCCAGCGCCCGTTCCCGGCGGCGGTCCGCGGTGACGTCCTGGGCCATGGCGCGGACGGCGAACGGGAAGCCGGATCCGTCGAGCACCGGCTCGGCGGCCAGGCGCACGTGCCGGATGCCGTGCCGCTGCTGGACGCGGAACTCGTGCTCGACCGACTCCCGGTGCTCCAGCAGGGTGCGCACCACCTCCTCCACCGCGCCCAGGTCCTCCGCCACGACCGCCTCGGGGAGCTGCTCGAACGGCAGGGGCCCCTCCGCCGTGTCCCGGCCGAACATCTCGTACATCGGGAGGGTCCAGATGGTCCGGCCGCTGGCCAGGTTCCACTCGGCCCAGCCCAGGCCGGCGATCCGCTGGGCGCGTTCCCAGCCGGTGATGAGGCGCTCCTCCTCGTCCAGCTCCTGCCAGGTGAGCAGGATCCCGTCCGCGACCCGGCTCGCCCGGACGCTGATCGAGCGCGGCCACAGCCGGTCGTTCCTGGCCTCGACGTACTCGAACGGTCCCCGCTGGAACGACTCCCCCGTCTCGAAGACCCGGATGCACTCCTCCAGCAGCCCGGCGCGCATCACCCCCGGGGAGAACTCCAGGAGCCGGTGCCCCCGGAAGACCTCCAGGGGGCGGCCGGTGACGTCCTCGCCGCTCTCCGTGGTCGCGACGACGAGGAAGTCCACCAGCCGGCCCGTCTCGTCGGTGACCGGGCTCAGGTACATGGCGCACAGCGACATCGCCTCCATGACGGGGGCCGCCCATTCCGGCGGGTCCACCCGCGGTGCCTCCGGCGGCTCCCCGGCCCGTTCGTCCACGGATCGGGCGACCTCCAGCAGGTCCACCCCGCTCTCGTGCGACAGCCGGGCCAGGTGGGCCGCGGCCTCCTCCGGCCGCACGTTCATCCGTACGGCGAGGCGGCACGTCACCTGGTCGAGGATCGCCGCCCGGCGCATGCGCCGCCTGATCAGCTCGATCCTCTCGCGCACCAGCGCCTGAGCGGCGGCCCGGCGTTCACCGTCCCCCTGGTCGGGAATCGCCATTCCACCTCCCGGGTCCGATTCCCAGCCTGTCGCCAGGATGACCACGAAGAGGTTGGACGAACTTACAGATAGGCCCCTAATAATTCCTCAGCGCCAAATGATGTTTCTTTACTGACAAAAGAACCCTGACACGCCCGGCCGTGATCACCCTCCGGCTCCGTGCCCCCGTCGCGCCGAAATCCGGACGCGCAGGTCACGGGCGGTTCGCACGGCCGCTCCCCCCGTCTCAGAGCAGCCGTGTGCGAATCTTGACACGCACCCGCAACAAGTCCGTTATGTCCAGAGGTTGACCTTGAATGGCGATATGCGGGACCCTCCCTGAGGGTCCCGACCCGTCTCACCCGGAGCCGCCAATGAACAACCTGGCCTCTCCCGTACTCGTTGGACGCACCTCTGAGCTGCGGGTTCTGATCGAGGCGATGGCCCGCCCGCCGGCCGTGGTGCTGGTGGAGGGAGAGGCGGGCATCGGGAAGACCCGGCTCGTCCACGCCGCACTGGACCGTCTCGTGTCCGGCGACCGGCCCGTCCTCCTCGGCTACTGCCACCAGATCCGCGAGCCCTTCCCGTACGGTCCCGTGGTGGAGGCGCTCCGCGAGGTCGCGGGCCGGCTGCCGGCGGCCGAGGTCCTCAACCCGGTCACCGGCGTGCTCCGCGACTACCTGCCCGAACTGTCGCACGCGCTCCCGCCGCCACCGCCGCCGCTGAATGATCCGCGGGCCGAACGGCACCGGCTGTTCCGCGCGATGCGCGCCCTGCTGGCGGCCGTCGGACCGGCCCTGCTCGTGATCGAGGACCTGCACTGGGCCGACGACGGGACGCGGGACCTGCTGCGGTTCCTCGCCGACCAGCCGCCCGAGGGACTGACGGTGGTGGCGACCTACCGGCGGGAGGACCTGAACACGCCGGGCCTGCCGCTCGGCCGCGCCTACCGGCGCCCTCCGGGCACGACGAGCCTGGTGATACCGCTGCGGCCGCTGGACGCCCCGGAGGTGAACAGCCTGGCCTGCGCGCTGCTGGACCGCTCCGCACTGCCGCCCGCCTTCGTCGCGCGGCTGCACGAGCACACGGCGGGCATACCGTTCGTGGTGGAGGAGGTCGTCCGCTCCCTGCCCGACGCGGAGGGGCCCGAAGCGCTGGATCGCGCCGGGGTGCCACTGCTGCTGCGTGAGGCGATGGCCGAGCAGATGGCCGGTCTGCCCGCGGCGGCGGTGAGCGCCGCGCAGGCGGCGGCGGTGCTGCGGCTCCCCGTGGACGAGCGGCTGATCGCCGCGGTCAGTGGGGCCCCCTCCGGGCTGGGCCAGGCGCTGCGCGCCGGCGTGCTCCGTGAGCATCCCGGCGGCCGCTACGGCTTCCGCCACGCCCTCGCCCAACAGGCCGTTTACGACGCGATCCCGGGTCCGGACCGCCGCCTGGCGCATGAGCGCGCGATGGCCGCGCTCGCGGCGGTGACCCCTCCGCCATTGGTCCAGCTGGCCTTCCACTCCCGGCAAGCCGGGGACATCGGCGCGTGGCTGCGCCACGGCAGAGCGGCCGCCGACCGGGCGGCCGCGCTCGGCGACACCGCCCTGGCGGTCGAGGTGCTCGACGGCATGCTCGCCGATCCCGACCTGCCCGCGCCCGAGCGCGGCCCCCTCTCGCTGGCGCTGAGCCGCCTGGCGGCGACCGGGCTGTCGTACCAGCGGGTGGTGCGGCTGCTGCGCCGCCTGCTGCGGGACGACTTCCTCGCCCGCGAGGTGCGCGGCGAGGCACGTCTCAACCTCGGACTGATGCTGTCCAACCAGGCGGGCGACATCCCCGCCGGACGCCCCGAGGTCCTGGCCGCCGTCGCCGAGCTGCACGACCGGCCGACGCTGGCCGCCCGCGGCTGGGCCAGCCTCGCGCTGCCGGAATGGGGGACCGAGTCGCTGGCGACGCACGCGGAGTGGATGGCCCGCGCCGAGGCGCTCGTCGCGATCACCGACGACCCGGAGCTGGCGGCCGCGGTCCTGGCCAACCGCGCCTCGTTCGAGATGTCGATCGGCTCCCGGGACGCGTTCGCCATCGCCGCCACGCTGCCCGTCTCCGACCCGTCCGTGGCGGTCCGGCGACAGGTCGCCCGCGGTTACTGCAACCTTCACGACTCGGCGACCACGCTGGGCCACTACACCGCGGCGGAGGAGTTCGGCAGGCAGGGGCGGCGGCTGGCCGCGGAGACGGGGGTGCTGTTCCCCGCCTACACCGTCGATGTCGCGACGGTCCGCAGGCGTTGGCTGACCGGCCGGTGGGAGGGGCTCCGTGACCAGGCGATCGCCCTGGTGGAGCTGGCCACGGAGGCCCCGCTGATCGCGGTGGACGCCTGGCTGGTGCTGGGGCTGCTCGCCCTGGCCACCGGTGAGTGGGAGGAGGCCCGCAAGTACCTGTACAGCGCCGGCATGGACGCGCCGGACGCACGCTTCCTGCCGATCGCGGTGGCCGCCGCGGGCGGCCTGGTGGAGCTGCACCTCGCCCGCGGCGCGCTGAAGGACGCGGTCACCGAGGCCGTGCAGGCGGCCGCCCGGATGCGCCGCAAGGGGGTGTGGGCCTGGGGCGCCGGCCTGATCCCCTCCGCCGTCACCGCGCTCGCCCAGGCCGGGCGTGTCCAGGAAGGGGCCGAGCTGGTGACCGAGTTCGCCGACGGGATCACCGGCCGTCTCGCCCCCGCCGCGCACGCCGCACTCGACCACGCCCGGGGCGCGCTGGCCGCCGACCGGCGGCCGGACGAGGCCGCGGACTTCTTCGCCCGCGCCCGGGAGGCGTACGCGGCCCTGCCCCAGCCCTACACCGCGGCGCGGGTAGGCGAGAGCGAGGCGCGCGCCAGGCTCGCCCTCGGCGACCGCTCCGCCGCCGCGGCCCTCGCCGAGACGGCGGAGCGGTTCGGCGAGCTCGGCGCCACCCACGACGCCGCGCGCTGCCGGCGCGCGCTGCGCGACCTCGGTGTGGAGTCCCCGCTGCCGCGGGGCCGCAAGGGCAACGCCGGCGCGCTGTCGCAGCGGGAGAAGGAGGTGGCCCGGCTGGTCGCGCTCGGCCGGACCAACCGGGAGATCGCCGACGTTCTGTTCCTGTCGACGCGCACGGTCGAGACCCATGTCGCCACCGTGCTGCGCAAGCTCGGCCTGCGGTCGCGCACCGAGGTCGCCCCGCCCGTCTGAACGCGCCCGGCCCGCGCGTCGCCCCGTCCGCCTCCGGGGACGGCACCCGTCCGTCGTCTCCGGCCCGGAGACGACGGACCGGAGACGACGGGGCCCCCGGGGCCGATCGCTCGGTCCCGGGGGCGTCTTCCGTTCGTGGGCCGGACACTCAGACGGTGATGCTCCACCAGTCGAGTTTGCCGGTGTCTCCCGGATACAGGTCGTCGACCTCCAGGACCCACTGTCCGGCCGCCCGCTGGGTGACCGGGACCGTGTAGGTCCGCGTGCCGTACGGGGTGCAGACGTAGCCGCCGCTGGCCTGGAGCGGATACCACAGCCCGTTCGGGCCGCGGAGCCACAGTTGGAGGTCCTCGGCGCAGGGGTGGTTCATCGTGACGGTCACCTTGACGGGCGACGCCGCCGAGCCGGTCGCGGTGGAGGTGATCGGGCTCAGGACGGTGCCGTAGTCGTAGACGGTGTAGTCGGTGTCGTTGCGGAACGTGCGGCCACCCGAGGTGCCCTGCACGGTCAGCGTGTACGTCGAGGTGCGGGTGGCGGCCTCACCGGTGCCGGTCACCGTCACCTGGTAGGTGCCGGAGGGCGTCGCGGCCGTGGTGGCGATGGTGAGGGTGGACGAGCCGCCCGAGGTCACCGACGCCGGGTTGAAGCCGGCCGTGGCGCCGGTGGGCAGACCCGACGCGGACAGGCTGACCGTCTGCGCGGTGCCCGCCGTGGTGGCGGTGGAGACCGTGGCGGTGGCCGCCTGGCCCGCCTGGACCGTCCCCGAGGACGGGTTCATGGAGATCGAGAAGTCGCGGCTCGTGGTGGTGCCCGTCGCGAGCTTCCAGATCGCGTACGCCGAGGCGTCGGCGGCCCGGTCCAGGACGGTGTCGTTGATGTTGCTCGTGGTGTCGCACGACTGGTGGTAGCAGGGGTCGTACGCCCGGCCCGCCGTGCCGCCCCACTTGGCGGCCTGGGCCGAGGTCTTGGTGGCGCTGGCGCCGGCCGCCACGCCGGAGGTGGCGATCCCCGCGTTGCGGAACGGCGCGTCGTCGGACCGGTTGGCGCCCTCGGTGTTCTCCTCGGGCTGGAGGTTCAGGCCGTCGTAGAAGGCCTTGAGGTGCTGGGCCGCCTCGGTGGTGATGTTGTTGATGAAGTAGCCGCCGTTGGTCGAGGCCACCATGTCGTAGTTGTGGTAGACCTTGATCTTGCTGCGCTCGGTGGAGCTGAGCGAGTTGACGTAGAACTGGGCGCCGTTGAGGCCCTGCTCCTCGTCGGTCCACCAGCCGAACCGCACGTGCTTGGCCATCGTCGGGTTCTTCGCCGCCAGTGTCAGCGCGACCTCCAGCAGCGCCGACGAGCCCGAGCCGTTGTCGTTGATGCCCGGACCGGCCGAGACGCTGTCCAGGTGCGCTCCGGCCATGACGACCTGGTTGGCGTCGCCGCCGGGCCAGTCGGCGATCAGGTTCGGCCCGGCCCCGGAGGTGCAGACGGAGGTGCAGGACTGCCGCACCACGGTGTAGCCGGCGGCGGTGAGCTTCTGCTCGATGTAGGACACCGACGCGGTGTAGCCGGCGCCCGTGGACCTGCGGGTGCCGCCGTTGGCGGTGGCGATGCTCTGGAGCTGCTGCAGGTGGGTCTTGACGTTCGCGAGGCTGATGTCCGGCGGGTCGGTCGGGGTGGGCCCGCTGCCGACCGTCAGGTTGTAGGACGCCGTGTGCGTGCCGGACGTGGCGGAGCCGGTGACCGTGACGGTGTACGTCCCGGCCGGCGTCGACCCGGCGGTGCCGATGGTCATGGTGGAGGAGCCGCCCGAGGTCACCGACGCCGGGTTGAAGCTCGCGGTGGCGCCCGCCGGCAGGCCGGAGGCGGTGAGGGTGACCGTCTGCGCGCTGCCCGAGGTGGTCTGCGTGCCGACGGTCGAGGTGACCTGCTGGCCGGGCTGCGCCGAACCCGCCGCGGGGCTCAGCGTCACGGAGAAGTCGTTGCCCGTCGCGGCGCAGGTCGGCTCACCGGTCTGCACCGGCACGCTGACCGCGTTCCAGGCCGCCTTGGTGGCGGCGCACTCGGGGCTGCCATCGCCGTACAGCTCGACCGCCGCCGACAGCGACGCCAGCCTGGCGTTGGTGTACTTCCAGGTCGAGGTCTTGCGCATCAGCGCGCCCATGAAGATCTTTCCGGCCTTCTGGAGGCCGATGCCGGTGACCGAGGAGGGCCCGCCGGAGCAGATCGGGCTGTTCGGCTTGCCGCCGCCCGGCGCGGAACCCTCGGCCAGCAGGTAGAACCAGTGGTTGAACGGGCCGGCCGCCGCGTGCACCTCGGTGCTCGGGATCGAGGAGGACCAGCAGTTGGGGTCGCCCACCTTGGACGGGTCGTACATGTACCGGATCGGGCCCTCGCCGACGAGGTTCACCTTCTCGCCGACCTCGTAGTCCGGCGGGTCGTTCGGGTTGTTGGCGTAGGCCTCGGTGAGCGCGCCGAAGACGTCGCCGACGGCCTCGTTGATGCCGCCGTTCTCGTTGCCGGAGCCGGTGCCGCCGGGGGTGTTCTGGAAGACGGCGTGGCCGAACTCGTGGGCCACCACGTCGATCGACGTGGCCTGGCGCTGGTTGTCCTGCGTGTGGCCGAAGTTGGTGGTGCTGCCGTCCCAGTAGGCGTTGACGTCACTGAGCCCGACCTTGGTCGGGAAGCCGCCGCCACTGCCGTTGATGCCGTTGCGACCGAGCCAGTCGCGCAGCATGTCCCATTCCTTCTGCACCGAGTAGAGCGCGTCCACACACGCGGTCTCCAGGTTCGTCCCGGAGCCGTTGCCCCAGGCGTCGTCGGTGCCGGTGTAGGCCGAGCCGTTCTGCCCGCCGCAGCGGATGCCGCTGCGGGTCGAGTCGGTCATCGAGTACGAACTGCCGGAGCCGCTCGTGGAGATGGTGACCTGGCCGTAGTAGTAGCCGTTCCCGGTGCCCGCCCGCACCTCGTCGTAGGCGTCGGCGATCTCGCCGGTGCGCGCGTCGACGAACACGTGCTGCTTGCTCGGCTTGCCGCCGGCGATTCCGGAGACCAGGGCCTCCCATGCGAGGCGCGGCTTGGCGCCCCAGGCCAGGACCACCAGGCGCGGGTCGGCGCTGTCGTCGACCCGGGTCAGCCGGCTCTTCGCCTTGGCGCGGGCGTCATCGGCGGTCACCGTCGGCGAGGTCGGCACCTTCGGGGTGGCGCCGGAGGCCGCCGCGGTGTCGCGCACCTTCCCCGCGGAGTCGGTGATCACGACCGCGTCGCCGCCCACCACGGGCAGCCCCTTGTAGGTGCGCTCGTAGACGACGGAGTACATGCCTTCGGAGCCCGGCATCACGGCGGTGCGCCGGTAGGCCTCGTCGGGCCCCTTGCGCAGCTCGTCCAGACCGCTCGCGACGGCCTGGTCGGCGGCGGCCACGGCGAGCTGGGGCGGGTCGGCGAAGGAGCGGACATGGAGGGAGCGGGCATGGTCGGCCGGCTTCGGGGAGGGTTTGGCGGCTGCCGGTGAGGAGGGTGCCACCGCGGCCACCACGGCCAGGCCGAGGGTGGCCGCGAGTACGGCTCTGCGTCTCACGCGTGTTCCTTTCGAACGGTCTCCCGCACCGCGTCCGCCCGCGCGCGGGCAGGGGGGAGGGCGGCGGCTCCGCAGACCGGGATCACCCGGCGGCGGGCACGGCGGGAGACGAGGGGGGTGAGGAGGCGAGGGGGCGGCGGGGTGCGGTGCCCCCGTTTCGTGACGTTAGATCCGCGCTCAGGCGCCGAACATCCGTAGCGACATCCGTATGCCTACCGAAAAAGCGGCCGGGGAACGGCGGCGGGTGGAGGACGGGGACCATCGGGACGGGAGCCATCGGGACGGGGGCCTCCGGGACGGAGGCCATCGGGCCGGGGAGAAACCGTACTGGCCGGCCGGTGCGGTCCCGGCGGCGGAAGCCGTACGCTCTCGTCATGCTGAACACCCGCTACGCGCGTTCCGGAATGGTCTGCACCGTCGATCACCTCGCCTCCGGCGCGGGTGTGGCCATGCTGGAGCGAGGAGGTTCGGCGGCCGACGCGGCGATCGCGGCCAACGCCGTGCTGGCGGTGACCGCGCCGCACATGTGCGGGCTGGGCGGTGACCTGTTCGCGCTCGTCCACGACGGCCCCGGGGCCCCGGCCGCGCTCAACGCCTCCGGCCGGGCCGGTTCCGGAGCGGACCCGGACCGGCTGCGCGCCGAGGGGCACGAGCAGATGCCGCACCGCGGGGACATCCGCTCCGTCCCGGTGCCCGGCTGCGCCGACGGCTGGCTGGCCCTGCACGAGCGGTACGGCAGGCTGACCATGCCCGAGGTGCTGGCGCCCGCGATCGAGCACGCCCTCGCCGGGTTCCCCGCCTCCCCGCTGATGGTGCCGTCCCTGGAGACGGTCGCTCCCCTGCACCACGACTTCGCCGCCGCCCGCCGTACCGGGGACCTGATCAGGCGGCCCGGCGTGGCGCGGGCGCTGGAGGCCCTCGCCGAGGGGCGCGAGGGGTTCTACCTCGGCGAGTTCGGCGAGGGACTGATCGCCCTCGGCGGGGGCGAGTACACCGAGGACGACCTGGCCAGGGAGAACGCCGACTGGGTCGAACCGCTCAGGATCCGCGCGCTGGGCCACGACGTGTGGACCGCGCCGCCGAACTCCCAGGGTTACCTGCTGCTGCTCGCGCTGGCCATCGCCGAGGAGCTCGACCTGCCCGCCGACCCGGCCGACCCCCTCTGGGCGCACCTGCTGGTGGAGGCCGCGCGGATGGCCGGGCACGACCGGCCCGACGTGCTGTTCGAGGACTGCTCCGTCGAGGAGGCGCTCGCCTCGGCCGCCGAGCGCCGGAGGATGATCGACCCGGACAAGAGGGTCACGGTGCGCGACCTCACCTCCTCCGGCGACACCACCTACCTGTGCGCGGTGGACGGCGAGGGCATGGGCGTCTCGCTGATCCAGTCCAACGCCTCCGGCTTCGGCAGCCTCGTCTTCGAGCCGAACACCGGCATCAACCTGCAGAACCGCGGCATCGGCTTCTCCCTGAAGCCCGGGCACCCCGCCGAGTACGGCCCCGGCCGCCGCCCGCCGCACACCCTCGTCCCCGCGCTGGTCACCCGGACCGACGGGTCGCTGCGCTCGGTGGTGGGCACCATGGGCGGCGACGCCCAGCCGCAGATCCTGCTGCAGATCATCACCCGCCTGCTGGTCCACGACCAGGCGCCGGGACAGGCGATCGCCGCCGCCCGCTGGCGGCTGGCCTCAGGCGGCACCGGCTTCGACACCTGGCTCGCCCCCGACCACGCGACGGTCGAGGTGGAGGAGGGCGCCCCGTGGAGCGGGGGCCTGGGCGAGCGCGGCCACCCCGTCCGCACCGCGCCGTACGGCTCGTCGTTCGGCCACGCCCACCTGATCGACGTGCTGCCCTCGGGCATCCTCGCCGGCGCGGCGGACCCGCGCTCGATCATCGGGGCCGCCGCGGGCCTCTGACGCGCGGCCTCCCGCCGCGGGCGGCGCGGTCAGCGCCGGAGGAGGGCGGCCAGGGCGTGCAGGTCGTCGATGACGTGGTCGGCCTCGGCCGCCTCCGGCCGGGCGGCGTGCAGGTGGCCCCACGGGCCGCGGCGGATCAGCGCGGTCCGCATGCCCGCCGCGCGGGCGGGACGGACGTCGTTGTCGAGCCGGTCGCCCACGTAGAGGATCTCCGCCGGCTCGCGGCCCGACACCGCGACGACCTTGGCGAAGAACTCCGGGGCCGGCTTGGCCACGCCCCAGCCGTCGGAGGTGTGGATCGCGTCGACCGGCAGGTCCATCGCGGTCAGCGCGTCGTACGCCTGCGGCGGCTGGTTGCCCGCGATGATCAGCTCGTACCCGAGGTCGCGGAGCGCGGCCAGGCCGGGCCGTACGTCGGGGTAGAGGTCGTCGGCGTCGAAGTTCACCCGGAGCCCGTCGGGGTCGTCGCGCTTCCACGCCTCCTGCTCGGCCTCCAGGTCGAACCCGGGCCGCAGCAGCTCGAAGACGTCGGAGAACGGCCGGTCGAGGGCGGCCATGCCGCCCAGCATGCCGAGCACCGTGAACCGGGTGAAGCCGAGCCGGTCGGCCCAGCGCGACCAGATCCGCGTCTCGTCGATCAACGTCTCCCCGACGTCGAACACCACCGCCCGAACCATGACATATCCCCTTTCAGCAGGCCGGACCGATCCTAGACGAGCGGGCATCGGGTCGTTCGCCCGGAACAATCTCCCGCGGAATGTCAAGAACGCGTCAGCGGCTCCGACCTGCCGGTGGAAGTGCCCACCGGGGCGCTCTCCGCACACGACAGGGGAGCACGACATGCGCAAGATCATCTACTGGGTCCACGCGTCGCTCGACGGCCACATCGAGGGGCCGAACGGCGAGTTCGACTGGCCCGCCATGGGACCGGAGCTGTCCGCCCACTCCAGGGCGCTCAGCGAGCGGGTGGACACCTTCCTCTACGGACGCCCGGTGTGGGAGATGATGTCGGCCTTCTGGCCGCACGCGGAATCGATGTCGGACGATCCGCACGACCTGGCGTTCGCCCCCATCTGGCGGAGGACCCAGAAGATCGTCTTCTCCACGACCCTCGAAGCGGCCGACTGGGACGCCCGGGTCATCGGCGGCGACCTCACCGAGGAGGTCACCGCGCTGAAGCGGCAGCCGGGCCGGGACATGCTGCTCAACGGCGGCGCGAGCCTCGGAGCCGCCCTCGGCCGGCTCGGCCTGATCGACGAGTACCAGGTCATCGTCCACCCGGTCGTCCTCGGCGGTGGCCGGCGGTTGTTCCCCGAGACGAAGGACCGCCTCGGTCTGCGGCTCATCGGGTCGCGGATCCTCGACTCCCGTACCGTGCTGCTCCGCTATGAGCCCGCCGCACCCTCCGCGCGACAGGGACGCGCGGAGGCATGACGGTGCGGGCCGGGACGGGGTGTCCTGTTAGCGTGACGGGGTGAGCAAGGTCTTCCTGGAGCCGTCCGAGTGGTACGCCACACTGCCCAGCGTGTTCACCTCGGCCGCCGTGCTGATCACCGACGCCGACGACCGGGTCCTGCTGGTCAAGCCGAACTACCGGCCGGGCTGGAGCTTTCCCGGCGGGATCGTCGAGAACGGCGAGGCGCCGCACGACTGCGCCGCGCGCGAGGCGATGGAGGAGCTGGGCGTGCCGGTCGAGGTGGGCGGGCTGCTCGTGGTGCACTGGTCGCCCCCGGCCGGGGACCGCCCCCGCTCCATGGTGAACTTCCTGTTCGACGGCGGCGTGCTGGACGACCCGTCGCGCATCCGGCTGCAGGCCGACGAGTTGGACGACGCGGCGTTCCTGGCCTGGGACACCGCCGTCACACTGCTGCCGGAGGTCAGCGCGCCGCGCCTGCCCGCCGCCCGCCTGGCCCGCCGCGAGCGACGCCCCGTCTACCTCCCCGGCGGCGCCCCCGCGGGCGGATGAGCCACCCCACCGGCCCGGCCAGAGCGGCCACCCGAAGATCCGGTTCGGGGCTCCCCGGGCAAGCCCGTCGACTTCGCCCCGGACACCTCGATCTTCCCGCGACCCCCGGGCGGGGCCCCGCTCAGAGGCGTTCCATGGCCTTACGGATGCGCTTGTCGGAGATCGGGTACGGCGTGCCGAGGGTCTGCGCGAAGTAGCTGACCCGCAGCTCCTGGATCATCCACCGGATCTCCCGGACGTCGTCGTCCGCGCGGCGGGCCGGGGGCAGCTTCTCCACCAGGTCGTGGTACTCGTCCTCGATGTCGTGGAGCTTGTACATCCGCTCCTCGTCGCGGAACGGGTCCTCGGCCATCTTCTCCAGCCGCCGCTCCGCCGCCCTGAGGTAGCGCAGCAGGTCGGGCAGGCGACGGTGGCCGGTGTCGGTCACGAACCCCGGGTAGACCAGGTCGCCCACCTGGTCGCGGACGTCCTCGACCGCGGGGGTGGAGCGCGCCTCGGCCAGGCGGGTGGAGACGGCGTGCCAGACGGCCAGGATGTCCCGGACCCGGGAGACCACCTCCTCGGTGGTGTCGAACAGCTCGGCGCGGACCTTGTCGTGCAGGGCTGCGAAGGCCGCCTCGTCCCAGACCGGCCCGCCGTACTCGCTCATGAGCTTGTCGGCGGCGCAGGCGACGCAGTCGTCGAACAGGGCGACGGCGCCGGCGTGCGGGCTGCGGCTGAGGGCGAGCTTGGCCTGGTTGTCCAGGCGGCCGAGCACCCACTTGGCCGGGGAGGGGGTGTTCAGCAGCAGCAGCCTGCGGGTGCCCTCCCACATGGCGCGGCGCTGCTCGGTCTCGGTCTCGAACATCCGCACGGCCACGGTCGCGCCCTCGTCGGCCAGCGCCGGGTACGCCTTCATCCGGCGCTGCTCGAACGTCTTCGGCAGCTCCCCCACGTTCCAGGTGGTCAGGCCCGACCTCTCCAGCCCGTCGGCGGCGCGGGAGAGGGTCTGTCGGAGCCGGGGGGCGAGCCGCCGCTTGAGGTCGGCGAGGTCCTTGCTCTCGTCGATCTTCTTCTTACGGCCGTCGACGACCCGGAAGGTGATCCGCAGGTGGTCGGGGACCTGGTCGAGCCGCCACGCCTCGCGCGGCACCCACACGCCGGTGAGGGCGGCCAGCTCCCGCTCCAGCACCGTCAGCAGCGGCTCCCGGGTGGGCTCGGCCCGCTGGAGCACCTGCTTGGCGTAGTTGGGGGCGGGCACGAAGTTGCGGCGGATCTCCTTGGGCAGGGACCGGATGAGCGCGGTGAGCAGTTCCTCGCGCAGGCCGGGGATCTGCCAGTCGAAGCCGTCGGGGTTGACCTGGTTGAGCAGGGCCAGCGGGATGTGCGCGGTGACGCCGTCGGCGTCGGCGCCGGGCTCGAACTGGTAGGTCAGCGGGAAGCGCAGGCTCCCCTGGCGCCAGACGTCGGGGTAGTCGCGCTGACTGACGTCGCCCGCCGCGTCGCTGATCAGCATCGACTTCTCGAAGCTGAGCAGGTCGGGCTGCTCGTTCCTGGTCTTCTTCCACCAGGAGTCGAAGTGGCGGCCGGAGACCACGTCGGCGGGGATGCGCCGGTCGTAGAAGTCGAACAGGGTCTCGTCGTCCACGAGGATGTCGCGGCGGCGGGCCCGTTCCTCCAGCTCCTCGACCTCCGACAGGAGTTTGCGGTTCTCCTTGAAGAAGGCGTGGTGGGTCTCCCAGTCGCCCTCGACCAGGGCGTGCCGGATGAACAGCTCGCGGCTCAGCTCGGGGTCGATGCGGCCGTAGTTGACCTTGCGCTGCGCCACGATGGGCACGCCGTACAGGGTGACCTTCTCGTACGCCATCACCGCGCCCTGGTTCTTCTCCCAGTGCGGCTCGGAGTAGGTGCGCTTGACCAGGTGCTGGGCCATCGGCTCGACCCACTCGGGCTCGATCTTGGCGTTGACCCGGGCCCACAGGCGGGAGGTCTCCACCAGCTCGGCGGACATCACCCACAGGGGCTGCTTCTTCGCCAGCGCCGAGCCGGGGAAGATCGCGAAGCGGGCGTTCCGCGCGCCGATGTACTCGGTCATCGGGCGGCGGGGGCCGTCCGCGCCCTTCTTGTCGATGTCCTTGACGCCGACGTGCGACAGCAGGCCGGACAGCAGGGAGATGTGGATCTTCTGCTCGTCGCCGGGGACGCCGTTCAGGGTGACGCCGAGGGACCTGGACATCTGGCGGAGCTGACCGTAGACGTCCTGCCACTCACGAACCCGCAGGTAGTTGAGGAAGTCGGCCTTGCACAACCGCCGGAACGCGCTGGAGGACAGCTCCTTCTGCTGCTCCTGCAGGTGGTTCCACAGGTTCAGGTAGGAGATGAAGTCCGACTCCTTGTCGGCGAACCGGCGGTGCTTCTCGTCGGCGGCCTGCTGCTTGTCGGCGGGGCGCTCGCGCGGGTCCTGGATGGACAGCGCGGCGGCGATGACCATGACCTCGCGGACGCAGCCGTTGTGGTCGGCCTCGATGACCATGCGGGCCAGGCGGGGGTCCACCGGCAGACCGGCCAGCTTGCGGCCGAGCGGGGTGATCTGCCTGGCCTTGTCGAACGCGCCCAGCTCCAGCAGCAGGTCGTAGCCGTCCCTGACCTGGCGCTGGTCCGGCGGCTCGACGAAGGGGAAGGCCCCGATGTCGCCCAGGCCGATGGAGGTCATCTGCAGGATGACCGAGGCGAGGTTGGTGCGCAGGATCTCCGGGTCGGTGAACTCCGGCCGGGAGAGGAAGTCCTCCTCGCTGTAGAGGCGGATGCAGACGCCCTCGGAGACGCGGCCGCAGCGGCCCTTGCGCTGGTTGGCCGACGCCTGCGAGATCGCCTCGATGGGCAGCCGCTGGACCTTGGTGCGGTGGCTGTAGCGGGAGATGCGGGCGAAGCCCGGGTCCACGACGTACTTGATGCCGGGGACGGTCAGCGAGGTCTCGGCGACGTTGGTGGCCAGCACGATGCGGCGGCCGGAGTGGCGCTGGAAGACCCGGTGCTGCTCGGCGGCCGACAGCCGGGCGTACAGCGGCAGCACCTCGGCGTCCTTGCGTTTGGACAGGGCGTCGGCGGTGTCGCGGATCTCCCGCTCACCGCTGAGGAAGACGAGGATGTCGCCCGGGCCCTCGGCGCACAGTTCGTCCACGGCGTCGCTGATCGCCTGGATCTGGTCGTCGTCCTCCTCCACCGGCCGGTAGCGGACCTCGACGGGGTACGTACGGCCGGACACCTCCACGATGGGGGCGTCGCCGAAGTGCCGGGAGAACCGCTCCGGGTCGATCGTGGCCGAGGTGATGACGATCTTCAGGTCGGGCCGGCGGGGCAGGAGCTGCTTGAGGTAGCCGAGGATGAAGTCGATGTTGAGGCTGCGCTCGTGCGCCTCGTCGATGATGAGCGTGTCGTACTGGGCGAGGTCGCGGTCGCCCTGCAGCTCGGCCAGCAGGATGCCGTCGGTCATCACCTTGACGAGCGTGCCGTCGCTCACCTGGTCGGTGAAGCGCACCTTGTAGCCCACGGCCTCGCCGAGCGGGGTGTCCAGCTCCTCGGCGACGCGTTCGGCGACGGTCCGGGCGGCGATCCGGCGCGGCTGGGTGTGCCCGATGAGGCCCTTGACGCCCCGGCCCAGCTCCAGGCAGATCTTCGGCAGCTGGGTGGTCTTGCCGGAGCCGGTCTCGCCGGCGACGATCACGACCTGGTGGTCGCGGATCGCCTCCAGGATGTCGTCCCTGCGGCGGCTGACCGGCAGGCTCTCCGGATAGGTGATCGTGGGCACGCCCGCGCGGCGCTCGGCGACCCGGCGCTCGGCCTTCTCGATGTCGGAGGTTATCTCCGCGGCGATCTTCTGCTGCGCGGCCCGGTTTCTGACCTTGCGGGCGCCGTCGAGCCGGCGCCGCAGCCTGCGCTGGTCACGCAGGGTGAGTTCGGGCAGGCGCGCGTGGAGCTGGGCGAGCGGAGGTGTCAAAGGAGGCGTTCCCATACTGCTTCCAGAGTACTTTCAGCCCGAAGTTCCGGAGCCGACCGCCCATCGTGCCCGACCCACCGCCGTGGCCGCATCCCAATATCGCGCCCCCGGGGAAAGGGGCGGGTCCCCGGCCGCCGAGGCGGCCGGGGACCCGGGTGAGAGGGATCAGGCGGAGGTCAGTTGATCGCCGGGTAGGCGTTCCTGAGCAGCTCCTGGAACTGGGCGGAGAACCAGTGGCCGGAGACCGGGGCGTTCGCCAGGGCACCGGTCGGGTTGTTGCCGTTGCGCTCGTTGCCGGTGTAGGTCGGGTCGCACATCCGGTCGAAGCCCTTGCCCTCGTCGTTGGGGATGGCGGAGCTGGAGCCGTCGGACTCGCCCGGAGGCTTGATCCAGACGTAGGCGTCGAGACCGGGGGCGGGGCTGGCCTGCGGGCGCTCACCGAGGCCGGCTCCGCTCTGGTTGCACCAGTTGCCGGCGTGGATGCGCCGGTCGACCCGCGACTGGTTGACGAAGGTGTTGACGTCGGTGGAGGTGCTGGGAGCGGCCGGGCGGGCCGAGCCGCCCCAGCCGTTGCGGGAGGTGTCGATCAGCATGCCGATGGTGGACTTGAAGCCCTTCTGGACGAGCAGGTTACGGAAGGCCTGGGCGTAGCTGAGCTCGTCGACGTAGAAGTTCCAGTCGACCCACCTCGACTGGCGGACGGTCTGGCCGTTCACCGTCGTGTTGATGGTGAAGTGGGGCTCCTTCAGCGCCGAGTAGTTGGCGGTGTTGGTGATGAAGCCGTCCACGCTGTCGAAGCCGGCGGCGGTGCCGGAGACGGTGCTGGCGAACAGGTCGGCCGAGGGGCCGAAGTTGGTGTCCCAGCCCAGCCAGCCGTGGTGGCCGGCGTCGATGTAGGTGTAGACGTTCTTGATCGCGTGCAGCTTGTCCAGCGCGTAGCGGACGCCGTCCACGTAGGCGCCGCTCGACTTGGCCTCGGCGCACTTGGCGAGGTTGAGGTTGGTGATCAGGTTGGGCAGCGAGTCGATCTCGATGATCGTCACGATCCGCAGGGCCGCGTACTTGGGGTCCTTCATGATCGTGGCGATCGGGTCGATGTACTCGGTCTTGTAGCGGACCAGGCCGTTCTCGGCGATGAGCAGCTCACCGTTGGAGGCCAGCGCCGAGCAGTCGCGGTTCGGCAGGTTGTAGATGACGAACTGGACCGTCAGCGGCTTGCTGCCGTTGGCCGCGTCCTGCTTGACCGCCTCGTCGAGGTGGGCGCGCAGGCCCTTGGCCGAGGAGGTCCCCTCGATGGCGGCGATGCGGTCCAGCCACACACCGGTCGAGATCTCGGCCACGGCGGTGCCGCCCGGCTCGGCCTTGGCCTTGGCCGACCAGTCGGGGTTGACGTAGCCGGTGGCGCCGGCGTAGGGGTTGTCGACGTGCTCGCCGGGCTGCGTGGTGATGTCGTCGTCGTCCTCGGTCGCGGTGACGGAGGCGCCGGTGTGGCCGGTGGCCGCGGCGGCGATGGTGGCGGTGCCGTTGACCTGGTCGCCGTCCTGGGCGGCCGAGACCGTCACGTTCTGCGCCGTGTTCCAGTTGCCGGGCGTGAAGGTGAGCGTGGACGGCGTGATGGTGATGTCGGAGTCACCCGTCTTGGTCAGGTTGACCGTGACGTTGGAGGTGGGAGCCGCGCTGAGCTTGAACCCGACCGTCTTGGAACCGCCCTCGGGCACGGTGACCGCGGTCGAGGTGGCGACGATCGACGGGGTGCCGCTCCCGCCGCCCACGGTGAAGGAGACCGCGGAGCTCTCGGTGGACAGCGCCGGGGAGGCGTTGTCGTAGGCCTTGGCCTTGGCGGTGTGGCTGCCGGTCCCCACGTTCGCCGCCGAGAAGCTGTACGGGGCGGTGGTGTCGGTGTTGACCAGGGCGTCGTCGATGTAGAACTCGACCTTGCTCACCCCGCCGTCGTCACCGGCCGTCGCCGCGAGCGGCACGGCCGTGCCCGCCGGAACGGAGGCGCCGTTCGACGGGCTGGTCAGGCTCACCGTGGGCGGCTGGTTGGTCGGGGTGGTCCCGCCGCAGGTGACGCCGTTGACCGTGAAGGAGGTGGGCTTGGGGTTGCTTCCGCTCCACGATCCGTTGAAGCCGATGCTGGTCGTCGCGCCCGTGGCGAGGCCGCCGTTCCAGTCGAGGTTCTTCGCGGTGACCTGGTTGCCGCTCTGGCTCCAGGTGGCCGACCAGCCCTGCTGGAGTTGCTGGCTGCCGGGGAAGGCGAAGCCGAGGGTCCAGCCGTTCAGCGGGTCACCGAGGTTCTTCAGGTTGATGTTGGCGGTGAACCCGCCCTGCCACTCGTTGGTGGTGTAGCTGACGTCGCACGCGACGGCGGCGTGCGCCATGGTGGCCGGCCCGGCGGCCAGGCCCGCGGCGGCCACCAGCAGGGCCGTCGACGTCGCCGCCCGGTGCCGCCAGGCGCGGCGACGCGGATGAGCTCTCATACGTGATCATCTCCAGGACGTGGGTGGGAGCGCTCCCATAGTCCGGAGGTTTCGGGAATGTGTACAGGGTGTTGCGCACCGGAGGCGCTTCCCCGGGGCCGTCCCCGCCGCTGACCTCACCGAACGTCCTTCGAGTCCGATGAAACTTTCAGTCCGGCCGTACGGTTCCGGCCGGCCGTACGGGATCGGCCGGCCGTACGGGATCGGCGTGGGCGGAGCCGGACCACGGGGTGCCGGGGAACGGTCCGCCCGGCCGGTCTACGCCTTCGCCGCCGCCATGGCGGCCCCCACGATGCCCGCCTCGTTCAGCAGGGCCGCCGGGACGACCGGGGTGTGCAGCCGTACCTTGGGCAGGAACTTCTCCGACTTCTTGCTGACCCCGCCGCCGATCACGATCAGCGCCGGTGAGAACAGCATCTCCACGTGCCGCAGGTACTCCTCCACCCGCTCGGCCCACCTGTCCCAGCTCAGGTCGTGCGCCTCGCGCGCGTGGTCGGAGGCCCGCCGCTCGGCCTCCTTGCCGTGAAGCTCCAGGTGCCCCAGCTCGGTGTTGGGCACCAGCCGGCCGTCGGCGAACAGCGCGCTGCCGATCCCGGTGCCGAACGTCAGCATCAGCACCACCCCGGCCGCCTCCCTGGCCGCGCCGTGCGTCACCTCGGCCACCCCGGCCGCGTCGGCGTCGTTGAGCACCGTCACGGGCAGGCCCGTCGCCTTGGCGAACAGCGCCCGCGCGTCCACGCCGATCCACGACCGGTCCACGTTGGCGGCCGACATCGTGACCCCGTCGACCACGACCCCGGGGAAGGTGATCCCGACCGGCCCGGCCCACTCGAAGTGCCCGGCGATCCGCGCGACCACCTCGGCGACCGCCTCCGGCGCGGCGGGCACCGGGGTCGGGACGCGCAGCCGGTCCCTGGTCAGCCTCCCCGTCGCGACGTCCACCGGGGCTCCCTTGATCCCCGAGCCGCCGATGTCGATTCCCAGCGCCTCCATGGCGTCACCTCCCTGGGTGGCCCCCTTCCCCGCGGCGGGCGGGTGATGCCCACGCACCGCGCGTCCCGGTGACCCCGGTGCCGGGCCCCGGTGCGGGAGCGACCTCCGCACCGGCCACCGGCGGCGTCAAGCCCGCCGATACTCGCCTACAGGCGCGGTCAAGCCCGCTGAAAGCAGCTCATAACACACTGCGGGTACCACCGCAGGAAAGGACCGCTCCTATGATCGCCACCCGCCTCCTCACCGGCCTCGCCCTCGCCGCCGCCGCGCTCTCGGCCGTCTCGCTCCCCTCGGCCGCCCAGGCGGCCACCCCCGCCACCCCCGCCGCCACCCCCGCCGCCGCCGGAGACGCGGACTCCGCCGCGGCCCCCGCCGTCATCTGGGGTCCCCGTTACTCCCCGGGGCGGGGGGCCAAGGCCTCCGGCTCCCTGCGCGCCACCGGCGAGGACCACGCCGACATCCCCGCCGCCGAGACCGTCCGGATCTCCGGGCGCGTCCAGGACCTGACCCGCGCGAGCGCGACCTGCGGCCTGGCGGTCTTCCGGATCACCTACCGGACGTCCGACGGGAACCTGCCCTTCACGCACCGCACCGTCCGCGACTGCTCGTACGGCACGCCGAAGCCGTTCACGTTCGACCACCGGAACGTCTACCAGGTGGAGCTGAAGGTCTGCTCCGAGGCCAGGGCGGCCCAGCCGTCGCTCAACTGCCTCTACTCCGGCACCTGGAAGATCCTCTACCTCTCGCGGTGATCCCCGGCCGCCCGCCCGGCGTCCTCGGAGACGCCGGGCGGGCGGTGACGTTCCGGCGTCCCCGGAGGGCGCGTTCAGGAGGCGGAGGCGCCCGGCTGCTCCGTGATCCGGCCCGCCTCGACGTGGATGTGCCGGGTGGTGTGGACCGCCCCCAGCATCCGCCGGTCGTGGGTGACGAGCAGGAGCGTGCCGGGGTAGACGGCGAGCGCCGACTCCAGCTGCTCGATCGCGGGCAGGTCGAGGTGGTTGGTCGGCTCGTCGAGGACCAGGAGGTTGACGCCCCGGCCCTGGAGCAGCGCCAGGGCGGCCCGGGTCCGCTCCCCCGGCGACAGCGTGGCCGCCGGGCGCAGCACGTGCGCCGCGCGCAGCCCGAACTTGGCCAGCAGCGTCCGCACGTCGGCGGGCGTCATCTCCGGCACGGCGGCGCCGAAGGCGTCCAGCAGCGGCTCGCCGCCCAGGAACAGCCCCCGGGCCTGGTCCACCTCCCCGACGACCACGCCGGGGCCGAGCGAGGCGTGGCCCTCCTGGAGGGGGAGCCGCCCGAGGAGCGCGCCGAGCAGGGTGCTCTTGCCCGAGCCGTTCGCGCCGGTGATCGCCACCCGCTCGGCCCAGCCGATCTGCAGGTCCACCGGCCCGAGGGTGAACCCGCCGCGCCGGACCACCGCGTCGCGCAACGTGGCGACGACCGCCCCGGACCGGGGAGCGACGGCGATCTCCATCCGCAGCTCCCACTCCTTGCGGGGCTCCTCGACCTCCTCCAGCCGCTCGATCATCCGCTCGGTCTGCCGGGCCTTGGCGGCCTGCTTCTCGGTCGCCTCCGTACGGAAGTTCCGGCCGACCTTGTCGTTGTCGGAGGCCTTGCGCCGCGCGTTCTTGACGCCCTTCTCCATCCAGGCGCGCTGCGTGAGAGCCCGCTGCCGCAGGGTGGTGAGGGTGCCGGCGTACTCCTCGTAGGCGTCGCGGGCGCGCTGCCGGGCGATCTCCCGCTCGGCGAGGTAGCCGTCGTAGCCGCCGCCGTAGGACCGGACCTGCCGCTGGACGAGGTCGAGCTCGACGACCCGGTCGACCGTCCTGGCGAGGAACTCGCGGTCGTGGCTGACCAGGACCGTCCCGGCGCGCAGGCCGGCGACGAAGCGTTCGAGCCGTTCCAGGCCGTCGAGGTCGAGGTCGTTGGTGGGCTCGTCCAGCAGGAAGACGTCGTAACGGCTGAGCAGCAGGGACGCCATCCCCGCCCGGGCGGCCTGCCCGCCGGACAGCGCCGCCATCGGCAGGCCGAGGTCCACCGCCAGGCCGAGCTCGGCGGCGACCTCCCCGGCCCGGTCCTCCAGGTCGGCCCCGCCCAGGGCCAGCCACCTGTCCAGGGCGGCGGCGTACTCGTCGTCGGCGCCGGGCCGTCCCTCGACGAGGCCCTCGGTCGCGGTGTCGAGGGCGCGCTGCGCGGCGGCCACCCCGGTCCGCCTGGCCAGGAACTCGGCGACCGTCTCGTCCGCCCGGCGCTCACGCTCCTGGGGGAGGTAGCCGACGGACGCGGTGGGCGGGCTGAGCCGTACGGTGCCGTGCTCGGGCGGCAGCAGACCGGCCAGGATCCGCATCAGGGTGGACTTGCCGGCCCCGTTCACCCCGACCAGGCCGACCACGTCGCCCGGGGCGACGACCAGATCGAGGTCGGAGAACAGGGCGCGGTCGCCGTGGCCGGCGGCGAGGTCCTTCGCGACGAGGGTGGCGCTCATGAGGGCAACGCTATCGGCCACGCCGTCCGGATCTCCCCGCGGTTTCCGGCCGCACGGCGGCGCCGCGCCCCCTTCCACGCCCGGCGGAGCCCGCCGCGCGGGGCCTTCCGCCCCTCGGAACACTCCATAGGAGATTTCGTAAATTCCGCTGATTTCGGGAGATGGAGCATTACGCTCTGCCTAAAGATCTTCACACGGGATCTTCCGGAGCTTTCGGGTGGAGGCGGGGCATGGCAGACGAAGAGTGGACACGCCGCGGAATCGACGTCAACACTCCCAGCGTCGCCCGCCTGTACGACTACTACCTGGGCGGCAAGGACAACTTCGCCGCCGACCGCACCGCGGCCGAGGAGATCCTCGCGGTCGCCCCCGAGGTGCGCGCGGCCGCGCGGGAGAACCGCGCCTTCCTCGGCCGGGCGGTCAGGTTCCTCGCCGGCCAGGGGATCCGGCAGTTCCTGGACATCGGCACGGGCCTGCCCACCCAGGGCAACGTCCACGAGGTGGCCCGGGAGACCGCCTCCGACTCCCGCGTCGCCTACATCGACAACGACCCGATCGTCCTCACCCACGCCAGGGCGCTGCTGCAGGAGGACCGGCACCAGGTCATCGTCACCCCCGGCGACCTGCGGACTCCCGAGGGGATCCTCAAGTCTCCGGAAATCCAGGACCATCTCGACTTCTCCCGGCCGATGGCCGTGCTACTCGTGGCGGTCATGCACTTCATCACCGAGGCCGACGATCCCCGGCGCATCGTGGCCACCCTGCGCGACGCCCTGCCCTCCGGCAGCCACCTGGTGCTGTCCCACGGCACCAGCGACTCCCGGGTCGAGGCCGTGGACAAGGGCACCAGCGTCTACAAGCGGGCCAACTCCCCCCTCGTCCTGCGGAACCGCCAGGAGATCACCGAGCTGTTCGACGGGTTCGACCTGGTGGAGCCCGGAGTGGTCTGGCTGCCGGAGTGGCGGCCGGAGGAGCCGGGGCTCCACGAGGACCCCTCCCGGTCGCTGATCCTCTGCGGGGTGGGGAGAAAGCCCTGATGACGATCGGCTTCGGGCTGGCGGTGCCGCAGTACGGCCGGTTCGCCTGCCCCGAGGCGGTGGTCGCCGTCGCCCGGGAGGCCGAGGCCCGGGGCTTCAGCGGGCTGTGGGCGGGCGACCGGCTGCTGACCCCGCTCTCCCCCCGGGACCGCTACCCCGGCGGCGACGGCACCATCCCGCCGGAGCACCGCACGTTCCTGGACCCGCTCGCGGTCCTCACCACCGCCGCGGCCGTCACCTCCCGGATCCGTCTGGGGACCAGCACGCTGAACGCCAACTGGTATCCCCCGGTGCTGCTGGCCCGCTCGCTCACCACGCTCGACGTGCTCAGCGGCGGCCGCCTCGACGCAGGCCTGGGCCTCGGCTGGTCGAGGGACGAGTACGCCGCCACCGGGGTGCCCTGGAAGGGACGCGCCGCGCGGCTCGACGCCGCGATCGACACGCTGGAGGCGGTCTGGTGCGACGACCCGGTGGCCGTCACCGCCCCCGGCTGGAGCGTCCCGCCGAGCCACATCGGCCCGAAACCCGTCCAGCGTCCTCACCCGCCGATCCTGCTGGCGGGCTTCTCCCCCGCGGCTCTGGAGCGCGTCGGCCGCCGCGCCGACGGCTGGCTCGCGGCGGCCATGCCGGTGCCGCTCCTCGCGGACATGCGGGACACGATACGGCGGGCCGCCGAGCGGGCCGGGCGCGACCCGGACGGGGTGCGCGTCATCGTGCGGGCCAACCCGGTCGTCAGCGGTACGGCCGGCGCGACCGTGGAGGAGATCGGCGCACGGCTGCGGGCCGTTGCCGAGACCGGTGTGCACGAGATCTTCGTCGACCTCCAGCTCACCGCGCGCGACCCCGCCCACCTGCTCGACCTCGCCGAGACCCTGCGCGAGGCCGTCCTCCGTTAGCGATCCCGCCTTCCCGGACCGGACGGCGGTCAGCGGTCGCGCCGGGTGGCCAGACGGGCGAGCGTGGCCAGCTCGGCGACGGGCCGCCGCACCGAGCCCGCCGCCTCCAGGTGGCCCAGCGCCCGGCCCAGCAGCTCGTCGGCCCGCTCCCGGCTCCAGGCGCGGGCGCCCGCGGCCTCGACGAGGTCCGCGGCGCGGGCCAGGTCGGCCTCCGTCAGGGGTTCCTCCCTGGTGTAGAGGCCGGCCAGCTCCCGCCCCGCCGCGGTGCCGGAGGCGAGCGCCGCCACCACCGGCAGCGACTTCTTCCGGCTCCGCAGGTCGGAGTGGACGGGTTTGCCGGTCACCGCGGGGTCCCCCCAGATGCCCAGCAGGTCGTCCACGAACTGGAACGCCAGCCCCAGATCCGCGCCGAAGGCCCGCAGGCCCTCGACGCGCTCGGGGTCCGCGCCGCCGAACAGCGCGCCGAGCGCGCACGCGGCGGCCAGCAGCGCTCCGGTCTTGCCCGCCACCATGTCCAGGCACTCGTCCGGCTCGACGTGGCCGCGCCTTTCGAAGGCGACGTCGGCGTGCTGGCCCTCCAGCAGCTCCTGGACCGCGGCGCCGAAGATCCGCGCCGCCTCCGGAGCCGCCGGTCCCCCCGCCACGAGCACGTCGAAGGCCAGGGCCAGCAGGGCGTCGCCGGCCAGGATCGCCGGGCTCACCCCGAAGACGGCCCACGCCGTGGGACGGTGGCGGCGGGTCCGGTCGCCGTCCATCACGTCGTCGTGCAGGAGGGAGAAGTTGTGCGCCAGCTCGACGGCGGCCGCCGCGGGCAGCGCCGCCGCGGCGGCGCCCCCCACCGCCTCGGCCGCCAGCAGCGCCAGCGCGGGCCGGATCGCCTTGCCGCCGTCCGCCTCGACGGGACCGCCGTGCTCGTCCCACCAGCCGAAGTGGTAGCCGGCGATGTGCCGCATCGACGGGGGCAGCCCGCCGGCCGCCGGTCGTATGACGGACTCGACCATCCGGCGGCTCCAGGTCAGCACCTCGGTCGCCGATCGCCCCTCGGCCGTCAGCTCGACAGCGGTCATCTTTCCCTCCAGTGTTTCCCCCGCCCCCGCGGAGGACCTCGCTCTTGCCCGCGGCCACCCCGCGGGACGGTCAGTAGTGGCCGAGCTCGACGTCCTCCAGCACGCCGAGCGCGTCGGGGACCAGGACGGCGGCCGAGTAGTAGGCGCTGACCAGATAGGAGATGATCGCCTTCTCGTCTATACCCATGAAGCGCACCGACAGGCTCGGCTGGTACTCGTCGGGGATGCCGGTCTGGTGCAGGCCGACGACCCCCTGATGCTCCTCCCCCACCCTGAGGGCGAGGATCGACGTCGTCCGGTTGTCCGTGATGGGGATCTTGTTGCAGGAGAAGATCGGAATGCCGCGCCAGGCGGGCACCGTGTTCCCGCCGAGGTCGATGCCCAGGGGGTAGAGCCCCCGCCTGCTGCACTCCCGGCCGAAGGCCGCGATGGCCGCGGGGTGGGCGAGGATGAAGTGGGTGCTCCTGCGGCGGCTGATCAGCTCGTCCAGGTCGTCCGGCGTGGGCGGGCCGCCGCGGGTGTGGATCCGCTGCTTGAGGTCGGCGTTGTGCAGGAGACCGAACTCGGGGTTGTTGACCAGCTCGTGCTCCTGGCGCTCGCGCAGCACCTCGATCGTCAGCCGGAGCTGCTCCTCCACCTGGTTCATCGGGTCGTTGTACAGGTCCGCCACCCTGCTGTGCACGCGCAGCACGGTCTGCGCCACGCTGAGCTCGTACTCGCGGGGCGCGAGCTCGTAGTCGACGAACGTGCCGGGCAGGTCGGGCTCCCCGCTGTGCCCGGAGGCCACCTCGACGGCGGCCTCGCCGTACCTGTTGCGCGGGCCCCCGGGCTCGGCCAGCAGACGCAGGTGCGCCCGCAGCGGCTCGGAGCGCTCGGTCACCTCCTGGAAGGCCGTCAGCGGCAGGATCATCACGGTGCCCGAGGTGACGGCCCTGGCGGTGAACTGCCACTCGTCGTGCGGGTCGGTCAGCGTCTCGTCGCCGAAGTGGTCGCCGCCGGCCAGCACCCCGAGGACGACCTCGTCGCCGTAGGGGCCCGTGCCGATCTTGTTGACCTTGCCGTGGGCGATGATGACGATCTGGTCGGCCGGCTGCCCGGCCTGCACCAGGACGTCTCCGGGCGCGAACTCGCGCTGCTCGAACCGGGCGGCCAGCGCCTCCAGCGTCGCCGAGTCGTCGAAGGTCCGCAGCAGCGGCAGCTCGCACAGTTCCGCCGGGACGACGCTGATCTGCGACCCCGTGGTGACGAAGCTGACCCGCCCGTCTCCCACGGTGTAGGTGAGCCGGCGGTTGACCCGGTACGTGCCGCCCGAGACCTGCACCCACGGAAGCATCTTCAGCAGCCACCGCGAGGAGATCTCCTGCATCTGCGGGACCGTCTTGGTCGTCGTCGCGAGATTGCGCGCCGCCGCCGTGCTCAGGCTGAGGCGCCCCCGGCCCGCGTCGGACTCCGTCACAACACACACCACCTATCCGCACTCGTATCGAAGGGGAGGGATGAAACATGGATCGGAAAATGCGGAATCGACAGATCGCCGGCGGTCGAATCAGCGAGACTTCCAGCGCCCGTAACGGTCGATCATACCGATCGGCCTCAGGGGCGGGCTCAATTTTGGGTTCCCTCTAAATGAACTGTCAAGTTCCGGATATCGCTTGGCAAATTATAAAAGGCGCCATTTTCGCAAACCGGCCACAAGGAAGAAGACGGGATTTATGCCGACACCTCCCATATCCGGAGAGCGTGCGGCCGGGTCCCGTCCGGCGGCCTCACCGGCCTCCCACCGGCCTCGCACCCTTCCCCGAACCGACCCCGAACCGACCCCGGGCCGGCCCCGGATCGGGACCGCGCCGGGGCCGCCCCCCGCCTGCTCGCCGCCCTGTCACCGGCTCCGCGCCGATCTCCCGGGGGCTCGCGGCCAGCCCCCGCATCGATCCCGCCGGCTCCCCATCGACGCCTCGGCGGTCCTCAGCGGTCATCACCGGTTCCCCGCCGGCCCGTCCCCGGCGCGCCCGGAGCCGGAGAAGGGCTCCCCCGACAACCGAATTCTCCTCTTCCGCACCCGGGGCGGCAGCCCGCGAAACCATGGGGAAAAGACTCTTCCATCCCAGCTGGGATCATCATCATGGAAATAATCCGAAAAAAACGGCACCACCCACATAAAACCCACCGGAGGCGCCCGGCCCCGGCCCGGGAGGTTTTCCCGGCGCCGCACCGGCGAACCTTCCTGAAACGGGGTGTCCGGTCCCGCGCGGCGGGTAGGGGGCCCTCCCCGCGGCACGGACGCGCCGGGCGGGACGGCTCTCACCGCCCCGCCGCGGCGTCCTCCCGCGCCGCCCGCCGGCCCCGCCGTACGGCACGGCGCCGCCGCGTCCGGAAGACACCCGACCGACCGTGAGGAGAACAGGTGACCCACGACGAACGGCCCACCGGCCCCGCCGGGAGCCAGGCCCCCTCGGAGCCCTCCGAGGACCGCACCGCCCCGGACATCGACGACGTGACCGCGGAGGCGCTCGGAAAGCTCTCGGAGGCCCTGGAGACGACCGAGCGCGCCCGCGGGCACCTCTACTCCTTCCACCAGCTCACAGGCCACGCCGACTTCCAGCTCGACGAGGCCGTGAAGCTGCTGCGCGCGGCGGGGCACGCCGAGCCGGCCGACACCGTGTCCAGGGAACTGATCGGCCGCGACGTGCTGCCCGGCCACTGGACCTTCCAGATCGTGGAGGGCTACGACGACTCCTACTACCGCCTCTTCACCGACCTGGAGCGGCGGATCAGGGAACGGCTCGCCGGCGGCCGCCGGCACATCCACGAGGCACGGCTGCGGGAGCGGCGCCGCACCCCGGATCCCCGCTCCGGCGAGTGAGGTCCGTACCGGCGGCCGGCCGTCCGGACCACCGGCCCCGACCTGGCGCGACGTCCCGGTCCGGGGCCGTGCCCGCCCGGTGGGGACCCGCCGCGCGAACCGGGGAAGGCGCTCGCCGGGCCCCGGGTCCGTGCGCCGTACAGTGGGCCGCATGAGCGTAGTCGAAACGGTGGGGCTGGTCCTGCACCCGAGGCGCGACTCCAAGGAGGCCATCGACACGATCGTCAAATGGGCGAGCGCGCGGGGTGTCACGGTGTTCGGCCTCACCGACGAGGTCGGGCGGATCCACTGCAGCGCCGTACCGGTCAACACCCAGGAGCTGGTGGAACGCTGTGACCTGCTGGTCAGCCTGGGCGGCGACGGCACCATGCTGCGCACCATGCGGCTCATCGCCGGACGGCCCACCCCGATCCTCGGCGTGAACCTCGGCAAGCTGGGGTTCCTGGCCGAGATCGACGTCGACGAGCTGACCTCGGCGCTGCAGGCGATCGAGGACTACCACTACATGGCCGAGCCCCGCATGGCCATCCGGGCGACCCTGCCCGACGGGGAGACGGTGACGGCGTTCAACGACGTCGCCATGGTCCGCATCCCCGGTTGCGGGCTGGCCGCGGTGGCGGTGTCCGTGGAGGACCACCCGTTCGTCCGCTACGCGGCCGACGCCGTGATCGTGGCGACCTCCACCGGATCGACCGCCTACAGCTTCTCGGCGGGCGGGCCGATCGTCTCCCCGATGGTCGAGGGGTTCCTGGTCGTGCCGTCCGCCGCGCACTCGGCCTTCAACCGTGCGCTGATGCTCTCCGCCGACGAGAAGCTCACCCTTGAGGTGCTGCCGACGAGCGGGCAGCTCGCCCTGGAGGTGGACGGCGCGGTGGGCACCCACCTGACGGCGGGCGACCGGATCACGGTCACCGCGGTGCGCGCCGCCGCCTGGGTCGTACGGCTCGGCGGCTCCAGCTTCTACGAGCGCGCCCGCCGCAAGCTCCGCGTCAACGGCAGCGCCGAGATCGAGCCGTAGCCCGGACGGGCGACGGTTCAGACGGACGGGGACGAGCCGTTCACCGTGAGGATCCGCTCGGACGTCTCGATGGCGGGGAACGTCCCGGTGTCGATGATCCCGTGCTCCCGGTAGGCGGCCTCGATGAGGGCGTGGGCGCGGGGCTCCAGCTTCCACAGGGCGCGGAGCTCCCGGGCGGCGGCCGGTGAGATGCCCGTCTCGTGGGCGATGTCGGCCGCGCGGGGGACGAACTTCCGGTCGATCTGCCGGTCCCAGTACTCCCGAGCCGCCCGGATCAGGGCCGCGCGCTGCGCCGTGTCGACGACCGGGGCGGGATCCGGCGCCGCGCCGTCGGCGGTCTCGATGTCCTCGTCGTCGTCATCGTCCAGCAGCGCCGCCGGGGCCGGCGTGGAGGCGGGCAGCGCCCCCTGGGCGGCCGGTGACCCCTGGGCGGCGGGTGGCGCCTGCGGCTCGGGAGCCCACGGGACGGGCGGCCGCAGGTCGATCAGCGCCGAGGTGTTGAACAGTGCCCCGATCTGGGACAGCAGCGCCTCCTGGCGGGCCGGGTCGGCCGCCAGGCCGGTGTGCTCCACCGCCTGGTCCATCGCGCGGTCCAGCTTGGCGAGCGCGGCGCGCATCTTACGGTCGGACGCCCCGGCCGCGCGGAGCGCGCGGGCGCGCTTGGCCGCCAGGGCGACCCGGGTCAGCCTCCGGTGGGCGTCCACCTCGCTGGCGGTGCGGTCGCTGACCTCGGCCAGCCCGACCCGGACGAGCACGCGCTCGGGGGTGATCCGCCAGTTGATACGGGAGCGGCCGGTGATGCGGTGCCGTTCGATCGCCATGCCGCGCTCCCACAGCCAGGCGGCCACCAGCGGGGCGGAGAGCCGGAAGACGGCCTCGGCGGGGCTGCGGGCGTCCATGCTCGACAGGACGGCGGTCAGGCAGGTGAGCGCCCACACGGCGACGCCGTCGATGCCCGCGGAGAAGTTCTCCCTCATGTTGCGGCGGGCGCGCACGGCGCTGGTGACCACGGCGACTTCGATGAACGCGAACAGCAGCAGCCGCAGCGGCCCGTCGAAGCCCAGGACGTCGCCGGAGAAGCGCCACATGCCCTGGGCGGACACGCCGGTGGCGATGCTGGCCGCGACGATGGTGAGGATGTCCTCGGCGGGGCGGGGCGCCACGTGGGTGCGGAGGAAACGGCCGGTCGCGCGCAGGGCGGCGCGGAGCGCGAAGCAGAGAAGGGCCAGGACGGCCAGGGCGAGCACGCAGATGACGGCCGTCAGGACCGGTTGGTCCGAGGTGAAGGCGGTGATCTGATCGATGGGAGGCATCAGTTGCGGTCCGTCAGTCTCGGGGTCCGACAGGAGATCTCCAGATCATTCCAGAATGTTCGCCGCGTTTCGCGTGAAACGGATACTCATTCCAGTGACTGCGGTGACGTCCCGTGACGTTCCCGGCGGCGCCGTACGGCGGAGCGGCGCGGCCCGTACGGCGGAGCGGCGCGGCCCGGGCGGCGGGACGGCGGGACGGCGCGGCCCGGGCGGCGCCGTACGGCCGGGCGGCGCGGGCCACGCGGTCCGGGCGCGTGGCGGGATGAGCGGCGCGGGAGCACGGCGGCCGGCGCGGGAGCACGGCCGACGCCCGGTCCGTCTCAGTCGGCGAGGACCTCCAGGATCCGCTCGCCGTACTTCGCCAGCTTGTTCTCGCCGACCCCGCTCACCTCGCCGAGCTCGGGCAGCGACGACGGGGAGCGGGTGGCGATCTCGCGCAGCGTGGCGTCGTGGAAGACCACGTAGGCGGGCACGCCCTGCTCCTTGGCGGTGGCCGCGCGCCAGGCGCGCAGCCGCTCGAACATCGGCAGGGCCTCCTCCGGCAGCTCGGCGGGGACGGCGGAGCGCGCCCTGGCGGCCTTGGTGGGCTTGGCGGCCCGCGCCGCCCGCGCGGGGTCGCGCCGCAGCGGGACCTGCCGCCTCCGGCCCAGCACCTCCCCGCTCGCCTCGGTGAGCACGAGCGTGCCGTAGTCGCCCTCGACGGTCAGCAGGCCCTGTGCCAGGAGCTGGCGCACCACGGCGCGCCACTCGCCCTCGCTCAGCTCGGTGCCGATCCCGAAGACCGTCAGGGAGTCGTGGCCGTGCTGGAGGACCTTGGGGGTGTTCCGGCCGAGGAGGATGTCGATGATCTGTCCGGCGCCGAACTTCTGGCGCCGTTCGCGCTGGAGCCGGAACACCGCCGACAGGAGCTTCTGGGCGGCGATCGTGCCGTCCCACGCCTCCGGCGGCGTGAGGCAGGTGTCGCAGTTGCCGCAGGCGTCGCCCCGCTGGCCGAAGTAGGCGAGCAGCCCGGTCCGGCGGCACTCGACCGTCTCGCAGAGCGCGAGCATGGCGTCGAGGTGGGCGGCCAGGCGGCGGCGGTGGGCGTCGTCGCCCTCGGAGGTGTCGATCATCCTGCGCTGCTGCACGACGTCCTGCAGGCCGTAGGCCAGCCAGGCGGTCGAGGGCAGGCCGTCGCGCCCGGCGCGGCCGGTCTCCTGGTAGTAGCCCTCGATGGACTTGGGCAGGTCGAGGTGGGCGACGAACCGCACGTCGGGCTTGTCGATGCCCATGCCGAACGCGATGGTGGCGACCATGACGACACCGTCCTCACGGAGGAAGCGCGCCTGGTTGGCGGCCCGGGTGGGCGCGTCGAGCCCCGCGTGGTAGGGCAGCGCGGTGAAGCCCTGCTGCACCAGGAACTCGGCGGTCTTCTCCACCGAGGCCCGCGACAGGCAGTAGACGATGCCGGAGTCGCCGGGGTGCTCGGTGCGCAGCAGCTCCAGCAGCTGCCTTCTCGGCTCGTTCTTCGGGACGATGCGGTACTGGATGTTCGGGCGGTCGAAGCTCGCCACGAAGTGACGGGCCTCCCCGAGGTTGAGCCGGGCGGCGATCTCGGCGTGGGTGGCCGGGGTCGCGGTCGCGGTGAGCGCGATCCGCGGGACGTCGGGCCAGCGCTCGTGCAGAGTGGACAGGGCGAGGTAGTCGGGCCGGAAGTCGTGGCCCCACTGCGCCACGCAGTGCGCCTCGTCGATGGCGAACAGCGAGATCTTGCCGTTGCCGAGCAGCCGCAGCGTCTGCTCGGACCGCAGCCGCTCCGGCGCGAGGTAGAGCAGGTCGAGCTCCCCGGCGACGAACGCCTCCTCCATCCGGGCGCGCTCGTCGGGCTCCTGGGTGGAGTTGAGGAACCCGGCGCGCACCCCGAGCGCGGTCAGCGCGTCGACCTGGTCCTGCATCAACGCGATGAGCGGCGAGACAACCACGCCGGTGCCCGGGCGGACGAGGGCCGGGATCTGGTAGCACAGGGACTTGCCGCCGCCGGTCGGCATCAGCACCAGCGCGTCGCCGCCCGCGACGACGTGGTCGATGATCTCCTGCTGGCCCTCCCGGAACGAGGGGTAACCGAAGACGCGCTGCAGCACTCGCGCCGCGTCGCTCACCTCGGGATCCGGCTCGGGACCCGGCTCGGGATCCGGCCGACGCGTCCCGGGAGTCACGTCCGGGCGCGACTCGGAGCCTCGCCCCACCTCGAAGCTCGATTCGGGGCTCGATTCGGGGCTCGGCTCGGGACTCGGCTCGGGACCGCTCTCAGGCGAAGACATCGCGTCATTCTACGAGGCCCCGCGCACCTCCCGCGGAACACCGCCCACTCCCGTCCCCATCCGGTCACGCCGCGATCTCATGCCCGGGCGACCCGCGGGAGCGGCTCATCCGTCCGGAGCGGCCCGTGGGCCCGGAGGTGGCACGCGCCACGGCCGCGGAGGCGGCTTCGCCCCGGGCCCGCGTCGTCATCCGACCGGAACTTTATCTTTGCTTTATCCGTCCTCCGGGAAAACGGGTTCTTCTCCGGGAAAGGCGGAACGCCGATCGACACCTCAGGTCCACTTTCCGAACACGAAGGGGAGCTCCGCCCGCGGAGCGATCACACCGGCCGGTCGTCACGTCCGGCCACCGTGCTCACATGGGACGGGGGCACGCTCGTGGCCGCCGACCCGGCCAACGCGCGAACCGTACGGCTCACGCCCGCCGCGTTCCACCATTACCGGTACGAGCAGGCGCTCGCCGACGCGAGCGGCAAGAAGAGGGAGCCCGCGGTCGTCGGCGGGCTCGCGGCGCTGGACGCCGACGGCCTGGTGCTCCTCGACCTTCCAGGTGAGTGGCGGGGATGGGAGGTGGCACGCTTCGCGTCCGCGCGAGGGGTGCCCGTGCACGACGGGCCCACGGGTCGCCCGGAGCCGGTACGGGTGGCGCTCGCCAGGCGTGCGCCCGGGTGGACACGGCTCACCGGACGCTCGCGTCCCCGCCCGTCCAGGCGGCGAAGGATCGCGGTGCTCTGCCTGGGCGTCGGGGGACTGCTGATGATGGCCTATGTCACGGCGACGCTGGGCGGGGTCACGTGGCGCGGCCTGTCCTGGCTGGGCCGGCTGCTGCTGGACGGGGTGGAGGCCAAGTGGCTGCTGATCCTCTTCAGCCCCCTGGCCTTCCTGCTGGCTCCGCTGCGCCGGCGACTGCACCGTGGACGGGCCAGGCGCGGCGCCGTCCTGGGGCCGCCCGGCGGCCCCTTCCTCTCCGTCGGCAGGGATGACGTGCTGTGCGTCCAGCCCGGCCCTCCGATGGCCGCCGACAGGCTGACCATCGGTCTGGGGCCCAGGGACGTGGCGAGTCTGCTGGTCTACCGGTACGAGAGCCTGCGCGGGCTCCTCGTGTTCGACGTGAACGGCCGGCCGTTGCGCCACCTGCCCGGTCCCTGGCCGCCGGAGGACACGCATCGCTTCGCCGTACGGCACGGCCTGGGCTGCGAGATCCGCGCCCTGAGCCGTGAGGAGTACCTCGGCCTCACCGCCCGCGTCGGCGACGCGCTCCCCTGACACCGCGACCGGCCACGCACGGGCCCGGCGCCTTCCGGCCGCCGACCGGCCGAGGTCCAGGTCAGGGCCGGACGCGCCGTACAGCGCCGGGGCGCCGCCGGCGAGAACGCGTCGCCCACCCCGGCGGCGGGCACCATCGTGAACGTGGAAGTGCTGAGCAGCCGGATTCTGATACGTCCCTCCGACCCGGAGGGCAGCCGCCGTTTCTACCGCGACGTACTCGGCCTCGCGGTCTACCGCGAGTTCGGCCCGCCCTCCGACCCCGGCGTGGTGTTCTTCCTCGGTCAGGGGTTCCTGGAGGTCTCCGGGCACTCCGGAGGCACGGGCGGGCGGACGGACGGCGATGCCCACGGACGGGCGGACGGCGGCGCGAGCGGGCAGGCGGGTGACGACCGGCCGGAGAGGACGGCCGGGATCTGGCTCCAGGTCCGTGACGTCCGGGCCGAGCACGAACGGCTGGCCGCCCGCGGGGTCCGCGTGCTGCGGGAACCACGCCAGGAGCCGTGGGGACTCATCGAGATGTGGATCGAGGACCCCGACGGGACGCCCATCGTCCTCGTGGAGATCCCCGCCGACCACCCTCTCCGGCGCGACCAGCGGCCGCTCTGACCGCGTGCCGCCGCGTCCGGTGGGCGCGGCGGCACGGCGGGCAGGGACGCGGAGGGCCCGGGCGGAGGCGTCCGTGCCGCCCGTCTCCTCCGACCGCGCGGCCCCGGGGCGGTGGTCAGTCCTCCCGGAGGGCGATCCGCGCGATCCGCTCGGCGGTGCCGAAGTCACCGGCCGAGACGAGGTTCTTCATCACGCCGACGCTGGTCCCGGTGGCGGTGTCCGCGAAGGCCGCGCTGCCCCCGCTGCCGCCCATCCCGAACACGGTCGGCCCGAGGCCGAACAGGCCGACCGCGTAGCCGAGCCCCATCTTCGCGGGGTTGCCGGCGACCTCGTCGACGCCCTCCACCGCCACCGACGACAGCTCGCGCAGCCGCCGGGGCGACACGAGCGTCCCGTCCAGCAGCGCGTCGTACATCCGCGCCACGGCGCGGGCGGTCATCGTGCCGCCCGCCGGGATGTCCGAGGTCAGCACGTCGGCGCGGTTGCCGAACGCGGCGTCCGGCATCGCCGCCATGGGCGCGGCCGTATACCCGTCGGCCACCCGGAAGAACGGGATCCGCGCCAGCATCTCGGCGGGCATCTCCATCGCGGGCGCGGCGTCCTCCAGCCGGGCGAGCCGGCCGAGGTCGGGCTCCGGGACGCCGAAGAACAGCTCCCCGGCCACGCCGAGCGGCTCGGCGACCTCGTCCCGGAGCACCTGGGAGATGCGCCTGCCGGTCACCCTGCGCACGACCTCGCCGAGGATGTAGCCGTAGGTCTGGGCGTGGTAGCCGAACCGGGTGCCCGGCTCCCACCACGGCGCGGCGGCGGCGATCGCGGCGCACATCCGGTCCCAGTCGCACAGGTCCTCGGGCGTCGTGCCGACCGGCACCCCGGGCACCCCGGTGGAGTGGGTCAGCGCGTGCCGTACGGTCGCCTTCTCCTTGCCGTGCGCGGCGAACTCCGGCCACACGTCGGCGATCGGCATGTCGTAGTCGAGGGCCCCGCGCTCGGCCAGCACGTGGATCACGGCCGCTGTCACGCCCTTGCCCGTCGAGGCGGCGTAGACGGGGGTGCCGGCCGTGAGGGGGCGACCCGTCTCCGGGTCGGCGACGCCCGCCACCACGTCGGCCACGAGCTCGCCCCGCCGGTAGACGGCCACCTGCACGCCGCGCTCCGCTCCGGAGCCGATGAGCTCGTCGACGGCCGCCCGCAGGTCACGCTGAAGATCGGTCATGGTGGTTCCTCTCTCGAAGTCTCCTGTTCGGGGGTCACCCACCCATGAGACGAGAGGAGCGCGGAAAAGGAATCGGCCGCCGCGGCACGGCTCTCCGCGACCGGTCACCCGGCGTCCGCGCGGTCCCGCCGTACGGACGTCGCAAAGCGGGGCGGTCCCGCCGTACGGGGCGGCCCAAGGCCGAGGATCCCGCCGTACGGTCGTCGCGGGGCCGGGCGGTCCCGCCGTACGGACGTCCCGGTGCCGGGCGGCTCACAGCGCGGGCGGCAGGCCGAACCGGCCGAAGACCTCTCCCCCGTACGTGGTCACCTGGGTCACCAGCCCGTCCTCGATCCGCAGCACGCCGAGCCAGGAGGGGCGGAAGTCCGGCTCGCCGGCCCGGCGCAGGTACGCGGCGGCCGCCGGCTGGCGGTTCGCCCGGACGGGCAGGAGCCGCCAGTCCCCCCACGCCTCGGGGCCGACCATGGCCGGGGTCCAGGCCGCGACGAAGGTCTCGCGGCCCAGCAGCCAGATGGGCTGCGGCGGCATCGTCTGCACGACGTCCTCGCGCAGCACCTCCAGCAGGACGGCGGGGTCGGCGTGTTCGACGGCGTCGATGTAGCGCCGCAGGACGGCGCGTTCCCGCGCGGTGGGCTCGGCGGACGGGGTCCACTCCAGCCGCCGCGCGGGCAGGTGCCTGCGGACCGTCGGCCGGGCCCGCTGCAGGGCGCTCTTCACCGCCGCGACGGTCAGGTTCAGCGCCTCGGCGGCCTCCTGCGCCGGCCAGCCGAGCACGTCGCGCAGGATCAGCACCGCGCGCTGCCGGGGCGGCAGGTGCTGGATCGCGACCAGGAAGGCCAGCTCGATCGTCTCGCGCTCGATGACCGTTTCGGCCGCGTCCAGCAGCGTGTCGGGGTACGGCTGCAGCCACGGGACCGCGTCCCAGGACGGCGGGTCGATCCCGGGGTCGGCCGCGGCCGGCGCCGGTCGCGGCTCGGGACGGCGCGGACGGGCCCGCAGATGGTCCAGGCAGGCGTTGGTGGCGATCCGGTACAGCCAGGCCCGCAGGCCGTCGGCGTCGCGAAGCGTGTCGCGGCGGCGCCAGGCCCGCAGGAACGTCTCCTGCACCAGGTCCTCGGCCTCGTCGAAGGAGCCGAGCATCCGGTAGCAGTGCACGTGCAGTTCCCGCCGGTGCTCCGCCAGGCGCTCGTCGAACCCGTCCACGGCTATCGCCCCGCCCGGGGCGGCCGTCCGGCCCGGTGATCGGCCCTTCGGGGACCGGAGGCATCCGGAACGGGTGGCCTCGTCCCGATCTCCACCATGGCGGGAATGCTAGCCGTTTCACCCGCTCCGCCGCCGCCGAAGACGGCCGCCGGCTCCTCACCCGGAGGGCAGCCGTGTCCCGGGGCTTCGGCGGCGCCTGACGGGTGCTGAGCCGGCGATCTCACGATCGCGCACACGCGGGATCGGTCACGGCCTCCCGGTGCGTGACGGCCGGTTCAGGCGTGGGTGAGTGCCCGGGTGGAGACTTCGAGGATGTCGCCCAGAGCGGTGCGGGCCCGGGTGAGGTCGGCTATGCGGGAGTCCAGCTCGGCGTACTGGGTTCTGAGGTGGTCGAGAACGCAGGCCTGGAGTTCGGTGCCGTCGCCGACGAAGCAAGGCATGAGCTCGCGGATGACCTTGGTGGGGAGCCCGGCGGCGAGCAGGGTGCGGATGCGGGCGACGGTGGCGGGGGCCTCGGGATCGTAATGGCGGTGGCCGCCCTCGCTGCGGTGGGAGGTGAGCAGCCCCTGGGCCTCGTAGTAGCGGAGGAGACGCACGGCCACGCCTGTTTCGCGGGACAATTCCCCGATCTTCATGTGACCCACCCCACAGGGAAACGGCTTGAACCTGACATCGGTGTCACATCCTAACGTCGATCACATGACGACGACTTCGACCGCACCGGCGCCCGTTTCGCTCTACGGATTCCTGACCCCCAAGACCGGACACGCCGACGAGCTCAGGAAGCTCCTGATGGACCTCGTCGAGCCGTCCCGAGGACACGAAGGCAGCCTTGAATACCACCTCCACGAGCAGGAGGACGGCCGATTCTTCCTCTATGAGGTCTGGCGTTCGCAGGAGGACCTCGACCGGCACAACACGACCCCGCTGCTGCGCGCCTTCATGGCCGAACTGCCCGATCACCTCGAAGGAACGCCCGAGGCCTACTTCGGCGCGATGAGGAGTCCCTATCCGGCCGGCCTCGCCTGACCGGGCCCGCGGCGGACCCGAAGGGCTCCCGCGCCAAGCACGGCGCGCCGCCGGACGCCGTACGGCGGGCCGCCACCGCGGCGCTGCCCCCGGCGGCCGGTCAGGTGCCCGACCCCGTCCCGTACGGCGCGCGGACCCGCAAGGCCCTGGAGCTGACGTACCGGGAGGCCCTGCGACTGGGCCACAACTACATCGGGACCGAGCACATCCTGCTCGGGCTGCTGGAACTGGAGCACGGCACCGGCCCGCTCTCCGGGCTCGGCGTCGGCAAGACCGCGGTGGAGGCGGACGTCGTCGCCATCCTGGCCGCCATCGTCGCCGCCCGCGACGAGAAATGATCTCCAGGGGATCCGGGGACCCGGCGGGGCCGCCGTCGCCGCCCGCGACGGAGAGCGGCCCCACGCACCGGCCCACTCCGGAGGATCGGCCTTCCGCGAGCCCTGCCAGGTGGTCATGACGCCCGCGTGTCCGCCGTTCCGGAGCGGCCTGCCCCGAACCCCGCCGGACGGTCGCGGCCCTCGCGCACCCACCGCTCCGGGCCGGGCGGGCCGTACCGCTACCGCACTGCCTCCCCCGCGGACAGTTCCGCCTCACCTTCATCCGGGCCCACCCCGTGCGCGGCGATCAGCTGCTTGGGCGCGGTCAGGCACCACGCCTCGGTGACCAGCTCGAACAGCTCGTCGGCGTCGATCCCGGCCAGGTGCACCACGACCCAGCCGAACCGCCCCGCGGTGAACTGGACCTCGAAGACCTCCGGCCGCTCGGCCACCAGCGCGATCTGCTCCTCGATCGTCGCCTTCAGCCCGACGGTCTCGGTCCTCTCCCACAGGTAACCGAACCCGCTACCCCGCACCTTCAGTGAGATCCAGTCACCGCCGGGGGTCTGCTGGACCTCCGGCAGTCTGTCCAGCATCCCCAGGAACTCCTCAACGCTCACACCCATGGCCCAGACACCTACCAGAGCGCCCCGACATTTCCCGGCTCGGTACGCCGATCCGTCACCCGGCGACGGTCCGCCACGGTCCGGGCGCCGCCGGACGGGCACGTAGGGTGCCCGTGTGACGACGACGCCCGCCACGGGCTACGACGGTCTGTCGTCCCGTCTCGTCCCCGAGGCCGAGCTGCGGGAGTTCCTGCTCGACTGCTTCGGGATCGCCGGGCACGAGCTGTTCGTCGGTCACGCCGACCGGCTGGACGAGGACCTGCGGGACGTCCCGCCGGACACGGTGTTCACCGCGTTCTGCGCCTATGAGGAGGTCGGCGGCCACTTCGCGATGCGCTTCGACGTCGGCGTCGATGGACGTCTCGCCGACCGGGTGGGCCGCGGGGAGTTCGCCGGGAGGTTCGCCGCGCGCTTCGGCGCCTACGTGCTGTACGGCGACGCCGAACCGCCGGGCCTGTGGACGGTGGTCCTGCCGGACGGCGGCCTGCTCCGCGCCGCGCTGGAGGAGAACGGCGACCGGTTCATCCTGTACGCGGCCACCGCGCCGATCCCCGGCCTGCCGGGGCTCCGCCTGGACGAGGGTCTGTGGCGGGTCCGTTGACGCACTCCCCGGTCTGAAGGCCGGGGTTCAGCCCGTACCGCGTCACGCGGCACCTGTGGCCGCGGCCCGTTCCGTGGAGTCGCGCCACGGCGAAATCCGCGGGCCGGACCTCGGGAGGGGCACCGCGCGGCTCGGCCGGATTCCGGGGGACCGCGCGCCGTCAAGTCGGGTCGGACCTCGGGAGGGGCACCGCGTCGCCCCGGAACGGGCGGTGCGCATAAGGGCATTGATCATGGGTAGTCGCGGCTGGCCCGAACGAGACGAAAGGAGCCCCCCATGCTCACCCTTCTCCTGCTGATCCTCGCTCTCGCCTGCTTCGTGCTGGCCGCGTTCAACATCGGCGGCCCCCGGGTCAACCTCATCGCCCTCGGCCTGGCCCTGTGGGTGCTGACCGAGCTGATCCCGAAGTTCGGCGACCTTTGACCGCGCGGTGACCGTGCGGCGGGGGCCGTCCCGCGACACATGCCGCACGGTCATGTCCCGCCCGCGTACGTCTTCCGGTCGGCGATGTCTTCCCACAGCCGCCGCACGGGGAGACCGGCGCGGCACCCGGGTGGGCCGGCCGACCGCGCGGCCCACCCGGTGGGCGGGACGGCCCGCCCCGCCCTTCCGCCCGCCGGGCACCGCCTTTCCGCGCCACGGCGGGGAGAGCCTCGTACGGAGATCGCGGCCCGCCGTACGAACACCGTATTTCCACACCACGACGGGGAGAGCCGCGACCCGGGGTCACGGCTCCGCAGGTTCCCCCGCCGGCCTTCGCCCCTTCTCCCTTCGCTCCCGGATGGAGGTAATGGTCTCCCCCACCGCCCCGCTCATCCCGATCACAAAGGGAAACGTGATCGCCCATCCCCAGGACAGAGGCTCGGTGAAGGGCCATATCTTGAAGTAATAGAGCGGCAGTGTGATCAGCAGCCCGCAGACGCCCCTGAGCATCCCGGACAGGAAGATCTTCGGTACGCGCTTCAGAAGGTCCACCACACCGCTTTCCCGATCACAAAACGACGTGAACGGCCCGGCGTTCCCATGCCGCCGGATCCCCCGTACGCGGCTCGCCGGAAGCCGGCCGACCCGTGGACGTCGTCACGATCAACTCAACGATCGACCACCGGGCGGGACACGGCCCGGAGATGATCCGGGCCGGTCACCGCGTACCGTCACCCCGGCCGGGCGCGGCCGTACGTGGTGATCCGCATCCTGGGCGTGGAGGAGGGCCCGGCCGACGGCGGGACCGGGGATGCGGGAGATCTGGACGATCGACTCGGGCGGCCGCCCCTCAGCGGGCGGCCGCCCGAGCCTCCGCCCGGCGGTCAGCCGACGGCGTAGGCGCGGGTGATCGTCTGGGTCAGGCCGGTGCCCGCCGTGTCGGTCACGGCCGCGCGGAGGGAGACGAACCCGGCCGCGGACGGGTTCCGCAGCACGGCGGTCCAGCCGGAGCCGGTGCGGACGAGCGGGACGCGGCGCCAGCTCGTCCCGTCGTCGGTGGACATCTCAAGGCGGATCGACCTCGTCTCCGCCGCGGCGGCGCCGGGGTTGCGCTCGATCCACACGGGCATGCGGGTCACGCCGCCCGGCTTGGCGCGGTTCGACTCGTCCAGGCCGCCGGGGCCGTAGCGGACCGCGGTCAGCGGCAGCGGCTGTGCCTTCTCCGTGGTCGCGGACCGGAACGTCCACACGGACTCCACCCCGGTGGAGAGCGCAGAGTGCGGCACCTGCCTGCGCATCGAGGCGGTGAGCGTGTAGGCGCCGGCCCCGGCGGGAAGATCGGCGCGGAGCTCGCATCCTTCCGGCCGGTAGATCTCACAGCCGGCGAGGTCGGCGCGGGCCAGCGTCCTGCCGTCCCGGGCGAGGGTGGCGGCGCCGGTGGCGGAGGCGTCCGAGCCCGTTCTGCCCGGGCGCCCGTCGGCGAACAGGCCGACTCCCGAGAAGGTCAGCTCGTCGCCGGTACGGTTGCCGCCCGGCAGCAGGAACGACGGGCCGGTGACCGCCGCGTTCCAGACCTCCCCGCTCTCCCCGCGCTTCGCGAGACCGCCGCCGTCGAAGATCAGGGAGGTGCCGACCTGGAGGCCGCTCTCGTAGGTCACCCCGGGGGTCCGGTACCGGACGAGCGTGCCGGGCAGGGGGAGGTCATAGACCAGCGGTGTCAGGGACGAGCCCGGGAAACCCGGGAAGGGCAGTCCGGCCAGCGGCATCCCCGTGGCCGCCACGCCCGAGGCCCGGTAGGTCGTGGAGATCTTCGCCAGCTCCTTCCGCCTGGCGCGGTAGATGGGATCGTCGGGGATGCCGTCGGTGCGACGGTCGACGAGATCATAGACGTACGGGCTGGGAGAGACGTCCCTGCTCAGCCACATGGTCCTCAGCGTGTAGGTCAGGCCTGGCCGGCGGACGGGGACGACGAAGAACTCGGCGTTGGGGTTCAGGCTGGTGATCATGTTGAAGCTCCACGCGCCGTGGGCCAGCCCGAACTCGAAACCGCGCCGGATCTCGGCGCTCGGGTCGTCGAGCGTGACCCCGGTCGCCCTGCCCTGGCGCATGTCCACGGTCAGCCGGCCGCCGTCGCCGTCGACCCTGAGCGGGGAGTCGGCGGCGGTGTCGGCCCACTTTCCGTCGATCTTCTCGATGGTCTCGGTGTAGGCGCCCCAGTCGCCCTTGGGGAGCCGTACCGTGGCCGTGCCGTCGTGGAACACCGGCTCGATGACGGTCCCGGTCGCCGGGTCGTAGATCTGCGCCATCCAGGGGTCGGCCGGCTGCCCCTGCCTGCCGACGACGGTGATGGTGACGTCGTAGGACTCGGGCTCGACGTAGGCGCCGGCCACGGTACGGATCACCGTGTCACCCGCGGTGGCGGTGACCGTACCGGCGTAGTCGCCCGGAGCCCTGCCGGTCGCGTCGATGGTGAGCGTGACCGACGCCTGTCCCCCGGCGGGCACGTCGAGCTTCCGGACGCCGAGTTCGAGCACCTCTCCCTCGCGGGTCAGGTCGAGGCTCACCGGGGTGTCGCCGGAGTTGGTGTAGGTGATGGTCCCGGTCCTGCGGCGCTCCTTCGGACCGCCCCAGGGGAAGGCCGCCCAGGCATCCGTCGTCTGAGCCGTGACCTGCTGCCTCAGGGCGCGGGCCACGTCCACCCGCCCGGTGCCCTGCTGGTACGGCGTGGTCCCGGGCGAGGGAACGGCGCTGCCGGTCAGGGCGGCCTTGAGTCGCTGTCCCGTCCAGTCGGGGTGGCGCTGGGCGAGGATCGCCGCGGCTCCCGCCACGTGCGGCGACGCCATCGAGGTTCCGGACATCTCCACGTGCCCGCCGTCGGTGCCGGCCGCCGCCGCGACGATGCCGACACCCGGCGCGGTGATGTCCGGTTTGACGGCGTGGTCGCCCGCGCGGGGACCGGTGCTGGAGAAGGCCGCCATCCGGTCCCGCCTGTCGACGGCGCCGACCGCGAGGGCGGCGTCAGCGCTGGCGGGACTGCTCACCGGCGATCTTCCGCTGTTGCCCGCGGCGACGACGAACAGTGTGCCCGCCTTCGCCGAGAGCGTGTTCACCGCCTGTTCCACAGGGTCGATCCCGGGTTCGTCGGGGGCCGCCATGCTGAAGTTGACGATCTTTGCCCGGATGGTCGGGGTCGTAGCCGGAGTCGAGGACGGCGACCGTGACGCCCTCGCCGGTCATCCCCTGCTTCCACGCCTCGGTGGCGCCGATCTGCTCGGTGCTCCGGTCGAGGGTGTAGGACAGGCGACCGTCCAGCCAGATCTTCGCCGTGCCCGCGGCCAGCGTGCGGGCGCCGCCCGCCATGTCCTTCCATGCCTGAGCCGCGCCGCTCTTCGGAAGGCTGAGCGTGGTCATGCCGAGGCCGGCGAGCCCCTTGACGTCCTGCGCGCTCCTGAGGGCGGGGGCCTGGCCGGTGCCCGACTGCGTGATCAGCGGGATGTCGCCCCTGTCTGCGTCCCCGTACCGCCACTCCAGCAGCTGGGTGACGTCGAACAGCCGCCGGTCGAGCACCCCCTGGGTGAGCAGGGGCTGGGCGTCGGACGGGACCACGTACAGGTGTCCCTTGAGCATCTGGCTCCTGAAGCCGACGTCCTGCCGGCCGGGGCCGGGCTCCACCCGGTGCCCGCGGCCGGTCATCACGACCCGGTCGCCGGTGATCAGGGTCACCCCGTTCGGCCGGCGAGTGCCCTGGCCAGGTGCGGCTGCATGCGCTGGGCGGCGACGGAGGTCACGACCCGGTTCTCGTGGCCTTCCACGGCGGGTTCCGGCCCCAGCCGGGCCAGCGCCCGGTAGCGGCGGGTCTCCTTGCGCCGGTGCCTGGCGATGAGGTTGGTGGCGAAGCCGAACAGCCAGGGCCGCAGGCTCCCGAGTTCCGGGTCGAACCGGTCGCGCTGGTCGAAGGCCAGCAGGAACGTCTCGGCGGTGATGTCCTCGGCGATCTGCGTGTCCAGCCGGCCGGCCACGTACCGGTAGATGTCGCGGTAGTAGCGGTCGTGCACGTCGGTGAACAGTTCGGGGTCCCGCCGGTACCGGGCGACGAGTTCGGCGTCGATCCCCGGTTCGCTCACTGCCGCGATCAAGTTCTCTTCTCCGACATGAGCCTTCCTTCCGGGTTTCGGGTGCGATCACCCATCCTTCGCCGCAGGCCCGAATCTTCTTCCCGGCCGGCCGCCGCGCCCGGCGCGTCACCGTGGGAACGCGGGGAGAACGCGGGGATCCGGAGACACGACGAACCGGGCCCGCCGCTCAGGCGAACCCGGTGAGTCCCTCTCCAGCGTTCAGATCTTCACCGCTCAGGCGAGCCCGGTGGATCCCTTCCCGGCGCTCAGACCGCGGTCCTCCCGGCCCGGCAGGCAGAGCCAGGCCGAGACCAGGCCACCGGCCGCGCAGACCACCCACAGCGCCCACTCGTTCAGGGCGTACACCGCGCCGCCGATGATCGGGCCGACGCCGGTGCCCGCCGTGATGGCGGCGCCGTACAGGCCCTGGTAGCGCCCGCCCATGGTGGGCGGGGCCAGGTCGCTCAGGTAGGCGCTGGCCATCGAGGCGTACAGCATCTCCCCGAGCGTCCACAGCAGGACGGTGGCCGCCAGCCAGCCCATGCCGCCCGCCAGGCCGGTCAGGGCCAGGCCGACGCCGGTCAGGACGTTGCTCAGGGCGAGGACGTAGCCGGGGACGCGGCGGGAGACCATGCCGGTGATCGGCAGTTCGAGCAGCAGGACCAGCACGCCGTTGAGGCCCATCAGCAGGCCGAAGTCGGCCGCGGACAGGTGGTGCGCGTCGACGTGCAGCGGCAGGCCGACGGTGGACTGGATGTAGACGAATTCGGCGATCAGCGTCATGACCAGGAAGCGCCGCAGGCGGCGGTCGGCGAGCGCCCGGCGGTAGCTCGGCTGCGGCGCCCCGGCGCCGGGGCCGGTCTCCCGGTCGTCCGGTGCGGCGCGGGGCACGTCCCGCAGCAGGACGGCCGCTATGGCGGCGAACAGCAGGCAGGCCACGGCGTTCCCGACGAACAGCGCCAGGTACGACACCGTGGCCAGGAACCCGCCGAGCACGCCGCCGACCGCGGCGCCGACGTTCATCGCGAAACGGTGTACGGCGAAGGCGGCCAGCCGCTGCTGGGTGGTCGTCGTGGCGTCCATGAGCAGCGCGGCCGACGCGGGGCGGTAGACCTGGGAGGCCGTCCCGGCCAGGAAGGCCAGCGTGATCAGCACGGGCAGCGAGTCCGACATCGGGATGGCGGCCGTCGGCCCCGCCGTCGCCAGCATGGACAGCACGATGGTCCAGCGGCGCCCGAGCCGGTCGGCGAGGTAGCCGCCGACCGTGTTGCCGAGGACGTTGCCCAGCCCGGCGCCGCCGAGCACCAGCCCGGCGGCAGCGGGCGGGATGTCCCGGCTGGTGAGGTAGAGGACCATGAAGACCGGCAGGAAGTTGCCGATCCGGACGACCAGCATGCCGAAGCCGAGGATCCACACCGGCGCGGGCAGCCGCCGTACGGTGTCGCGGAATCGGGGACTGCTGTCGTCCGACTGCGGCGCGCGTACGCTCACGAAACCGCCTCGGTGCGGATGGCGACCATCGCCGCCAGCCGCTCGCAGGCGGCGGCGGCCTGCTCGGCCGTCTCGCCCCGTGCCAGGACGTGCCCGACCCGCTCCTCGCTCCAGGTGAGCGGGGGCACCTCGTCCCCGGGCCGGACGGAGATCTCCAGCTCCACCAGCGCGGGGTCGGCGAGGACGTCCTCGACGCCGGTCACCTCGGTCACCCTTCCCGGGGGCGGGGTGAGGAAGCGGATCGCGGCGCCGGCCCGCGGCAGGGGCGACCGGGTCAGCGGCTCGACCAGTCCGAGCCGCGAGCCGAGCGCGTGGCGGTCCATGTCGACGCCGTAGGCGATCTCGGTCAGCTCGTTGATCCGGTCGCCGCCGATGCGGGTGTGCGACTCGACGATCCGCGGACCGCGGCCGGTCAGCTTGACCTCGGTGTGGCCGGGGCCGTTGCGCAGGCCGACCGCGTCGAGGAAGGCCATGACCAGCCGTTCGACCTCGCGCAGCAGCGGCTCGGGGTGCCGGCTGGGGCAGGAGTGGCCGACCTCCACGAAGCCCGGTCCGCCGAGCACCTTGTCGGTCACCCCGACGAGGACGTGGCGCCCGTCGAAGCTCAGCGTCTCCACGCTGATCTCCGGCCCGTCGAGGAACTCCTCCATGAGGAACCGGTCGAGGGGTCCGGCCAGGTCGGACCTGTCGAACCGCGCTTCGAGCTCGCGGAAGCGCGCCGGGACGGCCGCGAGCTCGGCCTCGTCGCGGATGGCGAACACGCCGATGCTGCCCGCCTCGCAGACCGGTTTCACGAAGATCGGCAGCCCGTGCGCCGCGGCGAAGTCCCGCAGGTCCCGCTCGGTCTCCCCCACGGCGGCGGCGACCGGGCTGACGCCCAGCCCGTTGAGCCGCCGCCGCATCCGCCACTTGTCCAGCAGCAGGTCCACCGTCTCCAGCGAGTGCCAGCCCAGCCCGAGCATCCGGTCGATCTCCGCGGCGGGCCGGACGCCGAGCTCGTACAGCGACACCACGCCGTCGAACGGATACGCCCGGTGGAGCGCCCGCACCAGCGGCAGCAGCCGTTCGGTGTCGGTGTAGTCGACGAGCAGCGCCTGGTCGACGTAGGGCCAGTGGGCCCGGTCGTACTGGCCGGGATGCTGGATGTAGACGACGCCCATGCCGAGTTCGTGGGCCTTGCGCACGAGCTTGGGCCGGCCGCCGATCAGGGCTATCGTCGGCCGTCCCGTCCGCCGGGACGAGACCTGGCCGGTCTCGGGTGACGTCGCGTGCCCGGTCTCATGTGACATCGTCGGTCCTCCTCCGGTCGGCCCGCGTCTCGGCGAAGGGCATCTCCGCCAGCGCCGCACGATCGATCTTCCCAGGTCGGTTGAGGGGAAGGCGGTCCAGCCACACGTGGAAACGCGGCACCATGTGCCGCGGCAGGCGGTCGCGAAGGCGGTCGGAGATCTCCTCGTCGGACAGCGGCGTGCCGGCCAGGAAGGCGACGAGGGCCGCGCCGCCCGGGGCGTCCCGGCGCAGCAGAACCGCCGCGTCGGCCACCCCCGGGCAGCCGCGCAGGGCGTGTTCCACCTCCCCGATCTCGACGCGGAACCCGCTGATCTTGACCTGGTCGTCGGCGCGGCCGAGGAAGACGTACTCCCCGTCGGGCTGCCGCCGCACGCGGTCCCCGGTGGCGTACATGCGCCGGCCGGGGACATCGGAGAACGGGTCGGGCAGGAAGGCCGCCGCCGTACGGCCGGGCAGCCCGAGGTATCCCCTGGCCAGGCCGACACCGGCGATGTACAGCTGGCCCGCGGCTCCGTCGGGGACGGGGTTCAGCTCCTCGTCGAGGACGTAGGCCCGGACGCCCCGGATCGGCCTGCCGATCGGCACCCAGCGCGGCGTGGACTTGTCGCACCGGTACCACAGGGGCGCGACCGAGGTCTCGGTGGGCCCGTAGCCGTTGCGGACGACCAGCGGGTCCGCGTCGGCGAGGCCGGGCCCGTCGAGCTGGGAGCCACCGGTGATCACCAGCCGCACCCCGGCCTCGGCCAGCCGCGGCAGCAGCGACCCGCCGTAGGGGCCGAGCACCGCGGCCGGGATCTCCAGCACGGTCGCCCCCAGCGCCCGTACGGCGCGCAGCATCCCGGCCGCGGGCAGTTCGCCGGGGTCGGGGACGGCGACGCAGCCGCCGCAGCACAGCGGCATCAGCACGTCGTGCATCGTGCTGTCCACGGTGACCGCGAGCGTCCACAGCATCACATCGTCCGGCCTGACCAGGTCGAGGTCCTCGATGGAGGCCGTCACCAGGTTGGAGAGGCCCTCGTGCGGCACACCCACGACCTTCGGGCGCCCGGTCGAGCCGGAGGTGGTGATGGCGTAGGCCAGGTCGAGCGGGTCCGGCGCGACCGGCGGGGCCTCCTCCTCGTCCTCCAGCGTGGGGTCGTCGATGAGCTGGGCGCCGGGCAGCCACTCGGCGGGGGCGGCGACGAGCACCTGGCGGCATCCGGTGCCGTCGAGGATCTCCCGGTTGCGCAGCGGCGGGTCGTCGGGGTCCAGCGGCAGGCAGGCGGCGCCGGAGCGCAGGATGGCGACGATGCCGGTCAGCGCCTGCGGTCCGCGGGGCGCGACCAGCCCGACGATCCCGCCGGGCCCGGCGCCGCCGCGCCGCAGCCGGGCGGTGAGCCGGGCCGTGGCCCGGCCGAACTCCGCGTAGGTCCACGACCGGCCGGAGGTCCTGACCGCCGTGGCGTCCGGCCGTTCCCGCACCTGCCGTTCGAACAGGTCGCACACGGTCGGCGTCACATGTCCTCCCGCAGGCTCCGCGGCCGCATGTCGGTCCAGTCCACGTCGATGCGGGCCAGGCACTCCGCCTTCGGCGCCGGGCCCCCCACGGGCCGCCAGCCCGCCGGCAGGTCGTGGCCGGCCGGCCAGATCGAGTACTGCTCCTCGTCGTTGACCACGACGTGGAACTCGCCGTCATCGAACATCTCGCGCCCGGTCCTCTCTCAACGCCCATGAGACGGCCTCCGGAAGCACCGACTCCCAGGCCGCGTAGGTGTGGCCGCCGTCGCCGTACTCGCACCGCACCACGTGTCCGTCGGCGGCCAGTTCCTCCCCGGTGCGCTTGACGGCCTCGACCAGGTCGAGGCCGTCGTCGAGCATGATGTCGGCCTCCTCCCGGCTCGCGTACAGGAACAGCCGGGCCGGGGCGGAGGCCGCCGGGCCGAGCCGGTGCTCGCTCAGCGGGCCGGACAGCGCGATCGCCCCCTCGAAGCCGTCGGGGCGGCGCAGCGCGGCGCGGACCGCCGCGACCGCGCCGAGGCTCGCGCCGACCGCGACCGCCCGGCCCGGCCGCCACCGGTCTCCCAGCCGGTCCCGCAGGACGGGGAGCAGCTCGTCGGCGAGCAGGTCCGGGTAGGCGTCGTCGAGCAGCTCCCCGCGGCGGGACGACCAGTCGGCGGGGCTGAGGAAGACCGCCGCGGCCTCGGGGACGCGGCGGTCGCCGGCGAGCCGGGCCACGATCGCCGGGAGGCGCATGACGTCCACGAAGTCCGAGCCGTCGAGGACGACCAGGGTCCTCGTCACCTCGGCCTCCCCGTCCGGGACGAACAGGTCCACCCGCCGGTCGCCGCCGAGGGTCCGGCTGTGCCAGGTCCGCCGTTCGAGGAGGAGGCCGGCGTCGAGGCCGGGCAGGCTCTCGGTCAGGAGCGCCGCGGCGTAGGCGGCGGGCGTGCGGTGGCGCGTCATGAGGCGGAGCGGCACCTCCCGGCCGAGCAGCCGCCGGACCGCCGCGGTCGCCCGCGGCACCAGCAGCGAGTGGCCGCCGTGGTCGAAGAAGTCCTCGCCGGCCGCCAGGGGCCGGCCCAGCACCCGCGACCAGGCCTCCGCGACGTTCGCCTCCAGGCCGTTGCCCGGCGGCGCGGCCGTACCGGACCCCTCTCCCGGTGGCGTGGCCGCGCCGGGGCGGGGCGGCGTGACCGGCGGCAGGCTCGCGCGGTCCACCTTGTTGTTGCGGGTCAGCGGGACGCGCGGGATCCGGACGAGGTGGTCGGGGATCATGTAGGCGGGCAGTGTCGCGCGCAGCCGGTCGCGCAGCGCCGCGACGTCCCCGGACCCGTCCGTCACGACGTAGGCGACCAGGGCCGGACCGGTGTCCAGCTCGGCGCGGACCACGACGGCCGAGGTGGCCCCGTGGCGCAGCAGGGCGTGCTCGACCTCGCTCGTCTCGATCCGGTAGCCGCGGATCTTCACCTGGCGGTCGGCGCGGCCGAGGAAGTCGACGGCGCCGCCGGGCAGCCGTCGGCCCACGTCCCCGGTGCGGTACATGCGGGATCCCGGCGGGCCGTAGGGGTCGGGGAGGAACGCCTGCGCGGTCAGCCCCGGGCGGCCGTGGTAGCCGCGGGCCAGGCCGTCGCCGGCGAGGTAGATCTCACCGCGCATGCCGTCCTGGACGGGGCGGAGGTCGCGGTCCAGGAGGTACAGGCGGGTGTACGGGATGGGGTGGCCGATCGGCACGCGGCCGTCCCGGAACCCCCCGTCGAAGACGGTGGCCAGCACGGTGCACTCGGTGGGTCCGTAGGAGGCCGTGACCCGGCAGCCGGGCAGCAGCTCGCGGGCGGCCAGGAAGCTCCTGGGGTTGACCACGTCACCGCCGACGACGAGCTGACGCAGGCCGGACAGCTTCCGCAGGTCCCGCTCGGCGAGGAGGTCGAGCTGCGGGGAGACCAGTTTGAGCGTGGTCACGCCGTGGTCGCGGACGACGGCCTCCAGGTCCTCCAGGAGGACGCCGGTGCCGGTCACCACCACGCGTCCGCCGTGCGCGAGCGGGGTCCACTCCAGGACCGACACGTCGAAGGTGAGCGGACCGGCCTGCAGGAACGTCGTGCCGGGGCCGATGTCGAGGTAGCGCGGGGCGCCGGCGACGAGCCTGCTGAGCGCACTGTGCGGGACGGCGACCGACTTGGGGGCGCCGGTCGAGCCGGAGGTGGAGATCAGGTAGGCCAGGTCGCCCGGACGCGCGGCCGGCGGCGGGTTCCCCGTGTCGTAGCCGGCCAGGTCGGGATCGCCGAGCACCAGCAGCGGCGCGGCGTCGGCGGGGACGCGGTGGGCCAGCGACGGGCTGACGATCGTGAGGGCCGCCCCCGCGTCGGAGAGCATGAACCGCAGCCTGCCGGGCGGGAAGCCCGGATCGATCGGGAAGTAGGCGGCGCCGCACTTGGCGATGGCGAGCAGCACGGCGAACCGGTCCGTGGTCTGCTCCAGGCAGACGGCCACGACCCGCCCCCGTCCCACGCCGCGGGCCACGAGGTGCCGGGCCAGCCGGTTCGCCAGCCGGTTCAGCTCGCCGTAGGAGAGATTCTCCCCCGCGAGTTCCCCCGCCGTGCCGGTCACCGCCGTCTCCCGCGGGCGGCGGGCGGCCTGCGCCTCGACCAGCTCTACCACGGTGGCCCGCGGCGCCGGGTCGGCGGCGGCCGGCGCCGCCGCGGGCCTCCCGGCCAGGTCCAGCTCGCGCAGCGGCCGGTCGGGTTCCGCCGCCCCCCGGGCGAGCAGCCGGACGTAGCGCTCCGCCAGCGCGGCGATCGTCGCCTCGTCGAACAGGGCGGGACGGTAGACGAAGGTGGCGCGCAGCCGTCCGCCCACCGTCTGCGTGGTGAGCGACAGGTCGAACCGGGCGGTCACCGGCAGCTCCGGATACCACCACTCCGGCGCGCCGGGAGCCTCCGCCAGCGCGGTACGGTCCCCCGCGTGGTTCACCACGACGTCGAAGATCGGGTTGCGCCGCTCCTCCGACCCGGCCCGCACCGCCCCGACGATCCGCTCGAAAGGCACGTCCTGGTGCGCGTCGGCCGCCAGCCACGCGTCGCGGGTACGGGTCACCAGCTCGCGGAAGGTCGTCCCCCGGCCGGACACGTCCACCCGCAGGACCACGGTGTTGACGAAGAAGCCGATCAGGTCCTGCAGCTCCGGGCGGGGGCGGTCGGAGATGATCGCCCCGATGACGACGTCGTCCTGCCCGGAGAACGCGCTCAGCGCCGCGACCAGCGCGGCCGTCACCACCACGCCGGGACTCGCCCTGGCCCGCCAGGCGACCGCCGTCATCGCCGCGGTGTCCTCCTCCGGCAGCTCCACCACGAGACTCGCGCCCGTCGCGTCGTCCCGCGCGGTGCGCGGCCGGTCGGTGGGCGGCTCCAGCCGCTCGTAGCCGGCCAGCGTCCGCTCCCAGTGCGCGAGCCCCGGCCGGAGCAGGTCGTCCGTCAGCAGGCGCCGCTGCCAGCGGGCGTAGTCGCCGTACTGGACCGGCAGGGCGGGCAGGCTCGGCGCCCGCCCCGCCGACGCCGCGTCGTAGAGCTCGAAGAGGTCGCGGGCCAGCACGTCCATCGACCACCGGTCGGTGACGATGTGGTGCAGCGCCGTGAACAGGCCGTGTCCGTCCTCCAGCTCCGCCACGACCACCCGCAGCAGCGGTGGCCGCGACAGGTCGAACGGCTCGGACGCGGCCCGTTCGACGGCCGCCCGCCACTCACGTCCCGCCCGGACGACGGGCACCTCCACCTCGCCGGCGACCTCCTGCGCGGTCGTCCCGTCGGGCCGCAGGACGAACCCGGTGCGCAGGATGTCGTGGCGGCGTGTCAGGCCGGCGAGCGCGGCGGTGAGCGCCGGGAGATCGAGCCCCGCGGGAAACCGCCAGCCTCCGGTGATGTGGTACTGGTCGTGCGACGAGTCCAGCTGACGCAGCCACCACAGGCGCTCCTGCCCCGCCGACAGCGGGAAGCGGCGTTCCGCGGGGTCGTGGAGCAGGGGGAACGGATTCGTCGGGCGCGGCTCGATCCTCGGCATCTGCGCCTACACCCTCCTCTCGGACTTCTCGTGCGCCGACCTGGCGGCCTCGACGGCCGCCGTGATCGTGCCGACGGTGCGGAAGGTGCCCTCCCGCAGCGCCTCCTCGGGCAGCTCGATCTGGAAGGTGTCCTCGACGGTGAGCATGAGCCCCATGCAGGTCAGCGACGTCATGCCCATGTTCCACAGGTCGTCGTCGGCGTCGAGCTCGTATCCGTGGGCGGACAGGTTGAGCTGCTTGTCGACGATCCGCCGGACGATCTCCACCACCGGTTCCTGGGGGACGATCATCGCCGCGCCTCCCCCGTCCCCGCGCCCACCGGCCGCGAACCGCTCCGGCCGGACAGGCGGCGGAAGTAGCGGGCGACCCGGCGCGCGCCGAGCAGGCTGCCCTGCGCGTACCAGAGGATGTCGGGGCCGAGCGCGTAGTCGATGTCCATCGTGTCGTAGAACTTCATGGCCATGGCCCGGTAGTAGTCGGCGATCTGCGCCGTGGTCATCTGCGGCGCGGCCTCCGCGCCCGTCTCGAACCAGGCGGCGAGGTTGTGCTCGACGTACTCGTTGACGGACCACTCGATCGTCCTGGTCTCGATCGGCGCGCGGGTCGGCCTGAACATCGGGTCGATGGTCCCCGGCTTGCCCTGCAGCTCGTTGGCGACGTGCTCGGCCAGCAGCGGCGCGCAGTGGAACCCGTCGCGGTAGGTCCCGGTGAGCAGGTACAGGCCGGACAGCGGCAGCCACCCGATCAGCGGGAAGCCGTCGAGCGTCACCGGGCGGTTCCCGGCCAGCCACCTGGTGACCTCGTGCGAGGCGACCCGCTCGTCGAGCTGCTGCATCGAGTACTGGGCCAGGAAGCGGACGTCGGCCATCCAGGTCACGCTGGAGACCTGGTCCACCAGGCGGTTGGTGGCGCCGTAGTACTCCAGGTCGCCGGGGCCGGGCACGACGTGCAGCCCGCAGGCGAAGCCGCGGTTCGGCGTGCGGACCACGCTGCGGAACGGCTCGCCCCCGGTACGGCGGGCCAGCATCGCGAAGCCCAGCCCGGGGAAGGTCGGCACCATGTCGAGGTCGTCCAGGGCGGTCCGCACCAGCGCCTCGCTGCGCGCGCCCACCGCGACGACCACGGTGCCCGCCTCGATGACGTGGCCGTCGTCCAGCTCGACGCCGGTCACCGCCCCGTCGTCCCTGACCAGCGTGCGCACCGTCTGGTCGATCATGATCGTGTCGGTCTCGCGCAGCCGGGCTTCCAGCGCGTCCAGCACGCCGCGCGCGTCCACGGCGCCCTCGGTGGGCAGGTGGACCGCGCGCAGGGCGCGGGTGTCCAGCCGGGGCCGGAAGCCGGGGATCTCCCTGGGATCGATCTCCTCCCACGGTTTGCCGTACTCCTCCAGGGCCTGGATCATGGCCGTGAAGTTGACCGTGTCCAGGTCGGCGCCGATGGAGTTCAGCACCACGTGGGAGTCGGGGGCGACCAGCAGCGGCGAGCCGGTCGACGAGTACCCCTCCAGCCGGTCGAGCACGTCGGGCCAGCGGTCGTGGGCGGCGACGCCGAGTTCGAACCTCGTACGCGAGGCGTCGGTGCGCAGCGACTCCGTGGTGGCCTCGCCGAAGCAGCCGAGCATGGCGCCCGCGGCCTGGCTCGCGCCGCCCTCGCGGCCGCTCGGGCCGACCACGACGACGGAGCCGACGCGGCGCTCGACCAGTTCGTCGGCCAGGAACAGGCCGAGGGCGCCGTTGCCGACGATGACGACGTCGGCCCGGGAGGGTCGTTCCGTTCTGCTGACAGCCTCTTTGCGCACAGCAACCCCCTTGAAAGGGAAATGGGAATGACGGCGATGCGAACACCGGGCGAATCACGGGCGGCAAAATGCCGCCTTTGAAACGGATCACCCGGCGAAACGGCGCGGAACGCGCGGGCGCATGACACCCTCCGTACGGCCACCGGCACGACGGAAGGGCCGGTGAACCCCGGAAGAACGGCGACGGGAGGGCTCGCCACGAGCAGGCTGGTGCTAGCTAGGACTCAGTCTTCACTCTCCCGACCAGATGGGTGGCCACTGTTCCCGCTCAGGCGGCCCGGCCTGACGACGTCGGCCACCCTGCAACAGTTGCCCACCATAAACACGCCCCGGAGATCCCGCAAGAGATTCCCGTAATTATTCACACAGTGACATCATTCATTGTGAGAGATGGTATTTACAAATATTCATGACCGAAAAGAAAACAGCCGGTCAGGGGTTAGTCAGGAGCTCCCGCATGATGTCCAGCCCGGCCGGGCCGCTGCGCAGGGCGCGGGTGTGGAAGTCCTTCAGGTCGAACTCCGCGCCGCGCCCGGCCCTGGCCTCCTCACGCAGATCGAGCCAGAGCCGCTCCCCGAGCTTGTACGCGGACGCCTGCCCCGGCCAGCCGAGATAGCGGTCGATCTCGTCGGCCGCGCGAGCCGGGTCCGTCAGCGTCCTGGTGCGCAGGAATTCGGCCCCCAGTTCGGGCGTCCACCGCTCCCCCTCATGAAAGCCGGTGCCCGCCGGGATCTCCAGCCTCAGGTGCATGCCGGCGTCGAGGACCACGCGGGCGGCCCGGAACAGGCTCTTGTTCAGCATGCCGAGCAGGGCGCCGTCGTCGAGGTGGCCGAACTCGCGCATCAGCCGCTCGGCGTAGAGCGCCCAGCCCTCGCCGTGGCCGTCGATGAAGCACAGCAGCCGCTGGAACCGGTTGAGGCCGGGCGTCGCCACCGCCGTACCGATCTGCAGGTGGTGTCCGGGTACGCCCTCGTGGTAGAGGGTGCTGGCCTCACGCCAGGTATGGAACTCCTCCCTGTCCGGCGGCAGCGACCACCAGATCGTGCCCGGCCGGCTGAAGTCCTCGGCCGGGTTGGTGTAGTAGGCGCCCGCCCCGCCGCCCGGCGGCGCGATCCGGCAGTCCAGCCGCATCAGCTCGTCCGGGATGTCGAAGTGCCTGCCGCGCAGGTCGGCCAGCGCCCGGTCGGACAGCTCCCGCATCCACGCCCGGAACCCGTCCTCCCCGCGCACGCGGTGGCGGGGGTCGGCGTCCAGCACCGCCGCGGCCTCGGCGGGACCGGCCCCGGGCCGGATCCGCCCGGCGATCCGGGCCATCTCCGCCTCGACCCGGCGGAACTCCTCCCAGCCCCAGGCGTACGCCTCACGGGGGTCCAGCCTCGCGCCGAGGAACGTCCGCGACCACAGCTCGTACGTCTCCTCACCGACCGCGTCCTCGGCCGCGGACCTCGGCCCGAGCTCGTCCCGCAGGAAGGCGGCCAGTTCGGCGTAGGCGCCGGCCGCCGCGTGCGCCCCCGCCCGCAGATCGGCGCGCAACGCGTCCCCCACGTCGGCCGGCCCGATGAGACCGGTGAAGAAGCCGTCGGGGGCCGACCAGGTCTCGCACTGCGCGATGACCCGCCGCACCTGCCGCGCCGCCGCCACCCGGCCCCTGCCGGCCGCGGCCGACAGCGAAGCCCGGTAGCCGGCGAGCGCGTGCGGCACCGCGGCCAGCCGCCCGGCGATGACCGCCCAGTCCTCCGCGGTCGCCGTGGGCATCAGGTCGAACACCCACCGGATGCTCTGGACGGGGCTGGCGACCACGTTGAGCGCCGCCTGCGGCAACCACGCCTCGTGCGTCTCCACCTCCAGGCCGATCCGTTCGGCGAACACCGCCCGCGCGACGCGTTCGCTCTCGTCGGCCGGACGCGCGGCCGAGACGCGGGCCGACGCGCTCCGGGCGAGTTCCGCCCGGGCGTCGTGCCCGTCCGGGGAGAGGTCGGGAAGCCGGTCGTCGTGACCGCCGATGCCGGCCTCGGTGGCGGCGACGGGGTTCAACCGTGCGTAGTCGTCGACGTAGGTGTCGCAGATGTCGTGCACAGTCAAGGGGCTCATGCCCCGCACGATAATCCCGGGAGTCCGCCCCGGCCCGCGACTGTCCACTCCCGGCCTCCGGGAACGCGACCACCGCCCGGCCGGTCGCCCGCGGGCTCAGAACTCCTCGCTCCACAGGTACCAGGGGCCCTGGAAATGCTCGACGCCCGGCTTGTAGCCCTCCTCCTCCGGCAGCGGCGGTTCGCCCCGCGGACTCCAGATGAGGCCGTGCTCGTGAACGCCGTCTCCCCCGCCGGCCAGGGCGAACCGCACGGTGCTCCCGTGCCGCGCGGCCCAGGAGACGTCGAACGACCCCAGCGTCGCCGGACCCATCTTCCAGTCGGGGCCGCCCTCCATCGCCGAGCGCGCGGCCTTCTCGAAGCTCTCCTCGGACAGGGCGAACCGGGACTGCCACACCTGTCCGGGCAACGCGAGCACCAGGATCGCGATGAGCGGCGGCGCCGCCCAGCGCAGCGGGCTCCGCCTGAGGCCCGGCCTACTGCCCCGCCGGGAGAACGCGATGACGAAGCGGACGAACCAGGCCGCACCAAGCGTGAGGAACACCAGAAGGACGGGCAGCGTCCACGGCGGGCCGGGTCCGGGAGAAGACGCCGCGTACAGGAGCAGCAGACCGGCGACCGCCTGCGCGCCGATCGGCACAGGCCCCGGCGCACCGGCCGGTCCTCGCGTGAGCCGTTCCTTCACCACCATGACGCGCCCTCCACGGAGACTGAGACGATCTTGCCCGATCCCGCCTGAAAGGGAAGCCAGGAGGGCCACCACGGCGGGACACAGTCACCCGGGGCCCCCTCGGTGGCGACATCGTAGAGGATCATCGCCGTCGGACCGGCCGCCGCGGCGAGGACGGCGACGGTCGCCAGGACGGCCTTCGGCCAGCCGTACCTCGCAAGCCACGGCAGACGGGCGATCAGGCCGATCGGTGCGGAAGCCAGGGCCGAGCCGGCCGCGACGACCGGGAACACGACGAGCCGGCCCGTCGCCCAGATGAACCCGGCGAATCTCTCCCCGGTGCCCAGGTCACCGAGACAGTGGTTCTGCGCCCGAGCCACCAGGAAGATGTCGAGAAACGTGCCGAACGTCGCGGAGGCCAGCGCGACGACCACCAGCATTCCGCAACCCGTCACCCAGAGCACATCGTCTGCTCCCGGGGCGCTTTCCTCGGTCACGGTGCGATCAAAACAGACTCCCGTGGCGGCCGGACGCAGAGAATGTGAGGATCCGATGCAGAACCGTCCCCAAGGTCCATGACGGGAGCCGGACCTGTGCGAGCGGGAGACGGCGGCGCGGGGTCGCCCTCAGTCGCCCTCAGTCGCCGTCCGGCCGCCGTCCGGCCATGGCGCGACGGCAGCGGGCCAGTTCCGCGCGCAGATCGCGTCGCAGCCCCCGGTCCAGGCCCGGCTGGGCGAGCGCGTGGGCGAAGTCGCGGGCGGCCTCGTCCCACCGTCCCAGCCGCATCAGCGCCGTACCCCGGTTGTAGTGGGGCACCGGCGCCGCCGACAGCGCCACCGCCCGGTCCAGGTCGGCCACGGCGGCTGCCGCGTCGCCGCGTTCGAACCGGACGGCGGCCCGGTTCGTCCATGCCTCGACCAGCTCCGGATCCCCGGTCAGGGCGCGGGTGAGCAACTCGTCGGCTTCGGCGAGGCCGCCGCGCTCCGAGCGGATCAGCCCGAGGGTGCACAGCAGCGCGGGCTCCTGCGGGGCCAGCGCCAGCCCGGCCCGCGCGCCCGCCTCGGCCTCGTCGAGCGCGCCGTGCTCCACCAGCAGGTTGACCAGGGCGATCCGGGCGTCGAGGTGCCCGGGGTCGATGGCGAGCGCGCACTCCAGGTCGCCGCGCGCCCGTTCGGAGCGGCCCCGCTCCTGCTGGAGCACGGCCCGGTTGTAGTACGCCTCGGGCAGGTGCGGTCCCAGGCGGATCGCGGTGCCGTAGTCCCTGATCGCGGCCTGGGACCGGCCCGCCGCACGATGCAGGGCCGCCCGGTCGACGTAGTACTCGCAGTTGCCGGGATCGTGCGCGATCACGGTGTCGAGGTCGGCCAGGGCCCGCGCCGGATCGCCCAGGGCCAGGTGCACCTGCGCCCGGTTGTGGCGTAACCGGGCCAGGTCCTGCGGGCGCTCGCCGGGGGCGAGCACCGCCGTCAGCCGGGCCAGCCCGTCGTCGATCAGCCGCAGCGCGCGGGCGGGCTCACCGGCCTTGGCGTCCAGCAGCGCCAGGCCCTGCTCGTAGAAGACGGTGGACAACGTCCGCTGCCGCGGGTCGTTCAGTCCGGCGGCGAGGTGGAGAGCCCGTTCCAGCCAGTGCCGCGCCCGCGCCGGATCCTGGTCCGCCGCCGGCAGGTGCCTGGCGTACAGCATGGCGGTGGCGTACGCGGCCGACATGGTGATCTTCGGGTCGTCGGTGGCGGCGCGCGCCTCGTGGTAGAGGTCGAGCGCTTCGGTGGCGCGCTCCAGCGCCGCCAGGGCGGTGGCCAGTCCGGTGGTGAACGCCCACCAGTGCCGCAGATCGCCGTCCGGGGTCACCGTGGCGCGCCCGCGCCGGGCGATTCGGGCCGCGTGGTGGTAGAAGCCGCGGGCCAGGCTGTCGCCCAGGACCGCGCGTGTCGCCTCCGGCGCCGGGTCGGCCGCCACCGGCTCGCGGGCGCCGCCGTCACGCAGGTCCAGGCGCACCGGGGACGACCCGAGCCGCCGGGTCAGCGCGTCCAGCAGCTCGCGGGTGGTCTCGTCGGCATCGCCGACGTGGTCGAACCGCACCGTGACCGGGTGCCGAAGCGTACCCGCCCAGGCCGCCACGAACTCCGCCGCGCCGTAGGCCAGGAAGGCGGTGCGCCGGGCGGGGTGGAACCGGATCGGCTCCTCCTCAGCGGCCGGTCGTGCCGCGCGGTCGAGCCAGGGTGCGATGGCGTGCAGCTCGACCTGGTGGCGGGAGGCCAGGCGGGGACGGTCGGCGGCGATCCGGCCGAGGAAGGCCGCGACGCCCGCGTACGGTCCGTGGTCGCGATGGCAGTCGTAGCCGCCCGGTTCGCCGGTCACGACAGGGCCGATCGCCGCAGGGGCGGGCGCCCGGGAGCGCCCGCCGTCTCGGCAGTTACCAGCACCACTCGATCCAGAGCCGACGGGCCCCGGACAGCAGGCGCACCGCGCTCTTTCGACGGACGGTCATCTTCCTCATGGACACCTCCGTGTGATCCACTTCAGGACGCCCCGAGTGTAATCCGGCCCACCGAAAATATGTAGATCCCTCATGTTTTCATCGACACCATCAATTCCTGTCCGGCGGGGAACCGGGATCATGTCGAGGAACAGAAGCGGGGCGGCGGCCCTGTGCCTCCCCCGTTAAGACACGCCTGACGAACCGCACGGAACACAGCGGCCGGCGCCAGAGATGAGGAAGACCGGTTTTCTTCCGGAGGCCCATTCGGTTCCTCCCCGGGGACCCGTCCGGCCGGTGTGTCCGGACCCCTGGGCGGCGCTCACCCGTACGGCGAGGCGACGCGGTGGCGGCCCCGCGGGGCTCACGCCTTCGAACCCCTTTCTGTCGGCGACAGCTGCGATCATGCCGTTCACGCGATCAAGGAGGGACGATGACAGAGTGCCCCGAGGAGTTCCGGTGGCTCTCCGGCCGCGAGGACCTGGGCGAGATCTACTGCGTGTCCTTCGTCCGGGGACTCTCCCCCGACGAGGTCCTCCGCCGGTTCGGCGTGGACGAGAGCACCATGGAGGAAGGAGTGACGGCCGAGGAGCTGGACGAGCGCTCGGTGGAGAGCATGAGGGACGACGCGGCCGGTTACATCGGCGCCGCGAAGATCGGTGACTGGACCCTCGTCATCGAACCGGGAGGATGGAAGCTCGCCGTCGACCCCGACATATACGGCCCGGTCTCACGGGGAACCGAGGTCGTGTCGGTCTGCCGCCATGATTACGCCTCCGACAGCTTCGCCTACATCGTCGACGGCGAGCCGGTCGTCTGGTTCGACCCGATGCTTCCGGACGCGCGGTCAGGCAACGACCCGGACCGCTTCGTCAAGGAGATGCGCGACGTCGGGCTGGACCCCGAACACGACATCGACGACGACCCGCGCATCGACGTCCCGATCGGGCGTTCGTTCGCCCTGGCGGGAAGGATCACCGGTCTTCCCTTCTCCCCGGAGATGCTGGAACTGCGGTTCCTCGGCGCGGAACCCCTTGAGGACTGATCGGCGAGTCCACGCGGGAGACCGTCCGTAACCGGCTCCCGCGTTCATGGGGCGGCGACCGGCGCAACCGGCCGGCCCGTCACCACGCCGCCCTCCTCACCGGATAGACGAGAACGAGATCCACACCCGGACGCGTGTACAGGCGCAGGCGATAGCGGCCGGGGCCGCCGCGCGCGAGGTCGGGGAAACGCACCCTGCTCGCCGACAGCGTCTGCATCACCAGGTGGCCTGATTCGCTGACGATGTCCGCCTCGACCACCTCGTCCCAGCCCTTGCGGCGCAGGGGCGGCGGGGCCGAGCGCAACGCCTTCACCGTGACGCAGGTCGCCCAGTCCTGGCTGGGTGTGAAGATCAGGGCCAGTGGACCGCTGGTCGCCAGGGTGCCGATCGATTCCCTGTCCCAGATCGCCTCGGAGCTTTCCTCGGTGTCCGCTTCCGCGTCGTAGATGCCGTAGGGCTGGGCGTCCCAGTCGTAATAGGACGCGGTCGCCTGGAACCGGGTGCGCAGCGTGGGCCACGGGTCGCGGCACAGGGCGTCCTCCTTGCGCGCCGCGCGTGCCAGCTTTTCGCGTTCGATGTCCTCCTCCTCCGCCTGTCGCCGGGCGATCTGAGCGGACGACAGCAACAGATCCGGATGTCTCCGACCGATCACCTCCGGGCAGAGCAGCGCGAGCAGCGCGGGCCGGGCCCTGACCGGCTCCCCGGCGGCGAACCTGGCGCACGCGTCCCGGCCCCTGCCGAGCAGTTCCTGGTCCGAGGCAGGCCGGGAGGGCTTGTTCACGCTGCAGATGTAGGCCCGCTCGCGCTCGTGGGCCGGGATGTCCGAGACACGTGGCGGCTCCGACGCCACCCAGCATTCCATGAGGTCGTCGCTCTGCCAGGTGTAGGTGAGATGTGGGCGGCCCTCGGGCCCTACGACCATCAGCGGAAGGACCGCGGCCGCGACCGCGACCGGCGTGGGGACCCGCAGAGGCGCCCTCCGCCTCGGCTCACGGTTCAGCTCACGCGCCGTGCGCGCCAGCCAGACGATGTAGAGCACATCCATCGCCTCGGCGATCGACTCGATCGCGCCGCCGCGCGTCAGGCCGTCCACGAGCTCCACCAGGAACCCGCTCGCGAACGTGCCCAGGCCGATGAGGAGCGTCGCCCGGCTCCAGCGTCCGTCGCGCCGCTGAGCGAGCAGGAGCATCACCGTGACGACGAACGCGGTCATTCCCACGGCCATGACGGTCGCCTTGTAGGCCGGGCTCACGAAGATCTGGAGTGGTGAATCGTCCGTCAGGCAGTCCACGAGCGATGTGACCGGTTCCACCAGCCCGAGCAGGAGCAGCGCCAGCCGGAAGAGCCGTCCTGATCCGGTGAGCACCACCGTGAACAGCACGAGCGCCGGCGCCCAGATCGCCAGCCCGATGACCGTCTCGACCAGCCCGGGGAGGAACGAGGGGATCAGCAGCCACACCACGTCGGCGTACAGCAGCAGCCGTAGCCAGGTGGCCGCCCGGCGCATCGGCACGGCCGCGGGCGCGGGTCCCCGCAGGACCTCCCACAGCATCCACGAGTTCACCAGCCCGAGCAGCAGCAACCCGCCCAGCACCGGCATCAGGGGAGATCTCCCGATGACCTCGTCGGGCGGGTACCACATGGTGACCAGCCACGCGGGTGTCGCGGTGCCGATCACCAGGCTGAGGAGGATCGAACCGAGGGTGATGGCCAGGCAGGCAGAAGCCGCCAAACGGTTTGGGCGCACAATGAGGCATGATCATAATGCGGCCGAATGATGTTCTTGTGGCGGCCTATGGGTTTTCCGCGGCCGGATGACCGATGACCCGGTCCCGTTCCTGACGGGACGCCGGCTCGGACTGAGCGAGGGTGAGCGTGTAGCGCGCGGTGCGGGCCGGCACGATGCGGCGGCTCCCATCGCCGACGGGTGTCAGAGCGGTCAGCGCGCCGTACAGGAATGTGCGCGGCGTGGCACACCGCGCGTCGCCCGCTGACAGGAGGGAACGCAGCGTCGTCCAGGCCGGAAGGGCCGCCCCTCCGGAGTGATCCGCCGGCAGGGCTGGCACCCACCGGGCGACGAGGCCCGGCGTCCCGTTCGAGAACGCAGAAGGCTCTGACCTGTCATGCCAGGTCAGAGCGCGGGACTCCAGATCATGAGGATCAGGCCGTCTTCCTCGGCTCGAATGGCACGCTAACGGCACGGCGCTCGACCCCGGCCATTGGAGCGCCTACCCGCACGCTCATCCCCTGCCTGATCTTCCCGTCCGCCTCGTCCACCCGTAGGGCAAGCGGGCCAAGGGCCAGGGGACAAGGGCTGGAGCTCCCCGCTGGAAGAACGACCCCTGTCCCCTGGCCCTTGGCCCGCTTGGGTCTGCCTGGATGCGGCAGACGGGGAGATCAGGCCCACCTCAGCCACTGATCTATGGATGCGGTGTTCCCCGATGGTGATCATCCCGGAGCGGAGTCCCCGCCGGAGGCTGTTGTTGTCGGCGGGATTCGGTCAGCCCCACAGCAAGGGCAGCAATCATGAAACCGATCCCTGCGAGTGGCAGGCAGAGGACGGTGATGGGGGGGTCGTCCAAATGACGGAGGTCAAAGACGACAGCCACGCTGTACAGCAGCGTGACCGTACCCAGCACGAGGAAGATAGTGCGCCAGATCATGACGGTGATTCTGCCGGGGCGCGCGGCTCCCGCGCGAGACCGGCCCAGAAGGAGTGAGGACGTGAAGGCATCCGGCATCGACTGGGCGCGTCCCGCAACCGACGACGACGTTGACAGCACTCGCGCTGCCATGCCCCATCTGCGGCGTGGGAGCGCACGCATCCTGCCGTCCTGGATGCGGCGAAGCCTAATGGCACGTTGATGGCACACGGCCCCATCCGAAGATCTCGGATGGGGCCGTTGTGACTGGTGGGCACTACTGGGTTCGAACCAGTGACATCTCGCTTGTAAGGCGAGCGCTCTACCGCTGAGCTAAGCGCCCCGGGTCGTCCCGTCCGTGGGACGGGATAACACCTTACGCCACGCCGGGGGATTTGGGCACATCAAGCCGCCAGGTGGCGCCCGCGCCGGGGTCTCCGGCCGCTCGCCAGCCCAGGAGGGCGGCGCCCAGCATGCCGGCGCTGACGCCGAGGGCGGCCGGGCGGATCGGCGGAGCCTCGCGGAAGGTCAGGAGTTCGCGCAGGCGGCCGGACAGCGGGTCCGACAGCAGGGGGCCCGACTCGGCCAGGCCGCCGCCCAGGACGATCACCGAGGGGTCGAGGAGGAGGGTGTAGGTGGCCAGGGAGAGGGCGAGCGCCTCGACGGCCTCGCCCCAGATCTGCGTGGCCACCGGGTCGCCCGCGGCGGTCAGCGCCGCGACCTGCTCGGCCGTGACCGGCGTGCCGGCGCCGTCGACGGCCGCCGGGGCGGCCGGGAGGGGCAGGCCGGAGGGGGCGGGTGCGGCGAGGGAGGCGACGCGGGCCGCGTAGCGGCGGGCGACGGCCGAGGCGGAGGCGTAGGTCTCCAGGCAGCCGACCTGCCCGCAGGCGCACGTCTCACCGTCGGGGAAGACGGGGATGTGGCCGATCTCGCCGCCCCATCCGGAGGCTCCGCCGTACGGCTCGCCGTTCACGATCATCGCGCCCGCGATGCCGGTACCGATGGGCAGGAAGAGGAAGTCGGAGACCGTACGGCCGGCGCCGAGCACGCTCTCGGCGAGCCCGCCGGTGCGCACGTCGTGGCCGAGCATGACCGGGACGTCCAGCGGGACGAAGGCGGCGGCGGGGACGTCGCGCCAGCCGATGTTGGCCGAGTACAGCGCGGTGTCGGCGGTGACCAGGCCGGGCACGGCGAGACCGACCCCGGCGGGGACGCCGTCGCCCCGGGCGGCGAGGTCGCCGATGAAGGACCTGATGGTCTCGACGACGGCCTCGGGGCCCTGCTCGCGCGGGGTGGCCCGGCGGTCGGTGAGGAGGATCTCACCGGCACTCGTGACGAGTCCGCCCTTCATCGAGGTACCGCCGACGTCAAGGGCCACAACGAACGAGCTCATGCACGCATCCACCGGGTCGAAGGGGCGAGGCCGAGGCCGACCCTAGCGCATGGCCGATGACCTGTTACGTCCCGGATGCGGGTGAACGTCCCAGAAGGGACCGCGACGGATGCGGGTGGACGCCCTTTCTGGACGCGCACGGAGGTGAGTGAGCCTCGGGGCCCTCACCGGGGTGGGCGACCGTCCCGAAGAGAGGTCAGCGGGTGCGGCCGAGGACCCGCTCCAGGGCGGCCTGGACCTCGTCGGCCAGGCCGGGAGTGCCGGATCCGCCGGGGACGGCGGCGCTCCCGGCGGCGTTCCCGGCCGAGGCGGGCCGTACGGCTCCGCAGGAGCGGCACTCGACCTCGCCGAGCCGGCAGATGAGGGCGACGGACCCGCACGCGGCGCACGTGTCGAGGTCGAGGTCGTGGACGCGCTGGCAGTCCGGGCAGATGAGCACCTGGGTCTCCCGGCGCACCCCGCGCTTCCACGGGCTGACGCCACGGACCGGGTCGGTCTGCCTGGCCCCGCAGGAGAAGCAGGGCATGATCGCCTCCGGGGGTCGAGAGCGGCGGACGCCCCCCGGACGTCCGCCGTATCACCGCTGGGGAGCTCAGAGCTCGGCGAGGACCTTCTGGTACTCGGCGATGTCGCGCGCCTCCGGAATCGGGTTCACCACGCTCCACCGGACGATGCCGTCACCGTCGATGATGAAGGTGCCCCGGGTGGCGAGGCCCTTCTCCTCGTCGAACACACCGTACGTCTGCGCGACCTGACCGTGCGGCCAGAAGTCGGAGAGCAGGGGGAAGGTGTAGCCCTCCTGGTCGGCCCAGGCGCGGTGGGTGAACACCGAGTCCACCGAGACCGTCAGCACCTGGACGTCCTCGGGCGCGGTGGCGATGAACTCGTCGCGCAGCGCGCAGAGCTCGCCGTGGCAGACGCCGCTGAACGCGAGGGGATAGAAGATCAGCACGACCTTCTTGCCCCGGTGGTCGGAGAGCTTGACCGGGGTCCCGTGCTGGTCCTTCAGTTCGAAGTCCGGAGCGGGGGAACCTACCTCGACCGCCATGTCGAAAGGTCCTTTCGTCGGATGATGGGCGACACCATCATCCTGCCGTACGACTCGCATGAGCCGTACGGCAGGGCGGACCCCTACCGGCGGGTCCGCGGAGGAGCCAGTCGGGTGCCCGACCAGTCGGGAGCGGCGCTGATGCTGCTGGTCTGCGAGAGACCGGCGGTCGTGGCGTCCTCCCCGATGTCGCTGGGCTCGACGTGGCCTTCGCGGCCGGCCTTGGGAGTGAGCAGCCAGATCTGGCCGCCTGCACTCAGGTTGGTCAGCACCCCGCTGAGGGCGTCGAACAGATCGCCGTCACCGTCACGCCACCACAGCAGCACGACGTCGACGACGTCCTCGTAGTCTTCGTCGACCAGCTCGTTGCCGGTCAGCTCCTCGATGGAGTCGCGCAGATCGTCGTCGGCGTCCTCATCCCAGCCGACTTCCTGCACCACCTGACCCGGCTTGAGGCCGAGTCTTTCGGCCAGGCCGCGTTCGCCCCGAGCCTGACCCGCGGTCGCGCTCACGTTTGTCCCTCCTGCTTGAATGTCACCGCAATCGCACGGTGCTCAGAATGCTTCGGCACAGTCCACACGCTGTGACCCTCGGTCGTCAACGGTCGCCACGGCAACGAGTGGGCTACGTATGAATTAGTCCGACAAAAATGACAAACGGACCTGGCGTTCCGGATTGTCGACGTTGAGATCCACCAGGGCGATGGACTGCCAGGTGCCCAGCGCGAGCCGCCCGGACAGAACCGGGACGGTCGCGTAGGGAGGGATGAGAGCCGGCATGACATGCGAGCGCCCATGCCCCCTGGATCCGTGTGCATGCTTCCACCGGCCGTCGGCCGGCAGAAGGTCCTCCAGCGCCGCGAGCAGGTCGTCGTCACTGCCCGAGCCGAGCTCGATCAGCGCGATCCCCGCGGTGGCGTGGGGGACGAAGACGTGCAACAGCCCGTCTCCCCCGCATGAGCGGACGAAGCTCTCGCACTCGGAGGTGATGTCATGGATCCGTTCACGGGAACCGGTCACCACCTCGATCGTCTGAGATCTCACATACTCGATCCTACGATCCGCGCTGAGCTGGGACGACGACCCCGCCCCATTCTTCGGGGCGGCGAGGGGCGGCCGCGGCGGAAAGTTCGCCGCTCAAACCGCCTCACCCCGGCTTCGCGCATCATTATCGTCACGATCCCACAAAGATCTTTCCTATTCTCGTGAACGGCCCGCCACGGAATCCCCGGGGAATGCGGCGATCCCCGGCCCGGACTCACGGCCCGGCCGTCACGGGCCGCCGGACCGGGGGGTTCACCGGACGCGGCCCGGTCCACGCGGCACCGCCCGGACGTCCCACGACCCGGGCCCGGCTAGATTCGTACGGCGGGGGCGGATCCGCCCCGCCCGCGGAAAGGGCCGGGCAGCGTGTACCCTGTGGGGGAAATTCGTCCTACCATCGGTGGTCTAGGCCATTTTCACGCCCCTGCCAGCGGGGACCTCTTGGTTACCGGTCAGTAGAGATGCACTTTCCGGGGTAAGCGACCAGGATGGAAGACGACCTACACCAGACAAAAGTCCATCCTCGGAAGGCGAGACCCAGTGGCTTCCGGACGCCAGCGTTTCTCGATCATCAGTGACGGCCTACCCAGCCAGCTTCCTGATGTCGACCCCAGCGAGACCCAGGAGTGGCTCGAGTCCCTCGACAACGTCGTCAAGACGGAGGGGCGGACCCGGGCCCGTTATTTGATGCTCCGCCTGCTGGAGCGGGCTCGGGAGCACCAGGTCGGCGTCCCCGGCCTGCGCAGCACCGACTACATCAACACGATCCCGCCGGAGCGCGAGCCCTGGTTCCCCGGCGACGAGTACGTCGAGCGGCGGATCCGCGCCTACATCCGGTGGAACGCGGCGGTCATGGTCACCCGGGCCAACGCCCGCACCAACGTCGGCGGCCACATCGCGACCTACGCCTCGGCCGCCTCTCTCTACGAGGTGGGCTTCAACCACTTCTTCCGCGGCAAGGACCACGGCGAGTCGGGTGACCAGGTCTTCATCCAGGGCCACGCCGCGCCCGGCATCTACGCCCGCGCCTTCCTGGAGGGCCGCCTCAACGAGACCCAGCTCGACGCCTTCCGGCAGGAGCTGTCGCACGGCATCCGGGGCCTGCCGTCCTACCCGCACCCGCGGCTGATGCCCGACTTCTGGGAGTTCCCCACGGTCTCCATGGGCCTGGGCCCGATCTCGGCCATCTACCAGGCGCGGTTCAACCGCTACCTGCTGAACCGGAAGCTCAAGGACACCAGCCGCAGCCACGTCTGGTGCTTCCTCGGCGACGGCGAGATGGACGAGCCCGAGTCGCTCGGCGCGATCGGCGTGGCCGCCCGCGAGGAGCTCGACAACCTCACGTTCGTCATCAACTGCAACCTGCAGCGCCTCGACGGCCCGGTCCGCGGCAACGGAAAGATCATCCAGGAGCTGGAGTCCTACTTCCGCGGCGCCGGCTGGAACGTCATCAAGGTCGTCTGGGGCCGCGACTGGGACCCGCTGCTGGCGGCCGACGTCGACGGCGTCCTGGTCAACAAGATGAACACCGTGCCCGACGGCCAGTTCCAGACCTACTCCGTCGAGTCCGGCTCCTACATCCGCGAGAGCTTCTTCGGCGACGACCCCCGGCTGCGCAAGATGGTCGAGCACCTGTCGGACGAGGACATCCGCAAGCTCTCGCGCGGCGGCCACGACTACCGCAAGGTCTACGCGGCCTACAAGGCGGCCCGCGAGCACGTCGGCCAGCCGACGGTCATCCTCGCCCAGACCATCAAGGGCTGGACCCTGGGCAAGGACTTCGAGGCGCGCAACGCGACGCACCAGATGAAGAAGATGTCCAAGGCCGAGCTCAAGGAGTTCCGGGACCGGCTCTACCTGCCGATCCCCGACTCCGCCCTCGAGGCCGACCTGCCGCCCTACTTCCACCCGGGCGAGAACGACCCCGAGATCGAGTACATGAAGGAGCGCCGCGCGGCCCTGGGCGGCGTCCTGCCCAAGCGCGTGGTCCGCGCCAAGCCGGTCAAGCTGCCCGGCGACGCCGCCTACGCGCAGCTGAAGAAGGGCTCCGGCAAGCAGAACGTCGCCACCACCATGGCGTTCGTCCGCCTGCTCAAGGACCTCATGCGCGACAAGGAGATCGGCCACCGGTTCGTGCCGATCATCCCCGACGAGGCCCGCACCTTCGGTCTCGACGCGATCTTCCCGACCGCGAAGATCTACTCGCCGCACGGCCAGACCTACGAGGCCGTCGACCGCGAGCTGCTGCTGTCGTACAAGGAGTCGACCGAGGGTCAGATCCTGCACGAGGGCATCAGCGAGTCCGGCTCCATGGCCTCGGCGATCGCGGTGGGCACGTCGTACGCCACGCACGGCGAGCACATGATCCCGGTCTACATCTTCTACTCGATGTTCGGCTGGCAGCGCACCGCCGACCAGATGTGGCAGCTCGCCGACCAGATGGGCCGGGGCTTCCTGCTCGGCGCCACGGCCGGCCGCACCACGCTGAACGGCGAGGGCCTGCAGCACGAGGACGGCCACACCCCGCTGACCGCCTCCACCAACCCGGCGGCGGTGTCCTACGACCCGTCGTGGGCCTTCGAGGTGGCGCACATCGTCAAGGACGGCCTGCGGAGGATGTACGGGGAGGACCCCGAGAACATCTTCTACTACCTGACCGTCTACAACGAGCCCTACCCCCAGCCGGCCGAGCCCGAGGGCCTCGACGTCGAGGGACTGCTGAAGGGCCTGTACCGGTACGCCGCGGCGCCCGCCGTGTCGGGGCCGAAGGCCAACATCCTGTCCTCTGGCGTGGCCGGCCCCTGGGCCGTGGAGGCCCAGCGCATGCTGGCCGAGGACTGGGGCGTGGCGGCCGAGGTGTGGTCGGCCACCTCCTGGACGGAGCTGCGCCGCGAGGCGCTGGCCGTCGAGGAGCACAACCTGCTCAACCCCGACGCCGAGCGGCGGGTGCCGTACGTGACGCAGGCGCTGTCGCGGGCCGAGGGTCCGTTCGTCGGCGTCAGCGACTACATGCGCGCCGTGCAGGACCAGATCGCCCAGTGGGTCCCGGGTGACTGGACCTCCCTCGGCACCGACGGCTTCGGCCTGTCGGACACCCGGTCGGCGCTGCGCCGCCACTTCCACGTGGACGCCGCCTCCATCACCCTCGCCGTGCTCACCCAGCTGGTCCAGCGGGGCGAGCTGGACGAGGAGGTGCTGCGCGAGGCCATCGTGAAGTACCACCTGAAGAACGGCGTGACCGAGGCCGGCGGTATCGAGAGCAACGACACCCAGTCCATGGGACTGTGACGTGACGCCGGGCGGGTCCTTTTTTTGAAAGGGCCCGCCCGGCTAGTGTTGGATCGCTTCCCCCGGCGTCCGAATCGAGGGAGCATCACGTGCGAAAAGTCCTGGCGGTGGCGACCGCGGCGACCGTCCTGTCCGGCCTGTTGACCGCCTGCAGCGATCCGGCCCGCAACAGCGGACTCGGTCCCGCCGACCCGTCCTCACCGGCCGGGGGGACCGCCGCGCCGTCGGAGACGACCGGGACGGCGGGCGAGACCGGGGCGGCCGGGCGCATCGCGTGGGGGCCCTGCACCGACGTCCGGGGGCCCAACGGGCAGGTCCCGGCCAAGCCCGACGCCACCCTGCGGTGCGGCTCGCTGCGGGTGCCGCTCGACTACGCCAAGCCGGGCGGCGAGACGCTGGACATCGCGATGATCCGCATCCCGGCGACCGACCAGGCCCGGCGGATCGGCTCCCTGGTCTTCAACTTCGGCGGCCCCGGCGCCTCCGGCGTCGACACCATGGCCCAGGCCGCCAAGGCGTTCGCCAGCCTCAACACCCGCTATGACCTGGTCAGCTTCGACCCGCGCGGGGTGGAGCGCAGCTCCGGCGTCAGGTGCGACGGCGAGCACGTCATGGACCGCTACACCTCGATGAACACGATCGCCGTCACCCAGGCGGACTGGGACCGGCAGGAACGCATCATCAAGGACTTCGCCGCCGCCTGCCAGCGGACCTCCGGGAAGGTCCTGCCCTACGTCGGCACGGTGAACGCCGCCCGCGACATGGACCGGATGCGCGAGGCGCTCGGCGAGCCGAAGCTCAACTACTTCGGCATCTCCTACGGCACGCAGCTCGGCGCCGTCTACGCCACCGAGTTCCCCAAGAACGTGGGCCGCTTCGTGCTGGACGCCCCGCTGGACCCGAGCGTCTCGATGAACAGGCGCACCGTGGTGCAGTCGGCCGGGTTCCAGCACGCCTACGACGACTTCCTGAAGGACTGCATCAAGGGACCCGGCCGGTGCGACATCGGCGCCGACCGGACCATCGCGAACAAGAACGTCGAGAAGTTCATGGGCGACGTGGAGGACAAGCCGCTCAAGGTCGGTTCCCGCGAGCTCACCCAGGGACTGGCCAACACCGGCGTCGCCGCCGCGCTGTACTCGAAGCTGACATGGCCGCTGCTGGAGCAGGGGCTGAACATGGCCTTCAGCGACGACGGGCGGCTCCTGCTCAGCCTCGCCGACAACTACAACGGGCGCCTGCCCGACGGGTCCTACACGACCCTCATGAGCAGCTTCCCGGCCATCAGCTGCGCGGACACCGCCGAGCGGCCGGATCTCGCGCAGCTGAAGCGCACCCAGCGGGAGGCGCTGGAGGTCTCCCCGCTGTTCGGCAGCGCGGGCATGGGGCTGATCTGCTCCTCCTGGCCGGTCAAGGGCAGCGACGAGGCCCGGAAGGTGAACGCGGCCGGCTCCGCGCCGATCGTGGTGATCGGCGGCACCGGCGACCCGGCCACGCCGTACGAGTGGGCGCCGAAGCTGACCGAGCAGCTCGGCACGGGGGTGCTGGTCACCTACAAGGGCGAGGGCCACGGGGCCTACATCTCCGGCGACCAGTGCGTCAAGAAGGTGACCGACAAGTATCTGATCGAAGGGGAGGTCCCGGCCAAGGGCACCACCTGCGCGGCCTCCTGACCCTCCCACCTCTCCCTCCACGCGGAGAGCCGTACGGCGCGGCGACGGCTCTCCGCGCCGAGCCGTCCGACGCGGGCGGCGGCTCCCCACGCGGACCGCACGGCTCGCGGCTCGCCGGGCCGGGCCGGGCCGTACGACTCAGCCGCAGCTCTCCACGCGGGACTGTACGACTCAGCCGCAGCCCTCCATGCGGGGCCGCGCGGTCTCGTGGCGGAAGCCGACGCCGGAGAAGTGCTTTTCGAGCAGCGACTCGATCGTCCCGTCGGTGTACAGGGCGCCGATCGCCGCGTTGATCGCCCGGCAGGCGACCGGGTCGCCGCGGCGGAGCGCCACGCCGTACCGCTCGGTGGTGAGGCGGAGCCCGGCGACCTTGAGGCGGGCCCCGCGCAGCCGGGCGCCGAACCCGGCGAGCACCAGGTCGTCGTCGGGCATGGCGTCGGCCGTGCCGCCCGCCACCCGGGCGGCGCACTTGGCGAGGTCGGTGTCCTCAAGGGTGTCGAAGCGGATGCCCCGGTCACGGATCATGGCCGCGGTGGCCGATCCGCCGGACATCACGCACATGGTCCTGCCGCGCAGGTGGGAGAGCTTGGAGATCTTCGCCCCGGTCCGGACGAGCACGTCGCGGTGCGCCACGTAGTACGGCCCGGCGAACGCGGCCCGGGAGTGGTCGGCGGTGCCGATCGACAGGGTGGCGACCACGATGTCCACGTCACCGCGCTGGACCGCGGCCTCGCGCTCGTCGTAGCCCACCCGCACGAACCTCACTCCCTTGGCGGGCACCCCCAGTTCCCCGGCGATGCGGCGGGCCACGTCGATCTCGAACCCCTCGGGCGGCCGCTTCTCCCTGGCCAGCGCGACGCCGGGCAGGCCGCCGCGGTAGCCCACCCTGATCACATGCCTGTCCCGGATCCGGTCGAGCAGGCGCGAGCCGGTGGAGGGCGTCTTGGTGGGCGACGGGGACAGGACGGACGCCGCCGGGGTCGCGGGGGGCGAGGGGATCGCGGCGGTGCCGCCCGGCGTGCCGGCGAGCTGGAGCGCCAGCAGCACCGCGGCGATCGCGGCGAGGACCGCGGCCGCCCCGGCGACGGCTCGGCGCCGCCGCCGGACCGCGGGCGGGTTCAGTGGGTTCAACGGGTTCGGCGGGTTCGTCCGGGCCAGGTCCAGCGTGGCGGCCTGCGCGCCCTCGGCCAGTTCCTCCCGGGACGCCTCGCCGTCGTCCGCCGGGTGGCCGAGCAGGCGTTTGAGCACCTCGTCCATGGACGGCCGCAGCGACTGGTCCTTGTTCAGGCAGTGGGCGACGATCGGGCGCAGGTCCTCCGGCAGCGCGCCGAGGTCGGGGTCGTGGTTGACGACGCGGTTGAGCGTCGCCACGATCGTCTCCGCGGCGAAGGGCGCCCGGCCCGCGGCGGCGAAGACCATGGTCGCCCCCCAGGCGAACACGTCGGCGGGCCGGCCGACGCGTTCCTCGGCGATCTGCTCGGGCGCCATGTAGGCGGGTGTGCCGACGGCGCGGGTGGTGATCGTCCCGCTCTCATCGATGATCTTCGCGATGCCGAAGTCGACGACGCGGGGACCGTCCGGGGCGAGCAGCACGTTGTCCGGCTTGAAGTCGCGGTGGGCGATCCCGGCGTGGTGGATCGCGGTCAGCGCGGTGGCCGTGCCGGTGGCGAGCCGTTCGAGGGCCTCGCCGCCCAGCGGCCCGTCACGTTCGACGATCCGGCGCAGCGAGGGGCCGTCGATCAGCTCGCTGGCGATGTAGGGGGTCTCGCCGTCGAGGTCGGCGGCGAGCACCCGGGCGGTGCAGAAGGCGTCCACCCGCCGGGCCGCGGCGAGTTCCCGGGCGAAGCGGGAACGGGCATGGCTCTCCCCGGTGAAGCGCACGTGCAGCAGCTTGACGGCGGCACGCCGGCCGTCCTCGGCCTCCCCGAGGTAGACGACGCCCTGGCCGCCCTCCCCCAGCCTGCCCCTGAGCGTGAAGTCCCCCAGCCGCGGCGGGTCCCCGGGCCGCAGCGGTTCGATCTCCGGCATCGACGACCCCTCGTGTGCCCCTCGTGTACGCCCCTCGCCACGCTCGCCGGGTTCAGCATGGCACACGGGCCGGTGAAGATCCGCCGCTTTGACGACCGCGACGAACCCGGACGAAACCCACCCTCCCCAGGGCTCTCCCCGACCGCTCCCGATCCCCGCGTCCCCCTCCCGGGCCGCTCCCGATCCCCCGGTCCCTCCCGTGCCTCGCGCGCCCGCCCGGACCTGCCCCAGGCCCCTCCCGTGTGCCCCGCACTTCCTCTCGGACCGGTCCTGACGCCGGCCCCCGCGCCCCCGCGGGCCCCCGGATCCATCAGAATGGCGCACGGCGAGGGAGAACCCACCTCATGGGAACGGGGGCGGCTCATGCCGACGTTGGAGACGATCGTCCGCCCGGCCGCGCCGGCGGACCTGCCGGCCGTGGCCGGCATCTACACCCACTACGTGGTCAGCAGCGTGGCCACGTTCGAGGAGACGCCGCCGCCGGTCGCCGACTGGCTGAACAGGCTCGGCGACCTCGCCGACCGGGGGCTTCCGTTCCTGGTGGCCGAGGTGGCCGGCGAGGTGGCCGGATACGCCTACGCCACGCCCTGGCGGCCGAAACCGGCCTACCGGCACACCGTCGAGGACTCGATCTATCTCGCCCCGGACCACACCGGCCGGGGGCTGGGCGGCGCGCTGCTGGGGGCACTGGTGGAGCGGAGCGAGCGGGCCGGCGCGCGCCAGATGATCGCGGTCATCGCGGACACGGGGAGCGAGGCGTCGGCCGCCCTGCACCGCCGGTTCGGCTTCTCCGCCGTCGGCCTGCTGACGAAGGTGGGGCACAAGCACGGCCGCTGGATCGACACCCTCCTGATGCAGCGGGAACTGGGCGCCGGAGCAGGCTGACCGCCCGGCGCGCCCGGGCCCTGCCGTACGGCGGGAGGCCCGCGCGGCGGCCGGGTCCGGCGGTGGCCGCACCGCCGTACGGCCGGGCCCCGGGGGCTCACTCCGGCTCGGCGGACTCCCGCAGCACGCCGGGGAGGCCGGCGGCGTATCGTTCCGGCGACTGCTCGGGTGCGGCCTCGGCGGTCTCCTCGGCCCAGGCGATGCGGTCGAGCTTGAAAACCCGGACGTCCTGGCGGAGCCGGTCCATGCCCATGAGGTACCACTGGCCGCCGCGCCCGCCCATGAAGACCGCCGGCTCCACCTCGCGGACGGTGGACCGGCCCTTGCGGTCCTCGTAGCCCATCCGCAGCACCCTCCGGCGCAGCAGTGCCCCCTCGATCACCGCCGCCACCCGGGGGTAGGGCTCGGGCTCGGCCGCGGCACGCGCGGGGACGACCGGCCACCCGGCCCCGTCGCCCTCCTCGCCGCCGGCCGGTCGCCCGGCCTCGCCGTCACCGGCGGAGCGTCCCCCGCGCCCGCTCCCGCCGCCACCGGCCGCGTCCTCGTGCCGGACCTCTCCGGGAGAAGGCGTCGCCGCGGCGAGCCGGCGCAGGGCGTCGCGGGCGGGGCCGGCCAGCGGGGTGTCCGCGGCCCGGACGAGCGCCACGGCGACCGCGGCCGCCTCCTCCGCGGTGAAGGCGACCGGGGACGGGGCGGCGGACATGTCGAGGGCGTGGCCGCCCCGTCCGCCGGGTTCGGCGCGCACGGGGACCCCGGACTCCCGGAGCGCGGCGAGGTCGCGCTCGACGGTGCGCTCCCCCACCCCGAGCCGGTCCGCCAGCTCGCGGACCCGCAGGAACCCGGGCGCGGCGGCGCGGAGCTCTTCGACCAGGACGTAAAGCCGATCGGTGCGGTTCACACCTGTGACGTTACGCGCCGGCGCCGACATCCTCCACGCGCCGGCCGGCCCATGGCCGCCGAAACGCGCATCGATCCAGTTACGGCGGTTGAATGGTCAAAAGGGCGCCGATAATCTGTCCCGACACATCTCATTGGAGCTCGATGGCAGCAGGACCGAAACACCCCATGGGCATGGACCCCGACCGCTCGCCCACCCCCTCCTCCTCCGGGAAGGGCTTGAGGGGCTCGAAGGCGTCCAAGGGCATCGTGCTCGGCGGCGTCGCCGTAGTCACGCTCCTGCTCATCGGCTACTGCAGCGCCCAGGAGGACGACTACGACGAGGTCAACGCCGAGTGCGTCGACCTCGACAGCCAGCAGCCCGACGGCTCCTACACCGTCGTCGACGAGGACTACTGCGACGACGACGACGATGGCTCCCACTACCACGGCTCGTACGGCGCCTATCGCTGGTACTACGGGGGCGTACGATCCGGGGCCCGCGTCATGCGCGGCACCACCGTGCGTCCGGCCGACGTCAGGATCGTCAGCCGCCAGGGCACCGTGATCCAGCGCGGCGGCTTCGGCTTCCGCGGCGGGAGCGGAAGCTGAGCGCGGACGGATGAGACGTGAGACCTCCGTCCCCCGGGACGGCTGGGAGGAGATCGTCGAGGGTCAGGGCCTGGCCTTCCACCGCTCGGCCCACCCCGGCGGCCTCGGCCGCCCCTACTGGGACGAGTCCGTGCAGTACGTCTTCTCGATGGACGAGGTCCTCGCCCTGGAGGAGCAGGTCGAGGAGCTGCACCGGATGTGCCTGGCCGTGGTGGACCACGTCGTCCGCCACGACCGCTACGCCGACTTCGCGATCCCCGAGTGGGTGCGGCCGGAGATCGCCCGGTCCTGGGAACGAGGCGACCCCCACCTGTTCGGCCGGTTCGACCTGCGCTACGACGGCGCCGGTCCCGCCAAGCTGCTGGAGTACAACGCCGACACCCCGACCAGCCTCCTGGAGAGCTCGGTCGTGCAGTGGTTCTGGTTGCAGGACCGCCACCCGGACGGCGACCAGTGGAACTCCATCCACGAGCGGCTGATCGAGCGGTGGCGGGGGCTCGCGGAGGTGCTGCCCACGGGGCCCGCGCACTTCGCCTGGACGCAGATGGACGAGACCGGCGAGGAGGCGATGACCCTCGCCTACCTCCAGGAGACCGCCGCCCAGGCGGGCCTGAACACGATCGCGGTGGCCATGGAGGACATCGGCTGGGACGGCCTCAACCTGCGGTTCGTGGACATGGAACGGCGGGTGATCCGCTCCCTGTGCAAGCTGTACCCGTGGGAGTGGGCGGTCGCCGACGCGTTCGGGGCGCGGGCGGTCGCCCAGCAGGTGTCGATGACCTGGATCGAGCCGCTGTGGAAGATGCTGCTGTCCAACAAGGCGCTGCTGGCGCTGCTGTGGGAGCTGTACCCGGGGCACCCGAACCTGCTGCCCGCCTACCTCGACGGACCACGTGACATGACGTCCTACATCGTCAAGCCGCTCCTCGGCCGGGAGGGGGCGGGCATGCGGGTCGTCACGCCCGGCGGCGGTGTCGAGACCGGCGGCGGCTACGGCGCCGAAGGCCACGTCCACCAGGAGTTCCGGGCGCTACCCGACTTCGACGGCTGGCGTCCCGTGCTCGGCGCCTGGGTCGTCCACGACGAGGCGGCCGGGGCCGGCATCCGCGAGACCTCGGGGCTGATCACCGACGACACCTCGTCGTTCGTCCCGCACCGGATCGAGCTGTGACCCGAGCCGCGACCCGCACCCCCCGTCCGATCCCGACAAGCATCCTCCCGACTTCCGGAGAAAACCCATGAGCCCCAGCCCCCTGCCGGTCGCGCTCCAGGCCGCGGCCGACGCCCAGACGCTCTCGCTCGGCGAGACCCTCGGCCGCGGCGCCCTCGCGGTCGTCGCCTACGCCGTCCTCGGCCTGATCCTGATGATCATCGGCTTCTTCGTGATCGACCTGGCCATCCCCGGCAAGCTCAGCCGGCTGATCAAGGTGGACTGCAATCCCAACGCCACCCTGCTCACCGGGTCGGGCCTGACCGCCGTCGGGCTCATCGTCGCGGCCTCCATCTGGTCCTCCGGCGGCGCCCTGCACGAGGGCCTGCTGACGACGCTGGTGTTCGGCCTGGTCGGCATCGCCGTGCAGACCGTGGCGATGATCGTCTTCGACAAGGTCGTCGGGATCTCCGTACGCGACCTGGTCAGGGAGAGCGACCCGCAGCCCGGCGCCCGGCTCCTGGCGATCACCCACCTGGTGATCGGCCTGATCACCGCCGTCGCCGTCATCTGAGCGGAGGGGCCCGGTACGGCCCGCTCCGGCCCCGTTCCCGCGGCGCCGGGAGACGGGCCGGCGGGCGCGTCACAGGGTACGGCGGCTGGCGCATCTCGTCCGACCTGGCACTCTTAGTGACGTGAGGGAGCGGATCGAGGAGGCCGGCGACGACGGCCGGGCCGGTGGGACCACCGTCAGGATCGACGGGGAAGACCTGGACCCGGACCACGGAGGCCCGGACCAGGACCGGATACGGCAGGACACCACCCGCAGACTGGAGCGGGCCATGGGCGCGCTGGGCACGGCCGCCATGGCCCGGATGGACGACCGGCTCATGTGGTTCCGCGCGCTGTCGGCCGAGGACCGCTCGTGGGTCGGGCTGGTCGCCCAGGCCGGCATCGCGGCGTTCGTGGAGTGGTTCCAGCACGCCGGCGAGGACCGGCCCACCCCGAGCATCGAGTTCTTCGGCACCGCCCCCAGGGAGCTGAAGCGGTCGATCTCGTTGCAGCAGACCGTGGACATCGTCCGGACCGTGGTCGAGGTGGTCGAGGCGCAGACCGCGGAGCTGGCCGCGCCGGGCGGGCGGGAGCAGCTGCAGCAGGCGATGCTCCGGTACACCCGCGACGTCGCCTTCGCCGCCGCCCAGGTCTACGCCCGGGAGGCGGAGGCGCGCGGCTCCTGGGACGCGCGGCTGGAGGCGCTGATCGTGGACGCGCTGGTCCGCGGTGAGGTGGACGACGGCCTGCACTCGTGGGCCGCCGCGCTCGGCTGGACCTCCTCCCCCGTCGTCGTGCTGGCCGGGCAGGCGCCCGACGACGACCCGCAGGCGGTGGTCGACGGGCTGCGCGAGCGCGGGCGCAGGTCCGCGCTGGACCTGCTGGCGGGGGTGCAGGGCGACCGGCTGATCGTGATCGTCGGCGGGGCCGACAGCGTCGGGGCGGCGGCCCGGCACGTGGTGCCGCGCTTCGGCCCGGGCCCGATCGTGATCGGCCCGGAGGTCGGCGACCTGCACGCGGCCGCGAGCTCGGCGCGGGCGGCGATGGCCGGTCTGCGCGCCGCGCCCGCCTGGCCGGACGCCCCCCGGCCGGTCCACGCCGAGGACCTGCTGGCCGAGCGCGCCATCGACGGTGACGCCGACGCCCGCGCCCAGCTCATCGAGAACGTCTACCGGCCGTTGACGGGCACGCCGCTGCTCGACACGCTCGCCACCTACCTGGAGCAGGGCACGTCCCTGGAGGCGACGGCCCGGCTGCTGTTCGTCCACCCCAACACGGTCCGCTACCGGCTGCGTAAGATCACCGAGTTGACCGGGTACCAGCCCACGGAGGGGCGGTCGGCCTTCACCCTGCAGGTCGGGCTCATCCTCGGGCGCCTGTCCGAAACATCCGTGACATAGCCGTCTTTACTTAACGTCCGAGAAACTCCCACTGTAGGGTTCCTACAAAATTTTACGGACGAACTTCGTCCGGATCCTTACCCGGATATCGAACCCCTACAGGGCAGGCTGGATTTCGTGCTCGCCATCGTCGCTCCGGGCCAAGGCGCCCAGACCCCAGGTTTCCTGACTCCATGGCTTGAAGTCCCGGGCCTGGCGGACCGGCTGTCCGCCTGGTCCGAACTGGTCGGCCTCGACCTGATCGCCTACGGCACCACCGCCGACGCCGAGGAGATCCGCGACACCGCGGTCGCCCAGCCGCTGCTGGTGGCCGCCTCCCTGGCCGCCGCCGAAGCCCTCGGCGTGACCCCCGACGTCGTGGCCGGGCACAGCGTCGGCGAGCTGGCCGCCGCCGCCCTGGCCGGGGTGCTCACCCCCGAGCAGGCCCTGACGCTGGTCCGCGAGCGCGGGCAGGCCATGGCCAAGGCCGCCGCCGTCACCGCCACCGGCATGACCGCCGTCGTCGGCGGCGACGAGGCCGAGGTCCTGGCCGCCATCGAGCGGCACGGCCTGACCCCGGCCAACATGAACGGCTCCGGCCAGATCGTCGCCGGCGGCACCCTGGAGCAGCTGGAGGCCTTCGCCGCCGACCCGCCCGCGCGGGCGCGGCTGATCCCGCTGAAGGTCGCCGGAGCCTTCCACACCGTCCACATGGCCCCGGCCTCGGAGCACCTGCGCCAGGCCGCGGCCGGCCTCACCCCCGCCGACCCGCGGGTCACCCTGCTGTCCAACGCCGACGGCACGGCCGTCACGGGCGGCGCCGAGTTCCTCGGCCGCCTCGTCGCCCAGGTCGCCGGCCCGGTCCGCTGGGACGCCTGCATGGCCACCATGACCGGCCTCGGCGTCACCAAGATGATCGAGCTGGCCCCCGGCGGCACCCTCACCGGCCTGGCCCGGCGCGGGATGCGCGGGGTCACCACCGTCGCGCTGAAGACCCCCGACGATCTGAACGCCGCTCGAGAGGTTCTCTAGATGAAGACGATCCAGGGCGCTCCGGGCGCGAAGATCCTGGGCTTCGGCCACTACCAGCCGTCCAAGGTGGTCACCAACGCCGACCTGTCGGCGACCATGGACACCAACGACGAGTGGATCCAGAGCCGGGTCGGCATCAAGGAACGGCGGATCGCCACGGCCGGCGAGTCGGAGATCGACCTGGCCGTGCAGGCCGGCGGCAAGGCCCTGGCCGCCAGCGGCCTGTCGGCCGGCGACATCGACCTGGTGATCGTCGCCACCTGCACGCTGGAGGCGCAGATCCCCAACGCCGCCGCCCGGGTCGCCACCCGCCTCGGCATCGAGGCCCCCGGCGCGTTCGACGTCAACACCGCCTGCTCGGGCTTCTGCTACGCCCTCGCCCTGGCCAACGACGCCGTCCGCGCCGGCTCGGCCGTCAACGTGCTGGTCATCGGCACCGAGAAGCTCTCCCAGTGGATCGACTGGACCGACCGCAGCACCGCGGTGATCTTCGCCGACGGCGCGGGCGCCGCGGTCGTCGGCCCGTCCGACACCCCGCGCATCGGCCCGGTGGTGTGGGGCAGCGCCGGCGACAAGGCCGACGCCATCATGATCAAGGACCGCGACTCGTTCCTCCGGCAGGAGGGGCAGACCGTCTTCCGCTGGGCGACCACCGCGCTCCACCCGGTGGCCAAGGAGATCTGCGAGCGCGCCGGGGTGGACCCGGCCGACCTCGCGGCCTTCGTGCCCCACCAGGCGAACCTGCGGATCATCGAGGCCATCGCCCGCCGGCTCGGCGCCGACAAGGCCGTCATCGCCAAGGACATCGTCCTGGCGGGCAACACCTCGGCCGCGTCGATCCCGCTGGCCCTGTCCCGGATGGTCGAACGCGGCGAGGTCCAGTCGGGCGGGCTCGTCCTGCTGCTGGGCTTCGGCGCCGGGCTGACCTACGCCGGCCAGGTCGTCGAGATCCCCTGAAAAGCCTGTACGGCCCCGCCGTACGGAAAACCGCAACAACACCCGATTCCCAAGGAGAACACGCGACATGGCTCAGATGACCGAGCAGGAGATCCTCGCCGGCATCGGCAAGATCGTCAACGAGATCACCGGTGTCCCGGCCTCCGAGGTCACCCCGGAGAAGAACTTCGTGGACGACCTCGACATCGACTCGCTGTCCATGGTCGAGATCGCCGTCGCCGCCCAGGACGAGTTCGGCGTCGAGATCCCCGACGACCAGCTCAAGCACCTCAAGACCGTCAAGGACGTCATCAACTTCATCCAGAGCTGAGACGTCCCGACGCCCCCGGCCCTGACCAGCGATTCGCAAGGAGCAAGAACGTGAGTACAGACCAGGTACGTGTCGTCGTCACCGGGCTCGGCGCGACGACGCCCCTCGGCGGAGACGTCGCCTCGACCTGGTCGGCGCTCCTCGCCGGTCGGAGCGGGGTCCGCGACCTCACCACGGACTGGGTCGACTCCGTCCCGGTGAAGTTCGCCGCCGTCGCCGCCGTGGACCCGACCGAGGTACTGCCCCGGCCGGAGGCACGGCGGCTGGACCGGGCCGAGCAGTTCGCGCTGGTCGCGGCCCGCGAGGCCTGGAAGGACTCCGGGATCGAGAAGGTCGACCCCGAGCGGCTCGGCGTGGTCGTGGGCAGCGGCATCGGTGGCATCACCACCATCCTCGCCGCCTACGACACCTTCAAGGAGCGGGGCTGGCAGCGGCTCTCGCCGTACACCGTGCCGATGCTGATGCCGAACGGCGCCGCCGGGTGGATCGGCATCGAGGTCGGCGCCCGGGCCGGCGTGCACGCCACGGTCAGCGCCTGCGCCACCGGCGCCGAGTCGATCGGCTACGCCATCGAGATGATCCGCTCCGGCCGCGCCGACGTGGTCGTGGCCGGCGGCACCGAGGCGGCCATCCACCCGCTGAACATCGGTTCCTTCTCCGCCATGCGCGCGATGTCGCTGCGCAACGACGAGCCTGAGCGGGCGTCCCGGCCGTGGGACAAGAACCGCGACGGGTTCGTGCTCGGCGAGGGCTCGGGCATCGTCGTCCTGGAGTCCGAGGAGCACGCCCGGGCCCGCGGCGCCCACGTCTACGCGGTGGCCGCAGGTGTCGGCTACTCCGCCGACGCCCACCACATCGCCCAGCCCGAGCCGACCGGCGCGGGGGTGATGCTCGCCATGCGCCGCGCCCTGCAGGACGCGCGCCTGGCCCCCGAGGACATCAGGCACGTGAACGCGCACGCCACCTCCACCCCCGCCGGGGACGTGGTGGAGACCATCGCGATCAAGGAGGTCGTCGGCGGCCACCCGCTGGTCACCTCCACCAAGTCGATGACCGGCCACCTCCTCGGCGGCGCCGGGGGCATCGAGTCGGTCTTCACCGTCCTCGCCCTGCAGGAGCGGGTCGTCCCCGCCACGATCAACGTGGACGACCTCGACGACGGCGTCGAGGTGGACATCGTGCGCCGCGACCCGCGCGAGCTCCCCGGCGGACGGATCGCCGCGATCAACAACTCGTTCGGGTTCGGCGGCCACGACGTCGCCGTGGCCTTCACCAGCATCTGACAGGAGCCCCGAGATGACCGTGCTCGACAACAGGGTGGTGAGCGGCTCCCCCGACGGGGAGGCGGCCGATCCCCGCGACCCCCAGGTGCGGATGGCGGCGCTGCTCGACGAGGGCTCGATCCGGCTGATCACCCCGGTCGACCGCAGCGGCGCCCTGGCGGCCATGGGCCGCGTCGAGGGCGTGCCGGTCGTGGTCTTCGTCAGCGACGCCCGGGTCCAGGGCGGCGCGATGGGCTCGGCGGGATGCGAGCACATCGTGCACGCCTACGACGTGGCGGTCCGCGAGCGGGTCCCGATCATCGGGGTGTGGCACTCCGGCGGCGCGCGACTGGCCGAGGGCGTTGAGTCGCTGCACGCGGTCGGCCGCGTCTTCGCCGCGATGACCAGGGCCTCCGGCGTGGTGCCGCAGCTGTCGGTCGTGGTGGGCCCCGCGGCCGGCGGCGCCGCCTACGGCCCGGCGCTGACCGACATCGTGATCCTCTCCGACGAGGGGCGCATCTTCGTCACCGGCCCCGACGTGGTGCGCAGCGTCACCGGCGAGCAGATCGACATGGCCGCCCTCGGCGGGCCGGAGCCGCACAGCAAGCGCAGCGGCGTGGTGCACGTGGTGACCAAGACCGAGACCGAGGCGTACGTCCAGGCCCGGCGCCTGGCCGTGCTGCTCGGCCACCAGGGCCGCTTCCGCGGCGAGGTGGAGGAGGTCGACTTCTCCGACCTGCTCCCCGAGAACCCCCGCCGCGCTTACGACATCAAGCCGCTGGTCAAGGGACTGCTCGACGAGCCGGGCGTGGAACTGCAGCCCAAGTGGGCGCCGAACATCGTCACCACGCTGGGCCGCCTCGACGGCCGGACCGTCGGGGTCATCGCCAACAACCCGATGCGGCTGGGCGGCTGCCTGGACTCGACCTCCGCCGAGAAGGCGGCGCGGTTCGTCCGCATGTGCGACGCCTTCGGGGTGCCGCTGGTCGTGGTGGTGGACGTCCCCGGCTACCTCCCGGGCGTCGGCCAGGAACACGACGGCGTGGTGCGCCGCGGCGCCAAGCTGCTGCACGCCTTCGCCGAGGCGTCGGTGCCGCGCGTCACGCTGGTCACCCGCAAGGCGTACGGCGGCGCCTACATCGCGATGAACTCCCGCGCCCTGGGCGCGACCAAGGTGTTCGGCTGGCCCACCACGCAGATCGCGGTGATGGGCTCGGTGGCCGCGGTGCGCATCCTCAAGCGGAGGGAGCTCGCGGCCGCCCCCGAGCCGGAGCGGGCGGCGCTGGAGGCCCGGCTCGCCGAGGAGCACGAGGTCGTGGCGGGCGGCCTGGACCGGGCGGTCGAGATCGGCGTGGTGGACGAGGTGATCAAGCCGGAGGAGACCCGCGGCGCCATCGCCAAGGTCCTCGCCCAGGCCACCCCGGCGCGCGGCGCCCACGGCAACATTCCGCTCTGACCCCCTTCCGGAACCCGCGGCCCGCGGGTTCCGGAAGACCCGCGTGACACGCGACGCCCCCGCCGGCCGATGCCGGCGGGGGCGTCCTGCTTGTACGGGGGAGGGGTCGGCGCGCCGCCGGGCGGCTGCGTGAGGAGAGGCCGCGCGTCGTCAGGCGGTGTACGGGAGAGGGATCGGCGCGCCGTCAGACGGCTGTGCCGCGCCGCCGGATGGCTGCGCGGGGCGGCGGGATCCGCGCGCCGTCAGACGGCGGCGTGCAGCCAGCGGACCGGCGCGCCCTCGCCGGCGTACCGGAACGACTCCAGCTCGGCGTCCCACTGCTTGCCGAGCAGCTTGTCGAGCTCCTCCTCCAGCACCACCCGGCCCTGCCGCGCCATGAGCATGACCGAGCGCAGGCGGTCCTCGGGCACCAGGATGTCACCCGAGGCGCCGATCACCGCCGTGAAGGCGCCGAGGGACGGCGTGTAGGCGTGCCGGGACCCGTCGGCACCCGTTGAGGGGTCCTCGGTGATCTCGAACCGGATGCGCTGCCAGCCCATCAGGGACGAGGTGATGGCCGCCGCCGTCCCCGGGCGGCCGACCCATTCGGCCTGCGCGCGCACGTGGCCGGGCGCGGCCGGCTGCGGGGTCCAGTTCAGGTCAACGGGCACGCCAAGGACACCCGCGACCGCCCATTCGATATGCGGGCACAGCGCAGGCTGAGCCGAGTGGACGTAAAGCACGCCACGAGCAGACACCGGACCTCCCGTTTCGTACGAGGTGCGCCTTCCCCAACGGCCTCGCCCAGGATGATCACAAGTGACTGTAGGAGAGACTACCGTCGGTTGTGACGTCGCACCAGAGGGGGGTCATACCGAGATGCCGTGCGACCGTCCTCCGGCTGGGGCATCCTCGAAGGGGGACGATCCCGCGACCCGCCGCCCGACCCTCCGGAGAGCAACATGGACGCCGACATCGAACGGGTGGAGCCCGTCCCGGGAGCACCGGCTCTGATCAGGCGCGACCAGTTGCTCACGGACGCCGCGGGCATGGCGGCCGTCGCCCGGTGGACCGCCGCGGCGGCCGAGGCCGACGGGGTCTTCCGGATACGGCTCCTGCCCGGCGTCGACGTCTGCGATCTGGCCGCCACGGTTCGCGACCGCGGGCACGCGGCCTCGCCCAACCACATCCTGGTGGGCCAGCCCCTCTTCTTCGGCGGCCCGGCCTCCCGCCCCTTCCCCGCGCCGCCTCCTCCGCCGCCCGGCGCCGGGCCGGGGACGGGCCGGGCGGCCCGGGGACGCCGGAGACGGCGGGAACGGCGGGGTGCCCGGCGATGTCCCGGGCGGCGGACCCGGCGGACCGGATGGACCGGGTGGGCCGGGCGGGCCGGTGACCGTCGCGGTCGCCGACACCGGCCTGGCCGCGCACCCCTGGTGGCGGGACCTCCCGTGGTTCCTCGAACGGCGGCGCGATGCCGCCGAGGTGCCCGACGCCGACGGCGACGGGCGGCTGGACGCCCAGGCCGGGCACGGCACGTTCGTCACCGGGCTGATCCTGCGGTCGGCCCCGGAGGCGCGGGTGCGCCCGCTGCGGGTGCTGGACGGCCGCGGCGTCGGGGACGAGGCCGGGCTGCTGCGGGCGCTGGCGCGACTGCGGGACGAGCCGCCCCAGGTGCTCAACCTCTCCATGGGCGGGCACACCTACGACGACCGGCCCTCCCCCTGCTGGAGGCCGCCCTGGCCGGCCTGCCGGGCACCGTCACGGTGGCCTGCGCGGGCAACACCGCCTCCGACCGGCCGTTCTGGCCGGCCGCGCTGCCCGGGGTGATCGCCGTCGGCGCGCTGGACGCGGCCGGACGGGACCGGGCGCCGTTCTCGGCCCACGGCCCCTGGGTCGACGCCTGCGCCCCCGGCGAGTGGCTGACCAGCTCTTTCCTGGAGCACGGGGCGTTCCACGGCTACGCGCGCTGGAGCGGCACCTCCTTCGCCGCCGCCATGGTCAGCGGCGCGATCGCCGCCGCGGCCCGGGGGCGGACGCCCGCCGGGGCCGCCGCGTACGTTCTCGATCCGGAACGGAACCGCAAAATCTCAGATCTCGGCGTCGTCGTGGCCGGGCCAAGGTAAAGTCTCACCCAAAGTCACCACTGAGACACACAGAGTTTCCGGGACGGCTTCGGAGGCGCCGGTGAGCGACCAGCAGACGATCGACGCCGCGCTGGCGGGCGACCAGGCGGCATGGGACACGCTGGTGAACCGGTTCTCCGGCCCCCTGTGGTCGGTGGCCCGCGCCTACGGGCTGAGCGCGGCGGACGCCGCGGACGCGGTGCAGGGCACCTGGCTGCGACTGCTGGAGAGCCTGCACACCATCCGCGACCCCGGCCGGCTCGGCTCGTGGCTGTTCACCACGGTCCGGCGGGAGGCGTCCCTGCTCGGCAGGCGGAGCCGCGGCGAGCGGCCGGTCGCCGATCCGGCCGACGCCGGCGGGTTCCGCCCCGGTTCGTCGCCTGCCGAGGACGCCCCCGACCCGGCCCTGCTCGTGCTCAGCGCCGACGAGGGCCGCCGTCTCTGGCTGGCCGTCGAGGCGATGCAGGAGCCGTGCCGCTCGCTGTTCCGGCTGATGGCGACGGCGCCCGACGCGGGCGTCCACCAGCTCGCCGGACGCCTGGGCATGCCCAGCGGCAGCTACGGCCCCACCCGGGGCCGGTGCCTGAACCGACTACGCACCATGCTCACCGCCCAGGAGGCCGCATCTTGACCCGACGTCCCGCCGCGATCGACGACGAGTCCCTGATCGCCGCGCTCCGCCTGGCGGCCGGCCGGGATCCCGTGCCAGGTCACGTCCCGGCGACCGCGCGCGCTGCCTTCGGCCTGCGGCTGCCCGGCGCCGCCACGGCCCTGCCCGTGGCGGCGCCGGCACCGCGGGGCGTCCGCGACGGCGGGGAGGAGCGGCTGCTTCGCTTCACCACGGCCGGGCTCACCGTCGACCTGGAGGTCACCTCGATGGACGGCCTGGTCGATCTGGCCGGGCAGGTCTCCCCCTGCCCGGAGGAGGGGACGCGGGTCGAGGTCCGCACCCCGCACCTCACCGAGGCGCGGGAGCTGTCGGCGACCGGTCAGTTCGCCGTGACGGGCCTGCCCCCGGGCTGGTTCAGCGTGGTGTGCCACCGGCCGGGGCAGGTCCCCGTCGTCACCAGCTGGACCAGGATCCGCCCGTAGGTGACCACCGACGAAGCGCTCGCCGCCGCCGAGCGGGCACTGGAGCTGTCCGGCAGCGACCCGGCCGCCGCACGGGAGCTGGCCCGCGACGTGCTCCGCTCCGCGGACCCCTGGAGCTCCGCGAACCCCGAGAGCTCCGCGGACCCCTGGAGCTCCGCGGACCCCTGGAGCTCCGCGGACCCCTGGAGCTCCGCGGACCCCTGGAGCTCCGCGGAGGCCGCGGCGGTCGCCCACCGGGCGCTTGCGGTGGCCGCGCGGGAGCTGGGCGACCTGCCGCTGGCCGAGGAGCACCTGCGGCGCGCGGTGCGTGTGGCGCTGCGGGCGGGCCTGCCGTACCGGGCGGCGCAGGCTCGGCTGTCGCTGGTGCACGTCCTCACCGAGCTGGGCCACCCCCGGCGGGCGCTGGCCGTCGCGACGGCGGCCGAGCCGTGCCTGCCGCCCGCCGAGACGGCCAGGCTCGCCGTGCACCGGGCCGGGGCGCTGACCCGCCTGGGCCGCTACGCCGAGGCCCTCGCCCAGTGCGACCGGGCCGTGGGCGCCCTGGACGGCGATGTCCACTATCTCGCCGGGGCCCTGTTGAACCGGGGGCTGAGCAGGGTGTTCCTGGGGTGCTTCGGGGAGGCCGAGGCCGACCTGCGCCGCTGCGCGGAGCTGGCGCGGGGCGCGGGCCTGGACCACGTGCTCGCCCTCGCCGAGGGCAACCTGCCGTTCCTGGCCGCCCGGCGCGGCGACCTGCCCGCCGCGTTCGCCGCCTACCGGCGCGCCGAGAACAACCTGTTCGGCTTTCCGGAGCGGCTCGCGACGATGCGCTGCGATCTGGCGGAGGCGCTGGTCGACGCCCACCTGCCGGGTGAGGCGCGGGCGCTGCTCGACCTGGCGGTGCCGGAGCTCTCGGCGGCGGGGGCGGAGGTGGCGCTGGCCGACGCCCGGCTGCTGCTCGCCCGGGTGGAGTTGCGCACCGGCGACCCGCGCCGCGCCGCCGAGCACGCCGAGCCGGCCGCGGCCGCCCTGGCCGCGCAGGGCAGGACGGCGCTGGTGCCGCTCGCCGCCGAGGTGCTGCTGCGGGCTCGCCTGGCGTCCGGTCCGCCGTCCCGGGAGCTGGCCGCCGAGCTGCTCTCGTGCGCGGCCGACCTCGACGGCGCGGGCCGCCCCGACCTGTCCCGCGAGCTGCGGTTCACCGCGGCCGAGACCGTCCTGCGGCTGGGCGACCGGGCGGGCGCCCGCGAGCAGCTCGCCGTCCTCGCCCGCCGCGCCCCGGGGCTGCTGCGCCACCGGGCCGCCGCGCTGCACCGGGCGCTGTCCGGCGACCGGCGCGGCGCGTTCGCGGCCGTCCGCGCCGGGCTGGTCGAGGCGGGCTCCGCCGCGTCGGCCCTCGGCGATCCCGCGATCCGGGCGTACGCCGTCGGCGCCGGTGAGCCGCTGGCCCGCTTCGGGCTGGCGCTCGCACTGGAGACGGGGCGGGGCCGCGCGGTCCTCGCCTGGGCCGAACGGTGGCGGGCGGTCGCCGGGGGCGCCGGGCGGCCCGCGGCGCCCGATGTCGAGGAGCTGCGGGCCGCTCTGGGGGAGGCGGCGCTGGTGGAGTTCGTCCGCGACGGCGACGGGCTGGTGGCCGTCGCCGTCACCCCCGAGCGCGTCGCGCTGCGCCGGCTCGGCCCCTTCACCGCCGTCGCCGAGGCCACCGTACGGCTCCGGTACGGCCTGCGCCGGGCGCACCTGCGCGACGGCCGGGTCCCGGGGCTGGACGGCGACGCGGCGCTGCTGGAGCGGCTGCTGTTCGGCGCGCTGCGCCGGCCGCTCGGCGACCGGCCGCTGGTCGTCGTGCCGACCGGTTCGCTGCACACCCTGCCCTGGCCGGTGCTGCCGCTGAACGCCGGTCGTCCCGTCACCGTGGCGTCCGCCGCGGCGGCCTGGCTGGCCGGGCACCGGGCGCCCGCCGTACCGGGCGGAAGGACCGTGGCGGTCGCCGGTCCCGCGCTGCGCTGCGCCGGCGCCGAGGCGGCCATGGTCGCCGCCCGCCGCCCCGGCACGGAGCGGGTGGCGGCGCGGCGGACCGAGGTGCTGGCGGCGCTGGAGGGCGCCGAGGTGGCGCACCTGGCCACGCACGGGGTGTTCTCCCCGGGCAGCCCGCTGTTGTCCAGCATCCATCTCGACGACGGGCCGCTGATGGCCTACGACCTGCTGCGATTGCGCCGGCCGCCCACGCTGGCGGTGCTGTCGGCGTGCGACGCGGGCATGGCGCGGGTGCCCGCCGACGGGGCGCCGCTGGGGCTGGCCGGGGCCTTCCTGTCGGTGGGGTCGCGGTGCGTGGTGGCCAGCCTGGTGCCGGTGCGTGACGAGCCGGCGCTGGCGCTGATGGAGGTCTTCCACGAGCTGCTGGCCGCCGGGCATCCGCCGGCCCGGGCGCTGGCCGCGGCGAGCGCGAAGACCGGGGTGGCGGGGTTCGCCTGCTTCGGGTACGGCGACCGGCCGGTCCCGGCCGCCCGGCCGTAGGGCACCGGCCACCTCATCGGACCGGAACCGGCTGCGGCCGGACCTGAACCGGCCGTCCCGGATGATCACCGGGAACCGGCCGGACCAGAACCGTCCGTGACGGACGGCCGGCGGGAGCCGCCCGGCCGGGACCGGGTCAGCCGGTGGCGACCGGCCGGGAGGGGTCGGCCACCCAGTTGGACCAGGAGCCGACGTAGAGGGCGGCGGGGAGGCCCGCCACGTCCAGCGCGAGCACCTGGTGCGCTGCCGTCACGCCTGAGCCGCAGTAGGCGCCGACCGCGACGCCCGGCACGGCGCCCAGGGTGTTGAACCGCTCGCGCAGGAACTCCGGCTGGTGGAAGCGCCCGGCGGGATCGACGTTCTCGAAGGTGGGGGCGCTCACCGCGCCGGGGATGTGCCCGGCGACGGGGTCGATCGGCTCGACCTCGCCCCGGTAGCGCTCGGCGGCGCGGGCGTCCAGCAGCACCCCTTCGGTGGCCAGCTCCAGCGCCTGGCCCGCGTCGAGGACGGGCATCCCGCCCGGCCGCGCGACGAAGTCACCGGGCCGCGCGGACTCCTCCCCCGCCGCGACGGTCCGCCCCTCGGCGGCCCAGGCGCGCAGGCCGCCGTCGAGGACGCGGACGTCGGGGTGGCCGAAGTAGCGCAGCGTCCACCATGCCCGCGCGGCGGCGGTGGCGTCGGCCTCGTCGTAGACGACGACCGGGCGGGAGCCGGACACGCCCAGGCGGCGCATCGACTCCTGGAACGCCCCTGCCGCCGGCAGCGGGTGGCGGCCCTCCGGTCCGGGCGGCGCCGCGAGGTCGGCGTTGAGATCGCAGAAGACCGCGCCGGGAATGTGACCCTCACGGTAGGCGTCGCGCCCGGGCGGGCCCCCGAGCTTCCATCGCACGTCCAGGACGGCCGGGTCGTCCAGGGCCGCCAGCTCGGCCGGAGTGATCAGCGGGCTCATCAGGTGCTCACCTTCGCAAGGAGTTCGGGATCCGGGGCGGACGGCCACGAGGCGGCGCGAGCGGTGGGCGGGCGCGCCGTGGCCGGGCCGTGGAGACGGCTACGAGGCGGCGCGGGCGGTGGCCTCCGACAGCGCCTTGGCGAAGGTCAGCACGTGGGTGACCGCCTCGGGGCCGTCGGCCGCCTCGCTCACGCGCAGCGACAGGTCGTCGGCCGTGACGGCACCGGTGTAGCCGTGGTCGGCCTCGCAGTTCTCGTCGCCGCAGGTGGCGGGCTCCAGGTCGACGTGGGAGATGGCCCCCCAGCCGATGGTGAGCGTCACCTCCGTGGGCGGCACGCCCGGCACGTAGGAGGCGGGGTCGGGGACCACCCGGGTGACGGAGACCGATTGGATCCGGCTGAGACGCACCGCCTCGGTGGTCGTGGAGGCGTGCGACGCCGAGACCCCCTCCACCGCGGGATGCTCGTCGGTGTGGCAGACGAGCAGCCGGGTGGGTGAGAGCACCAGGACGGTGACGTGCCTGCGCACCTCCATCGCCGGGTCGAAGGTGGCCTCGTGGTGCACCACGTACGCCGTCACCGGCTCCTTGCCCAGGGCGGATTCGACCGCGTCGGTGACCAGGTCGGGGTAGTAGCCGCTGCGGTCGATGGCGTCGCGCAGCCCGGATGCCGAGAGTCGGGTATCCCTCATGGGTCCATCCTGCCCTGTCCGGGGCAGCGCTTTCACCTCACGCCGGGAACCCGCCCAGGCGGCGCGGGCCGCCGTCGATCCGTGGACCGGGCGGCTCGCGCAGCACGGCGCGCGCCCCCAGGACGATCGCCTCCGACTCCCCCACCAGCACCGGGTCGAGGTCGAGCCTGACCACCTCGGGCAGGTCGTCGGCCAGCCGCCCGACCCGGACCAGCAGGTCCGTGAGGGCCTCCACCGCGACCGGCGGGTAGCCGTACCCGCCCAGCAGCAGGGGCGCCGTGCGCGGCGCCCGCACCAGGGCCGCGGCGTCCTCCCTGCTGAGCGGGGCGAGCCCGTACGCCTCGTCGCGCAGCAGCCGGGCGGTGACCTCGCCCAGCCCGAACGACACGACCGCGCCGAACGCGGCGTCCTCGACGACTCCGATCACCGTCGGCACCGCGGGCTGCGGGACCATCCGCTGCACCGCGAGGGCGGCGTCCGGGCCGAGCTGCCGGGACAGCCCCTCGAACGCCTCGCGCACCCCGTCGGGGCCGGTCAGGCCGAGCCGTACGGTCCCGGCGCGTTTGGCCGCCTCGGGGTCGGCGGCCTTGAGCGCCACCGGCCAGCCCAGCCGCTCCGCCGCCGCCACGGCGTGCTCCGCGGAGTCCACCCGCTCGGCCGGCCACACCCGTACCCCGTAGCAGGCGAGCAGCCCGGCGGCGTCGGTCTCGGTGGCCTCCTCCCGCAGCCCGGCCCGCACCAGCCGCCGCGCGGCGGCGGTGTCCACGCCGTCCGGCTCCTCCGGGACCCCGGCGGGCCGCTCCCGCCAGCGGGCGTACCGCACGGCGTGGGACAGCGCGCGGACCGCCTCCTCCGGCGCCGGGTACGACGGGATGGACCCCCACCCGGGGACCGGGTCCGTCCGCAGCTCCGGCGGCATGCCGGTCCGGCCCTCGAACGTGGCCAGCACCGGCTTGCCCTGGTCGCGCGAGACCCGGAGCAGCTCGGCGGCGACCTCGGCGGCCGGGCCGGGGATCGGCGGCATGTAGATCACGACGACCGCGTCCACGTCCGGCAGCACCGACGCGAGGGCCCCGCCGAACTCGGCCGCCCCCGCGGCCGCGCCGAGGTTGACCGGCGGCCGGGGCTCCAGCCCGGCCCGCACGCAGGCGTCCGCCGCGAGCAGCGCCATCGCGTCGGAGTTGCTGACCAGGCCCACCCGGGGCCCGGCCGGCAGCGGCTGGTGGGCCAGCAACTGCGCCACGTCGAACTGCTGGACCAGGTCGTCCACCCGGATCACCCCCGCCTGCTCGAACAGCGAGCTGAGCGCGGTGTCGGGCAGGCCGAGCACCGGCGCGGCGTGGCCGGTCGGCACGTTCTGGGTGGCGCCGCCGCTCTTGACCACCACGATCGGCTTGCGCCGGGAGATCCGCCGGGTGAGGCGGGCGAACTTGCGGGGGTTCCCCAGCGACTCCAGGTAGAGCAGGATCACGTCGGTGGCCGGGTCCTCCTCCCAGTACTGCAGCAGGTCGTTGCCCGAGACGTCGGCCCGGTTGCCCGCCGACACGAAGGAGGAGATGCCCATGCCACGCTGGGCCACCCGCTGCAGCAGGGCGGTGCCCAGCGCGCCGGACTGGCTGAAGAAGCCGACCCGTCCCCGGCCGGGGACGGTCGCGGCGAGCGTGGCGTTCAGCCGGACCGCCGGGTCGGTGTTGGCGACGCCGAGGCAGTTGGGGCCGACGACGCGCAGGCCGTACGCGCGGGCGATGCGGACCAGCTCGTCCTGCCTGGCCCGACCCTCGGGGCCGGTCTCGCCGAACCCGGAGGAGACCACGATCAGCCCGCGCACGCCCTTCTCCGCGCACTCCTTGACCACCTCGATCACCCCCTCGGCGGGTACGGCCAGCACGGCGAGGTCCACCTCGCCGTCGATGGCCGTCACGCTGGGGTAGGCCCGCACCCCGGCGACCGCCCGGGCCTCGCGGTGCACCGGGTACACCGGCCCGGTGAAGTCGGCGGCGAGCAGGTTGCGCAGTACGGTCTGCCCGACCCCACCGGGTTCGCGGCCGGCGCCGACGACGGCCACCGATCCCGGGGACAGCAGCCGCTTGATCGAGCGCGCCTCGGCCCGGTGCTCGCGGGCGGCGGTCACCTCCTGGGAGGTCTCGGTGGGGGTGAGGTCGAGGGTCATCCGGACCACGCCGTCGGCGAAGCGGCTCTGCGCGGTGTAGCCGGCCTGTTTGAGGACGGCCATCATCTTCTGGTTGGCCGGCAGCACGTCGGCGACGAACCGGGAGATCCCCCGCTCCCGGGCCGTCGCGGCCAGGTGCTCCAGCAGCACCGAGGCGACCCCGCGGCCCTGGTGGGCGTCCTCGACGAGGAAGGCCACCTCGGCCTCGGCCGGGTCGATCCGGTCGTAGCGGATGACCGCCACCATCTCCGTGCCGATCGTGGCGATCAGCGCCACCCGGTCGGTGTAGTCGACGTTGGTGAACCAGGCGATCTCCCGGTCCGAGAGGCGGGGTCTGGGGCCGAAGAAGCGGAAGTAGATCGACTCCTCCGACAGCCGCGAGTAGAACGCGCGCAGCAGGTCGGCGTCGGCCGGATGAATCGGGCGGACATGGGCGGTCCCGCCGTCCGACAGGACGACGTCCGCCTCCCAGTGGGCGGGGTACTGAGCAGCCTCCACAGTCCCGAGAGTAAACGTGAATCACACAAGCCGGACCTGCCGGGCGGATTCCCACAACGCTTGTGCATCGACTACGCTCCGCTCTTCGCTCCCGACCCCATACGCGGTCCGGAAGCTGTTAAGTTTTTCGCGGCTAGAGGCACTTCAGTATCGAAGGCAGCAAGGTGGTGACATCATGACGCGGGTGGTCGTGGTGGGCGATCTCATGACCGACGCCGTCGCGCGGGCTCGCTACCCGTTGGCCCGCGCCAGCGACACACCGGCGATCGTCACCATGCACGGCGGCGGCTCGGGCGCCAACATCTCCTCCTGGCTCGCCGTCGAGGGCGCCGAGGTCGCCTTCATCGGGCGCCGCGGGGCCGACATCACCGGCCGCAACCGCGACATGGAGCTGATGGGCTACGGCGTCGACGCCCGCCTGGTCATGGATCCCGAGCGGCCGACCGGCACGTGCGTGGTGCTCATCACCCACAAGGGTGAGCGCACCATGCTGTCCGATCCCGGGGCCAACGCCGCCCTGTCGCCCGAGGACCTGCCGCGCGACCTGTTCGTCCAGGGCGGCCACCTGCACCTGTCGGGCTACACCCTGATCAACGAGGGCTCCCGTGAGGCGGGGCTCGCCGCCCTGAAGCTGGCCGGCCGCGCCGGGATGACCGTCTCGGTCGACTGCTCCTCCTCCGCGCCCCTGGAGCGGACCGGCGCCGAGCCGTTCCTGGAGTGGACCGAGGACGCCAAGCTGCTGTTCGCCAACGCCGACCAGGCCAAGGTGCTGACCGGCCGCGACGACCCCGCCGCGGCGGCCAAGGTGCTCACCGCGTGGTTCCCCCAGGTCGTCGTCAAGCTCGGCGACGAGGGCGCCCTGTGGTACGCCAACGGCCGTGGCGAGCCGGTGAGGTGCCCGGCCGAGCCGGTGGACCGCGTGGTGGACGGCACCGGCGCGGGCGACGCCTTCGTCGCCGGGTTCCTGCCCTCCTGGCTGGACAAGAAGCCCCCGGCGGAGGCGCTCGCCGCCGGCTGCCGGCTGGCCGCCAAGGCGATCTCGCACCTCGGCGCCCGCCCCCGCCTCTGACCTTTCCCGCACGTCCCGCCCCGCGAGCGGCTCGTACGGCCGGCCCCCGGCCCGGTGGCCCGGTACGGCGGAGCCAGCCGCGGCCGGCTCCGCCGTACGCCGGCCGCGGGCGGGGTCAGCTCGTCACGGCGAGGGCCAGCGGCAGCACGGCCGGGGCCCCGGCGTGGCGGATCATCGCGGCGCCGAGGGTCATGCTCCAGCCCGTGTCGACGCGGTCGTCGACCAGCAGGACCGGGCCGCCCGCCTGGGCCACGGCCGCGCCGAGCGCCGAGGGCATGGCCAGGGTGGCGCGGATCGCCTGGACCCGCTGGGCGCTGTTGAACTGGCGTCCCGGCGGGCCGGAGCGGTAGCCCAGCTCGCCCAGGAAGGACAGCCTCCCGACCTGGGCCAGCCGCTCGGCCAGGCTGCGGACGAGCAGCGGCCTGCTCGCCGAGGGCATCGCGACCACCGCCGTCGGCCGCTCGGCCCACTCCCACGACGACAGCACCTTCACCACCGCGGCGAAGACGTCGTCGGGCACCGGGCCGTCGGGGGCGTTCTCGGCCAGCATGCCGCGCAGGCGGTTGCCCCAGCCGATGTCGGTCAGCCGGCCCAGCGCCCGGCCGGTCCCGGCGCCCAGCTCCGGCTTGATCCGGCCCTTGAGGTCGGCCAGCCCGGTCGGCCACTGCCTGCGCGGCTCGATCTCCACGCCGGGCCGGTGCAGGGTCGCCGCCGCCCGCTCCACCTCCTCCGCGGCCACCTCGGGCGAGCGGTGCGCGCCGGTGCAGTTGTCACAGCGGCCGCAGGGCACGGCGGTGTCGTCGTCCAGGCAGCGGCGCAGGAACACCTCGCGGCACTCGGTGGTGCCGAGGTATTCGAGCATGGCCTTCTGCTCGGCCTCGCGGGCCGCGGCCACCCGGGCGTAGCGGTCGGCGTCGTAGTGCCACGGCTCGCCGGTGGCCTCCCAGCCGCCCCTGACCCGGCGCACCGCGCCGTCCACGTCGAGGACCTTGAGCATGGTCTCCAGGCGGCTGCGGCTGAGGTCGACGCGGTTCTCCAGCGCGGCCGTGGACAGCACGCCGCCCTCTTCCAGGGCCGCCAGCACGGCCCGCACGACCGGCTCCGGGGGGAACGCCAGGGAGGCGAAGTAGGCCCAGATCTCGCGGTCCTCGGGACCGGGCAGCAGGATCACCTCGGCCCGCTCGACCCCGCGGCCGGCCCGGCCGACCTGCTGGTAGTAGGCGACGGGCGACTGGGGCGCTCCGACGTGGACGACGAAGCCGAGGTCGGGCTTGTCGTATCCCATGCCGAGCGCGGAGGTGGCGACCAGCGCCTTGACCTTGTTGTCCAGCAGGGCCTGCTCGGCGGCCAGCCGCTCGGCCTGCTCGGTCTGCCCGGAGTAGGCGATCACCTCGTGGCCCTGCCCGCGGAGGTAGGCGGCGATCTCCTGGGCCGCGGCCACGGTGAGGGTGTAGACGATGCCCGAGCCCGGCAGCTCGTGCAGCGTCTGCGCGAGCCAGGCCAGGCGCTCCTCGGCGCCGCGCAGCCGTACGACGCTCAGGTGGAGGCTCTCGCGCTCCAGCGGGCCGCGCAGGACGAGGGTGTCCTCGCCGAGCTGCTCGGCGACGTCGCGGGTGACGCGGGCGTTGGCGGTGGCGGTGGTGGCCAGGACCGGCACACCCTCCGGCAGCCCCTCGAACAGCGTGCGCAGCCTGCGGTAGTCGGGGCGGAAGTCGTGGCCCCAGTCGGAGATGCAGTGCGCCTCGTCCACCACGACCAGGCCCGCGCTCTCGGCCAGCTCGGGCAGGACCTGGTCGCGGAACTCAGGGTTGTTGAGCCGCTCGGGGCTGACCAGCAGCACGTCGACCATGCCCTCGGCGACCTGGCCGTAGACCTGCTCCCACTCCTCGGGGTTGGCGGAGTTGACGGTGACGGCGTGGATCCCGGCGCGCTCGGCGGCGGCGATCTGGTTGCGCATCAGGGCCAGCAGCGGCGAGACGATGACGGTCGGCCCCTCGCCCAGCTCGCGCAGCAGGGCGGTGGCGACGAAGTAGACCGCCGACTTGCCCCAGCCGGTGCGCTGCACCACGAGCGCCCGGCCGCGGTCCATCACCAGCGCCTTTATGGCCGACCACTGGTCCTCGCGCAGCCGGGCGTGCTCACCGGCCAGCGCCCGCAACCGTCCCTCGGCCTCTTCGCGCAGCATCTGCTCTTCGCTCACGGCTCATTGCTACCAGTTCCGGCGGACTGTTTTCCGCATCACCGGGATCTCCCGGGTTCCTCCGGCGGCGGACCGGCGACCCCCGCGGCGTGGTTGGATTCAGGCATCATGGACGTGACCACCTGGTACCTCGAACAGACCTCCCCCTCCGACCTGATCCCGGCCCGGCCCCCGGCGATCGGGCTCGACATCGCACTCGCCGAGGTGCCCTCCCCCGAGTTCAGCCGGTTCCTGTACACGGCGGTGGGCGGCGACTGGCACTGGAGCGAGCGGCTCCCGTGGACCTGGCAGCAGTGGGCCGACTGGCTGGCGGGCGGAGTGGAGACCTGGGTGGCCTACCACCGCGGCACCCCGGCGGGCTACGTCGAGCTCCTGCCCTGCGACGACGGGGCGGTGGAGATCACCTCCTTCGGCCTGCTGCCGTGGGCGATCGGCAGGGGCGCCGGCGGGCGCCTGCTGGAGACCGGCACGGCCCGCGCCTGGGACATCGCCGACCGCAGGCCGAGCCTCGCGCCGACCCGGCGGGTGTGGCTGCACACCTGCTCCCTTGACGGCTCCGCCGCGCTGCCCAACTACCGGGCGCGGGGGTTCCGGGTCTACGACACGAAGGTCAACGTCCCGGACGACGCCTACGACGGCCCGCCGGCCGGCGCGTGGCCGGGGGCGGGGGCGCGGCCGTACGGAGGCTCGGAGGGCGCCCCGGAGCACGGATAGGACGCCTGCCCGCTCCCCGGACGCGGGGCGGGCCCACGGGGCGCTCCGGACCGCGGACGGGGCGCCGGGGCCGCTCCCGGATGTTCCCGGCCGCGACCGGCGCGCCCGCCGCGCCCGGCGGCGCGCACGGGCGTCCGGAAGTGTCACCGGGCGTGAGTATGGTAACGAGACGCGGAACGGCCGCCGGCGCCGTCCGCACACGCCCCGCGCACCGCCCGAGCCCTTTCCGGGCGCGCCGGGGCCTGCGGTTGTGACACCACGAAGACGAGGAAGACGACAAGGAGGACGCGCTTCCCTCTCGGCCCCCGGGCCGAGGTGCCCGCGCGAGGAGAATCTGATGGCCCGACGGACGACCACACCCCCGACTGAGGATTTCGAGGAGCGGATCGTCGACATCGACGTGTCCGCCGAGATGCGCACCAGCTTCCTCGAATACGCGTACTCGGTCATCTACCAGCGCGCGCTGCCGGACGCCAGGGACGGCCTCAAGCCCGTCCAGCGGCGCATCCTCTACTCGATGAGCGAGATGGGCCTGCGGCCCGACCGGGGACACGTCAAGTCGTCGCGGGTCGTCGGCGACGTGATGGGCAAGCTGCACCCGCACGGCGACACGGCCATCTACGACGCGCTGGTCCGCATGGCGCAGCCGTTCTCCATGCGGCTGCCGCTGATCGACGGGCACGGCAACTTCGGCTCCCCCGACGACCTGCCCGCCGCGATGCGCTACACCGAGGCCCGCCTGGCCTCCGCGGCCATGGCCATGGTGCAGTCGATCGACGAGGACACCGTCGACTTCAAGCCCAACTACGACGGCCAGGAGACCGAGCCCACGGTCATGCCGTCGGCGTTCCCGAACCTCCTGGTCAACGGCGCCACCGGCATCGCGGTCGGAATGGCGACCAACATGGCGCCGCACAACCTCGTCGAGGTCGTCGCCGCCGCCCGGCACCTGATCAAGAAGCCGGACGCCACGCTCGACGACCTGATGCGGTTCGTCCCGGGCCCCGACCTGCCGACCGGCGGCATCATCATCGGCCTGGACGGCATCCGCGACGCCTACGCCCGCGGGCGCGGCACCTTCCGGATGCGCGCCAAGTGCGTCGTCGAGCAGGTCAGCCCCCGCCGCAAGGGCATCGTCGTCACCGAGCTGCCGTTCAACGTCGGCCCCGAGCGGGTCGTCACCAAGATCCGGGAGCTGGTGACGGCCAAGAAGCTCCAGGGCATCTCCGACCTGAAGGACCTCAGCGACCGCCACAAGGGCCTGAGGCTGATCATTGAGATCAAGAACGGCTTCATCCCCGAGGCCGTGCTGGAGGAGCTCTACCGCCTCACCCCGATGGAGGAGAGCTTCGGCATCAACAACGTGGCGCTGGTCGACGGCCAGCCGCGTACGCTGGGCCTGCGTGAGCTGCTCCAGGTGTACGTCGACCACCGCCTCGACGTGGTCCGCCGCCGCTCGGCCCACCGCCGCCGCAAGCGCGAGGAGCGCCTGCACCTCGTCGACGGCCTCATCGTCGCGCTGCTCAACATCGACGAGGTCATCCAGGTCATCCGTGCCTCCGACGACTCGGCCCAGGCCCGCACCCGGCTGATGGAGGTCTTCGACCTGTCGGAGATCCAGGCCGCCTACATCCTCGACACCCCGCTGCGCCGGCTGACCCGCTACGACAAGCTGGAGCTCGACCGGGAGAAGGAGACGCTGCAGGCGGAGATCGCCGAGCTGACCGAGATCCTGTCCTCCGACACCCGGCTGCGCAAGGTCGTCTCCGACGAGCTGGCCCAGGTCGCCAAGACCTTCGGCACGCCGCGCCGCACGGTCCTGCTGGAGTCCTCCGGCGTCACCAGGAGCGCCGCGGTGACCCTTGAGGTCGCCGACGACCCGTGCCTGGTCCTGTTCTCCTCCACCGGCCTGCTGGCCCGCACGACCGACGCCTCCCCGCTGCCGGCCGGCGGCGAGCGGTCGGCGCACGACGTGCTGGTGTCGGTGGTGCGCAGCACGGTCAGGGGCGAGATCGGAGCGGTCACCAGCGAGGGCCGGATGATCCGCGTCCAGGTCGTCGACCTGCCGACGCTGCCCCCGACGGCCGACCCGCCCTCGCTGTCCGGCGGCCACCCGGTTTCGGAGTACGTCAGCCTCTCCCCCGAGGAGACGGTCGTCGGCATCGGCTCGCTCGACCCCGACGGCCCCGGCCTGGCGCTGGGCACCGTGCAGGGAGTGGTCAAGCGGGTCGTCCCCGACTATCCGGCCAACCGCGACGAGTTCGAGGTGATCGGGCTCAAGGAGGGTGACCGGGTGGTGGGCGCCGCGGAGCTGACCTCCGAGGATCACGACCTGGTGTTCATCACCTCCGACGCGCAGCTGCTGCGCTACCCGGCGACCAGCGTCCGCCCGCAGGGCCGCCCGGCCGGCGGCATGGCGGGCATCCGGCTGGACGGCGGCGCCTCGGTGATCTGGTTCGGCGTGGTCGATCCCACGCGCGAGTCCAGGGTGGTGACGATCGCGGGGTCCTCGACCGCCCTGCCCGGCACCCAGGTCGGCGGCGCCAAGATCTCCGACTACGCCGAATACCCGGCCAAGGGCCGCGCCACCGGAGGCGTCCGGGCGCAGCGCTTCCTGAAGGGCGAGGACGTGCTGCTGCTCGCCTGGGCGGGTCCGGCGCCGGTCCGCGCGGCCTCGGCCGTCGGCAAGCCCGTCCCGCTGCCCGAGGAGCTGGGCCGCCGCGACGGCTCGGGGCTGCGCCTCACCCACACGGTGGCGGCCGTGGGTGGTCCGCTCGGCCCCACGTCCGGCGCGCCGGACGACCCGCCGGGCGAGATCCCCGGCGCCGGGCAGGTCCCCGCGCCGACGCCCGCGCGGGACTGACCGCCCGTCCGGAGGCCACCGTACGGCCGGGCGCGGGACCGAGGCTCCGCGCCCGCGCCGGTCCGGGACGCCGACGCCGTGTGGAGCCCTCCTCCCCGGCCGGGGAGGAGGGCTCCGCCGTAGGTTCCGCCGCGGTCGTCGACGGGGCGTACGGCGGGCGTCACGGCCCGGCCGGGCCTCGCGGCGCGACCGCGCCGGGCGGGAGGGCGGACGGCGGCGTCAGACCAGGCAGAGACAGAAGGGGTGCCCGGCGGGATCGAGGAACACCCGGAAGTCGTCGTCCTCGGCGTCAGGCTGGTGGGAGTGCTTGACCGCGCCCAGCGCGAGCGTCCTGGCCTCGGCCTCGTCCAGGTCGTCCACGGCCAGGTCCAGGTGGAACTGCTGGGGAAGCTCGGAATCGGGCCAGCTGGGCGGCCGGTGGTCGGGGGCCAGCTGGAAGCAGAGGCGCGCGCCCGACTCCCCGTCGGTGAGCGTCACCCAGTCGTCCTCCACGTTGGTGATCTTCCAGTCCAGAAGCGCGCCGTAGAAGTCGGCGAGACCCTTCGGGTCGGGGCAGTCGATGACCACCGATCGCATCCGCGCTACCGCCATGAGCTCTCCTGACAGGGGACGTCGGCCTGGGGCGACGATGCCCGGGGCACGGCCGCCGCTTCCTCCTCCGCTTCCCCGCGGCGACGGCTCAAACCCCGCCGGGCGCGCGGCGGCGGGCCGCGGGGCCGCTCAGACCGGCGCCTCCTGCAGGGCCAGACCGATCCTCGTCAGCAGCTCCTGCGGGTCGCCCGACTCCCAGGAGCGCACGATCCGGGTGACCCGCTCATCGGGCCGGAACTCCTCCCGCCCCGACGGGCCGAAGCAGCCCGCGCCGACGAGGACGGCGATCAGGGGGTCGTCGTCACCGAGCGACCGGGCGTGGATCGCGGCGTCGAGCAGCGCGAGCGCCGAGCGCGCGTTGCGCCCCCCGTCGCGGACCTCCACCCGGTCCAGTTTCCGCCTGCCCTCGGCACGCAGATATTCGGCCAGGGACTCGATCCTGCTCATGACCAGCTCCAGCTATCCGTACGCGACGTCACAGAACCATCACGCACAGTCAACCACGCCTGTGGGATCTCCATGAAGTCGGCACGGACGCCACCCCGGAAACTTCGATGAAAAGGACATGCAGGATCATTGGCTCATCGACCGACGACCAGAGGGGGGTTCAATGCCGCACGGGTTTTCCGGGGGCGTCTTCGACGATCTGCTGACGGCCAACGAGAGGTTCTCGGCCACGTTCACGGACTCCGAGCTGACCGGCCGGGCCGCCCGCGGGCTGGCGGTGGTCACCTGCATGGACTCCCGAATCGACCCGCTGGGGGTCTTCGGGCTCAAGCCCGGTGACGCCAAGATCCTGCGCAACGCCGGGGCCCGGGTCACCGACGACGTCCTGCGCACGCTGGTGCTGGCCGTCTACCTGCTGGGGGTGAACCGGGTGCTCGTCATGCCGCACACCGACTGCGGCATGGCCAAGGCGACCGACGAGGACGTGCACCAGCTCGCCGCCCGGCAGGGCGTCGACACCAGGAGCCTGGAGTTCCACACCGTCCCCGACCAGGACGCCGCCCTGCGCCACGACCTGACCCGGATCAGGACCAGCCCGTTCCTGCCGGCGGACCTGGCCGTCGGGGGCGCCATCTACGACGTGCGCACCGGGAAGCTCGCGCCCGTCGAGGCGGACGTCACCTCCTGAGGAGAGTCGTCCCAGAGGTGACCGCCGCCATCGGCGCGGAACCGCCCGTGCCGCCCCGGTACGGCCCACGAGCCGTACCGGGGCCGGATGACGGCGCGCAGCGGGCACGAGGGGCCCGGTGGCGGCGCGCGGCGGCTCCTCCCGGGTGAGACCCCGCCCGGGTGTCTCCCGGGCGTGTCTCAGGGCGTCCCTGACGTCTCGGGCGCCCGGCGTGCTCGGGGCGTTCGGGGTGTCTCAGGCGTCGATGTGGTCGCGGTCGACCTCGGCGGCGTTGCCCACGATGAACTCCCGGCGCGGGGCCACGTCGCTGCCCATCAGGAGGTTGAAGATGTGCTCGGCCTCCGCGACGTCCTCGATCCGCACCCGGCGCAGGGTGCGGTGGCGGGGCTCCATGGTGGTCTCGGCGAGCTGGTCGGCGTCCATCTCACCGAGGCCCTTGTAGCGCTGCACCGGGTCCTTCCAGCGCTTGCCGCGGCGCTCCAGGTCGCGCAGGACCTTATGCAGCTCGGCGTCGGAGTAGCAGTAGACGTACTTGCTCTGCCCCCGGCCGGGGTTGGTGACCTCGATCCGGTGCAGCGGCGGGACGGCCGCGAAGACCCGGCCGGCCTCGACCATCGGCCGCATGTAGCGGTGGAACAGGGTCAGCAGCAGGCAGCGGATGTGGGCGCCGTCGACGTCGGCGTCGGCCATGAGGATGACCTTGCCGTACCGGGCGGCCTCGATGTCGAACGAGCGGCCCGAGCCCGCGCCGATGACCTGGATGATCGCGGCGCACTCGGCGTTCTTCAGCATGTCGGCGACGGACGCCTTCTGCACGTTCAGGATCTTGCCGCGGATCGGCAGCAGCGCCTGGAACTCCGAGTCGCGGGCGGCGCGGGCGGTGCCCAGCGCCGAGTCGCCCTCGACGATGAACAGCTCGGTGCGGTCGACGTCGTCGCTGCGGCAGTCGACCAGCTTGGCGGGGAGCGCCGAGTTCTCCAGGGCGGTCTTGCGCCGCTGGGTGTCGCGGTGCTCGCGGGCGGCGATGCGGGCCTTGGCCGCCGCGGCGATCTTCTCCAGGACCGCCCGCATCTGCTGCTTGGCGCGGCGCGGCGGGTCGGTGAACAGCTCCCTGAGCTCGCGGGAGACGACGTGGGAGACGATCCGGGAGGCCGCGGCGGTGCCGAGGATCTCCTTGGTCTGCCCCTCGAACTGCGGCTCGGGCACCCGGACGGTCACCACGGCGGTGAGGCCCTCCATGATGTCCTCGCGGGTGACCGGGGCGTCGCCGTTCTTCAGCAGACGGCCCTCGCGGAGCAGTTCGTTGAGCGTGCGGACCAGCGCCCGCTCGAACCCGTTGACGTGGGTGCCGCCCTTGGAGGTGGCGATCACGTTGACGAACGACCGGACGGTGTTGTCGTAGCCCTTGCCCCAGCGCAGCGCCACGTCCACGGTCAGCTCGCGCTGGATCTCGGTGGGGGTCATGTGGCCCAGGTCGTCGAGGACCGGCACGGTCTCGTGGAAGTGGCCGACGCCCTGGATGCGCAGCACCTCGCAGATCGCCTCGTCGCGGGCGAGGAACTCGGTGAACTCCGAGATGCCGCCGTCGAAGCGGAACTCCTCCTCGGCCGGCTCCTCGCCGCGGCTGTCGCGCACGGACAGGGTCAGGCCGGGGACCAGGAAGGCGGTCTGGCGGAGGCGGACGTGGATCTCGTCGAGGGAGACCTCGGCCTCGGGGAGGAAGATCTGGCGGTCGGCCCAGAAGCGGACGCGCGTGCCGGTGACCTTGCGGGCGACCGTGCCGGTCTCGCGCAGGCCGGACTTCTTCTTGAACTTGCCGATGGGTCCGTCGCCGTCGAAGACGCCGGGGACGCCGCGGCGGAAGCTGATCGCGTGGGTCGTGCCGTTGAGGTCGACCTCGACGTCGAGCCGGGAGGACAGGGCGTTGACCACGGAGGCGCCGACGCCGTGCAGACCGCCCGACGCGGCGTAGGCGCCGCCGCCGAACTTACCGCCGGCGTGCAGCTTGGTGTAGACCAGCTCGACTCCGGCGAGGCCGGTCTTGGGCTCGATGTCCACCGGGATGCCACGGCCGTTGTCTCGGACCTCGATCGACCCGTCGGGGTGCAGCTCGACCTCGATGCGGGTGCAGTGCCCCGCCAGGGCCTCGTCCACGCCGTTGTCGACGATCTCCCAGAGACAGTGCATGAGGCCGCGGCTGTCGGTGGACCCGATGTACATGCCCGGGCGCTTGCGGACGGCCTCCAGACCCTCCAGCACCGACAGATGACGAGCGGTATAAGCCGTCTCCGTACTGACCGCGGTCACACCCACTCCACTTCGCTCGAACACGTGTGCGCAGCCTACCGTCCTTCCCGCCGCGCCGGGTACAAGCTTGCCACCGAGGAGGCTCCGGTGTTACCTCCGGTGTGATCTCTCTTACCTCCGGGCGCTTTCCGCTCTGGGCGTAGCGAGGGGCCGGTTGGGAACGTTCGCATCGGGTTAGATGTTCTCTCAAGTGACTGACGCCAGATCCCTCCACTCGGGGATGACCTGAAAGGCGATACGTGACTGGAATTCTCGCCCCCACCAAGCAGCTGACGGCCGCGGACCGTTGCGACCGGTGCGGCGCACAGGCCTACATCCGCGCGACCCTGCCCGCGGGCGGAGAGCTGCTGTTCTGCGCCCACCACGGGCGTCAGCACGTGGCCGTGCTGCGCGACAAGGGCGCCGACATCCAGGACGAGTCGGCGCGCCTCAGCGACACCTCTGCGACCGCGAAAGACAACGAACGCTAGAAGCCGACGGGAGCCGGTAGTGATATCGCCCCACCACGGCGCCTTCCCACCGCCCGTCCGGCGGCCGGGCCAGGCGTCCGGCTCTGGCTTGATCCGATATATCCACCGCGCCGCCCTCCCCCGGGCACACCGGGGTGGGGAACGCGCTCTCACCCGTCCATGGCCGTGGCACCACGCACGTGGTGCCACGGCCATGCGGTGACCCACCCCTCACACCCACAGACGTCCGGCCCACTACGCTCGGCGACTGTGCTGATCCTGCTGCCGCCGTCGGAGGGGAAGGCCGAGCCCGCCGACGGTCCCGCCCTCGACCCGTCCCGGCTGAGCTTCCCGTCGCTGAACCCGTCGCGGGAGGCCGTCCTGTCCGCGCTCATCACCCTGTGCGAGGGTCCCCGGGCGCAGGCGGTACTCGGTCTGTCGCCGGGACTGCTCGGCGAGATCGGCAAGAATCTCATGCTGCGGACCGCGCCCACGCTGCCGGCCGCCGAGCTCTACACCGGCGTGCTCTACGACAATCTCGGCCTCGCCACGCTGTCCCCCGGGGCCGCGGACCGGGCGGCCCGGAACCTGGTGATCTTCTCCGGCCTGTGGGGCCTGCTGCGGCCCGCCGACCGGATCCCGTCCTACCGGCTGTCCATGGGCGTACGGCTGCCGCCGCTCGGCGGCCTCGCGGCCTGGTGGCGCCGCCCGGTGACCCCGCTCCTCGACGCCGAACCCGGCCTGGTCGTCGACCTCCGCTCCGGCACCTACGCGCCGGCCTGGCGTCCGGGTGGCCGGGCGGTCGCGGTGCGTGTGCTCAGGAACGGCAGGGTCATCAGCCACATGGCGAAGGCCACCCGGGGGGCGGTCGCCCGCTCGCTGCTGGAGTCGGGCGACGACCCGGGGACGCCGGAGGAGCTGGTGAAGGTGCTGGACGGCATGGGCCACGACGTCGTGCTCGGCCCCGAACCGGCCGCCGGGCGGCCATGGGTCCTCGACGTCGCCGCACGCGACGGGGCCTGACACGCCCGCGCCGTCCCGCCGTTCGGCCGTCCCACGAGACGACGGCCCGTGACACGGCGAGGAGGCTCGCGGCGCAAGGACGCCTGACGCGCTCACACCCGCGCCGGCCCGCCGTTCGGCCATTACGCGAGACGACGGTTCCGGGAGGTTCCACTAGGTTCCGACAGGTTCCGACACGACGAGGGGCCCACGCCGTACGGCGTGGGCCCCCTCGCGTCGGTCTTCCGGCCGGATCAGTCGAGGTAGTCGCGCAGGACCTGCGACCGGGACGGGTGACGCAGCTTCGACATGGTCTTGGACTCGATCTGCCGGATGCGCTCGCGCGTCACGCCGTAGACCTTGCCGATCTCGTCGAGCGTCTTGGGCTGACCGTCGGTCAGGCCGAACCGCATGGACACCACGCCCGCCTCGCGCTCCGACAGCGTGTCGAGCACCGAGTGCAGCTGCTCCTGCAGGAGCGTGAAGCTGACCGCGTCGGCCGGGACGATCGCCTCGGAGTCCTCGATGAGGTCACCGAACTCGCTGTCGCCCTCCTCACCCAGGGGGGTGTGCAGGGAGATCGGCTCGCGGCCGTACTTCTGGACCTCGACGACCTTCTCGGGGGTCATGTCGAGCTCGCGGGCCAGTTCCTCGGGCGTGGGCTCACGGCCGAGGTCCTGCAGCATCTGCCGCTGCACGCGGGCCAGCTTGTTGATCACCTCGACCATGTGGACCGGGATGCGGATGGTCCGCGCCTGGTCGGCCATGGCCCGGGTGATCGCCTGCCGGATCCACCAGGTGGCGTAGGTGGAGAACTTGTAGCCCTTGGTGTAGTCGAACTTCTCCACCGCGCGGATCAGGCCGAGGTTGCCCTCCTGGATGAGGTCCAGGAACAGCATGCCGCGGCCGGTGTAGCGCTTGGCCAGCGAGACCACCAGGCGGAGGTTGGCCTCCAGCAGGTGGTTCTTGGCCCGGCGGCCGTCCTCGGCGATCCACTCCAGCTCGGCGCGGACGTCCACCGGGAGCACCTCGCCGTCGGTGGCGAGCTGCTCCTCGGCGAACAGGCCGGCCTCGATGCGCTTGGCCAGCTCCACCTCCTGCTCGGCGTTGAGCAGGGGGACCTTGCCGATCTGCTTGAGGTAGTCCTTGACCGGGTCGGCGGTGGCGCCGGCGGCGGCGACCTGCGGCACGGGGGCGTCGTCGTCGTCATCGGAGAGGATGAGGACCTCGTCCTCGTTCTGCCCGAGGGTCTCGCCCTTGGGCTCCTCGGTCTCGACCTCGGCCTCGGGCTCGGCGTCGCCCTCCGCCTCGACCTCGACCTCCTCGACTTCCTCGACCTCCAGGTCGAAGTCCTCGATCTCGACGTCCTCAAGGTCGATGACCTCGTCGTCCTCGGCGCCGGCGGACTTGGGCTTCGGCTCGGGCTTGGGCGTGACCGCCTCGGCGGTGGGCCGCTTGGGCTGCGCGGGCACGGGCTTCTTCGCCGTCGGGGCGGCCTTCTTGGCCGGCGGCGCGGGCTTCTTGGCCGCGGGAGCGGGCTCGGAGCCGCCGACGACCGCGGTGACGGTCTCCGGCTGCTCCTTGGCCGCGGCGGCGGTCTTGGTCTTCTTGACGGGGGCGGGGGCGGCGGGGGTACGGCGCTTGGCCGGAGTCCGGGACTTCTTGGGAGCCTTGGAGTCCTCAGCAGTCAACCGTACGGTGATGCCCTCTTTGCTGAGGTTGCGCAGGATCCCAGCGACCTGCGCCATCGGAATGTCCGCTTCCTCGACGGCCTTGCGGACATCCTCGGACTCGAGGAACCCCTGCGAGCGTCCCCGCTCCATCAGCTGCTGAATGACGGGCTCGTTCAGCTCGGATGGCTTCGAGCGAGTCGAACTTGCAGGCGACACGAACACCTCTCGAAGGAAAGCGTGACGAGAATGGACCCAGATGCCCGCTAGGGGCGAATACCTCTGGTTGTGCTGGACGAGGCCGCGCGAACCGCGACGCACCTGTCAAGCATTGTGACATGACACCGTGATCCATACGGCCGCCTCCTGGCGGTTGTCCTCCACCCTAGGCCGACCAAGAGAGTAGTGCGTACGTAAGCGCGCCACCGATACCCGAAAGCAACCGTTATGACTGTTTCATTCAGTCACTCTTCGTGGCTGGCGGGACGTGGATCGCCAGCACCGTGACGTCGTCATCCTGCTCATATCCCGCCAACATGCGATCAACGAGGAAGTCGAGCAACATGTGAGGACTTCCCACGACCTCAGGAGGCGCTTCGGTCACGACGGAGCACAGATCGGCGAGTCCCGCGTCCAGTCCGCGCTTGCGGTTCTCCACCAGGCCGTCGGAGTACAGGACCGCGGTGTGGCCGGGCGGCACGCAGAACCGGAACTGCCTGCGGCTCGTCGGCCAGCCGAGCGGGGTGCCCGGCTCGCCGTCGCACAGGATCGGCACGCCCTGGGGTGAGACCAGCAGGGGCGGCGGGTGTCCGGCCAGGGCCAGCGTGCCCTCTCCCGTGCCGGGCTCGACGACCATGTAGGCGAGGGTGGTGACCTGCTCCTCCTCCTCGGTCGCCTCGAACACCCGGTCCAGGCCGGTAAGGACGGCCGCGGGCGGCGGGTTGGTCAGCGCCAGGGCCCGCATGGCGTTGCGGATCCGGCCCATGCCGGCCGCGGCCTTGACGCCCTTGCCCATGACGTCACCGACCACCGCCGCGACCCTGCCGTCCTGCAGGACGAAGGCGTCGTACCAGTCGCCGCCGACCTGGACGTGGCGGCTGCCCGAGCGGAACCGCTGGGCCAGCACCAGGCCCCGCACCACCGGCAGGCGGTCGGGCAGCAGGCTGCGCTGGAGCGTCTCGGCGGTGCGGTGCTCGCGCTCGAACAGCGTGGCGCGCTCGACGGCGAGCGCGCACTGGCCGGCCAGCGCCTCCAGGAAGACGCCGTCCTCCTGGGAGATCTTCTGGGGACGGGTGAAGGAGAACCGCAGGGCGCCGAGCGCGCGGCCGGCGGCCAGCAGCGGCAGCCCCACCCAGGCCCGCTCGTCGCTGTGCGCGATGAACCCGGAGATGAGCTCCTCGTCGCCCCCGGCCTCGACGAGCTGGGCGCGCAGGCTCTCGGGAGACTCGGCGAAGACCGGGCGGCGGCTGTTGACGGCCATGGTCATCACGCTGGAGTGCGCCAGCGGGATCTCCTCCCCCGGCGCGCCGGGGACATCGGGGATGCCGCCGTTGTTGACCAGCTTCAGGGCGGCCCGGTCGACGTCGAGCAGGGCCACCGCGGACCGGTCCGCCGCCACCGCCGTACGGCCCACGTCGATGATGACCTGGACCACCTGCTCGACGGTGAGCGCCTCGGCGAGCATCGCGGTGGCGCCCTGGAGACGGGCGGTGCGCAGCGCGGCGGCGCCGAGCTGGTCGGTGAGGCGGCCGCGCATCTCCTCGGCCTCGCGCTGCGGGGTGACGTCGGTGTTGGCGCCGACCCACTCGACCACCCGGCCGTGCCGGATGATGGGGACCGCGCGCACCTCGAAGTGGCGGTAGCCGCTGGCGCGGGTGCGGACGCGGTAGCTCCACTCGAACATGGTCCGGCCGCGCAGCGCCTCGCGCCACGCCTCCTCGGTGTGCGGGCGGTCGTCGGGGTGGACGGCCTCCAGCCAGCCGTGGGCGAGATACTCCTCCAGGCCCTGGCCGGTGATGGCCCGCCACTGCGGCGCGTCCTCCACGACGGCGCCGCTCGGCGAGGTGATCCACACGAGCTGCGACTGGGCCTCCACCAGCGAGCGGTAGCGCTCCTCGCTGCGCCGCAGGTCCTCCTCGACCTGCCGGCTGCCGGTGACGTCCACCCCGACCAGGCAGACCGCGCGCAGCGCGTCCTTGTCGTCGTGGACCGGGGAGAAGGTCAGCGACCAGTGGCGGGTGCCGCCGTCAGCCGCGCGTACCCGGATCCGCTGGTCGGTCTCGACGTCGGCGCCCGCGACGACGTCGCGGACCGCGCTCTCCAGGAGCGCGGTGAGGTCGGCCGGGAGCAGCTCGCCCGGCGTCCGGCCGACCAGCCGCTCGGCGGGAAGACCGACCACGTCGGCGAAGACCTCGTCCACCCGGTGGAAGCGGCCGTCGGGGCCGAAGAACGCGAAGGCGAAGGGCGACTGCGACAACAGGCCATGGAGCAGTCCGGAGTCCGAGATGTCCACACCCGACTCCCGGGGACGGGGCACGGAGGTTTCGGCGCTCATGGTCGGCACCTCCGTCGCGTGCCAGGGTCTCCCACGAGGCACATCTCCAAACTTGCGAATCGGCGTAGCGCAGCTCCGGGGGACCGGATCTGCAGTACATCATCGGCGATGGGTGCGTGCGGACGGAAGCCCCGCCCAAGATGCGGCGAAGCGCGCATCCCGCGGGCCCTCCCCGGTCCGGGACCGGGCCCGCACGCTGACGCGCCGGGTTCCCAGCACGGGCATCGCCCGACCAGCATTCCGCCGAAGCCGAATGGTGGCGCCGTTCCCCTCCGCGTCCACCTCCGTATGCCGCCAGGACCCTAGCAGGATCAAGCCGGACCGTCCCGACAACCGTCCACCTCGACCCCGCGCGCGCCCCGAACAAGATCAGGCTACTGACTCAATCCCGATTTGGCTCCCTCTTCGGGGACATTCGTTTACTCCGCGGTCTCGCAAATCTGTCAGAATCCGTGTCAACCCGAACATGCCGGGCGGCATCTGGGGTTGACACTCACGCGATAAGCTGTGGAATGAGAACGCACGTCCCCGTCGTCCGTCCGGGGGTTTGCCCCGGGAACCCGGAGGAATGCGACATACATGTCCGCTCTGGTCACCCATCTCGCCGACGGCGCAACGAAGCTCCACGATCCGGTGAGCGCCCGCCTGGCCGATGAGTTCCTCACCGTTCCCCTCGGCACCGTCAGCAGGTGCGTGGCCGACGTCCGCGCCTGCGCGGAGCATCTGGGGATCGACGCGACGCCCGAGGTGGTGGAACGCGTCGCCCGCGAGCATCTGCTCGCGCTCGTCAACTCCGCGCCGCCGCCCCGAAGTCCTCGGTAACATCGAGATCACCGGAGCGCGTCCTACGCACCGTTTGGCCCGGGAATGCGAGAGGGTTGGGGCGTGAGCGAGCGAACCGATCAGTGCGGCGGCACCGGGATCCGGCGGATGGGGGAGGTCGCTTGAGCCGGCGACACCGTCGAGACCCCCGCGAGAGCCGGTCTCCTGACGAGGTGTTCTCCGAGATGCTGGTGGCCGCGCGCGAACTGCTGGCCGTACGCAGCCCTCTGGACGCCGAGCTCATGGTCTCCGACATGGTCGGGGCCTGGTGGGGGCGCCGCCTGAAGGGCGGCGACGCCGAGCAGGTCCTCGGCGAGGGACTGGTCGACTACGCCGCCAAGGCCGGCTCCCCCGCCGCGCTGACCCTGCTGATCGCGCTGGCCTATCTCGGCACGGCCCGCCAGGCCGCCAAGGCCGAGGGCGCGGCGCTGGCGCTCATCGAGCGCGACGTGGCCAGGCCCCGCTGGGCCGACCGGCTGGGCGCGGTCAAGCCCACCGGCTGCTACGTCTCCCGCGACGCCTACGGCGACCAGGACACCGTCGTGTGCACCTTCGGCTACCGCGGGGCCGAGGCCGCCGAGGAGCCGCACGCGCTGGTCATGGTCGTCGACTACAACATGCGGGGCATCGCCCGCGACGCCTGGGTCTCCTCGCACGTCGACAAGCTGCTGGAGCAGGCCCGGGCCGAGGCCGAGGCCAACCCGATGCTCCGGTTCGAGGAGATCGAGCCGCAGCAGGCGCGGGCGCTGCTGGAGTCGGCCATGAAGGCCACCGCCGAGTACGGCGACCGCAGGACGACCGCGCCGGTCAGCGACAGCTACAGCGCCTACCACGCCTTCGCCCGTTCCCGGATCAAGGCGTTGCCGCCCGGCCGCAAGCGCCCGGCCCCGCTGCACAGCGAGGCCCCCTACAGCCGCGACCGCCGGGCGATGCTCGCCGCGGAGTTCCTGTCCTCCGACGCGGCCGAGCACCTGTCGGACCCGTCGGCGGCCTCGCGGTGCGCCGACCACATCATCGACTACGGCTGTGACCAGGACTTCGGGCGTCCCCTGCGGGTCAGCCCGGCCAAGTGCGAGGCGTTCCTGCTCGACTGGCTGCCGCGCAAGGTGATGCTCAGCCCGGCCGAGCAGGAGGCGGTGCCGTACGTGCTCAGCGCCTGGGCGCGCTTCGCGGCCCGCCGGACCGGGCTGCCGGATGAGGGCCTGCGCGCCACGCTGGACGGGATCTGGGAGGCGACGGGGAAGTTCGCCGAGGCCTACCGCGACCCGACCACCTTCGGCATCGACCGCGACCTGCTGGAGAGGCTGCTGCCGGACGGCGACCTGTCGGCGCTGGCCCGGCGCGTCTTCGCGTTCCCCTTCCTGCAGGGCACGCACGGCGAGATCAAGCTCGACCGGCTCAACCCGGCCGACGACGCCGACCGGCGGATCCTGCTGGAGATCGACCACGCGGACGAGCGGCGCCGGCCCGACCGCGACGAGCACCTCGCCTGGCACGAGGAGATCGCCGCCCGGCTGTGGGAGGGCGACCCCCCGCAGCTGTGGGAGGCCGCGCAGCGGCTGCTGGACCTGGGCCACGACCGGCACGACGTGCTGCACGTGCTGATGGAGATCGTCGAGCGGATCGGCGACGACCCGGAGGAGCTCGCCGTCGCCCTCGACGACATCGCCGACATCCCCGACGAGCCGCCGGGGACGGGAGGGCCGTGGTGACCCGCGCGGCGACCGGCGCGGTGATCGACCTGAACGCCGACCTCGGCGAGGGGTTCGGCATCTGGTCGCTGGGCGACGACATGGCCCTGCTGGACATCGTGACCAGCGCGAACATCGCCTGCGGCTTCCACGCCGGTGACCCCCGCACGATCCGCCGCACCTGCGCGGCCGCGGTCGACCGGGGGGTGGCCATCGGCGCCCAGGTGTCCTACCGCGACCTGGCCGGCTTCGGGCGGCGTGAGATGGAGGTCGACCCCGAGGATCTGTGCGCCGAGGTGCTGTACCAGCTCGCCGCGGTGGACGGGATCGCCAGGGCGATGGGCGGCCGGGTCACCTACGTCAAGCCGCACGGCGCGCTGTACAACCGGATCTGCCGTGACAGCGAGCAGGCCGAGGCCGTCGTGGCGGCCGTGGCCGACTACGACCCGGGCCTGCCGGTGCTCACGCTGCCCGGCTCGGCCGTCCACGCCGTCGCGGCCCGCGCGGGCCTGGCCACCGTCACCGAGGCGTTCGCCGACCGCGCCTACACCCCGGCCGGAACGCTGGTCCCCCGTCGCTCCCCCGGCGCGGTGCTGCACGACCCCGCCGCGGTCGCGGCCCGCGCCGTGCGGATGGCGACGGCCGGGACGGTCACCGCGGCCGACGGCTCGGAGGTGGCGGTGGACGCCCGGTCCATCTGCGTGCACGGCGACACCCCCGGCGCGGTGGCGCTGGCGCGGGCCGTCCGCGAGGCGCTGGAGGCCGCCGGGGTGACGCTGCGGGCGTTCCGGTGAGGACTCCGCCGGCGACGCGGTCCACCGGTCCGGGCGCGGCGCGGGTACGGCCGGCCGGCCCGGCCCGCCGGATGGCCGGATGACGTCCCGGCCGGGCTCCGGCGACCGGGCGGTGATCCGCCGGGCCGGGGAGTCCGCCCTGCTGGTGGAGACCGGCTCTCTGGAGGTCTCCCACCGGCTGGACGCCCTGCTGCGGGAACGCCGCCCGGCGGGGGTGACCGAGATCGTGCCCGGCCCCGCCACCGTCCTCGTCGTCGCCCCGGGCGCCGACCCGGCCGCGCTGCGGGCCCGGCTGTCCCTGCTGCTGGGCACGGCATGCGACGCCGCCCCGGCCCCCTCCGGCGCGCGCGGGACGGTGACGGTCCCGGTGGTCTACGACGGCCCCGACCTCGCCGACGTGGCCGAGCTGAGCGGGCTGCCGGTCCGGGAGGTGGTCGAGCGGCACACCGGCGTGGAGCTGGTGGTGGGCTGGCTGGGGTTCGCCCCGGGTTTCGCCTACCTCACCGGGCTGGACCCGGCGCTGCACGTGCCGCGCCTCTCCACGCCCCGGACCTCGGTGCCCGCCGGGGCGGTGGCGATCGCCGGCCCGTACTCGGCCGTCTACCCCGCGGCCTCGCCGGGCGGCTGGCGGCTGCTCGGCCGCTCTTCCCTGGTCGTGTGGGACACGGCCGCCGACCCGCCCGCGCTGCTCACCCCCGGCACCCGGGTCCGCTTCCGGGCGGTGCGGGGATGAGTCCGGAGGCGGATCCCGTCCCCCGCGTGGTCGAGGTGGTTGCGCCCGGCCCGTACGCCACCGTGCAGGACCTGGGCCGCCCCGGCCTCGGCCACCTCGGGGTGCCGTGCTCCGGCGCCGCGGACGCGCCGAGCCTGCGGCTGGCCAACCGGCTGGTCGGCAACCCCGAGGACGCCGCCGGGATCGAGCTGACCTTCGGCGGCGCCTGCCTGCGGTTCCCCGCCGGGGCCTGGGTCGCCGTCACCGGGGCGCCCTGCCCTCTCACGCTCCGCCTCCCCGAGGGCGCGGACGGTTCCGAAGGGCCGGGGTCCCCGGAGCGGCCCGGAGCGGCGGGGCCGTACGCGCCGGTGTGGGTGCCGTCCGGCGGCGAGCTGCGGGTGGGCACGCCCACCGCGGGGCTGCGCACCTACGTCGCGGTCCGCGGCGGCCTCGACGTGCCGGCCGTCCTGGGCAGCCGCTCGACCGACGCGCTCTCCGGCCTGGGCCCGGCGCCGCTGGCCCCGGGGCTGCGCCTGCCTCTGGGACCGGCCGCCGGCCTGCCGCCGATCGTCGTCGACGCCGCCCCGCCGCCTCCGGTCCCGCGGGGCGTGCTGCGGGTGCTTCCCGGCCCCCGCGACGACTGGTTCGCCCCGGACGCGCTGGAGGCGCTGTGCGCCGCGCCGTACCAGGTGAGCCGGCACAGCAACCGGGTGGGCGTACGGCTGACGGGGACGGCCCTGCGGCGCGTCCGCGACGATGAGCTGCCCAGCGAGGGAATGGTGGCCGGGGCGGTGCAGGTGCCGCCGAGCGGCCAGCCGATCGTCTTCCTCGCCGACCATCCCCCGACCGGCGGCTATCCGGTCATCGCCGTCGTCGCTTCGGCCGACCTGCCCGTGGCCGCGCAGCTGCGCCCCGGGGACCGGGTCTGGTTCCGTCTTCACCGACCCTTTATCGTCATATAGACGATAAAGGAGATCGCATGTCCCTCGCCGAACTGCTGGACCCCCTCCTCCAGCCCGCCTTCACCCTCGCCGGGACGCCGACCAGCTGGGCCGAGCTGCTGGGCTTCGCCAGCGGCATCCTCACGGTCTGGCTGGTGGCCCGCCAGCACATCGCCAACTGGCCGATCGGGATCGCCAACGTGATCCTGCTGGGACTGGTGTTCCTGGCCGTCGGGCTGTACGCCGACGCGGCCCTGCAGGTCCTCTACGTGGCGCTCGGCGCGTACGGCTGGTGGCAGTGGATGTACGGCGGGGCGGGCCGCACCCGCCCCGCGGTGCGCCGGACCCGCCGGGCCGAGTGGGCCGCGCTGGCCGTCTGCGGCGCCGCCGCCACCGCCGTGCTCACCGTCGCCCTCGCAACCTGGACCGACTCCACCGTGCCCTTCTGGGACGCGCTGACCACCGCGCTGTCGCTGACGGCCACCTACGGGCAGACCCGCAAGCTCGTGGAGTCGTGGTGGCTGTGGATCGCGGCCGACCTGATCTACATCCCGCTCTACGCCTACAAGGGGCTGCACCTCACCGCCGTCCTGTACGTGGTCTTCCTCGCGCTCTGCGTCTCGGGCCTGCGGGCCTGGCGCGGAGAGCTCGCGGCCCGGCCGGTTCCGGTGACGGCGTGAGCGGGGCGAGCGGTCCGGGTGATGTGAGCGGGGCGGGCGACGTGCCCGGGGTCTTCGCCCACGGGCTGGTGATCGGCAAGTTCTACCCCCCGCACATGGGCCACCACCACCTCGTCGACACCGCGGCGGCCCGGTGCGCCCGGGTGAGCGTGGTGGTGGCCGCCTCGTCGGCCGAGAGCGTCCCGCTGGCGTTGCGCGCCGCCTGGCTGCGCGAGGCCCACCCGCAGCCCGGCGTGACGATCGCCCCGGTGGTCGACGACGTCGAGATCGACTACGGCGATCCGGAGATCTGGGCCGCGCACGTGGCGGTGTTCCGTCACGCGCTCGCCCTGGCGCACGGTACCGTCCCGCGGATCGACGCGGTCTTCTCCTCGGAGGAGTACGGCGCGGAGCTGGCCCGCCGGTTCGGCGCCGTCCACGTGAGCGTCGACGCGGCCCGGGAGCGGTTCCCGGTGAGCGGAACGATGGTCAGGAACGACCCGGTGGCGTGCTGGCCATGGCTGTCCCCGGCGGTCCGTGGCCACCTGGCCCGCCGCGTGGTGGTCGTCGGCGCCGAGTCCAGCGGCACCACCACCCTGGCCAGGGACCTGGCCGCTCATTACGCCGCCCGGGGCGGACCCTGGGCGGCGACCCGCTGGGTCCCCGAGTACGGCAGGACGTACTGCGAGGAGAAGCTCGCCCTGGCCCGCCGCCGGGCGAAGGCGGCCGGGCTTCCGGAGCCGTGGCTGGACGACCTGGAGTGGGAGACGGCGGAGTTCGCGGAGATCGCCGACCGCCAGCTCGCGTGGGAGGACGCCGCCGCCCGCGTGGGCTCTCCGCTGCTGGTGTGCGACACCGACGCGTTCGCCACCTCGCTGTGGCACGAGCGCTACCTCGGGACGGCCTGCGCCGTTCACCCGCGCGCCCGGCACGACCTGTGGATCCACACCTCGGTGGAGGACGTGCCGTTCGAGCAGGACGGCTGGCGGGACGGCGAGGCGGTCCGGCACCGGATGGACGCCCGCTTCCGCGAGGAGCTCCGCGCGCGGGGGCTGCCGCACGTGGTGGCGTCCGGCCCGCCGGCCGCGCGGCTGGAGCGGGCCGTCGAGGCGGTCGACGCCCTGCTGGCACGCGGCTGGGCGTTCACCGAACCGCTGTGACCGGCGCCCCGACGGCGGGGCGCCGGGGTGGCCGGGCGTGCCGCGGCTCAGGCGCCGGGCCGGTCCCGCCGCAGCAGGGCTTCGACGCGTTCGACCGCGGCGGCCAGGGGGGCGGCGGGCACGTCCTCGAAGAGGTCGAGGACGATCCCGCCGTCCTTCGCCTCCCAGACCCCGGCCACCCGGCCCTGATGGACCACGACAGGGGAGATCCAGCCGGCCGCCCGGCTGACCTTCGGCCGGGCCGCCGCGGGCAGGAGCGGCGTGAGGTCGCGCGGAGCGCCCAGGATGTACTGGTCGAAACCGGGCAGCAGGTGGACCCCGGCGGTGGGGGCGGTCGCGGCCAGGTCGTCGAGGTGCTCGGCGAGGATCGTCATCGGCCGGCCCTCGACCTCGACCTCGGCCAGCTCGGGGGCGAGTTCGCCGAACCAGCCGCGCAGCGCCGCCTTGCGGGCGCCCCCGCGGTAGAGCCAGGCGTCGAATGCCTCGGGGGTGGCGGGACCGTGCGCGCCGAGGAAGGAGCGGACCAGCCGCACACCGGCCTCCTCGGGCGGGAGCGATCCGGGCCGGTGCCCGGCCAGCCAGTCGCGGGGGCTGACGAAGGTCACCCGGCCCGCGCGCGGCGGGCCGTAGCAGAGCTCACCGAGGAAGCTCAGCGGTTTCAGCAGAGCGCCCCAGCCGGACGTGAGCGCCTCCCGCAGGTGGGCGTCGCCGGTGGCCGCGATGACCGCCTCGACCAGCTCCTCGCGGGTGAGGGCGCGGCCCGCGAGCGCCGCGGGGACCGCCTCCAGGATGGCGGCGACCTCGGCGGCGCCGACACCGTGGCCCCGCTGCCAGGACCCCTTCTCCCAGTGGCGGAAGGAGCCGAGGACCGCGGTGTGGGCGGCCAGCTCGTCGGCGGGGACCAGGTGCAGGGTGCCGCGCGCCGTCCACGTCTTCACCAGGGTGCGGTCGCGCCACAGGGCGTCGTCGATCTCACCGGGGCGGGGGGCGGCGTGCCGTACGGCCACGGCCAGCTCGGCCGAGGAGGCCACCTGCGCCTGCACCCCGGTCAGGCGGCGGACCACCGAGACCGCGTCCGGGCCGGCCACCGGGTCGACGAACTGCCGCCTCAGCCGCCAGGCGAGCGCCTGCGGCCATGTTACGGAAACAGACATGGATCAGGTTCTACACCACCGTCCCGGCGAAAGGGGCGGCGGTGGCCGGACCGTGCGGGCCCGCCGCCGTGACGCACGACGGTCCGGCCCCGGCCCCGGCACCGGGCACGGGAGCGTATGCCGGGACTCCCGCGCGGGCGCGGGATCAGCGGGTGAAGCCGATGTCCTGGTAGCGCAGGTCGTAGAAGCCACGGGCGCCGTAGTTGGCCACGTCGCGGCCGACCGCGACGTTCTGCGGGCGCTGGTAGAGCGTCAGCACGTTGACCTCCTCCCAGATCAGCCGGTCGGCGGCGTTGGTGGCGGCCAGCGCCCGCTCCGGGTCGAGTTCGGCGGTCGCCTTCTGCATGGCGGCGTCGATCCGGGGGGAGCCGATGCGGCCCAGGTTGGCGTTCCACTGGAGGTGCCCCGCGGCGTCCTTGGACGCGTCGGCGTACTGGCCGTAGCCGCTGGAGACGGGGAAGGGGGTGCCCACGTAGGAGAACGCGGTGACGTCGTAGTTGCCGGGGATGATGTATCTCGTGAAGTAGTCGTCGCTGGGCACCGACTGGATGGCGACCCCGACGCCGATCCGGGCGAGCATGCTCTGCACGAGCTCGGCCTCGGACTTGGTGAGCTGCAGGCCGGACGGCACGACGAAGCGCAGGGTCAGGTCGCGGCCGTCCTTGCGGCGGGTCTGGCCGGACAGCCGCCATCCGGCGGCGTCCAGCAGCCGCCCGGCCTCGGCGGGGTCGTAGACGCCGACCCTCCCGGCGTTGTCGCGGTAGCCCTCCTGGGTGTTCATCAGGAAGTGGTTGCCCAGCAGGGTGATGGGCCAGTCGAGGCCCTGCAGGTCGGACCGGGCGATGACCTGCCGGTCGATGCCCATCGCGACGGCCCGGCGCACCCGGACGTCGGAGAGCGCCGCGCTCTCGCCGTTCATCGTGATGTGCCGGAAGTCCGGTCCGGCGGCCTGCCGTACGACCGCGTCCGGGGTGCTCCGGGCCCGCATGTAGTCGGGCGCGGACGGGCCGACGTCGAAGGTGTCCAGCTCGCCGTTGCTGAACGCGCCGACCAGCGCGTCGCTCTCCATGGCCTGGAAGATGATCTGGTCCAGCTTGGCCCGGTCACCCCACCAGCGGTCGTCCCTGAGGAGCGTGACGGTCTTGGCGGTCTGGTCGAACGACCCGAGCCGGAAGGGGCCCGCGGTCACCGGGATGCGGTTCAGCCAGGCGGTGTTGAACGCCTGGGGGGTGGCGTTGGTGGACCTCGGGTACAGCGGCCCGAACAGCGACTGCCAGTCGCCGAAGGGACGGGCGAAGGTGATGACGACCTCGTGGTCGTCCCGGCCCCTGGCGACGTCCTGGATGTCCTGGTAGCCGGTGGTCCCGGCGACGCGGTAGGCGGGGTCGGAGCCGTTCAGCGCCCGCCACTGGGCGCGGTAGTCCTCCCAGGTGACCGGGGTTCCGTCGGACCACCGGGCCCGGGGGTTGAGCCGCAGTGTGACGACCTGCCTGGGGGTGCGCGCGGTGATCCCGCCGGAGAGCACGTAGTCGGTGTTCGCCGAGACGTGGCCCTGCTCGTCGGAGCGGAAGGCGGAGGGCATCAGCCCGTCGATGACCTTCTTGACCATCGCGGAGTTGCCGTCGACGTGGTTGAGGTTCCAGTTGGCCGGATACTCGTTGAGGCCCCAGCGGAGCCGCCCGCCGTTCCTGATCCGCTCGCGCGGGACGGGGTTGATGTCGTAGGCGCGGACCGGGGCGGCCTTGTCGTCCCCGCCCGGCCCGGCTCCCCGCCCGCCGGCGCAGCCGGTCAGGGCGAGCGTCCAGGCCGTGGCCAGCACGGCGGCGGACGCGGTCGCGCGCCGGAATGATGTCACGCTTCTTCCTCCTTCATCCTCATATGGCGCCGGATCTCTCCGCGAAGTGGCACGAGGCGGCGTGGTCGTCGTCGAGCATCCGGAGCGGGGGCCGCTCGCCCACGCACCGTGCCTGCTCCGCCCCGTTGAGCATTCGGAACAGCGGGCAGCGGGTGCGGAACCGGCAGCCGGAGGGCGGGTCGGCCGGGCTGGGCAGGTCGCCCTCCAGCAGGATGTGCCGGCGCGAGCGCTCCGCGCCGGGGTCGGGCACCGGGACGGCCGACAGCAGGGCGCGCGTGTAGGGGTGCAGCGGCGCGGCGTAGACCCGCTCGACCCGCCCGATCTCGGCGATCACCCCGAGGTACATGACCGCGACCCGGTCGGCGAGGTGCCGGACCACGGCCAGGTCGTGCGCGACGAACAGGTAGGACAGGCCCAGCCGCGCCTTCAGGTCCGCGAGGAGGTCGAGCACGCCCGCCCGGATCGACACGTCGAGCGCGGAGACCGGCTCGTCCAGTACGACCAGGCGGGGCTCCAGCGCGAGCGCGCGGGCGATGCCGACGCGCTGGCGCTGCCCCCCGGAGAAGTCCTGCGGGTGGCGCGCGGCGTGACCGGGTTCCAGGCCGACCAGGCGCAGCAGCTCGCGGACCCGCGGTCCCGGCCGCCGGACCCCGTGGGTGCGCAGCGGCTCGGCGACGATGTCGTAGACCGTCATCCTGGGGTCGAGCGAGGCCATCGGGTCCTGGAAGACGACCTGCAGGTCGCGCCGGATCGCCATCCGGTCGCGGGCGCCCAGCGCCGCGGTGTCGCGGCCCAGCACGGTGACCGTGCCGCGCTGCGGCCTGGCCAGCCTCAGGATCTCCATCAGCGTCGTCGTCTTGCCGCAGCCGGACTCCCCGACGAGCGCGAGCGTCTCGCGTTCCCGGACGTCGAAGGAGACGCCGTCCACCGCCTGGACCGTACCGATCCGCCGCCGCAGGAGCGTCCCCTTCGTCAGGGGGTAGTGCCTGACCAGGCCGTCCACCGCGAGGACCACCTCGCGGTCCCGCCGAGGCGGCGGTGCCGCGCGCCCGCCGGGCGCCTCCGGGACGCCCGCCGCCACCGGAGGGACACCCGCCGCCGGAAGGACGCCCGCCGCGACCTCCGCGCCGGTCTCCGCCGGGAGGGCGCCCGGGGGCGGACCGCGAGCGGGGCCCCGCCCGCGGCCTCGATCTCCTCCGCGCGGATGCACGCGGCCAGGTGGCCGGGCGAGCCGACCGGCTCCAGGGCGGGCTCGGCGACGGAGCAGGCGGGGACGGCCAGGGGCAGCGCGGCTCGAACGGGCAGCCGGGGGCAGCGCCGCGGGCGACGGCGGCGCCCCCTCGATCGGCACGGGCCGCTCCGCGGCGTCCAGGCGCGGGACCGCGGCGAGCAGGCCCGCGGTGTACGGCATGCGCGGCCGCAGGTAGACGTCGTCCACCGTCCCGGCCTCGACGGGCCGCCCGGCGTACATGACCATCACCCGGTCGGCGAACCCGGCCACCACCCCCAGGTCGTGGGTGATCAGCACGATCGCCGCGCCGGTCTCGCGCCGCGCCCGCCGCAGCACCTCCAGCACCTGGGCCTGGACGGTGACGTCGAGGGCGGTGGTGGGCTCGTCGCAGAGGAGCACGTCGGGGTCGTTGGCGATCGCCATCGCGATCATGACGCGCTGGCGCATGCCGCCGGAGAACTCGTGCGGGAAGGCCCGGGCGCGCCGCGCGGCGTCGGGGATGCCGACCAGGTCGAGCAGCTCGACGGCCCGCCGGGCGGCGTCCCGCCGGCTCACCCGCCGGTGGATCCTGACCGCCTCGGCGATCTGGTCGCCCACCCGGTAGACAGGGGTGAGCGCGGAGAGCGGGTCCTGGAAGACCATCGAGATCGTCCCGCCCCGGACGGCCGAGAGGGTCTTCTCGTCCGCCCCGAGGATCTCCCGGCCGTGCAGCCGCACCGAGCCGGTGACGCGGGCGTGCGGCGGCAGCAGGCCCATCACGGCCAGCGAGGTGACCGACTTGCCGGACCCCGACTCGCCGACGACGCCGAGCACCTCTCCCGGCCGGACGGCGTAGCTCACCCCCCGTACGGCGCGCACCGCCCCGGCCCCCGCGCCGAAGGTCACGTGGAGGTCGGTCACCTCCAGCACCGGGCCGGGCGGCTCCGCCGGGTCGTCCCGGGCCGCCCGGCCCGTCCGGGGCCGGCCCGCCGACTCCGCCCGCAGCCCGCCGTACCCCTTCATCGGCGTCCCCTCCCGGAGGCGGGGTCGAAGGCGTCCCGCAGGGAGTCGCCGACCATGTTGACCGCGAGCACCGTCACGACCAGCAGCCCGGCGCAGAACCAGAACGTCCACGGGGCGTACAGGGCCGTCCTGGTGCCGTCGGCGATGAGGCTGCCCAGCGAGACGTCGGGCGGCTGGATGCCGAAGCCGAAGTAGGACAGGGAGGTCTCGGTGAGGATCGCGGCGCTGACGTTGAGCGTGGCGTCCACGACCAGCAGCGAGGACATGTTCGGCAGGATGTGCCGGAAGATGACCGTGGTGGGCCGCACCCCCATGAACCGGGCCGCGTGCACGAACTCCCGCTCCCGGAGCGAGATCGTCACGCCCCGCACGATCTTGGAGGTGACCATCCACAGGAACAGCGCCAGCACCAGCACGAACAGCGGCCACTGGCCGCTCGCGAAGAGCGGCGACATGACCGCCAGGATCAGGAAGGCCGGGAGCACCAGCAGCAGGTCGGTGGCCCAGGTCAGCGCCCGGTCGGTCCATCCGGCGAAGTATCCGGCGAACGCGCCCACCACGGCCGCCAGCGTGGTGCCGACGACCGCGGCGAGCAGGCCGACGACCAGTGACCGCCGCATGCCGCGCAGCGTGACGGCGTACACGTCGGCGCCGGTCTGCAGCGTGCCCCACCAGTGGTCGGCCGAAGGCGGCGCGAGGAAGGCGGTGAAGTCCCGGTCGGTGTAGCTCCACCGGCCGAGGAACGGGCCGGCGAAGGCCAGCAGGAACATCAGCGCCAGCAGCGCGAACCCGGCCCGCCCCTGGAACGAGCCGAAGAAGCGGCCCGCGACCACCCGCAGCCGCGACGGCGCCCCGAGCCGGTTCCCGGCCTCGCGCTGCTCGGCGAGTTCCTCGTCGGTGACGCTCATCGGTCCGCCCCCATCCGGACCCGCGGGTCGAGGACGGCCTGCATCAGATCGGAGGCCAGGGCGGCGGCCAGCACCGCGAGGGCGGCGAAGCAGCTGATCGCCGCGACGGTGTTGACGTCGTTGGCGGAGATGGAGTTGACGAGCTGCTCCCCCATGCCGTGCCAGCCGAAGATCTTCTCGGTGAAGGTCGTGCCGACCAGCAGAGCGCCGAAGGTGAAGGCGAAGTAGGTGACCGCCGGGATCAGCGCGGTGCGCAGCGCGTGCCTGACCAGCGCGGTACGGCGGCGCAGCCCCTTGGCCATGGCCGTGCGCACGAAGTCGGCCCCCAGCACGTCGAGCATCATGTTGCGCTGGTAGCGGCTGTAGACCGCGGCCAGGCCCAGCGACAGCGACAGCGTGGGCAGGACCAGGTGCCGCAGGCGGTCGGCCGCCTGCGCGGCGAAGCCGCCGGGCATGCCGGGCGTCGCCTCGCCGCTGACCAGGAGGACGTGGGCGCCCACCAGGTAGTTGAACCAGACCGCGGCGATGATCAGGATGTTGGCGAGCACGACCGTGGGGACGGCCAGCACCGCGAACGACACGCCGGTCGCCAACCGGTCGAACGGGCCGTACTGCCGGACGGCCGCGTAGGCCCCGACGAGCACGCCGGTGACGCTGCCGAGGAGCAGCCCGGCGGTGATCAGCCGCAGGGTGACGCCGATCCGCCGCCCGAGGTCCTGGTTGACCGACCCGCCGGTGACCGTCCGGCCGAAGTCGCCGCGCACGACCCCGCTCGCCCACCTCAGGTAGCGCTCGGGCAGCGGCGTGCGGTCGTCGAGGTTCAGCTCCGCCAGGCGGGCGTCGACGACCGCGGGCGGGATCGGCGGGTTGCGGCCCTCGTAGTTGGCCCGCGGGTTCAGCGCGGTGGCCGCCAGCGCGTACGCCAGGCTCGTGGCGACGGCGATCAGCGCCAGGTAGTTGAGCAGCCTGCGGAAAAGGAATCCCGCCATCGTCCCCCTCCGCGGTCCGCGCCGTCGACAGCCATCCTGCTACATAATGCAGCAACACGAACACGCTGCGTGCTCAATCGGGGGTGCGGTCTCGGTCAAGCGCCCACCCGGGTACGGCGAAGCCCCTGGCCGGAGCTTGAAAGACGGGGTCCCGGCGGCCTGTCCGAGGTCCGGGCGGACTGTCCGGGGTCCGGGCCGGCGGAGCCGTGGCTCCGGGACGACCTCCGGAGCGGGCCCCGGGAGGCGGCGCGCGGGTCAGCGGCCGGCGAGCTCGTCGACGGCGGCCCGCAGGTCCGCGCCGGTGATGGTGGTCAGCTCCTCGGCGCTGGCGGTGCCGTCGAGGGCGGCCAGCCGGACGTCACGGCACATCGTGGCGCGCTCGAACAACGAGCGGGCGAACCGGCCGTTGCCCAGGCCGTCGATCAGGCCGTTGTCGCAGACCCAGGTGAAGACCTCCGCCAGGTCCCGGCGGGCGGCCTCGTCGAAACGGTCGCCGGCCCGGCGGGCGAGCAGCTCGGCGATCTCGGCGAGCTCGCCCGGCGCGTAGGAGGGGAACCGCACCCGCTGGTTGAACCGGCTCGCCAGGCCGGGGTTGGTCGCCAGGAAGCGGTCCATCTCGCCCTCGTATCCGGCCAGGATGACCACCAGCCGGTCACGGTCGTCCTCGGCCCGCTTGAGCAGCGTCTGCACGGCCTCCGTGCCGAAGGCGTCGCCCCCGGCGTAGCCCGCGTTGACCAGGCTGTAGGCCTCGTCGATGAACAGCACCCCGCCGAGCGCCCGGTCGACCAGCTCGTTCGTCTTGATCGCGGTGGCGCCGAGGTGCTGCCCCACCAGGTCGGCTCGCTGGGCCTCCACCACGTCGGGCTGCGCGAGCAGGCCCAGCGCGGCGAAGATGCGGCCGAGGATGCGGGCCACCGTGGTCTTGCCGGTGCCGGGCGGGCCGGTGAAGACGAAGTGCCGCATCTGCGGCGGGGTCGGCAGGCCGCGCTCCTGGCGCATCCTCGCCACCCTGAGCTGCGCGGTGATCGCGTGCACCTGCTGTTTGACCGGCTCCAGGCCGGCCATCCGGTCCAGGTCGGCGAGCGCCTCCTCCAGGCTGGGGGCCGCCTGGTAGCCGTGGTAGCGGGCGGTCAGCTCGTCGAACGCCTTGGTGACGTCGGCGGAGGTGACGGTGACCAGGTCCTCGGTGGTCGGCGCGCCCCCCGCGCCCACCACGCGCACGTCGCGGGCCTGGGCGGCGGCCTCGACGAGACTGCGGGCGAACCGGGCGTTGCCCAGCTCGTCGACCAGCCCGCGCCGGTGGACGTCCTCGAACCGGGCGAGCAGCGCGGGCACGGCGTCCGCGGCCATCCGGTCGCCGCGTCCCCGCTGCAGCAGCTCGGTGATGCTCAGCAGCTCCTCGGGCGCGTAGCCGGGGAAGTGGATCCGGCTCGCGAACCGGCTGGACAGCCCGGGGTTGGAGGACAGGAAGGCGGCCATCTCCTTCTCGTATCCGGCCAGGATGATGATCAGCCGGTCACGGTCGTCCTCGGCCCGCTTGAGCAGCGTCTGCACGGCCTCGGCGCCGAACCGGTCGGGCTGGCCGTCACCGGAGTTGATGAGGCCGTATGCCTCGTCGATGAACAGCACCCCGCCGAGCGCCCGGTCGACCAGCTCGTTCGTCTTGATCGCGGTGGCGCCGAGGAACTCCCCCACCAGGTCGGCCCGCTGGGCCTCCACCACGTACGGGGTCTCCAGCAGGCCGAAGGCGTAGAAGATCTTCGCGACGGTCCGGGCGACGCTGGTCTTGCCGGTGCCCGGCGGACCGGCGAACACGAAGTGGCGCATCGGCGGCTCGGTCGCGTATCCGGCCTCCCTGCGCAGCCGGGCCGCCTCGATCGAGGCGGCGACGGAGCGCACCTGCTCCTTCACCGGGGCCAGGCCGATCATGGCGTCCAGCTCGCCGAGCGCCTGCTCCACCGAGATCGGCGGCGGCGCGGTACGGCCGGCGGACGCGGCGGCCGGCGGGCCCCCCTCCCGGCCGCGGAGCCGTTCGGCCCGCTCGGCCCGTCCCGGCCGCGCGCGCCCTCGGCGGCGTCCAGCGCGGCCTTGGCCCGGCGCGCCTGGACGAAGCGGTACACCAGCACCGCGGCGGCCGCGCCGTAGGCGGTCCATACGGCGGCGCCCGGCACGGCCGTCCCCGCGGCGACGGCCACCACCCCGGCCGCGGCCAGGGCCATGAGCGTGGTCAGCCACGGGGGGACCCAGCGGACGACGTGCGCCAGGCCGGCCACGGGCAGGGCCAGCAGCATCATCGCGACCGGGGCCGCGGAGGCGCCGAAGACGGCCTGGAAGATCGGCAGCGTCAGCATCCAGGCGGCCACGACCGCCACGGTGGCGGCGGCGCGGGGGTAGCGCAGGGCCAGCGACACGAAGCCGAGCAGGGCGATCGTCGCGGGCAGCGCGAAGAGGAGTGACCAGCCCATGCCGAGCGCCAGCCCGGCCGCGGCGACCAGGACCGCGACGTGGATCAGCCGCCGCAGCGGAGGGCGGAGGCGGAAGTATCGCATCCGCACCTGCTCGAACGCGTCACGTGCCGCCGCGCGCCCCGCCGGCCGGGCCATGTCGGGTTCCCGCATCACGCCTCCCCGGTTTGCCACCCGGTTATACCGCACCGGACAGGCGTTCGCGCGCGCCTGAGCGTCGCGCCACGCCGCCGCTCGGTCACGACCGGGCGAAGCGGTGGGACCGGATGAACCCCACGATCCGGGCGGCGGCCTCCTGCCCGCCACGCGACACGGCAAACCGGCAGGGGAATGTCACCGCCCGGCAAGCCCGCGCGGACCCGCCCGGCGCTCTCGTACCGAGCCCGTACCGAGCCCGCGCTGAGCCCGTATCGAGCCTGTGCCGAGCCCGCGCTGAGCCCGTACGGCGCGGCCCCGGCGCCCGGGGTCCGGCGTTCAGCCGGCGCGGGCGCGGCCCTGGTGGCGTCCGGGGAACTCGCCGACCGTGACGTGCTCGGGGGTGACGCGCAGTACGCCGGCCTCGGGGTCGCCCACCGCGATGCCGCGCACCTCGACCCAGAACCCGCGTTCCGCGGGGTCGGCGGCGAACACCGCCACCCGGGGATCCCGCTCGGCCACCTCCCACGCGTCGTCGGCGGCGATCAGGCGCAGCTCGCCGCCCGGCCCGATCGCGCCGACCGCGCCGACCGCGAGCGCGCGCGGCCCGCCGGGAGCGGCGCAGGAGAGCACCACCTCCCGGGCGTGGGTGAAGGCCCGGCGCACGTCGCCGCTGAGGCCGACCGGGGGCCCGGCGTCACCCGGCAGGCGGTCGCCGCGACCGTCGTGCATGATCAGGGACGCCCGCCAGGGACCCGGCGACCCCTGCCACCACGCCTGCGCCGACCGGGCGGCGAACACCGCCGCGAACGCCGCCAGCGCCCCCGCGCCGCACCACCAGGCCAGGTCGTCCGCCCGGCCACGCCCGTACACGGCCAGGAGCGCCGACCCGCCGAGCGCCGCGGACGCGGCGGCCAGCGTGACCGCCGCCGCCACCAGCCACCGGTCGCCGCCGTGCGCCCGGCCGGAAAGGCGCCGACCGCGCGGGCCGCGCGAATCGTGCAGACCGCGCGGACCGTGCGGACTTCCCGGGCTTCTCTGACTTCGCTGACTTCGCTGACTTCGCTGACTTCGCGGGCTTCGCGGGCTTCGCGATCGCCGGGTCCCGCCGTACGCCCAGGCCGGCGCGAGCAGGACCACCGGCGCGACCGCCGCCCAGCGCGGCTCCCCGGTGATCCGGGCGGCCACCGCGACGGCGGCGAGCACCGACCACGCGCGGCCCGCCACCAGCCACAGGGTCACGTCGGCGGCACGCCGGGCCGTACGATCCCCGCCGGCGGCGGCGAACTGGGCCAGGGCGGTGACCGGCCGTCCCCGCCACGCCTCGGCCAGGACGCGCAGCACGAACACGGCGACGCCGTTGAGCAGGACCGTCCCGGCCAGGACGGCCCACGTGCCGTCGAGGTCCCCCGCCGCGGACCGGGAGACGGCTCGCGGCAGGGTGGCGACCGCCGCGACGTAGGCGGCGAGCGCGACCGGGGTCACCGACACGGACGCCGCGAGCCACACGTCCCGGGCGAGCATGCCGGGGACGTAGGGCCAGAGCCTGACGCGGCGGGCCTGCCGGAGAGTGATCGCCACGACGGCCGCGAGCACGGCCCCGCCGCCGATCTCCGCCCAGGTGGTCAGGCCGGTCCCGAAGGCCGTGACGGCCGCCGCGACGAGCGCCGCGGCCAGCAGCAGGCGGGTCTGCCTGGCCCACGACTCCAGGGCCCGTCTCGCCCGCCCGGTCTCGCGCGGATCCACCGGCCACGCCGGGTCGTGGTGGTCCCGGGGACTCTCCCAGCGCAGCAGCGCGAGTCCCAGGCCGACCCTCGCCCCGGCGTGCCCGTCCAGCAGACGCAGCGCCTCCCGATAGGCGCCCTCGGCGGCGCGGTGCTCGCCGCGCAGCAGCGCGAGGTCGCCGGCGAGGACGTGGGGGTCGGGCTCCTGCGGCGCGTAGCGCACGGCCCGCGCCGCCTGCGCCCGCGACTCCCGCCAGCGGCCGGGCACGTGCCGCAGGGCCGCGCCCAGCCGCAACCGCGCCGCCCAGGACCCCGGGGCCAGCCGTACGGCCTCCTCCGCGGCAGCGACGGCCTCGGCGGAGCGGCCGAGCCGTTCGAACGCGAGGCTGGCCAGGCGGTAGCCCCACCCGGCCGCGTGCTCGGCGCCCGGGTCGTGGTCCACCGCCCGGCGGGCGGCCTCCAGCGCGTCCTCGGGCCGGTCCTCGGCCAGCCGGCGCGCGGCCAGGACGCACCACTCGCGCGGGTCGCCGGGGTCCGTCGACAGGGGGGTTCCGTTCTCCACGGATCTCGTTCTCACCGGCCGCGGCCCCCGGGAGTCCGGGGGGCGTCACGTGTCTCGCCGGGCTCGCCGCAGGTCCCGCGCTCATCGGCCACGATGGCCATGATCTGCGCGGAGACGGCGTTTGCCTAGACGGCGGCCACATGCCTGTATCTCTCTAGAGAGGTCGCGCGCGCCGGCCCGCCCCGCGCCGGCCGGCGGCGCCGCCGTGAGCATGCCGTCGTGGACCGATACCCCGATGCCGACTCAATCAGTGCCCGACTTCGCCTAAGCTGCGTCGCATGTTCGTCCAGGCCGGCAAGACCCCCCGCCGCCGATGAGCGCCATGAGGGTCGCGGTGGCGCCCTCGCGGCGCGAGGGGGATCGGCGGGGCGAGACGAGCCGCTGGTCGGTCCTCGCCCTCCTCTGTTTCAGTCTGCTGCTGATCGCGGTGGACGCCACCGTCCTGCACATCGCGGTCCCGGCGCTGACCGCCGCGCTGGAGCCCAGCTCGGTGGAACTGCTGTGGATCATCGACGCCTACTCGCTGGTGGTCGCGCCGCTGCTGCTGACCTTCGGCACGCTCGGCGACCGCCACGGGCGCAAGCGCCTGGTGCTCGCCGGTTACCTGGTCTTCGGCGTCGCCTCGGCCGCGGCCGCCTTCGCGCCGACCCCGCTCGCCCTCATCTCCGCGCGGGTGCTCCTGGGCGTCGGCGGCGCCATGATCATGCCTGCCACGCTGTCCATCATCCGGCAGGTCTTCACCGACCGCAGGGAGCGCGCGCTCGCGCTGGGCGTGTGGAGCGCGGTCGCGGCGGCCGGGGCCGCGGTGGGGCCGGTCATCGGCGGCCTGCTCGTCGAGCACTTCTGGTGGGGCGCCGTCTTCCTGATCAACGTGCCGATCCTGCTGGTGCTGCTGCCCGCCGCCGCCAGGCTGCTGCCCGAGTGCCGCCCGCGCGACCCGAAGCCGTGGGACGCGCCCAGCGCGCTGCTGTCGGTGCTGGGCATCCTCGCGCTGGCCTTCGGGCTGAAGGAGGCGGGCTCCGGCCACCCGGCCGGGATCGCGGCGTTCGTCTGCGGGGCCGGGCTGCTGGTCTGGTTCGTGCGCCGGCAGCGGAGGCTGCCCTTCCCCCTGCTCGACCTCGAACTGTTCCGGCGGCGGGCCTTCTCCGTCGGCGTGACCGCGGTGCTGCTGACCGTCTTCGCCCTGGTGGGCCTGGAGCTGATGCTCGCCCAGTACCTCCAGCTCGTGCTCGGCGACAGCCCGCTCGGAGCCGCGGTCCGCATGCTGCCGCTGATGGTCGCCGCCATCTCCGGCGGGCTGGCCGGCGCGCGGCTGCTGCGCTGGTTCGGGCTGCGCGCCACGATGAGCGGCGGGCTCGCGCTGACCACCCTGTCGCTGATACCCCCGCTCACCTGGGGTACCGAGGGCCACCCGCTGGTCCTCGCGCTCTGCTTCGTCGGGATCGGCTTCGGCATCCAGGTCACCCTGCTGGCCGCCTCCGACACGATCATGTCGTCCGCCCCCGAGGAGCGCGCCGGCGGGGCCGCGGCGATCGAGGAGACGGCCTACGAACTGGGCGCCGGCCTGGGCGTGGCGATCCTCGGCACGGTCACCACCCTCGTCTACGCGCCCTCGCTGGCCCAGATCTCGGGCGTCTCGCCCGCCCTGATGGACGAGGCCCGCCAGTCGCTCGCCGCCGCCGCGCACGTGGCGCGGGAGGTCGGCGGCGACACCGGTACGGCGCTGCTGGACGCCGCCCGCGTCGCCTTCGTCTCCGGCCTGCACACCACGATCCTGGTGAGCCTGCTCCTGCTGGCCGGCACCGCCGCGGCCGTGGCGCTGCTGGTGCCGCGCGACCGGCGGGACGACGCGGACTGAACCGGCCCGGGGCCGGGACCGGGGCCGGGACCGGGGCCGGGACCGGGGCCGGGACCGGGGCCGGGACCGGGGCCGGGACCGGGGCCGGGACCGGGACCGGGACCGGGACCGGGACCGCCGGACCGGTCAAGGCGCTCGAGCCGGGCCCCGGGGGACGGGAGGCGCTTTCCCGGCCGCGCGCCGGGCGTTTGAGAAACCCGCTCGCGGTCAGCTATGGGCAGGAACGCGGAATCTCCCCAGAATGAGGAACCGTGCGACAAACCCTCCGCGATCTCGCCGCCCTGGCCGCCAGGCTGGGAGTGGGCGGGATCTTCTTCGCGAACGGCTGGCACAAGCTGGAGGCGGGCCTGACCGCCACCAATGACCAGTTCACGTCCCTGGGAGCGCCCGCGCCCGGGATCTGGGCCGCCGCGACGATGCTGATCGAGCTCGTCGGCGGGGTGCTCCTGGTGGCCGGGCTGGCGGTGCCCGCCTGCGGGCTGGTGCTGTTCGCCGAGGCCGCCGCGGTGTTCGCCGTGACCACCGGCGAGCACGGCCTGCCGCTGACCGGCGGGGACGTCAGCCTGGTGGTCGCGCTCGGCGCCGCCTCCGTCCTCCTCGCGGTCGTCGGCGCGGGCCGCCTGTCGGTCGACCACCTGCTGGTGATGAGGCGGCGGGAGGCCGAGGCCGCCCAGGACTTCGCCGCCGAGGCGGAGGCCGACGACGTCATCGCGGCGCTGCGCGAGCCGGAGTCCGCCCGGGACACCGGGGCCTCCGGAACCGCCGGGGCCGCCGGCCCCGCGGGTTCCGCGGGTTCCGCGGGTTCCGCGGGTTCCGCAGGGGCTGGAGGCGCCGGCCGGGTGGCGCCCGGCGGGGACACCGCGGAGTTCCCCGCCCGGCCGCGGGCGCACCCGTACGGCGGTCCGCGGGACACCGGGGAGGCGGGAGGGATCGCCGACGGGGACGCCCCCGGACCGCGGAGCGCCCCGGGCGACACCGCGGATCCGCGTGACGTCCCGGACGGCGGGCCCGCGGGCCCGGCCGGGAGCCACGACGACGTCCTGGTGGCCCGGCGGGACGAGCCCCGGAGAGACTGAGCCGCCCTTCCGCCGCGACCGCGGGAAGGGCGCGGCGATCGACGCCCCGCGGGACACCTGGGCGGCGTGGGAGGACGCGGCGGACGAGGCGTTCCGGACGGGGGTTCCGGACAGGTGCTCGGACGGGATGATTCGGGCGGCATGGGAGGATGCGGCGGATGGCGTCGCGCGGAGACCTCGGGCGGCGTTCGCCGTACCCGGGGGTTCGCCGCACGGCGGCGCCCGCCGTACCAGGACGCGAGGAGAGCCGATGATCCGCCGCTGGAACCCCGACGTCGTGGCCGCCCCGACCGGCCGCTACAGCCACCTGGCCACGGTGCCCGAGGGCCACGAGCTGGTGATGATCTCCGGGCAGCTCGGCGTGCTGCCGGACGGCACCCTCGTGGGCCCGGACGCGGAGTCCCAGGCGCGGCAGGTCTACGCCAACATCGAGCTGCTGCTCGAATCGATCGGCGCGACGCCGGCGCACCTGGTGAAGGTGTTCACGATGGTCGCGGGGACCGAGCACCTGCCGGGCTGCCGGGCGGCGATGGGCGAGGCGTTCGGCAGGTGGTTCCCGGACGGCGACTGGCCCGCCCAGTCGCTGGCGGTGGTCGCGGCCCTGGCCGCCCCCGAGCTGGCCGTCGAGGTGGAGGCCGTGGCCGCCGTCCCGCGCGCCGCCGGACGCGGCTAGCGGAGACCCGCGCCGGGCCGGGGACGGGGGTCGCCGGGACGCTCGCGGGTGAGGGCCTCGGCCCGGTCCTGTGCGGCGAGGACGTCGTCGCCGTGCTCGAACGCCCACTCCCCGAACGCCCCGATCAGCGGCACCAGGCTGCGCCCCAGGTCGGTCAGGCCGTACTCGACCCGCGGGGGCGCCTCCGGGTAGGCCCGCCGTTCGACGAGGCCGTTGTGCTCCAGCCTGCGGAGCGTCTCGGTGAGCACCTTCGGGCTGATCCCGCCGATCTCCTCGCGCAGCTCCCCCGGCCTGCGCGGGCCGGAGCGCAGTGCCCACAGCACGACGGCGTTCCAGGTGTTGCCGATCAGGTCGAAGGCGAGCCGTGCGCGGCAGTCGGCGAGGAACACGTCCACGTCCCCGATTATGGCGTCCCGTCGCACACCGAACGGTGCCTTACGGCTTCCCTATGGTCGTTCCCACCGGCCCGCGGCGCGGAGCCGGACCGGACGGCACGCGGACCGGATCACGCCCGGTCTCCGGGCCCCGGCCATGACGACAGGGGAGGACGAATGCGCATCGGCATCCTGGGGGCGGGCAACATGGCCGACGCCCTCGGCACGCACTGGGCCCGCGCGGGTCACGAGCTCATGGTGAGCGGCCGGGACGCGGCGAAGGCCGCGGCCCTGGCGGAGCGTCTCGGACCGGCTGCCCGCGCGGGCACCTGGGCCGAGGCCGCCGGGTTCGGGGAGACGGTGCTGCTGGCCGTACGCGCGGAGGCGGTGCCCGACGTCCTCGCGGCGGCCGGCGCGGCGGACGGGGCGCTGCGCGGGCGCGTGCTGATCGACTGCACCAACTCCGTGGTTCCCGGGGAGTTCTTCCTCACCACGGAAGGCGGCCCCTCGATGGCGCGGCGCGTCGCGGAGATCGCCGTCGGCGCCCGTGTCGTCAAGGCGTTCAACCTGTGCCACGAGGACGTCTGGCGGATGACGCCGCCCGTCTTCGACGGCGAACGGCTGGCCGTCCCGCTGTGCGGGGACGACCCGGGAGCGCTCGCGACAGTGCGTTCCCTGGTCGAGGACCTGGGCTGCGCGGCCGTCGAGGGCGGCGGGCTGGACCGCGCCGGGCTGCTGGAGGCGACGATGGCGTTCATGGTCGGCCTGTGGTTCCGCGGCGCGGACGCCCGGGCGGTCCTGCCGCCGGCGCGGTACGCGTTCGGCGACCCCGCCGCGACCGCCCGCTGATCAGGACCGGTGCGGGACGAGGCAGGGCGGCGCGGGCGGAACCGTTCGGAACGCGCCGAAACGTTCCGTTCCTACGGTCGGACCATGAACAGCGCGACCCATGACGAGCCGCTCGTCCGCCCGCACCACCCCCACGTGGTGATCACTCCGAACATCCTGTACTTCGGCACCCCCGTGGTCCTGCTCTCCACCGAGAACGAGGACGGGACGTTCAACCTCACGCCGATGTCCTCGGCGTGGGCACTGGGCTCGACGGTGGTGCTGGGCCTGGGCGCCGATGGACAGGGCGCGTGCAACCTCGCCGTCCGCCCCGACGTCGTGATCAGCCTCCCCTCACCGGAGCAGTGGCGGGCCGTGGAACGTCTGGCGCCGCTGACCGGGCGCGACCCGATCCCCGCCCGGAAGCGAGACGCGTTCCGGTTCGAGCCGGACAAGTTCGGCGCCGCGGGGCTGTGCCCCGAACCCTCCGAGCTGGTCCGCCCGCCGCGCGTGGCCGGCTGCCCGCTCCAGCTGGAGGCCCGGGCGACGAGCGTACGGCCGGACACCGCCGGGCGGTTCCTCATCATCGAGACCGAGGTGCTCCGGGTGCACGCCGCCCCGCACATCGTGATCCCCGGGACCCAGCACGTCGATCCCACCGCCTGGAGCCCGTTGATCTACAACTTCCGGCACTACCACGGCCTCGGGCCCGAACTGGGCCACAGCTTCCGCTCCGAGACGCCGCGCCCACGCCCGGGGGAGCCGGCTCCGGGCGCCGGGGAGGACTCCCGTCCGCGCCCGGCGCCGTAGCCGACCGGCGGTCTACCGGCCGCGCTGCTGGGCCGGGACCCCGACCCGGTCCACGATCGCCTCCGCGCCCTCCTGCCGGGCGCAGTTCGCGCAGCAGTACCAGCGCCCGTCGGCCTCCACCCCGTGCCCGACGATCCGCACGCCGCAGTGCTCGCAGACCGGAGCCATGCTGCTGATCGCGCACTCGAAGCTGTCGAAGACGTGCACGGCCCCCTGGGCGTGCACCTCGAAGCACATGTCGTAGTCGTTGTCGCAGACCTCACACCGAGCCATGTCTCCCCCCGAAAACCGGCGTCATCGCCGTGGGTCTACCCGCCCGGGGGCGGCCTCAGACGAAGCCGGTCGAACATTGACCCGCCCCCGCGGGGCTCCGTCCCGTGCCCGGGCGGGATCGGGGTCAGGCGGAGGCCGGCATTCCGGGGGCGGCCGCGGGCCGCGTGCGGAAGACGATGACCGGGCCGGCGGGCTCGGGATGGCAGACGGAGCAGCCCGGGTCGCTGCAGGCCACGGGGCACGTGCCCCGGCCGCACCAGTGCTCGGAAACGGTCTCGCAGGCCGCGGCGTGGACGGGAGTGGGCTCGATGACGTTCACTTCACCCCCGCCCCTTTCACGTCTCCGTCATGGTAAGTCAACACACGCCGCGTAAGAGGGCGCAATCACCATCTTCCCCGGGCCTTCCGGCCCTCCCGGGGGCTCCGGCGGCGGCGCCGCCCGGTGGATGTCACACACTCGGAGGGTGTCCCGTCCTCCATGTGTGAAGACCGATGAAGATCTCGCCGCCGAGTTCGCCGCCATCCGGCCCCGCCTGGTGGGCGTGGCCTACGGCCTGCTCGGCAGCATCGACGAGGCCGAGGACGTGGTTCAGGACGCCTGGTTCCGGCTGGGCCGCGTCGGTCGCGCGGAGATCCGGGACGTCACGGGCTGGCTGGTGGTCACGGTCTCCCGGCTCGCGCTGGACGTGCTGCGCTCGGCGCGGGTGCGCCGGGAGGAGTACGTCGGGCCGTGGCTGCCCGAGCCGGTGGTGGACGGGGGCGACCCTGCCGACCGGGTGACGCTGGACGAGTCGATGAGCATGGCGATGCTCGTCGTGCTGGAGTCGCTCAGCCCGGCCGAGCGCACCGCGTTCGTGCTGCACGACGTGTTCGGGCTGCCGTTCGACGAGGTGGGCCGGGCCGTGGGCCGCTCACCGGCCGCCTGCCGCCAGCTCGCCGCCCGGGCCCGCCGGCACGTCGCGGCGCGGGCGCCCCGGTTCGAGGTGGACGCCGCCGAGCACCGCAGGGTGGTCGAGGCGTTCGCCCGGGCCGGCGCCGGAGACGACATCGGCGCGCTGATGGAGCTGCTCGACCCCGACGTGGTGCTGCGCAGCGACGGGGGCGGCCTGGTCACCGCGGCCAGGCGGCCCGTCCGCGGCGCCGACCGGGTGGCCCGTTTCCTGCTCGGGGTCACCAGGCGGTACGGGTCCTCCCACGGGTTCGCGCCGGTCATGGTCAACGGCTGGCCGGGGCTGCTGCGGTCCCGGCGGGACGCGACGCCCGCCGTCTACGCGCTGAACACGGCCGGCGGCCGGATCACCGAGATCTACATCGTGATGAACCCGGAGAAACTAAGGAGCATTCCATGAAGGAACGGATGAACGTCGCCGAGCTGGCCCCCGAGGGTTACGAGGCCATGCGGGGCCTGGAGAAGTACCTCCACCGCAGCGGCCTGTCGAAGACCACGCTGGAGCTGGTGAAGCTGCGGGCCAGCCAGATCAACGGCTGCGGCTTCTGCGTGGACATGCACAGCCACGAGGCCAAGAAGGCCGGCGAGAGCGACGAGCGGCTGTTCTCGGTGGTCGCCTGGCGGGAGGCGCCGTACTACACCGACGCCGAGCGGGCGGCGCTGGCCCTGACCGAGGAGGCCACCCGGCTCAGCGACCGACCGGAGGCGGTGCCGGACCACGTGTGGGAGGAGGCGGCCCGGCACTTCGAGCCGCCGCTCCTGGCCTCGCTCGTGGTGGCGATCGCGACGATCAACGCCTGGAACCGGATCTGCGTCACCACACGTAAGATCGCGGGTTCTCTCCGCCACCAAACCGGTTGATCCGGAGGGGATGACGGGGCTAGGTTGGCTCGCACGGGCTTTCCGTGCGAGCCAGCCTTTTACGCGGGCCCGCGAAGGGGAATGCCGGGTGATATCGGACACACCGGGCGCGAGGAAAAAGGAGGCGGACCATGCGTCGCAGCAAGACCATCAGGCCGCGCGACCGGCGCCGCCGCACCATCGGCACCGAACCGGACCTGCGGACCCCGTCGGGCCGGATGCTCCCTTATTGAACGTCCCTTTACAGTGGTTTTACGCGATTCTCTGTAGACAACTCGCGTAACGGAATCATCACGCCGGGGGGCTCAATGAGGAGACTTGCGGTCGTGCCACCTCAGGTCGCACGGCTCAAGATCAGAGATATCCGTTCCGCGAAGCACCGCAGGACCGCCGGGGACGGCAAGGTCGTGGACCTTCGCGCCTACGCCGGACGGAACGTCGTGCTCTTCCCGCGCACGAGCGGCCCCACACCGGCGGCCTGACCGCCCGGGAGAAGGCAGGGGTGCTCCCCCGCCGGGACTCCAGTGAAAGACCCGCCTGGTGCGGGTCTTTCTGTTCTCCCGGGGCCGCTCTTCCCGGAATCGTCGCGGATCTCCCCGGCGACCCGCCGCAGTCCACAGAACGGAATACTATGTTCCGTAACTATAGTGGAGACATGGAGACGACACCGGCCCCGATGAGCGGACGCAAGGCCCAGGCTGCCCGGAACGACCAGGTGATCCTCGAAGCGGCGCGGGCGGTCTTCGTCGCCGACCCCGACGCTCCGATCTCGGCGGTGGCCGAGCGGGCGGGGGTGGGCATCAGCGCGCTCTACCGCCGCTACGCCGGCAAGGAGGACCTTCTGCGTAAGCTCTGCTCCGACGGCCTGCGGACCTACATCGCCGAGGCCGAGGCGGCCCTGTCCGGCCAGGACGACCCGTGGGAGGCGCTCGCCGGTTTCATGCGGCGCGTCGTGGACGCCGACGTCCACTCCCTGACGATCAACCTCGCCGGGACCTTCACCCCGACCGAGGATCTCGGGCGCGAGGCCGCCCGCGCCGGCGGGCTCGCCGAGCAGGTCTTCGACCGCGCCGTCCGGGCGGGTGCCGTACGGCCGGGCCTGAACACCTCCGACATGTCGCTGATCTTCGACCAGCTCGCCGCCCTCCACCTCGGCGACGAGGAGCGCACCGCGCAGATACGGCGCCGCCACCTCGCCCTGATGCTGGACGCCCTGCGCCTGACCTCGGCTCCTCCCCCGCCCGGCCCGCCGCCGACCGCCGAGGAGGTCACCCGCCGCTGGACGGCCCGCTGACCCGGGCCGCACCGGTCCGGTCGGCGTCGATCAGGTGACGCGGGCGGGTGCCGAGCGACTCCGGCCCGGGACGGGGAAATCCACTCGCCTGATGTAACAGCACTGTTGTATTTTCGGGATCCTTCGCCCAGCCGCGCCGTCACACCGTACGGCGCATCACCGAAGGGAATCCGACATGACCCGGCCCCCCGCTCCGATCGAGCCCTACGACCACGGCATGCTCGACGTCGGCGACGGCAACCTCGTCCACTGGGAGGTGTACGGCAACCCCGAGGGGAAGCCCGCCCTCGTCGTGCACGGCGGCCCCGGGGCGGGGTCCTCGGCCCGCCACCCCCGCTCCTTCGACCCCGAGCGTTACCGGGTCGTCCTGTTCGACCAGCGCGGCTGCGGGCGCAGCACCCCGCACGCGAGCGACCCCGCCGCCGACATGAGCGTCAACACCACCGAGCACCTGCTGGCCGACATGGAACGGCTGCGCGAGCACCTGGGCATCGACCGCTGGCTGCTGTTCGGCGGCTCGTGGGGATCCACGCTCATCCTCGCCTACGCCGAGCGCCACCCCGAGCGGGTGTCGGAGATCGTCATCCCCGCCGTCACCATGACCCGGCCTTCGGAGACCGACTGGCTGTACCGGGGCGTCGGCCGGTTCTTCCCCGAGGCGTGGGACCGGTTCCGGGCCGGCGTCCCCGAGGCCGACCGCGACGGCGACCTGCTCGCCGCCTACGCCCGGCTCATGGAGCACCCCGACGCCGAGGTGCGGGCCAGGGCGGCGACCGACTGGCTTGCCTGGGAGGACGCGGTGATCTCCATGGAGCCGAACGGCAAGAAGGGCGCCTACAGCGACCGGCCGTCCGACGAGATGCTGGCGTTCGTCCGGATCTGCGCCCACTACTTCTCCCACGACGCCTGGCTGGAGGATGGTGTGCTGCTGCGGGAGGCGCACCGGCTGGCCGGCATCCCGGGCGTGCTGATCCACGGCCGCCACGACCTGGGCAGCCCGGTCTCCACCGCCTGGGAGCTCGCCCAGGCCTGGCCGGACGCGAAGCTGGTCATCGTCGAGGACTCCGGCCACACCGGCAGCGACACCATGCGCGACGAGATCCGCGCCGCGCTCGACCGCTTCGCCGTACGGTGATCCTCCGGCGCGCGCCGGGGAGCCGGTCATCCCGGTCTCCGGCGCGCGCCGCCCCCGTCGGCCTCCCCGCTCCCGGGTGTTTCCGCGCCCGTCGGCCACCCGTCCCCGCTGGATCGGTCCAGGTCGGCGTGAGCTGCGGGAGCGGTCCGGCCGGTCTCGGCCGACGGGCGAACCGGCCGGAATCCGTCATGAAATAAAGCCGGACATCCCGAACAAATCCTGATCTTCCCGCGTCGAACGACGGGGAAGATCGCTCCCTGGCTCGTCCGGACGACGAGCGTCGCAAGACGATGGGATGAGTAAGTGCTCAAGCCGACAAGCAGGATCATCATCGCCGCAGCCCTCTCCGCGGGCGCGGTCATGGCGAACCCGGCGTACGCCGTGGCGGCCTCCTACACCCCGGAGGGCGTCTGCGGCGCCGGGTTCGGCAGGGTGAACGACGGCAGCCGGGTGGTCAAGACCTCCACCGGCAAGGTCTACGGCCGCGTCTACCTGCTCTACAACCGCTCGACCGGTTTCAACTGCGTGACCACCATCAAGTCGAGCTTCATCGGCAGCGCCACCTACACCATGGCCCGGCTGGAGGTGCAGACCAAGCGCATCAAGCGCGAGCCGATGCGGACCGTGGAAAAGCACGCCGAGGGAAAGTACAAGTACTACGCCGGCCCGGTGAAGCTGTACGCCAAGGGCCACTGCGTGAAGTACTGGGGCATCATCAAGTCCAGCGGCCGCGCCCCCCAGATCCCGACCGGCGGCCAGGCGTCCCAGATCGCGACCGGCGGCCGGGCGTCCTGGGACAACTGCGGCTGACGGCCGCTGAGGAGCTCGCCGCGCCCCGGAAGGCCGCGCTCCCCCGGTCAGGCGAACGGGCGCCGGCCGACCGCCGGCGCCCGTCACGCCGCTCACACGCGGGGGCGGTGCGCCCGGCCGTCCGCCGGGCGCACCGCCCCCGCCTCCGCCTCCGCGAAGAGGCGCCGTGATCAGCTGCAGCCGCTGGTGGAGCCGCAGCCCTCGCAGACGTAGCAGCTGCCGGCCGGGCGCATCTTGGTGCCGCAGGTCAGGCAGAGCGGCGCGTCGGCGGTCCGGCCCTGGTGGGACTCCAGGGAGCCGCCGCGCTCCGGCCCGGTCTCGGCCGCCGGGGCTTCCGCGGCGCCGGCCTCCTCACCGGACCTGGCCTGCTCGATCGGAGCCGAGGTGGCCAGCTCGGCGATGACCTCGGCGGTGTGCAGCGCGGCCGGGTCCTCGCCGCGCTGCTGGGCGGCCCGCTCGGAGGCGGAGAAGATGCCCAGGGCGGCCCGCTCGTCATAGGGCAGGTAGTCCAGCGCCAGGCGGCGGAAGATGTAGTCCATCACCGAGGCGGCCATGCGGATGTCCGGGTCGTCGGTCATGCCCGCCGGGTCGAAGCGCATGTTGACGAACTTGCTGACGTAGGTCTCCAGCGGCACGCCGTACTGCAGGCCGATGGAGATGGCGACCGAGAAGGCGTCCATGACGCCCGCGAGGGTCGAGCCCTGCTTGGACATCTTCAGGAAGACCTCGCCGAGACCGTCGTCGGGGTAGGACGAGGCGGTCATGTAGCCCTTGGCGCCGCCCACGGTGAAGCGGGTGGTGGTGCTGGGGCGCTGGTTCGGCATCCGGCGGCGGGTCGGGCGGCCGACCTCCACGATCTGGACCTGCGGCTGCGCGGCCTGCTCGGCGGGCTGCTCGGCCGTCTTGTCCTCGGGCTTCTTGCCCGCGGCCGACAGCGGCTGGCCGACCTTGCAGTTGTCGCGGTAGACCGCCAGGGCCTTGAGGCCGAGTTTCCAGCCGGCCATGTAGACCTGCTCGATGTCCTCGATCGTGGCCGACTCGGGCAGGTTGACCGTCTTGGAGATGGCGCCGGACAGGAACGGCTGTACGGCGGCCATCATACGGACGTGGCCCATGGGGGCGATCGCCCGCTCGCCCATGGCGCAGTCGAACACCTCGTAGTGCTCGGGGCGCAGGCCCGGGGCGTCCACGACGTGGCCGTTGGCGGCGATGTACTCGACGATCGCCTCGACCTGCTCCTCCTGGTAGCCCAGACGGCGCAGGGCCCGCGGGATCGTCTGGTTGACGATCTGCATGGAACCGCCGCCGACGAGCTTCTTGAACTTCACCAGGGCGAGGTCGGGCTCGATGCCGGTGGTGTCGCAGTCCATCATCAGGCCGATGGTGCCGGTGGGCGCCAGCAGCGACGCCTGGGCGTTGCGGTAGCCGTTCTTCTCGCCGAGCTTCAGGCACTCGGCCCACTGGCGGGTCGCCTCGGCGTGGAGGGCCTTGTCCATGGCCTCCAGCGTGCGCAGGTCGTCGTTGGCCGCGGCGTGCTTGCGCATGACGCGCTTGTGGGCCTCGGTGTTGCGGGCGTAGCCGTCGTACGGTCCCACGACCCCGGCCAGCTCGGCGCTGCGGCGGTAGGAGACGCCGGTCATCAGCGAGGTGATGGCGCCGGCGATGGCCCGGCCGCCCTCGGAGTCGTAGGCGTGGCCGGTGGCCATGAGCAGCGCGCCGAGGTTGGCGTAGCCGATGCCGAGCTGGCGGTAGGCGCGGGTGGTCTCGGCGATCTTCTCGGTCGGGAAGTCGGCGAAGGTGATGGAGACGTCCATCGCGGTGATGACCAGCTCGGTCACCTTCACGAAGGCCGCGACGTCGAAGCTGTCGTCTTCCTTCAGGAACTTCAGCAGGTTGATGCTGGCGAGGTTGCAGGAGGAGTTGTCCAGGTGGAGGTACTCCGAGCACGGGTTGCTGGCGGTGATGCGGCCCGTCTCGGGGCTGGTGTGCCAGTCGTTGATCGTGTCGTCGTACTGGACGCCCGGGTCGGCGCACTCCCAGGCGGCCTTGGCCATCTTGCGGAACAGGTCGCGGGCGTCGACCGTCTCGATGACCTCGCCGGTGAGACGGGCGCGCAGGCCGAACCGGCCGCCGTCCTCCACCGCGCGCATGAACTCGTCGGAGACGCGCACCGAGTTGTTGGCGTTCTGGTACTGGACGGAGACGATGTCCTTGCCGCCCAGGTCCATGTCGAACCCGGCGTCGCGCAGCGCGCGGACCTTGTCCTCCTCGCGCGCCTTGGTCTCGATGAACTCCTCGACGTCGGGGTGGTCGACGTCCAGGACGACCATCTTGGCCGCGCGGCGGGTCGCGCCGCCGGACTTGATGGTGCCCGCGGAGGCGTCCGCGCCGCGCATGAAGGAGACCGGGCCGCTGGCCGTACCGCCGCTGGAGAGCAGCTCCTTGGAGGAGCGGATCCGGGAGAGGTTCACGCCGGAGCCCGAACCGCCCTTGAAGATCACACCCTCTTCCTTGTACCAGTCGAGGATCGACTCCATGGTGTCGTCGACGGCGAGGATGAAGCAGGCGCTCACCTGCTGCGGCGAGGCGGTGCCGACGTTGAACCACACCGGCGAGTTGAAGCTGAAGACCTGGTTGACCAGGGCGTGCTTGAGCTCGTGGTCGAAGATCTCGGCGTCCTCGTCGGTGGCGAAGTAGCCGTTCTCCACCGCGGTCCTGGTGTAGACGCCCACCACGCGGTCGACCAGCTGCTTGAGGCTCCACTCGCGCTGCGGGGTGCCCACCGCGCCGCGGAAGTACTTGGTGGTCACGATGTTGGCGGCGTTGACCGACCAGGACTCGGGGAACTCCACGCCCCGCTGCTCGAAGTTGATCGAGCCGTCCCGCCAGTTGGTCATGACGACGTCACGGCGCTCCCAGGACACCTCGTCGTAGGGATGCACCCCGGGGGTGGTGAAGATGCGCTTCATCTTCATCCCCTTGCGCAGCCGCTTGCCCCCGCCCGCGGTCGTACCGCTGACCGTCTCCGTCATGACTTCCCCCTTCCGGGGCCCCGCTTCGCGGAACCCACGAGTCGGACCACATCAACGCGCCGCTCTGGCCCCCGGCGCCCGGGGTTTGAATTCAGTCCTGCTTGGCGGAGCGTTCCGCGCGCAGCTGCTCGATCTCGGCCTCGAAGTCGGCCAGGGTCTCGAAGCCGCGGTAGACGGAGGCGAACCGGAGATACGCCACCTCGTCCAGCTCGCGCAGCGGGCCCAGGATCGCCAGCCCCACCTCGTGCGCCGCGATCTCGGCCGATCCCGTCGCCCGGATGCTCTCCTCCACCCGCTGGCCCAGCTGGGCGAGGGAGTCCTCGCTCACCGGACGCCCCTGGCAGGCCCGCCGCACTCCGGCGATCACCTTGTCCCGGAAGAACGGCTCGGTCACCCCGCTGCGCTTGCTGACCATGAGCAGGACGGTCTCCTGCGTGGTGAACCTGCGGCCGCATTCGGGGCACGTGCGCCTGCGGCGGATGGCACCGCCGTCGTCGGTGGACCGGCTGTCGATGACCCGCGTGTCAGGGTGACGACAGAACGGACAGTGCACGCGGGTCGCCTCCTTGGCCTGCCGTGACCCCGCACCCTGTGTTTCGCCTCGTGCGTCCCGCAAATCCCATGGCAGGGGCGCTCGCGCACATCTTCCAAAGGTCGAAATGCGGTAACGAAAACACAATCTATGGTGAGCTTCGCCGGTGGAGCCACTAGATGTTGTGGTCCAACGGTAGGAGGGTCGGACCATGAACGCAAGTCAGCCGGACCCCGCGCGCCGAAGTCGCTGATCAGCGCGCCGCCTCGGCGTGTCTCCCCCTCCTGCCCCGCCGGTCACGGTGGTAACACCCCCCATTGCCCCTTTTCGTCCTCACGACCCACGACCCACGACGCCGTCGCGCCCTGGCGCCCCGGCGGCCGGCGGGGCGCCGGGGCGCGCCGTCACCCTCCGGGGCGCGTCGCCGCGGCGATCGCGATGATCACGGCGCCGCCCGCCAGGGCGCGGCGTCGCCGGGGGCCGGGGCGCGCGAGGAGTCGGCGCACCCCGGATAGCCGACCCCGAGGGTCGCGTCGACACGGGGAGCGAGCCACAGCGCCCCCAGGGTGACGAGCGTGAGGACCGCCAGCACGACGGCCCTGCCCCGCCTGGTGAGCCGGACCGGCGCACCAGGGTATCGGACGTTCCCCGGCGGCCCGGGCCTGCGGCCGGGCCGCCGCCGGGACCGTCGCGCCGCCATCTCCGCCGCGGTCGTCTTCATATTGACCCCACCCCCTCCGACCTGGTCGAACACACGTCGAGGAAAGATCGGTGAATCGAACACGATGTCGATCGAACTCCCGTACGATGTTGTACACCACGCCGTCGGTCATTTCGAGGAAGACTCGAACAGTTGTTTGAACATGATCTTCGACGGCGGTACGGTCGCTGTGTGCGACACGGGCAATACAGACCGGGAGGCAAGGAGATCGCATGAGCGAGCACGACGAGAACGGTTCGGCCGTCAACGACCTGGCGGTGCGCAGACGTGACTCCCTCGGCCTCACCCCCAGGCAGCGGAAGATCCTGGAGGTCATCCGCGACTCGGTGCAGCAGCGCGGTTATCCGCCGTCCATGCGGGAGATCGGCGAGGCGGTGCAGCTCACCAGCACCTCCAGCGTGTCGCACCAGCTGACGGCGTTGCAGCGCAAGGGCTACCTGCGCCGCGACCCGCACCGTCCCCGCGCGCTCGAGGTGCGCCTCCCCGGCGAGCCGGTGCTGTGGGTGGACCCGGACGCCGCCCAGGAGACCGTCAGCCGCCCCACCGCGGCCTATGTCCCGCTCGTCGGCCGGATCGCCGCCGGCGGCCCGATCCTCGCCGAGGAGAGCGTCGAGGACGTCTTCGCCCTGCCCAAGCAGCTCGTCGGCGAGGGCACGCTCTTCCTGCTCCAGGTGACCGGTGACTCGATGATCGAGGCCGCCATCGCCGACGGCGACTGGGTCGTCGTCCGCCAGCAGCCGGTGGCCGACAACGGCGACGTGGTCGCCGCGATGATCGACGGCGAGGCCACGGTGAAGACCTTCAAGCGCAAGGGCGGCCACGTCTGGCTGGTCCCGCACAACCCGAACTACGACCCGATCCCCGGCGACGAGGCGACCGTCCTGGGCAAGGTCGTCGCGGTGCTGCGCAAGCTCTGACCCTTCCCCGGAAGAGCGGGCCCCGGTCTCCACCGGGGCCCGCTCCTTTTCACGTGCCGGTCGTCTTCACACGCGTCCGGCCGCCCGGGGACCGCTTCACACGCCGGTCGCCTTCGTGCTCGATGCGAGCCCGGGCCGGCCGGGGACCGTCCGGCCCGCAGGCCGCCGGTCCCCGGAATGGAGGCATCCGCCGTACGGACGCCCCGGAGCCTCAGGGGACGATGTTGACCAGCTTCGGCGCGCGGACGATGACCTTGCGCGGGTCGCCGTCCAGGAAGGCTCGGACCTTGTCCGAGGCCAGCGCCAGCGCCTCCAGCTCGGCCTCGGAGATCTCCGGGGAGACCTCCAGCCGGTCGCGGACCTTGCCCGCGACCTGCACCACGCAGGTGACCGACTCCTGGACCAGCAGTGCCGGGTCGACCACCGGCCAGCCCGCCCTGGCCACCGACGCGGAGCGGCCCAGCCGCTCCCAACCCTCCTCGGCGGTGTACGGCGCGACCAGCGACAGCATGACCGCCAGCGCCTCGGCCGCCTCGCGGACCGCCGGGTCGGCGGCGCCGGGACCGGCGTCGATGGCGCGGCGGGCCGCGCTCGTCAGCTCCATCAGGCGGGCCACCGCGACGTTGAAGCGGTGGGACTCGGCCAGCTTGGTCACCTCGTCGACGGTCCGGTGGGTGAACCGGCGCAGCTCCAGGTCACCGGTGGAGACGTCGGCGCCGGGGGCAGAGGCCGCGCCGGCCTCGGCCATGACGCGGAACGCCCGGGCCAGGAACTTCTGCGACGCGGCCGGGGAGACGTCGGCCCAGTCGATGTCGTCCTCCGGCGGACCGGCGAACACCACGGTCAGCCGGACGGCGTCCACGCCGTAGGCGTCGATCTGCTGGCCCAGGTCGACGCCGTTGCCCAGCGACTTCGACATCGCCTTGCCCTGGTTGATGACCTGACCCTGGTTCAGCAGCCGCCGGAAGGGCTCGGTGAAGTCGACCATGCCCATGTCGTGCAGGACCTTGGTGAAGAACCGCGCGTACAGCAGGTGCAGCACCGCGTGCTCGACGCCGCCGACGTACTGGTCGACCGGCCCCCACAGACGCAGCTTCTCCACGTCGAACGGGCCCTCCTCGTAGGAGGGGTCCACGTAGCGCAGGAAGTACCAGGAGGAGTCGACGAAGGTGTCCATCGTGTCGGTGTCCCGCCGCGCGGAGCCGCCGCACTTGGGACAGGCGACCGTGACCCAGTCGTCGGCCGAGGCCAGCGGGGAGACGCCCTTGGGCGCCAGGGCCTCGCCGCGCATGTCGGGCAGGGTGACCGGCAGCTGGTCGTCCGGGACCGGCACCTCGCCGCAGTCCGGGCAGTGGATGATCGGGATCGGGCAGCCCCAGAAGCGCTGGCGTGACAGCAGCCAGTCGCGCAGCCGGAAGTTGACCGCGGCCCGGCCGGTGCCGCGCCCGGCCAGCACCTCGATGATCTTCTTGATCGCCTCGGCCTTGCTCAGCCCGTCCAGCGGGCCGGAGTTGACCAGGGTGCCCTCCCCCGCGGTGGCGACGCCGGTCTCACCCGGGTCGGCCAGGCCGGTGTGCACGACGACCTGGACCGGCAGGTCGAAGGCCCGGGCGAAGTCCAGGTCACGCTGGTCGTGCGCGGGAACGGCCATGATGGCGCCGTGGCCGTAGTCGGACAGCACGTAGTCGGCCGCCCAGACCGGCATGCGCTCGCCGGTGACCGGGTTGATCGCGTGGCGGCCCAGGAAGACGCCGGTCTTCTCCTTCTCGGTGGACAGCCGGTCGATGTCCGACAGCTTGGCCACCTCGGCGCGGTACGCCTCGAACGCCTCCCGCTGCTCCTCGGAGACGATCTCCTCGGCCAGCGGGGCGTCCGGGGCGACCACGAAGAAGGTCGCGCCGTACAGGGTGTCGGGGCGGGTGGTGTAGACGGTGACCGGCTCGTCGCGGCCCTCGATCGCGAAGTCGACGTCGGCGCCCTCGGACCGGCCGATCCAGTTGCGCTGCATGGTCAGCACGCGCTCGGGCCACTCGCCCTCCAGCTGGGTCATGTCGTCCAGCAGCCGGTCGGCGTAGTCGGTGATCTTGAAGTACCACTGGGTCAGCTCACGGCGGACCACCTCGGCGCCGCACCGCTCGCACCGGCCGTCCTTGACCTGCTCGTTGGCCAGCACGGTCTGGTCGGCGGGGCACCAGTTGACCAGGCCGCCCTTGCGGTAGGCCAGGCCGCGCTCGAAGAAGCGGGTGAACAGCCACTGGGTCCAGCGGTAGTACTCGGGGTCGCTGGTGTGCAGGCGGCGAGACCAGTCGAAGGAGATCCCGTAGCGCTTGAAGGAGTTCGCCTGGGTGTCGATGTTGGCGTAGGTCCACTCGGCCGGGTGGGCGTTCCGCTTGATCGCGGCGTTCTCGGCGGGCAGGCCGAAGGAGTCCCAGCCGATGGGGTGCATCACGTTGTGGCCGCGCTGCAGCCAGTAGCGCGCCACCACGTCACCGATGGCGAACGCCTCGGCGTGGCCCATGTGCAGGTCGCCCGAGGGGTAGGGGAACATGTCGAGCACGTAACGCCGCTCGCGGGTGTCGGCCGGGTCGTCGTCGGCGCGGAAGGGCTGCAGTTCCTCCCACCGCCGCTGCCACTTGGCCTGCAGTGCCTGCGGGTCGTAGTGCTGCTCGTCGCTCTGGATGTCGGCTCGCTCGCTCACGTCAATCTTCCCTCGGTATACGTATGCGTAGGTGATCTGACCCATCCGGCCCAATAGAAAAACCCTTCGCGCTCACGCGAAGGGCAGCCGCACCGGCAGGGCGTCTAGCCCCGGGAAGGCCGGTGCGGCCCGGTAAGCAGCAGGGCCGCGGCACGCATACGTCAAGACTATCGCAGTTCGCAAGCCGTGTTCATGGCCCGGAGAACCTTCGTCCACGGCGAAACGCCGGCATCCGGGATCGTGGTCCGGCACAATGGACCGGACCGCTGGATACGGGCGGGCCGAGATCCGATGGCGATGCGTCCGTTACGGCCTCACCTGCCTCGCCCGTTTACTCTTCTCACCGTGGCACACTCAGTCGAGCCGGGGCAGGGCCCGGACCCCTCCGAGGCCGGCCTGCCGTTGCAGGACCCGCCGACCGATCCCACCGGCCTTCAGTTCCGGGGAGGATTCTCCCGTTTCCCTGGGAACCATCCCGCCCCGCATGAGACCATGCCCAATACCCACAATTCGGGCGCCCGCGCAGGAGGTACGGAAGCAATGGCTTCGGAGCAGTCCAGCCAGTCGAGCCTGCCCCCGGCATGGCCGCAGCCGGCCGACCCTCCCAGCTGGGCGGACGACCCCCTCGGCACCGGACCGCGGCTGCCCCGCCCGCAGGACGTCTCCCAGGCCGGCGGCTCCGGGCAGACCTCGCCCGGCAACGGCTGGCAGGCCGCGATGGCGCAGGGCGACGACGTCTTCCGCCAGCAGCCCCCGGCCCGCAGTCCTCCGGCCGGCAGGCCCCGGACGCGCGGCAGCCCGGCGGCCAGGACGGCGGCTCGCAGCCCGGCGGCGACTCCTGGCGGACCGGCGTGCCCGGCAGCGGCTCCTGGCAGCAGGCATTCGGCGCACAACCCCCGGCCGACCCGCAGGCTCCCGGCTCCCCCTCGGGCGGCGAGCCGTGGCGGACCGGCCCCCCGTCCCGGGACGGCTCCGGCGAGAGCGGCGGCTGGGACGCCGCATCCCAGCCCTCCGGCACCGGCTGGCACACCGAGCCGGGCGCGACCGCGGCGATGCCCGCCTACTCCCCCTCGGCGACCAACCCTCCGGGCGCGAACCCCGACCCCTTCGGCCGGCGGGACCCTCTCACCGACGCCGACCCGTTCAACCGCGACCCGCGGTCCAACCCTGATCCTTTCAACGATCCTTTCAACCGCGACCCGCGGTCCAACCCCGACCCGTTCGGCACCCGCGACCCCTTCCGCCCGTCCCCGGACGGCGGCCCGGCGGGAAACGGACCCCAGGCGGCGGGCGCCCCGCCGGAGGCCCCGGCGTACCCCGCGCCCGGCCAGAACGGCCCCGGCCAGGGAATGCCCCCGCAGGGAATGCCGGGTCAGGGAATGCCCGGTCAGGGCGGGCCCGGCCACCCCTTCCCCGGCGGCGGCAACGGCGGACCTCAGCACGACCCCCGGCAGGGCCCAGGCCAGCCGGGCGGCCACCTCAGCCGCGACCCCTCCGACCCCAACCGGCCGTTCGTCACGGCGGGCCAGATCAGCGGCCCGAAGACCCCGCCGCCGGAGCGCCAGCAGGAGCTGTGGGACACCGTCTTCGGTGACAACTACCAGGCCATGGGCGACGATGACGACCTTGAGGACCGCGGCAGGCCGATCTGGATCTACGCGCTCGCCGGCTCCGCCGTGATCGCGCTGGTCGGCGTCGTGCTCTGGGCGTTCCTGGCCGGGCCGCTCGCCTCCGGCAAGGAGGACGAGACCGCCGCCCCGCAGACCAAGCCCTCGTCCGCCGCGAAGGACCCCGCCAAGAGCGGTTCGGTGCCTCGCCTGCCGCGCTTCCCCGGCAAGGCGTCCCCGGTCTCCGGCGCCCTGGTCGACCAGGGCGCCGCGATCAGCGTGCCCAGGCTCGGCGGCCCCTGGCGGCTGGACCAGCGGCCGGCCGTACAGACCTCCTACGGCTTCGACACCCGCCAGTACGTCCCCGCCGGCTCCGACGCGGCGGGCAAGCCGCAGTTCGCCCAGGTGATGTCCGGGCCGCTCTCGGCCCGGATGAAGAGCAAGTACGTCGAGGGCAGGCTCGCCCCGGTGATCAACGCGGTGGCCTCGGCAGCCCGCGGCAAGTTCTTCCCCCAGGGCAACACCGCCCGCAAGACCGCCCAGCAGACGCTGAAGGTCGGCGGGCACCCGGCGCAGCTCGCCGCCTACGAGATCACCGCCGGGGAGACGAAGACCACCGTGGTGGTGGCGGTCGTGAACACCGGGGCCCAGCTGCCCTCGGTCGTCTACATGTCGGTGCCGGACAGCAAGAAGGAACTGCTGCCCGACATCAACACCGTGTTCAAGTCGATCAAGCCCGCGGCCTCGTGACCTGAAGACCCCGGCCCCCGGGGTCTTCAGGGTCAGAACTCGCAGGTCATGTGCTTGATGCCGTTGATGAAGCTGGAGTAGAGGCGCTCGGGCCTGCCGCCCTCGATGTTCGGCACCCGGCGCAGCAGCTCGCGGAACATCACGGTGATCTCGCGGCGGGCCAGGTGGGCGCCGAGGCAGAAGTGCGGGCCCGGCCCGCCGAAGCCCACGTGCGGGTTGGGACTGCGGGTGATGTCGAAGCGGAGCGGGTCGGCGAAGACGCTCTCGTCGCGGTTGGCCGCCCAGTAGTAAAGGACCACCTTCTCCCCCTCGCGGTAGAGGTGGCCGTTCATCTCGTGGTCCCGCGTCACCTTCCGGCGCATGAAGTTCACCGGCGAGGCCAGGCGGACGATCTCCTCCATCGCGCCGGGCAGGCGGCCGTCGAGGTCCGCGAGGAGCAGGGCGCGCTGGTCGGGGTTGCGGGTGAGCAGGCGCAGGCCGTGCGAGATGGCGTTGCGGGTGGTCTCGTTGCCGGCCACGACCAGCAGGATGAAGAACGAACCGAGCTCCTGCGCGGTGAGCTTCTCGCCGTCGATGTTGGCGTTGACCAGCGACGAGGTGAGGTCTCCGGTGGGCTGTTCGACCCGCGAGGCGGCGAGGTCCTGGACGAGCTGCTGCAGTTCCATCCCGGCGGTGAGCAGCTTCTCGGCGACCGATGTCGCGTCGCCGCCGCCGTACTCGGGGTCGAAGCCTCCGAGGATCACGTTCGAGCGGTCGAAGACGAAGCCGTACCGGTCCTCCGGGATGCCCATCATGTCGCAGATGATCTTCAGTGGGAGCTTGGCCGCGACCTCGGTGACGAAGTCGCAGCCCGGACCGGTGGCGATCAGGTCGTCCACGATCCGCTCGGCGGCCGCCTCGACGTCGACCTCGAACTGTTTGATCATCTTGGGGGTGAACGCCCGGGAGACGATCCGGCGGAGCCGGGCGTGCCGCGGGTCGTCCATGTTGATCATGGACCCGAAGTACTCGGTGAACTCCGGCGGCATGTCCGGGATGTTGGTGGCCCCGCCGTCCCCCGAGCAGAAGACCTCGGGCGTACGGCTGGCCTCCAGGATGTCGGCGTGCTTGACCAGCGCGTAGTAGCCGAGACCGCGCGGCGCGAAGGAGACCTCCGGCTCCTGGTAGAACGCCGGATGAGGAAGCTCGCGCAGCAACCGGAAGGCGTGCTCCCGCTCCGCCATGGGCCTGGCCCAGAAATCGTAGTCGGAAAGATCGAAGTCGCTCGCGGAGACGATCGGCTTCCGCTCGGCTGGCGTCACGCTCATAGTGCCCATCATTTTCGCAGGTCTTGATCGGGTCAATGGAGTGTCGTCAGAAGTCGCAGGTGAAGCGCTCGACGCCGTTGACGAGGCCGGCGCGGAGGCGGTTCGGGGGGCGCGGGACGGCCCGCCGTTTCAGCGAAGCGGACCGGCGGCGGCCGGGCGCGCGGCGACGCGAACATCCCTCGCCGCCGACGACCCGGGGAAAGCGATGTCCAACGGACCGGCATCTTCCGGTGAAACCGCCACACCAGCCTCCACTAGAACAGAGTTCGGTTTTTCGATCCTGCCACACGATCTTCCGGTCGGCCAGACCGGGACGGCCGAAACCCCGAGGCAACGGGTCCCGCCCCGGCGTGACGGACGGTGGCCCGCGGGGTTCGTACGGCTTTACAGAAGCCGCCCTCATGACAGCCTTCCGCCCGCCGACGTGGGGCATATGCACGCCGGGTCGATGGCTTGGGGGGTCGCTGGTACGTGCTGCGGTGGGTGTTTCGGGCCGCTCAGGCTGGGGGTTTTCCCACTTGAGGGCGTTTCCCTGTGTTTGAGCGGGTCGGTGGTTGCCGGGTTGGTGGGTGTTTCGGGCCGCTCAGGCTGGGGCTTTTCCCTGTTGGGGGGTGTCTTCCTGTGTTTGGGCGGGTCGGTGGTTGCCGGGTTGGTGGGTGGTGCGCGCTGCGGTGGGTGGGTGTTCCGGCCGGCGTTGTGGTTGCTGTCTGGTGGTTTCCGGCCTTCGGCCTGGCCTCGGGCGCGGTGGTTTCTGGCGTTTTGAAGCCGGCCGGAACACCCACCCACCTCCGCGCCATGACTGACCGATTCGTACGGCCTGCTCGCCGTAGCTTCTTCCTTTCCGCCCGGCCCATGGTTCCCGCCGCCGCTGAAGCGACCCTTGCTCCCGGTCGGGGGCGAGTCGCCGCAGCCTTGCGGCCACACTGACAAGGGAGAGCGCAGGGCCGGGCGCCGTAATCGGTCACGTCGAGCTCAGCCTGCCCCCGCTCCCTGACGTGACCTTGTGTTCCGCCACGGCGCCTCCCCCTGTCCGACTCGCGTGGCAGGCTCGCGATACGTCCGGGAATTCCCGCCGAGTGCCCGGGGCCGGTGAGCGCCGACGTCCCTCGGCCAGTTCGAGGCGGGTGCCGGTGAACGTGGCCCGCAGACGCCGATCGTGCGTGACCACGACCAGCGCGCCCTGGTAGGACGCCAGAGCCTCCTCCAGTTGCTCCACGAGCATCGGTGACAGGTGGTTGGTCGGCTCATCGAGCAGGATCAGGTCCACGGGCTCGCTCACCAGCCGTGCCAGCTCGACCCGGCGCCGCTGCCCGTGAGACAGCTCCCCGAGGCGCAGCCCCAGGTCGGACGGCCGGAACAGGCCCAAGGCGAGCAACGCATCCGCGTGCTCATCCGGGCTTCCGGGACGCCCGTGCGCGTAGGCCTGCAGCACGGTCCGGTTCGCCACGCCGGTCGGCCCGTCCTGCCGGAAGAACCCGACCCGGCCGGCCCGTCGTACCTCGCCCGCATCCGGTCGCAGCTCTCCGGCGAGCACCCGCATCAGAGTGGTCTTGCCCGCTCCGTTCGGGCCGGTGACGAGCAGCCGCTCACCGGCGTGGATGGTGAGGGATTCCAAGCAGAGCCGTCCCGCCACCACCACGCCGTCGAGCGTGGCCACTTCGTCCCCGGCGGCGCCCGCGGTGGCGGGGATGGTGGTGAAGCGCAGCGGCTCGGGCGGCGGCACCGCCGGGTGCTCGGTGAGCCACCGCAACCGCTGCTGGGACTGCCGGATGCGGCCGGCGGCCCCGTGGGTGCGTGAACGCGCCCGCCAGGTACCGGTGCCCATCCCCGCCTTGGCCGCCTTACGCGGGATCGCGGCCAGCCGGCCCGCATTGGCCGCCACCAGCGTGGCATGCCGGTCCAGCTCCGTCTTCCATTCCTCGTGGGCCCGTGCCTGAGCGGCGCGTTCGGCGGTCTTGGCGGCGAGGTATCCGGCATACCCGTCGCCGTAGCGGCGCACCTGCCCGTCGGCCACCTCGAGGATGGCGGTGGTCACCCGATCCAGGAACATCCGGTCGTGCGTGATCGCCACGACCGTGCCCCGGTGGGCGAGCAGGCGCTGTTCGAGCCAGGCCGTGGCCTGATCGTCCAGGTCATTGGTCGGCTCGTCGAGCAACAGCAGTTCGGGAGCGGACGCCAGCGTGGCGGCCAGGGCGAGCCTGGAGCGTTCGCCGCCGGAGAGCGTGCCCAGTGGGCGGCTCCGGTCGAGCCCGGGCAGCCCGAGCCCGTGCAGTGCGACCTCTACGCGGACGTCGGCCTCGTAACCGCCCCGCGCCTCGAACTCGGCCACAAGTTCCGCATAGGCACGCATCGCCGCGGGCTCCTCCTTGCCCGCCACGCCGAGCGAGCGTTCGGCCGCCCGCATCCGGGCTTCGAGCCCACGCAGCTCGGCGAGCGCCAGGTCAACGGCATCGGCGACGGTGGCGTGCGACGGTAGCGCGAGCGACTGCGGCAGGTATCCGACACCGCCGGGTGCGACGACCACGAGCTCGCCGTTGTCCGGCCGTTCGGCATCCGCCATGAGCTTGAGCAGTGTGGACTTGCCCGATCCGTTGTCGCCGATCACTCCGAGCCGCTCGCCGGGCTTGACGGTGAGCGACACCCGGTCCAGAACGACGCGGGTGCCGTAGCGCTTGGTGATCTGATTGAGTGCCAGTTGGGCGGGGGTGCGCAGAGTGCCCCACCTCCTCTTGTCAGCGCGGACGAAACATGACTGCGTACCTGGTCGGCCTTCGCGAGCCTCGTACGGTTCGACTCGGGAACCCGGGGCCGAGGTACTCCGGCCCGGCACTCCTTCACGAGGAGGGAGCCGGCGTTCTCGGCCCGCATATCGACCAGCCGGATTCGACGCTCCGGTGATGAACCGTTCGCCGGTGGTCATCAGCGATCTCCCCACTTTTAAGACGAGACGGTTCGTCTCGATACAGAGGAGTATGGAGGCACATCGCTTCTTAGTCAAGACGAACCGGTCCGTCTCGATTGATGCCACGGTTCCGGACGTGTCCGACACCGGTGAACCGAACCCCGTACAGCGCGGCGAGCGATCCCGGCGGGCCGCGCTGACGCCTCCGCAGGGGATAGCACGCTACGGGCCTCGTCAACAGCGGATCGGCAGGAGCGAGCTTCCGGCCACGAGAATCCTCCCCCGCGAGCACCCCGGTCAGCCGACGCGGCTCGTTACGGGAAGGGAGCGGATGCCCTGCGAGGTGAAGCCGTTACGAGGAGAGGGTCTCCGGCCGCCTACGTGCCGACCGCCCTGAGTCCGCTTCCCTCAGTGGCAGGCCGCAAGGAGAGGAGCCGGGTCCGGGAGGTCAGGACCACCAGGTGGCCTGGGTGATCACGTCGAAGCCCAGGGAGTCGTAGAGCGGCTTGCCGGCGGTGGCCGCGGTCAGGGTGACGGGGAGGCCGGACAGCCGTTCCAGTACGGCGTGCATGAGCGCCCGCCCGACCCCGCGGGACCGGTGCTCGGGCAGGGTGGTCACCCAGTAGACGCCGCCGACCGCGCCGTCGAGGATCACCATGCAGGCGCCGGCGGGCACGCCGTCCCTGGTGATGAGAAAGAACTCGACGTCCCGCCGTTCCAGCATGGTCCGGGGGAAGACCTCGCCCGGATGCCATGGCAGGAAGCCGCTCAGCGGAAATCCGTGGGCCACGACCCGCTCCACGGTCTCCAGCAGATCCGGCGAATCCGCTCGGACGACCTCCATGGCGGATGACGAGGGGGACGTACCGCCGGCACTCCCCGGCGGAGCGGTGTCGCGGATCATGACGGGCAACCGGCGGGGGGTCAGGCCCAGGTCTCCCATGTCGACCGCGCCGAACTGGTCCTCGACGACCACCTTGCCGTCACGTCGGCTTCGGACCAGCTCCGTCAGCGCGGCGAGGTCGCCCTCATCCGGGTCCGGGCCGAGCAGCAGGATCCGCGTCCCGCCGCGTTCACTTCCCCTCACCCCGACGAAGCCGGGCCGCTGAACCAACTCGTTCCCACGGGCCTGCGCGAGCGCCGTCCAGAGGGCGGCGGCGTTCCGGTTGGCCAGGAGGAGGGGGCTCATACGTCCATCGGGAGCGACATCTGTCAGCGCACTGCTCATGCCCGCAACCCTAAGGGCCCACCGAATCCAGGCTCAGATCCAATACCGAACAAGCCGAAGGGAAGGGGCGGGGACCGTGGGCGGCCCGAAAGCGAGCGGCTACGGCGCCCGGCCCTGCGCTCTCCCCTGTCAGTGTGGCCGCAAGGCTACGGCGGCCCGCCCCCGACCGGGAGCAAGGGTCGCTTCAGCGGCGGCGGGAACCATGGGCCGACGGAAAGGAAGAAGCTACGGCGAGCAGGCCGTACGAATCGGTCAGTCATGGCGCGGAGGTGGGTGGGTGTTCCGGCCGGCTTCAAAACGCCAGAAACCACCGCGCCCGAGGCCAGGCCGAAGGCCGGAAACCACTAGACAGCAACCACAACGCCGGCCGGAACACCCACCCACCGCAGCGCGCACCACCCACCAACCCGGCAACCACCGACCCGCCCAAACACAGGGAAACGCCCTCAAGTGGGAAAAGCCCCAGCCCCATCGGTTCCTGTCAGGGCGGACTCAGGCGGTGGCGATCAGGTCGGCGGCCCGTTCGGCGATCATGACGGTGGGGGCATGGGTGTGGCCCCGGTTGATGGTCGGCATGACCGAGGCGTCGGCGACCCGGAGGCCCGCCACGCCGCGGACCCGCAGCGACGGGTCCACCACCGACTCGTCGTCGGCCCCCATCCGGCAGGTGCCCACCGGATGGTAGAGGGTCTCGCCGCGTTCGCGGATCCAGCGAGCGAGTTCCTCGTCTGTCTCGGCGCCCCAGTAGGGGTCCATCGGCGGTCCGGCGTACGGCTTGAGCGCCACGGTGGCGAACAGCGCCTTGGCGGCGCGCAGCCCGGCCACCAGCCGCCTGACGTCGGCCGGAGCCGACAGGTAGGCGGGGTCGATCACCACGTCGCGGCCGTCGAGGCGGATCCGCCCCCGGCTCTCCGGCCGCAGCAGGATCGCGCCGATGGTCAGGCCGTGGCCCTTGGGACGGGTCAGGCCGTGGTCGACGAAGGGGACGGGGGCGAAGACCAGCTCGATGTCCGGGGCGGGCTCGTCGGGTGAGGTCCGGATGAAGGCGACGGCCTCGCCGACGTTGGAGGTGAGCATGCCGCGTCGGGCGAGCAGGAAGCGCAGCAGGTTGCCGGTGGTCTCGGCACCGGTCAGGGTGATCGGCTCGGGGCAGTGCAGGATGATCGCCGACGCCAGGTGGTCATGGAGGTTGCGGCCGACCTGGGGCAGGTCGTGGACCGGCTCGATCCCCTGGGCGGACAGCTCGTCGGCGGCGCCCACGCCGGAGAGCATGAGCAGGTGGGGCGAGCCGATCACCCCGGCCGACAGGATCACCTCCCGGCGGGCCCGCGCCACCGCGCCGTCGCCGTACTCGACGCCGACGGCGCGGCCGTCCTCGATGAGGATGCGGCGGGCGGGGGCGGCGGTCAGGATCGTGAGGTTGGGGCGTTTCGCGGCGGGTCCGAGGTAGGCGTCGGCGGCGCTGCAGCGCCGGCCGCGGTCCTGCGTGACGGGGGTGGGGCAGCAGCCCTCGTTGGAGGGGCCGTTCAGCTCGGGGAGGCGCGCGATCCCCGTCTCCTCGCAGGCGCGCAGGAACGCGGCGGTGGCCGGATTGGGGCTGCGTAACTCGGAGACGACGATCGGGCCGTCGGTGCCGTACACGCCGCCGTGGTTGGAGCCGACGCGGCGTTCGGCCCGCCGGAAGTACGGCAGGACCTCGTCGTAGGTCCAGCCGGGCACGTCCCAGCCGTCGTAGTCGGCGCGGTGGCCGCGCACCCACATCTGCGCGTTCATCGAGGAGGAGCCGCCGAGCATCCGCCCGCGCGGCCAGTACAGCCGCCTGCCGGACATGCCCGGCTGGTCGACGGTGGAGAAGTCCCAGTCGCGGGAGGTCTTGAAGAGCTTGGGGAAGGCGACCGGAACCCGGACCTCGAAGGCGTCGTCCCGGCCGCCGGCCTCCAGGAGCGCCACGGTCACCGCCGGGTCGGCGGAGAGGCGGCCGGCCAGCACGCAGCCGGCGGATCCGGCCCCCACGATCACGTAGTCGTACATCATGCGCCAGCACCCTTCGGCATACGGACGGTGTCGGCTCGCTTCCCCCGTGTGAGCGGGCTCACATCTGCATACTCCTTCGTCGATTTCCCGTCAATTTGTGACCTCGCTTACCTACCGGCAGGTATCCCGAACTGCGAGTATGGGCGCGTCAGAAGCCTGTCCGGAGGAGGAAGCCCATGCTCAATCTGTCGATCGTGTTGGAGGACAGCGCCCGGCAGCAGCCCGATCGCACCGCTCTGGTCTTCGGCGATCTGCGGCTTCCATACTCCCTGGTCGACACCATCGCCAACCAGGTCGCCAACCTGCTGGTCTCCCGCGGGATCGGCCGGGGCGACAAGGTCGCGCTGGCCTGCCCGAACCTGCCCTACTTCCCGTTCGTGTACTACGGCATCCTCAAGGCCGGCGCGGTGGTCGTGCCGCTCAACGTGCTCCTGCAGTCGCGGGAGATCACCTACCACCTGGAGGACTCCGAGGCCAAGGCGCTGTTCTGCTTCGAGGGCACCCCGGAGCTGCCGCTGGGCGCGCGCGGCCGGGAGGGGTTCGAGGGGGCGGCGGGGGCCGAGCACTTCTTCGTGCTGCCGGCCGCCGCGTTCGCCACCGAGTCCGAGTACGGCGAGACCCTGTGGGCGGCGCTGGACGGTGTGTCGGGCGAGTTCGAGACCGTGCAGACCGCGCCGGACGACACCGCGGTGATCCTCTACACCAGCGGCACCACCGGCCAGCCGAAGGGCGCCGAGCTGAGCCACCAGAACATGGTGCTCAACGCCATGGTGTCGGACGAGATGTTCCCCCGGGGCGACGAGGGCGACGCGTTCCTGGCGGCGCTGCCGCTGTTCCACTCCTTCGGCCAGACCGTCGTGATGAACCTCGGGTTCCGGCGCCGCGGCACCGTCGTGCTCATGCCGCGCTTCGACCCGGGTGAGGCGCTGGCGCTGATGCGCGCGGAGAAGATCACCCTGTTCGCGGGCGTGCCGACCATGTACTGGGGCATGCTGACGAAGATCCACGCCGACGGCGACGAGGTGCCGACCGCGCTCCGGGCGGCGGTCGCGGGCGGCGCGTCCTCCCCGGCGGAGGTGCTCAGGGACTTCGAGGCCACTTTCGGCATCGGCATCCTGGAGGGCTACGGCCTGTCGGAGACCTCTCCGGTGGCCTGCTTCAACCAGCCGGGCCGGCCGACCAAGCCCGGCACGATCGGCACGCCGATCTGGGGCGTGGACATGAAGCTGGTCGACGCCGACTGGAAGACGATCGAGGGCGAGGGCCCCGGGGAGATCGTGATCCGCGGCCACAACGTGATGAAGGGCTACTACAACCGGCCCGAGGCGACCGCCGAGGCGATGCGGGACGGCTGGTTCCGCACCGGCGACATCGCCGTCCGCGACTCCGACGGCTACTACTCGATCATCGACCGCGCCAAGGACATGATCATCCGGGGTGGTTTCAACGTCTACCCGCGTGAGCTGGAGGAGGTGCTGATGACGCACCCGGCGGTCTCCCTCGCCGCGGTGGTCGGGGTGCCGCACGAGTCGCACGGCGAGGAGATCAAGGCGTACATCATCCGCACGCCCGGCGCGGCCGTCACCGAGCCGGAGCTGTCGGAGTGGTGCAAGGAGAACATGGCGGCCTACAAGTATCCGCGGATCATCGAGTTCCGCGACTCCCTGCCGATGACCGCCACCGGGAAGATCCTCAAGCGTGAGCTCCGGTAGCCCGGCCGCCGTCCCACAGAAACCGAAACCGCCAGCCATATCCGACTGTGAAAGCATTTCTCGGAAATGTGGGTTATGCTGAAAACAGAACGCCATCGGGGGGCGTGACGGTTTTTATCGTGGGCCCCGACGCAGTCGGCCGGAGAACTCCGGAGGCGGGCAGACATGGCGAGCAGCGAGTTGACGGCCTCCTGCGAGCGGCTGATCGGCGAGTGCCTCGACCGTGAGAACGGGCCGGGAATCGGTGAGCTGCCCGTCATCGTGCTTCTCGGCCCGCGTGGGAGCGGGCGGACAACCGTCCTGAAGGAGGTCGCGGAAAACGCCGCGGCCTCCTTTTCATTGCCTTTCCTTCATTTCGACTGCGCCCGGCAACCCGGCATGCGGCCATGGGAAATGGCGGCGCAGATCGCCAAGTGCGTCATGGGTGATCGGTGGCCGCAGTTCTCCCCCGTCAAACTGCCGCGGGTGGTGCTGGGAAACCTGGTGCTCTCCCTGGATCCCGAACTGGAGCCGGAGGAGGCGGAGCGCAAGCTCTACGACCTCATCCGCGGCCGGCGCGGGATCCCGGACAACGCCAGGACCCTTCAGGAGATCTTCGACCTGCTCGGCGGTGTCCTGCCGGTGCCGCCGGTCGGCTCGGTGGTCGCCGGGCTGATCGACCGGGTGGCGCGGGGGCGGCGGCTGGTGGAGCTCCTGGAGCGCAGGGCCATGGACTGGTACCGCGACCGCCTCGGCTCCGGTGGCGCGCTGGGCCTGCTTCGGGCGGGCGAGACCGAGGACGGGTTCCCGCTGGCCGCGCAGATCGTCTGCGAGGCGCTTCTGGAGGATCTGCGGGAGGGCTGGTCGCGCGGATGGCGGCCGCGTAACTGCCTGCTACTGCTGGACGACGTCGACACCCCCTGCGGACGGGACTTCCTGCGGGCGCTGACGGCCGCCAGGGCTCGCCGGGCCGACCTGCCGGAGCCGCGGGGACACGACCCGCTCCTGGTGGTCGCCGCCTCGCGGACGTGGCCCGCCCTCGGTCCGCACTGGAACCTGCCGGGGACACCCGAGTACCTGACGGCCGGCGGCACCCGGTATCCCCCGCAGGCCCGGCGGGCGAGCCACGGTGACTGGCTCGCCGGCCGCGCGCCGAGCAGGCGGGACCGCTGGTGGTATCCCGTGCTGCTGCCCGATCTCAGCCGCGCCGAGGTTGCGCGGATGCGGGAGACGACCCGGCAGCGGCCCGGCCCGAGCCACGCCGGGTTCGTGTACGCGCTGACCGGCGGGTATCCGCCGGCGGTCGAGCACCTGCTGGCGGCCATGGCCGACCGGGAGCGTGGCTGGGACGCCCGGCAGGAGGAGGACGGCTGGACGGAGCAGGCGCTGCGCACCCTGCCGTCCCTCGACTGGAGGAGTCATTCCAGGCACCCCTTCCGGGACTTCTCCCACGATCTGGACGACCTGGCCGCGAGTTCCGCCGCGGCCAACCTGGCGGACGCCGAGGACGCCGGTCTCCTGTCCCGCCCGTGGCGTTCGGTGCTGGAGGAGCTCGACGAGCGCATGTGGCTGCGCACCGACCCGGCGCAGGACATGGCCCCGGTGTTCCACCCCTGGCTCCGGCGGCTGCTGCTGCTGGAGCTCTCCCGCCACCGGCGCCGCGGGAGGCCGCTGTGGGACATCGCCCACGAGAGCCTGGAGAACCTGTACGGCTCCCCCCGCGAGGGGCCGCGTGACGGGCTGGCCATGGTCATGTACCACCGGCTCGCCCGCGTCGGCACGGAACCCGCCGGCCTGGAGCGCCTGCGGGAGGTGGCGGAGCTCCTCGACGGCCGGTTCAACCGGATCGACATGGCCGAATGGGTCAGGCAGTACAACTGGATCACCTCGGCGCCGAACCGGCTCCCCGCCGGCGTACCGCTGGACGACCTGTACGGCGAGCTGAACCGGGAGCCGGGGGAACCGGCCGGCGGCACGGGCGGAGAGGAGGCGGCCGGGACGGACGCCGGTCCCCGGCGGGACCGGCCGGCCGGAACGGACCGGGCCACCGTCGTGCGCGGTCTGGTGATCGACCGCTGGTTCCTGTCCGATCCCGCGACGGATCCGCTGCGCGGCAGGCGCCAGAGCGTCAAGGAGGGACTGAAGCTGCTCGCCCGGTACGCCGTCACGGGCCGGGCGGTCCTGGTGAACGAGGCCCGCCGCTATGACCGGGAGGACGACGATGAGTGAACCACGGCGCTCCGGCCGGGGCTTCAGCGGCAGGGCGCCCCTGTGGAAGGCACACCCCTTCTGGTTCTGGCTGCTGTGCGTGCTGCTGGTCTGCGCCCTCGTCGCCGTCCTGGTGGTCGTCCTGCGACCGCGCCCCACGGTCACCGACGGATCGGGGAGGTATCCGGAGAACCTCTCCTCCGTCGCGGAGCTGATCCGCCGGGAGAACGAGTGGGTGCGCGCGCAGGCCGCGCCGTACGTGAGCATCGCGGTGATGCTGCCGCTGGACCCGGCCGCGGGCCCGGCGAGCACGCAGAGCGCCGAGAGCGTCCGGCACGCCGTGCAGGGGGCCTACCTCGCCCAGTACTGGAGCAACCACAACGAGGGGAACGCGAGCGCGCCGAACGTACAGCTGCTGCTCGCCGACACCTCCGGCGACGCGGACGGCTGGCGGGCGGCGGTGCGCGAGCTGAAGGAGAGCGCGGCGGGCCCGGACCACCTGGTGGCGGTGACCGGTCTGGGCTCCAGCCTGGGCGGGACGAAGCGGGCGATCGACGAGCTGTCCGCCGCCGAGATCGCCCTGGTGGGCGCCGTCATCACCTCCGACGAGCTGTCCGGCAAGGCCACCCTGGTGCGGGTGGCGCCCTCCAACAACGCCGAGGCCCGGGCGCTCGCGCACTTCCTCGGCAGGCGCGGTTCCTTCAGCGCGGTCATGGTGCAGGACGAGGACGAGGACGACTCCTACACCAGGACCCTGGCGAGGTCCTTCGCCGCGGCCTTCGGGGACGTCCTTCCCGCCGGGAAGGGGGCCCCTCGCCTGCTGGACGTCCCGCTCACCTACAACTCCGCGCTCGACGGGGCGGACACGGTGCTGGCGCAGATGACCGAGCGGATCTGCAACAGCGGCGCCGGCGTGGTCTTCTTCGCCGGGCGCTGGGGGAACCTGCCCGCCTTCCTGCGGGCGCTGACGCGCAGGACGTGCGTCGACCGGAAGCTCACCGTCGTGACCGGTGACGACGCGAGCAATCTCAACCGGTCCGGGCAGCAGATCTGGGACGACACCGGAGCCGGCCTGGAGGTCTACTACACGGCACTGGCCCATCCCGCTTCCTGGAGCGCCGTCCCGGACGCCGTCCACCAGGTCGTCGCCAACCGTTTCAGGCAGGGGGCCGACAGCTTCCCCGCGCTGTTCCCCGGCGAGAGCCTCGACGACGGGCAGGCCATCATGCACCACGACGCGATGCTGACCGCCGTCACGGCGGTGGACGTCCTGGCCGCGCAGGGGATCACGCGGCCCTCGGCGAGCGCCGTCGCGAACATGCTGACGAGCTCCTCGCTGAGCGTGCCCGCCGCCAGCGGGTGGATCACCTTCGACCGGCTCGGCGAGCCCGTCGACAAGGCCATGCCCGTCGTACGGCTCCTGCCGGACGGCCGGGTCCGGTTCACCGAGCTGACCTCGGAGGCCGGCCGCCCGCCCGGGAGGCCCACCCGGTGAGGACCGGGCGGGCCGTACCGGCGGGCGGATCAGGGCCAGTCGAGGGCGGGACGCAGCGGCATGCCGGAGTTTCCCTGCGAGCCGAGCTTCACGCCGAGCACCTGGTGGAGCTGGACCTTGTTGCGCTCGAAGCCGACGATGCAGCCGGCCATGTACAGCCGCCAGACCCGGGCCGTGCCCCGGCCGACCTCGGCGACCGCCTCGTCCCAGTGCGCGTCGAGGTTGTCGCACCAGTGGCGGAGGGTCCTGGCGTAGTGCTCGCGGAGGTTCTCCTCGTGGTGGATCTCGAAGCCGATGTCCTCCATCTGGCGGATGAGGTAGCCGACCGACTCCAGCTCCCCGTCGGGGAAGACGTAGCGGTTGATGAACCCGCCCCCGTTGAACGTCTTCTCGGTGCCGGTGGGCCGGGTGATGCAGTGGTTGAGGAGCCGGCCGCCGTGGACGAGCTTGCCGTACAGGAAGCGGAAGTAGTTCGGCAGCTGGTCCTTGCCGATGTGCTCGGTGAGGCCGATGGAGCTGACCGCGTCGAAGCCGCTCTCGGTGACGTCGCGGTAGTCCATGTGGCGGACCTCGGCCAGTTCCTCCAGCCCGGCCTCGGCGATGGCCTTCTGCGCCCACTCGGCCTGCTGGCGTGAGAGGGTGACGCCCAGCGCCTTGACGCCGTACTCGCGGGCGGCGTGCATGACCATGCCGCCCCAGCCGCAGCCGACGTCCAGCAGCCGCATCCCGGGCTTGAGGCCCAGCTTGCGGGCGACGAGGTCGAACTTGGTGAACTGCGCCTCCTCCAGCGTGGCGTCCTCACGGGGGAAGGTCGCGCAGGTGTAGGCCATGGAGGGGCCCAGCACCCATTCGTAGAAGGTGTTGGAGACGTCGTAGTGGTGGTGGATCGCCTGGGCGTCGCGCTCCTTGGCGTGCCTGCTGCCCATCCTGGCCAGCATGCTGCGGCGCACCTCCTGCGGGGGCGGGGGCACGCGCATCAGCAGGGGCTTGAGGCCCAGGGCGCGGACGGCGGCGATCTTCTCGCTCGCCGGGATGTCGTCGAGCGTGATCGACCACATCCGCGACAGCAGCGAGTACATGTCCCCGTGCACGTCGATGTGGCCCGACACGTAGGCCCGCGCGAGGCCGAGTTCACCCGGGGCCTGCGCCAGGTAGGCGACGGCGATGGGGGACCTGATGTCGATGGCGATGTCGGCGCTGGCGGGGCCGGCCTTGCTGCCGTCGTAGGCGGTGAGGCGGACGTTCGCCTCGGGCCCGACTACCTTTTCGAAGATCTCTGCGAGTTTCACAGAATCAACTCCTAACGCCCCCGTACACACTTGTCGTAGAGGTCGAGCAACCGGCCACCGGCATCGTATGCCCGCTTTACCGGCCAGTAGATAGGACCGTTATAAAACTTCCAGAACTCGTCCCGGTCGTAGAACGAAGTGGAGTACAGGGACTTGTGGCCGTCGAGCCGGTGGACCGTGTTCTCGATCATGCGGTTGTAGTAGCCGTCGAACTGGCCGCGGGGCAGCGGGACCGTGCCCCAGAACCCGAAGTTGACGTAGAGGCGGCCGGGCTCCAGCGGGTAGAGGGGCCACTCGTCGGACGACTTCAGCGGGCACATCCACACCGGGGTCATGCCGACCTTGTCGTGGAAGAACTCCAGGAACTCCGCGCCGCGCTCGACGGGCACCTCGATGTCCTGGATGACCGACTCCTGCACGGGCCGGCCGCGCCAGCGGTCCACCCGGGCGGTCAGGCCGTACCTGCGGTCCAGGCCGACGAGCCTGCGGTAGACGTCGGAGCGCATCCACTTGCGGGGCATCAGCGAGCGCACCAGCGCGCCCTGCACGCCGAAGGCCCGCGAGCACCAGAACCAGTCGGTGTCCCAGCGCCACAGGTAGTCGCGGACGGTCAGCCAGTCGCGCGTCCGGGTCTGGATGGACCGGTAGTAGATGCGCATCCCGGTGTAGTCGGACAGGTAGGGGGCCTTCTCGGCGAACTGCCCGACGGTGATGTAGAGCTCGTTCGGCCCGAAGTAGGTGCCGTCCACGAAGTCGGCCCGCTCACCCTCGTACTGGCCGCTCTCGCAGATCTCCCGCATGGCGACCATGCACTTGTCGGCGTCGGCGAAGGGGATGTGGGTGAGCCGGACGTACGGCTGGACGGGCTTGAGCTTGATGCGGATCCGCAGGGCGTATCCGAGCGTGCCGTAGGAGTTGGGGAAGGCCCGGAACAGGTCGCGGTGCTCGTTGTCGTCGCGCGCCACGACGATCCGGCCGTCGCCGGTGAGGATCTCCAGCTCCTCCACCGACTCGTGCGGCAGCCCGTCGCGGAAGCTGGTGGACTCGATGCCGAGCCCGGTCACCGCGCCGCCCAGCGTGATCGTCTTCAGCTGCGGCACGACGTACGGCATGAGCCCGTGCGGGAGGGTGGCGTCCACCAGGTGCTCGTAGGTGGTCATGCCCTGCACCTCGGCCGTCATGGCCACCGGGTCGACCTCGATGACCCTGTCGAGGTCGCGGGCCGACAGTTTGGCCGCACGGGAGGAGTCGCGGAAGCGGAACAGGTTGGTCGTGGCCTTGGCCAGCCGGGGAGCCGCGTCCTCGGGAATCTCGGCGTAGGCCTGCCTGATCTGCTCGACGGCCCGGCGGTGCGCCGCCATCTCCGTCATCTGTTCCACAGGACATCCACCCCCGGAGCACTCATAGGAAGATCGCCTCTAGCACGGTATATCTCACCTGTCATCGGAGCCAGACGGGACACGTTAAACGCGCGGAAACTCTACGCCCGGCCCGTCCGGCGGCGGACAACCGCCCCCGTCCCATTGACCACATCGGTCACAGGGCGGCCGTCGAGGGCGGCGCCGAGGTTGTCCAGGACCCGCCGGACCAGCCGCCCGGTGACCTGGGCGGTCACCCCCGCCACGTGCGGGGACAGCAGCACCCGGGGGTGGCCGCGCAGCGGGTCGTCCGCGGGGAGCGGCTCGGTCTCGAACACGTCGAGCGCGGCGCCGCCCAGGTGCCCGGAGGACAGGGCGGAAAGCAGGGCCGCCCCGTCCACCACTCCCCCGCGGGCCGCGTTGACCAGCAGCGACCCGGCGGGCATCCGCAGCGGGTCGACCAGGCCCCGGGTCTCCTCCGTCAGCGCGACCACCACCACCAGCACGTCGGAGGAGGCGACCAGCTCCGGCAGCGGCCGGTGGGCGTAGGGGGCCTCACGGGGCCGCCGGGTCCAGTAGGACACCTCGCAGCCGTGCGCGGCGAACATCCGCGCGCACTCCTGGCCGATCGGGCCGAAGCCGACGATCCCGACGCGCGAGCCGTACAGTTCCCTGGGGCCGAGGTCGAGCTGCGGCCAGCCGCCGGCGCGGACCGCGGCGTCGGCCTCGGGCAGCCGCCGCGACAGCGAGAGCGCGGCGGCGAGGCACCACTCGGCCACCGCGACGGCGCTCACCCCGGCGGTGTTGGCCAGCGGCACGCCGGCCGCGGCCAGCGCGGCGAGGTCGTGGCCGTCCACTCCCACCGAGGGCTGCTGCACGAACGCCAGCCTCGGGGCGGCGCGGACGGCCTCGGCGTCGAGCGCGAGCCCGCCGCTCCAGTCGCCGACCACGATCTCGGCGCCGGCCAGCGCGGTGAGCAGGCCGGCGCGGTCGCGGCTCTCCGGGACCGACACCTCCACCCGGTCGCCGAGCGGGCCGAGCAGGCCGCGCAGCGCCTCGGCGGGCAGCGGCGGCAGCGCCAGCACCTTCCAGGGCGCCTCACCGGTCATGTCACTCGCCTCCCCGCGGGTGGAAACTCGTGAAGATCTTCTCCATGAGCCCGGGACGCCCGTTCCACTTCTCGGCGGCCGTCCAGCTCAGCACGAAGACCGTGTCGCCGACCCCGACGAACCGGCGTGTCTCGCGGTAGGTCACGCCGGGCCTGGCCCACGGCGCGCCCCCGATCTGGTCCGTCTTCCAGGTGAACTCCCAGTCGAGCCCGGAGCCGTAGGCGAGCGGGACGTTCACCGTCTTCTCGGTGAGGATCTCGCTCCACTGGGCGGTGTCGTCCCGGACGGTCTCCTGGAGCGCGCGCAGGTTCCCGGCGTTCTCGGGGAGCACCTCGACCCCGAGATGGGCCTGGCCGTCGGGGCTCAGCCACTGGGTGTAGTTCGTCTCGGCGGCCCAGTCGCCGCGCCAGCCGGCCGGGTAGCCGATCGTCCAGTTGTCCGGCGCCTTGGCCTGCCAGAGCCTGAGCTGCGGGACGGGTTTCCTGGTCCTGGTGGGGGTGGGGCTCGGCGTGGGCGAGGCGCTCAGCGTCTCCGTTTCGCCGAGCGTCCCGGTGCCGGCCGGCTCCCCGGTGTCGGCCGGCGCGGCCGTCAGCGCCACGCCGGGGTCCGGCTCGTCCCCCTGGGACATCGCCAGGGCCGCGGCGCCGCCTCCGGCGAGGAGGACCACGGCCGCCGCGATCAGCGTGATCCACCCGGTGCGCCGCCGCTCCCGGGCGGGGCCGCGCGACCCGTGGGACCCGGTGGCCCCGGTGATTCCGGTGGGCCCGGTGGCTCCGGTGGGCTCGGTGGCTCCGGAGAACGCGGAGGTCTCCGCCGTACGGTGCCGGTCGGTACGGCGGGGCCCCGTCGCGGCGCGGCGCGGTCCCGCGGGCGCGGCGCCGCTCGCCTCGGCCAGCAGCAGGTCGGCCTGGTCGGCGGTGAGCCGGTGGGCCGGGTCGCGCTGGAGCATGCCGGTGAGCACCTCGCGCATCTCCGGCGGCACCCGGCTGAAGTCGGGCTCCTCGGTGATGAGCGCCCCGAGTGTGGCGATGGCGGTGGGGCGCTCGAAGGGGCCGTGGCCCAGCAGCGCCGCGTACAGGGTCGCGCCGAGCGACCACAGGTCGGACCAGGGACCGGAGGGCCCCGCGGTGGCGCGCTCCGGCGGCAGGAAGCTGGGCGAGCCGGTCACCATGCCGGTCTGGGTCAGCGAGGTGTCGCCTTCGAGGGTGGCGATGCCGAAGTCGGTCAGCACGGCCCGGCCGTCGTCGGCCAGCAGGATGTTGCTGGGCTTGACGTCGCGGTGCAGGATGCCGGCCTCGTGGGCCGCCCGCAGCGCCGCCAGCACCTGGCGGCCGATCCCGGCGACCTGGTGGACCGACAGCGTGCCCACCTGGTCCAGGCCCCGGGCCCGGACAAGCTCCATGACGATCCAGGGGCGGCCGTCCTCCTCGGCGACGTCGTAGATCGCCACGATGCCCCGGTGGTTCAGCCGCGCCGCCGTCCTGGCCTCGCGGGAGGTGCGGGCGAGCTGGCGCTCGCGCTCGGCCGGGGGGAGGTTCGGCGGCAGCAGCACCTCCTTGACCGCGACGGGCCGGTCGAGAAGGGTGTCGTATCCCTCCCAGACCACGCCCATGCCGCCCCTGCCGAGCTCCCTCAGCAGCCGGTAGCGCCCGGCGACAACCCGTCCACCGTCCGGATACGTCATCACGTGACCCCTAGATCCCATCGGATAAGCCGCAAGTTTCCCACACCGACCGGCCGCCGGCGGTCCCGAACGGACGACGGGACGGGGGCCGCCGCCCGGGGCTCGCGGGCCGGAATCCCGGTCACCGCCCGGCTCCGCACGCGGCCCGCATCCGGCTCGCACGCGGCCCGCATCCGGCTCGCACGCGGCTCGCCCACGGCTCGCACGCGGCCCGCACGGCCCGGCGCGGACGTCTTGCCACCCGGAGCCGAATGTTGTTCTACTTGGCCCCGGAGAGGAGATCGCATGGAGCGCGTGACCAGGAGCGGCCCGCTGTCCGGAGTCCGCGTGCTGGAGCTGGCCGGCCTGGCCCCCGGCCCGTTCGCCGGGATGATGCTGGCCGACCACGGTGCCGAGGTGCTGCGGATCGACCGGGTGGCCGCGGTCGCGGCGGCCGGGGACCGGCCCCGGCGCGACGTGATGGACCGCGGCAAGCGGACGATCGGGCTGGACCTGAAGTCGCCCGAGGGGGTGGCCGCGTTCCGGGAGCTGGCCGCGCACGCCGACGTGGTCATCGAGGTCTTCCGGCCGGGCGTCGCCGAGCGCCTCGGCATCGGCCCCGAGGACCTGCAGGCCGTCAACCCCCGGCTGGTGTACGGGCGGATGACCGGCTGGGGCCAGGAGGGCCCGCTGGCCACGACCGCCGGGCACGACATCGACTACATCGCCGTCGCGGGCGTGCTGTCCCTGCTGGGCCGCGAGGGCGGCAAGCCCACCCCGCCGATCAACATCCTCGGCGACTTCGCCGGCGGCGGCCTCATGCTCGCCTACGGCGTGCTGCTCGCCCTGTTCGAGCGGGAGCGGACCGGCCGGGGCCGGGTGGTGGACGCGGCCATGGTGGACGGCGCCGCGGCCCTGTTCGCCATGTTCTACCAGGGTGTGCAGAGCGGCTTCTGGGGGCCGCGCGGCACCAACCTCCTCGACACCGGCGCGCCCATGTACGACACCTACGAGACCGCCGACGGGGGTTTCGTCGCGGTGGGCGCGCTGGAGCCGCAGTTCTGGGCGGAGATGGTGGCCCTGATGGGCCTCGCCGACCTGCCCGACCGCGACGACCGGGCGCGCTGGCCGGAGCTGCGCGAACGGCTGGCCGAGGCGTTCCGCTCCCGGACCCGCGCCGAGTGGGAGGAGGTGTTCGCCGGGTCGGACGCCTGCGTCGTGCCGGTCCTGGATCCGGCCGAGGCCGCCGAGCACCCGCACAACCGGGCCCGCGGCACGTTCGTCGAGGTCGGCGGGGTCCGCCAGCCCGCGCCCGCGCCACGGCTGGAGGGCGCGGGCGAGCCGGACCTCTCCCCCGCGACCCTCCTTTCCGACCTGTCGGACTGGGGCCTGGACCGGGGGACCGCCGAACGGCTGCGCGCCGCGGGCGTGCTCGCCTGATCCGACCCGGCCCGGTCCTTACCCGAGGGCGGCATATCCGTAGCGGATGTGCCGCCCTTTGTCATGTGAGTTGTGTGGAATGTAGTAGGTGTACTACATTCCATGGCATGAGTACTGCGGTGAGCGTTCGCGGGTTGCGGATGGCGTACGGCACGGCCGAGGTGCTGCGAGGCGTCGACCTCGACATCCGGCGCGGCGAGATCTTCACGCTGCTCGGGCCCAACGGCGCGGGCAAGACCACCACGATCGAGATCCTGGAGGGCTTCCGGAACCGGTCGGCGGGCGAGGTGAGCGTGCTGGGCGCCGACCCGGCCCGCGGCGGCGACGCCTGGCGGGCCAGGCTCGGGATCGTGCTGCAGAGCTGGCGCGACCACGGCCGCTGGGGCGTCCGGGAGCTGCTGGCCCACGTCGGGGAGTTCTACGACCACCCCCGCGACCCCGACGAACTGCTGGCCGCGCTGGGGCTCACCGAGCAGGCCGCGCAACGGGTGAGCCGCCTGTCCGGCGGCCAGCGCCGCCGCCTCGACGTGGGGCTCGGCATCGTGGGCCGGCCGGAGCTGCTGTTCCTGGACGAGCCGACGACCGGCTTCGACCCGGAGGCGCGGCGGGAGTTCCACCTGCTGGTGGAGAGACTCGCCGCCGACGGCATGACGGTGCTGCTGACCACCCACGACCTCGCCGAGGCCGAGAAGCTGGCGCACCGCACCGCCATCCTGGTCCGCGGGGAGATCGTCGCGTGCGGGAGCCCGGCCGAGCTGGCCGACGCCGTACGGGCCGAGTCGCAGGTGCGCTGGCTGGAGGACGGCCGCGAGCGGGTCCTCACCACGGCCGACCCGTCGCGGGCGGCATGGGAGCTGCACGAGCGGTTCGGTGGCCCGGTGCCGGGCCTGCAGGTCCGGCGCCCGTCACTGGAGGAGAACTACCTGAGCCTCATCGGGAGGGCGGCATGACCGGCACGACGACCACGACGGCCCTTCCGGACGGCACGACCACCGGGACGCCCCGGACGAAAGGGGACGGCGTGAACGCCAGGGGACTGCGCATCGGGCTGCGACGGGGCTGGACGGAGTACCTGCACCTGGTCAGGGACCGCAGAGAGCTGATCAACAACACGGTCGGCACGGTCGGGATCTTCGCGTTGCTGATCCTGTGGATCGGCGACGGCCCGGTGGAGGGCACCGGCGTCTCCCAGTCGACGTTCATGACCATCGGCTTCCTGGCGTTCACCGTCTTCTCCAACGGGCTCATGGCGCTGCCGATGGCGCTGACCGCCGACAGGGAGGACGGGACGCTGCTGCGGCTGCGCACCCTTCCCGGCGGCATCACCGCCTACCTCACCGGGCGAGCGGTGACCTTCCTCTGCCAGATCGTCATGCAGGGCGTGCTGATCCTGGCCACCGGCGTGGTCGTCGGCGACGCCGGGCTGCCCCGCGACTGGCTGACGCTGGCCTGGGCGCTGCTGCTCGGCACGGTCGCGGTGGTCCCGCTGGGCGTCGCCATAGGCTGCCTGCTGCCCAACCCGAAGACCGCCGCGGGGGCCGTGGGCCTGCCGATGATGATCCTGATGGTGACCTCCGGCGTCATGATTCCGGTGACCTTCATGCCCGAGCCCGTCCAGTGGATCTCGCAGGCGTTCCCCCTCTACTGGCAGGGGCTCGGCCTGCGGGCGGCGTTCATGCCCGACAGCATGCTCGCCGCCGAGATCGCCGGCAGCTGGCGGTTGCCCTGGGTGGCCGTGGCGCTCGGCGCGTGGGCGGTCGCGGGGATGCTGCTGGCCCCGGTCATGGTCCGCCGGGTGACCCGGCGGGAGTCCGGGTCACGGCTCGCCGATCGGCGACCGGCCGCGCAGGCGTCCTGAGAGCTGGGAGACTACCGTGGTGGCCACGGAAGACGTCTACAACAGGATCTCGGTGCTGCGGGCCGAGCGCGGCGTGTCGCGCAAGGACCTGGCCACCGCGCTGGGCGTCCACTACCAGACGGTCGGCTACCTCGAACGCGGTGAGTACAGCCCCAGCCTGCACCTGGCCCTGCGCATCGCCGCGTACTTCGAGGTGCCGCTGGAGGTCGTCTTCTCCCTGAAACCGTTCCCCCGACTCGGCAGTGAGGTGAAGTGATGGGCGGCCTGACCCCCGAGCAGATGGAGAAGCACTATCGCGCCTGGCCGCCCCGCTCCTGGTACGCCACCCGCCGGAGCCGCCGCGTCCTGGCCGGCGTGGGCGCCGCCTCGGCCGCGCTGGGCTGGATCAGCGCGGTCGTGTGCTGGTACCTCGCACCGAGCTCCCTGGCGATGTGGACCACCTTCGCCCTGTGGGGGGCCGCACTGGTGATCTACGCGGTGGTCTACTCGGCCCTCGTCGGAGCCACCCGCGGCGTCATCGGCCTCGCCGAGCGGCACCTCGACGAGCGGCAGGCCCTCGAACGCCTGCGGCTCCAGGCCGACTCCCGCCGGGGCACCACGATCATGCTCGGCGCGGTCCTCGCGCTCGTCCTCCTCGCCGACGGGGGCAGGCCGGTCGTCGAGGTCCCGACGACCGCGATCTTCCTGCTCGTGTACGCCATGATCGCGACGCACCTCATCCTGCCGTCCCTCCTGGCGGCCTGGCGGATGCCCGACCCGCCACGGGACGACGAGGACGAGGACGACTGAGGGACGGCCGGGGAACGGCCGAGGCGTGGGCCGGACGGTCACCGGGTCCGGCCGCCCGCCCCGTCAGCCCATCGAGGGGAAGACCGCGGCGTAGACGTCCACGCCCTCGGCGTGGTGGACCTCAAGGTCGGTGGTGAAGGCGCGGGGCGGGGTGCCGCCCGACTCGGTGTGCTTCCACAGCCGCTGCCAGGCGTCCAGCAGTGTCTCGGGCATCTGCCCGCGGGCCTCCAGCTTCAGGCACGGCACGGCGGGCACCCGTACCGCGACCATCCCCTCGGGCATGGCGGCGGCGCTGCGCACCGCCGCCCCGACGACCACCGTGTAGGCGCCGTGGTGACCGCTCTCGTAGTCGGTGTACACCGCGTAGACGTTCTCGTCCACCCGGCCCGGGACGTGGGCGAACGCTCCGGGGACCCCGACCCGCGCCCACAGCGCGGCCAGCCTTCCCCGGCCCTCCCCCTCCTCGGCGTTCGACGTCCGTACGGCACGGCCGACGACCAGCAACTCGGGCCGATCAACGACGATCACAACGCCTCCCATGGCCATCCCGCTTGATTCGCGCAAACGGGATCCTAGCTGCAGCCCGGAGCGGCGGTCTCCGTTCCCGATCGCCGGAACGGGGAAGTCTCCTGCCGCATTATCACCGGATAAGGTGGGGGAACGTGAAGTTTCTCAATGGGATGACCCCGGCCTACGACCTCACGTACAGCGACGTCTTCATGGTCCCGTCGCGCTCCTCGATCGGCTCACGCCTCTCCGTCGACCTCGCCGCCCACGACGGCACCGGCACCACGATCCCGATCGTCGTGGCCAACATGACGGCGGTCGCCGGGCGCCGCATGGCCGAGACCGTCGCCCGCCGCGGCGGCATCGCCGTGATCCCGCAGGACATCCCCATCGAGGTGGTGGCCGACGTCGTCGACTGGGTCAAGCGGCGTGACCTGGTCCACGACACCCCGCTCACCCTCACCTCACACGACACCGTCGGCGAGGCGCTCAACCTGCTCCCCAAGCGGGCGCACGGCGCGATCATCGTCGTCGACTGGGACAACCGCCCGATAGGCGTGGTCACCGAGGGCGACTGCGGCGGCGTGGACATGTACACGCAGCTGTCGCAGGTCATGTCCTCCGACCACCTGCTCACCCTGCCCGCCGGCCTGGACCCGCGCGAGGCGTTCGACCGGCTCCACGAGGGCCGCCACCGGCTCGCCCCGATCGTCGACGGCGACGGCCGGCTGGTCGGCATCCTCACCCGCACCGGCGCGCTGCGGGCCACGCTCTACAAGCCCGCCGTGGACGCCTCGGGCAGGTTGCGCGTCGCCGCGGCCGTCGGCGTCAACGGCGACGTGGCCGCCAAGGCCGGGGAGCTGCTGGAGGCCGGGGTGGACTGCCTGGTGGTGGACACCGCCCACGGACACCAGGAGAAGATGATCAGCGCGCTGAAGGCGGTTCGGGCGCTCGACCCGGGCGTGCCGGTCGCCGCGGGCAACGTCGTCACCGCCGCCGGGGTGCGCGACCTCGTCGAGGCCGGGGCGGACATCCTCAAGGTCGGCGTCGGACCGGGCGCCATGTGCACCACCCGGATGATGACCGGTGTGGGCCGCCCGCAGTTCTCCGCCGTGCTGGAGTGCGCGGCCGAGGCGCGCCGCCTGGGCCGTCACGTCTGGGCCGACGGCGGCGTCCGCCACCCGCGCGACGTGGCCCTCGCCCTGGCCGCCGGGGCGTCCAACGTGATGATCGGCTCCTGGTTCGCCGGCACGTACGAGTCGCCCGGCGACACCCGCACGGCCGCCGACGGCCGCAGGTACAAGGAGAACTTCGGCATGGCCTCGGCCCGCGCGGTGAAGCTGCGCACCGCCGAGGACTCCCCCTTCGAGCGGGCCCGCAAGGCGCTGTTCGAGGAGGGCATCTCCACCTCCAGGATGTACCTCGACCCGGTCCGGCCCAGCGTCGAGGACCAGATCGACGCCATCGTGGCGGGCCTGCGCTCGGCGTGCACCTACGCCGGGGCGGCCGACCTGGAGGAGTTCCACGAGCGCGCGGTCGTGGGCGTGCAGAGCTCCTCGGGCTACACCGAGGGCATGCCGCTGCACCAGAGCTGGTAATCCGCGCTTCTCCGCCCGTGTCCTGTCCGCGCCCGCCGTACGGTCACACACCTGTACGGCGGGCGCGCGCATTGTCGCCGCGCGCCGGGGTAGTCGCCTGTCCGATCACCCACTGACACAGCGGGAAGGCGAGCGGACATGACACATGTACCCACCGCCACGACGACGCCCGCGGAGCGGCTCGTCGTCGTGGACCGGAGAGTGCTGGTCGGCTACGACAACTACGCGGCGGCCCAGCGGACCGTGGACATGCTCTCCGACGCGGGATTCCCCGTCGAGCACGTGGCGATCGTCGGCAGCGACCTGCGGCTGGAGGAGACCGTCACCGGCCGGATGACCAACGGCAGGGCCGCGCTGCGGGGCGCCGGCAACGGCCTGGCGTTCGGCGCCGTGGTGGGGGCCTTCCTCGGGCTCTTCACCTCCACCACGATGTCGTTCGTCGTGCTCGTGCTCTGGGCCGCGCTCTGGGGCGCGGTGGTAGGGGCCGCGTTCGGGTTCGTCAACCACTTCTTCACCGGCGGCAAGCGGGACTTCGTCTCGCGCAGCGCGATCGTCGCCGGCCGCTACGACGTGCTGGTCGCGGCCTCGCACCTGGGCGACGCCCGCGCCGTGATCGAGGCCGCCAGCGGCCCCGCCGACACCGTCGTCGTCGAGGTGCCGCCGTCGGCGGGCATCTACGACCCGGACGCCGTACGGCCCACCGCCCCGAGCGTCCGGTATCCCGGCGCCGCGGCCGGACGGCCGGCGGACGAGCACCCGGTGACCGGGCAGGCGGCGGACGAGCAGGCGGCGGACGAGCGCCCCATGGCCGGACGGCCGGTGGACGGGCAGGCGGCGGACGGGCACCTCGTGACCGAGCGGCCGGTGGACGGGCACCCCGTGACCGGCCGGCCGGGGGACGAGCGGCCGGGGGACGGGCGTCCTTCGGTTCCCGCGCAGGCTCCCCGGCCCGACCGCGACACGGCCGACCCGAGCCGCTCCTAGGTTCTGTTCCGCGGATCCCCGCCTCGGATCCTCGCCGCGGGGGATCCGCGGCAGGTCCTGGCGGAGCCGATGAACACGGAGGGCGCGGGGGCCACGGCGAGCACCGTGGCCCCCGCGCCCTCCGTCGTTCCGGCTCGCGGCGACGACCCGCCGCCCGATCTCCCCGTCGGCCAGGCGGCCGACGGTGATCCCCACGGGGTCGTCCCCCACGTGGATCACTGGTGGTCTCGCCGGGGCGGACTTCGGCCACCGGCACGGTGCCCTCGCCGAACGCGGTGACGTAGGCGGCCTCCGGGGCCCTGGCGAAGTGGCGAGCCGGCCTCGACGTCCCGGACCGGGGAGTGGATACTGACGGTCCCGCCCGCCGGCGGCCCCGCCGTCGCGCTCGCCGTACCCGGTGGAGGCCGCGCGCCGGGGCGGCGGCTCCGCCGCCCGGGGACCCGCACGCGGTGACGGCGGGCGCCGAGCCGGGCCACGCTCGCCGACGGGACGGCGGCGGAGCCCGGTCACGCGTCCTCCCCCGGGCGATCCGTCCGGAGTTGTGAGAGCGCTCTCTGGAAGATTTGTCGGCTCTTTCTACTCGAAGCGATATCCGTGACAGTACGGTTACCGTCGGGTTTTTCTTGACACGCCTTCTCTGGAACGAGATTCTCGGGAGAGCGCTCTCACGCGCGTGACCGACAGAACGGAGCCCCAGAGATGACCACGTCCGCCACAGGGTCCAGCGACACCGGCCCGCTGACCTTCCCCGAGGGGTTCCTGTGGGGGGCGGCGACCGCCGCCTACCAGATCGAGGGCGCGGCCGCGGACGACGGCAGAGGCCCCTCCATCTGGGACACCTTCTCCCGGACCCCCGGCAAGGTCCGCGCCGGACACACCGGCGACGTGGCCTGCGACCACTACCACCGCCGCAGCGACGACGTCCGGCTGATGCGCGACCTGGGCCTGGCCGCCTACCGCTTCTCCGTCTCCTGGCCCCGCATCCAGCCCGACGGGTCCGGCCCGGTCAACCCGCGCGGCCTCGACTTCTACGACCGCCTGGTGGACGAGCTGCACGAGGCCGGCGTCACCCCGATCGTGACGCTCTACCACTGGGACCTGCCGCAGAGCCTGGAGGACCGGGGCGGCTGGATCGCCAGGGACACCGCCGAGCGCTTCGCCGACTACGCCGCGATCATGCACGCCCGGCTGGGTGACCGGGTGGAGACCTGGACCACCCTGAACGAGCCCTGGTGCTCGGCGTTCCTCGGCTACGGCTCCGGCATCCACGCCCCCGGCCGCGCCGAGCCCGAACTGGCCTTCACCGCCGTCCACCACCTGCTGCTCGGCCACGGGCTCGCCGTCGGCGCGCTGCGGGCCGGCGGGGCCGCGAAGGTCGGCATCACGCTGAACCTCGCGCCGGTGATCGGCGACGACCCCGTCGCGGTCTCCCTGGTGGACGGCCTGCAGAACCGGATCTTCCTCGACCCGGTGCTGCGCGGCGAGTACCCCGCCGACGTGGTCGAGCGGGCCCGCCGCTTCACCGACTGGTCGTTCGTCGAGGACGGCGACCTGGAGACCATCAGCCGGCCGATCGACCTGCTGGGCGTGAACTACTACACCCCGCAGACCGTCGCGGCCCGCCCCGGCGAGCCCGCCAGCCCGGTCTTCCCCGGCAGCGAGGGGATCGTCTTCGGCGGCGCCGACGCCCCGAAGACGGCGATGGGCTGGGCCATCCAGCCGTTCGGCCTGACCGACCTCCTCGTACGGCTGTCGCGCGACTACCCGGGCACCCCGCTGGTCATCACCGAGAACGGCGCGGCCTTCGACGACGAGGTGAAGGACGGCGCGGTCCACGACCCCGACCGGGTCTCCTACCTCGACGCGCACCTGCGCGCCGCGCACGCCGCCATCGAGCAGGGGGCCGACCTGCGCGGGTATATGGTGTGGTCGCTGATGGACAACTTCGAATGGGCCGAGGGCTACGGCAAGCGGTTCGGCGTCGTGCACGTCGACTACACCACCCAGCGCCGCACCCCCAAGGACAGCGCCCTGTGGTATCGCGACGTCATCCGGCGGAACGGCCTGTGAGGGCACGGCCGACGCTGGAGAAGGTGGCCGCCCGGGCCGGAGTGTCCCGGGCGACCGCCTCCCGCGTCATCAACGGCTCCACCCGGGTGGCCCCGCAGATCCGTGAGGCGGTCATCCGCGCCGTGGACGAGCTGGGCTACGTCCCCAACCAGGCGGCGCGAAGCCTGGTCACCCAGCGCGCCGACTCGATAGCCCTGGTCTTCCCCGAGCCCTCCACCAGGGTCTTCTCCGACGACCCGACCTTCGGCGGGATCATCCGGGGCGTCAGCATGGAGTTCGAGGAGGCCGACAAGCAGCTCGTGCTGATGCTCGCCGGCACCGAGGGCAGCTACCGCCGGGTCGAGCGCTACGCCACCAACGGGCACGTGGACGGCGTGATCGTGGCGTCGATGCACGGCTCCGACCCGCTTCCGGCGATCCTCGCCCGCCGGGGCGTCCCGGTGGTCTGCAGTGGACGTCCCACCATGGCCGGCGAGCTGCCGTACGTGGACATGGACAACGTCGGCGGCGCCGAGCGCGCGGTGCGGCACCTGCTGGAGCGGGGCCGCCGCCGGATCGCCGCCATCGCGGGCCCCCAGGACATGGTCGCCGGTATCGACCGCCTCACCGGCTACCGGAACGCCCTGCGCGACTCCGACCGCCGCTCCATCGTCGCGGTCGGCGACTTCACCCGCGAGTCGGGAACGGCGGCCATGCGTCACCTGCTGGCCGACGACCCGGAGCTGGACGCGGTGTTCGCCGCCAACGACCTGATGGCGCTGGGAGCGCTGCGGGCGCTGCGGGACGCCGGCCGCTCCGTCCCCGGCGACGTCGCGGTCGTCGGCTTCGACGACATCCCGGCCGCCTCCTACGCCGAGCCGCCGCTGACCACGGTCCGGCAGCCGACCGAGGAGATGGGGCGGCGGCTCGCCCGGATGGTCCTGGGCCTGGAGGAGCGAGGGCCCGTGGTGCTGCCCACCGAGCTCGTCGTGCGGGAGTCCACGAGGGCCGCCTGACCGCCTCCGCACGGGCCTCCCGGCACCTCTGCGCAGGCCGCCTGGCCGCTGCTATGTGGACTGCCTGACCACGAGATCGGCCGGCATGATCACCGGCTCGGCCGGTCCTCCCTCCATGAGCGCGAGCAGCAGCCGCACCATGGTGGCGGCCTGCTCGGCGTGCGAGGCGCGGACCGTCGTGAGCGGCGGATCGGTGTAGCGGGCCGCCTCTATGTCGTCGTAGCCGACGACCGCGACGTCGCCGGGGACGGAGCGGCCGGCCTGACGCAGCGCGTACAGGGCCCCGATCGCCATCAGGTCGTTGGCCGTGAACACCGCGTCCAGCTCCGGATCGTCCTCCAGGAGCTGCCGCATCGCCGTCGCGCCCGACTCGCGGGTGAAGTCGCCGACCGCGACGATGGAGCGGCGGTCGGCCTCCCGCAGGGCGTCTCGGTATCCGGCGAGGCGGTCCTGGCCGGCGACCATGTCCAGCGGCCCGGCGATGGTCGCGATCCGGCGGCGGCCCCGCTCCAGCAGGTGCCGTACCGCGCGCTCGGCGCCCGCCGCGTTCTCGCCGTCCGCGTAGGGGATCTCGACCGGCACCGCGGGCCTGCCGTACGACACGACCGGGACGCGCAACCGGGTGAGCGCGCCGGGCAGCGGGTCGGCGCTGTGGCTCGACACGAGCATGACGCCGTCCACGTGGCCGCCGCCGATGTAGTTCTCCACCCGGGCGTGGCTCTCCGGCGACCCGGCCAGCAGCAGCACCGTCTGCCTGCCCGCGGCCTCCAACTCCAGGCTGGCCGCGCGGATGACCGTGGAGAACATCGGGTCGTCGGAGAACACCCGGTTCGGCGACTCCGACACCACCAGCGCGATCGAGTTGGTCCGCTGGGTGACCAGGTTCCGCGCCGCGCCGTTGGGGACGTAACCCAGCTCGCGCACCGCCCGCATCACCGTCTCGCGGATGTCCGGGGTGACGGTGGCCTGGCCGTTCACCACCCGGGAGACGGTCGCCCGGGAGACTCCGGCGCGGGCTGCGACCGCCTCCAAAGTGGGTCGTCTCATCTGCCACTCCCCCAGCAGTCCTTTTTCCGTCGGGCGGACCCGGGCGCCGCGGCGCGCCGCCCGGCGCGGCTCACCCCTTCACCGCCCCCTGCATGATGCCTCCGATGATCTGCTTGCCGAGCAGCGCGAACACCAGGAGCAGCGGCAGGGTCCCCAGCGCGGTCCCCGACAGCCCGAGCACGAAGTCGTTGACGTACCCGCTGGCGAGCGTGGACAGGGCCACCTGCACCGTCGGGTTCTCCGGGGTCAGGACGACCAGCGGCCAGAAGTAGTCGTTCCAGGCGGTCATGAACGTGAGCATGCCGAGCACCGCCGCCGCCGGCCGGGCCGCCGGGACCACGACGTGGCGGAACAGCCCCCAGGTGGTGCAGCCGTCGATCCTGCCCGCCTCCAGCAGCTCCGTCGGCAGCGCGCGCTGCAGGAACTGGGTCATGAAGAACACACCGAACGCGTTGACCAGCGCCGGGACCACCAGCGCGTACATGGTGCCGGTCCACTCGACCTTCACCATGAGCATGTACAGCGGGATGATGCCGAGCTGGGCCGGGACCATCATGGTCGCCACGGTGATCAGCAGCATGGCGTTCCTGCCCCGGAACCGCAGCTTGGCGAAGGCGAAACCGGCCAGCGTCGAGAAGAACATCACGGTGAGGGCGATCGAACCGGAGACCACGAACGAGTTGAGCAGCGCCAGCCCGAACGGGACGGTGTCGAAGACCCGCTGCACGTTCGCGAGGAAGTTGCCGCCGGGCAGCAGCGGGGGCGGCACCTGGGCGAGCGCGGCGTTGTCGCGGGAGGCGACGACCACGCTGTAGTACAGGGGGAACGCGGAGAAGAACGCCACCGCGGTCAGCGTCAGATAGCGCAGCCTCACCGGCCGCTCACCCCCTTCCGCCCGTCGCGCCGGTCGTCCCGGCCGCCCGGGCCGTTCCGGTCGTCCCCGGATCCTCTGTGCGCCGGCCAGGTCATGTCAGGTCTCCCCGCGAACGGCTGATGAACAGGTAGTTGACGGCCGCGGCGACCACCACGAAGGCGAACATGACCCACGAGGCGGCCGAGGCGTAGCCGAAGTCGAAGTTGACGAAGCCGCGCTCGTACACGTAGAGCGCGAGCGTCTGGAACTGCCGGTCCGGCCCGCCGGTGACGATGTTGCCGCCGTTGGTGCCCGCGCCGAACAGCAGCGGCTCGGCGATGATCTGCATCGCCCCGATCGTGGAGACGATCACCACGAAGATGATCGTCGGCCGGATCATCGGGATGGTGATCCTCCGGAGCTGGGTGTACGGCGACGCCCCGTCGAGGGTCGCCGCCTCGTAGAGCTCCCGTGGCACGGCCTGCATGGCGGCGAGGAAGATCAGGGCGTTGTACCCCGTCCACCGCCACATGATCATGACGGAGAGGGCGACGTGCGAGGAGAGGGTGCCCTCGCTCCAGGCGACGCCGTCGCCACCGAACCAGGAGAGCATCCAGTTGATCAGGCCGAAGTCGCGGCCGAACAGCTGGCTGAAGATCACCACGACCGCGACCACGCTGGTCACGTTGGGCAGCAGCAGGGTGATCCGGAAGAAGGTCTGCGCCCGCAGCGGGCGGTTGAGCAGGCTCGCCAGCCAGATCGCCATGACCAGCTGCGGGACGGTGGACAGCACCCCGATGGACAGGGTGTTGAAGGTGGCGTTCCAGAAGTAGCCGTCGCCGAGCAGCGTGGCGAAGTTGTCCAGGCCGATGAACCTGTGGACGTCCGAGAGCAGGGTCCACTCGTGCAGGCTCACCCAGGCGGTGTAGACGAGGGGGAAGACGCCGAACGCGCAGAACAGGACGAGGAACGGGGCGACGTAGGCGTACGGCGAGACTTTCATGTCGAACCGGTGGCTCAGGAAGCGCCGGGGCGGGCGGTGGGACGCCCGCCCCGTGATCGTGGCCGCCGGCCGGTCCGGGGCACGAGTGGCCATGGCTGGGCCTTTCGGGAGGTCGGGGGGTCGTTTTCGAGGGGCCCGGAGGGGTCGCTTTCGGGGGTCGGCGGGTCAGGGGACCGGGACGCCGGCGCGGGACCGAGCGCGCTACGCGGGGTCGGGGCCGGGGCGTCGGCTCGGGCCGGGGGCGCCGGCCCGGTCGTCCCGGGCCGGCCGCGCCGTCACTTGACGGTTTCGGCGTCCTTGAGGGCCTGGTTCCAGGCCTCCTCGGGCTGCTGCTTGCCCTGCTCGACACGTCCGATGCCGTCACCGAAGGCCGCGCGGACCAGGGCCTCCTTCGGCCCGAGGTGCTGGGGCTTGAGCGCCTTGGCGGCCTCGGAGTAGATCTTGCCGACCGGGGCGTCGTTGAAGAACGGCTTGGTGAAGCCCTGGATCGACGGGTCGTCGTAGAGAGCGGGGATGGAGGGGAAGCTGCCCGTCTCCTTGAAGACCTTGACCTGGTTCTCCTTGGAGGTGAGGAAGTCGATCAGCTCGGCCGCCTCCTTGGGGTGCTTGCTCTGCTTGGGCACCATGAGGTGCGAGCCGCCGCTGTTGCCGGCGCCGCCGGGCACCGTGGCGATGTCCCACTTGCCCGCGGCGTCCTTGGCCTGGTCCTGGATGTAGGCGGTCATCCAGGCGGGGCAGATGATCGTGGCGAAGGAGCCCTTGGCGAAGCCGGTGTTCCACGGCGGGGAGAAGGCGGCGAGCTTGGCCGACAATCCGTTCTGGACGACCTTGACGGAGGTGTCCCACGCCTTCCGCACGTCCGGGTTGCCGCCCGCGATGAGGTTGTCCTGCTGGTCGTAGAAGCCGGTCGGGGCCTGGTTGACCATGGCCCGGAACAGCTCTCCCGGGCTGTCGACGAACTTGGCGCCCGGCACCTCGGCCTCGGTGAACTTCTTGCCGGTCTCGATGTAGGCGTCCCACGTCGGCCAGAGCTCGGAGACCTTCTCGCGCTCGGCGGGCAGGCCGGCCTTCTCGAACAGGTCCCTGCGGTAGCACATGGCCAGGCCGCCGACGTCGGTGCCGAGGCCGAGCAGCGTGGAGCCGTCCTTCGACAGGCCCTGCTGCCACTTCCAGTCGAGGTAGTCGCTCTTCCGCCGGTCCAGCCCGAACTCCTTGAGGTCGCGGAACTTGGCGGGCTGGGCGGTGAAGGTGCTGATGAAGCCCACCTCGACGGCCTCGACGTCGGCGGCGCCCGCGTTGGTGGCCAACTGCTTGACCAGGTTGTTGTGGTGGTCGTCGAACTTCGTCACCCGCTCGACGATCTCCACGTCGGGGTGGGTCCTCCTGTACTCCTCGTACAGCGGCTTGAAGCCGAAGTCGCCGAAGAGGGCGACCGTCAGCTTGATCTTCTCCCCCGGCTTGGCGGCGTCCGCGCCGTCGGTGGCGGCACCGCCGCCACAGGCGGCGAGGCTCAGGGCGAGTGCGGACGCGGTGACCACCGGGGCGAGCAATCGGCGTGGGGTGCTCATGGAACCCTCCCTGGGTCCTCAAGATGATCATGAAGAGAGCGCTCTCAGGGAGAGAGGTTGATGGCACATGGGAGGCGTGTCAACATCCCCGGGGATAACGATCGCCGTTACCGAGCCGTGCGAGTGAGGGCGGCGTCTCCGGTGCCTCGACCTCTTCCGGTTCAAATCAGACCAGCTCAATGCCATTCCGAAGAGATCTCCAAAGGCTTGTGGGAGCGCTCCCCCCGAGACGTCCGCACACACCGGAATCTTGTTCTGTCTCCGGCCCGGAAACCGGAGGAAGCCCGGCCGGGCCCCGATGGGAAATCGCTCTCTCACGTTCATCGGGCGATCCGCCCGCCCGCGGCGCCACGCCCGGACCCGGAGGGGGTGCCTCCGTCCCTCGCGTGCCCGCCGGACCCCGTAGAGTCGTCCGGTCGGCCGGAAACCGGCCGGCGCGCAACCGATAAGGAGAACCACGTGGCACTGGAGAAGCCGGAGATCGACTTCCCCGAGGGTGCGGCCCCCTCGGAGCTGCAGATCACCGACATCGTCGAGGGAAGCGGCCAGGAGGCCAAGCCGGGTGACATGGTCACCGTGCACTACGTCGGCGTCGCCTTCTCCACCGGCGAGGAGTTCGACGCCTCGTGGAACCGCGGCGACACCTTCCAGTTCCCGCTGGGGGCCGGCCGGGTGATCGCGGGATGGGACCAGGGCGTCGCGGGCATGAAGATCGGCGGCCGCCGCCGGCTCGTCATCCCGCCCCACCTCGGCTACGGCAACCGCGGCGCGGGGCCCCTCATCAAGCCGGGTGAGACGCTCATCTTCGTCGTCGACCTGCTCGGCGTGAACTGACGTCACCGCGGGCGGCCGTCCGTCCCCGGGCGGCCGGCCCCGATCGGTCACCCGCTTCCGGACGGCCGCCCGTTCCTGGACCGCCACGCGTTCCCGGGCAGGGCCTCGTTCCCGGGCAGGCTCCCGTTCCCGGGCAGGGTCCCCGGAAAAGCGGCGGCCCTCGTCGCCGGAACACCGGCCGCGACTCGTAGGGTGATGGCTGTGTTGCTGATCGAGCTCGCACGCACCTCGGCCGCCGTGGCGGCCACCCCGGCACGCCTGGCGAAGATCGCCCAGCTCGCGGAGCTGCTCGGCAGGACCGAGCCCGGCGAGGCCGAGATCGCCATCTCCTACCTCTCCGGAGAGCTGCCCCAGCGCAACGTCGGCGTGGGCTGGGCCGCACTGCAGGACCCGCCCGAGCCCCGCCTGGTCGCGACCGCCACCCTGCGCGAGGTGAACGGCCTCCTCGACCGCATCAAGGCCCAGGCCGGCCCCGGCTCCCAGCTCGCACGCAAGGCCCTGCTCGACGAGCTGTTCGGCGCGGTCACCCGCCAGGAGCAGGTCTTCCTGTCCCGGCTGCTCCGCAGCGAGCTGCGCCAGGGCGCGCTGCACGGGGTGATGACGGAGGCCGTCGCCAAGGCCGCGGGGGTCCCGGTGGCGGAGGTCCGGCGGGCGCTGACCCTGCGCGGCTGGCTTCCCGCCGTGGGCGCCGCCGCGCTGGCGGGCGGGGTCGAGGCCCTGCGCGCCTTCCACCTGGAGGTCGGCCATCCGGTCGCCCCGATGCTCGCCCAGAGCTCCGCCTCGATGGCCGCCGCGCTGGACAAGCTGAGCGGGCCGGTCGCGCTCGAATGGAAGCTCGACGGCGTCCGGGTGCAGGCGCACCGCTCCGGCGACGAGGTGACCGTCTTCACCCGCACGCTCGACGACATCACCGCCCAGGTGCCCGAGCTGGTCGAGGCGGTCCGCGCGCTGCCCGCCGCGGACCTGGTCCTGGACGGCGAGGTCATCGCTCTGCGTCCCGACGGCCGCCCCCAGCCCTTCCAGGTCACCTCCGGCCGCGTGTCGAGCCGCCTCGACGTGCCTGGGATGCGCGCGAAGACCCCGCTGAGCGTGTTCTTCTTCGATGCGCTGCGGGTGGACGGCGCCGACCTGCTCGACCTGCCCGGCGAGGCCCGCCACGCCGCCCTCGCGGCGGCCGTCCCCGCGGAGCTGGTGACCCCCCGGCTGGTGACCGACGACCTCGCGAGCGCCGAGGCGTTCTTCAAGGACGTGCTCCGGAGCGGCCACGAGGGCGTGGTGGTCAAGTCCCTGCGAGCGCCCTACGCCGCCGGGAGGCGCGGCGCCGGATGGGTCAAGGTGAAGCCCCGGCACACCCTCGACCTGGTCGTCCTCGCCGCCGAATGGGGTCACGGCCGGCGTCAGGGCAGGCTCTCCAACCTTCACCTGGGGGCGCTCGATCCGCGCACCGGCGGTTTCGTCATGCTCGGCAAGACCTTCAAGGGGCTGACCGACGAGCTGCTGGCGTGGCAGACCGGCCGCCTGCTGGAGATCGCCGATGGTCCCACCGACGGCTGGGCGGTCGCCGTCCATCCCGAGCTCGTGGTCGAGATCGCGTTCGACGGGGTCCAGCAGTCGAGCCGCTACCCCGGTGGCATGGCGCTGCGTTTCGCCAGGGTGATCCGCTATCGCCCCGACAAGAGCGCCGACGAGGCCGACACCGTCGAGACGGTGCGCTCCCTCATGCTCTGACCGCCGCCAGAGCCCCGAACCGGGGAAACGATCCGGAGGCATGAGCGGCCACAGCGCCTCCCCGGGGGTTCGCCGCCCCACCCCGGCACGCCGCCGGACGGATCATCGCGTTCGACGCGTGCGGCAGGCCACCTGCGCGCCAGACGGGAATCCGCATTTCGCCGGTATTTCCAAGATTCACCGCGTACGCTCGCAACCCTGCGGGCCAATCCGGAGATCGCGGATCCGGACGTCGGCATGATCCCTCGTGACCTGCGCACGATCATTTCTTGGCGCATTCATCAAGATTCATTGGCACAGTGAGATGAATCACTTGTAGCGCTTTAAGTTTCCTTTGCCAGTTCTTTGTCGCATATGTTCGACCACATTACGTGGGCGACATTCCGTCTCCCCGCCTACGAGAACGGCCTGCATCCCCCTGGTCCCCCGTGCCCCATGGCCGTCTCGCGTCCTGTCCCCGATCTTGGACCGTGGTTACCCTTGGGCCTGCATTCCGCTCCCCCGTCCGACAAGACACTCCCCTTCCGGAAGCCGGAGGCGAACCGGCGCCGCCTGGCGGTCATGGCCGCCGGCGCCGCCGCGGTGGTCGCGGTGTCGAGCACCGCCTGGGCGCTCTCGGCCGACGATCACGCCTCCCGGGCGTCCGCTTCGGCCGTCTTCACTCCCCGGCAGGCCGGCGGCCCCGACGACGCCGCGCCGGGCGTCCTCGCCTCCCCCTCGGCGTCTCCCTCGGAGAAGTCCTCCTCGGGGACGCCCCGTCCGAACGCCTCCGCGGCCGCCGACGAGGTGAGCCCCCGTGTCTCCCCCTCACCCGCGGCCTCCCCTGGGACCCCCGCCACGACGGGAACGTCCTCCGTAACGCGCCCCATCGCCAAGGCCGCCCCGCGTCCGCGGTCCGGGGGTGGGCGGGACACCGCCTCCACGTCGAAGGACACCGGGAGGACCGCCAGGCACACGACCGAGAGCACCGCGCGGAACACGCCGAAGGGCGAGGCGGCGAGCAGATCGAAGACGCGGCGGTCCGGCACCCGCGACACGTCGCGCGCGGGACGCGTGATCTCCAGCGGCACCTGCGGCGCCTCCTACTACGACGAGCCGCAGATGACCGCCAGCGGCGAGCGCTTCGACCCGGACGCGATGACCGCCGCCCACAGGACCCTCCCCCTGGGCAGCAAGGTCCGCGTGACCAACCCGGCCAACGGCGAGTCGGTGACGGTCCGGATCAACGACCGCGGCCCCTACACGGGCGGACGCTGCCTGGACCTGTCCAGGGCGGCCTTCTCCGCCATCGGCGACACCGGCGCGGGCGTCATGCGGGTCGAGTACGAGGTCCTCGCCACCTGACCGGTCCCCCGACCTGCCGGTGAACTCCCCGCGACCGCCCGCCCCCCACCGCCCGTCGGTGGTGCCTGCCGGTGAGATCCCGCCCCCGGCCCCCTCCCGCCCGCCCGGGTCCCTCCCGTGCGGTGAAGCCCTCATGTCCGGCCGGCCCCCTCCCGGCCGGCGGGGAGGTTCACTTCACCGGGCGCATCGTCAGCGGGTACCGGAAGTCGTCGTCGGCCAGCGCCCTGACTCCGCCGACCACCGACAGCACCACGGCGCCGATCCAGGCCACCGGGATCAGCACGGCGCCCACGACGGTGATGGCCAGGAGGACGGTCGCCCCCAGCAGCGTCAACTGGAAGTTGAGCGCCTCGACCGCGTGCCTGCGGATGTAGGGCGAGGTCCTGCCGGCGGCGAGCAACATGATCAGCGGGCCGATCGCGAGCAGGCCGGTCAGCGGCAGCAGGTGCGCCGCCGCCGCGCCCACGCGGTCGCCCCCGTCCTTCGCCCGCGCGGCGGGATGTGGGAGGGACCGCCCGCCCACCGGCGGGTGGAACGCGGGTACGGCGGGGCGGGAGCCGTACAGCTCGTACATGATCGGCATGAGGTCACCGTGGACGCGGGCCGTCATGGCCCGCTCCAGCCGGTCGTCGAACTCGAACTTGTCGAGCCGTCCCTCGGCATAGGCGGCCTTGACGTGCTCGACGACCTGCTCCCGGTCCTGGTTGCTGACCCGCAGACCGGCGTAGCCCGGCCCCGGAGCGGGGGACACCCCGGTTTCGCGCCACGGGTTCGCCCCCGGTGTCGCTGTGCGTTGCATGAGACCGACATACCTTTCGTCGCTGGCTTACCTCCATGATTGTGGCGAGCTTTCGGTCGGTCCATCCGGATAAACCCTTGGATATCCCCTAGAGATCACCCTGGCATCACACCGCCGGACCCCTGGGAGATGTATATAAGAGGCATGAGATGGCGGGATCGCTACGGATTGAGGCGGCGAGGCGGCCCTAAGATCGCCAAGTTCGATCGTGAGGCCACCGACGCCGACATCGAGGCGCTCATCGCCTTCGCCAAGTCACGCCGGGGTGTCGAGTTCTACGTCGAGCCGGAGACCTTCGCGACGGACACCACGGCGATGGCCATCGCGGACGACGGTGAGTGGACGAGGCGCCGGGTCGGCTCCCCCGCGGTGATCCGCAAGGTGGCCCGTGACCTGTCGCTTCCGGTCTACGACGTGCAGCTGACCGGTTACCCGCCGCGGATGCGGGCCTACAACGAGCGCCGCAAGCTCGCCGAAGACTGACGGTGGTGACGCCGGACCGGCCGGTCATCCGGCCGGCGTCCCGGTTTCCTCCAGCAGAGAGATCATGGGCAGCAGCCACGCGGCCCGGGGGCTGCCCATCTCCTGGTCCAGCTCCTCGGGGCTGGGCATCCTGTCCTTCAGCGCCTGCGGCGGGACCAGGTGCCGCAGCGCGTGCATGAGCAGGTTGGCCATGGAGTAGCCGGGGTCGGCCTCGTGCGCGCGGGTCAGGGCGATCCCGGCCAGCGCGGAGTCGCCCTCCCGCCAGGCGACCACACCGAGCAGGGAGGCGGCCGGCGGGACGAACCGTGGCTCCAGCCGCAGGGTGAGATCCTGCCAGAGCCGGCGGTGGACGTCGCAGGAGTCGTCGGTGACGAGCGCCCACGCCTCGTCGCGGACGCGGACCACCGCCAGGTCGAGCCCCAGTCTGGCCACCTGCTCGTCGTCGAGCCGTCCGCCCGCGGCGTAGGCGCCGATGGCCGCGCGGACCCGGGCCACGCCGTCGGCCACGAACTCCGCCGCGAACCCGTCGACGTCGCCGCAGACGGCGAGCCTTTCCCCGATCTCCCTCGTGACCCGGGCCGTGGCCTGCCGCATGGCCTCCCGCGCGGCGCCGCCGACGGGGTCGAGCGACCTGGCCAGGGACTCGCGATCGGGGAAGGCGACCAGCCCCCGCACGGTCGCCCGGGCCGCGATCTCCCCGGCCCGGGGATCGTACGGCGTGCCGTCCGGAGGGCAGCATCCGGACCGGGAGCAGAGGTAGGACCAGTAGCGGCCGTCCTCCACCCGCAGGGCGTCGACGACGACGAGGCCGCCCCGGCGGAAGGCCGCGACGGCCTCGTCCATGGAGGGGGTCACCAGGGGGCCGGTGCCGTATCCGGCCAGGATGACCTGGGTGACCCCCTCCCGGCGGAACACCGCGGCGACCTGGGCGGCGTCCGGGTCGACCGGCGGCAGGTCCCAGCGGACGGTGAGATGCAGCCGTCCCCGAGGAGGACGGCCCCGCAGGCCGATCACCACGAGGCTGTCGGCGGGGTGGAACCCCAGGAGGTACGGCACGGCGCCGAGGATGTCCTCGGTGGACCTGAGCAGGAGGCCGGGCCGGTCGGCGAGGGAGACGGGCTGGACGGACGGGGCGGGCGAGGCCGGGAGGTCGGTTGTCATGGCCCAGAGCCTCGCGCGTTCCGGGTCTCCCCCGTCGGGTCGAATCCCGTTCTGTGGACGGCTGGCCGGGATCGGGCCGGCCTGTGGAGAACCCTCCGCCGCCCCGGCGTCAGTCCTGCCGGTGGAGAGGCTCCGCGGGCACCAGGCGCTTCCGCACCATGACCGTCGCTCCCGCCACGGCGGCCGGCATCGCGACCACCGCTGCCAGCGGGATCAGGAAGATGAGGAAGAGCAGCACCCCGAACCCGAACACGGCCGCCTTGTCCGATCTGAGCAGGGCGAAGCGTGTCCCGCGCCGCATGCCCCTGCGTTCCATGGCCAGCGTGGTGAGCTCGGCGGTGAGGAAGAAGCCGGAGACGAGCGCGCCCAGGACCGGCACCACCGTCTGACCGACCACCGGCACGAAACCGAGGAAGAACAGCGGGATCGTGAACAGCAGCGTGTAGCCCAGGATGACCAGACTGTCCCTGATGGAGCGGGGGATCGACTTCCAGAGCGGGACGTCGGGCCCTTCCGGCAGCTCCCCGTCGCTCTCCTCGACCTTCTCGGAGAGCTTCTCGTAGAAGGGCCCGCCCAGGATCAGGGTCACCGCGGTGAAGGTCACCACGGCCAGGACCACTCCGGCGCCGAAGAGGACCACGCCGAGCAGGGTGTACAGCGCGGTGCGCGCCGCCTCCCCCCATCCGGCGGCGAACGGCGTCATCCATTCGGCGATGTCCCGCGCGTTGGATCCGAGGAAGTAGAGCGCGACGGCGTAGAGCACGAACGCGATCAGCGCCGGCACCAGACCGAACAGCCACCACCGGGGGTTGCGCGCGACCCAGCGCAGTCCCTGGAGGAAGAAACCGGCGCCCTTCGCGAAGGAGCGGAAATGACCCATGGCCGGAAGATTAGCGGGAGCGGCCGATCACCGTACGACGCCGTCGTCTCCGGCCGGAGCATCCCCGGCCGAAGGTCAGGCCTGCCGCCACAGGCCCGGCACGGAGACCCCCAGCGTGGTGAGGAGGCGGCGCAGGAGGGGCAGGGAGATGCCCAGGACGTTGCCGTGGTCGCCCTCGATGCCCTCGACGAACCAGCCGCCGGGGCCGTCCAGGGTGAAGGCGCCCGCGACCCGGCAGGGCTCGCCGGTGGCGACGTAGGCGGTGATCTCCTCGTCGGAGGGCGCTCCGAAGCGCACCACCGTGGCCCCCACCTCCGACACCTGCGCGCCGCTCGTGGTGTCGATCACGCAGTGGCCGGTGAGCAGGCGGCCCTCGCGACCGCGCATGGACCGCCAGCGGGCGACGGCCTCCTCGGGCGAGGACGGCTTGCCGTAGGCCCGGCCGTCGAGTTCCAGCATCGAGTCGCAGCCGATGACCAGGCCGTCGGTCACGTCACGCGCCACGGCCGCCGCCTTGGCGCGCGCCAGGGTGAGGCAGAGCTCGCCCGGGGTGTCGGCGGTGACGGCCTCCTCGTCGACGCCGCTGACGATGACTTCGGGGTCGAGCCCCGCGCTGCGCAGGAGGGCGAGACGGGCGGGTGAGGCTGAGGCGAGAACGATCCTGGTCACGTCTGCCGAGCCTAGCGTCCGCCGTGACGGGCGAGGGACGGTCCCTCCCGCGGGCGGGCACGGCGCCGGCGGAAGGCGCCGGATCCGGAGCGGACGGCCGCTCCCGCGCGGACGACGCGGCCGGTCCTACTCCGGCTTGAGCGTGGAGATCGAGGAGATCGCGGTGTTGATGTCGCGCCAGCGGGAGCGCTGGGCGTCGGGGATGGTCACGAAGACGAGGGCCGGCTTGGCGGCGCCGGGGATCTCCTTCACCGCGACCGCGGCCATGGAACGGCGGGACTTGCCCTTGACCTTGTATCTCACCTGGTAGGCCAGCATCCAGCCGTCCTTGATCGGCTGGGATGCCGTCCAGGTGATCTTCCCGCCGCGGGGGTGGTGGTTGAGCGTCCAGCGTGCGGCCAGCAGCGCGGTGTCCTTGACGGTCTCCTGCACGTTGATCGGCACCGGGCAGCTCACGAGCATCGCGCGGGTGGCCGCGCCCCTGGCCTTCGGCAGGACCTGCTTGGTGGCGAACGGCGCGGTGCCGTAGCCCTTCCACGGCTTGCCGAAGCGGACCAGCGACACCCCGGAGCGGGTGTCCCGGATCCGGCGCTTGGTGGCGTGCGGCTTGCCGGGCAGCCGGCCGAGCCGTTTGTCGTCCGGCAGCTCGGGGACGCGGGGGTCGGCCAGGGCGGCGAGCACCGCGGCGCTCCGGGGCGGCGTGGCGGGGGTCGCGCTCGCGGTCGGCGCGGCGGACGGGGAGGCCGACGCCGAGGAGGACGCCGACGGCGGCTCGGGCGATGAACTGGGACCGGGCGGGGGCGTCGCGGCAGATGGCGCGGCGATCGGCCCCGGCGCCTCTCCGCCCGGTCGGTCTGAGGAGCCGGACGACATGAAGCCGATCACCGCCGCCACGGCGGCCACGACCACGGCGACGGTCACGGCCAGGAACCGGTAGATCACCCGCATCGGCAGGTCGCCGATGCGGGACCGCTTCACCGGTGAGACCGGAGGGTGCTTGGGCCCGGGCTCGACGACGATCTTCGGCAACTCGGAGGTCTCCGCCTCGGCCACCACGTATGTCGGCACGGAACCCGTCCCACGGGTCCCTCCGGTCCCACCCACCCCATCGAGCACGATCGGGAGCGTACGACAAATCGGCTTATCCCGTGCGGGATACCCATCACACTTAGAAAACGAGTGGTTTTTTCACGTTTGGTACGGCACCTGCCCAAAGGCGGGCCACCGCACGGACCCGCTCCGGGCCCCCGCTCCGCCTCCCGGTTCCCGGGATCTCCGGGCGGGTCGCACATCAGGACCGTCCGGACGGCCTCGCACCCGCGGGGTACGGCTCGCCTCGGCGCAGCCACGGGACGTCCGCGACGACCGTGCGGGAGCCGGGCTCGATCTCGGTGAACCCGGCGTCCCTGACCACGGGCAGGCCGGAACCGGCCAGTGCCTCCCAGGCGCCGGGCGCGGCGGTCCGCACGGCCACCGCCAGGCCGCGCTCCCGCCAGGCGTGGCGCGCGGCCTCGTCGCCGGCCCACCAGGCGAGCTGGGCGGCGTGCCCGGCCTGGGCCATCGCCTTGCCCGCCGACATCGAAAGGCCCGGGTTCACCCACAGGACCGGCTCCCCCGGCTCGGGCGGTGCCGGTTCGGCGGAGTCGGACAGGTCGGTGCCGGAGACCTGGAGACGCGACAGGTCCCTGGGCCAGGCGTCGAGCGGGACCGGCGGGTGGACCCGGACCTCGGCGGTGCCGTGGGTGGCGGTGAGGCCGGGCAGGGCGAGCACCCGGCGCCACTCGGCTCCGCGTGCCCGCCGTACGACCTTCCTGATCCGGCCGTCCTCCCAGGCGCGGACCGCCTCGGCCCACTCGCCGCCGGGGGCCGCCTGCGGGGCGTCGAGCAGCGTCAGCACGGCCAGGGCGGCCGCCTCCAGGGCGTCGGTGCGCTCGGGCGGGGTCGCCCGTTCGATCCGGACCACGAGCGGGAGCACCCGCTGCCCGGCCGCGTCCTCGTCCCGCCGTGGCCGCCCGGCCGCCGCGGCCGTCTCCCCGCCGTCCGCGGCCCCCGTGGTCCCCGCGACCTCGATGTCCTCCGCGGCGCCGTACCCGCCCCGCTGTCCGTTCGACTCGTTCACGCCTTCCAGGGTGCCCGCCCGGCGAGGGTGCCGGGACCGGGGGTCCGCCCGGCACGGCGGGATGCCCGGGCGCCGGACCGCGAAATCCGGACGAAAGAGTCATAAGACACAAAGGATATTAACGGCGCTTAATAGCAGAAAGGGCCGAAGGAAAGCGGCGATCACGGATCAGGCGCGGACCGGAAAGAAGAAATCCTTCCACAGACCGGTTCGACCGCTTGTCATCCCCCGAAAAGGTCGGACGGAAGGAAATCCTGCACCTTCCGGCCGCGCGCGCCGGACTCCACCCGGAAGCCCTCCCCCCACCACACCCGAACTCCACCGACGACCCCTCCCGCGCCCGAAGCGAGTCCTTCCGCGCGTTCCGCCGGGGATCACCCCGACCCCGTCGGGTCCACACCGGCGGAACGGAGACCCGACACCCGCCCGGTCACGGAAAGTGAGCGAGATCGACCTCACCGACACCCCGACAGACCGTCCACCTGGGACTCCTCCACCACCACCCTCCCGCCGCACCACAGTCGAACACCATGCGTTAGGGGATATAACGGACTTTTCAGACAAAGGGAACTTTCCGCCCTATTTTCGCAATTGTGTAGTTTCCCGATTACCGGCCTGCTTTGTTACAAGATGGGACGTCGCCGGTATCAGGTCTGCAACACCCAAGTCGCCCCACTTGTCCAGGGGAGACTCCCGGTGCTCAGCTTTGTTCGACCATTGCTGGCGGCTGACCCCAGACCGGACAATTAAAGGAGTGCTGCCGTGTTCCATGCGCGGACATCTGGCAAGTTTCTAGTAGCAGTGGCAGGAGGTGCACTCCTGCTGAGCGCCTGCGCGGGCACCGACTCGGCGAGCAAGCCCACCACGTCGGGCTCGGCCGCAGCCTCGTCGTCCTCCGGCGCGGGGAAGACGATCACCTTCGCCTTCGACCAGGAGTTCAGCTCCTACAACGGCAACACCGGCGCGGAGAACTCCTCCCGCAACAACCTGCCGCTGCAGCGCGTGCTGACCGGCTTCTGGTACTACGGCGGCGACGGCACGGTCACCCCGGACAAGGACTTCGGCACCTTCGAGAAGATCTCCGACGACCCGCTGAAGGTCAAGTACACGATCAACCCCGCGGCCGTCTGGTCCGACGGCACGCCGATCGACTGCGACGACCTGATGCTGGCCTGGGCCGCCAACTCCGGCAAGATCAAGGGCTTCTCCACCGCCGGCACCACCGGCTACGAGCTCACCGACGTGCCGAACTGTGAAAAGGGCGGCAAGGAGATCACCCACACCTACTCCGAGCCGTTCGGTGACTGGGCCGGCGCGCTGTACTCCGTGGGCCAGATCATGCCGGCCCAGGTGGTGGAGAAGAAGGGCGGTCTGTCGGAGGACGAGTTCATCGAGGCCGTCAAGAAGAAGGACGCCAAGAAGCTCGCCGACGCGATCAAGTTCTACAACGACGGCTGGGTCATGAAGGGCCAGCTGCTCAGCGAGGACCTGATCCCCTCCTCCGGCCCGTACAAGCTCTCCAAGTTCGACGCCGGCCAGTCGCTGACCTTCGTGGCCAACGACAAGTACTGGGGCCCCAAGCCGCAGGTGCAGACCGTCGTCGAGCGTTTCATCGCGCTCGACCAGCAGGCCCAGGCGCTGCAGAACGGCGAGGTCAACATCGCCGTGCCGCAGCCCGGCCCGGACGTGCTCAACCAGCTGAACGCCCTTGAGGGCGTCACCGTCAAGACCGGTCCGCAGTACTTCTACGACCACCTTGACTTCAACATGGACTCCAGCCCGTTCAAGGACCGCACCCTGCGTGAGGCCTTCGCCAAGTGCGTCCCGCGGCAGCTGATCGTCGACAACCTGATCAAGCCGCTGAACCCGAACGCCGCCATCCTCCAGACCCGCCTGGTCGCCAGCGTCCAGCCGAACTACGCCGACGTCGTCAACGGCATCGGCGGCGAGGACAAGAAGTACGACCAGGTCGACATCGAGGGCGCCAAGGCCCTGCTGAAGAAGGCCGGCAAGGAGGGCCTCGAGGTCAAGATCGGTTACCAGTCGCCGAACCCCCGCCGCACCTCGGTCGCCCAGCTGATCAGTGACTCCTGCAACAAGGCCGGTTTCAAGATCAAGGACAACGGCGACGAGAACTTCTTCGGTAACGGCCTGACCAACAACACCTACGACGTGGCCCTGTTCGGCTGGATCGGCTCCGACCTGATCAGCGGCAGCACCTCGACGTACACCTCGCCCAGCAAGTGCGACAGCGAGCACAAGGGCAACAACAACGGCTGCTACTCGAACAAGAAGGTCGACGAGCTGCTGAAGAAGGTCAACGCGACCACCGACAAGGCCGCGCAGACCCCGCTCGTCGCCGAGGCCGAGAAGATCATGTGGCAGGACCTCGCCACGATCCCGCTGTACGAGAACCCGAACCTGACCGCGTGGTCCGAGGGCGTCAACAACGTCGTCCCGAACCCGACCCAGGCCGGCATCAGCTGGAACATGGACAAGTGGACGATCGAGTAGTTCCACCCGCTCTGACCGCGGGCCACGGCCACGGCCACGACCGCGGTTGACGGAAAACAGCAGTCCCCACGGGGCCGGGACCGGGAAGGCCACAAGCCCTCCCGGTCCCGGCCCTGATCCACGCAGTCCCTCTTCCATGAACGGGAGGTGACGAAGTGATCGTCTTCATCGCGCGGAGACTGGTCATCTCGTTCTTCGTCCTCCTGGCGGCGACCTTCATCATCTACGTCCTCACCGCGTTCGCGGGCGACCCCCTTGAGGACCTCCGCCAGGACAACAGCCCCCAGAAGCTCACCAAGATCGCCGAGCGGTCCGAGCGGATGCAGCTCGACGTCCCCGTCGTGCTCCGCTACCTGGGCTGGCTGGGCCGGATCGTCCGCGGCGACCTCGGCGTGAACCGCGACGGCCAGGCCCTCGCCCCCATCCTGAGCGACGCGCTCTCGGCGACCCTGCAGCTCGTGCTCGCCGCGACCGTGCTGGCCATCACGGTCGGCATCGTCATCGGCATCATCTCCGCGCTCCGGCAGTACAGCGGTTTCGACTACACCGTCACCTTCGCCGCCTTCATCTGCTTCTCCCTGCCGCTCTTCTGGGTGGCGGTCATGCTCAAGCAGTACGTCGCCATCGAGTTCAACAACTGGCTGAAGGACCCGGTCATCCCGCCCGTGGTGATCGGCGCCCTCGCCCTCCTCGGCGGCCTGATCTTCGGCGCGCTCACCGTCGGTGACCGCAGGCGCCGGCTCGTCGCCTTCGCCGTCGGCCTCGTGGTCAGCGGCGCGCTGTTCACCATCCTGTCGGTGACCCGCTGGTTCGCCGATCCCGGTCTGGGCACCCCGCTGATCCTGGCCTTCGGCCTGGCCACCGCGGTCGGCTTCACCGCCCTGGCCGCCGGCCTGCAGTACCGCGGCCCGCTGTACGCCGCCCTCGCCGCCGCCGTGATCGGCGCGATCTGCTCGCAGGTCCTCGGCCCCGTACTGGCCGACCCGACCTGGCTGGAGATCGGCGGCCTGCTGCTGCTGACCATCGCCGTCTGCCTCGGCCTCGGCTACGCCCTCGGCGGCCTGCAGCGCCGCCAGGCGATGACCGCCGCCACGCTGACCGGCGTGTTCACCGGCGCCATGGTCTTCCTTGACCGGATGCTCCAGGCGTTCGCCGGCTTCAGCGCCTCCGTGCGTCACCGCCCCGTCTCGACGATCGGCGCCCGCACCCCCAACTACCAGGGCGACTTCTGGCAGACCGGCCTCGACAGCGCCGGCCACCTGCTGCTGCCCACCCTGGCCCTCATCCTGATCTCGCTGGCCACCTACACCCGGTTCAGCCGGGCCAGCATGCTGGAGGTCATGAACCAGGACTACGTGCGCACCGCCCGGGCCAAGGGCCTCCCCGAGCGCACCGTCGTCCTCAAGCACGCCTTCCGCAACGGCCTGATCCCGGTCACCACCATGATGGCCTTCGACCTCGCCGGCGTGATCGGCGGCGCGGTGGTCACCGAGAACGTCTTCGGCTGGCGCGGCATGGGCTTCATGTTCACCAAGGGCCTCCAGGAGGTGGACCCGGGGCCGGTCATGGCGTTCTTCATCGTCACCGGGACCGCGGTGGTCGTGTTCAACATGATCGCCGACATCCTCTACGCCTACCTCGACCCGCGCATCCGGCTGTCGTGAAAGCATCGGAGACCCACTCATGACACTCAGCGCAGACACGCAGGCACCGGACGGCGCCGTCGAGCAGGGCATGACGATCGTCGCCCGCACCCAGGCCCAGATGGTGCGCCGGCGGTTCTTCCGGCACCGGGCCGCGCTGGCCGGAATGATCGTCTTCGGCCTGGTCCTCGTGCTGGCGTTCAGCTCCATCGGCTTCGCCGGCATCCCCGGCTGGTGGGACCAGAGCTACATCACCACAGGGGCGCTGGTGAACCAGGGCAAGCCGACGCTCAGCCTGTCCCCGTTCAGCATCGGCGACCACCCCTTCGGCCAGGACGACATCGGCGTCGACTACTTCGCCAAGACCATGCGCGGCGTCCAGCAGTCGATCATCGTGGCCTTCCTGGTCGGCATCGTGGCCACCCTGGTCGGCGCCATCGTCGGCGCGGTGGCCGGCTACTACCGCGGGCGCGTCGAGGCCGTCCTGATGCGCGTCACCGACGTGATGATCACCATTCCGGTCCTGGTCATCGCCGCCGTCCTCGGCCGCAGGTTCGGTGACGCCGGCGTGGTGCCGCTCGGCATCGTCCTCGGCCTGACGATCTGGCCCACCATGGCCCGTCTGCTGCGCGGCGAGTTCCTCTCGCTGCGGGAGAAGGAGTTCGTGGAGGCGGCCCGCGCCGTCGGCACCCCGGCCCGCCGGATCATCTTCCGGCACATCCTGCCCAACACCATCGGCGTGATCGTGGTCAGCGCGACGCTGGCCACCGCGAACGCGGTGCTGCTGGAGTCGGCGCTGTCGTTCCTCGGCCTGGGCGTGCAGGCCCCCGACACCTCTCTCGGCCAGCTGATCAACGAGTACCGCACCGCGTTCAGCACCCGCCCGTGGCTGTTCTGGTGGCCGGGCATCTTCATCATCGCGATCGCGCTGTCGATCAACTTCATCGGCGACGGCCTGCGCGACGCCTTCGATCCACGACAGACCCGGGTGCGTGCCTGATGACGACTCCTCCCAACGTGCCGATCGAACCCCGCAAGGGCGACGTTCACACCTACGACATCCCCAGCACCATCCTCGACTCCGCGGGCGACGTGCACGTCGGCCTGCAGCGGGACGCCGTACGGCCCCCGTCGGAGGACGAGATCCTCCGGGTGCAGGACCTGACCGTGGAGTTCCCCACCGAGGACGGCGTCGTGCACGCGGTCCGCGGCGTCTCCTACAGCCTGCGCGAGCGCGAGGTGCTGGGCATCGTCGGCGAGTCGGGCTCCGGCAAGTCGGTCTCCTCCATGGCGGTCATGGGCCTGCTGCCCAAGAGCGCCCGGATCAAGGGCCAGATCCTGTTCCGCGGCGACGACATGCTCAAGATGTCGCCCCGCAAGCAGCGGAGCCTGCGCGGCCGCAAGATCGCGATGATCTTCCAGGACCCGATGACCGCGCTCAACCCGGTGCACACGGTCGGCGACCAGCTCGCCGAGGCGGTGCTCGCGCACGAGCTGATGTCGCGCAAGACGGCGCTGGCCCGTGCCAAGGAGATGCTCGACCTCGTCGGCATCCCGCAGGCCGAGGCGCGGCTGCGCAGCTACCCGCACGAGTTCTCCGGCGGCATGCGCCAGCGCGCGATGATCGCCATGGCGGTCATCAACAACCCGGACGTCATCATCGCCGACGAACCGACCACGGCCCTCGACGTGACCGTCCAGGCGCAGATCCTGGAGAAGCTCCTGGAGGTCAAGGACGCGGTCAACGCGGCGATCGTGCTCATCACCCACGACCTGGGCGTCATCGCGGGCATGGCCCACCGGGTGCTGGTGATGTACGCCGGGCGGCCGGTCGAGATCGGTGAGACCGACCCGGTCTTCGAGGAGCCCCGCATGCCGTACACGGCGGGCCTGCTGGGGTCGATCCCGTCGCTGGAGAACTCCGGTAGCCGGCTCCGGCCGATCAAGGGCACTCCCCCGTCGCTGATCAACCTGCCGACCGGCTGTCCCTTCTCGCCGCGCTGCCCGCTGGCCGACGAGGTGTGCCGGACCGCCGAACCGGAGCTGGCCGAGACCGACGGCGGCGGGCACTTCGCGGCCTGCCATCACTGGGACCGGCTGGCCGCGGTCGAGGATCCGACCGTGTTCTTCCGCACCGAGAGCGAGACCAAGGCATGAGTGTGACGACCGAGGAGACGCCCGCCCCGCAGCGGGAGCCGGACAGCGGTGACCACCTGCTCAAGGTCGAGGACCTGGTGATGAACTTCCCGGTCCGCGGCGGCGGCTTCCTGCGCCGGGTGGTGGCGCAGGTCCAGGCGGTCAGCGGCGTGTCCATGCACGTGGACGAGGGCGAGACCCTCGGCGTGGTGGGCGAGTCGGGCTGCGGCAAGTCCACGACGGGCCGGGCGATCCTGCAGCTGCACAAGCCCACCTCGGGCTCGGTGCGTTTCCAGGGCCAAGAGCTGACCACCATGTCGGTCAAGGAGCTCCAGCCCGTGCGGCGCGACATGCAGATCGTCTTCCAGGACCCCTACGCCTCGCTCAATCCGAAGATGCCGGTCAACGACATCATCGCCGAGCCGCTGAAGGTCCACGACCGCTGGAAGGACGGCGGCCCCGACCGGGTCGCCGAGCTGCTGCGGCTGGTCGGCCTGAGCCCCGAGCACGGCAACCGCTACCCGCACGAGTTCTCCGGCGGCCAGCGCCAGCGGGTCGGCATCGCCAGGGCCCTGGCCCTGGAGCCGAAGCTGCTGGTGCTCGACGAGCCGGTGTCCGCGCTCGACGTGTCGGTCCAGGCGGGCGTGGTGAACCTGCTGGAGGACCTGCAGGACGCGATGGGGCTGGCCTACATCTTCATCGCCCACGACCTGTCGGTGGTGCGGCACATCTCCGACCGGGTCGCGGTGATGTATCTCGGCAAGGTCGTGGAGACCGGCCAGCGGGACGACCTGTACGACCGTCCCGCCCACCCCTACACCCAGGCGCTGCTGTCGGCTGCCCCCATGGCCAACCCGAAGGAGGAGCGCGCCCGCGAGCGCGTCATCCTCACCGGTGACGTGCCGAGCCCGCTGAACCCGCCGAGCGGCTGCCGCTTCCGGACCCGCTGCTGGAAGGCGCAGGACATCTGCGCCACCGAGGAGCCCGCGCTCGTCGACCGCGGCAACGGCCACCCCGTGGCCTGCCACTTCGCCGAGGTCACCGGGTCCTGACAGAGCCCCCCGGGAGATCTCCCGGCACCCCCCACAGACGCGCGAGCCGTACGGGACGCCCCCCACCCGTACGGCTCGCGCCATGTCCGGGCCCCACGCGAGTCATCACCTTTCCAGGGGCGGCTGAGCAGGTGGAACCCGCTCTCCGAAGGCGGTTCCAGGCAGGGCGTCGAAGATCCGGATCAGAACGGGGAAAGGCTGGGCATGAGTTCCCCCGCCGCGTCGATCAGCAGCCCGGCCGCCGCGATCGCCGCCGAGGCCTCACCTTGTTCGACGTCGTCACCCGGCCGCATCGGGTACTCGATCTCATTGCGGCGGCGGCGCAGTGCTCCGAACTGCCTGAAGGCGTCACCGAACTGGGCACGCAGCACCTCCTCCACGACATAGTGACCACCTGCCGTGGTGGGACGGAGGCCCTGATGGGCCAGCAGTGCCGTACAGGCGTGCCGGGCGGCGTCATAGGCGAGGATGAACGCGCTGTCCGGATCATCGGCTATCGCCTGGGCGGTGCGCAGCGTCCGCCTGGCCCGTTCCAGCCACTCGGTGCCGTCGGCGGCCGAACCGCTGATCTTCTGGAGTCGCCCCTACGCGAGCAGGTGCTCCACCTCGGCCCGCCCTTTGGACCAGCGCATCATGTGCTCTCCCCGGACGGTTCTCCCACCCAGACCAGCGGTGACGACCGAATCTGCTCGACGAGCGGGTCCGCGGCCTCCTCCCAGCGCTCACGGGGCAGGATGACGGGATTCACGGGAACCCCCAACCGCCGTTCCACCCGATCGGCGGCCTCGTAGACATCCGCCCGGGAGGGGCGCCCTATGACCATGATGTCGATGTCATTGGGAGGCGGACCCGGCTCCCCGCGGTAACGGCTCGCCCAGGAACCGAAGATGCCCACCGCCTCCACCTCGCGGACGGCGGCGAACTCCTGCTCGACGAGGGTATGGGGTCCGAAGGTCAACGTCAGCAGCTCGGTGAGCGGCCGGGTATAGCGACCGGATGTCTTGGCGCGGATCAGGTGTGCCCTGCCGACCCTGCGGCCGGCAAGAAGATCAGCCTGCAGCAGGCGGCCGACCTCGCGTTGCAGCGTCGTCAGCGGCACGCCGATTCGCTTGGCGAGATCGGTCAGGGTGAACTCCTGTTCCGGACGTAGATAGAGAAGCGCGAGCAGCTCCGCCTGATGCCTCGATCGGAAGATCGGCAGCAGCGGTGGCGGCTCACTACGCATAGATGAAACTTATCACCCACCTATGCGTAGCAACTTGAATTCCGGTACCGGCGTCACAGCTTGTCACTTCGCCGGGATCACCGCCCACCACTTCGCCGAGGTCACCGGGGCCTGACAGAGCCCCCCGGGAGACCTCCCGGCACCCCCCACAGACGCGCGAGCCGTACGGGACGCCCCCCACCCGTACGGCTCGCGCCATGTCCGGGCCCCGCGCGGGCCGTACCTGACAGGGATTGGCAGGTACGGGCGGCAGGATGGGTGCCGTTCCACGGGCGCGGAAGGCCGGGCCCGTGCCGTACGACGACCGAGGAGCCCATCCATGCCCCGCGCCACCGGCACCTTCTCCATCGACAGCTGGGAGCCCGACCCCTACGACGAGGCGGAGGGGGCCGCGCTCTCCCGGGTCCACATCGTCAAGACCTTCGACGGCGGCCTGAAGGGCACCAGCACCACCGACATCATCACCGGCGTCGTCAGTGAGGACTCCGCGGCCTACGCCGGCTTCGAGCGGTTCACCGGCACCCTCGACGGCCGCGAGGGCACCTTCGTGCTGCACCACAACGCCACCTCCCACGCCGGGGAGTCGGACCTGAGCTGGACCGTCCTCCCCGGCTCGGGCACCGGCGGGCTGGCCGGCCTCCGCGGCGGAGGGCGGATCGTCAACGACGACGGCGCCCACTCCTACCACCTGGACTACGAGCTCGGCTGAGCCGCGCGGGCCGCACCGTCGTGAGACCCGCGCCCGCCGCGATCACCCGGGCGGTCCCCGCCGCCTGAGATCCCGGGGACGACCGGATCCGGGAGCTCAGCCGCCGAGCAGCGCCGCGACCGCGCCGGCCGTCTCCGGATACCGGCCGAGCAGCGCCCGCACCCGCTCCTCCCCCGCGTCCGGCACTCCGCCCGCGGGCCACTCCGGCCAGTCGGCCGGGCAGCCGAGCAACCCAGCCACGGCGTCGCACGCCGCCGGATGCCGGGCCAGCAGACCGGTCACCGGCCCGCTCGGCGCCGGCGCCGGCGCCGCCCGGACGGACAGGGCGGGCGCGGCCGGCCGCTCCCACGGCGGGGTCCACCCGTCCAGCTCGGCCAGCCCGCCGGGGAAGGTACGGCCCGCCTCCCGGACGAGCACCGGCACCAGCTCCGGCACGTTCCGGCGCAGCGTCGTGATCAGCGTCGGCAGCCACGGCAGCAGGACGGGGTCGGGCAACCGCGCGAACGCCTTGGACAGCGCCTCCACCACGAACGGCGCCAGGCCCGGAACGGGGTCGAGCGCCTGGACGAACCCGCTCAGGTAGAGCGGGAAGGCCGGGACGACCAGCGGGTTGTCCAGCAGCCCGTCGCACCGGGCGCGCAGCTCGTCCCGCGGCAGCAGGCCCAGCTGCGTCTCGGCCGCCCACAGCAGCGCCACCTTGGCCGGGGCCTCCGGGTGCGACTGCCGTACGGCCAGCTCCAGCTGGGTCCGGTCGCAGCCCAGCGACAGCGCCAGGCCCTCCATGGAGAACAGGAAGCCCAGCATCGCGCCGACCTGGCGGACGCCGGTGTCGTCGGCGAAGGCGGACGGCAGCAGCGTGCAGTAGTGGGCGTACCCGGCCGTGACGAACGCCTCGCACCAGGCCGGCAGGCCCGGCCCGGTGGCGCGGTGGTGGGCCAGCAGCCGCCGGATCCGGCGCAGCACCTCGGGGGCGTCGTCGACGGTGCGCTCGGCGGCCAGCAGCTCCACCGCGCGAGCGCCCAGCTCGTCGGCGAAACGGCCGCCGCCCAGGTAGAGGATGGCGTCCTCCACCGCCTCCAGCGCGGTCCCCGCGGTGGCCCGCGGGTCCCGCACCTTGCGGCGCAGCCGCTGCTCCAGCACCTGCTCGATGGTGACGCCCTCGTAGCCCAGCTCGACGATCGACCGCTGGTGGCGGCCGATCGCCAGGTCCCAGCTCTCCTGGATCGGCCGCTCGCCGAGGCGCCGCGCCCCCATGATGGGCCGGACCGCGTCGTCGGGCAGCAGGTAGCGCAGCATCCACAGCAGGTCCGAGCACGGCCGGAGCTCCGGGTTCGCCGTCAGGTCCAGCAGCACCCGCTGCTGGGTGCGCCGCCCCAGGTCGATCCCGAGCGGCTCCAGCCGGTCGTACACGTCACGGGCCAGCGGGGGAAGCGCCTCGTAGCCGACCACGCCGACCCGGTCGCCGCCCAGCAGGATCTCGCACAGGCGGCGGACGTCGCGGCGGCCCGGCACCGCGTCCTTCTCGATGCAGGTCACCGCGGCGTCGGCGAAGTCGTACGGCGTCGGCCTGGCCCGGCCGCGCACCCCGGCGAGCAGGATCGACGTCTCGAACACCGCGATGGCGTCGGCCGTGCTGGCGAGGTAGCCGTTGCGGCGGGCCAGCCGCACGATGTCCACGCACCACCCACGCAGCTCGTCCTCGTCCAGGCCGTCCAGCGCGGGCGGGGCGGCCAGGAACCCCGACAGCCGGTCGGGGGCCGGCTCCGGCGTGACCGGGTTCCCGCTCTTACCGGCCTTCCCGGTCCTCCCGGATCTGGCGCGGCCGCCCTGCTGACCCGCCAGCCGGTACGGTGTGACGCCGCCGCGGGCCGTGGCCTTGGCCCAGGTCGCCGCGGCGATCGACACCGACCCCTGGGCCAGGCCGAACTGGGCCTCGATGGCCGAGTGGCTGGAGGGGATGAGCCCGTACAGCCACTGGGTGGCCGTGCGGGGGGTGACGGTGTAGGGAGGCGCGGCGGACTCCAGGCCGAACTCGGCGACCCGGCTGACGGCGTGGAAGGCACCGCACACGTACAGGCACTCCGCCGGGTCGGCGCCGGACGCGGCGAGGTGCTCGCGGATCCGGGCCCACATGTAGCGCTCGCGTTCCTCGTCGACGGCCAGGCGGTCGCCGGACGAGGGGCGCAGCCGCCGGAACAGGCTGCCGACCAGCGCCATGGCCTGGCGGTAGGTGTCGTGGTCCGCGCCGGCCAGCGGCTGCTCGACGTACTGGTCCCACCACTCCGACCAGTGGCGGACCTTGCCGTGGTGCAGCAGGTACGCCTCCAGCTCGGCGAAGCCGGGCCGCAGGTCGCCGATCTCCACGCCCACGGCGTCGCCGTGCAGGGCCGCCTCCTCTTCCTGCCCGTCGTCCGCCTCACCGACCAGGCCACCGGCCGGGGAGGCCGTAGCGCCCGAAGGAGCCGGGGATCCCGGGGAGGCCGGGGAAGTACGGCCGTCCGGAGCGGCCCCGGGCCCGGCTTCGGCCGGCTCCCGGGGCAGCCACTGGAAGACGTGGTCCACCGAGCGGTCCACCAGCACCAGCTCGACGCCGGGGGTGTCGAGCGCGTAGGCGATGGCCTGGTACTCCGCCGACGCCTCGGTCACCGGCGCCACCACGCTGAGCGGGCCGGAGCCGGCCGGGAAGCCGTCCAGCCGGGTGGCGAACGCCTGCAGCGCCACCGGCAGCCTGCAGTTGCGCAGCTCGGAGAGCAGCGGCTGCAGGTCCTCGCACAGCTCCAGGTAGACGACCTTGGGCCGCTTGTCGCGCAGCCGCCGCGTCATGGCCAGCGCGGAGGCCGGCGAGTGGTGACACACCGGGAAGATCTCAAGCTTCTCGCCCAGCATCCGGTCGACGTCGTCGACCATGCCGGACAGGATGCCGGACAGGGCGTCCCCGCCGCCGGAGAACGCCTCGGCGGCGTCGAGGAGCTGCTCGCGCAGCGCGTCGAAGGTGCTCATGACAGCGTCGAGATCGCCTGGCGGCCACCCTCGAGGAAGCCGGTCCACTCCCCGCCGTCCTTGCGGCTGCGCGGCTCGACGACGCCGTGCCAGTACTTGTTCAGGATGGCGAGGTCCTCGGGGGAACGCCTGGCCAGCGAACCCACCAGGGCGCCGCCCAGCGTCTCGGCGCGCAGCGCGCGGTCGCCGAAGAAGTGGCTGTGCAGGATGGCGTCCTCCAGCACGCCGATCTGCTCGGCGGTGGACAGCGCCGACTCCAGCTTCTCATCCTCGCTCGCGGCCGACGCGGCGGCGGCGCGCAGGTCGGCGAAGCTCTGCAGCAGGACGTCCAGCAGCGTGGGCGGCACGTCCAGTTCGATGCGGTGCCGGCGCAGCAGCTCCGTGGTGCGGAAGCGGACGATCTCCGCCTCGCTGGTCCTGTTCGTCACCACCGGGATCCGGACGAAGTTGAACCGCCGCTTCAGCGCCGAGGACAGGTCGTTGACGCCCCGGTCGCGGCTGTTGGCCGTGGCGATGATCGAGAAGCCGGGCCGGGCGAACACGGTGTTGTCGGTGTCGAGCTCGGGGATGGACACGTACTTCTCGGACAGGATCGAGATCAGCGCGTCCTGCACGTCGCTGGTCGAGCGGGTCAGCTCCTCGAAGCGGCCGATCATGCCCCGCTCCATCGCCGTCATGATCGGCGAGGGGATCATCGACTCGCGGGACTGCCCCTTGGCGATGACCATGGAGACGTTCCAGGAGTACTTGATGTGGTCCTCGGTGGTGCCCGCCGTACCCTGGACGACCAGGGTGGAGTTGCGGCAGATGGCGGCCGACAGCAGCTCGGCCAGCCAGCTCTTGCCGGTTCCCGGGTCGCCGATCAGCAGCAGGCCGCGGTCGGAGGCGAGCGTCACGATGCTGCGCTCGACGAAGCTGCGGTCACCGAACCACTTCTGCGGGATCTCCCGGTCCAGGCCGTCGGAACGCTCGGAGCCGAGGATGAAGAGCCGGACCATCTTGGGGCTGAGCCGCCAGGAGAACGGCTTGGGCCCGTCGTCCACGGACTCCAGCCAGTCGAGCTCCTCGGCGTACTTCACCTCGGCGGGCGCGCGCAGCATCTCGTTGTTCATCAGGGGGTTCTCCTAAACGGGAAAAGTTCTCAGGCGAGGAAGTTCTTCAGCTCGAGGACGAGCTTGCGGATGTGGCCGGAGATGACCGGCGTGCCGAGGTTCTTGAGCTTCTGCCGGAACCACGGGTTGACGCTCTGCTGGCCGCCGCTGTTCACCGAGCCCACGGGGATGATCCGGACGCCGGAGCGGTGCAGCGCCTCCATCCCGGCGAAGACGGCGTCGCAGTTCCACTCGTAGAAGTCCGAGATCCACACGACCACGGTGTTGCGCGGGTCGGCGACCTTCGGCTGGGCGAGGGCCAGGGCGGCCGTGCCGTCGGTGCCGCCGCCGAGCTGGGTGCGCAGCAGCACCTCGAACGGGTCGTGCACCCAGGGGGTGAGGTCGAGCGCGCGGGTGTCGTAGGCGATGAGGTGCACGTCCACCTTGGGCAGCCCGGCGAAGATCGAGGCCAGGATGGTGCAGTTCACCATGGCGTCGACCATCGAGCCCGACTGGTCGACGACCACGATCATCCGGGCCGGGGTGGTGCGCTTGGCGGTGCGCCGGTAGTACAGCCGGTCGACGTAGAGCCGCTGGTCCTCGGGGTTGTAGTTGACGAGGTTCTTCCAGATGGTGCGCTCGACGTCGAGGTTGCGGAACACCCGCTTGGGCGGGATCGACCGGTCGATGACGCCCGCGCTGGCCTTGGCGACCTGTGTGCGCAGCACCTCGGCGACCTCGTCGACGAACCTGCGGATCAGCGCCTTGGCGTTGGCCAGCGCCACCCCCGACAGGTTGGCCTTGTCGCGCAGCAGCTGCTCGACGAGCGACATGCTCGGGGTGAGCCGCCTCGCCAGGGCGGGGTCGGCCAGGACCTCGCGCAGCCGCATGCGGCGGACCAGGTCGGCCTCCAGGTCGGCCAGCACCCCGGACAGCTCGCGGCCGCTCTCGCCGTACCCCGTGCCGGGGCCGTGTCCCGCGCCGTAGCCCGCACCGGGGCCGCCGCCGGGACCGGACCCGGAACCCGCGCCGGAGCCGGTGTCCGAGCCGGTGCCGGGCCCGCCGGAACCCGCCGCGGCACCCGGAGCACCGCCCGGAGCACCGCCCTGGGCGCCGCACGCCCCGAGGGCCTGCGTCAGCCAGCCGGCGTCCTGCTGCCAGGCCGCCAGCTGCGTCGCGGTGACGTCGCCCGTCCCGGTGCCGAAGACGTTGAGCAGCAGCTTCGACACCAGGGCGGCCCTGCGCACCTCGTCGCCGGGCACGTCCTCCCCCGCCGCGAGCAGGTTCCGGAACTCGTCGGCCAGCTCGGGGAAGCGCTGCACCAGCGTGTCGACCGACACCGAGGGGTCGAGCAGCGCCGCGGGCAGGCCGAGGTCGCCGACGACCGCCATGCTCGCGTTCTCCAGCGCGGGCTGCTCGTCGTGGTCGAAGAGGCGGGCGAGGAGCCGCCAGTAGAGCACCTGCCGCCGGTTCCGCGCGGCGCCCGCGGGGAGGCCGTCGTCCGTGAGGATGTCGTCGCTCATTTCCGCAGCAACCGCCCGGCTCGCTCGCGCAGCACCGCGACCGGGTCCCCGGCCCTGGCCTCGGCCTTGACCGCCTTGGGATCGGTGGGGCCGAGCGCCCAGTCGCCGGTGGCGACCTCGACCGTCTCCTTCTTCACCTTCGCCTGTACGGCGAGCGGCTGCAGCAGCCAGCGGCCGCCGTCCCAGCGGATGAGCCCGACGCACGCCGTGGAGCCCGCCACCAGCTTCGGGGTGAGCGGGCCGCAGGCGGGCAGCCGCTCGGTGTCCACGGCGAGCACGCCGCCGCCCAGGTCGAACGAGCCGTCCTTGGTGACCCGGTAGTCCTCCACCAGCACGGGTTCGGCGACGCGCACCGGGACGCGGTCCAGGGGCGGCACCGCCGGGGCGAGCGCGCCGGCGAGGTGCAGCCGGGCGGTGGTGAAGGGGTCGGCCGGCTTGCCCGGCAGGGCCCGGTCGTCGTCCCAGAGCAGGTCGCCGCTGTCGAGCAGTGGCAGGTCCGTGACGTCCAGGCAGCGGCGGTCCGCCAGCGCGGCCAGCAGCGCGCCGTGGCGGTGCGGCAGCTTCCACACCGCGGGACCGGTGATGGTGTCCACCTTCGCGACGGTGACGCCGGTCCGCACCAGCCTGGGCCGGCCGCCGCCGGTGGGTTCCAGGACGGCGTGGACCTGGAACTGGACGGCGGTGCCGTGCTCGTGCACGTCGACGCCGAGGATCAGCAGCCGCCCCGACACCGTCTCCGCGGGCCGGGGGGCGCCGGACGGGACGGCGTCGTGCGACAGCAGCACGGCCCGGGTCCACAGGTCGGCCCAGCGGCGGACCGGCAGGTGCTCCATCGTGCCGACCGGGCAGGAGGCGCGCAGCTCGGCGGCGAGGCCGTCCAGCAGCACCGCGAGCCTGCGCCGCCCCGGTACGGCCAGCAGCGCCTCGACGACCTGGTCCGCGGCGGAGACGAGGTCGTGGTCGACGCCCCGCCATCCGGTGATGGCCAGTTCGCGCAGCCAGGAACGGGCCCCGCCGAGCGGACTCCCCTCGTCGCCGTCCTCGGGTTCCGGCCCGGCGCTCCAGGAGGCGCGCTCGCGGCCCAGCGCCGCGTCCAGGTCCGCGAGCAGGGCGTCGTGCACGGCGCCGAGCAGCGCGGCCCGGCCGCCGGCCAGGGCCGTCAGGTGGTCCTCGGTGATCGAGCCGGAGGTGACCCCGGCGGCGGCCTCGGCCAGCCGTCCGCCGATCGGGGTGGCCGTGAACGCGCCGGCCAGCGCGGCCAGCGCCTCGGCGCGTTCCTCGGCGAGCCGGGCCAGGCCGTGCACGAGGGCGTCGTCGAAGCCGGTCACCAGGTCGAGCGCCTCCCCGGTGCCCTCGGGGTCGCCGTCGAGCAGTGCGGCCAGCTGTACGGCGAGCATCAGGCCACCGTCCCCGAGGCCGGGAACCAGTGCAGTTCGGGGATCGGCACGCCGGTGTCGGGGACCTCCAGGTAGGCCAGGTGGCGCAGGAAGCGGCTGAACACCATGGCGGCCGGGGCCGGCTCGTGGGTGCCGTTCAGGCATTCGATCAGGTCGGCGCCCTCCGGGACGTCGGCCCGCAGGTACCGGGCCACCCGGCCGGGGCCGTACTGCAGCACCGCCTCGGCGGCGAGGGCGCGCAGGTGTTTGCACGGCGCGCCGTACAGGCCGCCGCACGGGCGGTTGTTGTTGGTGCTGCAGTTGTAGGCGTGGGTGCCGGCGGCGATGGAGGAGACGTAGACCCGGCTGATGTCCGAGCCGCTCGACACCACGCCCTGCAGCCGGCCGTCCGCCAGCTCGACGAAGGGCACCTTCGCCAGCTTCCGGGGCTGGACGGGCGGCACCACCCGCACCCTGCTCAGATGTTCCCGCACGGCTCCGCCGCCGGGTGAACGTTCGATCATGGTCAGGGAACGTAGTAGGTCGCTCCGACAGAAATCCGCGAAAAGGGCGTCCCGCCGCCGCGAAGATGTCCCACCGAAACGCAGGCGCTCCGCCGGGAACGGACCGGCGGGCCCGCCCTCACGCTCGTGCCGCGCCGTCCGCGCCGTCCGCGCCGTCGCCGGTGGTGGCCAGGCCGGCCTCGATGCCGTCGAGGAGCCAGGTCAGGCCGATGGCGAAGCCGGTGTCCCAGTCGCCGTCCGTGGCGAGGGGGCCGTGGGCGGCGAGGGCGGGGTAGCGTTCCCGGTCGGCGCGCAGGCGCTCCCGGGCGGCCCGCCGTACCTCCTCGTCCGCGTCGGCCAGCCAGGTGGACTGCATCAGCGCCGAGCCGATGACGTAGTTGGACAGCCCGTACGCGGCGGCGGTGAGACGGGGCTCGACGACACCGGCGTCCAGAAGGGTGGCGTACAGGAACTCGCTGCGGGCCAGCACGTTGGGGCCCAGCATCGGACGGCCCAGCAGCGCCGCCGACCAGGGGTGCCTCAGCAGGACCGCGCGCCATCCGTTGATCAGAGCGGTGACGCCGGCGCGCCATCCCCGGCCGTCTCCCGGAGGGATCTCGACCTCGGCGAAGATCATGTCGAGGGCGAGGTCGAGGACGTCGTCCTTGGTCTTGACGTGCCAGTACAGCGTGGTGGAACCGGTGCCGAGCCGCTCCGCCAGGCGCCGCATGGTCAGCCGGTCGGCGCCCTCGGCGTCCAGAAGGGCCACGGCCTCCTCGACGATCCGGTCCCGGCTGAGCGGCAGGGCCTCGCGGCCCGTCCGCCCCGATGACCGCAGCCACACGTCCCCCGCCGAGCCCGGGCGGTGTGTCGCGGGTCCCCTCTTGCTCGTGCTCACGGGGACGAGTCTAGTATGGCGATCGGGCACCGGATCATTGATCCGGTACCTGGAACACTGATCCTGAGCCGAGCGTGAAGGAGCCGCCGTGGCTGGCCATGTCGAGGTCGACCGGCTGACCTACGTGCTGCCGGACGGGCGGCTGCTCCTGCACGAGGTGTCGTTCCGCGTCGGCGACGGGGCCAAGGCCGGGCTGGTGGGGCCGAACGGCGCGGGCAAGACCACCCTGCTGCGGCTGATCGCCGGGGATCTGCGGCCCGACGACGGCCGCGTGGTCTCCTCCGGCGGCCTCGGTGTGATGCGGCAGTTCGTCGGCGGCGTCCGCGACGACCGGAGCGTCCACGACCTGCTGCTGTCGGTGGCGCCGGAGCGGGTCCGCGCCGCCGCCGCGGCCCTGACGCGGGCGGAGGCGGCGCTCTCGGCCCGCGACGACGAGGAGACGCAGCTGGCCTACGCGCAGGCCGTCGCCGACCACGCCGACGCCGGCGGCTACGACATGGAGGTCGTCTGGGACGTCTGCGCCACCGAGTCCATGGGACTGCCCTACGACGCGGTGCGGGACCGCCCGGTGGCCACGCTGTCGGGCGGCGAGCAGAAACGCCTCGTCCTGGAGGCCCTGCTGCGCGGCCCGGACGAGGTCCTGCTGCTGGACGAGCCGGACAACTATCTGGACGTGCCCGGCAAGCAGTGGCTGGAGGCCCGGCTGCGGGCCACGGACAAGACCGTGCTGCTGGTCTCCCATGACCGCCGGCTCCTGGCGGAGACCGCCGACCGCATCGTGACCGTGGAGGACCGGGGCGCCTGGATCCACGGCGGGGGCTTCGCCACCTACGCCAGGGCACGCGAGGAGCGCATCAACCGCCTGGAGGAGCGGCGCCGTCGCTGGAACGAGGAACACGCGAGGCTCAGACGGCTGGTGAGCACCCTGCGGCAGACGGCGGCCGGCAACGACGCGGTCGCCTCGTCGTACCGGGCCGCGCGCACCCGGCTGAGCCGCTTCGAGGAGGCCGGTCCTCCGGAGCGCCCGCCCAGGGCGCAGAACGTGCGGATCCGGCTGCGCGGCGGCCGCACCGGCAAACGCGCCGTCATCTGCGAGGACCTTGAGCTCACCGGCCTGATGCGGCCGTTCGACACCGAGATCTGGTACGGCGAGCGCGTCGGGGTGCTCGGCTCCAACGGCTCGGGCAAGTCCGCCTTCCTGCAACTGCTGGAACAGGCCGCGGACGGCGCGGTGCCCGCGGTGCCGCACCGCGGCTCGGTACGGCTCGGGGCGCGGGTGGCGCCCGGCCGGTTCGTGCAGACCCACACCCGGCCCGACCTGCACGGGCGCACCCCGGCCGAGCTGGTCATGAGCGGTCACGCGCTCACCCTGAACGAGGCGATGGCCGCCCTGGCCCGCTACGAGCTGGCCCCCGCCGCCGGCCAGCGGTTCGAGACCCTGTCGGGCGGCCAGCAGGCCCGGCTGCAGATCCTGCTGCTGGAGCTGTCCGGCGCCACACTGCTGCTGCTCGACGAGCCCACCGACAACCTGGACCTGGCCAGTGCCGAGGCGCTGCAGCAGGGCCTGGCCTCCTTCTCCGGCACCGTGCTGGCCGTCACCCACGACCGCTGGTTCGCCGCCGATCTCGACCGCTTCCTGATCTTCGGCGCCGACGGGACCGTGTACGAGAGCACCGAGCCGGTGTGGCACGAGGGCCGGGTCGAGCGCCCGCGCTGAGGCCGTGACGCCGCGGACGCCCGGACGCGTCCGCCGATGGCCACGCCGACCGGGAAAACGACGAGATCCCGCCCGATCGAGCGGATGGTGGTGCCTGACAGCGCCTTGCACCATAGTGGGTGGGTAGCTTCCTAATGGGAAGTAGTCACTTCAGAGTGCGTGGGGCACTCACCGGTGAGAGGAGCGGCGGATGGCGACGATGTCGGCGGCCCAGCGCAGGGCACAGGCCAAGGCGGAGTACAACGCCTTCGTGGCGGCCTGCCCCAGTCGCAAGCTGCTCGACCGGATCTCCAACAAATGGGTCACGCTGATCATGGCCGCGCTCGGCGGCGCACATCGGCCGGGCGCCGACTGCGCCGGCGAGCCCGGGGCAATGCGCTACTCGGAGTTGGCCCGGCTGCTGGCCGGCGTCAGCCAGAAGATGCTCACTCAGACGCTGCGCTCCCTGGAGCGCGACGGCCTGGTGGCCCGCACCGTGGTGCCGACCGTGCCCGTCACGGTCTCCTACGAGCTGACCGAACTCGGCCTGTCGCTGCATGAGACGATGCGCGGCGTCAAGGCCTGGGCCGAGGTGCACATGGACGATGTGCTCGCCAACCGCGAGACCTATGACACCCGCGTCACCTGAGAGGGCACCACGCCACGTGATGCCCTCTCGCCGTCAACGGCCGATCTCGTCCAGTTCGGCGAGATCCTCGTCGGAGAGCGGGAGTCCCGCGCCCGCGACGTTCTCACGCAGGTGCGCCACCGACGAGGTGCCGGGGATCAGCAGGATGTTCGGCGACCGCCGCAGCAGCCAGGCCAGGGCGACCGACATCGGCGTCGCCTCCAGCCGGGAGGCCACGGCCGTGAGCGCCGAGGACTGCAGCGGGGTGAAGCCGCCGAGCGGGAAGAAGGGCACGTAGGCGATGCCCTGCTCGGCGAGCTCGTCGATCAGTTCGTCGTCCTGGCGATGGGCGAGGTTGTACATGTTCTGCACGCACACGATCGGCGCGATCGAGCGTGCCTCGGCGACCTGTTCCGCCGTGGCGTTGCTCACGCCGAGGTGCCGGATCAGGCCCTGCCGCTGGAGTTCGACGAGGGTCTCGAACGCCTCGGCGAGTGAGCCGGACCGGGGGCCCTGAGCGTCGCCGAGGCGGAGGTTGACCACGTCCAGCGTCTCCAGGCCGAGGTCCCGGAGGTTCTCGTGGACGGCGCGGCGCAGGTCTTCGGGCCGCCGGGCCGGAGGCCAGCCTCCCTCCTGGTCCCGGACCGCACCGACCTTGGTCACGATGCGCAGCGAGCCGGAGTACGGGTGCAGCGCTTCGCGGATCAGCTGGTTGGTGATGTGCGGTCCGTAGGCGCCGGAGGTGTCGATGTGGGTGATGCCGAGGTCGGCGGCCTCGCGCAGGACGGCGAGTGCGCCGTCGCGGTCGGCGGGCGGCCCCATGACCCAGGGGCCGGCGAGCTGCATGGCGCCGTAGCCGAAGCGGGTGACGGTCAGGTCGCCCAGGGCCCAGGTGCCGCCGGGAAGGGAGATGGAGAGCGTGCTCATTGCCTTGCCTTTCGTACCGGGCGGAAGGATGGTTCCTAAAAGCGCCTTGCGCCATCATGGGCACGTAGCTCCCCAATGGGAAGTGGGAACTTCAGAGTGCGTAGGGCACCCGCAGGCGAGAGGGGAGGCGGCGACGATCATGCTGCCGTTCCTCCATCGGGCCCGCACCGCCGGCGTGCACCGCGCGGTGCTGCTGAGCTCCTCGGCCGTCCCCGAAGGCGGCCCGGCGGTGGGAACGGTGCACCGGGCCCTGCCCGACCTGTTCGAACAGTGGGCGGTACTGCGGCCCTCGTGGTTCATGCGGAACTTCACCGGCACGCACGCGCACGCCCGCGGCATCCGCGACGAGGGCATCTGGACCGCCGCCGAAAGCGGCCGGGTCGGCTTCGTCGACGCCGAGGACGACGTTCCAGGACGATCAGCGGTTCTCCCCCGCTGCGACACCACCGGTCGGGAAACGGCGAGATCCCGCCCGATCGAGCCGATCGGACGGGATCTCGTCAACCACCTTCGGGCCATCTCAGGAACGGCCCTTCTGTGGAGCTATGGGGATTCGAACCCCAGACCTCCTCCATGCCATGGAGGCGCGCTACCAGCTGCGCCATAGCCCCTCGGTGCTCCGCCCGGCCTTCACCCGGCGGCACCAAGCCAGTGTATAGGACATCGGACCGTGAGCCGTACTCGATTCGGCGCCCCCGGAACGGCGCGGCGTGGTACGGCGCGGCGCGACACGATGCCCGACCGGCTCGATGCCACCGGGAGGAATGGCGCGGCGTGGCCCGGTACGGCCCCCGGTGCCCGGCGGAGTGGCACCGCCCGGCCGATCAGGTCGCACGGCCCGGTACGGCCCGCCCGGCGCTCAGCCGAGGGACGTGGCCCGGCCGATCAGGTCGGCGAGCTCGCGCACGGCGGCGTCCTCGGTGAGGGCCGCCAGGCGGGCGGCCTGCCGGGCGAGCTCCCCGGAGTCCACCCCGGCGATCGGCTCGCGGGCGCGGAGATACTCGGCGAACGCGGCCGCCACCACGTCCACCTGGAACCTCGGCGACGGCCCCTCCCACGGTGAGCCCGCCAGGTCGCCGATCTCCACCGAGCGGCTGGTCTCGCCCGGCGCCCGGGTGTCGGGGTCCTGCCAGCGGACGGCGGCGGTGAGGAGCTGGCCGCCCGCCCCCTCACGCAGCCGCACGTCGTACAGGGCCGTCACCGCGTGGCCCGGGCCGACCTCCCCGCCGTCCGCGGCGTCGTCGCGGAAGTCCTCAGCGGTGAGCCGGCGGTTCTCGTAGCCGACCAGCCGGTAGGACTCCACCGTCGAGGGGTTGAACACGACCTGCGCCTTGGCGTCGCGGGCCCGCAGGTCGAGGTTGGCGGCGAGCTGCTCGGCGAAGACCCGGCGGGCGTCGTCGGCCGTGCTGACGTAGACGGCGGCGCCGTCGCCGTTGTCGGCGAGCTGCTCCATGAGCTCGTCGCCGTACTCGCGGCCGACGCCGACGCACAGCAGGGTGATCCGCCGCCCGGCGTTGTCGGCCACCCGGTCCAGGATGCCCCGCCAGCTCGTCTCGCCGGTGTTGGCCAGGCCGTCGGAGAGCAGGATGACCCGGTTGGTGGCCGCCGGGCTGAAGCTCCGGGCCGCCTCGGCGTAGCCGGCGGTCAGCCCGGCCTCCAGGTTGGTGGTCCCCCGTACGGCCAGCCGGTCGACGGCGGCGTGCAGCCGGTCGCGGCCGCTCGCCGAGGTCATGGGGATGATCGGCTCGGCCTCCTCGCTGAAGGCGACGAGCGAGACCCGGTCCCCCGCCCCGAGCTGGTCGACGAGCGTGTGCAGGGCCTCGCGGACCAGGTCGAGCCTGCCGGGCTCGGCCATCGACCCGGAGACGTCGACCACGAAGGTCAGGTTCGCCGGACGCCGCGCGCCGGACGCCGCGCCGCGGGTCCGCAGGCCGACTCGGACCAGCGCGGAGCCGTCGCCCGGCACGCGGGCGCCGTCCACCTGGACGGTGAAGCCGTTGTCGGAGGGTTCCGGGTAGTCCTGCCGGAAGGAGTTGACGAACTCCTCGGGCCGGATCCGGGCCGGTTCCGGCCGCTGCCCCTCCTTCAGCAGCCGCCTGGCGTAGTCGTAGGACGCGGTGTCCACGTCGAGGGCGAAGGTGGAGATCTGCTCGGCGGTGGCGTCCCGCCGGCCGGAGGAGTCGCGCTCCTGGGAGACGCCCGGGGGCGCCTGCCCGGAGTCGCTCTCCGGACGGGCGGGCGCGGGAGAGTTCGAACCGCTTCCGCAGGCGGCGGCGAGCATCAGGAGGATCACGGTGAGGGCGATGGCGAGCGGGCGCGGGTTCATGTCGCCTCCGTAGGGGGTACGCGTCACCCGTTACGACGGCCCCTGCCGCGTCCGCGCCGGACGCTTGACCCAAGCGAGCGTCAACCGTGCCCGGCGCGTGACCGGCGCGCCCGTTCGGCGGATGCGGTGTCCAGGCTTACGGCAGATACCTATATGTCTGGAAAAAACACGCCATAAGATTTCTCACCATGCGCGTGTATCTCGGCCTGGCGGCCAGACACCCGGGGGCGGTGATCCCGGAGGAGACGCTGCACACCGTGCGGAACGCGATCGACACCGCGTTCCCCGTCCCTCCCGAGGTCATCAGGTCCCGGGAATGGCACCGTCCCGGCGTCTCGATGTTCGCCTGGACCAACGAGCCCGACGACTCCCGCAAGCCGCCCCTGCTGGTGACCGGGCCGGACCGGGTGACCGGGGTGAACGGCTACCTCGCCGCGCCCGGCGAGGTGGACCGGCTGGCGGGCGCGGCGCACCTGGACACCCAGGCGGTGAGCGGCTGCTTCGCGGTGTTCCGGGCGACCACGGCGGAGCTGTCGGCCGCCACGGCGATCCACCGTGCCAGCCCCGTCTACTACGCGGAGACCCCCGACCTGCACATCGTCGGCAGCCGGGCGCTGCTGGTCCACCTCGCCGCCGCGGGCGAGCGGATCGAGTGGGACGTCCTCGCGCTGCAGTCGATGGTGCGCCAGGGCTACTTCCTGTCCGACGAGACCCCCTACCGGGGGGTGAGCGCGCTGCCCCCGGCCTCGGTCGTCACCGTCGCGGGCGGGCGCCGTACGATCACCGAGAACCCGCTGCCCACCGCCGGGCCCGCGCCCACCTCGCGCAGGCAGAAGAAGGCGCTGGTGGAGGAGCTGGCCGACGCCCTGCTCGCGACCGTGGAGCCGCTGCGCGCGGCCGGTGAGCCGGTGAACCTGGCCCTGACCGGCGGCCGCGACAGCCGCCTGGTCGCGGCGGTGCTGCACGCGGCCGGCATCCCGCTGCGCGCCACCACCAACGGCCTGGACACCCACCCCGACGTGGTCATCGCCGGGCGGATCGCCCAGGCGCTCGGCATCGATCACACGGTGATCCCCCCGGTCCGCGCGGAGAAGAAGGACGCCATCGTCGTCGAGCACCCGCTGGCGCGGACGTACGAGACGCTGCGGGCGTGCGAGGGCATGACCTCGGCCTACGAGTCGATCGTCGGCTACCTGCCCTACAACGCCAAACCCACCATGTCGGGGCAGAGCGGGGAGATCCTGCGGGCGGGCGGGTTCCTGCTGCTGCAGTCCGACCTGAGCGCCGAGGCGCTCCGCCGCCGGATCGACACGACGTTCCTGCGGGAGAAGGCGCTGTTCCGCGGGGAGGCCAACGAGCACGCCCGCGAGCTGGCCCGCCCCTGGCAGGAGCGGCCGGCCCTGGAGGCGCTCGACCACATGTACATCGCCTACAAGGTCGGCCGCTGGCAGGCCGGGGCCCGCGCCGGGGCCCACCGCCGGGGCGACCCCGTCTGGCCGTTCCTCGACAACCGGGTGGTGCGGGCGGCGCTGGGCCTGGACCAGCTCTGGCGGCTGTCGGAGGAGGTCATCTACGAGCTCATCGGCCGGCTCGCGCCGCCGCTCAGGCACGTCCCGATCGAGGGCAAGCCGTGGCGGTTCACCGCCGGGAGGCGCTACTACCCCTGGCAGCGCAGGCCGCAGACGCTGTCGGCGCCGAAGACCGGCGGCGGCGGGTGGAACTGGCGGACGAGCCCCGGGGAGGAGCTGACCGGCCTGCTGCGCGACCACGTGCTCGGCCACCTCGACCTGCTGGCGCCGATCGTGAGCCCCGACGCGGTCCGCGCGCTGTTCGACGGGCCGGCGCTGAAGAAGCCCACCCAGGTCTGGCATCTCTACACCGTGGCCACGATGCTGTCCGGCGTCTACCCCGGCAAGGCCCCGGAGGGTCTGGAGCCGGTCACCATCCCGATTCCGTCCTGAGTCCCCGCCGGGGCGCGTCCGGCCGACCGCGACGCCCCCGGCGCGCCACCCGCGGTCCCGCCGGAGCGGTTACCTAAAATCACCTCTGGACAGCGAAGAGTTTTCCCACTTTATTGGTAGGGTATCTATCTCGGCTCAGGAGTCCGCCATGGCACTCATCCAGCCCGATCCCACCTTCTATCCGTCCGCCCGCGAGGCCATGCGCGCGCCCCGGGAGGAACTCGCCTACGTCGCCCTGCTCGACGCCGCGGGCGGCGGGCGCCCCGACGCGATCGCCACCGTCGACCTGTCCGACGGGTCGATCGCCGCCACACTCGACATGCCGGTCCCCGGCGACGAACTCCACCACTTCGGCTGGAACGTGTGCAGCGCGGCCCTGTGCCCGTACGCGCCGCATCCGCACGTCGAGCGGCGCTACCTCGTCGTGCCGGGGCTGCGTTCCAGCAGGATCCACATCCTCGACGTCAAGGACGACCCGAGGCGCCCCCGGATCGTCAAGACGATCGAGCCGGAGACGCTCTTCGCCAGAACGGGCTACAGCCGCCCGCACACCGTCCACTGCGGCACCGACGCGATCTACGTCAGCGCCCTCGGCGACGTGAACGGCGACGCCCCCGGAGGGATCTTCACCCTCGACCACGACACCTTCGAGCCCCAGGGCCGCTGGGAGGTCGACCGCGGGCCGCAGGAGCTGCACTACGACTTCTGGTGGCACCTGGGCCACGACACGATGATCACCAGCGAGTGGGCGACGCCCAACCAGATCGAGCCCGGACCGTCGCTGGAGATGCTGGCCGGCCGTCGGTACGGTCACCGGCTGCACGTCTGGGACCTGGTCAAGCGCCGGCACCTGCAGGAGATCGACCTGGGCGACGAGCACCAGATGGCCCTGGAGCTGCGTCCCTCCCACGACCCGACGAAGACCCATGGCTTCGTCAACACGGTGATCAACGTCGAGGACCTGTCGGCGGCCGTCTTCACCTGGTACCTGGAGGACGGCGTCTGGAAGGCCCGCAAGACCATCACGATCCCGGCCGAACCGGCGCCCGCCGAGGCGCTCCCGGCGCCGCTCCGGCAGTTCGGCGCGGTCCCGCCGCTGGCCACCGACATCTCGCTGTCCCTCGACGACCGGTTCCTGCTGGTCTCCTGCTGGGGCACGGGCGAACTGCGGGCCTACGACGTCTCCGACCCGTTCGCGCCACGCCAGACCGGCTCGGTACGGCTCGGCGGCATCGCCCGGCGTGCCGCCCACCCCGCCGCCCCCGGCCGGTCGCTGAACGGCGGCCCGCAGATGGTCGAGACCAGCAGGGACGGCCGGCGGGTGTACTTCACCAACTCCCTCTACCGCTCCTGGGACGACGTCTTCTACCCCGACGGCGTCTCCAGCTGGATGGTCAGGGTGGACGTCGGCGAGGACGGCTCGCTCTCCCTCGACGAGTCGTTCTTCGTCGACTTCGCCGCCGACGGCCGGCGCGCCCACCAGGTCCGGCTGCAGGGCGGTGACTCCTCCTCCGACTCCTACTGCTTCCCCTGAGAGGAGCCGCGGTCACCGAAGGAGACGGAGCGGGCATGGCCGACGCCGCGGACGCCGAGCCGGACCCGCGGACCACGGTCGTCGAAGGGGGTGGGACGGGCCCATGGACCTGACGTCCCTGTTCATCCTGGCCGGGCTCGGCGCCTTCCACGGCCTGAACCCGGCGATGGGCTGGCTGTTCGCGGTCGCCCTCGGCCTGCAGGAACGCTCGCGGGCGGCGGTGCTGCGGGCGCTGCCGCCCATCGTGCTCGGCCACGCCGGCTCGGTGCTGGCCACGCTGGCGCTGGTGTCGGCGGCCCGGCTGGCGGCCCCGCCCCGGATCGTCACGTACGGCGTCGCGGCGCTGGTGGCCGGGTTCGGCGTCTGGCGGCTGCTGCGGCGCCACCGTCACCGGCGGACGGGCATGCGGGTCAACGCCTGGCAGCTCGCCGGGTGGTCGTTCCTGATGTCCACCGCCCACGGCGCGGGCCTGATGGTCGTCCCCGTCACCCTGCACGAGGGCGACGGGGCCGCCGCGCTGGCCTCGCAGAGCCTGGTCGCCACGGCGACCCACGCGCTGGCCATGCTGGCCACGACCACCGTCGTGGCGCTGGTCGTCTACGACCGGCTGGGGGTGGCGGTGCTGCGCAGGGCGTGGTTCAACCTCGACCTCGCCTGGGCCGTCGCCCTCATCGGCGCCGGCGCCTTCGTGGCGCTGTCCTGAGCGAACGTCCTCACCGCCGGAGCCCACCGGAGCCCACCGAAGCCCGCCGGAGCCCGCCGCGGGGCGGCCGTCAGCTCCGGCCGTCCGGGTGCTCGCGGTCGCCGGGGTGCTCCACGGTCCGGTCGTCCTTCCCGGTCGCGGCGACGGGGACGCGGACGGTGATGCCGCCGGGCACGACCTTGGCCTTCAGCTCGGTGACGGTGCCCTTGGCGCCCCCGTCCAGCTCGTACGACATCGGCGCGGCGAGCTTGACCTTGATCTTGCGCGCCCGGGTCATCCGGACGAAGGGGGACTCGTCGGACCGCCCGGCACTCATCCGGCCGAGTACCCGCGCCCACTGGATGGGGCCGCTGGCCGTGGTGATGCCGATCTCCAGCCATCCGTCGTCGGGCTGCGCGTCGTCGAACGCCTCGATGCCCCCGGTGATGGTGCCGACGTTGCCCAGCAGCAGGCAGCTCGCCTCCCCCTCGAACCAGGTGGTCTTGTCGAGCTTGACCTCCATGTGCACGAGCTCGCCGCGGACGTGCCGCAGGCCGGTCCAGAAGTAGGCCGCCCGGCCCAGCCGGTCCTTCAGCCCCCGGTCGGCGTCTTTGATCATCTCGGCGTCGAAACCGAGGCCGGCCATGACGGCGAAGTGCTCCCCGTTGACCTTGCCCAGGTCCAGCTTGCGGCTCTCCCCGTGGAAGGCGATCCGCACCGCCTCGGGGAGGTCCTCGGGGATGCCGAGGTTGCGCGCGAAGAGGTTGGCCGTACCCGCCGGGATGATCGCCATGGTGACGCCGGAGCCGGCGAGCACGTCCACGCAGCGCTGCACCATGCCGTCACCGCCCCACACGACCACCAGGTCCGCGCCCTCCTTGAGGGCCTTGCGCACCTGCTTGGGCGCCTTCTTGCTCTTGGGCACCTCGTGCCAGAGCAGGTCCTCGACGCCCTCCTCCGCGAGGAGCCTGCGCAGCTCGTCCAGCCCGCCGCCGATCGTCTTCCGCTGGTGGGCGATCACCGCGACCGTGCCGACCTTCCGCTCCTGCCGCAGCATGGGAACCTCCGTAACACCGCGTCGATCCCGCCGATCGACCCAGCGGACGGCTTCCCTCCCCGGCAACCGGCAAACGCCGCCGGCCTCCCCGCCCCCGTCCGGCGGCGGGGAGGCCGGCGGCACGAGCGGTCTAGGGGGCGCCGAGCAGCCCTTCCTCGGCGGCGATCCTGGCGTCGTAGGCGGAGCGCGCCGCGGCGATGTGGTTCTGGTGCTCCTCGGTCCAGACGACCAGCGTCTTGATCACCTCGTGCAGCGTCGCGCCGAGCGGGGTGAGCGCGTAGTCGACGCGCGGCGGCACCACGGGATGGACGGTGCGCTCCACGAGGCCGTCGCGCTCCAGATGGCGCAGCGTCACCGTCAGCATGCGCTGGCTCACACCGTCGATCTCGCGGCGGAGCTCGGTGAAGCGCATGGTCCTGCGGTCCAGGAGGGCGATGACGAGCAGCGACCACTTGTCGGCGACCCTGTCGAGGATGTGCCGGACATCGCAGTCCGCCCGCGTGTCCCATTGCCACACGTCGTCCATGGTTCCGCAGAGGTAACCCGGTGCCTTTGAAGTGCCGTCTTCCATGCTTCCCCATGGTCACGGATGATGCTCTCGGTTACAAGAAGGAACCGACTCACTTTTCCTTACCCAGGGATTCGCCATGTCTGCCATCGTCCAATCACCCCCGCTCGGCCGGATGACGCCGCGCGCGTGGGGCATGCTCCTCGTCCTGTGCGGCGCGATCTTCCTTGAAGGCGTCAACGTCGCCATGCTCAACGTCGCCCTGCCCGCGATCAGGGCCGACCTCGGCCTGTCCACCGGCGAGCTGCAGTGGGTGATGAGCGCCTACGTGCTCGGCTACGGAGGGTTCATGCTGCTGGGCGGCAGGGCCGCGGACCTGTTCGGGCGACGCTCCATGTTCCTGTCCTGGCTCGCGGTCTTCATGGTGGTGTCCGCGCTCGGCGGCCTGGCGAGCGAGGGATGGATGCTCATCGCGGCGCGGTTCCTCGCGGGCGTCGCGGCGGCGGTCATGACCCCCGCCGGCCTGTCGATCATCACGACCGGCTTCGAGGAGGGCAGGCAGCGCAACCAGGCGCTTCTGATCTACTCGGGCACCGCGGCCGGCGGGTTCTCGCTCGGGCTGGTGCTCGGCGGCCTGCTCGCCGAGGCCGACTGGCGGTGGGTGCTGTTCGCGCCCGCCCTCCTCTCGCTGCTCATCCTGGTGGCGGCGGTGCCGCTGATCCCGAGGCCGGAGCGGCAGCGGCCCGCGGGGCGGCGGGTGGACCTGGCGGGCGCGGTCACGGTCACCGGTGCCATCATGCTGCTGGTCGGCGGCATCGAGCGCGCCACCCACGTGGGTCCCGGCATGACGGCGGCGACGATCGCCGCGGCGCTGGCGCTGTTCGCCGCCTTCGTGATGATCGAGCGCAGGTCACCCCACCCTCTGGTACGGCTCGGCATCCTCCGCTCGGGGCCGCTGCTGCGCGCCAACGTGATGGGCCTGCTCTTCTCCGCCGGGTTCTTCGGCTTCCAGTTCGTCGCGGTGCTCTACCTGCAGGAAATGCGCGGCTGGACCTCGCTGGAGACGAGCCTGGCCATGCTCGCGATCGGCGCCGACGCGATCCTCGCGCCGACCCTGACCCCCAGGCTGGTCAACCGCTTCGGCAACGCCAAGGTCATCCTGTACGGCCTGCTGCTGGCCACCCTGTCGTACGCGCTGTTCCTGCCCGTCGGCATGGACTGGACCTACGCCGCCATGTTCCCCACGATGATCATCCTCGGGGTGGCGTTCGCCCTCGCCTACGGCCCGCTGACGATCGTCGCCACCGACGGCATCGACGAGAGCGAGCAGGGACTCGCGGGCGGGCTCCTCTACACCTCCTTCCAGTTCGGCGCCGCGCTCGGCCTGGCCGCCACCACCGCCGTCATCTCCACCTCGCAGAACCTCGCCGGCGGCTACCGGCCCGCCCTCGTCGTGCCGCTCGTCGCGGCGGTCCTGGCCGCGGCGGTCAGCGCCTTCGGGCTCGTGAAGGGACGCACCCGATGACCACCGTCTTCGCCGACATCGAGCAGGAGTTCAACGCCTTCGTCGGCTCGATCGTCTACTCCACCATGGTCACCGTCGACGCCGCCAACCGGCCGCGCACCCGCGTGCTCATCCCCGTCTGGGAGAACGCCGACGGTGAGCCCCTGGGCTGGCTGGCCACCTACAGGACGCCCGTCAAGGCCGCCCATCTGGCGGGGAACCCGAACACGAGCTTCTCCTACTGGTCGCCCGGCAACGACTCCGTCGCCGTCGACGCGGTCGCCGGCTGGGTAGACGACCTGGAGGCCAGGCGGCACGTGTGGGACCTGTACCGCAGGACCAGCCCGAGGGGGGCCGGGTACGACCTCGGGAACTTCTGGCGCTCGCCGTCCGACCCGAAGCTGCACGTCCTGCGGCTGGAGCCGTACCGGATCCAGGTCATCCGCGGGATGGACCTGCGCAGCAGGATCTGGCGGAAGTCCCCCGCGCTCACCTGAGGGGGCACCGCCCCCCGGAGGCCACGGGGCCGGCGGCCGCACCGGCCCCGGCCCCGGCGCCCGGTGAGGGGCCGCGGGGCGGGTCAGCGGGAGAGCGCGCAGCGGAAGCCGCTGTGCCCGGTGGAGGAGTCGGGCGTGTTGCCGGTCCGCGCGGCCACCCGGTAGCGGTTGCAATAGGACTCGTGGCACATGTAGGAGCCGCCGCGGATCACCCGTGCCTCGCCGGTCGGCGGGCCCTGCGGGTCCACCCGGGTGAGCGCGGACTCCGCGGCGTGCCAGTCGGTGCTCCACCGGTCCTGGCACCACTCCCAGACGTTGCCCGAGGTGTTGTGGAGGCCGTACCCGTTCGGCGCGAAGGACTTGACCGGCGCGGTGCCGACGTACCCGTCGGCTCCGGTGTTCGAGTGCGGGAACGTGCCCTGCCAGATGTTGCACCGGTGCCGCCCTCGCGGCGTCAGCTCGTCACCCCAGGGGTAACGGGCCTGGACGAGCCCGCCGCGCGACGCCATCTCCCACTCGGCCTCGGTGGGCAGCCGTTTGCCCGCCCAGGCCGCGTAGGCGGTCGCGTCGTTCCAGGAGACATGGACGACCGGGTGGTTCTGCCGCGACCTGACGTCCGATCCGGGGCCTTCCGGGTGACGCCAGTCGGCGCCCGCCACCGCCACCCACCAGGGGGCGCCCGGGACGGTGCCGTCGATGACGTGGCGCGGGTCGGCGAAGTGCCGGAAGACGAACGACCAGCCGTACCGTTCGGCGTCGGTCCGGTGACCGGTGGCCTTGACGAAGGTGGCGAACTTGGCGTTGGTCACGCACACAGGGTCGACGAGGAACGGCGACAGCGTCACCTCCCGCACCGGTCCCTCGCCGTCCGCCGCCCAGCCGTCGGGGTCCTCGCCGCCCATGAGGAAGGCGCCGCCCGGGATGGCCACCATGCCGCCACCGGCGTTCGCGCGTCGCGCGGAAGCGGAAGCGGAAGCGAAAGCGGGGGCGGGGGCGGCGATGGAGCGTTCCCGGACGGGACCCCGGCCCGGCGCGCAGCAGGCGTCCGTCATCAGCCGCTTGCCGCGTTCCGGTAGAGGTCGGCGGTGAAGTAGGTGCCGGGGTCGGGCGACTCCGTGATCTTGCCCATTCCGACGAAGACGTCGGCCAGGTTCTTGTACCAGCCGCCCACCGTTCCGTCACCCGCGAGCTTGGTCAGCTCGGAGGTCGGAAGGATCCTGGTGACCGCGGACGCGCCCTTGAACCGCTCGGCCGGCGCCTTCAGGAAGGTCGCGGTGAGCTGTTCGGCCTCGGCGGTGTGCGCGGCGATCCAGTCGTCGGCCTCCTGGATCACCTTGATGACCTTGGTGGTCGTCGCGGGGTCGTCCTTGACGATCTCGTTGCGGGCGACGAACGAGCTGGGGAAGCTGACCTGGGGGTAGAAGTCCTCGCTCTTGGTCAGCTCGACCAGGTCGGGGACGTTCTTCTTGATGTTGTCGATCAGCGGGTACCAGATGGCCGCCGCGTCGACCTGCTTGGCGGAGAACGCCGTGACCACGGTGCTCGGGTCCATGTTGACCTTCTGCACGTCCTTGATGGTCAACCCGGCCTGCTTCAGGGCCAGCTGCAGGATCATGTCGCCGGAGGTGCCCTCGGGGACCCCGATCTTCTTGCCCTTCAGGTCGGCGATCCCCTTGATGCCCGAACCGGCGTGAGTGATCACCCTGTCGGCTATGCCGAGCATGTTCGGGGCGATGATCTTCGCCTTGCCGCTGGCCGGCAGCCAGGCCGCGCCGGAGCCGATGTAACCGAAGTCGAGGTCGCCCGCGCCGAGCGCCTGGACCTGCAGCGGGCCGTTGGTGAACACCTTCAGGTCCGGCTTGAGGCCGTGCTTGGCCCACAGGTCCTGTTCGTCGGCGACGGCCAGGACGGCCGCGCCGGAGAAGTCGGCGATGTAGCCGAACCGCACGGCCTTGGAGCCGTCGTCGTCGCCGGAGGAGCAGCCGGTCAGGGGCAGCAGGAGGACCAGAGCGGCGGCGGCCACCCGGAGGGGGGACTTCATCAGGGGGATCCTTCGAGCGTGGTGGGCTGGTGGTAGACGGCGTGCCAGACCTGCCGGCGCAGTTCGGCGAACTCGGGTGACAGCCTGATCTCCTCCGAGCGGGGGTAGGGCAGGCCGACGTCGATGACCTGGTGGACGCGGCCCGGCCGGGCGGCCATGACGATCACCCGGTTGGCCAGGTAGACCGCCTCGTCCACGTCGTGGGTGATGAACATGACCGTCCGCCGCTCCCGGCTCCAGGTGTCCAGGAGCCGGTCCTGGAGCTGGACCCTGGTCAGCGCGTCGAGGGCGCCGAAGGGTTCGTCCATCAGCAGGACGGTGGGGTCGACGGCGTAGGCGCGGGCGATGGCGCAGCGCTGCTTCATCCCACCGGACAGCGTCCTGGGCAGCGCGTCGGCGAAGTCGGTGAGTCCGACCAGGTCGATGAAGTGCTGGGCCTTCGCCCGCCGCTCGGCCTGTCCGACCCCGGCGATCTTCAAGCCGAACTCGACGTTCTTGCGGACGCTCATCCAGGGGAAGAGCGCGTACTGCTGGAAGATCACCCCGCGCTGCGGGCTGGGGCCGTGCACGGCGGCGCCGTCCACCAGGACCTCGCCCCCGGTCGGGGTCAGCAGGCCGGCGGCCGCGTTCATCAGCGTGCTCTTGCCGCATCCCGACGGGCCGACCACGGTGACGAACTCGCCCTCGGCGATCGACAGGTCGACGTCGTCGAGCGCGGCGAACTCGCCGGCGCCGAGCTCGAAGCGATGCGAGAGCCCGCGAAACTCGATCTTGGGAGTCACCGTGCTCACCTCCGTTCCTGCCAGCCGGTCAGGCGTCGCTCGGCCAGCAGCAGGGCGCGGTCCATGAGCAGGCCGACGAGGCCGATGACGATCAGTTGGACGAAGATCGTGGAAAGGTCGTAGTACAGCTGCGCCTGCTGCATCCGGTAGCCGAGCCCTTCCTGGGCGGCGATGAGCTCGGCGGCGACGACCGTGGCCCACGAGGCGCCGAGGCCGATCCGCATGCCGACCAGGATGAAGGGGGTGGAGGCCGGGATGACCACGCCGGTGAAGACGGTGCGGTCCTTCGCGCCGAGCACCCGGGCCGCGTTGATCAGCGTGTTGTCGACCGAGACCACGCCCTGGAAGGTCGAGACGACCGAGGACAGGAACGAGGCCAGGAAGATGACGAAGATCTTCGGCGTCTCGCCGATGCCCAGCAGGACGATGGCCAGCGGGATGATCGCCAGCGGCGGGACCATGCGGAAGAACTGCAGCCACGGCTCGATCAGGCCGCGGATCGCCGGATACCACCCCATGAGGAAACCGACGGGTACGGCGAGCAGCACGCCGAGCGCGAAGCCGATCAGCACCCTGCGGAGGCTGGCGAGCAGGTCGAGGGGAAGCGTCCCGTCGCCGACCAGCGTGCCGAAGCGCTCGACGACCGACAGCGGACCGGGGAAACCCTGGATGCCGCTGTTGGCGAGCAGCGTCCAGACCAGCAGGCCGAGCACGCCCGAGCCGGCGGTGAGCAGCAGGGCCGGCCTCTTCGCGGACCCCTTCGCGGACCGGCTCACGGCGCGACCTCGTCCGCGACGCCGTCCACGTCGGCGGCGCGGTCGCCGCCGATGTCGGCCATGTAGCTCATCCAGGTGTAGGCGGGGTCGCCCCGGCGCTGGAGCTCCCGGTAGAGCCGGAGGGTGAGGTCCCGGCGCACTTCCGCGTAGGCCGGGACGGTGTAGACGTTGTTGAGCTCGTGCGGGTCGCTGTGCAGGTCGTAGAGCTCGTGCACGCTCTCGGGGTTGAAGACGAACTTGTGCCGCCGGTCCCTGATCATGCGCTGGGAGTAGGGGAAGTGGTGGCCGTGGAACTCGGTGACGACCTGGTCGCGGCCGTCGGCCGCCTCACCTCTGATCAGCGGCAGCAGGCTCTCGCCGTCGCACGGTGACCGCGGCGGGAGCCCGGCCAGTTCGAGGATCGTCGGGTTGAGGTCGATGAGCGTGACGAAATCGTCGACGACGCGGGGGGCCGCGCCGGGCACGCGCACGATGCCGGGGATGCGGTAGATGTCCTCGTACATCGCCGGCCCCTTGTCGTTGAGGCGGTGGGAGCCGGTGAACTCGCCGTGGTCGGCGGTGAACACCACCGTGGTCTCGTCCCACAGGCCCAGCTCGCGCAGGCGGGCCAGCAGCCGGCCGATCTGGTCGTCGATCATCGTGACGTAGCCCCAGTACACCGCGATGAGTTTGCGCCAGGCGTCGGCGTCGAAGTGGTCGGCCGACCAGTACTCGGCGTAACGGCGCTGCACCTCGGGCTTGCCGTGGAAGGTCTCGGCCATCGAGGCGGGCAGCGGGACCAGCGACGGGTCGTACATGTCGTAGTAGTGGTCGGGGATCAGGTAGGGCAGGTGCGGGCCGTACCAGTGGCAGGAGAGCATGAACGGCTTCCCGCCGTCGCGGAAGTCGCGGGCGTAGCGTTCCAGGAGCTCGATGGTCCGGTCGGTGAGGAAGGTCTCGACGGTGGCCTCGACCGGCTGCTGGAGCCGGCCGGCGATCAGGTGGCCGCGGCCGGAGTCGTTGGGGGCCTTGCCGAAGACCGCCTCGCGCACCGCGAAGGGCGGGTGGCCGTTCTCCTTCAGCCACCGCTCGTAGGACGGGTGGTGGAAGGGGTTCAGCGCGCCCGGCAGGTGCTCGCCGTCCATGGCGTAGAACTCCGGGCCGCGGTTCCTCCCGATGTGCCACTTGCCCACGTGGCCCATGTTGTATCCGGCGTCCAGCAGCGGCCCCGGCAGGACCGGGTGGTCGTCGGCCACCTCGTCGCGGGCGCCGCCGTTGCGCTCGGGGTTGACCAGCAGGCCGTGTCTGAACGGGTGCAGGCCGGTGAACAGGGACGCCCGTGCGGGGGTGCAGATCGCGGTCGGAGTGTAGAAGCGGTCGAACCGAGCACCCTCCGCGGCCAGGCCGTCCAGCGCCGGGGTGTGCACCGACGGGTTGCCGTAGCAGCCCAGGGTGTCGGTCCGGTGCTGGTCGGTCATGAGGAACAGGACGTTGCGTGGGGTACTCAAACTCACCCTCCGGTCAAATTTTTCCTGAGGCTTGACGTTAATTGGCGGAAGGATGAACCACAAGAGGTGAGAGTGAGATCTTTTTGTCAGCCGACCGTCGGACGCAGGTGCTCGGCGATGACCGGCTCCTCGTGCAGCATCAGCGCGATCGCGCCCAGGGCCGAGGCGCTCGACCCCAGGTCGCCCGGGACCACGTCGATCCTGCGCGGCGAGTTCGGCAGCGACAGGGACGCGACGGTGCCGCGGACCGGGTCCAGCACCAGGCTGCCGAGGGCGGACAGCTCGCCGCCCAGGACCACCCGCTCCGGGTCGAGCTGCACCACCGTGTCGGCCAGGACCCTCCCGAGGTCGCCCGCGGCGGCGGAGATCACCTGGCAGACCTCGGGCACGCGGTCCTGGGCCGCGGTGACCAGCTCGGCGAGGCCGGGTAACGCCACGCCGCGGGCGGCGCAGGCGTCCAGGAGCGCCGGGCCGCCGATACGGCCCTCAAGGCAGCCGCGGCCTCCGCAGTGGCAGGGCGGTCCGTCCGGGTCCAGGGAGACGTGGCCGAGCTCCCCGGCCGCGCCGTGCGCGCCGCGCACCAGCCGGCCGCCGAGGATGTAGCCCCCGCCGACGCCGACCGACCACCGCACGTAGACCACGTTGTCGACGGACCTCGCCGCACCCCAGGTGCGTTCCGCCAGCGCCGCCAGCCTCGCGTTGTTGTCGACCGCCACCCGGACCCCGAACTCCCGCTCCAGGCGCGCGGTGATGGGGGAGTATCGGGCCGGCACCAGGCCCAGGGGCACGTCCGGATCGTCCACGACGCCGACGATCCCCAGCCCGATCGCCTCCAGCGCGCTCAGGCGCACGCCGCGCTCCCGCACCACCCGCCTGACCAGGGAGACGGCGATCTCGGCCTGCGCGTCGAGGTCGCCGTCCCGCGGCAGGTCCATCGCGTCGGTGGCGACGATCTGGTGGGAGACGTTGGCCACGGCGACGCGGACCTGCTGCCGGGCGAGCTCCAGCCCGATGAGCTGGCCGGCCTCGGGGTTGAGCCTGACCTGCGCCGCCGGGCGGCCCCGGCCACGCGGGCCGGCCTCCGGGCCGCGGGTCTCGACGATCGCCCCCTGCTCGATCATGTCTGAGATGATCGCGAACAGGGTGGTCCGGGACAGGCCGGTGCGCGCCATCAGCTCGGCCCGGCTCAGCGCGCCACTCGTCCGGAGGTTGTCGAGCACCGCCTCCTCGTGAACTCGTCGGAGGCGCTGCAGCGCGTCGGCGGGCCTGCTCATGCCCGCATGGTGACAGTCAGGTCAATTTTTGTCAACTCTTCGGAATAAAGGCAACGCTCCTCGGAGGATTATATTCCGAACTATTGACTAAATAGGAGCCTAGGCGAAGACTCTGGCGTTACCGACCGGGCCCCCGGCACCACCGGCCCCGTCATCGTTCCTGAGGAGACTCATGCCCGACGCCCCCCGTCGCTTGATCCCCCCGATCAAACGGCTCTCCCTCGCCGCCCTCCTGGCCGCCGCCCTCCCTCTCGCCGCACCGGCGCCGTCCACGGCGACGGCCGCACCCACCCCCGTCAACCTGGCGCCGTCCGGCACCGCCGAAGCCTCCAGCGTGGAGCTGGACCGGCCGGACTTCGCGGCCGCCCACGTGATCGACGGAGACTCCGCCACCCGCTGGTCGTCCAAGTACGCCGACGACAACTGGGTGCAGGTCAAGCTCGACGAGCCGTCGAAGGTCGATCACGTCACGCTCAGGTGGCCCAACGCCTGCGCCCGCGACTTCGTGCTGCAGACCTCGGCCGACGGTCTCACCTGGACCGACATCGCCTCCCTCCAGCGCGACACCTGCCCGCGCGTCGACGTCATCGACGTCGGCGCGGACCGGCCGGTCTCCTACGTCCGCATGCAGGGACGCAAGCGGTGGGCCGGCTACGGCTACTCGATCTCGGAGTTCGAGATCTGGAACCTGCCCCGGTCGCCCAAGCCGACGCTCGGCCTGCTGCCCAAACCCGTCTCCCTGACCGAGGACGGCGGGCAGCCGTTCGTCCTGCACGGCAACACGCGCATCGTGACCTCGGGCGCCGGCGCGCAGGCCCCGGCCGACTACCTGGCCCGGCTGCTGCGCACCGCGACCGGGTACCGGGTCCGCGTCGCCGCCCACGGCGACGGCCCCTCGCCGATCTTCGTCTCCGTCGGGCCGGGCAAGGGACCCGCCGGGCACGAGGCGGAGGGCTACACCCTCAAGGTGACCTCCGGCGCCGTTACCATCGAGGCCGCCACCGCCAACGGCGCGCTCAACGCGGTGCAGACGCTGCGCCAGCTCCTGCCGCAGTGGGTACCGGCCGGCGGGACACGGTCGGTGCCCGCCGTGACGATCACCGACTACCCCCGCTTCGCCTACCGGGGCGTCATGCTCGACGTGGCGCGCAGCTTCTACCCCGTCGCCGACGTCAAGCGCTACATCGACACGGCCGCGCAGTACAAGATCAACCGGCTGCACCTGCACCTGACCGACGACCAGGGCTGGCGCATCGCCATGGACACCCCCGCCGACAACCCCGCGGGCATCGACTACGGGCTGCTCACCCGGGTCAGCGGCGCCACCGCGATGACCCGGGACGCCAACGGCAACCTGATGGGCACCGAGCTGGGCCACACCGGCTTCTACACCAAGGCCGACTACACCGAGATCGTCCGGTACGCGGGCGAGAACGGCATGGTCGTCGTGCCCGAGATCGACCTGCCCGGCCACACCAACGCGGCGTTGCACGCCATCCCGCAGCTGAACACCGCGGGGGCGCTCCCCCGCCCCGCGCCCGGCCAGACCACCGTGCCGGCCAACGGCACCGGCGCGGTCGGCTACTCCTCGCTGGACTCCGCCTCGCCCGCCACCTACGAGTTCGCCGAGCAGGTGCTGACGCAGCTCGCCCGGCTCACCCCGGGACCGTACCTGCACATCGGCGGCGACGAGGCCCACTCCACCGGCCACGGCGACTACACCAAGATGGTCGACGCCTTCACCCAGGACGTCGCCGGCCTCGGCAAGACCGTGATGGGCTGGAACGAGTACTCCTCCACCGCGCTCCCCAAGGACAAGGCGATCGTCCAGTACTGGAGCGGCGACAAGGCGCAGGTGTCCAGGGCCGTCGCCGAGCACGGCGCCGAGGTGGTCCTCTCCCCCGCCTCCAACGCCTACGTGCCCCAGAGGCAGGACCCGCGCCAGCCGCAGGGCGGCACCTGGGCCTGCGGCGGGGTGTGCGGGCTCGACCGGCACTACGGCTGGGACCCCGGCGCGTTCCTGCCCGGCGTGGCCGAGTCCAGCGTGCACGGCGTGGAGTCGGCGCTGTGGGGTGAGTGGATCCGCGGCATCCGCCAGGCCGAGTACTGGAACTACCCCCGGGTGATCGCCACCGCGGAGGTCGGCTGGACCCCCCAGGCCCAGCGCGACTACCAGGACTTCAAGGAGCGGCTGTCGGTCGCGGGCGGTCGGATGACGGTCGCGAAGGTCAACTTCTTCCCCACGGCCGACGTCCCCTGGCGGATCGCGGTCCTGGGCGCCTCGGGCGCACCCGGCCAGGCGCGGTGGACCGTCACCGCGCCCGGGTACGCCGCGGGCGACCTGCCCGCCACGATCTCCTGGAGCGACGGCGTCCAGGAGACGGTCACCCTGACCACCGACCGGCCGGGCAGCATCCCCGAGATGTGGAACAACGGCGCCTTCACCGCGGTCTCCACCCGCGCCTTCCCCGGCGCGGGACGCTACACCGGCACACTCCGGATCAAGAGACCCGGCTGGGCCGCGGTCGAGGGAACGCTCACCGTGACGGTGGGCTGACCCCGGCCGGGTGGGCTCCGATCCTCATGATCGGAGCCCACCCGGTCCCGCGGGGAGAGACGCCCGGGACCCGCGGATCAGACGCGCCGTCCGGAGGGGTCGTCGAACACGATGACCTGGCGGATGGCGGTCCCGTCGGCGAGCTGGTCCATCGCCTCGTTCACCTCCGAGAGCCGGATCCTCGCCGACACCAGCGCCTCGACCGGGAGCCTGCCCTCGCGCCACATCCGCGCGAAGACGGGGATGTCACGGGCGGGGACCGCCGAGCCGAGATAGCTCCCGATGATGGTCCGGCCCTCCGCCACGAGCCCGAGCGGCGAGATCGACGACCGGGCGTCGGGCGCCGGGAGGCCGACGGTGACGGTGCGGCCGCCCGGAGCGGTCGCGGCGACCGCGGCCTCGAAGGCCCGGGCGTTCCCGGCCGCCTCGATGACGACCGGCGCCCTGATCCCGAGCTCGGCGACCTCGGCGGGGCCGTACGTCGCGTGGGCGCCCAGCTCCCGAGCGGTGGTGAGCTTGTCCGGATTGCCGTCGACGCCGATGACCGTGACGCCGTCCAGGGCGAGGGCGGTGATCAGCGCGGCCATGCCGACGCCGCCGAGTCCGACGACCATCACCGTCTGGCCGGGGGACGGCCTGCCAGCGTTGACGACCGCGCCGCCGCCGGTGAGGACGGCGCAGCCGAGGATCGCGGCGACCTCGGGGGGCACGTCCTCGCCCACCGGGACGACCGAGTGCCGGTCGACGACGGCGTGGGTGGCGAAGGCGGACACCCCGAGGTGGTGCAGGACCTCGGTGCCGTCCCGGCGCAGGCGGACACCGCCGCCCAGCAGCGTCCCCGCGTTGTTCGCCGCGCTTCCGGCGACGCAGGGCGTCACCCCGTCGGTGGCGCAGCCCTCGCACGCGCCGCAGCGGGGCAGGAAGGTCATGACGACCCGCTGCCCGACCTCGACGTCGTCGACGCCTGCGCCGACCCGCTCCACCAGGCCGGCCGCCTCGTGCCCCAGGAGCATGGGGACGGGGCGCACCCGGTTGCCGTCGACGACCGACAGGTCGGAGTGGCACACGCCCGCCGCCTCGATCCTGACGAGGAGCTCGCCGTCGCCGGGCGGGTCCAGTTCGAGCTCGGAGACGGACAGCGGCCGGGACGCGGCGTACGGGCGGGACCGGCCGATCTCCTCCAGGACCGCTCCGCGGATTCTCATCACAGCACCTTTCCGGACGATTCCAGGTTCTCTTCGGTGTCGGTTTCTCCGGCGGACGGACGCGCGGTGGGAGCCGCCGGAGACGAGTCCGGGCCGCCGCCGTCCGCCGCCTGTTCCGGGGCGTCCCGGCGGTTGGCGAGCAGGACGCCGGCGCCGCCGAGGACGAGCCCCGCGACGGCGAGCGGATGCAGCGACTGGCCGACGAGCAGCCAGGCCAGCACCGCCGTCACCGACGGGGTCAGGAAGAACAACGTGCTCACCCGGCCGGCGGACCAGCGGAGCAGCATCGTGTTGAGCAGGATGAACGCCGCGATGGAGTTGACCAGCACCATCCAGGTCACGGACGCGCCGAACGCCGTCCAGTCCGACACCCGCGGCGTCTCGACGGCCAGGCAGGCCAGCCCGACCGCCGGGGCGCTGACGAGGAGCTGCACGGCGGTCCCGGTGCGGACGTCCATCCGGGGGACGAAACGCTTCTGGTAGAGGGTGCCGGCGCTCAGCCCGAGCAGCCCGAGCAGGCACAGCAGCACACCCCAGATCGAGAGGCTCACCCGGTCGGCGACGGCGAGGACCACACCGGCGGCGCCGAGGGCGAAGCCGAGCGCCTGCCGCCGGGTGACCGTCTCGCCGAGGAACCGGCCGGCCAGCACGACGACGACGGGGCTGAGCCCCTGGACGAGGGAGACGACGGCGGCCGGGAAGCCCATGCCGAGCGCGGTGTAGAAGGCGCCGAACTGGACGGCCTGGATCAGCAGACCGGTGACGGCGATGTGCGCCACGGCCCGGCCGCGCGGCCAGGGGGCGCGTGTGACCAGGGCGTACCCGGTGAGCAGCACCCCGGCCAGGGCGAAGCGCGCGAACATCAGGAGCAACGCCGGAGCGGCCTGAAGCCCGGGGATGCCCGCGATGAACGCGCTGCTCCAGAGCACGACGAACGCGGGGGGCGCGAACGCCATCAGGCGCGGGCCGCCCCTCCGCGGGGCCGATCCGGGCGCCGTCCCGTCCGCTCCGTCCGTCCCGCCCGGCGGCGGCCCGGGGGGCGGTCCGGACGGGTCCGGCGTTGTCGGCGTCAACGAGTCGTCCTTCCGTGCGGAGACCGTTCAGCGGGGACCGCTCAGCGGGAGTGGCCGCCGGCGATCGGGATCACGCGGCGGCCGGGGACACGCGGGCCCGCCCCGCGCACGCGTCAGGACGGGCGGGCGGACCGGTGCGCGGGCAGGTGCCTCAGGAGACGCGCAGGGCGGACCGGCGCAGCTCCCACAGGCCCTCGTCCGAGGTGCAGACTCCGGCGGCGCCGTGGTGGAGCGCCTCGGCCACGTCCTGCGTGCCCTGGACGAACCCGGCGGCCAGATACGGCACCCCGAGGTCCCTGGCCTGCCGCTCCATGTAGCGCAGCACGATCGCCGGCATGAGCTGGACCAGGTCCGGCTGGGAGCGGGCGACGGACTGGAGGCTGCGGCGCAGGTTGGACCGGTCGGTCACGAACACCTTCTGCATGGCCAGCAGGCCCAGGCCGTTCGCCCGCTCGATGATCGCCGCGCGGGTGGAGCAGATCCCGATCGCCCCGATCCCCTTGAGGTAGGTCAGGGCGCCGGGGTCGTGGCCCAGCCCGGGGGTCGAGTCCATGTTGACGAACACGATCTTCCCGGCGGCGACGGTCCGCTGGACCGTCGCCGCCAGGTCACCGAGCGGGACCGAGGCGAGGATGCCGAGCGGGGTCGAGGTGGTGGTGAACCGGTCGGCCATCTCCGCACCGACCAGCGAGGCCATGACGGGGTGTTCCGCCAGGGCGGCCAGCAGACGCCGGTCGATGGGGCGCTTCGGACGAGGGTTCACCGGTCCACCTTATGCGCTAGTCCTGGTCGGACGCGCCGGCCCCGAAACGGCTGGGCAGTCCGAGCTTCCCGGGGTTCATGATCCCCGTCGGGTCGAGGGCCTGCTTGACCGCCACCAGGGTGGCGAAGCCGCTGCCCAGCGAACGCTCGACGTACGGCGAGCGCAGCAGCCCGACACCGTGGTGGTGGCTGATCGCGGCGCCGTGCCGGATGAGCACCTCGTTGGCGGCGTCCCAGGCGGCCCGGTACCACTCGCGGCGGCGCTCCCGCTCCACGTCACCGCGGAGCGAGAAGTACAGGCAGGCCCCGTCGGTGTAGGCGTGCGACTGGTGCGCGGAGGCGCGCAGCGTCCCCGGCACCGCCTCGATGGCCGCCACCACCTCGTCGTAGATCGCCGACAGCGACGACCACGACCCGGCGATCTCGCAGGTGTCGGCGACGAAGCCGGGCCCCTTGGCGAAGCCGTCGCCGGACTTGCCGACGAGCATCCGCTCGTCCAGCCAGCGGGCGAGGACCGCTTCGCCGTCGAGCGTCACCGACGCCCGCTCGCCGCAGACCTCCTCGGTCACGGCCATGGTCGCGTCCACCAGCTCCGGGTCGCCCTCGTCGGCGATGAGCAGCAGGTTGGTGCCCGGCTCACCGAAGTGGGTGCCGCTCTCGTGCGCGTCGTACAGGCGCAGCACCGCGGGGGTCGCGCCCCGCTGGAGGATCTCCCGGCAGGCGTCCAGGCCCGCGGCGAACGTGTCGAACCCGTAGGCGAGGCCCGTCGCGTAGGAGGGCAGCCGGTGGGTCCGCAGCCGCAGCCGGGTGATCACACCCAGGGTGCCCTCGGAGCCGATGAACAGCTGACGCAGGTCCGGGCCGACGGCGGCCCGGGGGTAGGTGCCGTAGCTGGCGGTGCTCCCGTCGGGGAGGACCACGTCCAGCCCGACGACCATGTCCTCGATCTTCCCGTACCGGGTGGACAGCTGGCCGGCGCCGCGGCAGGCCGCCCAGCCGCCGACCGTGGAGATGGCGAAGGCGGACGGCCAGTGCCCGGTGGTGACGCCGTGCTCCTCCTGCAGCTCCTTCTCGAACAGGTCGCCGAACATGCCCGCCTGCACCTCGACGATCATCGACTCGGCGTCGAAGGAGATGATCCGGTTGAGCCGGCAGACGTCCAGCACGACCCCGCCGAACACCGGCAGGGCGGCGCCGAGGACGTTGCTGCGGCCGGCCGAGACCGTCAGGGGGATGCCGTGCGCGTGGCAGACGCGGACCACGGCGGCCACCTGCTCCTCGTCGGCCGCCTCGACGATCACGGCGTCCGGGGTGGCGGGGGCGCCGTCGGTCTCCCCGATGGAGGTGCCCGCCCACCAGTCGCGGGTGCGCAGGATCACCTCGTCCCGGTCGGTGTGCACGGCGGCTGCGACCGCGCGCAGCTCGGCGACGACCGCTTCGGGAACCTCGACCACGGCGGTCTGCAGGCTGGCCTTCCCCGTGCCGGGCGGGCAGTCGGCGGCCCAGCGCGGCGGGGTGGGCGCGCCGACGACGTAGTCGCCCCGGTTGAACGGGTGCGTGATGGTCTGCCTGCTGATCATGAATGTGCCTCCATCAGTACGGTTTTCTCGCGGTCGATGCCGGAGATGTAGTCGTCGATCTGCCGGGCGACCTCGTCGTCGGACAACCCGAGTTCCCGCTGGAGCAGCCGGCCGACCTCCGGGGCGGCCTTCACCGACAGGTCCCGGGCGAACACCCGCATCCGGGTACGGCGGGACAGCACGTCGTCGACGTTCCGCGCCAGCTCGCAGCGGACCGCGTAGACCACCTCGGCCCGCAGGTGGGCGGTGCCCTCGATGATCGGTTCGGCGAGGGAGGGGTCCTCGCCGAAGAGGTCGGTGACGAAGCGGGCCTCGGTGCCGTACCGCCCGCCCAGGTGGGCGCCGAGCCCCCCGGTGGCGGAGGTGGCCTCCGCGTCGTAGCCGGCGCCGCCCAGCAGGGGAAGGCTCGCCGTACGGCAGCGGAGCCGGCGGCCGAGCACCTTCAGCGCCTCGTCGACCACGAGCTCGCCCATGTGGCGGCTGGTGGTGAGCTTCCCGCCGGTGACGGTGACGAGCCCGTGGGCGTCCGTCGTGATGCGGTGGTCGCGGCTCATGTCGAGGGTGGCCCCCTCCTTGCCGCCGACCAGGGGGCGGAGCCCGGCGATCGAGCCGACCACGTCCTCGGGGGTGAGGCCGGCGTCGAAGGCGGTGTTGGCCCCGTCGAGGAGGTACTGCATCTCCTCCCGGGTGCACAGCACCTCGTCCAGGGAGCCCTCGTAGTCGGTGTCGGTCGTCCCGACCACGACCACGTCCCCCCACCGAGTGCAGGTCGCCCGGCGGGCCCGGCCCGGGATGGGCACGGTCACGGTGCCGTCGATGGGCAGCCGGGTCCACGGCACCACGATGTGCACACCCTTGGCGGGCCGGATCCGGGGCTGGTGGCCCGGGTCCGACAGGGCGTCGAGCGTGTCCGACCAGACCCCGGTGGCGTTGATCACGACGCCCGCCCGCACGTCGATGTCGCGGCCGTCTACCTCGACGGTCGCGCCGCGCACCCTGCCGCCCTCGCGGATGAGGCCGCGGCAGACGGCGCCGTTGAGCACGGTCGCCCCGAAGTGCGCGGCGGTCCGCGCGATGGTCAGGGTCAGGCGCGCGTCGTCGGTGCGGCTGTCGTAGTAGAGCAGCCCGCTCTTGAGCCGGTCGGCGCGCAGCCGCGGGGCGCGGGCGAGGACCTCGGGCACGGTGAGCCGCTGGTGCAGCCTGCCGATGCGCCATCCCCCGGCGAGGTCGTAGGTCCACAGCAGGCCCTCGAACGCCTTGGCGATGCGCGCGTCGAAGACGCCGTCCTGGGCGAGCACGGGGAAGACGAACGGCAGCCGCTGCACCAGGTGCGGCGCGTTGCGGCGGAACCGCTGCCGCTCCAGCAGCGAGCGCCGGACCAGCGGCAGGTTGCCCTGCTCGATGTAGCGCAGGCCGCCGTGCACCATCTTCGACGACTTGGAGGACGTGCCCGACGCGAAGTCGTCCCGTTCCACGAGCGCCACGGTCAGGCCGCGGGCGGCGGCGTCCAGCGCGGTGTAGCAGCCGGTCACGCCGCCGCCGACGACGAGCACGTCCACGGGCCGGGAGGCGAGCCGTTCGATCTGCCCCTGGCGGTCTATCTTCAGCGGGGTACGGCGGATGACGTTTCTCGTCTCCGACCTCGCCTTGCGTTCAGGAAGCCTGATCACAACGCTGATTCCTCCTGTGAATCGGGTTCGGGGCCGCCGTGGCCGGCGGCGGTGATGTGGCGGGCCAGCAGGTCGCGCCACTCGGCGCGGGCTTCCTGGCGTTCGGCGTCCGACAGGGTGGGTTCGAAGACGGGGGCCGTCCGGAGCTCGGCGGTGGCCGCCGAGAGGCTCGGCCACAGCCCGGCCCGCACGCCGCCGAGGTAGGCGGTGCCGCGGAGGCTGGCGGTCTCGTTGCCGCGGGCGCGTCGTACGGGCCGGCCGATCAGGTCGGCCTGCCTGGACATCAGCACGTCGCTGGTGGCGAGCCCGCCGCCGCAGAACAGGTCGGTGACCGGCAGGCCCATGACATCCTCGACGCCTTCCAGCAGGTCGCACACCGAGTGCGCGAAGCCGTCGAGGATGCCGCGCGCCAGCTCCGCCCGGGTCGTCGACAGGCTGAGCCCGGTGAGGACGCCCGTGGCCTCCGGCGACCAGACGGGGGTCCGCAGTCCCGCCAGCGCGGGCAGGAACTTCACCCGGGTCGGCCCGGTGTGCTCGCGGGCGAGTTCGGCCAGCCGGGCCGGTGACTCGAACAGGCCGATCTCCTCACACAGCCAGCGCATCGCGGAGCCGGTCGTCGAGGCGTACCCCTCCAGGCTGAACAGGGACGAGCCCTGGGAGCGCCAGCCGACCAGCGTGAGCACACCCGGGACACGGCGACGGTGGGTGGGTGGCTGATCACCCGCGACGGCGTCGAGGAACGTGCCGGTCCCGTGGACGCACATGGCCTGGCCGGGCCGGTGGGCGCCGAGCGCGATCATCGCCGCGTGCTGGTCGCCCATGACGGACAGGATGGGCAGCCGCACGCCGAGAACCGACGGGTCGGTGAAGCCGAGGTCGCCGTCCTCGTCGACGATCCGCGGCAGCACGTCGCGCGGGCAGCCGAGGAAGTCCACCCACGGGTCGTACCAGTCACCCGTCCGCAGGTCGTAGGCACCGGTGGCCACGGCGTTGGTGGCGGACATGACGTGGCGCGCCCCGCCGGTGAGCTTCCACACCAGCCAGGTGTCGACCGAGCCGAAGGCGAGCCGGCCCTCGTCGTGGGCCCGTGCGGCGGCCGCGTTCCGGTGGATCTCCTCGGCCGCCCACAGCAGCGGCGCCCGGGAGCCGACCGGCCGGCCGGTGCGCTCGGCGAGGTGCTCGTCCCACTCCGGCTCCCACTCCCGCAGCCGCGCGGCGTATCGGCGGTCCTGCCACACCACGGCCTGGCTCAGCGGCGAGCCGGTCACCGTGTCCCACAGCAGCACGGTGGCGCGCTGGGTGGCGACCGACACTCCCAGGATCTCCACGTCGTGCGCGGCCGCCCAGTCCAGCGCCTCCCGGCAGACCCGGACGGTGTTCACCCAGATCTCCGTCCCGTCCTGCTCGACCCGCAGATGGTCGGGTGAGTGGACCGAGATGGGCAGGTACGCGGGCGGTGCCGCGCCGCCGTCGTCGAGGACGACGGCGGCACGGGTGCCCGTGGTGCCCTCATCGATGCTGAGTACGCCTCGGCGGCGCTCCCTGCTCATCTGAGAAGGTCCTTTCGTCGTGTCCCTGTCGGACACCGTTCAGGCCGGCACCGGCTTGCGTTCCTGGAGGCTGATCGTCTCCTCCTCCAGGTTCACCACGGCGCGGGTCGGGTCCCACTTGATCGCCATGCAGGCGAGCAGGCCGATCAGGGGCACCACCGCCAGGACCATCAGGCTGCTGCCCACCCCGATACCCGCCTGGAGCTGCGGGAACAGGTAAAGGCCCGCGACCGATCCGAGGCTGCCGAGCATGCCGGTCACGCCGGTGCCCAGGGTGCGGATGTCACTGCGGTACGACAGCGCCGCGATCGACTTGCCGTTGGGGCCGGGGCCGGCGGAGTGGAAGAAGATGAACAGCACCGGCAGCAGGGCGGCCAGCCCGACGGGCAGTTCCTTGAACGTCGCGCCCATGACGAGCAGGGCGACGAACACCACGGCGTATCCGGCCATCGAGCTGATCCGCAGGCCCAGCCGGCGGCCGAAGTATGCCGACAGGCAGCCGCCGACGATGCCGACCGCGTTGAACGCCATGGACCCCATGGTCGCCTTCTCGAACTCCTTGCCGAACAGCTCAAGGCTGATCACCGGCAGGTACCAGCCCACGGCGAAGTACTGCATGGCCTGGGTGAGGGAGATGACGGTCGACAGCATGGTCCGCGGCAGGTAGGGCTTGCGGAAGAGCACGCCCGCGTCCCGGAACCCGACCTGGTGCGCGGCGGCGGCGGCCTGACCGGTCTCCTGCGGGCCCTCCTGCACGGCGAACCCGTACATCCGGCGCAGGCTCGCCACGGACTCCCGCAGCCTGCCCTTGGACGCCAGCCAGGTGGGGCTCTCCACCAGGAAGGACAGCTGCAGCACCAGCAGGGCGAGCGCGAAGACGGCCGAGGAGCCGACGGACCAGCGCCAGATGTCGGCGCCGACGTCGAACTTGTAGAACACCAGGGTGAGCAGGAGGTTGGTGGTCGTCGCGGTGTACCAGACGCCCTGCCAGAAGTTGAGCCGGCCCTTGAGGGAGGCGGGGGTGTACTCGGCGAGCAGCGCCATGGCCACGGCGAAGTCGATGCCGTAGGCGATGCCCACCAGGGCCCGCCCGGCGAAGACCGTCTGGAAGTCCGAGCCGGCCGCGGTCAGCAGGGCGCCGAGCGCGAAGACGACCTTCGTGATCAGCAGCGGTTTGACCCGGCCGATCCGCGCGGCGAGCCAGCCGCCGAAGGGGTTGGAGATGATCGCGATCGCCGGGGCCATCGCGGTGAGCACGCCGACCTGCGTGGGTGACAGGTCCAGCTGCTTGACCATGGGGGACAGTCCCGCCCCCAGCGCCGCGTTGGAGTAGGCGTCCAGGAACAGTCCCGCCAGGGCGAGGAACCAGATCCAGTTCGCCCTGCCGCTCAGGCTCTTGAGGGTGTCGATGAGATCGGCCGCGTCTCCCGCGTTGCGGATGACCGCCGTTCTCGGGTTCGCGGGGCTGTCGTTCATGCCCGGCCGCCTTTCAGGGGGGTTTGGATCCCTTGCCAGCGGTCCAGGAACGACAAAAAGCACAGACGAAGACCACTGACAGGGATGTCTTCGTCTGTGCCTGCCGTTTACGGGACGTTATGCCCAGGTCATCCGCTATGTCAAGAGGTATGGCGCAGACGTGACAATCAGGGACATTCATCCTAAAGTCGCCCACTATGCCCTATGTCGTGCAAGCCGTATGGACCGCCCGCGACGGCGAGGAGAACGCCGTCGCCGACATCATCCGGCTCATCACCCCACTGTCCCGCCGGGAACCGGGCAACCTCGCCTACCAGGCCCATGTCTCCGTCGACGACCCCCGGCGGTTCATGATCTACGAGCGGTACGTCGACGCCGCGGCCTTCGAGGCGCACCGCGCCTCCGAACACTTCCAGAAGCACGTCGTCGGCGACTGCCTCGCCCGCCTCGCCTCCCGGGAGGTCGTCGCCTACGAGCCCCTCGACCCCTGAGCCGCCCGCCCGGCACCTCACGACGGTTGAGCGGGCGACCTCACCGGTCGCGTCTCAGTCGTCGTGGGCGATGAGCATGAGCTGCCGCCACAGCAGCACGACGAACACCGCGGAACCGGCGAAGGCGAACCAGAACGGCGCCGCGACGCCGAAGCGGGTGGCCAGGAGGCCGCCGATCAACGAGCCGACCACCAGGCCGGCATAGACGCAGAGGGTGTTGACGCTGCCCACCCGGCCCTGGAGTTCGCTCGGGACCGCGCGCTGGCGGACGGTGACCGAGGTCGTGCCCCAGATGAACGCGTGCGCGCCGAAGACCAGGAAGATGGCCCCGGCGACCCACGGCGAATGGGTCAGGGCCAGGCCCAGGTGGGTGAGCGTCTCGATGATGAGCCCGATCCGCATCAGGGCGCCGAGACTCACCCTGCGGGTGATGGCCCCGTACAGACCGGTACCGACCAGGCCGCCGATCCCGTTGATGGTGGTCATCAGGCCGAACCCCACGGCGCCGAGACCGAGCTGTTCCTGGGTGTAGAGGACGAGGACCGACCAGGCCGCGCCGAACGTGAAGTTGAAGATCAGGATGGTGAGCGCCAGCGTGCGGACCGCGGCGTGCCGGACGGTCCAGGTGAACCCGGCGACGAGCTCCCGTACGGTGCCGGACCCGGGGTCGCCGGCCCGCCGGCCGTGCGGCGGCAACGCGATCCGGGAGACCAGGAGGATCCCCGCCATCACCAGGATCAGCTGGGCCGCGAACGGCCAGGTGAAGCCCAGGCCGAACAGTGCCGCGCCGATAGGCGGCCCGGCGAGCTGATTGAGCGTGATGAACCCCGTGCCCAGGCGGGCGTTGGCGATGACGAGATCGTCCTTGCCGACCATCATGGGCGTCAGCGTGGCCGTCGCGCTGTCGGCGAACACCTCGGCGATGGATCGGAGCGTGAGCGCCACCAGCGCCGTCGCCACGGTCACGGTGCCGGTCATCATGAGCGCGACGAGCGCCGCCAGCACCATGACCCGTACCGCGTTCGCGACGATCACGATCCTGCGCCGGTCGTGCCGATCCGACAGCACCCCCGCGTAGAGGCTGAACAGCAGCGGCGGCGCCCAGCTCACCAGGGCCGACAGCGAGATCATCAGCGGGTCGCGGGTCAACGTCGAGATCAGCAGCGGGCCCGCGGCGGCCGCGACCCCGTCACCGAGATTCGTCAGCCAGCTCGAGGCCAGCAACCACCGGAACCCTGTCCCCAGCCGGGCGGGCAGGACCCTCTCCACCACTGCGATCACGAGCGCAAAACCATACGTTCCGGGGGGATCCGCGGCAACGCATTTTCACGGCCACGCGCCATGTCGTGAAGCCGGGCTCGGGATGGTGGATCCGGGGATCGACCTGCCCGGTATGGTCGCCGTTATGGAGATCATCAAGGGCGCCGGGGAATGGGCGCGACCTGCCGCCGGGGCCGCCAATGACTGGGTCGAGCAGCTCAGGGTGCCGGATCTGTCGGTGGGGACGTACTGCATCCCGGCAGGCGGGGCCGACACCCAGAGCCCGCACACCGAGGACGAGATCTACGTGGTGACCGCGGGCCGGGCCCGCATCGTGACGCCGGGCGGTGAGGCGGAGGTCGGTCCCGGAGCGGTCGTCTTCGTCCCGGCAGGCGAGGAACACCGCTTCGTGGACATCACCGAGGACCTGGCGTTGCTGGTCGTGTTCGGCCCGGCCTACGGCTCGCGTACGGACCCGCGGCCCTGACACGCGTGTCGGAGGCGCGCGGGGGCCGGCGGTCGCGTCGCAGGATGTGGACCGCGATGGCCAGGCCGGCGACGGTGAGGAGCGCGCCGACGAGGTAGATGGATCGCAGCCCTGATCCGTCGCCGATGACTCTTCCGCCCAGCCAGCCGGCGAACGCGGCGGCGAGCTGGAAGCCGGAGGCGTTGACCGCCACGGCCAGCGTGGGGGCTGAGCCGGCCGTGGCCAGGACGCGTGTCTGCATGCCCGGGACGATCGCGAATGCCAGCACCCCGATGGCGAAGGTCAGAATCGCCGCAGGCGCCTGGACTCCGCTGACGAGCCAGAACAGCGCCAGGACTCCGGCCAGGACGGCGAGCAGACCGGTCAGCGACGGCATCAGGGCTTTGCCCGACAGCCACCCGCCGAGGAAGTTTCCGACGACCGCGCCGGCGCCGTAGACCAGCAGCAGCACGGGGACGGCGTCGGCGGGGAAGCCGCTGACGTCGGTGAGCAGGGGGGTGATGTAGGTGAAGACGGTCACGACCCCCACGTTGCCGACCGCGGTGAGGGCGATCGCGAGCCGGACGTCGCGGCCCGCGAACACCCGCAGTTCTCCGGCGACCGACCCTGTCGCCACCGGTGGCTGAGCGGGAACGAATCGCAGCACCAGCAGCAGGGCGATGATGACGACCGCGGCGACCGCCACGAACGTCGCCCGCCAGCCGAAGTTCTGGCCGATGAAAGTACCGATCGGCGTCCCGAGGACGATGCCCAGGTTCATCCCCAGAGCCACCTTCGCCACGGTGGACGCCTGCTTACCCGGCGGCGCCATGGAGGCCGCGGTGGCGATCGCGATGGCGAAGAACGTCGCCACGACCAGGCCGGCGACGAACCGTGCCGCCAGGAGGATGGCGTAGTCCGGAGCCACCGCCGAACCCAGGTTTCCGAGTATGGAAACGGCGATGAGCCCGATGATGAGCGGCTTGCGGTCCAGCCGGGCCGTCAGGACGGTGACCACCGGGCCCCCGACGATCATGCCCAGCGCATAGGCGGTGACCAGCAGACCGGCCTCGGGAATCGATACCGACAGGCCGGCGGCCACATCCGGCTGAATGCCGGAGATCACGAACTCCCCGCTCGTGAGTCCGAAGACCACCACCATGAGAGAGAAGACAGGAAGAGGCATCGGCACCCCCTTTTGATTCGAGTCTTTATGATGAAGACTAGAACTATCATGATTCGAAGCACAAGCTACACTCGAAGGCATGGCAGAAGAGCCGGACCCGGTGGCAGACGGTGAGATCGACCGCGATGTGTGCAAGTTGGTCCATCGGTTCGCGCAGAGACTCGACGCGCATGTGCGGCGCATCGCCGAGGAACTGGGGATCACCGCCACGCAGGTCGTCGCGCTCCGGGAGCTGTCCGACCCGATCACCGCACGGGAACTGGCCCACAGGATGGTCTGTGAGCCCTCGAACGTGACCTTCGTTCTCGATCGGCTCGAACAACAAGGTCTGATCGAGCGCCGACCTCACCCGACGGACCGGCGCGCCAAGCAGATCGTGCTCACCCCGGCCGGCTGGCGCTACCGGGCCGACGTGCTCGAACGCCTGAACGCCCATTCCCCGCTGGACCTGCTCACCGCCACCCAGCAGGAATCCTTGCGCGACCTGCTGCAGGCGCTCGTCGCGCACCATTAGGACCCGAGCATGATGATTCCTCGCTCTTTTCCGTGAGAGCGGGGTCGAGCTCACCCGACGGGTGTGGCCGCCGGCCGACGGCGGGCGCCGCGGTGCGCACATCGGTCGGGAAAACGACGAGATCCCGCCCGATCGAGCCGATCGGACGGGATCTCGTCAACCACCTGCGGGCCATCTCAGGAACGGCCCTTCTGTGGAGCTATGGGGATTCGAACCCCAGACCTCCTCCATGCCATGGAGGCGCGCTACCAGCTGCGCCATAGCCCCTTGCGGTGCAGATGAAATCTTAGCCCACTTCGGACACCCCGCGTGCCATCCGGCTGGAGACGAGGGCGACCGCCGCGGAGATCACGGTGCTCACCGTGATGACGGCGAAGCACAGGACGTAGGCGTCCCGGGACGGCACGGCCGTCCCGGCGATGGTGACCGAGGTCAGGATCGCCGCCGTGACCGCCCCGGAGACGCTGCCGCCGATCGCGCGGACCAGGGAGTTGATGCCGCTGGCGATGCCGCTCTCGCTCATCGGGACGTGCTGTACGGCCAGCGTCCCCAGCGCCGCGTAGGCGATCCCGAAGCCCAGTCCCTGCAGCGCGTTGGAGCAGACCAGGTCGAGCACGGAGGCGTTGGAGAGGGTGAACCAGCCGAACCCGGCCGCGGTGAGGGCCGCGCCGAGGGCCAGGCAGCGGGCCGCCCCGAGCCGCGCGGACAGGCGGCCGGCCATGAAGGAGGCGCCCAGCATGGTCACCGTGCTGGGCAGGGCGTAGACGCCGACGTCGAGGACCGACCCGCCGAAGCCGTACCCGGCCGCGGGCGGCGTCTGGACGAAGCTGGAGACCAGGGTGAAGAACCCGAACATCGCGAAGCCCAGCAGCATCGAGGCGAGGTTGGCCTGCAGGGAGTGGCGCCCGGCGAGCAGGTGGAGCCGCACCATGGGTGCCCGCATCCGGAGCTGGCTGAACGTCCACACCGCGCACAGCGCCGCGGCGCCCGCGAACAGGCCGATGACGCGCCCCGAGCCCCATCCCCAGTCGTTGCCCTTGGAGATGCCCAGCAGCAGGCAGACGAGCCAGCACGACAGCAGGACCGCGCCGATGACGTCGGGGCGGCCTCCGGCCCTGGCCCCGCCGTCGTGGGCGGTCAGCGCGATGAGCACGAGCGCGGCCGCCGCCAGGGCCGCGGTGATCCAGAAGACCGGGTGGTGGCTGGTGGTGCGGTCGGCGATGACCCCGGTGACGATCATGCCCATGTTGCCGCCGACGCCCATGGTGGCGCTGACCACGCCGATGGCCGTCATCACCCGGGTCCTCGGGAAGCTGTCCCTGATCATGCCGATGGCCAGCGGGATCACCGCCGCCGACGCGCCCTGCAGGGCGCGGCCGGCGATCAGCGTGCTGAGGGTGCCGGACAGGGCGCAGACGACCGATCCGAGGGCGAGCAGGCCGACGGTGAAGAGGATCATCCGCTTCTTGCCGTACATGTCCCCCATGCGGGACAGCAGGGGCGTGGCGACCGCGCCGGCCAGCAGCGAGGCGGTGAAGACCCAGGTGACCTCGGCGACCGGCACCCCGAAGGAGACCATCAGGCGGGGCAGCAGCGGGATCACCACGGTCTGCTGTACCGAGACCACCATTCCGGCGATCGACAGGGCGAGCAGGGTCGGCCACAGCCGCCCGCTCCGCCGTTCGACGCCCGGCTCGACGACGACTGCCCCTGCCACGGTCCCCCCGTTCCCCGGCCCATTCGCACAGGAATGGTAGATCGTAACCGGGATGCGACCAATGGGCGCCCGTGCGGTACCGGGGAAATCGTGACAGAAGCCGTGACATCCCGATGGCTCCGGTCACGGGGCGCGTGCCCGCGCGTCCGGTCACGGCCGCCGGGCCGTACACCCTGACCGGCCACGGCCGAAGAGCCGTACGCCCTGACCGGCCACGGCCGAAGGGCCGCGTCCCCGTGTCAGCCCGCGGTGGTGCGCATGGTCAGCTCGGCGCCGTCCTCCGACAGGTCCAGGGCGACGGCGACCGCGCCGAGTTCGGAGGTGCGCGACAGGTGCGTGCCCCCGCAGGGGATGGAGACCTCCGCCCCGGGCAGGCCGCAGTGCCAGGTCCGGCGGGCGGTCAGCTCGGGGCCCGGGCTGTCGATCCAGACCGGGGCGTCGGCCGCCACCCACTCCTTGAGCAGGGCGTTCGCCCGCTGGGCGATCTCCGGCAGCTCCGCGGACAGCCCTTCGGCCGAGAACCCCCTGCGGCGCAGCGACTTGCCCAGGCGGTAGACGTCCACGCTGCCGCCCGGCACGATCCGCGAGGAGGTGATGGCCGTCTGGTCGAAGTCGGGATGCCCCAGCCCGTCGGCGGGGACCTCCTTGCGCCATCGTCCGGCCAGCGCCGCGTTGAGCGCGAGCGCGGCGAGGTGGCAGGCGGTGTGCCCGGCCGACAGGGCGCGGCGGGCTTCGGCGTCCACCGCCAGCTCGACCTCGGCGTCGGTCACCGGGGCGTCGGTCACGTGGACGACCAGCCAGCTCCAGCCGGGTGTGCCCCGGCGCACCGGGATGTCCGGGCCGAGGTGGACGGTCTCCTCGCCTTCCATCACGGCCCCGGTCACGCAGTCGGCGACGGGCAGGCCGCCGATCGTTCCGGTGTCCGCGGGCTGGTCGGGCCAGGTGTGGTCGAGGGGATGGAACGGGGTCTCGGCCACGACCGTGCCGTGGCGCCCGCCCACCGGGAAGGTCGCCACGACCGCCGAGCGCCCCCTGACCTCGCCCGCCGGATAGCTGACCAACGTCGATCCGCCGATGTTCATCCCCACATCATGCAGCATGCGGGTACGGCCCGCGTCGCCCCCGTCGGGACGCGGACCGTACCCGCACGCGCGGCGGAGGTCAGCGGGGCAGTGCCCGCTCGTCCTCCAGGTAACGGTCGCGGCCCGCGTACCAGCCGGCCACCAGCTGCACCAGGACCACCGCGATCAGCAGCAGGTAGCTGGTCGCCCAGCCGCCGGTGGCCTCGTGCATCACGCCGACCAGCAGCGGCCCGGCGCCCGCGATGAGGTAGCCGACGCTCTGCCCGAAGCCGGACAGCGCGGCGGTGGCCTCGGGGGTGCGGGTGCGCAGCGCGAGCATGGTCAGCGCGAGCGGGAAGGACCCCATGCCGATGGCGATGAGCAGCGTGGACAGCCAGGCCAGGGCGGGCGGAGCGAGCCAGAGGCCGAGGAAGCCGACCAGGTAGAAGACCACGAAGGCCGCCACCACCGGCCGCTGGTCGGCGAACCTGGTGGCCACCGCGGGCACGGCCATCGAGACCGGGATGCTGATGGCGGTGAAGACGCCCAGCAGCAGCCCGGCCTGCCCGGTGGTGTAGCCGCCGTCGATGAGGATCTTCGCCAGGAACCCGAACATGATGTAGGCCACCATGCTCTGGGTGCCGAAGTACGCGGCGACGGCCCAGGCGAGCCTGCTGCGCACCAGGGTCCCGGTGCCGAGGTCCCTGCTGCCCGCGTCCCGCTCCGGCTCACTGCGCAGAAGCGCAAGCCACGGAATGACGGCGACTGCGGCCAGCGCCGCCCACACCCCCAGCGCGACGTGCCAGTTGCCGTCGGCGGCCCGTTCGATCGGCACGGTCGCGGCGGCGGCGAGCATCGTGCCGACCGCGAGCGCGGTGGTGTAGACGGTTGTCATGGTCCCGGCCCGGCCGGGGAAGTGGCGCTTGATCAGGGTGGGGATGAGCACGTTGCCCACCGCGCCGCCCGACAGCGCCAGGGCGCTGCTGACCAGGAAGATCCCCGCCGAGCCCACCAGCGCGCGGACCAGCAGGCCCACGCCGAGCACGACCAGGGCGGCCAGCAGCAGCCGGTGCTCGCCGATCCTCCTCGCCAGCGTCGGCGTCACCGCGCCGACCGTGGCGAAGATCAGTACCGGGAGGGTGGTGAGGAGGCCGACCCCGACGCCGGACATGCCGAGGCCGGAGGAGATTTGGTCGAGAACCGGCCCCACGCTGGTGACGGCGGTGCGCAGGTTCAGGGCGGCGAGGATGATCCCCGCCACGAGCAACCAGGCCAAAGATCCTGACGATCCACCGGTGCGGCTGCGCCTCTCCTGGGTGAGCACGCTCATACGGGTTCCAGACCTCCGTCAGTTGACTCGTCGAATCGTAGGATGATTGGCTGACTCAACTGTAACAGGGGTCAAATGGCGATTTGTTCCTGACCCGGAAAACCCATGACAACGTGAAAACCGGGCCACCGCGCCCCTTACAGGACGTGGCCCGGTTTCCCGTGCCCCGGCGCGGACGGCGGGAGGACCCGCCGTACCGCGCCCCAGGAGTTCGGCCTCCGCGCCGGTCGCGTCAGATGACCGGCCCGGTGGCGGGCGGCGGCTCCTCGCCGAGCCGGCGGCCGGCCGGCGGGACCGGGCCGCTGCCGGGCGGGGGCAGCGAGGGGCTCGGAGGAAGTTCTGCCCGCCGACGGTGCCTGGCGGGAGCGGCTCGCCGATGCCGCCGCCGACGTCGGTCACCCCGCCGATGCCGGTCACGCCGCCGGGGACGCCGCCGACGCCCGCCTCCCTGTCCTGCGGGCCCGGCACGTCACCGCGCCACGCGCCGGTCTCACCGCCGCGCGCCTCGATGAACGTCTTGAAACGTTCCAGGTCACCGCGGACGCGCGTGCGGACGATCTGCAGCCAGTCGCCCATCTTCTCGACGAAGCCCTCCGGGTCGTACTCCATCTGGAGCGTGACCCGGGTGCTCTCGGGACCCAGGTGGTGGAAGGTCACCACACCGGCCTGGTGGGGGCGGTCCACCGACTTCCAGGCCACCCGCTCGTCGGGGTGCTGTTCGGTGATCTCGGCCTCGAACTCGCGGCGGACCCCGGCGATCTCGACGACCCACGCCGTACGGGTGTCCGTCAGCTGCTTGATCGACTCGACGCCTTCCATGAACTCGGGAAAGCTCTCGAACTGGGTCCACTGGTTGTATGCCGTACGGATCGGCACGTTCACGTCGATCGACTGTTCGATCGTGCTCACAGTCCTGCCTCCCTTTTCGGTGTACGGGGTGCAGACCTGCCCGATGAGGTACGGCTCTAACTAACGACGCCTCAAAAGCCAGTAGAGCCCCACGAACGGCAGAACCAGCGGGATGAACACGTAGCCGCTGCCGTAGCCGGACCAGACCGTGGCGCTCGGGAACGCCGCGGGGTCCGCCATGCTGAGCGTCCCGACCACGAGCACCCCGGCCAGCTCCACGCAGCAGGCGGTCAGCGCCAGCCTGCGGTTCCCCCTGGCCAGCGCCACGGTGAGCACCAGATAGACGGCGGCGGCGAAGGCCGACAGCGCGTACGCCAGCGGGGCCTCGGAGAACCGCGTCGCGATCTGCACGGCGGCGCGCGCGCCCGCGGCCAGCGTGAACAACCCGTACGCCGCGACCAGGGCGCGCCCCGGCCCACTGCCGATCGCGGGCTCGCCCCCGCCGCGGCGACCGCCGTCCCGGTCGTGCCCGCCGCGCCCGGTCACCGGCTCCCCCCCTCCGGCCCGCCGCCGGCCGCCGCGCCGCTCATGCCGCGCCCTGCCAGAGCTGCAGCAGCCGGCCGACCATGACGCAGACGGCGAAGCCGCCCACCGCGACCACGACCGCCCCCCAGCGTGAGCGCTCGGCGAGCCCGAGGAACGCCGCCGCGGGCGGGATGATCAGAACCCCGACGAGATAACCGACGAAGGTGGCCGTCTCCTTGATCCCCTGACCGCCCGTCAGCGCGGCGATCGCGAGCCCCGCCTGGACGAGCAGGGCGATCTCCAGCACCGCCAGCGCGCCGAGCAGTACGGTCCCCATCGCGCGACCGCGGGCGGCGGTGACGACACCCGCCACGACGATCAGCAACGACAGCGCGATCAGCGCCGCCGCGAACGGGCCGATCACCGGGACATCACAGGGGCTGCGGACATGGGCATCAGCGTACTGCCCGGACGCCCCGCCCCCTGCGGCGCTGCCCGGCCCGCGCGGCGGGGCCTAAGCTTGGGCGGGTGGAGAGAATCCTGGTCAGCGCCTGCCTGATGGGCCGCCGGGTCCGCTACGACGGCGCCGCCAAGACGAGCGACGACGCGCTGCTGGCCGCCTGGCGGAAGGAGGGACGGCTCATCCCCTTCTGCCCCGAGGTGTCGGGCGGCCTGCCCGTTCCGCGGCCCGCCGCCGAGATCGAGGGCGGCGCGGGGGGCGCGGCCGTGCTGGACGGCGCCGCCCGGGTGCTGACCGCCGCCGGAGCCGACGTCACCGGGGCGTTCCTGGCGGGCGCGCACGCGGCGCTGGAGGCCGCCCGCGCGTCCGGCGTCAGGCTGGCGATCCTGAAGGAGGCGAGCCCCTCCTGCGGCAGCCTCGTCGTCCACGACGGCGCCTTCGGCGGCGGGCGCGTGCCCGGCGACGGCGTCACCACCGCGCTGCTGCTGCGGCACGGCATCGCGGTCTTCGGCGAGGACCGCATCGCCGAGGCCGGCCTGCGGCTGCGCGAACTGGAGCGGGCCGCCGCTCCCGGAGGGCGGCGGGACCCCGCCTGATCGGCCGGTTCCCGAGGCCGATGCGGCCGCGCGGGCCCGCGCGCTCCCGGAAGGGCCCGGCGACGGTCGTCCCGAGGTCGGCCGTACCCGCCCGGCCCGGTGTGCGATCCGGCACCGCCGCACGGCGTACGGTGGGGCCGTTCCCGAAACCACCCGCAGGAAGCCGCCCCGTGACCGCCTCCCGTGCGACCCCCGACGCCGTCCCCGACGCCACTGCGATCCGGCCGTCGGCCCCCGCCCCACCGACGTCCTCCGCCCCGGCGGTGCCCGGCGCCCCGATGGCGCCTCCCGTCCCGTCCCGGGGTGCGGCCCGCCTCCTGCTGTCACCGTGGGCGCGCCTGGCGCTGCTCGTCCTGCTCGTGGGAGCGGCCGCCGGGGCGGTGCTGCTCTGGGAGCCCCAGCGGTCGCTCACCTCCGGCGCGGGCGGTCTCGCGTCCGGGGTCTGGGCGGGTCCGGCCTTCGTGGCCGTCTACGCGCTGGGCACGTTCGCCTTCGTCCCCAAGCCGGCGTTGAGCGCCGCCGCCGGCGCCCTGTTCGGCATCGCCTACGGCCTGCCCCTCGCCGTGGCGGGCACCACCGCGGGCGCGGTGACCGCCTTCGCCGCCGCCCGGCTGCTGGGCCGGGACGCCCTGCGGCCGCTGCTGCGGGGCCGGGTCCTGACCGCGCTCGACCGGCGGCTCACCCGTCACGGGTTCGGTGGCGTGCTGGCGCTGCGCCTGCTGCCGGGGGTGCCGTTCGCCGCGGTCAACTTCGGCGCCGCCCTCTCCGGGGTGCGGCCGGGACCGTTCACCGCGGCGACGCTGCTGGGCACGGTGCCGGGCAACGCCGTCTACGTGGCCGCCGGGGCATCGGCCTCCGCGCCCGCCTCACCCGTGACGTGGATCGTCGGCGCCGGATGCGCCGTTCTGCTGGGCGCCGTCCCCCTGTGGCGGGCGGCCGTACGGCGGCGCGCCGCGCGTTCCTCCCCGGCCGTGTCCCCTGATCCGGCCGTGTCCTCGTGATCCGGCCGGAAAACCGACGAGGTCCCGCCCGATCATCTTGATCGGGCGGGACCTCGTCGGTCACCCTCGGGCCGTTTCGGGAACGGCCCCGCGGTGGAGCTATGGGGATTCGAACCCCAGACCTCCTCCATGCCATGGAGGCGCGCTACCAGCTGCGCCATAGCCCCTGGTCACCGCTCCGAGTGTTCTCGTCGCGGCGCTTGGGAAGCATATAGGGAAGCGGCGCGATCGCCTAATCGGCCGCGGTGCGGCCCGCACCCGGCGCGGCCGGGCGCGAGTCCACGCGACCTCGAAGCGGTCGTCGCCGATGACGGCGGGGCCGTGAGCCCGCACGACGTCGGAGACGGCCGCCGTCGGCGGAGCCGCGGGCCCGCGCGACGTCAGGACTGCGTCGCCTCGGGGCTGTCGTCGCTCTGCACCGGCTCGGGGAGGGTGCCGGCGTTGTGCTCCATCAGGCGCCAGCCCTTGCGGCCCTCCTCCAGGACCGACCACGAGCAGTTGCCCAGGCCGCCCAGGGCCGGCCACAGCTCCTCCGGCAGACCCATGAGCCGGGCGACGCCGAGACGGATCGCCGCCCCGTGGGAGGCGACCACCAGCAGCCCGTCCGGCGCCAGCCGCTCCGCCCAGCGGCGGACCGCCGACGACACCCGCTCGGCGACGTGGGTGACGGGCTCGCCGCCGGGCGCCTCCCAGTCGGCGAACTCCCGGGGCCAGCCGGCGGCGATCTCCGCGCGGGTCAGCCCCTCCCACTCGCCGCCGCCCCGCTCGCGGAGGTCCTTGTCCACCGCCACGTCGAGACGGGTGAGGCGGCCGAGTGCCGCGGCGGTGTCGTACGCCCTCCGCAGGTCGGACGAGACGATCATGGTGGGCCTGAGGGCGGCGAGCAGCGACGCGGCGCGGGCCGCCTGGGCCAGGCCCGTCTCGTCCAGCGGGATGTCGCTGTGCCCCTGGAAGCGTTTCTCGACGTTCCAGAGGGTCTGGCCGTGCCTCAGGCAGACGACACGGCGGCTCACTCAGATACCGCCCGGCGGGCGCGCTGGGCGGCGGCCTGGGCCACGCTGTCCGGCAGGGAGATGGAGGGGCAGTCCTTCCACAGGCGCTCAAGGGCGTAGAAGGTGCGGTCCTCCTCGTGCTGGACGTGCACGACGATGTCGATGTAGTCGAGGAGGACCCAGCGGCCCTCGCGCTCGCCCTCCCGGCGGACGGGCTTGGCGTCGGCCTGGAGCCGCAGCCTCTCCTCGATCTCGTCGACGATGGCGCGGACCTGGCGGTCGTTGGAGGCGGAGCACAGCAGGAAGGCGTCGGTGATGACGAGCTGGTCGCTCACGTCGTAGGCGAGAATGTCGTCGGCCAGCTTGTCGGCGGCGGCCTCTGCGGCGATTCTGACGAGCTGGACGGATCTGTCGGTTGCGGTCACGGTGTCGGTTAGTCCTCCTGTAGTCGGCGCTGTCACCTACCAGGGTGCCCCATCGGGAGCCCCCGGAGAACTGCCGCGATCACAGCGCCTGTCATGTTGCCACCCCATTACAACGCCCGGCGGGCACCGCCCGATTCCGTTCCGGTCACGAAGCCCCCGCGCGGGTCGGCGCCGTAAGGCCCGCGGCCGGGCCAGGCCGGGCCGCGGACGCCGTACGGCTCGCGGCCGGGTCAGGCCTCGGGGTCGCGGTACAGGCCGCGCTTGTTGATGTACTGCACGATGCCGTCGGGCACGAGGTACCAGATGGGCTCGCCCGCGGCCACCCGGTCGCGGCACTCCGACGACGAGATGGCCAGCGCCGGGATCTCCACCAGGCTGACCCGGCCCTCGGGAAGGCCGGGGTCGCGCAGCACGTGGCCGGGCCGGGTGGCGCCCACGAAGTGGGCGATGGTGAACAGCTCGTCGACGTCGCGCCAGCTCAGGATCTGCGCCAGCGCGTCGGCCCCGGTGATGAAGAACAGCTCGGTGTCCGGGCCCCGCTCGGTGGAGATCTCCCGCAGCGTGTCGATGGTGAAGGTCGGCCCCGGCCGGTCGATGTCCACCCGGCTCACCGAGAAGCGCGGGTTGGAGGCCGTCGCGATGACCGTCATCAGGTAGCGGTCCTCCGGCGCGGAGACCGTCTTGTCGGCCTTCTGCCAGGGGCGTCCGGTGGGCACGAAGACCACCTCGTCGAGATCGAAGTGGTGGGCGACCTCACTGGCGGCCACCAGGTGGCCGTGATGGATGGGATCGAAGGTGCCACCCATGACGCCCAGGCGTCGCTTTCCCCCGCGACCAGACGCGTTCATCATGGAAGGACCCTAGCGCGCGGCCCGCGACCGGCTTTCGCCCGGTCCCGCGCACACCAGGCGGGTCCGACGTAGCATGCCGGGCATGACCACCACCCCGGATCGCAACCGCGTGCAGCTGCCCGGCATAAGCTCTCGCGCCTACGAACATCCCGCTGACCGGTCCGCGCTGGTCGCCCTGCGCTCGCTCAGCGGCTTCGACACGGTGCTCAAGCAGATGTCCGGCCTGGTCAGCGAGCGCCGTCTGCGCCTGATCCAGCTCGCCTCGGCCGTGCGCACCAGCGAGACGCAGTTCCGCGTCCTGCACGACATGGGCCGCGATGCCGCCTACGTCCTCGATCTCCACCGCATCCCGGAGATCTACGTTCAGCAGAGCCCGGCGGTGCAGGCCAAGGCGATCGGCTTCGACGACCCGTTCATCGTCGTCACCACCGGCCTGCTCGACCTGATGGACGCCGAGGAGCTGCGCTTCGTCATCGGCCACGAGACCGCGCACATCCTGTCGGGCCACGCCGTCTACCGCACCATGCTCGACATCATGACCCGTCTGGCCAGCCGCGTGGCGTGGATCCCGCTCGGCTACATCGGCCTGCGCGCCATCGTCGCGGGGCTGGAGGAGTGGCAGCGCAAGTCGGAGCTGTCGGCCGACCGCGGCGGCCTGCTCTGCGGCCAGGACCCGGAGGCCGCGCTGCGCGCGCTGATGAAGCTCGCCGGCGGCTCGCGTCTGCACGAGATGAACATCGAGGCGTTCCTCGACCAGGCGCGCGAGTACGACACGGCCGGCGACGTCCGCGACGGCCTGCTGAAGGTCCTCAACCTGCTGGGCACCACCCACCCGTTCGCGGTCTCGCGGGTCGCCGAGCTCGACAGGTGGCGCCGCAGCGGCGACTACGAGCGGATGCTCGGCGGTGACTACCCCCGCCGGGCCGACGACGCCGACGCGAGGATCACCGAGGAGATCAAGGCCGCCGCCCGCTCCTACCGCGAGTCCTGGTCGCAGTCGCAGGACCCCTTCATCGGCGTGCTGCGTGACGTCGCCGAGGGCGCGGTCAACGCCGGGGAGCGCATCTTCAACCGCTTCGCCCGCCGCGACGGCAACTGACGGTGACCCGAAGGCCCGGGAGGAGCGTTCCCGGGCCTTCCGTGACCCGTCAGGGTTCGAGGTCGGTCACCCCTCTGCCGCTCGCCATGTCGAACGGTACGGAGACCTGGTCGTGCGCGATCAGCCAGCGGCCGTCGATCTTCCGGAAGCAGAAAGTGGCCCGGACCCACATACCGCTCACCGCCGTCCCGTTCCCCAGCGTGCCGCTGAGCCGGCCGAAGCAGTACCCGAACGCCACGTCGTCGCCCACGGTGAACGTCAGGTCGCGAACCTCGTAATCCACCTCCTGGAAGAACGCGAACACCTTCGCCCAGTTCTTCAGTTTCGCGTCCACCCCGACGTGCTGCAGCGGCGGCTCGACGTCGAAGGACACGACGTCCGTCGCGTAGAGCCGTCGCAGGACCTCCAGATCCTTGGCCCGGATTCCTTCGACGATCCCGCCGACCTGCCGCCTGATCTCGGTTTCGTCCGCCTCGCGTTGCGTGGTCATCGCTGCCCGTCCCTTCCGTTCGGCCTGGCGTCTCGGCCTCTCACCGGTACGACGACGCGGCGCCCCGGAATGTCAGGTGGCGCGGCGACCTGACGGTTCGGTGCGCTGTCTCATCGGACCGCCGAGGGCGGATCCGGCCCGGGGAGCACCTGAAGCCACTCGAGGCCGTGAAGCCGCCTGGTGAGCCCGTCATCCGCGTTCGTCCCGCGGTTGGCCGGTGGTCCAGTCCCAACCGGTGATCGTGGCGCGCATCAGGCGGGCGGCGGTGGACAGGTGGCTGCCGGCGCCCCAGTGCAGGGTGACCGTGCGGCGGCAGCCGGGGTCGTCGACGGCGATCCAGACGCCGGGTACCTGCGTGGTGCTGCGGCGGGCGAAGGCGGGGACGAGGCCGATGCCGAGTCCCGCGCCGATCAGCTCCGCGATGGCGCCGAGCTCGTCGACCTCGCAGACGATCTTCGGCGTGCGGTCCAGCGCGGCGAAGAGCCGGTCGAGCAGCCGCCGCTGCCAGTGCCCTTTGCGGGCGGCGACGAAGGGCTGGCCGACGAGTTCGTCGACGCGCACGGACGTACGGCCCGCCAGCGGGTGATCGAGTGGCGCGCCCACCCCCACCACCTCGTCGAACAGCCGCGCCGACTCCAGTCCTTCGGCGTGGATCGGCTGCGAGGCGACGCACAGGTCGACGTCCTGGGCCCGCAGGCGGCGGGCCATGTCCTCGGCCGGTGACCAGTGGAGCTCGACCTCGACGGAGGGATGGGCCCGCCTGTAGGCCGTCAGCGGGCCGGTGAGGGTGAGGAAGGTTTCCGACGCCAGCCTCACGGTGCCCATGCCCTCGCCTGCGGCCTCGGCGACGGCGCGTCGTCCGGCCTCGAGCTCGCCCAGGGCGCGCTCGACGTGGCCGCGGAAGACCTTGCCCGCGTCGTTCAGCCGCAGCCGGCCGCTCCGGTCGAACAGCGGGGTGCCCAGCTCGCTCTCCAACCGGGCGATGGTCCGGCTCAGCGACGGCTGGGCGACGTGAAGCTCCTCGGCCGCCCGGCTGAGGTGTTCCAGCCGGGCCACCACCAGGAACTGCCTGAGCGGGCCCAGCTCCATCATGCCTCCCGGAACATAACACCATAGCAATATTGATCTTAGACGAGATAACCGTCTGTCCATAGTGTCGGGTCGTTCACAGATCAAGGTCAGAGCGAGGAGAAGTGCGACATGCTCACCGGGGCCGCGCATCGGCCGAAACCCACAGGATGGACGTTTCGAGCCGTCGTCAGCGCGCACATGGTGGCGATCGCCGGCCAGCCGGTGTTCGCCGGGGTGTATCTGACCGGTGACTTCGACGGCCTGCGCTGGCACGCGGTCGGCGCCGGCGTGGTCACCTCCATCGGATACCTGCAGGTGATCGCGGCGATCGTGGTGTGGGTACGGCTGCGCCAGGCGTGGCCTTTCCTGGCCACGACGGCGGTGGTGGCGGCCGAGACGGTGCAGTACTTCGCCGGCTTGGACGGCGCGTTGTGGCTGCACATCCCGCTGGGCGTGATGACCGTCGCCGCGCTCGCCGTGCAGTTCATCGCCGTCTGGCGCCGGCCCCTCCCGCGGCGGCCGCGTACACGGCGGGAGGCCCGTGATGCGTGAGCACCACGACGAGGGCCGCGGCCTGACCAGGCGGCGGATGCTGGGCATCGGCGGGGCGCTCGGGCTGACGGCGGCCGCCGGGCTGTCGGCCTCGGCCGCGCTGGCCCGCCGGCCGCCGGTCACCGGTGCCCAGTTGCGCAGCGCCGTACCGCTACCGCCGCCGTTCCGGGTGCCGCTGCCGATTCCCCCCGTGCTCGATCCGGTCGGCACCTCGGGCGGGACCGACCGCTACGAGATCACCCAGCGCGAGGTGAGCGCGGAGATCCTGCCCGGCGTCAGAACGCCGCTGTGGACGTACGAGGGCACCTTCCCCGGACCGACGATCGAGTCGCGCCGCGGCCGGCCGGTCACCGTGACGCACCGCAACGAACTGCCCGTGCCGACCGTCGTGCACCTGCACGGCGGACGGACCCCGGCGGCCTCCGACGGGTACCCGACCGACCTCGTCCTGCCCCAGGACTGGCAGGAGCGCTCCATGCACACGGGGCACGGCTCCGGGCACGGCATGCGGGGCATGCGCGATCCGCGGGCCGTGGTGACCGAGCTGACACGGGACTACACCTTCCCGATGGACCAGCGACCGACGCTGCTGTGGTACCACGACCACCGGATGGACTTCACCGCCCCCGCGATCTGGCGCGGCCTGGCCGGGCTGCACATCGTCCGCGACGACGCCGAGGACGCCCTCGGCCTGCCCGCGGGGCCGCGCGAACTGCCCCTCATGATCGCCGACCGCGGGTTCGCCGCCGACGGCGGCCTCGCCTATCCCGCCCTCGACCCCGCCCTGCGGGAGCGGCCGGGTGTGCGCGACCCCTATCTCGGCGGCGTCCTCGGTGACGTGATCCTGGTCAACGGCGCCCCGTGGCCCGTGCACGAGGTCGACGCGGCCCGCCACCGGCTGCGTATCCTGAACGCCTCCAACGCCCGGCACTACGAGCTCGAAGCGGTCACCGACGACGGACGCCGCCTCGACCTCGTCCAGATCGGCGCCGACCAGGGACTGCTCGCCGCGCCGGTCACCCACCGGCTGCTGCCGACGGCGCCCGCCGAACGCCACGACGTGATCATCGACTTCTCCGGCGTCCCGGTCGGCGGCCGCGTCAGGCTCCTCAACCGGCTCGGCTCGGGCCGTACCCGCGACGTGATGGCCTTCCACGTCGCGCGCCGCGCCGCCGACGACAGCCGCGTCCCCCGCACCCTCTCCACCGACCTGCCGGCCTGGCGCCGGTCGGACGCCGTCAGGGTGCGCGACCTCTCCTTCCGCGCCGGGCGCATGGGCGGCGGCCACGGCTGGCTGATCGGCGGGCTGCCGTTCGACCCCGTCCGCTCCGACGTCACCACCCGTCTTGGCGATGTCGAGGTGTGGCGGCTGGTCGCCGACGTCCACCACCCCGTCCACCTGCATCTGGTCGGTTTCCGGGTGCTCTCGCGCGGCGGCCGCCCGCCGCTGCCGCACGACGCGGGCCTCAAGGACACCGTCTCCCTGCGGCCGGGTGAGTCAGCCGAGATCATCACCCGTTTCGACGGCTACCGCGGCCGTTACCTCTTCCACTGCCACAACGCCGAACACGAGGACATGGGCATGATGGCCAACCTTGAGATCGTCTAGGGGCGCGTGCCACGCCCGCCCGCGCCGCCCCCGGGTGCCGGTCAGAGGCCGAACACGAGGGCGACCGCCCGTACGGCCGTCGCGCAGAGGGCGACGAACCCGCCCAGCAGGGTCAGGGCGCGCAGCCCCTGCCTGCGCAGGTCGCGGAGCTCGGGGATCCGCGAGCTGACCCGCTCGATCTCGCGGCCGGTGCCCCAGCCGCAGACGACGCCGAACACGACACCGGCGACGGCGACGGGGCCGGGCCGCAGCCACCATTCGGGCGGCAGCTCCCCGCCCAGGATCGCCCACAGGGTGACCCCGGCGAGCCCGGCGGCCGGCAATCCGGGCCAGGCCAGCACGGTCACCAGCGACACCGCGAGGGTCGGCGGGAAGGTCGCCGCGCGCAGTACGCCGCGCGTCCTGGCCGACCTGCACCGCCTGACCAGCCAGTGCCCCATCCAGATCGCACGGGCCAGCCCGGTGAAGACCACGGTGACGGCGAAGGTGGCCAGCGGCCAGATCACCGTGGACACCACGCACGGTACGGCGAGCACGGCCAGCAGGAGCAGCGCCGCGCTTCCCACGGGCAGCGGGCCCGTCCTGGCCGGGGCGGGCTCCGCGGCCGGGGCGGTCCGCCGCCTCCTGACGACCCGGCGGGCGGGCGCGGACCCGTCCGCCGCGGGAGGGTGCCCGCCCCGGGATAGCTGCGTCTCACCCGGGACCGGGGTCCGCTCGTCGTCCCCGGGGCGCGTCCCCCGGACGGTCCGGTCCGGCGCGGGACCCGGCCGGGGCCCGCGGACGGCCTCCGCCGTCTTCGCCGCCCTTCCGGCCTTCGGGGGCTCCTCCGCCGTGGCGGTGGCGGCCCGGGTCTCCGGTTTCCGCGCCGCGACGGCCGCGGCCCGCTCCCCGGCATGCCCGTTCCGCTCCCCCTCGCGCCCGGCGTTCTTCGCGGGTGCCGTTGCGGCCGAGGCGGTGGCGCGGGCCAGGCGGGCGAGGCGGGTGGCGAGGACGGCCGCGGTGGGGCGTTTCCCGGCCTCGCGGTGCAGGGCCGCCCGGATCAGGGGCAGCAGCGCCGCGGGGACCCCCGCGAGGTCGGCCTGGCCGTTCAGGATCGCGTACATCTGCGCCTCGACCGTGCCGCGGCCGAAGGTGGGGCGCCCGGTGGCGGCGAACGCGACCGTGGCGGCCCAGGCGTGCACGTCGACGGGCTCCCGCACCGGCTCGTCGGCGAACAGCTCCGGGGCGGCGTAGCCGGGGGTGCCCAGGAAGGTGCCGGTGAGGGTGAGCCGGGTGGCGTCGAGGACCTGGGCGATGCCGAAGTCGATCAGGACGGGCTCGCCGCCGGGGCCGAGCAGCACGTTCGTGGGCTTGAGGTCGCGGTGCACGACCCCGGCCGCATGGATGGCCGACAGCGCGGTCGCCAGCCCCTGCGCCAGGGTGACGAGCCCCGCTCCCCGGAGCGGGCCGTCGCGCCGTACCCGCTCCAGGAGGGTGTCGCCCTCGATGTACTGCATGACCAGGTAGGGCCGCTCGCAGGCGAGATCGGCGTCGAGGACCCGGGCGACGTAGGGGCTCTCGACCCGGCGCAGGGCGCGGACCTCGCGTTCGAGCCGCGCGCGGGCCTCGGAGTCGGCGTCGACGGCCTCGTGGAGCATCTTGAGAGCGACGAGCTCGCCGCGGCGGTTGGCGGCGAGGTAGACCTCGCCCATGCCGCCCCGGCCGAGGCGCTCCATCAACGTGTAGGGGCCGATCCGCCCGAGTCGCCCCACGTGCCCTCCCGCGTCGGCCACATGGGTCCGAGACCGCCTGTGCCTGTCGGGTCGCTCGCTCGCGCTCGCTCCCCTGCCTCCAGCCCAAAGGAGACAACACCATAGCGGGCGGGGAGGACGAATTTACGGCGGCGCGCCGTACTTGGGGGAAACATCAGCGGCCCGCGGCGTCTCCCCGGGGATGCCCCGGCCCGCCCGCCTGCGGGGACGGCCGCTGCGGGGACTGCTCCGGCGGCTGCTCCGCCGGCCGGTCCGCCGGAGCGGGCGGCTGCGGCCCGGTCGCGAGCGGCGGGACGTACGGCAGGCCCGCCTCGTCCCGCCGGCGGCGCTCCTTCCGGCGGCCGAAGAGCAGGTGGTCCAGGCTGACCCGGCCCGCGCCGCCGGCGGCCAGCAGCAGCGCGGCCGAGCCGAGGGCGCCGGCCAGCTCGAAACCGCCCTCACCGACGAACAGCGCGCCCCGGTGGACGAACAGGACGGCGCCCAGCATGTCCACCGCGAGCAGGAGCCCGGCGAGCGGGGTCAGCAGGCCCAGGATGAGCAGGATCCCGCCGGCCAGCTCGACGACCACGGCGTACCACGCCGACGCCTCCGGCAGCGGCACGCCCATCGTGGCGAACTTCGCCGCGGCCGCGCCGGGCCCGCCGCCCGCGGCCTTCTGCCACCCGTGCGCGAAGAAGATCACGCCCACCACGATCCGGGCGATCAGCGCCGCCACGTCGTAAAGGGCGCGCCTCATGGCCGAGCCCGCCCGTCACGCGGGTCACCGGGCGATCGGTCCGGGGCCACGGCTCCCCGCGAGGGCCGGCCAGCGGACGGCACGGCGGCCGGACTCGTGATCACTGCGTCCATGCGACCAAGTCAAACGGCACCCGGCGTCGATCACGCGGAGCGACACGCCATCACGGAGAGCCATCGGGGGCGGCTGCCCGGCTACTCGGCGCGAGGCCCCGGCCGGGCGATGACCGTGCCGGTCGCGGTGCGCAGATGGCCCTCCCCGGTGTAGATCCACTTGGTGGAGGTCAGCTCGGGCAGGCCCATGGGGCCGCGCGCGTGCAGCTTCTGGGTGGAGATGCCGATCTCCGCGCCGAACCCGAACTCGCCGCCGTCGGTGAACCGGGTGGAGGCGTTGACCGCCACCGCCGCGGAGTCGACCGTCGCGACGAACCTGCGCGAGGCGGTGACCGAGCGGGTCACGATCGCGTCGGTGTGGCCCGAGCCGTACTTCCTGATGTGCGCGACCGCGTCCTCCAGCGAGTCGACCACGGCGGCGGCGATGTCGAGGGAGAGGTACTCCTCGCGGAAGTCGGTCTCACCGGCCGGCACCACGTCGCCGTAGGCGGCGATCCGCTCGTCCCCGTGCACCGTCACCCCCTCGGCGGCCAGCGCGGCCAGCGCGCGCGGCACGAACGCGTCGGCGACGGCGGCGTGCACCAGGAGCGTCTCGGCGGCGTTGCACACCGAGGGCCGCTGGGCCTTGGCGTTGAGGAGGATCTCGACGGCGAGGTCGAGATCGGCGTCGGCGTCGACGTAGACGTGGCAGTTGCCGACGCCGGTCTCGATCACCGGGACCGTGGACTCCTCGACCACCGAGTTGATCAGCGAGGCCCCGCCGCGCGGGATCAGCACGTCCACCAGGCCCCGGGCCCGCATGAGCTCCTTGACCGAGTCGCGGCTGCGGCCGGGCACCAGCTGCACCGCCCCGGCCGGGACCTCGGTGCCGGCCAGCGCCTCCTGCATGACCTTCACCAGGGCGGTGTTGGAGGAGTACGCGCTGGACGAGCCGCGCAGCAGCACGGCGTTGCCGCTCTTCAGGCAGAGCGCCGCGGCGTCCACGGTCACGTTCGGGCGGCCCTCGTAGATGATGCCGACCACCCCGAGGGGCACCCGGACCTGGCGCAGCTCCAGCCCGTTGGGCAGCGTGCCGCCCCGGACCACCTCGCCCACCGGGTCGGGCAGGTCGGCGACCTGGCGGACCGCCTCGGCGACGGCCCGGACGCGGGCCTCGTCGAGCCGGAGCCGGTCGATCATGTACTCGGAGGTGCCGCCCTCCCGCGCCCGCTCCACGTCGAGCGCGTTGGCCTCGACGATCTCGGCCGCCCTGGCCACCAGGGCGTCGGCCACCACCCGGAGCGCGGCGTCCTTGGGCGACCGCGGCAGCGGGGCCAGCTCGGCGGCGGCCTCTTTGGCCGCCCGGGCCACCTTCAGGAATTCCTCGGACATCTCGCGCTCCATGCGAACCGGAAACTAGTGCTGGGTCTCCAGTATGACGATGTCGTCGCGGTGAATCAGCTCACGCTCATATTCCGGACCGAGGTCGGCGCCCAGCTCCCTGGTGGAACGGCCCAGCAGGCCGGGGATCTCCCCGGCGTCGAAGTTCACCAGGCCGCGGGCGACGACCCGGCCGCGCGGCCCGCACAGGTCCACCGGGTCGCCCGCGGCGAACTCGCCCTCGACGGCGGTGACCCCGGCGGGCAGCAGCGACTTGCGGCGGCCCACCACGGCCTCGACCGCGCCGGGGTCCAGGTGGAGGCGGCCCCGGCCGGTGGTGGCGTGCGCCAGCCACAGCAGGCGGGTGCCGGGGTGGCGGCCCTCGGGGTGGAAGTAGGTGCCGATGTCGGCGCCGGCCAGGGCCTGCGCGGCGTGCGCGGCGGCGGTCAGCACGACGGGCACGCCCGCGCCGGTGGCGATCCGGGCCGCCTGCACCTTGGTGACCATGCCGCCGGTGCCGACCGCGCCGCCCCTGCCCAGCTCGACGCCCACGAGGTCGGCGGGCCCGCGCACCTCGGTGAGCCTGCGGGCCCCCGGGCGGCGCGGGTCGCCGTCGTAGAGGGCGTCCACGTCCGACAGCAGCACCAGCGCGTCGGCGCGGGTCAGGTGGGCGACCAGCGCGGCGAGCCGGTCGTTGTCACCGAAGCGGATCTCGTCGGTGGCCACGGTGTCGTTCTCGTTGACCACCGGGACGATGCCCAGCTCCAGCAGGCGGCTCAGCGTGCGCTGGGCGTTGGCGTGGTGCGAGCGGCGCATCATGTCGTCGGCGGTCAGCAGCACCTGGCCGACGCGCAGGCCGTACCGGGCGAAGGAGGAGGTGTAGCGGGCGACCAGCACCCCCTGCCCGACGGAGGCCGCCGCCTGCTGGGTGGCGAGGTCGCGCGGCCGGGCGGGCAGGCCCAGCGGGCCCAGGCCCGCCGCGATCGCGCCGGAGGACACCAGCACGAGCTGAGTGCCCGCCGCGCGGCGGGCGGCGAGCACGTCGACCAGGGCGTCCACCCGGTCGACGTCGATCGTCCCCTGCGGAGTGGTGAGCGAGGACGAGCCCACCTTCACGACCAGGCGTGCGGCCATACGGATCCGATCGCGCCCACCGTCCACGACACGTACCTTCCTCGAAAAGGGCTCCCCGGGTTCTGCCGCCACGGCCCATGCGCCGGGGGCCCCGGGGGCCGTGGAGAGCAGGCTATCCGAGCCGGTTGTCCGTGCCCCGCGGCCCCTGGTGCACGGCCTCGGCGTTGAGCGTCGGCTGCCAGTCGAAGATGTAGCCGTTCTCCATGGACCCGATGATCACCTCGGCGCCGGCCTTGGCGCCCGCCTTGGTGAGCTCCTCCTCCACGCCGAGCCGCTCCAGCCGGTCGGCGAGGTAGCCGACGGCCTCGTCGTTGGTGAAGTCGGTCTGGCGGATCCACCGCTCCGGCTTGACCCCGGTGACCTGGAAGGTGTTGTCGTCCACCCGGCGTACCGCGAAGCCGGTGTCGCCGATCTGGCGGGGCCGGATGACCAGGCGGGTCGGCTCGGGCACGGGCGCGGCGGCCCGGGCGGCGGCGACCATCTCGGCCATGGCGTAGGTCAGCTCCGGCAGGCCCTCGTGCGTGGCCGCCGAGATCTGGAAGACCCGCAGCCCCCGCTCCTCCAGCATCGGCCGGACGATGTCGGCCAGCTCCCGGGCGTCGGGCACGTCGGCCTTGTTGAGCACGGCCAGGCGCGGCCGGTCCTCCAGCTTGCCGTACGCCGCGAGCTCGGCCTCGATCGCCTCGTAGTCGCTGACCGGGTCGCGGCCCGGCTCCATGGTGGCGCAGTCGATCACGTGCACGAGCGTGTTGCACCGCTCGACGTGCCGCAGGAACTCGTGTCCCAGGCCCTTGCCCTCCGACGCGCCGGGGATGAGGCCGGGCACGTCGGCGACGGTGAAGACCGTGTCGCCGGCGCTGACGACGCCGAGGTTGGGCACCAGCGTGGTGAACGGATAGTCGGCGATCTTCGGGCGGGCCGCCGACAGCGCGGCGATCAGGGAGGACTTGCCCGCGCTGGGGAAGCCGACCAGCGCCACGTCGGCGACGCTCTTCAGCTCCAGCATCACGTCGAGAGCGTCCCCGGGCTCGCCGAGCAGCGCGAAGCCGGGGGCCTTGCGCTTGGTGGAGGCCAGGGCGGCGTTGCCCAGCCCGCCGTGGCCGCCCTCGGCGATCACGTAGCGGGTGCCGGCGCCGACCAGGTCGACCAGGACCTCCCCGGTGGAGGCGTCCTTGACCACGGTGCCGTCGGGCACCGGCAGGATGACGTCCCCGCCGTTGGCTCCGTCACGGTTGCCGCCCGAGCCCTGCTTGCCGTTGGCGGCCTTGCGGTGCGGACGGTGGTGGTACTCCAGCAGCGTGGCGGTGCTGGGGTCGACCTCCAGGATCACGTCGCCGCCGCGGCCGCCGTTGCCGCCGTCGGGGCCGCCGAGCGGCTTGAACTTCTCCCGATGGACAGAGGCGCAGCCATGTCCCCCGTCACCGGCCTTGATGTGCAGGACCACCTGGTCCACAAAGTCCGGCATGTCTGCCTTTCTACCCCTATCTCAGGAAAGCCGCTCATAAAGCGAACAGGGGTGGATCGCGTACGCGATCCACCCCTGTCGTTGACGTCTGGCGGTGCGGACCTACTCCGCGGCCGGGACGATGCTCACCGCGCGGCGACCGCGCTTGACACCGAACTGCACGTGGCCGGCGGCCAGCGCGAACAGCGTGTCGTCGCTGCCGCGGCCGACGTTGTCACCCGGGTGGAAGTGGGTGCCACGCTGACGGACGATGATCTCGCCGGCGTTGACCAGCTGACCGCCGAAGCGCTTCACGCCGAGCCGCTGGGCGTTGGAGTCACGGCCGTTCCGAGTGGACGACGCGCCCTTCTTGTGTGCCATCTCGCAAAACTCCCGAAACTCAGGCCTGGTCGATGCCGGTGATCTTCACCTGCGTGTAACGCTGGCGGTGACCCTGGCGCTTCTTGTAGCCGGTCTTGTTCTTGTACTTGAGGATCCGGATCTTCGGACCCTTGGTCTCGCCGAGAATCTCGGCGGCGACGGTGAACTTGCCCGCCTCGGTGGTCACGTCGCCATCGTTGACGACGAGCACCGTCGGCAGCGAAACCTTGGAACCGACCTCGCCGGCGACCTTGTCCACCTCAAGGACGTCACCGACGGAGACCTTCTGCTGCCTGCCGCCGCAACGAACGATCGCGTACACCGCGGAACCCTTCTTCTGACTACTTGCTCGCTGGATGCTGCGCCCCGCATCCGGCTATGGTCACTGATGTCGACCGACGAACCGGGTAGACGCGCGAACAGGGCGCGCCACGAGCGCACCGGTTCACCAGCTTACCGGATTATCGGTGTCCTGGTCGAACCGGGCGGAACGCCGGAGCTGCCGGCCGCTGACCGTGCCCCGCGGGCGCCCCCGCCGCCCAGAGCGCCTGTACGGCGCCGCCGGACGGCGGGATTCGCGAGGCGGCCCGGTCAGTCGGCCGACCTGGCCTTCCGGGAGCGTCGCCGCCCCCGGCCGGAAGTCTGCATGGCCTGAGCGTCTCCGTCAGGAGCGTCATCAAGCGCATCGGTCACCGTATCACGGCCGGACTGGTCGTTGGCCGCGACGGCCTGACCGCCGTCCTTGCCGAGCTTCTCCGCGACGGCCTTCTCGATGGCCATCTTGCCCTGGGTGCCGCGCGGTTCCGGCTTGCCCTCGACCGGCTCGGTCGAGACGTGCAGGCCCCGGCCGTTGCAGCACTCACAGACGGTGGAGAACGCCTCCAGCAGGCCCTGCCCGACCCGCTTGCGGGTCATCTGCACCAGCCCCAGCGAGGTGACCTCGGCGACCTGGTGCTTGGTCCGGTCGCGGGCCAGGCACTCCAGCAGCCGCCGCAGCACCAGGTCGCGGTTGCTCTCCAGCACCATGTCGATGAAGTCGATGACGATGATGCCGCCGATGTCCCGCAGCCTGAGCTGGCGGACGATCTCCTCGGCCGCCTCCAGGTTGTTGCGGGTCACCGTCTCCTCGAGGTTGCCGCCCTGACCGGTGAACTTGCCGGTGTTGACGTCGACCACCGTCATGGCCTCGGTCCGGTCGATCACCAGCGAACCGCCGCTGGGCAGCCAGACCTTGCGCTCCATCGCCTTGGCGATCTGCTCGTCGATGCGGTAGGCGGCGAAGACGTCGCCGTCGCCGTCCCACCTCTTCAGCCGGTCGGCCAGGTGCGGGGCGACATAGCGGACGTACTCGTCGACCGTCTCCCACACCTCGTCGCCCGCCACGACCAGCGAGGCGAAGTCCTCGTTGAAGACGTCGCGGACCACCCTGACGGTCAGGTCGGGCTCGGAGGACAGCAGCTCCGGCGCGCTGGCAGACTTGGCCTTGCGCTGGATGTTCTCCCACTGGGCCGACAGCCTGGCCACATCGCGGCCGAGCTCCTCCTCGGAGGCGCCCTCGGCGGCCGTGCGGACGATGACACCGGCGTTCTCCGGCATCACCTTCTTCAGGATGCTCTTGAGGCGGGTGCGCTCCTTGTCGGGCAGCTTGCGGCTGATCCCGGTCATCGAGCCGTCGGGCACGTAGACCAGGTAGCGGCCCGGCAGGCTGATCTGCGAGGTGAGCCGCGCCCCCTTGTGGCCCATCGGGTCCTTGGTGACCTGCACCAGCACCGACTGGCCGGACTTCAGCGCCACCTCGATCCGCTTGGGCTGACCCTCCAGCCCCACGGTGTCGAAGTTGACCTCACCGGCGTACAGCACCGCGTTGCGGCCCTTGCCGATGTCGACGAACGCCGCCTCCATGCTCGGCAGGACGTTCTGCACCTTGCCGAGGTAGACGTTGCCCACGTAGGACTGACCGGCCTCGCGGTTGACGTAGTGCTCGACGAGGATGCCATCCTCCAGCACCGCGATCTGGGTCCGGCCGCCGGTGCGGCGGACCACCATCATGCGCTCGACGGACTCGCGGCGAGCCAGGAACTCCGACTCGGTGATGATCGGCGGACGCCTGCGACCGAGCTCACGGCCCTCGCGGCGGCGCTGCTTCTTGGCCTCCAGGCGGGTCGAGCCGCGCACGCTCTGCACCTCGTCCAGCAGGCTGCGGCCGGCGCGGGGCGCGCGGATGCGCACCACGGTGTTCGGCGGGTCGTCGTGGCCCTCGTCCGTCTCCTCGCCGCCCCTGCGGCGGCGACGGCGGCGACGGCGCGAGCCGCCCGTCTCCTCCTCGGCCTGCTCGGCGGGCTGGGGCTGGGCCGGGGACTCCTCCTCGGCCTGCTCCGGCTCCTCCTCCTCGCCCTCCTCCAGGTCACGGGTACGGCCCCGGCCGCGCCCGCCCCTGCGGCGGCGACGGCGGCGGCCACCGGCCTCGTCGTCGCCCTCGGCCTCGTCACCGGCGGCCTCCGGGGTGAGCTCCTCCTCGGCCTGCTCCGCCTCGGGTTCCGGCTGCGCCGGCGCGGGACGCACGGCGGGCGCCTCGGCCCGCTGCGGGTCGGGGGCCTGGAAGAGCGGCTGGAAGACCGCGGCCGGTGCCTGGAAGGTCAGCGCCGGGGCCTCCGGGCGCTCACGCTCGGTCAGCCCGAAGGGGTCGGAGAACAGGCCGGGACGCTCCTCGACGATGTCCTCGCCCGCGGGCTCGTCGTCCAGCGCCTCGTCGGCGGGCGGCTCCGGAAGCAGGTCCGCGACGGCCGGGGCTTCCGAGGGCTCCTCGCCGTACGGAGCCTCCGCGACCTCCGCGACCGCCGGGGTCTTCGCGGCCTCCGGGGCCTCCTGAGCCGCCACGGGTCCCGCCGGAGCCGCGGCCTGGGGCGCGCTCACCTCGGCGACCGGCTCGGCCGCGGGGGCCTCCTGCTGCGCCGCCTTCCTGCGGGTGCGGGTGCGCTTGGCCGGCGCGGGCTTCTCCGGCGCCTCCTGTCCGGACGGCTCGGCCACCGGCTCCGGCGCGACCGGCGCGGCCGTCTCCGCGGACGCCTCGGTCGCCGACCCGGAAGCCGTCTCGGCGGGCGCCTCGGCGCCCGGCTCCGCCACCGGTTCGACGGCCGCCTTCTTCGCACGGCTGCGCCGGGGCTTCGCGGCGGCCGGCTCGGCCGTCGCGGTCCCGGCCTCGGCGACGGCCGCCTTGCGCCGGGTCGCGCGCTTGGGCTTCACCGGCTCCGGCGCCGCCTCGGGCTCCGGCGTGGCTCCGGGCTCCTGGGCCGCGGCGGGCCGTACGTCACCGGTCTCGGCGGGTCCGTCCGGCCGCGTCACCGCCGGCTCGGGAGCCGGGGCCACCGCGGGCTCGGCGGCGGCCGACGGGGCCGTCACCGGCGCGGGCGCCTTCGGCACCGCGGGCGGGGACTCCGGCTCCTCCGGCGGAGGGCCGGCCGGCCTGCTGGCGGACCGCCTGCGACGTGTCGGCTGGGTCTGTTCTGTTCTGTCCTCGCCGGGGCCGTTCACCCCGGCGCCGGGCTCGTTGTCGAGCATGCGGGCGCTCTCCCGTCAGCTCCCGGGCACGTCTCCGCGCCGCGCGGGAGCTCTCGTCTCTCGCTGTACGCCGGACCGCACGGCCCGGCGCCAAGTCCTATAGATCGCCGTCGACGTGCCGGCCCACCGGTTCCGTTTCGCCGCCGCGCATCATGTCGCGGTCCAGGTCGAACGGGTCGGCGGGCCCACCGGTACGCGCGTCCAGCGGTCCCTGCGCCAGCCTGGTCACCTCGGGGGGCACCGGCGGCGCGAAGCCTGCCAAAAGACGCAGTCCGGTGAGAACGTCGTCGGGTCGAACGGCAGGAGTTGCGTGCCGTACAACCATGCGAAGTATGACACATGGCCGACCGGACGCCTGACCTGCTGTTGTCTCGGTTCCCTCGGTCACCTCGAGCCTCAGCACCGCCTCACGCGCGTCGAAGCGGCGCAGACCCTTCTTGGTCATGCGCTCCACCTCGATCCGCTCGGCGGCGACGAACCGCTCCGCCGCCTCCTTCGCCAGGACGGGGTCGGCCTGCGGCAGCCGTACCTCCCACGCCGAGCACTCCAGCCGGTCGGCCAGGGTTCCGGCGCCCGCCACGACGACGTCGAGCACGTCGACGCCCGGTGGCAGGGAGGTGTCGAGCGCGGTGCGCAGCCACTGGGGGTCGCACTCCCGCGTCACGCTGATCTCGAGGTATTCGGCCTCGCTCGCCACCCCGGTGGCCGCGGCCGCGCCCACATAGGAGATCCTGGGGTGCGGCGAGAAGCCCGCGCTGAACGCGACCGGGACGCCGGCGCGCCGGACGGCGCGCTCCACCGCCCGGGAGACGTCACGGTGACTCGTGAAGCGCAGGCGGCCGCGCTTGGCGTAGCGGACACGCAGCCGCTGCGCCACGGGTGCGGGCGGAGGCCCGTCGGGAACGGGTTTCAGGGTGGTGTCGTCCTTCCAGGTCGTGATCGGTCGAGATCCGGCCGTGCTCACGCACGGCCTATCTCAGACAACCGTCAGTGGCAGCAGCTTCTTCCCCGTGGGCCCGATCTGGATCTCGGTGCCCATGGTGGGGCACACCCCGCAGTCGTAGCAGGGCGTCCAGCGGCAGTCCTCGACCTCGACGTCGTTGACGGCGTCCTGCCAGTCCTGCCAGAGCCACTCGCGGTCGAGGCCGGCGTCGAGGTGGTCCCAGGGCAGGACCTCGTTCTCCTCGCGCTCGCGCGTGGTGTACCAGTCGATGTCGATGCCGGCCTTGGCCGCGCAGTCCATCCAGCGCTGGTAGGAGAAGTGCTCGCTCCAGCCGTCGAACCGGCCGCCCTCCTCCCAGACCGCGCGGATGACCGCGCCGACCCGGCGGTCGCCGCGGGAGAGCAGGCCCTCCACGATCGACGGCTTGCCGTCGTGGTAGCGCATGCCGATGGCCCGGCCGTACTCCTTGTCGCCGCGCAGGGCGTCCTTGAGGGCCTTGAGCCTGCGGTCGACCGTCTCGTGGTCGGCCTGGGCGGCCCACTGGAACGGCGTGTGCGGCTTGGGAACGAAACCACCGATGGAGACCGTGCAGCGCACGTCACGCGACCCGGTGGCCTCCCTGCCCGCCTTGATGACCTTCCTCGCCAGGTCGGCGATGCCGAGGACGTCGGCGTCCTCCTCCGTGGGCAGGCCGCACATGAAGTAGAGCTTCACCTGCCGCCAGCCCTGGCTGTAGGCGGCGGTCACCGTCCGGATCAGGTCGTCCTCGGTGACCATCTTGTTGATCACCTTGCGCATCCGCTCCGAGCCGCCCTCCGGGGCGAACGTCAGGCCGGAGCGGCGGCCGTTGCGGGAGAACTCGTTGGCCAGGTCGATGTTGAAGGCGTCGACCCGGGTCGAGGGCAGCGACAGCGAGGTGTTGGTGCCCTCGTAGCGGTCGGCCAGGCCCTTGGCCAGGCCGCCGATCTCGGAGTGGTCCGCCGACGACAGCGACAGCAGCCCGACCTCGTTGAACCCGGACGCCCTGACGCCCGCCTCGACCATGTCGCCGATCGTGGTGATCGAGCGCTCCCGCACCGGGCGGGTGATCATGCCCGCCTGGCAGAACCGGCAGCCGCGCGTGCAGCCGCGGAAGATCTCCACGCTGAACCGCTCGTGCACCGTCTCGGCCAGCGGGACCAGCGGCTTCTTCGGGTAGGGCCACTCGTCGAGGTCCATCACCGTGTGCTTCTGCACCCGCCACGGCACCCCCGACCGGTTCGGCGCGACCCGCTGGATACGGCCGTCCGGGTGGTAGGTGACGTCGTAGAACCTGGGCACGTAGACCCCGCCGGACTCGGCCAGCCGCATCAGCAGCTCGTCGCGCCCGCCGGGCGAGCCCTCCTCCTTCCACTCGCGGATGACCTCGCTGATCGCGATGGCGATCTGCTCGCCGTCGCCCAGCACCGCGGCGTCGAGGAAGTCGGCGACCGGCTCGGGGTTGAAGGCCGCGTGGCCTCCCGCCAGGACGATCGGGTCGTCGTCGGTCCGGTCGGCGGCCAGGAGCGGAATGCCGGCCAGGTCCAGCGCGGTCAGCATGTTGGTGTAGCCCAGCTCGGTGGCGAAGGAGATCCCGAGCACGTCGAACGCCCGCACCGGCCGGTGCCCGTCGACCGTGAACTGCGGGACGCCCTCCGACCGCATGAGCGCCTCGAGATCGGGCCAGACGGCGTAGGTGCGCTCGGCCAGCGTCCCGGGCAGCTCGTTGAGAATCTCGTAGAGGATCTGGACGCCCTGGTTGGGCAGGCCCACCTCGTAGGCGTCCGGATACATCAGAGCCCAACGGACCGTGGACTCGTCCCAGTCCTTGACGGTCGAGTTGAGCTCACCCCCGACATACTGGATCGGCTTCTGCACCTTGGGCAGGAGCGCTTCCAGGCGGGGAAACAGCGACTCGACAGACATGCCCCAAGCCTATCCGGCTACGGGAGGTGCCACAGGCGGTCGTCCCCCGCGCGCAGCGAGCCCAGCCGGTGCCGCAGCTCGTCACGGACCCCGGCGTCGAGGTGCGCCCGGCGCAGCAGGGCCGTCAGGGTCTGCAGATCCCGGATGTCCCGCAGCACCGGATACCCCGCCTGGGACCTGGCGTCGTGACCGTACGCCTCGCTGAAATTCGCCAGCTGCCGCTCGGTCAGCCCGAACCGCGCGCCGTGCAGGGTCGGAACCAGGTCGATCTCCCGCGGCCCCGCGCACGCCCACTGCCAGGACCTCAGCAGGAACCCCCGGGGCGTGCGGATCATGTTCTCCCGCCGGGCGTCGCCGTGCACCAGCCCGTACGGCAGCGCGAACTCCACCGGCCCGTACGCCTCGGCGAGCGCGTCGCAGCGCCCCAGCAGCCACCCCCGGTCCTCGCGGTCCAGCACCGGGCACTCCCCCGCCGCCCGGCGCACCGCCCCCAGCGGATCGTAGGCCGGCAACTCGAACGGCACCGGCGGCAGGGCGTGCAGCCGCCGCAGCAGCGGCCCGAGCTGCGCCGGGTCGGGCGGCGGCCCTATGTGCTCCTGCCGCCGCCAGAAGGTCGCCAGGAACCCCTCGGCGACGATCGGCTGCTCCACGTCCAGGGGGCGGTCGGCCGGGAACCCCCGGTCCGCCAGCCACCGCGCCACCCGCACCGAGACGGCCGGCCGCTCGGCCTCGTCCGGCGCGTCCTCCCGGGCCAGCCGTACCACCACGCCCTCGGCGGCCAGGTGGCAGACCAGCCCGGCGGCATCGTGTCCCATCCGGAACCCGGTCGCGTCCAGCCCGGCCTGCCGGCACGAGCGGGTGAGCGCCCCGGTCACCCGGGGAAGAAGCGAACCCTCCGCAGCGATCGTCATCGTCCACTCCTGTCTGGAAATCCGCGCCGGCCCGCCCACGGGCCCGGCGACACCGGTGAGCGGGGGGAGAGTTCGAGACCGGGGACGGGCGGACGGCTTCCATCGCGGCCGGTCTCAGAACGGCCGCTGACGGATGTGGATCGCCTGGAGCAACCCGACGGCGATCATGTTCGCGAAGGTCGCGGTGCCGCCGTAGGAGACGAACGGCAGGGGCAGCCCGGTGATCGGCATGATCCCGATCGTCATCCCGACGTTGACGAAGGACTGGAAGGCCAGCCAGCACACGATCACCCCGGCCGTCATCGCGCCGAACCGGTCGTCGCACCGGCGGGCGATCCGCATCCCCCGCAGCAGGACCACCGCGAGCAGCGCCACCACCGTGACCGAGCCGAGGAAGCCGAACTCCTCACCCGCGACGGTGAAGACGAAGTCGGTGTGCTGCTCGGGCACGAACCGGCCGGTGGTCTGTCCGCCGCGGAACAACCCCTTGCCGAACAGCCCTCCCGAGCCGATCGCGATCAGCGACTGGGTGCTGTTGTAGCCGACGCCCCGCGGGTCGCTGGCCGGGTTGAGGAAGGCGGTGAACCGCGCGATCTGGTACGGCTCCAGCACGTCGAGGAACCACACGCCCACGGCCCCGGCGACCACGAGCAGGGCCAGCCCGAGGACCCACCGCTTGCGCACCCCCGCGATGATCATCGCGGCGGCGGTGATCACCCCCAGGACCATGGTGGTGCCCAGGTCCGGCTGGAGCATCACCATCCCCATGGTCAGAGCGGCCACCGCCAGCGACACCCCGACGTCCAGGCCGCGCGGTCGCTCGCCGCCCTTGGCCGGCTGGGCCATCAGCATGGCGAGCATCAGCGCCAGCCCGAGCTTGGCCAGCTCCGACGGCTGGAAGGCGAACCCCCCGCCCAGCATGATCCACGAATGCGCGCCGTTCACCGTGGACCCCAACGGCGTGATCACCAGGATCAGCCCCACGAACGTCACGGCGTACACCAGCGGCGCGTACGCCCGCAGCCTGCGGTGGTTCACCATCGTCGCCAGACCGGTCAGCACCGCGCCGATGGCGAGGTTGAGGACGTGCTTCTTGACCAGCCCCGTGGAGCCGGGCGCCCAGGTCCGGGTCGACGACCACACCAGCAGCGTGCCGATCACCGACAGCGCGGCGACCGCGACGAGCAGCACCCCGTCCATCCGGCCCACCACCGAGGAGGCCGCCATCGCCCTGCGGGCCAGCGACCTGCGCGGCGGGTTGATCACCCGGGCGGTCATCGCGCCACCGTCCCGTCCCGCTCGATCACCGGCGGCTCGGACGCGGGACGCCCGGCGGGCAGCGCCGCCGGGACCGGCCCGCCCTTGGGCGAGATGCCGTAGATGCCCTCGTAGATCTTCCGCGCGGCCGGGGCGGCGGTCTCAGCGCCCATCCCGCCCTGGGAGACCATGACGACCACCACGAACCTCGGATTGCCGGCCGGCGCGAACGACGCGAACCACGAGGTGTCGGCCTTGCCGTACACCTCGGCCGTGCCGGTCTTGCCGCCGATCCGCACCCGGTTCATCGGGAAGCCGGTGAAGGCGCCCGCGGCCGTGCCGTCGGAGGGCACGTCGCTCAGCGCCGCCCTGATGTAGTCGCGCTCCCGCGCCGAGATCGGCAGCCGGCCCACCACCGGCGCCTTGATCTCCTTGACCATGGTGCCGTCGGGCCGCACCAGCGCCCAGCCGAGCCGGGGGCTGCGCAGCCTGCCGTCCCCCACCAGCGCCGCGTAGGCCGCGGCGAGCTGCAACGGGGTCACCAGGACGTCGCCCTGGCCGATGGAGAAGTTCGCCGCGTCACCCGGCCGCAGCAGGTAGCCCTCCAGGCAGTTCTCGTACGCCAGCTGCTTGAGGAAGGCGGCCCGGCTCTGGTCGGTCCTGGCGACCTCCGGGTAGCCGGTCTTGGCGCGGCGGCAGTTGACCTCCTTGGTGGCCTCCCAGATCTGCTTCTTCCAGTCGCGGTCCGGGATCCGCCCGGCCGACTCGCCCGGCAGGTCCACGCCCGTCGGCCGGCCGAACCCGAAGGCCCGCGCCATGGCCGCCATCGGCTGCTTGGTGTTCCCCTTCGGCCGCAGCCCGCCGTCGCGCAGCCACTGCTCGTAGGCCGCCCGGTAGAAGATCGTGTCGCAGGACTTCACCAGCGCGGTGTGCAGGTTCATCGTGCCCATGCCGATGCCGTGGAAGTTGCTGAACGCCCGGCTGCCGACCATGAAGGAACCCGGGCAGTCGTACTGGCCGTGCAGCGGGTAGCCGTCCCGGAGCATCGCCGACACCGAGGAGATCTTGAAGGTCGAGCCCGGCGCGAACTGTCCCTTGATCGCCCGTGACACCAGCGGCTTGCCCGACTTCTCCGACAGCAGGCGCTGGTACTCCGTCTCGGAGATGCCACCCGTCCAGACCTTCGGGTCGTAGGTCGGCGCGCTGGCCAGCGCGAGGATCCTGCCGGTCCGCACGTCGAGCACCACGCCCGCCGCGCCGTCGGCCCTGGGCGCGGACTTCATGGCCTCGGCCAAGGCTTTCTCGGTCACCGCCTGAACCTTGGCGTCGATGCTGGTGATGAGCGTGTCACCGGGGATCGGCGCGACCTGCCGCTCCACTCCGATGACCTTGCCGAGCCGGTCGACCTGCACCCGCCGGATCCCCGGCACCCCGCGCAGCTCCGCGTCGTAGACCGCCTCCAGCCCGTCGCGTCCCACCAGGTCGACACCGGAGAACGACGCCTTGAACCCCTCGCGCTTCTCCAGCTCCTCCTGTGTGATCGGCTGCAGGTAGCCCAGCGCCTGGGCGGCGGCGCTGCCGTGCGGGTACTGCCGCACCGCCTGCACCTCGGCGGTCACCCCGGGGAACTCCTCCTGCCGCTCCAGGATCTGCAGGGCCTCACGCGTGGTGACCTCGTCGTCGATCGGGATCGGCTGGTACGGCGAGCCCGGCCAGCACGGCCGGGTGACCCCGGGACCGCACGCCCTGATGCGCTCGCGCAGCCGCTCGGGACTGCGGTTCAGGACCGCCGCCAGCCTCTGCAGGACGGTCCTGCCGTTGCCCGCCATCCGGTTCAGGCTCGTCCGGTCCACCGAGACCACGAGCCGGGTCCGGTTGCGCACCAGCGGCCGCCCCGCCGCGTCGAGGATCTGGCCGCGCACGGCCGGAACGACCACGTCACGCGTCCGCGTCTCGGTCGCCGCCTGCGTGAACTCCGCGTAGCGCACCACCTGCACCTGCCAGAGCCGTACGGCGAGCAGCGCCATCAGCGACATCACCAGCGCCTGGATCACGACCAGCCGGCCCCGTACCCGGATCATGCCTGCCCCCCGTCACGCCCGGCCCACGGCCTCCCCCGTCCGTCAGGCCGGACCCCGCACGCCCCCCGGCCTTCGCGCCGGACCCCGCGCGTCCCCCGCACGTCAGGCCGGACCCCGCACGCCCGGCGGTCCGCCCTCCGCGGTCCGCTCCGATCACGCCCGGTGGCCCGCGCGCTCACAGACGGCTCCGCGCCGGATACCGCACCGGCCGCGAAGCCCGCATCCGGGGACCCCCGGCGACCCTCCTCGCCAGCCCCGCCACCGGCAGGGCCGCCACCATGTCGTAGACGGCCTCCCGAGGCAACGTGACCGTCAGCACGTCCTCCCCGAGCCGGGCGTCACCGAACAGGGCCCCGGCCGCCGCGGCGAGCACCGGCCCGGCGACGGCGCAGGTGAGCGTCGTGATGATCCTTGCCTCGGGGTGGATCTCGGCCATCCGCCCGGCCGCGAACCCGACCAGGCACAGCACCAGGGCGTACTGCCCCATCACGTGCGCGGCGGGCGGCAGCATGTCGTTGAGCAGCCCGGCGAAGAACCCCATGACCGTCCCGGCGGCGGCCCCGCGGGCCTGCGCGTAACCGATCACGGTGAGCAGCACCAGATCGGGGGCGACGTCCCCCGGCAGCGGCAGGCGGTTCACCACCGCCACCTGCACCACCATGACCAGCAGGAGGAACCCGGCGGCGAGCACGTCCCGGCCCATCGGTCAGATCCCCCCGCGCCGCGTGCCCGGCGCCACCGCCTCGGGCGGCACGTCATCCCGCCCGCCGGGCGCCGCCTCGTCCTCCGGCGCGTCCTCCGTCTCCGGCTTCCCGCCCTCGCGGCCCGGCGCCTCCTCCGTCCCCTGCGCCTCCTCGCGGTCCGGCCCGCCCCGGGCCTTCGCCTTCTTCTCCTTCTCCGCCTGCCGCGGCGCACCCGGCAGGACCGCGTCACGCGGGTCACGCGGCGGCGCCTGCACGACCACACCCACCACGTCGAGCGCGGTCAGATCGGCGTACGGCCGGGCGTAGGCCACCCGGGTCAGCTCCCCCGGCGTCGCCTCCACCCGCTCCACCACCCCGATCGGCACCCCGGCCACGTACGGCACGCCGTGCTGGGAGCCGAAGCTGACGATCCGCCGGCCGGGAACGATCTGCGCCGTGGAGTCGAGCAGCCGGAAACGCAGCAGGCGGCCGTCGGACCCCACGCCGTGCACCACCCCGATCTCGTTGCTCCCCTCCAGGCGGGCCCCGGCCGCCGACGCCGGATCGCTGAGCAGCACGACGGTCGAGGTGGACCGCCCCGCCTGGACCACCCTGCCGACCAGGCCCTCGCCGTTCAGCACCGTCATCTCCGTCCGCACCCCGTCCGCTGCGCCGACGTCGAGCTCGACGGCCTCCTCGAACCCCGGCGTGCCCCGCCGGGCGATCACCTGCGCCGGGACGATCCGGTATCCGGCGACGCCCGCCACGCCGAGCAGGCGGCGCAGCTGCGCCGACCGCTGCCGGTCCAGGCTCTGCGTCACCAGGTCACGCCTGAGCCTGCCGTTCTCGGCGCGCAGCTCCTCGATACGGCGCCGCGCCTCCGGCGCACCCGTGATCATCGCGACGAACCTGCCGATCGGCCGGACGATGTCGGCCCCCGCGCTCTCCGCGGCGCCGAACACCGTCGCCCCCACCCCCTTGAGGGGAGTGAGCGGGGAGGCGCCGCCGGTCCGGTGGTCGACGGTCATCAACACGAGAGCCGCGGCCAGCAGCACCCCCAGGCTGATCCGTGCGTGGCGCGTGTCCTTCATCAGTGCCGCGGCTCCGGAACGAGGACCTGCTGCAGCGCCTCGAAGTCCTCGACGCACTTGCCGGAGCCGAGCGCGACGGAGTCGAGGGCGTTGTCCACCAGGTGGATCGGCATGCCGGTCTCGTCCTTGAGCCGCTCGTCCAGCCCCTTCAGCAGGGCGCCGCCGCCGGTGAGGGCGATCCCCCGGTCCATCAGGTCGCCGGACAGCTCCGGCGGGCACTTGTCCAGGGTGGTCTTGACCGCGTCCACGATCGCGTTCACCTGCTCGTCGGTGGCCCGGCGGATCTCGGCGGCCGACACGACGATCGTCTTCGGCAGGCCGCTGACCAGGTCACGGCCGCGGATCTCCGCGTGGCCCTCCTCGGGAAGCGCGCAGGCCGAGCCGATCGCCATCTTGATCTCCTCGGCGGTGCGCTCGCCGAGCATGAGCGAGTACTCCTTCTTGGCGTAGCTGATGATCGCCTGATCCAGCTCGTCACCGCCCACCCTGATCGACTGGCTGGTCACCACGCCGCCCATCGAGATGATGGCGACCTCGGTGGTGCCGCCGCCGACGTCGACCACCATGTTGCCGGTCGGCTCGTGCACGGGCAGGCCCGCCCCGATCGCCGCGGCCATCGGCTCCTCGATGATGTAGACCTGCCGCGCCCCCGCCTGGTAGCCGGCCTCCTTGACCGCCCGCTGCTCGACGCCGGTGATCCCGCTCGGCACCGCGATGATGATGCGCGGCTTGGCGAACTGGCTGCGCCGGTGGACCCGCTGGATGAAGTAGCGGAGCATGCGCTCGGTGACGTCGAAGTCGGCGATGACGCCGTCCTTCAGCGGCCGGATGGCCACGATGTTGCCCGGAGTCCGGCCGATCATGCGCTTAGCCTCGATGCCGATGGCGACGATCTTTCCCGTGACCATGTTCATCGCGACGACGGACGGCTCGTTGAGCACGATGCCCTTGCCCCGGACGTACACCAGCGTGTTCGCGGTGCCGAGGTCGACCGCCATGTCGCGTCCGAGGAAAGCAAGCTTGCTGCTCATGGGGAAGGCGGCCCTCCTTCCGTCAGGTCGTCGGCGAAAACTACAGAACGCACTCGAATCGTAACGTGATGTACCCACCCCTGAGCGCAATGAGCCTGCCAGCTCCAGGAAAATCTTAAGTCGCGGCAAACACGTCGGGCCCCGCCGTCCTCCCGGGTGATCTCCGGGAAGGACGGCGGGGCCCGACGGCGACGACCTTAGAAGCGGTCCGGGAAGAAGATCTTGATCTCGCGGGCGGCGGACTCGGGCGAGTCGGAGCCGTGGACCACGTTCTCACCGATCTCCAGGGCGTGGTCGCCACGGATGGTGCCGGGAGCGGACTTGACCGGGTCGGTCAGACCCGCCAGGGCGCGGAAGGCCTCGATGGCGCGCGGGCCCTCGACCGCCATGGCGACGAGCGGACCGGAGGTGATGAACTCCACCAGCTCGCCGAAGAACGGCCGCTCGGAGTGCTCGGCGTAGTGCAGCTTGGCGGTCTCGGCGTCGAGAGTGCGCAGCTCCAGCGCGACGACCTTCAGGCCCTTGCGCTCGATCCGGGCGATCACGTCACCGATGAGGCCGCGCGCGACACCGTCGGGCTTGATCAGGACAAGGGTGCGCTCGGACACTGAAGTTCTCCTTCGAACAGGGATGACTCGCAGACTGCGTGAACGGGCGAAGTTTACCGTCCCGGAGCCGGCCGCCGTTGCCCGGCGGCCGGGCGGCGGCCGACCGGGGAACGGCGGAGCCGGAAGCGGGGGCGTGAGCCGGAAGCGCCCCTCCTCAGGGAGCCGTCAGGCGCGGCCCGGGCCGTCCGTGTCCTCCGGCGAGGGCGTGGGCGGCGGCACGACCGGCATCGTGCCGGTCCGCTCCGGCCTCGGCCACGGTTTCGGACCGGGCTCGGGCACGGGCTCGAACCGGGGTTTCGGACCGGGCCGGGGTCCTCCCGGCTCACCGCCCTCCTTCCGGCCGGGCTCCGCCCCCATCTCGGCTTCCGTCTCCGCCCCGGGATCCACCCCCGGCTCGCCGCCCCGCGCCGGAGCGCCCCGACTCCCCGTGGTGGACGGCCACCCGTCGCGGACGACATCACCCGGGGCCTCCTCGGGAACCTCCGTGATGCCCGCCGTACCGGGCCGGGGAGCACCGGACACCCCGGACGCCGCAGGGAACGGGTCCGGAGCGGACGGCCGGGACGCATCGTTCACGGACGGCTGGGAACGGCGCACGAGGAGGGCGCCGAGGACGATGACCACGATCACCAGGCCGCCCCCCACCACGGCCCACCGGTGCAGCGCGTCGACGAAGGCGTCGACCAGCGCCTCCGGGGTGCCGGCGCCCCGCAGGACGAGGAACTGCACGCCGCTGCCGAGCAGGAAGCCCGAGAGGACTCCCGGGAAGAACAACGACAGCGCGAAGAGCGCCGCCCCGATGCCGGACGAGCGCAGTGCGGAGGTCAGGGCCACGGCGGCGCCGACCGCGAGCAACACCAGGGGAAGGACCAGGACCGGGCTCGCGGAGGAGGGCAGCAGCACCTCCACCGTGCACAGCCCCGCCACCACGACCGCCATGCCGCTCGCCGCGGCCGTGGGCAGGACGGCGTCGCTCAGACGGCCCACCGCCACGGCGGCCACGACGGCCGCCACCCCCGCGATCGCGAAGGCCGGCCACAGCCCGGACAGGCCCGGACCACCCAGGCCGCTGAGCTCGACGTTGGTCACCTGCGCGGCCGTGGGCAGGACGACGACGCCCATCACGAGCACCGTGTAGGCGGACACCCGGCCGTCGGCGCCCCCGGAGACGGAGGCCGAGGCCAGCCCGAAAAGGGCGACGATGGACAGCGTGGCCGCGGTCAGCAGCAGACCCGGCGACCAGTCGTAGGTGCTGCCCAGCGCCAGGGCCGCGATGCCCGCGGCGGGCACGACGGCCAGCAGCGGCCGCCCGCGCCCCGGAGCCCCGGCGGCCGGCCGCGCCGGATCGCCGGGCTCTCCACCGGTCTCCCGGCCACCGTCATACCCCCGGCCGCCGCCGGCCTCCTGGTCACCGCCGGGCTTCCACGCGTCGTCGGGCCCTCGGGCACCGTCGGGTCTCCGGGCGCCGTCATCTCTCAACCGGAGCACGAAGTAGGCGGCGGCCAGCACGAGCGCGACCCCTGTCAGCATGGGGTACGGCTGAAGCGCGACCCTCCAGGACCTGGCCTCGTCCAGCGGCCACAGCGCCAGCGCCTGCGCCGCCAGGAGGCTCACCGCGAGAACGGCGCACCACAGCGCCCGCAGGAACGGAGAACGCTCCCAGACCGCGGCCAGGGTCGCCGGCACCACCAGCCCCGCGCCGACCCCGTGCAGCACCCGCAGCACTCCCACCAGCGACGTGGAGTCGGCGTACCCTCCGGCCGCGTCGGCCACGGCTAGGAGGGCCAACCCGGCGACCAGTATCGGCGCCACCCTCCGGCGGCGCACGGCGAGCGCGGCCAGCGGCACGGTCAGCACCGTCGCGGGCAGCGCCAGCCCGTGCGCCCGCATCATCCCGATCGGTGAGATGTCACGCGGCAGCAGAGCCGACACCACCGAGATGGTGTTGGGCAGGGCGACGATCGCCAGCGGAAGCGTCACCGCGACGAGCGTCCCGAGGACGACGTCGAGCGCCGAAGGGGCACGGAGTGCGCGCGCCAGGCCTGTGGGCTCGGCGGCCACCGCCCGAGTCGGCTGAGTGGGAGGGACGGCCATGTAGGCCGACTTTAGCGGGAAGTCACGCCCTCGACACGGCGAGCGACGAATATCGCCGTGATCCACAGGGCGGCGAAAATCCCACCGAGGAAGAACATGGTCGAAACCATGAACCCCGAAACGATGGCCAGCACCTGGATCACGCTTCCGGCGATGTAGGCGAAGGGCCGCTTCAGCATGCCGGCGACCAGCACGCACAGCACCGCCAGGCCCAGCCCCACGGTCAGCGCCACGGCCGGCTCGATCTTCTGGACATTGATGGCGACCGGGGCGAACAACCCGACGACGATCGCCTCCATACCCAGCACACTGGCGCAGAGCCGCCGCATGCCCGGAGTGACCGTGATCATTTTTCGCCCTTCCGCCGACGCCTCGCTCATCCGGCCTCGCCCGCCTTGAACAGCAGCCGCGCGTCCCCGGCGGTGACCACGGAACCGGTGATCAGCACTCCCGCGCCACCGAACTCCCCCGCCTCGTCGGCGATCGCGATCGCCCTGTCGATCGCCTCGTCCAGGCGGTCGGCCCGGTGGACCCGGTCGGGATCGAAGATCTCTTCGGCCAGCGTGGCGAGCTCGTCGACGTCCATCGACCTGGGCGAGGAATTACGGGTCACCACGATCTCGTCCATCATGGGTTCGAGCAGCTCCAGGATCCCCTCGACGTCCTTGTCGGCGAACATCGCCACCACTCCGACGAGCTTGTCGAAGCCGAAGGACTCCTGGACGCCGTCCAGGGTCGCCTGGATGCCGCCGGGGTTGTGCGCGGCGTCCACGAGCACCGTGGGTCCCCGCCGCACGACCTCCAGCCTCCCCGGCGAGGTCACCTGCAGGAACGCCTGCCGGACCAGCTCGGGGTCGAGGGGGTCGCTCCCGGCCGTCAGCGCCTCCACGGCGGCCAGCGCGCAGGCGGCGTTGCTCGCCTGGTGTGCGCCGTAGAGGGGGAGCAGGACCTCGTCGTATGTCCCCTTGAGGCTCTTGAGGTGGAGAAGCTGGCCGCCCACCGCCAGCTCCCGGCCGAGCACACCGAACTCCAGCCCTTCCCTGGCCACGGTGGCGCCCACCTCCGCGGCCCTGCGCATCAGCACCTCCGCCGCGGGAAGCTGCTGCTGGGCGAGTACGGCCATCGCCCCGGGCTTGATGATGCCGGCCTTCTCGCCCGCGATGGTCTCGACATCAGGGCCGAGATAGTCCATATGGTCCAGCGAGATGGGCGTGATGACCGCCACCGCTCCGTCGGCGACGTTGGTCGCGTCGAAACTGCCGCCCATGCCGGTCTCGATGACCGCGACGTCGACGGGGGCGTCGGCGAACGCCACAAAGGCCATCGCGGTGAGGGTCTCGAAGAACGAGAGCCTGGGCCCCTTGGCGTCGATCATCTCGAGGTAGGGAAGGACGTCCTCGTAGACCTCGGCGAATCGCTCCTCGCTGAGCGGGGCGCCGTCCACGGAGATGCGCTCCCGCATGGAGATGAGATGGGGGCTGGTGAACCGGCCGACCCGAAGGTTGCGCTCACGCAGAATCGTCTCGATCATCCGGGTCGTGGTCGACTTGCCGTTGGTGCCGGCCACGTGTATCACCTGGTAGGAGCGCTGCGGGGAGCCGAGCACATCCATGAGCGCGGAGATCCTGTCGAGCGTGGGCTCGAAGTTCCACTCGACGCCGCGTTCCATGATTGCTCGTTCGACTGCCTGATAGTCCACGCCTCAAGCCTACTGACCGCACGGTCGGGCTCCCGACGCCCCCGGAACTCCTGGGAACGGCACGAGTACCGGCAGGCGCTTCAGGAGCCCCTGCCGAACCATAAGCCGGCCCCGCAGAACATCGGCCCTGCAAAGCCTCAGCCCCGCAGAACGCGGACACGGAAAGCGGGCACGCAAAAAAGCGGGGCCCCGGACGACGAACGTCCAGAGCCCCGCTTCGAAAGATTGTCCGGCGGCGACCTACTCTCCCACACCGTCCCCGGTGCAGTACCATCGGCGCTGAAGAGCTTAACTTCCGGGTTCGGAATGTAACCGGGTGTTTCCCCTTCGCCATAACCGCCGTAACACTATGAAACACACAAACACACGCACCCAACCCGAAAACCAGTCCCGGGGGTGCAGACGATGCCTGCTGCCTCAGAATCACACAGTGGACGCGAGCAAAACCAGTGATCACGCGCTGCTCCGGACCCGGCGAAGAGTACAGAGCGCTGCAGAAAACCACACGAACGCTTTATGGTCAAGTCCTCGGCCTATTAGTACCGGTCAGCTCCACACATTACTGCGCTTCCACCTCCGGCCTATCAACCCAATCGTCTATTGGGAGCCTTACCCCCTCACGGGGTGGGAGACCTCATCTCAAGGCAAGCTTCCCGCTTAGATGCTTTCAGCGGTTATCCCTCCCGAACGTAGCCAACCAGCCGTGCTCCTGGCGGAACAACTGGCACACCAGAGGTTCGTCCGTCCCGGTCCTCTCGTACTAGGGACAGCCCCTTTCAAGTCTCCTGCGCGCGCAGCGGATAGGGACCGAACTGTCTCGCGACGTTCTAAACCCAGCTCGCGTACCGCTTTAATGGGCGAACAGCCCAACCCTTGGGACCTACTCCAGCCCCAGGATGCGACGAGCCGACATCGAGGTGCCAAACCATCCCGTCGATATGGACTCTTGGGGAAGATCAGCCTGTTATCCCCGGGGTACCTTTTAGCCGTTGAGCGACGGCGCTTCCACATGCCACCGCCGGATCACTAGTCCCAGCTTTCGCTCCTGCTCGACCCGCCGGTCTCACAGTCAAGCTCCCTTGTGCACTTACACTCGACACCTGATTGCCAACCAGGCTGAGGGAACCTTTGGGCGCCTCCGTTACCCTTTAGGAGGCAACCGCCCCAGTTAAACTACCCACCAGACACTGTCCCTGATCCGGATCACGGACCCAAGTTAGACGTCCAAAACGACCAGAGTGGTATTTCACCAATGACTCCACCGGAACTAGCGTCCCAGCTTCACCGTCTCCCACCTATCCTACACAAACCGTTCCAAACGCCAATGTCAAGCTGTAGTGAAGGTCCCGGGGTCTTTCCGTCCTGCTGCGCGTAACGAGCATCTTTACTCGTAGTGCAATTTCGCCGGGTCTGCGGTTGAGACAGCGGGGAAGTCGTTACGCCATTCGTGCAGGTCGGAACTTACCCGACAAGGAATTTCGCTACCTTAGGATGGTTATAGTTACCACCGCCGTTTACTGGCGCTTAAGTTCTCACCTTCGCACACCCGAAGGCATGCTAAGCGGTCCCCTTAACGTTCCAGCACCGGGCAGGCGTCAGTCCGTATACATCGTCTTACGACTTCGCACGGACCTGTGTTTTTAGTAAACAGTCGCTTCCCCCTGGCCTCTGCGGCCCCCACCAGCTCCGAGTGCAAGACTCATCACCAGCGAAGGCCCCCCTTCTCCCGAAGTTACGGGGGCAATTTGCCGAGTTCCTTAACCGCAGTTCACCCGATCGCCTTGGTATTCTCTACCTGACCACCTGAGTCGGTTTCGGGTACGGGCCGCCATGACACTCACTAGAGGCTTTTCTCGGCAGCATAGGATCACCCACTTCGCCACAATCGGCTCGGCATCACGTCTCAGACCCATGAGAGGCGGATTTGCCTACCCCTCGTCCTACACGCTTACCCCAGGAACAACCATCGCCTGGGATGGGCTACCTTCCTGCGTCACCCCATCGCTTACCTACTACCAGATCAGGTCAGGCGTTCACCCTGACGCCCGCTCCGAAGAGCAGACCGGGTTAAGGACCCTTAGTATCACTGGGTTCAATATGGGCGCATCACAGCGGGTACGGGAATATCAACCCGTTGTCCATCGACTACGCCTGTCGGCCTCGCCTTAGGTCCCGACTTACCCTGGGCGGATTAGCCTGGCCCAGGAACCCTTGGTCATCCGGCGCAGAAGTTTCTCACTTCTGATTCGCTACTCATGCCTGCATTCTCACTCGCACGGCCTCCACAACTGGATCACTCCGCTGCTTCGCCGGCCGCACGACGCTCCCCTACCCATCCACACCCCTCGACAAAAGCCAGGGTTGATGTGTGAATGCCACGACTTCGGCGGTGTACTTGAGCCCCGCTACATTGTCGGCGCAGAATCACTTGACCAGTGAGCTATTACGCACTCTTTCAAGGGTGGCTGCTTCTAAGCCAACCTCCTGGTTGTCACTGCGACTCCACATCCTTTCCCACTTAGCACACGCTTAGGGGCCTTAGTCGGTGGTCTGGGCTGTTTCCCTCTCGACTACGGAGCTTATCCCCCGCAGTCTCACTGCCACGCTCTCACTTACCGGCATTCGGAGTTTGGCTGACGTCAGTAACCTTGTCGGGCCCATCGGCCATCCAGTGCTCTACCTCCGGCAAGAAACACGCGACGCTGCACCTAAATGCATTTCGGGGAGAACCAGCTATCACGGAGTTTGATTGGCCTTTCACCCCTAAACACAGGTCATCCCCCAGGTTTTCAACCCTGGTGGGTTCGGTCCTCCACGCGGTCTTACCCGCGCTTCAACCTGCCCATGCCTAGATCACTCCGCTTCGGGTCTGCAGCATGCGACTCAAACGCCCTATTCAGACTCGCTTTCGCTACGGCTACCCCACACGGGTTAACCTCGCCACACACCGCAACTCGCAGGCTCATTCTTCAAAAGGCACGCAGTCACATCACAGACACCCCGAAGAGTGTCTACGCTCCTACGGCTTGTAGGCACACGGTTTCAGGTACTATTTCACGACCCCTCACCGGGGCACTTTTCACCTTTCCCTCACGGTACTAGTGCACTATCGGTCATCAGGGAGTATTTAGGCTTACCAGGTGGTCCTGGCAGATTCACACAGGATTTCTCGGGCCCCGTGCTACTTGGGATCCCCTCCAGCAGTCGACAGGATTTCGCCTACCCGGCTCTCACGGTCTCCGGCGCCCCTTCCCAGAAGCTTCGGCTACCCCATCGATTTCTCACTGCTCGTGGCTCCGGCAGAAACCACAAGAAGGTCCCACAACCCCGAACACGCAACGCCCGCCGGCTTTAACACGCGCCCGGTTTAGCCTCTTCCGCTTTCGCTCACCACTACTCACGGAATCACTATTTGTTTTCTCTTCCTACGGGTACTGAGATGTTTCACTTCCCCGCGTTACCACCAACCGCCCTATACATTCAGGCGGAGGCAACACCACATGACTGGTGCTAGGTTTCCCCATTCGGACATCCCCGGATCAACGTCTGGTTGGCGACTCCCCGGGGCTTAACGCAGCCTCCCACGTCCTTCATCGGCTCCTGATGCCAAGGCATCCACCGTGTGCCCTAAAAAACTTGGCCACAAAGATGCTCGCGTCCACTATGCAAATCTCAAACAACACGCAGCGACCATCACGACCCCACCACCAGACACCCGAACCCAGCAGAGACAACCTCTACCAAGCTCAAGCCGGTATGACAGGCGGACGGTCCCGCAGAGGGAAAACCAAACCAGCGAGCCCGCCCGAACAGCGGGCCCGCCTGGTCCGTTTCCTCAGGACCCAACAGTGTGTCCGGACCAGCGAAACCCCTCGCAACCGCCGTTCCCACTCCCCCAGGGCGAACCCCGGAGGCGGTACTAGCCGGCCAGCGACTCCGCTGAACCGAATAGCCAGTGCTCCACTAATGAGCGCACCGTGCGCGAGACGTTCGCTCGCGGCCACGGCATGGACCGACCAGGCCACCCAGCGGGTGAACCGGATCAGCCGGTGCTCCTTAGAAAGGAGGTGATCCAGCCGCACCTTCCGGTACGGCTACCTTGTTACGACTTCGTCCCAATCGCCAGCCCCACCTTCGACCGCTCCCCCCCAAAGGGTTGGGCCACGGGCTTCGGGTGTTGCCGACTTTCGTGACGTGACGGGCGGTGTGTACAAGGCCCGGGAACGTATTCACCGCAGCGTTGCTGATCTGCGATTACTAGCGACTCCGACTTCATGGGGTCGAGTTGCAGACCCCAATCCGAACTGAGACCGGCTTTTAGGGATTCGCTCCACCTTGCGGTATCGCAACCCTCTGTACCGGCCATTGTAGCATGTTTGCAGCCCAAGACATAAGGGGCATGATGACTTGACGTCATCCCCACCTTCCTCCGAGTTGACCCCGGCAGTCCCCCATGAGTCCCCACCACCCCGAAGGGCGTGCTGGCAACATGGAGCAAGGGTTGCGCTCGTTGCGGGACTTAACCCAACATCTCACGACACGAGCTGACGACAGCCATGCACCACCTGTCACCCAGTCCGAAGAGGGCTCTGTCTCCAGAGCTTTCCGGGCGATGTCAAGCCTTGGTAAGGTTCTTCGCGTTGCGTCGAATTAAGCAACATGCTCCGCCGCTTGTGCGGGCCCCCGTCAATTCCTTTGAGTTTTAGCCTTGCGGCCGTACTCCCCAGGCGGGGCGCTTAATGCGTTAGCTACGGCGCGGAAACCGTGGAAGGCCCCCACACCTAGCGCCCAACGTTTACGGCGTGGACTACCAGGGTATCTAATCCTGTTCGCTCCCCACGCTTTCGCTCCTCAGCGTCAGGTAAGGCCCAGAGAACCGCCTTCGCCACCGGTGTTCCTCCTGATATCTGCGCATTTCACCGCTACACCAGGAATTCCGTTCTCCCCTGCCTACCTCTAGCCAGCCCGTATCGAATGCAGACCTGGAGTTAAGCCCCAAGCTTTCACATCCGACGCGACAAGCCACCTACGAGCTCTTTACGCCCAATAATTCCGGACAACGCTTGCGCCCTACGTATTACCGCGGCTGCTGGCACGTAGTTAGCCGGCGCTTCTTCTGCAGGTACACGTCAACTTCGTCCCTGCTGAAAGAGGTTTACAACCCGAAGGCCGTCATCCCCCACGCGGCGTCGCTGCGTCAGGCTTCCGCCCATTGCGCAATATTCCCCACTGCTGCCTCCCGTAGGAGTCTGGGCCGTGTCTCAGTCCCAGTGTGGCCGGTCGCCCTCTCAGGCCGGCTACCCGTCGTCGCCTTGGTAGGCCGTTACCCCACCAACAAGCTGATAGGCCGCGAGTCCATCCCCAACCGAAAAAACTTTCCACACGCATCCCATGCGGAAGCGTGTCGTATCCGGTATTAGACCCAGTTTCCCGGGCTTATCCCAGAGTCAGGGGCAGGTTACTCACGTGTTACTCACCCGTTCGCCGCTCGAGTACCCCGAAGGGCCTTTCCGCTCGACTTGCATGTGTTAAGCACGCCGCCAGCGTTCGTCCTGAGCCAGGATCAAACTCTCCAAACAATGTCTACAGAGTTTCTCCCGGCTGAAAGCATCCCCGTCCCGGCAAAGGAGACGAGGTGCATCAACCAAAGGAATCCGTCCTCCCACCGAGGCGGGTGGGACGGGGTTGTGCATCATGCACTGGCTTTTAACACACTGTTGAGTTCTCAAGAAACGGACGCGTTCACCGTCGGTCCGGATCGTCGATCCGCCCTCCGGGGCATTCGTTTCGCGTCTCAATCTTAGCAGTTCCGCCTGGTTTGTGTCAAACTGTCGCTTTCGCGTCAGCCGACCCGCACCCGCCGGATCCACAGCGGATCTCGACCGCCCCGTCTCCAGGGCAACCCCTCTAACTTACTCCAACATCCCGTCGTTGTCCAACCGGATGCCGCCTAGACACGAACGTCCCAGCGGAGCAGATTCAGAGAGAGTCGCGGGGACGCGCCCCGCGGGAAGAAACTCTAGCAGCCCTTCCGGGCCTTGATGACCAACTTCATGGAACAGTCAGGTATTCCCTCCGTCACGCTCCCTAAACCCCGAGAGCCCGGAGTCCGACCGGACTCCGGGCTCTCGGGCACGCGGGCTCAGCCGGCCGGGAGAGCGGCCAGCTGCGCGGTGAGCCGGGTGATGTCCTGGTCGGCCTGGGCCGCGCGGGCGCGCACCTTGGCGACCACCTCGTCGGGGGCCTTGGACATGAACTGCTCGTTGCCCAGCTTGGCGGCCACCTGCGCGGCCTCCTTCCGGGCAACGGCCAGGTCCTTCTCCAGCCGCTTGCGCTCGGCGACCACGTCGATCGTCCCCGCGGTGTCGATCTCCACCACGATGCCGCCCACGTCGAGACGGGCGGTGGCCGAGAACGACTCCGACGGCTCATCGAGCCGGAGCAGCGCGCGGATGGCCCTTTCGTGCGGGGCGAGAGCCGTACCGGTGAGTGACAGGCGTGCGGCGACGCGCTGGCCGGGCTTCAGCCCTTGGTCGGAGCGGAACCTGCGGACCTCGGTCACCAGACCCTGGACGGCGAGGATCTCCTCCTCGGCGGAGGAGTCGCGCAGCGACTCCTGGACCGTCGGCCACGGCGCGACCACGATGGAGTCTCCGCCGGTGAGAGCCCGCCACAGCTCCTCGGTCACGAACGGCACCAGCGGGTGGAGCAGCCGGAGCAGCGCGTCGAGGACGTGGCCGAGCACCAGCCGGGTGTGCTCCTCGCCCGCGGCGAGCTGGATCTTGGCCAGCTCGACGTACCAGTCGCAGACCTCGTCCCACGCGAAGTGGTAGAGGATGTCGGAGATCTTGGCGAACTCGAAGTCCTCGAAGGCCGCGTCGACCTCCGCCACGACCTCCTGGAGCCGGGAGAGGATCCACCGGTCGGCGGCCGTCAGCTCGTCGACCGGAAGCTCGCCGACCGCGGCGCCGTTCATCAGGGCGAAGCGGGTGGCGTTCCAGATCTTGTTGCAGAAGTTGCGGGAGCCGCCGGCCCACTCCTCGCTGATCGCCACGTCGGAGCCGGGGTTGGCGCCGCGCAGCAGCGTGAACCGGGTGGCGTCGGCGCCGAAGCGCTCGACCCAGTCGAGCGGGTCGACCACGTTGCCGAACGACTTGGACATCTTCTTGCCGTGCTGGTCGCGGACCATGCCGTGCAGGGCCACCGTGTGGAACGGCGGGCGACCGTCCATCGCGTAGAGGCCGAACATCATCATCCGGGCCACCCAGAAGAACAGGATGTCGTAGCCGGTGACCAGGACGGAGGTCGGGTAGAACTTCTCCAGCTCCGGCGTGCGGTCCGGCCAGCCCAGGGTCGAGAACGGCCACAGACCCGAGGAGAACCACGTGTCGAGGACGTCGGGGTCCTGGACGTATCCGGCGGGCGGCTCCTCGTCGGGTCCGACGCAGACGACCTCTCCGGCCGGGCCGTACCAGACCGGGATCCGGTGACCCCACCAGAGCTGGCGCGAGATGCACCAGTCGTGCATGTCGTCGACCCAGTCGAAGTAGCGCTTGGCCAGCTCCGGCGGGTGGATCTTCGTCTGGCCGTCACGGACGGCGTCACCGGCGGCCTTGGCCAGGGGCGAGACGTTGACGAACCACTGCAGGGACAGCCGCGGCTCCACCACGGTCTTGCAGCGCGAGCAGTGACCGACCGAGTGGAGGTAGGGACGCTTCTCCTCGACGATCCGGCCCTGCTCACGCAGCGCGGCCACCACGGCGGGACGGGCCTCGAAGCGGTCGAGCCCCTGGAAGGGGCCGTGCGTGGTGATCACTCCGCGCTCGTCCATCACCGCCAGGGAGGGCAGCGAGTGGCGGCGGCCGATCTCGAAGTCGTTGGGGTCGTGCGCCGGAGTGACCTTGACGGCGCCGGTGCCGAAGGCGGGATCGACGTGCTCGTCGGCCACCACCGGGATGCGACGCCCGGTCAGCGGGAGCTCGACCTCGCGCCCGACCAGGTGGGCGTAGCGCTCGTCGGACGGGTGGACGGCCACCGCGGTGTCGCCGAGCATGGTCTCGGCCCGGGTCGTGGCCACGACGATGGAGTCCTCGCCGTCGCCGTACCGGATCGAGATGAGCTCGCCCTCGTCCTCGCTGTGCTCCACCTCGATGTCCGACAGCGCGGTCAGGCAGCGCGGGCACCAGTTGATGATGCGCTCGGCGCGGTAGATGAGCCCGTCGTCGAACAGCCTCTTGAAGATCGTCTGAACCGCGCGGGAGAGACCGGGGTCCATGGTGAAGCGCTCGCGCGTCCAGTCCACGCCGTCACCGAGCTTGCGCATCTGGCCGAGGATCCGGCCGCCGGACTCCTCCTTCCACTGCCAGACGCGCTCGACGAAGGCCTCGCGGCCGAGGTCGTGGCGGGACAGGCTCTCCTTGGCGAGCTCCCGCTCGACGACGTTCTGGGTGGCGATACCCGCGTGGTCCATGCCCGGCAGCCAGAGCGTCTCCTGGCCGCGCATGCGGGCGCGGCGGGTCAGCGCGTCCTGGATCGAGTGGTCGAGGGCGTGGCCGATGTGCAGGACCCCGGTCACGTTGGGCGGCGGCAGGACGATGCTGTACGGCTCGCGCCCGCTACTCGCGTCCGCGGTGAAGTATCCCTCCGATACCCAGCGCTCGTAGCTCCGGGTCTCCACGTCGGCGGGGGTGTACTGGGTGGGCAGATCTGGCATCGTCACGGTGTCCAATTCTAGGGACGTCCGGGTGGTCGATGCTCCAGGCTTTTCCGGGACCGTCTCTCACCCGGCCGGATCGCCCGGAGCGGGCCGGTGTCGGAACGGATGACGCCCCCGCGGGATTCCTCCCTCGGGGGCGTCGTGGTGCGGGATCGCCGGTCGCCGGGCCGTACGGGCGGCCGGTGCGGCGGCCGCGGGTTACGCGGACTTCTCGCGCGGCGTGCGCTGCTGCTTGTTGAGCTGGTCGCGGGGCACGAGGGTCGGGTTGACGTGCTCCAGAACCGACTCGCGGGTGATGACCACCCTCGCCACGTCCTGGCGGGAGGGAACCTCGTACATCACCGACAGGAGGACCTCCTCCAGGATGGCCCGCAGGCCGCGGGCGCCGGTGCCGCGCAGGATCGCCTGGTCCGCGATGGCCTCCAGGGCGTCGTCGCTGAACTCCAGCTCGACGTTGTCCAGCTCGAACAGCCGGCGGTACTGCTTCACCAGGGCGTTGCGCGGCTCGGTGAGGATCTGGATCAGGGCGTCGCGGTCGAGGTTGTGGACGCTGGTGATGACCGGGAGGCGGCCGACGAACTCGGGGATCATGCCGAACTTCAGCAGGTCCTCCGGCATGACGTCCTTGAAGATGTCGGAGGCGTCGACGTCGTCCTTGGAGTGGATGATCGCGTTGAACCCGATGCCCTTGCGGCCGATCCGGGACTCGATGATCTTCTCCAGGCCGGCGAAGGCGCCGCCGCAGATGAACAGCACGTTGGTGGTGTCGATCTGGATGAACTCCTGGTGCGGGTGCTTGCGCCCGCCCTGGGGCGGCACGCTCGCCGTGGTGCCTTCCAGGATCTTCAGGAGGGCCTGCTGGACGCCTTCCCCGGAGACGTCCCTGGTGATCGACGGGTTCTCGCTCTTGCGGGCGATCTTGTCGACCTCGTCGATGTAGATGATGCCGGTCTCGGCCTTCTTGACGTCGTAGTCGGCGGCCTGGATCAGCTTGAGGAGGATGTTCTCGACGTCCTCGCCGACGTAGCCCGCCTCGGTCAGCGCGGTGGCGTCGGCGATGGCGAAGGGCACGTTCAGCATCTTCGCCAGCGTCTGGGCGAGCAGTGTCTTGCCCGAGCCGGTCGGGCCCAGGAGCAGGATGTTGGACTTGGCCAGCTCCAGGCCGTCATCGCGGCCGCGGTCGCCGGACTGCACCCGCTTGTAGTGGTTGTAGACCGCCACCGACAGGGCCTTCTTCGCCTGGTCCTGGCCGATGACGTAGGCGTCGAGGAACTCGTAGATCTCCCGCGGCTTGGGCAGGCTGTCCCACTTGAGCTCGGAGGACTCGCTGAGCTCCTCTTCGATGATCTCGTTGCAGAGATCGATGCACTCATCGCAGATGTATACGCCGGGTCCGGCGATGAGCTTCTTGACTTGCTTCTGACTCTTCCCGCAGAAAGAGCACTTCAGCAGGTCTCCCCCGTCGCCGATGCGTGCCACCCCAGATACTCCTTTGCGTGGGACCGCCCTGGCTTCCGCGGTCCGTTTCTTCCGACCGGCCCGATACCCGGTGCGAAAAGTCATCCCGCTCAGGTTTCGACGTTACCGTCTTCTGGGCCCTCAGTGAGCCCCCTGGCGGCGAGTCGCACCGGAACGTGCCCAATTAGGCACCGTTCCGGTGCGGTGGACCCCGTCAGGAAGCTACGGCCTTGGCCAGCTTCTTGCGGGACGGGATGATGTCGTCGATCAGCCCGTACGCCTTCGCCTCCTCGGCATCGAGGATCTTGTCGCGCTCGATGTCCTTGCGGATCTGCTCGGCCGAGCGGCCGGTGTGCCGCGACAGGATCTCCTCCATCTGCGTGCGCATCCGGAGGATCTCACGCGCCTGGATCTCGATGTCGCTGCCCTGGCCGCCGCCCTCGGTGGAGGGCTGGTGGATCAGCATCCGGGCGTTCGGCAGGCCGAACCGCTTGCCGGGCGTGCCGCCGGCCAGCAGGATCGCCGCGGCCGAGGCCGCCTGGCCGAGGCATACCGTCTGGATCTCCGGCCGGACGAACTGCATCGTGTCGTAGATCGCCATCATGGCGGTGAACGACCCGCCGGGCGAGTTGATGTACATGCTGATGTCGCGGTCGGGATCGAGCGACTCCAGCGTCAGCAACTGCGCCATGACGTCGTTGGCCGAGGCGTCGTCCACCTGCACGCCGAGGAAGATGATGCGGTCCTCGAACAGCTTGTTGTACGGGTTCATCTCCTTCGCGCCGTACGAGGTGCGCTCGACGAAGGAGGGAAGGACATAGCGGCCGTTGATGTCTCCCGGCCGGATCAACTCACTCACCTTGTTCCCCTTCAGGAGACGGGGCCCGTGGAGGGCACCTGCCGGGCGCTACGGACGACGTGGTCGATGAAGCCGTAGTCCTTGGCCTCCTCCGCCGTGAACCAGCGGTCACGGTCGGAGTCGGCCTCGATCTGGTCGAGCGGCTGGCCGGTGTGGAAGGCGATCCGCTCGGCGAGGGTCTTCTTGACGTAGAGCATCTGCTCGGCCTGGATGGCGATGTCGGCGGCGGTGCCCCCGATGCCTCCGGACGGCTGGTGCATCATGATGCGGGCGTGCGGCAGGGCGAACCTCTTACCGCGCTCGCCGGCGCAGAGGAGGAACTGGCCCATGGAAGCGGCCAGGCCCATCGCGACCGTGCACACGTTGTTGGGCACGTATTCCATCATGTCGTAAATCGCCATACCGGCGGTCACGGACCCACCGGGCGAGTTGATGTAGAGCCAGATGTCGCGCTCGCCGTCGTCGGCCGCGAGCAGGAGCAGCTCGGCACAGATTCGGTTGGCGATCTCGTCGTTGACCTGGGTGCCCAGCACGATGATGCGCTCACGCAGCAGCCGCTGGTAGAGCTGGTCTTCGAGCCTGAACGAGCCGGTCGGCTGGCTCATCGACTCGGGCCCGGAGCCGGTCGGCTGGTAAATGGTCGGCGGGCTGGTCACAGCGTCACCTTCCGATGCGTCGTAATCGATTGTGGCTTTGCTTGTGACCTTAACGCGCGCCACCCACCGGACATGCCCCCTCCCGGTGCTGTTCGCTGACGGCGCATGCTCGCCGCGCCGCCCGGACGCCCCGCGCGGGCCGTCCGGCCCTGTTCTCCGGGGGTCACGGCGAAGACGGCGGCGCCCCACCGTGCCGGGCACGGTGGGGCGCCGCGTGGTGCGCGTCGGCGAGATTACTTCTCGGTGGCCTCGTCGGCCTGCTCCGCGGTGGTCTCCTCGGCGGCGGGCTCCTCGCCGGCCTCCTCGGCGTTGATCTCGGCGTAGATGGCCTTGAGGTCGACCTCGTTGCCGGCCTCGTCGGTCACCTTGGCGGCGTCGCCGATGAGGCTCTTGGCCTTGTCACGGACGATCTCGACCATGGCGAGGGTGAGCTGGTCGTTGTCGGCGAGGTGCTGGGCGAGCACGTTCGGGGCGACGTTCATCTGCATGGCGCGGCGCACCACGAAGTTGGTCAGCTCCTGCTCGCTGACGCCGATCTCCTCGGCCCTGACGATCTTGTCGAGGACGAAGCCGGTCTTGAGGGCCTTGGCGGCGCTCTCGTCGAACTCGGCGTAGCGCTCTTCCTCGGTGGTCTGGTAGAGGCGGAAGAACGCCTCCTTGCTCAGACCGCTCTCCGCGATCTGGTGCTCCAGGTTGTGCTTGCGGTTGTCGACCTCGGCCTTGAGGGCGCTCTCCGGAAGCGGGATGTCGATCTGGGCGAGGAGGGCGTCGAGGGCGTTCTCCCGGGCCTGGACGACCTGCTCGACGAGCTTGTTGCGGCGGCCCTGCTCGCGGATGCTGGCCTTGAGCTCGTCGAGGGTGTCGAACTCGCTGGCGAGCTGCGCGAACTCGTCGTCGAGCTCGGGGAGGACCTTCTCCTTGACGTTCTTGATGGTGATCGTGACCACGGCCTCCTCGCCGGCGTTCTCGCCGCCGACCAGGTTCGTGGTGAACTCCTTGACGTCACCGGCGGACATGCCGACCAGGGCGTCGTCGAGGCCCTGGAGCACCGAGCCGGCACCGACCTCGTAGGAGACGTCGTTGGCCTGCTGCTCCTCGATGTTCTCGCCGTCGATCGCGGCGGCGAGGTCCATGACGACGTAGTCGCCGTTGGCGGCGGGGCGCTCGACGCCGGTCAGCGTGGCGAAGCGCTGGCGCAGGCCGTCCAGCTGGGCCTCGATGTCCTCGTCGGTCACCTCGGCGACCGGGACGCTCACCTCGATGCCCTGGTAGTCGGGGACGTCGAAGTTCGGGCGGACGTCGACCTCGGCGGTGAACTCGACCTGCTCGCCATCGTCGATCTTGGTGACCTCGATGTCCGGCTGGCTGACGGGGAAGATCTCACTCTCGTCGACGGCCTGGCCGTACAGCTTCGGCACCGCGTCGTTGAGGGTCTCCTCCAGCACCACCGCGCGGCCGAAACGCTGCTCGATGATGCGGGCCGGAACCTTGCCGGGGCGGAATCCGGGGACGCGCACCTGCTGCGCGACCTTCTTGTACGCCGCCTTCATGCTCTCGTCGAGCTCCTCGAACGGCACCTCGACAGTGAGCTTGACCCGGGTCGGGCTGAGCTCCTCGACAGCGGTCTTCACGGGGTGATCTCCTTGATCAAGCTTCGAGTGATCGCGGGCGCGTCAAGTCGTACGGCTACCGCGGCAAGCTCGCGCGCCGCGCCCACATGAGCGGCGCGGGGCACAGCCTTCGAGACATACAAGCCGTGAGGGCATGATCCACCGTGGCGGGTGTCCAGCGCCGCTGGCCAGTCTAGGGCAGTCGCGCACCACAGAGCGACCGGTGGTTGTTCAGTTCTCCTTGATGATGCGCCGCAGGATGTCGGTCGTCTCATCCGGGGTGGTGCTGACGGCGCACAGCCGTTCCATGACCTCGCTGTAACGGTCCACTTCTTCCCGTTTGTCGAGGTAGAGGGCGCTGGCGAGTTGCTCGACGTAGACCACGTCGGGCAGGTCGGGGTCGGCGAAGCGCAGCACGCTGAAGGCGCCGCCCTCGGCGCTGTGGCCGCCGAAGCTGAACGGCATGACCTGGATCGTGACGTTCAGCCGCCGCATGAGGTCCAGCAGGTGCTCCAGCTGTGCCCGCATCACGTCGGCGCCGCCGATGGGACGGCGCAGCGCGGCCTCGTCGATGACCGCCCAGAAGAACGGCCCGTCGGGCCGGTCGAACACCTTCTGGCGCTCCATCCGCAGGTCGACGCGGCGCTCGATCTCCTCGGGCCCGACGCCGGCGCTTCCCGCGGTGATGACCGCCCTGGCGTACTCCCTGGTCTGGAGCAGCCCGGGCACGAACTGGACCTCGTAGGTGCGGATCCGGGAGGCGGCCTCCTCCAGTCCGACGTAGGTCTGGAACCACGAGGGCAGCAGGTCGTTGAAGCGGTGCCACCAGCCCGGCTCGTTGGCCCGGGACAGAAGGTCCATCACCGCCGAGCGCGCCTCCTCGTCCTCGACCCCGTAGAAGGTCAGCAGGTCGGAGACGTCGCGCTCCCGCAGTCCGACCCGGCCGAGCTCCATCCTGCTGATCTTGGATTCGGAACCGCGGATCAGATGGCCCGCCTCCTCGCGGGAGAGGCCCCGGGCCTCACGGAGCCGGCGTAGTTGGGAGCCCAAAAGGATACGCAGAGCTGTCGGACCCGATCCCGGGTGGATCTGCGTCACTTCGCCTCCCTGTGCAGTTGGGCCAGCGCACACAGTGTCATCACTTCCGGCCTTCCTGACAAGGTCCCGACACCGTGTCCGATTCACCGAGCATCCCGTAAGAATCGGCGATGCGGCTGCACGCTGCAACTGCACGTGCATTTGGGTCTTGCAGGGGGCGGCCGGGTGACTCATGATGGCCTAGTGCATATTGGGCTTAAGGTGCACAAGCTCTGACAATTCACAGGCGGTACGGAGATGGCAATGGCGGCGGGAGGCACCGGCAGGATGGTTGAGGAGCCAGAATCGGCTACCGACTACCTGCGGGCGACCCGCGAGGTCAGCTTCGACGACCTCCTCGTGGCCGACCGCCTCGACGGCTCCGACGCGACGGCGTGCCCGCTCTCCCCTCAGGCCGACTCCGTCAAGACCGCGCGGGACGTGACCCGCTCGACGCTGCGCCACTGGGGTCTGTCGGAACTGAGCGATGACGCAGCGCTAGTGGTTTCGGAACTGGTGACCAACGCGGTCCGCTACGCGCTGTGCCCGCCCGTCCGCGTCGACGCCACCCCGATCACGCTGATGCTGATGCGCATCTCGGCGCACGTCGTCCTCGCCGTGGCCGATCCGAGCGACGAGGCGCCCACGCCCAAGGAGCCCGACTTCATCTCCGAGAACGGCCGCGGCCTCTACATCGTGGAGACCTACAGCAGGTGCTGGGGATGGGACCACCTCGCCCGCGGCGGCAAGGCCGTCTGGGCCGTCTTCAGCGGGACCGGCTGACCCGGACCGGGGGATCACGGGGCCCGGCGGCCTCGGCGGGATCCACGGCCCCGCGGCCCTCCGGACTCGGCGCGCGGGCCGGGCCGCGCGGACCTCGCGCCCACACGGGCTCCATGCGACCGTCCGGGCCCCGCGCCCATGGAAAAGGGCCGATCCATGCGGATCGGCCCCTGGCCCGCTGTCGGGGTGACAGGATTTGAACCTGCGGCCCCCTGCTCCCAAAGCAGGTGCGCTACCAAGCTGCGCCACACCCCGGTTCGCCGAGTGCGCGCACGCTCCGGAACTCCGGTACGATTACGCCCTGACGACCGGATGAAGTCTAGACCAGACCGGCACCGGCTCGTGCGGACGTAGCTCAATGGTAGAGCCCCAGTCTTCCAAACTGGCTACGCGGGTTCGATTCCCGTCGTCCGCTCCGAACGAGAAAGGCCAGGTCACACCGTACGGCGTGACCTGGCCTTCTCGATTTCCACTTGTTTTCCGCCCGCTGTTTTCATGCCGCCCGCATCGCGCATCAGATTTTGTTCTCTCGTTTCGGCCGTCGCCCCGGGCACCGGCCCGAAGGCATGAGCGGTGACGCCTCGCCCCGGCCCCGCGTCGCGTACCGGCAGATCAGCGCCACCCGCGGCGAGGCGTGCCCCGCCCCGCCGGCTCCTTGCGGTTCGGGAACCCGTACGGCTCATCCGCCCGCGGGGGCACCGGAACGGTGGAGATCCGCGTGGCGCCCCGGGGCCCGCCCCGGGTCCCGCTCCCGTCGGAGGCGCCCCGCCTACGGGGTCACATGACGTGAAACGTCGCGCCGCGCCGTACAGGCGTCACAAGTCTCATACGGTGAATAATCCGAAATCTCCGGCAAAAATGAGCCTAGACCCTAGATCGTTCCTTACCATTCATCTTTGGACGTAGCCGAGTTCGTGGAGGGGAACGTGACGAGGTCCGACGGCGTCATCATCAGCGGTGAGCACAGCGGGCTCCCCCACGCCGCGCGCCTCTCACCCTCCTGTCCGCCCACGACCATGCCCGCCAGACCCGGCGGACGGTCCGGGAACGCGCCCGCGGGCGGCCCGGCCACCCGGCGGACCCCGGCTCCCCTCCGGCGGGGCGCGTGAACCGCCGCTTCGTCACCAAGGACCCGGCCACCGCGATCCCCCGGATGAGCAGCCCCGCCTCCATGAACGAGCAGCTGTCGCTGCTCAACGCGGCGAGCAAGCGGATCGGCAGCACCCTCGACATGTTCGAGACCGGCAGGGAGCTGATGAACGTCGCCGTGCCGCGCTTCGCCGACGCGGCCGGCATCCTGGTGCAGGACCGGCTGGTGGCCGAGGGGGAGTCCCCCCAGCGCGCCACCGACGGGTCGGTGCCGGTCCGGCGGATCGCGGTCGGGGTGGCCAGCTCCTCGCCCGGCGAGTACGCCGAGGCGTTCCCGGTGGACGAGGTCGTCGTCTACGACGCCTGGACGCCGTACGCCAGGTGCATGGCCACCGGGAATCCGATCCTCTATCCCCGGCTGGGCCGCCGTACCTCCGAGGAGATCGGGCGGTTCGCCAAGCGCGAGACGGTGGCCAGGGTGCTGGAGGACAGCTCGTTCCTGGTCGTGCCGCTGAAGGCGCGCGGCCAGGTGCTCGGCTTCGTCGTCTTCACCCGCAGGCCGGACAGCGAGCCGTTCGAGGAGCAGGACATCAACCTCGCCGAGGAGCTGGCGGCCAGGACCGCCGTCTGCCTCGACAACGCCCGGCTCTACAACCGTGAGCGGCGCACCGCGCTCACCCTGCAGAGCAGCCTGCTCCCGGTCGACCTCCAGCAGCCCCTGGGCCTGACGATCGCCTCCCGCTACCTGCCCGCGAGCGACCTGGTCGGGGTGGGCGGCGACTGGTACGACGTGATCCAGCTCCCCGGATGCCGGGTGGCCCTCGTCGTGGGCGACGTGATGGGGCACGGGATCAGGGCCGCGGCCACGATGGGCCAGCTCCGCACGGCCGCCCGCACGCTCGCCAGCCTCGACCTCACCCCCGCCGAGGTGCTGTTCCGCCTCAACCGGATGAGCCAGGACCTGGACGGCACCCAGATCGCGACGTGCGTCTACGCCACCTACGACCCCGTCACGCGGACCTGCGCGATCGCCTCGGCGGGACACGTCCCTCCGATCCTGGTACGGCCCGGCGGCGGGGCCGAGCCGCTGGAGCTGCCCCCGGGGCCGCCCCTCGGCATCGGCAACGAGCCGACGGAGATGCGCGAGCTCGTCCTGCCGCACGACGCCGTCCTCGCCTTCTACACCGACGGCCTGGTGGAGAGCCGCGACCGGGACATCGACGAGGGGATCGGCATGGTCTGCGACCTGCTGGCCGATCAGAACCAGGACCTGGAGGCGGTCTGCGACCTCACGATCGAGGCCCAGCGGCCCGGGCACGAGCGCGACGACATCGCGCTCCTGCTGGCCAGGGTGCGCCGGCTGGGCGAGGAGGATCTGGCGCAGCTCACGCTCGATCCCGACCCGCGCTCCGCCGCCCGGGCCCGCCGTCTCGTGCGCGCGACGCTGTCCGAGTGGCGGCTGGACCCGATCGCCGACGCCACCGAGCTCATGATCAGTGAGCTGGTCACCAACGCCATCAAACACGGCTCGGGCACGGTCGAGGTGCGCCTGCTGCGCGGTCCCTCGCTGGTGTGCGAGGTGGCCGACCGCTCCCCGGCGCGGCCGGTCATGCGCGAGGCGGGCAGCGACGATGACACCGGCCGCGGCCTGCACCTGATCAACTGGCTCGCGCACCGCTGGGGCACCCGCCCGACCCCGGACGGCAAGATCGTCTGGGTGGAGCAGCGCCTGCCCTGAGATCCCTTCCCCGGTCCCGCCCGGGCCGTGCCCGCGGACGGCGATGACTACTCGTCCCGCGGGAGTTACGGTCGAGGTGAGGATCGGGGAGGGCATGATGAGCATCGACACACGCGAGGCCTACCGCCGAGCGCTGGACGCCTTCGGCGCTCTCGTCCACCGGATCGGGCCCGGGCAGTGGAGGCTTCCCACCCCGTGCGTGGACTGGGACGTCCGTACCCTGGTCGACCATGTGGTCAGGGAGAACCGCTGGGTCCCCCTGCTGCTGGCCGGCCGGACCGTGGGCGAGGTCGGCGACGCCCTGGACGGCGACATGCTCGGCGACGACGCGCTGAAGGCGTTCGACACCTCCGCCACGGCGGCCGTGCAGGCGGTGTTCGAGGACGGCGCGCTCGCCCGCGTCGCCCACCTGTCGTTCGGTGACGTGCCCGGCGGCGAGTACGTCGCGGAGCTGTTCGCCGACGTCCTCATCCACACCTGGGACCTCGCCCGGGCCGTCGGCGCCGACGAACGGCTCGACCCGGAGCTGGTCGACGCCTGCGCGGCCTGGTTCGCCGACGCGGAGAAGGGCTACCGGCAGGCCGGGGTCATCGGGGAGCAGCGGCCGACGCCCGCGGGCACCGACGCGCAGACCCGCCTCCTGGCCGCCTGGGGCCGCCCGCCACAGCCCGACGGAGACGACGACTAGATCCGTTCGGACCGCTCCCGCCCACCGCGGGCCGGTGACCGGACCCGCCCGCCGTGCGCCCGGCCGGTGCCCGGCGCGGTACGGGGCCGCCGGACAGGGCAGGCATCATCCCCCACCAGGTTCCAACATCTTCCAACCATCATGGTTGTGGTAATTTGCTGGAATCTGGTGATTTAAGGGGTGGTCAATGCTCGCCCAGCAGCGGCGGCAGGCGATCTTGGAGCGGGTGCGCGCGAGCGGCGGGGCCAGGGTCGCCGACCTGGTGCGCGAACTCGGGGTGTCGGACATGACGATCCGCCGGGACCTGGAGGTGCTGGCGGAGCGCGGGCTGGTGGCGAAGGTCCACGGCGGCGCCACCGTCGCCGGGCCCGGATCCACCGAGGAACCGGGGTTCGCCGCCAAGTCGGCGCGCCAGCAGCCGGAGAAGGAGGCGATCGCCCGGCGGGCGGCCCGGCTGGTACGGCCGGGCACGGCCGTGGCGCTCTCCGCCGGGACCACCACCTGGACGCTCGCCCACTTCCTGACCGACGTGCCCGACCTGACGGTGATCACCAACTCGATCGGGATCGCCGAGGTCTTCCACCGCTCCCCCCGCGCCGACCGCACCGTCGTGCTGACCGGCGGCGTCCGCACGCCCTCCGACGCGCTGGTCGGCCCGGTCGCGGTCGCGGCGGTCCGCGGGCTGCACGTGGACACCCTCTTCCTCGGCGTGCACGGGATGAGCGTGCGCGCCGGATTCACCACGCCCAACCTGCTGGAGGCCGAGACCGACCGCGAGCTGGTCGCCTCGGCGCACCGGCTGGTGGTGCCCGCCGACCACACCAAGTGGGGCACGGTCGGCATCAGCACGATCGCCGGGCTGGCCGAGGCGCACGTCGTGGTCAGCGATCCCGGCCTGCCGGAGGAGGCCCGCGAGGAGCTGGCCGCCCGGGTGGGCGAACTGATCATCACCGACCCCCACCAGCGGAACGAGACGGCGACCCGATGAAACGCACGATCACCCACCTGGCCGACGGCCGCGAACTGCTCTACTTCGACCGGCGGGACGACGCCGACCGGAGCGCGGCCGACCTGCGCGACCTGCCGCCCCGTCCCCCCGCCTCCGAGCTGCGCTACGACCCGCTCACCGAGGAGTGGATCGCGGTGGCCGGGCACCGCCAGAGCCGCACGTTCCTGCCGCCGGCCGACGAGTGCCCGCTGTGCCCCTCGGCTCCCGGCAGGCTCACCGAGATCCCCTCGCCCGACTACGACGTGGTGGTCTTCGAGAACCGCTTCCCGTCCTTCTCCGGCCAGCCGGTCGGCACCGCCCCCGTCGGCGGGCTGAGCGAGGTCCGCCCGGGGACCGGGCGGTGCGAGGTGGTGTGCTTCACCTCCGACCACGACTCCTCCTTCTCCCGGCTCTCCCCCGAGCAGGTCGAGCTGGTCATGGAGGCGTGGATCGACCGTACGGCGGAGCTGTCGGCGCTACCCGGGGTGGAGCAGGTCTTCTGCTTCGAGAACCGGGGCCCCGAGATCGGCATCACCCTGGCTCACCCGCACGGCCAGATCTACGCCTACCCCTACGTGACCCCCCGGACCCGGCTGTCCCTGCGGGCGGCCGAGCGGCACCGGAGGCGGACCGGCCGCGACCTGTTCGCCGACGTGCTCACCGCCGAGCGGGAGGCGGGCGTCCGCGTGGTCGCCGCCAACGAGCACTGGACGGCGTTCGTGCCGGCCGCGGCGCGCTGGCCGGTCGAGGTCCACCTCTACCCCCACCGCCGGGTGCCCGACCTGGGCTCGCTGGAGGCCGACGAGCGGGCGGCGTTCGGCCCCCTGTACACCCGGGTGCTTCGCGCCCTGGACGGGCTCTTCGGCGTGCCGCTGCCGTACGTGGCGGCCTGGCACCAGGCGCCGGTGCACACCGGCCGGGACCTGTCGTACGCCCACCTGGAGGTGTTCAGCATCCGCCGGGCGCCCGACAAGCTGAAGTATCTGGCCGGGTCGGAGTCGGCCATGGGCGCCTTCGTGAACGACGTCCTGCCGGAGGACACGGCCCGCCGCCTGCGGTCCCTGGCCGAGGGGTGAGCCGAAGGGTGAGCCGAGGGGTGATCGGCGTCCGGTCACGGAACGGGGTCGCGTGACCATCCGTTTACCATTGCTATCCTCACCCATTGGACTTTATGTCCGATATGCCTAATTCCGGGTGCGTCGCCCGGAAGCCGGGGAACCACCGCACCCGGGGTGAATCCACTTCGGTGGAAGGGCTCTCTCCCGCCCGAACCCGTCAGCTAACCCGGTAGGCGGTAGGAGAGGAGAGCCGTGGCGGCCCCGTCCCCCACGTCCCGTCGCCGTGCGGCCATGACCGTCTCCGCGGTCTCCGCCCTGGCGTTCGTCCTCGGCGGCGGACCCGCCGGCGCCGACCCCAAGCCGTCCGAGTCCGAGCTGCGCGCCGACCTCGCCAAGCTCACCAAGAAGGTCGACGGGCTCATCGAGGACTACGCGGCCAAGCGGGAGTCACTGCGCAGGGCCCGGCAGGCCGAGAGCCGGGCCAGGACCGCCCTGACCGAGGCGGAGCACGCCTACACCGAGGCCAGGGAGCAGGTCGCGGACATCGCCCGGCTCCAATACCAGGGCAGCGGCGGCCTGCCCGCCCTGCTGTTCGCCCCCCAGCCGGACGGCGCGGCGGTCACCGCGCAGCTCGCCGCCCAGCAGGGTGCCCACCTGCGGACCTTCGCCCAGAGCCGGGACCTGCGCAGGCGGGCGGCCGAGGAGGCCACCCGGCTCACCGGCCGGATCGCCGAGGAGGGCGAGGCCGTGGCCGCCCGGCGCCGCGACGCCGAGAAGGCCATCGCGGACGTCAAACGGAAGCTCGACGCGCTCGTCCCCGTGGGCTCGGGTCGCCGCGCCGACGGCAGCTGGGCGCCCCAGCTGCCCGCCGGCTCCGACAACATCACCGACCGCACCCGGATCATGCGCGGGGCGGTCGGGAAGCGGTTCACCCTCCCCCACGAGGTCGGCTGCTACCGCTCGGAGAACGACGGCGGCGAACACCCGCTGGGCCGGGCCTGCGACTTCATGATGAGCGCCGGCGGCTCGACGCCCACGGCGGAGCACGTCGCGCTCGGCGACGAGATCGCCGCCTGGGTCCTCAAGAACAGGGCGCGGCTCGGGGTCAAGTACGTGATCTGGCGCCAGCGGATCAACAGCGGCACCGGCTGGCGTGCCATGTCCGACCGCGGAGGCGTCACCGCCAACCACTACGACCACGTGCACATCTCGATGTACTGACCGGCCCGTGCGGATCGACGGCGTCACGGACGGGTGACGGCCACGTCCGTCACCCCCGCCGCCTCGGCGACCATCCGGTCCAGGCCGGCCAGGTCGGCCGGGCGGGCGACGGCCGCCTCGGCGAAACGGGCGAGCAGCCGGGCGAAGGTCTCGCGGTCGGCCTCCGTCCAGTCGGCGATCAAGCCGTCCAGGTAGGTCCGCCGGTAGCGGACGACCACCTCCAGCACCCGGCGGCCGCGTTCGCTCAGCACGAGCCGGGCCCGCCGGGCGTCCACCGCGGACTCCTCGCGCGCCAACAGGCCCGCGCCGATCGCGTCGTTGACGAGCCTGCTGGCGGTGGACGGATCGACGTCGAGCTGCTCGGCTACGGCGCCCACGGTCACCTCGGGCACGTCCAGGCTCAGCTTGTGCACCGCGTGCACGACCATCACGTTCGACATCTGCACCGGCCGGGGCGGCTCGCCCGCCCGGCGGGCGCGCAACGGCCGGGCCCAGATCCGGCGCAACCGGAACAGCGCCACGTCGATCGCCGCTCCCGGCGTCCGGTCGTTCACGGCGTACCCCTACGGCGGGTACGGCCCGCCCGCGGCGCGCCGTACGGGATGGACGGTTACGGAGATCAGCCCAGCAGGCGGATCGGGTTGAAGACGTCGGCGTACGCCAGCAGACCGGCCATGACGATCATCACCAGGGCGATGGCGTAGGTGAGCGGGAGCGCCTTGGCGATGTCCACGTGGGCGGGGGTGGGACGGCGCGTCACGCGGGCGAAGCCCCGCTTCAGCCCCTCCCACAGCCCTCCGGCGATGTGACCGCCGTCGAGCGGGAGCAGCGGGATCAGGTTGAACATGCCGATCGCCAGGTTGAACACGGCCAGCAGGTTGATGAAGATGACGACCTTGCTCTCCAGCGGGGCCGAGGAGGCCACGATCTCCCCGCCCATGCGGCCGACGCCGACGATACCCACCGGGCCGTTCTTGTCGCGCTCATGACCGGAGAAGGCGGCGTTCCAGACGCCCACCATCTTCTCCGGGAAGCGCAGCAGCGCGCCCGCCGTCAACGAGGTGGTGTCCCACATGTGGGCGGCGACCGCTCCGATGCCCTGCCGCTCGGTGACGATCACCGGGCTGACCCCGAGGTAACCGACGCCCTTTTCGATCTTCCCGGGCTCGTCCAGCGACTCGCGGTCCTGGGCGATGAGGTTCGCGGTGACGGTCATCGGCCGGCCGTCCCGCGTGATGCCGATCGCCAGCGGACCGGCGCCGTGGGAGCGGATGGCCCGGGTCGCGGCGTCCCAGCTCGCGACGGGCCGGCCGGCCACCGACACCAGTACGTCACCGGGGCGCAGCCCCGCCGCGGCGGCCGGGCTGGGCCTGTCGGCCGCGGTGCACTCGGCACCGGGGTTCTTCGCGATCTCGGCGGAGGTCTTGACGCACTGCGGGACCGAGGAGATCTGGCTCTTCTCGACGGCGACGCCGAAGCCCATCATCACGACGGCGAACAGCACGAACGCCAGCACGAAGTTCATCGCCGGGCCGCCCGACATGACGATGACCTTCTGCCACCAGGGCTTGCGGTAGAAGACCCGGTCCTCGTCGCCGGGGCGGACCTCCTCCATCGCCGCGTCACGGGCGTTCTCGATGAGGCCCTGCCACGGACCGGTGGAGACCGAGCGCAACGTGCCCGGCGCGTCGGTGGGCCGGGGCGGCAGCATGCCGATCATCCGGATGTAACCGCCGAAGGGGAGCCACTTGACGCCGTACTCGGTCTCGCCCCGGTGACGGGACCACAGCGTGGGACCGAAGCCGACCATGTACTGGGTGACCTTGACGCCGAAGATCTTGGCGGGCACCAGATGGCCGATTTCGTGCAGTCCGATCGAGACCATGAGTCCCAGGAGGATGATGAGGACCCCGACGAGCCAGCTCACAGGTCAAACTCCCCGGTCGTTTATGTGCGGGCGGTCTTCCGAGACTAACCCACGCTTCGTGGTTCCAGAGTGCCACAGAGACGGAGCCTCCGGATCAGGTCTCTTGCGCCGGGTTGACCGAATGGGGACACTTCGTTGACAGTAAGCGATCGTGCGGTCACCCTGTGAAAGGCGTTGGGGGGAAACTTTTGATCGGGATCCTGATTGCCGAGCATCTGCCGCTGGTCCGACGAGGCCTGGTGGCCTCGTTGGCGTGCGAGCCGGACCTCAAGGTGGTGGCGGATGTCGGCAACGGCGAGGAGGTCCTGCCCGCCGTCCTGCGACACCGCCCCGACGCGGCGGTCGTCGATCTGGATCTGCCCGACGTCGACGGCTTCGCCGTCGCGCTCCGGCTGCACGAGGACGCCCCCTCCTGCCGGACGCTCCTGCTGTCGCGCCACCCCAGCGCCGGCCAGGTGCGGCGGGCCTTCTCCGTGCACGCGCTCGGGTTCATGAGCCTGGACGTGCGGCCCGAGCAGCTCGCCGACGGCGTGCGCCGGGTGGCCGCCGGGCGCCGGGCGATCGACTCCGAGCTCGCGGTCGCCGCCCTGGAGTCGGCGGAGAACCCGCTGACCCGGCGGGAGCTGGACGTGCTGCGGCTGGCGGCCCTGGGCGCACGGTCCAATGAGATCGCCGACCAGCTCTTCCTGTCCGTGGGAACGGTCCGAAATCACCTGTCGCGGATCATCAGCAAGACCCAGGCCCGCAATCGCCTCGACGCCGTGCGCATCGCCCGCGACGCCGGGTGGCTCTGACTCCGCGGAGTCCGCGGACTCCGCGGACTCCGCGAAAACTTCGCGACGATTCCGCGGCGGACGCCCCGGCGACTCCGCGACGGACGTCCCCGGCACGGCCGCCGAAGCGCAGCCGGCCGCGCCGGGGACGTCCGCCCCGGCCGGGTGCGCGGCCCGTCACCGGACCACGCACCCGGCCGCCTTCGCGTCGCGCCCGGCCGGACCTCCCCCACGAAAGTCACGACGTCGCGCGGCGCGCCGCCGAGGAGCCGCCGATCACCGATGTCACAACGGATGACACCGACGGCCGCCCACCGGGTGACCCGGCACGGCGGCCGGCATGTCGCACCGTCCGCCGCCCAGGCCGGCCCCGGGGCAACCGCGCCACCCCCCGGGGTCCGGAACCCATGCGGACGGGGCGACCGCCGGATCGGCCGGGCTTCCGGTGAAAGGACACCGGGTCCGACCGCCCGCCGGGGCGACTCCCTGAAGGTTCGAAACCGCCCCTAGAGCCTTCCAAACGCCCACCGGCTCCCGCCAGTGTTCCGGCTCACCGGAAAACGGTGTGGAACACCGGCCGTTGACCATGCATTCCGTAATGATCCGACTACCATCGGTGCTATCCGTACGGCGTCGGGGAGTGTGCCGGGCCGGGGGGACGCCGGTTCCGGGGCCCGTTCCGGACATCAGGGGCGCCAGATGAGGATGAGCGCGCAGTCGTCGTTGTGCCCGGCCGACATGGTGGTGACGAGGTTCCGGGCGCCGTCGCGGAAACCGGAGGGCAGCAGTCGCTCGGCCTCGCCGAGCAGCCGGTCGAGACCGGCGTCGATGTCGCGGCCCGGCTGCTCGATCAGCCCGTCGGTGTAGAGCATGAGCGCGTCACCCCTGCGGAGCATGCCCTTGTCGCGCTCGCAGTGCAGGTCGCCGACGATGCCCAGCACCACGCCCTTGGCCGGGGAGACCTTCCAGGTGCCGGTCCCCGCCTCGAACTTGACCACCGGCGGGTGCCCGGCCGAGGTGATCACGTATTCCGCCGTGGCGAGGTTGATCCGCACGTGGACCGCCGTGACGAAGCCCTCCGCCTCGCGCTGGCGGCGCAGGTAGGTGTTGCAGGCGCCGAGGAAGTCGTCGACCGAGCCGAGCAGGCCGCCGAAGGCACCCGACAGCATCAGCGCCCTGGTGCCCGCGTCGACGCCCTTGCCGGAGACGTCGACGAGGGCGAGCTCCAGGACGTCGCCCTCCCGGATGGAGACGAGGAAGTCGCCGCCGAAGGAGGAGCCGCCCGCCTGCTTGAGCACCACCCGCGAGTCCCAGTCCTTGGGCAGCTTCGGCAGCTCGCTCTGCTTCTTGAGCCGGTCGCGCAGCTCCAGCAGCATCACGTCGCCACGCAGGCCCTGCACCCCGAGTTTGCCGCGGGTGCGGGCCATCAGGGCGGCCAGCACGATGGTGAAGCCGAACGTCGCCAGCAGGCCCGGCCCGATGTGCCCGACCCCGCGCACGACGGCCACGTAGACGAGCGAGACGGCGACCGCGCACAGCAGCTTGGACAGGCTGCGCAGCCGGAGCTGCAGCCCGCCGACGAGGGTGATCGGGATCATGAGCGCCGGGGAGAACCACTCCATGGAGACCCGGGCGGCCAGCGCCCCGACCGTCAGGGTCAGCACGCTCAGCGTGATGAGGAGGTTGCGGTCGCGGGCGAACGGCCCGCGCCGCAGGAACCGCACGGTGGGTGCCAGAAGGGGGATCCGTGCCAGAAACGCACGGAGCCCAGGAGGAATCAGCGGCACCGGGCGAGAACTCATGATGCGCCTGACTGTATCTGGCTGCCCCCTGTTTGGGCAGCCCACTTGACCGACACCTTGATCATTTAGGGGGGAAATTGAATGGCCCGACGGGTTTGTCACCTCTACCGTGGGAGAAATGTCTTTCACCCTGCGTCCGATGACGGAGACCGACTGGCCCGCCTGGCTCGACCTCGACGAGGAGGCGTTCGGCGCCGCCGTGCCGCCGCACCGGAGAGAGCAGTACCGGGCGGTGACCGAGTTCGACCGCTCGCTGGGCGCGTTCGACGGCGATCTGCTGGTGGGCACGGCCACCTCGTGCGGCTTCACCATGACGGTGCCCGGCGGGCCGATCCCGGTGGCCGGGGTCACCTCGGTCGGGGTGCTGCCCTCGCACCGCCGCCGGGGCGTGCTGTCCTCCCTCATGACCCGCCAGCTCGCCGACCTGCGTGAGCGGGGTGAGGCGGTCGCCGCGCTCTACGCCTCCGAGGCGGCGATCTACGGGCGGTTCGGGTACGGCAGGGCCGCCGACGCGCTCTCCTTCGACATCCCCCGGCACGGCGCGGTCCTGGCGGGTCACGCCCCCGCGGACCCCTCGTTGCGCCTGCGCGTCGTACGGCCGGCCGGGACCCGGGACGTCTTCGAGAAGGTCTTCGACGCCGTCCGCGAGGGCCGTCCGGGGATGTACGCCCGCACCCCGGCCCGCTGGGACTCGGTGCTGTCGGACCACGACGCCGACCGTGGGAACGCCGGGCCGCTGCGCGCGGTGGTGGCCGAGGACGACGGCGGCCCGCGCGGCTACGCGCTCTTCCGGACCGTCCAGCGCTACACCCCGCACACCGTGCCCGACGGCGAGCTGCGGGTCGGGGAGGTCTTCGCGCTGGACGACGCCGCCTACGCGGAGCTGTGGCGGCACCTGCTGGACCGCGACCTGGTGGCGCTGATCAGGGCCCACCGCCGGCCGGTGGACGACCCGCTGGCGCACATGCTGGCCGAGTCGCGCAACCTCAACGCCATCTGGGTGGACGACCTGTGGGTCCGTCTGGTGGACGTCGGACGGGCTCTGGAATCCCGCGCCTACTCGGCGCCGGTGGACGTGGTGGTCGAGATCGCCGACCCCGTGTGCCCGTGGAACGAGGGCCGCCTGCGGCTGACGGCCGGCCCCTCCGGCGTCCGGTGCGTGCCCACCGGCGACCCGGCGGAGGTGTCGCTCCCCGTGGCCGCGCTCGGCGCGGCCTATCTGGGCGGCCGCCCGCTGACGCCGCTGCGGTCGGCGGGACTGGTGCGCGAGTCGCGGGCGGGGGCCGTACGGGAGCTGTCGCTGGCGATGTCCTGGGAGCCGGCCCCCTGGGCCGGTCTGGTCTTCTGAGCCGTTCCGCGGGCCGCGGACCGCGGCTACGGTGAAGGGCATGGCACTGCAGAGCTTGCAGATCACCGCGCTCACCGCGATGCGGGCCCGGGACGTCTCCCGGCCCACCCGGGAACAGCAGGAGGGCGCCGACGCGCGGCCCCTGCGCGACGAGACGCCGCGCAGGGAGCCCCGGCGCGGGGACCGCCCGCGCGGGGAGCCGCGCCGCGGGTGACCGGGCGCGGTCTACCGCGGCCGGTCTACGGCATCGGCGGAAGGCCGCCGCCGGTCTCGTACGCGCCGATCTGCGCGATCCGGCGGCTGTGCCGCTCCAGGCCCGAGTACGGCGTGCCGAGGAAGATCTCCACGAACCGGAGCGACTCCTCCTCGCTGTTCATCCGGGCGCCGAGGCTGATCACGTTGGCGTCGTTGTGCTCGCGGGCGAGCTTGGCGGTGTCGTCGTTCCAGGCCAGGGCGGCGCGGATGCCGCGCACCTTGTTGGCGGCGATCTGCTCGCCGTTGCCGGAGCCGCCGATCACGACCCCCAGGCTGCCCGGCTCTCCCGCGACGCCCTCCGCGGCGCGCAGCACGAACGGCGGGTAGTCGTCCTCGGCGTCATAGACGAACGGACCGCAGTCGGTCACCTCGTGGCCGTTCTCCTTGAGCCAGGAGACGACGCGGTTCTTGAGTTCATAGCCGGCATGGTCGGCACCGATGTAGACACGCACCCGCCCAGTTTCGCAGGTGTATGTCGCCCCGCCGACCCGCCCCCCGGCTAAGGTAATGACCGGTATGCCAACGCACCCCTTACAGGGTCCACGAGAGAGAATCCCACATGCGTGACATCCGAGTGATCGGAGATCCGGTCCTGCGCACGCCCGCCGAGTCCGTCACGGACTTCGACCGCGACCTGCGCCGCCTGATCGACGAGATGTTCGCCGCGATGTACGCCGCGCAGGGCGTCGGCCTCGCCGGCCCGCAGATCGGCGTGTCGAAGAGGCTGTTCGTCTACGACTGCAGCAACCGCAAGGGGCACGTGGTCAACCCCGTGCTGACCGTGGACGACCCTGCAGAGGTCCTCGACGAGGAGGGCTGCCTGTCGGTCCCCGGCCGCGAGACCGGAACCCCGATCTACGCCCGGACCCCCCGCGCCGCCGGTGTCACCGTCGAGGGCTTCGACCGCCTGGGCCGTCCGGTCCGGGTCAGGGCCCGCGGCCTGCTCGCGCGCTGCTTCCAGCACGAGACCGACCACCTCGACGGCATGCTCTACGTCGACCGCCTGCCCAAGGACGCCGCCCGCAAGGTCCTGCTCCAGACTCCCTGACCGGCTCCGGCCCGCGGGAGGGACCGGCCTCGCCCACCGGCCGGCGCCGCCACCCGGGCCGTCACCGGTTCACGAACCGGTGACGGCTGACGGGCCGGCCCGGTTCACGGGTCGGCGTCCGTTCACGGCCCGGTGTCCGTTGGCGACCCGGCGTCCGTTCGCGGGCCCGCGCCGGGCTCGCCGGCCGGCCGCCGCGCGCGCCGCAGGCGACGCAGGCGCCACAGCGGCCTGGACGCCAGGCCGAGACCGGCCAGCATGAGCAGTGCGACGGCGATCCACTCGTTGGACCCGCCGGGGCCGTAGACGTGGCCCCGGCGGCCGGTGTCGAAGGCCCGCGCCGCCTGACCCGGGGTGAACGACCCGCGCTCGCCGCCGTAGAACGCCACCTCGGGACGGACCGTCCGGCCGGCGCGGAACTCCCCCAGCCAGGTGCACTGCTCGTGGCCGGGGTGCTGGACGCACTCGACCCGGTGGGCGGTGAAGGTGCCCCAGGCGCCGTCGCCGCGGAACGCGGCCAGGGCCGGTCCGAGGTTCTGTACGGCCAGCAGCAGCAGGATCAGCCCGCCCGCGGCGATCACCAGATCGAACGCGCCGACGCGCGCGGTGCTCGGTCTCATGCCGTTACCGTGCCCCTTCGAGGAGACTGCCCAGGCGGGTCTACCCCGCGTGGGCCGCCGCGACGACCCTGTTCCGCGGCCGGGTCCGGCCGCGTCTCCGCGTCGTCCCGGCGGCCGTCACCCTTACCGCCGCGCGGGTCGCCGGTCAGAGCTGGACCGACTTGACCTCCAGGTACTCCTCCAGGCCGAACACGCCCAGCTCGCGGCCCAGCCCCGACTGCTTGTACCCCCCGAAGGGGGCCCGGGGGTTGAACTGACCGCCGTTGACGGACACCTGGCCGGTGCGCAGCCTGCGCGCGACGGCGACGCCCTGTTCCTCGGTGCCCGCCCACACCGCGCCGGCCAGGCCGTACGGCGTGCCGTTGGCGATGGCCACGGCCTCGTCCTCGCCGCGGGTGTAGGGGATGGCCGCCAGGACCGGCCCGAAGATCTCCTCCTGCTCGATCACCATCCCCGGCTCGACCCCGGCGAACACGGTGGGCTCGACATAGAAGCCCCGCTCCAGGGGCCGGTCGACGCCGCCGGTGATGAGCCGCGCCCCCTCCTCCTGGCCGCGGTTGATGTAGCGGACGACCCGGTCGCGCTGGGCGGCCGAGACCAGCGGGCCCAGGCGGGTGCTCTCGTCGAAGGGGTCGCCGACGGTGTACTTCGCGGCGGCCCGGGCGGCCAGTTCGACGGCCTCGTCGTACCGGTCGCGGTGGACGATCATGCGGGACCAGGCGGAGCAGGTCTGCCCGGAGTTGAGGAAGGCGTTGGCCACGGTCACCTTGACCGCCGTGGCGAGGTCGGCGTCCGGCAGGATCACGCTGGCCGACTTGCCGCCGAGCTCCAGGGCCACCCGCTTGACCCCCTCGGCCGCCAGCGCCGCGACCCGCCGGCCCGCCCGGGTGGAGCCGGTGAACGACACCATGTCCACGTCCGGGTGGGAGACCAGCGCCTCGCCGATGGTCGGGCCGTACCCGCTGACCATGTTGAACACCCCGGCGGGCAGCCCGACCTCGTCGAAGATCCCGGCCAGCGCGAAGGCCGCCAGCGGCGCCACCTCGCTGGGCTTGAGCACCACCGTGCAGCCGGCGGCGAGCGCCGGACCGACCTTGCACAGGATCTGGTGGAGGGGGTAGTTCCACGGCGTGATGGCGGCCACCACGCCGACCGGCTCCCGGAAGATCCGGGAGTTGCCGACCCGCTCGCCCTCGAAGTCGTAGGCGGCGGCGAGCTCGGCGTAGGAGGCCAGCACCCCGGCGGGCATCAGCGTCTGCACCTTCATCGCCACGCCGTACGGCGCGCCCATGTCGGTGGCGATGATCCTGGCTATCTGGTCGGAGCGCTGACGTATCAGGTCGGCGGCGGCGGCGAGGACCTTGCCGCGGTCGGCGGGGGCCGTGCCCGACCACGCGGGCAGGGCCGCCCGGGCGGCGGCCACGGCGGCCTCGACGTCGGCGGCGGCCCCGGCCGGCACCCTGTCGACCGTCTCCTCGGTCGCGGGGTTGACGACGTCGATGCCCTCGCCCGACGCGGACGGCTGCCAGGCTCCGTTCAGATAAAGATGACGCATGACTCTCATCCTCGCGCGCGGATCGTCATAAGGCGAGAGCCCGGCAGGTCAGGCGAGGGGCGGGTCGCGCGGCGTCAGGCGCGGGCCGGACGCGGGCCCCTCGCCGCGGCGGGCGCTCGGCCGTCTGTGCCCCCGAGCGTACGGCGAAGCGCGCCGTCCGGCGACGAATGACCGACATCATTCAAGATTCGTAATATTGGGGATATTTCGGAAGCACCGAAGAGCGGCTTCCGGTCCTCCCCTCCGCGCCGGGGAGGACCGGAGGCCACCGCGCGGTCAGTCGAAGATCGGCGGCCGGGTGCGGGAGCGCTTGATCTCGAAGAAGCCGTCGGTGCCGGCCACCAGGCGGACGCCGTCCCAGAGCCGGCCGGCGTCCTCTCCCTTGGGCGCGGGCGTGATGACCGGCCCGAAGAACGCGACGCCCTCCACGGAGATCACCGGCGTGCCGACCTCCTGGCCGACCCGGCCGATGCCGTCCTCGTGCGAGGCCCGCACGAGGTCGTCGTGGTCCTCGGAGTCCATCGCGTCGGCGAACCCGCGGTCGAGGCCGGCGGCCTCCAGGGCCTCCTCGACCGTCTCGCGGAGCCGGTCGAGCTGCTTGAGCATGCCCTGGTTGTGGAAACGGACGCCGAGCTCGGTGTAGAGGCGGCCGACGGTGTCGGAGTCGTACTTCTCCTGCACGGCCGCCACCACCCGGACCGGGCCGATGGCCCTGGCGATCATCTCGCGGTAGGTCTCGGGGACGTCCTTGTCCTCGTTGAGGACGTTGAGGCTCATGATGTGCCAGCGCGGCTCGATGGGCCGCACCTTCGCCACCTCCAGCAGCCAGCGCGACGTTATCCAGGCGTACGGGCAGAAGGGGTCGAACCACAGGTCGACGGGAGTGCGCTCGGTCATCTCTTCAGCTCTCTGGTCGTGAGACTCGTTCATCCGGCGACAACCCGGTACGCCGAGCCCCCTATTCCGGCCCGGCCCCCGGCACCGTTCCGGTCCACCCTTCGACTCCGTTCCGGTCCGCCCCCACGTCCACCGGCCGCTTTATCCTCGAATGAGGCGACCGGCCGACCCGCGGTCCCCGAGGCGGCGTTCCCCCGCCCCGCATGGCAGGATTCGATGGACCCTTCGCAAGGGAGCGGAGGAGTTGTGACGAGGGAGCTGTGGTGGCAGGCAATCTGACCCGTGACGAGGCCCGCGAGCGCGCGCGGCTGCTCAGCGTGCAGTCGTACGCGGTGGAGCTCGACCTGACCGAGGGTGAGGAGCGCTTCGAGAGCGTCACCACGGTCCGCTTCACCAGCGAGCGGGCCGGTGCCGGGACGTTCATCGAGCTGGCCGACGCCAGGATCCGTTCGGCGGTGCTGAACGGCGTCGAGCTGGACGTGAGCGCCTACGACCCGGAGACCGGGCGGCTGCCGCTCCCGGACCTCGCCGAGGTCAACGAGCTGCGCGTCGACGCCGACTGCCGCTACTCGCACACCGGCGAGGGCCTGCACCGCTTCGTGGACCCCGTCGACAAGAACGTCTACCTGCACAGCCAGTTCGAGACGGCCGACGCCCACCGGATGTACGCCTGCTTCGACCAGCCCGACCTCAAGGCGACCTTCGAGCTGACCGTGCTCGCGCCCTCGCACTGGGAGGTCGTCTCCAACGCCGCGCCCGACGAGGTCCAGGAGCTGGAGGGGCACCGCGGCAAGCACGGCGCCCTGCAGGACGCCAAGCGCTGGCACTTCCCCGCCACGCCGGTGATGAGCACCTACATCACCGCGCTGTGCGCCGGGCCGTACCACAAGGTGACCTCCGAGCACGACGGCATCCCGCTGGGCATCTACTGCCGGGCCTCGCTCGCCGAGCACCTCGACCCCGACAACATCTTCGAGGTCACCCGGCAGGGCTTCGACTTCTTCCACCGGGTCTTCGGGATCCGCTACCCGTTCGGCAAGTACGACCAGCTGTTCGTGCCGGAGTTCAACGCGGGCGCGATGGAGAACGCCGGCTGCGTGACCTTCCTGGAGGACTACGTCTTCCGCTCCCGCGTCACCGACGCGATCATCGAGCGCCGCGCCGAGACGATCCTGCACGAGATGGCGCACATGTGGTTCGGCGACCTGGTCACCATGCGCTGGTGGGACGACCTGTGGCTGAACGAGTCGTTCGCCACCTACGCCTCGGTGCTCTGCCAGTCGGAGGCCACCCGCTGGGGCCAGGGCGCCTGGACCACCTTCGCCAACGTGGAGAAGGCCTGGGCCTACCGGCAGGACCAGCTCCCCTCGACCCACCCGATCGCCGCCGACATCGTCGACATGCAGGCGGTCGAGGTCAACTTCGACGGCATCACCTACGCCAAGGGCGCCTCGGTGCTCAAGCAGCTCGTGGCCTACGTCGGCCTGGACAACTTCCTGGCCGGCGTCCGCGACTACTTCAACGAGCACGCCTGGGGCAACACCACGCTCGCCGACCTGCTGGGGGCGCTGGAGCGCACCTCGGGCCGCGACCTGTCGTCCTGGTCCAAGGAGTGGCTGGAGACCGCCTGGGTCAACACGCTGCGCCCGTCGTTCACCACCGACGACGAGGGCCGCTTCACCTCCTTCGAGGTGCTGCAGGAGGCCCCGGCCGAGTACCCGACGCTGCGCTCGCACCGCGTCGCCGTCGGCCTGTACTCCCTGCGCGGCGAGGAGCTGGTCCGCACCAGGCGCGTCGAGCTCGACGTGGTCGGCGCGCGCACGGCCGTGACCGAGCTGGTCGGCGAGGTCCAGCCGGACCTGGTGCTGCTCAACGACGACGACCTGACCTACGCCAAGCTCCGGCTCGACGAGCGCTCGCTGCGGACGCTGGTCGAGGGCGGCATCAACAGGTTCACCGAGTCGCTGCCGCGGGCCCTGTGCTGGTCGGCCGCCTGGGACATGACCCGCGACGCCGAGATGCCCGCCCGCGACTACGTGGCCCTGGCGCTCTCCGGCATCGCGTCGATCAAGGACATCTCGGTCGCCCAGGCCGTGCTCCGCCAGGCCCGCCAGGCCGTCCAGCAGTACGCCGACCCCGCCTGGCGCGCCGAGGGCCTCGCCCTGCTGGCCTCCGGCCTGCGTTCCCTCGTCGCCGGCGCCGAGCCCGGCTCCGACCACCAGCTCGCCTACGTCAACGCCCTGGCCTCCGTGGCGACCTCCGCCGAGGACCTGTCGTTCCTGTCGGGCCTGCTGGACGGCACGGCCGTGCTCGACGGGCTGACCGTCGACGCCGACCTGCGCTGGACCCTGATCCAGGCCCTGGTCTCCGGCGGCGTGCTCGGCGAGGAGGACATCGCCGAGGAGCTGATGCGCGACTCCACCGCCACCGGCGAGCGCTCCGCCGCGCGCTGCCGCGCCGCGCTCCCGACGCCCCAGGGCAAGGCCAAGGCGTGGGCGACCATGACCGAGGGCAGGCTGAGCGGCGCGATGCTCCGCTCGACCATCCTCGGCTTCATGGACCCGAACCACCCGGACCTGCTGGAGCCGTACGGGGCGAAGTACTTCGAGCAGATCGTCCACATCTGGAGCACCTGGACCTTCGACTCGGCGCAGAACTTCGCCGTCGGCTGCTACCCGGCCCTGGCCATCTCCCCGCAGACCGTGGCGAGGACCCAGGACCTGATCTCGGCGGAGCAGCCCCCGCAGGCCCTGCGGCGCCTGCTGCTGGAGGGCGCCGACGGCATCGGCCGCGCCCTGCGCGCCCAGGCCAAGGACGCCGCCGCGGCGTCCTGACCCGCGCGTCCCGGCCGCGCCCCGCCCTTCGTGGCGGGGGCGCGGTCCGTGTGGGCGACATTCCCGGCATCGGCGACTCCGAAAGGTGATCAGGTGGAATCGGCGCGCGACCTTCTCGTCTCCCTGGCGCGGAGGTACGCCTTCGGCGACGTCGGGGCGCTCGCCCCGGAGGTGATCGGGGAGGCGGGCGCCGTCGAGACCGTGTGCGAGTTCGGCCAGCGGCTGCTCTCGCTCGACGCCGAGGACTTCGCGGCCGAGGCGCGCGGCGTACCCGCCGACCTGCGGCGGCGCGCGCGGGCCTGCACCATGCCCCAGACGCCCCGGGAGCAGCCGCGTGGCGCGCTCGCGTCGCTGCGCCCGGCCTACGGGCTGCTGCTGGAGGTGATCGCCGTCCGGTGGCACCGGCGCGAGCTGAGCTCCATGGTGGCCGCCCTGCACATCGCCAGCGAGTATCTCCCGCTGCTCGCCTTCGAGCCCGCGCTCGGCAACGCGGGCGACCCCGCCCGCTGGCCGGTGGGGCTGAGCGCGCCGGGCAGCAGGTTCGGCGTGATCGGCGACCGCGAGTGCGACCACACCAAGTCCGAGCAGTCGGCCGCCAACCGGACCCTGCGGGTGGCCGGGGAACCCGCCGAGGGGTGGCGGGCCTACTTCGACCGCCAGCACAGCCAGGTGGCGGGCGCCCTGGCCACCTGCGTGACCTCCTGCCGCAACCCCTGCACCGCGATGGACTGGGTCGGGCCCCACGTCCGCGACGACCTCGCCCTGCGCGCCCGGATGGCCCTGGCCTTCGCCGAGACGCCCCTCGTACGGCTGCGCCACGCCGCCCCGGTGGGCCACGGGTTCGGCGTCCCCTCCCCCGAGGAGGTCCTCGACGCCTGGGAGCGCAGCCGGGCCGTCCTGTCCAAGAACGACGTGGGCGCCGCGGCGTCCGCCGAGGACGGTTTCCCGCTGCCCGGCCTGCCCAGTCTGTTCTCGGCCGTCGCGGGCGTCCCGGTGGCGCCCTCGACGCTGCTGGCGGACATCGCCGCGCACCTGGCGGGCCTCCTGGAGCTCTGACCGGCGCGGACGTCCGCAGCCGGAGCCCCGATCAGAGCGGGCGTCCGCAGCCGTCCACCGGGTCGCAGCGCCAGGGCGGAGGCTCGGCCTGCCGTACGGGCGGCGGGGCCATGGGCCTGCCGGACAGGTCCCACGACGTCATCAGCTCGCCGGCCACCGCCGAGACCAGGCAGCAGGAGGCCGCGAGCAGCAGCAGGACCAGGCCCCGGTGGACGTAGCGCTGCTTGACGTCGGCGACGGCGCCGAGCCGGCCGGCCCGACGCACCAGCCGGTCGACCTGGACCGTCGCGTCCCGGGCCCCGTCCCGGCCCGCGTCCCGGCCGGCGGTGCGGGCGCGCAGCTCGGCGAGGGCGCTCTCGGAGAAGGCCCCGGCCCGGGAGTCGTCGGCCGGGCCGGCGGCGCGCGGACCGGCGCGGAAGGCGCCGGCGGGGAACGCCCCGTCGGAGGACGGGCGCGGCGCGGACACCCGGGCCGAGTAGAAGCGGCGGCGCTCCACGGCCCGCGCGGCGAGGCGGGCGCTGTACGGCCAGAGCGCGGCGGCGAGCGTCACGATCGCCATCGCGCACAGGAACAGGCCCGCCCACCACAGCCAGCTCACCTCGGCCGGGAGGTCGCGCGGCGTCAGCCGAGCGGCCGTCAGCCCGCCGATGAGGGCCGTCCCGGCCAGGGCGGCGGCCCTGCGGTCCGCGCGACCACTCCTGTCGCGCGCCTCGGCCAGGAGGCCCGTGAGATAGGCGAACGCCTGGTCCGGCGCCTTTCGCACCATTCCCCCCGCGAAATATGAACGGCAGGGCCGACTCCGGCCCGACCCGGGCCTTTACCCGATATCGGGAAAGGAACGCATGTCATATCAGAAACCCGAGTACCACGTACCGGTTTCGGCGGACGCCGCGGTCCGGCACGGGGCTTCACCGGCGGCCGGGGCGCTAAGATCACGCACGTGCGCGCTGTCCGCGCGGCGGCCGGTGACACCGGGTTCTCTAGAGAGGAAATATGTAGATACCCGGTTGCCTGCGGCCCAAGCGGGCAATGACGGTCACAAAAGTATGAGAAACCCAATACTAGGCACCCCTGGGGGCGTCAGCTACCGTGAGTTACGTGGATTCCGGCCAGGTACCAGAAGACGGTAACAACGCGTCACCGATTTGGGTCAGTGACCGGTCGGCCGACGACAGGCCGGCGCCCCGACCCACCGCGCCAGAGCCCGAGCCCGTGCCCGTCAGGCGCGCCTCCCTGCGCGAGCTGTTCGACGACCCCAGGTACGGCCACCTGCGCCGGCGCGCGCTGATCGCCGTCATCGTGGGCGTCGTCGCGGGGGTGCTGCTGGCGAGCTGGCGGCTGGGCCTCACCGCCGCCGTGCTCGCGGCGATCGCCGACACCGTGGTCCGCGCCCGCTCGCACTCCACCGTGCCCGCCTGGCGGCGCGCCTCGGTCGCGGAACGGCGCACGGAGGCGCAGCTCAAGGGGCTGGAACGGCGCGGCTACCGCACCCTGCACGCCCGGGCCATCCCGAGCAGCGAGGCCCAGATCGACCACCTGGTCGTCGGCCCCACCGGCGTCTACGCCGTCGACTCCGAGAAGTGGGACAAGCGCCTGCCGGTCCGCGTCCAGTCGCACCGCAAGCTGTTCCACGGCCCGTTCAACCAGAAGCCCCGCCTCGACGAGGCGCGCTGGGAGGCGGCCCAGGCGAGCGAGCTGATCGGCAAGGCGCTGGGCCGCGAGATCACGATCATCCCCTCCCTCGCCATCTACGGCCCGGCGATCCCGTGGAAGATCCTCAACGTCCGCGAGGTGGACGTCTTCGACGGCAGCCGCGTCCGCAAGTGGATCACCAAGCGGGAGCGGTCGCTGACCGCGGAGGAGATCGACATGATCTACCGCGCCGCCGCCGAGGTGCTGCCCGCCCGTTACCCCGAGGACTGACCGCCCCCGGGCCCCCGTCACGCGCTTCTCCCCCCGGCCCCTCCCCGTGAGGGGCCGCGGGACGCGGGACCGTCCCGCGTTGTGACACCTCCGTCTCGTGGAATGGACACGACGTCTCACGCACTGGGAGGTGGCCGTACCATTTGAGGACACGGTCGCGATGATGGGAGAAGCCTCATGCCCGCCCTCAGGTCACGTACGGTCACCCACGGCAGGAACATGGTCGGAGCCCGGGCCCTGCTTCGGGCGACGGGCGTGGCGGGCGATGACTTCGGCAAGCCGATCATCGCGGTGGCCAACAGCTTCACCCAGTTCGTCCCCGGGCACGTCCACCTCCGCGAGGTCGGCGACGTGGTGGCCGGGGCGATCCGCGAGGCGGGCGCGATCCCGCGCGAGTTCAACACGATCGCGGTCGACGACGGCATCGCCATGGGCCACGGCGGCATGCTGTACTCGCTGCCCAGCCGCGAGCTGATCGCCGACGCGGTCGAGTACATGGTCAACGCGCACTGCGCCGACGCCCTGATCTGCGTCTCCAACTGCGACAAGATCACCCCGGGCATGCTGCTGGCCGCCTTCCGGCTCAACATCCCCACGATCTTCGTCTCCGGCGGCCCGATGGAGGCCGGCAAGACGCCGGGCCGCAAGCTCGACCTGATCGACCCCATGGTGGCGGCCGCCGACGACAGCGTCTCGGACGCCGAGCTGCTGGAGATGGAGGAGAGCGCCTGCCCGACCTGCGGCTCGTGCAGCGGGATGTTCACCGCCAACTCGATGAACTGCCTCGCCGAGGCCATCGGCCTGGCGCTGCCGGGCAACGGCACGATCCTGGCCACGCACACGGCGCGCAAGAAGCTGTTCGAGGACGCCGGGCGGCAGCTGGTGGAGATCACCCGCCGCTACTACGAGGACGGCGACGAGAGCGTCCTGCCGCGCAACATCGCCACCAAGGACGCGTTCGAGAACGCCATGGCGCTGGACGTGGCGATGGGCGGCTCGACCAACACGATCCTGCACATCCTCGCCGCGGCCCGCGAGGCCGGGGTCGACTTCGGCCTCAAGGAGATCAACGAGATCTCCCTGCGGGTGCCGTGCCTGTGCAAGGTGGCCCCGGCCACCTCCGAGTACCACGTTGAGGACGTCCACCGCGCGGGCGGCATCCCCGCCATCCTCGGCGAGCTGGACCGCGCCGGGCTGATCCACCGTGACGCGCGGTCCGTCTCCGGCGGGACCCTGGGCGACGTCCTCGACGCCTGGGACCCGTGCTCGGCGAACGTCCGGCCCGAGGCCCTGGAGCTGTGGCACGCCGCCCCGGGCAACGTGCGCACCGTCAAGCCCTACTCCCAGGACTCCCGCTGGGAGTCGCTCGACCTGGACCGGGCGGGGGGCTGCGTGCGCGACCTGGAGCACGCCTACACCCGCGACGGGGGCCTGGCCGTCCTCTACGGCAACATCGCCGTCGACGGCTGCATCGTCAAGACCGCCGGGGTGGACGAGTCGATCTGGAGGTTCACCGGGCCGGCCGTTGTGTTCGAGTCGCAGGAGGAGGCCGTCGAGGGCATCCTCGGCGACCGGGTCAAGGCCGGGGACGTCGTGGTGATCCGGTACGAGGGTCCCAAGGGCGGGCCGGGCATGCAGGAGATGCTCTACCCCACCTCGTTCCTGAAGGGCAGGGGCCTGGGCAAGGCGTGCGCGCTGGTCACCGACGGCCGCTTCTCCGGCGGCACCAGCGGGCTGTCCATCGGCCACGCCTCCCCGGAGGCGGCCGAGGGCGGCCTCATCGCCCTGGTCGAGGACGGCGACCTCGTCGAGATCGACATCCCGGGCCGCTCGATCGAGCTGAAGGTCTCCGAGGAGGAGCTGTCGGCCCGCCGGCAGCGGCTCCTGGCCGAGCTGGGCGGCTACCGGCCGCGTGACCGCCACCGCCCGGTGAGCGCCGCCCTGCAGGCCTACGCCGCGCTGACCACCTCGGCCTCCACCGGCGCCTCGCGGGACCTGTCGCAGCTGTCGCGCTGATCGTCCCCGGTTCCCCCCGGCGCCTCGCCGGGGTTGTCGCAGCCGTCGCTCCGACCTCGGAATCCTCTCGGATACGTCCCATCGCATCCGAGAGGATTTTCGAAAAATGTCGGTGTTCGGACGTACCATGAAGACATGGCAAACGTCACGAAATCCCCTGCCAACCCGCTGACGACCGCCGAAATCGCCGCCCTCGCCCTGTCCCTCGCCCACCTCGGCTCGGGCCCGCAGGCCACCGCCGCCCGCCTCGGCCTGCGCCACGCGTTCGAACAGCTCCACCTCGACGACGAGGTCGTCGCCACCACGCTGGCGACCCTCACCGAACCGATGCCCGACGCGGTGGCCGACCGGGCCCGGACCATCGCGGCCGCCATCACCTCGCGCATGGTGGTCCGCCTGCACTACCGGGACGTGTCAGGCCGCATCACCGTCCGCGAGGTCGACCCGGTGACGTGCATGGTCCACCGCGATCACTGGTATCTCGTGGGCATGTGCCGGCTGCGGCGCGGCATCCGGGCCTTCCGGTTCGACCGGATCATCGCCACCGAGCCGACCTTCGTCCCCGCCCGGCCGCACCTCGCCACCGACTTCCTGCCCTTCCAGGGCAAGCGGGCGGCCTGACACCCACCGGCGCCGTCCCGCGGGCCCCGCGCGCCGGGGGCCGCGGGAACAGCGCCCCGACGCCGCCCGGGGCGGTCCCTGCCGAGGGCCGGCCGCCCCGGGTTGCGTCAGGCGGAGCCGAGGCGGTCCCTCCAAGGGTGGACGGACCCCCGGGTTGCGTCAGGCGGAGCCGGGACGGTCAGCCGCAGCAACCGCCCCCGCAGCAGCCGCCTCCGCCACCGGCGGGGCGGGGGGCGGCGCCGCCGGACGCGCCGGTGACGGCGACCGTGGACAGCAGCCTGACGGTGTCGTCGTGCCCCCGCGGGCAGGAGGCGGGCTCGTCGGAGCGGGCCATCGGCCGGGAGACCTCGAAAGAGGAGCCGCAGGAGCGGCAGCGGAATTCATAGCGCGGCATGGCACACAAGCGTACTCACGCGAACGCGACGGAGGCGTAGTCGGCGACGGGGACGTACCCGATCGCCTGATAGATCGCGTTGGACGTGGGATTGGCCAGGTTGGTGAAGAGCAGCACCTCGGTGGCGCCCCCGGCGAGCGCCCCGGCCGTCGCGGCGTGGGTGACGGCCGTGCCGTACCCGCGGCGGCGGAGGGCGGGCGGCGTGTAGACGGGGCCGATCCTGGACACGCCCGCGAGGGGCGCCGAGACCCCGGCGAACGCGACCGGCTCGCCGCCCACCTCCCACAGCAGGAACTCCTCCCGGGTGATCCTGCTGGCCACCAGCGGCGTCAGGTCGAACGCCACGGACTCGTGCTCCTCCTCCTGGAAGGCGGCGTTCCAGGCGACGAGCAGGTCGAGGTCGGCGGCGACGGCGGTGCGGGCGGCGCCCTCGGCGGCGGGCGACGGCGCGCGGAGGGTGCCGATCCGGTAGAGGCGCTCGGAGCGGCGCCCCGCCTCCGGCCGCCACCAGGCGGCGGCGAACGCCTCGGCCGCCTCCGCCGGCCCCGAGACGCCGGGCACCCGCCGCTCCGCCTCGATGAGCCGGGTGGCCAGGTCGCGCACGGCGTCGGCGGGGACGTCGGGGAGCAGCAGGGGGCGGGGCGGCGTCTGGCTCGCCGCCGCGACGACCTCGCCGCCCCGCTCCAGCCAGCCCAGCAGCAGGTCCTCGCCCCACAGCCCGGCGCGTATGGCGCGCAGGACCGTGAGCGGCATGGTGTTGCGGACCGGGTCGCGCAGCAGCAGCGGCTCCGCCGCCCTGGCGTACTCCTCGACGTCCGAGGTGAACGTCCAGGTCATCCGGCCGTCACCCCGTGGCCCCGCGAACGCTCACGCCGCGCTCTCCGCGAGATAGGGGGCCCACAGGGGGTCGCCGACGTTGTGCGCGCCGATCAGCCGCCAGTGGACGCCGTGCGGCACCACCGGGGCGACGCTGAGCGTCCATCCCAGCTCCTCCAGCATCCGGTCGGCCTTGCGGTGGTTGCACGGCATGCACGAGGCCACGCAGTTCTCCCACGTGTGGGTGCCGCCCCGGGAGCGCGGGATCACGTGGTCGATGGTCTCGGCCCGCTGGCCGCAGTAGGCGCAGCGGTGGTCGTCGCGGCGCATCAGCGCGGTCCGGGTCAGCGGGATCCGCGACCGGTACGGAATGCGGACGTACCTGCGCAGCCTGATCACCGAGGGCGCGTCGAGGATACGGCTCGCCGAGCGGATCACGGCGCCCTGCCCGTCACGGTGCACGACGTCGGCCTTCTCCCGCAGCACGAGCACGACGGCCCGGTGCAGGGAAAGCGTGGTCAGGGGTTCGTAGGTGGCGTTCAAGAGCAGGACCTGGCGCATCAGCGAGCATCTCCCGCCGCACACGTCGTCAGGGTCGTCATGTGAGAGGGCACGCCGTGGCGTACCCCGACTGGCGGCCCCTCCTGAGGCCCGGATGTTTCCGTCACGATGACCTCCGCCGGACGGCCCAGCGGATGGTCACCCCGGCGCCGTCCTTCACCAAGTTTGGCTTCTGCATCGTCGTTCCCGCCACCCATAAAAGGCTGGAGAGACGCCTGGTACGTTTTATGCCCGCATTACCAGTTTTTAACTCCTCTTCCGGCGCATCGGTTCCGCCCGGCGCGCTGGTGATGCCGGGACGCCGCCGGAGGTCGTAGGGTTCCTGCCATGACGCGACAGCCCTACCCTCCAGCCAGCCGTGACGACATCGTCGAGAACCTGCACGGCACCCCCGTCTCCGATCCCTACCGGTGGCTGGAGGATCCCGACGACCCCGCCACCGAGGGGTGGCTGGCCGCGCAGGAGAAGCTGTTCGCGGCCGAGATGAGCGCCCTGCCCGGACGTGAGGCGTTCCGGTCGCGGATCGCCGAGCTGCTCCGGTCCGGCTCGGTGGGGGCTCCGGTCTGGCGCGGGAACCGGGCGTTCTTCACCCGCCGCACCCCCGACCAGGAGCACGCGGTGCTCTACACCGCCGATCCCGGCGGCGCGGAGCGGGCGCTGTTCGACCCGATGGCGATCGACCCGACCGGGCTCACCACCCTCGACGCCTGGCAGCCCGACAAGGAGGGCCGTCTGCTCGCCTACCAGGTCTCGGTGGGCGGCGACGAGGAGTCCAGCCTCTACCTCATGGACGTCGCGACGGGAGAGCGGATCGAGGGGCCGATCGACCGGTGCCGCTACTCCCCGGTGGCCTGGCTGCCCGGCGGGGAGGCCTTCTACTACGTGCGCCGGCTCCCCTCCACGGAGGTCCCCGAGGGCGAGGAGCAGTTCCACCGCCGCGTCTACCTCCACCGGGTCGGCACCTCCACCGAGGACGACGTGCTGATCTTCGGCGAGGGGATGGAGAAGACCAACTACTACGGGGTGGCGGTCTCGCGCGACGGCCGCCGGCTGCAGATCTCCGCCTCCCGCGGCACCGCGCCGCGCAACGACCTGTGGGTGGCCGACCTGTCCGCCTCCACCCCCGACTCGCCCGAGCTGACCGTCGTCCAGGAGGGCGTGGACGCCCAGACCGCGCTGCACTTCGGCCGCGACGGCCTGCTGTACGTCTTCACCGACCGCGACGCGCCGCGCGGCCGGATCTGCGTGACCGACCCCTCGGAGCCGCTGGCCGAGCAGTGGCGCGACCTGATCCCGCAGGACCCCGAGGCGGTGCTCACCGACTACGCGATCCTCGACGACCTCGACCGGCCGGTCATGCTCGTCGGCTGGACCCGCCACGCGATCAGCGAGATCACCGTTCACGACCTGGCGACCGGCGAGCGCGTCGGGGAGGTGCCCACGCCCGGCCTGGGCACCATCGGCGGCATCACCGAGCGCCCCGAGGGCGGCCACGAGGCGTGGTTCGGCTACACCGACAACACCACCCCGCCGACCATCCAGCGCTACGACGCCCGCACCGGCGAGACCACGCTGTGGGCCGCCTCCCCCGGCGTCGTCGAGGTGCCCGCCGTCCACACCGAGCAGGTGGCCTACCGCTCGGCCGACGGCACCGAGGTCCACATGCTGGTGATCAGCAAGCCCGGCGCCGAGGGCCCGCGCCCGACCATCCTGTACGGCTACGGCGGCTTCGGCCTGTCGATGTCGCCGGGTTACTCGGCCTCCATCCTGGCGTGGGTCGAGGCGGGCGGCGCCTACGCCATCGCCCAGCTGCGCGGCGGCGGCGAGGAGGGCGAGGAGTGGCACCGCGCGGGGATGCTCGCCAACAAGCAGAACGTCTTCGACGACCTGCACGCGGCGGCCGAGCACCTGATCGCCACCGGGATCACCACCCCGGACCGGCTCGGCATCTCCGGCGGCTCCAACGGCGGCCTGCTGGTCGGCGCGGCGCTCACCCAGCGTCCCGACCTGTACGCCGCCGTCGTCTGCTCGGCCCCGCTGCTGGACATGGTCCGCTACGAGCTGTTCGGCCTCGGCGCCACCTGGAACGTCGAGTACGGCTCGGCCGAGAAGCCCGACGAGTTCGCCTGGCTGCACGCCTACTCGCCGTACCACAACGTCCGGGAGGGCGTGTCCTACCCGGCGACGCTGTTCACCGTCTTCCAGTCGGACACCCGGGTCCACCCGCTGCACGCCTGGAAGACGTGCGCCGCGCTGCAGCACGCGCAGGCCGGGGACCGGCCGATCCTGCTGCGCAACGAGACCGAGGTGGGCCACGGCGCCCGCGCGGTGAGCAGGACCGTCGAGCTGGCCGCCGACCAGCTCACCTTCCTGGCCCACCACACCGGCCTGGCCGTCTGACGCGGCCCTCCCCCGGCTCTTCTCCGGTTCTCCCCCGGTCTCCGGCCCTCCCCGGGTCTCCCGGCGGGAGGGCCGGAACGACCGGCGGCCTCAGCGGGGGAAGACGATGGTCTTGTGGCCGTCGAGGAGGACCCGCTGCTCGCTGTGCCAGCGCACGGCGCGGGCGAGGACCTGGCACTCGACGTCGCGCCCGATGGCGGCCAGGTCGTCGGCGGAGTGGGTGTGGTTGACCCGCGCCACCTCCTGCTCGATGATCGGCCCCTCGTCGAGGTCGGCGGTGACGTAGTGGGCGGTCGCGCCGATCAGCTTCACCCCGCGCGAGTGGGCCTGGTGGTACGGCTTGGCGCCCTTGAACGACGGCAGGAACGAGTGGTGGATGTTGATCACGTTGCCGGCGAGCTTGACGCAGAGGTCCTCCGACAGCACCTGCATGTAGCGGGCGAGCACCACCAGGTCGGCGCGGTAGTGGTCGACCAGCGCCAGCACCTCCGCCTCCTGCCGGGCCTTGGTCTCGGCGGTGACCGGCAGGTGGTGGTAGTCGATGCCGTACGACTGGGTCAGCGGCCGCATGTCGGGGTGGTTGGAGACCACGGCGACGATCTCGATGTCGAGCAGGCCCGAGCGCGTCCGGTAGAGGAGGTCGTTGAGGCAGTGGCCGAACTTGCTGACCATCACCAGAACGCGCGGCTTGACGGCGGTGTCCCGCAGCTTGGGCTCCATGCCGAACTCCGGGGCGAGCGCGGCGAGGGCCGTACGGAGCTCGGCCTCGGGGACCGGTGAGGCGAATTGCACCCGCATGAAGAACCGCTGGGAGACGGGGTCGCCGAACTGCTGGCTCTCCAGGATGTTGCAGCCGTGCCCGGCCAGGAGACCGGAGACCGCGGCCACCACCCCGGGGCGGTCCGGGCAGGACAGCGTCAGCACGAACTCCGCCGCGGGACTCATCGGCGCCGCCCGCCCGCCCGCGCCCGGCCCACGCCGGTCCTGTCGACTCGCTCGCTCATCTTTCATCCCTGGAGGTCAGACCCTGAAGGTCGGATCGTACGGTGTCACCCTGCAGGGTACGGTGCCTCCGGGCCGGCCGGGGCGGATCATGGGTCTCCGCGCGCCTTCGCCGGAGCCGAACCCGCGCCACGGCCGATGACGGTGGCGACGGGCCGGCTGCCTCAGCCCTCGTGGATGGCGCTGGCCGTGCCGCTCAGCCGGACGGTGCCGGGCTTGTGAACGATGATCTTCTTCATCGTGACCCCATAGGAAAGGGACTACAGGTACGAGAAGCAAGTATTCCGGCGTGGCATCACGGGGCAAACATCAAATGCCGAAAGAGTCTGAATTAGTACTGGTTCAACAAAGGGGTCACCGCTTCGACCAGTTCCTTCTCGCCATAAATCACCACACATCCCCCGCGTTCCTCGCGGCTGATCTCGCGCCAGCCGTACTTGCGGTACAGCTCGATCGCGGCGGGCTGGTTCAGTGTGGTGTCGCCGCGGAGCCGCGTGTAACCGAGCGCGATCGCCCGCGCCTCCAGTTCCGCGACGATCCTGGCGCCGAACCCGCGCCGCTGGAACTCCGGGTGCACCCGGATGCGGCACATCTCGGCGGTCCGGTCGTCGATACGGCGGAGGCCGCCCATGGCGACCACCCGCCCGCCATCGGACTCCCCGACCAGGAACTCCCCCCGATCCGCCAGGTAGATCTCGTTGATCCGAGGGAAGTCGTCCTCGTAGTAGACGCCGTCTCCCGGAGCCAGACCGACCTGCGCGAGGCAGATCTGGTGCAGCGCCCACACGGACTCGAGATCGGACCAGCGGTAGCGGCGTACCCTCACAGCACCTCGCCCGTGATCGGGGCCGTCACCGACGCGGTGCGCACCGCCTCCAGATACTCCTTGAGGGCGGGGTGGCCCGGGGCCCTGGTCTCGACCGCCTTGGCCACCTCGTAGGCCCGCTGCATCAGGATGTCGGGCCTGCAGCCCTCTCCCAGGCTCGTCAGCGCCGTCGTGGCGATCTGCAGCGCCTCCTCGACATCGCCCTCCAGCAGGCGGCACTTGGCCCGGTCGAGCTTGATGATCGTCGGGTCGAGCCAGTCGGACGGGCCGTACTTGGTGAGCGCCTGCTCCAGGATGAGGTCGGCCTCCATCGGCTGGCCCAGCCTGACGAGGGCGTCGCCCTGGTGGAAGTAGAGCTGGCGCTCGGTGTAGCCGAAGGTGGCGTCGTCCTGCTCGGAGGCGGTCATCTGGGAGAACGCCGCCCTGGCCCGCGACAGCGCCCGCTTGGCCTGGTCCACCACGTCCTTCTTGCCTCCGCCCGCCATCATCGCGAGCGCGCGGGCCTCGAAGACCGGGGCCATGGCCTGGGCCGCGCACGGCGTCTGTCCCGCCAGGTCGCGGCTCTTGCGCGCGAGGTTCAGCGCCTCACGCGGATCGCCGTAGTACAGCGGCACCAGCGCTTCCCGGGCGATGACCCAGGCTCGCAGCGCCCGGTCGCCGGTGTCGTCGGCGGCCATCCGGCCCGTCCGGAAGAAGGACCGGGCCATCCTGTGGTCGCCCAGGTTTACCATGATCATGCCGCTGAGACCGGCGAGTTGGGCCGCCATGCGGCACAGCCGTTCCTGCAGGTCGACGGGCTGGCGATGCTCCATGGCCTTGCGGACGGCGCTGAACTCCAGCAGCACGTCGCACAGCAGGCGCAGCGGCGGCGTGTTCATGTACTGCCGTCCGAAGCCGAGCGTGGCTTCCTCCCACTGGTCGAGCATCGCGGGTGAGACGGTGGCCGACACCAGGGTCTCGTCCATCCTCCTGCGCACGTTCTCGACCGATCCGAGCAACTGGCCGTCCAGCGTCACGCCGGCGCCGGCCAGGAGCTGTAATAGCGTCCTCCGTAGCACGTTCTCGTCCTCCTCGCCCCCGTTCGCGGAGGGGTCGCCGCCAGCCGGGCGGTTCAGCGGCTCGCGCGTCCCGGGGGAAGTGTCGGGTCTTCTGTTCTGGAGATCACTCCCGGCCACCACGGGCGTCCTGTGGTCGTGGCCGCAGATGCACGGGCCGTCGTAGCCGAGAGAGGCCGGTTCGACCCGGTAGGCGGAGCACAGGTAGTGGAGATACTCGGGACCGGGCCGCTTGAGCCCGCTCTCGTACGCGGACAGGAGCGTCTCGCCGATCCCCGGCGCCGCCTTGCCGTCGCGTTCGAACAGCGCCCGTATCTGCTCGATCACGTCGGCCAGCGCGACGCCGTGGGCGAGGCGATGCCCCTTGATGCGGGTGGTCCCGAACTGCGGACCACACTTGTCGTAGATCTCCTCGGCGATCTGGGCGGGGGCCTGCCCCGCCGCCAGGCCACGGGCCCGGATCTGCCGCGCTAATTCCGTCTCCCTGTGCTGCCTGCCGGACATTCCGGCCCCTCTCTGATGGCCAGCCGGGCTGACTGGCGCACTTGACCGGTCCTCACCAGATGACACAGCGTGACTCTCACGTCGCACTGCGCCTACCGAGAATAATGACCCACGTTTGAGTTATTCGGAACGTGCAGATGAAGCCATTGGCTAAGGATCGTCCTCCACCGGACTGTTTCTTTCAACCTGCTTGGGAGAAGGCATATCCCGATCTTGTTTTTCCCACGTTGACCCTTCACGCCTGGTGAGTCATCTTTGGCCAACCAGCACCGATTCGCGCAGCTAAGCGAACCGGATTCGGTGTGGTACCGGCTGAAAAACGAGGAGGGACGAGGTGGGGGAAGACGACTTCGGACACCTGGAGCGATTGGTGTCAGAGCTTGACTCTCGAGGACTGCACGCGCGATTGGTGCGTACCCGGTCGGGCCGTCCCTTTGTCCGCGTGATCAACCCGAACGCGACCAGCCTGGCGGAGAACGTCACCTGCCGAGCGCAGCCGGCCACGGCCCCCCGCCCCCCGGACGTGTACTACTGGTGGTCCTGGGGAGAGCGGATGCACACGGTCGAGGATCCCGCCGGCGCCGCGACCAAGGTCGCACGCGTGCTCGCCGCGGTGGGAGAGTGACACCGGCGGCGGGCGGGGACGGGGTCGCAGCCGTCCGCGCCCGCCGCACCCACCGCGGTCCGACGGGGGCGGCGGGGTGACCCGGTGCGGAGCGTCCTCGGACGCTGGGCACCTCGCCGACCTCCCCGAAACCCGCCGTGAAGGAGAGTCCGGCGCCCCCTTCCGCCGCGTCCCCTTACACGGCGCCCACGAAGCCACCGTCCGGATCCCTCCGGACGGAGGTCGGAGGGATCCCTCCCGGGAACGGCACGGGACACGCTTCCGGGTGCGTGCCCCGGCCGAGCAGCCCGCCACCGGGTCGTCTCCGGATCGGCCCCCGCGGCCCCGGTCCGGGCGTCCCCGTCTTCCCCGGCGCGATGTGACGGCGGCCGGATCGGTCGGCAATATGGACTGGCAACGCGAGTTGCCCGTTTCGCCGACCTATCCGATCCGGGAGGGATCCACTCCGTGTTCCTGCTCGCCCCCGCCCCCACTCCCACCCCGACACCCACCGGGGTGCCGGGAGTAGAGGAACTTCTCGACATGAGTGCGGGCCTTACCAAGGGATGTGAGAACGGCGGGGGGCTAATCTGCAATCTCATGCAGTCCGTCCTGCCCGCCACCTGGGCTCCCGCGGTCGCCGGCGCGATCGCCATCGTCCTCGTCGTGCTCGTCGCACTGGTCACTCGGAACGTGGCCAACCGCCTGATCACCCGGGTGGTGCGCCGCGCCTCCTCCTCCAACGGCTCCTCGATCGCCGGGCGGCTGCGCGGCAAGCAGAACATCCCCCTTGAGGGCCTCGACGCGGTCGCCGCCGAACGGCGCAGGCAGCGGGCCGAGACCATCGGCTCGGTGCTGCGGTCGGTCGCCTCGGTCGTCATCCTCGGCACCGCCGTGCTGACCGTCCTGGACCGGCTGTCGGTCCCCATCGCGCCCCTGCTCACCAGCGTCGGCATCGTCGGCGTCGCCGTGGGCTTCGGCGCCCAGGAGCTCGTCAAGGACTTCATCGCCGGCATGTTCATGCTGCTGGAGGACCAGTACGGCGTGGGCGACGTGATCGACGCGGGCGCCGCCGTCGGCACCGTCGAGGCGGTCACCCTGCGCATCACCCGGCTGCGCGACAACGACGGCCGGGTCTGGTACATCCGCAACGGCACCATCGTCCGGGTCGGCAACGAGTCGCAGGGGTGGGCCCGCGCCGTCGTGGACGTCCCGGTGGCCTACGCCTCCGACATCCCCGCGGTCCGCGAGCTGCTCCAGCAGGTGGTCGACGACATGTGGAACGACCCTGCCTACCGCGACGCCGTCCTGGTCGAGGAGCCGCAGGTCTGGGGCATCGAGCAGATCTCCGACACCGCGATCGTCTTCCGGATCAGCGCCAAGACGATCCCCTCCCGGCAGTCCGAGATCGCCCGCGAGCTCCGCCTGCGGGTCAAGTCGGCCCTGGACCGGGCGGCCATCACGATCGCCGGCTGACGCCGCCCGGTTCCGGTGTCGCTTAGGCTTGGAGCCGTGTCCGCTATCCCCGAGGAATCACAGTCCTTCTACGACGCCGTCGGCGGCGAGGAGACCTTCCGGCGTCTCGTCCACCGCTTCTACGAAGGCGTCGTGGACGATCCGCTGCTGTGGCCGCTCTACCCCGAGGAAGACCTCGCCGGGGCCGAGGACCGGCTCAGCCTCTTCCTGATGCAGTACTGGGGCGGCCCGAACACCTACAGTGCGCAGCGCGGCCACCCGAGGCTGCGGATGCGGCACAATCCGTTCGTCATCGGCGCGGCCGAACGCGACGCCTGGCTGCGGCACATGCACGACGCGGTGGTCTCGCTGGAGCTTCCCGAGGAGCTGGAGAAGCGCCTGTGGGACTACCTGGTGTACGCCGCCCACAGCATGGTCAACGCACCGGACGCCTGACCGAGGAGCGGTAACGTCCGGGTCTTCGACGCATAAACCACACCGGGCCAGGGCAATCCAAGCACATGGAAATCCCCTGGTGGCGTGATGCCGTCGTCTACGAGATCTATGTTCGCAGCTTCGCCGACGCCTCCGGAGACGGCGTCGGCGATCTGCCCGGTATAAGACAGCGTCTTCCCTACCTCGCCGAGCTCGGTGTGGACGCGATCTGGCTGACCCCCTTCTACCCCTCCCCCATGGCCGACGGCGGCTACGACGTCGCCGACTACCGCGACGTCGACCCGCTGTTCGGCACCCTGGCCGACTTCGACGCGCTCGTGACCGACGCGCACGCGCTGGGACTGCGGGTGCTCGTGGACATCGTGCCCAACCACAGCTCCGCCGAGCACCCGTGGTTCAGGGCGGCGCTGCGGGGTGAGGGCCGGGACCGCTACGTCTTCCGCGACGGCGGGGACGAGCCGCCCAACAACTGGCAGTCGACCTTCAGCGGCCCGGCCTGGACGAAGACACCCGACGGGCAGTGGTACCTTCACCTGTTCGCACCGGAGCAGCCCGACTTCAACTGGCGTAATCCCGAGGTGCACGCCGAGTTCCTCGACGTGCTGAGGTTCTGGCTGGACCGCGGGGTGGACGGGTTCCGCATCGATGTGGCGATGGGCCTGTACAAGGCCGAGGGCCTGCCCGACCTGCCCCCGGAGGACCAGGCGTTCCGGTCCGAGTCACCGATCTGGGGGCGCCCCGAGGTGCACGAGGTGTACCGGGAGTGGCGCAAGGTCCTCGACTCCTACCCCGGGGAGCGGATGGCCATCGGCGAGGTGTGGACCGACTCCGCCGAGGACCTCGCCCTGTACCTGCGCCCCGACGAACTGCACCAGAGCTTCAACTTCGCCTGGCTGGAGGCGCCGTGGTCGGCCACGGCCTTCCGGAAGGTCATCGGCGACACCCTGGCGGCGGTGACCGCCCCGACGTGGGTGCTGTCCAACCACGACGTGGTCCGCCACGTCACCCGGTACGGCGAGGGCCTGGTGAACTCCACGGCCGGCCTGGCCCGTGCCAGGGCGGCCCTGCTCGCCATGCTGGCCCTGCCGGGGTCGGCATATCTGTACCAGGGGGAGGAACTCGGACTCCCCGAGGTCAAGGATCTTCCCCCGGAGGCGCGTCAGGACCCCGTCTTCCGCCGCTCCGAGGGCTCGCTGCCGGGCCGGGACGGGTGCCGGGTGCCCCTGCCCTGGGCGGGTGCGGCCGCGCCGTACGGCTTCTCACCCGACGGGGTGGGGCCGTGGCTGCCGCAGCCGGCCGACTGGGCCGCGCTGACCGTCGAGCGGCAGGCCGCGGATCCGGGGTCGACCCTGCACTTCTACAAGGAGGCGCTGCGCGCCCGGCGCGAACTGCGCGGCGCCCTGCCCGACGGGATCACCTGGCTCGACGCCCCCGAGGACGCCCTCGTCTTCACCCGCGGCCCGCTGACGTGCGTCCTCAACTGCGGCACCGAGCCGGTGCCGCTTCCCCCGCACGAGCACGTGCTGATCGGCAGCGCGCCGGTGGACGGCTATCTGCTCCTCCCGGACACCGCCGTCTGGCTGCACACGCCCTGACCCGGCGGGCCGTCCGGTCCGGACGCGCGAAGCCGCCTCGGCGTACGAGGCGACCCGGAGCCGCGAGGCGATCGGGTGCGTGAGGCGGCTCGAACACATGAGGCGGCCCACCGCTCCCCGTGCGGGGTGCGGTGGGCCGCCTCTGCCGTCCCGCGTCAGTCGCGGGTGAGCTTGCGGTAGGTGACGCGGTGCGGACGCGCCGCGTCGGCCCCCAGACGCTCGATCTTGTTCTTCTCGTAGTCGGCGAAGTTGCCCTCGAACCAGAACCAGTTGGAGTCGCCCTCCCACGCCAGGATGTGGGTGGCGATGCGGTCGAGGAACCACCGGTCGTGGGAGGTGATGACCGCGCAGCCCGGGAACTCGAGCAGCGCGTTCTCCAGGCTGGAGAGCGTCTCGGTGTCGAGGTCGTTGGTGGGCTCGTCCAGCAGCAGCACGTTGCCGCCCTGCTTGAGGGTCAGCGCCAGGTTGAGCCGATTGCGCTCGCCACCGGACAGGACGCCGGCCTTCTTCTGCTGGTCGGGGCCCTTGAAGCCGAACGCGGCGATGTAGGCGCGCGACGGCATCTCCACCTGGCCGACCTTGATGTAGTCGAGCCCGTCGGAGACGACCTCCCAGACGTTCTTCTGCGGGTCGATGCCGCCGCGGCTCTGGTCGGCGTAGGAGATCTGGACGGTGTCACCGATGACGATCTGGCCGCTGTCCGGCTTCTCGCTCTCGGTGATCATCCGGAACAGCGTGGTCTTGCCGACGCCGTTGGGGCCGATGATGCCGACGATGCCGTTACGCGGCAGGTCGAACGTGAGGCCCTCCATCAGCACGCGGTCCCCGAAGCCCTTGGTGAGGTTCTCGGCCCGGATGATCGTGGTGCCCAGGCGCGGGCCCGGCGGGATCTGGATCTCCTCGAAGTCCAGCTTCCGATGCTTGGCGGCCTCGGCGGCCATCTCCTCGTAGCGCTGGAGTCGCGCCCGGCTCTTGGTCTGGCGGGCCCGGGCGTTGGAGCGGACCCACTCCAGCTCCTCCTCCAGGCGCTTCTTGCGCTTGGCGTCCTTCTGGCCCTCCAGCTTGAGCCGGGCGGTCTTGGCCTCAAGGTAGGTGGAGTAGTTGCCCTCGTAGGCGTGGCAGCGGCCGCGGTCGAGCTCCAGGATCCAGCCGGCCACGTTGTCCAGGAAGTAACGGTCGTGGGTGACGGCCAGGACGGTGCCGGGGTACTTCTCCAGGTGGGACTCCAGCCACTGGACGCTCTCGGCGTCGAGGTGGTTGGTGGGCTCGTCGAGCAGGAGCAGGTCGGGCTGCTCCAGCAGCAGCTTGCACAGCGCGACCCGGCGGCGCTCACCACCGGAGAGCATGGTGACGTCGGCGTCCGGAGGCGGGCAGCGCAGGGCGTCCATCGCCTGTTCGAGCTGGCTGTCGAGGTCCCACGCGTTGCGGTGGTCGAGGGCGTCCTGGAGCTTGCCCATCTCCTCCAGCAGCTCGTCGCTGTACTCGGTGGCCATCAGCTCGGCGATCTCGTTGAACCGGTCGAGCATGGCCTTGGTCTCGGCGACGCCCTCCTCGACGTTGCCGAGTACGGTCTTCGACTCGTTCAGCGGGGGCTCCTGCTGGAGCATGCCGACGGTGAAGCCGGGCATGAGGCGGGCTTCACCGTTGGACGGCTGGTCCAGACCCGCCATCATCCGCAGCAGCGTCGACTTTCCGGTGCCGTTGGGGCCCAGGACGCCGATCTTGGCGCCCGGCAGGAACGACAAGGTGACGTCGTCGAGGACGACCTTGTCGCCGTGCGCCTTGCGCACGCGCTGCAGTGTGTAGATGTACTCCGGCATGACTTCTAGCTTAGGGCCTTTCGGGCTTTGCTAGGGGCGGCCGGGGGCCGGGGCCGGTGGGCCGGGGAACCACGGCGGCCGGAAGGCAGATCCGGTCGCGGCCCATCTCCTTGGCCTGGTAAAGAGCGAGGTCCGCGGCGGCGAGCAATTCGATCAGGTCGTCGCCGTGCATGCTCATGATCGCGACCCCGGCGGAGATCGTCACCGTGACGAGGTTGTCGTCGGCCGGGACCGCCATCCGCCCGATACGGGACCGCAGCCGCTCGGCCACCCTGCGCGCCTCGGTCACGTCGGCCCGGGGCAGCAGGACGACGAACTCCTCACCCCCGAACCGGCCCACCACGTCGTAGTCCCGCAGCTGGCTGCGGATGGTCGAGGCGACGCCGGCCAGCACCTGGTCGCCGACCAGGTGGCCGTAGGTGTCGTTGACCCGCTTGAAGTGGTCGATGTCCACGATCAGCAGCGCCAGCGTCTCACCCGTGCGGCGGGCCCTGACGATCTCGGTGTCGGCCTCGCGCTGCCAGGCCGCCGCGTTGAGCAGGCCGGTCTTGGGATCGGTGCGGGCCGCGGCCTGGAGCTGGGCGTGCAGCAGGCTGCGCTGGAGCAGCATCACCGGCGGCAGTGCCAGCACCAGCAGGGCGAGGTTCAGCCCGCAGGTGATGGCGACGAGGATGCCGACGCACAGTTCGACCACGTCGAGCAGCAGGTTCTCCCGGTTCCACAGCACCTCCCGCCAGCGGCTGTCGGGCGCCGCCGCGTGCGCGGCGACGGCGATCAACGCGGTGTTGAGCACCGTGAACAGGGCGGCGCACCCCACGGCGACGAGGATCGGCACCCCGGCCCCGGTGGTCAGCGCGCTCAGGTCGCCCACGACGGAGTGGAACAGCACCGAGGCCGAGCATCCGGCCAGGCCGATGGCGGCCGAGCTGAAGACCCGCCGGTAGGCCACCGTCTCGCGCACGCGCTTCTGCAGCAGGATCTGGAGCGGGATCGGCGACAGGAGCGCGTACACCGGAGGCAGCAGCAGTGCGACGGGCAGCCACCAGGCCGACAGCAGGTCACGCGAGACGCCGGCCGGCATGCCGAGCCTGCGGGTCGCCTCGATGCAGACGGCCCCGCACGCCATCAGCGCGGTGAAGGCGAGCACGTCGTGCCAGCGGAAGACCGTCGAGACGGCGAAGAAACCGATGGCGAGGAGATCGAGCGCTACGATCGCGCAAAGGTAGACGACCAGCGAACGGTGCTGCCCAAGCAAGGGCCAGCGATCAGCCAAGGCCGCCACACCGTCACGCGGTTTGACCGAGGTGTGACCGGGTGCCGTCATGTCGCCCCCTTCTCCGACTAACGATGTGTAACACGATAGTTGCGGAGTGTGCGGCGCGCGACGGGAACCGCTACCTTGAGCGGGTGGGCGCGTGTCCCGGCGGCCCACGAGTGAAAGGACCCGCTCCCCGCCGAGCGGGCCATGTGGGAAAGGAGCAGCCATGCTGCGGGGTGTGACCTGGACCTGACAGGTGCTCCGGCATCTGGCACGGGCAAGACCATCGGGCCGTCTCCACCGGCGCCACCGCCCTCCCGGCGAGGCACCGGCCGCGTCCGGCCGATGCCCCCTCAGCCCTCGGGTCTCCCGAGGGACACCGCCCGGCACCGGAAGCCCGCCGCAGGAACCTCGTCATACGAAGAACACCTCTTCCAGGCCGGAGCACCTTCGCTCCGGAACACCCGCTCAGCAGGTGTCACACCCCCGGGCGGCCGGGACATCCTCTCCAGCCGGCATCGCCCCCGAACGGAAACACCCACCCGAACACCCACCCGGCCGGCGTCACCCCGGACCGGGACACCCGCCCGCCCGGCCGGCATCGCCCTCAGGCCGATCCGGTCACCGCTTCAGGCCGCCGCGCGCACCTCGACGGGCCACGGCGTCTCGTCCGTCTCCTCCAAGACCGGTGACTCCCGCCTCGGGGATCTCCGTCCCGAGGACCTCCGCGCGGCCTCGCCGGACCTCCCCTCACCGGTCCGCCTCGCACCGGCGCCCTCTCCTCCGGGCCGGTCCGCACCGGCGCTCCCCTCGGCCCGCTCCGCCGCGGCCCCCGCGGCGGCCTCCCCCGTGGCGACCCCCTCCGCGCCCGTCCCCCCGGTCGCGTCGCGGACTGCCGGACCCTGGCCGCCGGCGACGCCGTCGCCGGACCCGACCGGTGTGAGAGCGTCGGGCGCGGACACCGCCGCAGAGTCTGGGGCGGACACCGCTGCAGAGTCTGGGGCGGACACCGCCGCGGCATCCGGGACGGATCCCGCGGGGACGCCGGGGACGGACGTGGTCGCGGGGACCGCCAAGCCGCCCATGGCCCAGTCGTGCGTCCCGTGGTCGAGCTCGCTCCGCTCGTCACGGCCCAGCGACGGGGCGATCCCGCCCCGCATCGGCTTGGTGAAGCTCCCGAGGCCCCAGCGCAGGTCGTGCCCGAGCGAGCTGGCCTCCACCTCGGGCATGAAACGACGCTCGCCCTCGTGGACGAACTCGCGGATCCGCAGCCGCCCCTGCACGACGATCGGCTGGCCGAGCCGTACCGACTGGGCGACGTTGTCGGCGAGCCCGCGGAAGCAGCGGACTCCGAAGTATGTCGTCTCGCCGTTGCACCACTGCTGGTTGTCCCTGTCGAAGTAACGGCTGGTCGAGGCGACCTTGAGCGAGGTGACCCGGCTCCCGTCGGGGAAGGTGTGCTGGCGCGGCGGGGCCGCGACGTTGCCGGTCAGCGTGATCTGGATGTCGTTCATCGTGATCTCCCATGAAGGCGGGCGGGCTGCCCGCGACCTGAAGACACGATGGCCCGTGCCGCCACCGGCACGGGCCGCCGAACCCCGTTCTGTGGACAGCCGCGCGAACACGCCCAGGCCCTGTGGAAAACCCCGGCCCCGCGGGAAACGCCGCTCGCCGTACCAAGGATCCGAAGGGCCGCGAAAGGCTCGAAGGCCGGGTGTCAGCCCTGGACGCCGCGCATGGCGGCGTAGAACTCGTTGTACCTGGCCAGCTCCCGCTCCACCGGCTCGATCACCAGCTCTCCGGCCACCGCGGACACCCTGCGGCGCATCTCCCGCTCCAGGCGTTCCCGCTCGTTCTCCGACCGCATCGCGACGATGTTGCGGGCGGCCGTGGCGGAGAGCACGCCGAGCCCCAGGACCGAGAACACCATCAGCCCCACCCACGGCAGCGAGGCCGCGTCCGCGAAGAACTCCAACGCCGCGGGCGGCTTCCCCACGCCGAACACGCCGTAGGCGAGAGCCGTGCCCGCCCAGGCGAGACCGGCCACGAAGAGCAGGACGAGCAGGTACTGCCAGATCCGCACCAGCCGCCACCAGGCGGGAACCCGGTCGAGGCGCGGCGCCACCTCCGACAGCTCCTCGGAGAGCACCCCGGGAAGCCGGTCCGCGTGGGAACGCGCCGCGTCCCTGATCCCGTTGCGCCACGCCTCGTGCATGCCGGTGGTCAGACCGTCGGCCAGGGCGTGCACCGCGTTGTCCACTTCGGCGGGCTGGGCGCTGACCGCGCCCCCGGCCAGGCCGCGGATCTCCTCCTTCAGGCCGCCCAGACGCAGGCTGCTCAGCGGGTCGGGCCGGAGCCTGGCGGCCCAGCGGGCGTACGGCCAGCCCAGCCACTCCGCCGCCCGCACGCCGTACACGTTCTCCATGGCCTCCCCGACCGCGGGCACGCCGACCGCGTCACAGAGGGCGTCGGTCAGGCCGATCCTGCGGGCCTCGTCGACGGACGCGGGGGCGGCGGGGGCCTCCTCGGTGGGCATGGCCTTCGTCAGCCGCGCGGTGAGCCGGTCCAGATCGGCCTCGATGCGCTGGACCGCGGCCCGGCGCCTGGTGACGGTCCCGGCGAGGACGGCCTTCAGCTCGTCCACGCCCTCCCCGGTGAGCGCGGAGGCGGTGACGATGACGGGGTCGGTGACCCCTTCGCGGCGCAGCAGTTCCGCCAGGTCGGAGACGCACTCGGCCCGCTCCTCCGGCTCCAGGCGGTCGACCTGGTTGAGCACGAAGATCGTCGCCGCGTCGTGCCCGGCCAGCTCGGTGACGTAACGGCGGTGGGTGGAGGCGTCGGCGTACTTCTGCGGGTCGAGCACCCACACCACGAGGTCGGCGACCTGGATGAGCCGGTCGGCCTCGGTGTCGGTGAGCGCCCGGATGGAGTCGTGGTCGGGCAGGTCGAGCAGGATCAGCCCGTGCAGCCGGCCCTCGCCCCGGTCCAGGGCGCTGGCCCTGGCGAAGCGGTGCCGCCACTGGACCTGCAGCCAGTCGAGCAGCGGACCGGCGCCGTCCAGACCCCACACGCAGGCATGGGTGCGGGCCGTCGTGGGGCGGCGGACCCCGGTCGGCGACAGCTCCAGGCCGGAGATCGCGTTGAACAGGGTCGACTTGCCGCTTCCGGTGCCCCCCGCGAGCGCGACCACGGTGTGCTCGGAGGAGAGCTTGAGCCGGTCGCCGGCGCGCAGCAGCAGCTGCCCCGAACCGGTGAGGAGCTCGGGGTCGACTCTGCCCGGTCCCAGCTCCACGACCCGGGCCAGTGCGGCGAGCCGGACGCCGATTCCCTGCCGGGTCCTGGTGGTGCCAACGGTGGTCATCGCTCGCTTACCGTTCCTCGTTCACCGCGGGGGCGCTTCGTCCCGCGCGGACCACTTCAAGGTTGTACGCCGCCTGGTAGAGGCGGGTCGCGGCGGACTCGTCGGGCACGCCCGCGCCGTCGAGGACCCGGGTGTGACGCGACGTCTCGTCGTCGAAGATCGCGCCGATCCGGGCGCGCAGGTCGCTGCGGGCCCTGGCACCGATGGTCCGCACCGACTCGGCTCCCAGCAGGGCGTTGACCAGCCGCTGCGGCAGCGTCCCGGTACCGGGCCCGGCCGCCTCCGCCGAACCCTGCCCGAGCAGCCCCACCGTGAAGACCAGCGCCAGCGACTCGACGTCGAACGAGACCAGCCGCGCCACCGACCGCTTGGTCACGCCCTCGGTGCGGATCAGTTCGACGATGTGGTCCTGCCAGGCGGCGATGGTACGGCCGGCCCTGCGCGCCAGATCGTCGGAGGCGCGACCGAGGTCCGGGGCGGCGGCCAGGATCCTGTCCGTGCCGGGCCGCCGCTGCCAGCGTGCGACGGACTCCTCGGCGGCCCGCTGCGCCGCCGAGATGACGACGGATTCCAGGCCCGCCCGGAGCGCGGCCTTCAGCGCGGTGAGTCGCTCGGGGGCCTGCTGGCCCGCCTTGCCCGCGAACCGGCCGGGCCTGCGCAGGTGGAGGGTCCGCATGAGATCGCCCGAGCCCGCGAAGTCCTGCCATCGGGCGAGCACCTCGCCGCAGAGCAGTGAGCCGTCACCGGTCGCCTTCTCTATCGCGGCCAGCGCCCCGCCGTAGACGGCGTCCACGTCCCGGCGGAGCTCGCCCCGGAACGCGACCTGGAACTCCAGTTGCCGGGCCAGTGCGGGCATCCGGGTGCGGAAGCTGTCGAGCACCCCGGACAGCGTCGCCTGTACGGCCCGCGCCCGGCGCTGCTCGTCGATGGACAGCCCGGTCAGCCAGTCGTGGAGGTCGGCGACCTCGTGGGCGGGGAGCATGCCGCCGGTGACCTTGCTCTCGTCGACGACGAAGCGCTCGACCTCGCCCAGGCCGTACTCGGCCAGCATCCTGAAGAAGTGCTTGGTGACCACGTCACGCGACTTGGGCGGAACCCGGGAGAGCACGATGGCCAGCTCGGCCCCGCGCTCCTTGGCCAGACGCAGCAGCCGCCACACCGGGGCGTCGGCGTAGCGAGCCGCTGTGGTGACAAATATCCATAAATCACCCACGTCGAGCATGCGGTGGGCGATCTCGTGGTTCTCCTCGACGACCGAGTCGATGTCGGGGGTGTCGAGCAGGGCCATGCCCGCCGGGAGGCTCTCGGCGGGGGCGAGCACCAGAGAGTCGCGGTCGGCCGCCGCCGGGACGGCCTCCTGCCTGCGCAGACTCCCCAGCACGTCACCCTTGGCGAACCAGTCGCGGTCATCGGGGTGACAGGCGAGGACCGGGGTGGCGGTGGTCGGGCGGCGCACGCCGGTGGGGCTGACCCGGGCCCCGGCCAGGGTGTTGAGCAACGTGGACTTGCCCGCGCCGGTCGAGCCCGCGATGACCACCAGCGCCGGGGCGGTACTCGTGCGGACCCGGGGGATCACGTAGTCGTCGAGCTGGGCGAGGATCTCCTCCTGGGTCCGCCGCGACTCCTCGGCCCCGGGCAGGTCGAGGCCGAACCGCAGGCCGGTGACGCCCTCGCGCACGGCCACGAGCGCGCGGCCCAGGAGGTCGGCGGCGGCGTCGGGCAGCGGGGTCTCCCGCATCCGGTTCGGGCCGTCCGCGGGGCGGGGGCCGTCCGCAGGGCGGGGATCGCGCGTGGCGGCCGGGCTCTTCCCGGGAGCCGGTTCCCATGTGGGGTCCGGGTCCTCTCCGGGACCCGAACCGCGCGCGGGGTCCGGGACACGCGGGGCCTCGGCCACGGGATCCGGAACGGGTACGGCCTCGGCCGCGGCAGGATCCGGAGCGGGTACGACCTCGGCATCAGTGGAGCCCGGGACGTCCTCGGACACGACAGGGTCCGAGGCGGGTACGGCCCCGGACCCTGTGGAGCCCGGGACGTCCTCGGAGCCCCGATCACGCACGGAAACCGGCTCGCCCACGCCCTCGGGCACGACGGGATCCGGAACGGGTACGGCCCCGGCCACAGCGGAACCCGGGACGTCCTCGGAGCCCCGATCACGCACGGAAACCGGCTCGCCCACGCCCTCGGTCTCGACGGAGTCCGGGACGTCCGCGAGTGCCTGATCGTGTACGGGGTCCCGGTCGCGGGTGAAGTCCGGATCTCCGGCGGGGCCGGCCGCGACGGGAGCGGGCGCGGCTCCGGTGACCTCCCCGCTCCCGCCGGTGCCCTCACCGGCGTCGTCACCGATGAGGGCGGACGCGAACCCGTCCCCGGACCGGTCCGGCTCCGCGTCCACGCGACCGGGAGAGGAGGCCGGGGCACCGCTCGCGGGGGCTTTCTCCACGGGAGCACCGCTCGCCGGGGTCGGTGACGAGGCGTCATGGCCACTCGCCGGAGGCGCGGGAGTGCCGCCGGTCAGGGCCGCGATCCTCGCCTGGGCCGCCGCCGCTGCGGCGCGGAAGGCGGCCATCGGGTCGTCAGCCGTCGCGGCGGCACGGAAGTCCGCGAGCGGATCGTTCACCGGCGGGCCGACGGGATCGTTCACCGGCGGGCCGACGGGGCCGTTCGCCGGGGGGCCGATGGGGCCGTTCGCCGCCGGGGAGGCGGCCCCACTCCGTGTGGGCGCCTCGCTCGCGGGCCGCGCGGGCACGCCTGCGGGCCGCCCGGGAGCAGCGGATCGCGCGGGCGCCCCGCCCACGGGCCGTCCGGGAGTATCGGGCCGTGCGGGTGCTCCGCCCACGGGCCGTCCGGGAGTATCGGGCCGTGCGGGTGCTCCGCCCACGGGCCGTCCGGGAGTATCGGGCCGTGCGGGTGCTCCGCCCACGGGCCGGGCTGATCCGGCGCCCGGCGCCGACGGTCCGGCGGTGTCCTCGCGAGACGCGGGCGCGTCGCCGGTCAGGGCCGCGATCCTCGCCTGGGCCGCCGCCGCTGCGGCGCGGAAGGCGGCCATCGGGTCGTCGGCGGGCGGGGCGGCGGATCCGCCCGCGTCCTCACCGGCCGGGGGACGTTCGGGCGAGCGGGGGTCGTGAGCGGGGCCGATGGCTCCGAAGGCGAGGGTCTGCTCCCCTGGTGACTCAGCGTCGTCCGGAGCGGTGCCGCCGGAGGACTCCCGGGAGGCGCGGGCGAGCCGGCGATCACGTTCGCCCTGGTGGGGGGGCCTATTGGCAGGCGACTTCACGGTACGCGCTCCGCTCGAACCATATCGACCTCCTGGCCGATCTTCACGACATCGCCGACGATCACGATCGCAGGTGGCCGGATCCCGGCCGCGGTCACGCGCTCCGCCACGGTGGACAGCGTCGCGTGGAGAGCCCGTTGGGTGGGAAGAGTACCGTCCTGTACCACCATCACGGGAGTTTCCGGCGAACGTCCCTCCTGGAGAAGAGTTTCGGCGATTATTCCGATTCGTTCGACGGCCATCATGAGCACCAGGGTTCCATTGGAATTCGCCAGGTTCGGCCAGTCGACGGTCGACCGGGGATCGCCGGGCGGAACGTGAACCGACACCACATGGAACTCCTGGCTGACGCCGCGGTGCGTCACCGGCACGCCCGCCGCGGCGGGTACCGCGACGGGGCTGGTGATGCCCGGCACGACGATGACCGGGATGCCCTCGCGGGCGCAGGCGAGCATCTCCTCCCCGCCGCGCCCGAAGACGAACGGGTCGCCCCCCTTGAGGCGGACCACGAACTTGCCCTGCTTGGCGCGCTCGACCAGCAGCCTGTTGATCTCCTTCTGGGGCATGGACCGGCCGTAGGGGACCTTCGCGGCGTCGATCAGCTCGACGTCCGGGGGAAGCTCGTCGAGCAGGGCACGTGGCGCGAGCCGGTCGGCGACGACCACGTCGGCCTGGGCGAGCAGCTGCCGGCCGCGCACCGTGATCAGGCTCGGGTCCCCCGGGCCCCCGCCGACCAGTGCCACGCCCACCGGTTTGGTACGGCCGCGCCGGGCGTCGATCGTGCCGTCGCGCAACGCCGCCACCACGGCGTCCCGGATCCCCGCCGCCCGGCGTGGATCACCGCCGGCGGTGACCGCCACGTCGATCTCGTCCACCCGCCCGCGGGCGGGGGTCCACGCCGCCGACGCCTCCCTGTCGTCCGCGCGCACGCACCAGATCCGCTTGGCCTCCGCCTCGGCCGCCACCGCCGTGTTCACCGCCCGGTCGTCGGTGCACGCCTGCACCAGCCAGGCACCGTCCAGGTCGCCCACCTCGTACGGCCTGGCCTCCCAGGTCACGCGGCCGGCCGCGATGAGGTCGTCGAGGGCGTGGGTCACCTCCGGGGAGATGACGGTGACCAGCGCGCCGGCGTCGAGCAGCGCCGGGACCCGCCGCTGGGCGACGCGTCCACCGCCCACGACGAGCACCCGCCGCCCGGAGAGGCGCAAACCCAGTAGATAGGGCGACATGCGGCAGATCTCCTGTTCGCGGTCGATCGGTGGGCATGGGCGTCAGGAGGCAAACCTACCGGCTTGCGCCGTGTAGTTGACTGCCTCTGTCCCAACAGGGTTCCCAACAGGGTAAGGAACGCCTCCCCGTCACTCCCCACAGCCTTCCCGCGATCTCCCCGGAATCTCTCGCGGTCTCCACCCGGCCTTTTCGCGACCTCCTCGCGGCCCTCCCACCCCGTCCCACGGTCTTTCCGAGGCCCCGCCCCCGCGGTCTCCCCCAGCCTTTCCGGCCTTTCCGGTCTTTCCGGCCTTCCCGTGACGGGTACGGCGACCCGCCGCACCCGTCACCGGGCCGGAGGGCTCACGCCTCCTTGTCCGTGACCCCGGCCGAGTCGAAGGTCGCGACCTCGTGCATCACCCGGACGGCGGCGCAGACCAGCGGGTGGGCGAGCAGGCCGCCGGTCCCCTCCCCGAGCCGCATCTCCAACTCCACCAGGGGCCGCAGACCCAGATGGTCGAGGGCGGCGGCGTGACCCGGCTCGGCCGAACGGTGCCCGGCGACGCAGTGGTCCACCGTGCCGGGGGCCAGCGCGGCGGCCACGAGCGCGGCCGAGCCCGCGATGACGCCGTCGAGGATGACAGGCACCCGGGCGGCGGCCCCGCCCAGGACGAACCCGGCGATCGCGGCGTGCTCCAGCCCTCCGACCGCGGCCAGCGTCTCCAGTGCCGATCGTGCCGGCGCCTCACCCGACGCACCGCCCGCACCGCCAGGACCACCGGGACCGCCGGGACCATCCCAACCGTCCGAACCACCCGGAGCGTCCAGACCGCCCTGACCGGCCGACCCTTCCAAGCCCTCCAAGCCCTCCGAACCGCCCGAGCCCTCCGTCAGGCCGCCGGCCAGGCCGTTCACCCGCAGCGCCCGGCGGATCACCGCGACCTTCCGTGCCAGCGTCTCGTCGTCGGCGCCGGTCCCCCTGCCGGTCACGACGTCCGGGTCCCGGCCGGTGAAGGCGCAGATCAGCGCGGCCGAGGCGGTGGTGTTGGCGATGCCCATGTCCCCCGTTACCAGGCAGCGGGCGCCGCGCCCGACGAGATCCCGGGCCACGGCGATCCCGGTCTCCAGGGCGGCGACCGCCTGCTCGACGGTCATCGCCGGCCCCTGCGACATGTCGGCGGTGCCGTAAGCGACCTTGCTGACCGTCAGGCCCGGCGCCGGTTCGAGGTCGGCGGCGACGCCGACGTCCACGACCGTCACCGAGGCGCCGACCTGGGCGGCGAAGGCGTTGGCCACCGCACCGCCCGCGAGGAAGTTGCCGACCATCTGGGCGGTGACCTCCCGCGGCCACGGGCTCACCCCTTGGGTGTGGACACCGTGGTCGGCGGCGAAGATGGCCAGCGCCGCCGGGAACGGCATCGGCGGCGGGTTGACCGCTGCGGCCCCGGCCAGCCGTACCGCCACCTCCTCCAGTGCGCCCAGAGCGCCGCGGGGTTTGGTCAGGCTGTCCTGGTGGGCCCTGGCCGCGGCCAGCGCGGCGGGGTCGGCGGGCCTGATCGCGGCGATGGTCTGCTCAAGGAGAGTCATGCCGTTCAGTGTCCGCGAAAACCCGGCGTTCCGCGAAACCTCGGTTCCGCGGGGGATCATGGCATCCGCGGGGGTACGGGTTCCGCGGGAAGTTCGGAATCCGACCGGAAGCCTCGCTCTCCGCAGGAGATACGGGATTCAACCGGAAGTCTCAGGTCCCGCGGAAGGCCCGGGATCCGGCCGGAAGCCCCGGGCTCCGCATGAGACCGGTGCCGGGCGGAGCCGCCGGCCGCTCAGCGGCCGGTCACCAGATGACGCCGCCGAGCGCCTCCTCGTAGCGCTCGACGACCACGTCGGCCAGGCCCTCGCAGTCGCCGATGACGTCGGCGCACCGGACGTCGAGGTCGGGGTGGCCCGCGGCGTAGGCCATGGCCTGGGCCCAGACGCGGTCGAGCACCCCGCCGCCGAACAGCAGGTAGGGGACGACGATCACGCGCTTGGCGCCGAGCCGGCGGCAGCGCTCGATGCCGCCGGGGACGCCGGGCGGGGTGAGGGAGACGAACGCCGTCTCCACGGTCATGTACTCGTGGGCGTGCGTCTCCCAGAACAGGCGGGAGACCCGGTGGACGTCCGCGTTGGCGGCGGGGCTGGTGGAGCCGTCGCCGACCAGGACCACGGCGGTCTCGCCGATCTCGATGCGCTCGGGCTCGTCGTCGAGCGGACCGGCGGCCACGGGGACCAGGCGAAGGCTGGCGACCTCGGCGGCGGCGTCGGCCAGGCGCTCGGCCAGCAGCGCCAGCACCCGGGGGTCGGAGCCGAGCGGACGGCCGTAGTCACAGGAGAGCATCGGGTGACGCTCCTGCTCCTGGGCCATCACGGCGAGGAGGTCGGCGTCGGCGCGCATGTCCTCGGTGAGGCTCAGCGGCAGCGCCACCATCCGGTGGTGCCCCCGGGCGACCAGCGAGGCGATCGAGTCGCTGAGGCGGGGCCTGGCCCTGCTGATGTATCCGCCGGAGACGTCGGCCGCCGTCTGGTCCAGACGGCAGCGGAGCCGGTGGACGAACCTGCCGAATTCTGCGGAACCCGCGTCATCGTGCGAGCCCTGCCCGATGAGCAGCAGCGGCGGTTTCATGAAGGAGAGACTCCAATGACCTTGACCTGGCAGTACGCGGTGGATCTCGACCCGGGGACACTCGGTCGCGAGTGGCGAGGATATCCGATGGCGCGGTGGCATGGGCAGGTAACGGACTGTCCAAAAGCGGCGCCACGCCCCTTCACGCCTCCGGGTAACAATCCCGTCCGATCCGGCCGGACCATGCCTGACCAGGCAGGACATCCGGCGTCCCGTGAGCTGGCAGCGCCCCGCCGGACGGCGACACCGTGGCACCCGGACGGCGACGCGGTGGCACCCGGACGGCGGCGCGGTGGCGCCGGGGCGGTTCAGCGGACGACGATCACTTCCAGCACGCGCGGGCCGTGCACGCCCTCGACCCGGTTCAGCTCGATGTCGCTGGTCGCCGAGGGGCCGCTGATCCAGGTCAACGGCCGGGCCGGGTCGAGCCGCCCGACGGCGTCGGGCACGTCCGCCACGATCTGGTCCGCCCGCACCACGCACAGGTGGTAGTCCGGGACCAGGGTCAGCGCCCGCCGCCCCTGCCCGGGGCCGGCGTCCAGCACGATCGTGCCGGTCTCGGCGATCGCCACCGCGCATCCGGTGATCACGCCGTCCACGGCGTCCAGCTCGGCCGCGCTCAGCGGCGGGTCGTCGGCGACCGGCTCCGGGGGTGTCCACTCCGGGGGGAGGCCGGCGGGGACGACCACCCGGACGGCGCCGCGCCCGGCCAGCGCCGCGGTGATCGTCGCGGTCACCTCCTCCTCGGCCACCACGTGCACGACGGCGCGGTAGTCGGCCACCCGCTCGGCGAACAGCTCCACCGCGCCGGGCAGGTCGCGCGTCGTACGGTAGGCGCGGGTGATCTCCACGTCGGGAGCCCCGGCCACGGCGGCACGGATCCTGGTCAGGATCAGTTCCCTGCTTCCGCTCATCGGGTGCCCCCGTTCGTACGGTTCCACCAGTCGCGGAAGGACTCGGCGGGGATGTCGGGAAGGTCGCGGGTGTCGGTCCAGGCGGCCAGCGGGCCGGGCAGTCGCCCGGGGACGAAGCGGCGCAGCCGTCCGGCGAGCCGCTGGGCCCCCGCCAGGCGCGCCGGACGGTCGAACACCCATCCGGCGGCGCGCATGCCGAGACGCTCGGCGCGCGGGTGGCGGGCCTTCCCCCGCAGGTGGACCAGGACCTCGGGGATGTCGATCGCCACCGGGCAGACGTCGAAGCAGGCGCCGCACAGGCTGGAGGCGTACGGCAGCGAGGCGTCGAGCTCGGAGGCCATGCCGCGCAGCTGCGGGGTGAGGATCGCGCCGATCGGGCCGGGATAGACCGAGCCGTAGGCGTGGCCGCCCGCGCGCTCGTATACCGGGCAGACGTTCAGGCAGGCCGAACAGCGGATGCAGCGCAGCGCCTGCCGTCCCACCTCGTCGGCGAGGACGCGGGTGCGGCCGTTGTCCAGCAGGACGAGGTGGAACTCCTGTCCCTCGACGGCACCGGTCCAGGTGGAGGTGTAGGGGTTCATCCGCTCGCCGGTGGAGCTCCTGGGCAGCAGTTGGAGGAAGACCTCCAGGTCGCGCCAGGTCGGCAGGAGTTTCTCAATGCCGACCACGCTGATCAGCGTCTCCGGCAGGGTCAGGCACATCCGGCCGTTGCCCTCGGACTCCAGCACCACCAGCGTGCCGGTCTCGGCGATCATGAAGTTGGCGCCGGAGATCGCGACCTTGGTGGACAGGAAGCGCTCCCGCAGGTGGAGGCGGGCCGCCTCGGCCAGGGCGCGGGGGTCGTCGGTCAGCTCACCGGGCGCCGGACGGCCCCAGGCTGCCATCTTCGCGCGGAAGATCTCGCGGATCTCCGAGCGGTTGCGGTGGATGGCGGGGACCAGGATGTGCGAGGGCCAGTCGTCGCCGAGCTGCACGATCAGTTCGGCGAGGTCGGTCTCGTAGGCGGTGACGCCCGCGCGGCCGAGCGCCTCGTTGAGCCCGATCTCCTGGGTGGCCATCGACTTGACCTTGACCACGCTGGTCTCACCGGTCGCCCTGACCAGGCCGGTGACGATCCGGTTGGCCTCCGCTGCGTCGGCCGCCCAGTGGACGTGGCCGCCGGCCGCGGTGACGGCCTCCTCCAACTGCGGGAGGTAGCGGTCCAGGTTGCGCAGCGTGTGGTCCTTGATCTGCCGGCCCGCGGCGCGCAGTTCCGCCCAGTCGGGCAGCTCGGCGACGACGGAGGCCCGCCGGCCGCGGATCGTGCGCGTGGCCTTGCGGAGGTTGAACCTGAGCTGGGAGTCCTGTACGGCGGCGGCCGCGTTGCGCGGGAACGCGGGCATGCCGAGGAACGCGGCGTTCCCGCTCATCGGCCGTCCTTCCCGGTCACCGTGCCGTCCTCCACGCTCATCGGCCGTCCTCCCCGGTCGTCGCTCCGTCATCCCGGGTCACCGCGCCGTCCTCCCCTGCGGTCGTCGCGGCGTCTTCCGCGACTCCGCGTGCGGCACCGGCCGCCGCGGTCCCCGCGGGGTCCTCCGTGGCGGCGAGGATCTCGGCGAGGTGCATGGTCCGCACCCCGGTGCGCTGCCGCCGCAGGGTGCCGCCGATGTGCATCAGGCAGGAGTTGTCGGTGGCGCAGACCACCTCCGCGCCGGTGTCCATGATGTTGCGCACCTTGTCGGCGCACATGGCCGCGGAGACCGCCGGGTTCTTCACCGCGAAGGTGCCGCCGAAGCCGCAGCACTCCTCGGACTCGGGCAGCGGCACCAGCTCCAGGCCCCGCACCCGCTCCAGCAGGCGGAGCGGGCGGTCGCCCAGGCGCAGGCCGCGCAGGGAGTGGCAGGTCGGGTGGTAGGTCACCCGGTGCGGGAAGTACGCCCCGACGTCCTCGGCGCCGAGGACGTCGAGCAGGAACTCCGACAGCTCGTAGACCCTCGGCCCCGCCTCGGCGGACTCCCCCGCCGGAGGGGCGGGCTCGCCGGCACGGGGTTCGTACCCGCCCGCCGCGCCGGACGGGACCGGCCCGCCGCCCGTCCCGTGTCCACCGTGACCGTCATGACCGTCATGACCGTCATGGCCGCCGTGACCGCCGTGACCGCCCGAGGCGGCGCGGGCCAGCTTCGAGTACTGCTCGCGCACCATCGCGGCGCACGACCCCGACGGCACCACGACCGCGTCGTAACCGGCGAAGACGTCCGCGAAGTGCCGCGCCAGCCGCCTGCCCTCGGCCAGGTAGCCGGTGTTGAGGTGCATCTGGCCGCAGCACGTCTGCGCCGTGGGGAAGTCCACGTCGCAGCCCAGGCGGCGCAGCAGGGTCACGACCGCCTGCCCGGTGCCGGGGAACAGGGTGTCGTTCACGCATGTGACGAACAGGGCGACGCGCAAGGCACTCCCTCCCGAGTCTGGTGCAACACACTATCCGTCCGGCTTTCCGAACCGCGGGGAGCGGCACCGGTCAGGGCCTGAGGGCGGCGCCCGGCAGGCCTTCCAAGGTGGCGGAGACCGGGGCCGGGACGACGCCCGACGACGGCCCGGGGACCCCCAGGGAGACGGGTCCGAGCGAGGACGCCGGGGACGGGACGGTGCCGGTGATCGAGGGCGGCTGGACGGAGTCGGCCACCCGGCACGACTCGCCCGAGCACGTCGCCAGCGCGTCGAGCTGCCGGTCGAACGCGGAGATCACCGACGGCGGCACCCCGGCCGCGAGGTTGTGGAGCTGGTAGGGGTCGGTGACGAGGTCGTAGAGCTGGTACTCCCCGGTCGCGTAGCGGACGAAGGTGTAGCGGGCGGTCCGCATGCCCCGGTAGGCCGGGACCGGCGTCTGACGGGCCGAGTCCAGGTTGAACGGGCGGTTGAACTCCAGCAGCACGTTCTGCCGCCAGGACGGGGGCGTGCGGCCTTGCAGCAGCGGCACCAGGGACCTTCCTTCGACGAAGGAGGGCAGCCGGGCCCCGGCCAGGTCGGCGAAGGTCGGGGCGAGATCGACGTTGGCGCCCATCTCCTCGACGACGCCACCGGGCTGCACGCCCGGTCCGCGGACCACGAGCGGCACCCTGATCGCCTCGTCGAACGGGGTGGTCTTGCCGTGCTGGAGCCGGTGCTGGCCCAGGTGGAACCCGTTATCGGAGCCGAAGAAGATATAGGTGTCGTCCAGTTTGCCGGCGGCCCTGAGGGTCTCGACCAGGGCGCCGACCATGTCGTCCACGCCCAGCATGGCGCGGAGCCTCCGGCGGTAGCGCTCGTCGATCCGCTGGGTCGCGAGCGCGCCGAACCGCGGGCGCATCCGCATCCAGAGGGGCTCGGCGGAGACGTCCTCCTGGTTGAACGACGGGGTCCGGGGCGCCGTCGCGTAGGGGAACGCCTCGGCGTGCCGGGGCGCGCAGTTGGCCGGGTTGTGCGGGGCGATGGGCGCGAGGTAGAGGAAGAACGGCTGGTCGCCCGGCTGGGAGACGAACGCCTGGGCCTTCTCGCTCAGCACGTCGCCGAGGTAGTCCTGGGGCAGCGAGCCGTACGCCCGTACCGTGCCGTTCTCGTTGAGCGCGTAGTCGTACTCGTTGTAGAGGTTGCGCACGGGGACGTCCCACTCGTCCCAGCCGGGCGGCACGTGGTCCGGCGGGGCGATGCCGCCGGGGTAGTGGTTGAGGTATTTGCCCATCAGCCCGGTGCGGTACCCGGCGTCCTGCATCCAGGTGCCGATCGTGGAACGTTCCAGACCTGAGGTGAAGAACTTCTCGAATCCCCCTTCGGGGCCGGTGTTGGTCAGCACGCCGTGGCTGTGGACGTACTGGGAGCGCAGGATCGACGAGCGGGAGGGACAGCACCAGGAGTTCGACACGAAGAAGCGCTCGAAACCGGTGCCGGCGAGGACGAGCTGGTTCCAGATGTTCGGGAAGAGGTGGAGGTTCCCCGCCTCCAGGTCGTCGGTGAGGATGAACACGATGTTCGGCCGCCGGACGGCCTGCGCCGCCGTGGGGGCCAGTCCGGACGCCGCCGCGAGGACGGACAGCAGCGTCAGGCACAGGAGCTTGCGGACGGTGTTCAGCACAAATTCACGTTTCCCACCTGCCCCGACGCCGACACCTCCCCCTCGGCTCCCTCTCGACCCCCCTGCTGGAACGTGTTCTCATCGGGTAGGCGCACGACTTCTCGCGGGAGGCCCCATGACCGCCGACCTGAGGCTCGGCCTGAACCTCGGTTACTGGCAGCGCGACCCCTTCGACGCCACCGCGCTCGTCCAGGCCGCCGAGCGGCTGGGCTACGACTCCGTCTGGACCGCCGAGGCGTACGGCAGCGACGCCTTCACCCCGTTGGCCTGGTACGGCGCCCGTACGTCCCGGATCAGGCTGGGCACCTCGGTGGTCCAGCTCTCGGCCCGGACCCCGGCAGCGACCGCGATGACCGCGATGACGCTGGACCACCTGACCGGCGGGCGGCTGCTGCTCGGAATCGGCGCCTCCGGCCCGCAGGTGGTCGAGGGCTGGTACGGCGTGCCGTTCCCCCGGCCGCTGGCCCGCACCCGCGAGTACGTCGAGATCATGCGGAAGGTCTGGCGCCGCGACGAGCCGGTGACGCACGACGGCGAGCACTACCCGCTCCCCTACCCGGGCGGCGCCGGCCTCGGCAAGCCGCTGAAGCTGATCACCCGCCCGCTGCGCCCCGACATCCCCGTCTACCTGGGCGCCGAGGGGCCCAGGAACGTCGCGCTCGCCGCGGAGATCGCCGACGGCTGGCTCCCGCTGTTCACGCTCCCGGAGCGGATCGGCGAGATGTACGGCCCACCGCTCGCCGGGGCGGCCCCGGACTTCGACATCGCGGCGATGGTCATGACGCTGCTCACCGACGACGTCCGGGGCGCCCTGGACACGGTGAAGGCGATGCTGACCCTCTACATCGGCGGCATGGGGGCCAAGGGCCGCAACTTCCACTCCGACATCGTCGCCAGGATGGGGTACGGCGAGGCGGCCGAGCGGATCCAGGCGCTCTACCTGGCCGGGCGCAGGCAGGAGGCGTTCGCGGCGGTCCCGGACGAGCTGGCCGACGGCATCTCCCTGGTCGGCCCGGCCGGGCGGATCCGCGAGCGCCTCGCCGCGTGGCGGGCGAGCCCGGTCACCAGCCTTCTGGTGATGGGCCCGCGCGACGAGGACTCCCTGCGGACGATCCGCGACCTGGTCCTGGGCTGACATCCCGGACCGGCGATCCGCGGCCTGGTTCTGGGCCGACGCCCCGGACCGGGCTTCCGGGCCGGGCCGCGGCGCGGACCGAGCCCCGCGCCGCGGCCGGTCCCGGGCCGGCGGCCGGGGTCAGTCCGGCCGCGGCGCGGGGTCGGCGGTGACCGACCGCAGCAGCGGGGCGCTCGCCGCCCCGGCGCCCACCACCCCGGCGAAGCCGAGGACCACGCAGGTCAGCAGGACCGTCAGCCCGGTCATGTTCAGCGCGGCGTACACGAACGGCAGGGCGCAGAACATGCCCGCCGCGATGGTGCCGCCGCCCATGACCGTCAGCGGGATGAGCGTCTCGGACCGGCGGGCCGCGTTCAGCACCGAGAGCGGGGTGCCCGCCAGCCTGAGCAGCGCGTAGGTCTGCCGGCGGTCCAGGACCGAGGAGGCGGCGGTGATCCCGGCGCTGGCGATCGCCACCAGGAAGCACACCGCGAGCACGGCGACCACGCCGGTGCGGATGTCGCCGAGCATCCGGTTGGAGGCCCGCTGGTCGTCGGCCGCCGTGGTGGCCACGCCGCCCGGGACCAGCCCGGTCAGTGCGGTGCGGGCCCGGTCGAGCGTCGCGGCGTCGTGCGCGCGGGGCGTGACGGCGACCACCTTCAGCTTGCCCTCGCTCCCGCCGGTCGTCCGCACCGTCGCCGGGACGCCGGCCGCCGACAGCCGCTCGCGGGCCTGGCCGGCGATCTCGGAAAGGCGCGCGGGAGGCGCCGAGACGCGCAGGACGGCGGCGTCCGGGGAGCCGAACAGGCCGCTGTCCGGGACGAGCAGGCCGATGAACCCGGCGATGAATCCGATCATGGCGACGCCGCTCACCGTCCGCCAGGCGGACCTGGGGTCGTCCATCAGGCGGCGACCGGCCAGCAGCCGGGCCGGGCCGCGGGCGGTGCGCGCGACGATCCGGCCGATCCGGCCGACCACCCAGGGACCGGCGAGGTTGACGGCGCCGAAGGCCAGCCCCAGGGAGAGGGCGAAGATCCCGACGCCCGCCCCCATGCCGCCGACGACGGGCACCGTGGCGAGGGCCGCGAGCAGCGCGACGACCCGGATGAAGCGCATCGCCGGGGGCGTCTCCCGCCGTGCGACGCCGAGCGGGCTGACCACGACGCGGCGCAGCCCGGCCACCGCCGACAGGCCGACGAGCAGCGGCACGGCCACCAGCACCCCCGCCACCGCCGGCGCGCCCGGCCACAGGTCCGCCAGGAACCAGGAGCCGCCGGCCACCTCGATCCCGGTGAGCAGGGGGGAGCAGACCCCGTACAGGACCAGGCCGAGCAGCGCGCCGCAGAACGCGGTGATCACCGCTTCCGCGACGGTCATCGTGACGACCTGCCCCGGGGTCGCGCCGACCAGCCGGAGCGCGGCCAGGCGCTGGTCGCGGCGGGCCACGGTGAGCCGGGCCGCGGCGCCGCCGAACACCAGCAGCGGAACGACCATCAGGACGCTGGCGACCACCCCGAGGATCTGGTAGCCCACCGCCTCGTCGGTGCGCTGCCCGGCGAAGGAGGAGATCCGCACCGGCCCGACGCCGCGGTCCCGGTCGGCGTAGCCCGGCGCCCTGACGGTCAGCTCCGGGGAGTCCGGCGTCTGCCCGCGGACGGCCAGGAGTTCGCCGGGGTGGACCAGCGTCCCCTCCTCGACGGTCCCGGCGCGCCGGCCGGGGAACCGGTCGGCGAGCTGACCGGCGGGAAGGCTCCCGGCGAGCTCGGCGAGCGCCGGGGAGAACCAGACCTCGCCGGGGGCCGGGAAGCGGGTCAGGCCTGGCGGCGCGGGTGCGCCCGGCTTCAGCGCCGCCAGGTTGACGACGGTGATCCGCTGCCCGCGCACGTGGTCGGTGCGGACCGACTCGACCGCCACCGCCCCGTCCGCGGCGGCCACCGGGTTGCGCCACGCCTCCCGATCGGCCCTGCCCTGGAAGGCGAAGTTGACGGCCACGGTGAACAGCAGGAGCGCGGTGCTGATGGCCACCGCCGCCGCGGTCAGGCCGGCGCCCAGCAGGCCGCGGCGGCCCCCGCCGCGCAGCAGCCGCCAGGCCAGGCCGATCAGGTTGCCCCTCGCGCTCACCGGCCGGCCCCGGTCTCTCGGTCCCATCCGCCTGGACCGGCCGCCGCGGGCGCGGCGGGCACGGTGGACGCGGTGCCCCGCGGGTCGGGCAGGACTCGGCCGTCGCGGACCTCGACCACGCGGTCGCACCAGCGCGCCACCTCGGGGTCGTGGGTGACGACCACCAGCGACGCCCCGTTGTGCTTGGTGGCCTCCACCAGCAGGCGCATCGTCTCCTGGCCGGTGGCCTGGTCGAGCGCGCCGGTCGGCTCGTCGGCGAAGATCACCGCGGGCCGGGTGACCAGCGCCCTGGCGATCGCCACCCGCTGCGCCTGGCCGCCGGAGAGCTCGCCCGGACGCCGCCCCTCCATCCCGGCCAGGCCGAGCGGGGCGAACCACTCGCGGGCCCGCCGTACGGCGTCGGCCCGGGAGACGTCGCCGAGCATGAGCGGCAGCGCCACGTTCTCGTCGGCGGGCAGCTCGGGCAGCAACTGGCCGAACTGGAACACGAACCCGAACCGGGTGCGGCGCAGGGCGCTGCGCTCACGCTCGCCCATCGTGTCGATCCGCCGGTCCAGCAGGCGGACCTCTCCCTCGTCCGGTTTCATGATCCCGGCCAGGCAGTGCAGCAGGGTCGACTTGCCCGACCCGCTCGGCCCCATGATCGCTACGGCCTCGCCACCCCGGACGGCCAGCCCGACACCGCCCAGCGCCACGGCCGGGCCGAACCTTTTGACCAGGCCGATTCCTTCAAGCACAACGTTCATGGGGACGACTCTCCCGCGCCCGGGGCCCGCCGCGGATCGGCCGGGAGTCCGATCCGCTGCCGCCTGCCTCGGCCGAAAGTCGGGGTCCGCGGGCTCCGTGAGCCGATGTCCGGGAACCGGTGTCCGGGAGCCGATGTCCGGGGACCGACCGCGCGGGTTCCGGGAACCGGCGTCCAGGGGCCGGCGTCCAGGGGCCGGCGTCCGGGGGCCGGCGTCCGGAGTGTCCGGTGCGGGGGTCCGACCCTCCGGTACGGCTGGCAGAATCCTTCGGGTGACGATTCGGGTGCTCATCGCTGACGATCAGGAACTGGTGCGGACCGGGTTCAAAATGATCCTGGACGCCCAGCAGGACATGGAGGTCGTGGCGACCGCCGCGAACGGCGCCGAGGCGATCGAGCACGCGCGCAGACTGCGGCCGGACGTGTGCCTGCTCGACATCCGGATGCCCCTGCTGGACGGCCTGGAGGCCACCCGCGCCCTGGCCGGGCCCGGCGTCGCCGACCCGATGCGGGTGGTCATCGTCACGACGTTCGACCTGGACGAGTACGTCTACGGGGCGCTGCGGGCCGGGGCGACCGGGTTCCTGCTCAAGGACAGCGGGCCGACGCTGCTGATCGAGGCGATCCGGGCGGCGGCGGCCGGGGACGCCCTGGTGTCGCCGTCGGTCACCGTACGGCTGCTCTCGCACCTGGCCCGGCCCAGGTCGGACGGCGGACGCCCGCCCGCCGAGCCGCTCACCGAGCGCGAGATGGACGTCGTCCGCCTGGTGGCCCGGGGGCGGACCAACCAGGAGGTGGCCGCGGAGCTGTTCGTCTCGCTGTCGACGGTCAAGACGCACCTGGGCAGCATCCAGGCGAAGCTCGGGGCCAGGAACCGGGTGGAGATCGCGGCCTGGGCCTGGGAGTCGGGCGTGGTCGGCTGACGGAGGGCGCCACGGAAGCGGGTCTGACCTGCGGCGGGCGATTGGCGAAGAGCCCGGCTGGATAGGAAGAGGGCAGACACCCCATCGCATGCCGGGGGAGATGACCATGCGCTCTGTCCCGCTGGCGCCGAGGAGGCCCGCCGTGGCCGTCTACGCGCTCCTCGCCGCCCAGGTGCTCGCGGTCGCCTGCCTGACCGCGTTCGAGGAGACGCGCGGGCGGTGGCTGGCCCGCCGGCTCGCGGCGCTCGGCGGCGACCACCACGCTCCCTCGGCGCAGGCCGTCACCGGGGCCGCCAGCGTCTTCGCCCTGTTGCTGATCCTCGTGGTGGCGACCACGGTCGCGGCGGCCGTCGCCTACCTGTCGTGGCTGGTGCGGGCCCGGCGGAGCGTCGTCCCCTCCCGGTCGCCGGTGGCCCCGGTGCTGGCGGCGTGGCTCGTGCCGGTGGTCAACCTCGTCGCCCCGCCGCTGATGCTGCACCGGCTGTGGCGGGACTCCCGCCCGGCGGGCGGCGGGGGCGGCCACTGGCCGGTGCTGCTCGCCGCCTGGTGGCTGAGCTGGCTGACCCTGTCGGCCGTGGTCACCGTACGGCTGCTCGCCGGGGGCGGGGACGATGCGGGCCTGACCGGTCTCGGCCCGGCCGAGCTGGCCGGGGTCGCCGCCTGCGCCGCGCTGTGCGCCGCGACCGTCCGGGAGGTCACCCGGGCGCAGGACCCGGACGCCCGGCGCCGCCGCCTCATGGGGGCACGGGCCGGGGCGGGGCGTCAGTCCCAGGCCCTGATCAGCAACCAGCCCTCGGCGGCGGTGTCGAAGCGGAGCTCGTAGGTGCCGATCCGGTCGCCGGAATCGGCCTCGACCCGCCAGAAACGGCGCTCCCCGGGGTCGCTGTCGGAGATCTTCCACCACTCCCGGGCGACCACCCAGTGGTCGAGCACCCGCCGGACGGTGTGGAGCCGGTCGCGCCAGACGAACCGGGCCGGCAGCCCGTCATGGGTCCACACGTCGATCGGGTCACCGTACAGTCTGCTCAAGGCGCTCTTCTCCCGCGGCCGTCGAACGATCACCCGGGGGAAGGCGGGCCTGGGTGTCGAACATACGTTCTTATCGTACGGAGCGCAAGCCGCGGGTCGCCACAACTGCCGATCATCGTGAGGATCTCGATATTGTGATCCACCCAACGGATGGCATGCGGTTAGGTATGACGGTGAACAACCTCGGATCCGGCGATTCCCCTCACATCGGCCGTTATCGCGTGCTTCGCCCGCTGGGCCGGGGCGGAATGGGCACGGTCTACCTCGGCGAGTCGCCCGAGGGGGGGCAGGTCGCCATCAAGGTGATCAACCCGGAGTACAGCCGCCACGAGCAGTTCAGGATGCGCTTCCGCAGGGAGGCCGAGGCCGCCCAGCGGGTCCGCCGGTTCTGCACGGCCGCCGTGATCGAGGCCGACCTGGACGGCGACCAGCTCTACGTCGTCACCGAGTACGTGGCCGGCCCCAACCTGGAGGAGACCGTACGGACGCAGGGGCCGCTGCTCGGCTCCAGCCTGGACGCGCTGGCGGTCGGCGTGGCGACCGCGCTCACCTCGATCCACGGCGCCGGGATCGTGCACCGCGACCTCAAGCCTTCCAACGTGCTGCTCTCCTCCGTCGGCCCCCGGGTGATCGACTTCGGCATCGCCCGGGCGCTGGACACCCTCAGCGGGATCACCGGGACCGGCGAGATCATCGGAACCCCCCGCTACATGGCGCCGGAGGTGCTGCGCGGCGAACGCGTCTCCCCCGCCTGCGACGTGTTCTCCTGGGGGTGCCTGGTGGCCTTCGCCGCCAGCGGCCGGCCGCCGTTCGGCGGGGACTCGCTGCCCTCGGTGATGTACCAGGTGCTGAACACCGATCCCGCGCTGGAGGGCATGGAGCCCGCGCTGCGCGACCTGGTGGCCCGCGCCCTGACCAAGGACCCGGAGCACCGGCCCACCGCCCAGCAGATCCTCGACCATCTCATCGGCCGCTCGGCCGGGCCGGAGCAGGCCGCCCGCTCGGTCCGGACGGTCTGGCAGCAGGATCCGCAGGTCACGGCACCGGGAGCCCCTCGGGACCACGCGGGCTCGCCGACCTCCCCGTGGAACGGCCCCGGGGACGGCCCCGCTCCGGCGCGGACCGCGCAGCGGCCGGAGGGCGCCCAGCAGCCGGTCACGCGGCAGTGGCCGGAGGGCGCACCGCAGCCCACCGCGCCATGGCCCGGGGCCACCGCGCAACCGACCACGCCGTGGCAGGGAGGCGCTCCGCAACCGACCGCGCCGTGGCAGGGGGCCGCCGCGCAGGAGACGCGCGCCGGCCGGCCGGGCGGGGCCGCTCCGGCGGACCCGGCCGCCCCGCCCGCGGCACGCGGCGGCCGGACGGGCGGGCGGTTCCGCCTGGCCGTCGCGGCGACGGCGGCCCTCGTCGTGGCGGGTGGGGTGGGCCTGTACCTCCTGCTGTCCCCGAGCGGCCCGCCGGACGACCTGCCCCTGCTCTACCAGGACGACTTCACCCAGAGCACCAACTGGTACAGCTCCGACTACGACCCGCCCCTGCGCAAGTGGGGCTACTCCCACGAGGGCTACTTCGCCATCGACGTCGACGGCGAGGACTCCTCCCACCGGGTGGACGCGCCCATCCCGTTCGTGACCGCGCCGCCGGCCACCCCCGTCCCCTCGGCCAGTCCCACCCCCGTCGTCCCGACACGGCTGCTCGTCGGCGTGGACATCAAGATCCGCGGCGGCTCCGGTTCCGGCGAGTACGGCGTGTTCTGCCGCGGCGACAAGGACATCACCAACGCGACCCGGTACGAGTTCCTGCTCGACACCTCGGGCAAGGCCCGTATCCGCAAGGCCGTCGACAACGCCGGAGGAGAGCTCGCCGCGCCCGCCGAGGTGGACCTGGCGAAGGGCGAGACCGCCCGCGTCCAGGCCGAGTGCGCCGACGAGGGCGAGAGCGGCGTGCGGCTGACCATGTGGGTCAACGGCAAGCGGGTGCAGACCGCCCGCGACGGCACCCCGCTGCCCAACGGCTCGGTCGGCGTGTTCGCCCGGGTCGCCGAGAAGGGCCGCGCCACGCTCAGGACGTCGTTCGACAACTTCACCCTGAACGGCCCGCTCCCGCCCAAGGACTCCGCCGGGAAGGGTGAGTGACCCCGCGGGGCTCCGGCGGCTCCGCCCGGACGACCTGATCGCGACCCGGTGACTCGGCCGGGAAGGGTGAGTGATCCCGCGGAGTTGGGGACGACAGGATCACAGACCGAACCCGAGGAGTCGAGCACGATGCATGCCATAGTCGTCCGTGCCACCGGCGGCCCTGAGGCCCTGACCTACACCGAGCACCCCGACCCCGTGCCCAACCCCGGGGAGGCGCTGGTCGACGTCGCCGCCGCGGGCGTGAACTTCATCGACGTCTACCACCGGATGGGCCGCTACCCCCTCTCCCTGCCGTTCGTCCTCGGCGGCGAGGGCGCGGGCACGGTCACCGCGGTCGGCGAGGACGTCGAGGGCGTCTCGGCCGGTGACACCGTGGCGTGGTCCAACGTGATGGGGAGTTACGCCGAGAAGGTCGCGGTGCCGGTCTCCCGGCTGGTCCGGGTGCCCGAGGGGGTCTCCGCCGAGGTCGCGGCGGCCGTCACCCTGCAGGGGCTGACCGCGCACTACCTGACCCACTCGGTCTACGAGGTCAAGCCCGGCGACGACGTGCTCGTGCACGCCGCGGCCGGGGGCGTGGGCCTGCTGCTCGTCCAGATGGCCAAGCTGCGCGGCGCCCGGGTGATCGGGACGGTCTCCACCGAGGAGAAGGAGAAGCTGGCCCGTCAGGCGGGCGCCGACGAGGTGCTCCGCTACGAGGGCTTCTCCGAGGCGGTCCGCGACCTGACCGGCTCCGGCGTTCACGTGGTCTACGACGGCGTCGGCGCGGCCACCTTCGATGGCAGCCTCGCCGCGCTGCGCCCGCGCGGCATGATGGCCCTGTACGGCCAGTCCAGCGGTCCGGTCCCGCCGCTCGACCCGCAGGTCCTCAACCAGCGCGGGTCCCTCTTCCTGACCCGGCCCTCCCTCGCCCACTACGTCGCCACCCGCGAGGAGCTCACCTGGCGGGCCTCGGACCTGTTCGACTGGGTGGCCTCCGGGAAGCTGAAGGTGCACATCTCCGGCCGCTACCCCCTCGCCGAGGCGGCCAGGGCCCACGAGGACCTGGAGGCCCGCCGCACCACCGGCAAGCTCCTGCTGCTCCCCTGAGCCCCCGCCGCGCGGCCGGTCTCGGGGCCGAACACGGATCCACAGGCCCGGAGGGGAACCCACGACCGGAGTCCGTCCCGGCGGTCAGGCGCCGCCGGGACCGCCGCGTGGGGCGCGCGCCGGGTCTATCGTGTGGGGCATGAACGTGGACACGGCGTTCGTGCTGGGCGGCGGAGGGGTGCTCGGCGCGCACGAGGTCGGCATGCTGCGGGCGCTGGACGAGGCGGGCGTCAAGCCCGACGTGGTCGTCGGCACCTCCGTCGGCGCGCTGAACGGCGTCATGCTCGCCGCCGACCCCGCCGCGGCCGTCGCCCGGCTGACCTCCCTGTGGGAGTCGGAGGCGGTCCGCACCGCCTTCGGCGGATCGTGGATGACCCGCCTGTCCACCCTCGCCAGGAGCGGCACCCACCTGCACTCCGCCGCGCCGCTGCGCGGCCTGCTGGCCGGGATGCTCCCCGTGACCCGCATCGAGGACCTGGCCGTGCCGTTCCAGTGCGTGGCCGCCTGCGTCGAGCGGGCCACCGCCCACTGGTTCACCGAGGGACCGATCCTCGATGCGGTCCTCGCCTCCTGCGCCGTCCCCGGGCTGCTGCCGCCGGTCCGCATCGGCGGCGACCACTTCCTCGACGGCGGGCTGGTCCACAGCATCCCGGTGGGCCGCGCCGTCGCCCTCGGCGCGCGCCGCGTCTACGTCCTGCACGTCGGCCGGATAGAACGGCCCCTGGTCGCCCCGCGCCGGCCGTGGGAGGTCGGCCTGACCGCCTTCGAGATCGCCCGCCGGCACCGCTTCACCGAGGAGATGACCGCGCTGCCCGACGGCGTGGAGGTGCACGTCATGCCCGCCGGCACCGAGGCCAGGCCCGGTGTGGACCTCTCCCAGCTGCGCTACCGCGATTCATCGCGCATATCTGGGTACATCGAGCGTGCGTACCGGGCGTCGTCGGAGTATCTCGCCCGGCGGTCGTCCGCCTGAGCGAAAAGGAGGGGCCGGTGCTCCCTCCCCGCATCGTCCGCCGACTGGTCCTCGCGCCCCTGGTGGTGGTGCTCGCCGTGGCCGCGCTGGTCACGCTCCCGGTCTGGCTGCTGGTGGTCGCCGCGGCCTCGCTGCGCCTGCCGCCCCCGCAGCGGCGGGGCACCCGCCTGGTGTGGTTCGCGGTGGCGTGGCTGACGCTGGAGACGATGGCGCTGCTGGCCTGCTTCGGCATCTGGGTGGTCTCCGGGTTCGGCGGGCGGCTCAGCCGCGACGAGTACGAGGACCGCCACTACGCCCTGATCAAATGGTTCCTGGGCCGGGTGTACGGCGCGGCCGAGCGGATCTTCGGCCTGCGCGTCCTCATGGAGGCGCCCCCGCCCACCCCGGGCGAGCTGTCCCGGCGCCTGACCCGCCCGGTCATCGTGCTCGCCCGGCACGCCGGCCCCGGCGACTCCGTCCTACTGGTGCACCACCTGCTCAGCGTGTACGGCAGGCGTCCCAGGATCGTGATGAAGGCGGCCCTGCGGCTCGACCCGTCCCTGGACGTGCTGACCGGCCGGGTGCCCAGCGCCTTCGTCCCCCGTGGCTCCGGGGCGGGCGGCGTCGTCGCCGAGATCCGCCGACTGGCCGCCGGCATGGACCCCGACGACGCCCTGGTGATCTTCCCGGAGGGCGGGAACTTCACCCCCAGGCGGCGGGCGAGGGCCATCCGGCGCCTGGAGAACAAGGGCCTGGCCGAGGAGGCCGCCCGCGCCCGCCGCCTCACGCATCTGCTCCCCCCGCACCCCGGCGGGGCCTTCGCCGCCATCGACGCCTGCCCCGCCGCCGACGTGGTGTTCGTCGCCCACACCGGCCTGGACGACCTGGTCACCCTCGGCGACCTCTGGACCAAGCTACCCACGCACGCGGAGGTGCGGGCGACGTGGTGGCGGGTCGACGCGGACGACGTCCCCCGCGACCGCGAGGAGCAGGTCCATTGGCTCTACGACAACTGGGCGCGGATCGACGCCTGGATCACCGCGAACCACCGGGCGCCGACGGCCGGGGCGTGAGGCCGGTCATCGGGTCCCCGGCACGCGCGTGACCTTCGCGGTCGGGTGGAGCAGATGGACGTTGCGGAGCTCCTGGTCCGAGCCGGCCGTTATCCGCAGCCCCGGCCTGCCCGCGAGCGGTGCCAGGTCGAGCACGGGAGCCGTCCCGCTCAGGGTGAGTTCGTGCAGGGCCTCCAGATCCGCGAGCGGGGAGAGGTCCGCCACCCGCCGCGACCCCCGGAGGTGGAGGTAACGGAGTTGTGGAAGGTCCGCCAGCGGACCGAGATCGGCGACCTCGGACTCTTCGAGCACCAGCGCTTCGAGACCGCGCCGGCGGGCCAGCGGCGTCAGATCCGTCACGTCCCGGCAGCGGGTCAGTTCGAGCGAGTAGAGGTCCAGGGTGTCCAGCGCGGCCAGGTCGCCGAGGGAGCCGATGTCGCTGAGGCCGAGGGAGCGCAGCCCCGGGGCGTGCTCGGCGACGGCGGCGAGACCCCCGCGGATGTCCGCTCCATCGAGGGCGAGCATCTCCAGGCGGGGGAGATCCGCCAGGAACGCGACGTCCTTCAGGTGGCGCGCTCCACGGAGCGTCAGGTCATCGAGCGCGGTGTGCCGGGTGACCGGACCGAAGTCCCGGACCGAACCCAGGTCGCCGAGCAGGAGCGTGCCGAGCCGGGGGAGCCCGTCGAGGAACGCGAGGCTCCCCGCGAAGTCGAAATTCTCCAGGAGCAGGTTCCGCAGCTCGGACAGGCGGGTCAGGCAGCCCAGGTCGCTCCGGCGGCGCGACGCCATCCCGACGTACAGCACCGTCAGCGTCGGCTGGGACGCGAGGTCGTCCAGGTCGACGTCGCCCACGGAGAACAGGTAGAGCCAGCGCAGCGGCGGTGCGGACCGGACGAACCGCAGGTCTTCCGAGACCCGGCAGCTCACGATCAGCTTCCTCAGGTTCTCCAGGTGCCGGAGGCCGCCCAGCATGCGCGGGTTCTTGACGCCGAGGATCTCGGGGAGGACCGCGTCCGCCAGGACCCGGGCGGCGTACTCGTCGTGGTCGAAGTACTCCCACCCGGTCACGAGTTCCCGCTGGACCGCCTCGCGGGGATCCCCCGCGTACCCGGCGAGCCTGCGCAGCCCCTCCTCCCCGTTGACCAGCCAGCAGGTCCGCACCGTCGCCACCGCCCGCGCCTTCGGCAGGCCTCGCACGTCGTCGGGGAGGCGGCGCAGTACCTCCTCCCCGGCGAGCGCGAGCGTCCTCGCCTCGGCCTCGTTGCGCGGCGGGATCACCGCGGCGAGGCAGCCCTCCAGGCGGTCGCGCAGGTCGGCGGGGAGTTCCTGGATCGTCTCCAGGCAGCCGGCGACCAGCAGCCGCAGCCGCCTGCCGTACCGGTCCTCGGCGTCGATCCGGTCGAGCAGCCCGCGCAGCAGGTCCCGCCGCACGGGCGCGTTGGCGTGCCCGGCGGCCATCACCACCGTCTCGCGCCACTGGTCCAGGTGCGCGCGTTCCACCAGGGGTTCCACGTCGGCGTCGTCGGCGGCCTGCTTGGCGGCGAGATACTCCTGCACGGTCCGGTGCACGAAGTCGATCCGGCCCGGCACCGGCTCCCGGATCACCCCGCTGCGCTGGAGCAGGTGGTCGAGGACGGCCTCGGCGGTCGCCTTCACCCGGGGCATGGTCCGGATCTTCTCCTCGACCCGTCGCAGCGCCGTCGTCCTCGCGAGTTCCGAGCGGCCCCACACGGCGAGCTGCCAGGCGAGGTCCTGCAGGATGCGGATCTTCTGCTCGGCTTCGAGGGCGACCTCGGCGGTGATGCCGCGCTCGGCGTCCCGGCGTTCCAGCAGCAGCTCCAGCGCCGCCGCGTACAGGCCCATCCGGTTGCGCGGCAGCTGCTTGCCGCGGTCGAGGTTCAGCGCGCACAGCATCGCCGCGAGCAGCGGCGTCGCGGCGAGCGCCCGCAGGTGCGGGCCGCTCTCGAACCGGGCCAGCAGCGCGCCCTCGTACTCGTCCAGCCGCTCCGGCGGACAGGGCAGGCTCGGTGACCCGCGCATCGCCGCGTGCCACTGCCGTACCAGCTCCCGCAGGTCGGACGGGGTCATCGGCTCCAGCGTCACCGAGGAGAAGCCCTCCTCGGTCAGCCAGCGGGCGTCGGCGGCCGCGGGGCGGGAGGTGACGACGGTCCGGGTGCCGGGGTAGGCGGCCAGCAGGTCGGCGAGCCACCTGCGGACCGCGGGGCGGTGCCGTACGGCCAGCTCGTCCACCCCGTCGACGAGCAGCAGCGCCCGTCCGGCGTCGAGCACCCGGTGCGCCCACCCGGCGGGCATCCGACCGGCCACCGGACCGGCGACGTCCGCGAGGAGGTCCTCGGGAGCGGGCAGGTCGCCGGAGGGGTGGCTGCGGAGCTTGACGACGAACGGGACGGAGCCGTTCCAGGGCTCCAGGTCGCCGGAGAAGCCGCCGCGCGCCGCGGTCACCGACAGCCAGCGCAGCAGCGTGCTCTTGCCGGACCCGGCGTCGCCGCGCAGGAGGGTGCGCCGGGACCGGCCGAGGGCGCTCTCGACACGCAGGGTCGCCGGTTCCGCCTCGGCGGCCGTCCCGGCCAGCTCGGCGAGGCGCATCCGCTCCGGGACGCGGCGGCGCGCCTTCGCCTCCGCCGAGACGCCGAGGCTGATGTAGGCGACGCTCAGGGTGGCGCGGGGCCGGTAGTTCTCCACGCGGACGCCGAACAGCTCGACCTCGTCGAGGGTGCGGCTGAGGTGTTCGAGGTAGCGGCGCTCGAACTCCGCGTCGTCCTGGGTGCCGCAGGGCGCCTCCAGGGAGCGGGCGGGCAGCCGGGCCAGCGCCGCCGAGACGTGCTGCCCGAGGGCGGCGATCCGCTCCTCGACGGACGACAGGCGGCCGAGGACCTCGGTGGCGGTCCGCGGCAGGTACTGCGGGAGCTGCTGGATGATCCGGACGAGGCAGTCGAGGCACTCGTCCAGCAGCACGTCGTACAGCCGTCCCCCGGCCTCGCCGAGCTGCCGCGCCGGGTCGGACAGCCCGGCGCGGACGGCCTTGGCGAGCTTGATCGGGTCCATGTCGGCCGCCAGGACGGCGCCGTCGGTCAGGTCGGCGGCCTTCAGGGTCGCCAGCACCTCGTGCAGGACCGCCGCCCGATCACCCTCGGTGAGCCCGCCGTACTCCCGTTCGACGAGCGCCGCCAGCCGCCGCTCCACCCCGTCGGCGATGGCCTCCAGCTGCCGTTCGAGGCTGCGCCGGACGAACCGGTCGGGGAACCCGCTGCGGATCAGCGTCGCGAGGTCCGCCTTCCGCTCCGCCCCGTCCGCCCGCGCGGCCAGCCCCTCCCGTACGGCGCGCTCGGCGACGGCCTTTCCCGCCGCGGCGACGACGGCTTCCAGTCCCGGCATCCCGCTCCTCGGCAACGCTGTGCAGTTCGCGTACCAGGATCGCGCGAAATGCCGGGATCCGCAGGGGTCCACGGAGATCTCCGGCGAAAATCCGATCATCGCCGGGCTGCCGGCGCGGGGTGCCGGCCCACGCGGGACCGCGACCCGGCACGCGTGACCGGTCCGCCTCTGACCCGCCCGCCGGGTCCGGTCCCGGCGCTCGCGGCGGAGCCGTCACGGCGCTCCCCGGACACCGCCCGGCGGCAGGACCGGCAGTCCCTCCGGGGCTCCGTGTTCCAGGAGCCGGAGCAGGGCGCCGGTGTCCAGATGGTGTTCGACCAGGTCGCCCAGGGCGTCCAGCCGTTCCTCGCGCAGCGCGGCGAAGGAGACGTCCGGGGCGGGCACGAAGTCGCGGCCGGTCACCGCCGCCACGTCGGCCAGGAACGCCCGGCGGAAGCCGTCGTTCTCCAGGGCGCCGTGCCAGGTGGTGCCCCAGACGGCGCCCGAGCGGCAGCCGTCGAGGAACGGCTCGCCGCCCTCGGCCGTCACGACCCCGTGGTGGATCTCGTAGGCCGTGACGGGGCAGCCGTACGCCGCGCCGACCGGCCGGCCCAGCGTCTTGTCCGGGGCGAACACCACCGTCGCGGGCAGCAGGCCCAGCCCCTCCACCCGGCCGGCGCCGGACTCGACGTCGTCGTGGATGGTCCGGGCGAGCATCTGGTAGCCGCCGCAGATGCCCAGCACGGCCCGGCCGGGCAGCGCGGCGGCCAGGCCGGTCGCGCGCAGCCAGGCCAGGTCGGAGACCGTGGCGCGGGAGCCGGGCAGCACCACCAGGTCGGCGTCGTCCAGCTCGGCCGGGGAGGTCACGAAGCGGACCGTCACCCCGGGCTCGGCGGCCAGGGCGTCGACGTCGGTGAAGTTGGAGACGCGCGGCAGCCTGACCACCGCGACGCGCAGGGTCTGCCGGCCGTACGGCGCACGCGTCCCGATCGCGGGACGGTTGTCCAGGGCGAGGGAGTCCTCGGCGTCCAGCCACGCGCCCTCCAGCCACGGCAGCACGCCGTAGACCTCCCGGCCGGTCAGCTCCCTGATCATGCCGAGGGCCGGTTCGAGGAGCTCGCGGGCCCCGCGGAACTTGTTGACCACGAACCCGGCGATCAGCGCCTGGTCGGCGGGCTCCAGCAGGGCCACCGTCCCGTACATCGCGGCGAAGACCCCGCCGCGGTCGATGTCGCCGACCACGACGACCGGCAGGCCGGCGGCGCGGGCCAGGCCCATGTTGGCGATGTCGCCCTCGCGCAGGTTGATCTCCGCCGGACTGCCCGCGCCCTCGCAGACCACGACGTCGTAACGGGCGCGCAGCCGTTCCAGCGCGTCGACGGCGACCGTGCGGAGGTGGTCCTTGAGGTCCCGGTACTCCATCGCGTCGACGTCGGTCAGCGGCCGTCCCATGACCACGACCTGGCTGCGCCGGTCGCTGCCCGGCTTGAGGAGGATCGGATTCATGTCGGCCGCCGGCTCCAGGCCGCACGCGGCGGCCTGCATCGCCTGCGCGCGGCCGATCTCGGCGCCGTCGGCGGTGACGAAGGAGTTGAGCGACATGTTCTGCGCCTTGTACGGCGCGACCTTGACCCCCTGGCGGGCCAGCCAGCGGCAGACACCGGCGGTGACGACGCTCTTGCCCGCGTCGGAGGTGGTCCCGGCGACCAGCAACGCGCCCTTCACCCGCACACCTTTCCGTCTCTTCCGTCCGTTTCCGCCCGGACCACCCTGCTCGTCGTCCGGCCGCCGCCCGTCGTCCGGCCGCCGCTCATGATCCGACCGCAGTCCGTCGCCCGATCGCCGCCCGTCGTCCGATCACCGCTCATCGTCCGATCGCCGCCCGGCTCGCGGGCCGTCCCTTCGCCGGTCCGGTACGGCGGGCGAGCAGCGCGGCGGCGGCCAGGCCCGCGGCGGCGAGGTTCACCACCCGTGCCAGCCGTACGGACCTGCGGATGTCCGCGACCGACGGCTTGGCGCCGTCGCCCATCTCCGGGCGATGTTCCACGCGTTCGCCGTAGACGTTCACGCCGCCGAGCGTGAGGTCCAGCGCCCCGGCGAAGGCCGCCTCGCACCGGCCCGCGTTGGGGCTCGGGTGGCGGTGGCCGTCCCGGCGCAGCACGGCCGCCGCCCGCCGGGCCGAGCCGCCGGCCAGCGGGGCGGCGAGGACCGTCAGCAGCCCGGTGATCCGGGCCGGGACGTAGTTGGCCACGTCGTCGAGCCGGGCCGCGGCCCAGCCGAACCGCTCGTAGCGCGCGTCGCGGTGGCCCACCATCGCGTCGAGGGTGTTGACCGCCCGGTAGGCCAGCAGACCCGGGATCCCGGCGACCGCGCCCCAGAACAGCGGCGCCACGACGGCGTCGGAGGTGTTCTCCGCGATCGACTCGACGGTGGCCCGGGCCAGCCCGGACTCCTCCAGCCGGGACGGGTCGCGCCCGCACAGGTGCGGCAGCCGCCGCCGGGCCCCGGCGAGGTCGCCGGACTCCAGCAGCCCGGCCATGGCGGCGCCCTCGCGTCCCAGGGTGGTGCCGCCCAGCACCGCCCAGGTCGCCGCCGCGGCCAGCGCGCCCCGGACCCGCGGGTCCGGTGTCCGGGCCGCGGCCAGCCCGAGCAGCGCCACCGGGCCCACGCAGGCGGCGACGTAGCGGATCCCGGCGGGGCGGGCGTCACCGTACAGACGCCTCTCCAGCGCGGCGGCGGCCCGGCCGAACAGCGCCACCGGGTGACCGCGTCGAGGGTCGGCGAGCAGCGCGTCGAGGGCGACCCCGGCGAGCACGCCGAACGCCTCGGCCCGGCCGGGCCGCACAGGACCGGATATCCGGGAGAGCGCGCGTCCGGGGAACCGGCCGGAAACCCGTCCGGGGGTCCCGCTTCCGGAGAGGGTCCGGCTTTCGGAGAAGGTCCGGCGTAGGGCGCCGCCGAGTGTTTCCGGGACGGGGCGGCGGCCGAGGGTTCCCGGGGCGGTGCGACGGTCAGAGAAGATGGGCATCGAGTTCGTCCTGATGGGTGTCGAGCCAGGCGAGGGCCCGGCGGATGCGCTCCCCCGCGCCCGACTCCCACATGCGGGCCCAGCCGCCGCCGGCGGTGACGGCCCGGGTCCGCATGACGTGGTAGGAGCGGCCGAAGCGCAGGCGGGCGAGGTCGAGCAGGCGGCGGCGGTCACGGGAGGCCAGGCCGTACGCGTCGCAGAACAGCCGCAGCCGGGGGCCGACCTGCAGGGAACGCTGGAGCGGCTCCAGGTCCAGCGGGTCGGCGAGCGGAGCCCAGTGCCGCAGGGTCGTCACCACGTCGAACAGCCGGGTCGTCGGCCGGGCCAGGTCGAAGTCGATCAGCGCCGCGGGCAGGCCGTCGCGGAAGATCACGTTGTCGAGGTTGACGTCGCAGTGCCCGACCAGCTCCGGGGCCGCGTCGTCGTTGGACCCGGCCTCCCACACGGCGCGCGGTGGCGGGGTGAAGCCCGCCGCCGCGTCGTGGAAGCGGCGCAGCAGGACCGCCAGGGCGGCCAGCGCCTCGTCGGTGAGCGCGTAACCGGGCAGCGGCCTGGGAGCGGAGCCGCCCTCGACGTAGGAGAGGATCTCCCGGCCCCGCTCGTCCGTTCCCAGCGCCCGGGGCGCGCCGTCGAATCCGGCGGCCTCCAGGTGCCGCAGCAGCGCGTGGACCGCGGGCGTGGACGGCCGGGAGGGCCTGCGGACGGTCTCACCGACCCGGACCACCCCGTAGGTCACGTCACCGCCCAGCAAGGGGATCTCCTCGTGGGCCGTGACAGCGAACATGGCATACGAGGGTAGACCCGCCCGCGGGCGGGCGGGAACGCGCTCGTGCGAACCCACCCGGCCGCCCGGCCCCCGCAGGGTTCCGCCTTTCCGGGGCCGCCGTCGCCCGGATGGCGCTTACCGCACCGGGCGGTTCGAGGATCCCCTACAGTGATCCTCACAACACAGCCTGATAACTGATGCGTGACCGCTTCCTGAATCATGCACAATTAGGCGGGAGCGCCCTTAGCTCAGCTGGATAGAGCACCGGACTTCTAATCCGACGGTCGCAGGTTCGAATCCTGCAGGGCGCGCCACCAGGACCAGGTCATCTGCACTCTGACCTGGTCTTTCTCATGTTCCGGGGTGGACGCCCCCATGCAGTCGGAGGCAGCCGTGAGCAGCCACGCGCCACCGGCCGCGGAACATACACGGAATGCTCTACAGCCCGTTCCCTCAGGGCGGCGAGCGGATCCGGAGTGACGAAGGACGGATCCCGTCCCCCTGCCGAAAGGGTCCTGGGAGACCGAGGCCCTTGATCCGATCCGACACCGCATTCCGTGATCACACTGCCGGCGCCACCCCTTCGGTATCCGCCTCCCACTACCCGCCGATGCACTCGACGTAGGCCCGCAACATCGCGTTCGAGCCCTACCCGGCCCGAGGACACCACGATCAGCGACTGCGTCGCGGGATACGGCGGCACCCCCGAAGAGGCCGTGGACCGCGCGATCCAGCTCTGGCTCGGCACCACCGGCAGCGCTCTCCTCGAACTTCTCAGCCAGGACGGCTCCTTCGCCGGGCACTTCGCCTCCGATGCGCCCGACGGGTTCCCCGGCTGGCATGCCATCCACGGCGGTGTCATCGGATGGGGTACCGGCGACGACTTTCTGGCCGTCCAGCACTGGGCGGTGGACAACCCGCTTCTGTCCCGCCTGGCCCCGGTGCTGGAGGGCACGTTCGATCGCGACCACCTGATCGGTATCAAGGCGTTCTTCGGCGGCGGCAAGGACACCGAGACCGCCGAGATCCGGGTCAACGGCGTCCGCCACGAGGCGGCCTCGGAGAGGCTGGCCGATCTGGACTGGCCCCGGCCGGCCGAAGGCCTGTCCTACGCTCGGACGTTCCTGTTGCTCGTGCACGACGAGACCAGGTGAGAGCGAGACACCGCGATTCTCGAAAGATCCACGCCCCGGAAAAGCCAACGGAACGGGTGGAATACCCCACGGCTCATTTCGCAGCCGGACAAGCGGTTCTGGAGCGCTGAAGGCAGACTCCGCACCCGGACCAAAGGACCCCGGGGAGACCGAGGCCCTTGGTCCGGCGCTCGGCCACACGCTGCGTGTGCGGCCTGGGGACCGTCCTCGCGCGCGGCCGTGCCCGGGCCGCGCGCAATAGCAGTGTTGACAAACGTTTTTAGGTCGATGCTCTTCACTGCGATCGAAATACAGTCTGTCGCGTGATCCAGACGCCCCGTACGATCGGTCCCCATGCGCCCGATGTTTCTTTTCATCGTCCTTGGATCACTGGCCTTCGTCATGAGCGGTTGCTACGTGACCGGCCAGCACAGCCGCGCTGACGGCAAAGGCATGACGTTCGCCCTGATCGGTATCGGCTTCATGATCGCCTCGCTAGCCGCGACACTTGCCGAGCGCAACGATCAAAAGCAGGTCTCCCCGGCCAGGGCAAAGCCCCGGGACGACCGCGAAGCCAAAGAACCTGGCTCGTGAGCAGCGGCTGATTGGACATGTCCGATCGGCCACTCGTCTCTTCCAGAGAGTACATGAGAGCCGAATTTCAGCTGGGCGCTCCGGCTCCGGGGTGATCGCAGCGTCGATGCCCGAGCCGTAGGTGGAGCCGGATGCATCGGTCCACCTGGAACCGATCGGGACGGGCAGGAGCGAAGCCGCTAACGCGGTTCGGGCGAGGTGTCGGCACCGTACCTGCTGCGCGCCCGTCAGGAGGGTCACCAGGGGAACCACGGGGATTCACGGGCAAGGCGAGACCGCTCCTGGCCTGGAACACGGCAAGTGGCGGTGTCGCGCGCCGCGATCTTCCAAACCGGTCGTCACGAACAGCCTTGGCCGTTCTCTGTTCGGAGAAGGTCAGCCAGCCAATTCGACAGCGGCCGACTCCCTTGCCGCTGAGCGACGTCTTCGCCCTCGATGTAGACGAGAAGCGGAGGGTCGTCACCATCGTCGGTCATGACAAACTCGAACATATAGCCCTGCCATGTCGACACCACCAGGGCGCCAGGCGGCAGTTCGTACGAGGTGGGCATGCCGGCCACGATGGCTCTCGCCTCAGCGGAATTTTCGAAGACCTCGGGCATATAAGCGATGCCGCCTCGCTTATGGAATATCGGGTCGCGTCCCGGGCCGCGGCCGTACTGCCGAAGCCAGTCCTCATAGACATGAGGCATATGGCTGAGGCCGTGAGCCTGAAGGATGACACTGATATCCGCGTCGGTGCATCCTTCCCAGGCCGGCATGCCCACGATGGTATGCACAGGGCGCGACGGCTTACCACGGGACATACGCGGGATGATCTTCATCCCACTCACCGTGCCATAGCCCACGGCCGCAGGCCACCGCATTACGGAGCCACCGACGGCCGATCCACTTCTAACCCGACGGTTGCAGAGTCGAATCCTGCAGGGCACGCCACCGAGACCAGGTCTTCCGCATTCCGACCTGGTCTTTCGCAGGTGACCGGTCGCCCCCTCCCCCGCCGCACAGCCTCCGCGAGCGGCGTTCGCCGGGGGACCCCTCAGCCGGAGGTTCCCCGCGCGAGGGCGGCGCGCAAAGGCTCGATCTCCGCCAGGAACGAGCGGCCGTCATCAGCCTCCTCCCACAACTCCCAGAGCTCGGAATCCTGGCCGAGAACACGGTCCAGCGCACGCAGCGCGAGCGGCACGAGGTCGTCGGAAAGGCCGATCCCGCCGCCCTCCCGCAGGAAGTCCGGCGCGTACGCCGAAGTGACCGGCGGGCCACCGCAGCACTCGGCCGCGACGATGGCCGCCGCCGCCACCGCCGCCGACCCTTCGTCCACCTCCAGATAGTCCACGGACTCCGCGGCACCGAGCAGCGCCTGCCGGACCACGCCCGCCCGGTCCTCCGGACCGGCATCACCCAGCTCCCCGCACCAGTCCGCCGCCGAGTCGTTGTCGAAAGGACCGCTGTCCCAAGCACCCACGCCGCTCACTCCTCACCCGAAGGATCACATGCCAACGAGGCGTCAACGTACAGGCCGGGACCGACATCTCCGGCGGGGACGTTTCGGCTCCGGGGCGACCGCCGGGGACGTGCCCGCCGTCATCGGCCGGCGAACGGCGGCGGCGAGGGCATGCTGATCTCGTCGCCATCGACCCCGGACGGCGAGCGGACCAGGGGGCCAGGAGAACAGGTCGTTCGTCCGGCGGGAACCTGTCACGGATCGGGGGATCATCCGGTCTCAGGAGGCGAGCGGGTCCTTGGCGTTCGGGTCCGAGGGGGAGGCGGCGCGTGCCGTCGTGTGCGAGAACCGGGAAGGTCATGAAATGAAGATCGCTGTCATCGGCGGGACCGGCCTCATCGGATCCAGGGTGGTCGGGATCCTGAACGCGGGCGGGCACGAGGCGGTGCCGCACTCGACGTCCACCGGGGTGGACCTGCTCAGCGGGCGGGGCCTGCCCGGGGCGCTGGCGGGCGCCGACGTCGTCGTCAACCTGACGAAGCCGCGGGCCTTCGACGACGCCTCGCCCGCCTTCTTCCGGAGGACCATGGACAACCTGCTGGCCGCCGCCGATGCGGCGGGCGTCGGACACGCGGTCATCCTGTCGATCGTGGGCGCCGACCTGGTGCCCGATCTGGTCTTCTACCGCGCGAAGGTGCTGCAGGAGGACATCCTCAGGGCCGGGCCCGTGCCGTACTCGATCGTGCGTTCCACGCAGTTCTTCGAGTTCGTCGACACGGTGCTGTCCTGGACCTCCGACGAGCGCACCGTGCGCCTGCCCGCCACTCTCCTGCAGCCCGTGGCCGCGGACGACGTCGCCCGGGCCGTGGCCGACGTCAGCGTGGGCGTTCCGCTGCGGGGTACCCTGGACGTCGCCGGCCCCGAGGTCTTCGCCCTCGACGAGCTGGGCCGGATCACCCTCGCCGCCCGCGGTGACCACCGCGCCGTCGTCACCGACGACCGCGCCGGCATGTACGCCGCCGCCTCGGGCGACGCCCTCGTCGCCAAGGAGGGCGCCGTCATCGCCGGGACCACCTATCGGCAGTGGCTCGCGCGTCGCGCCGGATGATCCACCGGGGCTTCCGCGCCGGGTGAGCGCCGCGGCGCGCCCGACGCGGGTTCCGCGCGTTCCCCGGCGGCGAGCGTGCGATCCCGGTGCCGCGCCGTCACAGAGCGGAACGCCGCCCTGTCTATCTTCAGGATGACCGTACGTTGCGAAACGACAGGAGCAGGACCTTGCCCCCAGGAGGCACCACGATCCGGATCCGGACCCGGATGAGCGCCCGTGCCGTCGACGAGCCGCACCGCGTTTCGAGCCCGCTGGAGCTGCTGTTCGATCTGACCTTCGTGGTCGCGGTCGCGGCCGCCACCGCGCAGTTCGCGCACGGCATCGCCGGTGGTCACGGCCTGGCCGGGCTGGTGCCGTTCCTTCAGGTGTTCTTCGCGATCTGGTGGGCGTGGATGAACTTCACGTGGTTCGCCTCGTCCTACGACACCGACGACGTCGCCTACCGGCTGCTGACCATGGTGCAGATGGCCGGTGTGCTGGTCCTCGCCGCCGGCGTGCCCGCCGCGGCGGGCCACTCCGACTACGGGGTCATCACGCTGGGCTATTTCCTCATGAGGATCGGGCTCGTCGTCCAGTGGCTGCGGGCCGGTCGCGAGGATCCGGAGGGGCGCCGTACCGCGTTCCGCTACGCCGGCGGCATCACCTTACTGCAGGTGGGCTGGCTGTCGCGGCTCGCTCTCGTGGAGACGGGAGCGCTGCCCCCGTCCCTGGGCCTGCCGTCCTTCGTCCTCCTGGCCGCCCTGGAGATCGCGGTGCCGTGGTGGGCGGAGCGGGCCGGGTCCACCAGCTGGCACCCGCATCACATCGCCGAACGCTACGGCCTGTTCACGATCATCCTGCTCGGTGAGAGCGTCCTGGCCGCGAGCAGGGGGGTCGAAGGGGCGCTGGAGGCGGGCGAAGTCGGCGGGCGCCTCGTCGTGATCGCCGTCGCCGGTCTCCTCCTGCTGTTCGCTCTCTGGTGGCTGTACTTCCTCGGTCCGGCGGGGGACGGTCTCAGCGACCACCGCCGGCGGTCCTACCTGTGGGGGTACGGCCACTACGGCATCTTCGCGGCCCTGGCGGCCCTCGGCGCCGGGCTCGAAGTGGCGGTGGAGCGGAGCGGGCACGACGTCGCGGTGTCGCCGGTGGCGCTCGGCTACGCGGTCGCCGCCCCGGTGGGTGTGTACCTCGCCCTGCTGTGGGCGGTGAACGCGCTGGTCGGCGCCGCACCCGCCCTCTTTCCCGCCACGGTTCCGGGGTGCGTCGTCGTCCTGGCGCTGCCGCTCGCGGCGCCCTGGATCGGCGTGGCCGCCGTGGTCGGAGCGATCGCGGCCGTCTGCGTTCTGCTGGTCGCCGTCACGATCTGGACGGCGAACGCCGGAGCCCGCGCCGGAGCCCGGTGAGGTGACCGTCCTCCGCCGTACGGGGGCGAACGGGCGGCAAAGGTTCCGCTCGCCACCGATGACGCGTCATCGGCCCGGCGGTGACGGCCGGACGGTCTGGATTCTGTTCTTCGAGTGACCTCGGGGCGGGAACCGGAACCGGTTCCCGCCCCCTTCGCTTCCGGTGCTCTCGCCGCCTTCAGCGCGCGGTGGTGAGCGGAAACAATCCCGTCCGCCGTGGACGGCGGCGGCGGTTCGAAGAACATCGCGGTCACAAGCTCGTCGGCGCCGAACGAAGACCGTTGCGGCGCCATGAAACTTTCATTCACCGACAAATCCGCGGCAGAGCCGTCATTTGTATCGTTCCATCGGGTTTCCGCAGCTCACCGCCTGGCTCGATGTCCGCCGGCACGGCTTTCCGGGGGCGTTCCCAGGGCTCCGGCGCACCGTCCGGCCCGGACCGGGTGGATTTTCAGCGCGCGGCCTTGCCAACCCGAAAGGGCCGCCCTATCTTTCACTGGAAAGCGCTTTCCTACACAAAGGCCGCCCCGACGGAGGCGACCTTCGCACCGCGGCGGGAGCACGGTCGCGGCGGCCCCGCGGCCGGCACCGGCGCCCCGCGGAGCCGGGCCGCTGCTGAACCACCGCCCCCGTCCACATCGAAAAACCGCTCGCATCCCCTGCCCGGCGACGGGTCGCCGACGTCAACGGTCCGCCGGAACACCCCGGACATGGAGCGGCGCCACCTGGAACCCAACAACGAAAGGGACGTCGATCATGAGGCGACCAGTCGCGCTGCGACTCTGTGCGGCGCTGGCCACGACGGCCGTTGCGGCCGCGACCGGCACGATCCTGTCGTTACCCGGCGCGTCGGCGGCGGCCGGCGGCGCCACCGGTTACGCGACCCAGAACGGCGGGACCACCGGTGGCGCGGGCGGGCAGACGGTACGGGCCACCACGGGGACCGCGATCCACCAGGCCCTGTGCAGCCGGGCCGGCAGCAGCACCCCGATCACCATCGAGGTCGAGGGAATCATCAACCACGCCAACACCGCCAAGGTGTCGGGCGGCAGCTGCAACACCGCCGACGGCGTGATCGAGCTCAAGCAGATCAGCAACGTCACGATCATCGGGGTCGGCGGCGGAGCCGTCTTCGACCAGGTGGGCATCCACATCCGCGAGGCCGGCAACATCATCATCCAGAACTGACGGTCCGGAACGTCAAGAAGTCGGGCTCGCCCACGTCCAACGGCGGCGACGCCATCGGCATGGAGAGCGACGTCTAACGGCGGGACCCGCCGCCCGCCCGGAACCGGCGCCTCCGGTTCCGGGCGGGCGTGGGCACGGGCCGGCGGGCCGGCCGACGAGGCGAGCCGGTCCCGCCCGCAGCCTCGCAACCCTCACAGCCCTCATACGCGCGATTCGGGGGGGAACCCGTCGAGCGCGGCTCGGAGGGGCGGACGGCTCATGCCGTCGCGGAGAAGCGCAGAGGACGGACGGCCGGCCGCGTATCGGGCGGCGGTCAGGGGCGCGGCGCTACGCCGGGAGGGCCGACCCGGCGCGGACCCTCACCACCGAGCCGCTGATGTCCTGGGCGTGGCGGATCAGGTTGAGGATCGGGCACACCCGCTCGACCTCGGCGTGCAGGCGGGCCAGTTCCTCGTCCGAGGCGGGTGAGTCGATCAGCACCTCGTAGCGGAAGTTCTGCGGGTACACCGGGATTCCGTTCTCGCCCGGCCGCTGGGCCGCGGGGTCGTACTCGGCGCGCACGTCCACCTCCAGCGAGTCGAGCGGTATCCCCGACTCGGCCGCCTTGATCAGGAAGATGTGGGTGACGCAGCTTCCCAGCACACCCGCCTGCAGCTCGGGGGAGCCCGGGCCGAGGTCGTATCCGGCGAAGTCGGGTCCGCTGTCGCTGAGGATCTGGAAGTCCCTGATCCTGATGCGCCGGACTCCGCTGCGGCCCTCGGCCGTGACGTGGGCGTGCAGTGGGACGGGGCCCCGCTCGGGGGACTCCCGGCGGGCCAGCAGGGCCGTGCGCTTCTGCGACAGGTAGTCGCGGAGGGTGCTCATACGGATGGATCTCCGTTTCAGGTCAGCGTCACAGGGCCGAGAGGGGTGAGCAGCACCGCTCTCAGCGCGGGTTCCGGGCCGTCGGCGACGTCGAGCCGTACGTCCAGCGCGGCCAGGTCGCGGCGGAGTCCGGCGGGGTCGGGGTGGGCGGCGGCGAAGGAGTCCAGGCGCAGTCCGGGCAGCCCGGAGGCGGCGGGGTGGGGGGTACGGCCCCAGTCGATGAGGAACGGCACCGGTCTGACCGCTGCCGGGTCGTCGCGGCGGGTCAACCGCCACTCCAGCAGCGTCCCGCCGGGCGTGCGCCGGGAGAGCGGCCGGACGTCGCCGGGGTCGTGGCCGCGTTCCCGCGCCCGCCGTACCGCGGCGTCGATGTCACCGGGGTGGACGGCCCAGGCGGCGAGGCGCGGCTCGCGGAGGGAGTCCAGGCCGAAGGCGCGCGGGCGGGCGTCGGGCCCGGCCGCCGGATCGGGGCCGATGATCTCCAGGTAGGAGGAGGGGCCGAGGCCGACGAGGTGGTTGGCGGTGCCGCCGGGATGGCTGCCGCCCGCCACCGGGGTGACGCCGGTGCGCTCGGCGAACTCGGCGACGCCGGCGAGCAGGTCCGGCACCGCGTAGACGAGGTGGTCGAGCTGGGGGTCGATGGTCGTACCGGTGGTCACCGGTCCTCCTCCTTCACTGGTTCGCCGAGTGAGAGCATGAGCCGGTTGGCCCAGTTGAAGAACGCGGCGGCGTTGATGACGTCGCTGATCTCCAGGTCGTCGAGCCCCGCGGCGCGCAGCGCGGCGAGGTGTCCGGCGGTGAGTTCGCCGGGGGTGGCGGTGAGCGCCGCCGACGCGTCGATGATCGCCCGCCATCGGTCGTCCTGCCGCGCGTGGACGCCCTCGTCGAGCAGCCGCTGTACGTCGTCGGGCCGCCTGGAGTGGTGCGCGGCGAAGCGCGCGTGCACCGAGGCGCAGAACACGCAGCCGTTCCGGCGGGAGGTGGCCGTGGCGGCCAGCTCGCGTTCGGCCCGCGGCAGTCCGCCGTCGGCGTTGTGGAAGATGTCGTTGTCGGTCACCGTACGCGCGTGGAGGATTCGCGGGTCGCGGGCGAGGAGGCGGAAGTACGGCGACGCGGCGCGCGCCCTGTCGACCAGTGCCTCGCGGTGCTCGTCGGTGAGCTCATCGGCGGCCAGCGGCTCCAGCCACGGTGCCCAGCCGAGCTGTTCCCGGGTGAAACCGGTCATGCGGCGACCCCCAGCAGACGCAGTCCGGCGGCGATCCGGACCTGGAAGCTGAGAAAGGCCACGAGCTGCGAGAGCGTGACGATGCCCGTGGAGCTCCAGCCCGCACGGCGCAGCGCGTCGAGGTCCTCCCTGCTCGCCTCGCGGGGCCGGAACACGAGCAGGTGCGCGTGCTCGAACGCGGCGGTGAGGCGTGCGCCCAGCGCGCCGGGATCGCCGGCGCGGTAGCGCGGCCCTTCGACGCTCTCCCCCGGCGCCGCGACGCCCGCCGGATAGACCCCGTAGGGTCCGGTGGCGGCGCCCGCCTCGACCTCGGCCCGTACGGTCGCCGACAGGCCCGGGGCGAGGTCGGCCAGCCGCTCCGCGTAGAAGCCGGCGGCGGGGGCGTCGCGGTGCAGCCCGGTCACGAAGGCGGCGATCGCGTTCCGCTCGACGAGCGTGACCTCGGTCTCCGCGTCGGGGGCGAACAGCGCGTCGAAGCTGCGCTGGGCGTGCTCGCGGGCGCCCGGCCGCCGGTGGCGGAGCCGGTCGAGGGATGAGCCGGGCGTGATCCCGGCCAGCCGGTCGATGACGTCGGCGGTGCCGGCTGCGCCGGAAACAGCTGCGGTGTCGGGGATGTCGAGTGTCATGCGGGGCTCGTTCCTGCCGGGACGTACGGGTCTCGTGCCGTCATGGTCACGCGAGGCTCCTCTCCGCCGAGGGGACCCAGCCGAGCGCGGGCGCGACCTCGGTCGCCAGCAGCTCGATGGAGCGGAGGATGAGGGGATGCGGCGGGTCGACCGAGTGCACCTGCAGGGCCAGGTCGGTCACCCGGTCGAGGACCGGGTCGGCCTGGAGGGTCTCGATGACGTCCTGCGGGGTGCCGACGTGCACGTCGAACGCGGTGATCCGCCGGTCGAGGTCGCTGTCGGGCAGCTCGAACGGGAGCCTGTCGCCGCTGAGGCCGCGTTCCGCGTGCCGGAGCGCCTCGGTCCGGCTGTCGGCCACGAAGGCGGTGCGCGAGGCCATGATCCGCGGTGTGGCGTCCGGCGGCAGGTTCTCCAGGTAGGCGTCCACGATGGGCCGCTGGAGCTCCGCGAGGGTCGCCTCCGGCCGGTCGGCGGGGCGGGGCTGGGTGCGCGAGAGCATCAGCCCGTTGCCCGCCCGGCCGGCGCGGGCGCCGCCGGCCGCGGAGAACGTCGCCTCCCACACGGCGCCGGTCAGCCGGGGCGCGGGCGGGTGGAGCCGGTTGCCGCCGCCGAGGTCCTCTCCGGACCAGGCCCGGACCAGCACGGCCAGGTGCTCGGCGTAAAGGGCCGCGCGGTCGGCGCTGTCGCGGCCGAAGGGGGCGAAGGAGGTGGGTGTCCCCCCGCTGCCCACGCCCACTTCCAGGCGGCCACCGGACAGCAGGTCGAGTACGGCGGTGTCCTCGGCCGTGCGCAGCGGGTCTTCGAGCGGGAGCGTGATGATGCCGGTGCCGAGGCGGATCCTGCGGGTCTCCGCCGCCACGTGCGCCAGGAACACCAGCGGCGAGGGCAGGCCGCCCTCGGCGGCGTTGAAGTGGTGCTGCGCGACCCAGGCGGTGTCGAACCCCAGGGCCTCCGCGTGCCGGATCTGCTCGGCCGCCAGCCGGTAACGCTCTCCGGGCGGCACCTCGTCGAGGATCCGGGTGAAGAAGCCGAGCCTCATCGGACCGGCTCCGGGATCGCGGCGAGAAGTTCCCGGGTGTAGGGATGGCATGGGTCGGTGAAGACCTGCCGGGTGGTTCCGGATTCCACGATGCGCCCTTCGTTCATGACGGAGATGGTGTGTGAGATCTGCCGCACCACCGCGAGGTCGTGCGAGATGAAGAGATAGGTCAGTCCGAGGTCGCGCTGGAGCCGTTCCAGCAGGTCGAGGATCTGCGCCTGGACGGTGACGTCGAGCGCGGAGACCGCCTCGTCGAGCACGAGCACCTCGGGTCCGGCGGCCAGCGCGCGGGCGATGGCCACCCGCTGCCGTTGCCCGCCGGAGAGCTCCCGGGGCCTGCGCCCGGCGACGTCCCGCGGGAGCGCCACCCGTTCCAGCAGTTCGGTGACGCGGGTACGGCGGGCCGCGCGGTCACCGAGCCGGAAGTTGCGCAGCGGCTCCTCCACGATCTCCGCGATGGACTGCCGGGGGTCGAGCGACCCGTACGGGTTCTGGTACACGAGCTGGACGTGGCGGCGGAACAGGCGTCCCGGGCCCGCCCCGGGGATCTCCACCGTCCCGGACGTGGGCTCGGCGAAGCGCGCCACCATCCGCGCCGTGGTGGTCTTGCCCGAGCCCGACTCCCCCACCAGCGCGTGCGTCGTCCCGGCGGCCACCTCGAAGGAGACTCCGTCGACGGCGCGGAACGGGCGCCGGCCGGTCCGGAACTCCTTGACCAGGTCCCGGACCACGACGGCGGGACCGCGGCCGCCCGGCTCGGCCGTCCGGAACTCCCGGGCCGACAGGGCCGGGGCGTCGTCCAGCAGCCGCGCGGTGTAGCCGGCCCGGGGGTCGGCGATCACGGCGGAGGTCGGTCCCTCCTCCTCGACCAGGCCGTCCTTCATGACGACCAGCCGGTCCGAGCGGGCGGCGGCCACGCCCAGGTCGTGGGTGACCAGCAGCACCGCCGTGCCGAACTCGGCACGCAGGTCGTCGATGAGGTCCAGGATGCGCCGCTGCACGGTGACGTCCAGGGCGCTGGTGGGCTCGTCGGCGATGATCAGTTGCGGTTCCAGGGCGATCGCGATGGCGATGAGCACCCGCTGCCGCATCCCTCCGGAGAGCTCGTGCGGGTACTGGCGGGCCCGCGTCTCCGGGTCGGACAGGCCGACGCGGGCGAGCAGCTCGACGACCCGCCGCCGGATCGTACGGCGGTCGCCCCGCCCGTGCAGGCGGAACACCTCGCCGATCTGGGCGCCGATGGTCTTGACCGGGTTGAGGGAGTTCGCCGGGTCCTGCGGGACCAGGCCGATCCGTGTGCCGCGCACCGACTCCATGCGCCGCGAGGACCACGAGGTCAGGTCGGCGTCGCCGAGCAGGATCCGGCCGCCGTCCACCGTCCCGCCCGGGGGGAGCAACCCCATGATCGCGTGCGCGGTGGTGGACTTGCCGGACCCCGACTCGCCGACGAGGGCGACGACCTCCTTCGGCTCCACGCTGAAGGAGATCCCTCTGACCGCGGGCCTGCCGCCGTAGGACACGGCGAGGTCGCGGATGTCGAGCAGGCTCATGCCGTGCTCCTTCCGATGGAGCGGCTGATCCGGCCGGCGGCGAGCACCACCGCGACCACCACGGCCCCCGGCAGCGTGGTCAGCCACCACGACGTCGCCAGGTAGTTGCGCCCTTCGGCGATCAGCAGGCCCCACTCCGGTGTGGGCGGCTCCGCGCCGTAGCCGAGGAAGCCGAGCGTCGAGATGGCCAGGATCGCCATGCCGAACTGCAGCGCGGTGAGCGCGATGACGGGTCCGAGCGAGTTCGGCAGCACGTGCCTCCAGAGCACGACCGGGTATCTGCCGCCGCTGCCGAACGCGGCCTCCACGTAGTCGGTACGGCGCACCCGCACCACCTCGGACCGGGCGAGGCGGGCGAAGGCCGCGACCGAGCCGGTGCCGACCGCGATCGCCACGTTCACCGTACCGGGGCCGAGCAGGATGATCACGGTGAGTGCCAGGAGCAGGCCGGGCACCGAGAGCAGCACGTCGACGAAGCGCATGACCGCGTCGTCGACCGGCCCGCCGGCCGATCCGGCCAGCAGCCCGAGCAGGGTCCCCAGGAGCAGCCCGACCGCGACGGCCACGAACGCCCCCGACAGCGAGTGCACGGACCCGTGCACCACTCTCGCGAACAGGTCGCGGCCCACCGCGTCGGTGCCGAACAGGTGCCGCGCGCTCGGCGCCTGGAGCTTCTCGGCGGGCACGCCCGCGATGGGGTCGTGGGCGGTGAACAGGCCCGGCGCGAGCGCCCAGAGCGCGACGACCGCGAGCACCAGCGAGGCCACAAGCAGCCCGGTCTTCGGCCGGTTCATCCGGTCACCGCCCTCAGCCGCGGATCGAGCACCGGGAACAGCACGTCGACGGCGAAGTTGACCAGCACGAACACGGCCGCGGCGAGCACCACGACGGCGAGCATCACCGGCGTGTCCTGGGCGTTCACGGCCTGCTCGGTCAGCCTGCCGATGCCGTTGCGGCCGAACACCGTCTCCGTCACGACGGAACCGGCGATCAGCTCGCCGAACGTCACCCCGGCCACGGTCAGCGCGGGCAGCGCCGCGTTGCGCGCCACGTGCCGCCAGAGGATCCACCACCGCGACGCGCCCTTCGCGGCCACGACGGGCACGAACGCCTGCGCCTGCACCCGGTCGATGCTCCGGGCCAGGACCTGAGCGATCGGGGCGGCGATCGGCACGGCCAGCGTCAGCACGGGCAGGACGAGCTGCTGGAGGGCGCTTCCCCCGATGACGGGCACCAGGCCGAGCCGGAACGAGAACACCTGGATGAGCAGGATGCCCAGCCAGAACACCGGGACCGAGACGAACAGCGACGGCACCGCCAGCAGCGCGCCCCTGATCCACGACGTCCTGCTGTGACCCGCCGCGAACGCGATCACCACGGCGATCAGCACCGCCAGCAGGAACCCGCTTCCGGCCAGCACGGCCGTCGCGGGCAGCGCCTCGGCCAGCCTCTCGACCACCGGGGTGCCGGTGTCGATGGAGTAGCCGAAGCCGCCGCGCAGGAACCCGAGCAGGGTGGTCGCGTAGGACTCCAGGGGGGACACGTCACCGCCGTAGTAGGCGCGGATCTCCTGGATCTGCCGCGGCGACAGGCCCAGCTCCGGATTCTGGAACTTGATCAGGATCGAGTCGCCCGGCAGCAGTTGCAGGAGGACGTAGGCGACGGTGAAGGCGGCCCACAGCACGAACGCCGCCTGCGCGGTCCGTCGAAGCAGATACCTCGCCACCGCTACTCCCGCTCCGACTTCCAGACCGAGTAGAACGAGGGCCTGGCCACCGCCTCGAAGGCGACTCCGTGCACGTAGGGCGCCCCGCCGTACACCTGGGGCTCCTCGAACAGCGGGATGGCGTACCCCTGGTCGACCACGTACCGCTGGATCTCGGCGACCTTGGCGTTGCGCTTGGTGACGTCGGGCTCGGCCGACTCCTCCTCCAGCAGCCGGTCCAGCTTCTCGTCGTCGGAGAGGATGACGTCGCGGTTCTGGCTGTGGAAGTGGCTCTTGATCACGTCCTGGTCGGCGCGGCCGACCATGCTGTGCGCGACGGCGGTCTTCTCGGCGTCCTTGATGTCCACGGCCTGGGTGCCCGCGTCGGCGGGGCGGATCTCCAGCTTGACCCCGATCCTGGCCCACTGCTGGCCGACCAGTTCCAGGGTCTGCTTCGAGAGCGGCTGGGGGCCGGCGACGAACACGCCGAGCTGGAGCTTCCTGCCGTCCTTCTCCCTGACGCCGTCGGGGCCCCGGGTCCAGCCGGCCTCGTCGAGCAGCCTGCCGGCCCGGTCCGGGTCGTAGGCGAGCTCCTTCGACAGGTCCGTGTAGCCCTGGGCGAGCCGGCTCAGCACCGAGGTGGCCACCGGGTAGCCGGAGGTGAAGAGGGTCTCGACGATCTCCTTGGCGTTCGTCCCGGCCTGGAGCGCCTTGCGGACGCCGCGGTCCTTCAGGATGCTGTTGCCCGGCCGCAGGTAGAGGCCGTTGTTCACGCCCCTGGTGGGTTCGGCGTAGACGGTGAACCCGGCGTTCTTGACGGTCGCCTCGTCGTACGCCTGCACGTACCGGACGAAGTCGGCCTGTCCGGAGACGAGCGCGCCGACGCGCACGTTGTCCTCGGGCGTCACGATGATCTTGATCTCGTCGAGATAGGCCCGGCCCTGGTGCCCGGACGACGGCGGCGCCCAGTCGTAGTCCTTCCGGACGGCGAGGTCCACCTCCTTGTCGACGACCTGGTTCTTCACCGTGAAGGGACCGGAGCCGACGATGTTCCTCAGCCGGCACTGCTCCTCGTACGGCAGGGCGATCGTCTTCTTCGAGACCAGGCCGGCGCCGATGACGGATGTGCCCTGGAGGAAACCGGGCGAGGGCTTGGTGAAATGGAAGCGCACGGTCAGGGGGTCGATGACCTCGCTGCGCTCGTAGTTGTTGACGAACTCCGCGACCGGGAGCTTCAGCTTCTCGTCGCCGAGGCCGTAGACGTCGAAGTTCGCGGCCACCGTCTCCGCGTCGAGCGGGGTGCCGTCGCTGAACGTCACGCCGTCACGCAGGTGGAAGGTGTACTCGGTCGCGTCCTTGTTGATCTCCCATTTGGTGGCGATCCACGGCTCGATCTTCAGCGTCTCGGGGTTCTGCCAGGTGAGCTTGTCGGTGATCTGGTTCAGGATGCCGCCGTTCGGATAGAACCCGGCGGCCGGCAGGTAGAGGCAGGTCGGAGGCTGGTGCTCCAGATAGGTCAGCGTGCCTCCGTACACCGGCCGCCCCGCGGCCTTCGCCTTTCCTGTCGAGGAGTCCGCCGCGGGTCCCGTGCCGCCACAGGCCCCGAGAAGCCCTGCGACGGCGAGCGTGGCGGCGCTCGCGGCGGCGAATCGCAGTCTGGAACGTGACATGGGGCTGCCCTTCGTGAACGGAGGCATGGGATCGCCTGAGGTGAATCGATAATAACCTACCGGAAAAGAGGGTTATGGTCAGGTGTGATCGTGGCCACACGGAGGGCGTGGATATCCGGGGATGAGTCACAAGAGGGAAAGCGGGCGGCACCGGGCCGACGTGACGGCCCGCGGCAGCGTATGGCCGGGGCAACGCACGGCCGGGCCGGCGTGACGGTCCGGGCCGGCGTACGGATAGGCCGACGTACGCCCGGGCCGACGTACGGCGACGCGCCGCCCCGGTCACGACCTCCCGGAACGGACCCGCGCCGCCGCCCCGGCCGTGGCGACCTCCCCGATCACGGAGGGTCGCCACGGCGGGTTCAGGGGACGAGCTGGCGGGTGATCGACGGGTCGGTGATGGACGTGTCGTCGGCCAGCAGGAACGCCTTGGACAGGATGACCAACAACATGCCGCCGTCCTCCTCGAAGGGCAGGAAGACCGCCCGCGCGGCCCGGTCACCGCCGGGGACGATGCACAGGTAGGCGTCGTTGGGCTCCATCAGGATGTTGCCCGAGCCAAGATGGATCTTGTAGGTCCGCAGGTCGCCGCGCACCCGCAGGAACCTGTCGGTCAGCTCCGCCCGGTCGGCGATCCTCAGCCGGGGCAGGAGCCGGGCCAGCACGTCGCGGCGGGTCCGGGCGGTCTCGGTGAGCTCGCCGAAGCCGTAGGAGCGCCAGTAGTCCTCGTGCCCGCCGGTCGCCCGCTCGTCGAGACCGACCGAGGTGACGCCCACGGCCAGGTCGGCGTCGCGCAGCACCTCCGACAGCACCAGCGGCGGCACCTCGGTCAGCGCCGCCTCGGCCGGCGACGCCCCCTCGCGGGCGACGTGGCCGCCCACCCGGTCGTGGCCGGAGACCTCCTCCCGCCCGTCCCGGTGGAAGGTGATCCGCTCACCGACGCAGAGTGAGGCCGTGTCCCAGCCGTCGGCCTCGGGGGAGCTGACCACGTGCATGCCCCAGCGGGCCCGCCAGCCGGACAGCTCCCTGACCGCCGCACCCTGGTCGCCGCCGCACTCGTAGTCCCAGTGGCCGATCGACAGGCCGGTCCAGCCGCGCTGGTTCAGCAGCGTCTTGGCCTGGCCGTAGCGGAGCACGTGCCCGGCGAACCGGTTGGAGAAGGTCCCGGTGCGCTCCTCTGCCGGGGTCAGCAGGTAGACCTCGCGGAACGCCTGCTTGTACGGCTGGCGGATCCCGTGCTCCAGCAGGTGGTCGCGCCAGGTCCGCACCTCCTCGGCGCTCGCGTGGATCGGGTGCCAGAGCCCGACCCGGGTGCCGGGGTCCGGCCGGACCCTGTGTCCCCGGGGGTCGGACAACTCCCAGCCGTCATCGGTCCGGACGGGGATCCCCGCGGGGCCCTGCGGGGCCCGCCAGATCAGCGTGCGGGCGTATCGGCCGGTGACCGGGTGGTCGAGGAAGAACTCGACCACCTCCTGCCAGCGCCACGTGCGCTCCTTGATCAGCGCCTGCTCCAGCCGGAACCGCTCGGCCGCGAGCGCCTGCCGGAGCTCCTTCAGCGTGATCCTGAGTTCGGCCAGCGCCGGATCCTTACGGACGGCCTGCGGCGCCGACTTGAGGACCTTTCCCGCGGCGTTGACGAACCGCAGCGCGGGGCCGTCGGCGCACAGCCGTACCAGGTGGTCACCGATCTTCTCCTCGCGCACCCCGTCCGGACCGAGGCCGAAGGCCGGCACGGTACGGTCCAGCAGCTGTTCACGGGTCAGACCCGCCTGCTCGGCCACCGCGTCCAGGGTGCGCGCCACGCCTGCCAGCACGGATCGCGCGCGGGTCTTGGCCTGAACGCGGGCCAGCGGCACGATCGCCTCCAGCCCGCCGCGGCGGGCCAGGACGCCGACGGCGGCGTTGGTGAGCTTCTCGCTGCGGCAGGTGGAGCCCATCCCGTTGCTTCCGGTGCCGCAGGTCAGCGCGATGTCGCCGAGGAGCGAGGTCACCCACCGCTCCTCGGTCACCTCGCACGTCCAGATCATGCCGCGCACCGGCACGATGGTGCGCTCGTGCAGGAAGACCGTCTCCGTCCCCACGTGCTCGCCGTCCACCATGTGGCGGACCCGCCGCTCCCGGTGGGCCACCAGGCGGGTGAGGATCTCCCGGAGCAGGGCGACCGTGTCCGCGGTGAGCAGCGTCCTGGCGGTTCTGAGCCAGCGGGCGCTCGGTTTGGCGGACCGGGCGGTGTTCCAGTGGCGCAGCAGCGGCAGGGCTTCGGGGGCGGCCAGGCGGGGACCGTACTCCTCGGCCAGCAGCCGGGCGAAGTCGTCGCACTCCCAGATCATGTTGCGCACCACGCCGGCCGGGCCGTGCCCGGGAGGTTCGGTCAGCAGCTCCCGCAGCCGCTCGGCCAGCGCCTCCCTCGCCTGCTCGCTCCGCGCCTGCCAGCCCTGCGCCCGGGACCCGGAGCGCCGCGACGGCTCCGTCAGCCGGCCGAGCAGCTCGCGGCGCTCCTGGAAGCCGAAGCGGCACGCCGCCGCGAACGGGATCCGGTAGATCTCCTCGTAGCGGGTGTGGCCCCGGTGAACCAGCTCCCCTGCCCGGTGCACGAGGAGCCGCGCGTCCATGAGCGTCCAGTCGATGTCGCGCTCGGCCACCGAACGGATCAGCCGCAGCACCCGCTCGTCGTGCTCGTGCCCTCCCTCCGGGCCCAGGCCCAGCTTCAGCTGCGCCCAGTGCCCGTACACCCGCCAGTCGGTGTCCGGACCGGGTGGCAGCCCCTGTTCGAAGAGCTCCTCGAAGCGGCGGCAGGTCTCCCTGGTCTCATCGCTCACGTATCCGTGCAGGTTGTTGTAGATACAGGTCATCTCATCGATCGCGTCCACCTCAGCCCCCGACCAGCGGGACGAGCTTGATGAACGACACCACCGGGTCGGCGGTCAGATCGATCGTCTCGGACAGGTCCTCGATCTGGCGGTCCCCCACCAGCAGCAGGAACCCGTTGCGCAGGAAGGCCCGTTCGGCGGCGTCGGCCTGCCGCTCCCAGTCGATCCGCCGCCCGGCGCCCATCCGGTAGCCGTTCAGCTCCGCCTCGGCGTCCACCGGGCGGACCAGGCCGTTGAACCGGGTCGAGGGCGCGGCGTTGTACCGGGCGACCTCCTCGCGGACGCGGAGCCGTACCAGTTCCCGTGCCGAGACGCTCTCGGGCAGGTCGGGGAGGACGAACTCCTCCATCGTCTTCCCCGTGGCCGTCTCGTCCCGGAAGGTGACCGTTGTCATCACGCGGCTCCGCACGTCATCGGAAACATTATGAAGATCATCGATATCAACCGGTACCGACAGGAACAGGGCGGCCGTCGTCCCGCATGTGAGGGGCCCGGACGGGTAAGGAGAAACCGCGGCCGGTCGTGAGCCGCCCGGTGCGGCCTGCCCGCGTCCGGGAGTGGTACGGCGGGCCGCTCGCGATGTCCGGCGGCGGGTAGGGGGACGGGTGGGACACGAGTTCCGGGTGTGGGCGCCGACGCGTGAGCGGGTCGAACTGGTGCTCGGCGAGCGCAGGCTGCCGATGCGGCGCTCCGGGGACGGCTGGTGGGAGCGCTCCGTCGAGGAGGCCGGGCCGGGCACCGACTACGCCTATTCGCTGGACGGCGGGCCGCCCCGGCCCGACCCGCGCTCGCCGTACCAGCCGTACGGCCCGCACGGCCCCTCCCGGCTGGTGGACCACGCCGCCTTCGGCTGGACCGACGACCGCTGGCGCGGGACGCCGCTGCCCGGCGCGGTGCTGTACGAGCTGCACGTGGGCACCTTCTCCCCCGCCGGGACCTTCGACGGGGCGATCGAGTATCTCCCGCACCTGGCGGAGCTGGGCGTCGACGCGGTCGAGCTGATGCCGGTGGCGGAGTTCTCCGGCGGCAGGGGGTGGGGGTACGACGGGGTGTCGCTGTTCGCCCCGCACCACGCCTACGGCGGGCCGGACGGCCTGAAACGGCTGGTGGACGCCTGCCACGCCCACGGGCTCGGCGTGGTGATGGACGTCGTCTACAACCACCTGGGGCCCTCGGGCAACTACCTGCCGGAGTTCGGGCCCTACTTCACCGGCCGTCACAGCACCAACTGGGGCGACGCGGTCAATTTCGACGGCCCCGGCAGCGACGAGGTGCGCGCGTTCGTCGTCGACAACGCGCTGATGTGGCTGCGCGACTACCACGTGGACGGGCTGCGCCTGGACGCCGTGCACGCCATCGCCGACGACTCGGCCGTGCACGTCCTGGAGCGGCTGGCCGAGGAGGTGGAGGCGCTGGCCGCGCACGTGCGCCGGCCGCTGTTCCTCATCGCCGAGAGCGACCTGAACGACCCCCGGTTCGTGCGGGGGCGCGAGGCCGGCGGGTACGGCCTCGACGCGGCCTGGGCCGACGAGTGGCACCACGCCCTGCACGCGGTGCTGACCGGGGAGCGGAGCGGCTACTACTCCGACTTCGGCCCGCTGTCCCTGCTCGCCAAGGGGCTGCGGCAGGCGTGGGTCTACGACGGCACGTGGTCGCCGCACCGCGGGCGGGCGCACGGCAGGTCCCCGGCGGGGCTGTCCGGGCACCGGTTCGTGGTGTGCGCGCAGAACCACGACCAGGTGGGCAACAGGGCGCGGGGCGAGCGCGGTTCGGCGCTGATGAGCGAGGGCCGGCTGCGGATCGCCGCCGCGCTGCTGTTCACCGCGCCCTTCGTCCCGATGCTCTTCCAGGGTGAGGAGTGGGGCGCGACGACCCCGTTCCAGTACTTCACCGACCACGAGGACCCCGAGCTCGGCCGGGCGGTCAGCGAGGGCCGCCGCCGGGAGTTCGCCGCGTTCGGCTGGGAGCCCGATCAGGTGCCCGACCCGCAGGACCCGGCCACCTTCGAACGGTCGCGGCTGGACTGGAGCGAGCGGGACAAGGAGGTCCAGGGGCGGCTGCTCGACTGGCACCGGGAGCTGATCGCGCTGCGGCGGCGCGTCCCGGCCCTCACCGACGGCCGCCTGGACCGGGTCCGGGCCGACTGCGACGAGGACACCGGGCTGCTGGTCGTCGAGCGGGGGCCGGTCCTGGTGGCGGTGAACCTCGGCGCGGAGACGCTGACCGTGCCGTCCCGGGGACGCGGTCACGTCCTGGCCGCCTCCGATCCGGAGGTCGCCCTGTCCGGAACGGATCTGACCCTGCCACCGGACACCGTGGCGATCCTGGAGGACTGAACGATGGCCGACGCCTGGGGGATCGAGCACGAATACGAGGACGCCGGGGGCCGGCGCCACCGGGTGTCCCCCGAGACCGTGGCGGCGCTGCGCGAGGCGATGGGCGCGCCGCCGTACGGCGCGGGAGCGGACGGGTCGTACGGCGGTGCGGACGCGGGCGCGGACCGGTCCCGGGGCGACGCGGACGGCAGGGCCGGCGCGGACGACGGGGGCGGCGGGGACGGCCCGCGGACGCTGGTACGGCGGCGCGGCGACCGCGTCGGCCCGGCCGAGCTGGTCCTGGAGGACGGCTCCGAGCTGCGGGTGGACGACGTGCTCCCGCCCGACCTGCCGTTCGGCTACCACACCCTGCGGCGGCCCGGTGAGGAGACCGGCCACCGGCTCATCGTGGGTCCCGGCCGGTGCCACCCGCCGGAGCACCGGGCCTGGGGCTGGGCCGCGCAGCTGTACGCCGCCCGGTCGAGGGAGAGCTGGGGCGTCGGCGACCTCGCCGACCTGCGGCGGCTGGCCCGCTGGGCGTCCGGGGAGTGCGGGGCGGGGTTCCTGCTCCTCAACCCGCTGCACGCCACCGCGCCCGTCACCCCGGTCCAGCCGAGCCCCTACTTCCCGGCGAGCCGCCGCTTCCACAGCCCCCTCTACCTGCGGGTGGAGGAGGTGCCCGGGGCGGCCGAGTCGGGCGCGGACCTGCACGACCTGGCGGCGCGCGGCCGGGCGCTCAACGAGCGGCGGCACATCGACCGCGACGAGGCGTGGCGCCTGAAGCTGGCCGCCCTGGAGGCGATCTGGCGGCGCACCCCGCCGGGCGAGGAGTTCGACGCCTGGCGGGCCCGGCGGGGGGACGGCCTCGCGGAGTTCGCCACCTGGTGCGCGCTGACCGAGCGGCACGGCCCGAACTGGCGGGTCTGGCCGGTGGAGTACCGCCGCCCGGACGGCCCGGCGGTGGCGCGCTTCGCCCGCGAGCACGCCGGCCGGGTCCGCTTCCACGCCTGGTTGCAGTGGCTCACCGACCGGCAGCTGGCCGCGGCCGCCTCCGGCGTCCAGATCATCCAGGATCTGCCCGTCGGGGTCGACCCCGACGGCGCCGACGCCTGGTCCTGGCAGGACCTGCTCGCCCAGGGCGTCAGCGTCGGGGCGCCCGCCGACGAGTTCAACACCGCCGGGCAGGACTGGGGGCTACCGCCGTTCGTGCCGTGGAAGCTGCGCCGGGCCGGGTACCGGCCGTTCGTCGACAGCGTCCGGGCCACGATCGCCTCGGCCGGGGGCCTGCGCATCGACCACGTCATGGGCCTGTTCCGCCTGTGGTGGATCCCGTTCGGGGCAGGGGCCGGCCAGGGCGCCTACGTCCGCTACCCCGCCGGCGACCTCCTCGACATCGTCGCGCTGGAGAGCCATCGCGCCGGGGCCGTGGTGGTCGGTGAGGACCTCGGGACGGTGGAGCCGGGCGTGCGCGAGACGCTGGCCGACCGCCGCATGCTGTCCTACCGGCTGCTGTGGTTCGAGGAGGACGATCCGGCCCGCTGGCCGGAACGCGCGCTGGCCGCGGTCACCACGCACGACCTGCCGACGGTCGCGGGCCTGTGGGACGGGAGCGACCTTGCGGCCCAGCGCCGCCTCGGGCTCGATCCGAACGAGGACGGCTCGAAGGAGCTGCGCCGCAGGCTCGCCGAGGCCGGCGGCCTCGGCGCCGGGGCGGCCGGCGACGCGACGGCACCCGCTTCGGGGACGGACGCCGGCGCGATGGCGTCCGCTTCCGGAACGGACGCCGAAGCCGCGATGCCCGCTCCGGGGACGGACGCCGAGGCCGCGGTGCTCGCCGCCTACCGGCTGCTGGCCCGCGCCCCCTCGCTGCTGCTGTCGGCCACGCTCGACGACGCGCTGGCCGAGCCGGAGCGGCCCAACATCCCGGGCGCCGACGGCAAGCGCGCCAACTGGTGCCTGGCGCTGCCCGTCCCGCTGGAGGAGCTGGAGAACAGGCCGCTGGCCCGGCGGTTGGCGGAGATGCTGTCCGGTGCGGTCACCGCCGCCGGGGAACCCGTCACCGGGCCCGATACCGAACCCGCTGCCGGGATCAAAGCCGGGCCCGGCGCCGGAATCGAAGCGGGACCTGACGCCGCCCCGGACCGACGAGAACCCTCCGTGCCGGACGCCTGACCCTTCCGCCCGTCCGCCCTCCGGGCGAAGGCCCCGGCTGCGGAAGGCGGCCCGCTCCCGGCGCACGACGGACGTGATCGTTGACATGGCGGTGGTTTCGTCGGTTGACGGCATGCGGCCGGTTCTACGGCTCCACGCCCGACACCGCGCGAACCACCGCCGTCATGCCGCTGTTAGGCGCGGCAGGGCATCCTGGTGGTCCGCACGTCACCCGGGAGAGGACCGATGGGCAAGCCACGAGGTCTCACGCTGAGGGGCCGGACCGTACGGCAGCGCTTCACCGTCATGTACGCCGCGCTGTTCCTGGCCTCCGGGATCGCCCTGCTGGCCATGACCAATCTGCTCGCCGGAGGGTGGCGGGCGTCCCGGGCCATCCCCGGGCCGCCCGCTCCGCAGCCTGATCTCACGGCCCTCCAGGGGCACGTCGAGCGGCTCCAGGCACAGCTGGCGGACGTCCACGCGACGCAGTCGCGGCAGCTCCTGGCGGGCTCCCTGGTCGCGCTGGTGGTGATGGGGGCGGTCTCCGTACTGCTCGGCGGGGTCGTCGCCGGCCGGGTGCTGCGTCCGCTGCGTACGATCACCTCGGCCACCCGGCGGATCTCCGCCGACAACCTGCACGAGCGGCTGGCGGTGCCGGGCCCCGCCGACGAGGTCAAGGACCTCGCGGACACCGTCGACGAGCTGCTGGAGCGTCTGGAGGCGTCCTTCGCCGCCCAGCGGCGGTTCGTGGCCGACGCCTCCCACGAGCTCCGCACGCCACTGGCGACCATGCGGGCGTCGCTGGACGTGGCCGCGGCCAAGCCGTCGGCGACGTCCCAGACGCTCGCGCTGACCGATCGGCTCCGCACCGAGCTCGACCGGATCGACCACCTCCTGGAGGGTTTCCTCCTGCTCGCCCGCGCGCAGCACGGCGCGCTTCCCGGCCGGGCGCCGGTCTCGCTGGCCCGGCTGCTGTCGGAGGCGGTGACCGGCCGCTCCGCGGCCATCGCGGCGAAGGACCTGACCGTCCACGCCGACACGGGGGACGGCGCGTGGACCCGGGGCAGCCCGGTTCTGCTGTCCCGGGTGGCGGACAATCTGATCGACAACGCGGTGATCCACAACCGGCACGGCGGCTGGATCCGGGTGGCGGCCACGACGGCGGGTTCCTCGGCGCGGCTCATCGTGGAGACGGGTGGAGCCGTCCTCGACCAGGAGCACGTCGCCCGGCTCACCGAGCCCTTCCGGCGGCTCGCCGCGGACCGGACCGGATCGGAGGCCGGTTCCGGTCTCGGCCTGTCGATCGTCGCGGCCGTCGTCGGCGCGCACGGCGGACATCTGGAGCTGCGCGCCAGGCCGGAAGGCGGCCTGCGGGTCGCCGTCTCGGTGCCGTCCGCGCCCGCGCCGGCGGGTGCCGCCGCATGAGGGTCCTGGTCGTCGAGGACGCCCGCGCCCTGGCCGACGTCCTGGCGGAGGGGCTGCGCGACCGGGGCATGGCCGTGGACACGGCCCACGACGGTCTGGCCGCCGCCGCCAAGCTCGATCTCAACGCCTACGACGTGGTCGTCCTCGACCGCGACCTGCCCGGCATCCACGGTGACACGCTCTGCCACATGATCACCGAACGCGACGACCGCCCCATGGTCCTGATGCTCACCGCGGCCGGCTCGCCGGGGGACAGGGTCAGCGGCCTGACCCTGGGAGCCGACGACTATCTCGCCAAGCCGTTCCACTTCCCCGAACTCGTCCTGCGGATCCACGCCCTGGCCCGGCGGCGCCCCTCCGCCCGCCCGCGGACGCTGCGCGCGGCCGGCATCGAACTCGACGCCGCCCGCCACGTCGCCACCCGTGACGGCCGTCCCCTCGACCTCTCGCCCAAGGAGTTCGCCCTCCTCGAAGCCCTCCTGAGCGTCGCCCCCGCGTTCCTCAGCGCCGAGGCCCTCCTGGAGCGGGTCTGGGATGAGAACGCCGACCCCTTCACCAACACCGTGACCGTGACCGTCGGCCGTCTGCGCCGCAAGCTGGGTGACCCGTCACCCATCACCACGAGACCCGGCGTGGGCTACCGCATCACCGATCCGGCAGGTTAGCGCGGGCCGGCGCCGCCCAGGCCCGGAACGGGACCGGACTGCGCGCCGCGGAATCGGGCGGCGGGCCGCGGGGCCGAGTGCCGGCCGCACCGGGGGTGGGAGGATCACCCGTCGGTTTCGCCTATCCGGCCCTTGCCGAAAATCAGCAGACCGGTCTATTTTTCTCTCATGGGCCAGAAAGGCGAGGAGACGCGCGGGCGCCTGCTGGACGCCACCCGGGACCTGATCGAGACCGGGGGCTACTTCGGGACCGGGCTGAACCAGGTGATCGCGGCCAGCGGCACGCCCCGGGGCTCGCTGTACTTCCACTTCCCGGGCGGCAAGGACCAGTTGGTCGGCGAGTCCGTACGGCGGGCGGGCGACGAGATCGGCCGGTCGCTGCGTGCGCTGGCGGAGTCCTCGTCCGGCGCCCGCGGCATGGTCGCCGGGATGCTGGCGTTCCTGGGCGACCGGCTGGAGGGGTCGGGGTGGCGCAAGGGCTGTCCGGTGGCGACGGTGGCGCTGGAGACGGCGGCCACGAGTGACCCGCTCCAGCAGGTCTGCGCCGAGGTCTACGGCTCCTGGGAGGCGGAGCTGCGCCGTCGCCTGGCCGCCGAGGGGCACCCCGAGCCCGCCGACACCGCCGTCACCGTCCTCGCCCTGGTCGAGGGCGCGCTGCTGCTGGCCAGGGCCCACCGGAGCCGCGAGCCGCTGGAGCGCGTCGCCCGCCGGATCGAGGCCCTGCTGTGACCCGGGCGCCGTCACGGTAGGGCCCGCCTCCGGCGGGCTTTCTTTTCGGCCAAAAATATGTAGACCGATCTATTTTCAAGGAGTGTCATGACCCCCTACCCGCCCGACTCGATCGTCTTCGGCGCCACCGGGTTCCTCGGCCGGTCCATCGTCGCGGAACTGCTCCGCCAGGGGCGCCGGGTGACCGCCGCGGTGCGCGGGCCGGGAGACCGGCTGACCTCCTGGCTGGCCGGGCAGGAAGTGAGCACCGCGGGGATGACCGTCGTCACCTGCGACGTCACCGTGCCGGGGCTGGGGCTCACCGGCCTCACCGACCTCGCCGGGGTCCGCGACGTCTACAACGCCGCGGCCCGCTTCGCCTTCGGCCTGGACGTGGCGGAGGCGCGGCTCGCCAACGTCACCGGCGCGGTCAACGTGACCGAGTGGGCCGCGGCCCGGACCGGCCTGCGCCGCCTGGTCCACGTCAGCGGCTACCGGGTCAGCGGGGCGGAGCCGGACTACCGGAGGCTGGGTCCGTACGAGGCGTCCAAGGCCGAGGGGGACGCGGCGGTCCGCCGCCGGGCCCGCGAGCTGGACGTCCCTCTGACGATCGTCAACCCCGCCACGGTGATCGGTCCCGGCCAGTTCATCGGCCTGGCCTCGCTGGTCCACGACCTGTGGCGGGGGCGGCTGCCGGTCCTGCCCGGCGGTCCGGGCGTCTTCGTCCCGGTCGTGGACATCGGCTATCTCGCCCGTTTCATGGCCGCGGTGCCCGAGCACGAGGAGACGGCGGGCCGGGCGTACTGGGTGCTCGACGACGACACGCCCGAGCTGCCGGAACTGGTCGCGCTGCTGGCCTCCCACCTGGGAGTGCGTGCCCCGCGCCGGTCGATCCCGGTCTGGCTGCTGCGGCGGCTGCCCCGGGCGCTGACCGGGGCCGACCCGGAGACGCTGTCGTTCCTGTCGGGCGACCGCTACGACACCGCCCCGGCCCGGGCGTTCGCCGAGCGGGCGGGGCTGCGCATGCCACCGGTGGAGCAGGCGCTGCGGCGCTGGGCCGACGACCTGGTGACCGCGCGCTTCGGCGCCGGGCCCCCGATGTCCCCCGAAATCCCCGGCGACGACTCTCCGGCATCTCCCGGAAGCCCCGGCAACGGCTCCCCGGATCCCGCTGGGCGGACGCGGCGACCCACGTCGTGATCCGCGGAACCGGGCACCGTCCGCGGCTCACCCGTCCCGGCGGGGTGGCCGGGGCGCTCGTCGGGGCCCGTTCCGGGGCCGTCATCCGGGAGACGGTCCGAGACCTGACCGGCGCGCCATGCCGGCCGGGTCGCCGGTCAGGTCGCCGGCTCCTCGCGGGAGCGGGGCCTGGCGCGGATGTGCACGCGTGCCCCCTGGCGGCCGAACAGGTTGAGGACCTCCACGGGAGAGTCGCCCGCGGGGCCGAACCAGTGCGGCAGGCGGGTGTCGAACTCGGCGGCCTCACCCGGCCCCATGACCAGGTCGTGATCGGCCACGATGAGCCGCAGCCGTCCGGACAGGACGTACAGCCACTCGTACCCCTCGTGCGTGCACGGCTGGGGACGGTTCTGCTCGGCCGGGATGATCGACTTCCACGCCTGCAGGGGGCCCGGCTGGAGGGTCAGGGGGATCACCGTACGGCCGTTGTGGACGCGGGGTCTGCAGCGGATCCGCGGGTCACCGACCTCCGGCGCCCCGACCAGCTCGTCGAGCGGCACCTGATGGGCCTGGGCGATGGGCAGCAGGAGCTCCAGGCTCGGACGACGCTGGCCCGCCTCCAGCCTCGACAGCGTGCTCTTGGAGATGCCGGTGGCCTCGGCCAGCTCCGCCAGGGTCACACCGCGCCGGGTGCGGATGCGCTTGAGGCGGGAACCGACCTGGGCCAGCGTGGCGGCGATCGGCGATTGCTCGTCCATGCCGCCATTCCATCGTCGTTTCCCAGGAATGGCAACACAAGTTGCCGTCTCGTCGGCGGGGGGCGCAGCATCGGCCCCGGAGGTGATCGCCATGACCAAGGCGACGAACGAACGGACCGGCGGCGCACGACGCGCCACCGACGACGAGACCTACGACGTGGTGGTGGTCGGCGCCGGAGCGGCCGGCCTGAACGCCGCCCTGCTCCTCGGGCGCGCCCGCCGCAGGGTCGCGGTGGTGGACGCCGGTGAGCCGCGCAACGCGCCCGCCTCGCACACGCACGGCTTCCTGTCCCGCGACGGCCTGTCCCCCGCGACCCTGCTGGACCTCGGCCGCGCCGAGGTCGCCCGGTACGGCGTCCGGTTCGTCCGGGGACGGGTGGAGCAGATCGACCCCGGCTTCCACGTCCGCATGACGGGCGGGCCGGTGCTCCGGGCCCGCCGCGTCATGGTCGCGACCGGGCTGCGCGACGATCTCCCCGACATCCCCGGCGTGCGCGAACGGTGGGGCAGGGACGTGCTGCACTGCCCCTACTGCCACGCCTACGAGGTCCGCGACCAGCCTCTCGCCGTCCTCGGCACCCATCCGAACGCGGTGCACCAGGCCCTGCTCCTGCGCGGCTGGAGCGACGACGTCGTCTTCTTCCGGCACACCCTGGATCTGACGCCGAAGGATCGCGAACGGCTGGAGGCCCGCGGCCTGCGCGTCGTCGAGGGCGAGATCAGGAATCTCGTCGTCGACGGCGACCGGTTGCGCGCCGTCGAGCTCGCCGACGGCCGCGTCGTTCCCCGCGCCGCCGTCTTCCTCCCGCCCCGCATGGTCCCGTACGACGAGCTGCTGACCCGCCTGGGCTGCGCCAGGGACGACGGCGGATGGGTCGTCACCGATCGCACCGGCCGCACCGGCGTATCCGGCGTGTGGGCCGCCGGCAACGTCGTCGACCCGCGCGCCCAGGTCATCACCGCCGCCGGCATGGGATCCGCCGCCGCCTTGGCCATCAACGCCGACCTGCTGGACGAGGACGTCGACCACGCCGTCGAACGGCACCGCGCCGCGACCGCCGTCACCTCGCCGGGCGGAGGCGATGGCCGGTGAGCGTCGAAACCGCGCGGCGGCAGGCGACGGCCTCCCGCGGGAGGCTGCCGTTCGGCGTCTACCTGCTCGCGTTCAGCCTGTTCGCGATGGGCAGCGCCGAGTTCCTGCTCGCCGGGGTCCTGCCGGCGATCGCAGACGATCTCCGGATCAGCCTGTCCTCCGCCGGCGCACTGATCTCGGCGTTCGCCGCCGGTGTCGTCATCGGCGGCCCGCCGCTGGCCGTCATGACCCTGCGCTGGTCACGGCGGGCCACGCTGGTGACCGCCCAGGTCGTCTTCGCCGCCTCCGTGGCGATCGGTCTGCTCACCGACGACTACCCGGTGCTGCTGGCAACCCGCCTGGTCTGCGGCCTCGCCTACGCGGGATACTGGGCGGTCGCGGCTGTCACCGCGATCAGCCTGGTCACACCCGACCGCACCGCGCGCGCCTCCGGAGTCGTCGTCAGCGGACTCAGCCTCGCGATGATCGCCGGCGGCCCGGCGGGCGCGTTGCTCGGCTACTTCACCGGATGGCGGGGCGGATTCTGGGCCGTGGTCGTCCTCACCGCCGCCGGCGCGGTTCTGACGCTCCTCGCGCTGCCCGCGACGAGCCCTGGCGAGGAACCCAGCGTGAGCCGTGAGTTCCGCGTCATGCGGCGACCACAGCTGTGGGTCGTCTACGCCGTCACCCTTCTGAGCACCGCCGCCTACATGATCTCGTTCAACTACCTCGCGGCGTTCCTGACCGATGTCACGCACATACCCGGGGTCTGGGTTCCCGCGGTCCTCACGCTGTTCGGCGTCGGCGCCTTCATCGGCCTGTCCATCGGGGGCAGGATCGCCGACAGACGGCCCTTCCCCGCGCTCATGGCCGGAGCGATCGGGATAATGATCTGCTCCGTCCTGCTGGCGGTCCTCGCCCGGCACGCACCGGCCGTCATCATTCTCGTCCTGCTCCTCGGGACGGCCGGGTTCGTCCTGAACCCGGCCATCTACGGGCGGGTGTTCACCGTCGCGTCAGAGGCGCCGACGCTCGCCGGAGCCGCCACCGTCTCCGCGTTCCAGCTCGGCATCAGCCTCGTCCCGGCGCTCGCCGGAGCCGCATTCAGCGCCGGCGCCGACGTCACCGCCGTCACCTGGATGGGCGCCGGCCTGGCGGCGGCCACCGTGCCGGTCGTCCTGATCGACCGGACGATCTCACGTCGCCGGGCGCGGACGGCATGACGCGAGGCGGGGAGTCGTACGGGACTCCCCCGGTGGCCGCCGGGGGCGGCGCTACCGGCGTCCGCCGCGCGCGGGGCGTTCGAGCAGGAGGACGGTGACGCCGCGCAGCGGCCAGGTCCGCGTCACGGTGTATCTCTCCTCCAGCAGCGCGTCGATCTTGGGGACCATCGCCGGGGCCACGCCGTTCCTGGACGGCAGCGCGGTCCCGGGGCGGACCGCCCGCCCGAAGTCGCTCCGGACGAGCCAGACCCGCTCCCCCGCCGCGTCGCCGGAACGCCTCTCCGGCGGCATGGCCCCGTAGCGGGTCAGGCCCTGACGGGCCCAGGGCACGACGTAGACGGTCCGGTCACCGTCCCGGCGCTGCGCCGCGACGATCTCGGCGGCGGCGCGGTAGCTCACCTGGTGACCCGGCTCGGTGCGCAGCAGCACCTGCTGCCGGGCCCCGAGCGCCACGGCCACACCGAGCCCGGCCACCAGGACGGCGCGCGGCAGGCGGGCCGCCCCCAGCCCGGTGAGCAGCGCGAAGGCGGGCGCGGCGAACAGGACGTACCGGGAGCTGTAGACCGGAGTGACCAGGTGGGACACCGCGACCAGGACCGGCATCGGCAGCAGGCCCCACACCACCAGTCCCGCGGCGAAGGCCCGGGGCGCGGGAACGCCACCGCCGGCCGGCCGGGCGGCGAGGACCCCGTCGGACGGCCGGCCGAGGGCGAGGTGACCGGTGGGCGTCCCGGCGGGCGACCGGTCGAAGGCGAGGTCATCGGTGGGTGTCCCGGCGGCCGGCCGGTCGCCGTTCCCCCGCCGGAGCAGGACCGCCGCCGAGGCCAGCCCGGCCAGGGCGACGGCCCAGCCGAGGAGCACGGCCGGCAGGTTCCCCGGCTCGGGCCGCGGCTGCCAGCCGGTGATCGCGCTGCGGACCAGGACGACGTTCTCCCAGCCCGGCGCCTCCAGCCAGTTGACCTGCCCCACCTGCCCGGCCGAGACCGCCGCGACGGCGAGCGTGACCGGCGAGCCCAGCGCCAGCCACGGCAGGCAGCGCCGGGAGACGACCAGGTGGGCGGGGAGGGACAGCACCGCGAAGAGGTGCGTGCAGGGCAGCAGTACGACGGACAGGACGTAACGGCCCCAGCGTCCGGTCTCCAGCGCCCGGTGCAGGCACCAGTAGGAGAAGACCGCGGCGGCGACGGCCAGCGTGTACGGCCTGGCCTCCTGCCCGAAGCGGGAGATCGCCGGCAGCACGAGCAGGGCGGCTCCCGCGACCGTCCCGGCGCGGACGCCGCCGAGCCGGCGGCCCAGGTCGGCGAGCAGTCCGGTGGCCGCGGCCACCGCCAGCGCGGAGGGCAGCCGCAGCCACCAGTCGGCCGTGCCCGCCCGGGACCAGACGTACATCAGCAGGTAGTACGGCAGGAACACCGCGTCCCGCTCGCGGAGCGTCTCCCACAGCGTGTCCCAGGAGGTCGCGGTCTGCGCGGTGGCCAGCTCGTCGGCCCACATCGAGGGCGCCCAGGAGCCCGCGACCGCCAGCACCAGCGCGACCGCCGCGAGGAGCAGCGGCAGCCGCGCCGCGGAGGGGGTCCGCCCGGCACGGCCCCGGCGACCCGTGCGAGGCCCGCCGTCCGGACGAGGCCCGCGGCCGGCTAGCCGAGCCACTGCCGGGTGGGCCAGGTCTCAAGCCGCCACGCGCTGTCCCAGAACATCCACTCGTACTCCGTCGCCCGGCAGAACGCCTCGGCCATGGCGCGGCGCGTCGCGGGGTCGGCGGTCTCGGCCAGCCGGTCGGTGATCGCCTTGATCCGCTCCACCGAGGCGGCGAAGGACTCATCGGAGTAGGTGTCGATCCACGCCCGGTAGGGGTGGTCGTCCATGCCCGCCGTACGGGCGAGGAGGGCGGTGCCGACGTCCTGGTACACCCAGAAGCACGGCAGCACCGCGGCGGCGAGCACGGGCAGGGGCTCGGCGAGCGCCGTCGCCTGGAGGAACGACGCGTAGGCCAGGCAGGTGGGCGAGGTGGGGACCGCCGCCTCCTCCTCTGCGCTCACCCCGAACTCCTCCAGGTAGGAGGTGTGCAGGCCGCGCTCGACGGCCAGCGCCGTGTGCGCGCTCTCGGCGAAGAACATCGCGTCGGCCGGGTCGGCGGACCGCACCGAGGCCGCCGCCAGCGCCTTGGAGAACGCCGACAGGTAGCGGGCGTCCTGGACCATGTAGAACGCGAAGCGCTCCCGGTCGAGGGTGCCGTCACCGAGGGCGGCGTTGAACGGGTGGTCGTGGATCGCCTTGAGCAGCGTGGCGGTACGCGCCCAGATCTCCTCGCAGAACATCGTGTCCCCTCGCTCACCGGGTCTCGGGGAGGACGGCGCCGCGGGAGGCCCGCGGGCGCCGCGCACCGCGGCCTGCCGCGCCCGGGGACACGGCAGGCGGTGACGTCCCTCCGCTAGTACGAACTAGATCAGGTTCTACGGGTTTGATCTCAGCCCGGCGTACCGGGCACCCCGCGTCGCGACCAACCGTAACAGAGGCTCAGGGGGCCGGTGGGACCGGAGGGAACGGGATCTCGGCCAGTACGGGAAGCAGCGACTCCTCCTCGTGGTCGAGGTGGGCCCGCAGCTCCTCCGACAGCCGGTCCAGCTCGCCGCGGAAGCGGTGCGGGTCGGCGGTGGCGATGCCGTCCAGCAGGACGACCAGCTCGGCCTGGATGCGGGCGACCGTACGGTGCTCCTCGCGGAGCCGGTCGATGGCGTCGCGCAGGTGGGGATACCGGCTCGCGAGGTCGGGGAACGTGTACGCGTCCTCGTGGGCGTGGTGGGATTCCAGGGACTGGCAGAACGCCAGGCAGTGCTGCCGCAGTTGCAGCCCCAGCCCCGGCGCGGGCGGCTCGTCCGGGCCCTGGTGGGCCGCCCGCGCGGCGAAGTGCGCGTCGGCCTCGGCGCGCACGTGCCGCAGCTGCGAGCGCAGCCAGGCGTGGATCCGCAGGAGCACTCCGGCGAGGTCGGTGGCCCCGTGCGGGTCCTCCTCGGGCCCGGAGCGCCGCAGCATGACGACCGGCAGGCGGCGGTCGACGCGGACCTGGTAGTCGGCGTAGCCCGGGGCCGCCCGCACGGCGTGCTCGAACAGCCGCTCCCGCTCCTCGCCCTCGGCGGGGACGGCGATCGCCCAGAACGTCTCGGCGCCGACCTCCACCCGCACCATGGGGTGGGCGAGCAGGTTGTGGTACCAGGCGGGGTGGCGGGGCGCGCCGCCGGCGGACGCGACGACCAGCAGCAGGTCATCGTGGCGGACGTAACCGAGGGGGACGGTGTGCTCGGCGCCGGACCGCGCGCCGGTGGTGGTCAGCAGGAGGAGGTCGCCGCCCTCGAACGGGCCGCCGACCCTCCCTCCGTTGGCCCGGAACTCCTCGATGATCGACTGGTTGAAGGACATGGGCATGCGGTGCGTGAACCTTTCTCTCGTGAGAACGCTGAGAGCGCTGAGAGCGCTGAGAACATTGAGAACGCTGAGGAGATGTGGAAAAGGGTGGGAACGCCGGAAGACCGGGTGCCCGTACCCGATGACGGGCGCGGACCGGATACGCGGAGTCCGTGGGACTACGAACGGCCGCCCGGAGACGGCGGACGCCGCCGGGCCGGGACGCACCGGGAGCGCACGGCGGTGCCGGGCACCACGGCGTGCGGGAGACGGCGCGCGGCGGCGTCCGGTACGGCGCGGGGATGCCCGGTACGGCGCGCGGCGGTTACGTCAGACGTGGGACGCGGAGTGTGACCTCATGGCGTGTGTCCCTTCTGGAAAGGTGCTCACCCGGCCGCCGGCCGGCCCATTGCTCTTTGGCCGGCGCCACGTGGCACGCCGACCATTACAACCATCCGGCGATCGCCTGTCAACGGGGATGATCACCGGGCTCGCGCCGGTCCCGGCGGCGGCCCGTCCCGGCGGCCCCGGGCGTGAGGCACCATGAAGGGGTGATGTGGAAGGTGGACGAGGGACCCGGCACCCCGACCGGCGCCCCGCCCGGTACCCCGGGCACCGCGAACCCCCGGTTCCGCATGCTGGCCGATCTCGTCGCCGACGGCGACGTGGTGGTGCTGAGCGGGGCCGGCCTGTCGACGGAGTCCGGCATCCCCGACTACCGCGGGGAGACCGGCCGCGTGCGGCGGGCCGAGCCGATGACGTACCAGACGTTCGTCGGCAGTGCCGCAGCCCGGAGGCGATACTGGGCGCGCAGCCACCTGGGCTGGCGGCACATCGCCGGCGCCCTCCCCAACGCCGGTCACCGCGCGGTCGCCGGGTTGCAGGAGCGGGGGCTGGTCGGCGGGATCATCACCCAGAACGTCGACGGCCTGCACCGCGCCGCCGGAGCGCGTGACGTGATCGAACTGCACGGCGGCCTCGACCGCGTCCGCTGCCTGTCCTGCGGCCGGCGGACGTCCCGCCACGAGCTCGAACGGCGCCTGGGCGAGGCCAACCCCGGCTGGCACGCGCACGCCCGGACCGCGGTGATCAACCCCGACGGCGACGCCGTGCTCGACGACGACCTGATCGACGCCTTCCGGATCGTCGACTGCCGCGACTGCGGCGGCGTGCTCAAGCCCGACGTGATCTTCTTCGGGGAGAACGTCCCCGGTCCCCGCGTCCAGGAGTGCTACGAGCTGGTCGAGCGGGCGGGCCTGTTGCTGGTCCTCGGGTCCTCGCTGACCGTGATGTCGGGTTACCGGTTCGTACGGCGCGCCGCCGAGCACGGCATCCCCGTCGCGATCGTCAACCAGGGGCCGACCCGGGGTGACGGCGACGCCCTCCTGACGCTCGACGCCCCGCTCGGCCCCACCCTCGCCGCCCTGGCCGCCGCGCTGGACCCGGCACGCTGACGCACGGCCCGGCGCGTACGGCCCGGCACGGCGCGTACGCCCCGGCCCGGCGCGCCCGGCGCGGCGCGTACGGCCCGGCGGGCGGCGGCACGCCCGCCGTCCGCGGTGGACGTGCCGCCCGGCTCACGTCCACTCCGCCACGAGCGTGCCTTCGGAGCCGGGGCCGATCCGCGTCCCGAAGGGACGGCTGACCCCGTCGAGGACCGCCCGCAGCCACACCGCGTCCTCGTCCGGCGCGCGGTGGAGCCGCATCCGGCGGGTCCGCACCGGCGCCATCCGCAGCCCGGCCAGCCTCCCGGAGGCCGCCTCCAGCGACACGAGGTACAGCAGCCGCAGCTCGTCCCGGTACTCCTCGTAACCCGTGATGCCCTCGTAGTCGTCGATGAGGTCGCCGCAGCCGTACAGGACGAGCCGGTCCCGGTACACCTCGACGGGACGCGGGTGGTGCGAGGAGTGGCCGTGCACGACGTCGACGCCGCCGTCGACGAGCGCGTGCGCGAAACGCACCAGGTCGGGCGGGACGTCGTAGCCCCAGTTGGACCCCCAGTGGACGGAGGCGACCACGACGTCCCCGGGCCGCCGGATCCGCCGTACCCGATCGGTGATCCGCGCCGCCTCGTCGTCCGGCGTGCCGGCGGCGAGGTCCGCGAGGTCCACCCCCGCGCGGTCCGCGGTCGCCGCCCAGTCCGGCGGGATGCCGCTGGACTCCGTCCCGAACGACAGGACCAGCACCCGCCCGCCGCCGCGCAGGGGGACGGCGACGGGCCGCCGCGCCTCCTCCGCGTCCCGTCCCGCCCCCGCCGACCGCAGTCCCGCGGCGGCCAGCGCGTCCAGCGTCTCGGCGAGCCCCCGCCGGCCGAAGTCCAGCACGTGGTTGTTCGCCAGCGCGCAGACGTCGGGCCGGACCGCGGCCAGGCACGGAAGGTTGGCCGGGTTCATCCGGTAGTGCACGGTCTTTCCCGGGGCGAAGTCGTCGCTCCGCGTGACGCTCGTCTCCAGGTTCACCACCCGCGCGTCGGGCCCGAAGTCCTCGATCATCGGCAGCGCGTCGCCCCAGGGCCGGGAGAAGCCGCACGGGCGGGGAACCGGGCCGCCCACGGCCTCCGCCAGCTCGACGTAGGACAGCGCGCTCCGCATGTGCGGCTCCCGCAGTTCCGGGTCGCCCGGGTGCGGCAGGATCTGGTCGACGCCGCGGCCGAGCATGACGTCCCCGCCGAGGAACAGCCGTATCCGGCCGGTGGTCGTGTCCGCGGGCCGGTTCACGATCCCGGACGCCTTCGGAGGAACCGGAGCAGGCCCGCCCCGGCGAGATAGGCCAGAAGCATCGGGACGGGCAGGCGGGCCGGGAGCGTCACGGCGGCGCCCAGCAGTCCCCCGGCGGCCAGCGCCGCGCCGGCGACCGCCGCGACCGCGCGCGGGACCCCGCTCGCGGGCCCGTCCGCGCCGGGGACCGGCCCGGCGCGCCGCTCGATCCGGCCGAACACCGCGACGAGGACCGCCAGGGCCACGAGCAGGCAGGCGAGCCAGGGCAGGCGGAGCAGCAGCCACGGCGCCGACCCGGCGGGCGGCTGCGGCAGCAGGCCCGTGGGGTAGAGCGCGACGGCCGCGATCACGACGGCGGTCAGGTGCCAGAGGAAGACGGTCATGATCACGGAGTTGACGCCCACCACGACCGTCCACGGGCGGGCGCGCCGGAGCCAGCGGTCGGCGGGGTCGTGCAGGAGCAGGGCGAGTCCGGCCTGCGCGGTCGCCAGGGCCAGCAGGGCGAGGGTCGGCGGGGAGGTGTTCTGCAGCCGCTCGCCGGGGGCCGCCACCATGCTGATCGGGTACGGCCCGGCCACGGTGAGCAGCACCAGGGCCGCGAGCCCCCCGGCCGCCATCGGCAGGGCCACCGTACGGCGGGCCGGCAGCGCCCCCTCCCGCCAGGCGATGCCGAGCTGGTGGATCGCCAGCCAGGCGAAGAGGAAGCCGGCCTGGCCGAGGAGGGGCGGGCCGGACCGGATGCGGACGACGTCGCCCAGCCCGACCAGCGCGGCGAGCACGACCGGTACGGTGAGGCCCGCCCGGCGGTGCAGCGCGAGCATCACCGGCGTCAGGAGGACGACCGCGAGATAGGCGACCAGGAACCACAGCGGCATGACGGCGAGCCACACGGCCGTGGCGACCGTCCCCTCGCCGGCCCCGAGGAGGAGCGCGAGGAGCGCCGCGGCGCTCAGCGTGAGCAGGAGCGCCGTGGTGGGGCGGATCAGCCGGTCGGTACGGCCGAGGAACCAGCCCGTGGCGGTGCCGCCCCGCCGCCGGTAGGAGTCGAGGGAGGCGGCGTTCACGAAGCCGCCCACCAGGAAGAACACCGGCATGACCTGGAACGCCCAGGTCAGCGGGCGGGCCCAGGGCAGGACCGCGAGGACGGTGTCGCCGCCGAACCCGCCGTGGTAGGTCACCACGACGGCCAGCCAGTGGCCGAGCACCACCGCGGCGATCGCGACGGCGCGCAGCAGGTCGAGGTGGCGGTCACGGTGCGGCGGCGTCCGCTCCGCGGTCAGGCGGATCGCGCGGACGGCGGCCCGGGGACGGCGTAGCAGCACCTCGCACACGGCCGATCCTCCATCCGTCCGGCCGGCCCGGCCGGATGACCGGTTCCTACCCGGTCAGGGCGGGTCTGGACCTCGGGCCCGGGAGAGCGGGGCTTAGGTCCCTGGTGCGCGCGGGTCCCGGCGTCGCACGGTGAACGAAGGCAGGGGAAAACCCGTGAACCGTCGGGGCGCGGGGATCGCACACTTGGAGCCACTCGTGGAACACGACAGGAACGGCGTGGTGAGGCTCTCCTGGCGGGGCGGGGACCGTTTCGACCTGGCGGTCCGCCGCCATGTGGTCCGCGTCGACCAGACCAGCGACTTCCGCGGCAGCGACACGGGCCCCACCCCCGTGGAACTGTTCGTCGGGAGCCTCGCCGCCTCCGTCGCCCAGTGCGCCGAACGCTACCTCCACCGCTGCCAGCTGCCCGCCGGCGTCTCGGTGACGGCCCGCTACGACCTGGACGTCCGCCCGGAGCACGCCAGCCGGGTCGAGCTGGTGGTGGAGGTCCCCGACATCCCGCACGGGCTGCGGGAGTCCTTGGCCAACGCCCTGGACCACAGCACCGTGACCGCCTTCCTGCGGGTCCCGCCGGAGGTCGGCGTGCGGGTCCACGAGGCCGAGCCCGGCTCCGTCCCCGGGTGCGTGCCGGAGCGGGCCCGGGGGACCGCGCTCCGCTACGTCCGCGGGGACGAGAGGCTGCGGCGCGAGTTCGACAATCTGCTCGCACGGTTCCTGCGCGAGCAGCCGGACCACGGCCGCTGGGATGTCACGCCCCTGGTGGAGGCCCTCGACCGGCTCGGACGGCAGATCCCCCGCCTGCTCGTACGGCTGAGCCGCCACCCCCCGGAGGAGGCGCTCCGGGTCAGCGTCGAGTTCGACCTCCCGGCGATCCCCACGCCCGTTCCCGGGCCGTCCGCCCATCCCCGGTGAACGGCGGGGCGGCGCACCGGGCACGGCCGGCTTCCCCGTCCGGTCACCCGGGACCTCACCTGAGGATGTAGCAGTAGTTGGACTTGTTCCTGAACCGGTGGAACGCGCGCGGCTCCCGGTACCGCCACCGGCAGCCGTCGTCGAGCCGGCCACCGGCCAGGTACATGGTCTCGCCCTTCCGTTTGACGCAGTAGGCGCCCGGGCGGGGAGTCTCCCGGTACTCCACCCATTCCCAGCCCAGCGTGACGCAGTACTGCGTGAAGTGGCCGGGGCCGAGTTCCGTGACCCGGGCCTGGGGCGACCTGGACGGCGACGGCTTCGACGGGTCCGAGGACTTCGGCGACTTCGGCGGGGAGGGGAGGGCGGCGGTGGTCTCGGGTGGCCGCGGCCGGACCCGGTCGTCCGGTGCGCGGGTGGCCGTGGGATGCCCGCTCACCCGGGGCCGGGGACCGCGCGTCGCCGGGGACGGCGAGGTCGGCACGGCCGGCGGGGAGGTCTCCGGGGTGGCGACCGCAGGGGTCGCCGCGAGGTGGGGCTCCTCGGCGGGAGAGGCCGTACCGAGGCCGGCGGGCGCCTCCGGCGTGACCCCCGCGGCCATGCCCTGCGAGGTCCGGGACGCGCCGGCGTCCGTCCTCGCGGGGTCCCCGCCGGGCAGCAGCACGACGCCCGCGGTCCCGGCGACGGCCATCGCGGCGACGGCGACGACGGCCACGCGCGGCACGCGGCGCCTTCCCGGCGTGGCCGGAGGCCGCGTGCCCGCCGTCCCGCCGGACGCGGCCGCGCCGCCCGGCGGGTGCACCGGGACCGGCCCGCCCGAGGGCGGATGGCCGTCGGCGGCCGCCCCATGTCCTCCGCGCACGAGACGGCCGAGGATCTGCTGGGCCGTCGGCCGCCGTGCCGGGTCCTTGACGAGGCATTCGCGGATCAGATCGAGCAGGGGCGGCTCGATCCCGTCCAGGACGGGCTCCTCGTTCAGGATCCGGTTGATGATCGCGGGGATGGAGTCGTTGCCGAACGGTGGGCGGCCCGTGGCGGCGAAGGTCATGGTGGAGGCCCAGGCGAACACGTCCAGGGGAAGGCCGGGCTCGTCCGCGTTGAGCTGCTCGGGCGCCATGTAGGCGGGCGTGCCCACGATCCCGCTGGTCACCGTGCCGGTCGCGGCGAGAGAGCGGGCGATGCCGAAGTCGATGACCCGTGGGCCGTCCGGGCCGAGGAGCACGTTCTGCGGCTTGAGATCCCGGTGGACGACGCCCGCGTCGTGCAGGGCGACCAGCGCGGTGGCCGTGCCGACGGCGAGGCGTTCGAGGGCGCTGCCCGAGCGCGGTCCCTCGGCGGTGACCACGTGCTGCAGCGAGGGGCCCGGGACGTACTCACTGACGAGGTAGGGGCGCATGCCGTACAGGCCGAAGTCCAGGACCTGCGCCGTGCAGAACCGGGCGACCCGCTTGGCGATCTCCGCCTCGCGCATGAGGTCGTCGTGCACGGCGGGCTCCCCGCCGACCCGGGCGTGGTAGAGCTTGACCGCCACGCGGAGGCCGGGACCCGTCTCCGTGGGCTCCGCGAGCTCCGCTAGGTAGACGGCGCCCTGCCCGCCTTCGCCGATCCTTGCGACGACGCGGTAGGGGCCGAGCATCGTGGGATCGCCCGGTTCCGGGGGGTGGAGATCCGACATCTGCCTCCGGCACCTTTCCGTCGACCGGCGAACGTACGAATCGTAGATCCCGTGATGGGAGAAATCAGTCTTTCCGCCGAGGCGGGATTCACCCGCCGTGGCAGTGGTGGCGGTGTTCGCCGGCCATGGCGGACTTCGACGGACGTACCCGAGGCGCGGTGTCCGGCACGGCTCCGATGGGCCCGGCCCCTGTGATCGCGGCCCCGGCGGCCCGGCACGGAGATCCGGTACGGCAGGCCGGTACGGAGGTCCGGCGCGGCGCGAGCGGACCGCCTCGTCGCGGGCGGCTCTCCCCCGGCGCGAGCGGCCCGCCACGGCGGCCTGTCGGGCGACATATACCTTATTGGCCCCATTTACCCTAAGCACCTTAAATGCTATATACGAAATAGGCCGGAAAAATAATTGAGAACGCCTCCGAGCGACAGATCGGCCACCGTTCCGCAATGCTCCTCCGCGTCTATTTTCCCTGGCCATGCAGCCAGAATTCCCCTCCCGCGCAGATGAAGACATGACACCCGGATCGCAAAAGAATGTCAGAGCAATCACCTGGGGCAGGGGGTGCCCAGAAAAGAAGGAGAGACCGATGGAACTGAACGGCAACCAGCTCCTCAACCGCAAGATCGACATCTGCTTCGGGCACGGCGACCAGAACGGTGACGGCATCCTCGAACCGGCCGACGCCCTGGCCCTGGCCGCGCGGATCATCGCCTACCTGGGTGAGCCCTTCAACTCCCCCAAGGCGCAGGCGCTGCTGGACGGCTTCGAGAACTTCTGGAGGCACGTCTCCGCCCGCATGGACACCAACCAGGACGGCAAGGTCACTCCCCTGGAGTGGCGCACCGGGATGATCGGCGCGTTCGCCGGCGACTCCAAGGCGTTCGACGAGGGGTTCCGTCCCCTGGCCGAGGCCCTGTGGAGCATCTGCGACCGGGACGACGACGGAACGGTCGGCCCCAACGAGTTCGCGGCCTTCCAGCGGGCCTTCGGCACGTCGCCGGCCAACAGCAAGATCGCCTTCGACAGGCTCGACAAGGACAAGAGCGGCACGCTCTCGGTGGAGGAGCTGCTGGCCGCGTGGCAGGAGTACTACACCAGCCCCGACCCCCAGGCCGCCGGCAACTGGCTCTTCGGTGACATCTGGGGCGACGACGTCTAGGACTGCACGCGCGTGAAGCTCTGACCGGCCGGACCGGGACGGGTCCCCGGCGCGGCGCGCCCGCGCCGGGGACCGCTCTCGCGTGTCCGCCGGATCCCGCCGACGAGCGAACGCGAGCTTGGAGAACCCAATGGAAAGCCGATGTGAGCCGATCGCGGTCATCGGAATGGGGTGCCGTTTCGCATCCGGCATAGACACCCCCGACTCGCTGTGGCGTTTTCTCATCGAACGCGGTGACGCATCGGGAACGGCGCCGGAAGGTCGCTGGTCCCCTTATTACCGCATAAGTCCGGAAAACTCCGCCGTACTGCGGGCGACCACGACCCGCGGCTCCTTCATTCCCGACATCGCGGGATTCGACGCGGATTTCTTTGGGATATCCCCGCGCGAGGCCCGGCTGATGGACCCGCAGCAGCGGATGACACTTGAGGTCGCCTGGGAGGCCCTGGAGCACGCGGGCATCCCGCCGCACTCCCTCGCCGGCTCCGACACGGGCGTCTTCACCGGCGTCAGCGCCGACGACTACGGCCGGCGGCTGCTTTCCGACCTGCCCCGGATCGAGGCGTGGACCGGCATCGGCGCCGCCCCGTGCGGGGTGGCCAACCGCGTCTCCCACGCCCTCGACCTGCGCGGCCCCAGCGTGGCCGTGGACACCGCCTGCTCGGCCTCGCTGGTGGCGATCCACCAGGCGTGCCAGAGCCTGCGGCTCGGCGAGATCCCGCTGGCGCTGGCCGGCGGCGTGATGCTGATGGCCGGCCCCGAGCTGAGCGTGGTGCTCGACGCCGCCGGCGCGATCTCCCCGGACGGGCGGTCGCGGGCCTTCGACGCCGCGGCGACGGGTTACGGGCGCGGCGAGGGCTGCGGCGTCGTCGTCCTCAAGCTCCTGCGCGACGCCGTCGCCGACCGCGACCGGGTGCTCGCACTGATCACCGGGAGCGCGGTGTTACAGGACGGCAGGACCCCGGGCATCATGGCCCCCAGCCGCGAGGCCCAGGAGCACCTGCTGCGCCGGGCGTACCGGGCGGCGGGCGTCGACCCGGCAGACGTCGGCTACGTCGAGGCCCACGGCACCGGGACCCGCGTGGGCGACCCGGTGGAGGCCGGTGCCCTGGCGGCGGTGCTGGGCGCCGGACGCCCCGCCGGCCGCCCCTGCCTCATCGGCTCGCTCAAGCCCAACATCGGCCATCTGGAGGCGGCATCGGGCGTCGCGGGCCTGATCAAGGCCGTGCTCTGCCTGGGACACGGGCTCATCCCGCCGACGCCGACCACCGCCGGGCCCACCCCGGCGATCCCCTGGGAGAGCTCCGGGCTGCGGCTGGTCACCGAGACGACCGGGTGGCCGGGCGCCGGGCGTCCCCGGCGGGCGGGGGTCTCGGGCTTCGGGTACGGCGGCACGATCGCCCACCTCGTCCTCCAGGAGGCCCCACCCGCCCCCGTCCCGGACCCCGCGGACCCCGCGGACCCCGCGGGCGAAGCGGACGACTCGGTGGTCCGGCCGTACCCGCTGTCCGGCGCCACCGACGAGGCCCTGCGGGCCAACGCCGCCCGGCTGGCCGACCGGCTGTCGGGGCGCGAGGACCCGCCGCTCGCCGCGGTGGCCTCCACCCTCGCCCGCCGCCGTACCCACCTGGCCCGCCGCGCCGTCGTCGTCGCGGCCGGACGGGCCGAGCTGGTCGAGCGGCTGCGCTCCCTGGCGGCGGACGACCCGGCCGCCGTGACCGGCCACGCACCTCCGGAACCCGTACGGCCCGCCCCCGTGACCGGCCACACCGCACCGGAGTCCGTACGGCCCGGTCCGCACGCGGACGCCGGGCCGGTACGGCGCGACCCGGTGTGGGTGTTCTCCGGGCACGGGGCGCAGTGGGCGGGCATGGGCGCGGACCTGCTCGCCGACGAGCCGGCGTTCGCCGCCACGCTGGACCGCCTGGAGCCGGTGTACCGCGAGGAACTCGGCCTCTCCCCGGCCGACGCGCTGCGCGCCGCCGACCTGGGCGGGACGGACCGGGTCCAGGCGCTGACCTACGCGCTGCAGACCGGGCTGGCCGCCGTCTGGCGGTCGTACGGCGTGCGGCCCGGCGCCGTCATCGGGCACTCCGTCGGCGAGATCGCGGCCGCGGTGGCCGCCGGGGTCCTGACCGAGTCCGACGGCGCGCGCCTGGCCTGCCGCCGCTCCCGGCTGTTGCGCCGGGTCGCGGGGGCCGGGGCGATGGTGATGGTCGGCCTGTCCCCCGAGGAGACGGCCGCCCTGCTCGCCGGGGACGGAGCCGGCGACGAAGCCAGGGCCGGGGACGAGGACGGAGAAAGGGCCGGGGACGGGGAGCTGTGCGCGGCGGTGTGGGCCTCGCCGTACTCCACCGTCGTGGCCGGTGACCGGGAGGCGGTGGGGCGGGCGGTCCGCCGCTGGCGCGCCCGGGGGATCGCCGTCCGCGAGGTCGCCTCCGACGTGGCCTTCCACAGCCGCCACATGGACCCCCTGCGTGCCGATCTCGCCGCCGCGGTCAAGGACCTTCCGGCGGGCCCGGCCCGGGTCCCCCTCTACACGACCGCCCTGGCCGATCCGAGGGACCCGGCCGAGCGCGACGCGGCGTACTGGGCACGCAACCTCCGCGAACCCGTCCGCTTCGCCGCGGCGGTGGGCGCCGCCGCGGAGGACGGCCACCGGGCCTTTCTGGAGGTCTCGGCGCACCCGGTCGTGAGCCACTCGATCGGGGAGGTCCTCGACGCCGCCGGGGTGACGGGCGCCGTCGTCACGCACAGCCTGCGGCGCGGCCGGCCCGGACGGCGCGCGCTCCTCGGCGGCCTGGCTGTCCTGCACGGCGGTGGTGTGCCCGTCGACTGGCCGGCCCTCTGCCCCGGCGACGACCTGGTGGACCTGCCGAGATACGCCTGGCGGCACCGGACGCACTGGGTGGGCGACCCGCCCGCGGCGGCCGGGGGCCCCGGCCATGATCCGGACCGTCACACGCTGCTGGGCGGCCGGGAGACGGTGCACGGCACCTCCCCGGCGCACCTGTGGCGCACCCGGCTCCGGCACGGCAACCGCCCCTACCCCGGGGAGCACCCCGTGCGGGGGACCGAGGTGGTGCCGGCGGCCGTGCTGCTGAACACGCTGCTCACCGCGGCCGGAGAGGTCTTCGGGGGGACGCCGGCGCTGGCCGGGGTGTCGCTGCGGGTGCCCCTGTCCCCCGCCGTTCCCCGGGAGGTCCAGGTGGTCTGCCAGGACGGGACGCTGCGGCTGTCCTCCCGGCTGCTCCGTGACCCCGCCGGACCGCCCGCCGGCACGGACGGGCTCCGTCCCGACATGAACGGGTTCCCGCCTGGCGTGGGCGGTTCCCGCTTCGGCGTGGACGGGCCAGGCGGACGAGGTGAGGCGGCCGACGAGTGGCTCACCCACACGACGGCGCTCGTCGTCCCCACCGGCGACGAGGTCCCCGAGCCGTCGTCCCCACCCGGCCGCCGCGAGGCGAGTCCCGGAGACGGCGGGCGTCCCGGGCATCCGCGCGTCGTGGCCTTCGGCGGTCTTCCCGATGTCGCCGCCCGCGAGCGATCGGCGCCGGCCGCCGCGCCCGCGCCGGAGGGGCCGGCCGAGGCCGGGGAGCCGCTCGACCCGGGTTTCGTGGTCGACCGGCTCGCCTCGGTCGGGGTGGCGTCGATGGGCCTCCCCTGGCGGATCGAGGAGTTGCGCCGGACCGGCGGCACGCTCACCGCGACGGTCACCGTCTCTCCCGGGGAGCCGCGGTGGACCGGTGACGCGCGCACCGCGACGGTCGCCACCGCCCCCGGAGCGACCCCGTGCTCCCCCACCTGGGCCGGTGTCCTGGACGCCGCCTTCTCCGTCGCCTCGGTGGCCCTTCCCGGCCCGGCGCGCCTGCGGATGCCGGCCCACGTGGGCCACGCGGTCCTGACCGGTGAGCCGCCGTCCCGCGCGGTGATCGAGGTACGGTCGGCCGGCACGGACCTCGCGCCCGGTCACGGCGTCGACGCCGCGTCCGCCGCCGATCCCGGCGCCGCGGCCGTCATCGGCGCGGTCACCGGGTCCGGCGACGGCATCGGCGCCGTCGTCGACGTCGGGATCATCGACGAGCGGGGCGTCCTCGTCGCCCGGCTGCTCGGGCTGCGGTTCGGCGAGCCGGACGCCGGCCCGTACCCCGGTCCCCACGGCGACGCGGAGGACGCGGGCGGCGCGGGCGACCCGGCGGGCCTCGTCCACGAGGTGGCCTGGCTTCCCCTGGAGGTCACCGACCGGGGACTGCCGCGCACCGTGCTCCTGGCCGGCGCCGATCCCGCCCTCCGCGAGGCGCTGGACGCCTGCCTGTCCGGCGCCGGGTCGTCCCTGGAGGTCGCCGCCGATCCGGACGACCTCGTACGACGGGCCGGGCGGCTCTCCGCCGCCGACGCGGTGGTCCTCGCGCCGTCCCTGTCACCGTCCGCGTCGCCGTACGGCCTCGATCCGGCCGCGTGGTCGTACGGTTCCGGTCCGGCCGCGTCGCCGTACGGTCCCGGCCGGTCCGCGTCGTGCGGTCTCGATCCGGCCGAGGCGGCGGCGCGCCACGCGCTGCTCCTCGCCGGGACGGCGCGGCTGCTGGCCGCGACGGTGCCCGTCGGGGGCCCGCGCCTGTGGTGCGTCACCCTCGGCGCGCGCGAGGCGCGGGACGAGGCGGCGCTGGCGCAGACGTCCCTGTGGGGCCTGGGCAGAGTGATCGCGGGCGAGCACCCCGACCTGTGGGGCGGCCTCGCCGACCTGCCCGCGGAGCCCGGAAGGGACGACGTCGCGACCCTCGCCCGGCTGCTGGGCGGCCGGTGGGACGAGGACGTCATCGGCGTCGACCGCGGTACGGCCACCACCACGCGGCTCGTCCCCGCCTCCCCGGCCGGCGCGGCCTCCGGCGTCCGGTGCCGAGCGGACGGCACCTACGTCGTCACCGGCGGGACAGGGGCGCTCGGGCTGCGGGTGGCCCGGCGGCTGGCCGAGCGGGGCGCCCGCCGGCTGGTGCTCGTCGGCCGCACCCCTGCCGCCGCGCGGGCGGTGGGACGGCGACGGCCACCCCGCCGTTGCGGTGATCCGCTCGCTGGAGGCGACGGGGGTGACGGTCCGGACGATCGCCGCCGACGTCGCCGACCACGACTGGATGGCCGACCTCCTCGCGCCCGACGCGCTCGGCATGCCGGCCGTACGGGGGGTCGTGCACGCCGCCGGGGTCGTCGACGACCGGCTGCTGCGCGACCTCGACGGCCCGGCGATCCGGGCGGCCATGCGGCCGAAGGTCGCCGGGGCGCTGACCCTGCACGACCTCTACCCGCCCGGCAGCCTGGACTTCCTGGTGCTGTTCTCCTCCGCCGGACAGCTGCTGCGGCTGCCGGGGCAGGGCGCGTACGCGGCGGCGAACGCCTTCCTCGACGGCCTCGCCCGGCACCGGCGGTACCGGGGGGCCCGCGACACCGTCTCCGTGGCGTGGACGAGCTGGCACGGACTCGGCATGTCCGTGTCGTCCGCGGTCACCGACGCCGAGCTGCGCGTCCGGGGGACCGCGGGCATCACGGCCGGGGAGGCGCTGCGGGCGTGGGACCACGCCGGCCCGCGCGCGGCGGGCAACCTGGCGGTGCTGCGCGTCCTGCCCGGCGGGGCACGCGCCGGGCGCCCCCGCGTCCTGGCGGCGATCCCCGACGCCGCCGCGTCCGACGCGACCGGCCCCGCGGGCGCGGCGGACGGTTCCGGAGCCGGGACCGGAGCCGAGCTCTCCTGGAGGGACCTCGACGGTCCCGAGCTGCGCGCGTTCCTGCTGGCGGAGACGGGCCGGGCCGCCGCCGAGACCCTGCGCGCCGAGCCCGGCGCGCTGGACCCGCGCCGGCCGCTCGCCGAGCTGGGCGTCGACTCCCTCCTGGCGACGCTGCTGCGGTCCAGGCTCCAGGAACGGCTGGGGCTCACCCTGCCCGCCACGCTGCTGTGGAACCGGCCCGCGATCTCCGACATCGCCGACTACCTGGCCGAACTGCGCGCGGCCGACTCTTCCCTCCCTTAGGAGCGCAACATGATCACCGGACCCGATGTCCGCCTCTTCGCGGACGACCCGATGGAGTTCTTCGGCGGCTCGCGCCACGCCATGCACACCATGCCCTCGCACGACCTCGCCGCCCTCCAGCTCGCGGCGCTGCGGCTGCGCTTCGCCGAGCTGCGCGACCGGCTGCCGGTGCTCCGCGCGATGGCCGACGAGCAGGGCATCGACGGGATCACCCGGCTCGACGACGCGGCCCCGCTGCTGTTCCCGCACACGATCTACAAGTCGTATCCGGCGTCGCTGCTGCTGGAGGGCAGGTTCGACCGGCTGACGACCTGGCTGTCGCGGCTCGTCACCGTCGACCTGTCCGGCCTCGACGTCTCCGGGTGCGACTCCATCGACGGGTGGCTCGACCTGCTGGACGGCCGGACCGAGTTGCGCCTGGCCCACTCCTCCGGCACCTCGGGCACGATGTCGTTCATCCCGCACACGCGCGAGCAGTACACCGGGCTCTACGACATCGTGCGGCTGGAGGTCCTCCCCGGCCCGGAGCGGAGCGGGGAGCGGCTCGACGTCGTCTGGCCCGGGTTCCGCACGGGCCGCAGCGGCATCGACCGGCACGCCGCCGCCATGGCGGAGCGGATCGCGGGCTCGCCGGACCGGTTCCACAGCGCCCATCCGGGGCCGCTCAGCGCCGACGTGATGTTCCTCGCCGCCCGGCTGCGGGCCGCGGCCGCCCGGGGCGAGGCCGGCCGCATGGAGATCCCGGCGACGCTCCGGGAGCGCCGCGCGGAGTTCGAGGAGGCGCAGCGGGCCGCCGCGGCCGGGATGGGCCGGTACGTCGAGGAGCTGGCCGAGCGCCTCGCCGGGCGGCGGGTCGTCTCGCTCAGCCTCTGGGCCACCTACCACGAGATGGCCACGGCCGGGCTCGCCCGCGGCATCGAGGGCGTCTTCGCCCCGGACTCGGTGATCTTCCCGGGCGGCGGCGCGAAGGGCACGGCCCTGCCCGCCGACTGGGCGAGGGACGTCGAGCGGTTCGCCGGGGTTCCGGCCCTGCGGTACTGCTACGCGATGGCGGAGGTCATCGCGCTCAACCTGATCTGCCCGCGCGGCCGCTACCACATCGAGCCGTGGGTGGTCCTGTACGTCCTGGACCCCGATACCGGAGCCCCGCTGCCCCGCGAGGGGACGCGGACCGGCCGGGCCGCGTTCTTCGACCTGCTGGCCGACGTCTGCTGGGGCGGTTTCGTCTCCGGCGACGAGGTCACCGTCGACTGGTCGCCGTGCGGCTGCGGGCGCACCACCCCCCACCTGGCCACGGACATCGGCCGCTACAGCGACCGGCGGGGGGACGACAAGATCACCTGCGCGGCGACCCCGGAGGCGCTCAACGACGCGCTGGACTTCCTCAACGGGGCGCTGCTCTGATGGGCGCGCCGACGATCCCGGCGTTCGTCCGGGGCGAGACGGTCTGGGACGACCCCGTCGCCTTCGGCGGGACCGGCGAGGCGTGCGCGTTCCGCGCGCCCGACCCGGTGGCCCTGCTGGACCGGCTGCCGCTGACCGACCCGCTGCGCATGCGCGACCTGGCCGAGGTCACCACCTCCGACGTCGTGGACTACCTCGCCGAACTGGGGCCGCGGCTCCGCCTCTCGGTGAACGGCTTCCTGCGGGAGGCGCTGGAGCACTCGACGGCGTGGTCCGACATGACGCCGCCGGTCCTGGCGGCCTGCTACGAGCAGCTCCCGTCGCTGTTCACGCCCGAGGCCGTCCGCGCGGTCGCCGAGGGGACGGTGGGCTCCCGGTTCCTGGACGGCTGGCAGGAGGTGGCCTCGCCCGGCGGCGGGACCGCGGCGGTGCGGGCCGTCGGGGCCCGCGCCGTGCACATCATCGCGGGCAACAATCCGATCATCGCGGCCATCACGATCATCCGGAACGCCCTCGTGCGCGGCGACGCCGTGATCAAGACCCCGGCCAACGACCCGCTCACCGCGGTGGCCGTCGCCCGGACGATGGCGGAGACGGCGCCCGGCCACCCGCTCACCCGGCACCTGGCCGTCGCCTACTGGAAGGGCGGCGGCGCCGCCGTCGAGGACCGCCTCTACCAGCCCGGCAACATCGACAAGATCGTGGCGTGGGGCGGGCTCGCGTCCGTCCGGCACGTCACCCGCTACATCCAGCCGGGCGTGGAGCTGGTCACCCTCGACCCGAAGCTCAGCGCCACGATCGTCGGCGCGGAGGCGTTCGCCGACGAGGCGAGCATGGCCGAGACGGCCCGGCTGGCCGCCGTGGACGTCGGCGCGCTGAACCAGCTCGGCTGCTTCAACGCCCGCGTCGTCCACGTCGTCACCGGCCTCGACGCCGCGGGCCTGGAGCGCGCCGAGCACTGGGGGGAGCTGCTCCACCGGGAGATCCTGCGGCTGCCCGCCGCGGTGAGCACCCCGGCCCGGTGGTTCGACCCGGAGCTGCGGGCGTCGCTGCGGGCGTTGCGGACCAGCCCCGACTGGTACCGCGTCATCGGCGGCCACGACGACGCGGGGGCGGTGGTCGTCTCCCGGGTGGCCGAGCCGGTCGACTTCCACACCGCCCTGTCGGGCCGGGTGGCCAACGTCGTGCCGGTGGCCTCGCCGCGGGACGCGCTGAAGGCCATGAACGCCTACACCCAGACGGTCGGCGTCTATCCCGAGTCGCTCAAGCGGCGGCTGCGCGACCTCCTCCCGCTGTACGGCGTGCAGCGCCTGGTCTCGCTCGGCTACGCCACCCGCTTCCGGCCGGACGTGCCCCAGGACGCCATGGAGCCGGTCCGCCGCATGGTCAAGTGGATCGTCGACGAGAGCTGCTCCCCCGGCGACGTCCATCCCCTCGGTCACCTGGACCGGCGGGCGGAGCCCTGGGGGCGGTCATGACGGGCACGCGCGGCGTCCAGGCGACGGCGAACGGTCCGGTGAACGGCCCGGCGAACGGGCCGGGGAGCGACGGCCCGACAGCCGGGGACCCGGCGGACGGGACTCCGGGGAGCGGCGGGCCGGTGGACGACGACCGGCGGGCCGCCGAACGGCGGGCCGTCGAACGACTGGCCGCCGACTTCGACCACCACGACCCCGAGCTCACACCCGACCTGGCGTGCCTGGTCCACCGGGAGATCCGGGAGACGACGCCGGTCGCGTACTCCCGCGCCCACGGCGGGATGTGGATCCTGTCCCGCTATGACGATGTCCGCGCCGCGCTCCGGGACCACGACACGTTCAGCTCGGCCTCCGGGGTCTTCTTCCCGCGCGCCGAGGGAACCCCGCCGTTCGCGCCCCTGGAGTACGACCCGCCGGAGCACACCCGTTTCCGCGCCCTGATGAAGCCTCCGCTGCTGCTGCCCGAGGCCCGGCGGCTGGCGCCGGAGATCGCCGTCCTGGTCGCCCGCGCCGTACGGCCCGTCGTCGCGCGGGGCGGTGGGGACCTGGTGCGCGAGCTCGCCGTACCGCTGCCGCTGGCGGTGGTGTCGCTCGCCGTCGGCTTCTCGGCGGACGCGCGTGACCGCATCCGCGACCTGACCAGCAACACCTGGGCGCGGATGCCCAGGGACGGCGACGCGGGCGGCTTCTGGCCGGCGTTCGCCGAGCTGTTCCAGTCGGAGATCCGCCGGGCCCGCGCCCGGTCCGGCGGCGACCACCTTGCCGCCCTGGTCCGCGAGGAGATCGACGGCCGCCCGGTCACCGACGCCGAGCTGCACGTCATGCTGGTCGCCTACGCCATCGCCGGCCACGAGACCTCCATGAACACCCTGGCGCACCTGCTGCGGCACCTGGCGGCGCACCCCGGCCTGCAGGACCGGCTGCGCGCCGAGCCGCACCTGATGCCCGCGGCGGTGGAGGAGGCGCTGCGGCTGTGGACGCCGGTCGACCACGGCACCCGGCTGACCACGAGGGACGTCGAGGTCGGCGGGGTCGTCATCCCGCGCGGGTCGCGGGTCGTCCTGCTGACCGGCGCGGCCAACCGCGACCCGCGGGCCTTCCCCTCGCCGGAGGAGTTCCGGCTGGACCGGACGCCGAACCGGCACCTGACCTTCGGCCACGGCATCCACTTCTGCCTCGGCGCCCACCTGGCCCGCGTGGAGTTCCTCGCCGTCCTGCGTGAGCTCGCCCGCCACCCGGACTACGAGCTCGCGGGCGAGACCCGCCGCTACTACGAGAACGGCCGGCACATCTGCCTGGACCGGCTGCCGGTACGGTTCCGCCCGGCCAGCCCGGCCGGCACGCCCCGGACGGCCTGAGCCTGCCTGTCCGGGAAAGGACGCGGCCACCGGAGCGCCGGCCGGCGCTCCGGTTCCGCCGGGGAGCGCGTCAGGACACGTCCACCCAGTCGAGGGTACGGTTCACCGCCTTCTTCCAGCCGGCGTAGCCCTCGGCCCGCTGCTCGTCGGACCACCGCGGCTCCCAGCGCCGGTCCTCGTTCCAGTTCTGCTTGAGCTCCTCGGTGGACTTCCAGAACCCGACGGCGAGCCCGGCGGCGTAGGCGGCGCCCAGGGCGGTGGTCTCGGCGACGACCGGCTTGGAGACGGGCACGCCCAGCACGTCGGCCTGGATCTGCATGCACAGGTCGTTGGCGGTGACGCCGCCGTCGACCCGCAGCACGTCCAGGGTGACGCCGGAGTCCTGCCGCATCGCCTCGACCACGTCGCGGCTCTGGTAGCAGATCGCCTCCAGCGTGGCCCGGGCCAGGTGGGCGTTGGTGTTGTACCGTGACAGCCCGACGATCGCGCCGCGGGCGTCGGAGCGCCAGTAGGGGGCGAACAGGCCGGAGAACGCCGGCACGAAGTACACCCCGCCGTTGTCCTCGACCTGCCGGGCCAGCGCCTCGCTCTGCGCCGCCCCGGAGATGACGCCGAGCTGGTCGCGCAGCCACTGCACCGCCGAGCCGGTCACCGCGATCGACCCCTCCAGCGCGTACACCGGCCGGTCCGCCCCGAAGCGGTAGCAGACGGTGGTCAGCAGGCCGCTCTTGGAGCGGACCGGTTCGTGGCCGGTGTTGAGCAGCAGGAAGTTGCCGGTGCCGTAGGTGTTCTTGGCCTCCCCCGGGGAGAAGCAGACCTGACCGACCGTGGCGGCCTGCTGGTCACCGAGGTCACCGGAGATCCCGACCTCCCCGCCGAACGGGCCGTCGGGCCGGGTCGTGCCGTACAGGCCCGGATGCGAGGAAGGGAGGATCTTCGGCAGCATGGCGCGGGGGATGCCGAAGAACGACAGCAGCTCGTCGTCCCACTCCAGCGTTTCGAGGTCCATGAGCATGGTGCGGCTGGCGTTGGTGGGGTCGGTGACGTGGACGCCGCCGTCGGTGCCGCCGGTGAGGTTCCACAGCAGCCAGGTGTCGGTGTTGCCGAAGATCGCCTCGCCGTCCTCGGCGGCCTGGCGGACGCCGTCGACGTTCTCCAGGATCCACTGGATCTTGCCGCCGGAGAAGTAGGTGGCGGGGGGCAGGCCGGCCTTGCGGCGGATGACGTCGCCGCGGCCGTCGCGGTCCAGGGCCGAGGCGATGCGGTCGGTGCGGGTGTCCTGCCAGACGATCGCGTTGTGGTACGGCCGGCCGGTGCGCCGGTTCCACACCACCGCGGTCTCGCGCTGGTTGGTGATCCCCAGGGCGGCCAGGTCGGAGGCGGACAGGTTCGCCCTGTTGAGGGCCGTCTGGACCACCGAGCGGGTGCGTTCCCAGATCTCCACCGGGTCGTGCTCGACCCAGCCGGCCCGGGGCAGGATCTGCTCGTGTTCGAGCTGGTGGCGGGCGATCTCGTTGCCGCCGTGGTCGAAGATCATGAATCGGGTGCTCGTCGTCCCCTGGTCGACTGCTCCGACGAAGTCAGGCATGAGGGTCGTGTCTCCTTTGGCGCTCAGTTGACCCGCCGGGGCCTCTGCGGTCCGGCGGCTTGCGGGGCGGCTCGCGGAGCGGCTCGCGCACGGTCTCCCGGCCGGTCTCGTGTACGGTCCCCGGACGGACGTCAGGCAGGTGTCAGGCGGCCTCGCTGTCGGCCGGCACCCGGCCCGCCCCGGGCTCGTCGGCCGGCACCGGCACCCGGCCCGCCTCGGGCTCCTCGCCGGGCGGCAGGAACCGGGCCACCATGATCTGGTAGAGGCCCGCGCCGAGCAACCCTCCGATCAGCGGGCCCACGATCGGCACCCAGAAGTAGAGCCGGCCGTACTGGTCCTGCCAGGCGGTCTCGTAGCCGGTGAGGAAGGAGGCCAGGCGCGGCCCGAAGTCGCGGGCGGGGTTGATGGCGTAGCCTGCGTCGGTGCCCCAGGCCATGCCGATCGCCACCACGATCAGGCCCACCACGAAGGGCGCGAGGTTCGCCGCGGGCGCGGAGTTGCGCAGGTCGGAGACGGCGAGCACGAGCAGGAGCAGGATCGCGGTGCCGATCACCTGGTCGCGGAGGGCGCCCCAGGTGCCCACGGGCAGGGTGCCGTTGCCGGGCAGCGTCGAGAAGACGCCCTGTGTCTTGATGGTCAGTCCCGGGTCGGCGGCGTGCAACACCTCGGTGTAGTTCCACCGCACGACCAGCGCGGCGACGAACGCGCCCGCGGTCTGCGCCAGCGAGTAGGGGAGCACCTTGCGCCAGGGGAAGCCCTTGAACGCGGCGAGCGCGACGGTGACGGCGGGGTTGAGGTGCGCCCCGCTGATCCGGGCAGCCACATAGACGCCGAGGGTGACGCCCAGGCCCCAGGCCCAGGCGATGCTGTCGTGGTCGCCGATCCCGCCCGCGACGACCTGGGCGACGACTCCGGTTCCGAACAGGATAAGGATCATGGTTCCCGCGAACTCGGCGGCCAGCTCACCGAGCAGGCCCCGGGCTCTCACAGATTCCGCCACTTCTCCTCCTCATCGTGCCGTGCTGCGGCGCGGGCCGTACCCGGCTCGATGCGGCTACCGGGGGGCCTCGCGGACAGCCATGGAGGAAGGCCGCCGGCTTCCGGCGGCCCTCGCACAATTCGGACGTTAAGGTCGTGATGATCAACGGTCAACCGCAATAACAGAGAAATATTCTGGCATTTCTGTGCGCTTCCGCTGTGACGATTTCGCCGGTCGTGACGTGTGCGCCGGGCCGCCACGCCCCCGGTGAACCGATTCCCTGCCCTTGCCGCGTCCGCCCGGGCATGTAACGGTCGAAGAGAATCCGACCGCGAGTACCGGGGGGTACGTTCCGCATGGAGAAGAGGATGCCGTTCGAGCGGGAGAGCCTGCTCGACCTGCCCGACACGTACCGGGAGCTGCGCGCCACCGAGCCGGTGGCGCGGGTCCGCACCTACGTGGGCGACCCGGCGTGGCTGGTCTCCGGTTATGAGGAGGCCCGGCAGGCCCTCTCCGACCCGCGCCTGGGCCGCTCGTCCCCCGATCCGGAGCGCTCCTCCCGGATCTCGGACTCGGTGCTGTTCGGCGGCCCGCGCGACGAGATCGAGACCGAGAAGTCCCGGCACCAGCGGATGCGCCGGATGCTCACCCCGGCCTTCTCCGCCCGCCGGATGGGCGCCATGCGGCCGCGCGTCCAGGAGCTCGTCGACGGGCTCCTCGATCGCCTGGCCGAGCTGCCGAAGCCGGTCGACCTGCACGAGGGGTTCTCCGTCCCGCTGCCCATTCTGGTGATCTGCGAGCTGCTCGGCGTGCCGTACGAGGACCGCGACCACTTCAGGAAGCTGGCCGACGAGATGGGGATGCTGGGCGACCCGGTGCGGGCCCAGGCGGCGATGGACGCCATGACCGAATACACCGGGGGGATCCTCGCCGAGAAGCGGGCGCGCCCGGCCGAGGACGTCTTCTCCGACCTGGCCACCATGGACGCCTCCGACGAGGAGGCCGCCAAGCTCGCGGGAGGGCTGCTGTTCGCGGGCCACGAGACCACCGTCAGCCGGATCGACTACGGCGTGCTCCTGCTGCTGGCCAACCCCGAGCAGCGGGACGCCCTGGTCGCCGACCCGTCGCTGGCGGACGCGGCGGTGGAGGAGATCCTGCGCCTGGCCGCGCCGAGCGACCACGGCCTGCCCCGCTACGCCCAGGAGCCGGTCACCGTCGGCGGCGTGGCCGTCGAGCCCGGTGAGGCGGTGGTCGTCTCCATCCAGTCGGCCAACCGCGACGAGCGGGCCTTCCCGGATCCCGACCGGTTCGATCTGCGCCGCCCCACCGGCGAGCCGCACGTCGGGTTCGGCTACGGCCCGCACTTCTGCATCGGGGCGAGCCTGGCCCGGGTGGAGCTGCGGACGGTGTTCGGCACGCTGTTCCGGCGCTTCCCCACCCTGGCCCTGGCGGTGCCCATGGAGGAGATCCAGGCTCGTCCGAACGCCCTGACCGGCGGCCTCACCGGCCTGCCCGTGACCTGGTAGCCCGGCCGCCCCCCAAAGGGGCGGTCAGGACGGGGAGATCACTCAGGCCAGGGGGATGAAGGAGTCGCGAGCGTGGTCGGCGACGGCGGCGCCGACCACGGTCGCCTCGATCGGCAGCACGTCCATGCACAGCCGGATCGCGTCCACGAACATCGGGCTGGGCACCCGCATGGACAGCGTGCAGTGCGGCACCCAGCGACCGGGCAGATAGACGTCGAAGCCGTCGATCCCGGCCCGGCCGAGCCGTTCGTGCACCGCCGCGTGGTGGGCGAGCAGTTCCGGCGTCGGGACCGGGCCGAGCCAGAGCACCCGGCCCAGGAACTGCCCGACGAAGTCGAAGCGCAGCTCGAACGGCGCCGCCACCCGCATGTCCCGCAGCGCCGCGACGACCGCGGGGCCGTCGAGCCGGGGAGCGCCGATCAGCGAGACGTGGGGACGGTGCCGGCCGCTGAGCAGGTCGCGCATCGACGGCACGCCCGCCCTCGCCAGCGCGTCCCACAGCGTCCTGATGCGTTTCTCGGCGGCGGGATCGAGATAGAGCTCCAGGGCGGCGACCATGAGGGAAGGGTAGGGCCTTTCCCGCGGGCCCCCGTCCCGCCGGGTCCGGCACCCGGGTCAGGGGTGCGGGTGCCGGACCGGGCACGGGGGCCGGACCCGGGCCCGGCGGCACGGACGCCGGGTCCGGCGGGTCAGAGCAGGAAGCCGGTCGCCCCGTAGGTGACCTCGGACAGGACGGCCTGGCCGCCGGTGTTGGGGTGGAAGTAGTCCCAGGTGCTCAGCTGCGACAGCGTGAAGGGGTAGGAGAAGACGGCGCCGCCGTCGTGCCGGCAGTTGGCCCGCTCGGAGCAGACCCGCGTCAGGACGTTGTTGAAGTCGACGACGCGCTGCCGTACCCGGTCACGCCGGTCGGCGTCGGCCTGGGCGGTGGACAGCGGGTTGGCCAGCATCGACTTGCAGATGCCGAAGGCCGACCAGGCCGCCCGGGCCGACGAGCTGCCCTTGCCCGCCTCCCACAGCCGCTTGATGTCGGGGATGGTGGCGACGAAGATCGACGCGTTGGGCAGACCGGTGGCGAGCGTCTGCATCGCCGTACGGAATCTCGCCTCGAAGTCGGCGACCGACGTCATGGTGGACTCCGACGACGTGCAGGCGTCGTTGGCCCCGATGAGGATCGTCACGTAGCCGGCGTTCTGGGAGACGGCCTGCTGGGCCTGGCCGGCCATGTCGGCGACCTTGGCGCCCGTCTTGGCGTCGTTGTAGGCGACGAGAGACGGGTTGGTGGCGCGCAGGCGCAGGTAGTGGCTGTTGACGGACGTGCTGGACCCGGTGGACCACGACCTGGACGCGCAGTCGAGGTAGTAGCCGCAGGCGTTGAAACCGCGGGTGATGGAGTCGCCCATCGAGGCCATGACTCCGGGGGCCTGGGCGGCCTGCGAGGCGTTCGCCAGGGTCAGGGCCGGGATGAACGCGAGCATCACGGCCGTGAGGAGGGTGAGGGCGCGACGGAGGGTGTGCATCTGCTCTCCTGGGGGGTGCTCCCCTGTCGGGGGTCGTGCTCAGAATGTCAGGTCGCCGCCTCGCTTTGACAAGTGGAGATGACAGATCGGTTATCCATTCTTGACTTTCGCCTCCGCACCGCCCCGAGACCGGGCGGGGCGCCGCGCCGGGTCCGGCGTCCGGGCCGGGAAGCCCCAAGACACGCCCAAGGACGTTGCCGGAGTTATTGGGGTCCCCGGGGCGACGCGGTGACCTGCGGCGGAGGAGAATGGGAACGGTTGTCCGGGAGTGGACGGGGCGCGAGCGCCCACACGCCGAGAGGACACGGCAATGATCACCATCGACACTCCCCTCTGGGCCGCCCGGCTGCGTGCGCGACGGCGGGCCCACCTGTGGAGCCGGAGAGAGCTCGGGGAACGGGTCGCCGAGGCCGCGGGGGACGCCGGCCGCGACCGCCTGCCCGGCCCGGATGGAATGGCCGGGATGGTCGCCTCCTGGGAGGCCGGGGAGCGGCCGGACGAGATGTGCGCGGAGTGGCTGTGCCGGGCGTTCGGCACCGACGAGACCGGCGAGAGGGGCCTGTTCGGCGGGGAGGCGGCCGGCACGACGCTCTGGCACCACCTGACGGGCGTGCCGCTGATGCCCGAGCGGTTCTCACCCGACGACGAGGAGCGGACCGGCCGGGCGATCGAGGACCCGGCACGGGCCGACGACCGTACGGTCGCCTATTTCGAGGTCGTGCTCGACGCCTACACCCGCACGGACATGCGCCCCGCGGGCCTGGTCGGCGCCCTGGCCCCGGTCTTCGGCGCGATCCAGGGGCTGCGCCGCGACGCGGGCCCGGCCGTCCGCCGTTCCCTGCTGCGGCTCAGCTCGCAGGACGCCGACCTGGTCAGCCGGATGTACTGCGAGGCCGGCGACCCGGAGGCGGCGCTGACCTGGTCGGATCGCGCCCTGCGGGCCGCACGGGAGGCCGGTGACGAGCGGCTGGTGGCGTACGCGCTCGCCCACCGGGCCGGGCTGGAGGAGTCCCGGGGCGACCCCGGGGAGGTGATCGGACTGGCCGTCGCCGCGCGCGAGCACGTCACCCCGGCCGAGCCGCCGGCCGCGACGGCCCGCAGGCACGAGGCGCAGGGGCACGCCATGGCGGGCGAGGAGGACCTGTGCCACCGCTGTCTTGAGGAGTGCGCGGAGGAGGCGGCCGCGGGAACGCCGGAGACGCCGGGGGCATCGGCGGCCGGGACGTCCGAGACGCTCGGGGCGTCACGGTCCGGGGTGGAGGGGGCGGCCCGTCCGGAACCCGGGACGCCGGACGACGACCGGCTCCGTCCGATCGAGTACCCCGCCGGGCTGGGCGGCGCGCTGGCCGCCGGCTGCCTCATCGACCTGCACCATCCCGCCGACGCGATCGAGGTGCTGGAGCGGGAGCTGCCCGGCGCCCCGGCCGGATACGTGACGGCGTACGCCATGGCACGCCTGGCCCACGCCTACGCCGACGCGCACGAGGACGAGCGGTCGGCCGCGACGGCCCGCGCGGCGCTCGAGCTGTCGCGGCGGACCGGGGCGACCCGTGCGATGCGGGAACTCCTCCTGATCCGCGGCGAGGCGCCCCGCTGGATGTTCGCGGGCTGACGGCCGGCCGCCGGACGCCCACGGGCCGGCCGCCGCGCTCCGGCATGGAGGAGATCGCGAAGGGACCGCGAAGGAGACCGCGCATCCCGGCGCGGGGGCGGGCGCGGGGAACGAGTCGTGTCCCGGAGACCCGTGCCCCGCGAACTCAGGCGGGATCGTCGGGGGCCCGGGACGCGCGGAGGATCCCGGCCCGGGCGGCGGCCAGGGCGGCGTCGGCCGCCCGGTCGGCGATCGTCTCGTCCACCGGCTCACCGCTGACGAACAGCCGGTAGTACAGCGGCGCGACGGCGATCCGCACCACCTCGGCGGGGTCGGTGCCCGCCGGCAGCTCGCCGCGCTCGACCGCCCGGGTGACGAGGACGGCCGACTGCTCGTGGCGGCCGGCGAAGAACGCGCGCAGCGCCCGCGCCGTGGGCGCGTTGCGCATGGCGGCCGCGATGAACGCGGTCGAGACCGGCCCCAGCTCCGGATCGGCGAACCCGGACACCACCAGGCGGGCGAGCGCCCGCAGGTCACCCTGGATCGAGCCGGTGTCGGGGACGGGCCAGGGCTCGCCGCCCGCGAGGTCGAGGGCGTCGGCGGCGAGCCCCTCCACACCGCCCCAGCGCCGGTAGACCGTCGTCTTGTGGACGCCGGCGCGCGCGGCGACGCCCTCCACGGTCAGCCCGTCGAACCCCTTCTCGCCCAGCTCGGCGATGGTCGCCTGCCGTACGGCCTCGCGCACCCGCGCGGCGCGCCCGCCCGGCCGGGTCGTCCCACCGGAATCCACGATCCCTCCCGTTATCCGTTTGCCCGTTCCGCGTCGTGTCGGGCATACTCCATCTTAACGCAACTAGTTGCGTTAAGACTTGACACAGCGACCAGGGAGGGCAGCAGCCATGGGCATCCCGCCGGACACCGCGACGACCCGTTCATCCCGTCTTCCGGAGGAAAACCCTGTCCACCCAACTCTCCCTTCACGACGTTTCCAAGGCGTACGGCGACCGGCCGGTTCTTGACCACGTCTCCTTCACCGTCCGGCCCGGCGAGCACGCCGGGATCGTCGGGGAGAACGGCTCCGGCAAGTCCACGCTGCTGCGGCTGATCGCCGGCGTCGAGCCCCCGGACGACGGTGAGATCACCGTCGTCGCCGGCGGCGGGATCGGCCACCTCGCCCAGACCCTCGACCTGCCGGACGACCACACCGTCCAGGACGCCGTCGACGCCGCGCTCGCCGACCTGCGCGACATGGAGCGGCGGATGCGCGAGCTGGCCGCCGACCTCACCGGGGACCGGCTGGCCGAGTACGGCGACCTGCTCGACGCCTACGAGGCGCGCGGCGGTTACGAGGCCGACGCCCGCGTCGACAAGTCCATGCACGGTCTCGGGATCGGCCACGTCGGGCGCGACCGGCGGCTGGGCGGCCTGTCCGGTGGCGAGCGGGCCCGCCTCGCCCTGGCCTGCCTGCTGGCGGCCTCCCCGGAGGTCCTGCTGCTCGACGAGCCGACCAACCACCTCGACGCCGCCGCCACGCACTGGCTGGAGGAGCGGCTTCGGTCCCACAGGGGCACGGTGGTCGCCGTGTCGCACGACCGTCTCTTCCTCGACCGGGTGGCCACCGCGATCCTGGAGGTCGAGGACGGCGGGGTGACCCGCTTCGGTGGCGGCTACACCGGTTTCCTGGCGGAGCAGGCCGCGGCCCGGCGGCGCTGGGAGCAGGCGTACGCCGACTGGTGCGAGGAGGTACGGCGGGCCGAGGAGTTCGCCTCCGTCACCGCGCACCGCGTCGCCCACGGCCGCGCCATGAAGGACAACAACAAGATGGCCTACGACCGCGACGCCGGCCGGGTGCAGAGCTCGATCGCCGGCCGGGTCCGCCAGGGCGCCGAACGCCTGCGGCGGCTCCACGAGAACGCGGTTCCCAGACCGCCCGACCCCCTGCGCTTCGGGGGTGTCCCCGCCTCGGGCGCGGCGGACGGCACGGTGAACGACACGGCGGACGGTACGGCGGGCGGCCCGGTGAGCGGCCCGTCGGACGGTACGGCGAGCGGCCCGGCAGCCGACCCGACGGCCGATGCGGCGGGCGGCGCGATCGCCGAGCTGCGGGCCGTACGGGTGGCCGACCGGCTCCACGTCGGCTCCCTGACCATCGGGCCGGGCCGGCGGCTGCTGGTCCACGGCCCGAACGGCGCGGGCAAGTCCACGCTCCTGCGGCTGATCGCCGGCGTCACCGAGCCCGACGAGGGCACCGTACGGCGCCGCGGCCGGATCGGTTACCTGCCGCAGGAGTCGTCCTTCGACCGGCCGGAGCGCCCGCTCCTCGTCGCGTTCGCCGAGGGGCGGCCCGGCCACCCCGAGGAGCACCGGGCGCGGCTGCTGTCGATGGGACTGTTCCGGCCCGAGCAGCTCGCGACGCCGGTCGGGGCCCTCTCGGTCGGCCAGCGGCGCCGGCTCGGCCTGGCCCGCCTGATGACGGAGGAGGCGGACCTGCTGCTGCTGGACGAGCCGGCCAACCACCTGTCGCTCAGGCTCGTCGAGGAGCTGGAGGAGGCGCTCGCCGCCTACCAGGGCGCCCTCGTCCTGGTCTCCCACGACCGGGCGCTGCGCGGCCGGTTCACCGGCGAGGAGATCGAGCTCCGCGACGGCCGCCTCCGCTGAGCGCCGGCCCCCGCCCGCGCGGAAGGCCCTCCATCAGCCGGTCCAGGACGTCGCCGCTGAGCGCCGGGCCCCCGTCCGCCTGGAAGCCCGTCCTCCCCCGTGACGAACGCCTCATGACGCGCTCCGACCCACTCTCCGCTCCCCCGAACGAAAGGACCCCCGATGTCATCCGACCAGACCTTCGCCGTGACGGAGATCCGCGTGTCCGGCCCGGACGCCGGGCCGTACGGCATCACCGCCGGACCCGACGGCGCGCTGTGGTTCACCCTGGTCCACCAGGGCCGGATCGGCCGGATCACTCCCGGCGGCGAGCTCACCTCCCATCCGCTCGACCCGGCGTCGGGCGGGCCGACGACCATCACCGCCGGGCCCGACGGCGCGCTGTGGTTCACCGAGTACCGCGGCCACCGGATCGGGCGCCTCACCACCGGCGGGGAGGCCACCGCGTTCCCGCTGCCCACCCCGGAGGCGGGGCCGTTCGGGATCGCGGCGGGGCCCGACGGCGCGCTGTGGTTCACCGAGACCGGCGCCGACCGGATCGGCCGCGTCACGGTGGACGGGGAGATCACCGAGTTCCCGCTGCCGGAACGCGGGACCTTCCCGTCGGCCATCGCCGCCGGACCCGACGACGCCCTGTGGTTCACGATGAACCAGGCGAACGCGATCGGCAGGATCGGCATGGACGGTGACATCACCGTCCACCGGCTGCCGTCCGAGGGCGCGGCCCCGGTGGGCATCACCGCCGGGGTGGACGGCGCGATGTGGTTCGTGGAGATCGGAGCGGGTCAGATCGGGCGCATCACTCCGGACGGGCGGATCGACGAGTTCCCGCTCCCCGACCGCGCCGCCCGCCCGCACGCCATCGTCGCCGGCCCGGACGGGAACTGCTGGTTCACCGAGTGGGGCGCCAACCGCGTCGGCCGGATCACCCCCGACGGGCGGATCGACGGGTACGACCTGCCGACCCCGTCGTCGGAGCCGCACGGCATCGCGGCCGGACCGGACGGCGCGCTGTGGGTGGCGCTGGAGATCGGCGCGCTGGCCCGCCTCGTCCCGGAGTCCGCGGGCTGACCGTCCGGCGTACGGGCGGAACCGGGAATTCAGCCCCGAAGCGGGGGTATGGACCCCGAATGAGCATCAACGACGAACTTCACGAGGTTGAAGAGGAAATCGCGCGACTGCGTTCCGAGGCGGCCGACCTGCGTGAGCAGGTGAACGATCTCGGCCCGACCGACGCGGTCGAGCGGTCGGCGCTGATCACCATGGCCGAGCAGCAGGAGTCCCTGGCCGACGACCTGGAGCTCAGACGCGAGGGGCTGAACCGGAAGCTCGGCGAGGCGGGCCAGACGGGGTCGCGGGAGTCCTGAGCCGCGGGGACCGGTGGGCCGTCTTCTCCGGGGACGTGGCGTGACACAACGCAGGCGGTCGGTTACGCGCCACCTCGAAGGGTACCCATAACAACGAACCATCATCGGGGGGACGAAATGATCAAAGCTCTGCACAAGATGGGCGTGAAATCCAGCATGATGTACGGGGCCGGGCTCGCGTCCATCGGCCTGTCATTCGCGACGTGGTACGTGTCGCTCTCACAGGAGAAGGCCGGGCTGGACCGGGCCGACCGCTGGGGCATCTTCATCGGCGAGTGGGCGCCCACCTTCTTCGCGATGGGCGTCGCGCTGCGGATCGAGGAGACCCACGAGGGCATGGAGCAGGGCCGGGGGCACGGCATGGAGATGACCGAGGGGACCTACGCCGAGGGCATGATGCCCTCGCGCGCCGGGGTCTAGCCCTTCGCGGTCCCCGCCGCGGGGACCCGCGCGAAGGTCCGGTTCACGGTGACGACCGCGAGCGGGCCGCGTCCACGGGTGCGGCCCGCTCACGGTCATGACCGTTCGACCACCGCCGGATGCCGGGGGTCGTCGGCGCGGACGACGACGTCGGCGCTCTTCACCGGCCCGGCCTCGTCTTCATAGCGCGCGTAGGCGGGCAACGTCCACCGCAGTCCGGGGTCGGTCCGCCGGGCCAGCGCGCCCGGCGACAGCCACAGGTGCACGGTCAGGTCGAACGGCAGGCCCCGGCCCAGCAGCAGGCCGCCGTCCAGCAGCAGCACCCCGCCCGGCGACACGGTGACGTACGGCGCGCGGGTGGCCCGGTCGGTGGCGCTGTCCCACAGCGTGGGGACGATCCGCCCCGAGGAGCCGGGGCCGAGCGGGCCGAGGACCTCGCGCACCAGGCCCTTGAGGTCGAGCCAGTCGTCGTAGTAGGCGTCCGGGTCGGTACGGCCGTGCTCCAGGCGCAGCGACGCCGGGCGCAGGAAGTCTCGCGCCGACACCCTCATCACCTCCCTGCCGCGCAGGCGGAGCGGGCCGGCCAGCGCGTCGGCGAGATCCTCCGGCCGCGCGGCGGGTGCTCCGTCGAACGCCACCCGGACCCAGGCGTCACGGGGAGCCGCGGCGATCCGGTCGGCGAGTTCCTCCACCAGCAGCGACGGGGTGATGGGCCGTATCCTCACCGGGACATCCTCTCCCACACGCCTGTCCGGAAACTCCCGCGCACCCTCCTGGAAACCCCCGCGCGACCGCCCGGGATCCCCCTCGCCCGCCCGGGGCCCCCGCGCCCGGAGACACGCGGCCACCCGGCGACGCACCGCCGACCGGGGACGCACCGCCGGCGGGGTGAAACCGCCGTCCACCGTCCGAGGCCCGGCCAATCGCCATGATCCGGTCAAAGTCGGACGTGATCCCGCTCAAAAATCAGCACATGCGGGTTGTCGAACCATCACTCGCGGTAACGATCCTGATGGATCGTACCGGCTCGGCCGTGACTGGACGCCGGTCTCCCTGGCGGCGCCGCCCTCTGGCGGAGGCGGCGACGGGAGACCGACGTGACCTTGGCGTCTCACCGTCACCGCGCTCGCGGCCGGCTACTCATGGAGACCGCGAGTCAGGAGAACTTCAATGATCAAGCGTGGCAAACCGACCAAGAACGGACAGGTCAAGCTCACCTTCAGCGTGCCGGCCGACCACGCCGCCGGCGGGATCTCGCTGGTCGGCGACTTCAACGGCTGGGATCCCTACGCCCACCCGATGCAGCGCAGGAACGGCACCTACCAGGTGAGCCTCACCGTCCCATCGGAGAGGCCCATCCGCTTCCGCTACCTCGCCGACGGCGGCGTGTGGTTCGACGACGCCGACGCCGACCACTGTGACGAGCACGGCTGTCAGCTGAACCCGACGGGCCACGAGGACTCCTCCACGGCCCCCTACCCGGCCTGACGCGCCGCGTCCCGGCCGTGCCGGCCCCACCCGGTGGCCGCCGTCCATCGGGACGGCCCTACGCCTCCCGCTCTGGACCGCGGCGGAGACGGTCCAGCAGGACGGCGAGCACCGTGCCGTACGCCACGTGGCCGGCGGCCATCACCGCCGGCCGACCGGGCCGGTCGCCGGAGATCGGCGGCAGGATGCCGAAGCCCGGCACCCAGCCCTGGTAGCTGACGAGCCAGATGGCCAGGCCGTAGCCGGCGCCCAGGGTGACCGGCGCGCGGCGTCCCCCGCGGAGCAGCGCGAGCAGGGAGCCGCAGGCCGCGCCGAACCCGAAGTGCGCGATCGTGCCGAGCGCCTTCTCCCCCGGCTTGGGACGGTGCCGATGGCCCGGCAGGACGGCGCGGGCGATCCGCTTGGGAGGCTGGTCGGGCATCAGCCCCGCCCGCTGCCCGGCGAGCGTCACCACGCTCATCACCGCCGTCGCGCCCGCCCCGGCGACCGCGCCGCGCACGAGATTCCTCACCGTCACCTGATCTCTCCCGTCTTCCTGTCCCCACCGGGTGTCTTCTTCCCGTCTCCGCCGAGCGCGGCGAGGGTGTCGCGGGCGAGCTGGAGCTCCTCCCGCGGCCGGACCACCAGGACGGGTACGGCCGCGCCCGGCGCGCTCACCACCCCGTCCTCCTCCACCGCGGCACGGACCGGCGGCTCGACGCCGAGCAGGCCGAGCCGGGCGCAGACGGCCTCGCGGACCTCCGGCTGGTCCCAGCCGATCTCCCCGGTGAACACCAGCGCGTCCAGCCGGTCCAGGCTCGTCGCGGCGGCCCCGATCTCCCTGGCCACCCGGTGGGCGAACACAGCGAGGGCCAGCGCGGCGGCGGGGTCGGCGGCCTTCACCAGCTCCCGTGTGTCACCGGATACGCCCCCCGACAGCCCGATCAGCCCGGAGCGGTGCTCCAGGCCGTCGCGCAGTTCCGCAAGGGTCAGCCGGGAGTCCGACAGCAGCCACAGCAGCATGCCGGGATCGACGCTGCCCGACCGCTTGCTCATCGGGACGCCCTCCAGCGGTGTGAAGCCCATCGAGGTGTCCAGGCTGCGGCCCTCGCGGACCGCGCACACCGAGGAGCCGCCGCCGAGGTGGGTGAAGACGAGCCGGAGCGTCCCGGCGGGCCTGTCCAGCAGCTCCGCCGCCCGGCCCAGCGCCCAGGAGTAGGACAGGCCGTGGAAGCCGTAGCGGTGCAGGCCGTACTTCTCGCGCCACTCCGCGGGCAGCGGGTAGGTCGCGGCGCTCTCGGGCAGACCGGCGTGGAAGGCGGTGTCGGGGCAGAGCACGTGCGGGACGCCGGGCAGCAGCCGGCGGCACGCCTCGACGAGCGCCAGCGCGGGCGGCACGTGCAGCGGGGCGAGGTCGGCGTACCCGCGCACCGCGGCCACCACGCCGTCGTCGGCCACCGTCGGGCGCCGTACGGCCTCGCCGCCGTGCACCAGGCGGTGCCCGACGGCCGTGATCTCGTGGTCTCCGGCGGCGTCGAGGAAGTCCGCCACGGTCCGCTCGACCTCCGCCGGGTCCGGGCTCCGCTCGCTGTGCTCGACGCGCAGTACCTCGCCGTCGCGGACGAGGTGGAGCTGGAGGCTCGACGAGCCCGCGTTGACGGTGAGCACCGCCCGGTCTGTGGTGGCCATGGTCTCCGGGTGCCCGGCCCGGACCGGGGCAAACGCCCGCCCGGACCGGGGCGGACGCCGGCCGGGCGCGGGCGGGCGCCGGGATGGACGCCGGGGGTGACCGGGGTGGACGACCAGGGCTGACCGGGGCGGACGACCGGGCGACGATCCCCCTCCCGGGGCGCGGCGGGTCGGGCCCCGGCAGCATTGAACTGTGCCCGGCCCGGGCGTACGGTGGTCGCAGCGGTTATCCGTCTCTGCACGCTCCGTAGGGAGCCGTCAGGCGGGGTGAGAAGAACGCCGGGTCCGCCCGGCGGGAAGGCCCTCGCTGATATGGTTCCCGTGATCGAAACGGGCAGGGTTGTCCGTCGCCCACCTCGACCGGGGAAAGCGAGCAACCGCTCTCCCCAGAGGGCGGAGAGGTCGCGAGGGCGCTGTTTCCAACAGCTGTGGACAGCGGGGCACATATTGATGAACCGGCTCTCCATCGCCGTGAACGACCAGCCGCGGTTCGCCGTGGTATCGCTGGCCGGCGATCTCGACAAGCTGTCCGCCTCCGATCTGGAGGAGGCGCTCTCCGCGCTGCTGGCGCGCGGGCGGATCCACATCATCATCGACGTGCACGAGCTGAGGTTCTGCGACTCCACCGGCGTGTGGGCGCTGCTCGGCGGCCTGCGCCGCGCCTACGAGCTCAAGGGCTGGCTGCGGCTGGCCGGGGTGCACGGCTTCCTGGGGCGCCTGCTCGACCTCACCCGGCTCAGGGACGCCTTCCCCATCGACGCGAGCGTGGACGAGTCCGTCCTGCGAGCCTTCGAGGGAAACGTCTCGCTCTCCCTGTGACCCGTCTCCTCCCCTGAGATCACGGAGGACCGTCGAGGGGCCATCGGGTCCGCCCGCCCCCCTGCGGTGATCCGCCGGGGCGCCCTCCGGCCCGGTTCCGCCGCGCGAGCCTCCCGAACGGCCGCGCGGACCTCCTGTACGGCTCGCCCGCCGTTCCCGTACGGCTCGCCCGCCCGTTCCCGGTTCCGCCCCCGGCGTCCCGTTCGGATGCCCGGCGTACTACGGGTGCCCGCCGTACGGGGAATCCGGATGCCCGCCGTACAAGGAATAAAAACGGATTCGTATTTCCATTACCGGAAAATCCACGTTTAACCCTTCCTTTAAGGGAAGGGGTCTTTCGCACAAGTGAACCGAGGAGGCGTGGATGCCCAAATACCACCCGGGCCGTATCTCGGCCGTGGCCCTTCTGGTGGCGGCCCTCAGCGCCTGCGGCGGCGTCGGAGCGAAAAGCGGTGACAGCGGCGGCGGAAGCGGAGCGGCGGGCGGTGGTGCGGGATCGTCACTGACCACGATGGGATTCGGCCTCCCCGACGAGATCGCCACCGTCCGGGTCGACGCGTTCAAGAAGGCGTACCCGGACGTGAAGGTCGCGATCAACGAGGGCCAGTTCGACGAGCAGGCGTTCCTGTCGGCGGTGGCGAGCGGCAACCCGCCGGACGTCGTCTACCTGGGCCGCGAGCGGATCGGCAGCTACGCCGCGCGTGGGGCCATCCAGCCGCTGGACGACTGCGTCTCCCGCGAGAAGATCGCCACCGACGACTTCTACCCGGCGGCGCAGCAGCAGTCGAAGTACGACGGCAAGTGGTACGCCATTCCGGAGTTCTACAACTCGATCGTCCTGCTGGTGAACAACAAGGCCGCCAAGGACGCCGGGGTCGATCCGGCGAGCATCGACACCTCCGACTGGGACGCACTGGCCAAGCTCGCGGAGAAGATGAACCGCGTCCGGGACGGCAGGATCGAGCGGTTCGGCTTCTATCCCAAGTTGCCGGAGTTCCTGCCGCTGTGGGCCAAGGCCAACGGCGCCGACATCCTGTCCGCCGACGGCCGCACCGCGAAGCTCGACGACCCGAAGGTCGTCGAGGCCCTCGACTACGCCGGCCGGCTGGTGGAGTCGCAGGGCGGCTGGAAGAAGCTGAAGGCGTTCACCGAGACCTTCGACTACTTCGGCGAGGAGAACCCGTTCGCCACCGACAAGCTCGGCGCCATGCTCACCGAGCAGTTCGTGGTCAGCGCCATGGCGGGCACGACGCCGGACGCCGACATCACCGTGCTGCCGGTCAAGGACCGCCAGGGCAACCCGGTCAACAACGTGGGCGGCAACGCGTGGGTGGTCCCCAAGGGCGCCAAGCACCCCGACGTGGCCTGCCGCTGGATGAGGACCATGACCTCCGCCGACACCTGGATCGCGGCGGCCAAGGCCCGCGCCGACAAGCGCGCCAAGGAGGGCAAGGTCAACATCGGCACCTACACCGGCAACGTCAAGGCCGACGACGTCATCTTCTCGGAGGTCGTGAAGCCCAGCGGGCACAAGGCATACGACGACGCGGTCAAGACGATCCGCTCGGTGCAGCAGGCCGGGTTCGTGGTGCCGCCGTCGGCGGCCGCGGCCGAGTTCACCAAGGCCTGGCAGGACGCGGGCAACCGGGTGCTGCTCGGCGAGAGGAAGCCGGCCGACGCCATGAAGCAGGCACAGCAGCAGGCGCAGCAGGCCATCGACGAGGCGACACAGTGATCCGCGCAGTGATCCGCGCAGTGATCCGCGCGGTGGTCCGCGCGGTGATCCGCGCGGTGGTCCGCGCGGTGATCCGCGCGGTGATTCCCGCTGCGATCCGCCGGTCGGCGGCCCCGCGGGGGCCGCGGTGAGGCGGATCCGTCCGGAGACGCGGTGGGCGTACGTCTTCCTGCTGCCGTGGCTGATCGGCCTGCTGGTCTTCCAGCTCGGCCCGATGGTCGCCAGCCTGGTGCTGTCGTTCACCGACTTCGACCTGATCGGCGACCCGGAGTTCGTCGGCCTCGGCAACTACGCCAGGATGGCCCAGGACCCGAAGGTCCTCCGGGCCGTCGGCAACACCGTCTACTACACGGCGCTGCACGTGCCGCTGTCCATCGCGCTCGCGCTCGCCCTGGCGCTCATGCTCAACCGGATCACCGGGCGGGCCGCGGGCGTGTTCCGGACGATCTTCTACCTGCCGTCCATGACGCCGTACGTCGCCGTGGGCGTGCTCTTCCTGTTCCTGCTGAACGGCCAGGCCGGGATGGTCAACCAGTTCCTCGGCCTGTTCGGGATCGAGGGACCGCAGTGGACGACCGACCCGGACTGGATCCTGCCGGGCATCGTGCTGATGTCGCTGTGGAACCTGGGCTCGACCACGATCATCCTGTTCGCGGCGCTGCGCAACGTGCCACGCGAGCTGACCGAGGCGGCGATGATCGACGGGGCCGGCCGGTGGCAGCGGTTCCGGTCGATCACGCTGCCGATGATCAGCTCGGCGGTCTTCTTCGTGGTGATCATCAACACGATCTCCGCGTTGCAGATGTTCGACCAGGTGTACGCGATGTTCTTCGGCAACCAGGTCGCCCAGCAGTCGCACGGCGACGCGGCCCTGTTCTACGTGGTCTACCTGTTCCAGCAGGCCTTCCAGTTCCTGCACATGGGATACGCCTCGGCCCTGGCCTGGGTGCTGTTCCTGGTCATCCTGGTGATCACTCTCATCCAGGTGAAGGTGGGCAACCGGTTGGTCTACTACGAAGCCGAGGAGCACGCCGGATGACCACCACGCTGGACCGGGCGCGGCCCCGGGTCGAGGCCGGCGGCCCGGCCGACGACGCCGGACGCGGGTCGCGGAAGATCTTCTTCCTGGTCATGCTGTCCGCGGCGTCGGCCCTGTTCCTGTACCCGTTCGTCTGGCTCGTGGTCGCGTCGCTCAAGCCGCGGTCCCGGACGTTCGCCGACCCGTTCCTCCCGTGGCCCCACCCGTTCGCGCCGGAGAACTACCTGGCGGTCTGGGACGCGGCGCCCATGCTGGCGTGGCTGGTCAACACGCTGGTCATCGGCGTCGTCGCGGCGGGCGCGGTCACCCTGTCGAGCGCCTTCGTCGCCTTCGGGTTCGCCTACTTCCGCTTCCCGGGCCGCAACCTGCTCTTCGGCAGCGTGCTGGCGACGATGATGCTGCCCGCGGCGGTCACGCTGGTGCCGACCTACCTCATCTGGAACTCGGTGGGGCTGACCGGCACGCAGGTGCCGCTGTGGGCGGGCAACCTGTTCGGCTCGGCGTTCTACATCTTCCTGCTGCGCCAGTTCCTGCTGGGCGTGCCCCGGTACGTCTTCGAGGCCGCCCGGGTGGACGGGGCGTCCTACCTGGACCTGTTCCGGCGGATCGCCGTGCCGCTGGCCAGACCGGCGCTGATCATCGCCTTCATCTTCGAGCTCAAGGCGAGCTGGTTCGACCTGATGAAGCCGCTGATCTACCTCCAGGACCCGGCGCTCTACACGCTGCCGCGCGGCCTGAAGGCGATCGTCGACCAGTTCTACCAGGGCGGCGACCCCAAGTGGGAGATCGTCCTGGCGGCGAGCGTCATCACCACGCTCCCGCTGGTCGTGATCTTCTTCTTCGGCCAGCGCCACTTCGTCCAGGGCATCGCCACCACCGGGCGCCGCTGAGAGGCCGGGGCGCCGCCGGGCCGGAAGGACGGCCCGGCGGCCCGGTCAGTCCGGCCGCCGCTCGAAGGGTGTGCCGGGCCGGTACAGGACGGCGTGGATGCCGACCGCCGCGGCGGCCTCGACGTTGACCGCCCGGTCGTCGAAGAAGGTGACCTCGCCCGGTTCCGCGCCGAGCCTGTGCAGGACCTTCTCGAAGATCTCGGGGTCGGGCTTGGCCAGGCCGAGACGGCAGCTGTAGAAGCGGTGGTCGAACGCCTGCGCCCACGGCGCGCGGTCGATGGCCGCGGCCATCGGCTCGGGGGCGTTGGACAGCAGCGCGAGCCGGTGGCGGCCGGCGAGGACACGGATCGCCTCCAGGCTCGCCGGGTCGAGGCGCGACCAGCTCGCGGTGTCGGCCGCGTCGAGCGCGGCCACCAGCGGGTCCCCTTCGGAGAACCCGCGGTCCAGGACGTCGCCCCAGTAGGCGTGGGAGGGTCTCCCCCGGTCGTAGAGGTCCCGGTGACGCCAGTAGCGGTCGAGGAACGTCTCGGTGTCGAGGTCGGCGAGGACCGCCATGGCCGTCACGTCCTCGGGCGGCTGCGGCAGTGAGATGACCTCGCCGTAGTCGAGCAGCATCCAGGTGGTCACGCGTCTCCTCCGTCTCGTGGCGAACTTCGTCTCCGTGCCGGAACCGGTCGCGGTGGTCCCGCGGCACCCGGCCTGCCGCCGCGGGCGGACCGCCGGAGACCGCCCCGGGAGCCTCGCCGTACGGAGGACCGCCGGAACCGATCCGCAAGGGATTACGGTTCATTTGAACATCTCATGTGTTCGAAGGCAAGGGAGACCGGCCACCGGGAGCAGGTCGCCGAGGCGGCGACGCCGTGCCGGGACGGCGGAGCCGGGCTCCCGGGCCAGGGCGGCGGGCCAGGACTCCCAGGTCAGGGCGGCGGGGCCGGGAAGGCAGGGTCGGAAACGGCCTAAACTTCATCCATGATTCGCCCCGCAACACCGGACGACGTCCCAGCGATCATCGGTATGATCCGCGACCTCGCCGAGTACGAGAAATCGCTGGACAAGGTCCAGACCTCCCCCGACGACCTGCACGAGGCGCTCTTCGGCGACTCCCCCGCGGTGTTCTGCCACCTCGCCACCGAGCGCGACGAGCGGGGCGAGGAGAAGCCCGTGGGCTTCGCGATCTGGTTCCTCACCTACTCCACCTGGGTGGGCAAGCACGGCATCCACCTCGAAGACCTCTTCGTCCACCCCGACCGGCGGGGCGGGGGACACGGCAAGCGGTTGCTCGCCGAGCTGGCGCGCATCTGCGTGGAACGCGGCTACGGCCGTCTGGAATGGGCGGTCCTCGACTGGAACACCCCCTCCATCGAGTTCTACCGGTCGCTGGGCGCCGTGCACCTCGACGAGTGGCACACGTACCGGCTCGCCGGCCCGGCACTGGAGAAACTCGCCGCCCGGTAGGGACCTGCGGGGAACGGCCCCGGCGGGACGCCCGACGCGACCCGCGGCGGGAGGCGGCGGCGATGACCGGTCCGGCGATCACGGCCCGGCCGGTCCGCCGGGCGACACCTCCTCCCGGCGGGGCCGCCGACGGCGAGCCGGCCCGGCGATCGCCGTCGGCCGGGGCATGAACCTTTCATCCTTCCGCTCATCCCCGCACCTCGCTGACCTGCGTCGATGACGCATGCCTCGCCCACGGCGACCGCACCGCGTTCACTCCCCGGAGACGACGGCCTAAAGTCCGTCTCGCGTGAGCGCTTCACCGCCATGAACCAGCGGTTCGTCGTCCCCGGAAGGGGGAGGTAATCCCGTGAAGAAATGGCCAGGCGCCGTCGCCGCGGGCGCGGTCGCACTCCTGTCCGCATTGCTCGCGGTCGTTCTCGTCCCCGGTTCGGCGTCCGCGCACGGCGCGATGATGGTGCCGGGCAGCCGTACCTACCTCTGCTGGCAGGACGGGCTGTCGCAGACGGGGCAGATCATCCCCGTCAACCCCGCCTGCGCGGCGGCGGTCGCGAAGAGCGGCCCCAACTCCCTGTACAACTGGTTCGGCGTGCTCCGTTCCGACGGCGCCGGGCGCACCCGCGGGTTCATCCCCGACGGGCAGGCGTGCAGCGGCGGCAACCCCACCTACAGCGGGTTCGACCTGCCGCACGCCGACTGGCCCTTGACACACCTGACCGCCGGAAGCTCCATCCAGTTCCGGTACAACAAGTGGGCCGCGCACCCCGGCTGGTTCTACGTCTACGTCACCAAGGACGGCTGGGACCCCACCCGGCCGCTGACCTGGGACGACCTTGAGGCGGAGCCCTTCTACACCGCCGACCACCCGGCGAGCGTCGGCTCGGCGGGCACCGCGGACGCCTACTACTACTGGGACGCCCGCCTGCCCTCGGGCAAGTCGGGCCGGCACATCGTCTACTCGGTGTGGAAGCGTTCCGACAGCGCGGAGACCTTCTACAACTGCTCCGACGTCGTCTTCGACGGCGGAAAGGGCGAGGTGACCGGTGTGGGCCGTCCCGGCTCGACGCCGACCCCGACCCCGACGGTGACGCCCACCTCGACGCCCACCGCGACCCCCACCGCGACCCCCACGGTGACCCCGAGTTCGACGCCGATCGCGGGCGCCTGCACGGCCACCTACCGGACGATCAACTCCTGGCAGGGCGGGTTCCAGGGCGAGGTGACCGTGACCAACCGCGGCTCCTCCCCGCTCAACGGCTGGACGGTGAGCTGGACTCCGGGCAGCGGCACCACGATCAACAGCGTCTGGAACGGCGTCTACACCGCGTCCGGATCGATCGCCGTGGTCAGGAACACCGACTGGAACCGGACCGTCGCGGCGAACGGCTCGACCACCTTCGGGTTCGTCGCCAACGGCACCGGCGGCTCACCCACCCCGACCTGCACCAGCCCCTGACGGATCCCCGGTGAGAGGCGGCCCCGGCCGGCGCCCGCAGTCCGCGCCGGCCGGGGCCGCCGCAGTCCGCCGCGTTCCCGCACGGAAGGAGGCCCCGCGGTGGTGACCCGGAGGATCGCGCCCCTGCTGGGCGTCGTCTCGCTGGGGGCCGCGGCGGCGCTGGTCGTGGCGTCCTGCGCCGGCCGTACGGCGGACACCCGGCACACCACCGGGCACGCGGCGGAGACCCGGCACACCGCCGGGCGCACCGCGGAACCCCGGGACGCCACCGGAGCCGCGACGGGGACCCCGGACGCCACCGGGTCCGCGGCGGCGTCCGCCGCCGGCTGCACCGCCACCGTCACCCTCGTCGAGTCCTGGCCGGGCGGCTACCGGGGAGCCGCGACGATCAGCAACGTCTCCGGCCGGCCGATGCGCGACTGGTACATCCAGTGGCTGCTCCCCCAGGGCGCCAAGCTCACCCAGGCGTGGAACGGCACGCCCATGCAGAGCGGCCCCATCGCGATGATCCACGCGCCCGAGGGGGCCGTCCTCTCCCCCGGGGCCACCGTCTCCGAAGTCGGCTTCGTGGGCTCCGCCGCCGCTCCCCCGGCCTTCACCGAGATCACCTGCGGCTGACCGTACCGTCCGGCCGTGCGGGGCGACCGCCGGCACCCGCCGGTACGGCGCCGGCAGATCATGTTGCCGGAATGCTTCCGGGAACTACACAATCGCTGCAGGAAGACGGAGGGAGGATCGTGGCACGCGCGGGGCTGACGGCGGAACGCCTGGTCCGGGCGGGGGCGGAACTGGCCGACGAGGTCGGCTTCGACCAGGTGACCCTCTCGGCGCTCGCCAGGCGGTTCGACGTCAAGGTCGCGAGCCTGTACTCCCACCTGAAGAACTCGCGGGACCTCAGGACCGGGATCGCCCTGTTCGCACTGGAGGAGCTCGCCGACCGGGCCGCCGCCGCCCTGGCCGGGCGGGCCGGCCGGGACGCCCTGGCCGCACTGGGAAACGTCTACCGCGACTACGCCCGGGAGCACCCTGGCCGCTACGACGCGACGCGGCTCCGGCTCGACCCGGACACGGCGACCGCCAGTGCCGGGGGCAGGCACGCGCGGATGACGCGGGCGATCCTGCGCGGCTACGACCTGACGGAGGCGGACCGGACGCACGCCGTACGGCTGCTGGGCAGCGTTTTCCACGGCTACATCAGCCTGGAGGCGGCCGGCGGCTTCAGTCACAGCGATCCCGGCACGCAGGAGAGCTGGGAGTGGATCCTGGACCACCTCGACGCCCTGCTGCGGAGCCGGGCCGCGCCCTGAGACCGGCCCGCGGCGACCCGGCGGCACAACGGAACGGCGCCCCGCGGCGCCTGGCACCGGGCCCCCGCCCGGAGCGCGCCCGCCGGGACCGCCCGGGGGAAGACCCCCGGGCGGTGAGGACCGGCGGAACGGGATCTCAGCGGTCCTCGCGGAACTCCACGTGGCGCCGGGCGATCGGGTCGTACTTGGTGAGCGTGAGCCGGTCGGGGGAGTTCCGCCGGTTCTTGCGGGTCACGTAGGTGTAGCCGGTGCCCGCGGTCGAGCGCAGCTTGATCACGGGACGGAGCTCGTTTCCAGCCATGGCCTTCTCCTTTTCCGATCGACGAGACCCACAACAACGCCGATAACGATTTCCATTCCTCCCAGTGCGGGGACCCCCGACTCGCGATCCGAAGCCGCCGGCACCATCGTGACGCCATACGGCATCCAGAAAGACGTCACAAGTGACGTCATACGGCTTGACGTGACGTCACTCATGGCGTCATAGTGGTGCCCATGGACGTCACGCCCTTCGTCGAGAACCTCCGCCGGGCACTGGCCGCGTCGGCGGCGGTCGCCGACGCCGAGACCCGGGCCGCCGTGGAGAACCTGACCACGTCACTCGACTCCGCGGTCAGGCTCACCCTCATCGAGGTGCTGTCGGCCGCGGCCGACGAGGTCACCCGCGAGCTCGCACCCGGCTCGGTCGAGGTACGGATCCGCAACCGCGAACCCGAGTTCGTGGTGACACCGCCGGACTTCGGGGAGGCCGCGGGTTTCGCGCCGCCGCCCGGAATGCCCGGCGCGTTCGCGCCGCCGGGAGCCCCGGTCCCGCCGGGGCCGCCCGGCTTCCCCACACCGCCGTTCCCCCCGACCCCGCCGACCCCGCCGACGTTCCCGGGAGAGGAGGGCACGGCCAGGATGACCCTGCGCCTGCCCGAGTCGCTCAAGAGCCGCGTCGAGGAGGCGGCGGGCGCCGAAGGCGTCTCGGTCAACGCGTGGCTGGTCCGCGTGCTGTCCGCCGCGTTGCTGGACGGCCCGCGGGAGCCGCGTCCCCGCGGGAGCGGCAAGCGCCTCAGCGGCTGGGCCCGCTGAGGCCCCCGCGCCCGCCGGTCCGCGCCTGAGCGGCGGTCACCAGCCCCGGGCCTTCCCGCTCCCCCGGCACCATTCCATGATCCCCCGTACCCGAAAGGGAGATTCCGCCATGCCCTCGTTCCCCGCCCCCGGACCCGTCGCCCTGCGGGTCAAGCTCCCCGCCGGTCTCCTGGAGGTCACCGCCGCCCCGCGCGAGGACGCGGTCGTCGAGGTCCGGCCCTCCCGTCCGTCCAGCTCCGCCGACACCGAGGCCGCGAGCAGGACCCGCGTCGAACGGCTGGCCGACGGCACGATCCTCGTCGAGGTGCCCGAGCAGCGCACGATGCTGGGACGTCCGGCGAGCGTGAACGTGCTCGTCGCCCTTCCCGAGGGGTCGGCGGTCGCCCTCGACGCCGCCTCCGCCGACGTCCGCGCCTCCGGGCCGCTGGGGGACGTCGCGGTCGGCTCGGCCTCCGGCGATGTCCGGATCGAGCGCTGCGCCCGGCTTGACGTCAGAACGGCGAGCGGTGACGTCACGTGTGATGTCACCGGTGCCGAGGCCGGCGTCCAGACCTCCTCCGGCGACATCCGGCTGCGTGAGCTGCGCGGCGAGGCGCAGATCACCACCTCCAGCGGAGATGTCAGGCTGGGCGCCGCCCACGGCGACACCACCGTCAGGAGCGGCTCCGGCGACATCACCGTCGAGACGGCGGCCGCGTCCTTCCGGACGCGGAGCGCCTCCGGCGAGGTCACGATCGGGACGGCCGGTGACCTGGTGGAGATCCACAGCGCCTCGGGCGACGTCGAGGTCGGGGCGGTGACCCGCGGCCGGGTGTCGGTCGACACCGTGTCGGGCGACGTCAGGATCGGTGTCGCCGACGGGGTGAGCGCCTGGCTCGACGTCTCCACGGTCTCCGGCGACCTCCGTTCCGGCCTGGAGGAGGCGGACGGGCCCGGTGACGAGGCCCCGCGGACCGAGATCCGCGTCAAGACCGTGAGCGGCGACATCTCCCTGGTCCGCACCCGCCCGTAGGACCCGTGCCGCGGATCCCGCCACCGGAAGGATCCGCGGCGCGGGCCGCCGAACCGGTCCCGGAAGGCAGACCCCCCGTTCCCAGAAGGGAAGAGCCGTGAACAACGAGTTCCAGATCACCGCCCTGTACCGGACGACGCACGCCGAGGCGATCGCCGAGGCCGAGCTCTCACGTCTGACCCCTCGGCGTCCCGGTCCCGCCCGCCGGTGGACCGCCCGCGCCATGCGCCGGCTCGCCGACCGGATCAGCCCCGAACCGGCCGGGACGCGTCCCGGTCCCGCCCACCGCCGCCCGACCACCGTCTGACCACCGTTTGATCATCGCCCCGCCACCGCCGGATCATCGCCCGGCCAACATCCGGCCACCGTCCGACCATCGCCCGACCACCGTCCGGCCGCCGTCCGACCATCGCCCGACCACCGTCCGGCCGCCGCCGGGAAGGCCGGGCATCCGGCCGGTGTCGCATCGCCCGGCCGCGACCGCCGAGCCCGCCGCGACGCCGGCGCCGCCCTCCCGTCACTCTCGCCCCGCTCGCGGGCACCACCGGGACATCCGTCTGTCTCCGCCGGACCCTGTCGGGGTCGCGCGGTAGCTTTGGGGCTGCCCACAGGGCCGCCCGCCCCGGCTGCCCGTCCCGAGGAAAGAGAGACCGTGACCACGTCAATTCATCAGCGGATCGCCGACGAGCTGGGTGTGCGCGAGCGGCAGGTACAGGCGGCCGTGGAGTTGCTCGACGGCGGCGCCACGGTGCCGTTCATCGCCCGTTACCGCAAGGAGGTCACGGGGGCGCTCGACGACACGCAGCTGCGCACGCTGGAGGAGCGGCTGCGCTACCTTCGGGAGCTGGAGGACCGGCGGGCCGCGATCCTGGAGTCGATCCGTTCCCAGGGCAAGCTCGACGACGCCCTTGAGGCGCAGATCGTCGCGGCCGACTCCAAGGCCCGCCTGGAGGACATCTACCTCCCCTACAAGCCCAAGCGGCGGACCAAGGCGCAGATCGCCCGCGAGGCAGGTCTCGAACCGCTCGCCGACGGCCTGCTCGCCGACCCGTCCGTCGACCCGCAGGCCGCCGCCGCGGCCTTCGTCGGCGAGGGGGTGCCCGACGCCGCCGCCGCGCTGGACGGGGCGCGGGCGATCCTCGTCGAGCGGTTCGCCGAGGACGCCGACCTGGTCGGCGAGCTGCGCGAGCGGATGTGGTCGAAGGGCCGCATGGTCTCGGCGGTCCGCGAGGGCAAGGAGGAGCAGGGGGCGAAGTTCTCCGACTACTTCGACTTCGCCGAGCCGTTCACCAAGCTGCCCTCCCACCGGATCCTGGCGATGTTCCGCGGGGAGAAGGAGGAGATCCTCACCCTCACCCTGGAGCCCGAGCCGGAGCCCACCGGCTCCTACGAGGCGAGCATCGCCCACCGCTTCGGCATCTCCGACCGGGGCCGCCCGGCCGACAAGTGGCTGGCCGACACCGTCCGCTGGGCCTGGCGCACCCGCGTCCTCGTCCACCTCGGCATCGACCTGCGGACCCGGCTGTGGCAGGCGGCCGAGGACGAGGCGGTGCGCGTGTTCGCCGCCAACCTCCGCGACCTGCTGCTCGCCGCGCCCGCCGGCACCCGCGCCACCATGGGCCTGGACCCGGGCCTGCGCACCGGCGTGAAGGTCGCGGTGGTCGACGCCACCGGCAAGGTGCTGGAGACCGCCACGATCTACCCGCACGAGCCGCGCCGCCAGTGGGACCAGTCGCTCGCCACGCTGGGCGCGCTCGCCAAGAAGCACGACGTGGAACTGGTCGCGATCGGCAACGGCACCGCCTCCCGCGAGACCGACAAGCTCGCCGGCGAGCTGGTGAAGCTGGTCCCCGGGCTGACCAAGATCGTGGTGTCGGAGGCCGGCGCCTCCGTCTACTCCGCCTCCGCCTACGCCGCCCAGGAGCTGCCCGGCCTGGACGTCTCGCTGCGCGGCGCGGTGTCGATCGCCCGGCGCCTGCAGGACCCGCTGGCCGAGCTGGTCAAGATCGACCCCAAGTCGATCGGCGTCGGCCAGTACCAGCACGACCTCGCCGAGACCAAGCTGTCCCGTTCGCTCGACGCGGTCGTCGAGGACTGCGTGAACGCGGTGGGGGTCGACGTGAACACCGCCTCGGCGCCGCTGCTGGCACGCGTGTCGGGCATCACGGCGGGCCTGGCCGACAACATCGTCGCCCACCGCGACGCGTCCGGCCCGTTCCGGTCGCGCCGGGCGCTCAAGGAGGTGCCCCGCCTCGGCCCCAAGGCGTTCGAGCAGTGCGCGGGCTTCCTGCGCATCCCGGACGGCGACGACCCCCTCGACACCTCCAGCGTGCACCCCGAGGCGTACCCGGTGGTGCGCCGCATCCTGTCGGCCACCGGCGGCGGCATCCGCGAGCTGATCGGCAACGGCACGGTCCTGCGGTCGCTGCGGCCCCAGGACTTCGTCGACGACACCTTCGGTCTGCCGACCGTCACCGACATCCTGTCGGAGCTGGAGAAGCCCGGCCGCGACCCGCGTCCGGCCTTCAAGACGGCGGCCTTCAAGGAGGGCGTGGAGAAGATCTCCGACCTCGAACCCGGCATGGTGCTGGAGGGTGTGGTCACCAACGTCGCCGCCTTCGGCGCGTTCGTCGACGTCGGCGTGCACCAGGACGGCCTGGTCCACGTCTCGGCGCTGTCGCACACCTTCGTCAGGGACCCGCGCGAGGTCGTCAGGCCCGGCGACATCGTCCGGGTGAAGGTGCTCGACGTCGACATCCCGCGCAAGCGCATCTCCCTGACCCTCCGGCTGGAGGACGAGCCCGCCCGCGGCGGGAGCGGCAGGCGTGACCAGGCCGACGGCGGCCGCCGCGGCGGCGACCGGCAGCAGGGCCAGGGTGACCGCCGGCAGGGGCGGGGCGGGCAGCAGGGACGCGGCGGCCAGCAGGGGCGTGGCGACCGCCGGCGTGAGGCGCCGGGCGGCGCGATGGCCGACGCGCTGCGCCGCGCCGGGCTCACCGGCTCCGACGGCGACCGGTAGCCGGCGACGCGCCACACGGTACGGCCGCCGCCCGCGTGGGCGGCGGCCGTACCGCCGGTCAGCCGCGCGGCGCGTACATGATCACGGCCATTCCGGCCAGGCAGATCAGCGCGCCGGCCACGTCCCAGCGGTCAGGCCGGAACCCGTCCATGACCATTCCCCAGGCCAGCGAGCCCGCGACGAACACCCCGCCGTAGGCGGCGAGGATCCGGCCGAAGTCCTGCGCGGGCTGAAACGCGGCCGCGAAGCCGTACGCTCCGAGCGCGAGGACACCGCCCGCGATCCAGAGCGGCCCGCGCCCCTCGCGCACGCCCTGCCACACCAGCCACGCGCCGCCGATCTCCGCGACGGCGGCGAGGGCGAACAGCAGCAGGGAGCGGAGGACGGTCATGGGTACGACGGTACCCGGCGGCGATCAACAGTCCGACCAGGGCCAGCACCGCCACCTCGAAGACCACGACCAGCCGCTGGGTCACCCCGGCGGGGATGTCCTCACCCGCCAGGGGGATCCCGAACATCCGCACCACGTACGGCAGGACCACCAGCACCAGCACGCCCAGGGACGCCAGGCTCAGCAGCCGCACCGGCCGGGCGTAGGAACCGGCGGCGTGCCGTCTGGAGAGGATCAGGCCCGCCACCGGCATGGCGAGGAAGGCCCCGAACGCCGCGTAGCGGTGGATGCCCCCGGACATCGACAGCGGCAGGCCGGGCGCGTCCGTGGGGAAGACGCCGATCAGCAGCATGCACAGGCCCCAGGCTCCGACCAGCAGCGCGGCCCCGCGGTCCGCGGTGCGCCGCGCCAGCGCGATCCCGAAGGCGGCGGCGCCGGCCGCGAAGAACGTGAGGGATACGGGCAGCAGCCACCCGTCGGGCGCGAACGCGTACTCGCTGATCAGCGTGTGCACCGGGTCCAGCCCCGTGGCCACGTGCAGCCCCACCATCGACGCGGCTCCGGCGCCGATCGCCGCGTAACCGCCGTGGATCATCCCTGTTCCGGAGAAAGCCTGACTCGCCATGACTCAAAAATGGCGATCGACCAGGGGTTCGGAATATTGGAGATGGTCCCCAGGCGTCCCTGAGCCGTCCCCGAGGGGCTCCGCCCCGGGGTGGGGTCACCCTCTTCGGGGACGTCCCGGACATGACCCCTCTGAGCTGCGCGGAGACCGCCGGGGGTAGGGCCTTCCCCCTCAGGGTCGGACCCCCGGGACGGCTCCGGAGCGGAAGTCCCCTCGCGGGACGCCTCCGGGGCCGGCGCCCGCGGACGGGACGCCTCCGGGGCCGGGTTCCCGCCCGCGGGACGCGCCTCCGGGCCGGGTTCCCGCCCGCGGGGACGCGCCTCCGGGCCGGGTTCCCGTTCGCGGGACACGCGCCTCCGGAATCACGTGTCCCACCTGCCGGACCGCTCCGCGAGCCGGGCGACCCGGGGGACCCGCTTGACTTCGAGCGCGCTCTAAGCGGCAAGGTGAGACATATGGGGATCACCATCCAGGAGGCCTCGCACCGCTCGGGACTGAGCGCGCACACGCTGCGGTACTACGAGCGGATCGGGCTCATCCACGAGGTGGAGCGCGACCCGAGCGGGCACCGCGCCTACACGGAGTCCGACCTGGCCTGGCTCGACTTCCTGACCAGGCTGCGATCGACCGGCATGCCGATCGCGGACATGTGCCGCTACGCCGAGCTGCGCCGCCGGGGCCCGGGGACCACCGCCGAACGGCGGCGGATCCTGGAGGCCCACCGGGAGCGGGTCAGGACGCGGATCGCGCGGCTCACCGAGGACCTGGGGATCCTCGACTACAAGATCGACTTCTACGCCACAACGGAGGCACGATGAACAGGCGCCGTCTCGGCCGGAACGGCCCCGAGGTCTCGGCCATCGGCCTGGGCTGCATGGGGATGTCGGAGTTCTACGGCGCGGCCGACGAGGCCGAGTCGACCGCGGTCATCCACCGCGCCCTCGACCTGGGGGTGAACTTCCTGGACACCGCCGACATGTACGGCAGGGGCCACAACGAGGAACTGGTGGGCCGGGCGATCGCCGGCCGCAGGGACGAGGTGGTGCTGGCCACCAAGTTCGGCATCGTCAGGAGCGACGACCCCGACGCCCGCGGCGTCGACGGCAGCCCCGCCTACGTCAAGAAGGCCGCCGAGGCCTCCCTGAAGCGGCTGGGCGTGGACCACATCGACCTGTACTACCTGCACCGCCGCGACCCCGATGTCCCCATCGAGGAGACCGTGGGGGCGATGGCCGAGCTGGTCGCCGAGGGCAAGGTCGGTCGCCTCGGCCTGTCGGAGGTGAGCGCGGAGACCCTGCGCCGGGCGCACGCCACGCATCCGATCGCCGCCCTGCAGAGCGAGTACTCCCTGTTCACCCGCGACATCGAGGCGGAGATCCTGCCTGCCGCGCGGGAACTGGGCGTCGCGCTGGTGGCCTACTCCCCCATCAGCCGGGGCCTGCTGGGCGGCACGCTGCCGCCCGCCGGGGAACTGCCCGACGACGACTTCCGCAAGCGCCACCCCCGGTTCACCGGGGAGAACGGGGCCCGCAACGAGGAGCTCGTGGCCGAGGTGCGCAAGATCGCCGAGGAGGCGGGCTGCACCGCGGCCCAGCTCGCCCTGGCCTGGCTGCTCTCCCGGGGCGAGGACGTGATCCCGATCCCGGGCACCAAGCGGCTGCGCTACCTGGAGGAGAACGCGGCGGCGGCCGATGTCACGCTGACCCCGGACCAGCTCGCCGCGCTGGAGGCGGCGGTGCCGGGCGGCGCCCGGGGCGAGCGGTACGTGAACATGTCGCTGATCGAGCGCTGACCTCACCGGGGCCGGAGCGCCGGACGGCGGCTCCGGCCCGGCACCCGGCCCCACCGGCTTCCGGAAGGCCGGGAGCCGGTAGGGCCGGGTGCCGGGCACACATCCCCCGGACGGCGGGAGAGTCGTGACTCCTATCAGTCTCACGGCGGATGCCGCGCGCCCGGCGCCCGCCCTACCCTCGCCCCATGAGCCTCCGTCTTCCCCCCACCGCGGCCGGCCGGCTGCCGGCGCTGGCGCTGGTGGCGGCGGTCTGCGCCGCGGTCGGCGCGGGCCTCGCCGTACGGCGGCACCTGCGGATCGGTCGTCGCGCGCGGGAGCGCGGCGAACTGCTCGCCCGCGAGCCGGTGCGCGGGAAGCGGACGGTGAACGGCCGGGTGGTGAGCAGCCGGACGATGAACGGCCAGACGGCGAGCAGCCGGACGGTGAACGAGCGAGCGGCAGGCGGTGGGACGGCGGGCGAGTGGGCGGCTGACGAGCGGACGGCGAGCGAGGAGCGGGCGAGGATCGCCCGGGAGCTGCACGACGTCGTCGCACACAACGTCAGCGCGATGGTCATGCAGGCGGGCGCCGCGCGCCTGTCGCTCCGCCCCGACCAGGTCACCGAGCGCGAGGCGCTGCACGTGGTGGAGGAGACCGGCCGGGCCGCCGTGGAGGAGCTGCGCCGTACGCTGGGGCTGCTGCGCACCGGCGCCGAGGACGACGGGCTGGCGCCGCAGCCGACCCTCGCCCGCCTGGACGATCTCGCCGAGCGGATGCGCGCCGCGGGCCTCGACGTGCGGCTGAGCGTCGAGGGTGAGCCGAGCCCGCTGCCCGTGGGCCTGGACCTGTCGGCGTACCGGATCGTGCAGGCGGCGCTGGACAACACCCTGCGGCACGCGGGTCCCACCACCGCCAGGGTGCGGATCGCCCACCGGCCCCGGGAGCTGCTCCTGGAGATCACCGACAGCGGGCCGCTCGACGGCCGCGCCGGGCCGACGGGCGGACCCGGGGCCGGGCTGGTCGGCGTGCGGGAGCGGGTCGCGCTCTTCCACGGCAGCCTGTCGGCCGGTCCCGAGCCCGGCGGAGGGTACGGCGTGCGGGTGGTCTTCCCGCTGGCCTCCCACGCGGTCAGGCCGAGCAGGGTCACGGGGTAGGACGGCCTCGCCGTCGGCCTCCCACGCGGTCAGGCCGGAGCGCTCCGGCGGAACCGCGGGTTCAGGAAAGGGATGAAGATCACCTATCCGGCGGAAACCCCTACATTCACCCTGTCCTGTAAGGCTGCCGTGACCGCCCGGCAACCTGGGGTGGTTACTGTCCCGTGACATGCACAGTAAGAAGATCGCCGTCCTCGGCATGGCCGGGCTGACCGCCCTGGCCATCCCGTCGGTCGCACACGCCTCGGCCGGCAAGTCGGTGACGGTGACTGTGATGGGCACCTCCGATCTGCACGGCAACACCCTCAACTGGGACTATTTCAAGAACGCCGAGTTCGATGACGGCAAGGGCAACGACGTCGGCCTCGCCAAGGTCTCGACGATGGTCGACAAGATCCGCGCCGAGCGCGGCGCCGACCACACCCTGCTGTTCGACTCCGGCGACACCATTCAGGGCACGCCGCTGGCCTACTACTACGCCAAGGTCGAGCCGATCACACAGACCGGTGAGCTCCACCCCATGGCCCGCGCGATGAACGCCATCGGCTACGACGCGGTGACCCTGGGCAACCACGAGTTCAACTACGGCCTGCCGCTGCTGGCCACCTGGATCAAGCAGATGAAGGCCCCGGTGCTCGGCGCCAACGCCGTGGACGCCACCACCGGAAAGCCCGCCTACCAGCCGTTCGTCATCAAGACGATGAAGGTCAAGGGTGAGAAGCCGATCCGCGTCGGCGTGCTCGGCCTGACCAACCCCGGCGTCGCGATCTGGGACAAGGGCAACGTCGAGGGCGAACTGCGCTTCGACGACCTGGTCAAGACCGCCGGGAAGTGGGTGCCGGTCATCCGCGGCCTCGGCGCGGACGTGGTCGTGGTCACCGCGCACGCGGGCGACAACGGCCTGTCCTCCTACGGCGGCGACCTGCCGGTCGAGAACGCCGCCGCCATGGTCGGCGAGCAGGTCCCCGGCGTGGACGCCGTGCTGTTCGGGCACGCCCACAACGAGGTGCCGCAGCGGTTCGTCACCAACAAGGTCACCGGCGAGCAGGTCCTGCTGACCGAGCCGGCCAAGTGGGGCCAGCGTCTCAGCGTGCTGGACTTCACGCTCACCAAGAAGAACGGCAAGTGGGCGGTCACCGGCAAGTCCTCCGCCACGCTGAACACCAACGCCGTCGCCGAGGACCCGAAGATCGTCGCGCTCATGAAGAAGCAGCACGACACCACGGTCGGGTACGTCAACAAGGAGGTGGCCACCTCCAAGGACGAACTGCTGGCCGCCGAGTCCCCCTACAAGGACACCCCGATCCTGGACTACATCCAGAAGGTCCAGACCGAGACGGTGAAGAAGGCCATCGCCGGCACGGCGGACGCCGACCTGCCGGTGCTGTCGATCGCCGCGCCGTTCAGCCGGACCGCGACGTTCCCCGCCGGACCGGTGAGCGTCCGTGACATGGCCGGCCTGTACATCTACGACAACACGCTGATGGCCGTGAGGCTCACGGGCGCCCAGCTCAAGGACTACCTGGAGTACTCGGCGAAGTACTTCACCCAGCTCGCCCCGGACGCCCCGGTCGACCTGTCCAGGCTGACCAACGCCGGCAACATCCCCGACTACAACTACGACCAGCTCTCCGGCGTCGGCTACGACGTGGACATCGCCAAGCCGGTCGGCCAGCGGATCACCGGCCTGTCCTACGACGGGCAGCCCGTCTCCGCCGACCAGCGGTTCGTGGTCGCCGTCAACAACTACCGCCAGTCGGGCGGCGGCGGCTTCCCGCACGTCTCGACCGCGCCGGTGGTCTACAACGCCCAGGTGGAGATCCGCCAGGCGCTGATCGACTACGCCACGGAGACCAAGGTCATCGACTCCGCCGACTTCGCCGAGGTCAACTGGAAGCTGACCCGCGACGGCAAGCCGCTCTTCTAGGTCCTCGGACCCCTCGTCCGGGACCTTCCGGATCCCGGCGGTCCATCGAATGTCTCGGGGCCGCCTCCCGGGCGGGCCCGGACCGACGGCGACCCGCGCGCTCGGCCGGGAAGCGCCCGGGAAGCCCCCGGGACGCCCGGCCCGGCTCAGACCCGGCGAGAGGCGCTCCGCCGGGGGACGACGGCGACGGGTTCCGCCATGTACCACCGGGTGAACCGCTCGCCCCTCGCCAGCGAGTCGAGCCTGCGGGGCAGCTCCCGGCGGGAGAAGGGGTCGGCGCCGGCGTTGCGGATGTGGATGCCCACGGCGTACATGTCGCGGACCTCCATCAGGGTGGCGTAGCCGGGCCACGACCGCAGGTCCCGGCCGTAGGCGAGGGCGAAGGCGTCCACGTCGGCGGCGGTGAGGCCGAAGCGGCGCTGGCCGTGGTAGGTGTGGACCAGGTCCCACTCGCACGGCCCGACCGCGACGCCGTCCCAGTCGCAGAGCACGACGTGCCCGTCGGTGCGGCGCAGCAGGTTGTCGATCCAGGCGTCGCCGTGCAGCAGCACCGGGGCGCCCTTCACCTCCAGGTCCGACCACCGCTCGGTCAGCTCGGCGATGCGGTCGCGCAGCCAGGTCCGCTGGCCGGGGGTGAGCACGGCGGAGCGGTCCACCTCGGCGCGGATCCCGGCCAGCGGGTTGGTGAACCGTTTCACCGCCACCGGCGGCACCGGCAGCAGGTGCAGGGTGCGCAGGATCTCGCCCAGCTCGGTGGTGGTGGGACGCTCGGCCGCCGCCGGGACGTAGTGCCAGAAGGTGACGACCCCGCCCTCGTGGTCCACCGGCTGCTCGCAGATCGTGTCGGCCGGCCGTACCGCGGGGAAGCCCTGCTGGGCCAGCCACCGGGCCACCGCCAGGACCACCGGCAGGCGGTCCCGCGCGTCGGACGCGGTGGCGATCCGCACCACGATCTCCCCGCGCAGCTTGAAGACGGCGTTGCTGCGCACCCGCAGCAGCTCGGCGCCCCGGTGGTCGATCCCCAGGTCCTCGCAGACGTCGCGCAGGACCGCGAACGCGTCCCGCGCCAGCGAGCCGCCCATCACACGGCCCGTGCCGCGTCGTCGAGCAGGTCGGCCAGCCGGCGCGCCGCCGCCGTACGGTGCCGGGACGGCGGCATCTCCGCCAGTACCGCCCGGGCCCGGTCGAGCACGATGGAGGTGCGGTGCTCCGCCGGCACCTGGAGCAGTGCCTTCTCCGCGAGCAGGCAGGCCTCCTCGACCTCGCCGCCGCGGGCCAGGTGCGCGGCCCGGTCGAGCAGGATGAGCACCGGGTCGATGGCGTAGGCGCCGGAGGGGCCCGGTGTCCAGTCGACCTCCTCGCCCAGCTCGATCAGGGTGCCGATCCGGTAGAACTGCAGCCGCCGCTCGGAGAAGCGGAAGGCCAGGTGGTCGTGGCCCTCGGGGGGCATCCTGGCGAAGATCCGCTCCGCCTCGGCGAGCGCGACCCTGGCGGCCCGGTGCTCGCCCATCCTGGCGAGCGCGCGGGCCTCGGCCGCCGCGCCGAGGGCCGCCGGGGAGCTGGGCGCGCTGCCGGCCAGCGTCCGCGCCTCCCGGGCGAGCCGCACGGTCTCGGCGAGGTCGCCGTAGTAGTAGGGCAGCATGGCCTCCTGCGCCCGGACCAGGGCGCGCAGCCGCAGGTCGCCCATGTCGTCGGCGGCGGTGCGGGCGGTGCCGTACCAGGTGTGGGCCTGGCGGGTGTCGCCGAGCTTCATCAGCGCGTCGGCCGACAGCAGCGCGAGCATCACGGTGGCGTTGAGCAGGCGCCGCTGGGCCATCGCGGGCTGCCGGGCGCCGACGAGCGTCCGCACGTCGGACAGCTCCAGCATCAGCCGGTAGAGCATGGGCAGCGGAGCGCTGGTGACGTACTCCCGCCGGTAGCGCAGCACCTGCTCGTCGAGGCGGTCGAGCTGCTCCTCGGAGACGGTGGCCGCGACGAGCGTGCGGTCGAGGTCCTGGCGGATCCGCTCGACCTCGGCGAGCAGGCGCCCGTTCAGTGGCAGCCGCGCGCCGAGCAGCGCGTGGTGGAACAGCGCGCGGCGCTCCATGCCGTCGTCGCCGCCGGCCCTCTCGTCGGCCTGGTACGGCGTGCGGCCGTCCCCCGCGGCGACCACCACGATCCTGGCCTCGCCGCCGTCGTCCTCGCAGTAGTCGCCGGCCAGTCCGAGCCGTACGGCGTTGGCCCGGTACAGCCGCGCCAGCAGGTCGATGGTCTGCGGTCGCGGCCGGGCCCGGTGGTTCTCCCAGGCGTTGAGCAGGTCGATGCTGGCCCGCGCCTCGCCCAGATCATGGCGTTCGCACAGCTCCTCCAGCTCCTCGACCGCCTGCCGGGCCGACCAGCCCCGGGCCAGCCGGTGCGCCTTGAGCAGGCTCACCCCGCAGCAGCCATGGATGGCCTGGGTCGTCTGCCAATGGGTCCATCGCCTCGCCTGCGCCTGCTCGCGCCAACGCCGCGCGCACGCGGGCGGGTGCTCACCTCGGGCCACGGCGCCCTCCCCGGTCGCTGTTCACCCATCACGGACGTGGGCGCGCCACAGCGTGAGCGCTCCCGCGCCTCGCTTTCCCGTTATCGCGCTTTCCGCACGGAACAGGGGGAATTTTCCTCCCTATTCCACCAGTTCGGTGGGAGATAGCAAGATGGGACATTGCCTGCCGCGCCGGGAAAACGCACTCTGCTGGGAAGAACGACACCAGCATCCGCCGGGAGTGATCCGGATGACGGCAGACGACGGCCAGGCCGTTGATCATCTGCGGCGACTCGCCGCCCAACTGGAGGCCCACTCCTTCAAGGTGTGCCTCGACGCCCCGGCGGGGCCGCTGCCCCGCCTGCACGTGACCAACCCGATGGTCCCCACCGTGTCCGAGGACGTCCTCGCCGCCCACGAGGAGGACGGCGAGTGGTGGTTCTGGCTGTCGTGGGCCGGCCGCATCGGGCACGCCGAGGACATCGCAACGGCCGCGGAGCGCGTGGCCAGTGTGCTGCACGTGGCACGTCGATAGGTGATTCTTGGCGAGGACATGGGTAACACGTGTTAAGCCCGTGAGAGGAGTGACCTGTGAGAAGGATCCAGATCATCCAGCGGCCGCGGCCGCCCCGTGAGCCGGCGCCGCTCGACATGCGGACCCCCTCGGGAAAGATCCTGCCCTTCTAGCCCCGTCGGAGGAAGCCCCCGGGCCCTCCCTCCGGCTCCGGCCGGCGTGCCGCGCCGGAGCGGGCGCCCCACCGGCACACGCCATCCGTGGCGAGACCGTACCGAGGTCGTACCGGGGTCGCGTCCGAGTCCCGCCGGGCCCCGCGACGCCTTCCCACGGCCGTGCCGCGGGCCTTGCAAGGAGGCTTAAAGCAGGTTGCAGGCGGTCCGGTGAACCTTGGGACCATGAGCAGCCGTCCCTTTCCCGTCAGCGTCAGCGTGGTGGTCCCCGCCCTCAACGAAGCAGCCAACCTCCCACACGTGTTCGCGACCCTGCCCCCGTGGATCGACGAGGTGATCCTCGTCGACGGAAATTCCACCGACGGCACCGTCGCCGTCGCCCGGTCCCTCCGTCCCGGCCTGCGCGTGGTCACCCAGACCCGCAAGGGCAAGGGCAACGCCCTCGCCGAGGGGTTCGCCGCCGCCACGGGCGACATCATCGTCATGATCGACGCCGACGGCTCCACCGACGGCCATGAGATCTTCGCCTTCGTGACCGCGCTGGTCGAGGGCGCCGACTTCGCCAAGGGCTCCCGTTACGCCCCCGGAGGCGGATCCGACGATCTCAGCCCGCTCCGCTCGCTGGGCAACAGGGCGCTGACCCTGGTCACCAACCAGTTGCACGGCACCCGCTACACCGACCTGTGCTATGGCTACAACGCCTTCTGGGCGCGCCACCTCGACGCCCTGGGCCTCGACTGCGACGGCTTCGAGGTGGAGACCCTGATGAACATCCGCGCGGCCCGTGCCGGGCTGGTGATCCGCGAGGTGCCCAGCCACGAGCGCAGCCGCATCCACGGCGTCAGCAACCTGAACGCCGTACGGGACGGCTGGCGGGTGCTCCGCACCATCCTGCGCGAGCACCGCTCGGCCGGGTCCTCGGCACCCGTCCACGCGACCGCCACGATCTGACCCGCCGTCCCGGCAGCGGAGAACCCTCTTTCGGCCTCGGGTCCGGCTGCTCCATGTCCAGACGGACCGGACAGGGATGTCGGTGGTCGGCCCGTTCGGGCCCTTCGCCTGATCGCCGGAACCCGCCGTGCGGCGGCCGGGCGGGGTCAGCAGGCGGTGGCCTCCAGGGCCTCGGTGACGGAGGGGAAGATCTCGAAGACCTGGGTGAGCCCGGCGAGGTTGAGCCGCCGGGCCAGGTTGCCCTGGATGCCGGTGAGGATGAGCCGGAACCCCCTGACCTGGCCGTTGTGCCGCGCCTGGAGCAACTCGCCGATGCCGGAGGAGTCGCAGAAGGTCAGGGCGGACAGGTCGAGGATGATGGTCTTCGACGGCGCGGCGCGCCAGACCTTGCTCAGCTCGGCCCGCAGGATCGGCGTGTGGTAATGATCCAGTTCGCCGCTGGCCTGCACGACGATCGTCGAACCGTGCAGTCCTGACGTCGCCGTGAAACTGGGCTCCGGCTCATTACCCACGAACATGATCAACCTTCTACAGCGGCCGTTCTCAGCCATGCAACTGTCTCATACGGAGCGGACCATCCCGGCGGCACGGCGGTCCGGCACCCCTCGGCGTCCGGCGCCTCCACCCGATTCCCACGTGCGCCCGTGGTGTGGAACGTCCGCGGATCCCGGCCAGGGCTTCCCCTTCTACGACGCCTGTCAATCCCCTTCGGGTGACAGGTGCCCTCCGGCGGGGGGAGTATTCAGGATCCGGGCCGTGGTCTTCCGGCACGGGGCCGGGGGCCGCCGCGCGCGGAGGGCCCGCCGGAGGAGCGGGTGGGCGGCCGTGAGCCCCCCGTGAGAGCGGCGCGCCGGAGAGCCTGGGGCGGCCGGACCGCGCGACGCGACCGCGAGGCGAGCGGACGAAGGCCGCGCGAACTGCGGCGTCTCAACATGTGAACAAAGGGGGCGAAATTCCCGAGACGTTGGCGTAGTCTCTCCGAAACTCCACCTAAAAGGGAGTCGGAGATGAAAAGGGTACGAATCGTCCAGAAGCCCCGTCCGCCTCGTACGCCCGCCCCTCTCGACCTGCGCACGCCCTCAGGCCGAAGGCTCCCTTTCTGACGACCTCCCGCGCCGCCCGCCCTTCGCCCGCAGGAACACCCGGTTGGCGAACCACAGGGCCACACCCACGACCAGGAGCACGCCCGCGCGAAGGTAGACCTCGCCCTCGCGGCCCGTGACGGGCAGCGCCAGCACCACGCAGACCACCGCGCCCAGGACGGGCATCCAGCTCGGGGCCCGGTAGTGCCCGTGCTCCACCCGGTCCTTGCGCAGGACCAGCACGGCCACGTTGACCAGCGCGAACACGCACAGCAGCAGGAGAACGGTGGTGTCCGCCAGACCGCTCACGTCACCGGTGATCACCAGCGCCACCGCGATGCCCACGGTGAACAGGATGGCCACCCACGGGGTGGACCTGCGGTGGTGGACGGTCGCGAAAACGCCCGGCACGATGCCCTCGCGGGCCATGCCGTACACCAGGCGCGAGGCCATGAGCATGTTGATCAGGGCGGTGTTGCCCACGGCCAGCAGGGCGATGAGCGCGAACAGCTTCGGCGGGAACGCCAGGCCCGCGACCTTGACCACCTCCAGGAGCGGCCCGGTGGACTCGGTCAGGGTCCTGGTGTCCACCAGCATGGTCGCGGTGAAGGCGACGGCCATGTAGATCAGCGCGGCCACGGTGATGCCGCCGAACAGCGCCCGGGGGAAGTCCCGCTGGGGGTCGCGGCACTCCTCGGCGAGGTTGACCGAGTCCTCGAAGCCGAGCAGCGAGTAGAAGGCGAGAGCCGTGCCGCCGAGGACGCCGAGGAACGCGCCGTTGACCGGATGGAACTGCACGGCCCTGGCGGGCTCGCCCTCGCCGGAGACCAGCGCGTAGATCCCGATCGCGACGATGACCAGCAGGCCGAACGCCTCGATGATCGTCAGGACCACGTTGACCCGGACCGACTCCGAGATGCCGGCGAAGTTCACCAGCGTGACCAGGCCGAGGAAGATCAGCGCGCCGACGACGGCCGGCAGCGTGACGAACTCTCCCAGGTAGTTGCCGCCGAAGGCGCGGGCCGCCGCGCTCGCCGAGGTGATCCCGCTCATCAGCACGGCGAACGCCACCATGAACGTGACGAAGGGGACGCCGAACGCCTTGTTGGCGTACAGCGCCGCGCCGGCCGCCCGGGGATACTTGCCGACCAGCTCGGCGTAGGCCGTGGCGGTGAGGGCGGCGAGCACGAAGGCGACGAGGAAGGGCAGCCACAGCGCCCCGCCGACATAGCCGGCCACTTTCCCGACCAGGGCGTATATCCCCGCGCCGAGGATGTCCCCGACCACGAACATCAACAGCACCTTGCGCCCGATGACCCGCTTCAACGATTGCTTACCGGTTTCGGACCCGACGACAGCCTCAGCCATGCGGCTGCCTTACCCGAAGTTGAGACGGAATCACGCTCGGTCACACCGACCGCCTTTTTCGGCAACCATGAAGTGCCTTTGAGGACAGCCCTCTAAGGTGCACCTGTCACAAAAGGCAAAGAAAGGCAAAAAGTGGTTTCCGTCCTCACCTCCCGCCGTGTCGCCGCCACCGTCGCGGGAGCCGTCCTCCTCTCCCTGTCCGCCGCCTGCGGCGGATCCGCCGACGCGGCGATGTGCGCCGACGCGAAGAAGGTCATGACCGGCTTCCAGACCGACTTCGCGGGCGCCGGCCTGGACACGGAGAAGATGACCGCGGTGGCCGAGAAGTACGCCGCGAACTCCAAGGCCATGGCCGCCAAGGCCGACGGCGACCTCGCCTCGGCGCTCAACGACCTGTCCGCGGCCTTCGGCGCCCTCAAGCTCGACACCGGCGACTCGAAGGCCTCCACCGCCGCCGTCCAGAGCTTCACCACGAAGATCTCGGAGGCCGGCGTCAAGCTCACCACCGCCTGCTCCTGACGCGCGCCGCGCCTCCCCCTCTCCCCGAGCTCCCCGGGGAGGCGCGCCGCCGTACGGCCCGGCCGACCCGAGCGGCCGGACCGTGACCGGCCACGCACCGCACCGGCCGCGCGCCGTACGTGCCGCGCGAGCGGATCCGTACGGCGCGCACGGCTCAGCCCCGCGGCCCCCGCGCCTGCTCGTAGCAGCGGTCGAAGCCCTCCAGCACGGCCGGCCAGGAGCTGCGGACCGGCTCGGTCGCGCGGTTGTGCGCCGCGATCGCATCGCGCAGCTCGCGGTCGCGCACCAGCCTGGCCACCGCCGTGACCAGGCCGTCGAAGCTCCTGCCCAGCAGCCCCTCCTTGCCGGGCCGCACGAAGTCGGCCACCCCGCTCTGCGCCCGCGCGACCACCGGTACGCCCGCCGCCCTGGCCTCCAGCGCCGCCAGCCCGAACGACTCGCGGGGCGCCGGGGCGACGAACACGTCCGCGGTGGTGAGCAGCTCGCGGATCCGGTCGCGGTCGTAGCGGCCGGGCAGCGACACCCATCCGGCCATGCCGTTGGACCTCAGGTAACGCTCCATCTGGGCGCGCGCCGGGCCGTCCCCGACGATCGTGGCCCGCATCGGCGTGTCCCCGGGGACCTGCGCCCTGGCCTCCTTCAGCAGCCGCAGCAGCCGGACCGGCTGCTTGCGGGGCGCCAGCCGCCCCACCGCGACGACGTGCACCGGCTCGCCGCCGGGCACGTGCCGGGCCGGACCGGTGGCGCGCCAGCCGGAGACGTCCAGGCCGTTGGAGACGACGTGCACCGGCACGCCCCGGCCGGCCACCGCGCGGATCGGCCGGGCCGCCGCCTCGCTCACCGTGGTGCCCACCAGCCCCCAGCGGTGCCACTCGAACGCCAGCCGCAGGCCGGTGTAGACGGCGCGGGTGACCGGGTCCCACATGCTGTGCACGGTCACCACGGTGGGCAACCCCAGGCGGACGGCCGCGCGGACGCCCATCCAGGCGAACGGCGAGACCGCGCCGGTGTGCACGTGGACCACGTCGGGCCGCCGGGCCCTCATCAGCCGCAGCAGGTGCCCCACCCCGAACGGGTGGACCGGCAGGTCGAAGGGCAGCCCCGCGACGATCCGGTGCACCCCCGGCAGGGGGTCGCCCGGCGTGGCGGTCGCCACCTCGACGTCGTGGCCCGCCTCGCGCTGCGACCGGATCAGATCGGCGACCTGGACCTCGATCCCGCCCAGGCGCGGCAGGTAACAATCGCTGACGTGGAGGATCCTCACCGTGCCAGCGTATCCCCGCGTGAGATCATGCCTGCGTGCCCGTCTGGGGAGGCCCCATGAGCGGGAGACGGACCGCGCGAACGGAGTGAAGGCGATCAAGACCGTCAGGACAGCCGTGTTCTTCCATGCCCATCCCGATGACGAGGCCCTGCTGACCGCGGGGACCATGGCCATGCTCGCGGCCGAGGGGCACCGGGTGGTCCTCGTGGTGGCGACCTCCGGCGAGCGGGGCCAGGCCGACCTGGAGCCGGGTGAGGCGCTGGGCGCGGCGCGGGTCGCGGAGCTGTACAGGTCGGCGGCGGCGCTGGGCTGCGCCCGCGTGGTGAACCTCGGGTACGGCGACTCCGGGCTGGCGCCCGGCGGCGGGATCGCCGACGACCGCCCGGACAACGCGTTCATCGACGCCGACACCGAAGAGGCCGCCCGGCGGCTCGCGGCGATCCTCACTGAGGAGGACGCCCACCTGCTGACGACCTACGACCCGGCAGGGGGCTACGGCCACCCCGACCACGTCCAGGTGCACCGGGTCGGCACCCGGGCCGCGGAGATCGCCGGCACCCCGATCGTGCTGGAGGCCACGGTCAACCGCGACCCGCTGCTCAGGGGCATCCGCCTGATCAGCCGCTTCTACCCGCAGCTCGACATCCGCGCCTTCGAGCGCGCCTACTCCCCCGGCGAGGCGATCACCCACCGGGTGGCCGTGCGGCGCTTCGCCCGCCAGAAGCGGGCCAGCATGGCCGCCCACGCCTCCCAGGCCACCGGGGCCGACACCCGCACGCTGGGCGTGATGCTCAAGGTCCCCCGGCCCCTCTACCGGCTCATCTTCGGCACGGAGTGGTACGTTCAGCGCGGCCTGCCGTCGGGCACGAGATTGAGGCATCCCTTCGAAGTTCCTTCGAAAGGATGAGCCCCGAACCGGCAGACTGGTTCATGGGGGTGTGATGAAGAACAAGTGGGTCCAGATCGGATTGTCGGCGGTGTCGCTGGCGCTGGCCGCCACGCTGGTGCTCTTCCTGCCGGAGATCCTGCGGGCGATGACGGGTGAGCACGTCTCCTGGTCGACGATCGGCGCCCAGTTCGCCAAGCTGAGCTGGCAGACGGTCGCGCTGATGACCGCCGTCTGGCTGGCGAGCCTGCTGGCCTACACGTTCGTGCTGACCGCCTCCCTGCCGAAGCTGACCCACCTTCAGGCGCTGACGCTCAACGCGGGCGGCAGCGCGGTGAGCAACCTGCTGCCGTTCGGCGGCGCCGCCGGGGTCGCGATGACCCTCGCGATGACCAAGGGCTGGGGCTTCCCGCTCCGGGCCGTCGTGGTCTCCACCCTGGTCAGCGGCATCTGGAACACCCTCTTCCGGTTCATCCTGCCCGCCGTGGGCATCGTGGCGCTGCTGTTCAGCGGCCAGGACCTCAACCCCGCCGTGACCGGCGCGGCCTGGGCGGGCGTGCTGTCCATCCTCGCCCTGGTCGCCGTGGTGACCGCCGCCCTCTACTGGGACCGCGCCGCGGCCCTGCTCGGCCGCGCCCTCGACGCCCTGGCCCGGCTGCTCCCGGCGAGGATCCGGCCCGACCGGCACGGGCTGTCGCAGGCGCTGGAGAAGCTGCGCGCCGACACCTCCGAGATCGTCCGGCGCCGCTGGTCCGGGCTGACGCTGGGCATGATCTCCTTCCTCGCGCTGCAGTGGCTGATCCTGGTCTGCTGCCTGCAGGCGACCGGCGCCTACACCGGGCTGGCCCAGTCGGTCGCCGCGTTCGCCCTGTCCAGGGTGCTGACCACCGCCCTGGTGACCCCGAGCGGGGCCGGGATCATGGAGGCCGGCACCGTCGGCGCGCTGGTCTTCTTCGGCGCCCCGGTCGATTCGGCGACCGCCGCCGCCCTGCTCTTCGGGTTCTGGACCTACACTGTCGAAATCCCCTTCGGCGGCCTGGCGCTCGGCGCGTGGGCGCTCCTGCGCCGGCGTGACAACGCCGCCCCGGCCCGCGAGGAGGAGCCGGTCCGCCGTTAGGAGAAAAACCTTGTGCGCGATTCGAAGGCACGCATAGCGTGGCGCCTGACATGGTGGCGTTCCGGGTTCTCGGGCCGGTCGAGGCGCATTCGGATGATGACGAGCTCGACCTGGGTGGGCTGCGCCAGCGCGCCGTCCTCGCCCGGCTGCTCGTGGCACGCGGGCAGGTCGTCCCGGTCGACTCGCTGCTGTACGACCTGTGGGACGACGACGGCGCCCGCGGCGCCCAGGCCAACCTCCAGGTGTACGTCTCCAGGCTGCGGCGGGTCCTGGAGCCCGGCCGCCCGCGCGGGGGCCCCAACCGGCTGCTGGTGACCGTCGCCTCGGGATACGCCCTGCGGGCCGGCCCCGACCAGGTGGACGCCCTTCGGTTCGAGGCGCTGGTCCGCACCGCCGGGGAGCAGCTGGAGGGCGACGACCCCGTCTCGGCCCGGGCCCGCCTCGCGAAGGCGCTGGGGCTGTGGCGCGGCACGCCCTACTCCGACTTCGCCGACCAGCCGTGGGCCGAGGCCGAGGTCAACCGGCTGGCCGAGCTGCGCCTGGTGGCGCTGGAACGGCACGCCGACAGCGGCCTGCGCCTGGGCATGCCCGCCGAGTCGGTGCCCGACCTGGAGGCGCTGACCGCGCGGCACCCGCTGCGCGAGGAGGGCTGGCGGCTGCTGGCCCTGGGCCTGTACCGCTGCGGGCGGCAGGGCGACGCGCTCGCCGCGCTGCGCCGGGCCCGCGCGATCCTCGCCGACGAGCTGGGCATCGACCCCGGCCCGGCGCTGCGCAAGCTGGAGTCCGACATCCTCGCCCAGGACCCCGGGCTGGAGCTGGCCGTGCCGGTCACCCGGCAGCGCGTCGCGGTCCCGGCCGACACCTGGCCGCCCAGGCCCGCGGCGGGCGCGGGCGGTACGGCGGGCGTGGTGGAGCCGCCGCCGCTGGAGACCGAGCCGTTCGTCGGCCGGGACGCCGAGCTGGGCCGGCTGACCGCGGCCGCCGCCCGGACCGCCCGCTTCACCGTCTCGCTGGTCGGCGGCGACGCGGGCGCCGGCAAGACCACGCTGGTCCGCCGGCTGGCCGCGCGGCTCGCCGCCGACGGCTGGGTCGCCGCCTCCGGCGCCTGCCCCGACAGCAGCGCCACTCCGCCGGGCTGGGCGTGGGTGGAGATCCTGCGGACCCTGGTGGACGCGGCCGGCCCCGGCGAGTACGCCCAGCTGCTCGCCCCGCTGCTGGACGACGCGGCTCCCGAGCCGGACGACGACCAGGCGTCCGGGGGTTTCCGGCTGCACCGGGCGGTGGGCGGCTACATCGCCGCCGCCGCCCGCGCGACGCCGATCCTGCTGACGCTGGAAGACCTGCACTGGGCCGACGACCAGACCCTGGCGCTGCTGCGCGCGCTGCCGAGCCTGCTGTCCACCAGCCGCGTGCTGCTGGTGGTGACCTGCCGCGACAGCGAGCTGAGCGACCAGCAGGCCGACGTGCTGGCCGCGCTGGCCCGGCTTGGACCGGTCCGGGTCGGCCTGGACGGTCTCGACGCCGAGGCCGTCGCCGAGCTGGTCCGGGCGACCTGCGTGCGCGAGGTCGACGAGGACGCGGTCGGCACCATCGCCGAGCGGACCGGCGGCAACCCCTTCTTCGTCCGGGAGACCGTCCGCCTGCTCGACGCCGAGGCGACGCGCGACCGCGCGACGGCCGCCGAGGTGCTCTCCGGCGTGCCGTCCGGGGTGCGCGACGTGCTGCGGCGGCGGATCTCCCGGCTGCCCGCCGCGGCCCAGCAGATCCTGCTGCAGGCCGCGGTGATCGGCCGCGACGTCGACGTCGACGTGCTGGTGGACGTCGCCGGCGACGAGGACGCCGTGGTGGACGCGGTGGAGGCGGCGCTGCTGGCCGGGCTGGTCACCGAGCCGGGGCCCGGCCTGCTGCGGTTCGACCACGACCTGGTCCGCGACACGATCTACTCCGACGCCTCCCGGCTGCGCCGTTCCCGGCTGCACGCCGCGGTGGCCGCGGTGATCGAGCGCAGGAACCCCGGCGACGTGGCGGCACTGGCCCACCACTACGACGCGGCGGGCACCGCCGAGACGGCGGGCAAGGCGGTCCACTACGCCCGGCTCGCCGCCGCGCAGGCCGAGCGCCGCTTCGCCCACCGCGAGGCCGCCACGCTGTGGGAGAGGGCCGTGGCCGCCTTCGACCGTTCCGGCGCGGCCCACACCCCCGAGACCACCCGCGAGCGGCTGCTGCTCACCCTGAACCTGATCAAGGCGCTGGCGCTGTGCGGGGACATGGCGGCGGCCCGCAGGCGGCGGCGCGAGGCGATGGACGCGGCCCGGCCGCTGGGCGACCTGGAGCTCACCGCCCGGGTGGCGGCCTCGCTGGCCGTACCGCACAAGGGCATGGCCCGCGACTTCACCCGCACCGCGTGGGAGATCGTCGACGTCGCCGAGCAGGCGCTGGTGGAGCTGCCGGCCGCCGAGCAGTCGCTGCGGGCGAGCCTGCTGGCCACGCTCGCGCTGGAGCTGGAGGGCTCGGCCACGTCGCGCGGCGAGCAGGCGTCGTTGGAGGCCGAGGAGCTGGCCCGGCGGACCGGCGACCCTGCGCTGCTGGCGACCGCGCTGAGCGGACGGCTGCGCCAGTCCTACGGCATCACCCCGGTCGGTGAGCGCGAGGTCATCGGCCGGGAGCTGCTGGAGGTCGGCGAGGCGAGCGGGCAGGTCTCGGTCCAGGCCCTGGCCCACCTGGTGCTGATGGAGTGCGCCGCGGCGCAGGGCGCGTTCGCCGAGGCCGACGCGCACGTCGCCGCCGCCGAGCGGCTGGCCAGGCGGTACGGCCTGCCCGCCCCGGCCGCCGTGGGCGCCTGGTACGCCGGGCAGCGCCTGATGATCGCCGGTGACTTCGCGGGCGCGGAGCGCGCCTACCGCGACGCGGCGCGGCTGACCGCGCGGGCCGGGATGCTGGAGGGCCGCCAGGACCTGCCGCTGATCACCGCGTTCTGCCTGCGCCTGGTGAACGGCCGGGCCGCCGAGATGGTGGAGTCCCTGGCCGAGGCCCACCGGCGCGGGGCCAAGTGGACCACCGACGCCTACGCGGTGGCGTTGGCCTCGGCCGGGCATCCCCTCGACGCCAGGGCGGTCATCGCGGTGAAGACGCCGGTGCGGCCCGACTTCCTCTACGAACTGGCGATGATCTGGCGGGCGCTGGCGGGCATGCTGCTGGACGACCGGGAGCGGATGACCGAGGCGTACGACACGCTCAAGCCGTTCTCCGAGCGGATCGCGGGGGCCGGTACCGGCGTGGTGGCGCTGTGGCCGGTGGCGCTGACGCTCGGCGACCTGGCGCTGCGGCTCGGTTTCACCGACGCGGTCCGGCCGCACTACGAGAAGGCGCTCGCGGTGGCGCGGCGGGTCGGGGTGACCCGCTGGATCGAGGCGGCGCAGCGGTCGCTCGGCGGCTGACCCGGCAGATCCGCTCCGGACGCCCGTCCGTGGTGACGGCCGCCGTGCCCGGGCCGGAGCGGGCCTGGCGGGCCGCCGTGTCCGGGGCGGAGCCGGCGTGGCGGGCCGCCGCACCCGGTGCGGGACCGGCGTGCTCCACGGCCGTGACGGTCGTGCCGGCGTAGGCTCCGGCGAAGGCGAGGCTCGCCACCAGCAGTCTCGTGACGCTCGCGGTTCCGCTCGCCAGCACCGTGACCCATCCGCTCCGCGGACCCATGACCGCACACCTTCCCCTCTTCGTGTCAGGTGTACGCCCGGCCGGTTGATCTTTACTTGACGCTCACTTGCAGGGGGTCCGTAGTATCGAACAGGTAAGCCTGACCTAATATCCGACACATCCGGCATGTGCCGACGATTCAAGCGCGAGGCGGTGTTCACCGGTGCGATCTCCGGCGGCGGGCATCCCCGACCCCACCTCCGCGGCGCTGTGGGGCCTGCCGCTGTGGCTGTGGGTCGTGCTCGGCGGCATCGGGCTGTTCGGGGCGTTCCAGGTCTACTACTGGGTGGGCCACCGTCTCGGCTCCCGGCTCTACGCCTCCCGGCTGGGCCGCAGGCTCGGCCGGGACAACATCCGCCGGGTGGAGAACGCCGTCCGGAGATGGGGGGCGCTCGCCGTCTACGGCTGCTTCTGGGTCCCCGGGCTGCGGCACACGCTGCCCTGGACCGCCGGGGTGCTGCGAATCTCCTACCCCTGGTACGTCGTGGCCAGCGCGCTCGGCTGCCTGACCTGGGTGCCCGTGACGTCCTTCGGCCTGTACTCGGTGATCTGGGGCTGGCTGCGGCTGGCCGCGCGGTCGCCCGCGCTGGCGGTCGTGGTCGCGGTCGTGGCCGTCGCCGCCGTCGCCGCCCTCGTCCTGCGGCGCCGCCGTCGCCGTCGCCGCGAGGCCGAGCGGCGCCCCGAGGACACCCTGACCACCGCCTGAGATCGCCGCCGGGCCGGGGAACTCCGCGGGAAAGAACACCGGGACTTCACGGGGGAGAACGCCGGGGAACACCGAGCCCGCAGGGGCCGCCGAGGCGACATCTCACCCGGAAAACGGTCAAGGGTCGTGTGCCGGCGGCCGGTTCTGTCACCATGATCCCATGCAGATCGGGGGAATCCGCCTCGGCGCGTGCGCCGCCCTTGCCGCCCTTGCCGTCTTCGGCACCGGCCTGTCCGCGCCGGCCCACGCCCACCCGGCGCCCGCCGCCGCGCGGGCCGGGTGGACCGCGCCGACGGTCACCGGCGCCCCCGGTACGGCGGGCTCCGCCGTACCGGCCCGGCTCACCGGGGCGGACGGGCTCGCGGGCGCGGTGGCCCGGCCGGTCGCCGACCGCGCCGCGCCGGCGATCACCGGAAAGGCCGCCTACCTCTTCGACGCTGCCACCGGGACGGCCTACTTCGGCAAGCAGGCGGGCAGGCGGCTGCCGGTCGCCAGCCTGACCAAGGTCATGACCGCCTACGTCGTGCTGCGGCAGGCGAGCCTCGACGCCGTCGTCAGGATCGACGCCTCGGACGTGCGGCACGCGCGGGCCAACGACGCGACCTCGGCGGGGCTGCGGGCCGGTGAGCGCCTGACCGTCAGGGACCTGCTCTACGGCGTGATGCTCCCCTCGGGGGCGGACGCCTCCCACGCCCTGGCCCGCGTCTACGGGCCGGGCGCCGCCCGTTTCACGGCCAGGATGAACGCCGCCGCGCGCGCCCTCGGCCTGTCGCTGACCCGCTACGCCAACCCCGACGGGCTGCCCGAGCCGGGCGGCGGCTACTCCACCGCCATCGACCAGGCCAAGCTGGCCCGGGTGGCGCTGAACGACCCGGTGCTGCGGACCATCGCCTCCACCAGGCGCCACGTCGTGCGGGCGTCGAAGCTGCACCGGGCGCACACCTGGACCAACAGCAACAAACTGCTCGGCAAGACCCCCGGGGCGCTGGGCGTCAAGACCGGCTACACCCGGGCCGCCGGGTACTGCCTGTCGTTCGCCGCCGACCGCGACGGCCGCCTGCTGATCGGCGTCGTCCTGGGCGAGTCGAGCTCCGACCGGCGGTTCAGGAGCGCCGACCGGCTGCTGGACTGGGCGGCCGGGCAGGCCGCGGAGCCGCCGGACCTGGGCGCCGGGGTCGTCCGGAACCTCTGAGGGCGCGTCCTCGCGGGTCTCAGAAGGGCACGGGCTCGGCGTCGCCCTCGCGGCGGCGCTGCGCGGCGCGGGCGTGCAGCACGGCGTCGAGCAGGCCGGGGAAGAGCTCGTCGAGGTCGCGGCGGCGCAGCGCGTTCATCTTCGCGGTGCCGCGGTAGATCTGGCTGATCACCCCGGCCTCGCGGAGCACCCGGAAGTGGTGGGTGCTGGTCGACTTGCTGACCACCAGGTCGACCGCCGAGCACGGGGCGCCCTCGTCGTCCACCCCGGACAGGAAGGCCACCACCCGCAGCCGCATCGGGTCGGACAGCGCGTGCAGCACGGCCTCCAGCCGGATGTCCTCGCGGCGGGGGTGATCGAGAGCCCTGTCGGACGTGACCCGCATGACGACTCCTTCCCTCGGGATCACCCGATTGTACGAGAAACATCGTAGTTTGACATACCTCGTACTACGAGGTTTATCGTACAAGGGTGCCCGGACGGCGAGACCCCCGCTCCCGGCACGGAGTGCCCGGAGCGGGGCGACCCCGCACGACGACGAAGGAGCAAGGCCGTGAGCGCGCTGTTCGAACCCCTCACCCTGCGGGGGCTGACGATCCCCAACCGCGTCTGGATGGCGCCGATGTGCCAGTACTCGGCGGAGGCCGAGGGCCCCGAGCAGGGCGTTCCGCACGACTGGCACTTCTCGCACCTGGCCGCCCGGGCGGTGGGCGGGACCGGCCTGATCCTCACCGAGGCCACGGCCGTCGCGCCCGAGGGCCGCATCTCCCCCTTCGACCTCGGCATCTGGAACGACCGCCAGGTGGAGGGGTTCGCCCGCATCACCCGCTTCCTGAAGGAGCACGGGGCCGTCCCCGGCATCCAGCTCGCGCACGCCGGCCGCAAGGCGTCCACCGACACCACCTGGCACGGCGGCGGTCCGGTCGGCCCCGACCGGTACGGCTGGCAGCCCGTCGCGCCGAGCCCGCTGCCCTTCACCGACCGCCACCCGACCCCGGAGGCGCTGAGCGTCGAGGAGATCGAACGGCTCGTCGAGGGGTTCGCCGCCGCGGCCCGGCGGGCGCTGGCCGCCGGCTTCCAGGTGGCGGAGGTGCACGGCGCGCACGGCTACCTGATCAACGAGTTCCTGTCGCCGCACACCAACCGCCGCACCGACGCCTACGGCGGCTCGTTCGAGGGACGCACCCGGTTCGCCCTGGAGGTCGTGGACGCCGTGCGCGCGGTGTGGCCGGAGGACCTGCCGGTCCTCTTCCGCGTCTCGGCGACCGACTGGCTGACCGAGAACCCCGAGGACGACCGCGAGGGCTGGACCGCCGACGACACCGTACGGCTGGCCAAGGAGTTGCTCTCCCACGGCGTCGACCTGCTGGACACCTCGACCGGCGGCAACGCCCCCGGGGCGCGCATCCCGACCGGCCCCGGCTACCAGGTGCCGTTCGCCGCCCGGGTGAAGGCCGAGACGGACCTGCCCGTGGCGGCCGTCGGGGAGATCACCGAGCCCCGGCAGGCGGAGGAGATCATCGCCTCCGGCCAGGCCGACGCCGTACTGCTCGGCCGGGAGCTGCTGCGCACGCCGTACTGGCCGAACCTCGCCGCCCGCGAGCTCCGCGAGCTCGGGGCCGAGCCCCGCTGGCCGAACCAGTACCACCGGGCGGTCTGACCCATAGTTCCCTATAATCCGGATATAAGGGCATTAATATCCAAATAACGCCTTACGCTTATTTATTTCTTATTTATGCCCACCCTACGGCCTTTGCCGAAGCATAGGTTCTTTGCGGTTTAATGGTCGACCCCTGTCCGGCAGTGTTGTTCCTCAGGGAACCCCGAGGACGAATCCTGTCCTCACTTTCACCCGGAGGGTCGCATGAGGACGAAGATCACTGCCCCGGCCGTCGCCGGCGCCGTGGGGGCGGGCCTGCTGGCCGGCACCCTGTTCGCCGGCCCGGCGGGAGCCACGGTGACGCCGGCGTCGGCGCCGCAGACCGTCTCGCAGAGCGTGGCGGCCACGACGCGGACCGCCGGCCTGCAGTTCCACCCCTGCCACCGCTGCCACCGATTCCACCATTTCCACCGGTTCCACCACTGGCACGGGTGGGGTAACTGGGGCGGCGGCTGGCGCTGGAACAACTGGAACGATTGGGGTGGCTGGTGACCGGATTCATCCGTACGGCGGTCCGCCCGGACCGCCGTACGGGCGGACCCCCACCCCCGGGACTCAGCGCCCGCGCATCAGGCCGTGGCAGGCGATGGCGGCCGCGGCGACCACGTTGAGGGAGTCGACGCCCAGGTCCATCGCCCGCGGGCTCATCGGGATGCAGACCGGTTCGTCGGCCTCGCGCAGCCAGCGCGAGGAGAGCCCGTCGCCCTCCGAGCCCAGCAGGAGCGCCACCCGCTCGGTCATGACGGCCCGGTCCAGGGGCGTGGCCGACTGGTCGGGGGTCAGCGCCAGGGTGCGGAACCCGGCCGCGCGCAGCTCCGCCAGCCCGCCGTACCAGTCGGTCATCCGCGCGTACGGCACCGCGAACACCGCCCCCATCGAGACCTTCACCGACCTGCGGTAGAGCGGGTCGGCGCAGCGGGGCGACAGGATCACCGCCTCGACGCCGAGCGCGGCGGCGCACCGGAAGATCGCGCCGACGTTGCCGTGGTCGACGAGGTCCTCCAGGACGACGACCCGGCGGGGCCCTTCGGCGGACGGCCCCCCCAGGACCCCGGCCACGGAGGGCAGCTCCCTGCGTTCCATGGCCGCCAGCGCGCCCCGGTGCACCGGGAAGCCGGTGACCTCCTCCATGACGGCGTCGTCCACCACGTGGACCCGATCGCCGAGGCCCTCCAGCACGTCGGAGAGGGAGGCGACCCAGCGGCGGGTCAGCAGCACCGAGCGCACCGGATAGCCCGCGGCGACGGCCCGGCGGATCACCTTCTCCCCCTCGGCGACGAAGAGGCCGTGCCGGGCCTCCAGGCTCTTGCGCAGCTCGACGTCGCGCAGGTTGGCGTAGTCGGCCAGTCGGGGATCGGAGGCGTCAATCACCCTCGCATACTGCCACGACGGCCCCGCGCCGCCACCCGGCGGTCCGTTCCCCCGCGGGCGGGCCGCGCCGCGTTCCGGCGGGAGCCTCGCGTACGCGCCTCCGTGACGCTCCGTGACATGTATGTTGCTGGGAGCTTCATCGCGGAGATCGGGGGCGTCGTGACCGACCAGGTCGTGCTGTCACAGCCGGTGGCGGGAGACGGGTGGCTGCGCGACGCCCGGCGGGCCCGGCTCCTGTCGCTGGCGACCCTGGCGTGGCTGGGCGTCGAGAGCGTGCTCGGCCTGGCCGCCGGGCTGGGCTCCCACTCGCTGGCGCTGATCGGCTGGGGGGTGTCGTCGCTGGTGGAGGCGGCGGCCAGCCTCATCGTCGTCTGGCGGTTCACCGGGTCGCGCACCCGCTCGGCGGACGCAGAGGTCAAGGCGCGCAGGGCGGTGGCGGTCAGCTTCTGGGTGCTCGCCCCCTACCTGGTGCTCCATGTGGCGCACGACCTGGAGGCGGGGCACCGGGCCGCGCCCAGCCTGCTGGGCGTGGTGGTGACGTCGGTCAGCCTGGTGAGCATGCCGCTGCTCGGGCTGGCCAAGCGGCGGCTCGGCGCGCGGCTGGGCTCGGCGGCCACCTCGGGCGAGGGCACCCAGAACCTGCTGTGCGCCGCGCTGGCCGCCGGGGTGCTCGCGGGGCTGGCGCTGAACGAGGCCGGCTGGTGGTGGGCCGATCCCGCCGTGGCGACGCTGCTGGCGGCGGTCGCCGTGCGCGAGGGCCGCCGGGCCTGGCGCGGGCACGCCTGCTGCCACCACTGAGGACCCGCGAAGGGCTCATCCCGGCACACGCTGTGATCTCCGCACCACGAGTGGTGTTTCGTCGCACCGGTTATTCCCAGTACAGTTCCCCGCACATTGCTGGACATCTGCCTATAAGGTGACCGGCCAAGGCGCGTTCCGCACGTCGTGCCCGCCGTACCGGCGGGTCGGCGCGGCGGGTCTCCCGGCGTGGCGAGACCGCCCGCGCGGACGCCTCCGGACGCCACCGGACGGCGGCATCCCCGGAAAGGACGAGCCCGGCGCGGTCGCCGGGGCGGATCGGCGTAGCGTGCCCAGCATCGGACTTCGAACCCCTGAGAGGGCATCGTGGGCGGACGCCACCGGACGGATGAACTCGACGACGGCCACCCGTCCCCCTCTCCCCGGCCGGCCAGGCGGCGCCGTACCCGGCCCGGCATGGTGCTCGCCCCGCTGGCCGGCGCGGTCGCGCTGGCCGTACTGCTGGGCGTCGCCGCCTTCGTGGTCGTCAACCGGGACCGGGGGTGCACCGGGGGGCAGGTCGCGGTGCGCGTCACCGCCTCGCCGGACATCGCGCCGGCCGTGTCCCGGATCGCAGAGCGCTTCACCAGGGCCCGGCACGACGTCGGCGGCCGCTGCGTCAAGGTCGCGGTGACGAAGGAGGCGCCGGCGACCGTGGCCTCCGCGCTGGAGGACGGCGCCGGCACGCCGGGCGCGATGGACGTGTGGATCCCCGACTCGTCGCTGTGGGTGACCGGGCTGCGGGAGAGGAACCCCGGCGTGCCGGCCCCCGGCGCGTCGCTCGCCCGCTCCCCCGTCGTCCTGGCGGCGTCCGAGGCCGTGGTCGGCGACCTGCGGAAGAACCTCGGCGAGGTGAGCTGGCGCGGCGTGGTCGACGCCGCGAACGTCGCCAACGTCGAGGGGCCGGGCCGCGAGGTGCGGGTGCTCGCGCTCGACCCCGCGGCCAACGCGGCCGGGCTGGGCGCGCTCCTGGCCGCCTCCGGAGCGGCCACGGCGGCCGGGACGAGCCAGGAGCAGCTCGCCGGCGCGCTGAAGACGCTGTCCGGCTCCGCGGTCCGCGACCCGGAGGCGCTGCTGTCGAGCCTCGGCGTCAAGGGCAGCCGCGCCCCCGTGGGCGTCGCCTCCGAGCAGGCCGTGTGGGCGTTCGGCGCGGCGGGCGGGCCCGAGGTCCCGGTCGTGCCGCTCTACCCGGCCGAGGGGACCCTCGACCTGGACTACCCGATGGTGGTCATCGGCGACGACCCGGCCGTGCGCCGGGCGGCGGCGGCGTTCGCCGCCGAGTTCGGCACCGAGGCGGCCCGCGAGGTGCTGCGCGGCCAGGGTTTCCGCGCCCCGGACGGCACGGCCGGCGCGGCGCTGTCCGCCGCCGGCGGTTTCAGGGCCGAGGCGCCCCGGCGGCTGGAGACGCCCGGTCCCGCGGAGATCGCGCGGATGACGCGGTCGTGGTCGCGGCTGAACCTCGGCACGCGGCTGCTGGCGCTGGTGGACGTCTCCGGCACGATGGCCCTGCCGGTCCCCGGCACCGGGCGCGACCGGATGGAGGTGATCTCCAGGATCGCCATCGAGGGCATGCGGCTGTTCCCGCCCAAAAGCGAGATCGGCGTCTGGGAGTTCTCTACGGACCTCGACGGCCCGGGGGTGGACTTCCGGAAGACGGTCCCGGTCGGCCCGCTGGCCGAGCGCGTCGACGGCGTGCTCCGCAAGGACCTGCTGGCCCGGAGGCTCTCGGCGATCCGGGCCGTGCCCACCGGCGACACCGGGCTGAACGACACGCTCCGGGCCGCCTACGAGCAGATGACCGAGGAGTACCGGAGCGACAAGATCAACACGGTTCTGGTGCTGACCGACGGCGCGGGCGACGACGACCCCGGCGGGGGCCTGTCCGACGCGGAGATCCTGAAGTACCTGCGCAAGACCTACGACCCGGACAAGCCGGTCAGCATCCTGCTCATCGCCTTCGGGCCGGACGCCGCCCGGGGCAAGGCCCGGATGGACGCGCTGGCCAAGGCCACCGGCGGCGAGGCGTTCATCGCCAAGGACATCCTCCAGGTCCGCGCGTTCTTCCTGGAGGGCATGCGGCGCCGCACCTGCCTGCCGGACTGCTGAGCCCTCCGGTCCCGAACGGCCCCGCGACGGGTGCTGTGACGGGTGCTGTGACGGGCGTCGCGAGGCATTCACAACAGCCCCATCAATCACTGTTTTACCAGTTCATGCCGTGTCGGCATGGGATGGGGCGATCAGGACAACCCGCCGCCCGGGGGTGGCGTCTCCTACGCGTATGGGGTCTCGGGCGTGGCCCGTGAACGAACGAGCCCGTCCCGCGGGGAGGAATGTACGTGCCCGGATGGCCGGCCGTGGGCCGAACCGACGATCAGCGACTGGTGGAGGAGCTCCGGCGTGCCGACGCGACGGCGGCGGCGGGCCTCTACGACTCCTATGCCGAACGTCTCTACGACTACGCCCGCTCGCTGCTGGGCGACCGTGACGGCGCGGCCGGCGACGCGGCCGACGCCGTGCACGACGCCCTGGTCACCGCCCGGGAGCGGGTCGGCCTGCTGCGCGAGCCGGAACGGCTGCGCCCATGGCTGTACGCGCTGACCCGGGTGGAGTGCGCGGAGCGGTCCCGGACCCCGCGGGAGCCGGCCCGCACCGCGGTGCTGGACCCCGGCGACCTCCCCGACGACCCCGGTGAGCGGGAGCTGGCCCTCCTGGTGCACGAGGCCCTGGCCGAGCTGGGCGGGCAGGAGCGCGAGGCGCTGCTGCTGTCGGTCCGGCACGGTCTCGACGCGGCGGAGGCCGGCGCCGTGCTGGGCCTGAGCTCCCGGCAGGCCGCCGCCCGGCTCGCCCGCGCCCGCGACCACCTGGAGAACACCGCCGCCGCGGTGGTGCTGGCCAAGGTCGGCCGGGCGCACTGCCCGGACCTGTCGGCCATGGTGGACTCGCTGGAGGGCCCGCTGCCGGCCATGCTGCGCAGGCGGCTGTCGAGCCACATCGGCCGGTGCGAGGTCTGCGTGGAGCGGCGCGGCCGGCACGTCTCGGCCGAGCGGCTGCTCGACCTGGTGCCGGCGGCCTTCGCGCCGCTGTCCCTGCGCCGCCGGGTCGTGGAGACCTGCGTGAACCCGGAGCTGCGCGACGCCCGGGCCGCCGCGGCCTGGCCGGTCGGCCGCTTCGACCGGTCGGGGTTCCCGGTGGCCGCCGGGGAGCGCGGGGGGCGGCGCCGTACGGCGGGGGCGCGGCGCGCGAAGGCGGGCCGGGGACGTGAGACCGCGGGCCGGGCGGATGGGGCCGCGCGGCGTGCCCCGCGGGGGCGAAGCCGGTGGTCGTGGCGGCGGCGTGCGTGCTGGCCGCGACCGGGGTGATGGTGGCCGTCACCGGGGGCGGCTTCGCCGGTGGCCCGCCGCATGGCGCCGCGCCCGCCGGGGAGCCCGCCGTGATCTCCCTGGAGCCGGGACCGGAGGCGGACCCTTCCGAGCCGGTGCCCGATGACCCGGCGGACGACGGGGAGACCGCGCCGGCGGCCCCGGAGCCGACCGGGGACGGGGAGGACGGAGAGGACGGCGGAGCGGACGGGGCCGGCGGGTCCAGGACGTCCGCCCCGGCCGTCCCCACCCCCTCGCGGGCCGCCGGCCCGGCCCGGCCGGCCCCGCCGCGGCCCGCTCCCCGGCGCAGCCCCTCGCGCCGCGCCTCCGCGACCCCGGCGGCCGGGCGGCCGGCCGTCTCGTGCCCGGCGGACCTCGGCAGGGGCGCGGGGCGGGTCCTCCTGACGGCGAGCGGCGGCGCGCTGTCGTGGTCGGCGTCCGCCTCCGGCGGGCTGGATGTCAGCCCCGCCTCGGGCCGGTTGACGGCCGGTGGAAGGGCTGTGATATGGGTCACAGCCGCCGATCCGAGCGAGAGCGGTTCCGGCCGGGTCTCCATCAGGGCCGCGGGCCGCACCCTCGGCTGTGCTCTTTCTTGGGAAGTGCCTGGTCAGGAGGATGATGACCCGCCGGGCGACCCGCTGCCCGTCCCCTCGTCCGACCCCTCGGCGGCCACTTCCGCGGACGTCCCGTCCGCGCCGGAGGCGACCTGATCTCGTGACCTTTCGCTGACTGGATTCGGCACTTCCTTTTGCGATCCGGTAAACCGGAAACTTCCGCCAGGCGTCGGCATTGACGTGCGGTGCAGTGGTTGGTCACATGAGGTTGCGATCAACCGTGCGAAGAAGAGTGCGAAGACGAGATCGGATCGGGGAGCCAGGAGATGCCGGGTCACCGCGTGGTGCTCAGGTGGATCCTGGTGCCGGCCTGCGCCGCGGGCGCAGTGATCGCGCTGACGGGGTTCGACACCCCACTGCGTCCGGTATTGACGGGTTTGTTCATTTTGCTTACCCCCGGGGTTGCCGTGGTAGGACTGTTGCGTGATCGTGACCCTCTCGCGGCAATATCGACCGGGGTAGCGGCAAGTCTGGTCATGAACGTTTCCCTTGCCACCTCGATGCTGATCCTTGACGCATGGTCGCCTCGCGCCGGAGTGGCGACGATCGCGGTGCTCAGCGGCTTCATCTACGTACTACGCCTGCTGCAGCCGAAGAACGCACGCTTGCAGACCGAACAGGGGGCCGGGTCGAAGTGAAGATCACCGTCGTGAGTCCGAGGGATCTCGGGGAGTCCGAGGCGTCACGGTGGCGCGAGCTCCAGAAGGCCTCTCCCAGCCTCGACAACCCCTTCCTGTCGGTGGAGTTCACCCAGGCCATGGGCCGGCTGCGCGACTACGTGCGGGTCGCCGTGATCGAGGACGGCGGGACCGTCGCCGGGTTCTTCCCCTACGAGCGGCACGGCCTGGGCGTCGGCAGACCGCTGGGCGGCTTCCTGACCACCTGCCACGGGCTGATCTCCGTACCGGGTCTGCGGCTCGACTCCCGCGAGCTGCTGCGGGGCTGCGGGATCTCGGCCCTCGAGTTCGAGTACCTGGTCCCGGGCCAGCCGACGTTCGCCCCGTACGAGACGGATGTACGGCCGGCCCCGCTCATGGATCTCCGCGGCGGCTTCGACGCCTACATCGAGCAGGTGCGCGCCCAGTCCGCCAAGAACTACAAGACGGTCCGCTACAAGGAGCGCAAGCTCGGCCGCGAGCAGGGCGAGATCCGCTTCGAGTACGACTCCGCCGACCCCGCGACGCTGCGCACGCTGCTCGACTGGAAGTCCGACCAGTACCGGCGGACCGGCCGCGTGGACCGTTTCGCCCAGCCGTGGATCGTCCGGCTCGTCGAGGAGCTGCACGCCCGGCCGTCGGACGGCTTCGCCGGCGTCCTGACGATGCTCTACGCCGGTGACACCCCCGTCGCCGGGCACTTCGGCCTCCGTACGGAGACCACCCTCGTCGGGTGGTTCCCCGCCTACGACCCCGAGTACGCGCGGTACTCGCCCGGGATCATGCACCACCTGCACATGGCCGAGCACGCCGCCGCGGCGGGCCTTGAGCAGGTGGACATGGGCAAGGGCGGGCGCGAGTACAAGGACTGGCTCAAGACCGGCTCCGTCATGGTCGCCGAGGCGCGCGTCTCGCGGCCGTCCCCCGTCGCGGCCGCCCAGTGGCTGCGACGGGTACCGGTGAACCGGCTCCGCGCCGTCGTGGTGGAGAACCCCACGCTGTTCCGCGCGGCCGACCGGGTGCTCAAGAGCTACGGCCGGGCACGGTCGAGCCTCCAGGCGCGCCCCGCCCCGCGGGAGGCCGGCCTCGCGTCGCAGCCCGCCGCTCCGGAACGATCCGCCGCGCCGGAACGGCCCGCCCCGGAGTCGTCTCGGGCGCGCTGAACCTCCCGGCCCCATTTTCTCCCCTCCAGCCCCTGTCCCTGTCCCCAACGCAAGGCTCCCTCTATCGAAGCCGCGCCGTTCTCATTTCCCGAGTGAGGGCGAGCGGGCGGAAGGACCAAAGGAACATCCGTCATCATGAACCCTGACACCGTCAGACAGAACTCCAAGCAGCTCGGCGTGCTGCGCTCGGTACCGCCCATCGAGCGCTTCACCCCCATCACCCCGCACGTGGCCGTCTCCCCGACCGTCAGCGTCGTCGTGCCCGCGATGAACGAGGCGGAGAACCTCCCACACGTCTTCGCCACGCTGCCGCAGTGGATCGACGAGATCGTCCTGGTGGACGGCAACTCGGTGGACGACACCGTCGCCGTGGCCCGGCGGCTGCGTCCCAACGTGAAGGTCGTCACCCAGCGCGGCAAGGGCAAGGGCGACGCGCTCTCGGCGGGCTTCGCCGCGTGCACCGGCGACATCATCGTGATGATCGACGCCGACGGCTCCACCGACGGCCGCGAGATCATCCAGTTCGTGGGCGCCCTGGTCACCGGCGCCGACTTCGTCAAGGGGTCGCGCTACGCCGCCGGCGGCGGCAGCGACGACCTGACCTTCAGCCGCCGGTTCGGCAACACGGTCCTGACCACGCTGGTGAACTGGTTCTACGGCACCCGCTACACCGACCTGTGCTACGGCTACAACGCCTTCTGGGCCCGGCACCTGCCGGCCCTCGACCTCGACTGCGAGGGTTTCGAGGTCGAGACGCTGATGAACATCCGCGCCGTCAAGGCCGGGCTGCGCATCCAGGAGGTGCCCAGCCACGAGCGGTGCCGGATCCACGGCCAGAGCAACCTGCACGTCGTCCGCGACGGCCTGCGCGTGCTGCGCACCATCCTGCGCGAGCGTTACCGGCGTCCGTCCGCCGCGCTGCCGGAGCCCGCGACCACCCCCGCGGCGGATCAGGGCGCGGCATAACCATGAAGATCAGTGTCGTCATCTGCGTCTACACCGAGGACCGCTGGGAGGACATCCGGGCGGCCGTCCGGTCCGTGCGGGACCAGCGGCGCACGCCGCACGAGATCATCCTCGTGGTCGACCACAATCCGGACCTGCATCTGAGACTCAAGCGGGAGTATCCGGACGTGGTCGTGGTGGAGAACACGCACCAGAAGGGCCTGTCCGGTGGCAAGAACACCGGCGCGGAGATCGCCACCGGCGACGTCGTGGCCTATCTGGACGACGACGCGGTGGCGGAGCCTGGCTGGCTGGAGGCTTTGGAGGAGGGCTTCCAGACCCCGTCCGTCGTGGGGGTGGGCGGGCTGACCAGGCCTCTGTGGGCCACGGGGCGCCGCCCCCGCTGGTTCCCCGAGGAGTTCGACTGGACCGTGGGCTGCACCTACCGGGGCATGCCCACGGTCCGGGCGCCGATCCGCAACGTCATGGGCGGCAACGCCGCCTTCCGCCGCGAGGTCGTCGGCGAGGTCGGCGGCTTCCACACCGGGATCGGCCGCAGCGTGCAGGGCCGCAAGAGCCGCCCGCTGGGCTGCGAGGAGACCGAGTTCTGCATCCGCCTGTCCCAGCGGCGTCCCGGCTCGGTGATGCTGTTCGAGCCGGGGGCGGTGATCGGCCACAAGGTCCCCGCCCCCCGGATGGGCTTCGCCTACTTCCGGTCGCGCTGCTACGCCGAGGGCCTGTCCAAGGCCCTGGTCGCCTCCAGCGTCGGCACCGAGGACGGGCTGTCGAGCGAGCGCAGCTACGCGACGAAGACGCTGCCCCTGGGGGTGCTGCGCGGCGTCGGCGCGGCGCTGCGGGGCGACCTCGCCGGCCTCGGCCGGGCCGGGGCGATCGTGGTCGGCCTGGCCTGGACCGCCTGGGGGTACGCCGTGGGCACCGCGCGGCTGAGGCTGGGACGGTCATGACCGGCGTTCCGATCCTGATGTACCACTCGGTGAGCGACACCCCGAACGACGAGACCCGGCCGCTGGCCGTCTCGCCGCGGCGCTTCGCCGAGCAGCTCGGTCTGCTGCGCGACCGGGGCTTCACCCCGATGACGCTGTCGGACCTGGTCGCGGGAGTGCACCGGACCGGGAAGCTGCCGGCCAAGCCGGTGGCGATCACCTTCGACGACGGCTACGCCGACTTCCACAGCGAGGCGCTGCCGGTCCTCGACCGGTTCGGTTACCCGGCCACGGTCTTCGTGACCAGCGGCTGGATCCAGGACGCCGGCCCCGACGAGGCCGGGCGCAGGCTGGCTCCGATGCTGACCTGGAGCCAGGTCCGCGAGGCCGTCTCCTGCGGCATCGAGATCGGCGGGCACAGCCACAGCCACCCGCAGCTCGACCAGCTCCCCGACGCCGAGCTCCGCAACGAGCTGCGCACCAACAGGGCCCTCCTGGAGGACCAGATCGACCGCCCGGTGGCCACGATGGCCTACCCCTACGGCTACTCCAGCGCGCGGGTGCGCCGGGAGGTGCGCCGGGCCGGGTACTGGACCGCCTGTGCGGTGGCGAACGACGCCTTCGAGGAAGGCGACGAGATGCTCACGATCCCCCGCCTGACGGTCACCGAGCGGACGTCCATGACGAAGTTCGCCAGGGCCGTCGAGGGAGAGGGGATCCCGCTGCTCTATCTGCGGGAGCGGGCCCTCACCAAGGGCTACGCGCTGGTGCGCCGCGCGCGCTACGGGTTGCGCCAGGTCTCGACGATGTACACGCGGGGGCGGGTAACGGCAGGTGAGTGACACGAGTCTCTCCGGCGGAACGACGGGGACCCGGGCGACGCGGGGCGGACCGCTGAAGAACCTGTGGAGCCGTCTTCCCAAGGACCTCAACGATCCCCTGCTGCGCAACGCCTACTCGCTGATCGTCAACGCGGGCGCCGCGGGCGCCCTGGGGCTCGCCTACTGGACGGTGGCCGCGCGGTTCTACGACGAGGGCGACTACGGCCGCTCCTTCGCGCTCATCGCCGCGATGCGCCTGCTCGCCGCGATGACCGCGTTCGGGTTCGTCGGCGCGCTGACCCGGTTCCTGCCCGAGGGCGGGCGGGCGACCGGGCGGCTCGTCGGCGCCGCCTACCTCGTGGGCGGCGGCGCGGCCGCCCTGGCCACCGGCTTCTTCCTGACCACGCTCGACCAGTGGGGTTCCAACTACGGGAGCCTGCACGGGATCGGCACGGCCGGGTGGTTCCTGCTCTCGGTCGTCCTGTGGTCGGTCTTCACCCTCCAGGACGTGGTGCTCACCACGCTGGGCAAGGCCACCTGGGTGCCGCTGATCGGGGTGGGCGTCGGAATCGCCAAGATCGTCCTGGTGGCGGTGCTGGCCCCGATCTTCCCCGGCACCGGGATCTTCCTGGCCTGGACGATCCCGGTGGCGTTCACCGTCGTGCCGATCAGCATCGCGATCTTCGGCAGGCTGTCCCCGCTGGCCGCCGCCCGGGGCGCCCACCGCACCCCGCCCCGCCCGCGCCGTATCGGCCGCTTCCTCGCCGGGGACTTCCCCGGAACGCTGCTCACCCTCATCAGCGTCTACCTCATGCCGGTGATCGTGTCCGGCGGCGTCAACGCGGAGATGGCCGGATACTACGGCGCGGCCGTCACACTCGTCGGCGTCTTCGACATGCTCGCCCTCAACATGGCCATCTCGCTGACCATCGAGGGCTCCGGCGACCCCTCGCTGCTGGCCGGCAAGTGCCGCCTCGCGCTGCGGCGGACCCTGATGCTGCTGGTCCCGGTGGTCACCGTGACCGCGCTGAGCGCGCCGCTCATCCTGCGCCTGGGCTGGGGCGCCGCCTACGCCGAGCACGGGGCGGCGGTGATGCGGCTGCTGGCCCTCGCGTGCCTGCCGCACGCGGTGATCGAGATCTACCTCGGCGTGCTCCGCGCGCGCAGCCGGGTGCGGACGCTCCTGATGCTCCAGGCGCTCCTGTGCGTCCTGGTCGTGGGGCTGTCGTTCGTCTTCTTCCGGCTCTACGGCATCACCGGCGTGGGCTTCGGCACGCTGACCGCCCAGCTGGTCGTGGTGGCCATCGTCGCGCCCGGCCTGGTCTCCGTGCTGCGCGCGGCGCCGCGGGCCCCGGCCGCGGAGGCCGAGCTCTCGCCGGACGAGACCCCGACCCTGGTCATGATGATCGTGGACGCCCAGCCCACCGTGGCGACCGTGGCGTCGGCCGCCCACGACCCGGGACGGGCCGCCGGACGGGAGGCGGCGCCCGCACGGCCCCGCGTGCCCCTGGTGGTGCGGGCCAGGGCCTGGCTGCCGCCGCTGATCACCGCCGAGGGGCTGGCCGTGGCCGCGCTGGCCGCCCTGGCCGGCGGCGCCCTGTCGTTCCCGTCCACCACCGCGGCCGTCGCGGCCGCCGGGCTGGTGATCGTGGCCTTCGCCGCCGAACTGCTGATGAACCGCCGCCGTCCGGTGCTGTGGACGCAGCTCGTCGCGGTCGCGGTGTGCCTGAACGCCACGGCGGCGCAGACCGGCCCGGCCGCGGAGCTCGCCGGCCGGGTGACGCGCATCATGACCACCGGCGAGGCCACGGGCGGCGACCTGCTGCTGGCCCTGCCGGCCTTCCTGGCGCGCGCCCTGGGCCTGACCGACCCCACCTGGCTGCTGGCGTGGGCGCCGGCCGCCTTCGCCGTGGCCGCGCTGGCCCCGACGGCGCTGGCCGTACGGACGATCCGTCCGGGCGGGCGGCTGCGCTGGCCCGCGGTGATGCTGGTGACGATCGTCTTCCGGCTCGTCTCGGCGGGTTCCCCGCAGGTGGCCCTGGCCGTCCTGCTCGGCCTGTGCGCCGCCGCGCTGGCGCTGGTACCGGCGCGCAGGACCCGGCGCGGGCCCGAGCCGGCCGTCTCCGCGACGGACGAGACCCTGAGAACGGCGGCCTGAACCGCCTAGACTGCCGCCGCGGGGCTCGACCTGCGTCCCCCCACGGCTCAAGCTCCATCGAAAGGACCCATCGTGAACGACTGGCCGGCGGTCACCGCAGTCATTCCCACCCGTAACCGCCCGGACATGCTCCGGGAGACGATCGGCTCGATCCTCGGCCAGGACTACCCGGGCGACGTGACCTGTATCGCGGTGTTCGACCAGAGCGACCCGGACGAGTCGTTCGTGTCCGACACCCCGGGCCGCCGCGTGCTGGTCACCCCGAACAAGCGGCAGCCGGGGATCGCCGGAGCCCGCAACACCGGCAGTCTCATGGCCGACAGCGAGCTGGTCGCCTTCTGCGACGACACCGACCTGTGGCTGCCGCACAAGCTCCGCGCCCAGGTGGCCGCGCTCGGCGACGGGCACTTCGTGACGTGCGGGGTCGAGCTGTTCAACGACCGCGTCTCCTACCCCAGGTCGATCCCCCTGACGTCGGTGACCCTGCGCGACCTGCTGAACAAGCAGCTCCCCACGATGCACCCCTCGACCTACCTGATGCGGCGCGAGGCGCTGGTGAACGGCTTCGGGCTGGTCAGCGAGGAGCTGCCCGGCGGCTACGGCGAGGACTACGAGCTGCTGCTCCGCGCCGCCAAGATGGGGCCGATCGTCAACCTCACCGAGGTCGGGACGCGGCTGCGGATGCACAACTCCTCCTATTTCTCCATCGTCGACACCAGCGCGACCATCTCCGAGGCACTGCGCTGGATGCTGGACCGGTATCCGGAGTTCTCCGGGGCGGGCGGCTACGCGCAGCTCGCCGGGAAGATCGCCTTCGCCGAGGCGTCCCTGGGCCACTCGTCGCAGGCGCTGCGCTGGATCGGCCGCACCGTCCGCAAGCGTCCCTGGGAGCCGCGTGCCTACCTCGCGCTGGCCGTGACCGCCGGGGTGCCCGCCGACGCGATCGTGAGCCGGCTGCAGCGGATCGGCCGCGGCATCTGAAGGACGCGGGCCCCGCGGCGGCGGGCTCGCGTCCACGGTGGGACCGGAGCACCCCCGGCGGAATCCGGCGGAATCCGTGGGTTCACGGATTCACAGGAAACCGTAAGAAACGGCCAGAACGGCGATCACCTGCGGCTAAGCACTTTTCCTTATGCTCGCCATAACAACGGACGAGCATGATCTCATATAAAAATCAATTAAAACTCGAACGACCCGGAAAGCCGCGCTCTATGTTGATCATCACCGGTCCACCGGCCTCACCCACTCGGACGGATTCATGATCCAGCCTGGAAACAGAAAGCGCGCCGGAGCCGCGGCGAAGTCCCCGGCCTCACGGTGGCTGCTCGCCACCCTGGCCGTCGTCCTCGTGGTCGCGGCGGGCGTCTACGCGCTCGTCTCCAGGGGCGGCGGGAGCAACGAGACCGCCGCGCCCCCTCCTCCCCCGACGATCCCCGGGGAGAGCACCCCGCCCGCCTCTTGCGCCCCCACCGACAAGCTCGTGCCGCCCTGCGGGGCCTGGTGGGGCATGCACGTGCCGGTGTCCAGCGACGCCGAGCTCGTCTCCGGCGTGGAGGGCATCGAGAAGCAGATCGGCCGCAAGCTGGATGTCACTATCAGCTACCACGACATGTCCGACAGTGAGGCAGGACGGTTCTTCCGGGACGGCGAGGTCGCGCTGAGCTCCGACCGCATCACGTTCCTCGGCTGGGAGTCGTCGATCTGGAGCGACAACCTCGACATCCCCTGGCGGGAGATCGCGGCCGGATACTACGACCAGGCCATCACCGACCAGGCCGCCCGGGTCAAGGAGTACGGCAAGCCCGTCCTGGTCGGCTTCGACGGCGAGAAGGACCGCGACGAGACCGGCCAGGACCCGAAGGACTACATCGCGGCCTACAAGCGCATCGTCGACGGCTTCCGCCGGGAGGGCGCGACCAACGCCGTCTGGGTCTGGGGCGTCACCGGCTACTACCCGTTCCGCGACCGGTGGAAGGCGTACTACCCGGGCGACGAGTACGTCGACTGGATCAGCTACGACCCCTACAACTTCGCCTCCTGCCGCAACGCCTCCTGGCAGAACTTCGAGGAGACCGTGAGGCCGACCTACGACTGGTTCCAGGAGAACGGCTTCGCGGGCAAGCCGATGATGCTGGCCGAGTACGGCACCGAGAGCGACAAGGGCGACTCCTCGGCACGGGCCGACTGGTACCGCGACATCCCGAATGTGGCGAAGACCATGCCCAACCTCAAGGCGTTCATCCAGTGGAACAACGTCGACGGCGACTCCTGTGACTTCCGGCTGACCGGTTCCGGTGTCATGGAGGCGTTCGCCGAGGCCGGCCGGGACCCCTACTTCAAGCAGCCGGGCGCGGCCCAGGGCGACGCGGCGCAGGCCACGGGCTGAGCGGACGGCATACCCCCGTCCGGATCGTCCCCGGACGGCGGTATGCCGGGAACGGGGTGGATCCCGGCGGAACACGCCAGGCGGGAGTCCCGGCCGACACGCACGGAGAAGAATCCGCGCGGAGTAAAGTCGTGGTCTGGCATTGACATGGCGGGGACCGGGAAAGGGCGAGCGTGGAGGGCAGGAAGGCCGAAGAAGTGATCGAGGAACCGGCCACCCGAGTGTTCGCACGACCGCCGTCCACCCCGGCCGCGCCCCCCGGCCACCCCGCGGAGACCGGGACGTCCGGAACGCCGGAACGCTCCCCGGACGACGAGAAGACCCCGGACCACGTGGAGCCCCCGGGCGAGGGGGAACCCTCGGACGGCGGGACCGCGTCCGAGAAGCCCTCGGACCGCACGGCCGCGTCCGAGAAGCCTTCGGATCGCACGACCGTGGCCGGGGAACCTTCGGACGCCGCCGACTCGGACCGTACGGCCGGCGGAGCGGCCCCGGATCGCACGGACGGCGAGAAGGACGAGTCTCCCCCCTGGCCCGTGTGGCGTGCCCTGCGGAACGAGGACTTCGCCGGGGTCGGGGACGAAACGGGGGACGGGGTCCCCGACGCTGACGGACCTGCCGGTGACGGACCCGCCGGAGAGGGGCCCGCGGACGGGCCCTCCACTGACGACGAGGCCACCGACGGACCCTCCGGTGACGACGAGACCGCGGACGGGCCCTCCACTGACGACGAGGCCATCGACGGACCCTCCGGCGATGACGAGACCGCCCACGGGCCCTCTGACGGGGGCGAGTCCGCCGACGAGGACGAGATCGAGATCCTCCTCGAAGACGCGGACGAGGACGCGGGCGCCTCGCCCGGTGACGAGGACGCGGAGAGCGGGAAAGCGGACGACGCCCCGCCCCGGACCCCGTCCGGCGACGCCTCACCCGAGGACGAGAGCGACGACAGCGACGAAGGCGACGCGCCCGGCGAGAAGGCCGGGGAGGACGAGGGGGACGAGGAACTCGTCGTCGTCGCTCTTCCCATAGAGGACGACGACGCCACCGTGAGCTGGCGCATCCCGGCCGACCTCCTGAGCGGACAGGCCCGCGGGTCCTCCGTACCGTCCGCCGGATCGTCCACCTCGCCGGCCGCCGGTTCGGTGCGGACGGCCACGAGGACGGCGGTGCGGACCGCGGACCCGTCCCTGTCGGTGGTCCTCGCCGGCGACTCCATGGACTCCCGGGCCCGGCTGACCGCCACGGTCGCGGCGCTGCGCGCCCAGGACCCGGCGCCCGAGGAGATCATCCTGGTCGTCGACCAGTGCCCTGAGCTGGCCTCCTGGGCCGAGACCGAACTCGCCGGCGTCACGGTGCTGCCGGGACGCGAGGCGGGCGGCTCGGCCGCGGCGCGCAACCTCGGGCTGGCGAACGCGCACGGCGACGTGATCGCGTTCCTGGACGAGGGCTCCCTGCCCGAGCCGGGCTGGTCGGCGTCCCTGCTGGCCGCCTACGCCGACGACGACGTGGTCGCGGTGCGCGGCCGGGTGACGCCGCGCTGGAGCGCCGGCCGTCCCGACTGGTTCCCCACCGAGCTGTCCTGGGTCCTGGGGGTGCCGTGCACCGGCTCGCCCGACGAGACCGAGGAGATCGACGACCTGTACGGCGGCGCCCTGTCGTTCCGGCGCCGGACGCTGACCGAGGCGGGCGGCTTCCCCGAGACGCTGGACCGCCGGGCGGGCGACGCCGCCGCCGAGCCCGCCGGGGGGACCGCGACCGAGCTCCGTTCGCGCCTGCGGGAGCTCGCGCCCGAGGCGAAGCTGGTCCACGAGCCCTCGGCCGCGGTGCGGCTGAACGTCCCGCCGCGCCGGGCCCGCCTCTCCTACTTCCTGGCCCGGTGCTTCGCCGAGGGCCGGTCGCAGGCGGGCGTGCCGCAGCGGGCCAGCGGGCGGGAGGGGGCGCTGGCCCACCTGGCGCCCGTCAGGGCCGGGCTGCCCAGGGCGATCTTCCGGGCCGTCACCTTCACCGGCCCGGTGGACGTCAAGGGCTGGAAGGCCCTGATGGTGATGCTCCTCGGCCTGCTGACGGTCAACGCCGGTTACGTCGCCCGGCGGCTGCGCACCACGCGCACCGAGGGGACCGCCCGGCAGGTGAACACCCTGACCTGGTTCGTCTCCCGCACGTCGCTGCCGCTGGCCAGCATCCTGTGGGGGTTGTCGCTCCGCGGCGTCCATCTCGACGGGATGACCGATCTCGGGCTGATAACGGTCATGCCGGTCACGTTCTGGCTGGCGATCGCGGTCATGGTGATCGGGTTCGTCTGTTTGCTGGGTGACCGGGAGGCGCTGGAGTTATGGCACGCGGGCTACGTGCTCGTGCTGATCGCCGTACTCCACGCGACCCCCGCCCTGCTCTACCCCTCGCTGCGCTACTCCTGGGCGTGGAAGCACGTCTCGGTCATCGACTACCTGATCAGGCACGGCGCGACCGACCCGGACGTCACGCCGCTGTCGGCCTACCACCAGTGGCCCGGGTTCTTCTCCTTCTTCGCCCTCATGACGAGGGCCGCGGGGCTGGAGAACGCCCTCGGCATCGCCGTGTGGGGACCGGCCGTCTTCAACGTCGCGCTGCTCCTGCCGCTGCTGCTGCTGTGGCGTACGGTGACCCGCAACCGGCAGCTCGTGTGGGGCGCGGTGTGGGTGTACTTCTCCTGCTCCTGGGTCGGGCAGGACTACTTCTCCCCGCAGGCCACCACCCTCGTCCTCTACCTGATCGTGCTCTCGGTCGTGGTCAGGCGCTTCCGGCGCGGGCCGATCCGGGCGGGTGATGATCCCGAGGCGCTGGGCGCCGAGCCGCCGCCCGTCTCCGACACCCGGACCCGTCTGGTCTGGTCGTGCCTGCTGTTCGTCGTCGTCCTGGGGATCGCCTCCTCCCACCAGCTCACCCCGCTGGTGCTGACGGCCGCGCTCTTCTCCCTGGTCCTGCTGCGCCGCCACCGCAACGTGGGCATCCTGGTGGTCACCGGGCTCGTCGTGGCGGGGTGGGACCTGCTGGCCGCCCGGCAGCTCCTGGAGGAACGCTTCGGGGACATCGTGGAGTCGCTCGGCGACGCCGGCGGCAACCTCGACGACGGGCTCATCGCCCTCGGTGACGCCTCCCCGGGCCAGGTGATCGTCGCCTACGCCGACCGCGCGCTGTCCGCCGGCCTGTGGCTGCTGGCTTTCGCCGGAGCCTACAAACGCCGCCACCTGCTCAGGCGGGCGTGGCTGCCGCTGGTCGCGATCGGGCTGAGCCCGCTGCTGTTCCTCGCCGGCGGAAGCTACGGCGGTGAGATCGTCTTCCGGGTCTACCTGTTCACGCTGCCGCTGACCGCTTTCCTGGCCGCGGCCCTCTTCCTGCCGGCCCGCCGGGAGTGGATCCGCCTGGCGGTGCTGCCGCTCGTCTTCCTGCTGATGGTCACCGGCTTCTTCTTCGGCAACTACGGCAAGGAGCAGACGAACTACTTCACCTCCGCCGAGACCGCGCTCGTCCAGGCGGTCTACAAGGTCGCGCCGAACGGCTCGCAGATCGTGGCGCCCACGTTCGTCCTTCCGGGGGCCTACGACTACTACGAGCGCTACGACCACACCTGGCTGGACGAGCTGCCGCCGACACGCACCGCCGTGAAGAACCTGCCCGACTACGTCCCCACCCTGCCGGAGATGATCAAGGATCCGATACCGTCCCTGACCAGCCTGATGTCGAGGCTTCCACCGGGAGGAAAGGCTTATCTGATCATCAACCGGGCGCAGAAGGCCGCCACCGAGACGGCGGGCATCTTCCCCAAGGGGACGGTGGACCGGATCGACAAGGGCGCCGCCGCGTCAGACCGTTTCAAGCTGCTCCTGCGCACCTCCGGGGGCGTCGTCTACGAGCTGGTCCCGGAGAAGAGCAAATGACCCCCTCGAACCGGCCGAGCTGGCCGATGCCCCTGCTCGCCCTCACCGGATGGCTGGCCCTGCTGGTGACGCACGTGGCCGACCCCGGCTTCCTCCGGGTCACGGTGACGATCGTCTTCATGCTCACCTGCCCCGGGGCCGCCGTGCTGGCCCTGGCTCGCCCGCTGTTCGGACGCCGTGACCACGCCGGGGACGCCACGGAGAGCACGGCGCTCGCCCTGGCCCTCAGCGTGGCCATCGGGATGATCGTGAGCGAGGCGTTCTTCATGAGCGGCACGTTCACGACGGACCGGGCGATGATCGCACTGGCCTCCATCACCACGGTCGCCGCGCTGGGCGCGCTGCTGACCGGGCGGCTGGCGCGGCGTTCCCGCCGTGACGCCCGCCGCCGCGCCGTGGCGGCTTCCACCGACCCTTCCTGACGTACGGCGCGCCGGGGTCGCCGTACGCCCGGGAGAGCCGTACGCCGGGGAGAGCCGTGTGCCGGGCGGCGGCGCGCCCCGGGGCGGCGCGGCGCCGAGCGTGAACCCGAAGGCGGGTGTGTGGCGATACATCACGACCACCCGTCCCACGGAAGGCCGGCCTCGATGCCATGGTGCCCGCGATGACCGCTCCGCCCACCGTCCGGAGCCTCGACTCCGACCTCGTCAGGGAGTCCCTGACGCGGCCGGAGGCGTTCTCCGCGCTGTTCGACCGCTACGCGGCGATGCTCTACCGGTACGTCTCCCGCAGGCTCGGCCCGGAGATCGCCGAGGACCTCGTCGGCGAGACGTTCCTGGTCGCCTTCGCCCGCCGGAAGAACTACGACCTGGCCTGCGAGGACGCCCGCCCCTGGCTGTTCGGCATCGTCACCAGGCTGGTCTCCCGGCACCGCCGCACCGAGGCCGCCCGCTACCGGTCGCTGCTGCGCACCGCCCCCGAGGACGTCGTGGAGTCGCCCGCCGACCGGGTGGCCGCCGGGGTCACCGCCCAGGCGTCCCGGCCGGCGCTCGCCCGCGCCCTGGCCGGGATCGCGGCCCGCGACCGCGACGTCCTGCTGCTGGTCGCCTGGAGCGACCTGTCGTACGAGGAGGTGGCCCGCGCCCTGGACATCCCGGTCGGCACCGTGCGGTCCCGCCTCAACCGGGCCCGGCGCAAGCTGCGCGCGGCGCTCGGCGACACCAACCCGCTGCACGAGGAGGCGTGACCATGGACGACCTGACGACGCTCCGCGACCTCGGCCGCGACCTGGAGCACGAGCCGCCGGCGACGCTGGCGCACCAGCGGCGGCGCCTCCTCGACACCGCCTCGGGCCCGCGCCGGACGTTCCGGGCGGTCCGGCCGCTCTGGACGCTCCGGGTGACGCGCGGCTGGGCGGCGCTCGGCCTGGCCGCCGCGGTCACCGCGGCCGCCGCCGTCGCCGTCCCCGTGGTGTTCCGGACCTACGGCTTCCAGGCGGCCGTCGGGGACCCGTCCGTCACCGCTCCGCGGGGCGAGCGCCCGCCCGGAGCGGACGAAACCCTCGACATCCTGTTCGTCGGAACCGACAGTGAGGCGCTCAACCCCCGCCACCGGGCGGGCACCGGCGCCCGCAGTGACACGATGCTGCTGATCCACCTGCCCGCCGGGCGGAAGAAGGCCACGGTCGTCTCCTTCCCCCGCGACTCGATCGTCCGGATCCCCTCCTGCGAGACCCCCGGCGGGAAGCCCGTACCGGCCCGGACCGACATGATCAACTCCGCCTACGGCAAGGGCGGGCTGAACTGCGCGTGGAAGACGGTGGAGTCCCTGACCGGGATCCGCGTCGACCACGCGATGGAGACCGACTTCTCCGGGTTCGCGAAGCTGGTGGACGCGCTGGGCGGGGTGGAGGTGACGCTGCCGCGGGCGGTGTACGACCCCAAGGCGAAGGTGAGGCTCCCCGCCGGCCGGCAGACGCTGAACGGCGAGGCCGCGCTGGGCTACGCGCGGGTCCGCTACGCCCTGGGGGACGGCTCGGACCTCATGCGCGTCAAACGCCAGCAGCAGCTGATGAGCGCCCTGCTGAAGAAGGCCGAGAAGCTGACCGGCGATCCGGCGAAGCTGGCGGGCTTCCTCACCGAGGCGCGCAAGTGGGTCAGGACCGACCCCGGCTTCGACATGGAGACGATGTCCGCCGTCGCCGGGAGCCTGCGGAAGGTCGGGCCCGGCGACGTCGAGTTCGTGACCGTCCCCGTGCACACCCACCCCGAGGACCGGAATCGGCTTCAGTGGGACGCCCGCGGCGCCGAGCGGCTGTTCGCCGGGCTTCGGAAGAAGTAACGCCGGGATGCTCCCCGGTGGACGAGCCGGGGAGCACACCCGGGGCGGGCGCGCGTCAGAGGCCCTCGTCCAGTGCCCGGTGCGCCCGGGCGACCAGCAGCGGCACCGCGGCGCCGATCTCGTCGAACCCCTCCCCGACCGTCTTGCCCTGGACGAAGCGGGCGTGGATGCCCTCCACGATGACGGCCAGCTTGTAGTTGCCGAACGCCACATAGAAGTCCAGGTCGCCCAGGTCGGTGCCGGACACCCGGGCGTAGTGCTCGGCGAACCCCCGGCTGTCGAGGAAGCCGGGGGTGAGGGTGATGTCACCGGCGACCGGCAGGGCCGATCGCTCGTCGTCGCCGGGGTCGTGCCAGTAGGTCAGCGTCAGGCCGAGGTCCGCGATCGGGTCGCCCAGGGTGGACATCTCCCAGTCGACGACCGCCCGGATGTCCGGGGCCGCGCCGGGTGCGAGCCGTACCAGCGTGTTGTCCAGGCGGTAGTCGCCGTGCACGAGGGCGGCGCGGGAGGCGGCGGGCAGGCGGTCGCGCAGGCGCACGGCGAGCCGGTCGTACTCGGGCAGCTCACGGGTCTTCGAGCGCTCCCACTGCTGCCCCCAGCGTTCGAGCTGGCGGACCATGTAGCCGTCGGGGCGGCCGAAGTCGGCCAGGCCGACGGCCTCGTAGTCGACGGCGTGGATGGCCGCCAGGATCTCGGCGAGCCGTTCCGACAGCGCCCTGGCGTCCTCCGGCGACAGCTCGGCGTCCTGCCGCCCCCGGACGGCCCGCCCTTCGACGTGTCCCATCAGGTAGAACGGCGCGCCGATGACGTCCTCGTCGACGCAGAGCGCGACCGGCTCGGGCACCGGCACCGCCGTCCCGGCCAGCGCCGAGATGACACGCCACTCCCGGCGCATGTCGTGCGCGGTGGGCAGGACGTGGCCGAGCGGGGGACGGCGCAGGACCAGGGCGCGGTCCCCGGTGTCGATTCGGGTGTCGATTCGGGTGTCGATCCGATACGTCAGGTTGGACTTCCCGCCCGAGATGAGGGAGACCCCGGTGGGTTCCCCCACGTCGGGGACGTTGCTCGCCATCCAGGCGACCAGGCGGGACCAGTTGATGCCGGGCGTGCTCATGACCAAACATTAGAACGTCATTCGGCTTTTATCCGCCAGACGGGTCACCGCCGGGCGCCCTTTCCGGCCGGCCCCTCTCTTCTCCCGCCTTCTCCCGTCCGCTCTCCCCGCGTCTCCCCTGTTCTCCCCGGCTCTTCCCGCGCCTCCCCTTTCCGGCCCTCCCCGTCCCACCAGGCCGCGACCAGTTCGGCGATCACCGTGGAGCCCCGCCTGACCTCGGTCAGGGAGGCGGAGCCGTACCCGAGCACCAGCCCGTGACCGCGCGGCCGGTCGCTGCGGCGCGGGCCCTCGGTCCAGTCGACCAGCACGCCCCGCTCGGCGGCGCGGGCGACGACGAACGGGACGGCGGCGGGCGGGACCTCGATCATCACGTGCAGCCCCGCGGTGTCTCCGCTGACCAGCGGGCCCAGGACGTCGACGACGGCGGCGCGGCGGCGGGCGTACTCCAGCCGCATGCGCCGCAGGTGCCGGTCCAGGTCTCCCCTCTCCAGCAGTACGGCGACCGCCTGCTGGGCCGGGCCTCCGGTGCGGTCGGCCAGGTCGTGGCGGGTCCGGGCGACGGCGGCGAGCAGGTCGGGGGCGGCCACCAGCCAGCCGACCCCCACGTCCGGGGCCAGGGACTTCGACAGCGTGCCGAGCAGGACGACGCGGCCGGGGTCCAGGCAGTGCAGCGCGGGCAGCGGGGCGACGTCGTAGCGGAACTCGGCGTCGTAGTCGTCCTCCACGACGATCGCTCCGGTACGGCGGGCCCAGGCCAGCAGGCGCTCCCGCCGCGGGATCGGCAGGCGTCCGCCGAGCGGGTACTGGTGGGCGGGGGTGGTGTAGAGGACGCGCAGGTCGCCGGGGAGCTCCTCGACGACGACCCCGTCCCGGTCCACCGGACAGGGCACGATCTCGGCGCCCCGGGCGGCGAAGACGTTGCCGGCGACGCGGTAGCCGGGGTCCTCGACGCCCGCCCGGTCGCCGGGGCGCAGCAGCGTGGCGGCGACGAGGTCGAGGCCGTTGCCGGTGCCCCTGGTGACCATGATGTTCTCCGGGCCCACGGCGACCGCCCGGGTCTTGCGCAGGTGCTCGGCCAGCGCCTCGCGCAGGCGGGGCAGGCCGTAGGGGTCGGGGTCGTCTCCCGGCGGCAGGTCGGCGGCGGCCCGCCAGGCCCGGCGCCAGGCGGCCCGGTCGTAGTCGTGGACCCACGGCCGGCCGGGCCGCAGGTCGATCACGGGCCCGGCGGGAGCGGCGCCGTTCCCGGCGGGGAGGTCGGGCGGAACGACGCCGGACCAGGCGGCTCCGGCGGCCCCGGCCGGCCCGGCGAAGGCGGCCGGCCCTGCGGAGGCGAGCGGCCCGGCGGGGGCGGCCGGCGGGGAGGGGGCGTGGACGACCACGTCGGCCACGTAGGTGCCCGAACCGTGGCGGCCGTCCAGCCAGCCCTCGGCGTACAGCTGCTGGTACGCCTCGGTGACGACGGTGCGGCTGACCGCGAGCTGGCGGGCGAGGGCGCGGGTGGAGGGCAGGCGCTCGCCGGACTTGAGGGTGCCGTCGCGCATGGCGGCGCGGAGCCGGTTCCCGAGCTGGACGGTGAGCGGGACGGAGGCGTCGCGGTCCACCGAGACGGGCAGGTCGATGGAGGTGCGCGGCAAAGTGGTCTCCCGGAAGCACGGAAAAGTGGCCATGTTCCCTATGTCCACTTCTTCCTAGATTAGAGCCATGCTTTCCACGACTCCGCGCACCCGGCCCGGCCGCATGAAGGAACGCGCCAGGACCGGCCGCGAGGACCTGTACGCGGTGCTGGACGCCGGGCTGATCTGCCATCTGGGCGTGGTGAGGTCCGACGGGACGCCGACGGTGCTCCCCACCTGCTACGGCCGCATCGACGACACCCTCTACCTGCACGGCTCGACCGGCTCGCCCTCGCTGCGGGGGGAGGGCGAGGTGTGCGTGACGGTGACCCACCTGGACGGGATCGTGCTGGCCCGCTCGGTGTTCAACCACTCGGTGAACTACCGCTCCGCCATGGTCTACGGCCGTCCCCGCGTCGTGACGGACCCCGAGGAGCGGCTGGCGGGGCTGCGCGCGATCACCGAGCGGCTCGCGCCCGGCCAGTGGGACGCCGTCCGCCTGCCGACACGGAAGGAGCTCGCCGCCACCGCCGTGGTGGCCCTGTCCCTGGCGGAGGCGTCGGTGAAGGTACGGCAGGGCCCGCCGGGCGACGAGGAGGAGGACTACGCGCTGCCCGTCTGGGCCGGTGTGCTGCCGCTGCGCGCCTCCTGGGGCGAACCGGAGGCGGACCCCGCGCTGCCCGCGGGCGTGGACGTCCCCGGACACATCGCCTCCCGCGCCGCCCCCGGCCGATAGGGCGTGTTTTCCGGGCGTTCTGACGGTTTGTGGTTAATCCGCGGAAACCGATGTTCTGTCGCTAAGCTACGGTCCGTCTTTCATGGGTGGGGGCCCAGTCAACTGAGGAGACCGCATGTACGGCACGTCATCGGCATGGCGAGTCCCCGGCTACACGGAGATCCGCGAGCTGGGCGCCGGCGCGGCCGGCCGCGTGATGATGGCCCGGCACGACGCCGACGACGTCCTGGTCGCGATCAAATACCTGTCCGACAGGCTCAGGGGCGACGTCGGCTTCGTCGCGCGCTTCCGGCACGAGGCCCGGGTGCTCTACACCCTCGACAGTCCCCACGCCGTCCGGCTCTACGACTACGTCGAGACCGGCGAGGGCGCCGCGATCGTCATGGAGCTGGTCAACGGCGTCCCGCTGCGGGCCGTGCTCCGCTCGGAGGGGCCGACCGGCCCGGAGGCCGCGCTGGTGGTGCTCAAGGGAGCGCTCACCGGCCTGGCCGCCGCGCACAAGGTCAACATCGTGCACCGCGACTTCAAGCCGGAGAACGTCCTGATCGAGCCGGACGGCACGAGCCGGCTGGTCGACTTCGGCATCGCCGTCCGCACCGGCGAGGGGGACGTCCCGGCGGGCACGCCGCCCTACATGGCGCCGGAGCAGTGGTCGGGGGGCCCGGCCTCCCCGGCCACCGACGTCTACGCCGCCACCGCGGTGTTCTTCGAGTGCCTGACGGGCACCCGGCCGTTCCGCGGGACGAACATCGCCGCGCTGGCCCGGCAGCACCAGAGTGCGGCCCCTCCGTCGGAGGAGGTGCCCTCGGCCCTGCGGGGCCTGGTGGAGCGGGGCCTGGCCAAGCACGCGGCGGACCGCCCGCCGACCGCCATCGCCTTCCTCACCGAGCTGGAGGCGGTGGCCGCCGACGCCTACGGCCCCGACTGGGAGGAGCGGGGCCGCCGCCGCCTGGCGGCGCTGGCCGGGATCATGGCGTCGCTCTTCCCCTTCCCGCGCAAGTCGGCGACCTCGGAGGCGCACACCTCGCTCGCCGAGACCGACCTGGGTGACCCGGTGCCGGGCGAGGCCGACCTGGACGGGCCGGAGGACCTGGACCTGGACGACCACGGCTGGCGGGCGGTGCTGTCCAGGCGGACCTCCAAGATCCTGGTCGGCGTCGGGTGCGTCGCGCTGGTCGGCGTCATCGGGATGGTGCTGGTCAACTCCTCCGGCTCCAGCGAGATCCAGGCCCGCAGCTCGGCCGCCACCGCGAGCGCGACCCCCTCGGATCCGGTGGAGTCGATCACCCCTGAGGAGACCGACGAGCCGCAGGAGGAGACGACGGAGGAGCCCCCGGCGAAGGCCACCCCCAGCGCGTCGGCGACCGACGAGACCCCCACGGCGACCGCCGCCGCCAGCCCGCCGCCGGTGTCGCCCGCGCGCAGGCCCACCGCCCGGCCCACCAGGACCACCGCGGCCCCGTCGGCCACCCCGACGCGGACCCGCCGCCCGCACCGGCCCACCCCCACCCGGACGGCCTCACCGGCCACCACCGAGGAGGAGACCTCCGACGTCGGCCGCTCGGGTGAGCAGCCGGCGCGGACCTCGACGCCCCGGGCCACCTCCACGCCGCAGACCTCCGCCCCGCAGGCGACGCGGCCCCCGAGGCCCGTCCCCACCCCCACCAGGGGTGGCGACGACTCGCCCGGCCCCTCCCCGTCGGACACCAACAGCGGAGGCGGCGAAGGCAACGGCTTCTCGCCCACCCCGCCCGCCACGACCGCGTCCGCCGCGTTCCTCGCCCTCGGGGCGCTGACCGGCGGCGCCCTCCCGTTCGCGGCCGGACGGCGCCGCGGGCGTCCGAACGGCCGGACCCGGCGGTGAACCCGGGCCCGGAGGGCCCGGCCGGGTTCCGGCCGGGCCACCGGACACGGGCCGGCGAGCTGGGCGCCTGGTGGTCCGCGGTGACGGCCGACGGGCGTCCGGGCGGCGCCCTGCGCTTCTCCCCGAGTCGGTCGCCGACCCGGCGGCGCGGCGACGGCTGGCCGGGGCCGTGACCGCGGACCTGGGGCTCGCCCGGGGCGGCCGAAGCGGGCTGCTCCCGGTCGCCGACCTGGTCGCTGCCGGGGACGACGTGTGGCTGCTCACCGCCGAACCCGCCGCCCCCACGCTGGCCGACCTGCTGTCCGAGCCGCCCGCCGCCCACGGTCCCGGTCCGGGCGGGGCCGCCGCGGTCCTGGTGGAGACCGCGCAGACGCTCCTGACCCTGCACGCGGCGGGCCTGGCCCACGGTGCGCTGCACCCGGGCACGGTGGTGATCGCCGCCGACGGGTCGGCGCTGCTCGCCGAGCGCGGGCTGGCCGGGGCGCTGCACGACCGCCCCGCCGCTCCGGAGCACGACGTCGCGGCGTGGGCCTCGCTCGCCACGGAGCTGGCCGCCCGCTGGGCGGCGCCGTACCCGGAGGCGGCCGGGCTCCTGGAGCGGGCCGCGGCGACCGCCTCCGCCCGGGGCCTCGCCCAGGCCCGCGACGTCCTGCTGGCCGGGCGCGACCTGCTGCCGGACGGCTTCGCCGGACGCGACCGGCTGGCGGAGGCCGCGCGGCGGCGGCAGGCGGAGGCCACGCTTCCCCGGGGCCCGTCCCCGGGGCTCCCCTGCCGGACGAGGGAGGGATCGCCACGCTGCTGCCGGCCGCCGCGGGCGGCGGGCGCGCGGGCGGCGACGAGAGCACGGTCCTGGGGTTCGGGTCCGGGGCGCCGGCGGAGACCGAAGCCGCGCGGATCTGGCGGGGCGGCCGCGACGGGTCGTCCGGCGCGGCCTCCCGCGGGCGGCGGGCCTCCCGCGGGAGGGTCCGGCGCGGCCGTACGGCTCTCGCCTCGGTGATCATCGCGTTGATGGTGGTCGCGGGGGTGCTGGTCTGGCTGTTCCGCGAGCCGGCGGACCCGGGGACGCCGCTGGCGGTGACCGGGGTGCGGGTGACCGCGCCGAAGAAGCCGCAGGGCTGCGGCACGACCGTCAGGATCACCGGCGTGCTCTCCACCAACGGCTCCGCCGGGAGGATCCGCTACCAGTGGCGGCGCAGCGACCGCAGGACGCCGACCGAGCAGACCGAAGAGGTCGAGGCCGGGAGGACCTCGCACGAGGTGACCCTGCTGTGGACGGTCCGCGGCGACGGGGACTTCCGGGGGACCGCCACCCTGCGGGTCCTCTCTCCCCTGCCCAAGGGCGGGAAGCTCCAGGGCAGGGCCGCTTTCGTCTACCGGTGCAAGTCATGATCCGGATATGCCGATAATGCAGGATAAATAGGTTCTTACTACTCTGACGGCCATGACCACGCAGACCCCCGCCGGCTGGTACCCGGATCCCTACGGCTCACCGCTGCTGCGGTGGTGGGACGGGAACCAGTGGACCGACGCCACCCACCCGGTGGAGACCCCCGCCGGACCGGCGTCCCCGCCCCAGACCGGACCGTCCCCCGGGCAGACCGGACCGTTCCCCGGCCAGGCGGGCCCCACCGGACCGCACGACCAGCCGGGGGCGTCCCCGTCGCAGCCGCCGGGACAGGCCGGGCGGCAGGGACCGGCCGATCCGCCGGGAGGCCCTCCGGCTCCGGAGGTCCAGCAGGGCCGGCCGGGTCCGGGAGGCGGGCCCGACCAGCACGGCCAGTACGGACAGCCCGGCCAGTACGGGCAGCCGCCGTGGGGCGGCCCGCCGAACGTCACGGCGCAGCTGCCCGCGGGCGCGTACGGCCCGCCGCCGCGCCGGAGCACCCCCTGGCCCTGGATCCTCGGCGTCGGCGCGGTGGTCCTGGTCGCGGTGATCGTCGCCGCCGCGTTCCTCATCCCCAGGGGCGGCGACCTCGCGGACGACCGCCCCTCACCGCTTCCGACGACCGCGGAGCCGACCTCCCCGTCGACGCCCGCGCCGTCGGACCCGGCGACGCCGGAGTCGCCGCCCTCGGACGGCCCCGAGCTGCCCCAGCCGGAGGACGGGCGCATCACCGACTCCACCTCCGGCCTGTCGTACGACTTCCCCGGCGAGCCCTGGAAGGTGCCGCCCGGCACCCGTACGGACGGCACGAGCTTCCTGGGCGGCAGCAGGGTCGAGGCGATCTCCCAGAAGAACTTCGACGGCGAGGGCCACGACTGGGTCGGCAACCTCTTCACCGGCGAGCTGCCGGACAGGTTCGGCTACGACGGCGTCCCCGGCATGCGGGCGACCCTCGCGTCGCTGCTGCTGGGCGTCGAACCGGTCTTCTACAGCCCCCCGCACACCAAGAAGATCGTCGAGAACAAGGCGATCAAGGTGAGCGGCAGGGACGCCTGGCTCCTCGTCTTCGACATGGACTTCTCCCAGGAGGCCAAGGCCAACGGCTGGAAGTTCAAGAAGGAACGCGGCGCCATGGTGCTCGTGGACCGCGGCGCGGGCAGGCGCCCGGCCCTGATGTACATGTCCGTGCCCGACAATCTCGGTCTCGCGGTGATCGACCGGGTGGTCGGCTCTCTCAAGCTCTCCTGAAGGGGGGACTACGCTGAAGGCTATGAGTGACCTGCTGGTCTGGATCGACTGTGAGATGACCGGGCTCGATCTCGGCCGAGACGCCCTTGTCGAGGTGGCCTGCGTGGTCACGGACAGCGAGCTGAACCAGCTCGACGAGGGCATGGACGTGGTGATCAAGCCTCCGCCGGAGGCGGTGGAGCAGATGTCGGACGTCGTCCGGGAGATGCACACCGCGTCCGGCCTCCTGGAGTCCCTGGCGGGCGGGGTGACCCTGGCCGAGGCCGAGGCCCTGGTCCTGTCCTACATCAAGGGCCACGTCCCGGAGGCGAAGCGGGCGCCGCTGTGCGGCAACTCCATCGCCACCGACCGCTCCTTCATCGCGCGCGACATGCCGGAGGTGGACGCGTTCCTGCACTACCGGATGGTCGACGTGTCCTCGATCAAGGAGCTGTCCCGGCGGTGGTACCCGCGGGTGTACTTCTCCGCGCCGGAGAAGCAGGGCGGGCACCGGGCGCTGGCCGACATCACCGAGAGCATCCGCGAGCTGCGCTACTACCGCGCGGCGGTCTTCGTGGCCCAGCCCGGCCCCGACTCCGCCACCGCCCGCGAGCTGGCCGAGGGCGTCTCGGCGGAGCCGGTCTGACGGCGCTCGCGAAACCCGGTACGAAACGACTCCCGGGAACCGCTACACTTTTCCATGTGCTGCTGCGGCAGACGCGGTGGGTGTAGCTCAGTTGGCAGAGCGCCAGGTTGTGGTCCTGGATGTCGAGGGTTCAAGTCCCTTCACTCACCCCACGGAGAACGGCCGGTCCTACGGGACCGGCCGTTCCGCTTTCCACCCGCGACTGGATCACCAAATCCAGATATAACCGGTTATGCTCACTTCTATCGCCTCGCCGTAAGATCGGGGGGTTCGGCGACCTGACCGTGTAGCCGCCACGGAGGCCGGATGAGACCCGACGACGCCCCCCACGCCGCCGACCCGCGAACCGCGGCGGGCCTGAGCAGACGCGAGGCCGAGGTCATGGAGCTGATAGCCACGGGCCGCTCCAACGGGCAGATCGCCCAGCACCTCTTCCTCAGTGAGAAGACCGTGAAGAACCACGTGAACCGGATCTACGCCAAGCTCGGCGCCGACTGCCGGATGACCGCGATCGGCCTGTGGCGGCAGCGGTCCGGCAAGGGCGACGTCCCGGCCAGGGCCGCGGACAGGACGTCCAGGGCGGCCGGTTAGGCGCGCGAGGGCGCGTCCCGCAGGGTGGTCAGGGCGCGGGAGATCGCCTCCGTGCCCTCCTCCAGCTCCTCGCGGGTGATCGACAGGGCCGGGCGCAGCCGTACCGACCGCTCGCCGCAGGGCAGCACGAGCACGCCCTCGTCCTGCCGGAGCAGGGTGACCAGCCGGTCGCGCGCGGCCGGGTCCGGCAGGTCGAAGGCGCACATGAGGCCGCGCCCCCGGGCGCTGCCGACCAGCTCGGGGAAGCCCGCCTGGATCTTCTGCAGCGTGGCGAGGAGTTCGGCGCCGAGCTCGCCGGCCCGGGCGATGAGCCCGTCGCGTTCGATGATCTCCAGGATCCGGCGGGAGCGGACCATGTCCACCAGCCCGCCGCCCCAGGTGGAGTTGATGCGCCCGCTCACCCGGAAGACGTTGTCGGGCACCAGGTCCACCCGGCGGCCCGCCATGATCCCGCCGACCTGGACCTTCTTGGCGAAGGCCACGATGTCGGGGCGCAGGCCGAGCTGCTGGTGGGCCCAGGGGGTGCCGGTGGTCCCGGCGCCGGTCTGCACCTCGTCCACGATGAACAGGGCGTCGTGCTCGTGGCAGAGCCGTTCCATCGCCTGGAGGAACTCGGCCCGCATGTGGTTGTCGCCGCCCTCGCCCTGGATGGGCTCGGCGATGAAGCAGGCGATGTCGTGCGGGTGACGTTCGAAGGCCGCCCGGGCCTGGGCGAGAGCCCGCTCCTCGGCGGCCTCGACGTCGCCGAGGTGGATGGCGGGCACGTCGATCCGCGGCCAGTCGAACTGCGGGAAGCGGTCGGTCTTGACCGGGTCGGTGTTGGTCAGCGAGAGGGTGTAGCCGCTGCGGCCGTGGAAGGCCCGGGTGAGGTGGAGGACCCGGGCGCCGAGCCCCGGGGAGCGGCCCTGGGCCTCGTTGCGACGGCTCTTCCAGTCGAAGGCGCACTTCAGCGCGTTCTCGACGGCCAGCGCGCCGCCTTCCACGAAGAACAGGTGCGGCAGTTCGGGGTCGCCCAGCACCCGGACGAAGGTCTCGGTGAAATCGGCGAGGTGGACGGTGTAGAGGTCGGGGTTGGCCGGCTTGTTCGCGGCGATCCTGCCGAGCCGGTCCAGGAACGCGGGATCGTCGTCGAACGGGTTCACGCCCAGCGGCGCGGAGGCGAAGAAGGTGTAGAAGTCCAGGTAGCTCCGGCCGGTGCGGGCGTCGACCAGCCGGGAGCCCCGGCTGCGTTCCAGGTCCAGCACCAGACGGTAGCCGTCGACGAGCAGATGACGAGAGAGCCGGCCGTGCACGTCCATATCGCCTCCACGGTGTTTGGGAAGATGATTCCCCGTTGAACGGTCATCCCTATGGAGACGTTACGCAGAAGAGGCGGTTTTTATAAATATTCTTCGGCGTCTGCCCTTGGTGACCTTTTCGGCCGCCCGGCCGCCCGGCCGTCCCGGGCCGCCTCCCCGCCGGGGAGGCGGCCCGGGGCCCGCGGTCCCCGTCAGGCGACGGTGGGCGCGGCCCCCGCGGGACCGGCCCTGCGGGAGTGGAGCGCCCGCACCCGGAAGGCGAGCGCCACCAGGGCGACGCCGTAGACGATCGCCATCGTGCCGATGAGCCAGACGACCGCCAGCGCACCGGAGGCCGGCCAGACGAACAGCAGGACGCCGAACAGGACCGCCAGCACCCCGCTGAGGATGAACGCCCACTCCCCCGTCGTGGCCTTTCGCAGGCGGATCCCCGCCATGATCTCCGCGACGCCGACGACGACGGCCCAGGCCGCGATCAGGAACAGCAGGGCGAGCGCGGTGATCCCCGGCCAGACCAGGGCCGCGACGCCGGCCAGAACGCTCAGCACACCGTAGGCGATCATCCAGGTCCGGGAGCCGCGCTCCCTCGACCCGAGGAGCGCGAACACGCCGTTGACGATGGCGTAGACACCGAAGACGACGACCAGCGCGAAGACCGTGATGCCCGGCCAGAGGATCGCCAGCAGGCCGAACAGGATCGCGCATGCTCCACGAACGAGATAGACCCACCATGTACGGGTCAGCTCTTCCATGACCCACCTCCCCCTTTGACCGATTTATGCCCAGAAACCCCCCGAGGGCGGCCCGGGATTCGGTCAAAACGGTCTTATTCTCCGGAGATCGGTCGGTTCGTCGCCCCGGTCCGCGCTCCCCGCCCTACGGGCGGGGCCGCACGACCGCGACCGGGCAGTGCGCGTGGTGCAGCACGCCGTGGCTGACCGAGCCCAGTACGGCCGAGCCGAACCCGCCCAGCCCCCGCGCCCCGACGACGACCAGGTCGGCGTCCCGCGACTCCTCCGTCAGGAGCGGCACCGGGTGGGTCAGGACCGCCGACTCCGCCACCTCGACGTCGGCGTACTTCTCCCGCCAGGGTTCCAGGCGCTGCCGGGCCGTACGGACCTCCTCCTGGAACGAGTCCTCCAGCAGGGACGCGTAGTCGAAGGTGTGAGAGGGGACCACCGGGGCCCGCCAGCCGTGGACCACGCGCAGCCGGGCCCCGCGCAGCCGGGCCTGGGCGAACGCGTGACCGAGGGCGGCCTCGGAGTGCTCGGAGCCGTCGAAGCCCACGACGACCGTCCCGTGGGCGGTCCTGGCGGGGGCGCGGACCACGACGACCGGGCCGGGGGCGTGCCCGGCCAGGCCCAGTCCCACCGACCCGAGCAGCAGCTCGGCGAAACCGCCCGCGCCCCTGTTGCCGATCACGACCTCGTCCGCCCGCTCGGCCTCGTCCCGCAGCCGCTCGACCACCGCGCCGGTCACCACGGCGCCGGTGACCTCGACCTCCGGCGCGCACTCGCGGGCCCGCCCCACCGCCGCGTCCAGCACGTCCTGGCAGTACCGGGTCCGCACGTCCTCACTCAGGCCGGTCCCGGCCGGCGGGAACGCCGCGGCCCACGGCTCACGCACGTGCACGACCCTCAGTGCCGCGCCGGTGCGCGCGGCGTCCAGCGCCGCCCACTCCACCGCGGCCGTCGCGGACGCGGAACCGTCGGCTCCGACGACGATCAGTCCGGTCATCGTTCTCTCCTTCTCCGTCTTTCCTCACGTCCTGCGATCATTGCCCGTCACCCCCGCGCATTCACCCGGACATGCCGGTGCCCGTCCCGGGGGCGGGGACGGGCACCGGACGGGGAGTGGGCGCTACCGCAGGATCGGCAGGCGGCGGACCAGGGCGGTGTTGCCCCACCACCGGCCCAGGCCCAGCGTCTCACCCGCGCCGGCCAGGGCCAGCCCGATGAGGACGACGGCGTAGATCAGGTGCTCGTCCAGGAAGGGGTTGTTGGCCAGCGGCAGTTCGGCGGCCCACATCAGCACCAGCATCAGGGTGCCGGCGGCGGCGGCGATCCGCATGCCGACGCCGAGGACGAGGGCGGCGCCGATGCCCAGCAGGCCGGTCATGAACAGCCAGTCGACCCAGGCGTGCCCGGCCAGGGCGCCGAACAGGCCGCCGAGGGCGTTGTCACCGGCGCCCTTGAGGAAGCCGGTGGTGGGGCTGCCCCCGTTGATCCAGGCGCGGTCGGCGGGGGTGGCGAGGCCCCAGCCGAAGACCTTGTCGAGGAAGGCCCACAGGAAGACCCAGCCGATCCCGATCCGGGCCGCGGCCCAGGCGTAGGCGGCCGGCCGCGCCGTGGCCGCGGTCGCGGTCTCCCCGGCGGCTCCGGCGACGGTCGCGGTCCCGGTCGGCGCGGCGGTCCCGGCGGCGGCCCGGTGGACGAGCTTGCGGTTGGTGTGGTGGTGCGCGGTGACTGCCATGGAGGGCTCCTTCGTCGCCGGCCGCTGCCGGTTTTCCCTGTTCTCCGGTACGGCTCCATCACACTCTTTACCGGGTCTTTACCGCAGGTGCCGTACGGCTCTCCCGCGGCGGCGGAGGTCCCCGGCGGCCCGGGACCTTGGTCACTTACCGCCCACGAGCCGCGCGGGCACCCGCGGGAGCCGTACGGAGAGTCCCGCCGGAGCCCCGCGGAGGCGGCACGCCTACGACGTCCCCGCACCGGGAACGTCGGCGCGGGCATCGGGCCGCGGCGGACCGGGCGTCCAGGATGACCGATTTCATGCCAGAAGATGACCGCCGAGAAACGACAATCCACACAAAACGGTCTTATGGTTCTTCAGTCCCACGAGCGCAGAGGAGCCTCCGATGTCGCTTCGCGCGTCAGCCGACGGCATGCGGGACGAACTGACCCGCCTCCGTCACGACCTGCACCGCGAGCCCGAACTGGGCCTCGACCTGCCGAGGACCCAGGAGAGGGTGCTGGCCGCCCTGACGGGCCTCCCCCTCGACGTACGGCTCGGCCGGCGGCTGAGCTCGGTCACGGCGGTGCTGCGCGGCGCGTCCCCGGGGCCGGTCGTGCTGCTGCGGGGCGACATGGACGCCCTGCCGGTCACCGAGCGCGGCGACCCGGCGGTCGCCTCCCGGGTGGCGGGCCGGATGCACGCCTGCGGCCACGACCTGCACACCGCCATGCTGGCCGGGGCGGCACGGCTGCTGGCGGCCCGGCGCGACCTGCTCGCCGGAAGCGTGGTCTTCATGTTCCAGCCGGGCGAGGAGGGGCAGGGCGGCGCGAAACTCATGATCGAGGAGGGCGTGCTGGACGCCGCGGGCGAGCGTCCCGTCGCGGCCTACGCCCTGCACGTGTTCAGCTCGGGGCTCCCCCGCGGGGTGTTCGCCACCCGGGGCGGGCCGATGCTGGCCGCCTCCGACACCCTCTCGGTGACCGTGCGCGGCGTCGGCGGCCACGGTTCGGCGCCGCACCGCGCCAGGGACCCGGTACCGGTCGCGTGCGAGATCGTCACCGCGCTGCAGACGATGGTCACCCGGAGCTTCGACGTGTTCGACCCGGTGGTGCTCACGGTCGGCAGCTTCCACGCGGGCACCACCGAAAACGTGATCCCGGACCGGGCCCGCCTCGAGGCGACGGTCCGCTCGTTCTCACCGGCCTCCCACGCCCTGGTCCGGGACCGCTCGACGGCCCTGGCCCGGGGCATCGCCGCGGCGCACGGGCTGGAGGCCGACGTCGAGTACCGGGTGAGCTACCCGGTGACGGTCAACGATCCCGAAGAGGCGGCCCTGGTCGCAGAGACCGTGCGGGAGGTGTACGGCGAGGACCGGTTCGTCATGGTCCCGCGGCCGTTCCCCGCGTCGGAGGACTTCTCGTTCGTCTGCGCCGAGGTTCCGTCGGCGTTCGTGGCGCTCGGCGCGTGCCCGGAGGGCGTCGACCCGGCCACCGCCGCCGTCAACCACTCCCCGGACGCGCTGTTCGACGACGCCGTGCTGCCCGACGGGGCCGCGCTGTACGCCGAGCTCGCCGTCCGCCGCCTGGCGCGCGCCGCGGGCTGAGCCACCGGGGAGCGGACCGGGCGCGCGGGCACGGGCCGGGCATGGACCGGGCACGGCACGGACCGGGCGCGCGGGCGTCTCAGCCTCAGGAGGCCCCGTAGACCACCAGGGAGACGGCGACGTACTGGACGACGTAGGCGGCGACGGTGAAGGCGTGGAAGACCTCGTGGAAGCCGAACCACCGGGGCGAGGGGTCGGGGCGGCGCAGGCCGTACACCACCCCGCCCGCGGTGTAGAGCACCCCGCCCGCGATCACCAGGGCCACCGCGGCCACCCCGGCGCCGGACAGGAGCTGGGGCAGCACGAACACCGCCGTCCAGCCCAGGGCGATGTAGAGGGCGGTGGACAGCAGGCGCGGGGCGGAGATCCACAGCACCCGGAACAGCACCCCGGCGACCGCGCCGGTCCAGATCACGGCCAGCACCACGACGCGGGCCGGGCCGTCGAGGGCGAGCAGCGCGAACGGGGTGTAGGTGCCCGCGATGATCAGATAGATGTTGGCGTGGTCGAGGCGGCGCAGCACCCCCTCCAGGCGCGGGGAGAGCGTGCCGCGGTGGTAGGTGGCCGAGACGCCGAAGAGCAGGCCCGAGGTGATCGCGTAGACCGCGGCGGCGAGCCGCGCCTGCAGGGTGGGGCCCAGGGCGACCAGGACGTACCCGGCGATGATCGCGACGGGTAGCGCCCCGGCGTGCAGCCAGCCGCGCAGCCGCGGCTTGATCGACATGGAGAGGGAGGGTCTCTGGGTGCCGGTCGAGCTCATGAACCTACGGTAGCGTAAGTTACGCCTCCGTAGGTTGTGATCTTCCCTACATCGCCCTCTCGCGGGGCGGCCTTGCCCGTAAAGACAACTTGGTTTACGGTTTAGACAACCGAGTTGACCTTCTGGCCCGGCGCACCGAGTCACCGCGTCCGGCCGGCCCGGTCACGCCGGACGCCCGGCCCCGTCCACCGGCCCCGTCCCACCGCCGCGCCGCGCTCCGCCGTACGGCGGTGGGCGACCCCCGACACCGAGAAGAGAGAAGACACGTGCTCGACGACCTGTTCGTCCCCCACACCCTCGAAAGCGCCCCCGCCGAGGCCCGCCCCATCATGGAGGGCACCGCCCGCAAGTTCGGTCACATTCCCGCGGCGGTCGCCCTGATGGCCGGCGCCCCGCAGGTGCTCAAGGGGTTCCTCGCGGCCAACGGCGCCTTCGAGCAGACCTCCCTGACCCCGCTCCAGCGGGAGGTCGTCGTCATGACGGTCGCCACCCGCAACGCCTGTCACCTCTGCGTGGCGATGCACACCGCCACGCTGGCCGGGTTGGAGGCCCCCGCCGAACTCGTCGAGAACCTGCGGGAGCGCAAGCCGCTCCCCGAGCCCCGGCTGGAGGCGCTGCGGCTGTTCACCCTCACGGTCATGGACCGCCGGGGCGCGGTCACCGACGAGGAGATGCGCGCCTTCCTCGACGCCGGCCACACCCCGCGGAACGCCCTTGAGGTCGTCCTCGGGATCGGCGCCTACACGATCTCCACCTTCGCCAACCGGATGACCGCCGCACCCGTCGACCCCGCGTTCCAGCCCTTCGCCTGGGAGGGCGAGCCGACCTGACAGTATGGTCGGGAGCACGACGCACCAGGAAGGCGGGCCGCGGGCGATGAGCAGGCGGGAACCACGGGAGCCGATGCCGGGCCGCTACCCGGTCACCTTCGGCGAGGTCGAGCTCCTGGCCGACCTCGACCGGCCCGCCGGATGGGTGATCTCCAAGGACGGCGTGCCCCAGTCCTACGTGGACCTGGACGACCCCACCTACCTCGACTTCGAGTACGTCCAGCTCATGGCCATCGTGATCGACCTCCTGGCGGAGGGGCCGGTGGACGCCGTGCACGTGGGCGGCTGCGCCTGCACGCTGCCCCGATACGTCGCGGCGACCCGCCCGGGGTCGCGGCAGATCGTCGTCGAGCCGGACGGCGACCTCGTCCAGCTCGTCAGGGACCAGCTCCGGCTCAAGTCGGTGCCCCGGCTCAAGGTCAGGGTCCTCGACGGCCGCGCCGCGACCGCCGCGCTGCCGGACGCCTCGGCCGACCTGTTCGTGCTCGACGCCTTCAGCGGCGCCACGATGCCGCTCGACCTGGCCACCCGCGAGTACATGGACGACGTCGCCCGCGTCCTGCGCCCCGGCGGCACCCTGCTGGTCAACGTCGCCGATGGCAAGGGCCTGGCCTTCGCCCGCCGGCTGCTCGCCACCGTCGGCGGCGTCTTCCCGCACACCGCCCTGCTCGCCGAGCCGGGCGTGCTGCGGGGACGCCGCTTCGGCAACCTCATCATCACGGCCTCCCCCGCCGAACTGCCCACCGCCGGCCTGACCCGCCGGGGCGCGGGAGGCCTCACCCAGGCCAGATGCCTGTACGGCGAGGCGCTGACCAACTTCGTCGCCGGAGCGCCGCCGCTGCGGGACGGCGACCCGGTGGTCACCCCGGTCCCACCCCCGGGCGTATTCGGCTGAGCGCACGTCTCGCCGGCCTCGGACACGGCACCACCCCCGTCCGAGGCCGGCGAGACGTCGCGATGGCCGCAATATACTATTTTCCGGTGGGTAAAGGAGGTTTTATGCCGTACATGGCCATGTCCCCCGACACCGTGAAGTGGTCCGTCGCGAGGCCCTTCACGGCGGAGGGCACCGAGCTGACCGAGTCCGTCGTCATCGAGACGAACAGGCTGTACTCGGTGGGGAACTTCTGGGGGGACGACCGGGCCGGGAGGCTCTTCTACGACGGCGACTCCGGATCGCCGGGCTACCGGCACATGACCGAGGGGGTCATGGGCGAGGCGCACGCCCTCGCGGGCCTCTGCGTCCGGATCGGGGACCGCCTCTTCGCCATGGGCGCGAACGTCGAGGCCGCCGAGTGGGAGGCCATCGCCCAGGTGCCGCGGATGCCGTGGTGAGGCTCGGACGCCCGGCGCTGTACCCGCTGGGCCTCACCGGAATGGCGGGCCTCGTCGCCCACGACCTGTACGAGCACTGGCCGGAGGGCGACCCGGAGGGGGCACGCGCCGCGGCGGCCGTCTGGAGGTCGCTCGGGGAGCGGGTGCGCGGGGCGGCGAGGACCCTCGACCCGGTGGCGGCGCGGATGTGGCACGACCACCCGGGTCAGGGCAGCACGGCGTTCCGGCGGTTCTGGCAGGGCGGCCTCCTGGCCGTCGCCGCGCGTCCCGCCGGCGGCCGGGACGAGGGCGTCCGCCTCTCCTTCGAGGAGTACGCCGGGACCGTCGTCGCCCACTGCGAGCTGACGGCCGAGGCGTGCGAGGGGTACGCGGAGGCGGTCGAGGCGACCCGGCACGCCCTGAAGGTCCTGGCCGCGACGAGCATGGCGCAGCTCGCGTTCGCCGGATCCTGGCCGTGGCTGGGCGGGCCCGGCACGGCCGCCGTCAAGTGGGCCGCCGAACGCCTGTACCGGAGGATCCGGGCACGGCTCATCGGGCAGCTCCTCGAACGGCACGTCGCACAGATCGTGCGGGAGAAGGCGGCGACGTACGTCGCGGGCAGCGCCTTCTTCGCGCTCGGCGACACCGCGTTGTCGATCGGCACGAAGGCGGCCTTCGGCGACGGCCCCGGCTCCTTCGAGGACAACGCGGTGGCGACCATGAAGGACTTCGCCTCCTGCCTGGTCTTCTTCGGTGTCTGGGACCTCACCAAGGTCGGACCCCTGTCCCGGGTGTTCCGGAACAACGACCTGGGGGACTTCGCCTCCTACTACGTCGGGTCGACCTCCTACACCGTCACCTACAACGCGCTGAGCGGCGAGACCGGGACCGACCTGGCGCCCACCCCGGAACAGCTCGCCGGCAAGCTCTTCATCGGTACGGCGCAGCGGGGCAAGGCCCCCGGCTGACCACCGCGGCGACCGGACGGCCGTGCGCCGCGGCGGCCGGACGGCGCGGGCCCGTCCGGCACGGAATAGTTGAAGTATCAACTGAGTTGATGTCAACACGTTCTTTGGAAGGAGCCGTCCATGCCCGCCGTGACCGTGGAGAACCCGCTGACCCTGCCGCGCGTGGCCGCGCCGGTGGATGCCGTGCCGCGCCCCGTGATCGGTGTGACGACCGCACCGAGCGGTTTCGAAGGCGAGGGTTTCCCCGTTCGCCGGGCCTTCGCCGGGATCCACCACCGCCATCTGGACCCGTTCATCATGATGGACCAGATGGGCGAGGTGGACTACCAGCCCGGGGAGCCGAAAGGAACCCCGTGGCACCCGCACCGCGGCTTCGAGACCGTCACCTACATCATCGACGGCGTCTTCGACCACCAGGACTCCCACGGCGGTGGCGGCACCATCACCAACGGCGACACCCAGTGGATGACGGCCGGCGCCGGCCTGCTCCACATCGAGGCGCCGCCGGAACACCTGGTCATGTCCGGCGGGCTCTTCCACGGCCTCCAGCTGTGGGTGAACCTTCCGGCCAGGGACAAGATGATGGCCCCGCGCTACCAGGACATCCGCGGCGGCAACGTCCGGCTGCTCACCTCCCCGGACGGGGGCGCGCTCCTGCGCGTCATCGCGGGTGAACTGGACGGCCACGAGGGCCCCGGCATCACGCACACGCCGATCACCATGATCCACGCGACGCTGGCGCCGGGTGCGGAGATCACGCTGCCGTGGCGGGAGGACTTCAACGGCCTCGCGTACGTCCTGGCGGGCCGCGGGGCGGTCGGCGCCGAGCGCCGGCCGATCCGCCTGGGCCAGACGGCGGTCTTCGGCGGCGGCGGCTCGCTGACCGTCCGCGCGGACGAGAAGCAGGACTCCCACACGCCGGACCTGGAGGTCGTGCTGCTGGGCGGACAGCCGATCCGGGAGCCGATCGCTCACTACGGCCCGTTCGTCATGAACACCCGGGAAGAGCTTCGGCAGGCGTTCGAGGACTTCCAGAAGGGCCGGCTGGGCACGGTCCCGGCCGTGCACGGCATGTCCGAGGGCGGCCTGTAGGGCTCGCCGGCACCGCATGCGGACGAGTCCGGCCCGGACAGGGCGGGACTCGTCCGCGCTCGCCGCCCGCCTCTGACGTCCGATATCTCCCCGCCCCGCACAGCGCCCTACAAACTTCGGGGCCGGACCTTTGTCCGGTCCGGCCATTGGGAGAACCGGAGCCGGGTCAGAGGATCGGTTCCATGGATCTGCTGACCCGGCTGGTGGACAAGGGCCTGCGCGGCGAGTCCGCGACGCGCGAGGAGGCGCTGGCGGTGCTGGCGACCTCCGACGACGACCTGCTGGCGGTGGTCGCCGCGGCGGGGCGCGTGCGGAGGCGATGGTTCGGGAACCGCGTCAAACTCAACTATCTGGTCAACCTCAAGTCCGGCCTGTGCCCGGAGGACTGCTCCTACTGCTCCCAGCGGCTCGGCTCGACCGCGGGCATCCTGAAGTACGGCTGGCTCAGGCCGCAGGAGGCGGCGGAAGCCGCCGAGGCGGGCGTGGCGGGCGGCGCCAAGCGCGTGTGCCTGGTGGCCAGCGGGCGCGGGCCCACCGACCGCGACGTCGAGCGGGTGGCCGACACCATCGCGGCGATCAAGGACCGCGCCCCGGACGTGGAGATCTGCGCCTGCCTGGGACTGCTGTCGGACCGGCAGGCCACCCGGCTCCGCGAGGCCGGCGTGGACGCCTACAACCACAACCTCAACACCTCCGAGGAGGTCTACGGCGAGATCTGCACCACGCACACCTTCGCCGACCGCGTCCGGACGGTGCGGAGCTCCCACGAGGCGGGCCTGTCGGCCTGCTCGGGACTGATCGCGGGCATGGGAGAGACCCCCGAGGACCTGGTGGACACCGTCCTGGCGCTGCGCGAGCTGGCCGTGGACTCGGTGCCGGTGAACTTCCTGATCCCCTTCGAGGGCACCCCCCTGTCGGAGAACTGGACGCTGACCCCGCAGCACTGCCTGCGGATCCTGGCGATGACCCGGTTCGTCTGCCCCGACGTGGAGGTACGGCTCGCCGGCGGCCGGGAGATCCACCTGCGCACCCTCCAGCCGCTGGCCCTGCACGTGGTGAACTCCATCTTCCTGGGCGACTACCTCACCAGCGAGGGACAGCCGGGCGCGGCCGACCTCGACATGATCGCCGACGCGGGCTTCGAGGTCGAACAGGCCGGCGAGCCGTCGCTTCCCGAGCATCGCCGTACCCGGGACGGCGGCACGGCCGCCGACGCCCCGGCCGCCGACGCGTCCAGCGGTACCGCCGCGGGCTCCCAGGCGTCCGCCCGCACCGACCTGGTCACGCTGCGCCGCCGCGGCGCCGGCACCGGCCTGCCGCCCAATGCCTGAGCCCGGAACGCCCGCCCGGGGCGACGCCGCGCGGCTGCTGGAGCTGGACCGGGCGCACGTCTGGCACCCGTACGGGCCGATGCCGGGGCAGGAGGCCCCGCTGCTGGTGGAGTCCGCCTCCGGGGTACGGCTGCGCCTGGCCGAGCCCGTCGAGGGCCGGACCGAGCTGATCGACGCCATGTCGTCGTGGTGGGCCGCCATCCACGGATACGGTCACCCGGCGCTGGACGCCGCCGTCCGCGACCAGCTGGGCCGGATGAGTCACGTGATGTTCGGCGGGCTCACCCACGAACCGGCGATCCGGCTGGCCGCCCGGCTGGTGGAGGTCACCCCCGAGCCGCTGGAACACGTCTTCCTCGCCGACTCCGGCTCGGTGTCGGTCGAGGTGGCCGTCAAGATGTGCCTGCAGTACTGGCGCTCGCTCGGCCGGCCCGCCAAGCACCGCCTGCTGACCTGGCGCGGCGGCTACCACGGCGACACCTTCCTGCCGATGTCGGTGTGCGACCCCGACGGCGGGATGCACTCGCTGTGGACCGGGGTGCTGCCACGGCAGATCTTCGCCGACGCCCCGCCCGCGGGCTTCGACGCCGAGCCCGACCCCGCCTACCTCACCCACCTGGCCGACCTGATCGGACGGCACGCGCACGAGCTGGCGGCGGTCGTCGTCGAGCCGGTGGCGCAGAACGCCGGCGGCATGCGCTTCCACTCCCCCGGCTACCTGCGGGCGCTGCGCGAGCTGTGCGACGCCCACGACGTGCTGCTGGTCTTCGACGAGATCGCCACCGGCTTCGGCCGCACCGGCGCCTTCTTCGCCGCGGACCACGCGGCCGTCGCGCCCGACGTGATGTGCGTGGGCAAGGCCCTCACCGGCGGCTATCTCACCATGGCCGCCGCCCTGTGCACCTCGGAGGTGGCGTACGGCATCGGCCGGGGGGAGCATCCCGTGCTCGCCCACGGGCCCACCTTCATGGCCAACCCGCTGGCCGCCGCCGTGGCCCGCGCCTCCCTGGACCTGCTCGGTGACGGGGCGTGGGAGTCGCAGGTCAAGCGTGTCGAGGCGGGGCTGCGGGCGGGACTCGCCCCGGCCCGCGAGCTGGACGGCGTCCGCGACGTGCGGGTCCTCGGCGCGATCGGCGTGATCCAGCTCGACCGGGAGGTGGACAGGGTCGCGGCGACCCGCGCCGCCGTACGGCACGGGGTGTGGATCCGGCCCTTCCGCGACCTGATCTACACCATGCCCCCCTACGTCACCGGCGACGCCGACCTGGCCCGGATCACGGCCGCGCTCGTGGCGGCCGCCAAGGCGGTCAGCTCGGCACGAGGGTGACGCAGGCGACGCGGGCACCGGCCGCGCCGGCGTCGGGGCCGGACGTCGTGGTGGGCTCGGCGTGGACGACGAGGGAGCGCGGCCGATGGGCCGGGGTGAACGCCCAGTCCTGCCGGGAGGTGGCCGTGGCGGCACCAGTGGCGTCGGTGGTGAAGTCGAGCCAGAACTCGGTGGCGGCGCTCGCCCCGGCGCCGTCGTGGCCGTGACCCGCGCCGGGATCGGAGTGGCCGGCCTTGGCACCGGGATCGGAGTGGCCGGTCTTGGCGCCGGGTCCGTGCCCCGCGCCGGAATGGGAGTGGCCGGCGTCGCCGGGACGGCGGAAGTGCGGGCCGGCGGCGGCCGGCTTCTTCCCGCAGGGGTCGACGTGCAGGTGCGCGCCGTACGTCCGGCCGGGCAGGAAGCCGCTGACGGTGGCGGTGGTGACGGCGAACACCGACCCCGACTCGGCGGTCACCTGGACCGAGGCGCCGGGCGGCGCCAGCGCGGCGTCGTAGACGATCGCCGTGGCCTTCGGCGCGGCCGCGGTGAGCACACCGCCCCCGGAGAGACGGATCTCGGCCGGGAGCGGGTCCCGGGCCGGGATGGGGTCCTGGGCGGGGACGTGGCCCACCGGGTGGGACGCCACCTCCCGCTGTTCCCCGCAGGCCGCGCAGAGCAGCCCGGCGGCGACGAGGACGACGACGGCGGCACGCATACGGCATCTCCTTCGGCGGATACGGCGTGGGCGGCCACTCTATTGAGTGACCACATGATCACGCATGGTATTCGCCGTTCCCGTCCGGCGGCCGTAACCGGCGCCCGTCAGGCGTGTGAGGCGGCGATCTCGTCGATCCGCGCGGCCAGGGTGAAGTCCAGCTCGGTCAGGCCGCCCGCGTCGTGGGTGGTCAGGGCGAGGTGGAGGGTGCGCCAGCGGATGTCGATGTCGGGGTGGTGGTTGAGCTTCTCCGCCTCGACCGCGATCTCGTCGACGATGCGGATCGCGGTGGGGAAGTCGCGGGCCTCGACCGTGCGGCGGATCTCGTCGCCTTCGCGCCGCCACTGGGGCACGCCGTCCAGCCTCTGGTTCACGGTGGAGTCGTCAAGCGGGTCCATCGGGCCATGACATCACACCGGGAAGGGCCGTGCCGAGCCGAGGCGCCTTCCGGGCGTGGCCCGCCGTCCGGTGCGTGGACCGGGTTTGCCGCTCCTCACGGCGAGCGCCTACTTTGATCGCATGTTGCTGGCGGAGCAGCGGCGCCTGCTGTGTGAGTACGGCCGCCGGGTGGTCGGGACCGGACTGGTCCTGGGGACGTCCGGGAACCTCAGCGTGCGCGCGGGAGACCTGGTGGCGGTCACCCCGGCCGGGGGCGCCCTGGACCGGCTGGAGCCGGAGTCGTGCCCGGTGGTCGACGTCGAGGGCCACCTGGTCGACGGAGACCTCCAGCCGTCCTCGGAGACCCCGATGCACCTGGCGGTGTATGCCTCCGCCGACGTCCGGGCGGTGGTGCACACCCACTCCACCTTCGGCACCGTGATCGCCACGACCATGACCGAGCTGCCGCCGGTCCACTACAACACCCTCCTGCTGGGCGGCACCGTCCGGGTGGCCGACTACGCGACCTACGGCACGCCCGAGCTGGCCGCCAACGTCCGGGCCGCGCTCGACGGCAGGCGCGCCGCGCTGCTGGCCAACCACGGCGGAGTCACCGTCGGCGACGACCTGGAGGCCGCCTTCGAGGCGGCCCGGCTGCTGGAGTGGCTCTGCGAGGTCTACATCCGCGCCAGGTCCGTGGGCGAGCCCAGGGTGCTCACCGAGGAGCAGCTCGCCGCGGTGGTCCACCGCTCCCGGAACCCCCCGAGGTTCCCGCGCCGCGAGGGCTGACCGGCCCGCCCGGCGCCCCGCCCCGGAGCCCTCCGGTCCGGAAAGCTCCGGGAAGCCCTGGAAAGCCCCCGGGACACCCGACGCCCCGTGCCGCCGGCCCCTCCCGCCCCGGAGAGCCCTCGGAAAACCCCCGGAACGCCCGCCCCGCTCCCCCGTCGGAGGTTCGACCCATGCCCCTGCAACTCACCGGCACCCCCGGCGACCCCGACCTGATCCGGCTGCCCTGGGACCGGCCGCTCGCGGAGTGGCCCGAGCATCACCTCGTCTCGCTTCCGCGCGGCATCTCCCGGCACGTCGTGCGCTTCGCCCGCCTGGCGGGCCGGGTCTACGCGATCAAGGAGATCAGCGAGTACTACGCCAAGCGGGAGTACCGCCTGCTGTGGGACCTGCACCGGCTGGACACCCCGGCGGTGGAGCCGGTGGCCGTGGTCACCGGGCGGACCGGTCCCGACGGGGAGCCGCTGGACTCCGCGCTCGTCACCCGGCACCTGCAGTTCTCGCTGCCCTACCGCGCGGTCATGTCGGGCACGCTCCGGCCCGAGACGCTCAACCGGCTGCTGGACGCGCTGGCCGTACTGCTGGTGCGGCTGCACCTGACCGGGTTCTACTGGGGCGACTGCTCGCTGTCGAACGTGCTGTTCCGCCGGGACGCCGGCTCGTTCGCCGCCTACCTGGTGGACGCCGAGACCGGCGAGCTGCACCCGTTGATCAGCGAGGGGCAGCGCCTGCACGACATCGACGTGGCGCACGTCAACATCTTCGGGGAGATGCTGGACCTCCAGGCGGGCGGCCTGCTGCCTCCCTCGATCGACCCCGAGGAGGTCGCGGACTCGGCCCGTGACCGCTACCACGGCCTGTGGGAGGAGCTCACCTCCGACGACATCATCGAGGAGGTGGACTGGCACGTCATCGACCAGCGCATCCGCCGGCTGAACTCGCTGGGCTTCGACGTCGCCGAGATGATGGTCCGCCGCAAGGCGGGCACCGGGCGGCTGGTCGTCCGTCCCAAGGTCGTGGACGCCGGCCACCACCAGCGCCGGCTCCTGCGCCTGACCGGCCTGGACGTGGAGGAGAACCAGGCCAGGCGGCTGCTCAACGACCTCGACTGCTTCCGGGTGGCGCACGGCCTGCGCCACGAGGACGAGGCGATCGTGGCGCACCGCTGGCTCGCGGAGGTCTTCCTGCCGACGGTGGAGGCGGTCCCCGGGGAGCTGCGCGGCAAGCTGGAGCCGGCCCAGTTCTTCCACGAGGTGCTGGACCACCGCTGGTTCCTGTCGGAGGAGGCCGGGCGGGACGTCGGGCTGACCGCCGCCGTGGAGTCGTACGTGAAGCACGTTCTCGTCTACAAGCCGGATGAGGAGGCGTTCATCTCCGGAGAATGATCCGGGGCGGATGATGTTTTCCCCCGGGGGATGAACATCCTTCTTCTCAGACGAGGAATATCACCTCCTGACATATCTGCGTTTCACATAGAACGCTTCCTTCCTCAGGAATGTCCCTACGCTAACCGGGCGACGCCTTGAAGTCGTCGGCGAGGGAGATCCCGTGCTCGGAATCGAAGACTGTGTGACGGAGGCCATGGCCATCCCCGGCGCGCTGGACGCGCTGCTGATCGACCAGACCAGCGGGATGGCCGTGGCGGTGGGCGGTGGCCGCGACGAGGACGTCGACGAGTCGGCCGCCGCGCTGAGCGAGACCCTGCGGGCCGCCATGGACGGCCTCGCCCTGAACTCCCCCGGCGGAACGATCCGGATAAACGACATGATCGTAACCGCGGATAACGGACATCATTTACTCCGGCCGATGGAAACGGTATTCGACGGCCCGCTGGTGATTTACGTCCGGCTTGACCCGGAACGCTCGAATCTCGCTCTCGCCCGCCACCGTCTGCGGTCCATTTCCGGCCGGCTCGTCACGACGTGACGCCATGCCGACGATGGAGAGCGTTCTCATCGACCTGGCCGAGGACCGCGTCACCGGCGCGCTGCGCCTGGACGAGGCCGGGACCGTCTACCTGACCGACGGCCGGGTGACCTACGCCGAGAGCCCGGCCGTCCCGAGGCTGGAGGACCTGCTGACCGCGGACGACAGGATCCCGGCGCAGGCCGTACGGCAGGCCAGGCAGGCGGCCACCGAGGACCGGCCGGGCGGCGAGCGGCTGGTCGGGCAGGGTGTGCTGACCCGCGGCGAGCTGGAGTTCTGCGTGCTGAGCGCGGTGCTCGACGCCGCCTACTTCCTGTCGGGCTCGGCCGCGCACCACAGGGGGTTCCGGCCCGGGGACCGGCACTGGCTCGGCCCCCAGTGGTATTTCGACGTGGCCGGGCTGTCCCGGGAGTGCGAGCGGAGGAGGGCGCAGTTGGACCGTGCCTGGCCGTCCGGCGAGCTGGACACGCTCCCGGTCGTCCCCCTGGCGCGTATCCCCGCCCAGCGGGTGGTGCTGACCTCGCTGCAGTGGGAGGTGCTGGTCGCGGCCGACTCCGTCGCCACCCCCGCCGAGCTGGCGCGCAGGCTCGGCCGGCCCGCCTACTCGGTGCTGCTCGCCGTACGGCGGCTGGCCGCGGCGGGGCTGCTCCGCGTCCCGGAGGCGGGCGGACGTCCCGGCGCGGCGCCCATCGGGACGGGAACGCCGGCACCGGCCCCGCAGACGCCGCAGAGCCCGCAGAGCCCGCAGACGTCACCGGTTCCGCAGACGCCGCAGAGCTCGCAGACGCCGTCGGCTCCGCCGGCGCTGCCGCGGCGCCCGAAGACCACCGGGGAGCCCCGGGCGGGTGGGGAACCCCGGGAAGGCGCCGTGGGGAGCGCCGCGTCCGCGCGGTGGCTCCCCTCGGCGACCGGTGACCCCGCCGACGTGAACCTGCTCATCCGGCTGAGGAACGCACTGGAGGCACTGACATGAGCTCGTCCCGATGCCGCTGAGGTTGCGGACGTTGAAGCTGATCGGAAGGAGACCGCCGGTGGAGGCGCGTGACCGGGAACCGCAGGGGGCGCGGCCGTACGCGGACCCCGCCGTGTCCCGCGACCGGGACGTCGTGCCGTTCCGCGAACCCGGCGCCGAACCTCCCGGTCCCGGCGCCGAACCGTCCGGACCGGGCACGCCGGACGCGCAGGGCATGCCGGACACGCCGGGCGCCGTACCGGTGCCCTCCGCCGCGGACGGCGCCGGGGCGCCTGCGGGGACGTCCACGGAAACGTCCGCGGAGGCGTCCACGAAGATGCCCACGAGGACGTCCGCGGGCGCGTCCTCCGCGCAGGCGCCTCCCGCGCCGGACGGGGATGGGGTGCCGCTCCACGACCGGGCCCGGCGGGAGCTGGCCCTGCTGCGCGACCGGCTGCACGAGGAGATGGCGCTGCTGCGCGAGCGCGTGCCGGAGGTGAACGGAAGCGTCGCCTGCAGCGTGGACGGCCTGCCGATAGCGAGTGACCTGCGAGGGGAGACCGAGCAGATCGGCGCGCTGTCCTCCGCGGTGCTCGCGCTCAGCGGCCGGCTGACGGCCATGGCCGAGAAGGGCTCCTTCGAGGAGACGCTGATCTCCGGCAGCAACGGCTACGCGGTCTTCTACGCCGCCGGCCCCACGATCGTCCTCACGGTGCTCGCCCGGCCCGGGACCAACCTCGGGCTGCTGCGCCTGGAGGGCCGCAAGACGGCGGCGAGGCTGGCCGCCATCACGTCCCGCACATTGACAACCCACTGATCGGAGTCAGACATGGGCAACATGGATATCTCTCTCAAGGAGATGATGGGCATCGACGGCGCGATCGGCGCGGTCGTCGTCGACTACAACAGCGGCATGGCGCTGGGCGCCCTCGGCGGCTCCAAGGACCTGGACCTGCAGGTGGCCGCGGCGGGCAACACCGAGGTCGTCAAGGCCAAGCTGCGGACGATGGACTCCCTCGGCCTCAAGGACACCATCGAGGACATCCTCATCACGCTCAGCGGGCAGTACCACATCATCCGCCCGGTCACCGGCCGGAGCGGCAAGGGCCTCTTCCTGTACCTGGCGCTGGACCGCAACCGGGGCAACCTGGCGCTGGCCCGGCACACCCTGCGGATGATCGAGGAGAGGCTCGAGATCTGATCCTCCGGTACGGCTCCGCGCACCGGGAGCGCGGGCCGTACCGGAGCTCACCGCTCGGCGGAGGCGGTGAGCTCGCCGATCGCGTCGGCGAAGTCCGGCCAGAGCGGGCTCGGCAGGTCGTGGCCCATGCCGGGGAAGGTGACCAGCTCGGCGCCGGGGATCGCGTCCGCCGTGGCGATCCCCCCGGCCACCGGGATGAGCTGGTCGGCCTCACCGTGCAGCACGAGGACGGGTACGGTGACCTCCCCGAGCAGCGCCGTACGGTCGCCCGAGGCCATGATCGCGGCGAGCTGCCGCGCGGTCCCGGCCGGGTCGTGGCCGCGGTCGTAGCCGAGCCCGGCGGTCCGGGCGACGCGCTCCCGGTCCATCGGGTAGCCGGGGGACCCGAGGATCTCCCAGGTGCTCAGCGCCTGCCGGATCGCGGCCTCGCGGTCGGGCGGCGGCGGCGCCATGAGCACCGCCATCGCCGCCTCGGTGGGCGGGGCGACCGCGTGGCCGGGGGTGGACATGATCGAGGTGAGGCTCCGCACCCGGCGCGGATGGCCGATCGCCATCGCCTGGGCGATCATGCCGCCCATCGAGGCGCCGACCACGTGGGCCGATTCCCAGCCGAGCGCGTCGAGCAGCCCGGCGGTGTCGTCGACCATGTCGCCGAGCCCGTAGGGGGCCCCGCCACCACCGCCGGAGGCGGGCGTCCCGGCGTCGCCCAGGTGGGTGGACTCGCCGGCGTCGCGGTTGTCGAACCGCACCACGTGGTGCCCGCGTCCGGCGAGCAGTTCGCAGAACTCCTCGTCCCAGTGGATCATCTGGGCGCCGAGGCCCATGATCAGCAGGAGTGGCCGGTCGCCGGGAGATCCGAAGGTCTCGTAGGCGATCTCGATGCCGTTGGCCCGGACGCGCGTCGTCATGTCGCTCCCTCTCCCCGTCCGTCCGCGGGCGGGCCGGGTGGCCGCCCGGGCGGTTCCCGCCGCACGGAGCCGGCGGACCGGTGACCCGAAACAGAATGTCATTCTGCCCAGGCCGGGGCAAGGCATCCCCGCGCCGAAGGGCCGGAGACGCGGAACGGGAGCGGACGCCCTGCGCCGGCGTCCGCTCCCGCGTCCAGGGGAGGCTGGGGTTCGAAGCTCTTCGCTTCCGGCCGCCACGGTCTGACGGCGCCGTGACGACGCGACGGCCGTGTCGGTCCGGCGCCGTGACGACCCGATGGCCGTGATGTCCGGCGCCGTGACGGCGCGACGGCACCGCCACGGTTCGGCGCCGTCGCCGTCGTCACGATTTCGGCGGCGCCGCCCTTGTCAGGGCTTGACGGTGATCTGGACCGGCTTGGCCGGGTCGCTGTCCCGCTTGTTCCAGGCGCCGGCGGAGAACGGGACCGGGTGGTTCTTCTTGCCCGGGCCGTCGCCCCACTTGGTGATGACGTAGTCGACCTTGATGTGGCCCTCGCCGCCGTTGCCGTCCACACCGAGGGTGTCGGGGTTGAACGTGCCGCCGGTCAGGTCGGCGAAGGTCTTGGCGTCGAGGTCGATCATGACGCCGCTGCTGGAGGGGACACCGGGGCCGCGGTCGCCGACGAAGAACTTGGCCTTCTTGCCCTTGTAGATGACGTAGCCCTCGGTGAACAGCGGCCAGCTCGGGCTGGCGATCATGCCCTTCTGCATCGGCTTGCCGCTGGCGGGGAGGCCGGTGTCACCGGCGCGGCCGGAGGAGTCGTCCCAGAAGTAGGAGGCCGTGGTGTGGCCCTTCAGCATGACGGTCTTGGTGACCTTCTGCGGCTTGGCCGGGGCGGCCTTCTCCTGCGCGGCCTGCTCGGGGGCGGCCTGCTCGGGGGCGGCGGCGGGCTTCAGCGCGGCGGCCCGGACGGGGGCGCTCTCGGGGGCGACGGCCGCGACCTGCTCGGTCACCGCGGCGACCCGGGCACCGGCCGCGGGCACGTCGTGGTCGGCCGAGGGGAGGGCCGAGACGGCGGCGGCGGAGGCGAGGAGCCCGGCGCCGATCAGGCCGGCCACGGCGTAGCGGGTCTTGCGGGCGGTCTTACGGGGGTCCAGGGAGGAAGGCATGAAGAAAAGAACTCTTTCGCGAGGGAACGGGGCAGCCGCGTGCCATGTGCGAAAAGGCACCGGCGGGGTCGCGCTCACAGGGAAGAGGGGCGCAGGAGGAGATCAGGTGGTGCTACACGGAGCGCTGGGGGATGCCGCGACCGATCGCGGCGAGAGGGCCCAGGGGGCGTGAAAGTCTCAGAGGACCGGCACTGAAATGGTGTATACCGGTACGAAGGTGGCGCAGTCTCCCACTGGGGGATCTCCTCTCCATCTCGTCTACCGGGTTAGCTGACGGGTTCGGGCGGTGGAGTGCCCTACCACCGCGTGCGCGGCGGATTCACCCCGGAAGGGTGGGTCCCCGGTTCCCGTGGCCCTGGTGGCTTCGGGATTCGACGTCGGCCCGGCCGCTCCCTCGGATGAGGGTGCAGGTCACCTGCCGATGACTAGGACACTACCGGCCAAATCCGACAAAGCAAAGCAGAACCCATGGAAACGCCAGAAGATCTACCTTCTATAGCCAAGAAAGGGCAGACGACCGGGTTTAGCCTCCCCCGAACCGGCTCAGACCAGGGCATACACGCCGCGACGAATTACTTACAGGTGATTCACCGCCGCCATTCCCGGTGGTCCGGGCCGCCGTTCCCGCCCGGCCTCGCGGGCCCCGCGCCCGCCCCCGCGCCGGTCAGTCCCACCAGAACGACCAGGCGTTCCTGCCCATGATCTGCTCGGCGTAGCCGGCGAGCGTGCCGGCGCTGTAGATGACGCTGTCCGGGCAGAACGTCCAGTGCTCGGCCGCGACGTGCAGGGCGTGCTCCGCCGTCGTCGGGGGCGCCGCAACGCTCAGGTCAAGGGTGTTGAAACCCACGCCCACCAGCCGCGCCCCGAACCGCTCCTCCCAGCTCCGCACCACGGCGGCCAGCGGGACCATCCACTCGTTGTGGTTCAGCGCGCCCTGCCATCCCATGACGGCCAGCGCGTCGGCCCCCCGGTCGGCGGCCACCAGGCCCAGGGGGGTCCTGCGCTCGGCGACCAGGCCGGCGTACCAGTCGGCGACCACGTCGGGGTCGGCGGCGAGCCGCCCGGCGGGGGCCGGCCCCGGGCACCGCGGGCCGAACGGGGCCAGCAGCTCCAACTGGTCGTCGCTCGCCTTCTCGGTCCAGTCGGCCCAGACCTCGGCCATGAAGGCGGAGGTGTGGTAGTTGTCGATCTCCTCCACCGTGTCCGGGGCGATCTGCCCGGACGACCACGGCTGGACGGAGTCCTCCAGCAGCAGCGGCCACAGGCCCGAGCGCTGATGCTCGGCCCGCAGGCCGGACCACAGCTCGGCGGAGACCGGCTCGTCACTGAGCCAGAAGGCCGGGCGGTACCCGATCATCAACGGAGAGTACCCGGGGTCGGGCCACACCACGTCGCCCGGAGGCAGCTCGACCGAGAGCGCCCGACCCTCACCGCCGTCGGCGAACAGCTGGCCCAGCAACGGCGGAAGTTGCCCCCGCTCGCAATCGCTCATCCCTGTCGATCCGATCCTGACCACGGACCAATTTTGGCCTGTCAGGCGGCGGGAGGACAGTTCTCCCCCCAGCGCGGCCGAAAAACAACGCGCTCGCGGCCCTCGCGGGGAGGACTCCCCTCCGCCTCCCGGCGGGAACCGGGCGGCCCATCAGGGCGAACCGGCGAACCCCGGCTCCGCGCGGGAAGGGACAGAGTCCGGTGGAAGCGGGTCCGAGCCGGTCACGTAACGGTAACGGTTGACCGTTACCTTCCCAATGAAGATCGGAAACGGATATCCAGGAGCGGCTCCGTCCCCTTTTCGACCTGGAAGACGGCCCATGTCCCAACCCGAACGCCCCCGAAGCTCGCGCCGCGCGCCGCGCTCCCGGCCCGCCTGGCCCCTCCGGCTCGCCCGGAGCCTCCCGGTCCGAGTGGTCCTCGTCGCGGCCGTGACCCTGGCCGCCTTCGCCTACTCCAACAACGGCTCCTGGCGGGCGCGAGGCAAGGGCGAACCACTGCTCCTCGCCCACCGCGGCCTGGCGCAGACGTTCGGCTTCGAAGGCATCACCAACGAGACCTGCACGGCCGAGCGCATCCACCCGCCGGAGCACCCCCACCTGGAGAACACGCTGGCCTCGATGCGGGCGGCCTTCAAGGCGGGGGCCGACATGGTCGAGTTCGACGTCCAGGTGACCCGGGACCGCCGGATCGCCGTGTTCCACGACGCCACCCTCGAATGCCGCACCGACGGCCGGGGCAAGGTCCGCGACCACACCCTCGCCGAGCTGCGGCGTCTCGACATCGGCTACGGCTACACCGCCGACGGCGGCGCGACCCACCCCTTCCGCGGCAAGGGCGTGGGCCGCATGCCGGCCCTGGAACAGGTCCTCGCCGCGTTCCCGGAGCGGAATCTGCTGATCCACGTCAAGAGCGACGTGGCGGCCGACGGCGACCTGCTCGCCGGCCGCCTGGCCATGCTGCCGCCGAAGCGGCTCGCCGCGCTCACCGTGTACGGCGGGGACAGGCCGGTGGCCGCGCTGGCCGCGCGGCTGCCGGCCGTACAGGTGATGTCGAAGGCCCTCATGACGGACTGCCTGAAGCGCTACCTCGCCGTGGGCTGGACCGGATCCGTCCCCGACGCGTGCGCCGGCGTGGAACTGCACATCCCGGAGAAGTACGGCCGGTGGCTGTGGGGCTGGCCCAACCTGTTCGTCGAGCGCATGCGCGCCCGCGGCACCCGCGTCATCGTCGTGGCGGGATCCGGTGACTTCTCCGAGGGCTTCGACGCCCCCGCCGACCTCTCCCGCCTCCCCGAGGACTACACCGGCGGCGTCTGGACCAATCGCATCGACGTGGTCGCCCCGCTCCTGAACCGGTGAGACCGGCCGGGGCTCACGCGGTGGTCAGCGGCCGACGGCCGCCCGTACCTCTCTCATCAGGGTCGCCGCCTCGGTGACGGTCTCGGCGATCCGCTCCGCCGGCTCGCCGACGCGGCCGAGCAGCCGCTCCGCCCGTACGGCGAAGCCCCCGGGCGCGGCGGGCAGCCGGCCCGCCGAGGCCACCATGCCCTTCTCGTTGATCAGCCAGCGGCCCGCGTGCCCGTGCAGCGCCTGGCAGGCGACGCCGACCGCGCGGAACAGGCAGCCGGCCGCGTAGGCGGGGTCGGCTCCGGACACCCCGTAACGGGCCAGCTCGACGCAGAAGTCCGCCTCCCACATCCCGTCGGCGAGCGCGTCGCCCAGGGCGGGCGGGTAGGCGCGGGTCCGCTCCCGCAGGTCCGTCAGCTCCCCGCCGGGATCGGCCAGCACCCGGCACAGCGCGACCTCGCCGGCGTAGGCGTGGGAGTAGAAGCCCAGCGGGTGGCCGGGCTGGACGCCGATCTCGTAGCGGCCCTCCCGGCAGTCGGCCCAGATCCGGTGGACCCGGTCCAGGTCGCGATAGATCCAGTCGACCCGGTGACCGCCGACGGTCAGCCAGCCCCCGCCGTTCACCCACGGGCCCCAGCCGCCCGGCGCGGTCAGCTCCGCCTGCTCTCCCGCCTCCTGTACGGCCAGCGCCCGCAGCGCCGTCACGTCCGGCTCTCCCCGGTAGTACAGCCCGAGGTCGAAGTCGGAGTCCGGGCGGTGCGTGCCGCGGGCCCGGCTCCCGCCGAGCACCACCGCGACCACTCCGGGCACCTCCGCCATCCGCCCGGCGAGCGCCTCCAGTTCCGTGTCGTCCACGACGACATGATCACACAGCCGTCCGGCCGGCGGCATCGGCGTCAGTCGTCGTCGTCCTTGTCATCGTCCTGGTCGGCGGCGGCCGTCGAGGTGATCCCGCCGGTGGCGGCGTCCACGACGATCTCCTGCACGGCCCCCTTGGCGTCGGCGACCTCGACCTCCCAGCAGGTGGTGTCGCCCTCGGTCTCCAGTTCGGTGGAGACGACCCATCCGCCGCTCACCTTCGACAGCGCGGTCCGCTGGGCCTGCTCCGCCGACACGGCGGGCTTGCGCACGGCGCCCGCGTCGTCGCCGGAGCCGGTCCCGGGGGTGGCGGACGAGGACGGCGAGGCCGGGTCGGCCTTGATCTCGTCGGCGAGGGCGGCGCCGCCGCCGGCCACGATTCCGGCGAGGGCGAGTCCGGCGATAACGATCATCGGCTTACGCATCGGGCTTTCTCCATATCCGTTGAGAGGCGCGGTTCCACGGAATCCGCGACGACCCCTCAAGGCTGCTCGCCCGGGTGATAGCGCGTTGCTGTGAAGTTCCTAAGGAATCGTTAACACCCCGCTCCGGCCGGTCCGCCGACGGCGCCTCGGGATCGGCCGGCGGCCGGGGCACGGCCACGCCCCCACGGGCCGCGGTCTCCGGTCCGCCGGGGATCGGCGCCCACGCGCGCCGGTCAGGACGTCACGGCGCACTGCCCCCTGTCCTCCCTGGCGGGGCCGGCCCCGCCGGGGCGGATGTCGAAATCGAACATCTCCGTGGGCAGGTAGAGCGTGCAGCAGGCGTTCGGGACGTCGACGATCCCGCTGATCCGTCCCTCCACGGGCGCGGAGCCGAGGAGCAGGTACGCCTGCTCGCCCGTGTAACCCCACTTCTTGAGGTACTCGATGGCGTTGAGGCACGCCCGCCGGTAGGCCAGCGTCGCGTCGAGGTGGTGGTTGACGTCCCTGTCGTGGTCGACCGAGATGCCGACGAACGACAGGAACTCCGAGTAGCGCGGTTCCACGTTTCCGGGCATGAAGACCGGGTTAGTGGTCACGCCGTACTTCTCCATGCCCCCCTTGATGAGGTCCACGTGGAGGTCGATGAAACCTCCCATCTCGACCGCGCCGCAGAAGGTGATCTCGCCGTCGCCCTGGCTGAAGTGCAGGTCTCCCCCGGAGAGCTTGGCGCCCTCCACGTAGACGGGGAAGAAGACCCGCGCCCCGCGGGTGAGGTTCTTGATGTCCTGGTTGCCGCCGTTCTCCCGGGGAGGCACGGTACGGGCGCCCTCGCGGACGATCCGCGCGGCCAGTTCGCCGGTGGCCGTCCCGGCGAGGGCGCCGTCGGACAGCGGCGGCAGGGCCAGCGGCGGGACCCGGTCGGGAGCGGTGTCGATGAGGGCCTGCTCCCGGCGGTTCCAGCGCGCGAGCATCTCCTCCGACGGCGCCGTGCCGAACAGCCCCGGATGGGTGATGCCCGTGTACCGGATGCCGGGCAGGTGGCGTGACGTCGCGAATATGCCGTGGAAGTCCCAGACCGCCTTGTAGGCGTCCGGGAAGTAGTCGGTCAGGAAACCGCCGCCGTTCGCCCTGGCGAAGATTCCGGTGTACCCCCACCCCTGCCCGGACACGGGGCCGGACTGCTGGGGTATCGGGCCGATGTCGAGGATGTCGACGATCAGGAGGTCGCCCGGTTCGGCGCCCTCGACCGCGATGGGGCCGCTCAGCATGTGCGGGACGGACAGGTCGACGTCCCGCACGTCGTTGGCCGAGTCGTTGTTCCCGATCTGGGAGTCGGTCCAGTCGCGGCACTCCAGACGGAACTCGTCTCCCGGCCGCACGGTGGCGACCACCGGGATGTCCGGATGCCACCGGTTGTGGCCGGGCACGTCCTGGTCCCGCATTGACTTCGACTGGTCCACGCCGAACACGACTTCTGGCATGACAGCCCCCTTCTCGTGGAATCCGTGCTCCCGGTACGGCGGGCGCCGACGGGCGAGCCGGGTGTCCCCGTACCGCTCACGGCCTGGGCAGGCGTGCCGTCGCCGGGTGCGGAGGGCGCGCGGCCCGCCGGCCGGGCGGCGCGGCGACGACCTCGGGCGCCTCCCGGCTCCGTTCCCCCCGGTCGAGGGCGGCCGACAGCGCGGGAGACACCCGGGACAGGCGCGGCGCGGACAGGACGCGCCGCGCGGCCCGCTCACAGGCGGGGCAGTCCCGGGTGGGCGGCGCGGCCCCCATCGGCAGGCGCACCTCGAAGCGGCCGCACTCCGGGCAGAGATATTCATAGGTGACCATGGGCACCCCTCCGCGTCGGAAGGACGGATCTCCGGTGCGGCCACGGGGCCGGCCCCCGGAGCCGGGTGGATCGCCTCTCATCACGTCGGATGACCCGGACGACGCGTTCCCGCCGGGCCGGTCGCGTTCTCCTCGGATGACCGACACTGTCTCCCGGGTCTCCCGGGTGGCGTTCCCCCGGGCGACCGCGAACGTCTCCCGGCAGGCGGGACGCTACCCCGCCGACCGGTGAGAGTCCGTTTCATACCCGCCGTGAGCAGGGCGAATCCCGGTGCGCCGGGGCCGGGCCGTTCTCAGCGGGCCGGGCCGGGGCCGAGTTCGACGACGACCTCGGCTCCTCCCGAGGGGCGTGTGCGGGCCAGCAGGCCGCCGCCCGACTCCTCGGCGGTGCGGCGCGCGATGTCGAGACCGAGACCGGTGGACGCGCCGCCGCTCACGCCCCGGCCGGTCGGGTCCGGATGGGCGAAGCCGGGTCCCTCATCGGTGATCACCAGCCGGGCTCCGCCCCCGGGCCGCCGGGGTGTCAGCCCGACGGCGAACGGGGTGCCGTCGGGGGTGTGGGCGAACACGTTCTCCAGCAACAGGTCCACGCAGGCCGCGAGGTCGTGCTCGCTCACCCCCACGGTGATCGGGTCGTTCGCGAGGTCCAGCCGCAGTGGCCGGTCCTGGTCCTCGGCGAGCGCCGACCAGAAGGCGACCCGCTCGCCGACGACCCGGGTGGCGTCGCAGCCCGGCACGCCGTCCCGGTCGAACCGGCGCGCCTCGCGGATGATCTGGTCGACCATGCGCTCGACGCTGTCGACGACCCGTCCCACCCGTTCCGCCTCGTCCCGGTCGCGCATGCCGTCGGCCTCCAGCCGGAGCGCGGTGACGGGGGTGCGCAGCCGGTGGGAGAGGTCGGCGACCGCCTCGCGTTCGTGGGCGAGCAGCTCGCGGATGCGGGCGGCCAGGTGGTTGAGGGCGCTGCCGACCTCGCGGATCTCCGGCGGGCCCGCCGGTTCCACCCGGGCCCGCAGGTCACCGCGGGCCAGCCGCCGGGAGACCTCCGCGACCTGCCCGACGGGCCGGATCAGGGAGCGGGCGAGCCGGTCGGCGACGGCGATGCCGACGAGGAGCAGCGCCAGCCCGGTCAGGCCGAGCACCAGCCAGGCCCACCCGACCCCCCGGTGCAGCCGTTCGGCGTCCACGAACGCGCGGACGACCACGGTGCCGCGCTCCCCACCCTGGACGGCCACCAGCACCTCCCGGCCCGCGGGCGTGTCGACGGTGATGCTCCGGCCGCGCGAGGCCAGCTCGACGCCGGGTCCGCGCGGCGCCGGCGCGCCGAGGAAACCGTGGCCGGGCAGGAAGACGGTGATCGGCACCCCGCCGGCGCCGCTCGCCTGCCGTACGGTGGCCTCCAGGACCTCCGGGTCGTCCAGCGCCGCGGCGGTGGCGACCGACTGGGCCCACGTGGTGGCGGCGGCCGTGGCCCGCTCGGCCGCCAGCGTCCTGACCAGTACGGCGAGCGGCACGAGGAAGGCGATCAGGACCAGCGAGGTGGTCGCCACCGCGAGCAGGGCAAGGCGTCGCCTCATCGGGGTCTCCTCACGTCCCCGGATCGACGATCTTCACGCCCACGCCGTGAACGGTCTGCAGGTAGCGGGGCCGCTGGGCGCTCTCGCCGAGCTTGCGGCGCAGCCACGACAGGTGGACGTCGACGGTCTTGTCCGCGCCGCCGTACGCCATCCGCCACACCTCGGCCAGCAGCTCCCGTTTGGGGACGACCTGGCCGGGGCGGAGCGCGAGGTAGTGCAGCAGGTCGAACTCCTTGGGCGTCAGGTCGAGTCTCACTCCGTCGAGGAACGCCTCCCGGCCGGCCGGTTCGATGAGCAGCCCGCCGACCCGCACCGGCGCCGCCTCGGCGCCCGCGCCCGCGTCCCGGCCGCGGCGCAGCACGGCCCGGATGCGCGCGTCCAGCTGGGCCGCGCTGAACGGTTTGACGACGTAGTCGTCGGCTCCGGCGTCCAGTGCCCGGACGATCTCCGGTTCGGCGTCGCGCGCGGTCGCCACGATGACCGGGACGGCGCTGACGGCCCGGAGCATGCGCAGCACCTCGCAGCCGTCGAGATCGGGCAGGCCCAGGTCGAGCACGACCAGGTCGGGCCGGTCCTCCACCGCCAGGGTGAGTCCGGGCATGCCCGCGACGGCCGAGGTCACGGCGTGGCCCCGGTCGGTCAGCGCTCGGCTCAGCGCGGATCGAACCTGGGCGTCGTCCTCGACGAGCAGCAACCGGGCCACGGTGACGTACCGACCTCTCCTGGCTGGTTAACGGTCCCGACGAGAGTGGAAGGTTCCCCGTCGGACAGGAAAGACACCGGGAGAGGAGACCCGGGGACGGACGGCGGGCACGCCCGCGGAAGGCCGGGCGCGCCGGCCGGCGGCGGACGCGCCGCCCGTCCCCGGCCGCCGACGGGAGGGACGTGATGGGCCGCCGCGCGTTGCTGGGGGTGGGGGGCTGGCTGGCCGCCGCCGTCCTGACCACGATCGCCGTCGTCTGGGCTGTGTCCCTGATCGGCACCGACATCACCGGTCCCGCCGCCCGCCCCATGACCCTGAAGGAGGTCGAGCGGGCCCTGGCCACCGCTTCCGCCGTGCCGAGCGTCGGGCCGCCGGCCTCGGCCGGTCCCGGCTCGCAGGCCCTCGGTTTCTCCTACGCCGAGGGGTCGGTGACCGCCGCCTGCGACGCCGGGCAGGCCCTGCTACTGTCCTGGACGCCCGCCCCCGGGTACGGCGTCGACGACGTCGAGCGCGGTCCGGCCCACACCGCCTCGGTGGTCTTCGAGTCGGACGACCGCAAGACCACGGTCAGCCTGACGTGCCGCTCGGGAACGCCCGTCGCCACGGTCCGCTCCGCGGTCGAACACGACGAGGACTGACCGCGGCGGTCAGGAGGAGCGGTCCCCCGCGACGGCGGCCAGGATCTCCAGCGACCACGGCAGCCGTCCCTCGCGCAGGTCGTCGAGCACCGTGCGCAGCCACGCCGCCTCGGCGGCGGTGACCGCCCGGAGGTACTCGGTCTCCAGCATGGTGATCCGTGGCAGGTCCGCCTCCCGTTCCAGGGCGGCCTCGTACCCCTCCAGCGTCGCGGCGAGCGCGTCCGCGCGCCGGCCGAGCGCGTCCAGCGCCTCCTGCGGCGTGAGCATGAGCAGGTGCGACAGGGCCGCGGGGAACTGCGGGAACTCCTGCTTGGGCACGGCGAGCATGTCGCACAGCCACTGTTTCGCGACCCGGCGCCCGGCGTCGGTGACCTCGTAGACGGTCCGCTCCGGGTACTGCTGGTCGCGCCCGGTCTCCCGGACGGCGATCAGTCCGGCGGCATGCAGCCGGTCGATGGCCCGGTAGAGGCCGGTGCGCTGGCCGACGTTGACGACCTGGTCCTTGCCCCACTGTTTGATCAGCCGCTGCATGCCGTACGGGTGCAGCGGCTTGTGGTGCAGCAGGGCCAGAACGGTGAGGGCCAGCGGGGAGCCGCGGTAGGGAGCGTCCATGAACCGAATCATACTTACAAAGAAACTAGTTGACTAAGCACTAGTTGCAATGCAACTATCCAGGCGTCGGCACCTCACCCCCAGGAGATGACATGTCCGCAGCGCGAACGGCACTGATCATCGGCGGCGGCATCGCCGGGCCCGTGACGGCCCTGGCCCTGCAGAAAGCAGGTATCGAGTCCACCGTCTTCGAGGCGCACCCCACGGCCGCCGACGGCGTCGGGGCCACGCTCACGGTCGCCCCCAACGGCATGCGGGCCCTGGCCGTCGTCGGCGCCGACAAGGCCGTGTGCGCCGTCGGCCAGCCGGTGCCCGGCACCGTCATGGCCGACGCCGAGGGCACCGTCCTCACCTCCACCCCCGGCCTGCCCGGCCTGCCGGACAGCCAGACCCTGTCCAGGTCCGCCCTCTACCGCGCCCTGCACGACCACGCCGTGGCCCAGGGCGTGACGATCGAGCACGGCAAGCGGCTCGTCGAGGTCCGGGAGGGCCCGGCGGGGGTCACCGCGTGTTTCGCCGACGGCACCGAGGCCACCGCCGACATCCTGATCGGCGCGGACGGCGTCCACTCCACGGTCCGCACCCTGATCGACCCCGCCGCGCCGGGCCCGGAGTACACCGGCCTGCTGGGTTTCGGCGGCTTCGTCGCGGACAGCGGGGTGCACCCCGAGCCCGGCCACATGACCTTCTCGTTCGGCGGCCGGGCCTTCCTCGGCTACTGGGCCGTCCCCGACGGCCGGGTCTGCTGGTTCACCTCGCTCCCCTCCGCCGAGCCGCTGACCGCCGCCCAGGTCAAGGAGCTCCCGGCGGCCGGGTGGCTGGCGCAGCTGAGGGAGCTGTTCGAGGGCCACCGGCCTGGCGAGGCCCTGCTCGCGCACACCGGCGCCGCCGACCTCCTGTGCACCGGCGGCATGCTGATGATGCCCCCGGTACCGCACTGGTACCGCGGCCGGATGGTGCTGGTGGGCGACTCGGTCCACGCGCCCTCCTCCAGTTCGGGGCAGGGCGCGTCCCAGGCCGCCGAGAGCGCGGTCGAGCTGGCCCGCTGCCTGCGCGACCTGCCCGATCCGGAGGCCGCCTTCGCCGCCTACGAGGCCCTGCGCCGTCCCCGGGTGGAGTCGATCGCCGCGGCGGCCGTGCGGACCAACGCGCGCAAGGCCGCCGGCGCGCAGGCGCCCGCCCAGCGGTTCTTCCCCACCGCCGAGCAGATGTTCGGCCCGGTGCACCGCCACGGCATCGACTGGGACCAGCCGGTGCCGGCGGTGTGAGGACCCGCGGGATCAGGCGTTCCGGTTCTCCGGGACGTCCCCGGCCGCCGGGGCGCCTTCGGTCTCCGGGACGTCCCCGGCCGTCGCGTCGTCACGGCCCGTCGCCAGCCGGCGCCGTCCGGCGAACAGGAGGAGGGCGCCCGCGGCGGCGCCCGCCGCGCCGCACGCGGCGGCCCAGGGGGCGCTCGCGTGCTCCAGCACGAACCCGGCGGCGGCCGATCCCAGCGCCGTCCCGCTGGTGATCAGCGTGACCAGCCAGGCGAACGCCTCGGTCACCGTCCCGCGCGGGGCGAGCTCCCCGATCAGGGCGAACGTGACCGTCAGCAGGGGCGCCAGGAACAACCCGGTGACGATCATCAGGCAGGCCATGAGGGGCGGGACGGGCAGCAGGCAGAGCAGGGCGTAGCCGCCGGCCAGCCCGGCGGCCAGCGGCGGCACCCGCCGCGCGGGACGCGCCGCCGGGCGCATCGTCCCGTACAGCAGGGCGCCGATCATGGCCCCGAGCGCGTTCAGCGCCAGGAGCGCGGGGGCGCCGCCGAAGACGCGGTGCTCCTCGGCGTAGGAGACCACCAGGACGTTGAGCGCGCCGATGGCGACGCCCGCGCCGGTGAGCCCGGCCAGCAGGAGGAGCAGGGCCCGGCTGCGCAGCGGCCCGAGCCAGTCGGTCGAGCGGAAGGGGGCCCGCCAGTCGCGGGAGGGCGGGGCGGTCACGACGAACAGCACGCCGGCGACGCCCAGGGCCGCCCCGGCCCACAGCGCGGCGACCGGCGAGGCCAGCGCCACGGCGCCGGCCACCACCAGCGGCCCGCCGATGAAGATCAGCTCCTGGGCGGCGGCGTCGAGGGCGTAGGCCGATCCCAGCAGCTCAGGGCCGACGAGGTTCGGCCACAGCACCCGCAGGCAGGGTTCGAGCGGCGGCGTCGCCGCGCCCGCGAGGACCGCCCCGGTCAGCACCGCGTACGGGTTCCCGGGCGCGACGGCGACGGCCGCGAACCCGGCGGCCGCGGCGAGCGCCGCCGGGAGGAGCACCCGCGTCTGGCCGACCCGGTCCACCATGCGTCCCAGGACGGGTCCGCCCACGGCCGCCGCGACGGCGAACGCCCCGGCCGCGACGCCGACGAAGGCGTAGCCGGCGCCGTTCTCCCGCAGTGCCAGGGGGATGGCCACGGCGGCCATCGCGCTGGGCAGGCGGCCGACGAGGCTGCCCAGCAGCAGCCGGACGACGTACGGGACGCGGAGCAGGCTGAGATATCCCATCCGAGCATTCTGGACTGATCCGCGGGTGTCCGGGAGGTACCGACCGCGTCACCTGCCGCGGCGGGGCGGCCGTGCCCGCGAACGCGCGAACGGGCCGCGCCCGGGACGGCGCGGACGGACCGTGCCGGCGAACGCGCGGGCCGGCCGTACCCGCGACCATGGTCCGCCGAAATGTCCGGTACGGTCGTACACCGCCGTCTGCCGGGACGAAACGGGAGGAACCAATACCGTGGTGCGCAAGGCGCGTGAGGCGCTGTCCGTCGCCGTCCTGGCGGTGATCCTGACCGGTTGCGGCCTCGTGCCGCCCTTCTCCGCCCGCCCGGCCGACACGCCCGCCGCGGCCTCCCCGCCCGGGCGGGCACGACGCCCGCCCCCGCCACCACCCCGGCGCCGACGCCGGAGCCGTCGTCCGGGGCGCCCCGGCTCACCCCCGCCGCGGCGAAGCAGGCCGCGGCGTCCTGGGTGGCCGCGTACAACAAGATGATCAAGAAACGCCGATGGGCGGACGACCCGGACGCGATGAGCCGCCTCCTCGGCGAGGCCGCCCTGCACGAGGCGGTCATCGACCGGGCGCACCTGGAGGAGGACAAGAAGCGGGTCCGCAAGCCGATCCGGCTGACCGGCCGCCAGACGTACTACGTGCCCCGGGAGCAGCCGCCCGGCGGGGAGTGGTTCATGCTCCAGGCGACCTACCGCGGGGAGGACCGCCCGCACATCCTGTCCTTCTGGCGGGAGGCCGGCACGCCGTCCTTCGTCCTGGCCGGGAAGAGCCCGCTGCACTACGGCGAGCGGGTCCCCGAGCCGCGCCGGGACTCCGGCGGCTACGTCACCGCCGCGCCGCGCACGGTCGGCACGCTCCTCGCCCTGGAGTACCAGACCTTCTGGAACTCCCCCAAGCACACGAGCCCGGCGGGCACCACCGGCTACCGGCTGGCCAAGGACAACTACAGCCGCCGCGCCTTCCCCCAGGTCTACAAGGGCCTCTACGCGGCCTATCGGTCCTTCACCCCCGCCTACGGCTTCGTCACCCGGGGCGGCGGGTCGTTCTACCTCTTCAGCCTGCTCAACAACCCGCAGGGGGTCACGCAGGTCCTCACCGTCGGCGCGTTCGTCCCCCGGGGCCGCAAGACGATCGACGAGATCGCCGGCGACTGGTACGCCTGACCGCCGGACCGGCCGGCGACGCGGCGCGTCGCCGACCGGCGATCGCGCTCGCCGGATCCCGATGGGTCACCACGGTGGCCTGCCCGCTCTGCGGCGGCGGGCCTTCGCCACCCGGGAGCTGGTCTACCGCAGACCGGACGGAGAGCCCCGCTTCACGCTCAGCGGCCAGGTCATCACCGCCACCATGGGCGCCGGGTCCTTCAACATCCTGCGCGGCGACATCGAGGCGGTGCTGTACGAGGCGGTCGGGGAATCGGCCGCGATCCGCTTCGGCACCACGGGCACCATCAGCGCGGGCGGCCGCACGTTCGCGATGATGAGCATCGGCGACGGCCGTACGGCCGCCTTCTTCGGCTACCGCAGCGACCTCGGCCGTCCGCGGAGGTCGCCGGAGGAGCTGCACGAGGTCTACGGCGACATGGGCTGGCTGGTCCCGCGGGCGCTGGAGGGCCTCAGGAGCGCCGATTCGGTCTACTTCGACACCATCAGCCAGATGGTGGTGGACCGGTGGAGCCACGGCCGGGTCGTGCTGCTCGGCGACGCCGCCTGGTGCGTCACGCTGTTCGCCGGCTACGGCTCCTCCCTCGCCGTCGGCGGCGCCGACCTGCTCGGCGCCGCCCTGGAACGCCACCCCGGCGACGTCGCGGCCGCGCTCGCGGAATGGGAGGCGCGGCTGCGGCCGGAGGCGGAGAAGAAGCAGAGGCTCGGCCGCCGGGTCAAGGGCGTCTACGCACCGCGCAACCGGGTCGCGCTGGAGCTCACCCAGCTCCCGCTGCGACTGTCGTCGTGGGGGCCGGTCCGGCGGATGGTCGAGCGCGGGTTCCAGCTGCGGGGATGAGGCCCTGCCCTTCTGAAAACATACGATCGGAATGTTCATATGGAAGGGACCCGCTCATGCCTCCAGCCTTCTCCGCCGAGGAGCGAGCCCGTATCACCGGGCTTCTCGTGGCCAACGGCCGGCGCCTGTTCACCACGCAGGGCCTGCGCAAGACCTCGCTGGAGGACCTGGTCGCCGGCACCGGCATCGCCAAGAGCACCTTCTACGTCTTCTTCGACTCCAAGGAGGCGCTCTACCTGGAGCTGATGCTCACCCAGATGGCCGAGGTCAAGCGACGCGTCATCGACCAGGCGCTGCTGGGCGGGCCCGACGCCCGCGCGGGACTGCGCCGCTTCCTGCACGCCACCATCGAGGAACTGACCACCAACCCGCTGTACGGCAGGCTGATGACCCACCCCGAGGAGATGGAGGCCGTGACCAGGAGGCTGGACCCCGACCGGGTGGTGTCCGCGCCGGAGAACCCGGTCACCGCGCTGGCCGCCTTCCTCGCCCGGCACGGCGAGGACCTCGTCGACGCCGACCCCGCCGTGATCACCGGTGTCCTGCAGGCCGTCCTCCTGGTGCCCATGCACAGGGACCGGCTGGCCGGCCCCGACCTGTACCCGAAGGTCCTCGACCTGCTGATCGACATCGTCGCCACCGGCCTGACCGAGAGATCGCCGCGGCCCCGCCCTTCGTGAAGGCGCGGCGTCCGCCTCCGTGGTGCGGGATCTCGCCGTCTCCGCGGTGCGGGTCTCGCCGCCTCCCGCTCCGCCGGACCCTTCCGGCGGGGCGGGCCACCGGGGATATCCGGTGGCCCGCCGCCGCGCGGGTGTGCCACCGTGTGCGGATGCGACAGACCGTGGGCCCGCGCCGGGCCCTGCCCGAGGACGCCGAGCGGATCGCCGAGGTCTTCCTGGCCGCCCGCGCCGGGATGACCTACCTGCCGGACCTGCACACCGACGAGGAGACCCGGCACTGGATCGCCCACGTCATGGTCCCGGGCAACGAGGTCTGGGTGGACGGGCCAGACGGCGACGTCGCGGCCTTCGCCGCGCTCGGCGACGGGTGGCTGGACCACCTGTACGTCGCGCCGGAGGCCCAGGGCCGGGGCATCGGCGCCGCGCTGCTCGCGCTGGCCAAGGAACGGCGGCCGGACGGGCTCGACCTGCACGTGTTCCAGGAGAACACCGGCGCCCGCCGCTTCTACGAGCGGCACGGCTTCACGCTGGTGGAGCTGGGCGACGGCGGCGGCAACGAGGAGAACCTCCCCGACGCCCGCTACCGCTGGCGGCCCGCCGACCGGAACGCCTGACCCCTCACGCCCGACCCCTCACGCCGCCGGATCGCCGAGCCGGGAGCACGGCTCAGGCCGGTGGCCAGAGGGCCAATGGCACGAGCATCTCATCCTCGGTCAGCGCCCCGTGCTCGAAACGCGGGCCGCGCACCGGGAGGGGGAAGCGGGGCGAGGCCGCGACGGCCACCACCTCCCCGAGCCGCTCCCGGACGGCCGGGGTCAGCTCCAGCAGGCCCAGGCCGGGCAGCTCCCCGGCGGCCAGCACGAGCGCGTGCTCGCCGAGCGCGGCGGCGAGCCGTTCCGCCGCCTCACCGGCCCGTCCCGGGCGCGGGTGGAGCCAGCGCACCCGTCCCGCGCCCCCGCCCGGCAGCGCGCACAGCTCCGGGGCGTCCACCTCGGCCCACGCGGCCTCCAGGGCCGGATCGGGGATGACGGGCACCTGTCCGTGGTCGGAGTGCGCGATCACGTGCCAGCCCCGCGCGGCCCAGGACAGCGCGTGACGCTCCAGCCCGGCGACGGCGCGCATGGCGAGGGGGTCGTAGCCGTGCCGGTGGAAGTGGTCGTCCAGGTTGACGTAGATCCACAGCAGCAGCCGCCGGCCGTCCGCGGCGTGCTCCGCGAACGCGGCCTCGGCGTCGCGGGCCACGGCCGCCACCAGGCTCTCCGGATCGAGCGCCTGGGCCGTGAGTTCTCGCCGCCGCGCCGCCGGGACGCCGCCGGCGTCCCGGAACGCCGGGAACCGGGCGGCTCCCCGGAGCAGGGCCGCCGACCAGGGGCTCGTGAGCGTGTCGATCTCGCGCCCCACGGCGACGGCGACGGTCCCGGGAAGCGCGGCCGCGCGCTCGAACACGGTCGTCCGCGCCACGATGAGATCACCGCCCGGCGGACCGCCGTCCGCCCAGTCCGGTACGGCTCGCGCGAGGGTCTCACCGGTGATCACGTTCACCAGGGAGCCGTCGGCGGGTGAGCGGCAGGCGGCTCCGATCGCCAGGTGCCCGGCGACGGGAAGGCCGGTGATCGAGGTCATCCAGGCGGTCGCCGAGGTGCTGGGGAACGTCGAGGTGAGGCGGGCGAGATCGGCCGCGGGCCAGGCCGCGCGGGCCGCCCGCCACGACAGGCCGTCCACCGCGAGGACGACGACGCCGCGCTCGGCCCGGTCCAGCGCCGCCAGGATCCGGTCCGGCACCGCGCGCAACGAATCCCGGGGGTGGGGTGTGACGCCGACCCCCGGGACGCCGGCGTGTCCGCCCGTCAGGTCCGCGTCATCCGGCAAGGCCGGACGGGTTTCTCGCGACGGACGTCCCGGGTATTCCGATCATCAGTAGTTCGGCACGCAGTCCGTGCACGTCGTGCGGAATTTCATCACCTGTACGGCCTGGCGCTCGGAGAGCATTGTCTCCACCAGTTCAGGCGTGAGCATAACCGGGGTTTCGGTCGTCGTTTGCTGCAGGATCTCGGGCATCACGCGGGACCTCCTGACGGGGATTTGACGATTTCCCCTGAGATTATGTGAATGAACGTAAAATGGGGCGACTTACCTGTCAACGGGGAAATCGCACAGTCCGCCGTTCATTTACCGACGGGCTCGCGCCGTGTGCCGGCACGTCCCGTCAACGGGCCCGGCCGCGTATCGGCGCGCCGCTCGCCGGACCGGTGGAACCCCCCGGAAGCCCCGCCGGACCCCGACGCCCCGGAAGCCGCCCCGTCCCGGCCCCCGCGCCCGGCGACGCCCGGGACGGGCCCTGTGCCCGGCGACGCCCGGGACGGCCCCGGGTCACCCGGCCTCCCCCGCGGCCACCGGGGACCCGCGGCGCGACAGCAGCACGTACGCCGCCACCGCCGCGAACGCCACCGCGCTGAAGGCGTAGATGAGCCGGAACTCCACGAACCGGATGATGAACGCCCCCACCGCCATCGACGCCACGAACGGCAGGTCGATCAGCGCGTCCATCGCGGTCAGCGCCCGGCCCTGCAGCCCGGCCTCGGTGCGGCGCTGCACGAGCGTGGTGGTCGCGACCATGAACACCGGGATGGAGAAACCGACGAAGACGCCGCTCACGCAGACGCTCACCACGCTCGTCGGGATCACCAGCAGCAGGCCGAACGCGCTGGAGGCGAAGCCGACGGCCGCCGTGCGCTGCTCGCCGTACCTCCGGATGAGGGTCCCGGTGATCAGGCCGCCGACGATGGCGCCGCCGCCCTCGAACGCGGCGATCACCCCGACGAACGCGGGCGGCCGGTCCAGGCCCTGGTCCACCGCGGCGAACATGGCGGAGTTGATGAGCCCCGCCGCGCCCAGTGCCAGGCCGAGCGCGACGACGCCCGCGCGCAGCTCCGCGTCGCGCAGGATGTGCCGGATGCCGGCGGTGAGATCACGCGTCAGGCCGCCCGGCTCACGCTTGCGCTCGCCGGAGCGCGTCAGGTCGGGTGCGCGCCGCAGCGCCAGGAGCACCAGCACCGACACCAGGAAGGTGCCCGCGTCCAGCACCGCCACCGCGCTCAGGCCCATCGCGGTGAAGAGGGCGGCGCCCAGCAGCGGCCCGATGATCCGCAGCCCCTGGCTGAAGGAGCCGAACAGGCCGTTGGCGTCGCCGAGCAGCTCGGAGGGGAGCATGGAGTGGACCAGCCCGCCCCTGGCCGCGTTGAACACCTGGTTGGAGACGCCGTAGCCGAAGGTGACGACGAAGACGATCCACAGGTCACCCGGGTGCCGTACCAGCAGCAGCGACAGCACCAGCACCGCGGCGACCAGGTCGTTGACGATCATCGTCGCGCGCCGCGGGAACCTGTCCACCAGCAGCCCGGTGAGCGGGGCGATGAAGGACGGCAGCGACAGCAGCACCAGGACGACGCCGGCCATCGAGTCCGACCCGGTCAGGTCCTTGACGAAGATGGCGAGGACGATCAGCAGGGCGCGGTCGCCGAACATGTTGACCGCCTGGCCGAAGAAGAGCAGGACGAACTGTCGGTCACGCAGGAGCCTGCGCATCGGCGCCCCTTTCGGCGGTGGTCGTCTCCTCTGCCCAGCCCGCCTCGACGAGGACGGACAGGAACCCGTCGGCGAAGTCCGTCCCGACGGGCAGTTCGGCGGCGTACTCGGCGTACCGGGCCAGCTCCGCGCGGTCCCGCGTGCCGTCGACGCCGTGTGCCAGCGCCAGCATCAGCGCGTAGGCGCGGGAGCGGTCCGCGGCCAGCCGCCCGTCGATCCAGTCCCGCCCGGCCGGGCTCGCGGCCTCGGCCAGCCCGCGCAGGTTGAAGGGCCCCTCCCAGGTACGGCGCAGCGGCGGCCCCACGGGCTCCGACCGGGTGCCGGGCAGCAGTCCGGCGACGTGCGCGGACAGGCCCTCGACCCACCGGCGCGGCCCCGGGTCGCCCGGCCGGCCGCACAGCCGGTCCACCCCGTCGAGCGCGCCGAGCGCCACCGCCGTACGGTGCCGCAGCAGCCCGCGCGCCCGGTCCGCCGCCCGGTCCGCCGGGGGCGCGCCGGGCCGGGGCAGGCACTCCAGCAGCCGCGCCGCGGCCCAGCGGGTCGCGATCCGCTCCAGCTCCCCCCGGTCCCCCTCACCGGCGGCGGCCAGCACCGCGGCGGTGGCGCAGGCGATCGTCGCGGTGCGCCGCAACTCCTGGAAGTCCACCTTGTCGAGGGTGTCGGCGGAACTGTGGTTGAACCGGTCCGGCCAGTGGCCGAGCGTGACCGTGGGGCAGCCGACCGACCGGTCCACCAGCAGGCTGTGGTCGGAGGCGCCGACGAACGGCGTGGCCCGCCAGGCCCAGGTGTCGCAGGCCACGGCGCCCGAGTAGGAGCGGCCGGCCTGCGGGAGCGCGCCGACCACGTACTCGGCCAGCGCGTTGACGAAGCCGGGCAGGTGGTCGGGGCTGCGCTCGACGATGAGCGGGCCGCCGCACAGCCGCTGGTCCTGACCCGCCATGTCCACGTTCACCGCGGCCACCGGCGGGGCGGGCGCGACGTCGTGCAGGTAGGCGGCCATGCCGGTGAACTCCGGGCCCCACACGAAGCGGACGGCCCGGCGGCCGCGCCGGACGCCCGCCAGGACGGCCGCCGCGCCGAGGAGGGCGGCGACCCCCGAGGCGTTGTCGTTGGCGCTGGGCCGGGGGTGGCACAGGTGCGCCGACAGCAGCACCTCCTCCTCCGCCGCGGGGTCGCCGGGCTCCCGGGGCTCCCCGGGCAGCAGCGCGGTGACCACGGGCATGGGCGCCGCGCCGTGCGTCCGTACCGTGACGCGCACGCGGTCGCGTCCCGCCAGGTCGGCGAGCTGCCCGGGGGTGAGGCTGAAGGCGAGGAGGGGCCGCCCGCGCGCAGCTCGATCCGGCCGGTCCTGCCGGGGCCGGAGACGCGGTCGGTCGCCAGGCCGAGCGCGCCGTACCGGGCGGCGAGGTCCAGCGCCGCGGGCAGCGGCAGGTCCGGGTCGTCGTGTACGGCGATGGCGCCGCGCAGCCGTTCCGGGTCGTCGTGCGCCGTGCCGGCCCCCGCGCGGGCCCCGGCGCCCCGCGCGTGGATTCCAGCGGCACCCCGCGCGTGGTCCCCGGTCCCGCGCCGAGCCGGACGACGGGCGCCTCGACCCCGTCGGGACCGGTGGGCGCCGAGTACGCCGCGAGCGCGAACGGCCGGTCCGGGTAGGCGGCCACGCCGGCCAGCTCGGCGTGGACGGGCGTCCACGAGGAGGGGGCGCGGAAGGTCCACCAGTGCCGGCCGCCGTCGGCGGGGAACTCCAGCAGTCGCACGTCGGAGAGCCCCGCCCGCTCCGCGCGTTCGGCGACGTACGCGGCGGCCGCCATGATCCCGTCGGATGCCTGGTAGCGGTCGAACCGGCACAGCTCGGTGACGTCCCGCTCGGCCGCCCCGACGTCGAAGCGGGCGTGCGCCAGCCCGGCGGTCCCGCCGACGTCCCCCGCCGCGCCGGGCCCCGTCATCCGGCCCTCCCGCCGGCCACCGCCTCGCGCAGCGCCCGCCTGCGCGCGGCCGACAGCGGCACGCTGATCCTCGTCAGCGCGGGGCCGCCGGCGCGGTGGCGCAGCGGCCTGCCGAGAACACCCGGCGGGGCGTCGCCCTCGACCGTCACCCACGGCAGCGCGGGGTGCCCGGGGTCGGCCTCCCGGCCCAGGCCGCGCAGGGCCGCGACGAGCTCCGGCTTGGCCTCCGCGACGGCCGCGCGCAGCGGGCCGAGGACGTCGCCCTGCTCCAGCAGCCCCAGCGCGACCTCCAGCGACAGCGGTGACACGGCCAGCGGCGGGGTCACCGCGCGCAGGGTGTCCGCGGCGCCGGCGGAGGCGACGGCGAACCCGGCGCGCAGGCCGCCGCAGCAGTACCCCTTGGAAACGCTGCGCAGCACGACGAGGCCGTGGGCCCGCGTCGTGAGCGGCACCGCGCTCACCTCCGGGCCCGCGTAGGCCGCGCACGCCTCGTCGATCACCAGCAGGCCGCCGGCCCCGCTCACCGCCTCGGCCAGTTCCAGGACGCGGCCGGGCGGCAGCAGGTCACCGCGCACCCCGGGCCGCTCGACGAGCACCATCGAGGGCCGGAGCCGGGCCACCAGCTCCGGGGCCGCGGCGTCCGCCGGGTCGAACACGTGGAGGGCCGCGCCCCGCCGCGCCGCCCACGCCGGCAGGTCGGGATGGGCGTACGGCGTGCACAGCAGCGCCCTGCCCGGCGCGGCGAGCGCGCTCAGCGCGTTGAGCAGCCCGGTCGTCCCGGCACCGGTCACGACCCGGTCGGCGGGCAGGTCCGCGCCGAAGTGCCGGCCGAGCACCGGCGCCGCGCGGGCGCCGCCGTACGGATCGTCCAGCGCGTAGCGCCGCGCGGTCTCGGCGAGCCCGCCCGGTTCCCCGGCCGCCCGCGCCCAGGCCCGGTCGACGGCCTCGCGCACGTACTCCACCTCGTCGGGCGCCCAGCGCAGGTCCACCTCCCCGGCGGACGGCTCCGAGCGCGCGTGGTCGAGCACCGCGGGCTCGGGGCGCGCGGGCGCCACGGCGACGAACTGGACGTACCGGGTGCCGGGCCGCACCGGGGAGCCGGCGGTGAAGTCCGCGTCGGCGCGCACGATGTCGAAGCCGGTCTCGCGGAGCAGGGCGGCCACCTCGTTCGGCTGGTAGAGCCGCACGTCGTCGCGGAGTACGGTGACCGTTTCGCGGCGGGTGACGCGCAGCTCGCCGCGGCTGCGCCCGCTCACCGGGTCGTAGGAGCGCAGGAAGTCGAAGATCTCCCCCTCGGCCTCGAACCGCGCGGTCGGCTCGTAACGGCTCAGGATGGCCGAGACGTTGGAGTGGTCCAGGATCAGCACGCCCCCGGCCACGAGGCGATCGCGTACCCGGGCCAGCAGCGCGCGCTGCTCGGCGTCGGCGCCCCAGCCGAACGCCTGCACGCAGATCGCCGCGTCCGCCTCGGGGAGGTCGGGGGCGGCCAGCAGGTCGGCGTGGCGGAGCCCGACGCGGACGCCCGCCCGGCCGGCCGCCTCGGCGGCCCGGTCGAGCGCCCACGCGCAGACGTCGACGCCGACCACCTCGAAGCCGTGCCGGGCCAGGGGGACCGCGTGCCGTCCGACGCCGCAGCCCAGGTCGAGCACCCGCCGCCCGGGGGCGTGCTCACGGAGGGTCTCGGCCAGGTAGGCGACCTCGCCCGCCGTACGCTCGGCGGTGTACTCGTGGCGGGCGAAGCTCCAGTAGTCGGCGGTGAAGTAGTCGGCGTACCAGCCCGTCACGCGGACCGGCCCGTCACGCGGACTCCCGGCGCGTGAACCCCCGGCGTGAAGAGGCCCGTCACGCGAACTCCCGGCGCGCGAAGAAGTCGCACACGTCGCACAGGCCGGCCGGGTTGCCCGGGACGCCCTCCTGCATGACGTACACGCCCTCGCACACCCGGCACTTGTCCTCCACCAGCGGGAACATGTACCGCTGCATGTTCCCGAAGGCCTCGAACAGGTAGTAGTCGATGCCCGGCCACAGGTCGTAGAGGTGGTCGGCCATCGCGTAGGCCATCGACCTCTCCTGCGGCCCGGTGGTGAACCGGCCCGGCGTGCCCTGGCGGTTCAGCTCCGGCGCCACGAGCTCCAGGTAGAGGGTGAGCTCCTTCTTGGGGATCCGGTAGAGCGGGAAGATGTAGCGCATCCCGCCGATCTCCCGGACCGGGATGCCGCCCATCCGGTAGCCGCTCGTCATCCAGGTGACCATGCTGGCGACCAGGTCGTCGGCGTTGAACCCGAAGGCGACGGTGCCCGCGCCGATCCGCTGGGCGTGGTCCTCCAGCATGCGGCGGAGCACCTGGTGGCCGACGACCATGGTCAGGTGGCTCGTGTCGCCCGCGACCACGCTGTTCATCGCCTCGACGAACGGCCTGCGCAGCTTGAAGACCCGCTCGATGTCGGTGGCGTCCACGATGACCTGGTCGATGCCGAGCCCCTCGGCCGAGGCGCGGGCCGCGGCGAACGTGGCGGGCTCCTCCCAGTCGGGCAGCCCGGTGATGGTCACGGAGGTCATCGTGAAGGCGGGCAGCCGGTGCCGGGTGCGTTCCAGCAGTTTGAGGAAGGCCACGCTGTCCCGGCCGCCGGACAGCCCGATCACCACGGAGTCGCCCTGCCGCAGCACCTCGCCGCGCAGCACGCTCTGGACGAAGGTCTCCTCCACGTAGCGGACGAACCCCTCGGCGTCGAACTGCTCGACGCGCTGCTCCAGGCGGCCCAGGGTGTCGAACAGGACCGACTTGACGTAGACCGGGTCGGGCGTGCCGTAGACCGTGCGGGCGGGCCTGCGGGTGACGTCGAGGTCGTAGTGGCGCACCTGGCGGACCTCGATGAGGTCGTCCTCCCCGACGATCGTCGTCTGCTCGGGGACGATCTGCCCGTTGCGGGTCGTCAGGACGGCGTTGATCGGGATGCCGTGCGCGGCGAGGACCGCCGTCAACGGCTGGCCGGGGGCGGCCGCGAGATTTTCGGACCCACCGACTTTGTTGTGGAAGACGACGTGAACCACGGCTTTCTCCCTCGCTACGGAGAGCAGTATCCGCTTAGTATTGCGCCATATACGACATTGTCGTCAAGCGTCTTGTCTCCCCCGATCCGCGCCGGTTTCTGAGGCTAGGTGTGCCATGAGTGCGTCCTTAACCGTCGAGATCAGCACGTCCATAGAGACCGTTGACACCGCCGAATGGGATGAGGTTGTATCGAGGTCGGGAGCGCCGGTTTTCTACCGGTCCCGCTATTTGCGCGCCTACGAGCGGTTTCCCCTTATCGCGATCGAGGCGTTTTTCTATTTCGTCGTGCGCGCCGGCGGACGTGCCGTCACGGTGCTTCCGGTCACGCTGCTGCGCGGGCTCGACCCGCTCGGCCAGCTCCGCGTCCGCTACCCGCTGTCGGGAGACGAGACCGGCCTGCTCAGCCACGTGTGGCACTGCTACGACGCCTGGGTGCCCGGGGAGCCGAACCTGGAGGCGGTCACCGGGGCCATGCGGGAGCTGGCCGGCGAGCGGGGGGCGGCCTGGTACGGCTTCGTCAACGTGCCGCGCGGGTCGGCGCTGGGCGACGGCCTGGCCTCCCTGGGCTTCCCGGCCCGGCACATCGAGGACCGGTTCCGCGTCGACCTGCGTCCCTTCGGCGACGTGGCCGACTACGTCGCGAGCGCCAACCCCCGTGGGCGGGCCAACATGCGGCGCAACGGCCGCCGGGCCGGCGACGCCGGGGCGCGGAGCGTGTCCATCCCCCTGGAGGAGGCGGACCTCGCCGAGATCGGCGAGCTGTGCGAGCGCACCGCCGCCCGGCACGGCACCGGGTCCTTCTACCCGCAGGAGGTCTTCGCCGGGTTCCTCACCGAGCTCGGCGACGCCGCGCACGTCATCGAGGTCCGAGAGCGCGGGCGGCTGGTCGGCGCGGCCGTCTGCCTGCGCGACGAGAGCCGCTTCCACGCCTGGGCCTGCGGGGTGGACTACGAGGTCGGCGGCAACTACAGCCCCTACCCGCTGCTCTACCCCCTCTCGGTCGGGCAGGCGCTGCGCGAGGGGCTGACGACCCTGGAGGGCGGCCGGGGCAACCACGTGTTCAAGCTCAGACACGGCCTGACCCCGCTCCCCCTCGACGCCTGCCTGCTCCCCGTCCGATGAGCCCGGCGCGCGTCTTCGAGGCGGTGCCCGGCCGCCCGCCGGAGTGGCCCGCCCTGGCGGCGGACGGGCCGATGTTCGCCACCGAGCGGTGGCTCACGGCGATGCGCGGCCGGGTGCCCGGCGCCGCGTACACCTTCGTGCTGCGCGAGGCGGGCGCGGCCGTGCTCGCCCTCTACGGCACGGTGGTGACCGGCGTGGACCGCCCTGGCCGCGGCGAGGTCTTCGACCTGCCGTACGTCCTGGTCGGCGACCCGGCCGAGCTGCCGCTCAGCGCCGCCGCGCGGGCGGCGCGGGCCGCGGGCCCCCCTCTGCCCGCGCCCCCTCGGGAGGACTGGTTCCCGCACCTGGTGGTGATGCTGCCGGGCTACGAGTGCCATCCGCTCGGGCCGCTGGCCCGCGACCGCGAGGCCCTGGACGCCCTGGTCGGGGCGATCACGGACTGGGCCCGGGAACGCGGGCTGCGCGCCGTCGCCTTCCTCTACCCCCCGCCCGGCACCGCGCCGCTCGGGCGGGTCCTGTCCGCCCGGGGGTTCACCGGGGTCCCCCTGGCGTACTCCTGCGAGCTGCGGCTGCCCGGCGGCGGGTTCGAGGACTACCTGGCGGCCCTGCCCCGCAAGCGGCGCGGCGAGGCCCGCCGCGAGCTGCGCCTGCTCCGTGAGGCGGGGGTGGAGGTGCGCGCGGAACGGGTGTCGGAGCCCGGCACGGACGTCGTGGAGCTCAAGTGCGGCCACTCGGCGAAGTACAACGGCCGCCCGCCGGACCGGGCGAAGACGGCCGGGCGGCTCCGGGACCTGTGCGCGGGCGGGGCGCTGCTGCTGCGCGCCGAGCGCGCCGGGGACCTGCTCGGCTACGGCCTGTTCGTCGAGCACGCGGGCGTCTGGTACTGCGTGAGCACCGGCATGGACTACTCCTCCGCCGCGGCCCGGCACACCTACTTCGCGACGGTCTTCTACGAGCCCGCGCGGCTCGCCTACCCGGCGGGTGTACGGCGTCTGCACTACGGCCAGGGGAGCTGGCGGGCGAAGACGGCGCGGGGGTGCGAGGCGGTGGAGCTGCCGGGGTGGGTGCTGCCGCTGGATCCGGCGCTGGAGCCCGCCGTGACGTGGAGCGCCCGCACGACGGCCCTGTCCCCGTGAGTGCCCGCGAGTCCCTGTGAGTCCTCGGGTCTCCCCGTACGGCGGGCCGGCCGTACGGGGTGGGAGTCAGTCCCGCCGCAGCGGGGGGAAGATCATGGAGGTCTGCAGCACCACGTTCTCCCACCGGTCGAGGGTGAGGCCGTACACCGCCATCCGCGCCGCCGCCCGTTTGAGGTCGATCTTCGGGTGGTCCGGCAGGAACTCGCAGGAGAGCAGCTCGGCCAGCGGGTGCGCGGCCCCGCCCGGCAGCAGCGCGGCCAGCTCGGCCCCCGCCCCCTGGCGGGTCAGTCCGGCCAGGCCGGGCGCCAGCTTGCGCCCCTCAGGGGTCAGCTCGTTCCAGACCGCGGCGACCAGCTTGGCGCGCAGCCCGGTGAGCACGTCGTCGTACTCCCTGGTCTCCCTGGGGATGCCCGCCTCCAGCAGCGCCACCAGGTCGCGCAGCTCCGCGGGGCCGCCGTCGAGCGGCCTGCCGAGTCCGGGGCCGAAGAACACCTCGGCCTCGTGCCGGGAGTCCTCGGGGCTGTCGGAGCTGTGCACGATGTCGAGCATGACGTTGATGCCGCGCAGGTCGCGGCGGATGGTGCCGGGCGCGGCCTCGGCGGGGTCGCTCGCGCCCTTGAGCGCGCGCAGCCGGGTGTGGCTCGTGCCGGGCGCGGCGTCCGCGCGCCTGTCCTCTACCAGCAGGGCGAGGGTGGGTCCGAGGTCGAACACCAGGTCGACCTGCCGGTAGAAGTAGGCCTTCCAGACGGAAGTGATGTTGCGTTCCTGAAAGGCGTCCTGGTTGGGGGGCCGGTGCCATAGAACGTCGTACCGGACCGGCGAGAATCCGTTCTCCTCCAGAATGTCGAGGACGGGTCCGCACAGGTGACGTTCGAGCGCGTCGGGCGGTAGGAGGAACAGGACGGTCCTGTGCCACTCGATCGCGGTCACCGATCACTCCCCGTTCGTTCGCCTCGGTTCTCCGGCCGGTCATGGTTCCCGGCCGGTTTCGGCTCGCGGCCGGCATCGGTTCTCCCCGATCCCAGCCGCCGGCTGACACCGGTCCTCGCCGGCCTCAGCCCCTGATCCGGTTTCGTTCTCCGGCCCGGGTCAGCCCTTGGCCTGCTTCACGATGCGCGGCCTGCGAGCCGTCACGCGGTTACGGTCCATCGGTCACCCCTTCCTGGGTTTCGCCGTCCTGGGGCGGCGGAGCAACTGGTGCCTGCGGTCCATCGGTCACCCCTTCTTGGGCTTCGCCGTCCTGGGGCGGCGGAGCAGATGGTGTCTGCGGTCCATGGTCACCTCTTCCTCGGCTTGGAGGTCCTGGGCCGGCGGAGCAGATTGCACCCGCGGTCCATGGTCAGCTCTTCCTCGACGCGACGGCCCTGGGCCGGCGGAGCAGTTTGCGCCTGCGGTCCATGGTCACTTCCCCTTCGGTTTGACGGTCTTGGGACGGCGAAGGAGTTTCGCTTTCCGGTCCATACCGATCCTCCCTTTCGGCCATGGATCACCGCCGAACAGGACAGGAAATGTCCCGCTGGGCCGATCCCTAATAAATGAGTTTTTAGGGATAAATCAGCATTAGTCAATACCGGCGATGGCGATGACGAGGGGGTCCACCGCCGCCCGCAGCGCGGCGAGCACGTCGTCCGAGGTCACCGCGCGGATCGCGGCGACCTGCGTGTCGAGCGTCCACTGCGGGTCACCGCCGAGCAGCCCGTACCGCCCGTACAGCAGCGCCTCCTCCAGCGACTCCTCGGCCTCCAGCCGGAACAGGCCGGCCGTACGGCGGGCCGCCAGCGCCACCTCCTCCCCGGTCCAGCCGAGCCCGGCGCGCTCCTCCAGCAGGGCCACGGCCGTCTCCACCACCTCGCCGACGTTCTCGGGGGCCGTGGAGACGAAGGCCCGCCACACCCCCGCGTCGCGGTAGGCGTTGGCGAACCCCCACATCTCGTACGACAGGCCGCGCCGGTTCCTGATCTCCTCGGTGAGCAGCGCCGAACTGGCGTCCGCGACCAGGTCCATGAGGACCTGCCAGGCGGGCAGCAGCCGGTCGCCGTACGGCACCGCGGGCCCGCCGAGGACCACGCCCGCCGAGTCGCTGTTGAGCGCGAGCGTCCGCCGCCCGCCGCCGCCGAAGCGCGGCCGTTCCGGCACGGGGAGCGGGCCCGCGGGCGGCAGCGCGCCGAGCGGCCCGGTCTCCAGCGCCCGCAGCAGCGCATCGGGGTCGGCTCCCCGCAGATCACCGCGGCCACCGTCCCGGCGCGCGCCCACCGGGCGTGGTGGGCGCGCAGCGCCTCCAGCCCCAGCCGGCCGACGCTCCCGGCCGTCCCGCCGACGGGGCGGCCCAGGGCGCCGCCGGGGAAGGCCGCGTCGAAGAACAGGTCGTGGACCACGTCGGCGGGGTCGGACGCGGCCAGGCGCAGCTCCTCCTGGACCACCCTGCGCTCGGCCTCCAGCACCTCGGCGGTGATGACCGGCTCGGCCAGCGCGCGCGACAGCACGTCCAGCGCGGCGAGCGTCTCGGAGGTGGGCACGCGGGCGTACAGCACGAGGTGGTCCCGGCTGGTGACCGCGTTGGCCTCGCCGCCGAGCGCCTCCAGCAGGTCCACCGGGCGGCCCCCGCCGGGCAGCGGGGCCTGCATCAGGATGTGCTCCAGCAGGTGGGTGCCGCCCGACAGGTCCTCGTCCTCGTATCTGGACCCGGTCAGCGTCCACAGCGTGACGGTCGTCACGCCGGCCCCGGGCCGGTGCAGGATCCAGGCGGGCACTCCGCCCGCGAGCTCGGCGCGGATCGGCTCCGTCATCCCCGGTCCTCCTCGCGCATGCCGCCCGTCGCCTTCTCTCCCTGCGGCTCCTCGCGCATGCCGCCCGCGGCCTTCGCCCCCGCCAGCAGTTCCTCGTCTATCTCGTCGCCGTGGACCAGGACGAACCCGCCCACCGGTGTGTGCGCCCACAGCGCCCCGTCGCGCTCGATCAGCGTGAGCCCCTCCGCCCGGTGGTCGTCGCCCTCGACGGGCAGCGCGAAGAGCGGCAGCCCCGCGTCGAGCGCGGCGCGCGGGCTCATCCTGCGCGACACGGCGTCCCAGGCCCGCCTGCCGAGCATGCCCGCGGAGCCGTTCATCATGCCGTTCTGCAGCGCGGTCACCGCCAGGCCGAACGGCCGCCGCAGCCCGCTCGCCGCGGTCGCCCGCCGCCACATGCGGCTGGCCCGGACCAGGGCCCGCTCGTCCCCCGGCAGGCGGGGGACGGTGAACGGGCTCTCCTCCAGCAGGGCCGCCAGCTCCGCGTACTCGGGCCACAGCGCCAGCTCGTGGACCGCGAGCGCGCAGGACGCGAGCAGCCGCCGCGGGGCCCCGGTCAGCAGCACGGCGGCGTCGACGAGGTCGCGGGCCCGGTACGGCTGCTCGAACCGCTCGAAGAGCAGCGCGACCAGGTTCTTGACCACGGGGTCGGCGCACAGGGCGGGCAGCGCCGTACGGACCGGCACCCCGATCCGGTCGCCGACCAGCGGCGTGGTGCTCAGCTCGATGCCGTACGGCAGCGCGTACGGATCCTCCGGGAGCCTGCGGAGGCTGAGCAGGAACTGCAGGTCCCCGCCGGCCAGCATGAAGGTCGCCGTGTGCATCGACCAGCCGTCCGCGAGCAGCAGGCCCGCGGCCTCCCAGAGCCGGTCCCGCTGAGGGAACCAGTAGTCCAGGTCGTTCATGTAGCGCACCAGCGCGTCCGGGTAGCGGTCGGCGACCTCCAGGCCCTTGAGCGGCACCGCCTCCGGCCACGCCCGGCCGAGACCCGCCTGCAGCCCACGGTAGAAGTCCGTCCGGGCCCGCTGCTGCCGCAGTTCGTGCGAGAGGGCGGGCCCGAGGTCGCGCCCCTCCCGTTCCCAGGCGCTCAGCAGCGTCGCCACCAGGGACGGCTGCTCGCGGCGGGCGACGTGGAGGATCTCGCCGGGCGTCTCCTCCTGCTGCCCCGTGACCAGGGTCAGCACTTCCTCCAGGTCACCGGACGTCAGCTCGATCACCGCGTTCCGCCTTCCACGCGCGCCGGCCGGGATAGTGGATCTTCTGCCGACTGTGACAGATGGGATTACCCCCGACAAGAGGCGACCGGCCGTTCATGACGTTCACCGCGTTCACGGCGTTCACGGCGTTCACGGCGGAGCGCACCCGGGGCCTCCCGGGGCCGAAGCGCCCGCAGGTCGGGGATTGACGAAATTTAGTTACATGCTTTTCATGTGAAAAGTCAGGAAATTTCGTGCTACTGCGCCGCCTGATCGGGCCCCCGACGCCCCGACGTCACCCCCCACCTGATCGGGCCCCTCGGCACCCATCTCACCCCCCACCTCCCATCCCCCCAGGAGGACGCGCATGACGCGCAGCCAGCCCACCGACCCGCCCATCGACCTCCTCGCGGCCGTACAGGGAGAGGTCTCCTGGTTCTGCTGCGGCACGGCCTGGGGGCCGTGCAGCAGCACCGGCAAAGGCGCCTGCGGCACCTGCAACTCGGGAAGCCTGCAACACGCCTGGCCCAACACCTCCGACGCCTGCTGGTCGATCACCCGGCCGGACAGCTGCGGGGTGTCGCTGAGCCGGAGGACCTGCGGCTTCCAGCACCGGATCACCTCGCTGTGCGGCGGCGGCAGCGTCGTCACCTCCATCGCCGACTGCGGCCCGCAGACGGACCTGTTCTGCGGCGAGCGGAGCTGCTGCGGCTCGACCTGCGCGAGCAACCGCCTGATCGACCTGACCCCGGCCGCCTACAGCCGGATCGCCAGCCTGTCCACCGGCCTGCGGCCGTGCGAGATCTCGACCCCCTAGGAGGCCGACGATGACCAGCAGAAGGCAACTGCTCAAGTCCGCCCTCCTCGGGGGCGGGGCCGGTGTCGTCGCCGCGACCGCGCTGGGATCGCTCGGGCCGGAGGCGGCCTTCGGCGCCGCCGCTCCCGATGTCGCGCCCGGCGCGCCCGACCCCGACTTCGCCGAGGGCCGCATCCGTTCCGTCAAGGAGAACACCCTCCTCGTCCTGGGGTCGAACATGGTGTTCCACCGCATCAGGATCGTGGACGGCACGAGCCTGTGGAAGCTGGGCCCCACCACCTTCGACCAGGCGAAACCCGGTGACGGCCTCTACGCCCGCGGGGTCCGCATGCCGGACGGCGTGCTGGCGGCCGAGGCGGTGTGGCTCAACATCGTCAACATCAAGGGACACGTCCGGAACATCACCGCCGAGCGGATCCACCTCGACCACAAGGGTCAGCAGGTCCTCTGCCATCGCGTGCCGGGCAAATCCGTCGCCATCTACTCCGACGCGCCGCCCTCCGGTGACCTGTCGCTGCTGCGCGTGGGCCAGCACGTGCAGGTCATGGGCGCCTGGCGGCCCGACACCAACGAGGTCGACATCGCCACCGTCTTCTCCGCCCACTAGGAGCGACAGATGCAAGGGATCGCCGCGCTGCAGCCGTACGTGATCAGCCTCTTCCTCCTCTGGGCCGCCCTGCTGAAACTGCTCGACCGGCGGATGCGGGCGCAGGCCGGGCAGACCGCGCTGGCCAGGCTGGTCGGCCCGGCGCGGGCGGTTCCCGCGCTCCGGCTCGTCGGGGTGCTGGAGCTCGCGGTGGCGGCGGCGCTGCTGCTGCCGCCCCCGTCTCCTGCGGAGGGTGTGGCCGCCGCCGCGCTCTCCGCGGGGTTCCTCGGCTATCTCGCCTACGCGCACCGGGTGGCGCCCACCTCGTCGTGCGGCTGCCTGGGCGCGCACTCACGCCCCGTCGACCGGCGCGGCTTCGTCCGGGCCGGGCTCCTGCTCGCCATGAGCCTCGTGGCGATCGGGGCGGAGCCGTACCCGATGGACCCGTCGCTCGTGGCGCTGGGCCTGGCGGAGGCCGTCGCCCTGCTGGGGCTCTCGGCGGAGCTGGACCGCCACTGGCTCACCCCCCTGCGCCGGCTGCGTGTACGGCTGCGCAGACCGCTCGCCCCGCCCTCCCCCGGTGAGATCCCGCTGGAGGTCACGCTGCGCCTGCTGTACCTCAGCCCCGCCTACTGCTCGGCGTCCGCCCTGCTCACCTCGGACGTCCAGGACACCTGGGACGAGGACGGCCTGCGGTTCGTGGTCTACGGGGCCGGTCAGCGGACGGCGGTGTTCGCCGCCCCGCTCACCGGCGGCGACCCGTCGGCCGTCCGCGTCGCCCTCACCGAGGTCCCCGCCCTCACCTGACCACCCGTCGAACCCGTCAGGACACCGCACGAACGACCGCCCCTCGTCCGGTACGGCACCGCACACCCGCCGGGCGAGGGGTGACACGGATGTCGCGGGGCGGGAGTCCGAGCCGGCTCCCGTCGCCGCGAGTCCGGGGACCTTCCGCCTCAGGCCGTTCCGGGCACGGTGACGACGACCTTGCCGCCCGGGTGTCCCCCGGTGAGGTGGCGGATCGCGTCGGGCACGGCGGAGAGGGGATAGACACGGTCGATCACCGGGGTGACGGCGCCGGACTCGACGAGCCGGGTCAGTTCCTCCAGGTGCTCGGCGCGCTCTCTCGACATGAGCGGGCGAAGCCGCTGTCCCGTGAACATCGACAGCAGCGGCGCCCGGAACGTGCGTCCCATGCCCCCGGTGAAGCGGTACGCGGTGTGCCCGCCGCCGACGACGACCAGCGTCCCCCGCGGCGTCAGGACGCGACGCAGCAGGGACAGCGGCCGGTTTCCGGCGGTGTCGATGACGACGTCGTAACGTCGCCCGTCCCGGTCGATCTCCCCGTGGGCGTAGTCGATGACGTCGTCGGCCCCGAGCGACCGGACGAGCCCGGCCTTCGCCGCTCCGCACACGCCGGTGACGCTCGCGCCGTCGGCCTTGGCGATCTGCACGGCGAACGACCCCACGCCTCCCGACGCACCGATCACCAGCACCCGCTGCCCCGGCCGTACGCCGCCGCGGTCCCGTACGGCCTGCAGCGCCGTCATGCCGGAGACCGGCACCGCTGCTGCCTGCTCGAACGTGAGATCGGCCGGCTTCGGCGCGAGCCTGCTCTGCCGGGCGCTCGCGTACTCGGCGTACGAACCGCTCTCGCAGGTGCCGTACACCTCCTGACCCGGCTGGAACCGGGTCACGCGGGCGCCGACGGCCGCCACCACCCCGGCCACGTCACGGCCCCGGACCGCGACCTTGGGCCGGCGCAGCCCGAAGCCCGCGGCGCGCATGAGGTACGGCCGGCCGGTCATGAGGACCCACACGCCGGGGTCCACCGCGGCGGCGCGGACCTCGACGAGCACCTCCTCGTCACCGATCCCGGGGCGGTCGACGTCGCCCAGGCGGAGCACATCCGCCGGGCCGTACGCGTCCTGGACGATGGCTTTCATGGCGTTCCCTCCGGGGGGTCTGGGTACTGGAACACGTCGTCGAGCGGAGCGCCGAACACCCGGGCGATCCGGAAGGCCATCTCCAGGGAGGGCGAGTACCGGCCCTGCTCGATGGCGATGACCGTCTGCCTGGTCACACCGATGCGTTCGGCCAGCTCGGCCTGGGTCATCTCGTCGTGGGCGAACCGCAGCGCGCGGATGCGGTTGGTCACGCGTGTCGGCTTCACCATTCGGGAAGACTCCTGCGATAGGCGACGATCCTGGTGATGCCGCCGAGGACCGCCGACAGCGCGAAGCAGAGGTAGACCGCGTTCGCGATCCAGAAGCGGTCCCATCCGGCCATGGCCATGAGCATCGCCGCGAGCGCGCCGATCACCACGAACGCCTGACCGGTGTGCTCGCCGAGCCGGTCGATCTCCCTGTCGCGGACGTCGACGACGCGCGAGGCCCTCGGGTTGACGATCGCCATCCCGATCTCGGCCACGACCGAGACGGCGATGGCCCCGCCGACCGACCACAGCAGGGCGGCGGTGTACGGCACGTCGGGTAACGGCCCTCCGTCCGCCCGTCTGAGGACGGCGACGACGTACGCCGCGTAGGCGAGCACGGCGACGACCAGCCTGATCCAGGCGCGCTTCTCCACGTGAGTCATGATCGACACCTTCCGATGTACAGAATCTTTGACACCTCGAAGGTAACCCATCTTTGACCTCGTGTACAGAATTTTTTACACCGCAGCCACCTGCTTGGCATGGTCACGCTTCGAGCACGCGACTCCCCGGTCGCCCGGGAGGTCACGACGTCCGCGTGGCCGGCGTCGAGCATCAGAGCAAGGGCTACGGGACCGAGGCCCGGGCCGGCCTGCTCGCCCTGCCCTTCGGCCACCTCGACGCGCGTGCCGCGCGTACCGAGGTGTTCCAGGACGACCACGCCTCCCAGGGCGTTTCCCGCAAGCTCGGCTACGAATACGACGGGATCTCGGTCGACGCCCGCGGCGACGAGGCCGTCGTGTCCGATCGCCTACGGCTCACCAGGCAGAAGCGGACCCGGCAGAACCGGCAGCCGGCGAGGGTCGACGGGATGGCGGCCCGCCGCCCCATGTTCGGCCTCTGACGCCATCGCCCATGTTCCGCTCGCGGAAGCCCGACCGGTTCACGTCGCGCCGGACAGGCGGGTGAACTCCTCGCGCACGGCGCGGCCGAGGCCGCCGAGGAGCCGGTCGGTACGGCCGTCCGAGGTCGCCGACAGCAGTCCCGCGACGACGGCGGGCGGCATGTGGGCGAGCACCCGGCAGGCACGCCGTACCGTCATCGCCTCCACCAGGCGGACCGCGACGGGGACGACGCCGAGCGCGCCGAGGACGGCGGCCGTGACGCGGTCGTCCGTGTACGCCAGAACGCTCGCGCTCAGGCCGGTGGGCATCGCGCCCACCAGCCTGGCCGCCCGCTGCGGGATCATGTGGTCGATCAGCCGCGCGGCGCGCGGCGGCGGCAGCAGCGCCAGCGCCTCGGCCGCCGGGCCCGGCGTCTTCGCCGCGTCGTTCAGGAGCCGTCCGGCGGCGTTCGGCTCCATCGAGCCCAGCAGGGTGGCGGCCTCCCGGCCGGACCGGCCGAGCAGCGGGTTCCCGCCGTCGCCGGCCTCCCCCGCCGTGCCGCGTCCCCGGCCCGGTCCGGGCCGTGCGCCCCGGGCCCGCGTCCCGCCACCCGGACGTGCTCCGGCCCGTGGTCGTCGGGTCCGCGCCGCGCCTTCTGGCCCGGCCCGTGCGCGCCCTGTCCGCCTCGCGCCTCCCGGTTCGGGGGACGCGGGTCGCGTCCGCCTCGTGCCTCCCGATCCGGTCCGTGCGCGTCCTGTCCGCCTCGCGCCTCCCGATCCGGTCCCTGCGCGCCGGGTCCGCGCCGCGCCTCCCGGTTCGGGGAACGCGGGTCCTGCCCGCCTCGCGCCTTCCGGTCCCGCCCCGGACCGGTGCGCCGTTCCTCCTCGCGTCCACGGGCCCGCGACCCGGCCGTGAGGATCGCGTCCAGCCGGCGTCCCAGCTCGGCCGCTCCCGTCCGCCCGGCGGGGTCGGCGACGAGCAGGCCGATGATCGCGTCGGCGAGCGGGCCCGGCCGCCGGAAGCTCGGGGGACGCCCGGAGGTGACCGCCCGCACCGTCTCGATCGGGCCGTCACGGAGAAACGGCGAATAGCCCTCCAGCGCGCAGAACAGCGTCACCCCCAGCGACCACAGGTCCGACGCCGGTCCCACCGGCTGTCCCTCGATCCGTTCCGGCGCCATGAACTCGACGGTTCCGATCAGGGTGTTGGCCGAGGTGAGACCGCGCTCCCCGGAGATCCGCGCGATGCCGAAGTCGACCAGGAAGACCCGGTCTTCGGAGTCGACGATGATGTTGGCCGGTTTGACGTCCCGGTGCAGCACCTGCGCGTCGTGCACGGCGGTCAGCCCGGCCAGCACGTCGCGCCCCACCCGGGCGATCTCCCGTTCGGAGAGGGTCTGCCGCTCGATCCGGCGTTCCAGCGAGGTGCCCTCGATGTACGACATGACGATCCAGGGCGACTCGTCGTCCATGATGGCGTCGTAGACGTGGACGACGGCCGGATGCCGGATCCGCGCGGCGGCGCGCGCCTCGCGCAGCGCCCGCTTCCGCCGCACGGTCATGTCCTCGCCGTACGGCGCCAGCACGACCTCCTTTAGCGCGACGGACCGCTGCAGCGTCCGGTCCCAGGCGAGCCACACCGTGCCCATGCCGCCCCTGGCCAGCCGGGACCTCAGTTCGTACCTGCCTCCGATGACCCGTGCCGTCACCCGGGGCCTCAGTCCTCGTCGGGGAGCAGTTCGACGCCGCCCGAGCGCCCCGCACCCGATCCCGGCCCCGCGCCCGGTCCGGCGCCCGGGTCCGGTCCGGCGCCCGGGTCCGGTCTCCGCACGATGCGGGTGTCGGCCATCCCGCGCAGGGCCTGGTCCTCCAGGGGTTCGTACCCGTCGTCGGTCGGGGGGCCGTACTCGTCACGCGGAGAACGGTGCTCACCGCGCGGGGGACCGTACCCACCGCCGGAGGGCGGCCCGTACTCACCGGACCGGGGACCGTGCCCGCCGCCGTCATCGGACCGCTCGACCCGGGTGCCGTTCGGCCCGCGGGGCGTCCCCGTCTCCTCTCCGAAGGCGGGGCCGGACCGGGACGGCGCGTCCTGCGGGTGCGACCAGATGCTCCAGACGCTGTTCGACCCGCCGGACTCCGCCGGCCCGGACCGGGATCGCGAGCCGGAGCGGGTGCCGAACTCCTCGCGCACGCTGTCCATTTGCCGGCGTTCGGCGAGCGCGAGCGCCTTCTCGTAGACGCCGGGCCGCTGCATCAGCTTCACCGCGACCGGCAGGCACTCGATGAGCAGGAACAACGCGAACAGCAGCAGCCGGGCCGCGCTGAGGGTGAAGTCTTTTCCGGTCAGCTCGTTGAGCGCCCGGAGCCGGGTGAGCAGCCCGTCGGTGGCGAGGTTGTCCTCGTCGAAGGACCGCTGGATGCGGGCCTGCTGCTCGACCGCGGCGTCGAGCTGGCGCTGGGCCCTGGGCAGGGCGTCCTGCGCGGCGGCGAGCCGTATCCCCTTGGCCTGTTCCCCGGTCGAGTTCAGCTCCCGTTTGCGGTCCTCCATCTGCCGGGTGAGCAGCTCGATGCGGTCCTTGTCTTTCTCATAGGCGCGGCGGCTCTCCTGAGCGAGGGGACCATTGCCCTTTTTGGGGCAGTTCGCACCGCCATAGAGTTGGCACTGCCACTCTTTGTAGTGTTTGTCCGCCTGCTTCTGCTCATCGGCGCGCCGGGTGGACAGCGCCTTTATCTTCGGGTCCTGCTCCAGGTCGAGGGGGACGTCCCCGCCGGAGGAGATCACCTGCTGCAGGCCGGCCACCTCCTTGCGGAGCTGGTCGACGCTCTTGCCCACCGCGCCCTTCTCCTGCTGCACGGTGAAGGCGTCGGCGCGCCGCTGCTTCATCTCGGAGATCTGGGTGTCGATCTCCGCCTTGAAGACCTGCAGCACCAGGGGGGTGGAGATCACCAGGCCGAGCACGATGGCGATGGCGACGCGCGGCGCGGCCAGCGCCCAGCGGTTCGGCGCGTCGGCCCTGATGGTGGAGACGAGCCACCGGTCGAGGCTGAGGATGGCCAGGCCCCACAGGAGGGCGACGACGACGGCGAGGACGATGTTGACGCCGAGCGCGCTGTTGAGGGCGAACGTCATGGAGACGGCGGCGAGCACGCTCGTGGTGAGGACCGCGCCCCCGATGCCCTCGAACTTGCCGCGTTCGGTGGGGCACGTCCGGAGAACCTCGGGGCGCGCCCCCGAGAGCGCGATCAGCACCGCGGACAGCGCGGCCAGGAAACGTCGCATACCCCTCCTCGGAAAGGAAGTCGTACCGCGCCGGCATCGATCGGAACGCCGCGGGCCCCCTCGAAGGGGCTATCATAGGCGCCCAATGTCACATTTCCGGATGCCCAGTGGGATTTCATCGACGAAACTCGCGGAACTTTATTCGGATAGCTCGTCATAGCATTCTATAAGCCGACTAATCGGGATATTAGGGACGCGGCGCAGCTGATACGACATACCTACGGAGGACTCCCCGTGCCGGAGCCCGACAGGGACCTGACCAGGAAGGCGATCGCCCAGGCTCTGGCCGGCCTCGCCGACACCGGCCACCTCACCGTGGTGGAGGTCGCCGCCGACGGCGTCACCACGTTCCTGCTCCACCGGGACGGCAACGGCCGCCCCCGCGGCCGGAGCTGGCCGGCGACCTGGCCGGACCTCGCGGGCGAGCACGGGTGGGACGCCGATCCGGCCGCGGCCCGGGAGGCCGTGCTCCGCGCGGCCCGCGTCCACCCGTCCCCCGCCGACGTGATCCTCGTGGCCGCGTCCGCCGACCCGAGGGCCGAGCGGGCCCTCGACTGGCTGCGCGCGGCGCATCCCGCCGCGCAGGTGCTGCGCGCCGACGCCCCGACCGCCGCGCTGGTCCGGGAGGTCATGACGGACGATCCGCTGACCAGGCCGTACGAGCTGGTGGTCCTCCTCGCCGATCCGGGCACCGGCAGGCTCCGGCTGACCGGCAGGCGGCTCTTCCCCATCGGCTCCCGCCCGGGGGCCCGGACCCGGGTCGCCCTCCGCTGCACGGAGCCGGGCGCGCACGGCACCGCGCTGGCCGTGGTCACCTGGCAGGGCCCGGAGCCGCGGCTGCTGTCCCTCCAGTCCGCTCCGCTCGCACCCGGCCGGTACGAGGTGACCGCCGAGCTGGTACGGCCCGGCCGGGTACGGTTCACCGGCCTGCCCGCGCTCTCCCCCGACCACCGCGACTGGGAACAGCTCGTCGGCTCGCTCCCGGACCGACTGCCGGGGCGCGCCGGTCCGGCGCACCTCGTCTGCGCGGTGGAGGTCTGCGGGGCCGACGACCAGGTCGCGGAACGGCTGAGCCGGGCACGCCAGATGATCAGTTTCGCCTCCGGAGAGCTCGGCGACCTGCTCCGGGTCTCCCTCCTCGCCTACGCGGCGCACTCCTTCGACCCGTCGGCGCCGGAGCACCCGGTGCGGGTCGCCGCCTGGAACACCGACGCCGGGGAGGCCCTGGACGCGCTCGGCGAGCTGGAGGAGCAGGGGGCGGTGACCAGGGGATATCCGTACCACCCGCAGGCGGCGCAACTGGAGGACGTGCTCGCCGCGGTGACCGGACGGCTCGGCCAGGCCGGCCCGGCGCCCGCCGTCGTCCTCACGGTCGGGGGCCGCCCGCCGCACCCGCCGCGCACCGACCGGTCCAGGATCCTGCCCTGCCCCCGCCGGCACGACTGGCGGAATCTGGTCGCCGTCCTGCGGCAGCGGCCGGGCACGACGCTGGGCGCGATCTGCGACCACGCCGCCGGCCAGGCGCATCGGCTGTGGCACGAGCTCGGCGCGACGGCGCTGGCCCATCTGGAGGCGGTGGACGTGCGCGGGCTGGCCGCCGACCTCGGCCTGACCGCCCCCTCAGCGGTCCACCTCCCGTTCCCCCTGCTCGACGAGACGGAGTGACGACGCCCATGCAGCCCGACCCGAGCCGGGGACGCCCCGATCACGACATCGCCATGTGGGGCGCCCCCGGCAGTGGCAAGACCACCCTGCTGGCGGCGCTGTACATCGCCCTGACCAGGAGCGGCAACGGCTGGAAGATCGTCGGCTCCGACCCCGCGTCGTCGGACTACCTGGTCGAGCGGACCAAAGACCTATTGCAGGGCAAGGTGTTCCCCGAGGCGAGCATGGCCCTGGAGCGCTACCACTGGTCGCTCATCGGCCCCCCTCCCCGTAAGACCGGCTTCTGGAACAGGAAGGCCAAGCCGGGGCAACCGCCCAGGATCGGCATCGGCATGATCGACGCCCCCGGAGGGTTGTTCGGCGCGGGGCAGCGCCCGGCGGGCGGCCCGAGCCCCCAGGACGGCTCGGGGGACCCGCGCCGGCAGGAGCTGCTGGACAACCTGGAGCACAGCCGGGGAATCGTCTTCCTCTTCGACCCGATCAGGGAGTTCACCTACGGGGACGCCTTCGACCACATGTATCCCCCGCTCACCCGGCTCGCCGAGCGGATGCTCGCCGCCGGCGAGTTCACCGATGGGAAGCTGCCGCACCACATCGCCGTGTGCGTCACCAAGTTCGACGACCCCCGGGTGCTGGAGACGGCCGAGGCCCGGGGGCTGCTCACCACGGACGACGACGACCCGTACCGGCTGCCGCGGGTGGCCGGCGACGACGCGCGGGAGCTGTTCCACGAGCTGTGCCAGGTGTCGGCCACCGGCAGCGCCGACATGGTGCTCAAGACGCTCGACCAGTACTTCCACCCCGACCGGATCCGCTTCTTCGCCACCTCCTCGATCGGCTTCTACGTCGACCGGCGCGCCAGGCGTTTCGACTGGGACGACTTCCAGAACATGCTCCCGGGAGAGGCCGACGAGGACTCCCGCATCCGGGGGCAGCTGTATCCGATCAACGTGGTGGAGCCCATGCTCTGGCTGGGACAGCGACTCGCCGCGCTCCGGCCTACGAAGGGGGTCTCGTGACCGGCCGTACGGCGGGACCCCGGCGCGGGACGCCCGCCGTACGACCGGGGAAGGAGGTCTCGTGACCGGTCACGAGATCGGGTTCGAGTGGGCGCTGGAGGGGAAACGGCCCGGCGCCCACAACGACTACGAGCTGCTCTCCTGGAGCGACGGCCGCCTCGGGCCCGAGGTCTTCGAGGAGATCAGGAACAGGTTCGCCACCGGCCTGTCGGCGGACCTGCCCCAGCTGACGGTCGCGGTCGCGGCGACCAGGGAGCGCGAGCGGGTGTCGCGTCACGTCGTGCTCGCGATCCAGGAGTGGTCCGGGCACCGGGACGCCACCAACCGGAAGATCGCCTACACCCGCTGGTTCTACGTCCCGTACGAGGAGCTGGCCGCCCACCGGGTGTCCTACGAGGCGCTCTACCGCGCCCTCGCGCGCCTGCCGGTGGCCCCGTCCGCCCCGCCGGTCGTACGGGTGCCCGAGTCCGATCCCGCGGTGCTCGACCCCGGGCCGGACGCGCGGTGCGCCGCCGCGCTGCTGCTGACCGGGCGGCCCGTCTGCGTGGTGGGCGCGGACGGGGTTCCCATGATCGAACGGCTGCGCTTCCTGGACACCGTCGCCGCGCTCCTGCCGTACGGCATGCGGACGCGGCTGACCGCGGCGACCTGGGTCAGCAGCACGGCCCGGCACCGGATCAGACTGTCCTTCGCGCGGCACGCGCCGGGGGACGCCTATGAGGTGGGATGGGGCCGCGGAACGGAGGTCGCCTGGAGGGACAGCCCGGCGAACGTGTACCTGGACCTGCTGACCAGGACCGACGTCCGCATCGAGGACATGATGGAGGGCCTCGCCCGGGATACCGAGCCCCTGTCGTTCGGCCCCGGTGACCTGCCGCGCGCCGTACGGTTGCTCGAACGCTCGGGTTATCCCGAGGAGGTGCTGTCCTCCGCCGGCTCCGAGGCCGACACGGGGTGGGAGGCGGAGGGGCCGGGGGCGGTCCCCGCCGGCACGGCGGGGTTCCGGAACGCCGTGCCCGGTGCCGGGGAGCCGGAACCGGTTCCGGCGGCCGGCGCCCCGTGGTCCGGAGCGCCTCCGCTCGCCCTGGAACCGGGTGAGGGGCGGGAGCCCGACGAGGCGCGGCCCACTTCGCCCGTCGGCAGGCTGACCTCGCTTGTGAGCACACCGTGGAGACGGCTGAGCCGGGGCGCCGGCGAGACGCGGGCCGTACGCCCGCCCGGCGCGACGCTCGACACCGCGCCCGGAAGCCGGACCGCACCCCCGCTCGGCATCACGTCCGGGAGCCGGGCCGCCCCCGCGATCGAACCCGCGACCGGGAGCCGGGCCGCGCCGACGATGTCCTACCAGCCGGCCGCCGTCCCGGGGCCGGGTGCCATACCGCCCTCGATGCAGGACAACCTCGGCGGGCTGAGACAGGCGGACCACGCGAAACGACTCGGGCCCGCCTGGGGCCCGCACGGCAGGCTCACCCTGGCCGCGGCGTTCATGGCGCTGGCCGTCACCCTGATCGCCGTCGGCGCCGTCGCGATGGTGAGCGCCTCCGGCGGTGATCCGCCCGCCGAAGAGGGCGCGGCCGGAACGGAACCGGACGTGGTCGTCGTCCAGGCCCCGGCCGGGCGGCGGGACGAGTTCGCCAGGTATCTCGTGGCCGAGGCCGTCCGGCGGGCGGGCCACCGGCTCGAGGTCCGGTTGAGCGACACCCCCGCCGCGGCCGCGCCCGCCGCGGAACCGGCCGTGGTGCTCATGGCGGCCCCTCCCCCGGATCCCGTCCCGCCGGACGACGCCGCGCCGGCGCCTCCGGTGAACCCGCTGGCGGCGCAGGGGTTCTCGGAGGTCGCCACCGTTCCGGTCCCGGACCCGTACGTCCTGGTCTACGACGCCGCACGGACCGGGCCCGAGGATGTGGCGGCGGTCCTGACGGGTCAGGACGGGAAGGCCCGGGTGTCGGTGCCGGACGCCTCTCCCGACGGCCTCTCCGGGGAGGTTCCCGGGCGGATCCTGCGGGACCGCTATCCCCGGCTGAAGCCGAGGACCGTCCCGGCGGCCGATCCGCTGCGCGATCTCCGGAAGGGAGAGGTCGAGGCCGCTCTCGTGCCCCGGGAGGTCGCCGGAGGCTATTCCAGGTCCGAGGCGCTCTCCGAGCCTCCGGACCGGTCGCTGCTCGTGCTGGCCAACCGGGCCGTCGGCCGCGGGCTGCGCGACGCGCTGGGCGAGGTCGCCCGGTCCGTCGATCCCGGCAAGCTGGTGTCGGCGGGGTTCGACTCCCCGGCACCGGCGGCGGTCAGGCTGGTCGAGTCGGTCCTGCCGCCGCCCGCCGCCCCCCGTTCCGCGGATCGGGAGGACGACCGGGAGCGGGACGATTCACAGCTCGCCCTCATCCTGATCGTCGGCGGGGCCGTCATCGGGTTCCTGGCCCTCCTGCTGGCCCTCCGGCTGCCGTCCAGGATCGAACCGCACTGAGACGGCGACGTGAGGAGATCCGTACTCGAAGCCCCGCCGGAGGGGTGAATCGAAAAACCCCGGCTCGATCACACCGAGCCGGGGTTTCCCGTTGGTGCGCCGCCAGGGACTCGAACCCCGGACCCGCTGATTAAGAGTCAGCTGCTCTAACCAACTGAGCTAGCGGCGCGTGAAGCCCTTGAAGAATAGCGCACTCCGCCGGACGATCCGAACCGGAATCCGGTGACCGCCCGGCGGGCGCACACCCCCTACGCGCAGCCGGAGCCGGAGCCGGTCCAGGCCGTCCACCCCTGCCGGGCCCCGCCCTCGCCCGTGACCGTCCAGCCCGCCGGGGGCAGGGCCGTCGGGGGTGCGATGACGGTGCAGGCGCCTGCCGGCGGGAGCCGCCGGGCTCCGTCGAAACGCTCCAGTTCCGTCCACCACACCCGATGGACCAGCGGCACCCAGACATGCCACCGCACCCGGAGGTCCACCGCCACCCGGCCCGCGGCCGGAACCGGAAACGGGTCCCCGCCCGCCGCGGACGCGGGAGCCGGGGCCAGATGCACGACGAACGCGATATTGATCGCCGCCAGCACGGCCGCCACCACCGGCAGGCGGCCGCGACGGCGGGGAAGGAGGGCGGCGGCGGCCAGTACGGCCAGCATGGCGAGGGCCGTCGCCGAGGCGGCGGTCATGTCGAGCGAGTCGCGCACGCCGCTGAGGAAGATCACCTCCGGGAAGTCGAAGGCGATGAAGGCGTAACGTCCGAGCCGGTCACCGGCGTACCAGGCGGCCACGCCTCCGGTCCCCGCCATCAGGGCGGCGGCCGCCAGCGCGTGACGCGGCACCGTCAGGCGCCGGGCGCGGACCAGGGTGACGATCCCGATCAGCGTCCAGGCCACCGCGACACAGGCCGTGTACCGGCCGTAGGCGTAGTTGCCCACCCGGTGCTCGTCCGGCAGCGCGGCCGAGGACGCGTACGCGACGCCCAGCGTCACCAGCGCCAGGGTCGCCGCCGAGACGCGCCGGCCGGGCGGGACACCCCGCCGTGCCAGCAGGACGGCCACGCCTCCGAAGCCGACGCCCGCCAGCCCCCAGGTGCCGACGATCAGGTACCAGAGCTGACCGGCCGCCCCGGACAGCGCCCATGCCTGCCCTTCGAGGCTGGTGAGGCGGGTCACCAGCAGGCCCGCCAGGTCACGCGGTCCGCCAGGGTACAGCTCGGCGGAGAGCGCGCCGTTGAGCAGCGTGCCCACGGCCGCCACCGCCGCCGCCACGCCCAGCGCCGCGAACCCGGCCCGGCGCGGCACCCGTCCGCTCACCAGCAGTGCGACCACGATCAGCACCGACACCGCCAGGATCACCGTGCCGCGCAGGTGCACCGCCATCGCGAAGGCCGCCAGCCCGCCCGCGGCCGCTCCGGCGGGGAGCGAACCCCGCTCGGCGAGGTCGTACAGCGCGACCAGCAGGCCGAGCACCAGGGTGGGCAGGATCGCGTCGGCCAGCGCCAGCCCGGAGAACAGCAGCAGCGCCGGCGAGAGGCCGGCCGCGAACGCCATGGCCAGGGCCGCCTTCCTCTCCAGCCCCCAGCGCCGCACCAGCATGTACGCCAGCGGGAACGCACCGGCCGCCGTGATGGACCCGATCCCCACCACCAGCCGGTAGACCTGCGTGGGATCGGAGGTCAGCCAGAAGGCCGGAACGAGCAGCAGCGGATAACCGCCCTGGTAGAACGTGGAGCCGCTGAAGTCCGCCCCCGGGCCTCCGGCCAGCCACCGCGCCGCGGCGAGATAACCCGTCTCGTCCGGATTCGCCACCGGCCCGGTGTGATACCTGAACAGCCACAGCCGCAGCCCCACCTGGGCGGCGAAACCGGCGGCCAGGAGCCACCACGGCCATCGGTGACCGCGACGGGCCCTTCGCCGGGCGGGTGGCGGCGCGAGGGGCCGGACGACAGATGTGGACAGCATGATCTCCTCCGGATCCGGCGCGGGGACGTTCCCGGCTCCGGTCGAGGAGTCCAGCAAAAGATCCATAACTCGCCCGTAACCGGAAACGGTTATCCGGACGTCACACGGCCCCCCGGCCGGGCGGGCGGCCCCCTCCGGGTTCGGCCACCGCGGCCCGGCCCAGTCGCCGCGGGCATGATCGGCGGCTACGCTAGAACAACATTCGGTCCCGTCCGAATCCGCCCGCGCCCGTCCGAAGCGTCCGTCCGAAGTCCTGTCCGGGAGCACACATGTGGTTCGCCTCGCCCGCCGACGTCCGCGACCGGCTCGCCGCCGCGGACTACCTCTCCGACGACTCCATCGCGACCTCGGTGTTCCTGGCCGGCGCGCTCGGCAAGCCGCTGCTGGCCGAGGGCCCGGCGGGGGTGGGCAAGACCCAGCTCGCCAAGGCCGTGTCGGCGGCGACCGGGGCCGCGCTGGTCCGGCTCCAGTGCTACGAGGGGCTGGACGAGGCCCGGGCGCTGTACGAGTGGAACTACAAGAAACAGCTCCTGCGCATCCAGGCGGGCGGCGGCGAGGGCTGGGACGCCGCTCACGACGACATCTTCACCGAGGAGTTCCTGCTGGAGCGGCCGCTGCTGCGGGCGATCCGCGCCGAGACCCCGACCGTCCTGCTGATCGACGAGATCGACAAGGCCGACGTCGAGGTGGAGGGCCTGCTGCTGGAGGTCCTGTCCGACTACCAGGTCACGATCCCCGAACTGGGCACGATCACCGCCACGCGCCGGCCGTACGTGGTGCTGACCTCCAACGCCAGCCGCGAGCTGTCGGAGGCGCTCAAGCGGCGCTGCCTCTACCTGCACCTGGAGTACCCGACGCCGGAGCGCGAGCGGGACATCGTGCTGACGCAGGTGCCCGGCATCGAGGCGGATCTGGCCGAACGGCTCGCCCGTACGGTCGCCACGATGCGCGCCCTGGAGCTGAAGAAGTCGCCCTCCATCGCCGAGACCATCGACTGGGCCAACACCCTGCTCGCCCTCGGGCGGACCGAGCTGGACGAGGCGACCGTGGACGCGACCCTGGGGGTGGTGCTCAAGCACGCCTCCGACCAGACGCGGACCCGCAAGGAGCTCGGCCTGTGACCGGCCGGGGCGATGCCCGGCAGGGAGCCGGGCGGTGAGCCTGCTGGACCGGCACGTCGGCTTCGTGCGCGCGCTGCGCGAGGCCGGGCTGCCGGTGTCGCCGGCCGAGGGACTGGACGCCGCTCGGGCGCTACTGGTCGTCGACCTGGCCGAGCGCGAGTCGCTGCGCGCCGCCTACGCCGCCACGCTGGTCAAGCGGCCGTCGTACCGGCCGGGGTTCGACGCGCTCTTCGACCTGTGGTTCCCCGCCGCGACCACCGCCCCGCACGCCCTCCCGGACCCGGAGCACCCCCGGGACCCGCGCGCCGGGGCCCCTGGCGCGGACCTCTCCGAAAGCGCGGACCTCTCCGAAAGCGCGGACCCGGGGACCGCCGCGCTGCCCGAGCTGCGCGACCGGCTGGCGGAGCTGCTGCTGGACGCCGAGGGCATGGACGCCTTCGCCCGGGCCATGGTGGAGCGCTTCGGCCGCCAGGCCGCCTCACCCGGCCGGCAGAACTGGTTCTCCTACCCGGTGCTGCGCGCGCTGTCCCCCGAGACGCTCATCGCCCGGCTGCTGGCCGAGGTCCTGGCCGGGCGGGAGCGCGGCGGCCTGGCCGAGAAGGTGGCCCGGCGGCGAATCGGCGACAACATCCGGCGCTTCGAGGAGGCCGTCGCCACCGACGTGCGCCGCCGGATCGCCGAGGAGTCGGGGATCGAGCGGATCGCGCGCTCCGCCGTACGGCCGCCGCTGGAGCAGGTGGACTTCCTCCGGATCACCCGGGCGGACCTGGCGAGGCTGCGCCGGGAGGTCCACCCGCTCGCCCGGCGGCTGGCCGCCCGGCTGACGGTCAGGAACCGGACCGGCCACCGGGGCCGCCTGGACTTCCGCCGGACCGTACGGGCCTCGCTGTCCAGCGGCGGCGTGCCGCTGGCCGTCTTCAACCGGCCGCGCCGCCCGCACCGGCCCGAGCTGGTCGTCCTGTGCGACGTCAGCGACTCGGTCGCCTCCTTCGCCCACTTCACGCTGCTGCTGACCTACGCGTTGCGCGAGCAGTTCGCCAAGGTCAGGGCGTTCGGGTTCGTGGACACCGTGGACGAGATCACCCGCTTCTTCACCCCCGGCGCCGACGTGGCCGAGGCGATGACGCGGATGGCGGCCGAGGCCGACATGGTGCGGTTCGGCCGGACCGACTACGGCCATGCCTTCGAGCGGTTCGCCGAGCGGTACGGCGACGCCGTGGGGCCGAAGACGTCCCTGCTGATCCTGGGCGACGCCCGGTCCAACTACCAGCCGCCCGCCCTGGAGACGCTCCGCGGCCTGGTCCGCGAGGCCCGGCACGTCCACTGGCTCAACCCGGAGCCGGTGAGTCAGTGGGACACCGGCGACTCCCTGGCGAGCGCCTACGGCGCGGTCGTCCCGATGCGCGAGTGCCGCAACGTCGTCCAACTCGCCGCCTTCGTCGAGAACCTGGCCTGACGGCTCATGTCACGCTCCGGCATCAAATCGATGCGACTGGTCAGACCAAGTCTCGCTGCCGCCGAGAGGCGACCGCCTACACTGAAGCCATGACGTTCGACGACGATGTCCGGAACGGCGCCTCCGCCGGGCAGTTCGACGAGCCCCGGCTTCCCAAGCACTTGGCGGCGCTTGTCGGCGCGCTTCAGGGGCCGCCCGACCTCGGCGCGAACCATGACGATTACCTGACGTACCCCCACCGCGAGGAGTCCGGAGGAGCGGTCATCGCGTGATCCTCTGTGACACCGGGCCGCTGGTCGCCGCCTTCAACAAAGCCGACAAGGATCATTCACGCTGCGTTCGGTTCCTGACACGGAACTGGACCAGACTGGTCGTTCCGTCGCTTGCCGTCACCGAGATATGCCACCTGCTGACCGACCCGGTACGCCGCGGCAGTCCGGCTCTCGCCGCGGAGTTCTGCGCCGCCATCGCCGACGATGAGCTTCGCGTCATCGAAGTCACCCCGCATGACTACCGACGGATGTCCGAGTTGCTCCTGGCCTACGCCTCATTACGGCTCCAGGCGGTCGATGCCTGTGTGATCGCGCTTGCCGAGCGTTTCGATCTACGGGAGGTCGCGACACTCGACCAGCGCGACTACCGGATCGTCGCCCCTCGGCATCTGCCCAAGGGGCAGCGTCTCACCGTTCTGCCGGAAAGCTGAGCCCAACGTCGTCCGGCGGGGGGACCTGCGGTGACCGGCCGTATCCCGATCACCGCAGGATCCACCGTTCGGCGGGGGCGGGGTAGCAGTTCTTGGCGCCCGACTCGAAGCCGTCACCGAAGGCGCGGGTGCGCTCGAACCCGCTGCCGTGGGCGGCCGGGTCGGTCCACGCGGTGCCGGGCAGGTCCCGGCCGGAGAAGACCGCCAGCGTGGCCTCGTCCAGGTCGCCCTCCTCCAGCAGGTTCTGCTGCGCCACCCACCGCGCCCAGGCTCCGGCGAAGCAGTCGGCCTGCAGTTCGCGCAGCACCCCCGTCTGCTCCTGGCGCGGCATCCGGGCCTGCATGGCGTGACCGAACTCGTGGGCCAGCACGAAGGAGGCGGCGAAGTCGCCGCCGCCGACGTAGTACGGGATCATCAGCCCGGACTCGTCCCAGGCGACGAAGTCCCCGGCCGGGCAGTAGAAGGCGTTGCGGGCGGGCGCGGGCCGGTCACCGCAGACCGGGCCGCCGCCCTCGTCGGAGCGGTAGTAGGTATAGGCCCGCGGCTTGCTGTAGGAGCCGCCCAGCTCAGGCACCTCATCACTCCAGTACCGCTCCAGGAGACCGAGCGTGACCGACAGGGTGCGCTGGTAGGCGGCGTAGTCGAAGGACGTGCGCCCGTCGGTGCCCAGCGGCGTCGAGTCCCCCCGGCTCGCGGTGGTGCCGCTCTTCTGCTCCCGATGCCGTTTGACGTCGTCGATCGCCTGCTTGATCACGTCGGTGATGCCGCGGTGCCCGCCGTCCCCCGCCGAGCAGGCCGGAAGCAGAAGCACCAGTGCGGCGATCACGGCGTACACCGCCCGGAACCGGGCGCGGGAACGAGGCGGGCGGGGGGTCGTCTTCGACATCACCCGCCCGCCGCTACCCAATCACTGACAAAACATCCATGGCGCACCTACCGGGGCGAACCATCCGCAACCCACCGGACGTTTCTCACCCGACGCCGCTCAGCGGATGCCCGCGAGGAAGCCGAGTACGCGCTCGGTGAGCAGCGCGGTGGCCTCCGCGTCGTACGTGGGCAGGCCCGGGTCGGCGAACAGGTGCCGGTCACCGGGGTAGAGGAACAACTCGGCGTCCTCGGCCTCCGCGACCAGGGCGCGGGCCGCGTCGAGGTCGCCCTCCTCGACGAAGAGCTCGTCGGCGTCCATGCCGTGGACCTGGACCGGAACCCCCTCCGGCCACACGCCGCCGAACTCCGAGACCGGCACGCAGGCGTGGAACAGCAGCGCGCCCTTCGCGCCGGGCCGCGTCTGGGCCAGCGACTGCGCCGGAAGGACACCGAGCGAGAACCCGGCGTAGACCAGTTCGCCGGGCAATCCCTCGGCGGCGGCCCGCCCGCGCTCGGTCAACACGTCGAACCCGACCTTCTGCGCGTGGGCCACGCTCTCCTCGAAGTCGTCGAAGACCCTCCCTTCGTACAGGTCCGGGACGTGGACGGTGTGCCCGGCCCGCCTGAGCTCCTCGGCGAACTCCAGCACCCCGGCCGTCAGCCCGTGCACATGGTGGAACAGCAGAACCTCGGCCATCTCGTTCCCTTCATCCGGCGGTGCCGCAACGGCTTCCGCCGGGGAACGAGTATGGCCGGGGGCACCGACAATCACGATGATTGGCCCCGACCCGGGCAGATGTCCGCGTTTCCCTCTACCGCGCCTCGTCAGGCGACGGACCGCCGGAATCCCCGGAGACGGCCCGATTCTGGAGGGCTTCCGCGATGGCGGCGAACTCGTTCAGCGCGGCCTGGAGGTCGTCGACGATCTCCTGCGCGATGATCTCGGGGGGCTGGAGCGCGTCGGCGTCCTCCAAGCTCGGGTCCTTGAGCCAGAAGATGTCCAGGTTGCACTTGTCGCGGGCGACCAGCTCGTCGTAGGTGAACTTCCGGAACCGTTCGGTCTCCACCCGCGCGTCGGGCGACTCCCCGGGCAGGTAGACGTCGACGAAGTCCTGCAGATGCTCGCGGCGCAGCGGGTTCTGCTTGAGCGTGAAGTGCTGTCCGGTACGGAAGTCGTACACCCACAGGTTCTTCGTCCACGGCTCCTCGCTGGCCGGCTTCCGGTCGAAGAAGAGCACGTTCGCCTTGACACCGCCCGCGTAGAAGATCCCGGTGGGGAGTCGGAGCAGGGTGTGCACGTCGTACTCCTTGAGGAGCGCCCGGCGGATCCCCTCCCCCGCCCCGCCCTCGAAGAGCACGTTGTCGGGGAGGACCACGGCCGCACGGCCGGGGATGGCCATCAGCCGGGCGATGTGCTGGACGAAGTTGAGCTGCTTGTTGGTGGTGGTCTGCCAGAAGTCCTGTCGCTCGTAGGCGACGTCGTCCCGGGTCGCCTTGCCGTCGAGGCCAATGACGGTGATCGCGGACTTCTTGCCGAACGGCGGGTTGGCCAGCACCAGGGAGGCGCGGACGGTGGGGTAGTTGGCGAGCGCGTCCTCGGTCTCGATGGGCGACTCACCGTCCGCCTGGCACATGCCGTGCAGCAGCATGTTCATCGCGGCGAGCCGGGCCGTGCCGTCCACCAGCTCGGTCCCCAGGAACGCCTCCCCGTGCGTCAGGCGGTGCCGCTGGCCGGGGGTGAGGTCCGTGTGGTGCTTGCGGATGTAGTCGTTGGCGGCCAGCAGGAAGCCGCCGGTGCCGCAGGCCGGGTCGATGATCGTGTCCCCGGGGGTGGGCCGCACGCAGTCGACGATCGCGTTGATGAGCGGGCGGGGGGTGAAGTACTGCCCGGCCCCGGACTTGACGTCGGTGGCACTGCGCGCGAGAAGCTGCTCGTAGGCGTCACCCTTGACGTCGGTGCCCTGCCGCCCCCAGGTCTCGTTGTCCATGAGGTCAACGATTAGCTTCCTGAGCAGTGCGGGCTCCTGCACCCGGTTCTGCGCCTTGCGGAAGACCGTCCCAAGGATGCCCTTCTCCTTGCCCAGCTCGGTCAGCGCCTCCCGGTACGCCTCCTCAAGCGCCGCGCCGGTCAGCTTCTTCAGCGCCTCCCAGCTGATCCCCTCGGGCAGGATCCGCCCGCCGCCGAGGCTCACCGGGAGCTTGGCCCGCTCGTCGGCCATCTTGAGGAAGAGCAGGTAGGTCAACTGCTCGACGTAGTCGATCGCCGACACACCCGCGTCGCGGAGCACATCGCAGTAGCTCCACATCTTGTCCGCGAGCCGCCGCGCCTCCGCGTGCCGCGCCGCCTCGGCCGACCGCTCGTCCTGGCCGCTGTCGGGCACGGTCGTCGTCACAGCAGTTCTCCCTGCTCGTAGGTGGTGGGGGTACGGCTCGCGTCCGGCCATTCGGTGCGGCCTGCGGTCTGGGGCTCGGCGAGAGGTACGGCCGGTGATCCGGTGGGATCGGCAACGGGTGGGCGCGCGGCCTTGGTACGGCGTGCGCGCTGGGGCTTGGCCTGCGCGGCTCGTTCGGCTCTGATGCGCGCTAGCAATTCAGAGGCGGGCTCATCAGCCGGATCCTGCGGAACCAACCGCCCTGCGAAAGCTTCCCGCAAGAGCGCTTGGCGAAGGTAATCCGATCGCTTCATAGCCGTCCGGATGGCCGCGTCCATCCGGCTGACAAGCGACAAGCTCTCTCTTACCTCACCAACGATTCTCTTCTGCTCATCCATCGGTGGAATCGGAAACTCCACCGACTTGAGACGTCCTGCGGACAAGTGTGCCAGGTTCGTGGTAATTCGAACCTCTTTGACAAATCGCTTCGCATGCATGTGTCGCCGAAACACGAGGAGAGCCCATTCTGGATACACGTCTGGCCGTGCACGGAATCGCAGAAGGCTGTTGGTGAAGGCAACCTCCTCCGGATCGCCTCGATACATCGCCGGTCGGCCGAGATACTCCGGACTCTGCCCCTCATTAAGAAGGATATCCCCCTCCTTCAGGCGGAAACGCTCGAAGACGACAGGAGGGAAATTCATCTGCATCACGTCACGCAGGTCGATGCGATCCTCAAAGACATTGGCAACCCGCAGGTAGGGCCGCATGTCCGATCCGGTATGCCAATCAGGGTGCCGCTGCCGCCCCAGGTCAACCGAACCGGCATCCCCAACACTCACCAGGTCCCATTCAGTCGGCCCTGGGATCGGTACAGCCTCAACGATGACCCTCTTGCGGAGTACCTCCAAACGCTTCAGACTCCGGGCAAGATCCTCTTTGGCCCTGTCAATCCGGAGAATTCGATCTTCAAGGGCGGCAACTATCCTCCGCTGTTCATTTAGAGGAGGAATCGGAATTGGCAGGCACCGCAACTGTTGTTGCGGAATATGCTTGATAGTGCTCCCCGTGGCATAAGGAAGCAAACTTTCGCGGAAATATAGATTCTCCAACAAATATCGCAAGTAGATTGCAGAAATTCCTCCTTGAGGCCTAACCCGATGAAGGGCCTTCTGAAAAGCCATGTACGAAATCGAACCTTGCCAGACAGCGCAGCGGCCGATCTCCCCTCCTTCACACACAAGAAGATCTCCCGGCCGGAGTTTGAAGAATTCCTGCTCGTCAGGCGGGATGTCCATCGTAAGAACATCATCCAGGTCTACCCGACCCCATTGAACGTTGATATTACGAAGATAAGGAACCGGATGACGACCAGTTCCTTTCTTCCGGTCTAGCATTTTCCCCAGAGTGGTTTCCGCAATATCTCCGAGGGCTGCCCACTCCCAGCCGAGGGGGAGATCGGTCACGCGGTCAGCTCCTTGTTGAGTTCTTCGAGGATGGATTCGGCGCGGTCGCCGAAGGCGTCGGCGAAGCCGTACACGCCGCCGCGCTGGTCGAACGGCATGCCGTGCAGGTCCTTGACCGTGACCTCGACGCTCGTGGCGATCACGCTCACGATGTTGTCGAGATACCAGTGCTGTTCCGGGGTGAAGGTCACCCCGGCTCGCTCCTGGCTCGCCCGCCAGACGGCATAGCGCTCTTCGATGATCGAGCGGAAGGGCCGGACCTCCCGGTCCACGCCCAGCTCGCGGCGGAGCAGAGAGACCAGGTCCGTGACGGCGGCCTCCCCCTCCCCCAGGGATGGCGCCTCGCCCAGCTCCGCGTACGACCTCCAGAGGAAGTCGACGTTGTAGACGTTCGGCAGCCGTTTCACCTGGTCGGCGAGGTCCTGGAGCTGCGCGTACGTCAGCCGCGGCCCGCTGCCGTGGCGGAGCTGCTGGACGATCACCTCGTCCTGGTGCTCCTTCACGAACTGGCGGAACGACTGGACCGCCTCCCTGGCGATGTCCACCCCCTCGGCCGAGATCAGCTCGTCGGCCGAGTGCGTGTCGATGACCGTGTCGCGGTCGTGGCGGATGTCGAGGATGCGCCGGCGCAGGTCAGGGTTCGTGGTGAGGGGCGCGACGGCATCGCGCAGCCGGCGCTGGACCGCCTTGTCCCCGCCCGCGTCCTGGGCCTCGATCAGCTTGTCGGTGTCGACGGCCTCGATGAGCCGCCGGACGATGTCGCGCAGCGTGGTGCCCTCGGCGACCCGTGCGATCTCGTCGCGGTCGGCGTCGGTCATGTCGAGGTCGAGCCGGGCGAGCCGGGACGCCAGGGTGGCGACCTCGTGCTCGTCGATCGAGAGGTTGGCCGCCTTGCCCAGCAACTGCTTCAGGGTGAGAGACGGTGCCCGTTCGAGCGGGCGCGCGTCGCACAGCGGGCTGTCGGTGACGCCGACCGCGTCGACCAGCAGGAAGCGGTCCTTACGGCGGGCCGTACGATCTGGGTTGACCTGCCGGAACTCGGTCTCGTCGACGGTGCGGGCACCGCGGCCCTTCATCTGCTCGAAGTAGACCGCGCTCTGCACGCCGCGCATGAAGAACACGATCTCCAGCGGACGCACGTCCGTCCCGGTCGCGATCATGTCGACGGTGACCGCGATACGCAGGGCCGCGCTGGTGCGGAAGAGCTGCAGCAGCTTCTTCGGATCGTCACCCACGTCCTTCGACCGGTAGGTGATCTTCGCAGCGAAGTCGTTGCCCTTGCCGAAGACCTCCCGGACGATCTGCACGATGTCGTCGGCGTGCTCGTCGCTCTTGGCGAAGATGAGCGTCTTCGGCACCACGGTCCGCTTGCCGTACTGCTCGGGGAGAACCCTGTCGCGGAAGGTCTTGAGGACCAGCCGGATCTGGTCCTTGGCCAGCACCGAACGGCCGATCTGCTCGCCGGAGTAGGTGAAGTCCTCCTGCAACTCCTCGTAGCGCTGCATCCGCGTGCGGCGGTCCCGGAACGGCACGACCGTGCGGGTGCCGTCCTCGTCGAGGGCCGGGATGCGGCTGCCGCTCTCGCTGATCTTCGTACGGATCCGGTAGACGTCGTAGTCGACGTTGACCCCGTCGGCCACGGCCTGCTCGTAGGTGTACTCCGAGGCGAGGTTCTGGTCGAAGAAGCCGAGCGTCTGGGCGGTCGGCGTCGCGGTGAGGCCGAGGATGGGCGCGTCGAAGTAGTCGAGCACCGCCCGCCAAGTGCCGTAGATCGACCGGTGGCACTCGTCGACGATGATCAGGTCGAAGGTCTCGGGCGGGAGGTGCCGGTTGTACTGCGCGTCCACCGGCCGGTCGGGCACGTAACCGTCGACGCCGTCGACTTCCTGGTCATCGCCGTCCGCCGGAAGCTGCTCGCCGCGCAGCGCGAGGCTGAGCCGCTGAATCGTGGTGATCACGATGTTCGTCGACTCCAGTACGGTCCCGCCGGCCAACCGCTGGATGTTGTACAGCTCCGAGAGCTTCCGGCCGTCGTCAGGTGTGACGTAGTTACGGAACTCCGCGGCGGCCTGGTCGCCGAGGTTGTTCCGGTCGACCAGGAACAGCACCCGCTTCGCGCCCGCGTGCTTGATCAGCCGGTAGGTCTGGGTGACGGCGGCGAACGTCTTCCCGGCGCCGGTGGCCATCTGGACGAGGGCGCGGGGAAGGTCCCGGTGAAGGGAGCTCTCGACGCCCTTGACCGCGTCGATCTGGGCGGGACGCAAACCCGTCTCGATGAGGGCGGGCATTCGCCGTACCCGTGCGCGGAAGGTCGGTGCGTCCGGCAGGTCGTCGGCCTCGGTCATCCAGGCGGCGATGGTCTCGGGCCGGTGGAAGGAGAAGACGCCGCGCGACCGGGGTTCGGGATCGAGACCGTTGGTGAAGCGGGTCTCCACACCCGTGCTCTCATAGCGGAACGGCAGCGGGATGTCCTTGCGCCAGGTGGCCATGGCGTACTCCTTGGGGAGCGCGGCGGCGTATCCGGCGCTCTGCCACTCCACCCCGGTCAGCGAGGTGCCCTCCCGCTTGGCCTCGATGACGCCGACGAGCATGCCATCGACGTAGAGGGCGTAGTCCGACCTGCCATGGGTGAAGACGAACTCCCGTACGGCCACGCCCGTGCCGGCCAGCGGGTTGAGCTGCGCCAGGTCCTGCACGATCCACCCGGCCTCGCGGAGCATCCGGTCGATCTCGCGGCGTGCCTGCGCCTCGGTGAGCGGTTCCGGCGCACGCGCCTGCTCAATGAAGAGCTTGCGGCGGGAGATCGAGACCTTGTCCGGCGTCCGCTGGTCGAACTCCGATCGGAGCTGCCGCGCGGTGCTCTGCAACGCCTCTAGTTGCGCCGCCAGCCGGTCGCGTTCCCGCAACGCGCGGCTGAGCTCTTCTTCGGCCTTGACCCTGGCCTCGGCCAGCGCCTCGGCGTGGGAGCGCTTGCCGTCCAGGATGAGCCGGGCCTCGGTGAGTTCACGCTTGTAGCGTTCGAGGTCTTCGCGGAGCTGGCCGGTCACGTCGACGGGCGGCTGCGGTGGGACGAAGGTGACGACCTTCCGGTCTCCCGTGATGGCGCGGTGCAGCAGCAGACCGAGCTGGAAGCACTTGTTCACCGCGTCGAGGGCCGCCCTGGAGTCGGCGTAGTGCTCGTGAACGGCCTTGTTTCCGACCCGCCGGATCTCGTGAAGGGCGTCGGCTCCACTGCTGATGATGACGCCGTGGTGGGAGAGCGCCTGGATCCGGCTCGACAGCTTGCCGTCACTGGCCGTCGCGATGCCGGTGCGGCGCACCATGACGGTCGTCAGGACCTCGATGAACTGGCGGCATTTGACCAGCGAGCCGTTGGCGTCGGTGAAGACGGACGTCTCGGCGCCCGTTCCGTACACCACGAGCAGCGGCTCGTGTGTGAGCAGGAATCCGAAATTGGGAGACCCACCCGCCAGACCACCGACCCCAACGCTCATTCACCCTCGCAGACATCACGCCGGATTCAGCAAAGCCTTGCAGAATACATCAAATCGCACAGGGCGGAACAGGAATTCTCCGACTTCCGCCCCGAGGCCACTCAGCAGCGTTAAGAGACGCAGAAAACCCCCGATCGGTTGTCCGATCGGGGGTAACAGATGAAAGGGATGGGCGATATTCCGTTTAAGGGATGACCGAAACTGTTTCGACCGTATCGGTCAGGCCAGAGGGTCGAACTCGCCGGCCTTGACCTCACCGACGAAGGATCGCCACCCAGCGGGAGAGAAGAGGAGCGCGGGACCGGCGGGGTCCTTGCTGTCGCGAACCGCCACCACGCCCGGAAGGTTGGCGGCGACCTCGACGCACTGCCCGCCGTTAGGACCAGAACATGACGACTTGCGCCACACGGCGCCGCTCAGGTCCATGTCCGCCTCGCTTCCTCGACCATTTTGAGGGACATACGTTCAGGATAAGCACATCGGCGTAGCGCCTCATATTGGTTTCTAACCGAAACCACGAATTCATAGTCGCCCGTAACCTGCCCTTGGACTGATGAGTCGGCATGGATCATGTCCGGCTGCCCGTTCGGAAGCTCGGCGATCATAAAAGCACCCGACATGCCCGCCAGGCATTTCGGATCGACGACCTGTACGGAGATCACCGGACGCTGCGCCATCTCCAGTAGATGATCGAGCTGCTCACGCATCACTCCGGCGTCTCCGACCTCACGATGCAGCACCCCCTCGTCGATGAGGGCCGTGAACAGCGGAGGGGCTTCCCTGTCAAGGATCTGGCCTCGCCTCATACGCATCCTCACGCGCTCCTCCAACTCCTCTGCAGTGATCCGGACGCTGTGCTTGAGCACGTGCCGTGCATAGGACTCGATCTGGAGGAGGCCCGGGACGAGGAGTGGATCCCATGATTGGAGGACGAGGGCGTTGGGTTCGATCTCCTCGGCCCAGCTCATGAACCAGGCCGGGCTGCCCGGCTTGGCGAGGATGCGGTGGTAGAGCCGGGTGAAGGAAGTGGCGCCCTCCAGGCCGAAGAACCGGTCCAGCCGTTCGGCATCCGACCTCGACGGGGTGCGGGTCGCGGCCTCCAGGCGGCTCACCTGGGTCTGGGTGCACCCGAGCCGGGCGGCCACCGCCGCCTGGGAGAGCTGGGCCTCCTCCCGCAGCCGGCGCATCTCCGCGCCGAACCGCATCCGCGGTGACCCGGGGTCGAGAAAAGGCTCGACGCTCATCGCATTCCTCCCAAAAAGAGAAAAACGGACTCCCTGCTCCGGCGGCGATACCGCGACACGGTTTGCGCAAACCAGCGGTCGTCATTCCCCGCCATCTCCGATTACGCGGAACAGCCATTTCATCACCTGCCGCAAGGGCAATCTAATCACACGCATTGTTCTTCCGGCAGGAAGGCCAGGAAAGCGGATCCGCCCCCTTCGGACAGGAGAGAAATCAGCGATGCCCCATCAGGAAAGTAGCATTTCCCATTCCTCTCTCGACCCCTGGAAGACCTCGGACCCCGCGACCGTGGAGCAGCAGACCCGGTTCATCCATCTCGTACGGCTCGGCTGGGACCTGCGCACCCTCGGGGTCCGCACCTCGCTGGTCCTGCCGGTGACCGGGAACCCCGTCCTGGAGGTCCACGAGGCGGCCGGGGTCCTCGCCCGGATCACGGCCGTCCGGCGTCACCGCGGCTGGGTCTTCACCTGGCGGCCCTGGTGGGCACGCCTGTGGCGGCGGAGCGCGTGGGTGTGGGCGGAGGCCGACAACGCGGCGGACATCGTCATGTCAATCGTCATCTCCGAGGTGGGATCGTGAGACCGGAGCGGGGGAACGCGCACGAGGCCGACGCCCCGGACGCGCGCCACGGATTCTGGTGGCGGGAGTTCCCGGGTGAGGAAGCGTCCGTACCGGCGGCTCGATCCTGGGCACGCGGGTTGCTGGCCGTACGGCTGGCACCCGGGACGCTCGACGACGTCCTGCTACTGCTGAGCGAGCTGGTCACCAACGCCGTCGCCCATTCCGACTCCGGCCGTACGGCGGGCGGCCGGGTGACCGTTCACCTGGGCGACGATCCCGGGGGCGTCCATGTGGAGGTGACGGACGACGGCTCGGCCACGAGCGCCCCGGCCGTACACGTGCCGGACGCCGACGACGACGGCGGCCGGGGCCTGTGGCTGGTGGCCCTGCTCGCGACCGCCTGGGGCACGTCCCGCCACGACGGCGAGGCGCGAAGGTCCGTCTGGTTCAGGGTCGCGCACCGGTGACCGGGCCTGCGCCGACCACTCCGGGAAACCGATCGCCCGGCGGGCCCGGCATGGTCAGGGCGGTGCGGAACCCGCGCGGACGGTCAGTTCATCCGGCGCAGGACCCGGGCGGCGGTGCGGGCGAGCAGTTCCACCTGCTGGGCGTCGTAGTCCGCCCGGGGACCGCTCAGGATCCAGCGGGGCACCAGGCGCGGCTTGAGGAGGGTGAGCCCCTCGGCGGTGACCGTACGGCGCAGCCTGCCGCCGTGCACCGCGAGCAGCGGCTCGATCGTCACCTCGACGCCCGACTCGCGGGTGAGGACCTCGGCCAGGGCGGCGGAGACGTCGACGAGCGCCTTGGCCACCTTCGTGCCGTACTTCTCGCCCAGGAACAGCCGGTCACCGTAGCGGGCGATCTCGGTGTCGGGGTCCCACGCCTCGTTGTCGACGACCCAGACCCCGCCGGGACCGATGACGAGGTGGTCGATGGACGCCTGTCCGGGGACGGCGCGGCCGTCGAGGACGTGGTAGCCGCGCCTGCGGAGCCTGCGGCGCAGCAGCCTGCCGGTGATGGTCTCACCCCGGCGCCTGCCCCGCCAGACGGCGGTGGCGTTGTAGGAGTACCAGGCCCAGGTGGCGTCGGCGGCGGCGACCAGCAGGGCGGTCACCACCCCGGCGAGCGGGAGGTTGAGGCCGAAGCGGTAGCCGAGCAGCACGCCCACGACCAGGCCGCCGGCGGCCTTGACCGCCCGCGTCTTCCGGCGTTCGCCCGCTTCCTTGATCCAGAACTGTTCGTACATGACCTGAGGGGACAGGCCGTGAACCTGGTCCTCTGGCGTCACGTAGATTGATCCGCCGGACACAGCGAACCCCCGGAGGTCGAGAGCTGACAAGGAGCGGATCTGCCACGCTGAAGATCCTTGTGCCAGAAAATACCCAACCGGGGGCTCCAGGCAGCCAAAGGTGACGCAAATAACACACCTACGCCAGGTACCGACACTTTAACCGACCAGTCGGTATGCTGGGTCGGCACACGGCGGGGGGCCGGACGGCCGGGGCCGGCGGCGGGGAGGGGCCAGATGACGCGCGACAGGGAGTCCGTACGGCAGCGCCTGCTGAGCGAGGCCACGCGCCTGTTCGCCGAGCGGGGCTTCGAGAGCACCTCGGTGCAGGAGGTGGTCTCGGCGGCCGGCGTCACCAAGGGCGCCATGTACCACTACTTCGACTCCAAGGACGACCTGCTCCACGAGATCTACGGGCGCGTGCTGCGCATGCAGATGGAGCGGCTGACCGCCATCGCCGACGGTCCCGGCACGGTGGCCGAGCGCCTGCACGCCGCCGCCGCGGACGTCGTGCGGACCACGGTCGAGAACCTGGACGACTCCAAGATCTTCTTCCGCTCGATGCACCTGCTGGCCCCCGACACCCGCAAGAGCGTGCGCGCCGAGCGCCGCCGCTACCACGAGCGCTTCCGCGACCTGGTGACCGAGGGGCAGCGCGAGGGCGTCTTCAGCACCGCCTCCCCCGCCGAGATCGTGGTGGACTTCTTCTTCGGCTCGGTCCACCACCTGGGCACCTGGTACAACACCGAGGGGCCGCTGTCGGGCGCCGAGGTCGGCGGGCACTTCGCCGACCTCCTCCTCGCCTCCCTGCGCCCCTGACCACACCACTCCGACCTCCGCCCCTGATCCCACCCCTCCCCGGTCGCCCTCGCGGCCGAAGACGCCCCCATCGCGGAAAAGAACCTTCCGCGATGGGCGGCACAATCGGGGGATGCTGGAAACCTCGGCGCGGCTGCTGCGCCTGCTCTCCCTGCTGCAGACCCCTCGTGACTGGACCGGCCCCCAACTCGCCGAACGGCTCCAGGTGACCACCAGGACCATCCGCAACGACGTCGAACGGCTGCGCGAGCTCGGCTACCCGGTGCACGCCACCCCCGGTGTCGCGGGCGGCTACCGCCTCGGCGCGGGCGCGCAGATGCCGCCGCTGCTCCTCGACGACGAGGAGGCCGTCGCGGTCGCCGTGGGGTTGCGCACCGCCGCGGGCGGCTCCATCGCCGGGATCGAGGAGATCTCGCTGCGGGCGCTGGCCAAGCTGGAGCAGGTGCTGCCGTCCCGGCTGCGCCACCGGGTCAACGCCCTGCACACCGCGACGGTGGCGGTCCCGGATCGCTCCCCCGCCACCGTGGACGCCGCCGTGCTCACCGCCATCGCGAGCGCCTGCCGGGACCACGAGCGGCTGCGCTTCGACTACCTCAACCACGACGGCGGCGAGAGCGTCCGGGAGGTGGAGCCGCACCGGCTCGTGCACACCAGGCGGCGGTGGTACCTCGCGGCCTGGGACCCCGCGCGGCAGGACTGGCGCAGTTTCCGCGTCGACCGGATCCGGCTGCGAACCCCGAACGGCGGACGGTTCGCCCCCCGCGAGGCGCCCGGCGGCGACATCGCGGCCTATGTCACCAGGGGTGTGACCACCGCGGTGATCCGGCACCGGGCCACCGTACGGTTCCACGCGCCGGCCGAGGCGGTCGCCGAGCGGATCTGGCCCGACTGGGGGGAACTGGAGGCGGCGGACGAGCGGAGCTGCCTGTTCCACACCGGGGCCTCGTCCCTGGACGCCCTGGCGATCCACCTCGGGATGACCGGCCTCGACTTCGAGGTCGTCGATCCGCCGGAGCTGGCCGCGCACCTGCGCGAGATCGGCGCCCGCTACACCCGCGCGGCCGGCACGCCCGCGGAACCGTCCTGAGCGCCCCGCGCAGCAGGCCGTTCCGGGCCGCGGTCCCGGTGGGGCGGGCCGTTCCAGGGGTCCGCCGTACTTTCGGCGGGTCTCCTCTCCGGAGTTCCGCGGCCTGACGCCAATGCGGAAGCAACCTTTCCGCGTTGATCCCTAGTGTTCCTCCCGTCCCCCGAACGAGACGCTCTGGAGGAGCCGATGACCACCCTCGACACCCACCCGGCGCAGGCGCCGGAGACCGCCGGGCCCGCGCCGTACCGGTGGCGCTGGCCCGCGCTCTTCGTGATCCTCGCCGGGTCGGTGATGGAGCTCCTCGACGCGACCGTCACCAACATCGCCGGGCCGACGATGCGGGCCGACCTGGGCGGCGGCACCTCGATGATCCAGTGGCTCGGCGCGGCCTACACCCTCGCCATGACGGCCGGACTGCTCACCGGCGGCCGGCTGGGCGACATCGTCGGGCGCAGGCGGATGTTCCTCATCGGCGCGGCCGGGTTCGTCGTGGGCTCGCTGCTGTGCGCGGTGTCCTTCTCGCCGGAGACCGTCATCGCCGCCCGGGTCGTCCAGGGGCTCTTCGGCGCCGCGATGGTCCCGCAGGGGCTCGGCATGATGCGGGAGATGTTCCCGCCCACGGAGCTGCGGGCGGCCCTCGGCATGTTCGGCCCGGTCATGGGCCTGTCGGCGATCGGCGGGCCGATCCTTGCGGGCTGGCTGGCCGACGCCGACCTCCTCGGCACCGGGTGGCGCATGATCTTCCTGATCAACCTGCCGGTCGGGCTGGCCACCCTGGCCGCCGCGCTGCGGTTCCTGCCCGCCTCCCGTCCGTCGCGGTCGCTCACCCTCGACCTGCCCGGCGCCGCCCTGGCCTCCCTCGGCGCTCTGCTGGTCGTCTTCCCGCTGGTCCAGGGCCGCGAGTACGGCTGGCCGGCCTGGGCGTTCGTGATGATGGCCGCCTCGGCGGCGGTGTTCGTCCTGTTCGGCCGGTACGAGTCGCGCCGCGCCGGCCGGGGCCGCGACCCGCTGGTGGCGCCCAGCCTGTTCCGTAAGCGCTCGTTCGTGGGCGGCCTGTTCACCGGCACGATCTACTTCGCGGCCTTCACCGGCTTCGGCCTGGTCTTCAACCTCTACACCCAGCTCGGCCTCGGTTACAGCCCGCTGAAGGCCGGCCTGGCCGGGATCCCGCTGTCCGTGGGCATGATCGTCGGCATGGGCCTGGTGCAGGCGCTCCGCGGGCACGGCCGCCGGTTGCTGCACGCCGGAGCCCTGATCATGACGGCCGGGGTCGTCGCCCTCCTGCTGACCCTGGGCGCGGAGGCGGGCCCCTGGCAGTTCGCCCCGGCGCTGCTCGTCACCGGCGTCGGCTCGGGACTGATCATGGGCCCGTACTTCGAGATCGCGCTGGCCGGCGTCGAGCCGCACGAGATGGGGTCGGCCTCCGGGACGCTCACCGCCCTGCAGCAGGTCGGCGCGGCGCTCGGCGTGGCGCTGCTCGGCACGGTCTTCTTCGGCGCCACGGGCGGCGACCCCACCGCCGCCGCGCGGCAGACGTTCTGGGTGGTCGCCGGGATGGTCGCCCTGACCTTCCTGGCCGGTTTCCTCCTGCCCCGCCAGACCCGCGAGGACGCCGAACCCGGCCGTTGAACCCCGGCGCACCCGCACCCGGCTGTTGACCCCGGCGCACCCGCTCCGATCCGCCCGCCCCGCTCCGGTCCACCCGTGCCGGGTCAGATCGGGGCGGGGAGGTCGGCGAGGACGGACAGGGCGTCGCGGTGGGCGCCGGGGGTGCCGAGCGCCGTCTCCGACGCCTTGGCCCGCTTGAGGTAGAGGTGCAGCGGATGCTCCCAGGTCATCCCGGTGCCGCCGTGGAGCTGGACGCCCTCCTCGGCGACGCGGACCGCCACCTCCGAGCACCACGACTTGGCCACCGCCGTCGCGGCCTCGGCCTCCAGGGCGGCCTCGGTGCCCGGCTCCGGGCGGGCGGCCAGCAGGTTCGCGGCGTTCCTGGCCGCCGCGCGGGCCCGCGCCACGTCCAGCCACAGGTCCGCCATCCGGTGCTTGATCGCCTGGAAGGAGCCGATCGGCCGGGCGAACTGGTGGCGCTCCCTGATGTGGGCGAGCGTCGTCGCGAGGCACCACTCGGCGACCCCGAGTTGCTCGGAGGTGAGCAGCCCGGCCCCGAACGCCAGCACCCGCCGCGCGTCGAAGGCCCCGAGCCGCTCGCCGGGCGCGCCGGAGAGCGTGACGACGGCGATCGGCCGGGTCAGGTCCAGCGAGGGCACCACGTCGATCCGGGCGTCCTCCGCCCGCACCCGGTAGAGCGCCGTGCCGACCGGGACGAGCAGCACGTCGGCCGCGTCGGCCCCGGCCACCGCCCGGATCTCGCCGTCGAGCGCGCCGTGGTCGTTCAGCGCGACCGGCGGCGGCAGCGTCCGGTACGGCGAGGCCGCCAGCGACACGGCCAGCGCCGCCGTGGTCTCGCCCGCGGCCAGCTCGGCGAGCAGGTCGCGCCCGCCCGCCGGAAGCCCTTCGTGGACCCCCGCCTGGAGCAGGGCCTCGGTCGCGAGCACCGCGCTGGTCAGGAACGGCACCGGCGCCACGGCCCGTCCCAGCTCCTCCAGCACCACCGCGGCCTCGCGGGCCGACGCGCCGGCCCCGCCGTACTCCTCGGGTACCAGCAGGCCCGCCACGCCGATCTCCCGCGACAGGGTCTTCCACAGGTCGGCGTCGTACGGCGAGGCCGACTCGGCCCGCCTCAGCACGGCGTCGGGCCGGCAGCGGTCGGCGAGCAGGTCGCGGACGGAGGCGCGCAGCTCCTCCTCGACCTCGGTGTACAGCAGCGTCATCGGCACTTCTCCTCGTCCGCCGTGGGGGTCGCCGGCCGGCCCGCTCCGGGGCCCGTCACCGGGGCAGGTCCTTCCAGGGCACGTCCTTGTCCACGCGGGGCTCCGAGGGCAGGCCCAGCACCCGCTCGGCGACGATGTTGCGCAGGATCTCCGAGGTGCCGCCCTCGATCGAGTTGCCCTTGGCCCGCAGGTAGCGGTACCCGGGGCCGCGGCCGAAGAAGTCGACGCTCTCGGAGCGGCGGAAGGTCCAGTCGTCGTACTCCAGGCCCTCCTCGCCGCGCAGCTCCACGTCCAGCGCGCTGAGCGCCTGGTTGAGGGAGGCGAACGAGAGCTTCATGGCCGAGCCCTCCGGGCCGGGCTGGCCGGCCGCGAGCTGCTCGCGCAGCCGCGCCCCGGCCAGCCGGGTGACCTCCGACTCCACCCACAGCGCGAGCAGCCGCCGGTGCAGGTCGTGGGTGCGCAGCTCCGGGCGGGACCGCCAGGTGTCGGCGACCAGGCCGATCATGCCGCCGCCCCGCCGTACCGGCCCGCCGCCGATCGCCACCCGCTCGTTCATGAGCGTGGTGGTCGCGACCCGCCAGCCGTCGCCGACGGCGCCGAGGCGCAGGGAGTCGGGGAGCCGCACGCCGGTCAGGAAGACCTCGTTGAACTCCGCCTCGCCGGTGATCTGCCGCAGCGGCCTGACCTCGACGCCGGGGGCGTGCATGTCGCAGACGAAGTAGGTGAGCCCGCGGTGCTTGGGAACGCCGGGGTCGGTCCGGGCGACGAGGATCGCCCACCGGGCGTGGTGGGCCCCGGAGGTCCACACCTTCTGCCCGTCCACGACCCACTCGTCGCCGTCGCGGACCGCCCGCGTGGCGAGCGTCGCCAGGTCGGAGCCGGCGCCGGGCTCGCTGAACAGCTGGCACCAGATCTCCTCGCCCGTCCACAGCGGGCGCAGGAACCGCTCCTGCTGCTCGCGGGTGCCGAACGCCAGGATCGTCGGCGCCGCCATGCCCAGACCGATGGCCTGCGTGCCCGGGTCGGGCTGCGGGGTGCCGGCGAGCTCCCGCTCGACGACGTTCTGCAGCTCCCGGGGGGCGCCGAGCCCGCCGAGCCCCTCGGGGAAGTGGACCCACGCCAGCCCGGCGTCGAACCGGGCCCGCAGGAACCCCGTACGGTCCTCGGGGCCGTGCCCGGCCAGGAACGCGACGGCGCGCTCCCTGACCGCCTCCTCGTCCAACGTCACGACGCTCCCTTCGCAGTCACGCGATCACCTCTGCCGCCCGGCGTTCCGTTCCGGGCACTTCGGACGGGTCCGGTCCGCGCCCGGAGCCCGGTGACCCGGTGCCGGGGGGCGCCGCCGGCGCCGGGTCAACCCATGTGCTTCTTCAGCTCGCGGTAGGCCAGCGAGCGCTTGTGGACCTCGTCCGGGCCGTCGGCCAGGCGCAGCGACCGGGCGCCCGCCCACAGCCCGGCCAGCGGGAAGTCCTGGCTGACGCCGCCGGCGCCGTGAGCCTGGATGGCCTTGTCCAGGATCCACTCGACCTCGCGCGGGGTGGCGATCTTGATGGCCTGGATCTCGGTGTGCGCGCCGCGGTTCCCGACGGTGTCCATCAGCCAGGCGGTCTTGAGCACCAGCAGGCGGAGCTGCTCGATTCTGACCCGCGACTCGGCGATCCAGTCCTGGACGACCCCCTGCTGGGCGATCGGCTTACCGAACGCCGTACGCGACAGGGTCCGCCGGCACATCAGCTCGACCGCGCGCTCGGCCATCCCGATCAGCCGCATGCAGTGGTGGATGCGGCCCGGCCCGAGGCGGGCCTGGGCGATGGCGAAGCCGCCGCCCTCCTCACCGATCAGGTTCTCCACCGGCACCCTGACGTCGGTGAAGTCGATCTCCGCGTGCCCGCCGTGGTCGGCGTCGGAGTAGCCGAACACGTGCATGCCGCGCCTGATCTCCAGGCCGGGGGTGTCGCGCGGCACCAGGACCATCGACTGCTGTCGGTGGGTGGCGGCCTCCGGGTCGGTCTTGCCCATCACGATGAGGATCCGGCAGTTCGGGTTCATCGCGCCGGAGGCGAACCACTTGCGGCCGTTGATGACGTACTCGGAGCCGTCGCGGACGATGGACAGCGAGATGTTCGTGGCGTCGGAGGAGGCGGTGTCCGGCTCGGTCATGGCGAACGCCGACCGGATCTCCCCGCGCAGCAGCGGCTCCAGCCACTCCTCGCGCTGCCACTCGTTGCCGAACATCGACAGCACTTCCATGTTGCCGGTGTCGGGGGCGGCGCAGTTGGTGGCGGTGGGGGCGATCCTCGGCGAGCGGCCCATGATCTCCGCCAGCGGGGCGTACTGGAGGTTGGTCAGGCCGGCGCCGTGCTCGCCGGGCAGGAACAGGTTCCACAGCCCGCGCTTGCGCGCCTCCTGCTTGAGGTCCTCCATCAGCGGCGGGCTGGACCACCCGCTCTGCGCGGCCTGGGCCTCGAATGCCTCCTCGGCCGGGTGGACGCACTCGTCCATGAAGGCGAGCAGCCTCTGCCGCAGCTCCTCGGTCCTGGCGTCGAACGCGAAATCCATGACCCTCCTCACGGTCTCCAAGGAGCGTACCGACCGGACGGTATGGCTGTCGACAAGGGACGGCGGGGTGTCGGCCGTCCGGCCGCCGAAGCGCCCCTCGGCCGTCCGGCCGCCGAAGCGCTCCCCCGGCGGTCCGGCCGCCGAAGCGCTCCCCCGGCCGCGTGGGCGGCGAAGCGTCCGCGAGGCCCGAAGGCGCGGGGGCCCGCCTCCTATCGGGTCTTCCGCACGTGGGTGGTGTCGGTGTCGAGGAGGGTGCCGTCGGCGCCGGTCGGCGCGATCTCCGGCACGGGGGCGCCGTGCCGGTCGACCAGGACCGAGTGGGCCTCGCCGGGGGCGAAGGCGTGGCGCTCTCCCCACTGCCGCAGGGTGAGGACGACCGCGAAGAGGTCGCGGCCGGCGTCGGTGAGCACGTACTCCTGGCGGCGGCCCGACGGTGCGGCGCGCTGGGCGAGGAGCCCGTGAGCGACCAGCCTGCGGAGGCGGTCGGCGAGGATGTTGCGGGCGATGCCGGTGCGCCGCTGGAACTCGGTGAACGACCGCGCCCCGTCCATCGCGTCACGGATGACGAGAAGGCTCCACCTGTCGCCGACGAGGTCGAGCGCGCGGGCGACCGGGCACTCCGAGTCGGTCCAGTCGAGGTTCGGGACGCCCGTGGTGGCGCGCGACATGACACCTCCCGATGAGTTGCGGATTGAAACCATCATGCCGTACGGTCAAATTGGTTGCAATTTGCTACTTATTGAATCGGGGTGCGATGAACCTGTGGCGGCGGACGTTGCTGGCGGTGGTGTGCGGTGTCTCTGTGGCGGGCGTCTACGCCGCGCAGCCGGTTCTGGGTCCGATGGGACGTGATCTCGGCGTGCCGGCGGAACTCACCGGCTGGATGGTCGCGACCGGCCAGTTCGGCTATCTGGCCGGGCTGGTGCTGCTGGTGCCGCTCGGCGACGTGGCCGACAGGCGCCGGCTCATCCCCGCGCACCTGGTGATCACCGCACTGGGGATGATCCTGACGGCCTCGGCGTCGGCCGCGTGGGCGGCGTTCTCGGGGCTCGCGGTGGCCGGGATGTTCGCGGTCGTGGTGCAGACCACGGTGGCCTACGCCGCGTCGGTCTCGCCGCCCGCCGAACGCGGGCGGAACATCGGTGTCGTGACCTCGGGCGTCGTGGCCGGCATCCTGGGCGCGCGGATCGTCGCCGGCACGCTCGCCGAGGTGTGGGGCTGGCGGAGCGTCTACGCCGTGCTCGCGGTGCTGTCGCTCGGGCTCGCGGCCCTCGTCCTCGCCGTCCTGCCGCCGGATGAGCGCCCCGACCGGCCCGCGGGGGTCGGGCGGGCCATCGTCTCGCTCGGCGGGCTGTTCGGGCGGCGCGTCTTCCTGACGCGCGGGCTCATCGCGTTCTTCCTGTTCGCATCGTTCGGAACCCTGTGGAGCGGACTGTCCCTGCCGCTGGCGGACGCGCCGTGGCGACTGAGCGAGAGCCGGATCGGGCTGTTCGGCATCGCCGGGCTCGCCGGCGCGCTCGGCGCGGCCCGCGCGGGACGGTGGGCGGACGCGGGACGGGCGACCCCGGTCACCGGCCTCGCGCTCACCCTGCTCATCGTCTCGTGGGCGGCGATCGCGCAGCTGCCGTGGTCGCTGTGGATCCTCGTCGCCGGAATCGTGGTCCTCGACTTCGCGGTCCAGGCCGTGCACGTGAGCAACCAGCACCTGCTCACCGCCGCGCATCCGGATCGCACCAGCGGCGTCATCGGCGGCTACATGGTCTTCTACTCGCTCGGCTCCGCCCTCGGCGCGGCGGCGACCACCGCCGTCTTCGCCGCCCACGGCTGGGCGGGTTCCAGCCTCCTCGGGGCCGGATTCGCGGCCTGCGCGCTGGCCGTCTGGGCGGCCGACAGGCGACCGTCCCCCGGCCGGAGGGGCCGGCCGCTCACCGGGGACGCCGCCCCGCCGCCGAAGTGGTCGTCCGGCAACCGGGCCGAGTGGACCTTCCGGGCCGCGCGCCACCGGCCGTAGGGTCGCCACCATGACCGCGAAGATGCCCGACCCGCTCGTCCTCGAAGGCGCCGCCGTACGGCTGGAGCCGCTGACCGCCGGCCACGTCCCCGACCTGTTCCTGGCCGGCGGCGGCGACGAGGAGGTGTGGCGCTGGCAGCATCCCACGCCGCACGGGGTGGAGGAACTCGCGACGATGGCGGAGCGGCTGATCGACGACCCCGGCCACGTGCCGTTCGCGGTGATCCTCCGGGAGACCGGCCGCGCGGTCGGCTGGACCTCCTACATCGACACCCCGGGCTTCGACTCCAGCGTAGAGATCGGCTGGACCTGGTACGGCAGGGCCGTGTGGCGCACGGCGGTGAACACCACCTGCAAGATCCTGCTGATCGACCACGCCTTCGACCACCTGGGCGTGAACCGCGTCCAGCTCAAGACCGACATCCTGAACACCCGCTCCCAGGCCGCGATCAGGCGCATCGGCGGCGTCCCCGAGGGCGTGCTGCGCCGCCACCGCCGCCGTCCGGACGGCACCTGGCGCGACACCGCCTATTTCGGCATCCTCGACGAGGAGTGGCCCGCCCACCGCGCCCGCCTGCTGGAACGCTGAGCCCCGGACCGCTCCGGGACCGGGAGGGCCGGGTCAGAGGCGGCCGGAAGGCGGGCCCAGCATGCCCGCCAGCACCTCCCTGACGCCCAGGCGCAGGTCGTCGAGGGTGGGTTCGGCCCCGGCGCCGGCGATGGCGTCGAAGATCACTCCTTCGCCGTAGGCGACCATCTGGTGGCCGTGCCGTACCGGGTCGGGGGATCCGGCGGCGGTGAGGACCGCGACGGCCAGCGTGCGGAAGCGCTGCCCCGCCTCGTCGTAGATCCTGCGCAGTTCGGGGCGGCGGGTGGCCTCCAGCGCCAGCTCGTAGCGGGCGACCGTGCGGCGGCGGTCGACGGTGAGCTGCGCCCACAGGCTCCGCGCGGTCATCTCGGCGAGCGTCTCGGGCGTGACCGGCCCGGCGCTCCCCCCGGGTTCCGTCCCGGCCGCGGCGTGTTCGGTGACGCCGAGGAGCGGCTCGAAGACCGCGCCCTCGATCTCGGTCAGTCGCTCCAGGGCGAGTTCCAGCAGCGCCGAGCGGGTGCGGGCGAGGTTGGAGGTCGAGCCGGGCGGCAGCCCCGCCTCCTCGTCCACCGCCCGGTGGGTCAGGCCGCGCATGCCCCGCTCGGCCAGCAGGGTGATGGCGGCCTCCGCCACGGCCCGGGCCCGTTCCGACTTCATGCGACGAGACTACACGTGTAGTGAAGCCGCGTTCACCCACCGGAGCCGGAGGAACGACGGGCCCCGGCACACCGTGGTGCGCCGGGGCCCGCCGCCGTCCGCGCCGGTCACCCACCGGTCATCGGACCGGTGGGTGACCGGCCGGGATCACCCTCCCCCCGCCAGACGGATGATGTGCATGAAGAGGCTGTCCAGGTCGCCCTCGTTGATGAACTTGGTCGACCGGGCCGCCGTCTCGGCGACGATGCCCGTCCGTGTCGACGGCGGGTCCAACTCCGCCGGTTTGTAGTCCTGCCGCATGCCCTGTCCCGACCCCGAGGGCCGCACCATGCCCTGGGGCGGCCGTCCGTCGGGGTACATCTTCCCGTCGCGGTAGACGCTGACGGATTTCGACGGATGCCTGCTCCCGTCGATGCGGTGGTAGCTCCCGTCCCTGACCGGCGAGCGTTGCGCCTTGGGCGGGGACTGCCGTTGGACCGCCTTGCGACTGGTCGGACGGTGGGCGGGCCGCTGCCGGGCCGGCTTGGCCGGGGCCCTGCTCACGCGTCTGCTGCGCGCCTTGGCCACGGCCGCCTTGGCCCGCCGGGCCGCCGCCCGGCGCGCGGCCGCCGCCGCGCGTCTCGTGGCCGCCGCGGCGGCCGCCTTCCTGGCCTTCTCGGCCGCCCGTTTCTTCGCCGCCTGCGCGGCCTTCTTCTTCGCCAGCTCCGCGGCCTTCCTCTTCGCCAGTTCCGCGGCCTTCTTCTTGGCGAGCGCGGCGGCCCGCCGCTTGGCCAGCGCGATGGCCGCCCGCCGGGCCGCCGCCTGGGCCGCCCGCCTGGCGGCCGCCTGGGCGAGCTTCCTGGCCAGGGCGCGCGCCGCGATCCTGGCCGCGATGCCGACGACGATCCAGACCAGCTGCCCGTCGGGGTCGCTCATCGTGACGGGGCTGTTGTTGGCGTAGGCGTAGGCGTTGAGCTGCTGGGGGTCCTCCTCGTCGATGACCGGGTCGACGGACAGGAACCGGCCGTTCACGGGGTCGTACTCGCGGGCGCCGAGCTGGACGAGCCCGGTCGACGCGTCCCGCACGCCTCCCACGAATCCCCGCTGGCCGGGCCACCACGGCGGTGCCGCGCCGCGGTCCTCACCGAACGGCGTCGTCCTGCGGACGGCCACGTCTCCGGTGCCGCCGTTGACCGCCGCCTGCGCGGTGCCCTGGTGGTCGGACGCCAGGAAGTACACCCTGTTGTCCGGGGTCCGCACGGCGATCGTCTCGTCGCCGATGGTGTAGTAGCGGGTGCACTCGACGACGTCCTTGGCGATGTCGAGCCGCAGCTCCATGTCGTCGATGTAGAGCGTCGAGTCCGTCGGCGTCTTGCGGAGCAGCCGCTCGCCGTCGGCGTCGTACACGAACGACGTGGTCTTTCCCGCCTCGGTCACCGATTCGAGGTTGCCCTCGGCGTCCCAGACCAGGGTCTGGTCGGCCGTCCCGACCTTGCGCCGGGTCGTGTTCCCGGCCTCGTCGTAGGCGAAGACGTCCGTGCCGGCCGTCAGGAGGGCGTGCGGCCGCGCCTCACCCGCGGCGGGGTAGGTATAGGAGCGGACGGACTCCGCGCGCCCGCCGAACGCGTGCCGCGTCTCCTTCGTCCTGTTGCCGGTGGAGTCGTAGGCGTAGCCGATCGCGTACGGCGCCACACCGCCGATCGTGTCCGACCGCGGGCCGCCGCCCGCGCAGTCGTCGGTGGCCGTCCACGCCGCGGTCAGGCGGCGCAGGTGGTCGTAGGTGAAGCACTGGGTGTCCCTGGACCGGCCGCCGTCCATGTCCGTGATCCTGGTGATGTTCCCGGCCGGGTCGTAGGTGTAGTTGAGGTCCAGGTCGGGCGCCGGGGCCGACTCGCGGTCCAGCCGGGTCCGGGTCAGCCGCCGTGTGCTCTCGTCGTGGGTGTAGGTGAGCCAGCTCTTCTTCCCGCCGCTGTTCAGCTCGTACTGCAGGGTCTCGCCCAGCTTGGAGTAGCGGGTGGCCGTGACGTACGACGACAGGCCGGTGACGGTGACCGGCTGGCTGAGCCCGTCGTAGGTGTAGACGACCGACTCCTCCGCCAGCCCGCCCGCGGCGGGGAAGCCGGCGGACTGCACCTGGTCGTCGAGGGTGTAGCGGCTGTTGAGCACGTACGACCCGGCCAGCTTGCCTTCCCTGGCGGGGACGGTGACGGTCTGCCGCAGGGTGCGGTACTCGGCGTCGATCGCGTTGATCTCCGCCTTGTACGCCTGGCCGCCGACGTAGCGGATGCTGGCGTTCATGTGCCCCTTGGCCAGCGCGTCGTACTTCCACTCCGCGAGCAGCGGGCCGGTCGTGGAGCCCTCGTGGAGCTCGCGCTTGCGCCCCAGCGCGTCGTAGACGTACGCCAGGGTCCGGCCCCGGGCGTCGGTGGAGGTGACGGCCTCGTCGACGTCGTTGTAGGTGAACGTCGTGACGCCCTTGTCGGGGTCCTCGGTCCTGATCTCCCTGCCCCGCAGGTCGTAGGTGTGCCGCCACACGTTGCCCGCGTGGTCGGTCACGGTGGCCAGCCGGTCCGACGTGTCGTAGGTGTACTTGGTCGCCTCGTAGTCGCCGGTGGGCGTGGCCCCCTTGTACTGCCGCAGTTCGACGAGCCGGCCCTCGGCGTCGCCGATGCGGGTGACGGCGGTGCCTCCGGCGGGGGCGGTGATGTGCATCCGGTCGCCGCGGTAGGTGGCGGCGGCCCGCCACTTCTCCACGCCCTTGACCCGGAACGCCTGGACGGACACCTCCCCGGTCCCGTCGTAGGAGGTGACGATCTGGCTGGGGACGGCCGTGTCGGCCACCCCCAGCAGCTCGGTGGACGGCTCGCCGGGGCTGAAGTAGCCGCTGTTGGACTTGGCCACCTCGCCGAGCGAGTTGTGGAAGGTGTCGGTGATCGTGCGCCCGTCGCGCAGCGCGGGATCCTGCGCCTGGTCGTCCCGGGGCGCCGGCTCCTGGGTCTGCCGGGGGCGCAGCAGGCCGTCGAGCAGCTCGTGGCTGACGGTGTAGCCGCCGTCCGCCCGCAGGGTCTTCGTGGTGACGACGTTGGGGCCGTCGTTACGCGTCAGGTAGGAGTACTCGGTGCTGGGCGACTGGCCGGCCTCCTTGCTGCGGTCGCCCTGCCACACCTTGACGAGACGGCCGAGCGCGTCGTGCTCCAGGTCGACGCGCCGGTTGTTGGCGTCGATCTCGGTGACGACCTCGCCCCAGGCCGGCTCGATGAGGGTGCGTTCCACGTGACCGAGCGGGTTGGTCTCGGTGACCTCCGTCGCCGGAGCGCCGGAGGTCGGCGTGTAGGCGGTGACGACCTTGGTGCCCGCCGCGTCGGTCTCGCTGGTCATCCGCCCGTAGGCGTCGTAGGTCTTGACCGACTCGGTGACGGCCGAGCCGTCCCCGGCCACGGACTGGACGGCGGTGACGTCGCCCTTGACGGGCGCCTGGCCGTACGGCCCGCCGTCGAACTGCATCCGCTCGTCGGAGATCACGTCGGCGGCGGCCAGTTTCGACACGCCGGCGCCGCATCCCGCGGCGACCTTGTGGATCCTGCTGGTGTAGTCCAGCAGCCACGCCGTGGTGTTGCGGGCGTAGGTGTAGCGGGTGCACTGGTCGTCGTCACCGGTGTCCAGGTCGCCCTTCTCGTCGACCTGGGTGAGCATGCCCTGGGTGTCGTAGGCGCGTTCCTCGGCGGTGCGCCGCCACTTCCCGCCCTCCAGCGCGGTGCGGGTCACCATGGATTTCGGCTCGACGATGTGGGCGAGCTTGGTGACGCCGCCCTGGGTGGACTCGGCCGTCTTGAGCGACCACGGCTCCTCCGCCGTGGCGGTCGCGATCTCCCCGCCGTCGCCCTCGTAGAGGATCTCCTCGCGCTCGAACCCGGCGAACTGGTCGAGGTCGTCCAGCTTGCCGCCCTCGGAGTCCACGACCTGCGCCCGGCGTTTGGAACCGTCGGCCTGGCGGTCGCCGTCCATGCCGCGGAAGTACCGGAACTCGGTGAGCGTGCGCCGGGTGTCCTGCCCGTCGCCGCCGCGGACCCTGACCCTGCCGAACCCGCGCCACTCCGACCAGGTGCGGTGCTCGGGTTTCACCAGGATGTTGTCGGCGTAGTGCCAGGCGGCGCCGTCGAGGTACTCGTAGTCGGTGACGACCGGCGGCGACTGCGCGACCCGGTCGATCTCCAGCGTCCGCGTCACGACGTACTTGTGGAACCAGTCGGTGACCTCGCCCTCGTCCGGCGGCGCCCACCGCTGGGGGAAGCAGAGCCGGCCGTTGCGGTCGGCGGCCGGCGCGTCTCCCGGCTTGCAGTCGGCGGGGCCGTACTCGACCCGGAGCTCCCCGCCGCTCTCGTTGTTCACCGACCGGACCCGCCACTTGACGAGCGGCGCGCGGCCCTCGTTGGAATCCACCCTGTTGGGCAGCTGGACGCCGACGAACGTGACCTTCGGCAGGGTGATGGTGCCGCCCACGTGGCCGCTCTGCTGGATGGACGCGAGCCACAGCGAGGGGCTGAGGCCGTCACCCGTCGCGGGGAAGGAGTGCGTCAGCGTCCAGGAGTCGACGTCGCAGTACGGCTTGCCCGAGCACTTGGCCGTGTCGGGGTTGAGCACCTGGGTGGTGACCTTCGCCAGGCGCAGACGGGTGAAGAACGTCGGCGACAGCCGGTTGGTGCACTTCTCCCCCGAGCCGCAGATCTGGTCGAAGGGGACGTCGGGCCAGTGGCTCGCCGTCTCCTTCTTGAGCTGGTCGGCGGCGCAGGTGACCGTCCCGCCGGGCACGCAGCGTTCGGCGACGTCGAAGACGACGCGGGCCGCGGGCGACCTGGTGAACAGCTCACCCCGCAGGTAGCCGTAGTCGATCCGCTTGAGGTATCCGCCGCGCACGTACTCCGTGCCCTGCTCGGGCTTCATGTTCCGCCCGTAGTGGTTCTTCTCGGCCCCGTACCAGTAGGTGGTGGCGTTGCCGTGCGTGTCGACGGCGAGGTCGAGATTCCACCGGTAGGCCTGCTGGCACCAGGAGGACGCCGCGTCGCTCTTGTGGCAGGGCTCGCCGCTGTTGTTGCCGAACACCGGCACCGTCCACGTCGACCCGGTCTCCGGCTTGCCCGTGGCCCAGCCGGGCAGGCGGTTCAGTCCGAAGGTGTACTGGGTGCCGTCGTCGGTGGTGACGCGCCAGTGCTCACCGTTGTCGTCGCCGTTGGCGGCGCCCGTGAGGTACTCGACGCGCGTCCCGTCGTCGCGCCTGGGCCGCCACTGCTTGGTCGTGGCGTCCTTGACCAGCTCGACGGCCGAGTTGCCGAGGGCCAGTGTCGCGTTCTCCTGGTCCCAGCACAGGTCGCCGGTCTTCTTGCCGTCGATCATGCACGACTTGTAGCGGCGTTCGATGTAGCCGCCGGGGTTCAGCTCGAACCCCTCGCCCGCCCAGGACGGCTGGTTGTTCGTCGAGACGGTGCGGCCGTCCACGCTCTGGGAGCTGTAGACGAGCGACATCTCGGGTTCCTCACCGCCCAGCGCGGGTGGCGCCCGCAGGCCGTAGTCCCAGGTGAAGTCACCCGACTGCGTGCCGACGCTCCAGTTCGACGAGGGGGCGAGCGAGGTGGCCGCGTGGTCGCCCGACGGCCCGGAGGGCGCCGCCTGCAGCGCGTACAGCGCCGGCATGTCGACGTCGGCGGCCAGCGTGCCGTTCTTCGCGTCGTTGTCGGACGGCACGGGTTCGGGTTGCGGGCAGGCGGTCGGGGCGGCCGGGGCCGTCAGGGCGCACTCGTCCAGCCGTACCAGCCGCAACCTGGCGCCGTAGTCGCCGCCGAAGGCGTACCGGAAGCCGGAGTAGTCGATCTCCAGCCGGGTCCGCCCCCTCGCGACCGCCAGTCCCTGCCCCGCCGTCACCCGCAGGGCGAGACCGAGCAGCCCGGACGGCGCGGTGTCGAGCAGTTCGACGCGGACCCTGTCGGGGGTGGCCGCCGCCGCGACCTCCTTGCCTTCCTTGCTTTCCTTGGCTTCCTTGCCGCCCTCGCCGTTCCTGTCGTCCGCGGCCTTGGCGGGCTCGGCGGGCTTCTTCGGCGGGGCGAGCCGTACCGGGAAGTCGGCAGCCAGCGTGCGCGCGCCGGCGCCGCCGGTCGCGTCCAGCTCGACCGCCTGCGGTTTCGGCCAGACGACGCTCGGCGGCGTCTTCCACGCCTGCTTCTCCGCCGGGTCGGCCGTCCTGGGCAGTACGGGGACCCGCTTTCCGAGGACCGGGGTCTCCCGCTGGACGGCCGGAGCGGAACGGGGCGCGGCGCTCGCGGGCTCCGCGTGCACCAGCGGCGCCATCACGACGACCGCCAGCGTTGCCGCCAGCCGCCGGGGCCACGGCGACTCCCGTACGGGATGCGTCAGACGGTTCCAGTAGGACTCCGGAGGATCTGGATCATGTGCCAGGTTCACTGACTTCACCCAATCTGTGGACGAGTCGAACGGGGGGAGTGACCGGCTGGACGAGCCGGGGCGGAGGGGTGAACGACCGGTTCGGAAAGGGACGGGAAGGGGTGGGGCGGCGAGCGACCGAGAGGAGAAGAAACGGGACAAGAAGGGATAAAAGGGGACATGGAAGACCGAAATTGGGCAGAGAAGGTCGGAGCGGGACCGGAGGAGACCGGGATCGGAAGGCCGGGGCGGGGACCGGAGGCCGGGGGCCGGTGATCGGTGGGGGCGGGGAAACCGATGGGACGGGGACCGGTGGGTCGGGGCTCGGTGGATCAGGGACCGGTGAGTCGGGGACCGGTGAGTCGGGGACCGGTGAGCCGGGGACCGGCGGGATGGAGTTCGGTGGGTCGGGGCCGCCCGGCGGAGTGCCGGGCGGCCGATCGGGAGATCCGCCCGGGGACTACTGGGCGGCCAGTTGGGCGATCTGTTCGGCGCTCAGCACGCCGTCATAGGTACGGACGTCGTCCACGATCCCCGGCCAGTGACCGGTGAAGACGCCCGCGGTCTTGGCGCGGCCCAGTTGCAGCGGGCCGGTGGCGTTCCACGCGCTGACGTGGGCGGTGACGGTACCGGCCGACAGCCGGCCGTTCACGTAGATGCGCAGCTCGCCCTGGAGGGGGTCGTAGACCCCGGCCACGTGGGTCCACTCGAACGGTGCGGGGACCGCGTCGGAGCGTGTCCGCGCCACCGCGGCGGTGTCGGTGTCTGCGGCGGCCATGCCGAGGACCCAGCGCCCCTTCTCCTTGTCGTAGCCGAGCTGGAATCCGCTGGCCCTGCTCCCGGCCTGGGAGACGATCGCCGCGTCGCGGGTGGGCAGGTAGTCGAGCTGGGTCCAGGCGGCGACGGTGAATCCCGTCGCGGTGTTGACGGCGGGACCGGCGGCCTGCGCGTGACCGCCCGTCCCGTCGAGGGCGAGCGCGCCGTCCAGCCAGCCCTCGGTCCACGACGCCCCGCCGCCCAGCGTCGCCGCCGACGCCCGGCCGGAGGAGTCGGCGGCGACGGCGCCGGAATCCTCGTCCAGCTTCCAGTGCCCGACCAGCGTCGCGGCGCTGTTCACCAGGTCGGCGACCTCGTCGCCGAACATGGCGCGCCCGTGGACGCGGACGTCGTCGACGTCGCCCGGCCAGAACTCCGTCTCCGCTCCGCCGGCCTTCGTCCTGCCGATCGTCAGCGGTCCGGTCGCGTCCCACGGCCGGGTGAACGGGACCGCCGACTCCAGGCGGCCGTTGACGTAGAGGGACAGCTCCCCCGCGGCCGTGTCGTAGACGCCGGCGAGGTGGGTCCACTCGCCGGGCTTCGGCGCGGACGTCGACAGCGCGCGTACCACCGCCGCCCCGTCGGTGTCCGCGACGGTACGGCTCAGCGCCCAGCGGCCTTCGGCCTTGGAGTACCCCAGGGAGAAGCCGCCGTTGCGCCCGCCGTCCTGGCCGACCGCGGTCGCGGCGGCGCCGGTGCCGGTCAGCCGCACCCAGGCGGCGACCGTGAGGTCGCCCAGGGTGGACACGACGGGGCCGGTGGTCCGCGCGTGGCCGCCGACGCCGTCGAGCCGCAGCCCCGCGCCCGTCCTGCCGGTGGTCCAGGCGGCCGCGCCGTACAGGGTGGCCGGGTGGGCGCCCGTGCGGTCGGCGGCCACCCCGCCCTGCCCGTCGTCCAGGTTCCAGTGCCCGTCGGGACCGGTGCCCGGGTTGACGTTGAACACGTAGGTGCGGATCGGGCTCTGGTGTCCCGCGCGGTCCTTGCTGCGCACCGCCAGCACGTTGGGGCCGTCGTGGCGGGGGGTGAGCCGGATCGTCGCGGGCCCGCCCGCCTGGTCGGCCGCGACCTCGGCCTTGGGGGCGGTGTCCAGCCCGTAGACGTAGCCGACGACGTCGGCGACGCCGGCCGCGGTGAACGTGAAGGAGCCGGACCGTCCGACGCCGTCGCTCCAGCCGTCCTCCGGGTAGTCCGTCGAGGTCACCACCGGTTCCCCTCCGGGCGCGGAGGCGTCGGCGGTCATCTCGCACCAGGGACTCCACGCGCTGTTGATCCTGCCGTCCTCCGCGCGGACCCGCCAGCGGATCACGTCGCCGTCACCGAAGGCGCCCTGCGGGACGGTCGCGAAGAAGGCGCTGCCCGTTCCCTGCGACTCGGTGAGCCGCTCCCCCACCTTCGTGCCGGCGGCGGTCCACCACTCGAACCGTCCCCTGACCGCGTTGTCGGCGTCCCGCAGTTTGGCCCACAGCTTCGGCGTGGTGGTGCCGATGATCGGCCGCTCGGCGCCGGTGACGCAGCCGCCTCCCGGGTCCGACCAGGTGTCGGCGGCCACGGGCGCGGCGGGCGGCGAGTTGAACTCGATGACCAGGCTGGGGTTGTTCTTGAACTTCTTCCAGGCGTAGACGTCCGTCTCGCTCGTGGCCCTGAGCCCGACGGTGATGTTGGGCCAGTTCTTCGCCGCGGCGTCGGCGGCCTGGCTGGTGACGTCGAACTCGACGCCGCCGGGCAGGCAGGACGGCCCCCAGCCCTTCGCGACGTTCACGGTGTCGAGGAGTCTGGACCAGGTGGGCTGCTTGTTCCAGGTGGTGCTCTTGCTGATCGTGCCGGTCGCCCAGGCCTCGACCTTCCGCGCGCCGCACGAGTAGGACCAGGTCTCGTACGTGCGCAGCGTCGCCTTGAGGATCTGCTTGCCGTGGATGGTCGTGCCGGTGTTCATCTGGAAGAACGACCTGTTGGTCTGCCCGGAGACGTGTCCCACCCTGGCGACGTCGTTGGCGTTCAGGAAGTTGGACGAGGGGTTGTTGCTCCAGACGGACGTCCAGGCGCCGCGGGCCGCGGAGAAGAACGGGTCGAGGTAGATGGGGAACTTGGTCCCCGGGTCCTCGATCATGCCGCGGTGCGGTTTGAGCACCAGCTTCCCGCCGGTGAGTTCGAGGCCCATCACCTCACGGCGCGCGTCCGCGGACGCGCCTTCCCCCGCCGGCGTCTCCGCCCCTGCCGCCGTCTCCGCTCCCTTCGCCGGCGTGCGCGCGGCCGGGGTTCCCGAGGAGTCCCACATCATCGGCGGCGAGGCGGTGAAGATCGATCCGCCGTTCCCGTCGACCGCCTCGATGTTGCCGCCCTCGGTGGATTTCAACGACAGCCCGTCGGCCGAGATCGGGAGGTTCAGCTCGGTGAGGGCCCTGTTCCGGGCCGCGGCGCGCGACTTGACCACGAGGAGGTGGGAGAAGCCGTCGACGTCCGCCTTGACCTGGAGGTCGACCCCGGGAAGCACCTCGGGGTAGGTCGCGGTGTCGTCCTTCAGCACGGGCTTCGGCAGCGTGCCCGGCCAGCCCAGCTCCAGCGTCCTGTCACCGCGGGCCATCCGGGCGAGCGGCGCGTTCCCTCCGCCCGAGAACGTCAGGCCGACCGCCGTCGCGACGGGGGCGATCGTGCCGTCGGGACGGGCCCGGAGCGTCGGGTCCACGTCCACCCATCGGCCGTCCTGGCGGACCCGCACCGGACGCGCGTACTGCTCCAGGGTGAAGGTGCCGTCCGGTTCGGCGAAGACCTGGCGGGTCTCCGTGCGCATCGCGGCGACCTCGACCGGTTTCCCCGTCCGGCGGGCGAGCGCCTGGGCCGGTTCCTCCGCCGGTCGTTCCGTACGGCCGGCGAGGGGTCCGGCCGGTTTCCCCGCGGGGTCCGCGTCCCGCCGTCCCGTGACGGCGTCCGTGGTCTGTTCCCACGTGCCGGCGACGGCGTCCGAACGATTGAGAGGCGTCACGGCGGCCACGCCCGCCAGCATCACCACGACCAGTCCACGACCTAAGCGCATCGGCCCTCGCCGTCGTCGAGCTGGGACGCCGCGCGGCCCATGGTCGTCCGGCGTCTCCATGATCTTGAATTGACAAGCGGATTGTCACCCGCGTGGAGGGGACCGTCCAGATCTTGTGACACATTTCTTCAGAAACTTCCCCTTCCTGAAGAAAACTGCCAGCACACGGCCCGACCGGCCCGCGAAGACCGGTCGTGCGGCCCCGCCTCTCTCACTGGCGATCACAGCACCACCCGGCGACCATCCCGGCAGGCCCCACCCCCGCGGCGCACCCTCCGCGGCGCCCTTCTCCGCGAACCTCGGCACGCCATGACTCCGCACTCCCGGAACTACACTTGTAGTAAAACTACAGACGTAGTACGGTCACTACATTCGTAGTGACGAAGGAGGGGCCGTGGCGCACGCGGTGGTGGTCGGGGCGGGGATCGGCGGGCTGACGGCGGCGGTGGCGCTGCGGCGACGCGGCTGGGAGGTCACGGTGTTCGAACGGGCGCCGTCCCTGGAACCGGTCGGTTCGGGGCTGGCCATCGCCGCCAACGCGCTCCGGGCCCTCGACACGATCGGCGTCGGGGACGACATCCGGCGGCTGTCCGCGGTCCAGGGCGAGGCCGGCATCCGCCGCGCGGACGGCCGGTGGCTGATGCGGACCACCGAGGAGGCCACCTCCGCCCGGCACGGCGACTCCGTCGTGCTGCTGCGCCGTACGGACCTGGTCGACGCGATCGCGGCCCGGCTGGAGCCCGGCGTGATCCGGCTGGGTTCCACGGTCACGGCGGTGGACCCGTACACCGGCCGGGTGACCGTCCGGACCGGTGACCCGTCGGACGCGGGCACCGGCGCGGACACGGGTCGGGCGGGCGCGGGTTCGGGTGGCGGCGCGGCCCATGACGGCGCCGCCGGGACGGCCGAGGTTGCGGCCGACCTCGTCGTGGCGGCCGACGGCATCCGCTCCCCGATCCGGACCGCGCTGTTCCCCGGCCACCCGGGCCCCTCCTACGCGGGCGTCACGAGCTGGCGGCTGCTCGTCCCCGGCGGGGGACGGCCCGGCCGGACGTTCGAGAGCTGGGGCGAGGGCAGGGTCTTCGGCGTCATGCCGCTGGCCGGCGGCACCGCCTACTGCTACGCCACCGACACCGTCCCGGCGGGCGGGGACCCCGGGGACGGCGAGAGCCGCCGTGCCGAGCTGCTCCGCCTGTTCGGCGGGTGGCACGACCCCATCCCGGCGCTGCTGGAGGCGGCCCCGCCGGAGCTCGTCCTCCGCAACGACGTCCACCACCTGGCCACCCCGCTGCCCGCGATGCACCTCGGCAGGGTGGCGCTGCTGGGCGACGCGGCCCACGCCATGACGCCCAACATGGGGCAGGGCGCCTGCCAGGCGATCGAGGACGCGGTGGTGCTCGCCCACGTCGCCGGGGACGGCGACGGCCCGGCTGGCGCGACCGGCGGAACGGGTACGGCGGGCGTGGACCTGGCCCCGTACACCGCCGCCCGGCTGGAGCGGACCGCGCGGATCATGGCCCGGTCGGCGTCGATCTGCCGCACCACCCGGCTGCGCAACCCGCCGGCCGTACGGCTGCGCGACACGATGATGGCGCTCACCTGGCGTCTCGCCGGCGGGCGGATGACCGCCGCGATGGACGAGGTGCTCGGCTGGCGGCCGCCCACGCCGCCCGGGTCCCGGGTCAGGCCACCCGTGACGCCTCCGACGTCTCCGGCGTCTCCGGCGGCTGTGGCCCGGCGGGGGGCGAGGTGATCGGCGGGACCTCCGGGACGGGGGTGCGGCCGTGGTCCGGGGAGAGCCGTCCGAGGGTGACGGTCCCCCAGATCAGCAGCGCCGAGGCCAGCAGGGCGGGGACCGCGTCGGCGGCCCCGCTCGGCAGGGCCTCGTCGAGCAACAGCGCTCCGGCGAGGACCGAGGTGATGGGGTCGACCACCTGGACCGCGGCGTAGGCGATCCCGAAGTAGCCGATCGCGTAGGACCTCTGCAACAGCACCACCGCGCAGACCAGCAGCACCGGGATGGCGAGCGTGAACCAGGTCAGCAGCCTGCTCAGGTCGCCCTGGAGGTCGCCGCCCACCACCCGGACGAAGGTGGACACGCTGGCCGTCACCGCTCCCGCGCCGACGGACATCAGCAGTGCCTTGGCCGGGCCGCGCGCCCTGCGGGCGGCGAGGTGGGAGATCAGCACGACCAGCCCGACGCAGCCCAGGAAGCCCAGCGCCTCGGTGTTCGTCAGGTGCGGGACGCTGGGGTGGGCCGGGACCAGCAGCATCAGCCCGAGCAGGCCGACGGCCACCGCGATCGACCCCAGGATCTCCGCCCGGTGCGGCCGCCTGCCGTGCAGCATCGCCGCCAGCGGCACCGCGAACACCAGCGTCGCCACGCTGATCGGCTGCACGACGACCAGGGGGGCGAGGCTCAGCGCGACGGCGTGGAGGCTGGCGCCGGTGAACCCGATGATGCCGCCGATCCACCAGCGGGGGCGCCGCATCAGCTTGAGCGAGGCTCCCTCGGTGACCGCCTCGAACTGCTGGAGGGCGGCGCCGAGCGCGTAACCCAGCGCGCCGACCAGGGCGATCGTCACTCCGGCCCAGGTCATCGCCACTCCCCGAAGACGAGCAGGACGGGGGGAGGCGATGGCAGTCGGATCATTGTTCCAGCTTAGGGGCCCGGCGGGGAAGTAAGCGCCGGGTCATGCACCGGCAGATACCTCTTGACGGTGCGAACCCGTGCCCTCCCCGCGGGCGGGGGCCTCAGTCGCGCTGCGGGCAGACGCAGAAGAGGTGCCCCTCGGGGTCGGCGAGGACGACCCACTTGCCCTCACCGGGCTGGAAGTCCGGCTTGGAGGCGCCGAGCTTCAGGTAGTCCTCGACCGCCTGCGCCACGTCCGGGACGAGGACGTCGAGGTGGAAATGCTTGTCGGGCCCCGGCCAGGCGGCCGGCCTGCGGTCGAGGTTCTGCTGGAAGTAGATGTTCATCGTGCCGTCGCTGATCCCGGCGTAGGTGTCCTCGGCGTACTGCACCTCGTAGCCGAAGACCTTCGAGTAGAACTCGGCCAGCCCCCGGGGGTCGGCGCAGTCGATGTTCACGGCGAGGAATTTCGCGGTCATGGTCATGGATCCCATCGTGCCGCCCATACCTGCCACGTGCTGTCAGGTACAGGAAGAAAATGCGGATCTCCCGGATCGGGGAGGCTCCCACGCCCGGCCCCGGTACGGCGGGCGGGCCCCTTCGGGCCGGTCACGCCACGTGCCCGGGCCACGGCCGCGACAGTGGCCCCGACACGACGTCCGGAACCCGCCGGAACCCGGGGCCGGGCCGGCGTTATACAGGGCGAGGGGGAAAAGGGCGCGTTCCAGCCGTCGCCCATGTGGCCCGGACCCGAGCCGGGTGTTCCTGTCCCCACCGACGTGACACCGAGGAGCGAGCATGCCGACACCGATGGCGGTCACCCCGCACGAACGCGTGGCGGGCACCGACTGGGCCGGCCTGGCCGAGGAGATGGACGCCCACGGCTGCGCGCTGACCGGTCCGATCCTCACCGGGGACGAGTGCCGCGAGATCGCCGGACTCTACGACGAGGTCTCCCGGTTCCGTTCGACGATCGACATGGCACGGTTCCGCTTCGGCCGCGGCCGGTACCGCTACTTCGACCGGCCCTTCCCCCACCTGGTGGAGCAGCTGCGGCAGGCGTTCTACCCACGGCTGCTGCCCATCGCCCGCGACTGGGCGACCAGGCTCGGCAGGCCCGCGCCCTGGCCGGACAGCCTGGACGAATGGCTCGCGATGTGCCATGCCGCCGGGCAGACCAGGCCGACGCCCATCTTGCTGCGTTATCGCGGCGGTGACTGGAACGCCCTGCATCGCGACCTGTACGGAGACCTGGTGTTTCCGCTGCAGATCGTGATCGGCCTGGACCGGCCGGGCACGGATTACGACGGCGGGGAGTTCCTGCTGGTGGAACAGCGCCCCCGAGCCCAGTCGCGGGGTACGGTGACGCTGCTGCCCCAGGGTCACGGACTGGTCTTCACCACCCGCGACCGGCCGGTCGCCTCCGCACGGGGCTGGTCCGCCGCTCCGGTACGGCACGGCGTCAGCACGGTACGGCGCGGCCTGCGGCACACCCTCGGCCTGGTCTTCCATGACGCGGTCTGACGTCCGCCCCGGACGCCCGGTCCACATGGGAGCCGGAGGGCATGACGCCATGCGAACGACCTCGCCGCTGCTCCACGGGATGCGGGCCACCGAGACGATCACGCCCCCGCACACGGCCGCCGAACTGGCCGCGCTGCTCGGACTGCTGCGCGCCCAGCGCCCCAGGATCGGGACCGTCACGATCGGCCACAGCCGCGACGCCGTCTCGACGGCCGCCGCGGCGGCGTTCGCCGACGCCTGGGAAGGAGAGATCCTCGCGGTGGTCGACTGGCCGGAGGAGGCCGCCTCCTGGCTGCGCCCGGCCCGGCGCTTCACCGCGGGCCACCCGGACGCCTGGGTGGTGGCCGGGATCCCTCTCGGCTGGGCCCAGATGAGCCGCCGCCTGCGGCACAGCACCGGCTGGCGGCCGACGAGGACCTTCGGCTTCGCCTCCGTCACGCGAAGCGCGGCGCTCGCCGGCCCCGGCACGCTGCGGGGCCTGCGCGGCGCCGCGTTCGACGGCGGCACCTGGGAGATCGGCCCCGGCCTGATCACCTTCTTCCCGCCGCGGACCGGGCGGGGACCGTCACCCGATGACCGCGCGGTCACCGCGTACGGACCGTACGGTGACCGGTTCCGCGGAGCCGGAGCCACCGAGGCGTGGGCTCCCGGCCGGGAACGGCGATAAGATCCATCCGTGCGCATGCTGATCGTCTCTCCGCCGCCCGCCCGCTGACGCGGGCGGTCCCCTCTCCTGACGACCGGATCCGAGCGATCCGGTGGGTGGCTGCCGCCCGCACACGTGCGGCCCGACGACCACCTTCCTGTTGGAGAGAACTCCATGACGCACGTCTCCGTACGGCGGGGCCTGCTGTACGTTTCCATCGCGGCGACCGCCTGGGGCACCGGCGGCGCCGCCGGGGCGCTGCTCCGCCTCTCGGGCGGGCTGGACCCCGTCTCGATCTCGTTCTGGCGGTTCGCCGCCGGAGCGGCGACGCTCCTTCCGATCCTCCATTTCCTCGGCCGGAACCGGGACCGGGACTGGGACCGGGGCCATGCCCGCGAGTCCCGGCGGTACGGCCGGATCGCCGCCACCGGCGTGGCGATGGCCGTCTGCCAGACGGCCTACTTCGCGGCCGTCGCCTCCTCCGGCCTGGCCGTCGCCACGGTGGTGACGATAGGCGCGACCCCGGTGTTCGTGGCCGCCGCCGCGCGACTGCTGCTGGGCGAGCGGCTGGGCGCGGCCGGGCTCGGCTCCGCGGCGGTCGCCCTGGCGGGCCTGACCATGCTGGTCCTCGACGGCGGCCCGGCGTCCTTCTCGGCGGCGGGCACGGGCTGGGCGCTGCTGTCCGCGGCCGCCTACGCGGGGGTGACCCTGCTCAACCGGGCCTTCTCCGCCGAGCCGTACGCCGCGACCTTCGGCGGCTTCGCCGTCGGCGGCCTGTGCCTGCTGCCCCTGGCGCTGTCCGGAGGGCTGCTCCCGGACGGCGACCCGCTCTTCTTCTGGGCGGCCGTCGCCTACCTGGGCGTCGTCCCGACGGCCTTGGCCTACGTCCTGTTCTTCACCGGGCTGGGGTCCGTACGGGCCACGACGGCCTCGGTGATCTCGCTCGTGGAGCCGGTCGGGGCGGCGGCCATCGGGGTCCTCGCGTTCGGTGAGCGGTTCACGGCGCAGGGCGTCGCGGGCGCGGCCCTGCTGCTCGCCGCGGTGGCCCTCCTCGCCCTGCGGGAGAGGAGGGAACCGGCACCAGTGACCGGCTGATCCCCGGCACGGTCCCGCGCCCGCCGTCCGGCGGCGCGGGACCGCACACCGGGACCGCACACCGGGACCGCACACCGGGACCGCACACCGGGACCGCACACCGGGACCGCACACCGGGACCGCACATCGGGACCGATGTCCCGGACCGCACACGACCGGACGCGGGACCGGACGGCGGGGACCCGGGGACCGCGCCTCGGAGCCGCCCAGCCCGGTGTCAGTCGAACATCTCCGGCTCGGCCGCGCTGATCTGGTCGTAGAGGGGCTGGAAGTTGACCCAGCCGACCAGGTCGTTGCCGATCTGCCCGTGGGTGAGCTTGGCGTTCTCGTGCTCGATCGGGACGGTCGGCCCGGCGGCCTTGGCCAGCAGCTGCGCCTGGCACGAACGCTCCATCGTGATGAACCACCAGGCCGCGGCGTCCACCGAGTCGCCCACGGTCAGCAGGCCGTGGTTGCGCAGGATGACCGCCTTGCCGGACCCCAGCGCCGCCGCGATGCGTCGGCCCTCCTCGGTCTCCAGGACCACTCCGGTGTAGTCGTCGAACAGGGCGTGGTCCTCGTAGAAGGCGCAGGCGTCCTGGGTCAGCGGCTCCAGCAGCGTGCCCAGCGACGACAGGGCCTTGCCGTACACCGAGTGGCTGTGGGCGGCGGCGACCGCGTCCGGCCGGGCCTGGTGGATCATCGCGTGGATCGCGAACGCGGCCTGGTTGACGTGGTAGCGGCCCTCGACGACCTGCCCCTCGTGGTTGACGAGGATCAGGTCGCTGACCTTGATCCGCTTGAACGACATGCCGAACGGGTTCACCCAGAAGTGGTCGGTGTGCTCGGGGTCGCGGGCGGTGATGTGCCCGGCCACGCCCTCCTCGAAGCCGAACCGGCCGAACAGCCGCAGCGCCGCCACCAGGCGCTCCTGGCGGTGGCGGCGCTCGTCGGCCACGTTCTCGAACTTCTGCGGCAGCCGGAAGGTGAGCTGGTCGGCGGGGACCGGCTTGAGATCGGACAGGCTCATCGTGCCTCCAGTGCGGATGGGTCGGGATGGATGGGAACGGGCGGAGGGAACACAGGAGGGGGGTCACAGGACCACCGGAGCGGACCGGCCGGAGCCCGGGGCCCAGGGCGCGGGGCCCGGAGTGCGGGGCCTCGGCCGCGACGGGTCACCGGGCCGACAGGACGGACGGGTCCAGGCCGGCGGGCGAGCGGTGTCCCGCGAGCCCGAGCGTGAGGTCGAGCTCGGCGAGCAGGCTCCGCACCACGTGGCGCACGCCGTCCTCGCCGCCGGCGGCCAGCCCCCAGACGTACGGCCTGCCCAGCAGCACGGCGCGCGCCCCGAGGGACAGGGCCTTGAAGATGTCGGCGCCGGTGCGGATCCCGGAGTCGAACAGCACGGTGAGCCGGTCGCCCACGGCGGCGGCGATGCCGGGGAGGGTGTCCAGCGCCGCCACGGCGCCGTCGATCTGCCGGCCGCCGTGGTTGGAGACGACGATCCCGTCCATCCCGGCGTCGGCGGCGCGCAGGGCGTCGTCGACGTGCTGGATGCCCTTCAGGACGATCGGCCCGTCCCAGTTGTCGCGCAGCAGCGGCAGGCGGTCCCAGGTGTGGGAGCGGCCGTTGAACATCGGCGCCCACTGCATGATCGCCGCGTTCAGGTCCTCCTCCACCGGGCGCGCCAGCCGGGAGCGGAAGACCGGGTCCGACAGCGGGATGGCCAGGCCGGTGCCGCGCAGGAACGGCAGGTACGCCTGGTCGAGGTCGTTGGGCCGCCAGGCCAGGGTCCAGGTGTCCAGGGTGACGACCAGGGTGTCGTAGCCGTTCCCGGCCGCCCGGTCGAGCAGGCTGAGCGTGACCTCGTCGTCGTGCGGCCAGTAGAGCTGGAACCACCGTGGGCCTTCGGGACCGGCGGCCTCGGCCACCTCCTCCAGCGTGTGGGAGGAGGCGGTGCTCAGGATCGCGGGGACGCCGAGGGCCGCCGCCGCCCTGGCGGTCGCGAGCTCGCCGTCCGGATGGACGATCGACTGCACGCCCACCGGGGCGAGCGCGACGGGGGCAGGGTAGGTCCTGCCGAACAGCTCGGTGCGCAGGTCCCTGACCGAGGCGTCGCACAGCATCCGGGGCACGATGCGCCACCGGTCGAACGCCTCGCGGTTGGCCCGGTCGGTCGCCCCGGTGCCGGCCGAACCGGCGACGTACCAGTAGGGGCCGGGGTCGAGCTTCTCCCTGACGGCCTGTTCGAGTCTGCCGACGTCGGTCGAGTACGGCGGGAGCTGTCCGGCCAGCCCGTTCAGGTAGATCTCGTACTGGTAGTCAGAGAAGTTCACGGGTCAAGCCTGTCCCGCATAGAGGGAGATGTCCATATTCACCGCGGGTTCGCGACCCTCCGTGTTCACCGCAGGCCCATGACCCTCCGCGGGCGGGGAACCGGGAAACCGGCTTCGCTAAAGCTGCTTCAAGAACCGGAAAGCGGGCGATTCGGTCCCTCGCTCCGGACCTTCGCTTTCCTACCGTGGTCGCCGAATACGACCGTCGGGCGATCTCCGCCCGCGGTTCGATCAGGGGAGGAACCCATGTACGGCAAGAGAGAACTGACGGCGCTCGGCGCGGCGCTTCTCGCCGCCCTCGCCGTCGGGGCGGTCTCGGTCTCGGCGGCCTCGGCCGCGCCGACCCCGGCGGGCACGGCGGACACCGCGCAGAGCGCGGCGCAGCCCACGGTCGCGCCGCGCAGGCCGCCCCAGGACGACTACTGGCGGGGCTACCGGGACGGCTACCGCGCCGCCGGCCAGGACTGTGTGTCGGCCTACGCGAACTCGCTGAGGTCGATGGCCGCCCCCGGCATGACCCGGATGAGCGACTACGACAGGGGATGGTTGGACGGCTACGACGACGGCTACGCCCGCTTCTGCAGGCGTCCTCCCCGGTAGCCGGCCCCTTCCCGGGGAGGGGCCGGTCACCGCGGCCGCCCCTCCCCCGCGGATCGCGCCGCCCCGAGGGGGTGCCCGGACCGGCTCTTCAGGGCTGGACCCGGTTCAGGCCCTGGTCCAGCGTTGGCCGGCGCCGCCGTTGCAGCTCGCGACGGTGACCGTGCTGGTGTTGCTCGTTCCGGTCACGGCCAGGCAGAGGTTGTCGGCCGCGCTGGTGACGGTGCCGTTGGAGTTGAGGACCCACTGCCGGTTGGCGTTGCCGTGGCAGTCCCACAGTTGGACGCGGGTTCCCGATCCGGCGTTGGTCGGGGAGTCCAGGCACTTGCCGAGGATCTGCAACTGTCTGCCGGAGGTGTAGGTGAATCGCTGGTTGGGGTTGGTGTGGCAGTCGTAGATCTGGAGCAGGGTGCCGTTGGCGGAGGCGCTGTTCGGTGAGTCGACGCATCGGCCCGCGCCCTCGTTACGCAGCCGGAACGACGTCGAAGGAGAGGGCGACGGCGAAGGACTGGGCGACGTGCTCGTGGTAGGTGTGGGCGTCGGCGACGGGTCGGTGTCGGTCAGGGTCGGGGTGGTCCAGTCGCGCCAGTCGGCGAGGTTGCCCATGGCCTTGGAGGAGATCCTGATGGTGCCCGCGTCGTCGCCGGTCCTCAGCAGGTGCTTCCTGATGTTCTGCTGGAGGGGAGTCGTCCATTCCGGCCGGTTGGCGCAGTGGCCGCCGTTCTGGATGTCGGACCAGTAGGTGATGTCGCTCCCGGCGCCGAGCGCCTTGTAGATCTCCGCGCCGCCCAGGGCCCGTGGACGTCGGCGGCGCTGATCGCGACAGAGCTCGGCAGACCGCTCCTTTCGGTGATGAGACGGTCTAAAGCTCTATTCATCACATTCCCCCCCACGACACGTGATCCGTTCCCTGGGTACGGTGAGGCGACACCGGAACCATGGCCCCGGAAGCGGGCGTTGGAGGGAACGTGGCCTCGATAACCGCACGCATCAGACGATTCCTGGAGCGCCCCGGCTCGATCGACCTCGCACCCTTCCAGCGGATCGTCGCCGCGGCCGGGGAACGCGAGGACGGCCTGCGGGCGGCGGACGAGCTGCCCCGGCCCTCCACCGACGACCTGGCCGGGTTCTGCGCGATCATGCGCGAGGCCGCCCGCCGCACGCTGGGGCTGCGGCCGTACGACGTGCAGCTCGTCGGCACCCTCGCCATGCTGTCGGGCAACGTCGCCGAGATGGCCACCGGCGAGGGCAAGACCCTGTCCGGGGCGATGGCCGCCGCCGGATACGCCCTGCAGGGCAAGCGCGTCCACGTGATCTCCGTCAACGACTACCTCGCCCGGCGCGACGCCGAGTGGATGGGCCCGCTGTACGAGGCGGTGGGCGTGTCGGTCGGCTGGATCTCGGAGTCCGCCACCCCGGACGAGCGCCGGGCCGCCTACGCCGCGGACGTCACCTACGGCTCGGTGAGCGAGATCGGCTTCGACGTGCTGCGCGACCGGATCGTCACCGACGTGGCCGACCTGGTCGTGCCCGAACCGGACGTGGCGCTGGTCGACGAGGCCGACTCCGTACTGGTGGACGAGGCCCGCGTGCCGCTGGTGCTGGCCGGGGCCGCCGACCCGGGCGACGCGGCGCCGGAGACGGCGGCGCTGGTCCGCCGGCTCGTCAAGGGCTACCACTACGAGATCGACGACCAGGAGCGCAACGTCCACCTGACGTCCAGGGGCATCGACACCGTCGAGGAGGCCCTCGGCCTCGACCTGTACGACACCCCCGCCACCCTCACCGAGGTCAACCTCGCCCTGCACGCCCACGCGCTGCTGACCAGGGACGTCGACTACATCGTCCGCGAAGGCAGGGTCCACCTGATCAACCCCTCCCGGGGCCGGGTGGCGATGCTCCAGCGCTGGCCGGACGGCCTTCAGGCCGCGGTCGAGGCCAAGGAGGCGCTCGCCCCGTCCGAGAGCGGCGAGGTCCTCGACTCCATCACCGTCCAGGGGCTGATCACCCGCTACCCGCAGCGGTGTGGCATGACCGGCACCGCCGTCGCGGTCGGCGACCAGCTCCGGGAGTTCTACGACCTCAGGGTGGCCGTGGTCCCGCCCAACCGCCCGTGCGTGCGGATCGACGAGCCGGACCGGCTGTTCGAGTACGCGATGGAGCGGGACCACGCCCTGGTCGACGAGATCGCCGAGGTGCACGCCACCGGGCGGCCGATCCTGATCGGCACCCTCGACGTCGCCGAGTCCGAGCGGCTGGCCGGAAACCTCGCCGGCCGCGGCCTGGACTGCGTGGTCCTCAACGCCAAGAACGACGCCGAGGAGGCGGCGATCATCGCCCGGGCCGGGGAGCGCGGCGCGATCACCGTCTCCACCCAGATGGCCGGGCGCGGCACCGACATCCGTCTCGGCGAGGGCGTGGAGAAGCTCGGCGGGCTGTACGTCATCGGCTCCGGCCGGCACGCCAGCAGCCGCCTGGACGACCAGCTCCGCGGGCGCGCCGGCCGCCAGGGCGACCCGGGCGGGTCGATCTTCCTCGTCAGCGGCGAGGACGACCTGATCACCCACTACGTGGCCGACGAGTACGCCAGGGGGGTGCCCGACCGCGAACTGGTGGGCCACGCCCAGCGCGTCGCCGAGGGCGTGGACATGGAGATCCACCGCAACACCTGGCGCTACACCCGGCTGCTCGAACAGCACCGCGCCATGGTCCTCGGGCTGCGCGAGAAGGTGCTGCGCGGCCGTTCGGCGAGCGACGCCCTCTCCGGGGCCGCCCCGGAGCGGTGGGCGGAGCTGTCGGAGCGCGTCGGCGAGGACGTGCTCGACGAGGCCGCCCGGCAGATCGTCCTGTTCCACCTCGACCGCTGCTGGGCCGACCACCTGGCCTACCTCGGCGAGCTGCGCGAGGGCATCCACCTGCGCGCGCTGGGCCGGCTGAGCCCGATCGAGGAGTTCAACAAGGAGGCCAAGCCTGCCTACGAGCGGATGCTGGCCGAGGTCGAGTCCCGCTCGATCGCGGCGTTCGAGGCCGCCGAGATCACCGCGGACGGCCTCGACCTCGACGGCGCGGGCCTGAAGCGGCCCACCGCGACCTGGACCTACCTCGTCCAGGAGAACCCCTTCGGCACCGAGTGGGAGCGCATCCTCAACCGCCTGACCACCAAGGTCCGCCGCCGCTGACCCCCGCGGCGCCTACGGGTTCCACGCCTCCGGCTCGGCCACCCAGCCGGCCGCCAGCACGAGGCCGCTCACCCGGTCCGCGGCGAGGAACCCGAAGGGCCGGGTGAGATCGACCTCGACCCTCCTCACCCGGTGGGCGGGCCGCGTCACCGCCGCGGCCGTGACCATGCCGAAGGCGGTGACGGCCGCGGCCTCGAACCCGGTGGCGGAGAACGTCGCGACCGCGTCCTGCCTGGCCTGCCCGACGGCGAGCGGTTCGTCACCGATGCCGGGGAAGTGGCCGCGGCCGGTGTCGGTCACCGCGGCCAGGCCGAACACCTCCGGCAGCGCCGTCAGGTCGTGCGAGGAGGCGACGGTGAACCGCGGAACCGTGACGGCCAGCAGGTCGCCCGGCTCGTGGGAGCGTTCGCTGGAGACGGTGACGCCCGGCCCCGCGTCCCCCTCCGCCAGGGCGTCGCCGTCCACCGCGGGGTGCCGCCCGGTCAGGACGCCGATGCCCGCGGTGAGGATCTCGCCGGCCGTACGGGACTCCTCGCCGAGGAGGAGGTGCACGTCGACCTCCCCGTCCCCCTCGACCCGGAGCGCGGTCAGCGGCCCGGCCGGGGTTCCGGCGACCCGGACCCGTCCGGGCGTCCGGGTGGTACGGCGCAGCACCGCGACCCGCCGGCCGGCCCACGGACCGGCGGCGGGCTCGGCCCCTCGTCGAGGAACGGGTGGCGCCAGGCGGTGCGGACGGTGAGCGCGCCGGCCAGCACCAGGCGCGTGTCCCCGGTCACGGACACGGGCAGGGCCCGGATCAGCCCGCCGGTCCGGTCGGCGGCCCAGGCGTCCAGCGCGGCCCGGTCGTCCTCCGGGACGCCGGTCAGCTCGCCGCGCAGGTGCTCCGGCAGCGCGGCGGTCCACGACGGCCGCAGCGGCAGTCCCCGTCCTGTCCACAGCCCGAGCGCCGCGCGGACGGCCGGCGAGCCGTCCAGGATCGCCAGGACCTCCCCGGCCGCCCGGGCCGCGCCGGCGACGTCCACCCCGACGGCCCGCTCCAGCTCCTCACGCCCCGGCCCGTCGGCGGCCGAGGCGAGGTACGCCAGCAGCGGCCAGACGCCCGCCCCCGCCAGCACGGTGGACGACTCCCCGGAACAGGCCGCGGCCCAGCGCGCGGTCAGCGCGTTCACCGCCGCGACGAGTTCCCCCTGCGATCCGCCGAGCACCATGCCCACCTCCGGGGTGAGAGTCCGTCGGAAGGCGCGATCATCTCACCACCTCCCATATCGGGCAATGCCCTCCGCCCCCACCTGTGGCACACCGCCGGCCCTTTCGCCTTCCCCGCCGTCGGGTCCGGAGAACGGGGATCAGTACGGTGGGGCGGTGCAGGCGGTGATCTCGGCGTTCGCCCCCATCTGGCTCATCGGCGCTCTCGGCTGGCTGACCGCCCGGTCCGGGTGGGCGGGTGAGGAGTTCCAGCGGACGCTCACCCGGTTCGCGTTCACCCTGGCGATGCCGGCCGTGCTGTTCGGCACGCTGAGCCGTACGCCGCTGGACCGGATCCAGCCGCTCCCGCTGCTCGCCTTCGCCGTCAGCACCTTCGCCGTCGGCCTGGCCGCGCTCGCGCTGCGACGGGGCAAGCTGCCGGACCGGGTGGTGGCCGCGATGTCGTCGGCCTACGTCAACTCCGGCAACCTCGGCATCCCGGTCGGCCTGTACGTCCTGCACGACGCGACGTTCGTGGTGTCGGTCATGGTCTTCCAGGTCGCGCTGGTCTCGCCGCTGATCTTCCTCGGTCTCGGCTCGGAACGCCCGTCCCCGCTGGCGCCGCTGCGCACGCCCATCGTGGTGGCCTCGCTCCTCGGGCTGGGCGTGTCCGCCCTCGGCTGGCACCCGCCCGAACTCGTGACGAAACCCCTGGAGATCCTCGGCGGGGCCGCCGTGCCGCTGGCGCTCTTCTCGCTCGGCATGTCGCTGAACGGCTCGGCCGTCGCCTGGCGGGGGACCCTCCCGGTGGTGGCGCTCAAGCTGCTCGCCCAGCCGCTCGTGGCCTTCCTCGCCGGGCGGTTCCTCCTCCACCTCGACGGCCACGCGCTCTTCGCGGCCGTGCTGTTCGCGGGGCTGCCCACCGCGCAGAACACCTACGTCTACGCCGTCGAGTACGGCCGCGCCGCCGACCTGCCGCGCGACGCCATCCTCGTCTCCAGCGTCCTGTCCCCCCTCACCCTCGCCGCCATCGTCCTCACCGCGGCCGCCTGACCCCGCCCGGCTTGAGGCCGCCGGGGCGTCGGTGACTTCATGGTCACGATTACCCTCGTGACGATGGTTCCGCCGACGGGGCTGTGGCTATGGTGGTGATCGTGACCACCGCCAGCGCGTCCCGGCCGGTCGGCGAGCTGCTGCGCCAGTGGCGGGAACGCCGACGGATGAGCCAGATGGACCTCGCCCTGCAGGCCGACATCTCCACCCGGCACCTGAGCTTCGTGGAGACCGGGCGGTCCAAGCCGAGCCGCGACATGATCCTGCGGCTGGCCGAGGAGCTGGACCTCCCGCTGCGCGAGCGCAACCACCTCCTGCTCGCCGGGGGCTTCGCGCCGGTCTACTCCGAGACGCCGCTCAGCTCGCCGCACATGGCCTCGGTTCGGGAGGCGCTCGGCCAGGTGCTGCACGGCCACGAGCCGTACCCGGCGGTGGTCGTGGACCAGCGGTGGAACCTCGTGGACCGCAACGCCGCCACCGGCGTGCTGCTGCGCGGCGTCGCGCCGGAGCTGCTCGACCCGCCGGTCAACGTGCTGCGGCTGAGCCTGCACCCCAAGGGGATGGCCCAGCGGATCATCAACCTCGGCGAGTGGCGGGCCCACCTGCTGCACCGGCTGCGCCGACAGATGAGCCTCACCGCCGACCCCGACCTGGCCGCGCTCTGGCGGGAGCTCGACGACTACCCCTGCGACCAGCCCGAGCCGGAGATCGAACGACCCGGCCCCGGTGACATCGTGGTCCCCCTGCGGTTGCGCCGCGGCTACCGCGAACTCGTCTTCTTCAGCACGATGGCCACCTTCGGCACCCCGCTGGACATCACCGTCGCCGAGCTGGCCATCGAGGCGTACTTCCCGGCCAACCCCGAGACCGCCGCCTACCTGCAACACCAGCACCACCCCGACTGACGGCCCGTACGGCGGGCCGGCCCCGTACGGCGGAACCCGGCCCGGCGTGGCCGGGCCCGGGCCCGGGTCCGGACCGGACCTGGTGACCGGGTCGCTCAGCCGGTGACCGGGACGATCCGCGCCTCGGTCAGCGTGCCGTTCTCGATGCGCAGCAACCCGACGGTGCCGTACGGCTGGCGGCGCCGGTCTGTCGGCGAGCCGGGGTTGAAGATCCGCAGGCCGCCCTGGTCCTCGTCGCCGCTCTCGTCGAGCGGGATGTGGGAGTGACCGAAGACGACCAGGTCGGCGGCGGGGAACCGGCGCCGCATCCGGGCCAGGCGGCCCTTCGCCGCCCCGCTGTCGTGGATCATCGCCACGCGCAGCCCGTCGAGGTCGAGCTCCAGGGTCTCGGGCGCCACCACGTCCGGCCCGTCGTTGTTGCCCCTGACCGCGCGCACCGGTGCGTAGCCGGCCAGTTCCTCCAGCACCTCCGGGACGCAGACGTCCCCGGCGTGCAGGATCAGGTCGGCGTCGCGCAGGTGCTCGGCCACCCGCGGCGGGCACGACTTCCACCGCCGCGGCGCGTGCGTGTCGGACAGGACCACGACCTTCATCCCCCCATCCTCCCCGTCGCGGCCGGCCGTATGTCCGGAGTTCCCATATGCCCGCGGCACGGCGGAAATCCGGGTGACACGCCCGTCCGGCGGGTGCTGGGATGACCCGATGGACGCTGACGAGATGCTCACCCTGTTCGACCGGCGGATGCGGCGGGAGGCGCGGGCCGACTCCCCGGGAGCCCGGATCGAGCGCGTGGAGGTCCCCGGGCCCCCGGGCGGGCGGGCCGGCGTCGTGGTCCGCCAGGTCGGCGGCGACGGCGGCTGGAACGGCGTCCTGTGGACGGACCTCGACGAGACCACGGCCGACGCGGCGATCGCGGCCCAGACGCTGTTCTTCGGATCGCTGGGACACGGCTTCGAGTGGAAGCTGTACGGCCACGACCGGCCCGCCGGCCTCGGTGAGCGGCTGCGGGCCGCCGGGTTCGCCGCCGAGCCCGCGGAGACGGTGATGGTCGCCGAGATCGGTGACCTGCCCGCCGGCGGCGGGCTTCCCGAGGGCGTACGGCTGCGCCCGGTGACCGGCCCCGGTGACGTGGACCTCATGGTGGAGGCCCATGATCTGGCGTTCGGCCGGAGCGATCCCGGGATGCGGCGGTGGCTGCTCGATCGGCTCGCCGGAAGCCCGGAGACGACCGTCATGGTCGTCGCGATGGCCGGGGACCTGCCGGTGAGCGCGGCCCGCATGGAGCTGCATCCGGGCACCGGGTTCGCGAGCCTGTGGGGCGGCGGCACCGTGCCCTCCTGGCGGGGCCGGGGCGTCTACCGGGCGCTGGTCGCCCACCGGGCCCGCGTCGCCGCCGAGCGCGGCTACCGGTATCTCCAGGTCGACGCCTCCGACCAGAGTCGCCCGATCCTGCGCCGCCTCGGTTTCGTCCCGCTGACCGTCACGACCCCGTACGTGTACGGGCCCTGAGCGCGCCGGCCCGGCTGCCCGTTCCCGCCTCCGGCCCGGCCGCCGTACGACCACGGACCGTGAATGCGTCGGCCCGGCTCCCCGCTCCCGCCCCGGCCCGGCCGCCGTACGACCTTGCGGTGGCACCCGGGCGTCCGCCGGGTCCCGCAGGGTCCGCGGGTCCTCAGCGGCCGGAGTGGTGGTCCAGGACGCGGCGGAGCAGGTCGGCGAGCTGGGTGCGCTCGCCCGAGGACAGCGGGGCGAGCAGCTCGTCCTGGACCCCGGCGAGCACCTCGTCGTAGTGCCGCAGCCGCTCGGCCCCCGCCGGGGTGAGCGTGATGACGTTGCGCCTGCGGTCGGCGAGGTCGGGGGCCCGTTCGACGGAGCCCGCCTCGACGAGCTCGTTGACGGCCGCGACGACGTAGCTGCGGTCGATGCCGCAGCGGCGGCCCAGCGCCGCCTGGCTCGCGGGACCGAACTCCTCCAGCGCGGAGAGCAGGGCGTAGTGGTAGCGCCGGGCGCCCGCGGTGTCGAACGCCCCCCACACGAGGCGGCTCGTGTGGGTCGCGACGTGTGAGATGAGCCAGCTCGGGGTGTTCCGCAGCCGGGCGGGGGCGGTCTCGGCGGCCGTCGTCTCCATACGGCCAGCCTAACAAAATTGTTGGCTTCACCAATCGCTGCTACCGTTGATCATGTGAACGTTGGTCATGCCAACATTCGATTCCCCCGTGAAGTGACCCGTGAAGTGACCCGTGACCACGGCCGTCGAGGCGCCGCCCCGGTCCGGCTCACGACGCCGGGCCGCCCGGGGAACACTCCCGTCGACACGGCACCTCATCCGAAGGAGAGCGGAACATGATCCTGGTAACCGGCGCGACCGGAAACGTCGGCCGCAACGTCGTGCGGCAGCTCCTCGACGCGGGCGAGAAGGTCCGCGCGATCACCCGTGACCCGGCCCGCGCCGGGCTGCCGGAGGACGTCGAGGTGCTGCCGGGCGACCTGACCCGCCCCGAGACGCTGCCGGCCGCGCTGCGCGGCGTCGACAGGGCGTTCCTCTTCCCGGTGTTCGGCTCGCTCGGCGACTTCCTGCGGATCGGCGCGGAGTCCGGGCTGCGGCACGTGGTGTTGCTGTCCTCCTACGCGGTGGTGTTTCCCGAGCCGGGCTGGATCGGCGAGCAGCACATCGCGTGTGAGCGGGCGGTACAGGACTCGGGCCTGGCGTGGACGTTCGTCCGGCCGGGCGCGTTCATGACCAACGACCTGAACTGGGCCCCGCAGATCCGGCACGGCGACGTGGTGCGCACACCGTACGGGAATGCGGCCATGGCGCCGATCGACGAGCGCGACATCGCCGCGGTCGCGGTCCGTTCCCTGCTCGACGAGCACGCCGGCCGCTCGCACGTGCTCACCGGACCGCAGTCGCTGACCCAGGCCGAGCGGGTACGGATCATCGGCGAGGCGATCGGCCGGCCGCTGCGGTTCGAGGAGCAGCCGAGGGAGGAGGCCAGGGAGCAGCTCGTCCGGCACATGCCCGCCCCGGGGGCCGACTTCCTGCTCGACGCGCTCGCCGCGGCGGTGGGCCGGGAGGCGGAGGTGCTGCCGACTGTGGCGGAGGTCACCGGGCGGCCGGCGCACACCTACGAGGAGTGGGCCGCGCTCCACGCCGGCGACTTCCGCGGCGCCCCGGCCTGACGAGCCCACCTGACGAACCCGCCTGATGAGCCCGCCTGACGAACCGGCCTGACGAACCGGCCTGACGGGCCGGCCGTACGGCCTGGTCTCAGCCCGGTCAGGCGGGCCGGGACCGGAGCGGCCGATTTCCAGTGATCGCTTAAACCGCCATAAACATCCATTTATCCGCATAGCGAATGTCGAAGGGGGAAGTTGCCGGGCGGAAAGCCCGCAGGGCATGACACAGGGAAAGGAGCCGCCATGGCAGCGCGTTACGTCCTGAAGAAGACCTCCGCCGGTTTCCGCTTCAACCTGGTCGCCGGGAACGGCGAGATCATCGCCACCAGCGAGTCCTACAAGACCAAGGCCGGCGCGATGAAGGGCATCGAGTCGGTCCGCACCAACGCCGCCTCCCCCGTCGACGACCAGACCGAGAACTGACCCTCCTCCTCGAACGGCCCCGGACCCGGGCGGCGACGCCCGGGTCCGGGGCCGCTCGCGGTTCCGCCGCGTGATCACGCCTCTCCGCCCTTCTGCGCGGAGGTCGCGGCGGGAGCGGCCGGCGAGCCCGGATCACTCCCCTGAGCAGGCCGTCGACCTTTCGGGCGGGTTGGTCAAGATTTGAGTAAAAAGTCCGGGTGCCGCGGCTCACCCTGTTGACGGCGTAATCCACATGGACACATACTCACCCTCATGAGCCCACAGAAGTCCACAGAAGCGGGCACGCATGCTTCCCGCTGAGCGGCACTCGCGGATCGGTGAGGCGCTCCGGACCTCCCGCGTGGTCAGCACGGAGGACCTCGCCCGGGAGCTCGCCGTGTCCGCGGAGACGATCCGCCGCGACCTGGTGCTCCTCGAACGCCAGGGAAAGCTGGCGCGCGTCCACGGAGGCGCGACGATCGCGCTCGGGCGGCCCGCCGGCGAGGAGGCGCCGTTCGCCGAGCGGTCGGTGACCGCCGCGGAGGCGAAGCGGCACATCGGGCACGTCGCCGCCGCGCTCACGCGGCCCGGCCAGACGATCGTGATAGACGTGGGGACCACCGCCGTCGAGGTGGCCCGCGCCCTGCCGATGGACTTCTCCGGCACCGTCGCCACGTGCTCCCTGCTGGTCGCGGCGGAGCTGGCCGAGCGGCCGGGGGTCGAGATCCTCGTCTGCGGAGGTAGGCTCCGCAAAGGAGACCTCGCCCTGTCGGGACCGGTCGCCCAGGCGTTCTTCGACGACCTGAACCCGGACCTCGCCTTCCTCGGGTCCGGCGGCATCGACGCCGCGGCGGGCCTGACCGACTACTACCTGGACGAGATCGCGGTCCGCAGGATCATCCTGAGGAACGCGGCCCGGTCGTACGTGCTGGCCGACTCCGGCAAGTTCGGCCGGATCGCCCGCCACCGGGTCGCGGGCGTGGAGGAGTTCACCGGCCTCATCACGGAGGCAGAGCCGCCGCCGAGCGTCCGGGACGCCGTCACCCGCGCGGGCGGGGTGATAGCGCTGCCCTGAGACGTCTCCCCGATGATTCGAGGGCCGGGCGGCGCGGCAACGCCACCCGGCTCGGACCCCTCACAATGCGCCATCTCACAGGAAACACAGAGGTCGAGGATCCATGTCCCAGTATTCACCATCCCCACCCCCGTCCGGTGATCAGGCGACCGCCGGAGGCGTCGAGGAGTTCGGTTACCAGCAGGCGATGAAGCGCGGCACCGGCCGTTTCGCCTCGTTCGCGGTGGCGTTCGCCTTCGTCTCGATCGCCACCGGCATCTTCACCACCTACGGCTCGGTGCTGAACAGCTCGGGACCGGCCGGCATCTGGACCTGGCCACTCGTGATCGTCGGGCAGCTCGCCGTCGCGTTCATCTTCGGCTCCCTGGCCGCCCGCATCCCGGTGACCGGCTACTCCTACCAGTGGACGTCCCGGCTGGCGAACCCCGTGCTCGGCTGGATCATCGGCTGGATCTCGTTCACCTTCCTGGCGATCGTCGTCGTGGCGGTCGACTACACCATCGCCTCCACCGTCCTGCCCGTACTGCTCCGGTACGAGGGAACGTGGCTGAACGCGTGGGTGATCACCGGGGTGGTCATCCTGGCCCAGGCCGTCCTGGTGGCGTTCTCCACGAAGTGGACCGAGCGGGTCAACAACTTCGCGGTGACGGCGGAGCTCATCGGCATGGTCGCCCTCGTCCTGCTGCTGCTCGGCGTGGGGTTCGTCGCCCGCGAGGTCGACTTCGCGAACCTGTTCAGCACCGGCGCCGTCCCGTCCGAGGGCTACCTCCACTTCGGGACCCTCACCTCGGCGGGCCCGTGGATGCTGGGCTTCCTGCTCGGCGCGTTCACGATCGTCGGTTTCGAGTCTGCGGCCAACCTCGCGGAGGAGACGAAGGACCCGGCGCGGGTCGTCCCCCGCGCGATGTGGCAGGCGGTCCTCGCCTCCGGCGTGCTCGGCTTCCTGTTCCTCATCGCGGTGACCCTGCTCGCCGGCGACCCGGTCGAGCTGGCCAAGTCGGCGACGCCGATCGCCGACGTGATCACCCGGGTGCTCGGCCCGGTCGTGGGCACGGCCCTGCTGGTGCTGGTGGTCGTCGCGATCTTCGCCTGCGGCATGGTGATCCTCATGACCGGGGTGCGCCTGGTGTGGGCGATGTCCCGTGACGAGAGGTTCCCCGGCTGGCAGGCCTGGCGGAAGGTCTCGCCGAGGTTCGGCACGCCGCTGAACGCCACCGTGCTCATGTGCGTCATCGGCCAGCTCATCCTGGCGATCTTCTCCACCCGGACCGACGCGCTGTTCGACCTGTTCGCCGCCGCCACCCTGCTGCCCGCGATCATCTACACCGCGACCGTCGTGCTGTACGTGGTCAAGCGCAGGACGCTGCCGCCGAGCAAGGGGTTCGCCCTGGGGCGGTGGGAGACCCCGGTGATCGTCGTGGCGCTGGTCTGGCTCGTGTTCGAGCTGCTGCTGTTCCGGGACTCCTCGTTCGCCGCCCCGTGGACCTACATTCTGATCATGCTCGTCCTGGGCGCCCTCTACCTGGGCTACCTCCTGATCTCCCGAGGCGGGGCGGCGGGCCTGGCGATGCCGACGATGCGCTCCATCGACGCGGAGCTGGACGCCGACGCCGGAGCGGCCGGGCACACCGGCACGGCCGACGTGAGCCGGAGCGGGGAACGATGACGACCGTACTGGCCATCGACCAGGGCACCTCCGGCACCAAGGCGGTCGTCGTCGACGGCGACGACACGGTGCTCGGCCTCGCCGAGCTGCCCGTCCGGCCCGCCTACCTGCCCGGCGGCGGAGTCGAGCAGGACCCCCGGGAACTGCTCGACTCCGTCCTCGACGCCGGACGCCGGGCCGTCGAGCAGGCGGGCGTCCCCGTCGACGCCGTCACGCTGGCGAACCAGGGCGAGACCGTTCTGGCGTGGGATCCCGCCACCGGCGAGCCCCTCTCCCCCGCCATCGTGTGGCAGGACCGCCGCTCGGAGGGCCTCTGCGCGGAGCTGGCCGGGCACGCCGGCCGGATCGCGGAGGTCACCGGGCTGGTCCTGGACCCGTACTTCTCCGCGCCGAAGATGGCGTGGCTGCGCCGGAACGTGACCGCGGAGGGGGTCGTCACCACCTCCGACTCCTGGCTCGTCCACCACCTGACCGGGGAGTTCGTCACCGACGCCGCCACCGCCAGCCGGTCGCTGGTCACCCGGCTCGACGACGCCGAATGGGACGCCGGGCTGCTCGACCTGTTCGGGCTCGGCGGGGAGCGGCTGCCGCGCATCGTCTCCTGCGACGAGGTGGTCGGCCACACCACCGCCTTCGGCGGGAACGTCCCCGTCGCCGGGCTCGTGGTCGACCAGCAGGCGGCGCTGCTCGCCCAGAACCGCCTGACGGCCGGCGACGCCAAGTGCACCTTCGGCACCGGGGCGTTCCTGCTGGCCAACACCGGCACCTCGGCCGCCCGCTCCACGGCGGGACTGGCCGCCTCCGTCGCCTGGCGGGCCAGGGGTGAGACCTCCTACTGCCTCGACGGCCAGGTCTACACGGCCGCCTCCGCCGTACGGTGGATCCAGGACCTCGGCCTCGTCCGCGACGCCGCCGACCTCGACGCGGTCGCCGCCGACGACGCCGAGGGGGTCATGTTCGTCCCGGCGCTGGCCGGGCTGGCCGCCCCCTGGTGGCGTCCCGACGCCAGGGCCGCGTTCACCGGGATGACGCTCTCCACCGGCCCGCGGCACCTCGTGCTGGCCGTACTGCAGGGCATCGCGGCGCAGGTCGCCGGGCTCGGCGACCTCGTCGCCGCCGACCTCGGCCGGCCGCTGACCGCCCTGTGCGTGGACGGCGGGCTCACCCGGAGCCGGGTCCTCATGCAGGCGGTCGCCGACCTGACGCAGCTCCCGATCGGCGTCTACCCGTCCCAGCACGCCACGCCGCTGGGCGCGGTGACGCTGGCCCGCGCCGCACTGAACCCCTCACTCCCCCTCCGGGAGGCGGTGCCGGCGTGGGAACCCGCCATGACATACGAACCTCGATGGTCCGCCGACCGGGCGGCCGGCTTCCGCTCCCGCTGGGAGAACGCGGTGGCCGGCGTCCTGGCGCGGGAGGGGAACCAGTGAGCACCACAGACAGGAACACGACCGCGAACGGTGACGCCTCAGCCACGTTCGACGTGGTGGTGATCGGCGCGGGCATCGTCGGCTCCGCCATCGCCCGCAAACTGGCCGGCCACGAGCTGAGCGTCGCGCTGCTGGACGCGCGCGACGACGTCGGCGACGGCACGAGCAAGGCGAACACCGCCATCCTGCACACCGGCTTCGACGCGAAACCCGGCACGCTGGAGTCCCGCCTGGTGCGCGAGGGCTACCACCTGCTGTCCGACTACGCCGAGCGGACCGGCATCCCGATCGAACGCACCGGCGCCCTGCTGGTGGCCTGGACCGACGAGGAGCTGGAGGCCCTGCCCGGCCTGAAGGAGAAGGCCGAGCGGAACGGCTACGACCGTACGGAGATCGTCGGCCCCGCCGAGGTGTACCGGCAGGTCCCCCACCTGGGGGAGGGCGCGCTGGGCGGCCTGACCGTTCCCGACGAGTCCGTCATCTGCACCTGGACCACCAACCTGGCCCTGGCCACCGACGCCGTGCGGCGCGGCGTGACGCTGCTGCTGAACCGCAGGGTCGAGGCGGTCGAGGAGCGCGGCGGGACGACCGTGCTGCGCACCACCGGCGGGGACGTGACCACCCGCTGGGCCGTCAACGCCGCCGGTCTCGGCTCCGACGTCATCGACCGGATGTTCGGCCACGACCGCTTCACGGTCACGCCCCGCCGCGGCGAGCTGCTGGTCTACGACAAGCTCGCCCGCCCGCTGGCGGACAAGATCATCCTCCCGGTGCCCACCTCGCGCGGCAAGGGCGTGCTGATCAGCCCGACCGTCTACGGCAACGTCCTGCTGGGCCCCACCGCCGAGGACCTCACCGACCGCACCGACACCGGCACCTCGGAGAAGGGCATCGCCTTCCTGCTCGAAAAGGGGCGCAAGCTCATGCCGGAACTGCTGGAGGAGGAGGTGACGGCGACCTACGCGGGCCTGCGCGCGGCCAGCGACCACTCCGACTACGTCATCGACGCCGACGCGCGGCGGCGCTACGTCCTCGCCGGCGGGATCCGCTCGACCGGCCTCACCGCCGGCATCGCGATCGCCGAGTACGTCGCCGGGCTCGCCGGGGAGGCCGGCCTGGAGCTGGTGCCGCGCGAGGACCTGCCGGAGCCGCCCCGCATGCCCAACCTCGGGGAGGCGTTCCCGCGGCCCTACCAGGACGCCGCCCGGATCGCCGCCGACCCCGCCTACGGCAGGGTGGTCTGCTTCTGCGAGCGGGTCACCGCCGGGGAGATCCGCGACGCCTTCCGCTCGCCGATCCCCCCGGCCGGGCTGGAGGGGCTGCGCCGCCGTACCAGGGCGATGAACGGGCGCTGCCAGGGGTTCTTCTGCGGCGCCGAGGTCGGGAGGCTGCTGGAAAGCCGGGGCGCCTGCGTCCCCCATGAGAATCGCGAGCACGGCGGGGAACGCCGCTCGCCGGAGGCCCGCCGATGAGCACCGACACCACGCCGGAGAGCACCGGCGTCACCACCCTCACCCCGGCCGTCGTCATCGTCGGCGCGGGGCCGTCCGGGCTGAGCGCCGCCCGCGAGCTGGCGCCGCGGGTCAGGGGCGAGGTCCTCGTCCTGGACCGGGAGAGCGCCGCCGGCGGCATCCCCCGGCACAGCGACCATCCCGGCTACGGGATCAGGGACATGCGGCGCTTCATGAGCGGCCCCGCCTACGCCCGGCGGCTCGTCGAGCAGGCCCGGGCCGCCGGCGCGACGATCCGTACGAACGCGACCGTGACCGGCTGGGCCGGCGAGCGCACGCTGGAGGTCACCACCCCGCAGGGCCGTCTCCGGGTCGAGGCGGGAGCCGTCGTCCTCGCCACCGGCGCTCGCGAGCGCCCGCGCCCCGGCCGCCTCATCCCCGGGGACCGCGGCCGCGGCGTCTACACCACCGGCCACCTGCAGAACATCGTCCACCTGCAGCACGGCAAGGTCGGCAGGAGGGCCGTCATCGCCGGCGCGGAGCTGGTGAGTTGGTCGGCCGCGCTGACCCTGCGCGAGGCGGGCTGCGCGACCGTGCTGATGACCACCGAGTATCCCCGGCCCGACTCCTACGCCCTGTTCAACATCGGCGGCCGGGCCTTCTTCCGGCCCCGGATCGCCACCCGCACCCGGGTGTCGAGGATCATCGGCAAGCCGGACCTCCGGGCGGTCGAGATCGAGAACCTCGACACCGGCGCGCGGCGGATCGTCGAGTGCGACACCCTCGTCCTCACCGGCGACTGGATCCCCGACCACGAGCTCGCCCGCGCCGCCGGGATCACCCTCGACCCGGGCACGAAGGGCCCGCTGGTCGACAGCGCGTTCCGGACGGACCGGCCCGGCGTGTTCGCCGTGGGCAACCTGCTCCACCCGGTCGACACCGCCGACATCGCGGCGATCGACGGCGCCCGCGCCGCCCGTTCCGTCCTCGCCTGGCTGAACGGCGGGAGCACGCCGGACGGGCAGGTGCGCCTCGTCGCCGAGGCGCCCTTCCGATGGGTGACGCCGGAGGTCATCCGCCGCGGCGACCCCGCCCCGGCCCGCCGCCGCCTGCTGCTGTGGAGCGACCGGTTCATCCCGTTCCCCCGGGTCGTCCTCCGGCAGGACGGGAAGATCGTCGCCCGGAAGCGGCTGTGGTGGCCGGCGTCCCCGGGCCGGGTGTTCCGCGTCCCGTCGATCATGCTGGCCTCGGTGAACCCCCGGGGCGGACCGGTGAGCATCGGCGTGGAGGACTGACGGCGCGCGTCCCCCGGTGGGCCGGGGCTCCCCGCGACCCGGCCCACCGGGGACGTCGGCCGCCCCGGACCCGCCCACCGGGGGACGCCGGCCGCCCCGGAGACGGCCTCCGGCCTCGGCGCGGTAGCCTCCACCGGAGACGAAGGAGTGTGATCATGCCTCGTTCCCCCGGCGGCCCGCCGGAGTACCGCGACCGGGTGCGCGGCTGCCTGCTGGGCGGCGCGATCGGCGACGCGCTGGGCGCCCCCGTCGAGTTCGATTCGATCGACATGATCCGCCACCGGTACGGCCCCGCGGGCGTGACCGGGTTCGTCCCCGACCCACGCGGCAGGACCGGCCTGATCACCGACGACACGCAGATGACGCTGTTCACCGTGGAGGGGCTGCTCCGCGGGGGTGACGTCACCGCCGTCCACCACGCCTACCTGCGCTGGCTGGACACCCAGTCGCACCCCGCCCCGCCCCCGGCGGACGGCGCCGCGTTCCGCACCGGCGCACTGCGCGAGCAGACCTGGCTCTACTCCCGGCGCGCCCCCGGCAACGCCTGCCTGTCCGGCCTGCGCCACGGCCGGTCCGCGCCGCCCTCCGGCGGGTCCGGGCCGGACGGCCACGACCTCACGTTCTCCGGCGAGCCCGGACCGGTCAACCCCGACTCCAAGGGCTGCGGGACGGTCATGCGCTCGGCCCCCTTCGGCCTGCACGCGCCGAACCCCCGGCACGCCTTCGAGCCGGCCGCCGCGTGCGCCCGGCTCACCCACGGCCACCCCACCGGCTATCTCGCCGCCGGCGCCTTCGCCGCCGCCGTCCACTTCGTGATGGCCGGAGAACCGCTCGTGCCCGCCGTACGGCAGGCGATGGACCTGCTGGCGGCCTACCCGGCCCACGAGGAGACCACCCGGGCGCTGCGCGCCGCCGTGTCCCTGGCGGCCGAGGGAGACCCGGACCCGGAGAAGGTCGAGTCGCTCGGCGGGGCATGGGTCGCCGAGGAGGCGCTGGCCATCGCGGTCTACTGCGCGCTGTCCCATCCGGAGCCCGACGACCTGCGGCGGGCGCTGCTGCTCGCGGTCAACCACTCCGGCGACAGCGACTCGACCGGCGCCGTCTGCGGCAACCTCCTGGGCGCCCTGCACGGCGAGGCCGCGCTCCCCGCCGACTGGCTCGCCGGCCTGGAGGGCCGCGACACCGTCACGGAACTCGCCGACGACTTCGCCGCCCGATTCGGCGACGGGACCGCCGCGGACCCGCGCACCGGACGCCCCGGCGCCTGACCGGCGGAATCCGCCCGGCCCCCGCCACCCGCGCCGGAAGGTCACTCCAGCATGTCGAGGTGGAGGAGGTGGTCGTGCATGCGCTCGCCGACGGCGTGGTCGCGCAGTTCGGTGAGCGTCGGCGCGGCGACCTCAAGCCGGGCGGCCAGCGTGGCCGCCCGGCCGGTCAGGTCGGCCCGGGTGCGGACCTCGTGCAGGCGCGCCATGCCGAGGGCCCTCTCCAGTACGGCACGGCGCCGCAGCCCCGGATCGTCGCACCACAGCTGCAGGAAGTGGTGCCCGCGCAGCTGGAACGAGCCCACCTGGCTCGGCGGCAGCTTCGGGGGGCCGCTGAACGCGGCCGGGGTCAGCACGACCCGCCAGACGCCGTTCGGCAGTTCCTGGAGGCGGCCGGGGCCGAGCTTCCGGTCGGCGAGCCACCCGGTCCACAGCTCGCGCGGGTCCGCGCGGGCCTCGGCGGCGATCATCGCGTGCAGCGCGGGGACGTCCCGGCAGACGTTCTCGATCAGGTCGTCGCGTCCCACGCCGGCGTCGGTGTAGGCGAGCAGGTCGCGGCGGTCGGTCTCGATCAGGTAGGCGGGCAGGTAGGCGTCCCGCACGGCGACGCCCCTGATCTCCCGGAGCTGGGCCGGGAGGTTGTAGTCGGCCCGGTCGGGACAGGCGGCGAGGGCCTCCACCAGCTGGTGGCGGAACGCCGTCGGCGCGTACAGCGGGAGGAACCGGGTGCGGTCCACCAGCATCTCCTCCGGGACGTGCGGGGCGGGCAGCACGGTGAGCGACCCGCGGTGGTACCGCCGGGGCAGCGGCCTGGCGGTGAAACGCTCGATCAGCAGCTTCTGCCTGCTCTCCTTCGGGACGTACCGCACGCCCGTCCGCACGGACCGCAGGCCCAGCTCGGTCAGCCTGACCTCGCCGCCGGGGGTCGCGGTGAGATGCCCGATCGCCGTCAGGAAGGCGAGGCAACGGTCCACCAGCGAGGGGTCCAGGCCGAAGAACGCGGCCAGCCCGCCCCGGGTGCCGACACCGCCCTCGGCGAGCGCGCGGGCCAGGAAGCGGTCGACGACCTCGTACGCCTGCTCGTCGTAGACGCTCGCGGTGATCTCCACCTCCCACAGCGGCCACAGGACCGCGAAGAGGCGCACCGGCCGGACCCCGGGCACGGTGACGGCGTGCTCCACGGCACGCCGGGCGGGATAGATCGCGCGCACCGTCACAGCGGCTCCTCCGGCCGAGCATGATGAATCCGGGCCGTCACAGGGACTCCTCCGGCCGGGCAGGGCGGATCCGGGCCGTCACGGTGATTCCTTGCCGGGCAGAGCGGACTCCGCGGGCCGTCACGGCGATTCCTCCAGTCGGGCCAGATGGGCGAGGACGTCGGCCGACGGCCGCAGGTCGCCGGTCCGGCCCAGATGCTCCGCCAGCCGCCGGGCGACGGCGCGGAACCCCTCGTCCCGGGCGGCGGTGAGGGTCGCGGCGTCCCCCACGAGCACCAGCTGCCGCCTGGCCCGCGACACGGCGACGTTCAGTCTGCGCAGCTCCCGGAGGAAACCCACCTCCCCGCGCGGGTTGCTGCGGGTGAAGGCGTAGACGACGAGGTCGCGTTCGCCGCCCTGGAAGGAGTCGACCGTGCCGACGTTGTCGGCCACCTCGGCGCCCTCGCCGAGGACCCTGGCGAGCTCCGTGCGGATGCGCTCGGCCTGGGCGCGGTAGGGCACGATCACCGCCCAGTCCCGGTAGTACCGGGCGTGCACGCGGAGCAGCCGCGTCACGATTTCGGCCTCCAGCGCGTTGACGTAACCGCGCCGCTCACCGTCCGCGCCGCGGCCGCCGGGTTCCTCCCTCCGCTCGTCCGCGGGCCGGTCGGAGGTGTCGATCATCGCGAACGGGCTGCTGAAGACGGGGTCGCCGGATGCGCCGTCGTGGTCGGTGCGGAGCGCGCCGTCGTAGAAGGCGGCCGACACGAACTCCCCGACCTCGCGGGGCATCCGCCGCTGCACCGCCAGCATCACCCGGTGACCGGCGGGCATGGCGCCGTACAGCCGCTCGAAGGCGCTGCGGCGCAGCAGGTCCGCGACCTCCCGCGCCGCGGCGGGCGGCAGCGCGCCCTCCCGTTCAAGGCTCTCGCCCCACTCGCGCACCTCCTCGTCGAGGTACGGCGGAAGCTGCCGGTGGTCCCCGACGAGGACGGCCCGCCTGCCCCGCACCAGGGGGACGAGGAGGTTGGGGGTGGAGATCTGCCCGGCCTCGTCGACGATCACCAGGTCGAACTCCAGCTCGGCGAGCAGCTTGGTGGTCGCGGTGCCGATGCAGGTGGCGGCCACCACGTCCGCGTAGCGCACCAACTCCCGCTGGAGGTCCTCCTCGGCGTCGCCGACCTGGGCCCGCCACTCCGCCAGGAGGGCGGCCCGCGCCCGGAGCGTCCCCACGGCCCGCTCGAACTCCCCGCGCAGCGCCTCCCACCCGGCCGGATCGGCCGGCAGGTCCTCTTCCGAGGCCAGGTCCGGTCCGAGCGTCTCGCCCGGGGCCGGCGCGGCGTTCGCGACCATCGCCCGCAGCGACCACGCGGCCTTCGCGGCCTCCGACGTCGCCTCCCCGCCGCGCCGCCGGGCGGCGTCCCGGTCACCGGCCAGCCGGGCCGTCTCCGGGTGGGCGCCGACGCGCCGTTCGGCCTCCGCGCGTTCCGCGCGCCACGCCGCCTCGGCCGCGGCCGCCTCCCCGGCGGTGCCGGCGAGCTTCCGCTCGACCGCCCGCAGCCGGTCCAGCCGCCGGTCGGCCAGCCACCGGTGGAGGAAGGCGAGCAGCCCCGACTTCGCGCGGGCGCGGGCGGCGGCGTGCCGCCGTTCCCAGACGTCCCTGGCGGCCGTCAGCTCCTCGGCGGAGACGCGCGCGGCGTCGAGGCGGGCGCGGGCGGCGGCGATCCGCTCCGCCAGGGCGGGTTCCAGCCGGCGGAGCGCCTCACCGAGACGCGCGGTGAGGTCCCGCTCGTCCCGCTCGGCCGCGGCGGCCTCCGCCACGGAGTCCGCGAGATGCGCCAGCCAGCGACCGGCCACGTCTCCAGCGTCCCCAGCGTATCCAGTGTGCTCGGTGTGCCCGGTGTGTCCGGACGTTCCCCCACCCTGGGCCACGCCCCCGGCCGTACCCCCGTATCCGTTCCCGGCGAACGGGGCCAGCCGCGAGGCGGGCCCCTCCGTGAGGGTGAGGATCCGCTCGCGCAGCCCGGCGACGTGGCTCTCCACCATGAGTGCGCGGGCCCGCCCGGTCACGGCGTCCTCGTTGCCGACCCGTACGGCCAGGACGTCCGCGGGCAGCTGCTCCAGGACGTTGTCCACGGCCCGGTTGGTGTGCGAGGTGATCAGCACACGCTCCCCCCGGGCCGCGCACGCGACCGCGATCTCGGTGATCGTCCTCGTCTTGCCGGTGCCCGGAGGACCCAGGATGAGCAGCAGGTCCGGTACGGCGAGCGCCCGCCGGAAGGCCGGGAGCTGGCCGTCCGGGTCGAGCGCCCCGCGGGGCCGGTCGCGGGGATCGACGTCGAACCGGGTGAACCTCCGGTCGACGAACCAGGTCAACAGCTCGCGGTTCACCGCCTCGCCCAGGCGCAGGGCCCGTACGGCATCGGCCTGCGCCTGGAACACCCGCTCGCTGGGCATGACCCTGAGCGCGCCCTGGGCCGGGATGCGGCCGTAGTCGACCGCCGACTCGAACCGGACTACCACCTCCAGCCCGCGCACCATCCGCACCCGGCCCCTGAGGTCGGGCTGGTCGGCGAGGCAGACGGCGGTCCCGGCCGCCAGGCCGGCGGGACGCACCAGGTGGAAGGTGTAGACGCCGCGGGCGGAGCGCCGTTCCTCCCGGGCGCTCTCCATTCGCCGGTAGTGGATGGGCGGCGCCTCCCGCTGCCGGGCGACCTCGATGTCCCGCCCCGCCTCGATGACCCGGTCCATCAGGTCGAGGTGGTCGGTGTGGTGCCGGGGCAGCGACGGCCGTTCCGGCGCGGACCGGCTCACGTCGCTCCACGCCCGCCGCAGCAGCCCCCAGTGCGCCGACATGCCCTGCGGCACGTCGCGAAGCCGGTGGAAGCCCCGCCAGCCGGCGGAGCATCCCAGCAGCAGGGACCCGCGCAGCAGCCGCTCCTCCTGCCCGAACCCGCGCGGCCGCGCGCTGCCCAGCACGTAGGCGTCCTCGCGCCGGGACAGGTAGAGCCGGGCCACGTGCGTGTCGACGTGCACGACGAGGCACTTGCGCTCCTCCTCCAGCAGGGCGGGCAGCGCGCCGATTCTGGACAGCCGCTCCATCTCCTGGATCAGCTGTCCGGGGTGCAGCCGCGGCGCCAGGCTCGCGTGGACCTTCTCCGAGGGGACCACCGCCACCGGACCGGGCAGGAACACCGGGACCGTCGTCACGAGAACTCCCCCCGCGAGAGCTCCCGCCGTCCCTCCCGGAACGCCACGGCGAGCGCCCCCGCCCGCCCGGGGCGGCGCCGCGGATCCGCGTCGAGGCAGCGGGCCAGCAGCTCGTCCGCGGCCGCCGGGAACCCGCGTACGGTGGCCCGCACCGGAGGCGATCCCCCAGGCAGAGGCGGATGGCCGGTCACCGTGTGGTAGACCACGGCGGCGAGCTGGTGGAGGTCGGTGTGCGGCCCCGGCGACGGAAGGCGCGGACCGGCGCGGACCTGCTCGGGCGCGCGGTACCCCTCGGGCCCCTCCCCGGGCCGGACCGGCCAGGCCGCCAGCCCGGCGTCCCGCAGGGCCGGTTCGTACGCCCGGCCGGTCAGCACGATCGTGTCGGGGCTCAGCATCCGGTGGCTGTGCCCGCGCCGGTGCAGCTCGGCCAGCGCGTCGGCCAGCCGCGCGGCCTTCGCCAGGACGTCCGCGACCGTGAGCCGATCGAGCGGCCCGGCAGTGAGCCCGTCGAACGGTCCGGCCGTGAACCGGTCGGACGGTCCGGCCGTGAACCGGTCGAACGATCCGCCCGTGAGCCGGTCGAGCGGTCCGCCGCCGGGGCCGAAGACCTCCCGCCAGCGCGGCCCGGCCGGTGACTCCGTGACGAGGGTGACGGCCGCCGCTCCCGGTTCCTCGTGCAGGCCGAGCAGCCGGGGCAGGCCGCGCGCCCCGGCCAGGGCGGACAGCAGCGCCGTCCGGTCGCGCAGGGCCTCGCGGGCGCCCGCCGCGTCGGGGGTGTCGCGCAGCACCGCGACCCGGTGCAGCCGTACCCGGGCGGCGGCGGGTTCGACGCGGTCGGCGGTCGCCTCCCGCGACACCCAGGACCGGTCGGGCGCGAAGGTCTCGGCCGCGTCGTCGTGCAGCAGGTAGCGGTCACCGCCGAGACGCAGCTCCTCGCCGCCTCGCCAGGGGGCCTCCGCCGGGCCGTACGGCGCGGGCGGCACGGGAGCCGGACCGGCCGGTCCGGCGGGCCGGTAGGGGTCGTAGTAGGACCGCCTGACGGTCGCCGCCTCGGGCAGGGCGAGACGGCGGCGCAGCCCGCCCGCATCCCACAGCTCGATCGTGACACCGGTCTCGGCCTGCCGTTCTCGGCTCCAGCGCTGCCACCACCGCACGGTCGGGGCGTCCAGCTCGCACGGAACGCACAGCACCCATCTCTCGATGGTGTAGCCCTTCTCCCGGGCGTATTTCCGCGCGGACCCGAAAGACTCCCGCACCTGCCTCTGCTGCGACTCCCCGAAACCGTTGACGAAGTATTTCGCCTGCCAGATCGTGACGCGGCCGTCGAGATCGCCCACCAGCACGTCGATGCCCCAGTCACCGGGATTGGCCCGGACCGGGATCGCGTCCTCCCCGGTGACCGCCGAGACCAGGTCGGTGAGCATCTGCTCGAAGTCCTCCCTGGCCCCCGCCTCACCCCTGCGCTGGCGATGCGCCGCGAAGTCGACGGGGTGCTCCCCCGCCCCGAAACCCCCGCTCACCGCGGGTCACCAGCCATCCGGGACGCGGCGCCCGGCGCCGTCACGCCCCTCCGCCCCGCTCCGTGATCGAGCATCTCGCCCCCTCACCGGCCGGCTCCGCATTACCAACCCGTTGTACATCACCGATCCGCGGCTGACAGGGAATCGGATCATCCGGCCGGAAACGACCCGGTGAAGCCCAGGGAGACCGCGGGGACGCGCCGGGAGACCGCGGAGGACGCGTGCGTCAACGGCCGGGTCACGAGACCGGCAGGCAGTTCGTCTCGCCCCGCATGCCGTACTGCCCGTGACGCCGCGAGTCCAGGATGATCACGGTTCTGTACTCGTCGCCGGCGAGCCGGATGGGGGCGTTCTCCTCGTCCTCGACGATCCGGTAGCGGGCGACCCGGAAGAGCGCCCCCATCAGGAGGTCGTTGAGCAGGCCCGGTTCGGTCCCGGGCGCGCGGTCCCTGCCGACGGCGGCGAAGGTCCGTTTCGCTTTTCCCTCGCCGCAGGGGATGTCGCGCCCGCCGGGGTCGGTGATGCGGACGTCCAGCGCGCGGCGTCTCTTCATGACCTCGGTGATGTGGTGCTTGAGGGTCTCCCCCGCCTCCGCCGCCGTGGGGCCGCTCGCGCCGCATCCCGACACCGCCAGCACCGCCACCGCGCACGCCGCCACGCCGCGCCGTACGGAAAGCGCCATGGATCCCTCCGGGGCGGCCGATACGCCGTGATCCGACAACGTCCAATAAAGCCGCCGTCGCGTCTGCCCGTAAAGGGGATGGCCCCGTACCCGGAGGATCGGGCGCCCACCCGCGGCGCGCGGGGGGTCGGATCGCCATGGAGCGAGCTCGCGCGGGCGTATCTCCCGTCGTGGGCGCGCGCGGGGGTCAGAGACGCCGGGTCATGAACACGCTGCTGGGGTCGGGACGGTAGTCGGCGAACGGCTCGCAGTAGGTGAACCCGAGCTTCTCGTACAGCCTCCTGGCGGCCAGGAAGAACTCGGCCGACCCGGTCTCCAGGCTCAGCCGGGTGAAGCCCATCGCCCCGGCCTCGGCGATGATGTGCTCCAGCAGCCGGGACGCGATGCCGCTCCGGGCGCGTTCCGGCGCGGTGCGCATCGACTTCAGCTCGGCGTGGCCCGCGTCCAGCCTCTTGATCGCCCCGCAGCCCACCGGGTCCTCGCCGTCCAGGACCGACCAGAACGTCACCCCGGGCGCGCGGAGCCCGTCGAGGTCGAGGGCGTGCTTGCTCTCCGGCGGGGTGATGGACCGCATCTGCCGGACATGCTCCCGGAGGAACCCGATGATCCGCGGACCGGACAGGTCGTCCACCACGATCCTCAAACCGCTCAACTCACATACTCCGCGTCATGGAGGGTCGCGCCGCCGGACCCCGAACCCGTCGATGCGCCGGGAGAAGCATCTCGCACCCGGCTGCGAGGGGCATCCCGGCACGGCCGGGAGGGCTGCTGCCGTCCCGGCCGGGCCGTACTGGGATGCGCCCTCCTGCCCGGATCGGTCCGAGCCTGCTCCGGGTTCGTTCCATGCCTGTTCCAGACCTGTTACGGGCCTGTTCCGGCGCTATCCGGCCAGGTCGGCCAGGTCGTCGGCGGTGAGGCGGATACCGGCCGCCGCGACGTTCTCGGCCACGTGGTCCGGCGAGCTGCTTCCGGGGATGGCGAGGACGACCGGTGAGACGGCCAGCAGCCAGGCCAGGGCGACCTGCGCGGGCGTCGCCCCGTGGCGGGCGGCGACGTTCGCGACGCCGGACCCGTCGATCGGCTCCCGGCCTCCGCCGAGCGGGAAGAACGGCACGTAGGCGATGCCGGCCTCCTCGCACCGCGCGAGCACGGCGGCGTCGTCCCGGTGGCCGACGTGGAAGTGGTTCTGCACCGCGGCGACCGGGGCGACCGCCTGGGCCTCGGCGAGCTGGGCCGCGTCGACGTTGCTCACGCCGAGGTGCCGGATCAGGCCCTGGTCGCGCAGCTCGGCGAGGGCGGCGAACCGCTCGGCGACCGCGAGGGGCGCGTCGGCGACTGGACTGACGGGCGCCGGGAGCGCAGCGACCGGAGCGAGGAGGGAAGGAGCCGACTCCGAAGCGTCCCGAGCCGCGGCGCGAAGCGCCGCCATCGACACCGACTCGCCGCCCGGCCGTCCCATGCCGCCCACCCGCAGGTAGACCAGGTCGAGGTGGTCGCGGCCGAGGCGGCGCAGATCCTCCTCGACCAGGCCGCGCAGCTGCCCGGCCGTCGCCTGGCCGGTGGGCACGACGCCGCCCTCCAGGAGCGGCCCGACCTTGGTGGCGATCACCATGTCTTCGGAGTACGGCGCCAGCCCCCGCCGGATCATCTCGTGCGCCTGGAGGTCGCCGAAGCCGTAGAAGCCGGCGGTGTCGATGTGGTTCACGCCGAGCTCCACGGCGCGGCGCAGCACCGCGACGCCCTCCTCGGGGTCCCGGATCCGGCCGCCGAGGGCGAGCCGCATCGCGCCGAAGCCGAGCCGGTTGACCCGCAGGTCACCGCCCAGCGGGAAGTCTCCGGCGGCGGCGGAGGGTTGGTTCATCGTCATGACGGCACCGTCTTTCTCGGGTTCTCTCGGGTTCTCTCGGGTCTTCTCTGGCTTCTCGGGCCGGGCGGCGTACGGAACGGGCCGGCCGTCCGGAGTGGCGTGATGCGCGGAGTACGGAATGCGGAGTGTGCGGAGCACGGAACGCACAGGGGGCGGGAGGACACGCGGGGCGCGGAACGCGGGGGGTGCGGAATACACGCGGGATACGCGGATCTCAAGCGCCCCGGTAATAGTCGGCGAGCGCGGCGAAGGCGGCCTTGGGCTCCCACGGCAGGCCCGGATACGCCTCCCCTGTGCGACCGCCCTCCAGGACCTTGACCACGCCGTAGCTCGCCAGGTCGAAGTCCTCGCGGGGGTCGTCGCGGTGCGGCAGGTCGTAGCGCGCGAAGGTGTTGACGAACGCGGTGTCCACGCCTTCGGCGGTGAAGACGTCCAGCAGTTCCCTCAGGTAGGCGGCCTGCTCCTCCTCATCGCGGACATGGTCGCCGACGAGCCGGACCGGCCGGCCGTCCCCGCCCCATTCGACGATCATGTCGCCGCGTCCGCCCAGGTCCGCCGCGCCACGGTGTGTGGTGCACCCGAACTCGGTGATGGCGAGCGGCTTGCCCCGCCGTACCGCGGCCCGGATGTCGTCGCGGAACCGGGGGGCGATCTCGGCGTTCCGGTAGCCGGCGTCGGAGGAGACGATGTCGAACGGCGTCCAGTCGACGCCGTCCATCGGCAGGGACGCGTAGCTGACCTTCCCGCCGAAGCTCCCCCGCACGGTCCTGACCGCGTGGGCGAGGAAGTCGTTCACCCGGGCGGGCACCTCCGCCAGCGCCTCGCGCAGCCGCGCCGGCTCGGCCAGCAGCGCGAGCCGCTCGTCGAGGGTGTCGCCGGGCAGGAACCCGACGGTGAACAGGCTCAGCTCGGAGCCGGTGAGCAGCACTACCTCGGCGCCGTCCCGGCGCAGCCGTTCGGCGCGGCCGGCGCCGTCGGCCAGGAAGTCGAGCAGTTCGCCGGTGGTCAGGTCACAGGTGAACGGCGAGTACCAGACCTCCAGCCCGGCCTCCGCGGCGTACCCGGCGGCGGTCTCCAGGCGGTCCTGCCGGCCACCGGTGATCCGTACGGCCGTGCAGTGCAGGTCCGTACGGATGACCTGCATCTCCCGCCGGACGACGCCGGGGTCGAACGGCTCCCGGGTGCTGTGACCCGGCCCCGCGACGAACCCGGTGTCGTAGGTGATCCCCTTACCGCGCATGACGCGTTCCTCTCCCCGACCGGCCTGGACCCTGGCTGCCACCGGAGGCCGGTCTTCGGCCTCCGCTCAGAGCCCGGAGCCCGGCGCCATTTGAAGGTACGGTACGTACCGTACTCTAAAATCGGCATCCGCTCCAGCCGCCTCCCCTCCCTGGGATACGCTCCGTACCGGAAGGAGCGGGATGGCCGACGAAGCGACAGCGAGCTCGACCCAGCAGCCCCGGCCCACGTCGGGCAGGCGACGCGGGGCCGCGCTGGAGCAGGCGATCCTGCGCGCGGCCATGGAGGAGCTCACCGAGCACGGCTACGCCGGAATGACCATGGAACGGGTCGCCCGCCGCGCCGGCACCAACAAGAACGCCATCTACCGCCGCTGGCCCACCCGCGCCGCCCTAGGCATCGCCGCCTACGGGCGGTTCGCCGTCATCCACGCCCAGGTCCCGGACACCGGCAGCCTGCGCGGCGACACACTGGAACTGCTGCGCCGCGCCAACGGCACCTACTCCTCACCCGTCGGCGGCATCCTGCGGGCCCTGCTGGCCGGCGCCCGCGACGACCCCGAACTGCTGGCCCAGCTCCAGGAACGCACGGCCGACGCGGGCAGTGACATCTGGCTGACGATCCTGGCCCGCGCCGTGTCCCGCGGCGAGCTGCGCCCCGAGGCCCTGCACCCGCGCGTCGCCACCGTGGCCGTCGTGCTGCTCCGCGACGAGTTCATCACCCGCGGGCACCCTTCGGCGCCCGACGAGGTCCTCGTCGAGATCATCGACGAGGTCTATCTCCCACTGCTACACGGCCGCGGCCCCGGCCACCCCGTCCGCTGAGCCCGTACGGCCCAGCATCGAACGATCTGTCCGCTGAGCCCGTACGGCCCGGCCTCGGAGGGCGGTTCCGCGTCGCGCAGGGCGGCCCACTCCTCGCTCCAGCGCTCCAGCGCTCCAGAAACGGTTTCCAAGCCTGGCGGTCCCCCCGGTGGCTCCTCGATGTCGGTGATATCGCGCCCATCCCAGCAGACGTCATCGACAACGAGGAAAGAACCCGCTCATGACGGTTGATGAATTCGCATTCATCGCCCTCGGCCCGGCTTTATCGAGTTAAGGTGAAAAACCGGAATAAGGCGATGACAGGGAGGGCCGATGGCGTCCGGAAAGGGGCCTTTGTCGCCGGATTTCAGCGGAATCGACCCCGAACTGATGCAGGGCTTCGTCACCGCGCTGGAACGAGGCCGGGACGTCATCGGCGAGCAGTCCGAACGGATCCGTCAGCTCCTCGCCACGGCGCAGGTGCCCGCCGCCGGGCTCCAGCCGATCCGGGAGATCGAGGGCTGGATCGACGACGAGCTGCCGGGGCTGCGCAAGCGAAACGAGACCATCAAGGCGAGCGACGCCCTCGCCCCCTGGCTGCCCGGCGCGCGGACACCCGGCTCCAAGCTGGTCGGCTACGACGAGGGGAAGATCCTCTCCCCCGCGGAGGCGCAGAAGCAGGGCACGGCGCTGGGCAAGCGTTTCCTGGCCATCGAACCGCGGAACTTCTTCTCACTCGGCAACCCCTCCTCCGACGTGTACATGAAGATCGTCAAGGAACTGGCCGATCACAAGAACGACGCCGACTACACCGCTGCCTTCTTCGCCGCTCTCGGCACGAAGGGCACCGTCCAGCTGCCCGCCCTGCTGCGGGAGAACCTGGACACCGCCGACTTCCAGGCACCCGCCGGCCCTCCCCGCCCAGACGACGAGGTGCTCCGAACGGTGAGCCAGGCGTTCGGTACGGCGGTCACCGGAGGATCACGCGTCCCGGGTTTCGCGAAGATCAAGGAGGAGATCCGCAGCACCGCAGCCGGGGCCGGTGCGGGCCTGCTGCTGAGCGCGGGGAGGTTCCCCTCCGAATGGCTGCGGGACGTGGTGCTGAACCACGGCTTCGCCGACCCCAAGAAGGTCAGCACCGGGTTCCTCTACGCCCTGGGCAACAACCCTGGCGCGGCCCGGCAGGCCATCGCGGCGGTGACCGGGCCGTACGGCAGGGACCAGACGAAGCTAAAGACGTTCCTGAAGTCGTTCAATGGGCACTTCGGCGGCTCGTCCCTCCCTCCGACCGGCGGTGACGACGCCTTCGGGCGCATGCTGGCGGCGGCCTCCGGCGCCTACGACGAAGAGGACGGCAGGCACAGCCAGGAATCGGCGGCGTTCGCCTTCACCGTGATGACCACGCTCGGCAAGGTGGGCGAGGGCGCCCGGGTTCACCTCGCGGAGATCGCCGGCGCGTACGCCACCGAGATCACCGAGGGTGCGGACATCGGTGACGCGAACATGACCGAACCCAGCGCGCTGAAGCCCTCGGCCTCGGCCTTCGGCCTGAAGTCCGCCTTCACGCTGAGCCCGAAGGACACCTACCGCTTCCTCAAGCTCTTCGCCGACTCCCCGGAGAACCTCAAGCCGTTCGACGAGGGGATGGGACGGTTCTCCCAGAAGGTGATCGCCGACGCCTCGGCGAAGACCTTGAAAACCGGGGACGTCGAGCACCTGGACCGGGTATTCACCGCCCTGGGCAACGTACGCGGCTTCGAACTGGCAGCCGTCGAGAAGGTACAGGGCAACCTCGACACGATCGACAAGCAGCGGGACGACCTGGTGGGATTCATCCGCGACACCGCCATCGGGGCGATCAGCATGACTCCTGTCGCCGCGCCGAACATGGCCGCGGATCTCGCCTGGTTCGCACTGAGCACCACGTTCGCCGCCGACGGCGCCTTCGGTGATGACGACGAGACCCGGGTCGAGAAGGCCGACAAGCAGGACGCCATCGACACCCTCGGCCGCCAGCACACCTACGCGCAGATCCTGATGGCGAACGGCTTCGCCCCGAAGGTGACCCCGGGCGAGTACCAGGCGAAGTGCCCGCCGGGGGTGGCGATCGCGGACGCGAACGGGGAGCTGAGACCGTTCGCGGACCTGATGAAGCAGGGGAACAGGGGGCTGGAGGCGTTCGAGAAGTGGGCCACTGTCAACGGCATGGGTGGCGATGACAAGACTGCCGTCGGGAGGTTGTCCGGCAACATGGCTGACCGGTTCGAGAGCCGCAACAAGCGGGGAAGAGAACGCGCGTTGGCCTTCGATGGCTAGCGCTACTGCCAGAATTCCACCGCTTGGATCTCACGACCTTCCAGCTCCTGCACAGCGGTGGCTCGCCGTGCAGCCGGGCGTGAGAGCCTCCAGTCATCCTGCCGTCTCAGGAAGTCCGCAAGCATTCGGTCTCTCCTCGAACCGCGTACTGCCCGCCGCCCGGTGACTCCAAGATAACTATCGTCTTGTACTCGTCATTGGCGAGCTTGATAGGGGCATCGCCACGGTCTTCGACGATCCGGTATGGGGCAACCCGACTGAGCGCCCCTAGAAGAAGATCGTTGAGATTGTCCCCGCCGCGTTCGGACGCGGGATCTCTCCCGGCAGCGGCAAAAGTCCGCTTCGCCTTTCCTTCGCCACAGGAGATATCGCGTCCGCCGGCATCGGTTATACGGACATCCAGAACCTGTCCCTTCCGCATCAGTTCCGTGATGTGGTTCTTGAGCGTCTCCCCCGCCTCCGCCGCCGTAGGACCACTCTCCCCGCACCCCGACACCGCCACCAGCACCATCACCGCGCACACCGCGACGCCGCGCCGTACGAAAAACGCCATGAATTCCTCCGGGGCTGGCCGATGCGCTGTAGATCCAATAATGTCCAATGAAGCCGCCGCTGTGTCCACGATCCACAAAGGGGATGTATGAATCCTCAAACCGGGGATCTGGTGCCCAACCCGCGGCGCCAGGTGCTGGAGCAGGCGCTGGCCGAGGTCAGGGCGCGGGTCGCCATCCTGGAGGCGGCGCTCGATCCGGCGCACGGCCAGTTCACCGGGCAGCCCGTGTGGGTCGGACCGACGGCCCGGCGGTTCGCCGAGGACCTCACCGCCCGCCGGGTACGGCTCCGCCAGGCGGCCAGGGCGCTTCTCGAAGCACTCGAAGACGAACTCCGTTCCGTGCCGGAGAAGGTCCCGCCCTCCGCCGCACGGCACTGACCCGTCGACCCGAAATACGACGGGGACGGAGCAGGTTCTCCGTCCAGAACCGGCGGGTGAAACCACCGCCCCAGAGCCCGGCCCTTTCCGTCCACGCGGTTCAGGGCACGCATGCCGGAACGAGAAGCACCGTCGGCGGAGATTTCACGGGGAAACCAGAGCAATAAGCCCTCTTTTGCTGATCAACCGGCATATTCTTCCCTTCCGTGTCCCGACGATCATTGCTCCTGTGGGCGGCGGCGCTGGTGGCGGCGCTGGCCCCGATCCTGTCCGTCTTGAGCGCGCTGCTCCTGGGCTGGGGTGACGGGGAACAGGGCTTCGCATGGATGTCGACGGGGTGGTGCGCCGGTTACGAGATCAATGAGGAGATCCGCACCCTCCTCGGGCCGGTCCGGGAGTTTCCGCTGGTGCTGTTCGGCCTCGCGCCGCTGGTCGGCCTGGCCTTCGTCGGCTGGCTGCTGAGCGTCCGTGCCGGACGGCTCCGCCTCGGCCGGATCTTCGGTCTCGCGGCCGCCGGGGTCATGCTCGTCGTCTCGCTGCCCGAGCCGGTGCTGCTCACGTTCGACGCGGCCGTCTCCCGATACTGCCTGAGCGCGTGGGGCCCGCCGGAGCTGGTGAACTGGACCCTCACGTCCGGCTTCTACCCTCTCCTCCCCGCGGTCCTGACGATACTCGCGGCCCGCCCGCCGGTCAGGCCGCGGCTCGTCCGGCGCAGCCGCCAGGTCCGCGTGGCGATCACGGTCCCGGTCGTGGCCGTACTGCTGCTCGGCGCGGCGAGTGACAGCCGGCCCGGCCGGGTGAGCGACTCGAACGAACTCGACTGCGCCGGATTCGGCGACGTCCGGGTGCCCGCGATGAGCGGGCAGGAGAAGGCGTTCCTGTGCGCGGTACGGTCCGACGGGTTCGGGGCCGATGGGCCTGGCGTGCCCGAACTGGCCGGCCTGCCCGACCGGGCGCTGATCGCCTACGGCCGCAACCTGTGCCACGCGGCCACGCGGAACGGCGGCGACACCGGGGCGCGGGCCGTACAGCGGATGATGGGCGAGGCGGCGGGCGGGCCGCTGGCCGGGGCGCTCTCCCGGATGTGCCCGGCTGTGGCCAAGATGCTGCAGGCCGAGGGTGATCGGCAGCGGGCGGAGGCGGAGGCGTTCGTCGCCGCCGCGGAACGCGCCTGCGCCGCCCACCCCCGTCACCGCCCGAAGATCAAGCCGGTACGGCGGGCACGCGCCACCATGTGGACGGAGTTCTGGACCATCAACGCCTGGGACGAGGGGCAGGAGGGCGAGGAGGCCGACGAAAGGGTCGCCGACCTGGTCGGGGGCGGAGACGGCACGCTGGCGGTCTGGGCCGCCGATGAGATCGGGCACGCATGCGTGACCGGTGAGGCCTACACCCGGCGTCCGCCGGTGGAGACACGCGGCTGGGAGCAGGTCGTCGAGGTCGGCTACCGGACCCGGACCGGCTCCCTGGTGCTGGTGGACGGCGAGGGCAAGGAAATGCCCGACCTGGCCGCCGAAGGAGCGGGGCGGTACCGGGTCCGGGTCCACGTACGGGGTCGCAAGGCCGCCCAAGAGTACATCGACGTACCGGACGGCACCGTCCAGCTTCTGATCATGGTCTTCCCGGACGAGCGGCGAAAGCCGGTGATCTACCGGTGACACCGCCCACGGCGCCGGTCCGATCGGTTCGCGGGACCGGGATGAGCGCCGCCGGGGTGATCCGACCGGCGCGAGGCAGGCGGCGGCGATGCTTCTACGATGCCCTTCGGTAGCGTGCTCGCATGACGGAACTCGAAGACCTCGCCGACCGGCTGCGGCGGTTCGCGCGTGAGCGTGACTGGGAGCAGTTCCACACGCCCAAGAACCTCGCCATGGCGTTCGCCGGAGAGGCCGGCGAGCTGGTCGCGGAGTTCCAGTGGCTGACGCCCGAGGAGTCGGCCGCGGTCATGGACGACCCCCAGGCGGCAGAACGCGTCAGGTCCGAGCTGGCCGACGTCGTCACCTACCTGGTCCGCCTCGCCGACGTGCTGGGGGTGGACCTCATCGAGGCCACCCACGCCAAAATCGACCAGAACGAGAAACGCTTCCCGGTGGAAGCCTCTCGGGGGCGGGCCAGGAAGGCCCCGCCGTTCGCCTGATCCCGCTGGAAGATCACTGTAGTGTTCCCGGCGTGGTGATGCGGTCCGGCGGGCTTTGCGCCGATATCGCGTGTTCACCGGCGAGGACGTCTCCGGCGCGAGCCTGGGCGACGGTCACGCCGACCACCGCTGTACGAGATCACGCCGGGGCTCCTTCCGGCTTCATGCGCGATGTCCGGCGAGAGCGCAGCGTTCGGCTTCGACGGCGCTGCGTCCCCGTCGGCCCGCGACGGGGACCGTATCGACGAACCGCGCGATGAGGGGTTGGGCATGTCGCCGAGAACACACCTGTACGACCTGCTGGTATCGACGATCTTCACCGAGGGGCTCGACGACCAGATGGACCTGTGGACGCTGGGGTTCAGCGCCATATGGATCAAGGGCACGGACCTCGACACGCTCGCCGCGGATTTGCACCTGGATCCCGCCACCCGCACCCCCTGCCACCTGAGTGAGATCCTCGACCGCAACATCGACGACGGATCCGACTGGGTGGCCGAGGTCAACGGCTGGATCGGCATCGTGCCGGGCGTCGACCGCGAGCGCCTGCCCTCCATCAGCGAAGGCGGCCGTGAGGTCCTCAACGTCAGTATGGACATCAGCGGCAGGGAGTACTTCGACTACGCCCGCGACGGGCGCATGATCGTCTCCTTCGATCCGGCATTCCCGGAGAATCGGTCCGGCGACGACCCGCACGCGCTCGATCACCTGATGGACGGTCTGCGCTTCCAGATCAGCGATGACGGCTTCGTCGACGATCGGGTGGAAGAGGACGAGAGCTTCAGTTCGGCCCTGGCGCTGATCGGACGGATCACGGGAACGGACATGGCCGCCGACTGGTTCGAGGCGCGGCATTCCAGCATGCGTCCCGTCTCTTCCTGATGGTCCTGTCGAGGAGGAAGCAGGTCAGCGGACCGCAGGGCCGGTGATGCGAACGGTTCCGGTCGCGGAAGGACCCGGACCGGCCTCGAAGACCTCGCCGGCCGGCCGCGGCGGTTCACGCGCCACGGCGCGGTGCGCTCACTCGGGAAGCAGCGGTGCGCTCACTCGGGGAGCAGGGGTCGCATGAAGGTCCGTTCGTAGCGGAGCACGCACCCGCTCTCGTCCCTGATGCGGTCCGCCTCGACGAAGTCCGGGTGAACGCCGAAGAGGCCGCGGTACTCCTCGTACGCGGCGAGGCTGGGAAAGCTGAACAGGGCGAGGGCCTTGTCGCTGGCGCCCTCCGACGGCAGGAAGTAGCCGTGATGCGTGCCACCGTGCAGGTTGACCAGCTCGATCCAGCGACGGCCGAAACGCTCGAACGCGTCGATCTTCCGGGGATCGATCACATATTCGACGACACAGGTGATCATAAAACCATTTCTATCCTGCGCGACGGCCGGCCTCGACGGCACGCGGAGGAGTCCGTCCATCACCGAGGACGAAAAGGCAAGGAGGCTGAACACTCCTTACCACTTTCAATCTATAGCCCACCGGGGGGCTTGCGGCAAGACCCGGGTCGTGCCGCAGAATCTCCGACCGAAGCCATGACCCGTGGAAACACGGCTTACCGAGTACGTGTGCTCCTGTCGAGTCGTCCGGGTCACGCGGGGCGCCGAACCGGCGGTAGGGCTCACGACGCGGTCGCGGAGACTTCGGACGAAGACGCGGGTGTGCGCGCCTCCGGATCGTGCGGAGCAACTGGCTGAAACGCAACCTTGAATGGGGGGTTCATGATCGACGTGATCATCGCCGGCGGTGGGCCGACCGGATTGATGCTGGCCGGCGAGTTGCGGCTGTACGGCGTGCGCGTGGCCGTACTGGAGAAGGAGGTGGAGCCCGCCCGGTATGTCCGCGCGCTCGGTCTGCATGTGCGCAGCATCGAGGTGATGGACCAGCGTGGTCTGCTGGAGCGGTTCCTCGCGCACGGCAAGCAGTACAACGTCGGTGGCTACTTCGCCGGCATCATCAAGCCGTGGCCGGACCGGCTGGACACCGCGCACTCGTACATCCTCGGTATCCCGCAGACCATCACCGAGCGCCTGCTGACCGAGCACGCCACCGAGGTCGGCGTCGAGATCCGGCGCGGCTGTGAGCTGGTGGGGTTGAGCCAGGACGAGGACGGGGTGACCGCCGAACTGGCCGACGGCACGCGGCTGCGCTCGCGCTACCTCGTCGGTTGCGACGGCGGCCGCAGCACGGTGCGCAAGCTGCTCGGCGTCGGTTTCCCCGGTGAGCCCACCAAGATCGATACGCTGCTGGGCGAGATGGAGCTGACCGAGGATCCGGAGACGGTCGCCGCCATCATGGCGGAGGTCCGCAAGACCCAGCTGCGGTTCGGCGCCGGACGCCTCGGGGACGGAGGGGTGTACCGCGTCATCGTGCCCGCCGAGAAAGTGGCCGAGGACCGTACTGTTCCGCCGACCCTCGAGGAGTTCAAGCGGCAGCTGCGGGCCTTCGCCGGCACCGACTTCGGCGCGCACTCACCGCGCTGGCTCTCCCGGTTCGGCGACGCCACCCGGCTGGCCGAGCGCTACCGGGTCGGCCGGGTACTGCTGGCCGGCGACGCGGCGCATGTTCACCCCCCGATGGGCGGGCAGGGGCTCAACCTCGGCATCCAGGACGCGTTCAACCTCGGCTGGAAACTGGCCGCCCAGGTCAACGGCTGGGCACCGGAAGGACTGCTGGACAGCTACCACGCCGAACGACACCCCGTGGCCGCCGACGTGCTGGAGAACACCCGCGCGCAAGCCGTACTGATGTCCACCGAGCCGGGACCCCAGGCGATGCGCCGGTTGCTCTCGGAACTGATGGACTTCGAGGAGGTGACCCGACACCTGATCGAGAAGATCACCGCGATCGGAGTCCGCTACGACTTCGGCGAGGGGCACGAACTGCTCGGCCGCCGGCTGCGGGACGTGAAGCTGAAGCGGGGACGCCTCTACGAGCTGATGCGCGGCGGCCGCGGACTTCTGCTCGACCGGACCGGCCGGCTCTCGGTCACCGGGTGGGCGGACCGGGTCGACCACATCGTCGACGACGGCGAGGAGCCGGACGTACCCGCGATGCTGCTGCGGCCGGACGGTCACGTGGCGTGGGTCGGCGAGGACCAGGAGGAGCTGATCGACCGGCTGTCCAGGTGGTTCGGCGCGCCCGTCGAGTGAGACCGGGCGCGCCGACCTAGGGCGGTTCGGCCGGTCAGTCACCGGCCGCTTCGGCATGGGCGGTGACACGAGCGGCGAACCAGTCGAGGCAGGCGACGACCACGTCCCAGACGGCCTCGTCGACCATCAGGTCGACGTCGAAGGAGGGATAGAGCTCCAGCTTGGCCATGGGCAGCTCCACGCCCGGGGCCTGGTTGAGCATCCTGCGCAGCTCGTCGCGGAGGATCGGGTCGTCGAACGGAACGCGCTTCTTGAGCGTCCCGAACGGCACCTCCACCGTCTTCGTGTAGAAGCGGACGATGGGCAGGATCTCGGTGCCGCGTTTGACGATGGGCGCGCAGGAGGCGCTCGCCGACCGGCCGAACTGCACCTCGCCGCCGCGGCCGCGCCACCAGTCCAGCAGCCGTGAGACCGCGCCGGCCGTCTGCGGACCGCGCTCGTCGCCCAGCTGCTGGAAGAACCGCTCCTCATGCTCGCCGACATTGGTGTGGCCGTCGTCAGCGGTCAGCTCCGCCTCGCTGAGGTTCAGCGCTCCGGGGAGATCGAGCAGCTCGGCCAGCTCCCGCGCCGTCATCCGCTGCGCGAGGTCGGCGCGGTTCGCCTCGTCGAGCTTGACGCCCTCGGCACGCAGGACGTCGTGGACGTCACGGTCATCGTCGTCATCCAGCCACCGGAACCCCTTGGAGACCTGCCCCGACGCGTTCAGCACCCGATGCGCGTTGAGCACCTGGGACTTCGACAGGTGGGCGCCGACCGGTACGGCGTGCGATCCGATCAGCTCGGCCAGGTCACCGTAGGTCGTCCAGGTGCCCGCAGGCAGCGCCGCGAGGGCCTCGTGCAGCAGCGTCCAGTCCCGGGAGGGGCCGACCGGGCCGACGTCGATCGGACTCGGCCAGATCTCGACGGCCCGCTCGGCGAGCCGGTCAGCACGGGCCTGGATCTCCCTTCTTCCCCACCGCTCGTGCTCGGCGATCTCCTGGTTCATGGCGAGACCGCTGCGGCCGAGGAAGTCGCGCTTCCTGGCGAACGACATGTTGCCGAGCTCGGAGTTGTAGCCGCTGAGCGTGAGATTGCCGAGGGTGTGCACCAGCTCCCGGTGGAGTCGCGCGGTGTCTCCCTCAGTGGTGAGCTGTTCCAGCCAGTCGGCCGTCGGGCTCTGCGGAAGCACGTGCTCAATGGTGATCTTCTTGTCGGAGAGATCCACGGCCTCCTTGGCCCCGTAGCTCTCCTCCAGGCGGCGGAGCACGAGCTTCTGCTGCGCGGTACGGCCCTGCCAGTAGAAGGCCCGGTTCCGGATGTCGGCGCGGAACTGCTCGTCGGACGACCAGTACAGCCGGGCGGGCGAGAGCCCGGTTCGTACGGCGTCAGCGGGCCTCTCCCCGGTCAGCTCCCGGGTCAGCCGCATGAAGATCCTGCTGAGGCTGCTGGTGGCGACTCCCCCGATGAGCCGGCGGACCAGGAAGCTCTCGATGTAGCGCTGCGCCTCCACCACCTCGTCCTCGGTGGCCTCGCCGCTGTCGTGCAGCTCCAGCAGCCGCATGATGACCGGGTAGGCGGGGATGCCCTTCCACTCGTTGAGGAAGCGCAGGCGGGCGTCGATCTCCGACTCGCCGTCGGGTTCGAGGATCCGGTGCAGGTATCGGGCGCGGCGGGCGAGGTCCTTGACGTAGCTCTCGACCTGGACCTCGACGTCCCTGTTGCTCAGGGTCACGGCCCGGAGCAGCTCCTGATGACCGCGATAGGTGTCGTTGTACTGCGCCTCGTCCCCCCGGTCGAGGATCAGGGCGAGGTACATCAGCTGGTCCATTCCCTTCGCCCCGAGCAGCCTCTGCATCGGCAGCCAGTGGACGTCATAGACGTACTGTCCCCGGGTCGGCAGGTGCATGAAGACGTAGTTGCGGATCAGGTCGACCTGGCTGAGCCGCATCCCGGTGTTGTTGATGGACTCGAAGATCCGGAAGGCGTTGTCATCGTCCTCGACGACGATTTGCACGAGGTTCAGCCGGTTGAGCACGACGCTTTCGACGCGCTTGATGTCGTGGGGATCCGCGGGATCATCGACCGTCACCAGCTTGCCGCGGAAGAACTGGTAGGCGTTCGCGATCCGGCTCTGAGTCTCGCCGAACGGCTGCCCTTCGACGCAGTCGATGAACGCCTGCCGATCCACCTGGGTCGGCAGCAGCCGATATCTCCGGTCGCCGGACTGGAACTTGTTGATCAGGTGGGTCTCGTTGATCCGGGCCCGATGCAGGGGATCCTCGGCCGCCTGGTAGTCGCGGAGCGCGCACAGGGCCACCATGAGCGTGGTCAGGCGCTGCTGCCCGTCGACCACCAGCCACTGCGACCTGCCGGGCGAGTTGTCCGGGCCGGGGGCGAGCACGACCGAGCCGAGGAAGTGGCTGTTGTCCCGCCTCCGTTCGAGTTGCTCGGCCTGCAGCTCGATGTCCTTCCACAGCGCGGTGAGCTGTTCGCGTTCCCAGGAGTAGGGGCGCTGATAGAGCGGCACCAGCAGCTCCTGCTCGCCGTCGATGAGCTTCCGCAGCGTCGTCTCGTTGGCCTTCACACCGACCCCTTCCGGAATGCCGCGACCGCAAAAGATCAATAATCCTTACACGATCGGTTGTCTCTTGCATACGGAAAGTCAAAACCTGTCAGGGGAAATCCTCATGCCGTCGCGTGGAGTTCCGGAGCCTCGCGGGCGGTCGATTCCGCGAGCCGTTCGACGGCCGAGAGCAGCCCGGCTGGCGGCAGGGTCAGGTCGAGGGCGTGCTGGGTGATCTCGATGCCCGCGCCGCGCACCACATGCCGGTACGGCTCGGCCTCCCCCTCGGCATACACCAGGTGGCCCCGGTCGAGGCCGAGCACCGTGCAGTACGCCAGCATCTGGTACAGGTCGGCGTTGTGCCTGTCGGGGCCGGTGGAGATCTTGTACTTGGCGTCCACCGCCGCCGGGACTCCCGGACCGGTCTCGACCTCGCCGACCACTCAGCGCTCACCTCCGACGGAGACCGGGCCAGGAGCCTGCGGGACGCTCAGTACGGGTGAGACACGGGATGGGTCGATCGGGTTACCGGAGGACGCCGAACGTTCCGGGACGGCCGGCCGAGAGCCGGGGCTCGGCTCCGCCTTCGTTGAAATGCGCGATATCTGCCATCATGATCGCGCAGGCTGCCTCCTGGATCGATCCATCGGAACCGTCCAGCCCCGCCGTACCCCCTTGCTCACGAGAGGACGTCGGACGTCCGTGACCGACCACACGCTCGTCACCGAGCTTCGTGACCTCGCCGACCACCCGTACCTGGCGGCGCGCGGCGAGCAGCTGCGTGACCTCGCCGACGCGATCGCCGAGACCGGGCAGGACGACATCCCGGAGGACGGGAAGGCGGTCCGCTGGTGCGAGGTCGATCTCTTCTCGGCCTTCGCGCCCGGCGACACGGTGCTCCCGTCCGGCGCCGGGGACCACTCGGGGGGCCTGCCCGGCTCTCCGGAGGCGAAGCCGTCCTCCCGGGGCTCCGGCTTCCGGAGGTGGGTGCCGATTCTCAGCCACGTCCTGGTCTTCCTGCCGATCGTCGTCACCTGGCTCGGGCTGAAGATGGCGACGGACGCCTACGGCCAGACGCTCAAGGCCGACGGCGTCGAGGCGGCCCGGCACCCGTTCCTGGAGATGTGGCAGCAGGGTTTCGGCGGGAGGCTGGCCGAGTTCTGGGAGTTCGACAACGTCGCCCTGCTCACCCTGGCCGCCATCGGCGTTCTCGTCGTCGTGACGGTGGCCGACCACCGGCTCCGCAACGGCGAGGAGGACGCCGCCGACCGGCGGGAGAGGGACCTCGACCGGGAGCTGGCGGTGCTGCGCGGCAGGCTCAGGAACGCCCTGACCCGGGCGAGCCTCACGCTCGGCCAGGTACGGCTGGCCTCCCCCGCGCGCTTCACCGCCGAGCTCACCAAGGCGGCGGCCCAGATCAACAGGGTGGGGAACACCACCCGCCGCGCCCAGACGGAACTGGTCGACGCGCTGACCCGGGCACTGGAGGCGACACAGAAGGCCACGGACGCGCTCATGGCCGGCGCCGCCGACGTGCAGGGCTCCATCGGGTCGCTCGACCGGCACCTCACCGGCATCAACGCCGCCTGCATCGACCTCGCGACGGCGGTCGACCGTACCTCCTCGGTGGTGGACGACGCGGGGACCAGGGCCACCGAGGCGGTCGGGCAGGCCGGGGACCAGCTGGCCACCGCCATCTCGCAGACCACCCTGGGGCTGCGGGAGTCGTTCAACGAGGAGCTGGTCCGCTCCATCGAGACCATCCGGAAGACGGTCGCCGTCCTCGACGCACGGGTCGGTGAACTGGCGGGCAACGCCGCCGGCATCGGCGTCGCCGTCGACCGCGTCGCGGTCTCCGTCGGCGCGATGGGCGCCGGCACCGAGCGGGCGGTCGCCTCCGTCGGCGACCGGCTGGCCACCGCGCTCACCGGCACGTCGGCCGACTTCCGGGACGCCTTCGGCACCGTCGGCGCCGAGATCCGCGATGCCCTCGGCACCTGGTCGGACGCCGCGGGCGCGCACGCCTCCCGGATCGAGACCGTCTCCGGCATCTCGGGCCGGACGGCCAACGTCCTGGAGGACACGCGGAACGCCCTGGACCGGCTCCCCGCCACGCTGGACGGCGTCCTCGCGGGCCTGCCGTTCCGGATCAAGGAGATCACCGAGAGCGACTTCTCCGACCTGACGCATGCCATCACCCGGCTCCAGGACGCGCTGGACCGGGCGACCGACGTGATCGGCGGCGCCGTGCCGAACGGCGCCGCGGCGGGCCTCGTCACCTCCGATGGCGTCGCGTCCGGTGGGGTCGTCCCGGACGACGCCGCGTCCTGCGGTGTACCCGGCGGCGTCGTGACCGGTGGTGCCGTGGCCGGTGGTGTTCACGGTGAAGTCGTGGCCGGTGGTGTCCCGAGCGGCGCCGGTGGAGCCGTATGAGAGCCGGCCCGAGGGTCTCCCGCCCGACGCTGCTGGCCGGCTGGCTCTTCGCCGACCTGCTTCTCGGCCTGACGATCATCATGCTCGGCGCCCAGGCCCCGCCCGAGCCGCCGAAGGCGTCGGCCGGGCCGGAGACCGGCAGCGCCACGGCCGCTCCGGCCCCGAGTCCCTCCCCGTGCGCGACCCGCGTCGCCGGGGTGAAGGCCAAGCCGGTGAAGGTCACCTTCCGGGTGAGCCCCGGGGCCGACGGCAAGGCGCTGAACGCGCAGGTGAAGAAGGAACTGCTCGCCTACCGGGACCGGCTCACGGGGCGGCACGCCGGCATGGTGCTGACCTTCGGCGCGAGCGGCGGCCCGGGAGAGGGCGCGCGCCTGGCCACCCGGGTCAACAAGGCGGCGCGCAAGGCCTACCCGGGCGTCTTCGGGGCCGCCGCCACCCGGAACTTCCACGACCTGTCCGCACCGGGCGGAACGATCTCCATGGAGATCTACTTCGTCTCGGACGGCTGCGCTCCGGCGACCGGCAAGAGCTGAGAATCATGCGATGAGCGGGCGGATGCTCCCCGGTCCGCTCGTCCGCGAGGAGTACATGGCGTGCGTCGGGGCGGTGAACGGCGAGACCCACGGCCGACCTGGTGGACCTCCCCGTCGCGACCGCCGAGCCCGCACGCCTGCCGTCGCGATGACGGATGGGAAGCATGAGGTCCGGCGGTATTCGGATGTGGGCTGTGGACATACTTCTCATGAATCGCACACGCGTCACTCGTATCACCGGGTGCGCTGAGCCGAAAGAGGAGAATCCATGTCGAACCCGCCGCTTCCCGAGGGCGCCATCGAGATGTTGAGGAAGGCGAATCCCGCCGTCATCGCGACGCTCCGGTCCGACGGCCAGCCCGTTTCCACGGCCACCTGGTACCTCTGGGAGGACGACGGCCGGATCCTGGTCAACATGGACGAGGGCCGCAAGCGGCTGGACCACCTGCGCAACGACCCCCGGGTGACGCTCACCGTGCTCGACGAGGGTAACTGGTACACCCACGTCAGCATCATCGGGCGCGTCGTCGAGATACGTGACGACGAGGATCTGAAGGACATCGACCGGCTGTCGATTCACTACGGGGGCAATCCGTACCCGCGGCGGGACCGCAAGCGGGTCAGCGCCTGGATCGAGATCGACCGCTGGCACGGCTGGGGCGAGCACAAGGACAGCAGCCAAGCCTGACGCCGTACTCTCCCCGGTCATGCCGGGCGGGCGGTGCCCGCCCGGTCAACGGGTTCCGCTGAGGGACTCCAGGGTGGCGGCGGACTTGCCGATCAGGACCGTGCCGAAGTACCTGTCAGGGCCGGGGAGGTTCATCAGCCTCAGGGCGAGCCTGCGCAGCCGCAGCCGCGCCGGGGACGACGGCAGGAACCACTCCACCCCGCTCCGCGCGACCTTCTGCTTCTCGGTGACCACCGGGCGCCACCGCTCCTGGTAGCGCGCCAGCGCCGACTCCACGGAGTCCGGGGAGGCGGCGGGGCTCGCCGGGTCGGCGGTCGCGAGCCGCTCACCGAGGAGGTACGCGCCGGCGACGGCGAGCGAGGCGCCCTGCCCCGCCAGCAGTGACACCGCGCCACAGGCGTCGCCGAGCAGCGCCACCCGGCCTCGGCTCCATCGCGGCATCTCGATCTGGGCCACCTGGTCGTAGTACACCTCCGACGGCTCGGGGCAGTGTTCCAGCGCCCGGGGGACGAGCCAGCCGAGGGTTGAGCACGCCCGCCGTACGGCCGTCCGGGGGTCCTCCGGGAGGGCGGGGTCGATGGCGCGGTGGACGGTGAAGACCGCCACTCGGCCGTCGCGCAGGCCGTACAGGCCCATCTGCCGGCCCGCCGTGTCGGTGAGGCAGAAGCGACCGTTCACCGCCTTGTAGACCTCGGGGTCGTCGAACACGTAGGCGGCGGTGTGGAAGCCGAGGTAGCGGAGGAACCGCTCCTCTTCGCCGAAGACCAGTCGCCGCACGGCCGAGTGGATGCCGTCGGCGCCGATCAGCAGGTCGGCGTCGAGCGTCGTGCCGTCGGCGAGCGTCACCCGGACGCCGCCGCCGTCTCCGCCGTCCCCGTCACGCCCGCCGTCACCGCCGTTCTCGCCGTCTCCGATGTTCTCGACCCCGGTGACGCCGCAGCCGTAGCGCAGGTCGACGCGGTCCGCCACCCGCTCGCGGAGGGCCAGCTCCAGGTCGGGGCGCATGATGCTCAGCAGTCTGCCGTCGAGCACGCGGCCGAAGCGCTCGTAGTCCAGGCGGGCGCGGAGGCGGCCGGACTCGTCCAGGTAACGCACCTCGTCGAGTCGGTAGCCGAGCTCCTTCAGGCGGGGCAGGACCCCCATCTTCCGGGCCGCGTCGTAGCCGAGCCCGAAGAAGTCGATCATGTATCCCTGGCGGCGCGGGCCGGGGGCCTTCTCGACCAGGACGACGTCCCAGCCGTGGGCGTCCAGGCGCTGGGCGGCGGCCAGGCCGGCGATTCCGGCCCCGCAGATCACGGCTCTTCTCATCTCGGCCCTTCTGGCTTCTTCGATGTGGGGGACCCGGTCGGCGCCTCACCCTCCGGCGCGGCGATCGTCGCCTCCGGGGCGGGTGAGGAGGCGGCGCAGGACGGTCATGACGGCCGCCGACGTCAGCTCCGGGTTCAGCGGCCGGTGCAGCATCATCCCGTCGAGGGCGGCGGCCAGCACCGAGGCGGTCTCCTCCGGCGTCTCCTGGCCGCGGGCCCGAAGCCAGTCGACCAGTTCCCGGCGGAACCGGGTGAACAGGGCGGTGAGCTCGCGGCGCAGGTCCTCGTCGCGGGCGGCGGCGAGGTAGGTCTCGGTGAACAGCACCGACACCGGGTCGCTCCCGGTGAAGGCGTCGAGCGCGCCGAACATCGCCGCCAGCCCGTCGTCCAGGGTCTCGGCGCGCTCCAGCAGCGGACCGGTCTCCGCGACGACGCGGCGGATGACGTCGAGGGCCGCCTCGCTCAGCAGCGCCTGCAGGGACGGGAAGTGGTAGTGGACCAGGCCGGGCGCGACACCCGCCCGCTCGGCGAGAACCCGCGTGCTGACCGCGGTCCACCCCCGTTCGGGGATGAGGTCGGCCGCGGCGTCCAGCAGCTTCCGCCGTACCTCCCGGCCGCGCTCCGCCGACGTCTTCACCCGCGTGCCGCCTCTCTGATCGGACGATCGCCTTGGTCGATCGACTTGGTCGGTCGTCCAAGTAATAGCACGACGAGTCCCCCGGCACCAGCCGGCGATCGGTCATGCCCCAAGGCCGGCCGGTGCGGGTCGTGCCTCCGGTCGCGCGTGCCGGGCCTTTCCGGCAGGACCCGGCTACGGCGCGGGCCTGATCTCCGTGCCCTGGGCGGAGACCAGCCGCCAGCCTCCGGCCGGGTCGGCGGCGAAGACGTGGGTGTAGCGGCTGCCGGCCGTGAAGGCCGTCCCGTCGTCACCGGTGAAGCTCATCTCGGTCCGCCCGACGACGATGCCGACGTCCCCGGCACGGCGGACGACGGCCTCCTCCGGGAAGGACCGCACGGCCGGGAACCGGAGGTCTCCGGAGGACACCGCGCCGAGCAGGTCGGCCGCGGTGGCGACGGCGCCGTCATTGACGGCGACGATGACGAAGTCGTCGTGCAGCAGGTCGCCCAGCGCCGCGGTGTCGGCGGCGACCAGCGCGTCGAAGAAACGCCGATCGTGGTCCAGCAGGGACGCGCGGTCGCCGGAGTCGGCGGTGATGGTCATCGGTGGTGTCCGTTCATCAGCGGTGTCTGTTCCTTCGGTGCCGAAGGACCGCGATGCTAAACCGTGACGCCGGTGACAAGGTCAAGGGTTGGCTCGCGGCCGGTTTTCGGGGACCGTAGCCGAGTGCCCGGTACGACTCACCGTTCGGGGCCCGCACTCGGTACGGCTCACCTGTCCGGGACGCACGCCCGATACGACGCACCCGCCCGGAACCCGCGCCGGACGGTGCCTCCGCCCAGGGCGCACCCGGTACCGCTCATCCGCTTGGGACGTGACCCAGGCCAACGGGCGCGGTCCAGGTCAGCGGGCGCGACCCGAGCGGCGGGCGTGGGCGCGGTAGTGGTCGAGGACGTCCTGGCGCAGGAGGTGCCCGAAGCCCGCGCCCTCGATGCGCAGGCCCAGCTCGGGCTCGGTCACGCCGAGCGCGGCGGCGGTGGCGGCCAGGTTCCAGTCGCACGCGGCCAGCTCGGTCAGCAGGTGGCCGCGCCGTACCTGGTTCTCCGACAGCCGGAACGTCTTGAGGTACGCGAGCCTGCCGTTCTCGTCCGTGATGAGCTCACCGATGTGGTTCTCCCGGTGCCGCTCGAAGGGCGGTAGGAAGCGGGACAGCCGGTAGCGGCCCATCGTGTACACGCGCCGGTGGGTGTATCCGGGGCCGAGCAGTCCGGCCGCCATGGTCCGGTCGTGGAAGGCCGCCCACTCCTCCGTCTGGCGGCGGGCCGCCGCGCGCAGGTCGGCGAGCGAGCGCACCTCCGCGTCCACGATGCGGGCCCGGAAGTCGGGCACCGGCATGGTGAGCGTCGCGTAGTGGTGGATCAGCTCGCCGTACAGGTCGTGGACCAGGGTGGCGTGCAGGGCACGATAGTCGGCGGGGTGCGGCACCACGAACGCGGCGGCGAGCGCGTCCGCCGCGTAGACGACGACGCCGCACTGGCCGGGGTGGATCTCGAAGACGCGCAGCGCGTCCGCCAGTCCCCGGACCTGGGTGCCGGTGTACGCCTCCTCGACGCGGGGCGAGAGCCCGCGGCTGATCGCGCGGTGCGACCACTCCTCCCAGGCGATCTCGGGCCCGCCGAAGTGCAGCGCCAGGTAGCCCTCCATCGCCAGGTGCTGGGGCATGAAGCGCAGCCGGTTCCGGTCCTCGCGGCGGGCCATGCGGCGGTGGAAGCGCAGCGGCATCCGGCGGGGCGCGGGACCGTCCTTCGCCGCGTCCCGGAGCTGGGTGCCGTACGCCGCGGCGGGCGTGCCGTCGGACGTCCAGGTCGCCACGAACGCGTGCGGGATGTAGGAGATGTAGTGGTCCCGGCGCCCGATCTCGACGACGTCGAGGCCGGGGCCGTCGTAATGGTCGCGGGCGTCCTCGTCGAGGCCGGGGTCGCCGTGGAGGCGGGCGTCGAGCCGCAGGTCCTCGATCGGCTCGTCGCGGACCAGCGGCACGAGCCGTACGCCACCCCAGGTCTGCGCCGGACGGGTGGAGAGCCCGGTGAGGGTGAGCTCCTCCGTCATGTTTCCTCCCTCGGGGTCCGCCGGGCATCCTCTCTTGGTGTCCGTCGGACGTCCTCCCCCGCCGCCCCGGCCGCCGGGTCACCTTCGTCCGTCACCCGGCCCGCCGTCTCCGAGGACTCCGCGTCCAGGAAGGCCGCGACGCGGTGCGCGAGGTGGGCGCGCAGCTCCGGCAGCCCGGTACGGCCCTCCGCGAACCGGGCCAGTTCCACGAGGGCGACCAGGTTCTCGGCGTCGCGGATCCCGGCGGACGGCACGCCGGGCGCCAGCCGCCGCACGTCGAAGGAGGCCGCGTCGTACACCGGGTTGAGGTGCACGACACCGCACGCGCCGTCCGGGTCGAGCCGGGTGCGCCAGATCCGCAGCACCTCCCCCGCCAGGCCCGGCGGCGCGTTGTCCCAGCCGTCGGAGACGATGACGAGGCGTTCGGGTCCGAGCTCCAGGGCGTCGAGGACGCGCTCGCCGAGCGGCGTCGCGCCGTACGGGCGGACGAGCAGCGCATCCGAACGGCCCGACAGCCACAGCGGCGTGTACCGCGAGGCCAGTGCCTCCAGCAGGAAGTGGCAGGCCAGCGCGACGGCGAGCGGACGGCGGCGCTTCTGCGCCGAGCCGTACGCCGAGAAGCTGTCGTCGAGCACGGCGGCCACCCTCCCCCAGCGCCCAGCCTGCTCACCCGCGGTACGGCGGGCCGCCGCGCGCAGCGCCTCCGTCAGTTCGGCGCGGCGGCGCACGCGGTCGTCCAGCGGGAGGCCGAGCACGTAGGACGCCAGCCGGGTCAGCGGCATCGCGGTGAGGTCGGCGCGCACCGCGTCGGCCTTGAGGGTGCTGGCCGACTCCTGCAGGCGCAGCCGTTCCAGGCGGGTGAGCCGGGGCGCGATGCGCTCCAGGAAGGCGGCGCGGGGGATGCCGTGCTTCGCCGCGAATCCCTCCGCCACCGTGTAGGGCAGGTCGTAGATCGCCTCCTGCCGGTAGTGGGCCTGACGCCAGCTCTCCAGGATCGGTGTGGCGTAGGCCGCCTTCCGGCGCGGGGCGAACAGGAACGTCCCCAGCTCACCTCGCGGCTCCAGGTGAGCGTGGCGGAAGGCGGTCTTGACGGCACCGCGGTACTTCACCGCGTCGAACGCGAGGTCGGGCCGGGCGGCCAGCCAGTCCCGCATGATCGCCCTGGTGCGGCGGTTGTTGACCCTGGCGCGGCGCAGCTCGCGGAACAGCCGGTAGACCCGGGGCGGCGGCAGCAGGGCCAGCCGCCGGGCGATCAGACGCCCCTCGGCGCGGCGCCGCTCCGGGTCCGCCTCGCCGACCGTGACCAGCAGGTTCCGGATGATCAGGGCGGCGTTGTGGTCGTTGACGTCCAGGGCGAGGGTGGCCGCGTACAGGTCGCGGTAGTTGCCGAGCAGGTACTCGTGGAGGAAGCCCAGGGACAGGCCCTGCTCGTCCTCGCCGGAGTGGAACTCGCGCTGCCCGGTGGAGGTGATCGCGGCGTTCACGAACAGCAGGACGTCCTCGGCGGCGACCAGGTCCGCGAAGGTCTCCGTGCTCTCGGCGGTCACGACGGTCGCCCTGCTCTCGGTGGTCGCGGAGGTACGGCGCCGGCCGGGGTGTGAGGGCACGAACTGCGAATCATCGCTTCACAGGCGGGTTCCGGAAGTCGCGCCGGAGTCCCGCGGCCGGCCCTGGAACGATAACACCGGTTTGTCCGCCTTTTCCCTGGGTTTTCCGCCATCGCACGATCACCTGTACCGGCCGTCCCCGTCCCGCACGGACACGGAACCGTCAACGCCCGCACCCCGCACCCCGCACGGGCACGGGCACGGGCACGGGCACGGGCACGGAATCGTCAATGGCCGCTCCCGCCCCCGCGCAGGCGCGGAACCGCCAGTGGCCGTGCCCGCCCCCACACAGGCGCGGAACCGCCAGTGGCCGCGATGGATCTGTCCGGCCGGATGAAGCCTCCGCCGTGGGGGCCGATCCCCGTCGGCCCCCACGGCACGTAGGCGCTACGGCTCGACGCGTCGCCGGTGGACGACGGCCTCGTCCCCGCGGCCCGGATACGCCATGATCAGCAGTCGCTGCGCGCCGAGCCGCTCGCCCTTCCATGGCGTCCAGGCGTAGTGGACGCGGATCCGGTAGTGGCCCTTCCTGCCGCGCAGGGCGAGGTCGGGCAGCGGTTCACCGCCCATCGGGTCGGCCGCCAGGATCGTCCCGGTCGGGCTGCGGTAGCCGACCTCGACGACGTGGTGCCATCCCCGGGTCTCCACCGGCGGGCGGCGCGCGTACCGCTCGACGGTGACGCAGAGCGGGTAGTCGCTGTGGACCCTGATCGCGAGGTAGCCGGGCCCCGCCTCCGTCAACTCGCTCCCCGGAGGAGGGTCCGGCGTGGAGTCCGGCGTCTCGTCGGCCCGAGGATCGGCGTCGGAGGCATCCGAGGCGTCGGTACTGTCGGTACTGCCGGTGCCGGTGCCGGAAGGGTCGGCATCGAAGGCGTCGGCGCCGGAGGGCTCGGCCTCGGGATCATCCTCGTTCGCCACCAGTTCGCCGTAGTCGGTCCACACCGGTTCCGGGTGCACCGTCACCGAGTCCGGCCTGATCAGAGGCCGGTGCCGGGGCATCGCGTCGCACCTGCGCCGCTGGTCCGCCTCCCACTCCCGGAACTCGCGGTCCTCAGCTTCGGCCCGCGCCCTGGCCACCGCGGCGGCGCTCGGGCAGATCCCGCCGAGGGTGTGGGTCAGTCCGGGCACGTGGACGCCGTCGGCCGCGCGGATCCGGGCGATCTCGGCGGGGTCGTTCCGCGTGTGGACGCCGCACAACCGGCGCCCGTACGCCACCAGCTCTTGATCCGACGCGTTCCGCCCGGACGGCAGGACGTCGGAGGTGCGCACCTCGCACACGAACCGCGTCTCCTCGCTCATCGGGGAGGGTCCGTCACGCCGCCCGTCCTCCGCCGCCGTGGCCCGCAGCCGTTCGCAGGCGGCCCGCGAGGTGGACGGGCCGCGCACGTGGTCGGCCGCGGGGACGAGGCAGAGCGCCGCGGTCACCGCCAGGGCCGCCGCGGCCGTCCGGTACGGCGAGCGGGCGGGGCGTCCGCCGTACCGAAGCAGCAGGATGATCGCGGAGGCGGTGAAGGCGGCGCTGCCCCACAGCGGCGAGAAGCCGGGAAGGAGTCCGCCGGCTCCCGATTCGGGGGCGGACACCCAGGTGAGGTACGCCTGGAAGCCCTCGGATATGAAGTCCGGCTGACTGCCCGCCGACGCGTCGACGGCGGCCCAGGTCGCGTCTCCCAGCGGGCCCGTCGGGGCGGTGAGCGTGACGACCACCCCCACCGCGGCGTTGAGCAGCAGCGCGCCCGCCGCCCACCGCGCCGAACCGCGCGTCCTGCGCACCACCGCGGCCAGCGCCGCCACGGTGAGGCCGACTGGCCCCGCGAGGAGGTCCAAGCCCGTCCGGAGCAGGGGCAGGCTCCCGGGCATGAGACGCACCGGGAGCGCCGGAAGGACGTACTCGATCATCCCCCTCGGCCCGAACCAGAACGGCAGGCCGTACGCGAGATTGACGGCCGCGGAGACCATCGGCAGCGCCACCGCGGCGACCGCCGGTGGCCACGGTCCGAGCGGGGCCCGGACCGGGGGACGTCTCTCCTCGTACGGCACGGCCCGCGCGCGCGGGTCGCCGAGGTCGTGGGCGGACCGGGCCAGCCACACCGGGCCGAAGAGGTGGAAGGCGCCGGTGACGCCGTGGAGCAACAGGAGGCCGGGGCTGCCGGGCAGGGCGAAGCCGTCGAACCAGGCGAGGTCGCTGGACCAGACGAAGTCACTGAAGAACAGGGCCGTGAGGACAACGGGCAGCAGCAGGCTGCCGACCCCCGACCACACCGTGGCCCTGCCCCACCGGCCGTCCCGGGCCTGGGCCACCAGGACCAGCACCATCCAGAACGACGAGAGCAGCCCGCTCAGCCCGACGAGGTCGAAGACCTGCTCCGCGAAGTGCAGGTCGAGCAGGTCGGCCGTCTCCTGGCCGACCGAGGAGACCGCGGCGACCAGTCCGGCCACCAGCGCGGTACGGCGGAGCAACCGGGAGGCCCCGGTCAGCACCCGGTGGAACAGCACCGCGAGGGCGAGCGACATGAACCCGTGCACGACACCCGTCCACGGGACCGGGAACGGCGCCGTGGCCATGACCAGATACCAGACCAGGTCGACGTAGAGCATCGCGCGCAGCCGACGGACGTCTCCGTCCGGCGCCCGGAACGGCCCGGCCACCCGTCCGCGGAGGATCTGCCACAGCATCCACCCCTGGAACGCGCCCGAAGGGAGCAGCGGCAGCCAGAACCATCCCGGGGACGAGGGTGGCTTCGGTCCGGCCTCGTGGGTCACCAGCCACCAGGCGGCGTCGCCCTCGCCCATGACCGCGGCGACGGCGACGGACCCGGCGACCGCGGTCGCGTAGCCGACGGCGGCGAGCGCGGCGAGCCGCCCGAAGCGGTACCGGCGACCGGAGACCTCGGCGCCGCCGGAGGGTGCGGCACCTCGGGAAGGGCCGGCGCCTCCGGAGGGATCGATACCTCGGGAGGGGCCGGCGCCTCCGGAAGAGGCCGCGCCTTCGGAAGGATCAGCAGTACGGGAGGGATCGACGCCTCCTCCGGAGGTTCCGCCGGAGGAGGCGCCGTCGGAGGAGGCGCCATCGGAGGAGGCGCCGTCGGAGGAGGCGCCGTCGGAGGAGGCGCCATCGGAGGAGGCGCCATCGGAGGAGGCGCCATCGGAGGAGGCGCCATCGGAGGAGGTTCCGCCGGAACGGTCGCGGTGGCCGGGGCGAAAGCGGCGCACGAGTACTTCCCTGGGGGGTCAACGGGATGGACAGGAGGGCGGGCGACGTGAGCGGAGCGCCGGATCCCGGCGAGCCGCCCGGGAAGGCCGATCTTCATCGGCCCGACGTCAGCGGTCGCCGAGGTTCTCCAGGATGGCGCGGACCTTCCTGGCGTTGGCGTGGTGCGGGCCGTACCTGCGTTCCAGGTCGGACAGCAGGCGGCCCAGCGTGCGTCCGGCCCGTGTCGTACGGCCCGAGCCGAGTTCCACCAGGCCGATCTGGCAGCGGAGTTCGAGGAGGCGGTCCTCGTCGGTGCCGAACCGTCTCTCTTCGTCGAGGAGCCGGCGGAGATCGGACAGCGCGAGGTCCGTCTCGCCCACGGCCGCGTGGCAGTTGGCCTCCATCAGCCGGCAACGCAGGGCGAGGTTGCTGCCGGGGCCTTCCACGGCGGCGACGTCGGCGGCCAGCCGGCGGAACTCCGGCGCCGCCCTGCGGTAGTCCCCGCCGAGGAAGAGGAGCTCGGCGAGTTCGATCCGCAGGCCGATGACCTCGGAGCTGGTCGGGCCGAACGACCCGACCGCGGGGCCCACCATCTCCGCCAGCGCGTCGGCCGCCTGGCCGAAACGGGACGCCGCCTTGAGCGCCTCGGCCTCCCGGCGGGCCCGTTCGATGTCCTCGTGTTCGATCTGCACCAGCCCGGCGGCGAACCTGAACCGCGCCGGCCGCACCGGATGGGCGGGGCCCCGCCCGTACTCCGGTTGCCGTTCGTGGCCGGGGCGCCGTTCACGGCCCGGATCCCCCTCGTGGCCGGGGTGACGCTCGTGACCCGGCCGCTCATGACCCGAGTGCCGCTCATAGCCCGACCGCTCATGACCCGAGTGCCGCTCGTCCCCCGGCCGTTCGTAACCCGAGTGCCGCTCGTAGCCTGGCCGTTCGTAACCCGGCCGTTCGTAACCCGGATGCCGCTCGTGACCCGAGTGCCGCTCGTGGCCCGGCCGGTGCTCGCCGTACGGTGGCCATTCGCGGCGCGGCGTCCGTTCACCGTCCGGCCGCCGTTCGCGGTGCTGCAGCCGTTCGGCGTGGGGGGCCTGTTCGATGTATGACGTCCGTTCGGCGTGTGACGTCCGCTCGGTGTGCGGCCGTCCGACGTGTGGCGGCCGTTCGGCGTGTGGCGGCCGTTCGGCAGACGGCGGCCGTCCGGTGGGCGGCGGGGCGGTGATGCGACCCACGACCGTGGCGTACATCCGTGCCGGGTGGGGCGTGTCCAGGTCGACGTAACCGGGGAAGGGCGGCAGCTCGCGGCAGAAGTCCAGCAGCCGGTCGTAGACGACGTCCGCGCCGCCCGGCCGGTCCTCCGGTTTCTTGGCCAGCAGCCACAGGACGAGGCGTTCCAGGCCCTCGGGGACGTCCGGCCGCCTGGCGCGCAGCGGCCGGGGCGGGACGTCGGTGTGGTTGCGCATCGTGGCCAGCGCCGTGGGGGCGGTGAACTGGTTGTCCCCGGCGAGCATCTCGTCGAGGATCACGCCGAGGGAGTACAGGTCGCTGCGCGGGCCGACGGCCCCGGTCATGGCCTGCTCGGGCGCCATGTACGCCGGGGTGCCGAGCACCTCGCCCGTCCTGGTGAGGCGGATCTCCCCACCGGCGGCGTCCGCCCCGGCGGAGGCGAGGGCGGCGGCGATGCCGAAGTCGAGGACCTTGACCGTGCCGTCGGGGCAGAGCATCAGGTTTCCGGGTTTCAGGTCCCGGTGCACCAGCGCCCCGGCGTGGGCCACGGCCAGCACGGAGCACACCTGCGCGGCGATGGCCGCGGCCCAGGCCACGGGGATCTCGGTCTCGTCGAGCAGCGCCGAGACCGGGTGGCCCCTGACGAGCTGCATGACCATGTAGAGGTCGTCGCCGTGCGGGCCGCAGTCGTAAACGGTGGGCACGCCGGGGTGTTCTAGTCTGGCCGTAATTCGTGATTCGCGCACGAAACGCCTGGCCAATTCCTTGTCCGGACGGCCATCGGGAAACCGGGCGGTTTTAATGAATTTGATGGCGATCCGCCGGTCCAGACGGTTGTCGTAACCGAACCAGACCTCCCCCATTCCACCGGAACGGCGGGATGCTGGATCCAGCTCGTAACGCCCGCCGATGACGGTTCCTCTGCCCAAAACCCCGCCCCCAGAAAAGGCGTCGACTCGTCGGATAAATCGGAGAACCTTACAACGAGAAAATACAGGTTCGCGTGCCGTGCCGCCGAGGCGTCCCGCCGCTGAGACGATCACAGCGTCCGTCATCCCGCTGACGGCCGTCCTCCCGCGGGCCGATCACCGCTCCCGCCACCTCCATCGGGGCCGTTCCCCACGAGCCGATCATGACTCCCGCCTCTCCCGCCGGCGGCCATTCCCCACAGGCCGATCACGGCTCTCACTCCCCGCCGACGGCCGTTTCCCACGAGCCGATCACCGCTCCCCTCGCCTCGTCGGCGAGCGTTCTCCGGACGGTTTCCGTGGACGGCGGGATCAGCCGAAGACCCTGTCGCGCGCGAGATCCAGAGCGGTCAGGACCGCGCCCTGCAGTACGGCGTTGCCCTCCACCGTGCTCGCGCGGACCTCCGTCGGGGCCGGGGACAGGTCGCGCAGCCGCCCCTCGACCAGTTCCGCGAGGTCGTCGCCGCCCTCGCGGCCGATGCTCCCGCCGAGGATGACCAGGCCGGGGTCGAGGATGGCGACGAGAGCGAAGGCGCAGGCGGCGATCCGCCCGGCCGCGTCGTCCCGGCCGAGATCGCGCAGGACGTCGGCCACCACGAGGTCGCAGAGCGATCCGCCGGCCGTTCGGAGTATGCCGATCTCGCCCGCGCCGCCCGACGCGCCGCGCCGTACCCGGCCGTCCAGCACGAGCGCGGAGCCCAGGCCATCGTCCAGCCAGAGCAGCACGAAGTCGTCGCGTCCGGTGGCGGCTCCCGTGCGGTGCTCGGTGACGGCGGCGAGGTTGACCTCGTTCTCCATCGTCACCGGGACGTCCAGGTCACGCCGTACCTCCTGGAGCAGGCCGGGCTCCCAGCCGGGCACGTCGTTGGGGGCCACCAGGTCGCCGTGCCTCGGGTCCACCAGGCCGGGGGCGCCGAGTACGACGGTGTCCAGGGCCCGGCCCGCGGCGGCCTCGGCGACGGCGCTCCCGATGAGCGCGGACAGGCCCGGCGTCCCGCCGGAGCCGGGGAGGTCGCGTACGGCGGAGCCGACCGTCCGGCCGGTGATGTCCGCGACCGTCACGTTGACCGCCGTGCGCCGCACGTCCACCCCGGCCACGTGGGCGCGGCCGGCCACGATCCCGAACAGCCGGGCGTTCGGCCCCCGCCGGTTCTCGCCGCATTCTCCGGCCACTTCGATCAGGCCGCCGTCCCGCAGCCGTTCGATCAGGTCGGACACGGTGGGTCTGGACAGGCCGGTGAGCTCGCGAAGCTGCGGTGCGGTCAGCGGACCGCGTTCGAGCAGCAGGTCGAGGACGAGCCGATCGTTGATCGCCCGGGCCGTGGCCGGGGTCGCGGTCTTCATCCCGCCATATTAGTCAGGGTTCCTGCCTGTTCATCTTTTCATCAGGAAGCCTGCCTGTTAGATTCTCCGTCATGAGCCCCCACCGTGCCATCACCGCCGTCTTCGCCCTCCACGGCGCCGTCGCGGGCAGCCTGGCCACCCGCATCCCCTGGATCCAGGACCATCTCGGCCTCAGCCCGGCCACCCTCGGTTTCGTCCTGTTCTGCCCGTCGGTCGGGGCCTTCGTGGGGATGCCGATGGCCGCCCGCCTGGCCCACCGCCTCGGCGGGACCATCGCCACCCGCCTCCTGATCACCGTGTGGTGCGCGGCCCTCGCGCTGCCCGCCCTCATGCCCGCGCCCGCCTGGCTGTTCCCCACGTTCCTGCTGTACGGCGCCGCCGCCGGCATGAGCGACGTGGTGATGAACTCCCACGCCGTGGTGGTCGAGCGGCACCTCGGGCGGTCCATCATGTCCGGGCTGCACGGCATGTGGAGCGTGGGCAGCCTGGTCGCCGCCGGAGCCGGAGCCCTGGCCGCCCAGGCGGAGATCGACGCCCGCCTGCATCTCGGGGTGACCGCGCTCGTGCTGGTCGCCCTCGCCGCCGTCGCGGGGCGCGGCCTGCTGGCCGACACCACTTCCGCCGACGCTCCGCCGCCGCGCCGCTTCGCCCTGCCCTCGCGGGCCATCGCGGTCATCGGGCTCCTCGGGTTCTGCGCCACCTTCGCCGAGGGGTCGAGCTCGAACTGGTCCGCCCTCTACCTGACCGAGGTGACCGATGCCGGGCCCGGCGTCGCCGCCGCCGGCTACACGGTCTTCATGTTCTGCATGGCGGGCGCCCGTCTCGCCGGGGACCGGTTCGTCCGGCGCTTCGGACCGGTGGCGACCGTCAAGGCCGGCGGCGTCGTGGCCGCGATCGGCGGAGCCGTCGTGGTCACCTCCCGCGTGCCCGCCATGGGCATCGCCGGATTCGCCCTCCTCGGGCTCGGCATCGCGGTGATCGTGCCGCTGGTGTTCGTCACGGCCGGCAACGTCGGCCCGACGCCGGGGGACGGTGTGGCGGGCGTCGCGACCATCACGTACCTGTCGGGGCTGCTCGCCCCTGCCGTCACCGGCTGGATCGCGGACGGCCTGTCCTACCCGGCGGCGTTCGGAGTGATCACCGGTGTGATCGTGCTGGTACCGCTCCTGGCCGCCGCCCTGCGCCCGCGCACCGCGACCTCCACCCCGGAACCGGCGGTCCCGGCGGACCACGGATAGAGAGCCCTCACCGACCGTGAGCGAGTCCGTTCCCAGGGCCGCGAGCGAGTCCGTGAGCGGCACCGTTCCCAGGCCGCGACGCGGACGACGGCGACGGTGACGGTGGCTGCGACGACGACGGTGGCGGCGAGGCGTGGAACGGCTGCACGGTCGGCGCCAGCCCGCGCGGAACGCGGACAAGTCCAACGAAAGCCGGACTGATCCGGTCGAACTTACTCTCAGGTCCGGCGGTCCAACCGGGTGGAGTCCATACGGGGGACTCGTCGACTGGGAGGTCCGATGAGGCCGGAGATCACATCAGTTGTGGCGGTGGCCCTGGCAGCCACCGCGTTCGGGGGAATCCACACCGCCAACGCCGCATCGGTGCGGTACGCCGGTACCGCACCGCGGGTTGAGGCGGCGCCGTACGGCGGAGCCGCACACCACACGGGCGCGACACCGTACAGCGGGATCGCCGCCCACCCGGACGCGGTGCCGCACGGCGGAGCCACGCTCCACGTCGGCGCGACGCCGTACAACGGGGCCACGGGCGCGGTGCCGTACGGCGGAGCCGCGCTCCACGCGGGCGCTACGCCGTACAACGGGGCCGCGGACGCGATGCCGCGCTCGGGCGCGGAGCGTCACGCGGACGGGGTGCCGCACTCGGAGGCGGTCCGGTACGCCTCGGTGCGGGGCTGCTCCGACAGGCACGAGGTGCAGTATCCCTGCGGGAAGTGGCGCCTGGTCACCCACGGGGGTGAACGCCGGGGACTGGCGGACGCCCGCATCACGCCGCTGGACGCGAAAGGCAGGCCGCAGAAGTACTCCGTCGCGCCGATCGAGGTCAGCGGCAACGGCCTGCACGTCGCCTACTTCAGGGAGTCCGACGGCAGGCTGGTCGTCCGGGAGATCGGCGGGAAGGTCCGCGCCATGGCCGGCGCGCTGCCCGCCCGCGTCGGGATGGACGACGTCACCCTGATCCTGTCCCAGGACGGCACCCGCCTGGCGGTCGTCCTCCCCGAGGACCGGAAGCTGCCCACCCGGGTGTACGACACCGCGAGCGGCGCGCCGCTCTGGACCGTGCCGTGGAACCGGGTGCTTCTCGGGTTCAGCGCCGACGACGACGAACTTCTGACGTACGGCGAGACCACCGAGACGACCCTGCGCGTCCTCGGACCGTCCGGAGAACGGCTGCGCGGCCGGACCCTGGACGAGGAGGGCGTCTACGCCCCCTACGGCCTCGCCGCGGACGGCGCGACCGTGGTGACGGCGCAGGAGAAGCGCGGCCGGTGGGACGTCGTCGTCCACGACCTCGCGTCGGGCAGGGTGCTGACCCGGGTGCCGGTCGGCAGGAGCGCGCCCGAAACCCTGGCCTGGACGGGGCCGGAGCAGGTCACCGCCCACTTCGTCATGTACGACGGAAGCTCCCGGCCGGCCCGGGTGCGCGTCCTGCGGATCGACACGGCCACGAAGAAGACAAGGGTCCGGGAGTCCTACAAGGTGCTGTCCGACACGTTCGCGGTCGCCACCTGCGGCGGCTGACCGCACCCGGCCCGCGGGGCGTTCCGGCCCCGCGGGCCGGCGGACTGGCGGACGCCATGGCTCGGGCGGTGGGCCGGGTGCTGCGCTTCAGGCGGTGGCAGCGGGGCGGGCGTTGCGGCCCGGGCGATGACGGGGTCGCGGGCGTTGCGGCCCGGGTGGCGGCGGAGTTGCGAGCGTTGCGGCCCGGGTGGCGGCGGGCGGGCGTTGCGGCCCGGCGGTGGCGGGTTTCCAGGTCCTGTGATTCAGGCGGCGGCGGGCTTGCGGGCGGCGAACCGCTCGATGACGCCGAGCTTAAGGCGCTCGTGACGCTCGATCCCGAACCCCATCGCGCGCACCCCCGGCAGCGGACGGCGGCGGTAGTGCTCGCCCTGCAGCGGCACGGAGACGGCGTCGGCCAGCGCCTGCAGCGTCCGGACCGGCCAGGAGGTCGAGACCACGTGGTCGGCCAGGAGCAGCAGACCGCCCGGCCGCAGGACCCGCGCCATCTCGGCGAGCGCCGCCCCCTCGTCGGGGATGGCGCACAGTGAGAACGTGCAGACGACCGTGTCGAAGCGCTCGTCGGGGAACTCCAGCGCCCGCGCGTCGCCCTGCCGCAGGTCGGCCGCCAGACCGAGGTCGCGGGCCCGGCGGCGGGCGACCGCGAGCATGGGGTCGCTCCGCTCCACCCCGGTCAGCCGGATGCCGGACGGGTAGTGGGAAAGGTTCAGGCCGGTGCCGGCGGCCACCTCCAGAACGTCACCGGCCGCCTGCCGGCACAGCCACCGGCGGGTGTCGCCGAAGAACCTGCGTTCCACGGACGCCATCCGCCGGTCGTAGGAGCCGGCCTGCCGGTCCCAGTACCGGCTCAGCCGCTTCTCCCGGTCGCTCTCTTCCATCGGTCCGTGTCCCGCCGAGGAGTCCGCCACCGCTTCAGCGTAACTCCTCCCGAACCGGGTGTTCCGGGTCACGGCGAAGGCCACGTCCCCCGACGCCAGGCGCCGGGCGTGCACCCGCGGAGCGGGCCTTAACGCTTCTGCGCGATCCGCATCAACTCGACCATGTCCTTGACTCCATCTCGTCCCTTGGCGAATCGGGCGAAGTACATGGAAAGAAGACGATCGCTTCCCCCACACCGGAACCTCGCCATCACCTCGTACGACTGTCCGGCGTAAGGCATGGATTTTGTAATGTCGAATCACCGTATCGATGTACCGAGAAAATATGCCGCCGAAATCGGTGCGCCACGGTCGCCCCGGCGTACCCCATGGGTGGACGGCGGTGAACGGCCACCCTTTGGGCGGACGGAGGGAACGGCCGGCCCTTGCGTCGTGCGCCGAGGCCCGGGTCACGTCAGGTGGCGTAGGGCGGCGCCGAGGGCCGCCACGCCCGCCGCGATGTCGGCCGGCGTGCTGACCGCGTAGCCCAGGACGAGCCCGGGGCGGGAGGGGCACTGGCGGTGCCACGACAGCGGCTGGACCTTCACCCCGCGGGCGAGCGCGGCCGCGGCCAGGTCGGTGTCGGCGAAGTCCGCGTCGAAGGTGACCGTCACGTGCAGACCCGCCGCGGCGCCGTGCACGACGGCCCCCGGGAGACGGGCCGTTATCGCCTCGACCATCGCGTCCCGGCGGCGGCGGTGGCGCCGCCGCAGGAAACGCAGGTGCCGTTCCATCTCCCCGGACTCCATCAGCCGTGCCAGCACCAGCTGCGGCAGTACGGCGTTGCCGAGGTCGGCGTACCGCTTGGCGTCCACGAGGGCGTCCCGGTACCGGTGGGGCGCGAGGACCCATCCCGTCCGCAACGCGGGGGCCAGGAGCTTGGACACGCTGCCGGCGTAGCAGACCCGCCCGGGGAGCATCGCCCGCAGGGCCGGGACCGGGGGCCGGTCATAGCGGTGCTCGGCGTCGTAGTCGTCCTCGACGACCAGCCCGCCGTCGGCGGCCCAGCGCACCAGCTCGCGGCGGCGCCCGCCGCCGAGCACGACCCCGGTGGGGAACTGGTGCGCCGGGGTGACCAGTACGGCGGGGGCGCCCGACGCCCGCAGCTCCCCGACGCGGATCCCCTCGTCGTCGACGGGGACCGGCGGGGTGTCCATCCCCCAGTGGCGCAGGTGCAGGCGGGCGCCGAGCGATCCCGGGTCCTCCACCGCGACCCGCCGGATCCCGTCGTCCCGTAGCACCCGCGCGAGCAGCGCGAGGGTCTGGGAGGTGCCGGAGACGACGAGCACCTCGTCGGGGTCCGCCCTGATGCCGCGGTTGCGGGCCAGCCAGTTGACCACGGCGAGACGCAGTTCCGGGGTCCCGCGCGGGTCACCGTACCCGAGTCCGGTCGCCGGGAGGCGTCCGAGCACCGCGCGCTCGGCGCGCAACCATGCCGACCGCGGGAACGCCGCGAGGTCGGGCACGCCCGGTGACAGGTCGATCCGGGCGGGGGCCGCGCGCAGCACGTCGAAGACGTCGTCGCCCGGCGGGTCGGCGAACGGCCCGCCCGTCACGGGGGCGGCGGGTACGGCGGGCCGCACCGGGAACGCGGACGGAGGAGCGTCCGCCGACGCGGGCGGCGGCGCGGTCACCGGGATCGCGACGACGACCGTGCCGGCCCGGCCGCGCCCGGCGACGTGCCCGTCCTCCCTCAGCCGCTGGTACGCCTCGGTGACGACGCCACGCGACACCCCCAGCTCGCCGGCCAGAACCCGGGTGGCCGGCAGCCGGCTGCCCACCGGCAGGCTGCCGTCCGCCATGGCGAGCCGGAGCCGCCGGGCCAGCCAGTCGGCCAGCCCGCCCGCCGGGGCGTCGCCGATGTTCAACTGGAGGAAGTCCGAGCCGGACCTTATGGACCTGTCCCAAGCGTCGTCATTGGACCTTTCCATCGGACCATTGTGGCGGCAGGGTGAACTCGCGAGCCGGGCGGTCCCCGCCCGGCAGGGACCGGACGACCTCGGAGGCGGGTAGTGAGCGTCGCATTCCTGGTGACCGCGCTCATCGTGGTCGCCACCCCCGGCACCGGCGTCGTCTACACGCTGTCGGCCGCCCTGTCCCAGGGGCGCCGCGCGAGCGTCGTCGCCGCGTTCGGCTGCACGCTGGGCGTCGTGCCGCACCTGGTGGCCACGGTCACCGGCCTGGCGGCGCTGCTGCACGCGAGCGCCGTGGCGTTCCAGGTCCTGAAGTACCTGGGGGTCGCCTACCTCCTGTACCTGGCGTGGGCCACGTTCAGGGACGGGGGCGCGGTCGTCGTGAGCGAGGACGCCGCTCCCCGCCCGGCCTCCGGGGTGATCCTCTACGGCGTGCTGGTCAACTTCCTCAACCCGAAGCTGACCATGTTCTTCCTGGCGTTCCTGCCGCAGTTCGTGAACACCGGCGACCCGGGCTCCACGGCCCGGATGCTGGAGCTGAGCGCGGTCTTCATGCTGATCACCTTCGCCGTCTTCACCGTTTACGGAATCTTCGCTGCCTCGGTGCGCGATCAGGTCGTCTCCCGGCCGCGGGTGACGGCGTGGCTGGCGAGGGTCTTCGCCGCCTCCTTCGTCGCGCTCGGCGTCCGGCTCGCCCTCACCGACCGTTGACCCGACCCACGACAGAGGTCCATCCCATGCATCTGCAGCACTCGCCCGAGGTCTGGGCGGAATACCCGGAGCTCGTCGCCGGTGCCGTGTTCGCCACCGGGATCACCGCGGACGTCTCCGCCGAGTCCCGGATCGCGGTGTACACCGCGATCGCCGAGTCCCGGCTCGCGGACGGCCCGGAGACCGGGTTCCCCGAGATACAGGCCTGGCGGCGCGCGTTCTCCCGGATGGGGCTCAAGCCGACCCAGTACCGATGCGCCTCGGAGGCGCTGCTGCGACGGTTCAGGAAGGAGAGGGTGCTCCCGCGAATCCACCCCCTGATCGACCTGTGCAACGCGATCTCGCTGGCGTTCGCGATCCCGGTGGCGGCGATCGACCTCTCCCGGGTCTCCAAGGGGCTCGACGTACGGCACGCGGACGGCGACGAGGTGTACCAGACCTTCTCCGGGGAGACGGAGCACCCCGACGCGGGCGAGGTGATCTTCGCCGACGCCGCGGGACGGGCGCACGCCCGGCGGTGGACCAACCGGCAGAGCGGCTACTCGGCCATCCGGGACACGACGGCCACCGTGCTGATCGTCACGGAGGCGATGCACGACACCGCGTCCACGGACGTCCCGGACCTGGTGGCCGCGGTCACCGGCGAGCTGGGCCGCGTGTGGGGTTCCACCCCGCAGAGCGCGATACTCAGCCGCTCCACCCCCCGCTTCGAGTTCCCGGCCTGACCGCGAGGGGCGCCGGTGCCTGGACTGAGGAGTGAGCGAGCGCAGCGAGCGAACGACGAGGGAAGACACCGGACTCAAGCCCCCGAGCCGCGACGCGCAGCGTCGCCATGAGCACAGCTACCACTCCATGATCAGATACCCGCGGTGCGGCACCCCCGCGTCGACCAGCACCCGGTCGCCGTCCCGCCGCGCCGTGACCTCCCGCGGCTCGGCGAGCGGCTCCAACAGGGTGGCGCGGAGCCCGGCCCCGGCAGGGACGCCGGTGACGACGGGTGCGGCGGGGTCGGCCGAGCCGTTGGCGACGGCCAGCCGCCACCGGCCGCCCACCCGCGCGTACTGCGGCATCAGGTACGGCCCGCCCGAGACCAGCGGCAACCCGGGCAGCCCAGGCGGTCCAGGTGACCTACTGTCCGCCCTGCCCGACATCGACGACCACCCGCCGCCCGGCCGGTCCGGCGTCGCATCGGCCGCGACCGGCGGTGGCCCGTCATCCGGTCCGCCCGGGATCGGCGGTGGCCCGCCGAGCCAGCGGACCGCCGCCTGCGCCAGGAGCCGCCCGTCGTCGCACCGGCCCAGCAGCTCCGGCGCGCACGCCGCCATGGTGAGGACGCGTCCGCCGAGGGTGTTGACGTGCGCCACCCGTCCGGCGCCCCAGTGCTCGCCGCGCGGGGTGAGCACGTCCGTCCACACCTCGGCGTCGTCCGCGGCCGTCAGCCGGGCCACCGCCGCCTGCACGTTGACGCTGAGCAGCGCGCCGCCGTCCCGGACTCGCTCCACGGCGTACGGCCGCGGCGACGTCGTCTCGCGGGCGACGACCTCGGTCACCGACACTCCGAGCAGCTCGCCGTACCCGCGCTCGGTGAGGATCGCCGCGGCGGCGCCGTCCAGCAGCACCCCGCCGCGCAGCAGTTCCGCCGGGTCCGGCACCGCCCAGGCCGTCGCGCCGAACAGCGCGGTGACCGGTGCGACGCCCGCCCGGACCGGGATGCCGTACGGGAGCAGGAACTCCGCGGCCCGCAGCGGGTCCGCCGCGAGGCCGCCGAGCGTCCCGTCGCCGTGGACGTGGGCGGCGGTGTCCTCCCACCAGGGGACGCCGACGCCGAAGGTCTCCAACGCGCCGGTGACCGTGGCGTCCAGCGCCGGGCGGGACCGGGTGAGCATCCGCCCGACCCGGGGGTAGCGGCCGGGGTCGCCGGTGACGAACGGGAACACGTCGAGCAGCAGGGCGTCCGCGCCCGACAGGTGGGCGGCCACCATCTCCGACCACGTCTGGGTGTCGGACTTGCTCCACTCGGTGTGGGTCCAGTTCTCCACCTCGGGCGCGACCTCGACGCCCGCGGGGCGCAGCGGCCGTTGCAGTTCCAGCATCGCGATGGAGTAGGCGAGTCGCCGGCCGGGCGCGTCGCCGTACGGGGCGAAGTGCGGGCGGTGCGCCTCCACCAGGTCGAAGAGCGCGCCCCACGATCTTCCCTCGGCCGAGGCGACGCCGAGGCCCGAGCTCATCAGCCCGAGCCGCGCGCGGCCGGCGACGGCCCGCCGTACCAGGGTGACGACTTCGAGCTGCGCCTCGCGCCAGGTCCGCTGGAGCAGTGCCCGCCACGGGTGCGGCTCGCCGGGCGCGGTGATCGCGGCGACGAGTTCCTCGCGGGTGGGCTCCTCCCCGGCGAGGCGGTGGAAACGTGCCAGCATCCCGGGTTCGAACCCGCCACCCCAGGTCAGCGGCGCGTGGTTGTGGAAGCGGAAGTCGTCCTCCAGCCACATGACGCGGAAGCCGAGCCCGGCGAAGCGTCCGTAGTGCGCCGCCAGCCAGTCGCGCCAGATCGGGCAGGCGAGCGACGCGGCGGCCGTGGAGGTCTCGCCCTCGGGCGAGACCAGCGGCGCGAAGCCGAGATCCTGGGCCCGCCCGCGGTCGGCGTGGCCGACGGTGACCCAGGGGTTGAGGCTGACCTGGACGCCGCGGGCGGACAGGGCGTCCCGGGCCGCGCGGACCGTCTCGAACCACAGGTCCTCGCCGTCGCCGGCCGGGTGCCCGGCGTGCAGTTCCTCGGCACCGGTCATCAGCACGACCTCCTCCACCCCGTGCGCGGCGCAGAAGTCCGCCAGCGGGCCGGGGTCGCGTCCGGGGAGGACCTGGTAGCGCAGGTGATAACGGGTCATCGCCGGTCCCGCTCGGAACAGGCGGCCGGCTCCGCGTTCAAGCACAGGTGGCAGCCGGTCATCGCCGGCCCCGCTCGAAACAGGTGACCGGCCCCGGGCCCGAGCGCGGGTGGTAACGGGTCATCGCTGGCCGCGCTCGAAGTAGGCGGCCAGCTCCGGGTCCAGCGGCGGCACGTCGTACGGCGTGCCACCGTCGCGCAGCGACATCGTGGCCATGTATCCGGCGGCGACGCTCATCCGGGCCGACACGGGCGAGGTGTCGGTGGCACCGCCCTCGCGCACGAAGCGGTTGAACTCCGCGATGATCCCGGTGTCGGCGCCGCCGTGCGAGCCGGCCGCCGCGGGCACCCGGTAGGCGATGTCGCAGTCGTCGCGGTAGCCGCTCGGCCCGGTGTTCCAGACCTTGACCGTGTCGCCGGGGCCGTCGCCGAAGTTCTCCAGCCGCCCCTCGGTGCCGATGACGGTGTAGTTGCGCACGTAGTCGGGGCTGAAGTGGCACTGCTGGTAGGCGGCGATGACGCCGTTGTCCAGGCGCATGTTCATCACCGAGACGTCCTCGACGTCCACGACGTGGTTCAGGTCGCCGCGCCGGGCGGGCGGCCACTCGAACTCCTTGAGCCAGTTCTCCGGCCGGGGGGTGCCGGGCGCGCGGCGCGGCAGGTCGCCGTAGAGCATCAGGTCGCCGAAGGCGTTGACGCGCGTGGTGTAGCCGCCGGCCAGCCAGTGGACGACGTCGAGGTCGTGGGCGGCCTTCTGCAGGAGCAGGCCCGTGGTGCGGGTGCGGTCGGCGTGCCAGTCCTTGAAGTAGTAGTCGCCGCCGTAGGAGACGAAGTGACGCACCCAGACGGTCTTCGGCTCGCCGATGACGCCCTTGCGGATGATGTCGCGCATGGTCCGCACCACGCCCATGTGCCGCATGTTGTGCCCCACGTAGAGGCGGGTGCCGGTCTCCTTGGCGGTGCGCAGGATGTTGTCGCAGCCCTCCACGGTGATGTGCAGGGGCTTCTCCAGGTAGACGGCCTTTCCGGCGCGCAGGCAGTCGATCGCGACGCGCTCGTGGGTGTCGTCGGGGGTCATGACGATGATCGCGTCGAGGTCGGAGCGGTCGAGCAGCTCGCGGTAGTCCTCGGTGAGGATGTCGGCGTCGAACCGCTCGGACTGCCGTTTGAGCACCGCCGGGTCGGAGTCGCACAGCGCCGCGACCACCGAGCCGCGGCCCGGCCGGTGGGCCGAGAGCGCCAGGCTGGTCCGCAGGCCGAGGCCGATGACTCCGATGCGCAGGTCTTCCACTTCTCATCCCTTCTCAGGCCGTACGGCCTCTCAGGCCGTACGGCGAAGCGTCCAAGGTCGTACGGCGGAGCGTCAGCCCCTGGCGATGGACGCCTCGTACTCGGCCTTCATCGCGGCGCCGCCGCGGTCCATCCACTTCTTCACGAAGCCCTGCCACGCGGAGAGCGGCTTGCGGCCGGTGACGACGTCGACCACCATGTCCGAGCCCATGGTGGACAGCTCGCCGCCCTTGGTGGTGAAGGTGTCGGAGAAGTGGCCGGTGGTCACGCGTTCCTGGAGTATGGGCGCGACCTTCGTCTCGAAGTCGTGGATGAGCCGGGTCCCCTCGGGCTTGCCGGGCAGGTAGATCGCGGTGGGCGAGCCGATGACGAACGAGATCGGCTGCTGGGTGGCCGGGACCTCGGCGGCGCCCCGGTCGGTGAAGGTCAGCTCGCCGTCCTTCCGGGTGAAGTGGACGCCCTCGACGCCGTAGTTGACGAGCTGGTTCTCCTCGGTGCCGAACGGCGCGGCCATGAAGTTCAGCACGTTGAGGAGCATCTCGACCCGCTTGGGGTCGGCCTTCTTGCTGATGGCGGTGAAACCGACCGAGCCGAGGCCCGCGTTGTAGACGGGCTTGGCGTCCGGGGTGGCGGCGAAGGGGACGATGGCCCCCAGCTCGTACTTCTGCGTCCGCGCGTCGTTGTAGAAGCCGGGGAAGGACTCGACGTAGGCGCCGAGCTGGCCGTTGGCCACCTTCTCCTTGGTGGTGGCGAGCGTGGCGTCGGGCCAGAAGAGGCCGGCCTTGAAGCATCTGACGGCGAACTCCAGGGCGGCCTGGTACTCGGGCGTCTCGTACTGGTGGACCAGCTTGCCCCCCGTCAGCCGCCAGGTGTTCGGCGCGCCGTACCACTGGCTGAACATGTGGACGTGGTTGACGTAGGCGGGTTCGAGCACGTACCTGTTGCGCTTGGCGTCCAGGAGCTGGACGGACTTCTGGAAGAAGTCGTCGGCGCCCGTGAAGCCGATGCCGCCGACCGGCCGCCAGAAGTCCTGGTTGACCAGGTAGACCTGGCCGAAGCGGCTGTAGGAGACGGCCACACCGAAGATCTTGCCGTTGGTGACGGCCGACTTCCAGGCGACGTCGCCCAGGTTCGCCAGGTTCGGGTACTTCTTGATCGCGTCACCGGCGAGGTGCGGGGTGAGGTCGTGGAACTTCGCCTCCAGCAGTTCGGGCACGCGCTGCAGGCCCTGGTTCGGCGGGAACCACACCAGGTCGGGCAGGTCGTCGCTGGCGATGATGGCGTTGAACTTGTCGGGGTAGCCTTCGCCGACCACGATGTTCATGTCCCATTGAGCGTTGAGGCGCTTGCCGAGTTCCTGCAGGTAGGCGCTCTTGTCGGCGCCGGGCGGCGCCACGTCCCAGGTCTGGGTGAGGGCGGTGATCCGGCTGCCGTCGCCGGGCGGCGCCGGGACCGACCTGACGAGCTGCTCGGGGTACTTCAGGTACGACGGGTCCTGACCGGCGTCGATCGGCAGGTCGGGGGTGGGGATCTTCGCGGGGGTGTAGGTGGGCAGCCGGAGCTTCCTGGACAGGTCGGCGCCGCCCTTCCCGGCTCCGGCGGCGCCGCCGCCCTCGCCTCCGCAGGCGGCGAGCCCGGCGGCCGTGGCGCCGGCGAGTGCGAGTCCGAGGAAACCGCGGCGGGACATGCTCATGGACATGGGTCTCTCCTGGGGGGTGGTTCTCAGCCCTTGATGGCGCCGGTGAGGACGCCCTTGGTGAAGTACTTCTGGAGGAAGGGGTAGGCGAGGAGGATCGGCACCAGGGCGATGACGAGCACGGCCATCTGGACCGAGGCCGTGGGCAGGTCGCGGACGATCGCCACGTCGGTGCCCTGCGCGGCTCCGCCGCGGAAGATGTACTGGCGCAGGACGAGCTGGATCGGGTGCTTGTCGTGGTCGTCGATGTAGAGGAGCGCGCTGAACCAGCTGTTCCAGTAGCCGACGGCGTAGAAGAGGCCGACCACCGCGATCACCGCCTTGGACAGCGGGATCGCGATCCGCCACATCATCCGCCACTCGCCGGCGCCGTCCATGCGGGCCGCCTCGAACAGCTCGTCGGGCAGCCCCTGGAAGAAGGCGCGGACCACGACCACGTTGAAGGCGTTCACCAGGACCGGCACGATCACCGACTGGTAGGTGTTCAGCATGCCCAGTTCTTTGACCATCAGGTAGGTCGGGATCATGCCGGGGGTGAACAGGAAGGTGGCCAGCACCATCATGAGGATCGGCCTGCCGCCGAGCATGCCCCGGCGCGACAGCGCGTAGCCGAGGAAGACCGTGCACAGCAGGCTCAGCGCGGTGCCGCAGAGGGTGATGCCGACGCTGGTCAGCACGGCCCGGGTCACCGCGCCGCCGGACAGGATCAGCCGGTACGCCTCCAGCGTCGGGTGGGCGGGGAGGAGCACGTAGCCGCCGCCGTTGGCGACGCTCTCCGCGCGCCCGGTGAGGCTGGTGCCCACGGCCAGACCGAACGGGTACAGCACGGCCAGCACGATCGCGGTCAGCACGGCGGTCTTCAGCGCGCGGCCCGCGACGGTCGGGCGCTCCATCCACGGCGGCCTCATCGGTAGATCCCCTGCTCTCCGAAGCGGTGGGCGAGCTTGTTCGCGGCGTAGATCAGGGCGGCGCCGATGAGGCCCTTCATCAGGCCGGCGGCGGTGCTCATCCCCCAGTCGCCGTTGATGACGCCGTGGTAGTAGATGTAGGTGTCGATCACCTCGGACGCCTCGGCCCCGACGGCGTCACGCTGGAGCACCATCTGCTCGAAGCCGACCGACAGGATGTCGCCCAGCCGCAGGATCAGCAGCATGATGATCACGGGCCGGATGCCGGGCAGCGTCACGTGCCACAGCCGGCGCTTCCAGTCGGCCCCGTCGATCGCGGCCGCCTCGTACTGGCTCACGTCGATCGCGGTGATGGCGGCCAGGAAGATGATGGTCCCCCAGCCGGTGTCCTTCCAGATCACCTGCGCGGTGGCCATGAGCTTGAACAGCTCCGGGTCGGCCATCAGGTTGCCGATGGTGACGTCGTGCGCGGCCAGGAACGTGGTGATCGTGCCGGCGCCGCCGATGACCTGCTGGAACATCGCGACCACGACCACCCACGACAGGAAGTGCGGAAGGTAGACGACGGTCTGGACGAGGCGCTTGACCCGGTTGCCGACCAGGGAGTTCAGCAGCAGCGCCAGGGCGATCGGGGCGGGGAAGTAGAGCAGGAGCTGGAGCGCGGTGATCTGCAGGGTGTTGCCCACGGCGGTCCAGAACTCCGGCTCCTCCAGGAGCATCACGAAGTTCTCCAGCCCCACCCATGGGCTTCCGTCGATCCCCAGGAACGGCGCGTAGTCCTTGAACGCGATCACGTTCCCGAGCAGGGGGACGTAGAAGAAGACGACGAAGTACAGCACGCCCGGCAGGCACAGGAGCAGCAGCGTCCAGTCGCGTCTCAGCCGATCGCGGAGGGTCCGGCGCTGGGGACGGGCGCCCACCTGGACCTCCGCCGCGGGGGCCGCCGTGGATACGACCACGTCTCACCTCCAGGTCAGAACGAATTTCCAGGAGGCTAGCGCCCATTTATGCAAGCAACTAGAGTAAATAGCGCAGGAACGAGCAATCGATGCACGGCGGCGATCCGGCCGTGACCCAAGAGTTACGGCGGCCCGGCCGCTCTCAGGCATGCCTGACCTAGGGGAACGGCATCACAGCCGGACCGCCCCGGCCCCGGGTGAAATATTCAAGCCGAGAGCGTAAACAGCAGCCGCTCGGCGTGGTCGAGTGCCAGCCGTACGGCGCCCACGGCGATGCACTCGCCGCCGAGCCCGGAGACGACGGCCCGCGGCGGGTACAGGCAGTACTCGTCCAGCACTTCCTGGATCGGCTCCACCAGCAGGTCACCCACGGAGGAGAGGTCGCCCCCGATGATCACCATCTCCGGGTCGAGCGGGTTGACCACGGTGATCAGGCCGGCCGCCAGGGCGCGCCCGAACTCCCTGACCGCCAGGCGGGCCTTCTCGTCGCCCGCGCGCGCCCGGCCGACGGCGAACTCCGCGCTCTGCCGGCCGCCCCGCAGCTCGCCGGGCTCCACCGCCATCGAGTAGTCCATCACGTGGCGGAAGGCCGACCAGTTGTCGTTGGGCTGGGAGCCGATCTCGCCCGAGGCGGCGTGGGCGCCCCGGTGCACCCGGCCGCCGATGAGCAGACCCATGCCGATCCGGTCGGCGGCGAAGAGGTAGACCACGTCGTCGCAGCCCCGGGCGGCCCCGCGCCAGTGCTCGGCCGTGACGGCCAGGCGCATGTCGTTCTCGACGACCACCGGCACCGGGAGCCGCGCGGACAGCTCGGCGTGCAGGTGCAGCCCGGTCCAGCCGGGCAGCACGATGCTCTTGACCACGCGGCCCTCGCCGTCGACCACGCCGGTGGTGCCCACGCCCACGACCGCCAGCTCGGTGACGGCGAGCCCGGCGTCGGCGGCGGCCAACCGGACCAGCTCGGCGACGGCGGACAGCCGGTCGGGCACCGGGGTGTCGGCGGGCAGCGGCTGCCTGCGCACCGCCCTGACCTCCCCGCCCAGGTCGCAGACCATGACCTGGAGGCTGGAGCTGTCGATGTGGACGCCGGCCACGTGCCCGGAGGAGGCGCGGAACCGGAAGCGCCGGGCCGGACGGCCGCGCTGGCGGTCGGCGCGCTCGTCCTCGGCGCACTCCTCGACCCAGCCGTCGGCCAGCAGCTCCTCGACGATCCCCTCGGCCGTGGGCCTGGACACGCCGGCGGCGGCGGCCAGCTCCGTCAGGGTGACGAGCTCCCGGCCGCGCAGGATGCGCAGGATCGCGTCGGAGTTGAGTCTTCTCAGGACGGACGCGTCACCGCTCACCTGTCTCATGCACTCGATCCTACTTTGACAAGATTCTTTAATAAAATGGAAAGCCTCTAGCCCGCGAGGGGGCGCCGGTGTCTGGACCGAGGAGAGAGCGAGCGAAGCGAGTGAACGACGAGGGAAGACACCGGACAAGAGCCCCCGAGCCGCGACGCGCAGCGTCGCCATGAACCCGCGAGGGGGCGCCGGTGTCTGGACCGAGGAGAGAGCGAGCGAAGCGAGTGAACGACGAGGGAAGACACCGGACAAGAGCCCCCGAGCCGCGACGCGCAGCGTCGCCATGAACCCGCGAGGGGGCGCCGGTGTCTGGACTGAGGAACGCAGCCGCGGAGCGGCGGAGTGACGAGGGAAGACACCGGGTCAAGAGCCCCCGAGCCGCGACGCGCCAGCGTCGCCATGAACACAGCGTCGCCATGAGTACAGCAAGGGCCCTTTGGTCAAAGTTTGCCGGAGATCGCGGAGTCGGCCCGCGGACCATTCCCGTCGCCACCCGAACCCTCTCCGACCAGCGAGGACATTGTCCCGGCCCGGGTTTCCCCGGGGATTACGTGACCACGTTCACATGATGAGAGCCGTCTGGAAGACATGACCCGGCTCATTGCGGGGACGGTGATTTCGTGAAGGGATCCGAGCTGCTGGGGCACATCGCACTTCCAGGAGACGCCGCGTCCGTTCCGCAGGCCCGGCGGTACGTCCGCGACCTCTTGGAGGCCGCGGGCCATCCCCGTACGGACGACGCGCTCCTCCTCGTCACCGAGCTGGTGACCAACGCGGTACGGCACTCCGACTCCGGCCGCCAGCCAGACGGGAAGGTCACTCTGATCATCATGTGCCGGGACGGGACGATCCTGATCGACGTGATCGACGAGGGATCGCCGGGCACCGCCCCCGAGCTCAGGACGGACGTCCAGGCCGACTGCGGCGGCGGCCGGGGGCTGTGGCTGGTGCGGGAGTTGTCCACCGCGTGGGGCTGGCGCGACGACCAGGCCGGGCGGGTGGTGTGGTTCCAGATAGCCGAGAACGACCGTGAACCGGCCCACGCGTGACCGGCCGGACCATGCCCGGCCGCGGGCGAACCCGTACCTGACCGCCCGGACCGCGCCGGAGCGGACCCCCGCGTGACCACCACCGGCCCGCGCATGAGCACCACCGGCCCGCGCGAACCGCGCCCGGCAGCGGATCGGCTCGCGTGACCGCCACCGGCCCGCGCGTGACCGCCTGACCGCCCCCGGAGGCCGCCCGGTGGACGGGGCGCGGGAGAATGTCCCCCCATGGAAGAAGCCCGCATCGCGATAGCGCCGCCGCCCGGTCCGGAGGCGGACGGGGCAGGTGACCGCGCCAACTCCCCCGCCCTCGACCACCTGCGCGCCCGGGTCGCCGAGGCCGTGACCGCCGGAGGCGGTTCCAACGTCCCGCCCGCCGAGGCCAACGGGCTCGTGTGGCTGGTGCCGGGTGACCCGGACGGGCTGGCGCGGATGCTGGACGACCATCCCGGGATCGGGTGGGTGCAGTTCCCCTGGGCGGGCGTGGAGAAGTTCGCCGAGGCCGGGATCCTCCGTCGGCCGCAGACCTTCACCTGCGCCAAGGGGTCGTTCGCCGGGCAGGTCGCCGAGCACGCGCTGCTGCTGACGCTGGCCTGTCTGCGCAGCGTCGTACGGCAGGCCCGCACGCCCCACTGGTGCTCGGCGGACCCGCGTTCCCTGCACGGCCGCCGGGTGACGATCCTCGGCGGCGGGGGCATCGCCACGGAGCTGGTCCGCCTGCTCGCGCCGTTCGGCTGCCGGGTCCGGGTGCTCCGCCGCCGGCCGGACAAGGTCGAGGGCGCCGAGAAGACGCTGCCGTCCTCGGCCCTGCACGACGTGCTCGGCGACACCGACGTCCTGGTCCTCGCCCTGGCCCTGACACCCGAGACGCGGTACGTCGTCGACGCCGCCGAGCTGGCGCTGCTGCCGCGGCACGCCGTCGTGGTCAACGTCGCCCGGGGCGAGCACATCCGGACCGGCGCGCTGGTCGAGGCCCTCCGCTCCGGGACGATCTCCGCCGCCGGGCTGGACGTGACGGACCCCGAGCCGCTGCCCGAGGGCCATCCGCTGTGGGACGACCCCCGGGTGCTCATCACCTCGCACAGCGCCGACTCCGCCGACTACACCACCCGGGTGCTCAGCGAGCGGGTCGAGCGCAACGTGCGCAACCTGCTGGCCGGCCGGCCCCTGGAAGGCGTGATCGACCCCGAAGCGGGCTACTGACCGTCGACGGGCCCGCCCGGGACCGTCGAGGGGTCCGCCCGGTCCCTCCCTCCCGGGCACCGCGTCCGTTGTCCTTTCAGGCCCCGGTGACGGGGGTCGCGCCCGTGGCGGAGGAGATCAGATCGCGGTAGACGAGCGGGTCGGTGACACAGGCGCCGAGCCGTACGGTCTTGTTGGTGCCGTGGTAGTCGCTGGAGCCGGTGACCCGCAGGCCCAGGTCGCGGGCGAGGGCGCGGACGTGCTCCCGATCGGCCTCGACGTGCTCGGTGTGGTCGGCCTCGACGCCCCACAGACCCGCCTCGGCGAGACCCGCGATGAGCGCGTCGGGCAGGGCGTGGCCCCTGACCTCCGCCTTCGGGTGCGCCAGCACCGGCACCCCGCCGGCCTCGCGCACCAGCCGGACCGCGGCGAACACGTCGATGTCGTCCTTGGGCAGGCGGTAGCGGCGGCCCAGCCACTCGGGCCGGAACGCCTCGTCCACGTTCCTGACCAGGCGGCGCCGGACGAGCGCCTGCGCCAGGTGGGGGCGGCCGACCGTGCCGCCCGCCGCGTACCGGCGCACCTCGGAGACGGTCACGTCGATGCCGTCGGCGTTCAGCAGCTCGACGGTCCTCTCGGCCCGCCGCTCCCGGGAGCGGCGCACCCCGGCCAGTTCCGCGGCCAGCGGCTCGTACGCGGGGTCGAACAGATAGGCCAGCAGGTGCAGCCCCATCGTCGGCTCCGTGCCGTACCACCGTCCCGACAGCTCGGCGCCGCGCACCAGCGTCAGCCCGGCGGGCAGCGCGGCCACGGCGGCGTCCCACCCGGCCGTGGTGTCGTGGTCGGTGATCGCCACCACGTCCAGCCCGGCCGCGGCGGCCTCGGCCATCAGTTCCGCCGGGGAGTCGGTGCCGTCGCTGGCCGTGGAGTGGGTGTGCAGGTCGATGCGCATACCGCCAGCTTCCCAGCGATCCGCGGACGATGCGCCATGGACAATCGTGCGTCCCGGATAAGGGAGAAGACGTGTAGATCGGGCAGTGGACCGGGATGCGGATCGGACACGGCGAAACGAGCGGCCTCTTTCATGCGCCGGACGGCTCCCACGTGCCGACCGGCCCCGACATACCGACCGGCTCCCATGTGCCGACCGGCTCTCACATACCGACCGGCTTCCATGTGCCGGACGGACCTCATATGCCGGACGCCGTCGGCGCGCCGGACGATCCTGAAGCGCCGGGCGGTCCCCAGCCGGGTGGTCTCCACGTGCCGGGGGGAGGCTCCAACGTGCCGGAGACCGGTCCCCACGTGCCGGAGACCGGTCCCCACGTGTCGGAGACCGGTCCTCACGCGCCGGAGGGAGGTTCGCGTTCGCTGGCGGGCCGTTACCGGCTGCTGGCCCCGCTCGGCGCGGGCGGCATGGGCGTCGTCTGGCGGGCCCGGGACGAGCTGCTGCACCAGAGCGTGGCGGTCAAGGAGGTCTCGCTGCCCGCCCACCTGTCCGAGCGGGACCGCGAGGAGCGGCTGCGGCGCACCCTCCGGGAGGCCCGTACGGCCGCCGCGCTGCGTGACCACCCCGGCATCGTGACCGTCTACGACGTGGTCGAGGAGGACGGCCGCCCGTGGATCATCATGGCCCTGGTCGAGGGGTCGTCCCTGGCCGGGGCGATCCGGGCCCGGCGGCGGCTGCCCGAGGCCGAGGTCGCCGTGATCGGGCGGCAGGTGATCGCCGCGCTGGTCGCGGCCGAGGCGGCGGGGATCGTGCACCGTGACGTCAAGCCCGCCAACATCCTTCTGGGGAGCGGCCAGGCCGTGCTGACCGACTTCGGGATCTCGGCCGCCGACGACGACCACACCGACCTGACCGGCACCGGCCGGCTCCTCGGCACGATCCCCTACCTGGCTCCCGAGCGCTTCGCGGGCCGTCCGGCCTCCGCCGCCACCGATCTGTGGGCCGTGGGCGTGACGCTGTACGAGGCGGTGGAGGGCCGCAAGCCGTTCGCCCGGGGAAGCACGGCCGCCACGATCGCGGCGATCATCAACGGGCTCCCGGACCCGGCCGAGCACGCCGGCCGGCTGCGTCCGGTCATCGAGGGACTGCTGCGCAAGGATCCGGCCGAGCGGCTGACCGCGGCCGAGGCGCTCGCCCTCCTCGCGCCGGTCGCCGGGACCGGTCCGGCCGTCCCGTCCCCGGTGACGGGCCCCGGTCCGGCCGTACGGCCCGGCGCGGCGCAGGCCCCGGCCCGTACGGCGAGCCCGAACCGTACGGTGGCCCCGAACCGTACGGTGGCCCCGGATCATACGGTGGTCCCGGATCATACGGCGGGTCCCGGCCGGAGCCCGGCGACGGACGACATCCCGGCCACGCAGGCGGGCGGAGCCGACTCGTGGACGGGCACGCCGACCCCGCGGACGGGTGCGGCGGCCAGCGGGATGGCGGCAGCCCGGACGGGCGAACCGGCCGCGCGGGTGGACGAGCGGGCGGCCGCCCGGCAGGGCACGGCGGCGAGCGAACCGAGATCGGCCGCCCGGCCGGCCGCCGCGGAACCGCGGGACCGGCGCGACGCGGAGCCGCGGAGCCCGGACACCGGGAAACCGCGGGACCCGGGCATCGCGGGATCACGGGACCGGCGCGACGCGGAGCCGTGGTCACGGAACCGGAGCGGCGCGGAGCCGCGGGACCGAGCCACCGCCCCCGGCTCGCGTACCCGGGCGACCACGGCGGGGTCGCGGACGCGGAGGACCGCGGCGGCGGGCGCGGGATACCTGCGGGCGCTGACGGCGACGGCGCCGGAACGGCTGCGCGAGCCGCTGCCGGCGGTGGCGGCGTGGTCGCGCGCCCTGCTCGCCGGGGGTACGACGCTGCGGCACTCCCTGGTGTCGGCGGCGGCCGGGACCGCGCGGCTGCGCGCCCGGGTGTCCGTGGCGACGGGCGCCGTCCTGCTGGCGGCCATGGTGACGATCGCGGTGGTCGTGGTGACCCAGCGGAACGCCCCCGGTGCGGACACCGGCCGGACGTCCGCCGTCGCCGAGGGGTCGGTGATGTCCGCCGTCCCGACGTCCGGACCGGCCACCGGCCGGGCTCCGGAGGCCGCGGCGAGCCGTACACCCGGGCCGGACCCGGGTGGGACGGCCGGGCCCGCCGTGAGCCCCGCCCCGAACGGGACGGCCGGTCCTGCCGGGAACCCGGGTCCGAGTCCCCCCGGGGACCGGTCCTCCGCCGGGGAACCCGCCGTCGCCTCCCCCGCCACGCCGCCGCCGGGTTTCCGCCTCTACCGGGACGGCAGGCATCGCTTCTCCCTGGCCGTTCCCGAGGGCTGGCACCGGGAGGTGCGGAAGAGCCAGGTGGGCTGGGTGTCCGGCAGGGGCAAGAGCGCCTCCGTCCGCCTCCTGGGCGTCCTCGCCGACCCGGAGAAGAAGGAGAAACGCTCCCCGGAACGCATCCTCGCCGAGCTGCGCGACGGGCTGAAGCCGCTGCTGATGGCGCGCGGTTCCTACCGGGAGTTACGGAAGGGCCCGGTCGCCTTCCCCGGGGGGAAGGGCGCCGAGCTGGAGTTCCGTTTCGCGCGCAAGGGATCGCCGAAGCAGATCCACCGTTTCTACGCCCGGTGCGTGGTCCGCGACGGCGGCGGCAGCGGGATGTTCTGGTTCTCCACCCCCGCGGAGCGGTCCGGCGCCGCCTCGTACATCAACACGTTCGCGAGCACCTTCAGGCTGGGCTGACGGCCGCCCCACGCCGTCTACGGGCCCGGTGCGCCACCGCCCGGTGGGCCATCACCCAGCGGGCCACCACCCGGCGGGCCGGCTCCCGGCAGGCCGGCTCCCGCCGGCGACGGGCCGGGCGCGGGTGGACCCGCCGGGAAGGACCCGTCCCATCCCCCGGCGGTCACCTCCGGGCGGGCCGCTTCCCACCGGTGGCGACGACGCGGGCCGCGGCGAGGTAGGCGGCCAGCAGGCTCTCGGCCACCGCCTTGACCGTCTCGTCCCCCGGCAGGAACGTCGGGGTGTGCAGCCCCGACACCGTGTCGGTGCCCACGAAGAGCATCAGCGACGGCACGGCCGACGCGAAGTGGGCGAAGTCGTCGGCCCCGCAGGAGCGCAGGATGGCGGGCGTGTGCCAGGCGGTTTCGGTGAGCAGCCGGGCCGTCTCGTCGGCCAGGCGTTCGTCGTTGACCAGCGGCGGCTCGCCCAGCGCGATCCACACCTCCGCCTCGCAGCCGTGGGCGCGGGCCATCCCCTCGGCGATCTCACGGAACCGGTCCTGCAGCCGCCAGCGCCAGGTATCCGACATCGCGCGGAGTGTTCCTCTGGCGACGGCCCGGCCGGGGATGGCGTTGGGGGCGGTGCCGGCGCTCACCGTCCCGAAGGTGATGACGGTCGGCACCATGGGGTCGGCGTCCCGGCTGACGAGCTGCTGCGCGGCCACGACGATCTGGGACAGCGCCAGGACGGGGTCCCGGCCGAGCTGGGGGTAGGCGGCGTGGGCGCCGCGGCCCCGCACGGTGAGGGTGAACTCGTCGGCGGAGGCGTTGACCGCACCGGACGTGCAGGCGGTCTGGCCGACGGCGAGCACCGGCTGGACGTGCGCGGCGATCATCGCACCGATCCGGTGCCGTTCGAGCGCGCCGGACTTGACGATGTCGAGCGCCCCCGAGGGGTGGGTCTCCTCGCGCGGCTGCAGGACCGCGACCATCGGGGTCTCCGGCCGTACGCGGTCGACGGCCCTGGTCAGCGCGGCCAGCGCGGCGAGGTGGACGTCGTGGCCGCAGGCGTGCATGGCGCCGTTGCGCGAGGCCCAGGGGACGCCCGTCTCCTCGGTGATCGGCAGGGCGTCCAGCTCGCCGCGCACGCCGATGGCCGGGCCGCCCTCGCCGACGCGGAGCATCGCGCCGGTTCCGGCCACCCGCTCCAGGACGCCGTCCCCGGGCAGCGCGTCGAGCATCCGCTTGAGCGTCGGCTCCTCGGTGCCCGCGAGGTACGGCTCGGCGTGCAGTTCCCTCCGCAGCTCGTAGGCGGCGGGGAGTTCGTCGTGAAGCGCGGCGTACAGCCGCTCGTGGACGTCCTTCACCTGGCCTCCCCGGCGCCGGGACGATGGGAGCCGGTCACCCCGCTTCCTTCCGGGCTTCCCGTGGGCCGATGGGCGTGGGTGCCGTACATGCTTCCTCCCCGAGATAGACAGGCGATAAGTCCGTTAAATCCACTAATAGTTATTCCGCTTCCCCGCGAGACACGGATGATGCGGCCCGCGCCGTTTCCCGGGGCGCACCGCTCCCACGGCCGCCCGGTCTCCGGGCCGCGTCCCCGTTCAGGCCGCTCCCCCATCCGGCCCGTCCCCCGTGCGGCCCGCCCTCGATCAGGCCGCTCCCCCGCCCGGCCCGTCCCCGAACCCGTTCAGGCCGCCGTGCGGCCCGTCCCCGGACCCGTTCGAGCCGCCGTCCCCCAGCCCGTAGACCCGGCGGGCGTTCTCCGCGCCGATCATCGTTGCCACCCGCACCGCCTGCTCCGCGCTCCACTCCCCCTCGGTCACGAAGCCGCCGAGAACCCGGGTCATCGCCCGCCGCCACAGCAGGGCGCCCAGATGGTGCAGCTCGGCGGGCCCGCAAGCGTCGGAGGAGAAGAGGATCTTGGCGAACGGCGCGAGCTCCAGGCTCTCGGCCACGACGGCCGCCGCCCGCGCCCCGGTGTGGTGCACGCCCAGCCCGACGTCGAAGAAGACGTGCGGGTACGCCTGCGCCAGGAAGCCCGCGCCGCGATGGAACGGGTAGCAGTGCAGCAGGAGCAGCGGGATCCCGCGCGGCTCGGCCAGTTCCACGAAGCCGCGCAGCAGCAGCGGGTCGGCGCGGCGGAGGTCGAGGTCGGGGTCACCGTACCCGGTGTGGAACTGCAGCGGCAGCCCGCGCCCGACGCCCGTCCAGATGAGGTGGCGCACCAGCACCGGGTCGTCCAGGCGGGTCCCGCCGGTCCGCTCGACCCGACGCAGCCAGCGGCCGGCCGCCGCGGTCACCTCCCCCGGGGAGGGCGGGGCGGGGTCGAAGTCGAGGCCGCAGCGGTAGGCGGCGACGGTCTTCAGGCCGCGCGCCGTACGGCTGCGCTCCCACAGGGCCGCCTCGAAGGCGGCGGCGAAGGCCGCGGCGCCGACGCCCTCGGCGGCGACCCGCTCGGCGACCGCCTCCAGCCGGACGATCTCGTCGGCGGGCCGGCCGGTCAGGGCGGACATCCCGGACGGTCCCAGCAGTTCACCGGCCCGGTAGCCGGTCTCCACCAGGAAGCGGTCCACTCCGGCGGCGGCGAGCAGCCGCCGGCCGGTCTCCTCGGCGCCCAGCTCGGCGCGGCGGGCGAGGTAGGCGTCCGGTTCGGGATGCGGATCGAGGCCGAGCACGGGCGCGCAGTGACGGAGGACGGCGAAGCCGAGCTGTGAGTCGAACCGGGTCGTCCAGGCGGGCACCGGCCGGTCCGACTCGGTGAGCGCCTCCTCGAACTCCCACCGCGGCAGGTCGCGGACCAGCACCCCGTGGACGTGGTGGTCCACCAGCGGGATCTCCCCGATCGCCCGCCGCAGGTCCTCCAGGCCGGCCATCGGACCACCTCCGCCCGCCTCACGGCCGCTCTCCCACCATTGTGGGCACCGGCCGGACGCCCCGGTCGTACGGCCGCGCCCGTGTCACGGCCGGGCCGGGTAGGCCGGACGGGCGGGTCCGGCGGAACCCCGGCACGGAACCGGTGGGCGTTCAGCGGGACGGCGCGGTCACCGGGTCGTCCCAGGAGAGGCGGTGGTCGTACATCCAGGCCAGCATGTCCTTCTTCTCCACCTGCCGCATGATCGTCGGCAGCACGAGGTCACGGAGGAACGCGCCGGCGGGTCCCGGGGCCTTGCCGCTGCCGTTGCGCCGTCCCTGGGCCACAACCTTCTCCACCCGCTCGCGCCGCAGCCGTTCGAAGGCGGCGAACGCCTCGCGCGTACCGGGCACGTCGCGCAGGCACCTGGCCAGCACCACCGCGTCCTCGATGGCCATGGACGCGCCCTGGCCCGAGGAGGGCGAGGTCGCGTGCGCGGCGTCGCCCAGGAGCACCATGCGGTCGTTGAACCACGTCGGCACGGTCGGGAAGTCGTAGGTGTTCCAGGGGCCCAGGATGTCGCGGGTAGCGCCGATGACGTCGGCCATCGGCCCGGTGTCGCCCTCGAACAGCTCCAGCAGCCTGGCCCGCCACCGCTCCGGGCCGATCGCGGCCAGCTCCTCCTGGGTCGGCTCCTCGGGGCTCGCCGGGTTGGCGAACCACCACACCTCTCCGTCCGGGTGGATCACGTAGCCGAAGAAACACCTCCTGCCGAAGATGAAGTAGCTCGTCCCGGGGACGCCCGGCACCGTGACGCCGCGGGCGAAGCCTCCGGCGTTCAGCAGGCCGACGTGCCGGGCCCGCGGCGCGCCGTGGTCGATGATCGTCCGGGTGCGCGAGCGCAGGCCGTCGGCGCCGATCAGCAGGTCGCCCTCGGCGGTGCTCCCGTCCGCGAAGACCGCCCGCACGCCGTCCGGGGTGGCCGAGGCGTCGGTGAGGCGCCTGCCGTAGTGGATCGGCACGCCGCGCCGTACGGCCTCGTCGCGCAGCGCCCGGTAGAGGTCGGCGCGCCGGATCGTCCGGGAGGGCCGGCGCTGGACGGCGAGCCGCCTGCCGCGCCGGTTGAGGATCTCCATCCGCGGCGAGTCCACGCCCAGGTCGCGGACGATGTCGTACAGGTCGAGCAGGCGCAGCGCCTCCATCCCGTTGGTCGCGAGCGTGAGGAAGGCGCCCACGCCTTCGGAGCCGCGGTCGTACGCCTCGAACACCTCGCCGTCGATGCCGGCGCGCCGCAGGGCCATGGCCGTGACCGGGCCGGCGATGCCCCCGCCGATGATCAGAGCTTTCTTGGTCATGAAATGAATATACATAAAATGACTAACAAGGACCAGGGATGGCCGCCGTTACGATGACAGGCATGTCGACGAGGCGATCTCCACTGGCCATGGCGCTGCTCTCCCTGGTCAGCGAGGCGCCGATGCACGCCTACCGGATGCAGCAGCTGATCAAGGAGCGGCACAAGGACGACGTGGTCAACGTCGCGCAGCGCAACAGCGTCTACCAGACGATCGACCGGCTGCTGCGTGCCGGGCTCATCGCGGTCCGGGAGACCTCGCGCGAGGAGAACCGCCCCGAGCGGACCGTCTACGAGCCGACCGGCGAGGGCCACGAGACGCTGCGGCGGTGGATGCGGGAGATGCTCTCCGCCCCCGCCCGGGAGTTCCCCGAGTTCCCCGCGGCCCTGGCCTTCCTGCCGGTGCTGGAGCCCGACGAGGTCCGCGCGGCGCTGGAGGAGCGGGTCGCGTCCCTGGAGACCCGGCTGGCCTCGCTGGAGCAGGAGCTGGCGGAGGGGGCGGCCTTCCTGGAGCGCGTCTTCCTCGTGGAGAGCGAGTACCAGCGGACCGCGCTCACCGCGGAGCTCGGCTACGTCCGCGGCCTCGCCGAGGACCTCCGCTCGGGCCGCCTCGCCTGGGACTACCGGCTCCCCTAGTCGACCGGTACGGCCCGGCGGGCGGCCCCGCCGCCGAAGGTCAGCCGGAGCCGCCCGTCTCGGCGGCGATCCGGCCGGCCAGGCGCTCGTAGCGCTGCCGGGCCGCCTGGGAGGTGCCCAGCCCGAGCCCGAAGGCGATCTCCTGCCAGGTGAGACCGCGGCCCCGGGCCATCTGCAGGAGCCCCGCCTCAAGCTGGTCCATCTCCGCGCGGGCCAGCGGGATGAGGGTCAGGGCGGCGGTGATGTCGGCGTTGTCCACCTCCGGCTCGCCCTCCTCCGGCAGGGCGGAGCCCGCGGCGAGGAACGAGACGAGCCTGACGGCCTCGTGCGGGCCGAGCACCGACGGGTGGACCTGCCGGGAGCGCTGCTCCTCGGTGGCGGCGTGCCGGTCGGCGATGCGCGACAGCGCGGCGTACACGCGGTGCGCCCGCGCCTGCCCCGGGTCGGGGGGCGTGAAGGGATCGAGTGACTGCGATGACTGGTCGGTATCAGAAGACATGCGATCAGCATGGCTCCGGCAACACAACGTTGTCAACGAATTGATTTAAACGAAATGTTCAAAAGAGGGTGACGGTTCGGCGCTCTCCCCCACCGCGCCGTGTGGATCGCCCCCCGGTCCGGCCCGGCACATGACATCCCCACCTGACGTCCCCCGTCACGTGACGTTCCCACCTGACGCGCCACCCGTCACGCGACACTCCGATCCGACGTGCCACCCGCCACGCCGTACGACTCCACCCGCCCTGGCAGGCGTCCGTCACGCCGTACGGCCTCACCTCTCGGCCGGCCCGTCACGCCGTGCGGTTCGGCCCGTTCCCGGCGGCCGGGGCGCCGGGGGTCCGCGGGTGCGGGACGGGCGCACCGAAGACGAACCAGACGACCTTCCCTCCGGCGGCCGGCCAGGTGACGCCCCAGCCGTCGGTCAGGACGCCGACGATCTGCAGGCCACGCCCGCCGGTGGCCTCGTCGTCGGCCTCGCACACCCGGGGTGTCCCGGCCCCCGGATCGAACAGCTCGCCGTACACGTGGCCGGCACCGCAGCGCAGCCTGAGCGCGCACGCCGCGCCGCCGTGCCGGACGGCGTTGGTGACCAGCTCGCTGACGACGAGCACGCAGTCGTCCACCAGGTCCCCGGCCCCGGACAGGGCGAGCTCGTCGCGCACCAGGGAACGCGCGTCACGCACGCTGGCGGGGGTCGCGGGCAGCAGGCGCTCGGCCGTGCGGGTGAAAGCCGTGCCTGCGGAGACCACGGGCGCGGGCACGACAGGCGCGGGCACGGCATGCCCGGACGCCACCCGGACCGGCGCGGCGTGGGCGGCGGGTCCGTGGGCGGACGCCGGGCCGAGCGGCTCGGCGCACGAGCTGGGCTGGAGGGTCACCTGCTTCTCCTCTGCATGGGAGCGCTCCCACACCTCAATGTAGAGGAGATGACCGGGTTATGTGAACTGATTGCGACACAACTGTTTCGTCCGGATCCCCTTTCCTCACCCGACCTTCGGCGACACCCGCGGACTCAAGGAAGCTGCGGCAGGACCTTCGCCCCGAAGGCGTCGATGAACGCCTCCTGCTTCTGGCCCACGTGGTGCAGATAGATCTCGTCGAAGCCCAGCTCCACGTACTCGCCGATCCGGGCCGCGTGCCATCCCAGGTCCGTCGAGACGTTGACCGACTCGGTCACCTTCGACGGCGGCACGTCGGCGGTGACCATGTCGAACAGCTCGGCGCTGTCGATGTCCCAGCTCACCGGCGGGCCGAAGACGTTGCTCCGCCACTGGTCGTGGGCGGTCGCCAGCGCCTCGTCCTCGCTTTCGGCCCAGCTCAGGTGGACCTGCAGGACCGCCTTGCCCTTCCCTCCGGCGTCGCGGTAGGCGCCGAGGACCTCGCGCAGCGTCTCCACGGGGCCGTTCACGGTGATCAGCCCGTCCGCCCACTCCGCGCACCACTGGGCGGTCCGCGCGCTCACCGCCGCGCCGAACAGCTCCGGCGGGACCTCCGGCCTGGTCCACAGCCGGGCCCGGTCCACGGTGACCAGGCCGTCGTGGCTGACCTCCTCACCGGCCAGCAGCGCCCGGATGACGTCGACGCACTCCCGCAGCCGCGCCGTACGGACGTCCTTGCGCGGCCAGCGGTCGCCGGTGATGTGCTCGTTGCTCGCCTCGCCGGTGCCCAGCGCCGCCCAGAACCGTCCGGGGAACATCGCCCCCAGGGTGCCGATCGCCTGGGCGATGATCGCCGGATGGTAACGCTGGCCGGGAGCGTTGACCACGCCGAACGGCAGGCTCGTGGCCTGGAGGGCGGCGCCCAGCCAGGACCAGGCGAAACCGGAGTGGCCCTGCCGCGCGCTCCAGGGCGAGAAATGGTCCGAGGACATCGCCGCCGCGAACCCGGCCTGCTCGGCCCGCGTCACCGCCTTCAGCAGCTCGGCCGGATGGATCTGCTCGTGTGATGAGTGGAAGCCATAGGTCGCCATGGCACCCGGCTACCCGAACCGGGACGGTTCACGCGAAACCGCGCGTGACGGTCCCGCGCCGGTCGCGCATGCTGGTGGACGGAGGATCTTCGACGAGGAGGGAGCCGGGAATGGGCTCGAACGTGCCCCGGATGATGTGGCAGTTGCTGGAACCCCTGCACGCCGTCACCTACTTCGCACCGGAGGCGCGGTCGGCGGCCGACGCGGCCGGCATGCGCGGGTTCTGGATGGGATACTTCGCGACCCGGGCGGCTCCGCTCGGCGCGGTGGGCCCGGAGGTGGTCACCGCCGCCTTCCACGGTTTCCCGCCCGCCAGGGTGGCCCGGGCGCTGCCGGACGCCTGGGGGTTCGCGTCCCCGGAGGCCGTGCTCCGGGCGCGTCTCGACGGGGCCGGGGCCGCCCTGCGGCGGCTGCTCGCGGGCGCGGCGGCGCCGGGCTCCCCCGAGGGGGCCGGTTCGCTGCCGGACGCCCCGGAGAAGGCGGGTTCGCCGGCGGATGTCCCTGAGAAGGCGGGTCCGCTGCCGGACGTCCTGGAGGAGGCCGGTTCGCTCGCCTGGGAGGCGGCCCGCCGCGCCGACACCGCCGGGCGGGTGCTCGCCGCGGCGAACCAGGCCCTTCCCGAGCCGGCGGAGCCGTACCTGCGGCTGTGGCAGGCGGCGACCACGCTGCGCGAGCACCGCGGTGACGGGCACGTCGCCGTCCTCGTCGCCTGTGGCGTCTCCCCGGTCGAGGCCCACCTGCTCAAGATCGCCGCCGCCGAGACCGGCGCGGACGGGCTCCGCCTGGCCCGGAAGTGGGACGAGGCCGAGTGGGACGCGGCGCTCGGCTCCCTGCGCGCGCGGGGATGGCTGGACGGCGCGGGCCGCCTGACCGGGGAGGGCGCGCGGGAGCGCGACCGGATCGAACGGCTGACCGACGAGGCCGCGGCCGGCCCCTGGCGGGCGCTGGGTGAGGAGTCCACCGCCACGCTCGCCCGGCTGCTGTGGCCGCTGGCGAACGCGGTGATGGAGTCGGGCGTGTTCCCGGTGCCGAACCCGGTCGGCATGCCGTGGCCGCCCGAGCCGGTGGACGACCTCACCGGCGGCCCCGTGACACCCTGATCCATGACGCCGGGCGTGGCGTCCCCTCCCGGGCTGCGGCCGGGGCCGTCAGCCGCGGGTCCGCGCGCTCGCCAGGGAACCGGCGACGTCCGGGTCGATGATGAAGAAGGAATGGAGGTCGGTGATCTGCAACAAACGCTCCAGGTGGCCGCCCACCCCGGCCAGCCGCAGCCAGCCGCCCGCCTCGAAGGTCGCGTTCATCCCGCTCAGGAAGGTCCGCAGGCCGGTGGAGTCGCAGAAGGTGACGTCCTTGACGTCGATGACGATGCGCGCCTGCCCGCCGGAGACCAGGCGGTCCACTGCGCCCCTGAGCAGCGGGCTGGAGGTCCGGTCGATGTCGCCGGTGACGGTGACCACGGCGCAGCCCGCGTCATGATGGTGGGCGACGTCGACGAACAGCTCTCTACTCATCGTCATCCACTCATTCCACGCGGCTGAGATGCCACCCGCGCCGGTAGCCGGCCAGTGATCAAGGTATACCCCTGGCGCCGGGTCGGCCGGGCGACGCTCAGGAGACATGTGCGTAACGGCCCCGCCCGCGCCGGTCGGGTCGCCCTCCGACCGGTGGAAGCAGACCTGCGGCGGCTTGCCGGCCCCGTCGCGCGGAACGCCCACCCGCGCCGCACGAGGCGGCCGGGGCCGTCATGGCCCCGGCCGCCTCACGTTCCACCCGGCCGCGCCGCGCCGCCACCCCGCCCCGGGGTACGGCCGGCCACCACCACCGTCGCCGCCGCCACCGCCGTCGCCGCGGCGGGCCGGCCGGACGGCGGCCGGTGTCGCGGTGGATCAGCCGAACGGCAGCCGTACCAGCGACGTGTCACCCGCGCCGAGGGTGGTGGCACCGTTGCCGATGGCGTTCCAGACCTCGACCCGCACCGTGCCGCCGACGAGGTTCCCGTACGCTCCGGACGCCGACTGAAGTCCGGCCGCCTGGGTGTAGTGCTCCCACCCGGCCAGCGGGTCGGTGGCGAAGTAGCGGTAGGTCTCCACCCGGTCCCAGCTCCCGTTCCCGGTGAGGTCGTAGGAGATCCTGAGCTGGGTGCCGTTGCCGACCGTGGTCCCGGCGTCCAGGAACAGGTCGAAGGCGGTCGTGCCGCCGTTGTGGGCGGCGGTCAGGCCGGTCGCGGTGAAGACCCGCGCGTTCGTGGGCGTGCCGTCGTGGTTGACGCCACCGGCCGAGGTGATCGTGACGGCGCCCGCCGTGCCCTTGGCACCCGGGAGCGTCCCGTCCGCCCGGAGGTACCGGGTCGCGGTGAAGGGGGCGGCGGTCACCGTCGGCGTCACCGTCGGGGTCGCCGTCGGGGTCGCCGTCGGGGTCGCCGTCGGCGTCGAGGTGGGGGTCGCCGTCGGGGTGGCCGTCGGGGGGAGGCCGCCGTCCGCGTCACCGCCGCTCCAGTTCAGGGCGCCCGAGGCGACCGTCCTGCCCGCCGGCACGGTGAGCCGGGTGCCGTTGGAGAAGGTCACCGTCATGTCGGTGCCGGTGATGTTGGACGCCACGTAGGTGCGGGCGCCGTTCCTGCTGAACACCTTGGCCAGCGGGTGGTCGGCGACGACGGTGGTGTCCACCGTGCCGAGCGCCGCCAGGTTGCGGATCCAGTGGAAGGTGTGCGCCCGGCTCTCGCCCTCCTCGGGGGTGTAGCCGGGTGCCGCGCGCAGCTTGGCCAGCGCGGCGTCGCCGTCGCCGAGCGCGAGGTACTCCCACAGGATGTCCTGCCACACCGTGGGCTCTCCTCCGTTGTTCCTGACCACCTCGGCGTAGTTGCGGCGCACGTAGCCGGGGTCGTCGCCGAGGTAGAGGTGTCCGCCGGTGACCGGGAGCATGTTGATGCCCTGGATCATCTCCGGTTCGGCGCTGAACCAGGTGGCGTAGGCGCCGCCGTCACCCCAGACCATGCCGACCGCGCCGTGGCCGAACTCCCCGGGGAAGTTCCGGTCGCGGATGTCGAACCAGTACTCCTTGATCGCCTCGGCCTGGGTCGTGTACATGTAGACGCCCGCGTCGCGGACGGCGGTGTCGCCGGTGGCCTGGCCCCACTGGATGAGGGCGTTGGCGAAGTTCATGCCCTCGGACGAGGACTCCTGGTTGTTGCCCGCGGCGAACGCCCCGTGGCCCGACGCCCAGTCGTGGCCGGCGTAGATGTCGAAGTCGCGCAGGTACGGGAAACGCTCGTCGCCGCGGTCGTAGTTGTCGGCGTCGCGGATCAGCAGGTCCACCATGCCGCCGTACCGGCTCTTCTTCGCCCAGTCCGGCTGGAACTTGGCGAGCGTCGCCGCGGCGGCGATGTAGTAGCCGTAGTGGAAGTGATGGTCGTTGAGCTCCTGGTCGGAGCCGTAGGAGGCGGGGTAGCCGATCAGCGTGCCCCAGTTGCGGTCGTAGTAGAAGACGCGGGAGGTCTTGCCCGCGGCGGCGGTGAACCAGTCGGTGAGGCGGGTGCGGACGGCGGTCAGCGCCGCGTCGCGGACCGAGGTGAGGCCGAGCTGGTCGGCGATCTCCGCGATCCGGGCGGCGCGCCCCAGGCCCTTGCCGGTCCAGTAGGTGTCGTCGCCCCGGGCCGCCATCGGGTCGCCCAGCTCGGCGTTGAGGTGGCCGGTGACCGTGGCCAGGTCGGCGCCCGAGCCGTCGGCGACCGCGGGGACCTCGGGCAGTACGCCGGTGTAGGTCATCGTCGTCGTGAACCCCGTCCCGGTGATGATCTTCATCGGGCCGCGCGCGGAGGCGTACGTGGGGGTGAGGGGGGTCGCGCCGGTCAGGCGGTTCCACTGGTGGGGGTACAGGGCGATGACGGTGCCCCGCTCCGTGCCCTGCCTGGCCGCGGTGGTGAAGCCGTACGTCGTGGTGACCCTGCCGCTCGGCTGGTCGTACGCGTAGGAGACGCGGGTCCCGGTGACGTGCGCGTGCGCGTACCTGGCGTAGGTGGCGGCGAGGGCCGCCCTGTCCTGGCCGCCGGGCAGCACCGCCACCGAGAAGAAGCCCTTGCCCGCGAGGGAGGAGGTGATCGCCGTCCCGCTGACGGTCCAGGTGGAGCCCGCCGGGGCGTAGGCGACGTAGTCGCTGCCGCCCGCGGTGAACCCGATGACGGGGCCGTCGTTCGACCAGACCGCGGGGGCGCCCGCGGTGCCGTTGATCCGCGCGTCGCCGCCGGTGACCTGGAAGTAGGTGAACGGCAGGCCGTGGCCGATGGTCGCCTTCATGGTCCGGGCCCCGTCGCTCCAGTACGGCGTGACGGTCCAGTCGCTCCAGCCGTCCACCTTGACGTCGGGGGAGCTCATCCCGGTGACGCCGACCCGGATGTCCTCGCGGTACTCGTACTTGTACTCCCCGACGCCGGTCGCCGTGCCGGTGATCGACGTCGGCCCGGAGTTGTAGGAGAGGCCGATGCCGTCGGGGAAGGTGTCGTAGGAGGCGGGGTGGGCGTGCAGGATGTCGCTGTAGGCGCAGTCGTTCCGCTTGAAGAGGAGCGAGGACCACCAGTCGTTGGTGGGGACGGCGCCCTTGGGCGCGTTGCCGGTCACCCAGCGGCGCGGGTTGGTGGAGAGGTCGGCGCAGCCGGTCGGCAGGGAACGGCCGGCGGGCAGCGTGTCGGCGTAGCCGCCGGCGCCCACGGCGGCCGCCTCGGCGGGACGCGCCGCGCCGAGGCCGGTGCCGGCGCCGAAGACGCCGGCCAGCAGCGTGACGGCCGCGAGCACGGCGAGGCCGCGCCGGCGGGCGGGGCTTCTTCCCGGGGGTCGTGGTGTGTCCGGCCTCGCGGCGTGGTTCGGGTGATCCATGGGGGTGCCTCCAGGGGAGGGATCGGATCTGGAGCGGAGCGGCTGAGAGAGCGCTCTCACAGCGGAACGTAGCCAGCCACCCGGCCGCCGTCAATGCTTCGCCGCGATTGCCGCCGGACGAATTTCCGCCGCCCGCTTTTCTCAATGGAACCGCTGGCAGGAGGGGTTGCCCTCGGGCTCCGGGAACCTGACGGGGAGACTGACCGGAGGATCCGATCAGCGTCCGAGAGCTAGAGAGCGCTCTCCCATCAATGTCGGAGGGTCCGGGCGGGCGCCTCCCGGCCGCGCCCGTCCGGAGAGCGCCGGCCCGCGCGCCGCAACTGGCGGAGCGGCCACAAAACCATGACTGGACACGCAGAGTGATTGTTCGTTTACTTTCAGTGTTCACTCCGGCACCCCCTGCTTCAGGAGGAATCATGCGGCACGGAAAACTCATGGCCATCACGCTGGCGACCGTCGTCGGCTGCGCGGGCCTGGCTGCGGCGGCGGCCGCCCCGGCCACCGCCACCGTCGACGCCCCCACCAGCTCGGCGGCCGACTTCACCGGCTACCAGATCGTCAAGCTCCCCAACGCCAACGTTCCCAACTTCTCCCGCCGCGTGGTCCGGTGCCCCGCCGGTAAGCGGGCGGTAGGCGGCGGCGCCGAGGCACAGGGCGCGGACGCGATCCTCGTCGGTTCCTTCCCGACCGACGACGGCACCGGCTGGATCGGCCTCGGCCGGCAGAACCGCTACGGCGACGTCGGCATCAGCGTCTACGCGGTCTGCGCCAACGTCGGCTGATCCGCCTTCCCCCGCTCTGGCCAGACCTCCCCCGGGTCTGGCCAGAGCCTTTTTCGGATCCAGGTCCGGGCTCGGGTCCGGGTCCGGGGCCTGTCCCGGTCTCCCGCGGCGGCCCGGCCGCCCCATCAGCGGGACCGCTTGCGGTCCAGCGTGCCCCAGGCATGGCTGTTCTGGGCCTCGACGAGTTCCGCGGCCTCCCGCATCACCGACTCGTCCACGGTCGCGACGACCTCACCGCACCGGATGAGGGGCTCGTTGTCCGGGCCCCGGGACACCTCCTCCCCCGCGAGGATCCACGCCCTGACGCCCGGCCCCCGGTCGCGGCGGATGTGGGAGTAGTCGTACAGGCGCCGGGCGGCCCACAGCCTGGTCGAGCGATCCCCCCACCAGCTCTCGACGTCCAGCGGATTGGCCGACAGTCCGGGCAGCTCGGCGCCGGTCAGGGCGTCGCGGCTGCGGCCGGTCGTCTCGTCACGGTCCAGGTCCCGCGCCCACCGGATGAAGAGCCCGTGCCGACTGTCCAGCAGCGTCGCGAGTTCCGACAGGCTGGTGATCACAGCCGGTGCCAGCGCCATCGTCTCCACCTCGCTTCGACATGCTTCCCCGATCGGGCCCGTCGGCCTCCCCGGGGGCCCGCCGGCCTCACCCGCGGGCCACCTCCGGCTTCCCGCCAGGCGACATTCCCACGGTTCCCACGTTCTCCCAGCTCACACCTGACCCGGGAATCCCTCCCCGGCGACGGCGCACGGGTCAGCCGTGCGATCCGGTGCCGTACGGCGCACGGGTCAGCCGCGCGATCCGGCGCCGTACGGCGCACGGGTCAGCCGTGCGATCCGGTGTCGTACGGCGTGCGCCGCTGCAACAGCAGCAGCCACGCCATGGACGGCAGGACCAGCAACGCGCCCACGGCGAGCACGAGGAGCGTGGCGCCGAGCACCGACCGGGTGGCGGCGGCCTGGTAGACGGTCAGGCCGGGCGGCAGCATCGCCGGGTACTGGGCGACCGGCCACCCCCACAGCACCGCCGTGACGGCCAGCGCGGCGGTGACCCGGACGAGCAGGAAACGCCTCAGCCACAGCAGGACCAGGGAGACCAGGCCGAGTACGGCGCTGCCCGCCACCAGCGGCAGCGCCCGGTGGATGAGCCCGTCGAACAGCCGGGGGGCGTCCCAGTGCAGCACGGCGATGCCGACCAGCGCGACGGCGCCCACGGCCAGGCCCGTCACCAGCGCCCGGCGCCGGAACCCCTCGGCCAGGTCCGGCAGCCCGGCCCGTCTCGCGTCGTCGCACAGGTACACGGCGGCGAGGTAGACGCAGACCCCGATCGCGAGGACCCCGCCCAGCATCGAGGTGGGGTTCACCCAGCTCGCCATGATGTCCCCGGCCCCCAGCCCCGGCGGGACGCGCCCGGAGGCGATCCCCCCGGCGACCGTGCCGAGGAAGAAGGGCGTCAGGACCGAGGAGAACGCGAAGGCCGCGCCGAACAGGCGCTGCTGCCACAGCTCGGTGCTGGCCTTGCGGAAGGCGAACGCGGCGCCCCTGGCGATGATGCCGAGCGCCACGAGCGTCAGCGGGATGTAGAGGGTGGACATCACCGCGGCGAACGTGGACGGGAAGCCGGTCCAGAGCACGACGAGCACGAAGATCAGCCAGACGTGGTTGGCCTCCCACACCGGCCCGATCGTGTGCTCGATGAGCCGGCGCTGCGGCATGCCCGCCCTGGCGCGCCCGGCCAGCAGGTCGAGGACGCCGCCGCCGAAGTCGGCCCCGGCCAGCAGCGCGTACAGCGTCACGCCGACCCACAGCACCACCAGCATGGCCTGCACCAGGTCCACCGGGTCACCCCCGGTCCCCGGTCGCGGGCGTCGCCCCCTGGGCGGGTTCCTCCGGTTCCTGGGGCGCGTGCGTCCCCTCCCCGGCGGCCTCCGGCGTCCTGGACGCGCGCGCCATCCGCCGCAGCACGTAGACGGTGGCGACGGTGAGGATCGCGTAGACCAGCAGCACGACGACGAACCCCGCCCACAGGCCGGGCACCGGGTTGACGGCGTCGACGGTGCGGAGCCTGCCGTACACCGTCCAGGGCTGGCGGCCGACCTCGGTCACGATCCAGCCGGACTCCACCGCGGCCGCGGCGGCCACCCCGGAGATCGCGGCCAGGCGCAGGAACCACGGGGAACGCGGCAGGTCGCGGTGGCGCCACCAGGCCACCGCGAACCACGCCGACAGCAGGAGCAGGAAGAACCCGACGGCCACCATCGTGTCGAAGGCCAGGTGGACCGTGGTGACCGGGGGCCGGTCGGCCACCGGGACCGTGTCGAGGCCGCGGACCACCGTGCTCGGGCTGTTGCCGACCAACAGTGACAGGCCGCTGGGGATCTCGACCGCGTAGCGCATCTCTTCGTTGACCGCGACGCCGCCGAGGCTCAGCGGGGCGTGCGATCGGGTCCGGAAGACACCCTCCATCGCGGCGAGCTTGACGGGCTGGTACTCGGCCAGGAACCGGGCCGCGTAGTCGCCCACCACGATCTGGATCGGGGCGAAGACGGCGCCCAGCGCGAAGGGGATGGCGAAGCCGAGGCGGTGGTAGCGGTCGCGCCGCCCGCGCAGCAGCGCCACGGCGTAGACGGAGGCGACCGTGAAGCCGGTCACCATGAACGCCGCGATGATCATGTGCAGCGTCTGCGGCGGTGTCGCCGGGTTCATCATCGCCCGCCAGGGGTCGACGTCGCGGATCCGGCCGCCCTCCAGGGTGAACCCGACCGGCTGGTTCATCCAGGCGTTGGCGGTCACCACGAAGAACGCCGAGGCCACCCCGGCGACCAGCACCGGCACTCCGGTCAGCAGGTGGAGCCGGGGCGACAGCCGGCCCCAGGCGTAGAGGTAGACGCCGATGAAGATGGCCTCCAGGAAGAAGGCGTTGCCCTCCAGCGCGAAGGGAAGCCCGATCACCTCCCCGTAGACGCCCATCAGGCCCGGCCACAGCAGGCCCATCTCGAAGCTGAGGATCGTCCCGGAGACCGCCCCGACGGCGAACAGCACGCCCACCGCCTTGGCCCAGCGGTGGACCAGCCGCAGGTACTCGCCGTCACCGGTTCGCAGGGCCCGCCACTCGGTGAACAGCAGCAGCGCGGGCATCCCCACCCCGAGGCAGGCCAGCACGATGTGCCAGCCCAGCGAGAAGCCCATCTGCATGCGCGCCGCGAACATGTCGGCCGGGCTCGCCGGGCCGGCCGCCGCCGCCGACACCGGTACGGCGAGCCCGGTCAACCCGAGCAGTCCGGTCAAACCGAACAGCCCGGACACGGCGCCCCTTCCCCCCGGACGGCGGTCCCGCCGGCCCTCGCGCGTTCCCCGGCCTCCATGACGTTCCCCCAGGTCACATGGGACCCCATGACCCCATGGGGTCCTCACCCATACGGCCCTCCCCCCGTCCGTTTCCCGGCAAACGGCGGAAAGCCGCGTTGGAGCCACCGGACTGCCATCACTTTCCGTAGTGTTTCCATGACGCGCCGTCACACCTCATCGGGTGTCACGGCCCCGCGCGGCACGCCCTTCGACGGAGGAGAGCAGCATGAGAAAGGTCATCGCGTCGGTCTACACGACGCTGGACGGCTTCATCGACGACCCGCACCTCTGGTCGCTCAAGTACTGGACGGACGAGGCCGCCGCGTACTCCCACGACCAGCTCTTCGCGAGCGACGCGCTCCTGATGGGCCGCGTGACCTACGAGGGGTTCGCACTGGCCTGGCCCGGCAGGACCGGGGAGTTCGCCGACCGGATGAACGGCATGCCCAAGTACGTGGTGTCCTCGACGCTGGACAAGGCCGACGAGTGGCACAACACCTCGGTCATCCCGGGCGGCGAGGTCGTCGGGACGGTGGCCGAGCTGAAGCGGCGGCCCGGACGGCAGATGCTGATCTACGGCTGCGGCCGGCTCACCGACACGCTGATGGAGCACGGTCTCCTCGACGAGTACCGGATCTGGGTCCACCCGCGGATCCTGGGCAGGGGCAGGCGCCTGTTCCGGGAGGGCACCGACGCCCGGCTGAGACTCCTCGACACGCTGAGGTTCAGCTCGGGCGTCGTCGTCCTCTCCTACGCCCCGCAGGACCCCTCCCCCACGACCTGACCCCTCCCCCGCCGCTCAGGTCAGCCGGATGTTGCTGGTCAGGGTGGCGATCCTGGCGGCCCAGGCGTCCCGCTCCTCGGGGCGCCCGAGGACGCCGGGGCGCCGCTGCCAGGGCAGCGGCCCGTCCTCGCGCCGGTACTCCACGCCGAGCGCGGCGAGCCGGTCCTCGTGGACGCGCATCCGGTCGCGGAAGCCGGCGAAGTCCCGGGCGCGCGGGCTCCACACCGTCTCGGCGAAGGCGCACATCCGGGGGAAGACCATGTAGTCGACGTGCCGGGGCGAGTCGATCAGCTCGGTCCACAGGCAGCACTGCGAGCCGAGGACGTGCCGGGCGGCGTCCTCGCCGTCCAGCTCGGCGGGCACCGGGTCGAAGGAGTAGACGTCCTCCAGGGTCAGCACGGTGCCGAACGGCACCGGCTCGTCGTCACCCGGCGCCTGCCGGTAGTCGAGATAGACGGAGGTGTTCGGGCAGGTGATGACGTCGTGCCCGGCCCGTGCCCCCAGCACCGCCCCCAAGGTGTCCCGCCAGGAGGCGACGACCGCGCCCGGCGCGAGCCCGCCCTCCAGGATCTCGTCCCAGCCGACGAGCCTGCGGCCACGCGCGGTGAGGTGGTCGTCGAACTGCCGGATGAACCAGCTCTGCAGGTCGTCCTCGTCGCGCAGGCCCAGCTCGGCGAACCGGCGCCGCGCCGCGGGGCTGGCCCGCCACTGGTCCTTGCGGGCCTCGTCGCCGCCGATGCACACGTACGGACTCGGGAACAGCTCCATGACCTCGTCCAGCACGTTCTTGAAGAACGCGATGGTCCCGTCCTCGACGTTGACGACGTTGGGGCCGACGCCCCAGGTGGTGCGGACCTCCAGCGGGACGTCGAGGTTGCCCAGCTCGGGGTAGGCGGCGATGGCCGCCTGGGTGTGCCCGGGGATGTCGATCTCGGGCACGATCGTGACGTGCCGCCGCGCCGCGTAGGCGACGATCTCCCGGATGTCGTCCTGGGTGTAGTAGCCGCCGTGCGGCCGGCCGTCCGCGGGGCCGTTCCAGCCGGTCGAGCTCTCGCGGCGCCACGCGCCGACCTCGGTGAGGCGGGGGTAGCGCCTGATCTCCAGCCGCCAGCCCTGGTCGTCGGTGAGGTGCAGGTGCAGGACGTTGAGCTTGTGCATCGCCATCAGGTCGACGAACCGCATCACCTCCCGCTTGGTCATGAAGTGCCGGGCGACGTCCAGCAGGCAGCCGCGCCAGGCGAACCGCGGCCGGTCCTCGATCCGCACGGCCGGCAGCGACCACTCCCGCGGGCCGTCCGCGGCCCTGCGGAACGCCTCGGCGGGCAGGAGCTGGCGGAGCGTCTGCGCGCCGTAGAACGCGCCGGCCGGCCCGCCGGCCTCGATGCGCACGCCGTCGTCGCCGACGGTCAGCGTGTACTCCTCCGGGTCCATCGCGCCGACCGCGAGGACGATCGCCCCGGGACCGGGCTCGCCCGGGAGCAGCTCCCAGCCTCCGGCCGGGCCGAGCTCGCTCCGCAGCCAGGCGGCCACCCCGGCCAGCGCCGGGTCGGGCGCGAGGACGGTGCCGGGGCCCAGCGTGAGACGGCCCGGTCGGGTCTCGAACCGGACGGGCTTGGGGATGATCATTTCTTCCTTTCGGTGGGGCTTCTCCCCGCGCGGCCCCCTGCGGGCCGCGCGGGCGCGACGCGGTTCTCCGTACGGCGCCGGCGCGGGTCCGGCGCGGGTGGGCCGCCGGCGCCCCGCGGGGGCGGGACTCCCCGGGGAAGGGGGCGCCGGCGGCCGGTCTCAGGGGGCCTGGGCGACCAGGACGGCGGCGGACGAGGTGACCTCGGCGCGGCCGTCGAAGGACGCCTTCGCGCCGATCTCGTACCGCCCCGCCGCGATGCCGGCCGGCGGGGTGACGGCCCAGGTGACGGTGAACGCCTCACCCGCGGCGAGCTTCTCCGGCGACGCCGCCGGGGTCACCGGCCGGGCCCGCCAGCCGTCCGGCAGGGTCAGGGTGATCTCGGCGCCGGTGAGCTTCTCCGTCCCGCCGGTGTTGACCAGGCGGGTGACGATCTCGCCCTCCCGGCCCGCGGTGAGCGTGGTGAGGCGGTCCTCGCCGAGGGTGGCGGCGGGGTCGGTCTCCAGCGTCACGAGGGGCGCCGCGCGGTCGCCGCCCGCGTCGCGGGTGGCGACGCGGTACATGACCGCGCCGTGCGCGGGCACGTACGCCGCGAGGTCGCCCCGGGTCGCGGCGACCTCGCCGGTCCACAGGTCCTCGACCCGGTAGCGGGGGGCGCGGGGCAGCTTCAGCTTCGCGGCGGTGACCGCGATGGTGGCCGCCCGGTCGCTCTCGTTGAACAGCACCACCGCGCTGTCGCCGTTCTCCAGCGGCTTGACCAGCGCGTGGTACCAGCCGTCGGTGCGGGCGTAGCGGCTCTGCACGCCCAGCCGGTCCTGGTTCACCGCGATCACCTTGGGATTGGCGACGATCGCGGCGGGCGCCTTGGCCGGGTCGGCCTGCAGGATCAGTGGGGAGGCGCCGATCGCCCACAGGCTGAACTGGGCGCGGTACTCCCGCTCGGTCATCTTGCCGAGCCCGGCCTGCAGCAGGTCGGGGTCGTTCCAGGAGCCGGGCCCGGCGTACTCGTGGCGGAGCATGTTCGTCTCCCACACGTCCACCATGTGCGCGTAGGAGTCGGTGAGCGGTTTCGTGACCACGTTGGTCCGCCAGGTCGTGGCGACCTGGCGGCCCCACAGCCAGGGGACGGTGCTGCCCTCCTCGTTGTTCATGGCGAACGCGATCCCGTCGCCGAGGGCCTGCCGCATCGCCGGGTAGAGGATCTGCGCGATCTGCTGGACGTTCTTGCCGGGGAAGTCGGCGGTGGGGATCGAGCACCAGTCGTACTTGAGGTAGTCGACGCCCCAGGTCCGCAGCAGGGCGCCGTCGGCGTCCTCGTGCCGGTAGGCGCCGGCGCCGCCGCCGGCGCACGCCTTGGTCCCGGCCGACAGGCCGAGGCCCAGCTTCAGGCCCTTGCCGTGGATGTGGTCGGCCAGGGCCCGGATGCCGGAGGGGAACCGGGCGGGGTCGGCCACCAGGCCGCCGGAGGCGTCGCGCCCGGCGGCGGTCCAGCAGCCGTCCACGATGACGTACCGGTAGCCGGCGGCGGCGAGGGGGCCGTCGGCCAGGGCGTCGGCGGCCCGCTTCACCGCGGTCTCGGAGACCGAGCAGGCCAGCGCGCGGCTGTTCCAGCCCATGGGCGGGGCGTCGATCCCGGGCGGCGCGGCGGAGGTGCGGGCCGTCGCCGCCGAGGGCACGGCGAGCGCGCCGAGGAGGACCGCCGACAGGGCGGCCGTGCGTGTGCGCATGGAAGGACTCCCGTCAGGCAGGGTTGAGGGCCGGGTCGCCGGGCTCGATGACGAAGGACCCGGAGGTGTAGGCGCGGGCGTAGGGTTCGGTGACCCGGTCGACGGAGCGGAAGTCGACCTTCATCTCCCGTTCCGACACCACGGTGCGCACGTAGCCCCGGCGGCCGTTGAAGAACTTCACGTGCGGGTTCTCGGCGAGCAGGGTCTTGGTGTCGGGGTACTCGTCCCGGCCGTCGCCGGCGGAGGTCACCGAGGTGGTGACCAGCTCGACGCCGACCGGCTTCGACTCCGGGTCGCGGTGGTCGCGCTTGATCTGCCCGGCCCAGTGGGAGTGGACGTCGCCGGTGAGCACGACGCCGTTGCGCCGGTTGTCGGCGATGGCGGCGGCCAGCCGGTTCCGGCTGGCGACGTAGCCGTCCCAGCCCTCGTTGGAGTAGCCCTTGGCGGGGCCGTTCGTCCAGTCCATCTCCATCATGAACACCTGCTGGCCGATCAGGTCCCAGGTGGCCCGCGACTCGCGCAGCTCGCCGGTCAGCCACGCCTCCTGCTCGTCGCCCAGGATGGTGCGGTTCGGGTCGAGGCGCTCGGCGCAGTCCTCGCCGACCGTGCCGCTCCTACCGGTGCAGGCGTACAGGTCGCGGTACTGGCGGGTGTCGAGCAGGTGCAGGTTCGCCACCGAGCCCCAGCGCAGCGTCCGGTACAGCTTCAGCGACGGTCCGTCGGGCCGCTGCGCGCGCCGCAGCGGCATGTTCTCGTAGTACGCCTGGAACGCGGCGGCCCGGCGGGGCAGGAACGGCGGGTCGGGCTGCTCGGGCACGTCACCGGCCCAGCCGTTCTCGATGTCGTGGTCGTCCCAGACCACCACCCAGGGCGCGACGGCGTGGGCGAGCTGCAGCTCGGGGTCGGCCTTGTGCTGGGCGTGCCGGAGGCGGTACCCCGCCAGGTCGAGGCACTCGCCGCCGGCCTGGTCGCGCACGGGGTACTTGTAGTCGCCGTACTCGTAGATGTAGTCGCCGAGGAAGGCGATCAGGTCGGGCTCGTCCTCGGCCATCCGGCGGTAGGCGGTGAACCAGCCGGTCTGGTAGTCGGCGCAGGAGGTGAACGACAGGTTCAGGTCGCGGCCGCGGGTGCCGGGCTCCGGCGCGGTGCGGGTCCGCCCGGCCGGGGAGATCTCGCCCTCGACGCGGAACCGGTAGAAGTACTCGGCGCCGGGGTCGAGGCCGTCCAGCTCGACGTGGACGCTGTGCGCCTCCTCGGGCCGGGCCGTCTCGGTGCCGCGCCGGACGATCTTGGTGAACCTCTCGTCGGTGGCGAGCTGCCACTGGACGGGGACCGGCCGGTTCGGCATGCCGCCGAGGCCGTCGGGGGCGATCGGGTCGGTCGCCAGGCGGGTCCAGAGCACGACGCCCTGGGCGTCGGGCTCGCCGGAGGCCACGCCGAGCTGGAAGGCGTCGGTCAGCGGGGTACGGCGGGCCGCCGCGCGCGCGGGTGAGCCGAGCGCCGCGGCGAGTCCGAGACCCGCGCCGCCGGCCAGGAGAGTACGCCGGTTGATCATGGGGGAACCGCTCCTCAAGGGGGGTGCCTGCGGGGGAAGGAGGGCGGCGCCGCCCGGGGGTCGGGGCGGTGCCGGGCGGGAAGGGCGGAGGAGGACGGCATCGCCCGGAGCCCGGGACGGTGCCGGGCGGGTCAGCCGATGCTCGCGTTGCCCTCCTGGACCGCCTGGTCGGCGGCCTGCTTGGGGGTGATCCGGCCGAGGTACATCTCGTTGAAGATCTGCACCAGCTTCGACTCGTAACCGGGGAAGCCGGTGACGACCGGCATGCCGTACGTGGTGCCCTTGGACTCCTCAAGGAAGGGCGAGACGTCGAGCTTCTTGCTGTTCTTCCAGTAGTCGACGTAGTTCTGGCCGAACTCCACCAGCGCCGGGAAGACGTAGCCGCCGTCGGCCATGATCTTCTGCGCCTCGGGCGAGCCGAGGAAGGCGGCCAGCTTGTTCGCCTCGGCCGGGTGCTCGGTCTTGGCGTAGACCGCCTCGGACAGGCCGTTGAGGTTCACCGAGCGCCCCTTGGGGCCCTCGGGCATCATCGCGATGCCGAGCTCGAAGTTGATCTCCGGGGCGACGAACGGCAGGAGGGCGTTGTTCGCCGGGAACATGGCGACCTCGCCCCGCTCGAACATCTCGGTCATCTTGCCGGTCGGCAGGTTGGTCTGGGCGGCCGGCGGCGCGACGTGGTACTTGTTCACCAGGTCGACGCCGAACTGCAGTGCCTGGACGGAGGCGTCGTCGTTGAAGGTGTAGCGGCCGAAGTTCTTGTCCACGAGCTTGCCGCCGTTGGACTCCACCCAGTTCATCCACTGCGTCTGGTAGTGGTTCCAGGAGCCGAAGCCGTACTGCTTGACCTTGCCGGCGTCGAAACCGGGCTCGTCGGGGTGCTTGCCGGCCTCGTCCACGGTGAGCTTGCGGGCCGTCTCCAGGAGCGTGCCGGAGCCGTCGGGCGCCCAGGTCAGCTTCTCCGGCATCTCGACGCCCGCCTTCTTGAAGGCGTCCTTGTTGTACAGCAGGCCGACGATGCCCCAGTCCTTGGGCACGCCGTACAGCTTGCCCTGGTAGGTGTAGGCGTCCACGACGGTCTTGTGGTACTTGCTCGTGTCCAGCTTCAGCGGGCTGAGGTCGGCCAGCACGCCCTTGGTGACGAACTCGGGGAAGTAGGAGGTCTGCATCCAGAAGGCGTCGGGCGCGGTGCCCGCCACCGCGTCGGCGGTGAGCTTGGTCCAGTACTGGTCCCAGGGCAGCATCTCGACGGTGACGTCGATGTTCGGGTTGGCCTTCTCGAAGGCGGCCATCACCTTCTCGTAGCCGACCTTCTGCTGCTCGTCCCAGAGCCGGTAGGTGAGCGTGACCTTCTCACCCGACCCCCCGGAGGAGGAGCCGGAGGAGTCGGAGGAGCCGCAGGCGGAGACGGCGGTGAGGAGCGCGGCGCCGGCGAGCGCCGCGGCCCAGCGGATGCGGGGGGTGTGCATGTTGTGGCCTCTCACTGTTCATTTCAGGCCGGTCAGGACCACCGACCGGACGATGTACCGCTGGAAGAAGATGAAGATCAGGAGCATGGGCAGCAGCGCGATCAGGCCGCCGGCCATGATCAGGTTCTGGTCGACGCCGATGCCGTTCCTCAGGCCGGCCAGCGCGACCGTGATGACCTTGGTGTCGTCACCGCTGGTGATGATCAGCGGCCACAGGAAGGAGTTCCACGAGGAGATCACCGTGATGATCGCCAGCGTGCCCAGGGCGGGCCGGCACAGCGGCAGCAGGATGCGCACCAGCACCGTCAGGGGCCCGGCGCCGTCGATCCGCGCGGCCTCCTCGATCCCGGCGGGCAGGCCGCGGAAGAACTGCCGCATCAGGAAGATCCCGTACGGCGTGCCCAGCAGGTGCGGGAGGAGCAGGCCCCACCAGGTGTTGATCAGCTCCAGCTCGCGCATGATGAGGAACAGCGGGATCACCGTGACGGCGCCCGGCACCATGAGCGTCGCCAGGTACAGCCAGAACAGCGCGTCCCGGCCGCGGAAGCGCAGCCGCGCGAAGGCGTAGGCGGCGAAGGTGGTGAAGACGAGCTGGCCCGCGGTGAGCGCGACGGTCATCAGCAGCGTGTTGCCGATATAGCGGGGGAAGTCCGACGCGAGCAGCGTGGTCAGGTTGGCGGTGGTCGGCGGGAGGCCCGGCAGCCACGGCTCGGTGGAGTTGAGCTGGCTCCTGCTCTTGAACGCGGTCAGCACGACCAGCAGGTAGGGGAAGACCGTGACGAAGGCTCCGGCGGCGAGCACCGCGTGCAGCAGGATCCGCCGGGCCCTCCCACGGGGCGTCTTCCCGGCCGGCGGTCCGGGCAGCGCGCCGGTCGCCGTCTTGGTCGCCGTCATCGTCATCGTCGTCCCTCAGCTCAGGTCGTAGGTGGTGCGCTTGGCGAAGAACCGGACCTGGACCAGCGTCACGGCGAGGATGACCACGAAGAGCAGCATCGACAGCGCCGAGGCGTACCCGAAGTCGAACTCGCGGAACGCGGTGCCGTAGATCTTGAAGTTGATCACCTCGGTCCGGTGGCTCGGCCCGCCGTCGGTCATCACGAAGACGGTGTCGAAGACCTGGAAGGCGCCGATCAGGTTCGTCACCAGGACGAAGAACATCGTGGGGTTCAGCAGCGGCAGGGTGACCCGGAAGAACCGCTGGACGGGCGCGGCGCCGTCCACGGCGGCGGCGTCGTAGAGCTCGCGCGGGATGCCCTGCAGGCCGGCGAGGAAGAACAGCATGTTGTAGCCGGCGTACTGCCAGACGTTGACCAGGGCGATCGCTGGCAGCGCCCAGGTGGGGTCCGACAGCCAGGCGGGCCCGGTGACGCCGAACAGGGCGAGGACGTTGTTGACCACGCCGTCGCGCGGATCGAAGATCCACTTCCAGGTCAGGCCCAGCACGATCGGGGTGGCCATCCACGGCACCACGTACAGCGCGCGGTAGAACCGCACGCCCGCGAGGCGCTGGTTCAGCAGCAGGGCGAGGACCATGGCGAGCACGGTCTGCAGCGGGATGCACAGCAGCACGTAGCCCACGGTCACCAGCAGCGAGCGCCACACGCCGCCGTCCCCGGCCATCCGCCGGTAGTTGTCCAGGCCGACGAACGTGGGCTCGGACAGCAGCTCCCAGTCGAAGAAGCTCAGGACCAGGACGATCAGGACCGGCAGCAGCAGGAAGGCCAGCACGCCGAACAGGCTCGGCGCGATGAAGAGATAGGCGTGCAGGTCGCCGAGCCCGCGGAGTCCGCGGAGCCCGCGCCGGGGCCGCCGCGCGGGGCGGGAGTCCGCCGTGCCCGTCGGTCCGGCGGGGGCGGCGGGCTCCTCGACGTCCGGGGCGGGGGCGGGGCCGGGGTGCGCGCCGAGGCCGGAGCCGGAACGGGGGGCGGTCACGACGGCTCCGTGGCGGTGGGGACCATCAGCTCCCTGGTGGTCCGCAGCCCCCACTCGTCCAGCGCGGCGATGGGGTCGCTCGACCCGCGCAGGCCCCCGGTCGCGGCGATGTGGGCGGCCCACTCCTCGCGCGCCTCCACCTCCGGCCGCAGGATGACGCAGTCGGGGTCGTTGACCCACCAGCGGGCGTGCAGGAACTCGCGGGCCGCGCCGGTGAGCCGGGCGCCGAGCTGGGACGGCTGGCTGATGTCGCCCGAGCGGGGCATCAGGTTGGGCGCCATGTCGGGGCTGACCCGCATGATGTCCACCAGGCCGATGCTGGGCAGCAGCGGGGCGCCGCAACCGTGCAGCGTGGCGTCCGGGCCGGCTCCGGCGCGGACCAGCTCCAGACCGCGCCGGTAGGCGGTGATCGGGTCCACGTCCTCGTGCCGCGCGCCGGCCAGCGCCCCGGCGTAGCAGTAGTCGAGCTTGAAGTGGGTCACGCCCAGGCGGGCCAGGCCCTCGAAGACGCCGATGAGATGGGCGGCGGCGTCGGGGTGGGTGACGTCCAGCACGGCCAGTTCCTGGTCCCACATGCGCCCGGCGCTCACCGGCCCGTCCGGGCCGCCGACCAGCCAGTCGGGGTGCTCCCGGAAGAGGCGGCTGCCGTGGCCCACGAGGTACGGCGCGACCCAGATGCCGGCCCGGCGGCCCGTCCTGACGACGGCGTCCACCGCCCGTTCCAGCGAGCCGAACCCCGGCCGGATCTCCAGCCAGTCACCGATGCCCGCCTCGTAGCCGTCGTCGATGAGGAACATGTCGGCGTCGATGCCGTGCCGGGCGGCCAGGTCGAGGTTGTCGACGATGTCGTTCTCGGTGACCCGGTCGAAGTAGCCGTACCAGCTGCACCACATCGGCGGCACCGCCGGGAAGGCGGCGGGCGCGTGTCCCTCGGCCATGGTGCCGGCCCAGCCGCGTAGCGCGGCGTCCAGGCCGCCCTCGGCCAGCCAGTGCCGTACCGGGCCGTCCGCGGAGATCACCAGCCGTCCGCCCTCGGCGCGGGCCCTGATGGAGGGGACGGTCAGCGGGTCCGGCGCCGACCAGACGGCGACCGGGCCGCCGTCCCCGGGATCGACGGCGAGCAGTCCCTCGCCCTGGAACGTCCCGGCCGGGACGGGGGTCTCCGGGCGGTAGCAGATGAGGTGGATGTTGTCGTCGGCCGGCCGGGGAGGCGTGCCGTCGAGGGGGTAGGCGCCGGTGGGGCTCCAGGATTGCCAGCCGTGCTCGAAGACCCGCGCCCACCGGGGGTCGCACGTGGTCTCGCCCACGTCTGTGAAGCCGGTACGCGGCATCGAGCTTCCTCGCTCTCGCTCAGTTACGAAGGAGTCCATCATTATTAACACCGCAGCCATCAGCGGGCAATGGCCGTTTTCCAGGAAAAGTCCGGCCCGATTCCCTCCGCCCAGGGCGGGGATCGCTGGCATACTTGGGCTTTAAACAGGAGACCTACATTAGGGATGGCGATGTCGAATCCCCCGCCGAGCGGCGGAGATCTCTCCCGGCTCCGGCAGCTCAACGCGCTGTCGGCGATCAGGGCGCTGCGCGGGGCCGAGCCTCTCCCCCTGTCGGCCATCGCCTCCCGCACCGGCCTGTCGAGGCCGTCCACCAAGGAGGTCGTGGACGAGCTGATGGGCCTGGGCTGGGTCGAGGAGGTTCCCCCGGCACCGGGGACGGTGGGCAGGCCCGCCCGCCGCTACCGGTTCCGCTCCGGCAGCGGCCACCTGGCCGGGGTCGACATCGGGGCGCACAACGTGCGCGCCGCGGTCGCCGACCTCGACGGGAACATCGTGGCCGAGACCCGGCAGGCGGTCCGGCCCGACACCCCCGTCGCCGACCGCCTGGCCGCGGTGGAACGGGCGGTCGCGGGCTGTCTGGCCATGAGCGGACTGACCGCGGGGAACCTGTGGACGGTCGTGATCGGCACCACCGGGCTCGTCGACCGCGACGGCCGGGTCATCTTCTCCGCGGCGATCCCCAACTGGAGCGGCCTCGACCTGGCCGGCCTGCTGGGCGGGAAGTTCCCCTGCGACGTGCTGGTCGAGAACGACAGCCGGCTCGCCGCGCTGGCCGAGACCCGCCGCGGGGTGGCCCGCGGCTCCCGGGAGGTCGTGTTCCTGCACATCGGGCGCAGGATGGGCACCGGTCTGATCATCGACGGCAGGCTGCACCGCGGGTTCGGGGCCGCGGCGGGCGAGATCGGCATGCTGCCGGAGACCCGCTGGAAGAGCGCGATCACGCACCTGCACGGCTGCGCGATCGTGCCGGAGGGCACGCCGCCGGAGGACGCCGCGGGCTACGTCCTGGCGGCGGCGCGCACCGGTGACCCGGCCGCCGTGGCGGCCGTCGGGCGCTACGTCGACGAGCTGGCCGTCGGCGCCGCCGCGACCGTGCTCACCCTCGACCCGGAGCTCGTGGTGCTGGGCGGCGGCTTCTCCCGCTCCGCCGACGTGCTGCTGCCCCCGCTGCGCAGCAGGCTGGAGGCGGTCTGCCTGCGCATGCCGGAGCTGCGTGCCTCCACGCTGGGCGACGAGTGCGTCGTCCTCGGTGCGATCGACTACGCCGCCGACCACCTCGACCGGCAGCTCTTCGCCGCCGACACGGGACCCGCCCTGCCGCTCCCGCTGTCCGTCACCCGCTGACCGTACGGCCACCGGCCCGTACGGCCGGCCGTACGGGCCCCGGCCTCGGTCTCGGCCGGGTTGACCTCGACTTTGGTCGAGGTTGCAGGCTGGTCTCAGCACTTCCACCGAGGAAAGAGATCACTCTCATGATTCTGGTCACCGGGGCGACCGGCAACGTCGGCGGGCACGTCGTCTCCCAGCTGCTGAACAGGGGCGTCGCCGTACGCGCGCTGACCCGCGACCCCGCCACGGCGGCCCTGCCGGACGGCGTCGAGGCGGTGCGGGGCGACCTGGCCGACCCCGCCTCCCTGGACACCGCGCTGGACGGGGTGGAAGCGGTGTTCCTGCTCTGGCCCACGCTGGCGGCCGACCACGCCGCCGCGGCCGCCGTCGAGAGGATCGCCGGACGGGCGCGCCGCGTGGTCTACGTCTCCGCGCGCGGCGTGTCCGACGACCTGGAGCGGGCGCCGGGCTCGATCCTGGGCTCCCACGCCTACCTGGAGCGCCTGATCAGGGGGGCCGGCGTGGAGTGGACGTTCCTGCGTCCCGGCGGGTTCGCGGTGAACACCCTGCTGTGGGCGCCGGAGATCCGCGCCACGGGCGTGGTCCGCAGGTCCCACGGGGCGGCGGGCCGGGCGCTGATCCACGAACGGGACATCGCGACCGTCGGGGTGCTCGCGCTGACCGGGGACGGCCACGCCGGGGCGGTCTACGAGCTGACCGGGCCGGAGACCCTGACCCAGGCCGAGCAGGCGGCCGCCATCGGCGAGGCGATCGGCCGCCCGGTGCGCTGGGAGGAGGTCCCCCCGGAGAACACGCTCAGGGACCTCGTGGCGAGCGGCATGCCGGCCGCCATGGCCGAGGGCATCGTCGCCGCCCACGACGCGATGGTGACGTCGCCCGAGACGACCACCGCCACGTTCGAGAAGGTCACCGGGGTCCCGGCGACGCCGTTCCGGCAGTGGGCGATCGACCACGCCGGCGACTTCCGCTGACCACCGCCCTCCCGGACACCGTCCTCCCAGGCTCATGCCCACCGGGGGCGGGCACGAGCCTGGGAGGACGCCGGCCGCGCCGGGTCCGTACCCGTCTCCCGCGCCCCGGCCACCGTCAGGCGGTCACCGCGACGCCGACCGGTTCGGCGGGCCCGGCCGGCTCGGGGACGGCGGTACGGCGGGCCACGGCCGGCCCCATCGCCATGACCGCGATCCCGGTCGACACCCCCGCCACCAGGGCCGACCACCAGAGCACGGCCGGGTCGAAGCTCGTGTAGACCGCGGCGCCCACGGTCAGCGCGATGAACCGGGCCAGCCCCCACGTCCACTGGAAGGCGCCCTGGTAGCGGCCGCGGGCGTGGGCCGGCGCCAGGTTCGCGACGATCGCGGCGGCGATCCCGCCGACGCACGCCTCCCCGACCGACCACAGCAGCACGGTCAGCGCGTACTCGACCGGCCGCTCGGCCACTCCGGTCAGTGCGACGCCGACCGCGATCAGCACGCTCGCCGCGCCGAGCACCGGAAGCTGCGGAAGCCGGGTGAGCAGGCCCGTGGCGACCGGCTGGAGCACCACGACCACCACCGCGTTGACCATGGCCATGAAGCCGTAGACGGCCGGGGACAGCCCGTCGTCGCGAATGGCGAGGGGCAGGGCGACCTCGGTGAGCGAGTAGACCAGGAGCTGGACGCCGAACAGCGGCAGCAGGGCGAGCAGCAGCCGGTCGCGTAGCACCACCCCGTAGCCCGCGCCCTCGGTCTCCGGGGCCCGGCCCGAACGGTCGGCCGGCAGCAGGACCGCGATGACGAACGCGACGGCGAGCGAGGTGGCGGCGTCCACCCCGAACAGCAGCCAGTACCCGCGCTCGGCCAGGAACCCGCCGAGCACCCCGGCGACCGCGGTGCCGACGTTGATCCCCCAGCCGAACAGCGAGTACGCCGCCCGGCGCCGCTCCGGCATGACCGTGTCGGCCATCATCGCGTACACCGCCGGGGTGACCAGCGCCCCGGCCGCGCTGAGCAGCGCCGCGGCGAGCGCCAGCGTGACCAGCCCCGGCGCCGCGAACAGCGCTCCGGCGGCGGCGGCGTTGCCGGTCAGACCGATCAGCATCGTGGGCCGCCGGCCCAGCCGGTCGGCGAGCAGGCCGCCCAGCATCGGGCCGACGAGGTTCCCGGCGCCCAGCGCGCCCAGGACGTAGGGGGTCTGCTCGGCGGAGACGCCACGGGTGGCCAGGAAGAACACCAGGAACGGACCGACCAGGTAACCGAGCCGGCTGACGACGGTCCCGGTGAAGAGGACCCAGACGGGCCGCGGGAAGCCGCCGAACTGGACGGCCAGGGCGGAACGCAGAGAGGACATGGCGCAGATCCTGCGCGTTCCGCTCGAAGGAGACCATTGATTAAGCTGAGGCTGAATCATCTGCCACCGGAGGAGCGGGCATGCGGACCGAACTGGCCTTCTCGACGGGCGACCTGGCGCACACCCGTTTCGCCGTGTCCCCGATGTGGGAGGTCGTGACCAGCTTCCGCGTCCTGGCCGGGCCCTCCGTGCCGGAACCGCACCGGCCGTGGGCCGAACAGGTGCTGCCCCGGCTGCGGGCGGCGGGCCTGGACCGCGGCCGGCTCGCCCGCCTGGTCCCCGCCACCGGCTACCTCGCCGACTTCCTCACCCCCACCCCGGCCACGCCGTTCCCCACCCTGGAGGCCGAGCTGGCCGCGATCCGGGCGACCTCCGCCGAGCAGGCGCGCCGGGACCTCGCCGTCCTGGCGGCCGAGCGGACGCGCCAGGGACCCGGCCACCCGGCGGTGACGCGGGACCCCGGCGACCCGGCGGCGGGACGGCCGCGGCGGGGTTCCGGCGGTCCGGCGGTCGTGCCGTCCCGGCGCGACCCGGCCGAGGACCTCGACCGGGTGACGGCCGAGATCGAGACCTATTGGGAGCTGGCCCTCGCCCCCTACTGGGCCCGCGTCCGCGCGACGCTGGAGGCCGACGTCTTCCACCGGGCCCGGCAGGTGGCCGAGTACGGCGCCGCCCACCTGCTCAACGACCTGCACGCCTCGGTGAGCTGGGGCGACGACACCCTGCGGCTCGTCAGGCGGCACTGCACGGTCACCCGGGAGCATGCCGGCCCGGGGCTGGTCCTACTGCCCTCGGTGTTCTCCTGGCCGCACGTACTCACCAGGGTGGCCGCGTCCGAACCGCTGCAGGTCGCCTACCCGGCCCGCGGGTTCGGGTCGGTCTGGGAGCGACGCGTGGGCGCGGACGCCGACGCCATGGCCGCCGTGCTCGGCCGGTCCCGCGCGCTGCTGCTGGCCGAGCTGGAGTCGCCGGCCTCCACCACCCAGCTCGCGCGGCGGTCCGGGCTGTCGGCGGCGGGGGTCTCCCAGCACCTGACCGTCCTGCGCGACGCGGGCCTGGTCACCGCCCACCGGGCCGGTCGCTCCGTGCTGTACGCCCGTACGGCGGTGGCCGACTCCCTCCTCGCCGCCGCCCCCGCCTGACCCGCCCGCGCAACCGAAGAAGGCCCAGATCGGCATGCCGACCCGGGTGTTCTTTCCGTGCACCGCCGGGGACTCCTTCGGAGCCAGGCACGCGGTATCGATGCCGTGGCGATGAGCCCTGACGGACGGATGCTCGCCATCTGCGACAGCGACGGGCACACCGTGTTGTGGGACCTCTCCGACCCGGCTAGCCCCAGACCCTTGAGCTCACCGCTGCCCGCACCGGAAACAGGGGCACTCTCGGCGGCGTTCGGCCCAGACGGTCGAACCCTGGCCGTGGGGAGCGGCCAGGGAACGGTACGGCTGTGGGACGTCTCCGATCCGGCCCGCCCCGTGCCCCTAGGACAGCCCATCACCGCCCCCGCGCAGATGGTGTACGCCGTGGCGTTCAGCCCGGACGGCGCCACCCTGGCAGCCGCGGCCGACGAGCTGATGGGGACGAGCATCGATCAGTCCATAGCGCTCTGGCGGGTCTCCGATCCGGCCCACCCTACGCCCTGGGGCAGACCGCTTCCCGGCCACACCGGCTCCATCCTTACGTTGGCGTTCAGCCCGGACGGGCGAACGTTGGCCAGCGGCGGAGACGATGGAGCCATCCATCTGTGGGACGTCTCCGATCCGGCCACGGCCGCGCCCAAGGGCGAACCGATTCTCGGACACGTCGGCTCCATCACCGCGGTGACGTTCAGGCCGGACGGATACACCTTGGCCCTGACCAGCTCGCACCGGGAGACGTCACTGTGGTCTTTGGACGTGGATCTGGCCGCCCGACGCATCTGCGGCATCACAAAGGGGAGTCTCACGACCGCCAAATGGCGGGGGTACTTCGGCGACGACATTCCGTACACCGCAGCGTGCCCATGACGGTGATCGGGATCACGAACGCACATCGATCATGACGCTGACAAGATCACGACAGACGGGCAGCCGACGAGCGACCATCGTGATCAACGCCGAGCGCGAGGCGCCGCCGAGGTGATCGTCGAATGGAGAAACCCCAGGTCAGTGACACTGACCTGGGGTTTCTCGCTGGTGCGCCGCCAGGGACTCGAACCCCGGACCCGCTGATTAAGAGTCAGCTGCTCTAACCAACTGAGCTAGCGGCGCCCGACTTCGACAAGACTACCGGATTCGCGGCAGTGGTCCGTACCCGAAGCGCCCGCACTCGTCCGTCACCACCGGCCCGGGACCGCCGCGCGGCCCCCGACCCCACCGGCAAGCCATCCCAGCCCTCGTAGATTCGCCTAGACAGGCGCATAACCGGCGAAATAAGTACATATCTACACAAGCATCTCCCATGCTTTGAATTCCATCGGCAAGCAACGTCTCGCCCCGAGGTGACATTTCGCCGCCGGGCTCCGATCGGCAGGCCCGCACCGCCGTACGCCCATCCCCTGGTCGAGGTCGATGATCCTCTCCCTCGGGGAGGGCAAGCCGTTGCCCCGGTTCTCCCAGACGCCGCCGGGTCTCGTTTAGGTCTCATTCCCCGGGTAGCAGGGTGGAGTCCGGAGAACCGACCAAGGGAGACAGACACCATGCAGCCTGATCTCTGGAACTACCGATCCGACATCTACGGTGACGACAAGACCCTGGATCTCGCGGGCTATCACGTCGAGGCGACCGACGGGAAGATCGGCTCCGTGGACGAGGCGACCTACGACGTCGGCGAGAGCTACATCGTCGTCGACACCGGCCCGTGGATCTTCGGCAAGAAGGTCATGCTGCCGGCCAGCACGGTGACCCGGATCGACCCGCAGGAGCGCAGGGTCTATCTGGCCCGTACCAAGGAAGAGATCAAGAACGCTCCGGAGTTCGACGAGGCGACCTTCAAGGAGCCGACCTACCGCAAGACGGTGGGCGACTACTACGGCCGCTTCCCCTACGACGGGCCCGGCACCTTCTGACCTGGCCACGGCGAAACACATGAAAGGGGCCCCGCCTGATGGCGGGGCCCCTTCGCGTGGCGGACCGGCCGGTCCGCCACGGGGAGTTCAGGGCCACGAGGAGTCGCCCGTGGCGTCGACGGAGCCGGGGATCACCTCCAGGCGCTCCAGCAGGGTCAGGAAGGTGGAGGCGTACGGCGAGACCTGGGCGACCGATGCCACCCGGTTCCAGTCGACCTGCTCACGCAAAGCCCTGACCTGCGGAAGAAGCGAGCCGTAGTCGCAACTGTGCTCCGACAGCGGCAGGAGCCAGGAGATCACCAGGTCGGTCGCCTCCAGGACCGGCACGATGACGGCCGAGGCCTTCATCTGCTCGGACCGCTCAAGTAGCTCCGGGGTGACCGGGTTGCCGCAGATGTTGAAGATCAGATCTACCAGTCTGCCCTCGTCGTATGCCTTGACCAGCCAGTCCTCCGGGGGCTTGGCCGTCTCGAAGCCCAGCTCGCGCAGCGCTTCCAGGGCCGTCGGCACGTCCTCCTGGGGCAGGACGAAGTCGACGTCGTGCAACGAGGGCGCGGCCCCGCGGGCGTAGGCGGCGCACCCGCCGGCGAGCGCGAACCTCACCTTCGCGTCCTTCAGGGCCGTACTCGCCCGCTTCAATGTCTCCAGGATCGAATCCGTTACCTCATGGCTGTGACTTCCCATGGGACTCGCTTACCCCGTGTCTCCGCAGGTAGGCATGGCAATCTTTTACCAGGGCATTGGAATGGCATGATTCAGCCAGAATTTGTCCAAAAAGAGTCGACCGAGGAGGATCCCCAGCCGAACGAGAGCCACAAGGAACGGGTGGACCGGGAACTCGGGGAACTGCTGCAGGGACTGCGGGTCGCCGTCACGGGCGTCCAGGTCCTGTTCGCGTTTCTGCTGACCCTGCCGTTCGCCAGCGGTTTCCACAAGGTGGACTCGTTGGGCCGCTGGCTGTTCTTCATCGCGTTGCTGAGCGCCGCCCTCGCCTCCGTCTGCTTCATCACCCCCGCCGCCCAGCACCGCCTGCTGTTCCGGACCGGGCTGAAGGAGAGGATGCTGCACCGGGCCAACGAGCTCGGCATCGCCGGGGCCGTCGGGCTCGCGATCGCGATGACCACCTCGGTGGCGCTGGTCGCGGAGACGGTCATCAACGCCTGGCCGGCCGCGCTGTTCGGCGGCGCGATCGCCCTGTCCAGCGTCTGGCTGTGGATCCTCCAGCCCATCGTCGATCTCTACCGGAGCAAGGATGTTAAGCCGTGAAACGTGAGGGCAGTGCATTGTCATGGCTACCTTGCTCTGGATCATCGCAGTCGTTCTCGTCATCGCCGGGATCTACGTCATCCTGGCCCGCCGCGACCTCCTCTGGGGGATCGTCCTCATCGTCCTCGGTTTCCTGGTCGGCCCCGGGGGCGTGAGCATCTTCAATGTCTGATGCGGGCTTATGAGCCCGCGCACTGAACAACCGAACACGAAGTCGCCCCGAATTCCAAACAAAAGCATCGGCGGGCCGGGTTCACACCCGGCCCGCCTCTTCTTTCCCTGACGGCTTCTCACCGGTTTCTCTCCCCGGCGGAGCAGCCCACGGCCTCGGGGCGGGACACCTCAGGGCCTCAGGGCGGGCAGCCCCCGGCCTCGGGGCCGGGCAGCCCGCGGCCTCAGAGGCAGTACAGCCCGTAGGCGCGTTTCAGCACCGGCAGCGCCACGTTGCGCACCCGGACGCCGCCGGGCGTCTCCCCCTTCTCCGTGCCCGCGTGCGCGTGCCCGTGGATGATCAGGTCGGCGCCCTCGCCGTCCACCGCCTCGGCCAGCAGGTAGCTGCCGAGGAAGGGGTAGATCTCCAGGGGCTCGCCCTCAAGGGTGTCCTTGACCGGGGAGTAGTGCGACAGCACCACCTTGCGGTCGGCCTGGAGCTCCTTCAGCGCCACCCGCCAGCGCTCCGCGATCCGCTTGGTGTGCCCGACGAACGCCTTGATCTCGGGCTCGCCGAAGTCGCTGGCGCACTTGCCCGCGTACCCCCCGCCGAACCCCTTGCCCCCGACCACGCCGAGCCGTACCCCGTCGATGTCGAGCACGGTCGAGTCGTCGTGCAGCACGGCGATCCCGACGCTCTTCAGCAGGGCCGCGATCTCCCCGGGAACGTCGGAGTGGTAGTCGTGGTTGCCGAGCACGGCGATGACCGGGACCGGCAGGTCACGGAACTCGTCGGCCACCACCCGCGCCTCCTCGATCGTGCCGTGCCGGGTGAGGTCACCGGCCAGGAGCAGCACGTCGGCGTGGTCGGCGAGGTCCTCCAGCCGCTCGCGGTAACGGCCCCGCATGCTCTCGTCCAGGTGCACGTCCCCGACGGCCGCGATCCGCAGCTCTCTCACAGCTTCTCCCTCTCCCCGGGTTCCCTGACGTCCATGACGGCGATCTCGTTGCGAACCGTCAGTCCGGGAGCCGCCTCGCCGGCCACGTCGGCGATCAGCGAGCGTCGCTCGTCACAGGAGACCTGACCGTGCAGGAAGATCTGGTCGCCCCGGACGACCACGCGGATGCCCAGCTCGTGGGTCCTCTCGTCCTCCGCCAGCGCGCTCTGCACGCGCGCGGCAACGTACTGCGGAGCCTCCATCGCCTGAACTCCTTTCGTCCAAAACGCTCGCTTTCCCGAGAACGCCGAGGTCAAACGCGTTTAAAGAGCCCGTGGCCGGGGAATTACCTCCGATTGGATGCCTAGGACGCAGGCACGTTCCTGTCGCATTTTCCGCCACGGAGCCGTGCCCATGAAGATCGCAATGGTGTCCGAACACGCCAGCCCTCTGGCGACCGTCGGCGGCGCCGACGCCGGAGGTCAGAACGTCCACGTCGCCGCCCTCTCCCGGGCACTCGCCGAGCGGGGGCACGACGTCACCGTCTACACCCGCCGGGAATGTTCCTTTCAGCCCTCCGAGGTGGCCTTCGCCCCCGGCGTCACCGTGGTCCACGTGCCGGCCGGCCCGGCCGTGACCCTGCCCAAGGACGACCTGCTGGCCTGGATGCCCGACTTCGGCCGATGGCTGGCCCGGCGCTGGGACGCGGCCCCTCCGGACGTCGCGCACAGCCACTTCTGGATGAGCGGGCTGGCCTCGCTGGCCGCCGCCCGGGACACCGCGGTGCCGATCGTGCACACCTTCCACGCCCTCGGCGCGGTCAAGCGGCGCCACCAGGGGAAGGCCGACACCAGCCCGCGCGAACGGGTGGGCGCCGAGACGCTCGTCGCCCGGCAGGCGGACGCGGTGATCGCCACCTGCGCCGACGAGGTCGCCGAGCTGGTGCGGATGCGGACGCCCGAGCGGGCGGTACGGGTGATCCCCTGCGGCGTCGACCTGGCGGCGTTCACCCCGGACGGCCCCGCGGCGGACCTCGGCCTCCGGGACTCCGGACCGGTCCTGCTGGCCATCGGCCGGGCCGTGCCGCGCAAGGGAGTGGAGACCACGATCCGGGCACTGCGCCATGTTCCGGACGCCACCCTCGTCGTCGCGGGCGGCTCCCCCGGCGAACCGGAGCCGGCCCGCCTGATGCGGATCGCCCGCATGTGCGGCGTGGCGGACCGCGTCCGGTTCATCGGCCGGGTGGCCCGCGAGGACGTCCCCGCGCTGATGCGCGCGGCGGACGCGGTGGTCACCGTCCCCTGGTACGAGCCCTTCGGGATCGTGCCACTGGAGGCCATGGCCTGCGGGACGCCGGTGGTCGCCTCGGCGGTGGGCGGACATCTCGACACGGTCGTCCCCGGCGTCACCGGCCTGCTGGTCCCGCCGCGTGACGTGGCCGCACTCGGCCAGGCCCTGCGCGAGCTGCTCGCCGACCCGGCCCGGCTCGGCGCGTACGGCGCCGCCGCGGCCGCGCGGGCGAGGTCCGGCTACGGCTGGGACGAGGTGGCGGGCCGCACCGCCGCGGTCTACGCCGAGGTGCTCGCCTCGCAGGGGCCGGCGGCGGGCGCCTTCCGGGGCACGGGAGCCGCCTGACGGCGACGGGAACGCGGGAGGCCCCCGCTGAGGACCTGGAGAACGCGGGGACCTCCCGACGACAGCGGAGACGCGGGAGCCCCCTGTCGAGGACCGTGCGCGGGGCCTCCCGACCGCCTCGGAGACGCGGGAGCGCCCCGGCCGCACCGGGGATCCGGTGCGGCCGGGGCGCTCCGCGAGGGTCAGCGGCCGGTGGCTCGATGGATCTTCCCCGTGGCGGTCCGGTCGATCACGGCCTTGACCACTCCGAAGATCGCACCCTGGATGGCCGCCGCGACCAGGATCTCCTTCCAGCCGTACTGGTCGGAGGTCGGGTCCGGGGTCTCGTCCTTGCCCGAGGCGAGCTTCCAGACCTGCTTGAAGATGGCTCCGGCGACGGCACCGCCGACCAGGCCGGTCACGGCGCCGGTACCCTTGGATACGATCTTGCTCAACTTCGCGTCCTCCGTTCGCGTTCGATGGGGGCCGCGCCTACCCGGTACAAACCGCCGTTAACGGTGTATACCAGAGGAACGGACGGCAGCGAGGGGCGACGTCCGCGCCCGGGAACCGCCTCGGATCACACGACCGGCGGGTCGTCGTAGTGGCGCTCCTCGTACACGCGACGCTGGGTCACCGGGTCCTCGATCACCGTGGTGGTGGGAGGCTGCACGACCCGGCGTGCGACGCGGAGCCGGTAGAGCGCGAACAGCAGCCATACAAGGCCGCCGAGCATCAGGATCACACCGACGATGTTGATGTCGAACCCGGCGATGTCGAACTCGACCGCCCAGGTGAGAATCGCACCGAGCATTATGAGGATGATGCCGCCTGCGATGGTCATGGGATTACCTCCTTCGAGCCAACGCCCCATCCCCTATCCCACCCACGGATCTCAAACGTCCCTCGCGGGAGGACACGTGAAATATGACCCCCCGATCGTCGTCACGGGCCTGATGGGGGCGGGCAAGTCGTCCGTCGCCCGGATTCTGGCCCGCGAGCTCGGCCGGCCGCTGCGGGACAGCGATCCCGACCTCGCCGCCCGGTACGGCGGCGCGACGGCGGCCGAGACCGCCGCCCGGGAGGGCGTGGGCGTGCTCCACGAGCGGGAGGCCAGGCATCTGCGCGAGGCCCTCGCTGAGCGGCCCTCGGTGGTGACGGCCGCCGCGGCCAGCGTGGTGGAGAACCCCGCCTGCCGCCGGGCGCTGGTCCCGGCGCTGGTGGTCTGGCTGGACGCCCCGCCCGCCGTGCTCGCCGTGCGGATGCTGTCGAGCGGGCACCGCCCGCACTTCGAGCCGGACCTCACGGCCATGCTCACCGAACAGCGCGCGGTACGGGGGCCGTTGTTCGCCGAGGTCGCGGACCTGACGTTCGACGTCTCGGCGCTGACCGCCGACGAGGTCGCCGCCCGGGTGCTCGCCTCGCTCGAAGGCCGCTGACCCGCCGGGCCGGACCGGCCGCCGGACGCGCCGTCGAATGCACCGCCCGACGCGCCGTCGAATGCACCGCCGGGCGGTCACCGGCCGAGCAGTGCCAGCATCCGCTGGATCTGCGCCGTACGGGACGCCTCGATCCGCCCCGCCAGCGCCCGCACCTCGGGATTCACCCCGTTCATCGCCTCCAGCCTGGCCAGCTGGATCGCGTCGTCCTGCTGGGCGATCACCATGTTGAGGAACCTGCGCTCGAACTCGGCGGGCGGCGCGTCCGCGACGGAGCCGATCTCCGCCTCGGTCAGGCCCGGCATGCCGCCGTGGGCGGCGTGCTCGCCGGGGTCGGCGGTCAGGGGCCGCCCCCACGCTCTCAGCCACCCGGCCATCGTCGCGGTCTCCGCCTCCTGGGTGGTGGCGATGGCCGCCGCCAGGATCCTGACCTCCGGGCGGGCCGGCCGGTCGCGGGCGAGCCGTGCCAGCCGTACGCCCTGGCCGTTGTGCGGGCCCATCATCTGCAGGAACATCACGTCGACGGCGTCGACGTCCCCGGACGGGGTGGTCACCGGAGCGGCCGCCGGAGTGGACACGGCGGCGTTCCCCCCGCCGTGCGCCCCGTGGCCCGGGCCGGTGCCGTAGAACTCGTGGGCGTCGGTACCGCACCCGGCGAGCAGGGCGGCGCACAGGGCGAGGCCCGGCACGGCCCAGGCGATGCGCTTCACGGGAGACCTCCTCGGCGAGGGCTACGGCGGGCCGGGACGGCGTGGCGTCCCGGCCCGCCGGCGGATCAGGCGCGGGTCCAGAGCGAGGAGGCGTTCGGCGGCTCCCAGCCCGGCAGGGAGGTGTGCGCCTGCAGGCACCGGTAGGCCAGGCCGCCGTAGGTGACGCGCGCGCCCACCGCGTAGGCGGTGTTCGCCTTCCACTCGTCACCGGGCTGCGGCGTGGTGGTCGCCGTCGGGGTGGCGGTGGGCGTCGCCGTGGGGGTCGCGGTGGGGGTCACGGTCGGCGTGGGCGTCGGGGTGGGCGTGGTCCCCCCGCCGAAGTCCACGTCGGAGCAGGTGTAGAACGCCTCGGTGCTGCCGACCACCCGCTGCCAGATCGAGTAGATGAGCTGGCGGCCGGTCCGCTGCGGGAGGTTGATGGTCCAGTTGGTGAACGTGGTCGGGTTCTGGTTGGTGAAGGTCTTGATGGGCTCCAGGTCCGACCAGCGCAGCGGCTGCGTCGGGTTCCAGCTCTGCTTGGTGATGTAGAACTCGAAGTTGCTGTTCGAGTGCGGCGCGGTCGCGTGGTAGGTGATCGTCAGCGGGCCCGGGGAGACTCGCGTGGCGGGCCAGTCGGCCCGGGCCAGGTCCAGGCCCCGGTACTTGTCGCGTCCGGCGCTGCACAGCTTGCCGTCCGGGATGATCGCGCGGTGGTTGCCCCCGGCCTCCAGCCGCGAGACCTCGTGCCAGTCGTAGAACGCCTGGGTGCCGCCGGCGGCGATGGCGGCCTTGCAGGCGTCCGACTTCGGCGTCTCCGGACCCTCCAGGTGGCAGACGTAGGCGCGGCTGGGCGGGTTCGACATGGAGCCGTGGGCGGCCGCCGGGGTGGAGGGCAGCAGGACGACCAGGGACGTGACGATGAGCGCGGCGGCGCCGGCGGCCGCCTTGTGTCGCAGGAGCACGTGGACTCCTCCTTCGGGGAATGGAGGCGGGCATGTCCAACGGCCGACGGATAGCACGTTATTAAAAGTAAACCTTACTAACAATTAGTATCACCGCGCCAGCCATTCCCACGTGTTCCCCGCGGCTCCCTCGGCTCCCGCCCGGCGGCATCGTCCCCGCTCGGCCGCGGCGCCGGTCCGCGTGATGGCGCTCGCCGCTGGAACACCCGTCGATGACGAAAGCCCAGGCCGGATGATCCGTCCTGGGCTTTCCCGTCGGTGCGCCGCCAGGGACTCGAACCCCGGACCCGCTGATTAAGAGTCAGCTGCTCTAACCAACTGAGCTAGCGGCGCTTGCGACGGACGTAACTGTAGCAGCAGCCACGGGGCCAACGCACATCAACCGGGCGGGGACGGGCGGTACGGCCCGCCGTGCGGATGACCCCGCGAAAGAACCCGGGACCCGCCGCACAGAGCCGGACCTTCGGCGGACGGAGGCCGGACGAAGGCCGGACGAAGACCGGACGGAGGCCGGACGGTTCCCCGGCCCCCGACGAGCGGCCCCGTGAAAGAGCCGGGGCCCGGCGGTCAGACGACCGCCGGGCCCCGGCAGAGCGGAGGCCGGACAGCCCCCCAACCGTCCGGCCTCCCATCGGCCGGGTGGGCAGTCCCCCAACTACCCGAACCCAGCCTCCTCGCGGGCCCTTCCTTCGTCTCCCCCAAGACTCGGGCGGCTCCGCTCGGGGACGCGATCCCCCTCGCGTCCTTATCCGGTGAAAAGTCTCTGCAACGCTCCCCCCGGGCTTCGCAGAACCCCTTGACCTGCTACAACAGTACAGAACCGAACGTAAGAAGCACGTCATACGCGGGTTGTTTTTGGACCTACATCCACGCTTGACCCGGTATAGCCGAACGGGTCCGTCCGCCCCCCGCGGCGGACCCGGACAACCGCAGGAAAGCCCCCGCGGGCCCGGGGATCCCGGGTGCGGAGACGGCGTGGGGAGCGCCCGTCAGGCGGGCAGTTCGAGGACGACCTCGCTCTTCTCCCGCAGCGCCCGGCTCACCGTGCAGTATTTGTCCTCGACGCGCCGGGCCACCGCGCGGAAGACCTCGTCGGCCTTCTCGTCGCCCTCGGGCAGCTCCACGTCGTAGGTGATGGTGATCGGCCCGAGCAGCGTCGGCTCGACCTTCTCCGCCTGGACGGTCATGGCCAGCCGGACCAGGCGGTGTCCGCGCTGGGCGGTGAGCGGCTCCACGGTGACGATGTTGCAGCCGCCGAGGGCCGCGAGCAGCAGCTCGACCGGGGTGAAGACCCCCTGCTCGTCGGCGCCGCCCATGGCGACCTCCGCCCCGCGATCGTTGCGGGCCACGAACCCGTCGTCGGTCCGCTCCACTCTCACCTGCGCCATGGCGCACCTCCCCGGCTACGCCGCTCACCCTATCGAAACGGGCCGGGCTCCGGGCTCCGGGCCCCGGACCGGGACCCGGAGCCCGAGCCCCGGGCCCCGGGCCCGGAGCCTGTTCTGCGGACCGTCCCGCCTGGCGCGGGGACCCGCGGAACGGAACCTATGCCTCGGGGTGCCTGGCCAGGTACTCGATGTAGAACGGGCGCAGCGCCTCCCCCAGCTCGCCCTCGCCGGCGGCCACCGCGTCGCTGAGCAGGGCCGAGACCCGGCTGAGCTCGTTGGCCGTCTCCTCCTCGTTGCCCGTGGACGCCTCCGCCGCGGGGATCATCTTGAGCAGCTCCCACAGGAACGCGAGGTCCCCGTGGTGAACCGCGTAGCGGACTGCGCGGTCGTGCAGTTCCTGGGCCGGCAGCGCCTCCAACTCGTCCGTTTCCAACCGTCCCACCTCCTCACCGCGCCTTCTGCCCTCCGATCGCGCTGATCATGCGTGGTCGGCCGCCAACCGGACGATCATCTTGCCGACGTTGGCGCCGCCCAGCATGTCGATGAAGGCCCGGGGCGCGTTCTCCAGGCCGTCGACGACCGTCTCCTGGAAGGTGATCCGGCCCTCGGCGAGCCACGGCGCCACCTCGGCGAGCATGTCGCCCATGCGGCCGGCGTGGTCGCCGGCGATGAACCCGCGCAGGGTGAGCCGCCTGCCCACGGCGAGGAAGAGGTTGCGCGGCCCCGGCGGCGGCTCGGGGGCGTTGTAGACGGAGATCGCCCCGCACATCGCGACCCTGCCGTACGTCCGGAGCGCGCCGATGGCGGCCTCCAGGTGGTCGCCGCCGACGTTGTCGAAGTAGACGTCGATGCCGTCGGGGGCCGCCCGCGCCAGCAGGTCGTGGACCCGGCCCTTCTTGTAGTTGAAGGCGTCGTCGAACCCGAGCTCATCGATCAGGTAGGCGACCTTCTCGTCCGAGCCCGCGCTGCCCACCACCCGGGAGGCGCCCTTGAGACGGGCGATCTGCCCGACCAGGCTGCCCACGGCCCCCGCCGCGCCGGAGACGAACACCGCGTCTCCCTCCTTGAAGGAGGCGATGTCGAGGAGACCGGCGTAGGCGGTGAGGCCCGGCATGCCGAGCACACCGAGGTAGGCCGACAGCGGTATCCCCCGCAACCGGTCGATCCGGCGGGCCTGCCCGGCGTCGAGGACGGCGTGCTCACGCCAGCCGTACCCGTGCAGGACGAGGTCGCCGGGCGCCAGGGCGGCGACCCGCGAGTCCACGACCTCGCCGACCGCGCCGCCCTCCAGGGCCTTGCCGAGCTCGAACGGCGGGACGTAGGACTCGCCCTCGTTCATCCGGCCCCGCATGTAAGGGTCGACGCTCATGAAGAGGTTGCGGACGAGGACCTGGCCGTCGCGGACGTCGGGCGGCCCGGCGTCGGCCATCTCGAAGTCGTCCTCGGTCGGCCACCCCGAGGGCCGCGAGGCGAGCCGGATCTCACGGAACATCGTGCCGCCCGCGAACCGCGGACCGTCGGACGTCTGGTCTGCCATGGTGAAGCCCCCTCGGCCTTCCTGCTCCTTCGCCGGAGGCGTTCTGCGTCCGGCGCACGGGACCATCCCCACATCCGGGCGGATCTCTCATCCCTGTGACCGAACACACCGCCCCCGACCTGCGGCGACGACCGTACGGCGTGGCCCCGCGAGGCGCCGCCCCCTCCGGGGGACGCCCCGTCCCGGGAGGCCGCGCGACCTCCGTACGGCACCGCCGCCGCGGCCGGGCGCCGCCGGAGTCCCGCGGGAACCTCGTCGTGGTGACGGGGTCGTGACCGCCGTCGCGGGTGCGGAGTGGCTAGGGTCCGGGTAGGCCCGCGCGGCGGGTCTACCGTCCGTCCGACTCTCCTGCGAGGATGCCCAGGCGTGAGAATCATCATCAAGATCGTGGCCGTGGCGGCCGCCCTGTGGGTGGCCACCCAGCTCGTGCACGGCATCACGGTGTCCGCGTCCACCACCGCCGGAGAGGTCGGCACGCTGCTCGCGGTCGCCCTGGTGTTCGGCGTCATCAACACGGTCCTCAAGCCGATCATCAAGACCGTCGGCTGTGCCTTCTACGTGCTCACCCTCGGGCTGTTCGCCCTGGTGGTGAACGCCGGCCTGCTGCTGCTCACGAGCTGGATCGCCAAGCAGTTCCACCTGGCCTTCCACGTGAGCGGGTTCTGGGCGGCGTTCTGGGGCGCGATCATCATCGGCCTGGTGAGCTGGCTGCTGGACCTGGTGTTCGGCGACTGAGCGACCCGCGCCGCCGGGCGGGGCTCAGCCGACCGAGCCCCGCTCGCGGAGCTGCGGGGACTGGACGATGCGCCGGTGACGGGTCTCGCCGTCCGCCGCGTCCACGACCGCGCCGACGGCCGCCCGGACGATGCGGTCGATGTCCCAGTCGACGGTGGTCAGCGGCGGAGTGAGCAGCCCCGACATCGGGTGGTCGTCGTAGCCCATCACCGAGACGTCGAGCGGGATGCGCAGGCCGTCCGCGACGGAGGCGGCGTAGACGCCGTAGGCGATCGAGTCGGAGAAGCAGAAGAACGCCCGGTGCCCGGTGGCGAGCGCGCCCCGGGCGACGCCGGTGGCGGCGGCCGGAGACTGGGGCGCGGTGATCACCTCGATGTCCAGCGCCAGCCGTTCGGCCTCGGCCAGGACGTGCACGTCGGCGGGGCGGTCGGGGGTGCTGGCCCGGGTGGGGGTGAGGACCGCCAGCCGCCGGTGTCCCCGGTCGCGCAGGTGCTCCAGCGCCAGGGTGACCCCCGCGCGGTTGTCGAAGACGACCTCACCCGCCGTACGGGCCCCGGCCAGCGCGTCGCCGATCGACACCACCGGCAGGCTCTCGCACAGCTCGGCCCAGAACGGCGCGGCCGGGTCGACCGGCTGCACGATCAGGGCGTCCACCCGCTGGTCCCGGAGCTGCCGGGCCAGTGTGCGCTCCCGCGCCGGGTCTCCCACGGCGTCGAGGATCAGCGCGTAGCGGTCGTTGTCCTTCAGCGCCCGGCCGATGCCGACGGCCAGGGCCTGCTGCCAGAGGTCCTCCAGGGATCCGCAGAGCAGGCCGATCATCCCGGTCCGGCCGCTGGCCAGCGCGCGGGCGATGGGATCGGCCTCGTAGCCGAGCTCGGCGGCGGCCCGCCGTACCCGCTCGATGGTCTCTCCGGACACCTGCATCCCGCGCAGCGCGTACGAGACCGAGGCCGGGGACAGTCCGGTGGCCTTCGCCACCTCACGTATCGTCGCTCGTTTCCGTGGCTGGGGCACCAGCCCAGGGTATGCCGCGGTCCGCCGCGGCAGGCGTCTCCCGCGCGGTATTCCGGAGTTTCACCGCGTCGCCGGGACCGGCCGGGCCCGATGGCGCCGCGCCGGAGCAGGTGATCGCCGTGGGTCGGCGGAAGCGGCCCGGCCGGGCGGTCCGGCGGCGGCCCGACACGCCATCGCAAGGTCGAGGATGCGGCCCACCCAATTACCTGTATTCTAGGTAGGAAATAACAGAAGGGAGGGCCTGATGGCCGTCGACGTGCACCAGCACCTCTGGACGCCCGCGTTCACCGACGCGCTCCGGCGCCGTACGGCCGCGCCGCGTCTCGACGGCTGGACCCTCCACCTGGACGGCGAGCCCCCCTACGAGGTGAATCCCGCCGACCACGACCCGGCCGCGCGCCTGGCCGCCGACCCCGGCCTCGACCTGGCGCTGGTGTCGCTGTCCAGCCCGCTCGGCGTGGAGTCGCTGCCGCCCGGGGACGCCTGGCCGATCATCGACGCGTACCACGAGGACGCTCTGGCCCTGCCCGCGCCCTTCGGCGCCTGGGCCGCGACCTGCCTGAGCGACATCGACCCCGGCGCGCTCGCCGGCGCCCTCGACCGGGGGCTGGCCGGGCTCCAGCTGCCCGCCACGGCCGTGGGGTGCGCCGCCGGCCTGGCGCGGGTCGCCCCGCTGCTCGACGTGCTCGCCGAGCGGGACCTGCCGCTCTTCGTGCACCCGGGCCCGGCCGTGCCCGCCGTACCCGGGGCCGGGCCCGGAGCACCCGCCGGGATCGCGACCGGTGTGGAGGCCCCCGCCCGGCCGGCGGCCGGCTCCGGGGCGCCCGCCGCACCCGGGTGGTGGCCGGCCGTCGTGCCGTACGTGCAGCAGATGCACGCCGCCTGGTTCGCCTTCGCCGCCTTCGGCCGTCCCCGCCACCCCGGCCTGCGCGTCTGCTTCGCGCTGCTGGCGGGCCTGGCGCCGCTCCACTCCGAGCGGCTGGCCCGCCGGGGCGGCGGCGGCCGGGGAGAGGTGGACCGCGACGTGTTCCTTGAGACCTCCTCCTACGGCCCGCGCGCCATCGACGCGATCGTGCGTGAGCTCGGCATCGACGTGGTGGTCAACGGCTCCGACCGTCCCTACGCCGAAGCCCCGGACCCCGCGCTCGGCGACGCCGCCCGGCACGCCGTCACGGTGGTCAATCCCAACCGCCTGCTGAACCGGAAGGAGCCCGGAAGATGAACCAGGTGATCACCCCGGCCCGGGAGCGGCACGCGCTCCCCGAGGGGCCGGACACGGGCGGCGCGGGCTACGACAGCCTGCCCGCGCGCCCCCTCGACCGGCGCGAGCTGCGCGCCCTGGTCGAGGAGCTGGCCGCCGACCCGTCCCGGTGGGAGGGCGATGTGGACTTCCCCGCCGAGGGGGGCCGCCACTACGCCTCGCTGCACCGCGACTCGCACGTCGACGTCTGGCTGCTGTGCTGGCGGCCCGGGGACGACACCGGCTGGCACGACCACGACATCTCCTCCGGGGCCGTCCGGGTGGTGGCCGGGGCGCTGCGGGAGTCCAACCCCAGGATCGGCGGGGAGCACGTGGAGACGCTGGTCACCGCCGGGCAGTCGTTCTCGTTCGGCCCCGACCACATCCACCGGCTGAGCGGGGCGGCGGAGGGCAGCGTGTCGATCCACGCCTACTCCCCGCCGCTGTGGCGTCTCGGCCAGTACTCGATCGACGAGGGCGGGGTCATGCGCCGCGTCTCGGTCAGCTACGCCGACGAGCTGCGGCCCGTGGACCCGGCGGAGGAACTGCCGGACGCGCCGGTCGGCGAGGCCGCCCTCGCCTGACGGAGCCGCCCCTCGGTCCGGGGCGGCCGTCCCCGGCCGGCGGGACGGCCGCCCGGAGCCCGGCGGGGCCGCCCTCGCCTAGTGGGGACCGCCGCTTCCGCCCGTTCCGCCTTTCCGGCCGCCCGCGGGGCGGGTGGCCATGACCGCGTGCTCCTCCTCCTCTTGCTCGCGGTACTCCTCGTGGCTCTCCTCCAGCGGCACCTTCTCGCCGCCGTAGGCCCGGCTCATCCTGGCGCGGAGCCTGCCGAACCGGCCGCGCAGCTCCTCGGGCGGGATCTCGCCGTGGCCGTTCCCGTGGCCGTCGCCGAGCCCGGGCAGCATCGGGACCGGCGCCTTGCCGCGGATCCGGTCCTCGAGGTCCGGGGTCGGCGGGGCGTGCACCTCGATGTACTCGCCGTCGGGCAGCCGCTTGATGACGCCGGCCTCCACGCCGTGGGCGAGGACCTGTGCGTCCCTGTGCTGCAGGCCCAGGCAGATCCGGTAGGTGATGACGTACGCCAGGAACGGCCCCAGGAAGACCAGGACGCGGCCGACGTAGATCAGCGCGTTCATCGAGAGATGGAAGTGCGCGGCGATCACGTCGTTGGCGGCGCTCAGCCACAGGACGCCGTAGAAGGTGACCGCCGCCATGCCGATCGAGGTGCGGTGCGGGTTGTTGCGGGGCCGGTCGGCGACGTGGTGCTCGCTGCGGTCGCCGGTGACCCACTGCTCCATGAACGGGTAGAGGGCCAGGCCCAGCGTGATGAGCAGGATCGGGCCCAGTGCCGCGACCAGCACGCCCAGCGCCAGCGTGTAGCCGGTGAAGTCGGCCTCCCAGCCGACCATCAGCCGGAGCGCGCCGTCCAGGAACCCCATGTAGAAGTCGGGCTGGGTGCCGGCCGAGATGTTCGCCGGGGTGTACGGGCCGAACAGCCAGATCGGGTTGATCTGCGCGAGGCCGCCCAGCAGCGCGACGACGGCGAAGGTGAACATGAAGTACGCGCCCGACTTGATCATGAAGGCCGGCCAGAGCGGCGAGCCCACCACGTTCATGTTCGTGCGGCCCTTGCCCGGCATCTGGGTGTGCTTCTGCACCCACATCAGGATCAGGTGGCCGGTGATCAAGGCCAGCAGCAGGGCCGGGATGAGCAGGATGTGCAGTGAGTAGAACCGGGCGATGATGTCACTGCCCGGGAACTCTCCGCCGAAGATCAGGAAGGTCATCCAGGTGCCCACGATCGGAATCATCTGGGCGATCCCCGCGGTGATCCGCAGGCCGGCGCCGGACAGCAGGTCGTCCGGCAGGGAGTAGCCGGTCAGGCCCTCGACGAGGGTGATCAGCAGCAGGGCGACGCCGATCAGCCAGTTCAGCTCGCGTGGCTTGCGGTAGGCGCCGGTGAAGAACACGCGGAGCATGTGGATCATCAGGCCGCCGATGAACAGCAGGGCGGCCCAGTGGTGCATCTGCCGCATCAGCAGGCCGCCGCGCACGTCGAAGCTGATGTCCAGCGTCGAGGCGTACGCCTCGGACATCATGACGCCCCTGAGCGGCTCGTAGGAGCCGGTGTAGGTGACCTCCTGCATGCTGGGTTTGAAGAAGAACGTCAGGAACGTGCCGGTCAGCAGCAGGATGACGAACGTGTAGAGGGCGATCTCCCCCAGAAGGAAAGACCAGTGGTCAGGAAAGATCTTCCGCATGTTCCGCCGGAGGAAGTTTCCCGCGCCCAGACGATCGTCCAGGAAACTGCTCGTGCTCGCTATGGGCTTCGGAACGGTTCCGCTGCTCACGCGTGGCCTCCGTTCTCAGGGCCCCGGCTCCGGCGCGGTCTGGCGCCCGATGGCCGGACCGGGATGTACGGCGAAGCACGCCGTCGCCGACCAGGTCCTTCCATCATCCACAGCGGGTTACAAGCGAATGTAAAGACAGAAGCCCACAAATAGGAATGAAAGCCCTGAAACTTATTCACCGGGTGGGCGGTGGCCACCGGCCGGACCATCCGCACGGCGGGCGGCGGCACGGCCTTTATCGCCCTTTTAACCTGCGTCGTTATCCTTTCGGAGGGCGCGACGACGAGCCGTCGCCCCGATGACAACGTTGTCGGCGAGGAGTTCCTGGGTGATGATCGGGCCGTGACAGACAGTGTGCGCGGACGGCCCACCATGAAGGACGTCGCGACGGCGGCCGGGGTGGCGCTCAAGACCGTCTCCCGGGTCGTCAACGAGGAGCCGGGCGTCACCCCGGCCACCGCCCGGCGGGTCCTGGCCGCCATCGAACGGCTCGGTTACCGGCGCAACGAGAGCGCCCGGCTGCTCCGCCGGGGACGGACCGCGACCATCGGCCTGGTGATCGAGGACGTGGGCGACCCGTTCTACTCCGGGATGGGTCGCGCGGTGGAGCAGGTCGCGCTCGCGCACGGCTCGCTGATGTTCAGCGGCTCCTCCGGCGAGGACCCCCGGCGCGAGCGCGACCTCCTCCTCGCCTTCTGCGCCCGCCGGGTGGACGGGCTGGTCATCGTGCCCGCCGGTCCCGACCACGGTTATCTCCGCCCCGAGCTCGACGCGGGCGTCGCCGCCGTCTTCGCCGACCGGCCGGGCGGCCTCGACGCCGACACCGTGCTCTGCGCCAACGCCGCCGGCGCGTACGCCGGGGTGACCCACCTGCTCCGGCACGGCCACCGCCGGGTCGCGTTCCTCGGCGACGACCCGGCCATCTTCACCGCCGCCGAACGTCTCGCCGGCTACCGCCGCGCACTCGCCGACGCGGGGCTCGGCGCCGACGCGTCGCTGGTCGCGATGGGGCCGCCGGAGCGGGCCGGGGCGGCGCTGTCGGCGATGCTCGCGGGCGGCGACCCGCCCACGGCCGTGTTCACCGGCAACAGCCGGATCACCGTGGCCGTGCTGCGCGCCGGCCACCGGCCGCCCCTGGTCGCCTTCGACGACTTCGAGCTGGCCGACCTGCTGACGCCCGGCGTGACCGTGGTGGCCCAGGACCCGATGGGGCTGGGCCGTACCGCCGCGGAGTTGCTGTTCGAGCGGATCGCGGGCGGGCGGGGGCCGCCCCGCCGGATCGAGCTGCCGACCCGGCTCGTCCCCCGCGGCTCCGGCGAGCTGCCGCCCGCGCCCGGTACGGCGGGTCCCGGGCTCAGGTGACGGTCAGGCGGGTCCCGGGCTCAGGTGACGGCGGAGCGCGAGCGAGCAGCCGATGACCGCGAGCCCGGCCAGGGCGATCGCCAGGTGCGGGGCGGTCGCCTCGGCCACCGCGCCCGCCAGGGCGGCGGCCAGGGCCTGTCCGGTCATCACCCCCGCGCCCGCCAGGCCGAACGCCTGCCCGGCGACCGCTTCGGGCACCGCCGCCACGAACCGGCGTTGCAGCCCGAGCGCGTAGGAGCCGCCGGCCACCGTGGCGAGGAGGATGAGGAGCGCGGCCGCCGCGAGCCCCGGCCGGAGGACGAAGCCGAGCAGCGGAACGCCCGCCAGGACCGCGAGCGGCAACGCCAGCCGCTCCCGGCCGGACGGGGAGGCCAGCCGCCCCACGGCGAGGTTGCCCGCCGCCAGCCCGGCCGAGGCGGCGGCGAGCGCCACGCCGGCCGTGCCGCCGAGGTAGGGGATGAGCACCGCCTCGGCCCCCGTCAGGAACGACACCGGCAGCCACTGGGCGAGCAGCAGCCCGCGCACCCGCGGGTCCGCCAGCAGCACCCGGTTGACGCGCAGCGTCTCCCGCACGGTCCCGCCGCCCGCGCCCCGGGTCCGCGCGCCCGCCCCGCCCGCACCCGGGCCCCGGACCCGCGCGCCGGCCTCGCCCTCGCCCTCGTCCTCGCCCGCGCCCCGGGCCGGTACGTCCGGCAGACCGAACCGGAGCAGCACGGCGGCCACGGCGGACAGTCCGGCGGTGGCGGCCAGCGCGCCCGCGGGACCGGTCGCGGCCAGCACCCCGCCGCCGGCCGCCAGCCCGGCGACCTGCCCGCCGGCGGCCGTCATCGACAGCACGGACCTGCCCAGCACGAACGTGTCCCCGGGCAGCAGCGCGGGCAGCAGGGCGTTGCGGGCCGCCATGAAGACCGGTGAGAACAGGCCGCCGGCCAGTACCAGCGCCAGCATCGCCCAGACGGAAAGCCCGGCGAAGGCCAGCAGCAGGCAGGTCACCGCCCGGACGAGCTCGCCGACGATCATCAGTGTGCGGGGCCGGACCCGGTCGGCCAGGGAGAGCAGGAACGTCCCGCCGACGATGTACGGCAGGAAGCCCAGCATGTAGGCCGCCGCCGACAGCCCGGGTGAACCGGTCCTCGCGTACACCAGCGCCGACAGGGCCAGCGCCTTGACCTGGTCCCCGGCGATCAGGAGTGCGAAGCTCGCGAACAGCGTCCGGAATTCGGCGACGGCGAAGAGCTCTTTGTAGGTGGCGGCCCTTTCCCGCGCGGTGATCGTCATGTCCGCCAGGGTGGGGCGTCCCGCCGCCGGGAGATAGGCTTTCGGAAATCGCCGAAAGATCGCCACCCGACCTGCCGTGCCGGGCGGCCGGGGAGACGTCGTGGCCATCAGGATCGAGGTCAGCCCGGGAGACGTCGTGGCCACCAGGTTCGCCGTCTCCCCGCTCATCGTCACCAAGCTCGCCCTGTGGGTGCTGTCCGGCAAGAAGCAGGCCGGGGTGTGGCGGGCCTGGGCGGACCGGGCGCGGGAACCGTACGGGAGGCTGCTGGCCGAGCGGCCGGGGCTCGGGGCGATGGTGACGCTGTTCCGCGACCGGCGCTACAACGTCGACTTCGCCGCGCCGCCGCCGGCCGGGGTGGACACCCCGTTCGAGGTGGAGATCGCGGCGGTGCGCGCGACCTCCGCGGCCCAGGCGCACCGGGAGATCGCCAGGAACCTGGACGGCATGCCCCGGCCGCCGGCCGCCGTGCTGGACGTGCTGTCCTCACCCGACGTGGTGACGCTCTTCGCCGACGCGCTCCAGGCGCTCTGGGAGGAGATCGTCGCCCCCGCCTGGCCGCGTTTCCACGCGATCCTGGAACGCGACGTGATCCAGCGGGCCGGCCGCCTGGCGACGTACGGCTGGGCGGCGGCGCTCGCCGACCTCAGCCCCCGGGTGCGCTGGCACCCCGACGGGGTGATCGAGGTCCGGGCGGAGAGCCCGGGCGAGACCCGCCGGCTCGACGGGCGCGGCCTGCTGTTCGTGCCCTCCCCCTTCCCGTCCGGGGTGGGCTCCTACCTGGAGGACGCCTGGCCGTACGCGATCTCCTACCCGGCGCGCGGGGCCGGGATCCCGCACGAGGTGCCGGACGGCCTGACCGGGCTGATCGGCCGGACCAGGGCGCGGGTCCTGCTGGAACTGGCCGTCCCGGCAACCACCAGCCATCTCGTCGCGCTGCTCGGCCTGGGGCTGGGCACCGTCGGCGACCATCTGGGCGCGCTGCGGCGCGCGGGCCTGGTGGCCCGGTGCCGCACCGGCCGCGCCGTGCTCTACCACCGCACGGCGCTCGGCGACGCGCTGGTCAGCCCTTCAGTGCCCCCGCCATGAGGCCCCGCATGAAGAACCGGCCCAGCAGGACGTAGACCACCATCGTGGGGATCGAGGCGAGCAGGGCCGCGGCCATCTGCTGGCTGTAGGGGACGGTCTGCGCCCCGGCGATGTTGTTGAGCATGACCGTGGTGGGCCAGCTCTGCGGCCCGGTGAGGAAGACGGCGAACAGGAAGTCGTTCCACATCGAGGTGAACTGCCAGATGACCACCACCGCGAACGCGGGCCCGGAGACCGGCAGCACCACCGACCGGTACGTCCGCAGCATCCCGGCGCCGTCCACCCGGGCCGCCTCGATCAGCTCCTCGGGGATGGTGACGTAGTAGTTGCGGAAGATCAGCGTGCAGATCGGGATGCCGTAGACCACGTGCGCGAGCAGCAGCCCGGGGATCGCGCCGTAGAAGACCCCCTGCGCCCCGGTGACGGCCTCGGTGATCTCGTTGAGCTTCACCAGGAGCTGGACCAGGGGGATCATGACGCCCTGGTAGGGGATGAACATCCCGAACAGCAGCAGGGTGAACAGCACGTCGGCGCCGGGGAAGCGCCACCTGGCCAGCACGTAGCCGTTCATCGAGCCCAGCACCGCCGAGATCAGCGCCCCCGGTACGGCCAGCAGCACGCTGTTGACGATGCCGGGGGCGAGCTTCTCCCACGCCACCCGCCACGGCTCGAACGTCCAGACCTCGGGCAGCGCCCAGGCCCGGCTCGGGTCGGCCTCGGTGAGCGGCTTGAAGCTGGTGACCAGCAGCACGTAGATCGGGATCAGGAAGACGACGAGGAAGGCGAGCAGCAGCGCCAGGCGCACGCCGCGCGCCCACCCCGCCCGGGTGCGCGCCCGCCCGCCGTCCCGCGCGTCCCGCACCGGGGGGACCGGGGCGGCCGGGGCGGCGGGGGTGGTCGCGGCCGTCATGATCGCTTCTCCCTGCGCAGGGACCAGATGAGGTAGGGGACGACGAAGACGCTCACCGCGAGCACGATGTAGGACGCGATGGCGGCGCCCTTGGCCGGGTCGTGGGAGTCGAAGACCGCGACCCACATGGAGATCGCGGGCACGTAGGTGACGATCTGCTTGCCGGAGACCGCGACGATGAGGTCGAAGACCTTCAGCGAGATGTGCCCGAGGATGATCAGCGCGGACAGCGTCACCGGGCGCAGCAGCGGCAGCACGACGTGCCGGTACACCTGCCACTCGGCGCAGCCGTCCACCCGGGCGGCCTCGCGCAGCTCCTCGGGGACGCCCCGGAAACCCGCCAGGAACAGTGCCATGACATATCCGGATATCTGCCAGATGGCGGGGATGGCCATGGCGGCCATCCCCCAGTCCTGGTCGCGGAACCATCCCCACTGCAGGACGTCCAGTCCCAGCCCGTCGAACAGCCGGTTCAGCCCGACGGCCCGCTCGTCCCGCGCGGAGTTCATCAGCCAGCGCCAGACCACCCCGGTCGCCACGAACGACACCGCCATCGGGAACAGGTAGACCGCCCGGAAGGTGCCCTCTCCCCTGATCCCCTTCTCCATGAGGAATGCCAGCAGCCAGCCCAGCGCCAGCGCCCCGAGCACGAAGACGGCGGTGAAGACGATCGCGTGGTGGACCGAGATCACCCACGGCTTCTGGCTCCACAGCGAGAAGAAGTTGTCCAGGCCGACGAAGGACCCCTCGGACACCTCGTCGTGCCTGTCGGTCATGGCCAGCCGGAAGTTCCAGCCGAGCATGCCGTACACGAAGACCCCGATGGCGACGAGCGACGGCATGACCAGCAGCAGGCCGGGCAGCCACCTGCGCACCCGCGTCATCCGGCACCTCCCGCGCCCCTCGACGGCGGCTTCCCGGCGGTCACTGGCCGGAGTTCTTGGCCGCCTCGGCCAGGGAGGACTGCAGGGCGGCCACGTCCTTGTCCTCGTGGAACAGGCCGACCGCCTCGTTGATCGCGGTCCGCCAGGCGTCGTTGACCACCACGCCGTGCTGGATGGACCCGGCGAGCTTGTTGCTCCCCCAGTCCTTCAGCGCGTCGGCGAGGTAGTCGGTGTAGAGGGAGGTGTCGGCGTCCTTCCGGGCCGGGATGGAGCCCTTCTTGGGGTTGAAGGCGTCCTGGCCCTCCTTGCTCGCGGCCACCTTCAGCCAGGCCACCGCACCGTCGCGGTTCGGCGCGCCCTTGGGGAGGGTGAAGCTGTCCGACAGCCACATGAACGTGCCGGCCGTTCCGGGCGAGGGCGCCCAGTCGAAGTCGGTCTTGGACTTCTTGCCCAGGCCGCCGTCCGGCGGGTTGTGGAAGTAGCCGTAGGCCCAGTCGCCCATGACGGTGAACGCGGCCTGGCCGTCGGCCACCTGCTTGGCGGCGGGCTGCCAGTCGTCGGCCGGGTCCCCGGCGTAGGACAGGACGGTCTTGAAGTCGTTGAGCGCCTTGGTCATGGCCGGGCCCGACCAGTCGGCGTTCGCGGTCCACAGGGCGTTGTAGGCGTCGGTGCCGAGCGAGCCGAGCAGCACGCTCTCCAGCAGGTGGACCATCGTCCACTCCGAGCCGATCGCCAGCGGCACCTTGCCCGCCTTCTTGACCTTGTCCAGGGCGGTGACGAACTCCGGGATCGTCTTCGGCACCTCGGCGACCCCCGCCTCCTTGAGCACGCCGGGGTTGAACCACATGACGTTGGAGCGGTGGATGTTCACCGGGACGGAGTAGATGTCGCCCCGCACGCTGATCTGGTCGATGAGCTGCTGCGGGAAGACCTCCTTGAGCTTGAGCTCGTCGTAGAGGAAGTTGACCGGCTCCAGCTGCCCCGCCTTGATGTACCCCTGCAACTCGGCGCCGGCGTGGCCCTGGAAGGTGTCCGGCGGGTCCCCGGCCTGCAGCTTGGTGGTCAGCAGGGCGCGCGCCTTGTCGCCGGACCCGCCCGCCACGGCCGCGTCGAAGAACTCCAGACCGGCGTTGTTCTTCTGGAAGATCTCCCGCATGGCCTTCAGGCCGTCGGCCTCGCCGGGGCCGGTCCACCAGGAGAAGACCTCGACCTTCTTCTCTCCTCCGCCGCCCTGCGTGCCCTGCGCCGCGCCGCCGCCGTCACCGCCGCAGGCGGTCAGGGTGAGCAGGCCCGCCACGGTGGCCGCGACGGCCGCCATCAATCGTCGTCGCACAGTTTCCCGTCCCTCCGGAATCAATCCGACAGAATCACCGAGAGATATGACAACGTTGTCAGCAAGGCAATCAACCCCACCGGATCGCGTCAAGGCATGCGCGCACAACCCGCGGATAACGTCTGTGCATCCCCGCCCCGGAAAAGGGTGTGGGGGCCCCGCCCCGCCGCGGGACCCCCACCAGGCGCGCCTCAGAGGCCGCGCCGCCCGCCCGTGCCATCGGCGGGCCGCGCGCTCACCCCTGGACGCGCTGGATCGCGCCGTCGGGCAGCGCCATCACGGTGACGCCGAAGTCGTGGATGGTCGCCGCCAGTTCCTCGGAGGAGAGGCCGGGGGCCACCACGACCAGCGCGCCGCGCATGAGCGCCAGGCCGATCAGCGTGGTCGTGGCCAGGACGCAGGTCAGGGACCACGTCACCAGCAGAACGTCTGACTTCTCCAGGACCGCGAGCCGGTCGAGGACGTGCATCCGGCCGATGAGGTCCTCGTGGGTGAAGACCCCGGCGTCCTGGGTCAGCAGGGCGGGCTGGACCGACGGGTCGAGCAGGGGCAGCGGCCCGGGTTCCAGCAGCAGCAGGTCGGCGAAGTCGACGGTGTCCCGCGCCTGGCCGAACGTGATCACCTGCCGGACCCTGGACGCCTCGGCCGCCCGCAGCGACGCCTCCGCCAGCTCGGGGGTCGTGATGAGCAGCCGGGCGTCCCACCGGGCCAGCAGCGTGCCGACCTCCCCGCCTCCGGGGGCGACGGGGGCGGCCACGCCTCCCGCCGCGATGACGGTGTGCACCGCGAGGGTCTGCGCGGCGGCGTCGCCGACGTGGATCCCGGCCACCTGGCGTCTGCGGGCGCCCCGCCGGACCAGGCCGGAGGCGCCCAGCGTCACCTCGCCGGCGAGGCGGCGGTAGCCGTACACGACCCCGGCGCCGAGATCGATCAGCGCGGGCCGGTCACCCCGTTCGTACGCGCGACCGAACACCGCCTCGGTGACGGTTCCCCTGATGGAGGAGGTCGGTCTCATGGCGCCGACCGTAAGGCCGGTCTGACGGTCGGGGCATCGTTCGATGTATGTAGATGAGTGTGTATTCGAGATCACCCTTTCCGAGGGGGGCGGGCCCGAGCCCTGCGCGGCTCGGACCCGCTGTCGCGTGCCCCGTGGCCCCGAAGTCCCCACCCCTCCGAGGAGACCTCGGCCGACGGGCGGGACACGCGACGCCTCCGGTGTGCCCGGCCGTGACGCCGGGGATGGTGTGGGCCCGCCGCGCTCGTGCCCCTCGCCCCGACGGGACGATGCGGAAGGCCGGCCTCACCGGCCGGACACGAGGGAACCGTACGGCGGGCATCCGGGGCCGCGCATGCGCCGAACTGCGTATCCCGAGGTGTAGCCGTACGGCCACCGGCGTCCGCCGGGGTGTGTAGACGCGCTCCCCGGCCGCCGGAGCGCCGCGGGCGGGTCCCTCAGGCGCGGTTGTGCTCGATGACCCAGGTGGCGACCTGGGTGCGTGAGGAGAACCCCAGCTTCGCCAGGATGTTGGCCACGTGCCGGGCCGCGGTCGCCGGGCTGATCACCAGTTCGTCGGCGATGGCCTTGTTGCTCAGGCCGCGGGCCACCAGCTCGGCGATCTCCCACTCGCGGCCGGTGAGGGTGGTCAGCGGGGCGGCCACCGGGCCGCGGGCGGCCGCCGGCGGCCCGCCGGCCTGCTCGCCGTCCGGCTCGTCGTCCTGGAGGGCGTAGCGGATCGCCTGCTCCTGCGTCATCTCCTGGCCGTGCGCCCAGAGCTGGGCGACGAGGGCGTCGCCGAGGCGGGTGCGGGCGGGCTGGAGCAGCTCCTCCATCCGGGCGCCGAACCCCGACGGCAGGGAGGCGCCGCACATCGAGCCGCGGATCGCGGCGGAGGCGCCCGCCAGCCGTACGGCCCGGCGGTCGTCCTCCTCGGCCAGCGCGAGCTGCGCGAGCGTCTCGATCCGCCGGGCGACGCCGAGCCGCTGGCCGGTGCCCAGGCACAGCCGCAGGCTCTCCACCAGCCGGACGCGGGCGGTCGCCAGGTCGCCCTGGGCGAGGGCTATCCGGCCCAGCCCGGACAGGCAGGTGATCGTCTGCCAGTGCGAGGTGATGTCCTGCAGCAGGTCGAGGGCCTGCTCGTAGTAGGCACGGGCCTCGGCCAGGTCGCTGCGCAGCCAGGCGACCTGCGCCAGGCCGATGAGCGCGACCGGCTCGGCCCAGTGGTTGTCGAGCTCGTGGGCGATGGCCAGCGCCGCCTCGAACGACCGCTGCGACTCCTTGGCGCGGCCCTCCGACAGGGCGAGGGTCCCCTCCATGGAGCGGATCACCATCTCGTGCCAGGGGTCGTCCACCTTGCGCACGGCCTCCAGCGCCTCGTCGAGACAGGCCCTGGCCGCCTCCGGCCGCCGCTGGTAGATGGCCACCCAGGCCAGGATGGCGAGCGCCCCGCTCAGCGGCCCGTGCAGGCCCGTCGTCCGGCACAGCTCGGCGGCGGCGGTGCAGGCGACCTGTGCGGTGTCGGGGTCGCCCTGGCCGAAGGCCACCTGGCCGCGCAGCGCGAGGGCGTCGCCGCGCACCCGCGGGGACAGCAGCGCGGGCTCGGTCTCCAGCAGGCGGTCCAGCCATTCGTCGGCGGGGGTGAACCGGCCGCCGGCGATGGTCGGCCAGCGCAGCAGCACCAGCAGGCGCAGCGCGCTCTCGGGGTCACCGGTGTCGGCCGACCAGCGCACCGCCGCCCAGATGTTGGACTGCAGCTCGTCCAGCAGGACCAGCTGCGGGCAGATCTCCTCCCACGTGGGGCGGGGGTGGCGGACGATCAGCCGGTGGACCCGGTCGGCGATGCCGACCATGTGGTCGCGGTGCCGCTGCCGCAGCGGGCCCTCCTCGCCGGAGGCGTCGAGCTGCTCGGCGGCGTACTGGCGGATCGTCTCCAGCATCCGGTAACGCGTCTCGCCCGCGGCCGCCGCGTCGGCCAGCACCAGGGACTTGTCGACCAGGCCGCACAGCACGCTGAGAATGTCCTCGGCGCACAGCCCGTTGCCCGAACAGACCTGCTCGGCCATGTCGAGCGTCCAGCCGCCGGTGAAGACCGCGAGCCGCCGCAGCAGGATCCGCTCGGGCTCCTTGAGCTGCTGGTAGCTCCAGTCGACGGTGGCCCGGAGCGTCTGGTGCCTGGCGGGGGCGGTGCGGTCGCCGGCCGACAGCAGCCGGAAGCGGTCGCGGATGCGGGCGTGGATCTGCTCCACGGTCAGCGCCCGGCACAGGGCGGCGGCCAGCTCGATGGCGAGCGGCATCCCGTCGAGCGCCTCGCACAGGCTGGCGATCTCCGCGGTGTTCTGGTCGGTCACGGCGAAGCCACGCGAGGCGGCGCCGGCCCGGTCGACGAACAGCCGTACGGCCTCGCTGCCCGCCGGGTTCTGGGCGTCCGCCCCGGGCAGCGAGAGCGGCGGCACCCGCCACACCGTCTCCCCCGCCACCCGCAGCGGCTCACGGCTGGTGGTGAGCACCCGCACCTCGGGGCAGACGGTGAGCACCATGCGGCAGAACCGGGCGCACTCCTCGATGAGGGACTCGCAGTTGTCGACGATGAGCAGCAGCCGCCGGTCGGCGAGGGCGTCGATCAGCGTCTCGGCCAGCGGGCGCGACGGTTCGGCGCCGACGCCGAGCGCGGCGGCCACCCGGGGCACGATCTGGTCGCCGGGCACCGCCTCGGCCAGCTCCACCAGCCACACGCCCCCCGGGAAGCCGTCGGCCACCTGGGTGGCCACCCGGACCGCCAGCCTGCTCTTGCCGATGCCGCCCGCCCCGCACAGCGTCACCACCCGGGCGACGCCGAGCAGATGGGTAAGCTCCTCCACGTCGGCCTCGCGGCCGATGAAGGTGTTGGGTTCGAGGGGCAGGTTGCCCGCGGTGAGGGAGGAGTGCGCGGTGTCCTGTGTCATCGGCTCTTGGTCGCGGTGTCCTGGTCTCGGCGGTCGGTGGCATCCGGTGGTGCGTCGCGGGGCGGCCGTCACAGAAAGTGTGACACCAATTACCGTGCCGTGCCCAGGCTTAACACCATTTCGGATCTCCGGATCACCTGGCCGTATCCCCGCGCCGTCCCCACGTGAGGCCCGTGCGGTCGCCGGGGGGCACGGCCGATGAGGGGGACACCCTGGGGCTGACCCGTATAACGGTCATCGCTCTTATCCCGGCGGCGCGCCCGCATAACGGTCATCGCCCGCGCTCCCACGGCGGGCTCACACGACGGCCGCCGGCCGCGCCCGACGCGCGGGCGCGGGCCCGCGCACCGGGCGGTCTACTCCCCCGGCCCGTTCCGTTCCCCCCGGCCGGGGGGCGGAAGGACCGCGCGCATGACGGCCCTGGCGATCGGGGCCGCCACCTCGCCGCCGAATCCGCCGTGCTCCACGACGACCCCCACCGCGACCCTGGGGGCGTCGGCCGGGGCGAACCCGGTGAAGATCGCGTGGTCCTCGCGGGAGGCGGCGTTCTCTGCGGTGCCGGTCTTGGCGGCGACGTCGATCCCCGGGATCGCCGCCGCCGTGCCCGTACCACCGGGCCGGGTGACGGCGATCATCATCGCGGTCAGCCGGTCGGCCTCGTCGGCGCCGAGGACCCGTCGATACCTCGACGGCTGGGCGTTGCCGATCACCGTGCCGTCGGCGAGGCGCACCTCCTCCACCAGGTAGGGACGCATCAGCTCGCCGTCGCCGGCGATCGCGGCCGAGAACATCGCGATCATCAGGGGGGTCGCCCGGGTGTCGAACTGCCCCAGCGCCGACATGGCGGTCTGCGCCCGGTTCATCCGCTCCGGGTAGACGCTCATGGCCACCGGCATGGGCACGGCGAGGTCGGCGGCGCCGAACCCGAACGCCTCGGCCTGCTCGCGCAGCGCGTTCTGGCCGAGATCCAGGCCGATCTTCGCGAACGGGGTGTTGCAGGAGACCTTGAAGGCGTAGGCCAGCGAGGGGTGGCCGTCGCCGCAGGCCGCGCCGCCGGAGTTGCGCACGCGCACGCGGGTGCCGGGCAGGCGGAACGCGGCGGGCGCGCTGACGGCGGTGGCCGGGCCGTACCGCTCGGAGCTGAGCGCGGCGGCGGTCGTGACGACCTTGAAAGCCGAGCCGGGCGGGTAGGTCCGCTGGATCGCCCGGTTCAGCAGCGGCCGGCCGGGGGCCCTCTGCAGCCTCCGGTCGGCGGCGTCGAGCACGGCGGCGTCGAAGGTCGCGTACAGGTTCGGGTCGTAGGAGGGGTAGGAGGCCATGGCCAGGATCGCGCCGGTGTTCGGGTTGATCGCGACGACCGCCCCGGGCCGTCCGGTGGCGCGCAGCGCCCGGTAGGCCGCCCGCTGCGCGCGGTCGTCGAGGGTGAGCTTGAGGGTGGCCCCGCTGCGGATGCCGTCCATCAGCGAGCGCACCCTGACCTCGGGGTCGCTGCCGGACAGGGCGGGGTCCTCGGCCGCCTCGATGCCGGAGGAGCCGTAGAGCGAGAGGTAGCCGGTCACCGGCGCGTAGAGGGGGCCCCGGGGGTAGACGCGCCGGTACCGGTAGGTGCGGTCGCCGCTCCTGCGGCTGGTGGCGATCACCGTCTCGTCGCGGAGCACGATGTCGCCCCGGGGACCGTCGAAACGCTCGATCATGCCGCGCCGGTTGCGGGGGTCCCCGGCGAGCCGGTCGGCCCGGAACGCCTGGATGTAGGTGGTGTTGACGAGCAGGGCGAGCAGCATCACCTCGCACGCCACGGCGACGCGCCCGAGCGGAGCGTTCATCCGCCGCGCGCGCTGCGTCGCCACGGCCCTCATGGCCCTCCCCCCGATCCCCTTTCCGGTCTAACAGGCAGATCGGAAAGGGGCCGCCGCACAGGGGCAAAGCGGCCGTACGGCTTGCGGACCGCCGCCGGGACCCGCTCCGCGGCTCCTCACCGGCTCCCCGTCGGGGGCGGGAGACGGCGGGACGGGCTCAGTCCACCACGGACCGGTAGTAAGCGATCTTGGCGCGGATGGCCCGCTGCCGTTCCTGGAGGGTGGCGATCTGCGCCTCCACCCGCTCGTCGTGGGCCTCCAGCAGCGCGATGCGGTCGCGGACCGTGTGGTCACCGGCCCTGGCCAGCTCCGCGAAACGGACCATCTCCGCGATCGGCATGCCGGTGTCGCGCAGGCAGCGCACCATGCCGAGCCAGCCGATGTCCTCCTCGGAGAACCTGCGCTGGCCGGCCGCGTTGCGGCGGATCGACGACAGCAGCCCGATCCGCTCGTAGTAGCGCAGGGTGTCGAGGCTGAACCCGGTCTCCTCGACCACCTGGCCCGGGGTGTACACGCTCACGTCCGGCAGCATCCCACCTGGAGCGTGCTCCAGGTCAAGGCCGGGAGCCGGATTTGACCTGGAGCACGCTCCAGGTCGCAAGGTTGGGCCCATGACACGGATTCCCTTCGCCCTGGGCACCATTCCCTTCGGCACCGCCCTGGACGACCGGGCGACCTTCGCGATCCTCGACCGGTTCGCCGAGGCCGGCGGCACGATCCTGGACACCGCGAACAACTACCCGTTCTGGGTCGAGGGCGCGACCGGCGACGAGAGCGAGCTGGCCATCGGCCGCTGGCTGGCCGCGCGGGGCAACCGCGACCGGATCACGCTGAGCACCAAGTGCGGCGCGCGCCCCACCGTTCCGGGCGACCGTACCCTCGACTCGATCGAGGGCCTGTCCGCGGCCGCGATCCGCCCGGCCGTCGAGGGCAGCCTGCGCCGGCTCGGCACCGACCACGTCGACGTCTACTGGGCGCACGTGGAGGACCGGTCCGTGCCGCTGGAGGAGACGCTGGGCGCGTTCGCCGAGCTGGTCGAGGCGGGCAAGGTGCGGGAGATCGGCGCGAGCAACCTGCCGGCCTGGCGGCTGGAGCGCGCCCGCGCCGTGTCGGCGGCGCACGGCCGGCCGGCCTACACCCACGTGCAGCTCCGTCACACCTACCTGCGGCCCCGTCCTGGGACGCGGGTGCCGGAGGGCGCGCACGTCCTGGTCCAGGACGACATGACGGACTACCTCCGCTCGGAGCCGGGCCTGACCCTGTGGGCCTACAACACGCTGATGGCCGGCGCCTACACCCGCCCCGACCGGCCGCTGCCGGAGGTCTACGACCACCCGGGCACCGCCCGGGGACTCGCCGTGCTGCGCGAGGCCGCCGACGAGCTGGGCGTGACCGTCAACCAGGTGGTGCTGGCCTGGCTGATCGGCGGGGACGTCCCGACGATCCCGATCGTCGGCGTGAGCTCCCTGTCCCAGCTCGACGAGGCGCTCGGCGCGGTGGACCTCAAGCTCGACGACGAGCTGCGCGCCCGCCTGGAGGCCGCACGCTGAACCGCCCGGACCCCGTACGGCACGCCGCCCGGACGCCGCCCGATGGACGGGTGCGAGGCGGGCGGCCGCGGGGCCGGACGCGGCGGGCCGGGAGGGGCAGGCGGTCAGGTGCGGGGCAGGAGACCCGCGAGGTAGCGGCGGATCAGCAGCTTGCACTCGGCGATCAGGTCGGGGTCGCCGTCGGGCCGGGTGCGGAAGGCGAGCTTGAGGACGGCGTCGGCCGCCTCGACCGCGACGACGAGCGCGCGGTCGAGGCCCGGCCCGGCGGCGCCGCCCGCCTGCTCGACGACGAGGGTCCGGAGCCGGTCGGCCACGATGGCGTTGTTCTCCAGCGCCGCGTCGAGCATCCGCTCGGTCCCCCTGATCGCCGGGCCGCCGGGCGCGGACAGCACCTCGCCGAAGTCCACGATGCCGAACCCCGGCGTGGTGCGCTTCATGGCCACGAACTCGTCGACCGCCAGATCGGTCATCTCCGCCCAGTCCGACAGCGGGGCGGCCGACAGGCGGGCCACGATCCGGCCGAGGAAGGCGTCCAGGTTGCGCAGCGCGAGCGCGCGCACCAGCGCCTGCTTGTCGGAGAAGAACTGGTAGAAGGTCCCGATCGGCACCCCGGCCCGGCGCGCGACCTCCTTGGTGGTCAGTGCCTCGTACCCCACCTCGTCCAGCAGCCGCGCGCACTCGTCGAGCATCCGCTCGACGCGTTCCGCGCTGCGCCGCTGGGCGGGGCGGCGGCGCAGCGTTCCCCCGGCGACGTTCGTCATCGCTCCATCATCTCGCACACGGGGGGACCGGCGGTTAACATGAGCCGGACTCATACCACTCGGAGGTCAGGATGTTCCTTTGGGGTACGGCCACCGCTTCCTACCAGATCGAGGGGGCCGTCTCCGAGGACGGCCGGGGCGTCTCGGTCTGGGACACCTTCGCCGGCGAGCCCGGCCGCGTCCGGGACGGGCACACCGGCGAGGTCGCCTGTGACCACTACCACCGCTGGCCCGAGGACGTCGAGCTGATGGCCGGGCTGGGGGTGAACTCCTACCGCTTCTCCGTCGCCTGGCCCCGCGTCCAGCCCACGGGTTCCGGGCCGGTCAACCAGGCCGGCCTGGACTTCTACGACCGGCTGGTGGACGCCCTGTGCGCGAGGGACATCGTCCCGGCGGTCACGCTGTTCCACTGGGACCTGCCCCAGGAACTGGAGGACCGCGGCGGCTGGCTGGACCGCGACACCGCCCACCGGTTCGCCGAGTACACCGCGGTCGTGGCCGACCGGCTGGCCGACCGGGTGCCGATGTGGATCACCCTGAACGAGCCGTTCGTGCACATGGTCTTCGGCTACGCCCTGGGGACCCACGCTCCCGGCAGGACCCTGCTCCTCGACGCGCTGCCGGTGGCCCACCACCAGCTCCTCGGGCACGGTCTGGCCACGGCGGCGCTGCGCGAGCGGGGCGCCGGCCGGGTGCTGATCACCAACAACTGCACCCCGGTCCGGGCGGCCTCCGCGGACCCGGCCGACGTGGCCGCCGCGCACGCCTACGACACGCTGCACAACCGCCTGTTCAACGATCCCGTACTTCTCGGGAAATATCCGGATATGTCGGCGTACGGCGTGCGCCTCGACTGCGTCCGGGACGGCGACCTCGACCTGATCTCCGCTCCGCTCGACGGCCTCGGGATCAACTACTACAACCCCACCCGGATCGCCGCCCCCTCCGACGAGGGCCTGCCGTTCACCGACGCGGGGATCACCGGGTACCCCACCACCGCCTTCGGCTGGCCCGTCGTCCCCGACGGCCTGCGCGAGCTCCTGACCGGGCTCAAGGCCCGGTACGGCGACGCCCTGCCGCCCGTCTACGTCACCGAGAACGGCTGCTCCCAGCACGACGAGCCGGGCCCGGACGGCACGGTCGACGACCGGGCCCGCATCGACTACCTCGACGGCCACATCGCGGCGCTGGACCGGGCGCGCGCCGAGGGCGTGGACGTGCGCGGCTACTACGTGTGGTCCCTGCTGGACAACTTCGAGTGGGCCGAGGGCTACCACCAGCGCTTCGGGCTGGTCCACGTCGACTTCGCCACCGGGCGGCGCACCCCGAAGGCGTCCTACCACTGGCTCCGGGAGCGGCTGGCGGAGCGGACCGGAGCGGACGCCGGCTCCCGGGAACCCTGACGGCGGTCCGGCCGGTCGGCCGTCCGGGCGCCCGGATGGCCGACTGGCGGACACTCGAAGGCCGGGCATCCGGACGCCCGGACGCTCCAGGACCCGGACGCCCAGGTGCTTCAGGGGAAATATCCCTTTTTCTCTACCCGGAGGGGTGTTTTCTGTACGGCCCATGGCCGTTCGAGTAGGCTCCTTGATCACCGGTGCCGCGGGCGCGGGAGGCGTCCCGTGAAGGCCACCGGGAAGGGTGCCGGGCGAATCCGCGCCGCCGCGTACGCCCCGGACGGTCGTGTGGAGGTGCATCATGGCGGATCCAGACAAGCGTCTGGCCGAGGACCACAGCTGGCTGGAGTCCCAGTGGCCCGGGCTGGAGGTCAAGAAGGACCAGACCGAGCACAACCCCACAAAGATCAAGAACTGTGTGACGGAGCTCCAGGACATCCTGGAGCGCATGCAGGGCAGCGAGAAGGGCTCGTTCGGCACCGTTTCGGCCAAGACGAACGTCATGACGCTGAGCGCCCTGGCCAAGGACTGGCCGGCGGGCAAGGCCCTCGGTGAGACCCTGGAGAACGGCAACCGGGAGTTCACCCAGGTGTACCAGGAGGTCATCCAGAAGCTCCAGGCCGCCATCCTGCTGCTCCAGAGCGGGGCCGGCACCTATGACGGCGCCGGCCTCGCCAATGGCGGAACGAAGAGCGTCTAGGAGACCGGGATGGACATCTCCAAGAAGACCCACATGATCAAGACCAGCTGCTATGACTTCTCCGTCAGGGGCGACCAGCCGGTGGCCAGGGTCAAGCAGATCATCGAGACCCTGGACGGCGAGTCCATCAAAAACGCCGGTACCGCCTACCTGGACGCCTGCTCCCTGCTGGCGGAGTGCCAGCGCGCGGTCGAGAACGTCAGCAAGACCCTGGCCGAGTGCTGGAACGACAAGGCGTCGGTCGAGGCGCAGACCGCGCTGCGGTACATCCACGCGACGGCGCGCGAACTCTCCAACAAGGGCAACATGATGGGCCGCCCCCTGGAGTCGCTCGGCGACGCCCTCCCCGCCTACAAGGAGACCGGCGAGGGCGGGTTCGCGCCCTCGTGGAGCGAGAACACCTTCACCTTCAACGACGACGTCTCGGACTTCTACGACACAAAAGACGGCGTCCAGTGGGGGTCGCAGAACCAGCTCGCCAAGGAGCACCTGGAGAAGCTCAACGCGGAGATCCAGAAGTGGCACACCCTGCTTCCCGACTCCCTGCGCAAGGAGCTGCCGAGGATCGAGCCGCCGACCGTGCCCACCCCGCCCTTCCCGACCGTGGACTACCCCGGCGGGTACCCGAGTGCGGGACCGTACGGCCCCGGCGGGACGGGACCGTACGGCGCGGGGCCCTACGGGAACGGCCCGGACGGGACGGGACCGTACGGCACCGACCCCTTCGCCACCGATCCCAACGGGACCGGCCCCAACGGGACCGGTCCCAACGGCACGGACCCCGACGGGAGCGGAGACCTGCCTCCGGGCGCCTACCCCGGTGACGGCGGCACCGGGCTTCCGGGGCAGAACGGGCCGGGTGCGGGGATGCCCGGGGGTGCGGGCGGGAACGGCACCGGCCCCACCGGCGGCCTGACCGACCCGTCCAAGGGCCTGACGGACCCGTCCGGGAATCTGACGGACCCGTCCCGGAACCTGACCTACCCCGCCGGATACGACGCCGGCAACGCGCGGACCACCGACCTGTCGTCGTTCCAGCCCCCGCAGGGCTACGACGGCATCGGGAATCCGAACCCGAACAACCCGAACCTGTCCGGCCTGAACACCTCCACCGGCACCTCCCCCTACGCCTCTCCCACGTACACGGGTTCGCCGACGAACACCGGCACGGGGACAGGCACCGGCACCGGTGGGATCGGCTCGTCCGGGTCGTTCGGCACCGCCGGAGTGCGCGCCGCCGCGCTGAACGCCGCCGAGGGCGCGGCGGGCAGCGGCATGTTCATGCCGCCCATGGGCGCCATGGGCGGCGCCGGTGCGGGCGCGGGCGAGCAGGAGCAGGAGAGCGGCAGCAACCTGTGGGAGCACGACGACGTGTGGGGCGCCAACGACCACGAGGGCGCCGTCGACGGCCACATCGGCAGCGTCTGACGCCGTCGCCGGGCCGCCCGCCGGACGGGCGGCCCGGCGGCGCGGTCAGAACACCGAGACGTGGACGTGGTCGTAGTGGTTGGCGGTGACACCGCCCCGGTCCGACATCATCCGCCAGCCGCCGCCTGAGCGGACGTCGTAGTAGCGCTGCTGCCAGATGAGGTACATCACGCCGAGGCGCGCGCCGTTGTCGATGACCCACTGGGCCAGGCGGTCGCCGCGTTCCTTGTCCGCCGGGGACGGCATCCGGCCGCCGCCGCTCATCATGAAGTCGCAGGCCCGGCCGCTGCCGTGATCGCCGGGGTCGCCGGAGCGCAGGCAGCCGTAGCTGTAGGGCATCGGGAAGTTCCGGAGGACCTCGTTGCGCACGGTGACCATGCGGGGGGTGAGGCCGTCGCTGCCGGAGGGGGTCTCGAAGCCGTACTTGGCCAGCAGCCCCTCGATCCGGACCCGGTCCTTCTTCAGTTTGGCGATGTCGGCCTTCAGCGCGGCGACCTTCTCGTCGGCGGTCTTCTCCGCCTTCTCGGCCTTGTCGATCAGGTCCTGGAACCGGCTGAGCTGGTTGGCGCGCAGGCCGGCGAGATAGGACATGGTGGCGGCGCCGCCCAGGGCGGCCGAGACGTCGCCCTGGAAGCTCAGCAGGTTGTCGCCGTCCAGCGGGACGCTCATGTAGGAGGTCTGGGCGAAGCGCACCACGTCGGCCCGGGCGGCGGCCAGTGACCTGCGCAGGCTCTTGACGCTCGTGGTCGCCTTGCCGGCCCGCACGCGGATGTCCTCCAGGCTCTGCACCTGGCCGCGGTACGCCTTGTCGAGCCGGTCGGCCTCGCGGGTCAGCCTGCGCAGCTCGGCCTCGGGGTCGGGCTTGGCTACGGCGGGGACGGCGGCGGCCCCGGCGGACAGGAAGGGTGTCAGGAGCAGGGCGGCGAGCAGGACGACGAGCACGGCCGGGCGGCTCCGTCTCACGCTTCGCTCACCTCCAGAGCCGCACGGACGGAGCGAAACTATAGAAGGTGATCTTTTAAATCGCCACCGGAACGGTCGAACTCCGCCTCACCGGCGCATCGCCGCCTCGCCCCCCTTGCCATCAACGGCAGAACATGATTCCGTCTCACCACCGGGAGGGCCCTCGGCGACAGGAGGCAGGACGACATGCGCCAGCACGACACGCTGTTCATCGGGGGCGACTGGGTGACCCCCGCCGGCACCGGGACCATCGACGTCGTCTCGCCGCACACCGAGGAGGTCGTCGGCCGCGTTCCCGACGGGACCGCCGCCGACATGGACCGCGCGGTGGCCGCCGCCCGGCAGGCGTTCGACCACGGCCCCTGGCCGCGCATGACGATGGCCGAGCGCGCCGCCGTCGTCGGCAGGCTCGCCGAGATCTACGCGTCCCGGCAGGAGGAGATGGCCGAGCTCATCACGATGGAGATGGGCTCGCCCATCACCTTCTCCCGGATGGCGCAGGCCCCGCAGCCGCTCGGCATGCTGCAGTACTACGCCGAGCTCGGCCGCACGTTCCCCGTGGAGGAGGAGCGCCCGGGGACCTTCGGCCCGGTGACCGTGCGCCGGGAGCCGGTCGGCGTGGTCGCCGCCGTGGTGCCGTGGAACGTCCCGCAGTTCGTCATCATGATCAAGCTCGCCCCCGCGCTCGTCGCGGGCTGCACGGTCGTGGTCAAGCCCGCCCCCGAGACGCCGCTCGACTCCTACCTGCTGGCCGAGATGGTCAAGGAGGCCGGCATCCCCGACGGCGTCGTCAACATCGTCGCCGCCGGGCGCGAGGCCGGCGAGCACCTCGTCTCCCACCCCGGCGTGGACAAGGTCGCCTTCACCGGCTCCACCGCGGCGGGCCGGCGCATCGCCGCGATCTGCGGCGAGCAGCTCAAGCGGTGCACCCTGGAGCTCGGCGGCAAGTCGGCCGCGATCATCCTGGACGACTGCGACCTGCCCTCGGCGATGGGCTTCCTGTCCATCGCCACGCTGATGAACAACGGCCAGGCGTGCGTGGCCCAGACCCGCATCCTGGCCTCGCGCAACCGCTACGACGAGGTGGTGGAGGCGGTCGCCGGGATGGTCCGCGCCATGCCGGTCGGCGACCCCGCCGACCCGGCCACCGGCATCGGCCCGCTGGTCGCCGAACGGCAGCGGGAGCGGGTCGAGAACTACATCAGGATCGGCATCGACGAGGGCGCCAAGCCCGTCCTCGGCGGCTTGGAGCGGCCCCGCGACCGGGGCTGGTACGTCGCCCCCACGGTCTTCGCCGGGGCCACCAACGAGATGCGCATCGCCCGCGAGGAGATCTTCGGCCCGGTCCTGACGGTGATCCCGTACGAGAACGAGGACGACGCCGTCCGCATCGCCAACGACAGCGACTACGGCCTGCACGGCACGGTGTGGACCGCCGACCCCGAGCACGGCGTGGAGATCGCCCGCCGGGTGCGCACCGGCTCCTACGGCGTCAACCTCCTGATGATCGAGAACAGCTCGCCGTTCGGCGGGTACAAGAGCAGCGGCCTCGGCCGGGAGCTGGGCCCGGAGGGCCTCGCGGCCTACCTGGAGTACAAGTCCATCGCCCGCCTGGGCTGAGCCGCCACTGAGCCGCCGCCGACCCGGCCGTGCCGTACGGCTCTGCGGAAAACCGTACGGCGCGGCCGGAAGCGTGGATGGCCGGCCCAGCGCGCCCCCGCGTCGCTGGACCGCCGCCGCTGCGGTGGAGCATGCCCCACGTGCCCCGGCATGCGGGTCTACGTGCCCCTTGGACGTCTCCCGGCGGGTTCAACCCATCCGTTCTAGGTAGACGTCATTCATCCGAGATTGGTTCGTGAAATCCGGCAAAGTTTTTTCGGAGCTCCGAACCCGGCCCGGCGGTGTCGCCCGGGGCCGCCCCGGTTTTGGCGTGGAGGACCTCGCGGGCCTGCTCGGCGGCGCGGAGGAGGTTCTCGGTGATGAAGTCGTGGAACCGGGCGACGTTCTCCAGGCGGACGGCGGCCGGAGTGCCGGGGCCGAGGATGGCGACGCCCTGCCGCGCGGTCTCGATGAGCTGGTCGTTGGCCCGGGCGCTGCGGATCATCGACTGGTACCACAGGTCGTCGTCGACGACGTAGCGCTCGCGGCGGCGTTCGTCGCGTTCCCGGCGGACGAGGTCCAGGCCCTCCAGGAACGTGATCGCCTTGGAGACGGAGGCGGGGCTGACCTGGAGGCGCCGGGCGAGCTCGGAGGCGGTGAGGCTGCCGGCGTCGGTGGTGTAGAGGCAGCCCAGCACCCGGGCCATCATCTTGGGCAGGCCCGAGATCATGAAGACGGTGGTGAGGGCCTCCTGGTAGTCGCGCACGGCCTCGGCGTCGCGCCCGTAGGGCTGGGGGACCGACTCCGCCTCCCGGGGCGCGGCCTGCCCGCGCCGGTGGGTGCGCCGCTGGGTGGCGCGGTGGGCCAGGTCGGCGCGGTAGCCGGTGGGGCCGCCGTTGCGCATCACCTCACGGGTGACCGTCGAGGTCGGACGGTCGAGGCGGCGGGCGATCTCGGCGTAGGCGAGGCCGTCGGCCAGCCCCAGCGCGATCTGCTGGCGGTCCTGCTGGGTGAGCCTGCCTCCCGGCATCACGCCTCCTTTCGTGCCCCACGGGTGCTCCGTGGGGGTGCCCGGTGTTTCCCGACGCCTCCACCATAGCGTTCTCCTTCAGTCCATTGCAACGCAGGATCATCTCATCGTTGCGTTATGCGAGAGAACGTTGCAATGATTTCTCTGCTACTACCTGCATAAATGTTGCTCTTAAGCAAAGATCTTGTTGCATGAATTCGGAAAGCAACGTAGCTTTCTCGTTGTCGGAAACAACGAGCCGCAAGCACGAGGGAGCACACGATGCACACGTTCGACACCCCCGCCCCGATCTCCGCCGTCCTTCACATCCCCGCCGGACGCGTCCGGCTCATCGCCGCCGACCGCGCCGACACCACGGTCGAGGTCCTGCCCGCCAACGCCTCCAAGAGCCGCGACGTCAAGGCGGCCGAGCAGACCACGGTCGAATACGCCGACGGCGTCCTGCGGATCGAGACCGCGGTGAAGAACCAGTACCTCGGCCCGACCGGAGCCGTCGAGGTGACGGTCAAGCTGCCCGCCGGATCCCAGGTCGAGGCGAAGACGGACGCCGCCGAGCTCCGGACCGTCGGCCGCCTCGGCGACGTCGCCTTCGAGGGCGCGTACCACCAGATCAAGCTGGACGAGACCGCGAGCCTTCGTCTCACCGCGACCGACGGCGACATCGAGGTCGGCCGGCTGGGCGGCCCCGCGGAGATCAGCACCGCGAGGGGCGACATCACCATCGCCGAGGCCACGGGCGGCACGGTCGTGCTCCGCACCCAGTCCGGCGACATCTCGATCACCGCCGCCGCCGGCGTCTCGGCCGCCCTGGACGCCGGCACCACCCTCGGCCGCATCGCCAACGGTTTCAAGAACGACGGCACCGTCGAACTCGACGTCCACGCCACCACCACCAGCGGCGACATCACCGCCCGCAGCCTCTAGCCGTCCCGACCCGGCGGAGTCACGTTCCGCCACCCGTCCGTCCGACGCGTTTCACGTCACATTCGAAGGAGCACACCATCATGTCCGTCACCCCCACCGGCCAGGACGAGTTCACCGCGCGGACCGGGCAGGACCGCCCGGAGCTGCGCAAGATCATCCAGGAGATGGTCGACTCCGGTTTCGTCGGAGTTCGGCTGCGAGTACACGACGAGCGGGGCGAGTGGGCCGCCGGCGCCGGAGCGAGCGAGCTGGGCGGAGCCGAGGAGCCGCCGGCCGACGGGCACGTCCGGATCGGCAGCAACACCAAGACGTTCACCGCCACCGTGGTGCTGCAACTGGTGGCCGAGGGTCGGATCGGACTGGACACCCCGGTGGACGACTACCTGCCCGAGTTCGGGATGGACCGGCGGATCACGGTGCGGATGCTGCTGCAGCACACCAGCGGGGTGTTCAACTTCACCGGCGAGTACTTCGAGGACGGCACGTTCGTGCCGGGGATCCCCGCCACCCCCGCGGGCAAGGAGTGGGTGGACAACCGGTTCCGCAGCTACCGGCCGCAGGAGCTGGTACGGCTGGCACTGTCCAAGCCGGCGAGGTTCGAGCCGGGCACCGACTGGAGCTACTCCAACACCAACTACGTGCTGGCCCGGCTGCTGATCGAGAAGGTCACCGGCCGCCCGGTCGCCGAGGAGATGCAGCGCCTCATCCTGGGGCCGCTCGGCCTGACGGGCACCGTCCAGCCGACCACCGAGCAGGACATCCCCGCCCCGTACGCCCACGCCTACTACCGCTACGAGGAGGACGGCCAGACCCGGACGGTCGACGTCACCCGGCACAACCCCTCCTGGATCTCCAGCGGCGGCGACATGATCTCCACCGCCCGGGACCTGCAGACGTTCATCTCCGCGCTGGTGGGCGGCAGGCTGCTGCCGGCCGAGCTGCTGGCCGAGATGTTCACGCCGGAGTCCAAGGCCGGCTACGGCCTGGGGGTGTTCGTGCAGGAGGTGCCGGGCGGCGGCACCGTCATCACCCACAACGGCGGCATGGCCGGCCACGCGGCGCTGATGTACAGCACGCCCGACGGCGGCACGACCCTGACCGCCGCGCTGAACTACGTGGACGACACCGCCATGTCCGCGGGTGCGGCGTTCCAGCAGGCGACGCAGCGGCTCGTCGCCGAGGTGTTCGGCGGCGGCCAGGCCGACGCGGCCGACCCGGCCCGGTAGAGGGGGCCGGGCACCGCGGGCTCGCCTCACGGGCCCGCCCGCCGGCCCCCGGCGGGTCCCGTACGGTCCCTCACCGGTGCGGCGAGCCCCCGGCGGGTACCGGCCGGCTCCTCACCGGTGCCGCTCGACCACCTCAAGGGTCTGGTGGGCGATCTCCAGCTCCTCGTCCGTGGGGATCACCGCCACCCGCACCGGGGAGTCGTCGGCCGAGATGATCCGCTCCCCGCGCGCGTTGCGGCCCGGGTCGAGCACGATGCCCAGCCGCTCCAGTCCGGTCAGGGCCCGTTCCCGGACCGGCGCGGAGTTCTCCCCCACGCCGCCGGTGAAGGCGATCACGTCCACCGAGCCGAGCACCGCGTAGTAGGCGCCGACGTACTTGCGCAGCCGGTGGCAGTAGACCGACATGGCCAGCTCGGCGGCCGGATCGCCGGCGGCCAGCCGCTCCTGCACCGCGCGCATGTCGTTGTCCCCGCACAGGCCCAGCAGGCCGGAGCGCCGGTTGAGCAGCGTGTCGATCTCCTCCGGGGACATGCCCGCGGTCCGGACGAGGTAGAGGAGCGCCCCCGGGTCCACGTCGCCGCTCCGGGTGCCCATGACCAGGCCCTCCAGCGGGGTCATGCCCATCGAGGTGTCCACGCAGCGCCCGCCGGACACCGCCGAGGCGCTGGCCCCGTTGCCCAGGTGCAGCACGATCACGCCGGCCGACGGCGTCCCGGCCAGGCGGGCGGCCTCACGCGAGACGTAGGCGTGCGAGGTGCCGTGGAAGCCGTAGCGGCGTATCCTCCACCGCTCGGCCACCTCCCGGTCGATCGCGTAGGCCGCGGCGGCCGGGGGGATCGTGGCGTGGAAGGCGGTGTCGAAGACCGCCACCTGCGGCAGGTCGGGCCGGAGCCGCCGCACGGCCTCGATGCCGGCGAGGCCGGCCGGGTTGTGCAGCGGGGCGAGCGGGATCAGCTCCTCGATCTTCCCGACCACGTCGTCGGTGATCAGGGTGGGCTCGGTGAAGGTGACGCCGCCGTGCACCACCCGGTGCCCGACCGCGGTCAGCTCGGGCGAGTCGATCCCCAGGCCCCGCCCGGCCAGCTCGGCGCCGATCAGCTTCAGCGCCGCCTCGTGGTCGGGCACCGGGGAGCCGGGCTCGCCGATCCGCTCCACCGTCCCGGACGCCAGCCGCTCGTCGCCCTCCAGCAGCCGGTACTTCACCGAGGAGGATCCGCTGTTGACCACCAGTACGCGCCCCACCGCTCCCTCTTCCCTCCCTGCTCCGCCCGCCGCCCCCGGCTCCTGCCGGAAGTCCCCGGAAGCCTCCGGGAAACGCCCACCGGGTTCTCCCGCGCCGCCGCGCGGCCCGGTGCTCACCTGCCCGCCGTACGGCCCGCCACGCCCTGTCCGACACCTTCCTGGGCCTGGATGGCGCCTTCCTGGGCCTGGATGGCGGTGATGGCGACCGTGCTGACGATGTCGGCGACCAGCGCGCCCCGCGACAGGTCGTTCACCGGCTTGCGCAACCCCTGCAGGACCGGTCCGATCGCCACGGCCCCGGCGGAGCGCTGCACCGCCTTGTAGGTGTTGTTGCCGGTGTTGAGGTCGGGGAAGATCAGTACGGTGGCCCGCCCGGCGACCTCGGAGCCCGGCAGCTTGGCCGCGGCGACCCGGGGGTCCACGGCCGCGTCGTACTGGATCGGCCCCTCCACCAGCAGGTCCGGCGCCCGCGAGGCCACCAGGGCGGTGGCCTCGCGGACCTTGTCCACGTCGGCGCCCCGGCCGGAGGCGCCGGTGGAGTACGACAGCATCGCCACCCGCGGCTCGACGCCGAACCGCCTCGCCGTAAGGGCCGAGGAGATCGCGATGTCGGCGAGCTGCCCGGCGTCCGGGGCGGGGTTGATCGCGCAGTCGCCGTAGACGAGCACCCGGTCGGCCAGGCACATGAAGAACACCGACGAGACGATCGAGGTGCCGGGGACCGTCCTGACGATCTGGAAGGGGGGCAGGATCGTGGCCGCGGTGGTGTGCGCGGCGCCGGAGACCATGCCGTCCACCATGCCGCGGTGCAGCATCATCGTGCCGAAGAAGTTGACGTCGCCGATCACGTCGCGGGCCCGCTCCAGGGTCATCCCCTTGTGCGCCCGCAGCGCCGCGTACTCCTCGGCGAACGGCTCGCGCAGCGGGGAGGTCAGCGGGTCGACGACGGTCACGCCGGACAGGTCGAGGCCGAGGGCGCCGATGCGCCTGCGGACCGCCTCCTCCCGCCCCAGCAGGGTGATGTCCACGATGCCGCGGCGCAGCAGGACGTCGGCGGCCTGCAGGACGCGGTCCTCCTCCCCCTCCGGGAGCACGATGTGCCGCCGGTCGGCGCGGGCCCGCTCCAGCAGGGTGTGCTCGAACATCATCGGCGTGATCCGCTCGGAGCGGGCCAGCTCGATCCGGTCGGCCAGGTCGGCGGTGTCCACGTGGGCCTCGAAGTGGCCGAGCGCCGTGTCGATCTTTCGGGGGTTGTCGGCGGTGAGCCGGCCCTCCAGCCCGGCCAGCGCGGTCGCGACGGTGAAGCTGTCCGCGGCGGCCGACAGCACCGGCAGCCCCGGCGCGAGGCCGGTGGTGAGGGCCTTGACCGCCTCGGTCGGCTTCTCCCCCAGGGTCAGCACCACGCCGGACGGCCTGGCCGTGCCCGCCGCCTCCGCCGCGGCCGAGGCGAGCAGCAGGTCGGCGCGGTCGCCCGGGGTGATCGTCAGCGCCCCGTCGGCCAGGTGTTCCAGGAACAGCGGGAGCATGGCGCCGCCGAAGACGAACCCGAACACGTCGCGGCGCAGCCCGTCCTCGTCGCCCTGGACGTGCTCGGCGTCCACGGCCTGCATCACCTGGCCGACGGTCGGGGCCGACAGCGACGGGTGCTCGGGGATGGCGTAGCAGGGCACCGGCAGGCCGGGCCGTACGGTCACCCCCTCGGGCACCCGGTTGGCGACCACCGCGAGCACCGTGCCACCCAGGTCGGTGAAGACCTGATGGGCGGTGCGCATCTCCATCTCGGCCTCGTCGGCGCGCTCGCCGTGCGCGCCCACCACCACGATCACCGGCGCGCCGAACTCGGCGGCCAGGCGCGCGTTGAACGCCGTCACGGGCGGCAGGACCTCGGCGTCGAACGAGGCGCCCAGCACCAGCAGCGCGTCGCACTCCGGCTCCAGCGTGTGGAAGTGGCCGACCAGCCGGCTGACGAGCTCCTCGGCGCCGTGCCGGGTGTAGACCTCGGCGGCGGCCGCGGCCGTCATCCCGACCGCCGAGACCGCGGGGCGGTAGCGGGCGGTGAGCAGTTCGAGGGTGCGATCCTCCCCGTCCCGGGAGATCGGCCGGAACACCCCGGCCCGGCCCACCCGGCGGGTGAGCAGCTCCATCAGGCCGAGCTCGACGATCTGCCTGCCGTCTCCGCGGCCGAGACCGGCCACGTAGATGCTCCGCATGGGCGCCCGCCCCTCCCTTCGGCACGGTGCCTCGCGACGCCTCACGACGCCTCGCAAGACCCATAAGACTCATAAGACTCGTAAGAGGAGTAAACACCCTCGGTAATCAGGTCCTGGCGCTGACCCATGCGCCGATCCGGCGGATCAGCTCCGGCGTGGCCGCCGTCTCGGCGTGGCCGAACCCGGGTTCGAGCCACAACTCCCTGGGGTCGCGGGCGGCGCCGTAGAGCTGCAGGGCGTGCTCGACGGGGAAGAAGGAGTCGGAGTCGCCGTGCACGACCAGCAGCGGCGTCGGCGTGACCGTCGCGGCGGCCTCGTAGGGCGCCAGCGGCACCGGGTCCCAGCCTCCCTTGCGGATCCGGGTGCCCCGGCCCAGCCGCGTGGCCCAGCGGCCCAGCCGCCGCTCGATCGCCCAGTGCACCTGCCGCATCGGCTTGGTGCCGCGGTAGTACCACCGGGCCGGGGAGCTGATCGAGACCACGGCGTCGACCCGCCCGCGCCCGTCGCCGAGCGCGGCGTTCACGAGCTCCGGGCCCGGCCCGCCCCGGCCGGGGAGCGGCGCGTCGCCGTCCAGGCCCACCGGCCCGTCCATGACCGGGCTCAGCACAGCGGCTGCCTCCAGGCCGCCGCCGGCACCGCTCAGCAGCCCGTCCCCGGCCGGGCCCACCATGGCCCCGCCGGAGCGCGTCGCGCCGCGCAGCCCCGCGTGCCGCACGACCACGGCGCCGCCCATGGAGAACCCGACGGTGGCCACGCGGGTGTATCCGATCATCCTCGTGTGCCGTACGGCGGCCTCCAGGTCGAGGACCTCCAGGTCGCCGACCGTCGACAGGCCCCCGGAACGGCCGTGCCCGCGGAAGTCGAAGGACACGACGCCGCCGAACTCGCTGAGCACATGGGTGATCCGCCGGGTGGTGAGCTCCCTGAGCGAGCCGGTGAACCCGTGCGCCACGACGATTCCCAGGTCCGCCGCGCCGCGCGAGGGCGTGTGCGCGGCGTCGATCCGGACGTCGTCCTCGGTCATGAACATCGCCGCGAAGGATGGCGCGAAAGACATGTTTCGAGCTTAGAACCTGAGGTCAGGACTCCTTCCCACGGCCGAGGCCTCACGACGCGCGGGGCGCGGGACGCCCCGCGGCGCCGGGGATCCCGGCCCCGGGGATCCCCGGCCTCGGGGAACGCCGGGAGGCCGACGCGGGCAACGGCTCCGGGACGGAGCCATGGGGGTTTCCCGCCCCGGGTCAGCCCCTGGGGATGACGAGCTCCGTCGATCGTCCGTACGCCGACACGGTGACCCGCGGCCAGCGATTCCCGGCCGGCCGCGCGACCGCCCACGGCGGCACCGCGGCGACGGTGATGCCGTACTCCTCGATGAGCGCCCGGCACTCGCCCGGCGTGGCGCCCGGGGCCGCGACGACGTGCGCCCCGCCCATCAGCGCCAGGTCGAACAGGACGGCCTGGGCGCGCGGCTCGGTGGTGACGACGAGCACGCGGTCACGCTCCCTGAGCATCGCCTCCGGGGCCAGCCGCCGCAGCTCCGCCACCACCCCGGCGTGGCTGATCACCCGGCTGCCGTCGAAGGTCAACGCGGGCGCCTCCGCGCCGCCGCGCGACCGGACGGCCGCGCCGCGCCGGGGCGGAACGCCCGGCCCGCGGCTCGGCGGCGCGCTCGGCCCCCGCTGGGGCGGCACGCTCGGCCCGCGCCGCGGCTGGGCGCCGGGGTCGCGCTGCGGCGGGACCACGGGTCCGCGGTGCGACGGGGCCCCCGGGCCGTCGGGCCGGGGGGACGCCACCTCCTCCAGGGTGAGGATCTGCCGGACGCGGGAGTCGCCGGCGACCCGCATCGACCACTCGGCCTGCGCCCGGTCGGTGATCATCATCCGCGCGCGGCTCGCCGCCAGGCACTCGTAGAAGACGTCGCGGTCCAGGTCCGCCGCGAGCGGCACCACCAGCGCCCCGGCCGCCGCGGCGGCGTGCACGGCGAGGGGGAAACCGGGCCCCGGGGGGAGGCGGACGACCACCCGGTCCCCGGGCGCGACGCCGCGGTCGCGCAGTTCCGCCGTCGCCGGGCCGATCCGCCCGGCGAGCGCGGCGTAGGAGAGGACGTCGCCGGTGGCGGCGTCGGTGACCGCGGGTCGCTCCCCGCGGTGCCCGGCGGCGCTCAGCACCACATCGGTCCAGGTCGGCATAAGATCACGATAGAAACTCAGGTCCTCCCGCGCATGGTCAGGAATATGCAGACGGCTGACCATTTCCCCGGCGCCCGCATTGTCTCCCCGGCGGTCTCCCCGAGGTCCGTGGCGCGTCCGGCCGGGAATCCCCGCCGGTAGGAGCGGCCTTCCGGCCACCGGACCGGATCCCTCCGCCCGCGGAGCATCGCGGTGAGCGTGAGAGGGATCGGCGGCATCACCTAAAATAGGTAGGCCGCACGTTCGGCGGCCAGCCTCCACGATCAAAGAGTGAGACTCCACCATGCCTCTGAACAGCCGCGACGACCTGCGGAACATCGCGATCATCGCGCACGTCGACCACGGCAAGACCACTCTCGTGGATGCCATGCTCTGGCAGTCCGGAGCCTTCCGGGCCAACCAGGACGTCGACGACCGCGTCATGGACTCCAACGACCTCGAACGCGAGAAGGGCATCACCATTCTCGCGAAGAACACCGCCGTACGGCACGGCGGCATGACCCTCAACATCATCGACACCCCCGGCCACGCCGACTTCGGCGGCGAGGTCGAGCGCGGCCTGTCGATGGTGGACGGCGTCGTGCTGCTGGTCGACGCCTCCGAGGGCCCGCTGCCGCAGACCAGGTTCGTGCTGCGCAAGGCGTTCGCCGCGAAGATGCCGGTCATCCTGTGCATCAACAAGGTCGACCGCCCCGACGCCCGCATCAAGGAGGTCGTGGACGAGGTCTACGAGCTCTTCATGGACCTCGACGCCACCGAGGATCAGATCGACTTCCCGATCGTCTACGCCTCGGCCAAGGCCGGCCGCGCCTCGCTGAACCGTCCCGAGGACGGCGGCCTGCCCGACTCCGAGGACCTGGAGCCGCTGTTCGAGGTCATCAAGGAGACGATCCCCGCCCCGACCTACGACCCCGACGCCCCGCTGCAGGCGCACGTCACCAACCTCGACGCCTCGTCCTACCTCGGCCGGATCGCGCTGTGCCGGGTCCACCAGGGCGTCATCAAGAAGGGCCAGCAGGTCGCCTGGTGCCGTACCGACGGCAGCATCCAGCGGGTGAAGATCACCGAGCTGCTGATGACCGAGGCGCTGGAGCGCAGGCCCGCCGAGGAGGCCGGGCCCGGCGACATCATCGCGATCGCCGGCATCCCGGACATCATGATCGGCGAGACCCTGGCCGACCCCGACGACCCGCGTCCGCTGCCGCTGATCACGGTGGACGAGCCCGCGATCTCGATGGTCATCGGCACCAACACCTCGCCGCTGGTCGGCAAGGTGAAGGGGGCCAAGGTCACCGCCCGCATGGTCAAGGACCGCCTGGACAAGGAGCTGGTCGGCAACGTGTCGCTGCGCGTCCTGCCGACCGAGCGCCCGGACGCCTGGGAGGTGCAGGGCCGCGGCGAGCTGGCGCTGGCCATCCTCGTCGAGCAGATGCGCCGCGAGGGCTACGAGCTGACCGTCGGCAAGCCGCAGGTGGTCACCAAGACCATCGACGGCAAGGTGCACGAGCCGGTCGAGCGCCTGACCGTCGACTGCCCGGAGGACTACCTCGGGGCCGTCACCCAGCTCCTGGCCGTCCGCAAGGGCCGCATGGAGCACATGACCAACCACGGCACCGGCTGGATCCGGATGGAGTTCGTGGTCCCGGCCCGCGGCCTGATCGGCTTCCGGACCGAGTTCCTGACCGAGACCCGGGGCACCGGCCTGGTGCACCACGTCTTCGAGGCGTACGAGCCGTGGTTCGGCGAGCTGCGCACCCGCAACAACGGTTCGCTGGTCGCCGACCGCTCCGGCCCGGTGACCGCGTTCGCCATGCTGAACCTGCAGGAGCGCGGCGTGCTGTTCGTGTCGCCGGGCACCGAGGTCTACGAGGGCATGATCGTTGGTGAGAACTCGCGCTCCGACGACATGGACGTGAACATCACCAAGGAGAAGAAGCTCACCAACATGCGCTCCTCCACCGCGGACGAGACCGAGAAGGTCATCCCGCCGCGGCAGCTCTCCCTGGAGCAGGCGCTGGAGTTCATCCGCGAGGACGAGTGCGTGGAGATCACCCCCGAGGCGGTGCGCATCCGCAAGGTCGTCCTGGACGCCGCCACCCGGGGCCGTTCCGCCGCCCGCGCCAAGCGCAACGGCTGACCCCCTCGGCCCCCGCGGCTCCCGGGCGGGGCGCGGTCCTTTCCCCTCCCTTTCCCGGCGGCGTGATTGTCACCTGATCTTCGAGGTAGGAGACTCGCAGGGCGCTCCCCGCACGACGGGGAGCGGACGAATTCGGGGGAGATCATGCTTCGTGAAGTCCATTTGACGCTGGCCCTCGCGCTCGGGGCGGGCGCGGCGACCGTGGCCGCCGCTCCCGCGCCCGGCCCGTCGGGCACCGCGCCGCCGGCGCGCCCGTCGGGACCGGCCGGCGAGCCGTCGTCGGGCCCGTTCGGCGGCCAGGTCGGCGCCACCATCAAGGACGCCGACGGCCGGGCGGTCGGCATGCTGCGCATCGCGGGGGCCGACTCCGACAAGCCCAGGGTCGTGGTCGTCGTCAGCGACCTGACCCCGGGGCAGCACGGCTTCCACATCCACGCCAAGGGCGTCTGCGACCCCAAGTCGACCGATCCGGCGACGGGCAGCCCGTTCTTCAGCGCGGGACCGCACTTCGACCTGGACTCCGAGGCCCACCCGTACCACTCCGGCGACCTGCCCGACCTCATGGTCGGTAAGGACGGCACCGGCCGGGCCGTCCTGGTGACGGACCGCTTCCGGGTGCAGCAGCTCTTCGACGCCGACGGCAGCTCCGTCGTCATCCACGCCCTGTCCGACAACCACGCCAACATCCCCGACCGCTACCACAGCGGGCAGGGCCAGGGCGGGCCCGACGCCGAGACGCTCAAGGCCGGCGACTCCGGCAGGCGCGTCGCCTGCGGCGTGATCGAGCGCTAGCGAAGCGACCGCCCGCCCGCGTGGTCCGGGAACGGCGAAGCGGCCGCCACGCCGGTCCGCGGTCAGGCACCGGCGCGGCGGCCGTCCGCCCGTTCCGGTGGCGACGCGGACCGGCGGGCGGTCACTGGTCGCGTTCCCGCTCGCTGTAGCCCACGCCGGGGCGGAGCGGCTTGCCGTACAGCTCCGAGACCGTGACGAATACGAAGCCCCGGCGGGTGAGTTCCTTCAGGATCCGGGGGGCGGCGTCCACCGTGGTGCGGTGGATGTCGTGCATGAGCACGATCGACCCGGGCTTGATCGCGGTCGCGCGCCGCGCGACGACCGGGGTGACGCGGTCGCGCCAGTCCAGGGTGTCCACGTTCCACAGGATCTGGGCCAGCCCCATGCGCCGGGCCACGGCCGCGACCCTGCCGTCGGTGGCCCCGTACGGCGGGCGCATGAGGGTCGCCCGGACGCCGGTCCTGCGCTCGATGACGTTCTGGGTGCGGGCCAGCTCGGCCCGGACCGCGCTCTCGGACAGGGCGGTGAGCTGCGGGTGGCTCCAGGTGTGGTTGCCCAGCTCGTGCCCGTCGCGCACCATGCGGCGCAGCGCGCCGTCGGCGTTGGCCAGGACCATCCCCCCGACGAGGAAGAAGGTGGCCCTGGCGTGGTGCCGGGCGAGGATGTCGAGCAGCCTCGCGGTGTCGTGCCCGGGGCCGTCGTCGTAGGTCAGCGCCACGCACTTGGCCTTCCCGCAGTCGATCTTCTGCCTCGGGGGCGGGAGGGGGTAGCCGCGTCTGGGCCAGCCCGGCTGGATCCCGGCGAGCTTCAGGGCGAGTTCGGCGGGATCGACCGGCCGGCGGCTGGGGGCCGCGGACGGGGTGGGCGCGGGTCCCCGGGTCTGCGCGCGGTGGACGGGGACGGCGCACGCCCCGGCCGACAGGAGAAGCGCCACCGGGACGATCCATCGCCGCATGCCCGCCGCCCTCCGAAAATCGCCGCGGGGCGAGAGGTGATCCTGGACCGCGTCTCCCCGCACGATCTCGGCCAGTTCCTCCCACCAGGATGGGACATCGACCGGCAATTCAATGTATCGACGCGCCCTTAGGGCGCATGTCGGCGACAGGTGTACCCGGTCGGCGGCGGCACCCCACCTGTCCTCCCGGCCACGGACGCCTACTGGCCGGGCGTCCCCCGGGGCGCGGACGCCCGTCGGCCGGGCGTTCCGGGGCACCACCGAGGACTCCTACTGGTCGGGCGTCCCCCGCGGCTCGGTCACGACCATCACGAATCGCAGCGGGGTGTCGCCGAGATTGGCGTACCGGTGCGGCCGGTCGGCGCTGAACAGGACGGCCCCGTCGGTCGGGACGAGGTGGCTCCTGCCGTGGACCGACAGGGAGAGCTCCCCTTCCAGCACGGTCAGCATCTCGCGGGTGCCCGGCGGGTGGGCGTCGCCGTCGTGGTGCTCGCCCGGGGCCAGACGCCAGTCCCACAGCTCCAGGATCGCGGGGGCGTCGCTGCCGACCAGCAGCCGGGCGGAGCTCTCCTCGCCGTGCGGGAAGGTGACGACGTCGGCGGGGGCGACGACCCGGACGACCGGCGTGTCCGCGACCTCGACCATCCGGGCGACCGTCACGCCGAGCGCGTCGGCGATGCGGGTCAGGGTGTTGATGCTCGGGTTGGTCCGCCCCTGCTCGACCTGGACGAGCATGCCCCGGCTGACGCCCGAGCGCGCGGCGAGCTCGTCGAGCGTCATGTGCCGGTGCGCCCGCTGGGCACGGACGTTGTTGGCGATGGCGCCGGTGATGGTCTCAGGGTCCATCGGTTCATTCTAATGAACATGATTTACACCACAGTGCACCTTATCTGGTGTACAAATAGTGCAACCTATTGCACCAGGGGGAGACATGTCGGCGGTGGTCCTGGCGACGGCCTGCGCGGTGGTGTACGGCACCGCGGACTTCTTCGGCGGCCTGGCGACCCGGCGGTCGAAGGTCGTCATGGCGGTGGTCGCGCTGTCGCAGTCAGCGGGCCTGGTGACGGTCGTCGTCCTGCTGCCGTTCCTGCCGGGCCGCCCGTCGGCGGAGGCGCTGGGCTGGGGCATGGCGGCGGGCCTGTCGGGCACCGTCGGACTGGTGCTGTTCTACCGCGCGCTCGCCACCGGGACGATGTCCGTGGCGGCGCCGATCACCGCGGTCACCTCGGCGGCGCTGCCGGTGATCTTCGGGGTGGTCACCGGGGACCGCCCGGAGCCGGTGGCGCTGGGCGGCGTGGCGCTGGCGCTGGTCGCGGTGGTGCTGGTGAGCCGCGAGTCCCCCGCGGCGGAGTCCGGCCCGCGGCGCACCCCGGTCCTGGCCGCGCTCGTCGCCGGGGCGGGCTTCGGCGGCTTCTTCGTGCTACTGGCCCAGAGCCCCGACGAAGGCGGCCTGTGGCCGCTGGCCGGGGCCAGGACGGTGTCGATCACCATGATCGTTCTGCTGGCCGCGGTCACCGGCCGGACGCTGCGCCCGGGGCACGGGGTGCCGCGCATCGTGATCACGGCGGGAGTGCTGGACATGACGGCCAACGTGCTGTTCCTGCTCGCCCAGCAGCGCGGGATGCTGAGCCTCGTCGCCGTCCTGGTCTCGCTCTACCCGGTGAGCACGCTGCTGCTGGCCCGCCAGGTGCTGGGCGAGCGGCTGAACGCGGTGCAGGCCGCCGGGGTCGGCGTCACCCTGGTCGCGGTCACGCTGATCGCCGCGTCGCCGTCACCCTGAGCCTCCGTTCCCCCGGCGGAGCGGGCGACGAGGCCGGGAGAAGGCGGGCGCGGCGCCGTACCGGCGGGCCGGGCGGCGCCGCGTCCGGGGAGGGTCAGGCGGCGCGGCGCTGCTCGGGCAGCCGGACCGCGCCCTCCTCGCGGGCGTAGTCGGCCAGCATGGTCCGCAGCTGGCGGCGGCCGCGGTGCAGGCGGGACATGACCGTGCCGATGGGGGTGCCCATCCGGTCGGCGATCTCCTTGTAGGCGAAGCCCTCGACGTCGGCGAGGTAGACCGCCACGCGGAACTCCTCGGGCAGGGCGCGCAGGGCGTTCATCACCGCGGTGTCGGGCAGCTGCTCCAGCGCCTCGGTCTCGGCGGACTTCAGCCCGGAGGACATGTGGGACTCGGCGGCGGCGAGCTGCCAGTCCTCGATCTCCTCGGTGGCCGAGAGCTTGGGCGAGCGCTGCTTCTTGCGGTACTCGTTGATGAAGTTGTTGGTGAGGATGCGGTGCAGCCACGCCTTGAGGTTGGTGCCCTCGCGGAACTGGTGGTAGGAGCTGAACGCCTTGGCCACGGTCTCCTGGACCAGGTCCTCGGCGTCCGCCGAGTTACGGGTGAGACGCATCGCGGACGCGTAGAGCTGGTTGGTCACCGGCACGACATCTCGCTCGAACCAGTCGTTGCGCTGCTCTTCGGTCATCGTGATCACGTGATCCCCCTCGGACCTTCCCCCAGTAACATCCGGCACATCGTGCGATGCCCCTTCCCCTGACGGGCCATCGCATGCTCCCAGGCATCCCGTAAAGGTGCCGTTAAGAGTCCTAGCTGGTCAGGGGGTCGGATTCTGGCTGCATCGGTGGCGGACGGACACACGCCCCATAGCCGGACAAGTATCGTTATCGTAACATCTTTCCCTTGGAATAGTCGTAAAGTGTGTCCACTCTCACATCATCGCAGCTCACGCTACCTTTGGCCCATGCAATCCCCGATGGACCAGGTGGATCGGCACGATCCCCGTACCCGCTCCTGGGTGGCCGAGGCCATCCGGCGGGTCGAGGCCGACGCGCACCGGAGCTGTGACACCCACCTCCACGTCTTCCCCCTCCCCGCCCACTGGGGAGTGAACCTCTATCTGAAGGACGAGTCCGTCCACCCGACCGGTTCACTCAAGCACCGGCTCGCCCGCTCCCTGTTCCTGTACGGCCTGGCCAACGGATGGATCGGCCCGTCCACCACGGTCGTGGAGGCCTCCAGCGGGTCCACGGCGGTGAGCGAGGCGTACTTCGCCCGGCTCGTCGGCCTGCCGTTCATCGCGGTGATGCCCGCCTCGACCTCGCCGGAGAAGATCGCCCTGATCGAGTTCTACGGCGGCAAGTGCCACCTCGTGGACGACCCCAAGGCGATCTACTCGGAGTCGCGCAGGCTGGCCGCCAAGGCCGGCGGCCACTTCATGGACCAGTTCACCTACGCCGAGCGGGCCACCGACTGGCGCGGCAACAACAACATCGCCGAGAGCATCTTCCAGCAGATGGAGATGGAGCCCCACCCCGAGCCGGCCTGGATCGTGGTCGGCGCGGGCACCGGCGGCACGTCCTCGACGATCGGCCGCTACATCCGCTACCGCCGCCACCTCACCCGCCTGGCCGTGGTCGACCCCGAGGGGTCGGCCTTCTACCCCTCCTGGGAGAGCGGCGACACCACGGTCACCGCCCCGGGCTCGCGCATCGAGGGCATCGGCCGCCCCCGGGTGGAGCCCTCCTTCATGCCCGAGGTCATCGACCGCATGATCCGCGTGCCGGACGCGCTGTCCATCGCGGCCATGCGCTGGGTCCGGGAGGTCACCGGCCGCGACGTCGGCGGCTCCACCGGCACCAACGTGGCGGCGGCGGTGCGGATCCTGCGCGAGATGCGCGCGGCGGGCGAGCGGGGCAGTGTCGTCACGCTGATCTGCGACGGCGGCGAGCGCTACCGCGGGACGTATGACAACGACGACTGGCTGGCCGAACAGGGCCTGGACATCAACCCGCACCTGCGCGACCTGCGTGCCTTTCTGTCGGAGGTGTGACGCGGGACCCCACCCGCGTCCGGGCCTGTGCGGCCCCGCACCCGGCCGGGACGGGGGCGGGCGCGTACACCGCGCGCCCGCACCGCCCGCCGGCCCGTCCGTCCGGCGCGCTCAGGCGGCCTTCGCCGGATCGACCTCGAAGATCTTCGCCAGGTCGTCGAGCATGGCGTGGGCGCCCTGGATGCCGACGGCGCTCATCCACGTGGTGTCGGAGACGTCGTGCTTGGCGCCCTTCAGCCGGTCCCACAGCGGGTTGGCCTCGAACTTCTTCCTGATCGGCTCGACCGACGGGTCGTCGTAGGCGGCGACGAAGATGTGGTCGGCGTCGAGCTGGGTGATGTTCTCCTGGCTGACGTCCACCGCGATGGCGTCCGCGCTGGTCGGCTGGTCCTTCGGCCTCGGGAAGCCGACGTCCTTCAGCACCAGGCCGGAGTAGGAGTTCTCCACGTAGAGGCGGACGGTCGGCTCACCGGCGAAGCGGGCGACCGAGACGGTGGGCATCCCGCCCTCCTTCGCCTTGATCGACTCGCCGATCTTCGCGGCCCGGTCCTGGTAGGCGGTGATCCGCTGCTCGGCCAGGTCCTCCTTGCCCAGGGCCCGGCCCATGAGCCGGAGGTTCTCCTTCCAGATGGCGCCGGTGGTCTCGCTGAACACCGTCGGCGCGATCTTCGACAGCTTGTCGTAGAGCGCCTCGTGGCGGACCTTCGCCGAGACGATCAGGTCGGGCTTGAGCGCGACGATCTTCTCCAGGCTGGGCTGCTCCAGCGTGCCGACCGACGTGGCGTCCCCGGCGTGCCCGAGGACCGGGGCGAGGTAGTCGGGCAGCTTCTCCTCGATCGACCGGTAGGTGGTGTAGCCGGCGACGTCGGTCTCCAGGGTCAGCACCGCGTCCACGAAGCTCTGGTCGAGTGCCACGACCCGCTTGGGCTGCGCCGGGATCTCGGTCTCGCCCATGGCGTGCTTGACCGTGCGGGGGAACGCCGCGGCGCCGGCCGTACCGCTCGCCTGCGGGTTGGGCGCCTGGGCGTCCGAGCCGGGGCCGGCGGCCGTCCCGGTGGACGAACCCGACCCGCAGGCGGCGAGCCCGAGGGTCAGCACGGCTCCCGCGACGCCGGCGGCCAGGGTACGCAACACTCTCATCCGATTTCCTTTGCTGAAGCCACACCTAATTTAGATTAGGCATACCTAACCTGACATACTTGCCTGAAGCCCGGCAACCGACCCGAGAGGAGCGCGGGTGAGCACAGCGGTGACCCCCGTCCGGCCGCCGGCGTCCGGCAGGCCCCGGTCGGCCCGCCCGCGCCCGTCCCTCGTCCTGGCCGGGCTGCTCGGCGCCGTGGCGGTGGCGGCCGTGCTGAGCGTCATGGTCGGCGCCCGGCCGGTGCCGCCCGCCGACGTCTGGCACGCGCTGACCGGCCCGACCGGCACCGAGAACGACATCGTCGTCTCCTCGCTGCGCGTCCCCCGGACCGCCCTCGGCCTGCTGGCCGGGATCGCGCTCGGCGTGGCGGGCGCGCTGATGCAGGGCCACACCCGCAACCCCCTGGCCGATCCCGGACTGCTCGGCGTCACCCAGGGCGCGGCCTTCGCGATGGTGGCCGCCATCATGGTGTTCGGCGTGACGAGTCTGTACGGCTACATCTGGTTCGGCCTGGCCGGGGCGCTGGTGGCCAGCGTGGGCGTCTTCGCCCTCGGCATGGCCGGCGGTGGCCGGGGCGGTCCCACCCCGGTGACGCTGGCCCTGGCCGGCACCGCGGTCAGCGCCTTCCTCTACGCCCTCACCTCCGCCATGGTCCTGATGGACGAGCAGGCCATGGACGTCTTCCGGTTCTGGCAGGCCGGGTCGATCGCGGGCCGCGGCGCCGACGTCGCCTGGCAGGTCCTCCCGTTCGTCGCGGCCGGCCTGGTCCTGGCGCTGGTCAACGCCCCCGGCCTCAACACCCTCGCGCTCGGCGAGGACGTGGCCCGGGCCCTGGGCCAGAACGTCGCGCTGACCCGCACCGTCGGCGTCGCCGCGATCACGCTGCTCAGCGGCGCCGCCGTCGCGGCCTGCGGGGCGCTCGCCTTCCTCGGCCTGATGGTGCCGCACCTGGCGCGTCCCCTGTCGGGACCCGACCACCGGCTGCTGCTGCCGTACTCGGGGTTGCTCGGCGCCGCGGCCCTGCTGGGCGCCGACGTGGTGGGCCGGGTCGTGGCCCGGCCCGGCGAGCTGGAGGTCGGCGTCGTGCTCGCCCTGCTGGGCGCGCCGTTCTTCGTCGCGCTGGTCAGGCGCAGGAAGCCGTTGCGTCTGTGACCTCCCCGCCGATCCCCTCGCCCCATCCGGAAGGCGTCCCGCCCGTGTCCCCTGTCCCCGTACGGCTCGCGCACGAGCGGCCGCTGCGGCTCGGCCCGGCCTCCTGGCTGCTGCGCCTTCGCTCGGCCGCCGCCGCCCTGGTCCTGCTGGCCGCCGCGGTACTGCTGATGGCGCTGAACATGCGTCTCGGCGACATCCCGATGAGCGTCGCCGAGGTGTTCCGGGCGGTCACCGGCGACGGGCCGGACCACTTCGTCGTGATGGAGCTGCGGCTCCCCCGCGCGCTGACCGGCGTCCTCGTCGGCGCGGCGCTGGCCCTGGCCGGCGCGATCACCCAGGCCATCGCCCGCAACCCGCTGGCCAGCCCCGACGTCCTCGGCGTCACCACCGGATCCAGCGTCGCCGTGGTCGGGGTCATCGTGACCGCCGGGAGCGCCGCGGGCGGCGCGGGCGGCGTCCTGGCGAGCGTGGGCGTCCCCCTGGTGGCCCTGGCCGGCGGGCTGGCCGGGGCGCTGGCCGTCTACCTGCTGGCCTGGCGCGGGGGCCTGGACGGCTACCGCCTCGTCCTGGTCGGCGTCGGCGTCTCGGCGGTGTTCACCAACGTCAAGTACTGGCTGCTGACCGTCGGGGACGTCACCGACAGCGGCCGGGCCATGGTGTGGATCAGCGGCTCGCTGAACGGCCGGGGCTGGGAGCATGTGGTCCCGGTCGCGATCGCGCTGGCCGTACTGGTCCCGGCGGCGCTGGCCGGCACCCGGTCGCTCGGCGCGCTGCGCTTCGGCGACGACACCGTGACCGGCCTGGGCGTGCGGACGAACCTCGCCAGGGGCCTGCTCATCCTGGCCGCCGTGCTGCTCGCGGCGGTGGCCACCGCCGCGGCCGGGCCGATCGCCTTCGTCGCCCTGGCCTCGCCGCAGATCGCGCTGCGCGTGGCCGGGGTCGCCCAGCCGCCGCTGGTCGTCTCGGCGCTGTGCGGGGCCGTCCTGGTCACCGCCGCCGACCTGGCCGCCCGTACGGTGGCCGCCCCCGCCGAGCTCCCGGTGGGCGTGGTCACCGCGGTCCTGGGCGCCCCCTACCTGATCTACCTGCTCATCCGCGCGCGCCGGGGGGCACGCGCGTGAACGGCGGGCACCGGCCGGACGACCGATCTCCGGAGCGGCGGGCTCCCGGAACGCACCGGGGACACGGAGAGGAAGAGAACGTGAGGCTGCAGGCGGTCGGCGTGAGGCTCGGCTACGGTGACCGCGTCATCGTCGACGGTCTCGACCTGGGGATCGAGGCCGGCACGGTCACCACGATCATCGGGCCCAACGGGTGCGGCAAGTCCACGCTGCTGCGCGCGCTGGGACGGCTGCTGCGGCCGTCCGGCGGCGAGGTGCTGCTGGACGGCAAGCGCATCGACCGGATGCCGACCAAGGAGGTCGCCCGGGTCCTGGGCGTGCTGCCGCAGGCGCCGACGGCCCCCGAGGGGCTGACCGTGGCCGACCTGGTGGCCCGGGGACGGCACCCGCACCAGACCTGGTACCGGCAGTGGTCGTCCGGCGACGAGGCGGCGGTCGGCGAGGCACTGGCCATGACGGGCCTGGACGGCCTGGGCGAGCGCCCGCTGGACGAGCTGTCGGGCGGGCAGCGGCAGCGGGCGTGGATCTCCATGGCCCTGGCCCAGGGCACCGACCTGCTGCTGCTCGACGAGCCGACGACCTTCCTCGACCTCGCCCACCAGGTCGAGGTGCTGGAGCTGGTCCGCCGGCTGCACCGCGAGCACGGCCGGACCGTGGTGATGGTCCTGCACGACCTCAACCTCGCGGCCCGGTACGCCGACCGGCTGGTCGCCATGCGCGCCGGCCGGGTGATCGCGTCCGGGACGCCGCACGAGGTCCTCACCGAGCCGCTGCTGGCCGAGGTCTTCGACCTGGAAGCCAAGGTCATCGAGGACCCGGTGGCGGGCACGCCCCTGGTCGTCCCGGTCGGCGTCCGCCACTGATCCTCCCGGCCGGCGTCCGCCGCCGGCCCTCCCGCCCTCCCGCGCGGCGCCCCGGCGGCCCACGCCGTACGGCGCTCCTCAGGGCAGCCAGTCGCGCCGCGGGTCGTACTCCAGCCACCGGCTGCGGCCCGCCTCCTCCAGGAACGCCTCCACCAGCGGACCGGCCGGTGGAGACCCTTCGGAGCTCCGCCACAGCAGTGACCAGGCGTACAGCGGGATCGGGTCCACCAGCGGTATCGACCGGACGCCGGGGACGTCCGGCAGGGGGCAGTCGGCGGGCAGCAGCGAGAAGCAGCCGGGATCCGCGGCGATGCGGCCGGCGAAGTGGTCGAGCCCGAGATTGGGGCCCTGTTCCCGGCCGGTGACGCCGAAGTGGTCGGCGAAGCGGCCGAGGAAGTCGAGCCGGTCCAGCGGCCCCGGCGTCCACAGCACGCTGGTGCGCAGTTGCTCGGGCCGCAGGGCCGGCTCGGCCGCCAGGGAGTGGTCCACGCTGACCACCGCGTCGACGGGCTCCAGCCGCACCAGCCGGTGGGTGAGCCCCTCCGGCAGTGGCGGATGGACCCTGCCGAACCCGATGTCGGTCTCCCCGCGCAGCAGTGCCGCCGCCACGAACGGCAGGTCACGGCCGTGTCCCAGTTCGAGTTCCAGTCCCTCGGCGCGCGCCGCGACGCGGGCGAGCGTGCGCATCGGCGCGTAGAGATGGCCCCACACGTCCACCCGCAGCGGCCGGCGCTCGTCGCGCACGGCGGCCACGGCGAGATCCCCGGCGGCGAGCGCCTGCCGGGCGGGCGCGAGGAAGCGCCGCCCGGCCTCGGTGAGCCGTACCCCCTGCCCGCCGCGGTCGAGCAGGCGCGCGCCGAGCCGGGACTCCAGGGCGGCGATCCGCTTGGACAGGGCCTGCTGGGAGATCGACAGCTCCACCGCCGCCCGGCCGAAGTGCAGTTCCTCCGCGGTGAGCACGAACGCGCGGACCTGTGCCAGGTCGAGATCCACGGCCCACACCTTATGGCGTGTTTCGTTGGGCTTTCGCCCACTGTGGTCATTCAGACGGCTCCTCGTCGCGATGAAGGCCCACGGAACGGGCCTCGGGTGACAACCGATGGTTGTCGCCCTCCCCCGCCGGTTGTTGGCCGGGGCGCCCGCGCCTCCGGTTCCATGACCGGCATGAAGAGACTGATCGCCACCGGCGAGCCGGAACGCCCGGTGGAACTCGCCGAGGACGCCCAGCCCGTCCCGGCCGCGGACGAGGCCCTGGTCAGGGTGGAGGCGTTCTCCGTCAACCGGGGGGAGACCTTCCTGCTGGAGAACCCGCGCCCGGGGCTCCTCCCGGGCAAGGACGTCGCGGGCCTGGTCGTGCAGGCGGCGGCCGACGGCTCGGGCCCGGCGGCCGGCACCCGCGTCGTGGGGCACCCGCCGTACGGGGGCTGGGCCGAGTACGTCGCGGTCCCCACCCACTCGCTCGCCGAGCTGCCCGGCTCCGTCGCCTCCGTCCGGGCCGCCGCCCTGCCCCTCGCCGGGATCACCGCGCTGCGCCTGCTCCGCGTGGCCGGCGCCGTGACGGGCCGGCGGATCCTGCTCACCGGCGCCTCGGGCGGGGTGGGCCACTACTTCACCGAACTGGCCGCCGCGGCCGGAGCCGAGATCACGGCGGTGACCGCCTCGCCCGAACGCGGCCGGCGGCTGATCGAACTGGGCGCCGCGGAGGTCGTGCACGACGTCGCCGACGCGCGCGGCCCCTTCCCGCTGGTCCTGGAGTCCACCGGCGGCGCCGCCCTGCCCGTCGCGCTCGCCGCGCTGGCCCCGGGCGGCACGCTGATCTGGTACGGCCAGGCCGGCCGGACCCCGGTGACCCTCGACTTCTTCGGCCTCCTCTCCGGGCCGGAGAACGCCGTGATCCGGCACTTCCACTACGCCGGCGCCCCCTACGGCGAGGACCTCGCCACGCTGGTCCGGCTGGTGGACGCCGGACGGCTGCACCCGGAGATCGGCCGGGTCGCCGACTGGGCGGAGACCGCGAGCCTCCTGGTCGACCTGCGGGAGAGGCGGGTCCGGGGCAAGGCCGTCCTCACCGTCGGCGACCCTCCCGCCGCCGGCCCCGTCGCGGGAGAGCCCTTCGCCGTCGGTGAGCCCTCCGCCGGTTCCACCGGCGGAGAACCTCTCACCGTCCGGGAGCTCCGCACCGCCGGAGAGCCCCGCACCGCGAAGGAGTCGCGATGAGCGTCGCCGAGTTCGCCGAGGCCAACTTCAGCCGCGCCACCGCCGCCGGCCTCGATGCGCACGAGTACCGCCGCGTCACGGCCGGGCTCGCGTCCCTCGACGACTGGCCGGACGCCTTCGTCCGGGCCGGGCGGCGCCACCTCGACCTGGCCCGGACGGCGGCGTCCGCGGTCTCGGCGGGCGAGCACCACCGGACGGCCGCCAGGTGGTTCCACTTCGCCGCCCTCGTGCCGCACCCGGACCGCGCGCTGGCCGCCCTGGCCGCCGCCGAGGCCGACGCCGCCATGGGCCGCGCCCTGGAGGTCCTGGAGCCGGAGGCCAGGAGGATCGAGGGCCCCGGCTTCACGGGCCGGCTCCGCGGCCCCGCCGACGCCGCGGCGACCGTCGTGATCGTGCCCGGCATGGACTCCGGCAAGGAGGAGTTCCACGCCGTCGCCGACACGTTCCTGCGCAGGGGCGCGGCGGTGTTCGCCATGGACGGCCCCGGGCAGGGGGCGCTCGCGGCCACCACCGTCGTCCGCCCCGACTACCACCGGGTGGTGGGCGATGTCATCGACGCCCTCGGCGTCGAGGGGATCGGCCTGGTGGGGCTCAGCCTGGGTGGTTACTACGCCGCCGAGAGCGCCGCCCTGGAGCCCCGGGTCAGGGCCGCCGTGACCGTCAGCGGTCCCTTCCGCCTCGACTGGGACGCGCTGCCCGAGTTCGTGCACGACACGCTGACCCAGCGCGCCGGCGGCGCCGGCGCCGCCCGGGACTTCGCCCGCCACGTGGACCTGACGGACCTCGCCCCGCGCATCGCCGTACCGCTGCTGGTGGTGGACGGCGGCCGGGACGCCATCCCCGGCGTGGTCAACGGCGAGCCGCTGGCCCGCCTCGCGCCGCGCGGCGAGTACCTGCTCGTCCCGTACGCCGACCACCTGCTCGGTGAGGCCCACCCCGACTGGCTACCCGCCGCGGCCGACTGGCTGATGGCGCGGCTGGGGGCGCCCGGACGCTGACGAGGCGACCGGCACGACCGGGGCGATCGGGGCACCGGCGGCTCCGGCCGGGCCGCCGCGCGAGGTCCGCGCCGCGCCGCCGCCGGGCGGGCGGCGCGGGCCGGGTGAGCGGGTGGAAGAGGCAGACGCGGTTACCGGATGGACTGTTGCCCGGCCGGTAACCGGGGCGTATGTTCCTCCCAACATCCGAGTGCTCCTCATGTTCTGGGGGTCCCCCGTGCACTCACGTCTCCGGCGGATGATCGCCGCCGCCTCGGCGTTCGCGATCGTCGCGCTCACCCTCCCCCTCACCTCCCCCGCCCCGGCGTCGGCGGACACCTTCGTCCCCGACGACCACTGCCTCGGCCAGTGCGCGGACATCCTGCCACCCGGCGAGAACGGCAACGCCACGCTGGTCGAGATCCTCGCCAACCAGGCGGCGGGCACGATGCCCCGGCACAGCACCGACCAGCTCGGCCCGTACGCGAACCTCGTCTCCGGCTACACCGGACTGACCAACGAGCAGATCTCGGCGTTCTTCAACGACGCCTCCTTCGGCGTACCGGACGGGCGGGTGGAGAGCACCGTCAGCCCGCGGTCCGACGTGAAGATCGTCCGTGACCGGGCCACCGGGGTCCCGCACATCACCGGCACGACCCGCGAGGGCACGATGTTCGGCGCCGGATACGCCGGCGCGCAGGACCGGCTGTGGGTCATGGACCTGATCCGGCACGTCGGCCGGGGCGAGCTGACGCCCTTCGCCGGCGGCGCGCCCGGCAACCGCGCGCTGGAGCAGAGCGTCTGGATCAACTCCCCCTACACCGAGGCGGACCTGCAGGCGCAGCTCACCCGCCTGCGCGACTCCGGCCCCCGGGGCGCGCAGCTCTACGCCGACGTGCGGGCCTACATCGACGGCATCAACGCCTACATCGACTACTGCATGGCCAACCGGAACTGCCCCGGCGAGTACGTCCTCACCGGCCACCTCGACGCGATCACCAACGCGGGCGGTCCCCAGGACTTCACCATGACCGACCTGATCGCGATCTCCGGCGTGGTCGGCGGCCTGTTCGGCGGGGGCGGCGGCGCGGAGATGCAGTCCGCGCTGGTGCGGGTCGCGGCCCGCGCCCGGTACGGCGTCACCGCCGGCGACCGCGCCTGGGAGGCGTTCCGGTCGCGCAACGACCCGGAGACCACCCTCACCCTGCACGCCGGCCAGAGCTTCCCCTCGGGGAACGCGCCCGGCGCCACGGGCGTCGTCCTGCCCGACGCCGCCACGACCGCGCCGGTGGACATCACCGAGAACGAGCGGGGGTCGGCCACCGGCCCGGCCCTCACCGCCCGCTCCGGCGAGGCCGCCAAGGGCGTGCTCGGCGGACTGACCGTGGACAACGCCAGGCCCGGCATGTCCAACGCCGTCGTGGTGTCGGCCGCGGAGTCCGCCACCGGCCACCCGGTCGCGGTGTTCGGCCCGCAGACCGGCTACTTCGCCCCGCAACTGCTCATGCTGGAGGAGCTGTCCGGGCCCGGCATCCGGGCGCGCGGCGCGGCGTTCGCCGGGCTCAACCTGTACGTGCTGCTCGGCCGGGGCACCGACTACGCCTGGAGCGCCACCTCCAGCGGCCAGGACATCACCGATACCTACGCCCTGCAGCTCTGCGAGCCCGGCGGCGGGACCCCGACCACGGCGTCGGACCACTACCTCTACCGCGGCGTCTGCACGGCGATGGAGACGCTGCGCAAGACCAACTCCTGGAAGCCCAACACCGCCGACACCACCGCGGCCGGCTCCTACGACCTGGTGATCAAGCGGACCAAGTACGGGCTGGTGACCTGGCGCGGCACCGTCGGCGGGCAGCCCACCGCCTTCGCCTCACTGCGCTCGACCTACGGGCACGAGGCCGACTCGGCGGTCGGGTTCCAGCGGTTCAACGACCCGGCGCAGATGGGCGACCCGGCGGGCTTCACCGACGCCGCCTCCGACATCGGGTTCGCGTTCAACTGGTTCTACGTCAACTCGACCCGCTCGGCGTACTTCATGTCGGGCGACACCCCGGTCAGGTCCGCGGTCTCCGACCCGAACCTGCCGATGACGGCCGACGCCGCCCACGAGTGGGCCGGCTTCGACCCCGACGCCCGCACCGCGACCTACACCGCCCCCTCGACCCACCCGCAGGCCGTCGACCAGGACTACTTCGTCAGCTGGAACAACAAGCAGGCCAAGGACTACGGCGCCGCCGACGGCAACTTCAGCTTCGGCCCGGTCCACCGGGTCGACCTGCTGGACGCCCCCGTCAAGGCGGCCCTGGCCGGCCCCGGCAAGCTCGACCGGGCCGGCACCGCGAAGATCATGGCCGAGGCCGCCGTCACCGACCTGCGCGGCAAGGAGGTCCTGCCCCACCTGCTCCGGGTGATCGGCGCCGCCCCCGCCGACCCGGCCCTCGCCTCGGCGGTCGCCGGGCTGAAGGCGTGGGCCGACTCGGGGGCGAAACGGGTCGAGACCGCGGCGGGCAGCCGGACGTACGCGCACGCCGCGGCGATCCGCGCGTTCGACGCCTGGTGGCCCAGGCTCGTCCAGGCCGAGTTCCGGCCGGAGATGGGCGAGGACCTGTACCGGTCCCTGACCGGCGCCCTGCAGATCAACGAGTCCCCCTCCGGCCACCAGCGGGGCGACTCCTCCGGTCAGCCCGGCTCGGCCAACGAGGCCCAGGCGCACAAGGGCTCGTCGTTCCAGTACGGCTGGTGGGGCTACGTCAGCAAGGACCTCCGGGCGGTGCTCGGCGAGCCGGTCACCGGGCCGCTGCCCGCGAAGTACTGCGGCGACGGCACGGTGGCGGGTTGCCGGACGGTGCTGCTGGACAGCCTGGCGGCGGCCCTCGCCGAACCCGCGGCGACGACCTACCCCGCCGACGACGTCTGCTCCGCGGGCGACCAGTGGTGCGCCGACAGCGTCCGGCACTCCCCGCTCGGCGGGATCAAGCAGCCGCTGATCTCCTGGCAGAACCGGCCGACCTACCAGCAGGTCGTGTCGTTCCCCTCGCACCGGGGCGACCCGATCGGCAACCTCGCGGCCGGCCGTACGGCCAAGGCGTCCAGCTCCGAGCTGTTCCTGCTCTACCCGGCGAGCAAGGCGGTGGACGGCGACCCGGCGACCCGCTGGTCGAGCGCCCGCAGCGACGACGAGTACCTCCAGGTGGACCTGGGCTCGGCGAAGACCGTGGCCCGGGTGCTGCTGCGCTGGGAGTCGGCCCACGGCTCGGCGTACTCGATCCAGACGTCCGCCGACGGGTCGTCCTGGACGACCGTCTTCTCCACCACCGCCGGGAACGGCGGCGTGGACAACGTGACGTTCGCCCCGGTGAGTGCGAGATACGTCCGGATGAAGGGCGAGAAGCGCGCCACCTCCTACGGCTACTCGCTCTACGAGATGGAGGTCTACTCCCGCTGACCCCGGCGGGGAACGCGCCGAAGACCGCGAGAACATGAAGGCGGACGCCCCCGGGATGGTTCCCGGGGGCGTCCGCGTGACTCGGGTGGTTCGACGGGCGCTGTCAGTCTCCGAGGAGCGCGTCGACGAAGACCTCGGGGTCGAAAGGCGCCAGGTCGTCCGGGCCCTCGCCCAGTCCGACGAGCTTGACCGGGACGCCCAGCTCCCGCTGGACGGAGATGATGATCCCGCCCTTGGCGGTGCCGTCCAGCTTGGTCAGGGCGATGCCGGTGACGTCCACGACCTCGGCGAACACCTGGGCCTGGCGCATGCCGTTCTGGCCGGTGGTGGCGTCGAGGACGAGCAGGACCTCGTCGACCGTGGCCTTCTTCTCGATGACCCGCTTGACCTTGCCCAGCTCGTCCATCAGGCCGGTCTTGGTGTGCAGCCGGCCGGCGGTGTCCACGATCACCACGTCGGCCTTGTCGGCCGTGCCCTTGGCCACGGCGTCGAAGGCGACCGAGGCGGGGTCGCCGCCCTCCGGGCCGCGCACGACCTCGGCCCCGACCCGGTCTCCCCAGGTCTGGAGCTGGTCGGCGGCGGCGGCGCGGAAGGTGTCGGCCGCGCCGAGCACGACCGAGCGGCCGTCTCCGACGAGGGAGCGGGCCAGCTTGCCGGTGGTGGTGGTCTTGCCGGTGCCGTTGACGCCGACCACGAGCACCACGGCCGGCCGCTCGCCGTGCGGCTGGACGTGCAGGGTGCGGTCGAGGTCGGTGCCGATCTGGGTGAGCAGCTCCTTGCGGAGCAGGGCGCGCACCTCGTCGGGCGTGCGGCTGCCCAGGACCTTCACCTGCGTCCGCAGGTCCTGCACCATCGCCTGGGTCGGGGCGATCCCGACGTCGGCGGTGATCAGGGTCTCCTCGATCTCGTCCCACGTGTCGTCGTCGAGACGGTCACGCGAGAGCAGGTCGAGCAGGCCCTTGCCGAGGGTGTTCTGTGAGCGGGCCAGCCGGGCGCGCAGCCGTACCATCCGGCCCGCGGACGGCGGCGGGATCTCCACCGCCGGGGGCGGGACGACCATCGGCTCGGCCGGCGTGGTCCGCGGAGGCGGGATGGTGGTCGTCGCCTCTTGGTCCTCCACCGCCCCCCTGGGCGGTGCCTGTGTCTCCTCCGGGATCCGCACCTCGGGCGGCTCGACCGGCGGAGGCGCCGCCTTGCCGCGCGGCCGGAGCAGCAGGAACATGCTGCCGGCCGCCAGCACCAGGATGGCGACAGCGATCGCGATTATGCCGATGGGTTCCACAAGACCACAGTTTTCCAGACGGCGGGTGATGCTCCGACCCCGAGGGGTCCGAGCCGCTTCCATGCCCCCTCATCCGCGGTTCAATCCCGCGTCCCGCGAACCGGCGCCCGTACGACCGGGCCGGAGGCGTCCGCGGCCGGGCGGGCCGGGTCAGTCCTCCTGCTCGCGCAGCCGCTGGCTGATGACGTGGGAGACGCCGTCGCCGCGCATCGACACGCCGTACAGCGCGTCGGCGATCTCCATCGTGCGCTTCTGGTGGGTGATCACGATGAGCTGGGAGGTCTGCCGCAGCTCCTCGAACAGGGTCAGCAGGCGCTGGGTGTTGGTGTCGTCCAGCGCCGCCTCGACCTCGTCCATCACGTAGAACGGCGAGGGCCTGGCCTTGAAGATCGCGACGAGGAAGGCCACCGCGGTCAGCGACCGCTCGCCGCCCGACAGCAGCGACAGCCGCTTGACCTTCTTGCCGGGCGGCCGGGCCTCGACCTCGACGCCGGTGGTCAGCATGTCGGAGGGGTCGGTCAGCAGCAGCCTGCCCTCGCCGCCGGGGAAGACCCGGGTGAAGATCTGCTCGAACTCCCGCGCCACGTCCTCGTAGGCTGCGGCGAAGACCTGCTCGACCCGCTCGTCCACCTCCTTGACCACGAGCAGCAGGTCGCGGCGGGTCTTCTTCAGGTCCTCCAGCTGCGAGGTCAGGAACGCGTGCCGCTCCTCGAGCGCGGCGAACTCCTCCAGCGCCAGCGGGTTGACCTTGCCGAGCTGGGTCATCTGCCGTTCGGCCGTCTTCGCCCGCTTCTCCTGCTCCTCGCGGACGTAGGGCACGGGGTCGCCGTCGGCCGCCGGGACCGGCTGGTCGGGGCCGTACTCGGCGATCAGGACGTCGGTCTCGACGCCGAACTCCTCCGTCGCCCGCGCCTGGAGCTGCTCCAGCCGCAGCCGCCGCTCGGTCCGGGCCACCTCGCTGCCGTGGGCGCGGTTGACCAGCTTGTCCAGCTCCGCCGTCAGCTCGCGGACCCGGACGCGCACCGACTTCAGCGAGGCGTCGATCCGCCCGCGCGCCTGCTCGGCCTCGTCGCGCTCGGCGGCGGCGGCCGTCAGAGACACCTCCAGCGTGGCGAGCGCCCGCTCGGCGCCCCGGACGACCGCCTGGGCCGTGCGGGCCTGCCGGCGCCGCCGCTCCCGCAGCTCGGCCGCCCTGGCCCGCTCCTCGCGCTCCTGCTCGGCCGCCCGCTCCAGCTCCTCGGCCCGGCCCGCGATGCCCTTGACCCGCTCCTCGGCCGTCCGTACGGCCAGGCGGGCCTCCATCTCCTCCTGGCGGGCCTCGGCGCAGATCCCGGCCAGCTCGTCGCGCAGCTCGGTGGTGGGCTCCTCGGTGAGCTCCTCGGCGCTCTCGGCGGCGGCGAGCCGCTCCTCCAGCTCGGCGAGGCCCGCCGCGTCGCGGTCGCGGGCCTCGCGGGCCGTCGCCACGCCCCGGGCCAGCCGCTCGCACTCGCCGCGGGCGGCGGCGGCCGCGGCGTCGAGCTGGGCCAGGCGGCGGGCCGCGGCGGCGGCCCGCTGGTCGGCGTCGCGCTGGCGGGACCTCAGCTCGTCCAGTACGGCCTGCGCCGCGTTGACCCCCGCCTGGGCGGTCTGCACGCCCGACTGCGTCTCGGCCACCCGCGCCTGGGCGGCCTCGACGGCGAGCTGCGCCTCGCCCTCGGCCTCGGCCGCCTCCTCCAGCGCGACGGCGGCCCGCTCGGCCTGGTGCCGGGCCCGCTCCAGGTCGGCGGCGGCCTCGTCCAGCGCGGTCCGCATCTGCAACGCGGAGCCGCCGTCGGCCGAGCCGCCCCGGGCGACGTGCGCGCCCAGCAGGTCGCCGGCGCGGGTCACCGCGCGCAGCCCGGGCCACTGCTCGACCGCCTTGCGCGCGGTCTCGAGGTCGTCGACCACCAGCACGCCGCCCAGCAGGTGCTCGGCGGCGGCGCGCAGGCCGGCGGGGACCTCGACCAGGTCGAGCGCCCACTCGGTCCCGGCGACCGGCACCGGGCCGCGGGGGAGCCGCCCCGGGACCGTCTCCGGAGCCGTCGCCGTCCGCGGCGATGACCAGGTCCGCCCGGCCGCCGTCCCGGCCGCGCAGGAAGTCGATCGCGTCGGCCGCGCTCTGCAGCGACTCCACCGCGACGGCCTCGGCGGCGGCGCCCAGCACCGCGGCGACGGCCGCCTCCGCGCCCTGCCGTACGGCGAGCATCGCGGCGACCGGGCCGAGCACCCCGGCGAGGTCGGCGGCGAGCAGGGCAGCTCCGCCGTCCACCCCCTGGCCAGGCTCAGCTCCAGCGCCTCGCGGCGGGCCTCCAGCGCGGCGACCTGCCGCTGCGCCTCCGCCTCGGCCTTGCGCGCCGCGGCGAGGGCGGATCGGGCCGCGCCCAGGGCGGAGGTCGGGCCGGCGACGGCGGCCTTGGCGTCGTCCACCAGCTCCCTGGCCCGCTCGACGGCGTCCCGGGACTCCTCGACGGCCGCGAGCGCCATCTCCAGCTCCTCGGCGAGGGCGGCGAGGACCGGGTCGGCGGAGGCGGGGTCGGCGCCCTCCTGGCTGTCGTGCTCGGCCTGGGCGGTCTCGGCGCGCCGCAGCGCCTCCTCCAGGGAGCGCTCCAGCCGCCCGATCTCCGCCTCGGCGGCCTCGGCGCGGCTGCGCGCGGCGCCGACCCGGCCCCGCAGGGCCGCCAGTCCCTCGCGCCGGTCGGCGGCGGCCCTGGCCTCGGCGGCCAGCCGGCGCTCCTCGACCGCCAGCGCCGACTCGGTCTCGGCGCGCCGGGCCACGGCCGCGGCGAGCGTCTCCTGCGCCTCGGCGAGCAGTTCCTCCAGCACCCGCTCCTGCTCGCGGACCTCCTCGGCCTCGCGCTCGTAGTCCTCCGGGTCGCGGCCGTGCCGCTCCACCGCGGTGTCGCTCGCGTGCCGGTGGCGCTCGGCGGCCAGCCCGGCCAGGCCGCGCAGCCGGTCGCGCAGCGAGGCGAGCCGGAAGTAGGTCTCCTGGGCGGCGGCCAGCCTCGGCTGGGCCTCGGTCTCGGCGGCCTCCAGTTCGGCCTCGGCCTGCTGGCCCTCGGCGAGCTCGGCCTCCACCGCCGTACGGCGGGCCAGCACGGCCGCCTCGTCGGCGACCTCCCGCTCCAGCGTGGCGCGCAGGGTGAGCACGTCGTCGGCGAGCAGCCGCAGCCGGGCGTCGCGCAGGTCCGCCTGGATGACGGCGGCCCGGCGGGCGATCTCGGCCTGCCGGCCCAGCGGCTTGAGCTGGCGGCGAAGCTCGGTGGTGAGGTCCTGGACCCGGGTGAGGTTGGCCTGCATCGCGTCCAGCTTCCGCAGCGCCTTCTCCTTGCGCTTGCGGTGCTTCAGGACACCCGCGGCCTCCTCGATGAACGCCCGGCGGTCCTCCGGGCCGGCGTGCAGCACCTGGTCGAGCTGGCCCTGCCCGACGATGACGTGCATCTCACGGCCGATGCCGGAGTCGGACAGCAGCTCCTGGATGTCGAGCAGGCGGCAGGTGTCGCCGTTGATGGCGTACTCGCTCTGGCCGGCCCGGAACATCAGGCGGCTGATCGTGACCTCGGTGTAGTCGATGGGCAGCGCGCCGTCGGTGTTGTCGATGGTGAGCGTGACCTCGGCCCGGCCCAGCGGGGCCCGGGAGGAGGTGCCGGCGAAGATGACGTCCTCCATCTTGCCGCCGCGCAGGGACTTGGCGCTGTGCTCGCCCATGACCCAGGCCAGGGCGTCGACCACGTTGGACTTGCCGGAGCCGTTGGGGCCGACGACGGCGGTGATGCCCGGCTCGAAGCGCAGGGTGGTGGCCGAGGCGAACGACTTGAAACCGCGCAGGGTGAGGGTCTTGAGGTACAACGAGATCCCCCGTCCTCCCGCGTGATGGTCGGCCCCGGCGCCGCGCGTCGGCGCGGGTCACGGCACGGGCGCCGGTGCCCCGGTCGCGCGGGCGGCCCGGCTTCTCCACCCGGGACGTCACCGCTCCCGCCTGGGCAGACTACCGTTCTTCGGCGGTGCCCGCCCGCGGGAGATCGGGCCGTTCCTCAGGGAAGGGACACGTCCGGCCGGAGACGGGGAACGCCACGACGGGCGCACGCCGGAGGCGGCTCGGAAAGGAGACGCCGTGGCGGGCCGTGCCGGGCGTGATCCGCGGCGGGGAACGCCGCGACGGGCCGCGTCGGACGCGGCCCGTAACAGGGGATGTCATGGCGGGCCGCTTCGTTCCGCGCGGCCCGCGACATGACAAGGGACGCCTCAAGAGGCGTCCCTGGACAATGTGTGTTCGCCCCGGCCTCTAGGTGAGAGCCGGCTCACGATCCTGCAGGCGGGTGAACTCCTCGTCACGGTTGCCCGCGAGTTCGGCGTTCTGGGCCTGGAGCCGGGTGAGCTCTGCCTCGAGATCACGGATGCGCTGCTGGAGACGGCGCATTTCCGAGACCATCCGAGGGTCAGGACCGCCGACGTGGCCGAGTAGAGCCTTCGCCATGTTAAGGGTCCTCCACGCTGAGTGACCAGACTGGTTCGCGCACTTCTTGCCGCGGGAGGGGTGCGCGTGGTTCTTATCAAGAGTCGCACCGGTGTGGGAGACGGTCAAGCTGAACGCTCCATGTGGATGCACCCGTGGGCACTCTCGACATTAGATTATACCCTAATTTGGCGAATCAGGGAAATGGTTTAACGTTCCGCGAAGCCGGTAGATGATCCTTTTGCCTCGCTCCAACGTTCTACCACCCCGTCAACCCGCCCCGGCGTGCGCCCGCCGCGCAGCAGGGCGAGCAGTTCCTCGCAGGACTCCCGGGGGCCCTCGGCGACGACCTCCACCCGGCCGTCGGCGGTGTTCCTGGCCCAGCCGGCCAGGCCGAGCTCCAGCGCCCGAGACCGCGTCCACCAGCGGAAACCCACGCCCTGGACGTATCCCCTGACCCAGGCGGTCAGCCGGACGGCGCTCACGCCGCGACCCCGCGCGGGCGCGGCTGGCAGCGGGGGCAGCTGTAGGAGGAGCGGTTCATGAACGACTCCCGGACGATCGGCGCGCCGCACCGCCCGCACGGCTCGTCGCGCCTGCCGTACACGTTCAGCGCCCGCTCGAAATAGCCGCTCTCGCCGTTGACGTTCACGTACAGGCTGTCGAAGGACGTGCCACCCTCGGCCAGGGCCTCGGACATCACCCCGCGGGCCGCGTCCAGCAGCTCGGCGATCTTCGGCCGGGTCAGCGTCGCCGTGGGCCGCGACCCGTGCAGCCGGGCCCGCCACAGCGCCTCGTCGGCGTAGATGTTGCCGACCCCGCTGATCAGCGACTGGTCGAGCAGCGCCCGCTTGACCTCGGTCCGCCGGGCGCGCAGCCGGTGGGCGAAGCCGTCCTCGTCGAAGTGCTCCTCGAACGGGTCGGCCGCGATGTGGACGATCGGCTCGGGGACGTCCCGGCCCGCGGCGCGGGCCAGCGGGGTGACCAGCACGTGCCCGAAGGTCCGCTGGTCGACGAAACGCAGCTCGGGGCCGCCGTCGGCGAAGGCGATCCGGATCCGCAGGTGCTTCTCCAGGGGCGAGTCCGGCTCGACCACCAGCAGCTGGCCGCTCATCCCGAGGTGGGCCAGGACCGCGTCGGAGCCGTCCAGCGGCAGCCAGAGATACTTGCCCCGCCGCTGGGCCGTCCCGACCGTGCGGCCCGCCAGCCGGGAGGCGAACTCCTCGGCGCCGGGGACGTGGCGGCGGATCGCCCGGGGGTGCAGCACCTCGGCGTGGGCGACGACCCGGCCGGACACCCAGCGTTCCAGGCCGCGTCGTACGACCTCCACCTCCGGCAACTCGGGCATGCCGGTCCCCCCTCTCTCAGGACGGCGTCCGCGGACGCCGTACCCGGGCCGTTCAGGGCGCCCACGGTACCCGCGGCGCCCGGCAGGCGCATCCGGGGACGCGGCGCCCGTCCGGGACGTCCGGTACGTCCGGGACGCTCAGGACGCGGTGTCGACCTCGCGCTTGTCGCGGTCGCTGCGGATGCGGTTCCAGGCGGCCTCGGCGGCCTGCTGCTCGGCCTCCTTCTTGGAACGCCCGGAGCCCGAGCCGTACTCCTCCCCGCCGAGGCGGACCACGGCGGTGAAGGACTTGGCGTGGTCGGGGCCGCTCTCCTCGACGTGGTAGTCCGGCACGCCGAGCGACTCGGAGGCGGTGAGCTCCTGCAGGGAGGTCTTCCAGTCGAGCCCGGCGCCCAGCGACGCCGAGCGCGTGATGAGCGGGTCGAACAGCAGGTGGACGACGCGGAACGCCTCGCCGAGGCCCTTGTCGACGTACACCGCGCCGATCAGCGCCTCCAGCGTGTCGGCGAGGATGGAGGACTTGTCACGCCCCCCGGTGCCCTCCTCGCCCCGGCCCAGGCGCAGGAACCTGCCGAGCTCCAGCGTGCGGGCCACGTCGGCGAGGGCGCGCATGTTGACCACCGCGGCCCGCAGCTTGGCCAGCTGCCCCTCGGGCAGGTCGGGGTGGTTGCGGTAGAGGGTGTCGGTGACCACCAGGCCCAGCACCGAGTCGCCCAGGAACTCCAGGCGCTCGTTGGTCGGCAGCCCGCCGTTCTCGTAGGCGTAGGAGCGGTGGGTCAGCGCCCGCTCCAGGAGCGCGGCCTCCAGCCGCACCCCGAGGACCCGCTCCAGCTCGTCACGGGCCAGTTCGACGGCCATCGGCTTGACGCTTGCACCCAACGTCTTCTCCTCGCTCTTCGACGGTGAACGCGCGATGGCGAGAGAGGACGGGAGTGCCCGAAGACGTGGTGGGCGCCGGGAGGGTGCACGTCGCCGTGACCCCGGCGTCCACCACAGCCGCGGGCGAGCCGCCATCGCGTCGGATGGAACGTAAGACGCCGGCCAGGCCCGAAAGGGACCCGGCCGGCATCCGTCAGTCAGAACGCGATCAGGCGGAGGGCTCGATCACCTGACGGCGGTTGTAGGTGCCGCAGGACGGGCACGCCACGTGCGGACGCTTCGGCGAGCGGCACTGGGGGCAGCTCACGAGCGAGACCGCGGCGGCCTTCCACTGCGACCTGCGGGAGCGAGTGTTGCTCCGCGACATCTTGCGCTTGGGGACAGCCACGTCAGCTCTCCTGATCGTTGTTATCTTCCGGAACCAGACCTTGCAGCTTGGCCCAGCGGGCGTCGATCACCTCATGCTTGTGACCGGGCTCGGCGTCCGCCAGCCTGACCCCGCACTCCGAGCAGAGCCCCTCGCAGTCTTCGCTGCAGACCGGGCTCAGCGGCAGTGTCAGCACCACCGCGTCACGGAAGACGGGTTCGAGATCGAGCAGTTCACCGTCGAGAAGCGAGTCGTCCTCGGCGGCATCCTCCGCCGAGTAGAAGAACAGCTCCTGGAAGCTCACTTCGGTCTCCGAAGTGATCTCTTCCAGGCACCGTGCGCACTCCCCCCGCAGCGGGGCCTGCGCCGTGCCCGTGACGAGCACGCCCTCCATGACCGCCTCAAGCCGGATGTCCAGCTCGACGTCGGCGCCCACAGGGACGCCGATCATCTCGACGCCGAGGTTCGCCGGTGCCGGAAGGGTGAGGGACATCTGCCGCATACTCCCCGGCCTCCGCCCCAGATCATGGGTGGAGATCACCCACGGGGCTCGGGGGTCGAGGGTCTGCAGAGTCATGTCGCTCTCATCAGGCATGGCGAATCACCGCCGTCGTGCAAGGCAAAACAAGAGAATACCAGGGCCTAGCCCCTGAGCCGTTCCACCAGCCGCCGTTCGACCAGTTCCGGCACCAGGCCGTTGACGTCCCCGCCGTAGCGGACGATCTCCTTGATGCGGCTGGAGGACAGGAACGACACCTCCGGGCCGGTCGCCATGAACAGCGTCTCCACCCCCGACATCCGGTAGTTGAGCTGGGCCTGCTGCAACTCGTAGTCGAAGTCGCTGATCGCGCGCAGTCCCTTGACGATCGCCGGGATCTCCTGCTGCCTGCAGTAGTCGACCAGCAGGCCGTGGAACTTGTCCACCCGGACGTTGCCGTACTCCTTGGTGACGGACAGGAGCATCTCGATGCGCTCCTCGACCGTGAACAGGCTCTTCTTCTCGATGTTGATCAGGACGGCTACGACGACCTCGTCGTACTGCCGGGAGGCCCGGCCGATGATGTCCAGATGGCCGTTGGTAACGGGATCGAACGATCCAGGGCATACAACGCGACGCAAGGTGAAACCCCCTGCTCTATGGATTCCCGGCGGCGCGACCGTACCAAACGGACGCTTCGCCGTAGCGACGGACCCTCTCCTCTTCGTACCCGGAAGGCCACTCAATGGCCCCGCCCCGGCTCTCCCGCTCCACCGCCACCAGCGCGTCCCCGGCCAGCCAGCCGTGGTCGCGCAGCCGCTCCAGCACGGCCCGCACCTCCGCGTCGGTCACCGCGTACGGCGGGTCGGCGAACACCAGGTCGTACGGCTCCGCGGCGCCCCTGGCCAGCACCCGCTCGACCCGGTCGGCCGCGAGCTCGGCGCCCGGCAGGCCCAGGCTCGCGATGTTCGTCCTGATCGTCCGGACCGCCTTGGCGTCGGACTCCACCAGCAGCGCGTGCGCCGCCCCGCGCGACAGCGCCTCCAGCCCGATCGCGCCGGACCCCGCGTACAGGTCGAGCACCCTGGCGCCGTCCAGCGGGCCGAGCAGCGAGCCCACGGTGGAGAAGATGCCCTCCCTGGCCCGGTCGCTCGTGGGGCGGGTGCCCCGCCCCGGCGGCACCGCCAGCCGCCGTCCCCCTGCGCTTCCCGCGATCACTCGGCTCACCGGCCCATTGTCCCAGCCGTTCCGGCACGGCCGCCCGGGCGCTCCCCCGGCCCTCCCGCGGTCGCCCGCGACGGACCGGGCGCACCGGAGGCGGAACGGCCGGCGGAACGGTCGGCCACGGGCCGCCGGCGGGAGGGCGGCGAAGGGCGGCGGCGCACCCCGGCGTGTCGCGGCGCATCACATAACCGCAGGTCAAAAGGGTTTCGCCAGGTGATCTAGGTCAAGAGTGGGCAAGGAGCGGCGACGAAACCGCAAGGGTCGTTCCCCCCGGCCCCCGCGCCTTGCATGATGAGTCCTGCGGCCTTCGACAGTCCCAGGGGAAGGCCGACCGGCGTGGTCGTGAGCCCTTCCGCACGCCGGTGCTCTCGGCACCTGACCCGAGAGTGGGCCCAGGCGGGGACGGCATTCGGGGGGAGGCCGTCCCCGCAGTTGGGCTTTTCTGATCTCCGCCGCACGGCGCCCCGCCCGCGCCGGCGTCCGCCGGTCCCGCGCCGGCGTCCGGAGCGGCCCCTCCCCCGCCGCCGCGGCCTCTCATGACCGGCCGTGCGGTCCCGCGCCTTCCGCGCCCGCCGTCAGGCCTTCTCCAGGTACTCGGCGCGCTCGTCGGCCAGCAGCCGGTCGATCTCCGTACGGAGCACCGGGTGCCCGATCAGCTCGGGGTCGGCCGCCAGCATCTCCTCGGCGTCCGCGCGGGCGGCGAGGATGACCTCCTCGTCGCGCAGGAGCTGGAGCATCTTCAGCGACGACCGGCGCCCCGACTGGGCCACGCCGAGCACGTCGCCCTCGCGGCGCTGCTCCAGGTCGACGCGCGACAGCTCGAAGCCGTCGAGGGTCGCCGCCACCGCGTCGAGCCGCTGCCGGGCGGGCGTGCCGCCCGGGGCGTCGCTCACCAGCAGGCACAGCCCCGGCAGCCCGCCCCGGCCGACCCGGCCGCGCAGCTGGTGGAGCTGGGAGACGCCGAACCGGTCGGCGTCCATGATCACCATAACCGAGGAGTTGGGGACGTCCACGCCCACCTCGATGACCGTGGTCGCCACCAGGACGTCGACCTCGCCGCGGGAGAAGGCCCGCATCACGGCGTCCTTCTCCTCCGGGGGCAGCTTGCCGTGCAGCACCGCCGTACGGAGCCCGGAGAGCGGCCCCTCCGAGAGCATCGCGGCCACGTCGAGCACGGCCAGCGGCGGCCGCCGCTCGTCGTCGCCCTTGGCCAGGTCTCCCTCGTCGCCCTCCAGGTCGCCGATGCGGGGGCAGACGATGTACGCCTGCCGGCCCAGCTCGACCTCCTCGCGCAGCCGCGTCCAGGCGCGGTCGAGGAAGTGCGGCTTCTCGGCCGCGGGCACCACGTGCGTGGTGATCGGCGCGCGGCCGGAGGGGAGCTGGGAGAGCGTGGAGACCGTGAGGTCGCCGAAGACCGTCATGGCGACCGTGCGCGGGATCGGGGTGGCGGTCATGACCAGCACGTGCGGGCGCCCCTCGCCGGCCTTCTCGCGCAGCGCGTCGCGCTGCTCGACGCCGAAGCGGTGCTGCTCGTCCACCACCACCAGGCCCAGGTCGGCGAACTGCACCCGCTCCTGGAGCACCGCGTGGGTGCCGACCACGATGCCGGCCGCCCCCGAGGCCGCGTCGAGCATGGCCGAGCGGCGGGCCGCGGCGCCCAGCGAGCCGGTCAGCAGCGCGACGGAGGTGCCGCCGAACATGCCGCCCGTGGCCAGGTCGCCGAGCATGGCGGTGATCGAGCGGTGATGCTGCTGGGCGAGCACCTCGGTGGGGGCCAGCAGCACGGCCTGCCCGCCGGCGTCGACCACCTGGAGCATGGCGCGCAGCGCGACGACGGTCTTGCCCGCGCCGACCTCGCCCTGCAGCAGCCGGTGCATGGGGTGGGGCCGGGCGAGGTCGTCGGCGATCTCCTCGCCGACGTCCCGCTGCCCCTCGGTGAGCTGGAACGGCAGGCGCGCGTCGAAGTCGGCCAGCAGCCCGTCGCCGCGCGGCGGCCGGGGCGTGGCCGGCCAGGAGCCTGCCGCCATCTTGCGCTGCACCAGCACGGCCTGCAGCGTGAACGCCTCGTCGAACTTCAGCCGCTTGCGCGCCCGGGACACGTCGGCGTGGTCGCGCGGCCGGTGGATCGCCAGCAGCGCCTCGGCCAGGCCGGGCAGCCGGTGCCGGGTGCGCAGCTCGGCCGGGAGCGGGTCGTCGAGCGGGCCGAGGGTGTCGAGGACGACCCCCAGCGCCCGGCGGATCGCCCACGGCGTCACGTCCTTGCCCGCGGGGTAGATCGGCACCAGCGCCGCGGCGAACTCCTCGGCGTCCGCCTCGGTCTCGTCGAACATCTCGAACTCGGGGTGGGAGAGCTGCCACCTGCGCTTGTCGCCCTGGCCGAACGCGCCGACCTTGCCGGCGAACATGCCGCGCCGCCCCGGCCGCAGCCGCGTCTCGGCGATGTGGGACGCCCGGCCGAAGAAGGAGAGGTAGATCTTGCTGCGGCGGCCGTCGACGACCTCGACCTCCAGCCAGGTGCCGCCCTTGTTGCGCATCGGCCTGCGCATGAGCCTGGTCACCTCGCCCACCACGGTGACGTGCTCGTCGACCTGCAGGTCGTCGAGGTCGGTCAGCTCGCCCCGCTCGGCGTAGCGGCGCGGGTAGTGCCGCAGGAGGTCGCCGACGGTGCGCAGGCCGAGAACGCTCTCCAGCAGCTTGGAGGTCTTGGGATCCAGCGCTTTCGTCAGCGGCTCGTCGAAGCTCGTCACCCCACGTTTCTACCGTGTCGGACGGACAGAACCGGCGCGTGCCGCCCCACCGGGTCCGCGGAACCGTACGGCACGCCGCCGGGCCGTGCCGCCGGGCCGCACCCGGGCGCGGCTCACTCCACGCCGACGAGCAGCGGGTAGCCGCCCTGACCGCCCTCGTACACGACGACCTCCACGTCGGGCCTCTCCTCGGCCAGGTGGTCGCGTACGGCGCCGGCCAGGCCGGGCGGCGCGCCGACGCCCTCCAGCATGGTCACCAGCTCGCTGGCGGGGGTCATCATGCGGCGGACGATCTCGATCGCGACGCCGGTGACGTCGGCGCCGACCACCGCCGCGTCGCCGTCGACCACGCCCAGGACGTCTCCCGGCGCGACCAGTCCGGCGCTCGTCATGACCTCCCGGTCGGCCACCCAGACGTGCCCGTGGCGGGTGTGCGCGGCGGCCTCGGTCATGGCGACCACGTCGTCGTCGAAGCGGCGCAGCGGGTCGTGGACCGCCAACGCGGCCAGCCCCTGCACCGAGGCCCTGGTGGGCAGCACGGCCACGGTCAGGCCCTCCTCCCGGGCGATCTCGGCGGCGGCCGCCGCCACCTCGCGCGTGCCGTCGTCGTTGGGCAGCACCGCGACCTCCGAGCCCGCCTCGCGGATCGCGGCGAGGACCGCCGCCAGCGGCGGGCTGGACCCGGGCTCCCTGCGCACCACCACCGCTCCGGCCTGCCCGAACACCGCGCCCAGCGCGGGGCCCGCGGCCACCGCCACCACGCCCCGGCGGCGGGCGGGCGGATGGGTGTGCCCGGGTCCGCCGAGGTAGGTCACCCTGATCCGGTGGGGCCTGCCCGCCGCCATGCCCGCCTCGATCGCCGCCCCCGCGTCGTCCACGTGGACGTGGACGTTCCACAGGTCGTCGCCGCCCACGACCACCAGGGAGTCGCCGAGCGCGTCGAGCTCCCGGCGCAGCCGCCCGACCGCGTCCGCGCCGGCGTCCAGCAGGTACATGACCTCGTAGCAGGGCCCGCCCTGCGGCTCGGCGGCAGGTCCGGGCACGGCCCCGCGGGCCGGCGCGGGGACGTCGGGCCGGCCGGGGTAGGAGCCGGTGACCACCGCGGCGAGGCTCTCCAGGATGAGGGCCAGCCCTGCCCCGCCCGCGTCCACGACCCCGCTCCTGGCCAGCACGTCGAGCTGGCCCGGCGTACGGCGCAGCGCAGCGCGCGCCTCCTCGGCGGCCTTCCCGGCCACCGCCGCCAGGTCCGCCGACAGCCCCCGCACGGCCCCGGCGGCGGCGGTGAGCACGCTGAGCACCGTGCCCTCCACCGGCCTGGCCACCGCCTCGCGGGCCAGTTCGGCGGCCCTGACCAGCCCGCGTCCGAGGTCGGTCCCCCGGCCCTCGGCGGTCCGCAGCACCTCGGCGAGGCCGCGCAGCGCCTGGCTGACGATGACGCCGGAGTTGCCGCGGGCCCCGAGCAGCGCGCCCCGGGCGAACACCTGCCAGGTGGTCGCGGTGTCGGCGTCGGCGGGCAGCCCGTCGAGCGCCTCGGCCGCCGAGAGCATGGTCAGGTGCAGGTTGGTGCCGGTGTCGCCGTCGGGGACGGGGAAGACGTTGAGCGCGTCGATCTCCCGCCGGGCCCGGCCCAGGGTCTCCGCGGCCAGCCGGGACCAGCGCCGCACCGCCGGCGCGTCGAGAACCTGCAGCATGCCCGCCCTCCTGCCCGTCGCCGCGGGATCGCTCCGCCGCGCGTCCCACCGGACCACGGAAGCGACCCGCCGGGGATGCGCTACGGTTGTCCTGGAGATTATCTCCGTTCGACCAGGCGTGACGGCTCCTGTTGGCACGCACGGCCGGACATCGGATATCCTCGTGTGGCCAGCCGGTCGTCCCGGCGTGCCCGATGACCGCCCGCTAGCGAGGCGGATCGAGCCTCTCTACCGATCTAAGGAGCGAATCGTGGCTTCCGTCTGCGACGTCTGCGCTAAGAAGCCGACCTTCGGCAACAACATCTCCCACTCGCACCGCCGCACCCGCCGCCGCTGGAACCCCAACATCCAGACCGTGCGCGCGGTGGTGAACGGTACGCCGAAGCGGATGAACGTGTGCACCTCCTGCATCAAGGCCGGCAAGGTCGCCCGCTAGTCAGACCTCCCGCGCAGCCCGCCGTACCCGCTGAGGGAACGGCGGGCTGCCGCCTTTTCCGGGGCCGCTCCCGCATGGTCCGCCCGGCCCGCCGCCGCGGCGCGCCCGAGGGCCGGGCGGAGCCGGGACCCGGGCCGTCAGCGCCAGAGCCAGCCGTGGTCGACGGGGCCGATGCCCGCGCCCAGCGGGAACCCCCGGGCGATCGCGCCCGTGACGTACTCCTTGGCCCTGCCCACCGCCCCCGGAACGTCCTCGCCGAGGGCGAGGTAGGAGGCGATGGCCGAGGCCAGCGTGCAGCCGGTGCCGTGGGTGTGCCGGTTGTCGTGCCGTTCGGCGGTGAAGCGGAACTCCCGGACGCCGTCGGTCAGCAGGTCGACCGGCGCGCCCGGCAGGTGGCCGCCCTTGACCAGCACCCAGGCGGGCCCCATCGTGAGGACCGCGTCGGCGGCCCGGCGCATGTCGCCCTCCTCCTCCACCTTCACCCCGGTGAGCTGGGCCACCTCCCAGAGGTTGGGGGTGACGACGGTGGCCGTCGGCAGCAGCCGGGTCCGCACCGTGTCCACGGCCTCGGGCGCCAGCAGCGCGTCGCCGTGCTTGGAGACCCCCACCGGGTCCACCACCACCGGCGCGTCCACCCCGGCGAGCACCTCCGCGACCGTCTCGACGAGCACGGGTGAGGCGAGCATCCCCGTCTTGACGGCCTGGACCCCGATGTCGCCCAGCACCGAGTCGAGCTGCGCGCGCACCGCCTCGGGGGGAAGCTCCCAGTACCCCTGCACGCCCAGCGAGTTCTGCGCCGTCACGGCGGAGATGACGCTCATGCCGTGCACGCCGAGGGCGAGCATGGTCTTCAGGTCGGCCTGGATGCCCGCGCCGCCGCCGGAGTCGGAACCGGCGACGGTCAGTACGCGGGGAGGGATCGAATCGGTCATACCGCCATCCAACCAGGTGCGGTCCCGCTCAGCCGACCGTGCACTTCCCCTGCGGGCTTCGGCAGGTCCTCGGGGTCTCGGCCCGGCCCTGCGCGGTCACGGTGAGGACCAGCCTCTCCCCCGCGTCCATGTCCTCGGCCGACTCGATCACCAGGGTGTCGCCGTCCTGCCGCCAGCCGGCGCCCTCGACCGAGGTGACCTCGCCGCCGACCGGCAGGCTCAGGTCCAGCCCGGGGAGGCGCTCGTCCGCGGCGACCACGAGCCGGGCGGTGTACGCCTGCTGCCTCTGCCGTACGACGCCGAACCCGACCCGCAGGGCCGCGCCCGGGACGGAGGCGGCGGCCGGCTCCGCCGTGGACGACTGCGTGTCGGGGGTCTGCTCGACCGGCGGCGGGGTGGTGGCCTGCGGGGTCTCCGCCGTGTCGTGCCGGGGGCCGGTGGTGGGGCCGACGACGTACGACTGGTCACCGGGGCCGGGGGTGGCGTCCTCGCCGGACCTGTCGACCGGCCGCGAGTGCTGGGAGCGGCGCGGGACACGGGTGTCCTCCGGACGCGGCGTCGCGGTGGGCGTGCGGCCGGAGCGGCGCTGCTGCGTCCGGGGCGTCACGGGAGCCGGGGTCGCGCTCTCCCCGGCGGCCGGGGACTCCCCGGCGGGCGGCTCGGTCTCGTCGCCGGGCGGGCTCTCCTCCTCCGGGGGAGCGAGGCGGAGCCGTCCGGCTCGTCGAAGGCCGTCGCGTGGCAGCCGCGCGGCGGGCACGCCGCGTCCGGGGCCGTCTCCGAGCCGCTCAGCAGGCGGACGCCCCCGAAGGTCCCGCCCAGCACCACGGTCACCGCGGCGACGGCGAGCACGGTCTTCTTCCCCCGTCCGGCCCGCCGGCGGTCCTCCGGCCAGGCCGGCTCCGGCATCTCGGACGTGGCCGTCCAGCCCGAGCCCAGGAAGCCCGCGCGGGTGACGGTCTCGGCCTCGCCGGTCCCGGCCGTGAGGGTCACGGTCTCCGCCGACTCCTCGGGCCGGAGACGCCGGCCGACCGGCGTGTCGGGACTGCGGGTCTCCTCGGGGAGCTCCGGGTCACGTTCCCGCTGTACACGGCGGGCGTTTTCCCTATGTCCACCATGGCGGCCCATGTCGCCCCTTCCACCAGGAATTCCGACAGCACATCTTCATACCAGTTCAGTAACCCTTGGGGGCAAATTTCACTGGGGTCACATCGGTGGCACGCGTCACTCGCGGAAGTGGTCCCAGCCGCCGTGCTCCACCGAGCGTCCCTCGACCCGCACTCCCCCGCCCTCGATGATCCGGCCGACCATGGTCCACTCCGAGGGCAACGCTACGCCGTCCGGGAAGGTCGCGGCGAGCGCGTGGTCGTCTCCGCCGGAAAGGACCCATTCCAGCGGGTCGGCGCCGAGCAGGTCCGCGGCCTCGCGCAGCGCGCCGGGCACGGGAAGGCGTCCGGGGTCGAGCACGACGCCGACGCCACTGGCCCGCGCCACGTGGCCGAGGTCCTGCAGCAGGCCGTCGCTGACGTCGAGCATCGCCGTGGCGCCGAGCCCGGCCGCCTCCGGACCGCGGGCGTACGGCGGGAGAGGACGGCGGTGCGCCTCGACGAGCCCGGCCTGCTCCGCGGGGACGGTGAGGCCCGCGCGGAGCAGCGCGAGGCCGGCGGCGGCGTGCCCGAGCCGCCCCGTCACCGCGACCACGTCTCCGGGGCGCGCCCCCGAGCGGGTGACCGGCGCGCGCCCGCCCAGGTCGCCCAGGGCGGTGACCCCGATCACCACCGCGTCGCAGCGGGTGACGTCGCCGCCGACCACGCTGGCGCCGACCAGGTCGCACTCGTCGCGCAGGCCGTCGGTGAGGTCGTCCAGCCAGCCGGTGGACGCGTCGGAGGGCAGACCGAGGCCGACCACGATGCCGGTGGGGCGGGCGCCCATCGCCGCGACGTCGGAGAGGTTCTGCGCGGCGGCCTTGCGGCCGATGTCGTAGCCGCTGGACCAATCGCGGCGGAAGTGCCTACCCTCGATCAGGAGGTCCGTCGTCACGACGACCCGCCCGTCGGGGGCCCGCAACAGCGCCGCGTCGTCGCCGGGACCGAGTAATACCGCCCCTCCCTGTGGCAGGCGTCCGGAAATACGTGAGACAATCCCGAATTCGCCGAGATCTCCGACTGTGATGGCGCACCTCCTGTTCATCACAGGGTACGGTGGCCCTTCGGCACTGATCCAATCGCCCCGGAGGACGTTATGGTGCAGGCCTACATCCTTATCCAGACCGAGGTCGGCAAGGCCGCGAGCGTGGCCGGGCAGATCGCGGGAATCCCCGGTGTCACGCAGGCGGAGGACGTCACCGGGCCCTACGATGTGATCGTCCGCGCCGAGGCGCGGAACGTCGACGAGCTGGGCAAGCTCGTCGTGGCCAGGATCCAGGGAGTCGAGGGGATCACGCGCACGCTCACGTGCCCCATCGTCCACATCTGAGCGTCGCGGAAAGCCGAGCGTCACGGAAAGCCCTAACATCACCGAAGGTCCGAGCGTCGTGGGAGACCCGAACACCACGGGGAGTCCGAGAGTCACGGAAGGTCCGAGCGCCGCGGGGAGGCGCCGGACGCCGTCCCGGCCCGCCCGCTGGGCCGCCTGTGCCTGCGCCCTGCTGGCCCTGGCCGGGTGCGGCGGCCCGGTCCGGGTGGAGCCGCCCGCTCCGCAGGGGCAGGCCGCCGCCGGATGCCGGGCGCTCGGCGGGCGGCTTCCGGCCGAGCTCGACGGCGCGGAGCGGACGGAGTCGGAGCCCGCGTCGCCGTACGTCGCGGTCTGGGGCGGCGGCGAGATCGCGCTGCGCTGCGGGGTGCCCAGGCCGCCGTCCATGTCGGCCACCGCCGAGGTGCCGGAGATCGACGGGGTGGCGTGGTTCTCCGACCCGGCCCGGCCCCTGCTGTTCACCGCGATCGGCCGGGAGGCGTACGTCGAGGTGACGGTCTCCCGCAAGCACGTGTCGGAGAGCGTCCTCATCGACCTCGCGGCCCCGATCAAGGCGGCGCTGCCCCAGACGGGGTGACCCGTACCGGGACGGCGCGGGGAGGGATTCCCGCCCACGTCGGGACGCCTCCGCGGGCTGCTTAAGCCCAACCACAACGGGCATCCAGGACGAATGTGGAGAAAAGCAGTATTTGAAGGGTTGATAGCGGGGGCGGCCGGCGCGCTCGCCATGACGCTGACGGAGAAGGTGGAGCAGCGCCTGACCGGGCGGCCCGACTCCCACGTGCCGGCCCGGGTGCTGGAGCGGCTGACCGGGCTGCCCGAGATGCCGGCCGGGCAGCCCGTACCGCTCGACCTGGCGATGCATCTCGGACAGGGATGCCTGTTCGGCGTGCTGCGCGGCATGATGGCGACCGCCGGGCTGCGCGGCCCGTGGTCCTCGGCGATGTTCTGGGTGGTGCGGCTCACCAACGACCAGACGCTGGAGAACGCGACCGGCGTGGGCGCCCCGCCGTGGACCTGGCCCCGGCGCGAGCTCGTGGTGGACCTGCTGCACAAGGGCGTCTACGCCTTCACCACGGGGGTCGTCGCCGACCGGCTCGCCGAACGGCACGGCCTCGGCCCCGGGCAGGTGCACGCCAACATTGCGCCGGGCCGTGCCGCGGACGTGGGCCCGCCGCCCCGGGGACGCCGTACCCTCGCGCGGAGGTGACGGGACCGGTGCGGACGCCGTCACCCGCGCGGCACGGCCCGTAGTACGGCGCCGCCGGCCCGCACGGCGTGAGGTGAGCCGGGCACGGGCCGGGGAGCGACGCCGGGCGAGCCGGGTCAGCGCAGGCCGGTGGCGCGGTGCAGGGCGAGCTGGATCAGCCGGTCGACCAGCTCGGGGTAGGGAAGCCCGCTGGCCGCCCACAGCCGCGGCGCGACCGACGTCGCGGTGAAGCCGGGCATCGTGTTGATCTCGTTGACGATCAGCCGGCCGTCCGGGGTGTAGAAGAAGTCGACCCTGGCCAGGCCCTCGCAGTCCAGTGCCTCGAAGGCGCGCACGGCCATCGCCCGAAGGCTCTCGGCGACGTCGTCGGGGATGTCGGCGGGCACCGCCACGGAGGTGGCGTCGCTGATGTACTTCGCCTCGAAGTCGTAGAAGTCCTGGCCGCCGGCGACCACGACCTCGCCCGCCAGGCTGGCCCGCGGCGCCTCGTCCCCGGGGGACTCCAGCACCGCGCACTCGATCTCGCGCCCGTCGATCGCCGCCTCCACCAGCACCTTGGGGTCGTGCTCGCGGGCGAACTCGACGGCCCGCTCCAGCTCGCCCAGGTCGGCGGCCTTGGAGATGCCCTGGCTGGAGCCGGCGCGGGCGGGCTTGACGAAGACCGGCCAGCCGAGCTCCTCGACCTCCTTCAGGATCCGCTGGCGGTCGGTCCGCCAGTCGCGGTCGCGGATCACGACGTATGGGCCGACGGGCAGCCCGGCGGCGGCCAGCACCAGCTTCATGTAGCCCTTGTCCATGCCGACCGCGCTGGCCAGCACCCCGGAGCCGACGTAGCGGACCCCGGCCATCTCCAGCAGCCCCTGGAGGGTGCCGTCCTCGGCGAAGGGCCCGTGCATCACCGGGAAGACGACGTCCACCCGGCCGAGCTCCTCCGGGACCCGGCTCGGCTCGTAGGCGACCAGCGTGCCGCTGCCGGAGGGCAGCGCCAGAGCCGTGCCCTCCGCGTCGACGGACGGCAGCTCCCGGCCCTCGATCGCGTACCGCTGCCGGTCGGAGACGAGCACCCAGCGCCCGTCCTGGGCGATCCCCACGGGGATCACCTCGTACTTGGACCGGTCGATGACGTCGAGCACGCTCCCGGCTCCGAGGAGGGAGACGGAGTGCTCGGAGTTACGGCCGCCGAAGACGACCGCGACCCGGGGCCGGGTTTCGTGCTGCTCGCTCATGATGACCGAATGTACCGTCTCCAGCGGGTCGTCCCGGTTATCTGACGCGCTGACAGGCAGGCCGCAGGCCACCCGGGCCCGGCGGGCGGCCGTACGGGCACGGGACGCGCGCACCCGGGGCGGGCGCGGAACGCGCGGACGCCCGGCCTCAGACGCCGTACCGCTCCGGCTTGGGGGTCCGGGACATCAGCAGGACCGCCGCCTCGTCCGGCGGCATGCCGTCGTGGACGATCGCCACGACCACCTCGGTGATCGGCATCTCCACGTCGTGTTTCCTGGCCAGCGCCAGGACCGACTCGCACGACTTGACGCCCTCGGCGGTCTGCTTCGTCGCGGCGATGACCTCGGCCATCTTCATGCCCCGGCCGAGGTTCTCACCGAAGGTGCGGTTGCGGGAGAGCGGGGAGGTGCAGGTGGCCACCAGGTCGCCCATTCCGGCGAGTCCGGCGAAGGTGTGCGGGTCCGCGCCGAGCGCCGCGCCCAGGCGGGAGATCTCCGCCAGCCCGCGCGTCATCAGCATCGCGCCGACGTTGGCGCCGAGGCCCATGCCGGCCGCGACGCCGACCCCGAGGGCGATGACGTTCTTCACCGCCCCGCCGAGCTCGACGCCCACCACGTCGGGGTTGGTGTAGGGGCGGAACCACGGCAGGTGGCACGCCTCCTGGAGGCGCTCCATGGCGCGCTCGTCGGTGCAGGCCACGACGGTCGCCGCGGGCTGGCCCCGGACGATCTCACCGACCAGGTTGGGGCCGGACACCACCGCGACCCGCTCCTCGGGCACCCCGGCGACCTCGCGGATCACCTCGCTCATCCGCTTGGTGGTGCCGAGCTCGACGCCCTTCATCAGGCTCACCAGCACCGCCTCCGGCGGCAGGTGCGGCGTCCAGCGGCTGAGGTTCTCGCGCAGCGTCTGGGAGGGCACCGCGAGGACCACGAAGTCGGCGCCGTCGAGGGCCTCGGCCGGGTCGGTCGTGGCGCGCAGCGACTCCGGAAGCGTCACCCCCGGGAGGTAGTCGGGGTTCTCGTGGCGGCGATCGATCGCCTCGACGATCTCGGGCCTGCGGCCCCAGAGCGTCGTCCGGGTGCCCGCCCTCGCCATGATCATCGCGAAGGTGGTTCCCCATGAGCCCGTACCGAATACAGCCGCCTTGGTCATTTCATCACCGTACGTCGAAGTCAGTGGTGCACAGGTTTCTTGAACGGCGTCTTGGGCGGCTCCTCCTCGCGCAGTTCGGCGAGGAGTGCCGTGATAGCCGCCATGATGTCGGCGGTCACCTCTCGAAGGACGTCGGCGTGCGGTGGCCGCCCCTCGTACTTCGACAGGTCCACCGGCGGCCCGGTCAACGTGCGGAACGTCTTGCGCGGCAGCAGCCTGGGCTTCTTGGAACCGTAGGGAAGGATCTCCTGGGCACCCCAGTGTGCCACCGGGATGACCGGCACGCCGGTGGCCAGGGCCAGCCGGGCCGCGCCCGTCTTGCCCTCCATCGGCCACAGGTCCGGGTCGCGGGTGCAGGTGCCCTCGGGGTAGAACAGCACGCACGCCCCCTCGGCGAGCCTGCGCTCGGCCTCGGCGAGCGAGAGGGCGGCCTCGGCGCTGCCCCGGTGCACCGGGACGGCCATCAGCGACCGCACCGCGTGCCCGAGCAGCGGAACCGAGAAGAGGCCCGACTTGGCCAGGATCGTCGGCCAGCGGCCGTTGTTGACGAGGAAGTGCGAGATCAGGACGGGGTCCACCCACGACAGGTGGTTGGCGACCAGGATGATCCCGCCGGTCCTGGGCAACCGGTCGGCCCGGCGCCAGTCCTTCCTGACCAGGAGCCATGAGATGGGCTTGACGATCGTGACCGCCACGGCGACCCAGAACCGGGAAGGCCATCCAGGGCGTCTCATGAGCTCCTCCATATAGGTGCGGTGCAGCCCCAAGTGTCCCGGTTGGCCGTGGGAGGTGTCGAGGCGGGATGCTAAGGCTATGCCTCCTGCGGAGAATCCCGGCTGGACCCTGGTCGTGCCGGTCAAGACGCTCGTCGCGGCCAAGACCCGGCTGTCGGAGGCGGCCGGTCCGCACCGGGCGGCGCTGGCCGTGGCGATCGCCTGCGACACGGTCGAGGCCGCCCTGCGCTGCGCGGCCGTGGCCCGGGTGGTGGTGGTGACGGGTGACCCGGTGGCGGCCCCGGCGCTGGCGGAGGTGGGCGCCCACGTCACCGGCGATCCGGAGGCCGGGCTGAACGCGGCGCTGCGGCACGGCGGCCTGGAGGCGGTACGGCTGGCGCCCGGCGGTCCCGTCGGCGCGCTCCAGGCGGACCTGCCGGCGCTCCGCCCGGCGGAGCTGGCGCTCGTGCTGGCCGCCGCCGGGGAGTTCGACCAGTCCTTCCTCCCCGACGCCGCCGAGGTCGGCACGACCTTCTACGGCGTACGGCCCGGCGTGCCGTTCACCCCGGGGTTCGGCGGCCCGTCACGGGACCGGCACCTGCGGCGCGGCGCGAAGGAGCTGTGCCTGCACGGGGTCGACTCGGTCCGCCGGGACGTGGACACCCCCGACGACCTGCGGACGGCCCTGTCCCTGGGCGTCGGCCCCCGTACGGCGGAGGTCGCCGGGAGGCTGGCGGGGACGGGGAGGCCGGAGGACGCCGGGAGACCCGGAGGGGAGTCCCCGCCGGGGGACCCCCCTCGCTGAGATCCCGTCCGGGCCGGGCTCAGTGCCCGACCGGCTCCGCCTCCTCGCGGGCCCGCTTCGGCAGCAGGAAGGAGGTGACGAGGGTCGCCACGAGCATGGCCGCGACCACCCACAGCACGGTCCGCATCGCGGAGCCCATGTCGGTGCCCGAGGTCAGCAGGTCGAAGAAGACCGTGCCGAGCAGCGCGACGCCGAAGGAGCCGCCGAGCTGCTGGACGGCCGTCAGCGTGCCGGAGGCCGAACCGGTCTCGTGCTGCTCGACCCCGGCCAGCACGATGTCGAAGAACGGCGCCATCAGCAGGCCCATGCCGAACCCGGTGACCACCAGGGCGGGGACGAACTGCCAGGCGGTGACGGTCTCGCCCGCCAGCGCGATGGTGAGCAGCACGCCCAGCGTGCCGAGCGCCATGATCACGACTCCGCCCTGCAACGTCCGCCGCCCGAACCGCTGCACCGCCTGGGCGACGCCGAAGCCCGCGATCATGCCCAGCGACCACGGGATCATGACCAGGCCGGCCTTGAGCGTCGAGTAGCCGAGCCCGATCTGGGTGTAGAGGTTGAACACCAGCGTGAAGCCCGTCATGGACGAGAAGAAGACCATGCCGGTCAGCAGGCCGCCGGTGAAGGCCCGCTTGCGGAAGAGGCTGGGCACGACCAGCGGGTCGCCGCCGGCGCGGCTCCTGCGGGACTCGAACCAGCCGAAGGCGGCGAAGACGGCGAGCGAGACGGCCATCATGACGAAGGCCCAGGCGGGCCAGCCGCTCTCCCGGCCCTGGACCAGCGGGTAGACCAGCAGCAGGCTCGCGACGGAGACCAGCAGCACGCCGGGCACGTCGAGCCGGAGCGGGTGCGGCGAGCGCGACTCGGGCAGGAAACGCAGGCCGGCGAGCACGGCGGCCAGGCCGAGCGGCAGGTTGATCAGGAAGATCATGCGCCAGCCCGTCCCGAAGAAGTCGGCCTCGATCAGCCATCCCGCCAGGGTGGGGCCGCCCACCGAGGACAGGCCCATGATGGGCCCGAAGAGACCGAACGCGGTGGCCATCTCCTTCGGCGGGAACATCTCCTTGATCATGCCGAGCCCCTGCGGGAGCATGACCGCGCCGAACAGGCCCTGCACGACCCGCGCGGCGATGAGCAGCTCAGGGGACTGGGCGACGGCGCACAGCAGCGAGCCGACGGTGAACCCGGCCGCGCCGATCAGGAACATACGCCTGCGGCCGAAGATGTCGCCCAGCCGTCCCCCGGTGATCAGGCCGACGGCCATGGAGAGCGTGTAGGCGGCGCCGAGCCACTGGATCGTGGCGGCGGTGCCGCCGATCTCGGCGCGGATGGTGGGCGCGGCGATGTTGGTGACCATCGCGTCCAGAAGGTCCATCACCTCGGCGGCGAGGATCACGAACAGGGCGGCCCAGCGCCAGCGGTAGGCGGGCGCCTCCGCCTCGGGTGGAGCGGGGGTGGTCAGTTCCGCGGCCATGGGGGACTCCTCGGGGATCTGCGGGAATGGCGTCCATCATCGGTGAACAGCGTTCAGTTTATCTGATCGATGTTCTCTTGCTGAACATCGTTCAGAAGACGATACACTGTTCTTAAGATATGTCGCATCATGTCGAAGGACAAGATATGACTCGAAAGAGAGCGCCGTTCGTTACGGTGATCAGTGTTCACCCCGGCATACACTGAGGTCATGAGCGACGAGCTGCCCACCCTGCCCTGGGAACGCCCGCGCGGCCGGACGCGCCCGCCCCGGATCCCCCTCACCAGGGACCGGATCGTCGAGGCCGCGTACGTCGTCCTGGACCGGGAGGGCTACGACCGGCTGAGCATGCGCATGGTCGCGGCCGAGCTCGGCGTCGCGGTCTCGGCCCTCTACGCCCACGTGAGCAGCAAGGACGAGCTGCTGGAGCTGATGTACTCCCGCTTCTTCGCCGACATGGACCTGCCCGATCCCGACCCGGAGCGCTGGCGGGAGCAGCTCAGGGACTACGCCCGCGCCGCGCTGGCCAAGCTCCGCTCGCACCGCGATCTGGCCAGGATCTCGATGGGCTCCGTCCCGTTCAAGCCGGAGATGCTCCCCCACATGGACGCGATCCTCGGGGTGTTCCGCGCCGCCGGCCTGCCCGACCGCGTCGCCGGGGCCGCCGGCGACGTGCTCTCCACCTTCGTGGACGGCTTCGCCCTGGAGGAGAGCATGTGGCAGGACAGGTACCGCGCCACCGACGAGCCGACGTGGCAGGGGATGCGCGAGGCGCTGGAGCGCTACTTCGCCGAACTGCCGCCTGAGCGCTTCCCGCACCTGACGGCGCTGTCGCACTCCATGCTCGGCCGGTCCAACGACGAGCGCTTCGACCTCGGCGTCGAGATCATCATCCGGGGCCTGGCGTCGTTCGCCGCCGAGGCCGCGGCGACCGGCGAGACGGGGGGCGACAGGACGGGGACCGGCGAGGCGGACGCCACGGAGCGGCCGGCGGGGTGACCCCGCGTACGACCGGCGCGGACCGACGTCCGCACGGACAGGCGGAGCCGTCCCGCGTACGGCCCGGCGGGCGCCGAGTCCGTACGGCCCGGTGCGGGCGGTCGCGGGCTACGCTGGTCGGGTGCAGGCGACGGTGCGGATCTTCGACGCGGCGACCCGGTCGGGGTCGGTGTTCCTCGACGACGGGACCGAGCTCCGGTTCGGCGCGGAGGCGTTCGACGCGGGGCCGCTGCGGCTGCTCCGGCCCGGCCAGCGGGTGAACATCCTCCTCGACGAGGGCCGGGTCACCTACGTCACGCTCTCCACCTTCCCGCTGCCCGGCCGGGCCTGACGGGCGTGGCGATCCGTCCGCCGCCCGTCCGAACCCGGACGCGGCCCGCCGGACGGCCGAGCGCCCCGGCCGGCCCCCGGGCCAGGACAGCCGGACGCCCGGACCCCTCAGGGGCCCGGGCGTCCGGACGAAGGCCCTACTTTTTCTTCGCGGCCTTCTTTCCCTCCGTGTTGACGAGCTCCTTGAAGTCGGAGCCGGGACGGAACTTCGGCCCCCAGCTCTCGGCGACCTTGATCTCGGCGCCCGTGGAAGGGTTGCGGGCCGTGCGGGCGGGCTTGTTGACCATCTCGAACGCGCCGAACCCCGTGATGGAGACCTTGTCCCCACGGGCGACGGTCTTCTGGATGGTGTCGATCACCGCGTTCACGGCCTCGGTCGCCGTCTTCTTGTCACCGACCCGATCAGCGACCGCGTCGACGAGTTCCTTCTTGTTCATAGGTTTGCTCCCCCTGCTTACCGATGTCTGGGAGTGGGCCATGAGGCAGATCGCCCCGTCATCACCCGATTTGTCACGGCATGAGGTCTCAACAGAGCGAGAAACCCCTTGCCCGCTTGAAATTAGGGGACGGAGCCGTATGACTCAATCACCTTCCGCAATGTTTCCAGGACTCGGCGTGCCTGAAACCAGAACATCTAGGTCTAGAAGGAATAAATCCAGGCGTCGGGCGGCATGACCCACGTTGCGCTTGGCCATGTCGTTGATCGAAATCAGCCGCCGGGCCAGGCGCTCCCGCCGGTCGGCGGGCAGGCTGAGCCCGCGGACGCGGCGGTGCGCCTCGCGCAGCCGCCGCGCCAGCTCCTCTTCGGGGTCCGTCAGACGGTCGTCGGCAACCATGGCTGCCGACCATTCTCGTACTCGGTCACCTCGTCGGCGTGGCGGAGGGTCAGCCCGATGTCGTCCAGCCCCTCCATCAGCCGCCAGCGGGTGTAGTCGTCGATCTCGAAGGCGGCGGTCTCGCCGGCCCAGCGCACCTGGCGTTCCGCCAGGTCGACGGTGACCTCCAAGGAGGGGTCGGCCTCCGTCGCCGCCTGGATCGCCTCGACCGTGGCGGCCGGCAGGACGACCGGGAGCAGCCCCATCTTGGTGGAGTTGTTGCGGAAGATGTCGCCGAAGCGGGCGGCGATCACGACGCGGAAGCCGTACTGCTGCAGGGCCCACACGGCGTGCTCGCGCGAGGAGCCGGTGCCGAAGTCGGGGCCGGCCACCAGGATCGACGCGCCCTGACGGGCGGGGTCGTTCAGGACGAAGCCGGGGTCCTCGCGCCAGGCCGAGAACAGTCCCCTGTCGAACCCGGTACGGCTGACCTGCTTGAGCCAGACGGCCGGGATGATCTGGTCGGTGTCGACGTTGCTGCGGCGCAGCGGCACGGCCCGGCCGGTGTGGGTGGTGAAGGCTTCCATGGTGATCAGACCTCCTGGTCCAGGTCGGTGGGGGCGGTCAGCCTGCCGGTGACGGCGGTCGCCGCGGCGACCTGGGGCGAGACGAGGTGGGTGCGGCCGCCCCGGCCCTGGCGTCCCTCGAAGTTGCGGTTGGAGGTGGAGGCGCTGCGCTCACCGGGGGCCAGGGTGTCGGGGTTCATGCCCAGGCACATCGAGCACCCGGCCTCCCGCCACTCGGCTCCGGCGGCCCTGAACACCTCGTGCAGCCCCTCCTGCTCGGCCTGGAGCTTGACCAGCATCGAGCCGGGGACGACCAGCGTGCGGGTGACCACCCTGCGGCCGCGCAGCACCTCGGCCGCGGCCCGCAGGTCCTCCAGGCGGCCGTTGGTGCACGAGCCCATGAAGACCGTGTCCACCTCGATCTCGCGGAGCGGGGTGCCCGCGGTCAGGCCCATGTACTCCAGGGCGCGCCGGGCGGCGGCGGGATCGGAGGTGGCCTCCGGGTCCGGCACCGACTCCCCGAGCGGGGCCCCCTGGCCCGGGTTGGTGCCCCAGGTGACGAACGGGGTCAGCGTCGAGGCGTCGATCTCCACGACCGTGTCGAAGACGGCGTCCTCGTCGGTCGTCAGGGAGCGCCAGTGCTCGACGGCGGCGTCCCAGGCGGCGCCGGTGGGCGCGTGGGGGCGGCCCTTGAGATAGGCGAACGTGGTCTCGTCCGGGGCGATCAGGCCCGCACGGGCGCCGGCCTCGATGGACATGTTGCAGACCGTCATCCGGCCCTCCATCGACAGCCCGCGGATCGCCTCGCCGCGGTACTCGATGATGTGCCCCTGGCCGCCGCCGGTGCCGATCTTGGCGATGATGGCCAGGATGAGGTCCTTGGCGGTCACGCCGGGCGGCAGCTCGCCGGACACCTCGACGGCCATCGTCCTCGGCCGGTAGGCCGGCAGGGTCTGGGTGGCCAGGACGTGCTCCACCTCCGAGGTGCCGATGCCGAAGGCGATGGCCCCGAAGGCGCCGTGGGTCGAGGTGTGAGAATCGCCACAGACGATGGTCATGCCCGGCTGGGTCAGCCCGAACTGCGGGCCGATGATGTGCACGACGCCCTGGCCGGCGTCGCCCATCGGGTGCAGCCGGATGCCGAACTCGGCGCAGTTCTTGCGCAGCGTCTCGACCTGCGTGCGCGAGACGGGGTCCTCGATCGGGCCGAGGACGGTCGGGACGTTGTGGTCCTCGGTCGCGATGGTCAACTCGGGCCGCCGGACCGGACGGCCCGCCATGCGCAGACCGTCGAAGGCCTGCGGGCTGGTCACCTCGTGGATGAGGTGAAGGTCGATGTAGAGCAGATCGGGCTCCCCTTCGGCACGTCGTACGACGTGCTGCTCCCAGACCTTCTCCGCCAGCGTGCGGCCCATGTCGCCTCCTTGCGATCAGCCATTCCGCACCCGACTTGCTTTCTCATATGTCGAGACGGCAGTATCGGTGTATGGACAACTCTAGCGGAGTCGGCGTACTGGACAAGGCCGTGCTCGTGCTCAACGCCCTCGAAGCCGGTCCCGCCTCCCTCGCCCAGCTCGTCCAGGCCACCGGCCTGGCGCGTCCCACGGCCCACCGGCTCGCCGTCGCACTCGAGCACCACCGCATCGTCTCCCGTGACACGCAGGGCCGCTTCGTGCTCGGCCCGCGCCTCTCCGAGCTGTCCACGGCCGCGGGCGAGGACCGGCTCCTGGCCGTGGCCTCGCCGATCCTCGCCCAGCTGCGCGATCTGACCGGTGAGAGCGCCCAGCTCTACCGCCGCCAGGGCGACGAGCGCGTGTGCGTGGCCGCCGCCGAGCGCTCCAGCGGGCTGCGCGACACCGTGCCGGTCGGCTCGGCGCTGCCGATGATCGCCGGATCCGCCGCGCAGATCCTCCTGGCGTGGGAGGAGCCCGACCGGCTGCACCGGGGGCTGCGCGGCGCGAAGTTCACCGCGGCGACGCTGGCGAGCGTGCGGCGCAGGGGCTGGTCCCACAGCGTCGGTGAGCGCGAGCAGGGCGTGGCCAGCGTGTCGGCGCCGATCCGCGGCACGGCCGGAAAGGTGATCGCCGCCATCTCGGTCTCCGGGCCGATCGAGCGCCTCACCCGCACTCCGGGCCGCCTGCACGCGGCGCCGGTGGTGAGCGCCGCCGAGCGGATCACCGAGGCGATGCGACGGGCCAACTGAGGGACCGGCGGAGGGGTCGGCTGAGGGAGGCCGCCGGGGTGGGCGGGCCGGGGACGCGGCACGCCGCCGCCCCGGGCCGGCCCGCGGTACGGCGGGCCGGCCGGAGCCGCCGATCGAAGGGGCGACGGGCCGGATGACGGGTGCGATATGAGGAGGCGAGCACCCTTGCGGACCCCTAGTCTGGGTGCGTGACAGATCGCATCGAGGCGGCCGCGGCGGAACTGCGTCCCCTGCTCCAGGACTTCATCCTCTGGGTGCGCGAGAACGCGCCCGGCACCGATTCCAACCTGGTCGGTCCCGTCGCCCTGTGGCACCGGCTGACCGCCTCCGACGACGTCAGCCGATGGAAGCGTGCCGATCTGCGCAAGGTGCTCCTCGAACGGATGCCCCAGGTCGTGGAGGACCCCGACGCCGCGGCGGACGGCATGGTGCCCGCGCTGCGGGCCTACCTGACGTTCCTGTCGGAGACCGGCCGGCTGGCCAAGGGCTCCTCCTCGCTCCGCGACCTGCTGTCCGAGCTCGACCGGCTGGAGGACGACTTCGTCGACGCGATGGAGGACCTCGTCGCCGAGCAGGACGACGAGGACTACGACGAGGAGGACGAGGAGGAGATCGAGGGGCTGGGCGACTTCGAGCCGTTCGCCGACGAGCTCGCCGAGCTGCCGACGATCCGCCTGCGGCCCGACGCGGAGCTGGCCGAGGCCGTACGGAAGGCGCCGCTGATCGGCAAGGCGCGCGACCTCGCGCTCTGGGTCGGCTCCGAGCGGCGGGTGGGCGAGACGAGCCTGCTCACCGACGCCGAGATCGCCGAGGCCATGGCCGCCCTGGGCCTGCCCCTCCCCCAGGATGACGGCCGCCCGCTGTCGGACCGCGTGCCCGCGCTCTGGAACATCTGGAACCTCGCCATCGACCTGGACTTCCTCCAGCCGGAGGGCGAGGACACCGTCGGCGCCGACCCCGACGCCGCCGACTGGCCGTTCGAGGACGACGACGACGCCCTGGACGTCTGGATGGCCGGCCTGCACTCGGTCGACTACGGCGACCCCGAGCTGGACGACGAGGACGCCACGATCGCCCTTTCCGGGCTGACCCGGGCGCTGCTGGTCCGGGTGCTCCTGGCGAGCGGTTCCAGGCCGCTCCCCGAGCTGCGCGCCGAGCTGACCGAGGCCGCCGCCGAGTACGACGAGCGCGGCGCCGAGGCGTGGGCCGCGGCCACCGCCAAGTACGGCGACCCGCTCAACCCCGTCCTCGACTGGCTCGCCGGGTACGGCATGACCGAGGTCGAGCACGACCAGGTACGGCTGACCCCGCTCGGCATGGAGGGTGTGGTCCACCTGGCCGACGACGCCGACATCGAGCTGGACGCCCGGCCCGCCATCGACGCGATGACCGCCTTCGACCTGCTGTCCTTCAGCGCGGAGCTGCCCGAGGAGGAGGCGGACGCCGAGTTCGCCGCCTGGATGGAGCTGCGCGAGCCCGCCAAGGCCGCCGGTGAGCTGCTGGAGGCAGCGGCCGAGGACGACGCCGACGCCCTGATCCGGGTGCAGGCGGCCAGCATGGTCGGCTCGCTCGGCGAGGTGGCGGTGCCCGCCTGGAAGGACGCCCTGGGCGAGCCGTCCCTGCACCCCTACGCGGCCACCCACCTGGCCCAGCTCGGCGTGGACGACGCGCCCCCGCCCACCCAGGCCGACACCCACTGGCTGATCCTCGACATGCTGACCATCTCCGCCGGTCTCGGCCGGCCGGAGTTCGTCAGCAGCCTCGACGACATCGGCACGGCGTCGAGCCTGGTCGGTCTCCTGGACGTCATCTGGAAGGTGCCGCACCCGCACCTGGAGGAGCTGCTGGAGGCGATCGAGCAGGCCCACCCGGACAAGCAGGTCGGCAAGGCCGCCAAGCGGGCCCTGTTCAAGGCCCGCTCGGCGCACAACTGAGCGTCTGAGCGCCATGACCGGCCGCCGGGAGTCCCGGCGGCCGGTCGGCCGTGTCGTACGGCGATGCGGCGGGTGGTGCGGAGGGCGGCGTGACAGGCGGCGCGGAGGGCGGTGCGCCCCTCAGCCCGCGGCCGGCGACCCCGGTGGATCCGGCAGGGCCTGGACCAGCGCCTCGGCCCAGTGCCGGTAGCCGGTCGCCGACGGGTGGAAACCGTCGGAGGCGAAGAACCCGGCCGTCTCGATGGGCACCTCCGCGGTGGCGTGGACGACCCCCTCGGCACCGCGCGCCACGTCGCGCATGACGTGGTCCAGTGCCCGCGCCCGCAGGCCCAGTACGGCGCGCAGCGGCTGGGGCAGCGCGGGGAACCTCCCGACCGGCGGCATGCCGGCCACCACGATCGGCACCCCGGGCAGTCTCCGGCGCACCGCCGCCACCAGCTCCCGCAGCTCGCCCCGGAACCTGCGCGGCCGGTTGAGCTCCAGCAGCTCGTTCACCCCCAGGGCGACCACCACGACGTCGGCGGGTTCCAGCAGCGGGACCAGCTCGGCGGTGGTGGTGCGGGTGTTGACGCCGCTCCTGGCGGCCACCTGCCAGCGCACCGGGCGGCCGGTGCGCGCGGCCGTCCCCCGGGCCAGGAAGCCGGCCAGGCCCTCGTCGTGGGTGGCGACGCCCACGCCCGCCGCGGTGGACTCCCCCAGCACGGCCAGCCGGAACACCGGCCCCGCCGCCCCACCGGACGGGGCGTCCGCGGCTCCCTCGGCCCCCGGCGACTCGGAGACCCCCGCGGGCGGTACCACGCCCGCCCCGCCGGCCACGCCGGTGCGCGGCCCCGCGGCCTCGGGGAGCCGGGGTATCCCGCGCCGGATCCGCATCCCCTGCACGGCGAGCATCGGCGCCAGCGCGACGGTGGCCGGCGAGGCCAGCCATCCGACGCTCACGCGTCCTCCCCCTGCCAGTCGGGCAGCGGCCGGTAGATCGCGATGCCCCTGCTCTCCAGCTCCTCACGGAGCCGGAAGTACTCCTCTCCGAACGGGTCGACGCCGGCCAGCGGCATCAGGCCACGGCGGACGGCGAGGTCGTGAGGGGCCAGGGCGGCGGCCTCGTCGAGGTGGCGCCGGGCGGCCTCCGCGCGCCCGCGGCGCAGCAGCCACGCCGCCAGGCGCCCGTGCAGCCGGGCCAGGCGCTCCTCGTCGGTGGGGGGACGCAGCCTCCGGGTCGTCGCCCCGGCGTCGCCGTCCACCACCCAGCGGCGCAGGGCCGCGACGGCGCGCTCGGACGACAGCCCGTTCATCGACCGGAAGGTGTCGGTGGCGGTCATGGTGTCCTGCGGCCGGGCGATCCGGCCCTCCTCGTCGACCCAGACCACGGTCGGCACGTTGATCACGTTGTACAGCTCGGCGATCCGGCCGTCGGCGTCGACCACCGCCGGGTGCGCGACGTCGGCGAGCCATTCGGCGGCGTCGGCGGGATCGCGGTCGAGGGAGACGCTGAGCAGGCTGAAGCCGTACCCGCCCAGCTCGCGGTGGAGGGCGTCCCAGGCGGGCAGGTCGTAGCGGCAGCCGCACCAGGAGGCCCAGAAGACCAGCGCGACCTTGGTGCCGCGCAGCGCGGTCAGCTCCGGGAAGTCCGGCGCCCGGTCCGGGGCGGTCTCGGCGGCCTCGCCGATCGCGACCACGCCCTCCTCCTCGTCGGCGACCGCCCGGCGGCCGAGCAGCTCGGCGAACCTCACCAGGTCCACGCCGTCGCCGGTCTCGGCGGACGCGGCGCGGAAGGCGGGGATGCACGCCTCGCCCCTGCACCAGCCGTGCGGCTTGCGCTCCCAGCCGAGGATCGTCGTCCCGTGCGGCACGACGAGCCCGTCGGCCTTCTCCTCCCGGCCGTCCACCAGCAAGGTGATCATCTTCATCTCCAATTGGATAGTGGCACTCTCCAATTATTGGGGGGCCTCGGCCTCCGGGCAAGGACGCGATCGCGAGAGAGGGGGCCGGAACGCAGAAAACCCCCGGAAGCCATTGCTTCCGGGGGTTTCACCGATGTAGCCCCGACCGGATTCGAACCGGCGCTACCGCCTTGAGAGGGCGGCGTCCTAGGCCACTAGACGACGGAGCCTTGCAGGTTTGACAGTGTGGTAGTCCCGACCGGATTCGAACCGGCGTTACCGCCTTGAGAGGGCGGCGTCCTAGGCCACTAGACGACGGGACCGAGACACTGTCGTCGGATTCGGGGGGAACCAAATCCGCGGCGCCTTCGAGAGGAAGACGCAGCTGGGGTACCAGGACTCGAACCTAGAATAACTGAACCAGAATCAGTCGTGTTGCCAATTACACCATACCCCACCGCGGTTGAGCTCCTTGCGGTGCTCGCTTGCGACTCCGAAAGAATAGCCCAGGTTGGGCGCGGAGACCAAAACGATTGGCCCGTGCCTGATCGGGCGCCCGATCGTGTGACACCGGCATGGCCTCCACCGGTCGGGTGTGTAACGCTGCTGGGGCAGAACAGAACCCCACATGAGGAGCCCGCGCCGTGGCTGAGAACCCCTTCTTCGCCCCAAGCACCCTGCCCTACAAGCTCCCGCCGTTCGCCGAGATCAAGGAGGAGCACTACCTGCCCGCCTTCGAGCACGGCATGGCCGAGCAGCTCCGCGAGGTGGACGCGATCGTCGCCGACCCCGCCGCGCCGACCTTCGCCAACACCGTCGAGGCTCTGGAGCGCTCCGGCCAGGTCCTGAAGCGGACGGCGATCGTCTTCTTCAGCGTCGCCTCCTCGCACGCGACGGACGCCGTCCGGGAGATCGAGAAGGAGATCGCCCCCCGGCTGACCAAGCACGGCGACGCCATCCACCTCAACCGCGCCCTGTACGCCCGGCTCAAGCAGGTCGCCACTGACGACCCGGAGGAGGCGTGGCTGCTGGAGAAGTACCGCGTGGACTTCGTCCGGGCCGGCGCCGACCTGTCGGAGGCCGAGCAGGAGCGACTCAGCGAGCTGAACGAGGAGCTGTCCACGCTCGGCACCGCCTTCTCCCAGAACCTGCTGGCCGCCACCACCGCCTCGGCGCTGGTCGTCGAGGACGCCAAGGAGCTCGACGGCCTCTCCGAGACCGCGCTCAAGGCGATCGAGAAGGACGGGAAGTACGTCCTGCCGCTGCTCAACTTCACCAACCAGCCCGCGCTGGCCGAGCTGACCGACCGGGAGACCCGCCGCAGGCTGTACGAGCTGTCGACCGGCCGGGCCCCGGAGAACTTCGGGCTCGCGGCGAAGATGGCGGCGCTGCGCGCCGAGCGGGCCGCCCTGCTCGGCTACCCGAACCACGCCGCCTACAGCGTCGCCGACCAGACGGCCAAGACCACCGACGCCGTGGAGGAGATGCTCGGCAAGCTGGTCGGCCCGGCGGTGGCCAACGCCCGCCGCGAGGCCGAGGCGCTGAGCGAGCAGGCCGGCTTCCCGATCGAGCCGTGGGACTGGTCGTTCTACGCCGAGAAGGTGCGCAAGACCCGCTACGACTTCGACGGCTCCGAGCTGCGCCCCTACTTCGAGCTGGACCGGGTGCTGCGCGACGGCGTCTTCCACGCCGCGGGCGAGCTGTACGGCCTGCGCTTCGCCGAGCGGGACGACCTGCGGGGCTACCACCCCGACGTCCGGGTGTTCGAGGTGTCCGACGCCGACGGCTCGGAGCTGGGCCTGTTCGTGTTCGACCCCTACGCCCGGCCCACCAAGCGCGGCGGCGCCTGGATGAACAACCTCGTGGACCAGTCGCACCTGTTCGGCGAGCTGCCCGTGGTGATGAACAACCTCAACATCACCAAGCCGGCCGAGGGCCCGACGCTGCTGACCTTCGACGAGGTCGTCACCGCCTTCCACGAGTTCGGGCACGCTCTGCACGGCCTGTTCTCCGACGTGCGCTTCCCCCGCGTCTCCGGCACCGAGGTGCCGCGCGACTTCGTGGAGTACCCCTCGCAGGTGAACGAGATGTGGGCGACCTGGCCGTCGATCCTCGCCAACTTCGCCAGGCACCACGAGACCGGCGAGCCGGTGCCGGCGGAGCTGGTGGAGAAGATGCAGGCCGCGGAGAAGTTCAACCAGGGCTTCGCCACCGTCGAGTACCTCGCCGCGACCCTGCTCGACTGGGCCTGGCACAAGCTCGCCCCGGGCGAGACCGTCGAGGACGCCGAGGCGTTCGAGGCCGCGGCCCTGGAGCGCGCCGGCATCGCCTTCGGGCTGGTCCTGCCGCGCTACCGGACCAACTACTTCGCGCACATCTTCTCCAGCGGCGTGGGCGGCTACAGCGCCGGCTACTACTCCTACATCTGGAGCGAGGTGCTGGACGCCGACAGCGTCGAGTGGTTCAAGGAGAACGGCGGCCTGGTGCGCGCCAACGGCGACCACTTCCGCTCCGCGCTGCTGTCGGTCGGCGGCGCCAAGGACGCGATGGAGGCCTTCCGCGCCTTCCGCGGCCGCGACCCGCGCATCGAGCCCCTGCTGGAGCGCCGCGGTCTGGCGTAGCGGCCCGTCCGCCCCGGTACGGCTCCGCAACGCCTCCAGCCGGGCGGGCCGTACCGGGGGGCTCCGGGGCACGCTTCACGCCCGCCCGGGTCACTCCGGGCGGGCCTCGGCGGGCGCGGACTCCAGCTCCGCGACGGCCTCCCGGAGCCATTCCCTCTCCGCCGCGCTCATCGCACGGGCGACCACGAGCATGCCCCTGTGGAACGGGTCGCCGACCTCCTCGGCCCGCAGCGGCCTGCCGTCCTCGTAGAAGAAGCTGGCGGGCGTCTCCAGGAAGGCTAGGCGGCGGCGCAGTACCAGGGCCTGCGCCTCGCGGTCGCGGAGCTGGGACAGGAAGGCGAGCAGGCCGAAGAACCGCGTCTGGTCGCTGATGTCGAGGTCGGCGGGCTCGCGGAGCCGCCGCAGGAGCTCGCGGCGGCCGGCCTCGGTCAGCGTGAGGACCTGGCGGCGGGCCGCGCCCGCCCCCTCCTCCTCGTGCCGCTCGACGAACCCCTTCTTCTCCAGGCGGGCGATCGCCGGGTACAGCGCGCCGTCGCTGACCGGGCGGAGGTGGCCGCTCAGCCCGTGGATGCGGGCCTTGAGCTCGTAGCCGTGCATCGATCCCCGCCCGAGCAGGCCGAGGATCGACAGGGTCAGATCACCGCTTGCCATGGGCGCATCGTAACGCTATACCTCTAAACGAGATAGCTCGAAAAGAGGTAAAGATGAAGCTGCTCCGCCTCGCCCTGCCCGTCTACGTGGAACTGCTGACCGCGGTGGTCGCGGTCGGCCTGATCGACCTGCTCTGGGTGTCCCCCCTGGGCGGTCCGGCCGTCGCGACGGTGACGATCGCGACGGCCGCCGAGAACCTCGCCCTCGGCGTCGTGCTCACCGTCTCCACCGGGACCACCGTCGCGGTCGGCAGGCGCGACGGCCGGGAGCCGCTCGGGCCGGTCGTCCGTACGGCCTGGCTGCTGGGCGGGGCGGTGAGCCTGGCGGTGGCGGTCCCCGGCGTGCTGCTGCGCGAGCCGCTGGCCCGGCTGTTCACCGAGGACCCCGGGACGGCCCGGCTGACCGCCGGCTTCTTCCTGATCTCCCTGGGCGGCCTGCCGGTCTTCTACGCCCAGACGCTCACCGACGGGATCTTCAAGGGCCTCGGTGACACCGCCACCCCTATGCGCACCGCGCTGCTGTGCAACGCACTGGTGATCGCGCTGGACCCGCTGTTCATCTACGGCCTCGGCATGGGCGTCCAGGGGGCCGCGGCGGCGACCGTCGCCGCCCGCGCCGTGGCCCTCGGCGTCGCGCTGACCCTCCTCTCCCGGCGTCTCTCCCGCCATGCGGCCTCCGGACCGCCGGCGCGGGCGCGCCGTCCGGACGACGTGGACACCGTGCGGGTCGTGAGGACGGGCGGGGCCGGGGACGCCGGGGACGTCGGGGAGATCGTGCGGGTCGTGAGGACGGGCGGGGCCGAAAACGCCGGGGAGATCGTCCGCACCGGCCTGCCCATGTCCGGGGACTTCCTGGCGCGGTCACTGGTCGGCATGCTCATGGTGGAGCTGGTCGGCGGGTTCGGGGTCACACCTCTGGCCGCGTACGGCACCGGCACCAAGATCATGCTGGCTGGGGTGATGGCCTTCTACGCGCTCCGGCAGGCCGCGATGATCCAGACGGCCCGGTCCGGACGGGCGGGTCCGGCGTCGTCCCTCGGCCTGGCCGCGGGCGGGGTCGTGGCGGCCGTGCTCAACGCCGTCGCCGTGCCCGCGGCAGGGCTGTTCACCTCGGACGCGGCGGTGGCCGCCGGGACCGTGGACTTCCTGCGGTGGATGACGCTCCACCTCGTCCCGTTCGGCGCGCTGATCGCCGCGGGCGGGACGCTGCAGGCGAGCGGTCGCGGGGGCCGGGTGCTGGCCGCCACCCTGGCGGGCTTCGCCGTACAGCTCGGCCTGGCCCACGCGCTGGGCGCGGCGCTCGGCGTCACCGGCGTCTGGCTGGCCATGGCGGCGGGAACCACCCTCGCCGCCGTCCTCGTCGTGGTGCTCGCCGCCGCCCGATTTCCCGCCGGAAAACCGGTTGCGGCCCTCCCTAACCTGGATTCATGAACCACGCACTGTGCTTCGCCCACCTCCGGGTGGGCCTGGTCAAGCGGCCTCGCGCCACCCGGGCCCTGGCCCGCTAGGACGCGCGCTCCGCATCTCACGACGACGCGCGTCCGCACGCGTGCGCCCAGGGCTTTCCGAGACCCGATCCATCTCTCGGACCCCGAAGGGGCGGAAACGCTGTGGCGCGTTCATTCGCACACGGAAACCATTCACACACCCAGAAGAAGGTCAGGGCCGACGGCGGCGGGAGAACCGGCCGCGACCAGGCCAGGCGCGTCCTCTCGCAGAACTTCATGACCGACCCGCGCGAGATCGACCGCGTCGTCGCCGCCGCCGCGCCGGAGCCCGGGGACCTCGTCCTCGAACCCGGCGCGGGAGAGGGCCCCCTCACCCGTGCCCTGGCCGACCGTTGCAGGAAGGTCATCGCCTACGAGATCGATCCGCTGCTGGCCGGGAGGCTGGCCGCACGCACCCGCGACGACGACCGCATCGAGGTCGTCCGAGGCGACTTCACCGCCGCCGGGGCGCCCGCCGAGCCGTTCGCCGTCGTGGGCAACATCCCCTACGCGGTGACCGCGCGCATCGTCGACTGGTGCCTGCGAGCCAGGAACCTCACCTCGGCCACGCTCGTCACCCAGCTGGAGTACGCCCGCAAACGCACCGGCGACTACGGCAGGTGGAGCATGCTCACCGTGGCGAGCTGGCCCCGCCACACCTGGCACCTGCACGGCGTGATCGACCGCGCCGCGTTCCGCCCGGTCCCCGGGGTCGACTCGGCGATCCTGCGCATCCGGCGCAGGCCCGCCGGCCTGCTGCCGCCGGAGGCCATGGCCGCCTACCGCGACCTGGTCGAGCTCGGCTTCAGCGGGCTCGGCGGCACCCTGCGCGCCTCGCTGCGCCGCCGCCATCCCGCCGCCGAGGTCGACGCCGCCTTCGCCGAGGCCGGCCTCGACCCGGACAGCGTCGTCGCCCACGTCCACCCGGACCAGTGGGTCACCCTGTTCACCCGTCTCCACTGACCCGCAGGCGGCGCCGGGCCCCGCGCCCGGCGCCGCCGGAGGGCGGAACGGACGTCCCCTCCGGCACCGGGCCCGCTCCGGAGCCGGAGATCAGGCAGGCTTGACCCTGACACCATGTGAGGCCCTGGAGTGGGAGGACCATGTTCACCATCGGAGCCTTCGCCAGACACGGCCGCGTCTCGGTCCGCATGCTGCGCCACTACGACGCCGTCGGGCTGCTGCGCCCTGCCCGCATCGACCCGTCCAGCGGCTACCGCTTCTACGAGGCCGGCCAGCTCGCCCGGCTCAACCGCGTCATCGCCCTGAAGGACCTCGGATTCACCCTCCAGCAGGTGCGGGCGATCGTGGACGAGCCGGTGAGCACCGAGGAGCTGCGCGGCATGTTGCGGTTGCGGCGGGCGGAGCTGGAGGCGGCCCTGGCGGCCACCGCGGCCCGGCTGGCCCAGATCGAGGCGAGGCTCCGGACGATCGAAAGCGAGGGACGCATGAACACCGACGACGTGGTGGTCAAGCGCATTCCGGCCGTACGGGTGGCCGAGCTGAGCGGCACCGCCGCGAGTTACCGGCCCGAGGACGTCGGCACGGTGGTCGGGCCGCTCTTCGACGAGCTGTGCCGCAGGCTGGAGCGGGCGGGCGTGACCCCGGCGGGGCCGGGCATCGCCTACTACGAGGACGTCCCGGACGGCGAGGCCGTCCTCGTCCACGCCGCCGTGCCGGTCGCGGCCGACCCCGCGGACGGCCACGGCCTGACGGTCGTGAACCTGCCCGCGATCGAGCGGGCCGCCACCATCGTGCACCGCGGCCCGATGGACGACATCATGCCCACGGCCCAGACGCTGACCCACTGGATCGAGACGAGCGGTCACCGCTCAGCCGGCTACGCCCGGGAGCTCTACCTCGAATGCCCCGATGATCCGCGGGGGTGGGTGACCGAACTCCAGGAGCCGATCGCCGCGGCGTGAGCCTCCCTCGCATACGGCGGGCGCCCGGACGCGGGGTCGCGTCCGGGCGCCGGCGTGCTTCCCGGGAGCCCGGGAGAGGTCCTTTCCGGAAAGGCCCGGAAGGCGGCCCTCCCCCCGGAGCCCGGGAGGGGTTCAGCCCTCCAGGCGGGTGAGGGCGGCGCGGAGGCGGGCGACGGAGCGCTCGCGGCCCAGCGCCTCGATCGACTCGAACAGCGGCAGGCCGACGGTCCGGCCGGTGATCGCCACGCGGACCGGGGCCTGCGCCTTGCCGAGCTTGAGGCCGTGCTCGGCGCCGACCTCCTCCAGCGCGGTCTTGAGCGACTCGGAGTCGAAGTCGGCCTTCTCCAGCCGGGCGAGATAACCGGTGAGGATCTCCCGGGCGGAGGTCTTCATCCCCTTGTCCCACGACGCCTGGTCGAAGACGGGCTCGTCCAGGAAGAGGAAGTCGACGTTCGCCGTGATCTCCGACAGCACCGCGAGGCGGGTCTGGGCGAGACCGGCGATCCCGGCGAAGACCTCACGGTCCCAGCCGGGCGCGAGCCACGGCTCGCAGCGGGCGATGAAGTCGTCGAGCGGCAGCGCCCGGATGTACTCGCCGTTGAAGGCGCGCAGCTTCTTCTCGTCGAAGAACGCCGAGGAGGGGTTGACGTCCTCCAGGCGGAACAGCGGCACCATCTCCGACCAGGGCATGATCTCCCGGTCGCCGCCGGGGCCCCAGCCGAGCAGCATGAGGTAGTTGACCATCGCCTCCGGCAGGTAGCCCTCGTCGCGGTAGGACTCCAGGGCGACCTTGTCGCGGCGCTTGGAGAGCTTCTGGCGCTTCTCGTTCACGATGACCGGCAGGTGCGCCCAGACGGGCGGGGTCACGCCGAGCGCCTCCCACAGCAGCTGCTGCTTGGGCGTGTTGGACAGGTGCTCCTCGGCGCGGACCACGTGGCTGATCCGCATCTCGATGTCGTCGACCACGTTGGCCAGCGCGAACAGCGGTGAGCCGTCGGCGCGGGCGACGACGAAGTCCTCCATCGCGTCGTTGGGGAACTCGACCCTGCCGCGCACGAGGTCGTCGACGACCGTCACGCCCTCGTCGGGGGTGCGGAAGCGGACCGCGCCCTCGGTGAGGCCCCGCTCGCGGCAGAAGCCGTCGTAGCCGCGGTGCTCGGAGCCGGTGCGGGCCTTGACGTCGTCGCGGGTGCAGGTGCAGCGGTAGGCGCGGCCGGCGGCGACGAGCTTGGCCACCGCCTCGCGGTGCTGCTCCTCGTAGGACGACTGGAAGTAGGGACCCTCGAAGAACGGGCTGTCTTCGTGGATGCCGATCCAGGCCAGCGCCGAGATGATGCCCTCGGTCCACTCCGGCCGGTTGCGCGCGGCGTCGGTGTCCTCGATGCGCAGGACGAACCTGCCGCCGGACTGCTCGGCCAGCGCCCAGTTGAACAGCGCCGAGCGGGCGCCGCCGACATGGAACATGCCGGTGGGCGAGGGAGCGAAACGAACCCTAATCACGGGAGACCACCCGGTTGGTGAGAGTGCCGATTCCTTCGATGCCGACGCTGACCTCGTCGCCTACGTCCAGCGGTCCCACACCCTCGGGGGTCCCGGTGAGGATGACGTCGCCGGGGATCAGGGTCATGACCGCGCTGACGTGAGCGATCAGCGCCGGGATGTCGTGCATGAGCTTGGAGGTGCGCGAGCTCTGCCGGAGCTCGCCGTTCACCGTCGTGGTGATGGCGAGGTCGTCCGGGTCGAGCACGGTCTCGATCCACGGGCCGAGCGGGCAGAACGTGTCGAAGCCCTTGGCCCGGGTGAACTGGACGTCCTTCTTCTGCAGATCGCGAGCGGTGACGTCGTTGGCGCAGGTGTAGCCGAAGACGACCTCGCGGGCCCGCTCGGCGGGCACGTCGCGGCAGAGCCTGCCGATGACCACGGCCAGCTCGCCCTCGTAGTCGACCCGCCGGGACAGTCCGACGGGGTAGGCGATGGCCTCCCCGTGGCCGATCACCGAGGTGGACGGCTTCAGGAAGATCAGCGGTTCCTCGGGGACCTCGCCGCCCATCTCGCGGGCGTGGTCGGCGTAGTTCTTGCCGATCGCCACGACCTTGCTGGGCAGCATCGGCGAGAGCAGCCGGACCTGCGAGAGCGGGTGGCGCTCGCCGGTGAACTGGATCGGGCCGAACGGGTGCCCGGAGATCGCGGAGACGAACTCCTCGCCGGGGCCGCCCTCGACCACCCCGAATCCGACACCTTCACCTGTGGAGAACCTCGCGATACGCACAGGACAAGGCTAGTCGCGCCCGCGAGCCGCCCGGGACCGCCACCGCTCCCCGCTCCCCGGCCCCCGGACGGCCCCGGACGGTCGCCGTCCGGCCGCCGGGACCTCGGCACGATCACCGGGAATCCCGCCCGGCATTTCCCCGGAAAGCCATGGCAATCAATGAATCACAAATTCCCATTATCCCCCCAAGAATCATTATCTCCGGATTTCTATTGTTATGAGGGGTACCACCCTTTATGGGCAATAGTCGGGGAAGCGGGCGGTCTTCCCCTAGGGGGAGGGAGTCGACGTGACCGAAGCGAGCACGCCGAACAGGCCGAGAGGCGAAGGCGCCCCGCCGTCGCGGACGCGGACCGACAACCCGGGATCCGGCGGAGACCTGATAACGCCCAAGGGGACCACGAGCATCGACAGCGGTGTCGTCGCGAAGATCGCCGGCATGGCGGCCCGCGAACTGGAGGGCGTCCACGCCATGGGCGCCGGCGGCGCGCGCGCCCTCGGCGCGGTCCGGGGCATGGTCGGCGGCGGCGACCGGAACGTCACCCAGGGCGTGGCCGTGGAGGTGGGCGAGCGGCAGGCCGCCGTCGACATCGACCTCGTGGTCGAGTACGGCGTGGCCATCCCAGACCTGGCCGGCTCGGTGCGCCGCAACGTGATCTCGGCGGTCGAGCGCATGACCGGCCTGGAGGTCACCGAGGTCAACATCCGGGTCGACGACGTCCACCTGCCCGAGCCGGAACGGCAGGAGAGCGGGCAGGAGAGCGGGCAGGAGGCGCGCGTCCAGTGAGCGAGCTGGCCCACGAGGTCGCCGACGCCGTACGGCACTGCCCCGGCGTCGCGGGGCTGTCCGGCGGCCCGTTCGGCGCGGTGGCGACCTACCTGCCGGGAGAGAAGGTGCCCGGCGTCGCCGTACGAGACGACCAGGTCGAGGTCTCCATCGTCGTCCAGCCGGGACGGCCGCTGCCGGAGATCGCCGAAGACGTGCGCGCCGCCCTCGCCCCGCTGGTGGGCGGCCGCCCGGTGAACGTCCACATCGGAGGTATACGTTGAACGGGTTTCCCATCTGGTCGTTCATCGGCCTGGTCGCCGGCGTGGCCCTGGGCTTCGCGGCGGCCTTCGGCGGACTGGGCGCGTTTCTGCTGGTGCTGGTCCTGGGCGCCGTCGGGGTGATCATCGGTCGCCTCGTCGACGGCGACGCGGTGGATCTGTCCAAGCTGTCCAAGAGGCACGGATGACCGCTCCGGCCGGGTCCGCGCCGCCCGCTCCGGCGGACATCCCCCCGGAGCCGGGCGGCGTCCCCGCCCGGGAGCCGGCCCGTGCCGGGCCCGCCCCGGCGGCCGTGCCGCCCGAGCGGCGGGGTAGAACCGACATCCCCGAGCGGGTGGTGGCACGCATCGCCGCCCAGGCCGCCGGGGAGGTGCCGCACGTGCACCGGGTCCGCGAGCGCGGCGCGCTGACCCCGGGCGGCACCCAGGCCGTCGTGCACGACGAGCTCGCCGTCCTGGAACTGGACGTGTCGGTGGACTACCCCGTCCCGCTACGGCACGTCGCCGAGGAGATCCGGCGGCACGTCGCCCGCCGTGTCCACGACCTCACCGGTCTCTCCGTCGGCCACATCGACATCGGCGTGACCGACCTCGTGCCTTCCCGGGGAGATGACACGTCATGACCGCCCCCTCCGTCCCGGGGCCGCCCGACCCGGTCCCCGGGGGCACGCCCTCCGTCCCACCGGAGCCCTCCGGGGGAACGCCCACCGGGTCCCCTCCCCCGGGCACGCCGCCCGCGCCCGGCGCGGGAACCCCGGAACGGGCACCGACGACCGCACCCGGCGCGGGAGTCCCGGAACAGGCACCGACCGCCGCACCCGGCGCGGGAACTCCGGAACAGGCACCGACGGCCGGCCCGTCCGCGGTCGGCCCGGTCCCGCGGAACCGGGCCGCCGACCGGGCGGCCGTCCGGGCCTTCCGCCCGCGCCGGGTGGTCCCCGCCGTCATAACGGCCGCCCTGATGCTCGTCGTCGGCGGCCTGGTCGCGACGGAGGTGATCTCCGCGCTGCTCGGCAGCCCGGTGCGCGTCGTGCCGTACGACCGGATGTTCGCCTGGGCCGCCTCGACGCCGTGGCGGTCCCCGCAGGCGCTGGGGGCCGCGACCCTGCTCACCGCGCTGGGCCTGCTGCTCGTCCTGTTCGCGCTCATCCCCGGCCGGACCAGGACGGTCCCGGTCAGGACCGGCGACCCGGATCTGATCGTCGGCATGCGACCTCGCGGGTTCACCGGCGCCCTGGCCCACGCGGCGAACCGGGTGCCGGGCGTCGAGCACGCCCGGGTGCGGCTGGTCGGCAGGACCGCCCGGGTGACCGCCCGCACCACGCTGCGCGACACGTCCGGGCTTCCCGAGGCCGTACGGCAGGCCGTACACGCGCGGATCGAGGAGCTCTCCCCCGTGCACGACCATCCGGTGAGCGTACGGCTACGAGGGAGGTGAGCCGGAGGTGGACAGGAAGACCGCGCGGGGCAACCGGCTGGGACTGCTGATCATCGGGCTGCTGCTGACCGCCGCCGGCGTCTACGCGCTCGTCCGCGGCACCCGGCTGCTCCCGCAGAGCTGGGCGTCCGCCACGGAACCGCTGATCAGCCCCGCGACGCGCGCCGGGTTCGCCCGCACCGCCCCGTGGAGCTGGGGGGCGCTCTCCCTGGCCGCGGTGGTACTCGCCCTGTACGGCCTGCGCTGGCTGATCGTCCAGGGGCGCAGCGGCAGGCTGCGCGGCATCCGCCTGGAACACGGCCCGGGCGGCGCCACCGACGTCCGCGCGGACACGGTGACCGAGGCGATGGCGGCCGAGGTCGGCGCGCACCCGGCCATCCACGACGTCACCGCCGCCATGACGGGCACGAGCGCCCACCCCGCCGTACGGCTCCGCCTGACGGCCGACGAGACCACCCCGATGAGCGCGATCTGCGAGCAGATCGGCGGGGTGGCCGTCCCGCGCATGCGCCAGGTGCTGGAGACCGAGCACGTCCCGGCCGTGGCCAAGGTGAGCCTGGCCGAGCCGCCACGCCCCCGCCGGACCGTCGCCTGAGGGACGCCGGTCGTAGAGTGGCCGGCACAGCCAACACCTCGAACACCAGGGAGAAGATGTGTCGGTCGTGAAGATAAACGTCCTGACGGTGCCGGCCGAGATGCGCCAGGAGCTGGAACGCCGGTTCTCCTCGCGCGCCGGGATGGTCGAGTCGGCCGACGGGTTCGAGTGGTTCGAGCTGCTCCGCCCGGTCGAGGGCACCGACCGCTACATGGTCTACACCCGCTGGCGCTCCGAGGACGACTTCAGGCGCTGGACCGAGAGCCGGGCGTTCCAGGGGGGCCACGGGGAGGGCGGCGGCGCCGGTCACGGCCATGGGCAGGAGGCCGGTCAGGGCCACGGGCACGGGGAGGGCGCCGGCCACGGGCACGGGCGGTCGCCGGCCGCCACCGCGGCGGAGCTGTGGTCGTTCGATGTCGTCCAGAGCGCCGGCCCGGGCGGCCAGGAGTCCTGAGCGTCCCGGCCCTTCCGGGCCGACGGCCAGGAGTCCTGAGCGTCCCGGCCCTTCCGGGCCGGCGGCCGGGCGTCGTCAGCGGTCCAGCGGGTTCGCCGCGATCCGCCCGGCGACGCCGTTGCGGACGAAGCCCGCGGCCAGGCTGTCCGGCTTACGGGCGGCCTGGCCCTTGATGCAGGCGGTGAACTCCTCGCCGATGCCCAGCCGGGGATGGCGGCCGAGCACCTCGGCGCGCAGCTCGGCGGGGAACGCCTCCGGCCGCCGTCCGGAGATGTCCAGGCCGGTCGACAGCTCCAGCAGGTGGCCCTCGGGATCGGCCTCGACGTCCACCTCGTCCCACATGTGGCGCACGATCACCTCGGCGGCGCGCCTCCGCCGCGCCACGGGCCACCCCGCCCCGGCGCCGAATACCCAGGCGACGTGGCCCCCGGCCTCCTCGAACGGCACGGTGTGGCTGTCGAACTCCTGGACCAGGCCGATGTCGTGCAGCATCGCCGAGACGTACAGCAGCTCGGCGTCGAAGGCGATGCCGTTCATCGCCCCGTAGGCCGCCGCCCACAGGTAGGCGCGGACGGAGTGGTTCAGCAGGGCGGGCGAGCAGTACTCGGTGGCGACCTCCAGCGCGGCGCGGGCGGCGGGGGTCTCGGGGGTCACGATGTCGGCGAGTCGCATGCGCCCAGCATGAACCAGGCGGCGACGCGGTCCGCGGGCGGGGCGGCCGGTGAGCACGACGAGGCCGGACGGGCGTGACGAGGTCGGCCGGAGAGGCGGCCGGTGAGGTCGGGGAGGCCGGTGGGCGGAGCGGGCGCGCCACCGTAACCGCCGTCAAACCCGCGGCGCGCATCTAGTTGCTAACGATCTCCTGAAAGCTCTCCTTCCAACTTGACCGGTTTGGTGGGATTCGGACAGCATGATCCGCCCTCGTCGTCAGCCCCGGAAGGAACAGGCGTGCGCCGCCGCACCAGAGCACTCATCCTCTCCGCCGTCCTCCTCCTGAGCTACGGCACGGCGACCGGCCCGGCGCGGGCCGCGGTGGAACGCACCTCCGAGTGCCAGGGCGACTGGCTCCCGGCCACCCCGACCGCGCCGGACATCATGAACGGCGAGGTCGAGTTCCTGGACCTGCCGCCGGTCAAGGTCGGCAAGGACGTCAACTGGCGCACCGACCCCTACCGCAACCGCTCCTGGAGCATGGTCTTCCACTCGCTGCGCTGGATGGGGCGGCTGGTGGCCGAGTACGAGACCAGCGGGAACAGGTCCTACCTGACCCGCGCCACCGAGATCGCCAAGGACTGGGTGACCGACAACCCGCGCCGCGGCGGCCCGAAGGCCAGCCCGTACGCCTGGCAGGAGCACCCCGTCGCGCTGCGCGCCCCCGCCCTGGTCTGCCTCAGCAAGCACGTCCAGGAGTCCTGGCTGTCGAAGAGCCTGGCCGAGCACGCCGCGGTGCTGTCCGACCCCCGCCTGTACGAGAAGGGCCACAACCACGGCATCGACCAGGACATCGCGCTGCTGGGCATCGGGTGCCGCTACAAGCGCTCCGAATGGTCCGGCCTCGCCCTGCGGCGCCTGATCGAGACGGTCAAGCTGGACGTCGACTCCCAGGGCGTGCTGCGCGAGCAGGCGCCGCGCTACGCGGTCTACGTCCACGAGCGACTCAGGGTCGCGATGGACAACATCAAGGCGTGCGGCCTCAAGGTCCCCGCCGAGATCGCCAAGCGGTGGGAGGGGCTGGAGACCTTCATCGCCCACTCCACCCAGCCGAACGGGTTCATGGTCCCGATCGGCGACGGCGGCGCGGACGTCCGGCCGGTCGGCTACGACCACCCCAAGGCGAAGGTCAAGGTGTTCGGCAACGGCTACGTCTACGGGCGCACCGACTGGGACAAGCCCGAGTCGGCGTTCTACTCCATCCGCTTCGGCCCCGGCCTGAAGTACCACGGGCACGAGGACCACCTGGGCGTGACCTACTACGCCCAGGGCCGCGACGTCCTGGTGGACGTGGGCTTCCACTCCTACGAGGAGAACACCTACCGCCGCTGGACGATGTCGCCGCAGGCGCACAACACCCCGGCCGTGGTGGGACGGCCGTTCCGCGGGAGGACGGCCACCGCCCTGAGCAGGTCGTCCATCGGCGAGGACCGGCAGAGCTACCGGCTGACCGACCGGGCCTACGGCGTGCCGAGGACCCGCTCGGTGCTGGTCAACCACGGACGCGACGTGATGGCCGTGCTGGACACGGCGCCCAAGGGCTCCAGGATCTCCACCACCTGGCATCTCGCCTCGGAGCTGTCCACCGTCTCCGCCTCCGGCGGCCGCGTCGTGGTCAAGGACAAGGCGGGCTGGAAGGCCACGCTGGCGCAGGTCTCGATGCCCTCGTGCAAGCCGGTGAGCGGGCTGAAGGTGATCCGCGGGCAGCGGAACCCCTACCAGGGCTGGGTCTCCACCGCCTACCTCAACAAGCAGCCCGCCCCGGCGGTCGTCTCCCCCGCGTCGGCGGACCCGGTGCTCACCGTCGTGGTGCCGGGCGCCGACAAGCCCTCGTTCTCCTGCTCCGGTTCCAAGGTGACCGTGGGGACCTCCGAGGGCGCGGTGAGCTTCAAGGTCTCCGGGTCCGACCTGCGCTGAGCCTCCGGCCGGGGTACGGTCCGCGGGACCGTACCCCGTCGACGGTCAGCCGGCGGCGTGGCCCGCCCGGAACAGCCCGTAGGTGACGGCCTGCTCCAGGGCCTGCCAGGAGGCCTCGATGATGTTCTCGTCGACGCCCACGGTGGACCACTCGCCATCCGCGTCGCTGGTGGTGATCAGCACGCGGGTGACCGCGCCGGTGCCGTACGTGCCCTCCAGGATGCGGACCTTGAAGTCGGTGAGCTCCAGCCGGGCCAGCTCGGGGTAGAGCCGCTCCAGCCCCAGCCGGACCGCCTTGTCCAGCGCGTTGACCGGGCCGTTGCCCTCGCCGGTGGAGACGATCCGCTCCCCCTTGGCGTGCAGCTTGACCGTGGCCTCGCTGACCAGCTCGGCCCCGCGGGTCCGCTCGACGATCACCCGCCAGGACTCGACCGTGAAGTGGCGCGTCCGGCGGCCCGCCACGGTGTCACGGAGCAACAGCTCGAAGGAGGCGTCGGCCGCCTCGAAGGTGTAGCCCTTCGACTCCAGGTCCTTGACGCGGTCCACCAGCTCGCGCGAGGTCTCCGCGGGCAGCTCGTAGCCCAGCTCGCGGCCCTTGAGCTCCACGGAGGCGCGGCCGGCCATGTCGGAGACGAGCATCCGCATGTCGTTGCCCACCTGGGCCGGGTCGATGTGCTGGTAGAGGTTGGGGTCCACCTTGATCGCGCTGGCGTGCAGCCCGGCCTTGTGCGCGAAGGCCGAGACGCCCACGTAGGGGGCGTGGGAGTTGGGGGTGACGTTGGTCACCTCGGTGATCGCGTGCGCGATCCTCGTCATCTCCGACAGCGACTCCGTCGGGACGAGGTCGAAGCCCCGCTTGAGCTGCAGGTTGGCCACGACGGTGAACAGGTTGGCGTTGCCGGAGCGCTCGCCGTACCCGTTGGCGCAGCCCTGCACGTGGGTGGCGCCCGCCTTGACCGCGGCGAGGGTGTTGGCCACCGCGCAGCCGGTGTCGTCGTGGCAGTGGATGCCGATCCGGGCGGAGGTCCCCACCGCCGCCTGCACGACCTCGGCCAGTTCGTCGGGCAGCATGCCCCCGTTGGTGTCGCACAGCGCGATCACCGAGGCGCCCGCCTCGGCCGCGGTGCGCACGACCTCCAGCGCGTAGGCCGGGTTGGACCGGTAGCCGTCGAAGAAGTGCTCGGCGTCGAGGAAGACCCTCTGGCCCTCCGCACGAAGGTGGGAGACCGTGTCGCGGATCATCGCGAGGTTCTCCTCAAGGGTCGTGCGGAGGGCCAGCTCCACGTGCCGGTCGTGACTCTTGGCGACAAGGGTCACGACCGGCGCGCCGGATTCGCGCAGCGCGGCCACCAACGGGTCGTCGGCCGCCTTCACGCCCGCCCGGCGGGTCGCGCCGAACGCGGCGAGCCGCGCGTGCTTCAGGTCCAGCTCTGTTCGAGCGCGCCTGAAGAATTCGGTGTCCTTGGGGTTGGCGCCGGGCCAGCCGCCCTCGATGAAACCGACGCCCAGGTCGTCCAGGTGACGAGCGATGGCCAGCTTGTCGGCCACCGTGAGGTTCAGGCCCTCCTGCTGGGCTCCGTCACGGAGCGTCGTGTCGTACACGTGGAACCGGTCGTCGGTCATTCGAGTCTCCTTGGGCGGGTTCGGGCGATCCGTCGCGTGCCGTCCGGCTCCCGAAGGTCCACGGAGCCCGGAAAACAAAAAGACCCCTCACGGACGTGAGAGGTCTGCGCGCCGGCGTTGTCCCTTTTCAGCCGGCGCGCCTGCCGATAATGAGCAGACCGTAGAACATGGTGCCTCGGAGTCTACCCGTACTCCACCACCATCTGACACATACATCTCACGATCCGGGACACGCGCCGCGCTGACATGGCGTTTTCCCGGTGTCGGAACGCGGCGAGCGGCAAGAATGGCCCCCATGAAGGCGACTTACATCGACCCGGCGATCGGGCAGTACCTGCTGGCGCACACCACGCTCCCCGACGACGTCCTGGACGCGCTGGCCATGGAGACCCGCGAGCTGACCGGCGAGGGCGCGAACATGCTCGTCTCCCCGGACCAGGGGCGCTTCCTGACGATGATCACTCAGGTCAGCCGCGCCGCGAACGTGGTGGAGGTGGGCACCTTCACCGGCTACTCCTCCATCTGCATCGCCTGCGGGCTCGCCCCCGGCGGCAGGCTGACCTGCTTCGACGCCAGCGAGGAGTGGACGGACGTCGCCCGGCGCTACTGGGACAAGGCGGGTGTCGCCGACCGGGTGGAGCTGCGACTCGGCCCGGCCGCCGAACGACTCGCGGAGCTGCCGCCGTGGCAGGGCGTGGACCTCGCGTTCATCGACGCCGACAAGGCGGGCTATCCGGTCTACTACCAGCTGCTGATGGAGCGGCTCGTCCCCGGCGGGCTGATCCTGGCCGACAACACGCTGTGGGGCGGGCGGGTCGCCGACCCCACCGCCGACGACGCGGAGACCCGGGCGATGCGCGAGTTCAACGACCTGGTCACGGCGGACGACCGGGTCACCTCGATCATGCTGCCCATGGCCGACGGCCTCACCGTGATCAGGAAGAACTGATTCGAGAACACTGACGAGAATCCCCCCGAATCCCGGGCGGGGGCGCGCCTTCAGGGCCCGCTTCCACGTCACGAACGTCCGGCGGTCCGGGCTCTTCACGGCTTTCCGAATCGGCCCTCCCGTACCGGGTCGACTCCGGGACACGGGGCGAGCGGCACGGGAGTCGCCGCGCCGCCCACCCCGGGACGCTTTCTCAGCAGATCTTGTGGACCCAGTGGTAGGGGTCGGGGCGGGTGCCGTACTGGATGCCGACCAGTTCCTCGCGGATGCGGGTGGTGACCGGGCCCTGGGTGCCGTCGCCGATCGTCCAGGCGCGGTCGGCGCCCTTGACCGCGCCGACCGGGGTCACGACCGCGGCGGTGCCGCAGGCGAAGACCTCGGTGAGCTCGCCGGACTCCGCGCCGGCCTGCCACTCCTCGATGGACAGGCGCCCCTCCTCGGCGGTCAGGCCGAGGTCGGAGGCCATGGTGAGGATCGAGTCGCGGGTGATGCCGGGCAGGAGGGTGCCGGTGAGGGCGGGGGTGAGGAGGCGGTCACCGTAGACGAAGAACAGGTTCATCCCGCCCATCTCCTCGACGTAGCGGTGCTCGTTCGCGTCGAGCCAGACCACCTGGTCACAGCCCTGCGCGACGGCCTGGCGCTGGGCCACGAAGGCGGCGGCGTAGTTGCCGCCGCACTTGGCGAACCCGGTGCCGCCGGGGGCGGCGCGGGTGTACTCGGTGGACAGCCAGACCGAGACGGGCCGGCTTCCGCCGAAGTAGGAGGCCGCCGGGGAGGCGATCACCATGTAGGAGTAGGTCGAGGACGGGTGGTTCACCCCGAGCGCCGGCTGCGTGGCGATCATGAAGGGGCGCAGGTAGAGGCTGTGGCCGGGGGTGGTGGGCACCCAGTCGCGGTCGGTCTGGACGAGCAGTTCCAGCGACTCGACGAACGTCTCCTCCGGCAGCTCGGGCATGGCCATCCGGCCCGCCGAGAGGTTGAACCGGGCGGCGTTGGCCTGCGGCCGGAACGACACGATCGACCCGCCCTCCTGGCGGTACGCCTTCAATCCCTCGAAGAACTCCTGGGCGTAGTGGAAGACCGCGGTCGCCGGGTCGAGGGTCAGCGGGCCGTACGGCATGAGCCGCGCGTCGTGCCAGCCCCGGCCCTCGGTGTAGTCGATCCGGATCATGTGGTCGGTGAAGACCTGGCCGAATCCGGGGTTCGCCAGTACCTGCTCGCGCTCGGCCGCGGTGCGGGCGTGGTCGGATAGCTGCACGTCGAAGCTGAGCTTCTGAGCAGTGGTCATGGCGGGGATCCTTCTCTTCGAGTCGAACTGCACCTCAGTCCATTCTGCGATGGACCGGATACCGGGAAACTACTGCATGTAGGACAAAGTCGGCAGTGGGCGTGCCACTGCGGGCAAAAAGCAGCGCCCGGAGGCTCGCGGAGCCGCCGGGCGCGTGGGTGAATCGGGTAGGCGGCCTCTCAGCCGGCTACTCGGGCGGCGATGTCGTCGCCGATCTCGTGGGTGGTCCGGGCCGTCCAGCCGGTCTGCCGCTCCAGGAGGTCGTCGGCCACGGCCTGCTCGACCCGGGCGGCCTCCTCGGTCAGGCCGAGGTGGTCGAGGAGCATGGCGACCGACAGGATCGTGGCCGTCGGGTCGGCCTTGCCCTGGCCCGCGATGTCGGGCGCGCTGCCGTGGACCGGCTCGAACATGCTCGGCGCGGTGCGGTCGGGGTTGACGTTGCCGCTGGCCGCCAGGCCGATGCCGCCGGCGACGGCGGCGCCGATGTCGGTGAGGATGTCGCCGAAGAGGTTGTCGGTGACGATCACGTCGAACCGCTCCGGCTGCGTGACGAAGAACATCGAGGCCGCGTCGACGTGGCAGTAGTCGGTCTGGACCTCGGGGTACTCCTGGCCGACCCGGTCGAACGTGCGGGACCAGAGGTCTCCGGCGTAGGTGAGCACGTTGGTCTTGTGGACCAGCGTGAGCTTCCTGCGGGGGCGGTTGCGCGCCTTGTCGAAGGCGTAGCGGACGACGCGCTCGACGCCGAACGCGGTGTTCAGCGACTCCTGCGTGGCGATCTCCTGCGGGGTGTCCCGGCGCATCACGCCCCCGGCCCCGGCGTACGGGCCCTCGGTGCCCTCGCGGACGACGATCATGTCGATGTCCTCGGGCCGGGCTCCGCCGAGCGGGGTCTCCACGCCGGGGAAGAGCTTGACCGGGCGGAGGTTGACGTAGTGGTCGAGCCGGAAACGGAGCTTGAGCAGCAGGTCACGCTCCAGGACGCCCGGGGGCACGCTGGGGTCGCCGACCGCGCCGAGCAGGATCGCGTCGTATCCGCGCAGCTCGTCCAGGACCACGTCGGTGAGGACCTCGCCGGTCGCGTGGTAACGCTTGGCGCCGAGGTCGTAGGTGGTGGTCTCGGCCTTGGCGCCGACCGCTTGGAGGACCTTCAGCCCCTCGGCGACGACTTCCACTCCGATCCCGTCACCAGGGATGACTGCCAGGCGAATGTTGCGCGAATCCATGCACGCACCCTACCGGTTCGTCTCGGCTGCCGAACACCCATCTCACGGTACGGACGCAACGGCGTGTCATGCGACGCTTGATCAATTTGTCCGATTTTGCGTGGTATTGACCGATTCATGAACTTTCGTTATCGTCCTCCCGTTCGTATCGACGCCTAATCCCCGTGGGCCACCCCCATGTCCGGCCCCGGGGAGCCGGGGACCCACCTTCCGGAAAACACCCGGGGCGCCGGAGACACGGCTCCGCTTCCAGTGAGCGTGCTTCCTGCTGCCCGCATACGGGGGTCTTCCTTGGGGCGAATCAGCGCGTCATCGCGCCGTAGGGCGGCCTCCACGCCCGAGTCCGACAGCTAACCCGGCAGGCCTTATGGAAGGAATCGCCCTGTCCGGCAAGCTTTTCCCCCGTGCCCTGTCCATCGTCGCCGTCGGCGCCGCCGCACTCGCGGCCCCCGCCGCCGCCATGGCCGCCACACCGACCCCCTCCCCGGTGGTCGCCCCCTCCCCCACGCTCGCCACGGCGCTCCCGGCCGCCATTCCCACGCCGGCCCCCGCCCCCTCGGCCACCGCCGAGCCCGAGTCCACCGCCAAGCCCGGGTCCACGTCCGAGCCGGCGCAGGCCACCCCTGCCAAGGCTCCCGAGCCCGCCTGGAAGAAGGCCGTGAAGTGGGCGATGTCCAAGCGCGGCACCCCCTACGTCTGGGGCGGCACCGGCCACGGCGGCTTCGACTGCTCCGGCCTGATGCAGCGCGCCTACGGCGCCGCCGGCATCAAGCTCCCCCGGGTCACCTACGACCAGTACGCGGCCTTCGACAAGAAGATCTCCTGGAACAACCTCAAGCCCGGTGACCTCGTCTTCTTCAGCGGCCTCGGCCACGTCGGCATGATCAGCCGACCCGGCTACATGGTCCATGCCCCGCGCACCGGCGACGTCGTCCGCGAGGAGAAGCTCAGCTCCTGGCGGCGCAGCGTCTTCGCCGGGGCCGTCCGCCCCGACCGCGAGGGCGTCAAGCTCGCGATCGAGAACGGCACCATGTCGACCGGCAAGGACGCCGCGAAGGACACGAAGAAGGACGGCGCGAAGAGCGCCTGACGCGGCGGGAGACCGCCGGCCCCGATCCCCGGCCGGCGGCTCCTCCGCCTATCCGGATCAGCGGATGGGGACTCCGCCGTTGTCACGCCGGTCCAGCGCGGTCTGCAGCGCGTCGGCGGCCTCGTCCTTGTTCTCTTCCGGGCGGTTCCAGGGATACATGTCGTACATGACAAGCCTCGTCTCGTTCACGGGCGAGCGGGAAATGTGGCTGGGAACTCCGGTCACGAGTCCGACCGGGCCTGGTGCCACGGATCCGGGTCGCGGATCCGCGACGCGAAGGTGAAGCCGGCGAACGCCACCGCACCGCGGCGAGGTGCCGGCCTGCCCGTCAGGCCCCGCCGCGGCAGGTAAGGATTACGAGAACCTGGCGCATTTCCTGTCACAGTACCCGCCCACCGGAACGCCGTCTCGCCCGTTGTCCATATTTCTCACATGGCGAGACAAAGAACGGCCGCGAAGAGGGCCGGAAGGCGTCCCTTCGCGGGCCCCCGCCGTGCCGGGGACCCGCGGCGCGGCGGCCTAGTCGGCCAGGTCGACCGAGCGGCCGCTGTCGGCGCCGATCTCGCCGGCGATCTGGTCCACCACGTCGGCCGGGATCGTGGTGTCGACGGTCAGCGCGATGAGCGCCTTGCCGCCCTTGACGTCGCGGGACACCTGCATCGAGGCGATGTTGATGCCGTGGTCGCCGAGGATGCGGCCGACGATGCCGACGACGCCGGGACGGTCGCTGTAGGCGAAGAACGACAGGTGGTCGGTCGGCTCGATCTCCATCTGGTAGCCGTTGACCTCGACGATCTTCGTGATCTGCCGCGGGCCGGACAGCGTGCCGGAGACCGAGACCGTACGGCCGTCGGCGAGGACGCCGCGCACGGTCACCACGTTGCGCCAGTCGGGGCTCTCCTGGCTGGTGACCAGTTCGACGGTCACCCCGCGGTCCTTGGCCAGCAGCGGGGCGTTGACGTAGGTGACGGAGTCCTCCACCACGTCGGCGAAGACGCCCTTGAGCGCGGCCAGCTCCAGCACCCGCACGTCGTGCGCGGCGATCTCGCCGCGGACCTCGACGTCCAGGCGGGTGGCGACCTCACCGGCCAGCGCGGTGAAGACCCGGCCGAGCTTCTCGGCCAGCGGCAGGCCGGGCTTGACGTCCTCGGCGACGGCGCCGCCCTGGACGTTGACGGCGTCCGGCACGAACTCCCCGGCCAGGGCCAGCTTCACGCTGCGCGCGACCTGGGTGCCCGCCTTCTCCTGGGCCTCGTGGGTGGAGGCGCCCAGGTGCGGGGTGACGACGACCTGGTCCAGCTCGAACAGCGGGCTGTCGGTGACCGGCTCCTTGGGGAAGACGTCGATGCCGGCGCCGGCGACCCGGCCCTCCTTGATCGCGGCGTACAGGGCGCCCTCGTCGATGATGCCGCCGCGGGCGACGTTGATCAGGCGCACCGTCGGCTTGACGGCCCGCAGCTCCTTGTCGCCGATGAGCCCGATGGTCTCCTTGGACTTGGGCAGGTGCACGGTGATGAAGTCGGCCTCGGCGAGGGCCTCCTCCAGCGACACCAGGCGGACGCCCATCTGCGCGGCGCGGGCCGGCTGCAGGTAGGGGTCGTAGGCGATCAGCTCGACCCCGAACGGCTGCAGGCGCTGGGCGACGAGCTGGCCGATCTTGCCGAGGCCGAGGATGGCGACGACCTTCTCGTCGAGCTCCACGCCGGTGTACTTGGAGCGCTTCCACTCGCCGCCCTTGAGCGCGGAGTGCGCCTGGGCGACGTTGCGCGCGGAGGCGAGGATCAGCGCGACGGTGTGCTCGGCGGCGCTGGTGATGTTGGAGGTCGGGGCGTTGACGACCATGACACCGGCCTTGGTGGCGGCCTCGACGTCGACGTTGTCCAGTCCGACGCCGGCGCGGGCGACGACCCGGAGCTTCGGCGCGGCGGCGATCGCTTCGGCGTCCACCTGGGTGGCGCTGCGCACGATGAGGGCGTCGACCCCGGCGAGGGCGGGCAGGAACTGCGCGCGGTCGGCGCCGTCGACGTGGCGGACGTCGAAGTCCGCGCCCAGGACCGCGAGACCGGCCTCGGAGAGTTCCTCTGCGACCAGTACGACGGGCTTGTTCACAGGCGGGATCCTTAAGACGAGAGGCTGCTGCACGACCTCTCGAGTCTATCGGCGCTTGTGAACGTGTTCACGAGTGTCCCGGCATACGAGACAGGGTCTTGACGCTACCCATCCGAGACGATCTCATACCTACAAAATTCAACTTGGTATTGCTCACCACAAAAGTTCACGATTACCCTCATAAGCCGTGGTCCCCTACCTATCGTTCCTCATATGAGCATCGGGAACCCCGCTCTCGGCGACGTGCTCGCACAGCACGGCGGCCCGCACCGGCTACTGGCGGCGCTCGCCGAATGGGGACTCCTGGTCGCCGTGCGGCCGGACCGCTCCGTCGTGCTCGGCACGACGCAGACCGGTGAACGCGTGCTCCTCGGGTACACCTCGGCGAGCACCTACGCGCGGCACCGTGGCAGCCACTCCCTGTCGGCCTGCGACGCCGGCACCATCCTCGACATCCAACGCGTCACCGGTGTGCGGGAGATCGTGATCGACGCGGCGGGACCGGCGGCCGCCGCCGTCCCCATCGAGGACCTCAGGCGATACCTCGACTCCACCCGCAGCGGTCCCACGCCCGCGCTGACGTCCACCTCCCCGACGGCGTACGCCACCGGGGCGATGGCCACGGTGTCGCGTCCCGCGCCGGTCCGCCCCCAGCAGCGGGCCGCCGTCCCCGCCGCACCCGCGCAGCCGTGGATCCCCGCCCCCCGGCCCCACCTGTCGGGGCCGATGCAGATGGTGGACCCGGGCTACAGCCGCTGCCGCCACCCCATCCTGCCCGCGCTGCGGGTCGCGATCGCGCAGGTCCTCGCCGACTACCCGCTCGTCCACCACGTGTGGATCTCCGAGGCCAAGACCTCCTCCGGCGCGCCCGGGATCATGCTGCACGTCAAGGTCCACATGACGGCGGCCGAGGACGTGGTCCGGGACATCCACCGCGGGGTGCGCGCCCGGCTGCCGCAGCTCGCCGCGAGCGAGGCGCCCATCCTGATGGCGCGGGTCGCCGACGCGCGCACCGAGCGGCGGATGATCGAGCTCTGCGCCCACGTGGTCTGCGCCGACGTGACCGACTGAGGCCGCCTTCCGCGCGGGCGGGACGCCCCGCCCGCGCCGGAGGGGCCCCGGACCGTCACCGTCCACGCGCCGCCGTGCGTCGTTCCCCGCGCCTTCACGATGCCGGGGTTGGGCGGTACACCGGCCTTGTCGAGCGCCGCGGCCAGGCTGCTGGCCAGGACGGTCCCGTAGACGGCGCCGAACAGCGCCCGCCGGGACGGTCGGCGCCACGGACGCCGCGGGAACGCCGCCGCGCCGGAACGACCGGTGCCGGTGGACCCGGTACGGCCGGCGCCGGCCGTACCGGGTCCACCGGCACCGGCGGCGCCGAACCGGCTCGCCACCCGGCGGGCCGTCCGGCGGGTCGCCGGGAACGCTGTCGGGCATCGTCTCGCTCGCCGTCTCGCTCGCCGCCGGGATCGGGTGATCGGAACGTCATCACCACACCTACCAGCCCGGACGCCCGGCGCGGCGTACCCTCGCCGCACCGGGCGGCGAAGCACCGGCATCCCGTCGCATCGGACGGCGGGACACCGGCGGTCCGCCGCCCCCGGCGACCGGGAAGGCCAGGCGGTCAGGCGACCCGGCGGGACACGGTCAGGTGACCCGGCGGGTCAGGGTGACCCGGGTCCGGGTGAACGCCCCCGCGACCAGCGCCGCCAGCAGCGGCAGGCCGACCACCAGCGCGGCGAGGAAGAGCCAGGGGAGCTCGACCGGCGGCAGCCGGTCGAGGAACGACGACGGGTCGGGCGCCCAGGCGCGGTAGCCGTACGGCATCGACGACCCGGCCACCACGATCCCGGCGGGGATCCCCGCGAGGGCGCCGGCCAGCGCGCCGAGCCCGGCGATGAACCCCGCCTGGCCGGCGACGACCAGCCGCCGGGTGCCGGGCCTCGCGCCGACGGCGGCCATGGTGGCGAGGTCGGGACGCAGGTCGGCCGCGGCGAGGCCGGTGGCGGCGAGCGTGCCGCCCAGCGCCAGGACCGCCGCCGCCAGGAACAGCAGCGGCTTGACGAAGCCGTACGAGTCGAGGTCACGCACGAAGGTCACGCCGACCGGACCGGCCATGATCGTCAGTTCCCGCCCCAGCCTGACCTCCTGCTCCTCGGTGAGCCGGACGGAGGAGGGGGCGGCGTACAGCACGCGCGCCTCGGGCTTCAGGCCGAGGGCGGGCAGGGCCGAGACGGGGAGCACCGCGACGGCGCGCCGGGGGTCGGCGGCCCGCGCCACGACCGCGGGAACGGTGAGATCCCTCGGAGCCTCGGATGAGTCGTGGCCGGCGAAGTGCACGGTGGACAACCGCAGCCGTCCGTCGCGCACCAGGCGCGGGTCGAACACCACGGCCCTGCCCGCGGCGAACGCCGCCGCCGCGACCGGGTCCCGCCGTCCCTGGACGAACTCCAGCAACCGCCCGTCCCCCACCGGCAGGCTCACGCCGAAGGGGTTGCCGAGGTACATGCCGTCCGCAGCGTCGAGGTGTCCGACCGAGAGCTCCACGGCGGCTCCCCGGGTGTCGCGGAGCGCGACGGCCTCGATCAGCGGCGCGCCGGGCAGGGCGCGCTCGACGATCGTCCTGGCCCTGGCCCATCGGGCGTCGTCGAGGCGCGAGCCGTCGATCTCCACGGTCCCGGCCGGAAGCGTCGGGTGGAAGGCGTCGCGCCGTTCGGCGAGGTTGCTGTCGAACGCGACGGCCGCCATCGTGAAGGCGGCGGCCGCCGTCAGGACCGCCGCGACGGCGGAAGCGGTGCGGCCCCGGTTGCGGGCCGCGTCGCGGGCGGCCAGCCGCAGCGGCAGCGGCAGCGCCCTGGCGGCCGCCGCCGCGAGCCGGACCATGGAAGGCGTCAGCGCGACCAGCCCCAGCAGGGCCAGGATCTCCGCGGCGAGGACCCAGACCCGGTCGGACCCGATGGCGCGCACGGCGGCCACGGCTCCCGCGACGACCAGGACCGCACCGATGATCGGACGGCCCGCGCGGTCACGCGCCGGACTCCTGCGCCCGGCGAGCACCGCCGCGACGTCCTGCCGGGCCGCCCGTACGGCGGGCAGCACCGCCGCCGCCACCCCGCTGGCCGCCCCCAGCGCGGCGACGGCCAGCACCGGCACCCAGGGGACGTCCAGCGGACCCACTCCGCCGATCAGCCGGCCCGCCTCCAGCACGGCCGACAGCGCCCCGAGGCCGACGCCCAGCACCAGCCCGAGCAGCGCCGCACCGCCGCCCAGCACCACCCCGTCGGCCAGCAGCACCATCCTCACCTGCCCCGGTGAGCCGCCCTGCGCCGCGACCAGCGCCAGCTCCCGCCGACGCCGCCGCACCCCCACCGCGAACGCCGGACCGGCCAGCAGCACCACCTCCAGCACACCCATCACCACGATCAGGCCGACGGCCACGATGTCCCGGGTGTCGCGATAGTCGCTCGTGTCCTTGACGGTGGCGGGGGCCTCGACGTTCAGGTTCGCCGCCTGGAGCCCGCGGATGTCCCGGAGGGTGACCGGTTTCGGGGTGTCGGCCAGCCAGCCGGTGCCGCGCCCGTCGGCCCTGTCGAACAGCAGGGTGCCCGGAAGGCCGATGATCTCCGCGCTCTTCGTCTGGTGCGGGTGCTCGACGACCCCGACCACCCGCATCGGGGTCAGCTTGAAGGTCACGGCCGGTGTCGTGCCGAACCGCATCCCCCGCTCCTCCGCGCCGGGGGTCACCACGATCTCGCCGGGCGCGGCCGGGAGGCGGCCCCGCAGCAGGCGGTACATCCCCTTCGTCAGGGGGTCTCGCAGGTCCAGCTCGCGCGCGGACGCGTTGTCGTAGCCGCGCTCACCCCGGAAGTCGGCGCTTCCCTCGTTCGCCGGGATGATCCGGGCCCCGGGCCCGAGCAGCCTCATGACCTCGGCCGGCGAGGTGGGCGTCGATGCGCGGCCGTCGGTATCGGGCCGCCCGAGTGTCACGATCCGCAGGTCGGCGCTGCCGATCCGCGCGGTGAGCCCCTCCCTCCGGGTGATATCCGCCGTCGCGGCGAAGATCAGGGCGAAGACGATGACCAGGACGGGCAGGCCGACCATCACCATGATCAGCGCGCTGCGGCCCCGGGCCCGCAGCGCGTCCCGCCGGGAGATCCGCAGCGCCGCCAGGAAGGCGGCCGGCCGGGAACGCGCGGCTCCCGTCGTCCCGGTGCGCGTCATGACGGGTGCCGGGGCGCTCATCGGGCGCTCTCCAGCGGCGCGGTGGCGGTGTCGGCGACCCGGCCGTCGCGCAGGAAGACCACCCGGTCGGCCCAGGCCGCGTAGCGGGGCTCGTGGGTGACGAGCAGGACCGCCGCCCCGGCGTCGCAGCGGGCGCGCAGGAGCTGGAGGATCTCGTCGCCGGTCGGGGTGTCGAGGGCGCCGGTCGGCTCGTCGGCCAGGATCAGCCGCCGCTCCCCGGCCAGGGCGCGGGCGATCGCCACCCGCTGGCGCTGGCCGCCGGAGATCTCGTCGGGGAAGCGGTCGGCGACCTCGGCGAGGCCGACCTCGGCGAGCACCTCCAGCGCCTGGCGGCGGGCGTCCCGGAAGCGGACCCCGTCCAGCTCGCGCGGCAGCGTCACGTTCTCCAGGGCGGTGAGCGAGGGGATCAGGTTGAGGTCCTGGAAGACGTAGCCGACGTGCCGGCGACGCAGCGCGGCGAGCTCCCCGGCCGGGAGGCGCGTCAGCGAGACGCCCTCCACGACCACGTCACCCGAGGTGGGCCGGTCGAGGCCGCCCGCGACGTTGAGCAGGGTGGACTTGCCGGACCCGGACGGGCCCATCACCGCCACCAGCTCCCCGGCCTCGACCGCGAGGCTCACCTCCGAGAGGGCCGTCACGGCTCCCGGGCCGTCTCCGTGCAGGCGGCCGACGTCCGTGAGCCGGACGACCGGATCGAAACTCATGCTTGTCTCTCCTGCGTCTGGGGGGAGGCCGCGAGCACGGCCTCGCAGTGGTCGAGCCAGCGCTGCTCGGCCTCGGCCTGGAAGATCATGGAGTCGAGCACCAGCCGCTGGGCCGGGTCCTCCGCGCTCGCCCGCCTGGCGCGGGTGAGCCGCTGGAGGGTGCCCATGGTCGCGGTGCGCTGGGCCTGGATGATCGGGCGCACGTCCGCCCCGGCGGTGACCGCCATCGCGAGCTTGATGACCAGCTCGTCCCGGGGCCGGTCGGCCTGGGCGACGGGGGTGCCGAACCATCGCGCCATCTCGGCCCGACCGGCCTCGGTGATCGTGTAGACGACCCGGCCCTGGTCGTCCTGCTCGCCGGGGGCCACCAGGCCGTCGCGTTCCAGGCGGGAGAGCGTCGTGTAGACCTGGCCGATGTTGAGTGGCCAGGTCGCCCCCGTCGACGCCTCGAACTCCGCCCGCAACTGGTAGCCGTAGCGGGGCCCCTGGCTGAGCAGGGCCAGCAGCCCCTGTCGGATCGCCATGGATACTGAGTATGCATACTCGGTATGGTCACGGCAAGAGATCCGCATATTCTGGACAGGTTCCGGCATCGGGGCGGATACTCGGGGGATGAGCTCGCCGCCTCCCCCGTCCCGCGCGTCCGATGGGGACCGCGACCGCGCCATCAACGAGCTCCGTGACCGCGCCGTCGAGGGCCACCTCTCGCACGAGACGTTCCTCGGCCGGGTCGACATGGCACTGCGCGCCCGCAGCCAGGGCGAGCTGGAGAACCTGGTCGCCGACCTGCCGCCGCGCGGCCGGCTGCGGCGGATGGTGACCGACGTCGTCGCCTCGGCGTCCGACTTCACCCGCCGGGTCGAGTCGGCCTGGCGACGCCCCCGGCTGCCCCGCCTCGCGCTGCCCGGCGACGACCGCGTCCGCTACGTGGTGGGCCGGGGCTCGGCCTGTGATCTGGTGCTGGCCGACCTGACCGTCTCACGGGTGCACGCCGAGCTGCGCCGCGCCGAGGACGGCTGGATCGTCGTCGATCTCGGCTCGCTCAACGGCACCCGGCTGAACGACTGGCGGCTGGTCGGGCCGGCCCCGGTACGGCCGGGCGACGTGCTGTCCTTCGGTGACTGCGGCTTCCTCGTGATCACGCCTCAACTGGCCTGAACCGGGTCACACCTCGGCCCGCCCGAACCGGGTCACGCCCCGGCCGGCTCCGGTTCGTCACCCGCGCGCGCCGTGACCCCGGGCTCCTCCCCCGCCCCGTCCCCGGCCTCGGAAGCCTCGGAGACTCCGGCGGCACCGGCGGCGTCGGCGACACCGGCGGCGTCCACCGCCCGCATCGTCTCGGCGGTGATGGGATAGCGCAGCGTGAGCAGCACGCTGACCCCGGCCGCGAGCGCGGGGATCAGCGCTCCGCCGTACAGGGCGGCGGCGATCGCCGAGTCCGGCTGGGCCACCGCCTCCGAGGCGGAGGACTCCACGAATCCCGTCGCGCCGAGCAGCCAGCCCAGCACCAGCGCGCCGAGCGCGAAGACCACGGTCTCGCAGGCCGTCCACAGACCGGTGAACACCCCGGCGCGGCGCCTGCCGGTGACCGCCGCGTCGTGGACGACCACGTCCGAGAGCATGGAGAACTGCAGGAGCTGGAACCCGGCGTAGCCGACGCCGACGACGAGCACGCAGGCGTGCGCGTAGCCCGTGCCGAACCGGTCGGAGAGCGCCATCGCGGCCGTGCCGGCGGTGAACAGCACCGCCGACAGCACCATCGCGCCGCGCTTGTCGTAACGCCGTGACAGCCACATCCACAGCGGCATGGTGACCAGCAGCGGTCCGACCACGCACAGGAAGAGCGTGGTGGTCGCCCCGGGCGCGTCGAGGACGTAGGTGGCGAAGTACGGCGCGCCCGCCAGCAGGGTGCCCGCGGCGAACATCTGCGCGCAGCTCAGGGCGAGCAGGACCAGGAACGGCCGGCTGGAGCGGGCCGCGGCGAACTGCGCCCGCAGCGACGGCTCGGCCTCGGCCCGGCCGGCCAGCGGGGCGCGGGCCGTACCGGTGACGGAGGCGAGCATGGACACCAGCAGCACCGCGCCGATGACCAGGCCCATGAGCCGGTAGCCGGTCACCTCGGTCCCGGCGAGGGCCGGCGCTCCGGCCCCGGACAGCAGGATCGCCAGGCCCAGGAAGACCATCTTCCACTGCAGCAGCGACGACCGTTCGTGGTAGTCGTCGGTCATCTCGGTGGCCATCGCCTTGTAGGGCACCTCGTAGAAGGCGTAGGCGGTGGCGGTGAGGAAGTAGCAGACGGTGACGTACAGCGCGGCGGGCAGGCCGGTAAGGGGCGGCCCGGCGAACGTCAGCGCGAAGGTCACCGGCAGGGTGACCGCGCCCAGCAGCATCCAGGGGCGGCGCGGGCCGAGCCGGGAGACCGTGCGGTCGGAGCGCTGGCCCACCCAGGGGTTGATGACCATGTCCCAGAGCTTGGGCAGGAAGGCCACCGCGCCGGCGATCCAGGCGGGCACGGCCAGCACGTTGGTCATGTAGAACAGCAGCAGCAGGCCCGGGACCGTGGAGAACGTCGCGGTGCAGACCGATCCGACCCCGTAGCCGACGCGCACCCCGCGCGACACGGTGACGGCGGCTCCGGCTGGGCGGGGGGTGGGAGCCGGTGTGACCATTGCCACATTCAACCCTACTCACCGGTCACTTGATAGGGGCGAAAGATACGAATATTTCCGTATTGTCGGCCAGGCCGCCGGTGCCGATGATCTCCGCAGACGCCTAGCACCTGGAGACACCGTGCGGCCCTCGCGACGTACCACCCTCTCTCTTTCCGCCATCCTGCTCACCGGCCTCACCTGGGCCACGACCGGCTCGGCCGCCCCGGCCGGCGCCCTCGGACCGGCCCCCGGCGTGGCGGACCTGGTCAAGGACATCGACCAGATCCTCGGCGACGCCCGGCTCACTCCGGCGCGGGCGGGGGTGGTGGTCCGCAGTGCCGCCTCCGGCGAGGAGCTCTACGCCCTGGACTCCGGCAAGATCCTCACCCCCGCCTCCAACACCAAGCTGCTGACCTCCGCCGCCGCCGTGGAGAACCTCGGCCTGGACTTCCGCTTCACCACGAGCGTGCTGTCCACCGGCCGCCGGGCGGGCTCGGCCCTGACCGGGGACCTCTACCTCAGGGGGACCGGCGACCCGACCATGCTCGCCGCCGACTACGACGCGCTGGCCGCCGAGGTCGCCGCCTCGGGCATCAAGGTGGTCACCGGCAGGCTCGTCGCCGACGACACCTGGTTCGACGACGTACGGCTCGGCACCGACTGGGCCTGGGACGACGAGCCCTACTACTACGCGGCGCAGATCTCGGCGCTGACCGCCTCCCCCAACACCGACTACGACGCCGGCACCGTCATCGTCTCGGTGGCCCCCGGGGACGCCGCGGGCAAGCGGCCCAAGGTCACCACCACGCCCGAGACGGACCACCTGAAGATCGAGAACCGCGCGGTGACCGGCGCCGAGACGGACGTCACCATCGAGCGCCGGCACGGCACGAACACCGTGGTGATCACCGGTACCGTCGCGGACGAGCAGCAGGAGTGGGTCACCGTCGACGACCCCACGGCCTACGCCACCTCGCTGTTCCGCGCGTCGCTGGCCCGGCACGGGGTGCGGGTGCTGGGCGGCGCGGCCCGCGCGGCGGTCCCGGAGGGCGCCGCCACCGTGGCCTCGCACGAGTCGATGCCGCTCCGCGAGCTGCTGGTGCCGTTCATGAAGCTCAGCAACAACATGCACGCCGAGATCCTCACCAAGGCGATCGGGCGCAAGGTCTCGGGCGCCGGGACGTGGAGCGCCGGGCTCGCCGCGATCACCTCCTTCGCCAAGGCGAACGGCATGACGACGCTGAACCTGCGGGACGGCTCCGGCCTGTCGCGGATGGACGGCCTGACCCCCGGCGGCCTGACGCGCTACCTCGCCGCACTGCGCGCCAAGCCGTGGTTCGACGCCTGGTACGGCGCGCTGCCGATCGCGGGTCAGGCCGACCGCATGGTCGGCGGGACGCTGCGCAGCCGGATGCGCGGCACGCCCGCCGCCGGGAACGTCCACGCCAAGACCGGCTCGCTGACCGGCGTCACCTCACTGTCGGGCTACGTGACCAGCGCCGACAACGAGCCGCTGGTCTTCTCCGTCATGCTCAACCAGTACCTGTCCGCCGCTCCCCGGGACATCGAGGACAAGATCGCCGTCCGTCTCGCGCAGTTCCGCCGTGACGCGCCGGTGGACACGGTCGTGCAGCTCAAGCAGGAGGCGCAGACCGAGAACGCCTCGGAGCTGGAATGCTCCTGGCTGAAGCCCGCCCAGTGCTGACCCCCGGGTCCTGCCCGGAATCGATCCTCGATCCCATCCGGAACCGGCCCCCGATCTCACCCGGTGTGAACTGAGGGACCACCCGGCGTGACCGATCGGCCCGCCCGGCGCCGATCGACCGGGCAAGATTTTTCCGTCAGCCGGGCCTCTGCCGCCGCCGTGTCCGCACGGCGGCGGCAGACCAGTTCAGGGGGCGATTTCCGGACAGGCGGGAACGGTCCCAGACGCACCAGCGATCACTTTGGTTTACCGACAACTCAAGATTTTGTCTGAAATTTCGTGACAGAGGCGTTGTGTCGCCGCCAGAATACGGATTCGATCCGGCCTCAACCCTCTGGAGGACTCGATATGCGCAGACCGCTGGGGGCACTCGTGTGCCTTGGAACTCTGGCGGCCCTGAGCGCTCCCGTCGCCGCGAACGCGGCGGCCTCGCCGTCCGCGTGCGACGTCCACGCGGACCGGCCCCTCGTCACCGCCACCGGGAAGATCCACGCGTCCGCCACGCGGCTCGGCTGCCGCGACACCGCCCTGGTGCGGATCCAGATCAAGCGGGCCGTCGCCGGTGCCGACCCGGTCGTCAAGAGCGGCGCCTACAAGGGCCGCAACGGGCGGGTCCTCATGACCCTGCGGTGCGCGCCCGGTGTCTACTACACCGTCATCCGCGACAGCCGCGGCCACACCGCCACTTCCAAGGCGGCCAGGCTCTCGTGCGACCTCTCCTCCACGCCGACCGCCACCCCCTCGCCCACGGGTACGGCCGCCCCCACGACGTCCCCCACCACGCCGGCCACGCCGCTGCCGACCCTGACCCCCACCGCCACCGCGAAGCCCACTCCCACCGCGACCGCGAAACCCAGCCCGACCTCCACCGCGAAGCCCAGCCCCACCTCCACCGCGGGCACGGTCGGCACGGCCGACGAGAACGAGGTGCTGCGCCTGGTCAACGTGGAGCGCGCGAAGGGCGGCTGCCAGCCGCTCAAGCACGACCCGCAGCTCCGCGCCGCCGCCTACGGCCACTCCGCCGACATGGCCGCCAAGGGCTACTTCAGCCACACCTCCCAGGACGGCCGCAGCTTCATGGACCGCATCCGCGCTGCGGGCTTCACCGGCGGAACCGGCTGGGCGGAGAACATCGCCATGGGCCAGTCGACCCCGGCCGCCGTGGTCACCTCCTGGATGAACAGCTCGGGTCACCGGGCCAACATCATGAACTGCAAGTACACCCTCATCGGCGTCGGCGCGGCCAAGAACTCCAAGGGCCAGATCTACTGGACCCAGGACTTCGCCGCCCGCTGAGACACCGCGGCACGCCGAAGGCGCCGCGAGGCGCCGACCGGCACTGAAAGGCCCTTAGAACCGAAAGACACCGAAAGACGCGTCCGGCCCGCTCCTGCTCACGGCGGGGGCCGGCCCGGACGACCCCGGTGACCACCGGGGCTGCCCCCGCCGGGCCGCCCCGGCGGCCCGATCCCCGCGGCCCAGACCGCGGGGATCCCTTCCCCCCTCTCCTCCCACCTGGGCCGGGCCGGTTTCCGTACCTCCCCGCGGACGGCCCGGAAAGCGGAGGAGACGGCGACGCCCCCGCGGAATCGTCCGCGGGGGCGTCGCCGTACCGGGCGCCCCTCCCGGACAGCGGGTCCGGGAGGGGTGTGCCGCTACTTCAGCCAGCTCATCATCGGGCGGAGCTTGGCGCCGGTGGCCTCGATCGGGTGCTGGGCCAGCTCCTCGCGGTAGGCGGTGAACTTCTTCTGGCCGCTGTCGAACTCGTCGACCAGCTCGCGGGCGAACTCGCCGGACCGGATCTCCGCGAGGATGCGCCCCATCTCCTTCTTGGTCTCCTCCGTCACGATGCGCGGGCCGCGGGAGTAGCCGCCGTACTCGGCGGTGTCGGAGACCGACCAGTACATCTTGTGGATGCCGCCCTCGTACATCAGGTCGACGATCAGCTTCATCTCGTGCAGGCACTCGAAGTAGGCGACCTCGGGCTGGTAGCCCGCCTCGATGAGGGTCTCGAACCCGGCCTTGATCAGCTCGGAGACGCCGCCGCAGAGGACCGCCTGCTCGCCGAAGAGGTCGGTCTCGGTCTCCTCGGTGAAGGTCGTCTTCAGCGCGCCGGCGCGGGTGCCGCCGATGGCCTTGGCGTAGGACAGCGCGAGGTCCCAGGCGTTGCCGCTGGCGTCCTTCTCCACCGCGACGAGACACGGCACGCCGCGGCCCGCGCTGTACTGGCGGCGGACGAGGTGGCCGGGGCCCTTGGGAGCGACCATCGCGACGTCCACGCCCTCGGGCGCCTCGATGAGGCCGTAGCGGATGTTGAAGCCGTGGCCGAAGAAGAGCGCGTCGCCCTCGACGAGGTTCGGGGCCACGTGCTCGGCGTACAGGTGGCGCTGGATGTGGTCCGGCGCCAGGATCATGATCAGATCGGCTTCCTCGACGGCCTCGGCGGGCGTGAGCACGCGCAGGCCGTCGGCCTCGGCCCGCTCCCGGCTCTTGGACCCCTCCGGCAGGCCGACGCGGACGTCGACGCCGGAGTCGCGCAGGGACAGCGCGTGCGCGTGGCCCTGGCTGCCGTACCCCAGGACGGCCACGTGCCGGCCCTGGATGATCGACAGGTCGGCCTGGTCGTCGTAGAAGATCTCAGTCACTTGCTTAACCTTTCGGGTTTCTCGTACGGCTTACGCGGTCCGGTCCAGGGCCCGCAGAGAGCGGTCGGTGATGGAGCGGGCACCGCGGCCGATGGCCACCATGCCCGACTGGACGAGCTCCTTGACGCCGAACGGCTCAAGGAGCCTGACGAACGCCTGCAGCTTGTCCGGGGTGCCGGTGACCTCGATGGTCACCGCGTCCGGGGCGACGTCCACGCAACGCGCCCGGAAGAGGTTGACCAGTTCCAGCACGCTGGAGCGGGTCTCGGCGTCGGCCCGCACCTTGATCAGCGTGAGTTCGCGCTGCACGGCCTGCGCCGGGTCGAGCTCCACGATCTTCAGCACGTTGACCAGCTTGTTGAGCTGCTTGGTCACCTGTTCCAGCGGCAGTTCCTCGACGTTGACCACGATGGTCATCCGGGAGATGTCCTCGTGCTCGGTCGGGCCGACCGCCAGCGAGTCGATGTTGAACCCGCGGCGGCTGAACAGCGCGGCGACACGCGCCAGAACGCCGGGCTTGTTCTCCACCAGCACCGAGAGCGTGTGCCTGCTCATGCCTTCCTCCTCGCCGGGCGTCTCGCCGAGCCGCCGTGTCCGTCCGTCAGTCCGCCGCTCACACCTGGTCCTCGCCGTCCCAGACGGGCGCCATGTCGCGGGCGAACCTGATGTCGTCGTTGCTGGTCCCGGCGGCGACCATGGGCCAGACCATGGCGTCCTGGTGGACCACGAAGTCGATCACGACCGGGACGTCGTTGATCTCCATCGCCTTCCCGATGACCTCGTCCACGTCCTCGGGACGCTCACACCGCAGGCCGACGCAGCCGTAGGCCTCGGCGAGCTTCACGAAGTCGGGGATCCGGCGGACCGTCTGCAGGTTGGTGTTGGAGTAGCGCTCGTTGTAGAAGAGCGTCTGCCACTGCCGGACCATGCCGAGGTTGCCGTTGTTGATGACCGCCACCTTGATCGGCACGCCCTCGATCGTGCAGGTCGCCAGCTCCTGGTTGGTCATCTGGAAGCAGCCGTCGCCGTCGATCGCCCAGACGACCGCGTCCGGGCGGCCCATCTTGGCGCCCATCGCCGCCGGGACCGAGAAGCCCATCGTGCCGGCGCCGCCGGAGTTGATGAAGGTGCCGGGGTTCTCGTAGCCGATGAACTGCGCCGCCCACATCTGGTGCTGGCCGACGCCCGCGGTGTAGATCGCATCCGGGCCGACGAGCGCGCCCAGCCGCTCCATGACGTACTGCGGGGCCAGGGAGCCGTCCTCGAACGTCTCGTAACCCAGCGGGTACGTCTCCCGGTAGGCGTCGAGCTGGGTCCACCACTCGGCGTAGTCGCCCGTGCGCTCCTCCTTGCGCACCGCGGCGATCAGCTCGGCGATGACCTCCTTGCAGTCGCCCACGATCGGGACGTCCGCGTGCCGGTTCTTGGAGATCTCCGCCGGGTCGATGTCGGCGTGGACGACCCTGGCATGCGGCGCGAAGGTGGACAGCTCGCCGGTGACGCGGTCGTCGAAGCGGACGCCCAGGCCGATGATCAGGTCGGAGCGCTGCAGCGCCCCGACGGCCGGCACCGAGCCGTGCATGCCCGGCATGCCCAGGTGCTGGCGGTGGCTGTCAGGGAAGGTGCCGCGCGCCATCAGCGTGGTGACCACCGGGATGCCGGTCATCTCGGCGAACTCCCGCAGCTCCGGCGCCGCGCCGGCCTTGTGGACGCCGCCGCCGACGTACAGCACCGGCCGCCTGGCCTCCACGATCAGCTTCGCCGCCTCGCGGATCTGCTTGGAGTGCGGCCGCGTCACCGGGCGGTAGCCGGGGAGCTGCATCACCGGCGGCCACTGGAACTCCGTCGTCGCCACGAGGGCGTCCTTGGAGATGTCCACCAGGACCGGCCCGGGGCGGCCGGTCGAGGCGATGTGGAACGCCTCGGCGATCGTCCGGGCGATGTCGGCCGGGTCGGTGACCAGGAAGTTGTGCTTCGTGATCGGCATGGTGATGCCGGAGATGTCGGCTTCCTGGAACGCGTCGGTGCCGATGGAGCCGCTGGCCACCTGGCCGGTGATCGCGACGATCGGGACCGAGTCCATGTAGGCGTCGGCGATCGGGGTGACCAGGTTGGTCGCGCCCGGACCGCTGGTGGCCATGCAGACCCCCACCTTGCCGGTGGCCTGCGCGTACCCCTGGGCGGCGTGCCCGGCGCCCTGCTCATGCCGTACGAGCACGTGACGGACCTTGGCGGAGTCGTATAGGGGATCGTAGGCGGGAAGGATCGCGCCGCCCGGGATCCCGAACACGGTGTCGACCCCGACGTGCTCCAGCGCCCTCACCAGCGCCTGGGCTCCTGTCATCTGCTCGGTCATCGGCTCGTTCCTCATGTGGCTGAGCGGGATGTATGGCATAAAAAAGGCCCCATCCCACCTTGCCAGGCGGGTCTGGGGCGGCGCGCAGGTCGAAGTGCTTCGCTTATCGGCCCGCGCGCCGGCGAAGTACTACGAGAATCCCACGGTGATGCATGGCTCCCACCATGGCCGACATTGCGGCCCCGCGTCAAATTGGTGGGACGGGTGTCTCACACTCCGAGATGAAATTCCGGGCAGGAGAGTCCCATGGGACGGCCGTGCCGTACGGGACGCCTCCCCGTACGGCGCGGTCGTCAGACGGCGCTGTGCAGGCCCGCGGGCATGAGGTCGTCGATCCCCCGGGCGTCCATCGGCCGCGCCACCAGGAAACCCTGCCCCCGGGTGCAGCCCATCTCGCGCAGCAGGTCGAGTTGCTCGGGCCGCTCGATGCCCTCCGCCACCACGATCAGCCCCAGGTCGTGGCCGAGCCGTACGATCGTGCGGGTCAGCAGGGTCAGCGTCTCGTCGGCGCCCAGCCCGGACACGAACGACGGATCGACCTTGATCATGTCCACCGGGAGCTGCCGCAGCAGCGCCAGCGAGGCGTAGCCCGTCCCGAAGTCGTCGATGGCCAGCCGCACCCCCAGTTCGCGCAGCTCCGACAGCCGGGTGAGGGTCTCCTCGGCGTCCTCGACCAGCATCTCCTCGATGACCTCCAGCGTCAGCGCGCTGGGCGGCAGGCCGCTCTCGGCGAGCGCCGACTCGACGGTCTCGACGAACCTCGGGGCCATGATCTGCCGGGCCGACAGGTTGAACGAGAGCCCGATGTCCCAGGAGGACGCCCGCCACGCCGCCACCTCCCGGCAGGCCCGGCGCAGGATCCACTCGCCCAGCGGGACGATCAGCCCGGTGTCCTCGGCCGGGCCGAGGAACCGCTCCGGCGGCACGAACGCGCCGTCCCGCCACCAGCGCACCAGCGCCTCCACCGCGGTGACGCGCGAGGTCGCCAGATCCATCATCGGCTGGTACTCGATCGCGAACTGGTCCTCCAGCAGCGCCCGCTGCAGGTCGGCCGCCAGCTCCAGGCGACGCACCACGTCGGCGTGCATGTGCGCGGCGAACACCTCCACCCGCGGCCCGCCGATGTCCTTGGCCCGCGCCATCGCCACGTCCGCGTTGCGGATCAGGTCGGCCGAGGACACCTCCTCGTCGGCGAAGGCCACCCCGACGCTCGCGGTCATCGCGATGTCGCGGTCGGCCACCCGGAACGGCTCGGCGGAGACCGCCCGGACCAGCCGCTCGGCGAGGTCCACCGCCGTCTGGGCGTCGCCCGCCACCTCCAGCAGCACCGCGAACTCGTCACCGCCCCAGCGCGCCAGGGTGTCGTCGGCCCGTACGGCCGCGCGCAGTCTGCGGGCCGCCTGCCCCAGGAGGTAGTCGCCGCTGGCGTGGCCCACCGAGTCGTTGACCGCGGTGAACCCGTCCAGGTCCAGGAACACCACGGCGACGCTGTTCACCCCGGGACGGGCCAGCACCTCCCGGGTGCGCTCCTCGAAGTAGGCACGGTTGGGCAGGCCGGTGACCCCGTCGTGGAACGTCAGGTGCGCCACCTGGTTGCGCAGCGCCTCCTGGCCGCTGACGTCGCGGGTCGTGACCAGCAGGAGGTTCTCACCCCGGGAGTGCCGGGTGGCCACCGACTCGGTGGGCCGCCAGGTGCCGTCGGCCGCCCGCACCCGGCATTCGATCATGCAGGTGCCGCCGCCCTCGGCGTGCTCGTCCTCGAGGCTCATCGCGCGCAGCGCCATCTGGATGCCCGGGACGTCCTCGGGGTGGATGTAGTCGAAGATCGAACCGCCGACCATGTCCTCGGGGCGGTAGCCGTAGGTGACCTCCACCCCCTCCCCGATCTCCCGCACCACGCCCGCGTGGTCGCACAGCAGGACCACGTCACCGGTGCTCTCCGCGAGGTCCTGCAACTGCCGCTCGCCGAGGTCCATCAGGCGCCGCATCCGGCCGGCGTCGGCCAGCATCACGAACAGCCGCACCACCAGGACCGCGACGACCGACGTCGCCACCAGCGCCGGTACGGCGGGCGGCCCCGCCACGCCCCCGCCCAGCAGCCGCAGGACCAGGGCCACGGTCGCCACGAGCACCAGGATCAGCGGCACCGCCGCGATCAGCGAGGAGGCGGCCTGCCCACCCGCGCCCGCGCCCGTGTCCGCACCCGAGTCCGCGTCCGCGTCGTCACCCGGGTCCGAGGCGTCGGGCGCGCGCGCCGTACGGCGGCACCAGGGGACGGCGGCGAACAGCAGGAAGGCCACCGGCGCGAGCCAGAGCCCGAACGGCGACGGATCGTCGCCCGTCATCCGGGTCAGCGCGCCCGCCGTCTCCGTGGCGGTGAGCGCGGCCAGCAGCCCCAGCGCCGCCAGGCCGACCGGCCCCGCCGATCTGCGGGCGGGCAGAACCGCGGGCCCCACCGCGCAGGTGAAGGCCAGGCAGAGCACCGGCGAGGCCAGGGTCACCGCGAAGACGGCCGGCCCCCCGGAGTCGTGGTAGGCCGGTCCGAGCAGGGTGACCCAGCCGACCAGGAATATCGAGGCGGCGCTCACGTAGGCGTCGGAGGCGTCACGCAGCGACGCCCGCCCGTACGCCGGCCGGACCGCGCACAGCCCCGTGCCGATGGCGAGCATCGCCGTACCGGCCAGGACCATCAGGTCGGCGAAGCTCACCGCGAACGGCGTGCCGTCCGCGATCGGCCGCACGCCCGCCCCGGCCAGCCAGGTGGCCGCGCCCCCCGCCAGCCAGCGCCAGGCCCGCGCCTCGCGCCGGTCGGCGATCCGGAGCACCGCCATGATCAGCGACACGACGGCGACCGCCGCCGCGGCGACACCCGCCACCGTCCCGGCGACCGCGGCCGAGGCGCCGTCGGCGAGCGCGGCGGCCAGTCCCGCCGCGCCGAACCCGGCGACCGCGGCCGGCGGCACCCGGGGGTCACGCCAGCGGATCAATGTCGTCTGCCCATCGGTGTCGTCTCGTCCTGCCTCCGCGGCGTTCCCTTGGCCGCCGCCCCAGCGTCGCCGCTGTCACCACGTCATCCTTCGTCCTCCGCCCGAACCGGGCGGCACACGACCAGTCTGTGCTTTCCGGTCGGCGCGGATGGTGACAACGCCGTAGTCGTCACCGATCTGATAACCATGTAACGATCGAGATCGCGCCATCCACGGTAGGCGGCGGAGGTCACGAGGCAGCCACGGCCGGATTCCTTTCCCGGTCAGTACGAGCCGGTGATCACGTTCTTCAGCGGCTCCCCCGCCAGATACCGCAGCAGCTGCGAGCGGAGCAGCCGCAGCGTGCGCCGCCCGGAGGCCGGGGTGCTGCCCGCGACGTGCGGGGTGACGAACGCCCCGGGAGCCGTCCACAGCGGGTGCCCCGGGGGCAGCGGCTCGGGGTCGGTGACGTCGAGCGCTGCCCGGATCCGGCCCCGGCGCAGCTCGGCGACGAGCGCGCCGGTGTCCACCACCCCGCCCCTGGCCGCGTTCACCAGCACGGCGCCGTCCTTCATCGCCGCCAGGAACGCCGCGTCCACCAGGCCCGCCGTCTCGGGCGTGGACGGCACCAGCAGCACCACCACGTCGGCCCGGGGCAGCAGCTCCGGCAGCTCGTCCTGGCCGTGCACGCCGTCCCGCGCGGTCCTCGCCACCCGGACCACGTCCACCTCGAACCCGTCGAGCCTGCGCTCCAGCGCCTCGCCGATCGATCCGTAGCCGACGATCAGCACCGTGGAGTCGGCGAGCACGCCCGTGTGACGGTAGGCCCACTCCCCCCGCCGCTGGGCGGCGGCGAACTCCGGGAAGTCCCGCAGCACCGCGATCATCGCGCCCACCGCCCACTCGGCCGTCCCGGCGTCGTGCACCCCCCGCGCGTTGCACAGCACCACGCCCTCGGGCAGGTGCGGCCGGTACCCCTCCACCCCGGCCGTGACGGTCTGCAGCAGGCGCAGCCCCGACATCCGGCCCAGCAGCCCGCCGACGTCCGGCACCGGCAGCAGCGGGGGGATCCAGACCTCCACCTCCTCCGCCCCGGCCGGGTGGGGACCGGTGCCGTCGTAGACGACGCACTCCACCTCGGGCAGATCACACAGGACATCGGCGGCGGCTCGGGAGGGGACCCAGATTTTCATGTCCCGCATTATCCAAGGGATCACCCCGGAACCTCTTCGGGTATGCAGCGGTATTGACGGAGGAGGTAAACATGATCCGCTTCGCACGCTCGGCCCTCGTCGTGGCCGTCACCTCGGGGGCCGCCCTGGCGGTCGGCTGCTCGGCGGCCCCGGCCGAACACTCCTCCGGCCCGTCCGCCCCGGGCTCGCAGAGCGCCTCGGGATCCCCGGCGCCGCCCGCCACCGGCGCCCCGGAGTCGCCCGCCACCGCTGCCCCGGTGGGTGAGCCGCGCACTCTCGCCGAGAACCTCGCCGTTCCCTGGGGCATCGCGTTCCTGCCCGGCGGCGACGCCCTGGTGACCGAGCGCGACACCGCCCGGCTGCTGCGCGTCACCCCCGCGGGCAGGGTCACCGAGGTCGGCCGGATCGACGGCGTCAGTCCCTCCGGCGAGGGCGGCCTGCTGGGCGTCGCGGTCTCCCCGACCTTCGCCGACGACCACCGGATCTTCGTCTACTTCTCCTCCGCCCGCGACAACCGGATCGTGCGTTACCGCTACGACCGCGAGCTGGCCGACCCCACGGTGATCCTCGACGGCATCCCCCGGGGCGCCATCCACAACGGCGGCCGCCTGGCCTTCGGCCCGGACGGGTACCTGTACGCCAGCACCGGCGAGACCGGGAACCAGTCGCTGGCGCAGGCCCTCGGCTCCCTGGGCGGCAAGATCCTGCGCATGACCGAGGACGGCAGGCCCGCGCCCGGCAACCCGTTCCAGAACGTGATCTGGAGCTACGGCCACCGCAACGTCGAGGGCCTGACGTGGGACCGGTCCGGGCGGATGTACGCCAGCGAGTTCGGGTCCAGCTCGTTCGACGAGATCAACCTCATCAGGAAGGGCGCCAACTACGGCTGGCCCGAGGTCGAGGGCACCGGCGGCGGCCCCCGGTTCACGGACCCGATCGTCACCTGGCCCACCTCCGAGGCGTCCCCCTCCGGCCTGGCCTACGCCGGCGGGTCCCTCTGGGTGGGAGCCCTGCGCGGCCAGCGGCTCTGGCGGGTCCCCCTGAAGCCGGACGGCACCGTCGGCAGGCCCGTCCCGCTCTTCGAGAACCGGTACGGCAGGCTCCGGGCGGTCGCCACGGCACGGAACGGGTCGCTGTGGTTCGGCACCAGCAACAGGGACGGCCGCGGCTCTCCCCGCCGAGGCGACGACCGCCTCCTGACCCTGAAACCGTAGGGCTTTTCCTGGGCGGGCCCCTTTTCTCAGGCCGGGGATTTCCCCCTTGGGGGTTTTCTCCTGGTCTGGGTGGGTCGGTGGGTGGTGCGTGCTGCGGTGGGTGGGAGCCGATCAGGCGCACTTCCCCTTGAGCCACTTGTGGTAGGCGTCGGTGAAGGTGGTGGCCACGCGCTGCGGCCCCTGGTCGAGGACGCTCTGCCACTTGGCGGTGTTCCCGGTCCAGGCGGGCGGCGGCTCCTCCCATTCGACGCTGTCCGTCCACACCGGCCTGTTACGGAGAACGTTCGAGAGGCCCTGGGCGTTGACGCGGCTCTGAAGCTCGGCCCAGATCGCGGAGTCGTGCGAGTAGATCATGATCTCCTGGGCCCGGTAGTTCTCCTTGATCGGGTCGAGGATCTCCGACCAGGCCCGGGACTTGATCGCCGCGTTCCCGTTGAACAGGGACTGCTTGGCCGCCGCCTTGATCTCGACGAGCGCGATCATGTTCTTGGACCGCATGGTGGTCAGCCACTCCCGGAACGTGTAGACGGTCTCCCCGACGTACACGCCCCGGTTGATGCGCCGCCCCTGGAGCTTGTCGTCGCCGGTGGCCCACCAGATCTGGTTGACGGGCCTCTTCACCCCGGTCAGGCCCCAGGTCGAGTCGTTGTGCCACATGACCGCCTTGGTGCCGTCCCTGGTGAGCTGCAGGTCGGCCTCCACCCCGGCGGCGCCCCAGTTCTTCTGCTGCTGGATGCCGGTCGGGTGGTTGGGCTGACGGACCTGGTCCCGGTTCCACGTGTCGGAGCCCTTCGCCCCGCTGGGATAGCCGCCGTGGCCGAAGATCAGGGGGCAGGAGGGCAGCGCCGCCGCGGCGGCGGGAGCGGTGGGCAGGAGGGTCGCCGTGGTACCGATGACGAGGGCCGCGACCACGCCGCGAACGGGCGGGAAACGCCGCGGGACGGCGCCGGTCGGGGAGGTGCGGGGGTACGGAGATCTCAAGGGAACCTGCTTTCGGTCCAGAAGGCCGACCCCAGCCTCCCATCAGCCCCCAAGATCCACAACTGCTTCCCTTCTTCCGAAGCCTGACCGCGCGGAACCCGCCCAAGCCGGCCGCGGCGCGGAAAGCCCGGCCCGGGGAAGGGACCCGCTAGTCCGCCTGCTCCTGTTCCGGGTCGGAGGCGGGCGCGGAGTTGCAGGTCAGGTTGGTCTCGGGTTTGTAGACGACCTTCCTGGTCTCCCGCTTGACCTCCCGGCCGTCCTGCTTGAAGATCCGGGTCACGTCGATCGAGAACCCCTGCTGGCCGGTCATCGGGATGCAGTCGGGCCCGCTGCCGGTCGCGTTCTCGAAGGGCGTGAAGTCGTAGCGGTCGGAGGAGACCGACTCGACGTCGTATCGCCTGGTGCTCCAGAAGGAGACCGTGACCGAGGTGGTGGTCGTCGAGGTCTTCACCAGCACGCCGTACTTCGAGTCGTTCTTCCAGCGGAAGTCCGGCGCGGGCCAGGAGACCGTGGACTCCCGCCCCGCCGGGTAGCGCGAGATGTAGAACTCGTGCGGCACGTGCTGGACGTCCTCCAGGCCGCCGAAGAACACCGCGTTGTACATGGTGGTGACGAACTGGGAGATGCCACCGCCCACGGAGTCGATCAGCCGGCCGTTCTGGATCATGGGAGCCGGGACGAAGCCCCGGGCCGTGTCGCGCTGGCCGATGACGCCGTTGAGGGAGAAGGTCTCGCCGGGCTTGACGAGGTAGCCGTCCAGGAGCCGGGCGATCGTGCGGATGTTGGTCACCCGGGGCTGGCAGCAGGGGAAGTTCGTGGTGAACTCGCTGATCTTCTCCTTGATCCCGAGCCCCCGGGCCTCCGCCTCGGAGATCCGCGGCTGGACGGTCGTCAGCGTGACGGGGATCGTACGGCTGCCGCCCTCGGCGACCATCCGGGCGACCGACTGGGCGAGCCGGTGGTCGTCGACGCCCTTGCCCCGGCGGCCGGGGACCAGCCGGGGCTTGCCCCCGACGATCTCGAAGGTCGGCTCCCGGGGGGCCAGCGCCGGATCGACGAGCTTCTTCTCGACGGTCGCCACCGCGTTGGCGGCGTCGAACGCCGGGCGCATGCCGCCCGCGCCGTCGGGTTCGAAGGACAGGTGGGCGGCGAGGGTCTCGGCGTCGAGCCGGACCTGCCTGCCGGAGTGGGTGAGGGTGACCGGGCCGGCCACGGCCTTGTCCGCGTCGGCCGCGACCCGCTTGACGATCGCGGCCGTGACCTCGGGCCTGACCGTCGAGACGGGCAGCTCGACCTCCCGGGCGGGGCCGAGGAACGCCTTCTCGATGGCGCGGGCGGCGGCCTCCCGGTCCAGCTTCCGGCCGGATGCCGGGGTGACGGCCACGGGCTTGAGGCCCTCGAAGGTGACGGCCCCCTCCCGCACCTCGACGTCGACCTTCCTGGCCAGGGCCTCGACGGTGGAGTCCAGGAGTTCGGGCTCGACGCTGACCTTGGGCTTCAGGTCGGTGGTGGCGGTCAGCGCCCGCCAGACCTGGGTCGGGCTGGGAAAGCCGCTGGACGCCTGGTCGATGGTCGAGACGACGTCGAACTCCAGCCCGGCCTTGCCGGGGTCGATCGCGTACTTCTTGCCCGCGGCCCGGACGACCACGTCCTTGGCCTCGTCGTCGGCCAGTTCGTCCCTGAGCCGGTCGGCGGCCTCGGTGGCGGTCAGCCCGCCGATGGGGACGCCGTGGACCCGGGTGCCGGGCAGCATCTTCCCGGACATGAAGATCGCGGCGGCGGCGTAGGCGGCGCCGACCAGCACCGCGAGGGCCAGGACCGCGGCGATGATCCGGCGGAGCCGCCGCGGGGGCGGGTTCTCCTCGCCGGAGGGGGACGGCTCGGGCCTCGCCGGGCCGCCTCCGGGAGCCAGGGACGGTTCGTCCCGCAGGGTCCGCTGCTGCAGGGAGCTCTCGGGCTGGGCGGCCACCCGCCAGGGCTGGGCGGCCGGGGTCACGGGCGGCAGGCCGCCCGATCCGCCGGTCTGCCCGGCGGCGCCGGAGGGCTGTGCCGGGGCGGAAGGGCCGAAGATGTCGGGTGAGACGCCCGGAGGCAGGCGCGAGCCGTTCCCGGAAACCGGGGCGATGCCGCGGGCTCCCGGGCGGACGGGCCGGGTGGGAAGGGGCACCGCCGCGAACGGGTCGGTCGGCGGGTCCGTCGGTGATCCGGCGTTCCCCACAGCCCCGGCTCCTCCTGCGTCCCGCGTCCGGCTCTTCCTGCCGCAACCCTAAACCAGAACCATCGGCGAAGCTCCGGAAAGACGTAACAATTGGTCTCTCACGTGCCTCTCGGGCTGTTTCCCACCGGGACGCCGCAACCGGGCTCCGGGGCGCCGGGAAACACTCCCGGCACCCCGGAGGGACGCTACTCGGAGACGCCGAGCTTCTCCAGGATGAGCTCGCGGGCGCGGGCCGCGTCGGCCTTGCCGCGGCTGGCCTTCATGACACCGCCGACCAGCGCGCCGACCGCGGCGATCTTGCCGCTCCGGACCTTGTCGGCCGCGTCGGCGTTGCCCGCCAGCACCTGGTCGATGATCGCCGACAGCTCACCCTCGTCGTTGACGATCTGCAGGCCGCGCGCGGCCACGACCTCGTCCGGGGTGCCCTCGCCGTTCAGCACGCCCTCCAGCACCTGGCGGGCCAGCTTGTCGTTCAGCGCGCCGCCGGCGACCATCGCGCACACCCGGGCGATCTCGTCGGGGGTGATGCGCAGCTCCCGCAGCGGCACCCCGGCCTCGTTGGCGCGGCGGGCCAGCTCGCCCATCCACCACTTGCGGGCGTCCGCGGGCGGGGCGCCGGCCGCGACCGTCGCCTCGACCAGGTCGATGGCGTCGGCGTTGTGCATGGACTGCATGTCGAGGTCGGACACGCCCCACTCCCGCTGCAGCCGCTTGCGCCGCGCGCCGGGCAGCTCCGGCAGGGACGCCTTGAGCTCGGCGACCCAGGCGGGGTCGGGGGCGATCGGCACCAGGTCGGGCTCGGGGAAGTAGCGGTAGTCCTGCGCCTCCTCCTTGGACCGTCCGGGCGTGGTGGAGCCGGTGTCCTCGTGGAAGTGGCGGGTCTCCTGGATGATCCGGCCGCCGCCGGCCAGGACGGCCGCCTGGCGCTCGATCTCGCCGCGGACGGCGCGCTCGACGCTGCGCAGCGAGTTGACGTTCTTGGTCTCGGTACGGGTGCCCCACTCCGAGGCGCCGCGCGGCATGAGGGAGACGTTCACGTCGAACCGCATGGAGCCCTCCTCCATGCGCACGTCCGAGACGCCGAGGCCGCGGACGAGCTCGCGCAGCTCGGTGCCGTAGGCGCGGGCGACCTCGGGGGCGAGCCGGTCGGTGCCCGGGATCGGCTTGGTGACGATCTCCACCAGCGGGATGCCGGCCCGGTTGTAGTCGACGATCGAGTAGTCGGCGCCGTGGATGCGGCCGGTCGCGCCGCCCACGTGGGTGGACTTGCCGGTGTCCTCCTCCAGGTGGACCCGCTCGATCTCGACCCGCACGACCTCGCCGTTCACCTCGACGTCGAGGTAGCCGTCGAAGCACAGCGGCTCGTCGTACTGGCTGATCTGGTAGTTCTTCGGCATGTCCGGATAGAAGTAGTTCTTCCGGGCGAAGCGGCACCACTCGGCGATCGAGCAGTTGAGGGCCAGGCCGATGCGGATCGTCGCCTCGATGGCCGCGGCGTTGGCCGTCGGCAGCGCGCCGGGCAGGGCCAGGCAGACCGGGCAGACGTGCGTGTTCGGCGGGGCGCCGAACGTGGTCGGGCAACCGCAGAACATCTTCGACGCCGTGCCGAGCTCGACGTGCGTCTCCAGGCCGAGCACCGGCTCGAAGCGCTCCAGCGCCTCGTCGTACGGCATCAGCGTTTCCGTGTTCACTGGTCGCTCACCACTCCTCGTTCGTTGCGAGCGTTGTTGCTCACAGGTAACCAAGTCCTTTTAGTGCGTTCCGCGTCTCGGCCACCCAGTCCGCGTAGGCGGGCACCTGGGCCAGCACGCCGAGATCGATGTTCCGTCCGATGTACTGGAAGTAGTCGCGCAGGGGCTTGCCCCGCCGGGGGACGGTCGCGGCCAGGACCTCGCCCGGGTCCGCGATCCTGGCGACGTCACGAGGCCGGGCGGGCAGCCGGCTGAGGTCGCTTCCCTCCAGTTTCGCCCATACCGCGGGGTCGGCGAGCAGCCACGCGTCGGTGTCGCCCAGGCTGACCACCGGAACCAGGTAGTGGGAGTGGTACCGGACGCCGTCGGCCCGCCCGCCGATCTTGCCGCGCTCCCACTCGACGTTGTGCGTGAACAGCAGGTGGCAGTCGGCCGCGAGCTCCTGCATCGCGGCGACCACGCGGTCGCGGCCACAGGTCACGATCTCCGTCGCCTCGACGTCGACCACGTGGGGCGACATCCAGGTCAGCTCCCGGAGCTGCCGGGAGATCACGATGCCGAGGAAGCTCTCGGCGGCCTCCCCCTCCGCGATCAGACCGGGGACCAGCGAGCGGGGCGTCATGCCGCCGCGCCGAGGTACTCGCGGACCTGCCGGGGCGAGACGAACGTGCCCGGCTCGCCGTACGGCTGGACCGACTTGGCCACGGTCACCCGCGACACCCGGTCGTTGTCGGGGTCGACGCGGACGGCGGTGTCGAGGAAGGTCAGCGCGTCCGGGTCGGTGCGGTAGGTCTCGGCCACCACCGCCGGGGAGTGGCTGGTGACGATCACCTGCCGGAACGGCTCGGCGCCCCCGGGCATGGCGACCCGCTGCCGGACGCGCCGGAGCAACTCGCCGACGCGGGCGGGGTGCACGCCGCTCTCGATCTCCTCCACCAGGAGCGTGCAGGGGTGGTCGGGGTCGTGCAGGGCCGCCAGCAGGGCGAGGACCCGCAGGGTGCCGTCCGACAGCAGCGCGGCCGGCGCCGGCCCCTGGCCGTCGAAGACCAGGTCGAAGGAGCACTCTCCCCGCTCGACGTGGGGCACCAGACCGGCCACGCCGGGCACGACCCCGGCGAGGTCGGCCACCAGGTCGGCCATCGCCGCCGTCCCGGCCATCCGGGCGAGCACCGCGGCGAGGTTGGTGCCGTCGCCGGTGAGCGGCCCGGTGCCGGCCGGGACGCTTCTGCGGCGCATGGCCCGCGGCGAGGGCGCGTGCCTGCGCCACGCCCGCACCGTGCGGCGGGGCGTGGCCTCCGGCTCCGGGTCCTCCACCACCAGCTCCAGCAGCTCCTCCGGGATCTGCCGGACCGCGTGGCTGACGACCGGGCCGCTGGCCCGGGGGATCCGCAGCACCATCTCGGCGCCCGCGTCGATCCGGATCGGCAGCAGCGCGCCGGGTTCCGGGGCGACCAGGGCCTCGACCGAGACGACGAAGCCCGGCACCGGGGTGCCGCGCGCCACCCGGTGGAACTGCTCGGCGGGCAGCCCGCGGGCCGCGCCCGTCAGCCCGCCGGACCCGGCGACCTCGTCGGCGACGAACCCCAGGGCGTCGAACAGGTTCGACTTGCCGCTGGCGTTGGGACCGACCAGCACCAGGAAGGGCGGCACGTCGAGGTCGAAGTTCAAGAATGACTTGAACCCGTCGATCTCGATCCGAGTGATCATGCCGCCGCTCCCCCCTGTCGCGCCCGTCGCCGTTTTCCCCGAATGCCCTTACAGCGCCGGGGCCTTGGACAGCAGGGCGCCGCCCCAGCGGGACTCCAGGGCGTTCTCCACCGCGGCGGCGACCCGGTAGCAGCGGTCGTCGCCGAGCACCGGGGCCATGATCTGCAGGCCGACCGGCAGCCCGTCCTCGTCGGCCAGGCCGCACGGCACCGAGATCGCCGCGTTGCCGGCCATGTTGGCCGGGATGGTGCACAGGTCGGCGAGGTACATCGCCATCGGGTCGTCGGCGCGCTCGCCGATCGAGAAGGCCGTGGTCGGCGTGGTGGGTGAGACGAGCACGTCCACCTGGCCGAAGGCCGCCTCGAAGTCGCGGGCGATCAGCGTGCGGACCTTCTGCGCCTGGCCGTAGTAGGCGTCGTAGTAGCCGCTGGACAGCGCGTAGGTGCCGAGGATGATGCGCCGCTTGACCTCGGGGCCGAACCCGGCGGCCCGGGTCAGCGCCATGACCTCCTCGGCGCTGCGCGTGCCGTCGTCACCGACGCGCAGGCCGTACCGCATGGCGTCGAAGCGGGCGAGGTTGGACGAGCACTCCGACGGCGCGATGAGGTAGTACGCCGGCAGGGCGACGGTGAACGACGGGCAGGAGACCTCGACGACCTTGGCGCCGAGCGACTCCAGCAGCTCCACCGTCTCGTGGAAGCGGGCGAGCACGCCCGGCTGGTAGCCCTCGCCGCCGAACTCCTTGACCACGCCGATGCGCAGCCCCGCCACGTCGCCCTGGCGGGCGGCCTCGACGACGCTCGGCACCGGGGCGTCGATGGACGTCGAGTCGAGCGGGTCGTGTCCGGAGAACGCCTCCTGCAGCAGCGCGGCGTCCATGACGTTGCGGGCGAACGGGCCCGGGGTGTCCAGGGAGCTCGCGAAGGCGATCAGGCCGTAGCGGGAGGAGCCGCCGTAGGTCGGCTTCATGCCGACGATGCCGGTGACCGCGGCGGGCTGACGGATCGAGCCGCCGGTGTCGGTGCCGGTGGACAGCGGCGCCTCGTAGGCGGCGACCGCGGCCGACGAGCCGCCGGAGGAGCCGCCCGGGATGCGTGACAGGTCCCACGGGTTGCGGGTGGGACCGTAGGCGGAGTTCTCGGTGGAGGAGCCCATCGCGAACTCGTCGAGGTTGGTCTTGCCGAGGATCACCAGCCCGGCCTCGCGCAGCCGCCGCGTCACCGTCGCGTCGTACGGCGGGCGCCAGCCTTCGAGGATCTTCGAGCCGGCGGTGGTCGGCATGTCGGCGGTGGTGAAGACGTCCTTGTGCGCGATCGGCACGCCCGCGAGCGGGCCGAGGCGCTCCCCGGCGGCCCGGCGGGCGTCGACGGTGCGGGCCTGCTCCAGGGTCGTCTCGGCGTCGACGTGGAGGAAGGCGTTGACCTGCGGCTCCACCGCGGCGATCCGGTCGAGGTGGGCCTGGGCGACCTCGACGGCCGAGACCTCGCCCGAGGCGATCAGCGCGCCGAGTTCGGCGGCGGTCTTGTGAGTGAGGCTCATGCTTCCTCCCCGAGGATGCGCGGAACGCGGAAGCGGTCGTCTTCGACCGCGGGGGCGCCGGCCAGCGCCTGCTCAGGCGTGAGGCCGGGCCGTACCTCGTCGGGGCGGTAGACGTTGGTGAGCGGGAGCGCGTGCGAGGACGGCGGGATGTCGTCGGCCGCCACCTCGGCGACGCGGGCGACCGCACCGATGATCACATCGAGCTGGGCGGCGAAGTGGTCGAGTTCCTCGTCGGCCAGCGCCAGCCGGGACAGCCGGGCGAGGTGAGCGACCTCGTCGCGGGTTATGGCGGACATGAGTCGTTGAACCCGTCTCGTGGAATGGCAATTGGACACTGTCATCTTAGGGCGCGTGACCCAACGTGCCTGACCCCTCGCCCCCCACGACCCCACCCGGAGGCCGGCGCCGCGCCCGGCCCGCGGGCCGGCGCGGGAGGCGGACGGCGGGGCGGTGTCACGCCGTCCGGGCGTCGAGGACCTCTCCGGAGCGCAGCAGGGCCAGGCCGGGCAGGGCGCGACCGCGGTGCTCGTGCAGCCAGGCGGTGGCCTCGGCGGCGGGCATCGGCCCGGCGAACAGCCGGCCCTGGGCGAGGTCGCATCCCATGCCGGTGAGCCGGTCGGCCACCTCGGCCGACTCGACGCCCTCGGCGACCGAGCGCAGGCCCAGGGAGCGGACCAGGTCGACGATGGACCGGACGATCCGCTCGTCGTCGGCGGACTGGCCGATCCGGCGGACGAACGAGGAGTCGATCTTCACCTCGGAGACCGGCAGCCGTTGCAGGCGCACCAGCGAGGAGTAGCCGGTGCCGAAGTCGTCCAGCGCCAGCGGCACGCCCAGTGCGACCAGGGCGCGTACGGCGTCGGCGGTGTAGGACTGGTCGGTCATCAGGACGCGCTCGGTCACCTCCAGCTGGATCGCCTTGGGCGGCAGCCGGTGGTAGGCCAGGCCGGCCTCCAGGCGGTCGGGCAGCGCCGAGTCGAGCAGGTCGCGGGCGGAGACGTTGACGGAGATCTGCTCGTGCAGGCCGGCGTGCCACCAGTGCGCGGCCTGCTCCAGGGCCGCGTCCACGACGTACTGGGTGAGGTGCCGCATGAGGTAGGACTGCTCGGCCATGGGCACGAACTCACGGGGTGAGATCATCCCGCGCTCCGGGTGGCGCCAGCGCAGCAGCGCCTCCACGCCCCGCACCTCGCCGACGGCCAGGTCCAGCTTGGGCTGGTAGTACAGCCGCAGCTCGGAGCGGTCGATGGCCCGGCGCAGGTCGCCCAGGAGGTTGAGCCGGTCGGGGCTGTTGCGGTCCTTCTCGGCGACGTAGGTCTCGACGCCCGTCCGCCCCTCCTTGGCGAGGTACATCGCCACGTCGGAGCGCTGCATCAGCAGCTCGAAGTCGGGGGCGTGGTCGGGGTAGAGCGCGATGCCGACCGAGGCGTCGAGGTCGAAGGTCATCCCCTCCAGCCGGACCGGCTCGGTGAGGGCGACCCGCAGCCGCGCGGCGACCTCGCGGGCGGCGACGGCGTCGCGCACCGAGGGCAGCAGCACGGCGAACTCGTCGCCGCCGAGCCGGGCCACCACGTCGCCCGGCCGCACGCTGTGCGTCAGCCGGTGCGCCACGATCTGCAGCAGCCGGTCGCCCACCGGGTGGCCGAGGGTGTCGTTGACCTCCTTGAACCGGTCGAGGTCGAGCAGGAACAGGCCGACCCGCTCTCCCTGCCGGGCCTCGGCAAGCGCTTCCTCGGTGCGCAGCACGAGCAGCTTGCGGTTGGGCAGCCCGGTCAGCCCGTCGTGCATCGCCTGGTGGTCGCGGCGGAGCGACAGGGTCGCGGTGAAGTAGACGGCGGCCATCGGCGCGACGAACAGCGGGACCAGCGCCGGGGAGTGGTTCATCACCACCACGATCGGCGGCGCCAGCCCGATCAGCCCGGCGTAGACCAGGCTCTGGTGGCCGATCGCGGCCCGGACGACCCGGCGGACCGAGCGGCGCTCGTGCAGCGCCACCGCGCCGGAGACCAGCAGGCCCCGCACCGTGAAGTAGGCGAGTCCGGCCAGCGCGATCGCGAGCAGGACGGAGCCCTCGGGCGTCCGCCCGCCCGCCGTGACGGGCGGGTGGCCGAGCACCTCCAGCACCGCGCCGGCGGCGGCGCAGGCCAGCGTCGTCTGGGCGATGTTGAACATGACCCGGTGCCAGGCCCGGCGGGTGACGGCGGCGTTGACGACGATGCCGACCGCCTGGATCAGCACGGCGACCGGCATGCCGTAGTGCAGGAGCGCGGCGAAGATGAACATCGTCGAGGGGTAGGTGCCGCCCACGGACGTCGACGACGACAGCAGGACCGGCCGCAGTTCCCCGAGCACGACCAGGACCGTGAGCATCCAGAACATCGGGCTGCGGGCGAGGACGAGCATCTCGGCCGGGCCGAGCCACCACTGCGCCCCCGCGAGGATGGCGAACCCGACCGTGATCACGGCGGTGAGGTAGGTCCACAGTGGTGAGCCCACACGTGGCCCGGTGTCGCGAGTGTCGTTCGGGTCAGCCATGAATAACAAAACCCCCATTAGTTCCCTATGGGAGAGTACGGCCTTTGGGCCACTTCGCGAAACCGGTTGGGCACGTTCCGTTACGAGTGGGTTTGAGTGGTTCCCCGTATTACCCGCCGTCTCTCCCCGTCTTCCCCGTCCTCCGGCCCGTCGTCCGTTTTCCCGTCCGCGCCGCCGGCCACCCCCCCCCGTTCCCCGGCCGCCCCGCCGGCCGCTCGCTCGTTCCCCGGCCCGCGCCCCGCCGGTCGTTCGCTCGTTCCCCGGCCCGCGCCCCGCCGGTCGTTCGCTCGTTCCCCGGCCCGCCGTACGGCCCCGCGTCCCCGGCGGAGACCCGTGAGGCGGCCCCGCCCCGGCATGTCCGGGGCGGGGCCGCCCGGTCACGCCTCGGGGGTGACCGTCATGCCGGCCGCGGCCTCGGGCCCGTCCTCCAGGAGGACCTTCAGGCCCTCCTCGTCGAGGATCGGCACGCCCAGCTTGACCGCCTTGTCGAACTTGGACCCGGCGTTCTCCCCCACGATCACGAAGGAGGTCTTCTTGGAGACCGAGGACGCCACCTTGCCGCCCCGGCTCGCCAGGGCCGCGCCGGCCTCGTCGCGGGTGAAGCCGGCCAGCGTGCCGGTCACCACGAAGGTGAGCCCGACGAGGGTCTGCGGGGGCAGGTCGGCGGGCGCCTCGTCCTCCATCCGCACCCCGGCGGCCCTCCACCGGTCGACGATCTCCCGGTGCCAGTCGACCTGGAACCAGTCGTGGATCGCGGCGGCCACCCGCGGGCCGACGCCCTCGACCGCGGCCAGCTCCTCCTCGGAGGCGGCGGCGATCGCGTCGATCGAGCGGAACTCGGCGGCGATGGCCTGGGCGGTGGGCGGGCCGACGTGCCGGATGGAGAGCGCGACCAGGACCCGCGCCACGGTCGTCTCCTCCTTCGTCTTGGCCCGCTCCAGCTCCTGGAGCATCTTCTCGGCGTTCTTGCTCAGCCCGCCGTTCTGGTTGGCGAAGAAGGAGACGATCCTCGGCTCGCCGGTCTCCGGGTCGGTCTTGGGCAGTCCGGTGTCGGGGTCGCGGACCACCGAGCGGATCGGCAGCAGCTGGTCGGCGGTCAGGTCGAACAGGTCGGCCTCGGTGCGGACCAGCGGCTGCTGCGGGGGCAGCGGCTGGGTCAGCGCGGTGGCCGCGACGTAGCCCAGACCCTCGACGTCGAAGGCCCGGCGACCGGCCGCGAAGAAGATCCGCTCGCGGAGCTGGGCGGGGCAGGACCTGGTGTTGGGGCAGCGCAGGTCGGCGTCGCCCTCCTTCTCGTAGGCCAGCTCCGTGCCGCACTCCGGGCAGTGCGTCGGCATCACGAACTCCCGCTCGCTGCCGTCGCGCAGCTCCTCGACCGGCTTGACGATCTCCGGGATCACGTCGCCCGCCTTGCGCAGCACCACCGTGTCGCCGATCCGCACGCCCTTGCGCACGACCTCGGAGGCGTTGTGCAGGGTGGCGCGCTCGACCGTGGAACCGGACACGACGATCGGCTCCATGACGCCGAACGGGGTGACCCGGCCGGTGCGGCCGACGCCCACCTGGATGTCGAGGAGCCTGGTGTTGACCTCCTCCGGCGGGTACTTGTAGGCGATCGCCCAGCGCGGCGCCCGGCTGGTGGAGCCGAGCTCGCGCTGGAGCGTGAGGCCGTCGACCTTCACCACGACGCCGTCGATCTCGTAGGCGGGGTCGTGGCGGTGCTCGCGGTAGTACTCGATGTAGGCGTTGATCTCGTCGAGGTCGCCGACGACCCGGTAGAGGTCGCTCACCGGCAGCCCGAACTCCCGCAGCCGCTCGTAGATCTGCGACTGCGAGGCGGGCATCGGGGCGCCGCCCTCCCAGGGACCGACCCCGTGGACGATCATCCGCAGCGGCCGCCGCGCGGTCTCCCGCGGGTCCTTCATCCGCAGCGAGCCCGCGGCGGAGTTGCGCGGGTTGGCGAACGGCTGCCTGCCGGCCTCGACCAGCTGCTCGTTGAGCCGCTCGAACCCCTCGACGGGCATGTAGACCTCGCCGCGGACCTCCAGCAGGTCGGGGACGCCGTCGCCGGACAGGCGCTGCGGCACGTCGGCGAGGGTCCGCACGTTGGCCGTCACGTCCTCGCCGACCCGGCCGTCGCCGCGGGTGGCCCCGCGCACCAGGCGGCCCTTCTCGTACACCAGCGCGATCGCCAGGCCGTCGATCTTCAGCTCGCACAGGTAGGGGGCCGGGTCGCGCTCGGCCAGCCGCTCGGCCCGCGCCTGCCAGGCGGCGACCTCGTCGGCGTTGAACGCGTTGTCCAGGCTCTCCATCCGCCGCAGGTGGGCCACCGAGGCGAAGTCGCTGGTGATCGGCGCGCCGACCCTCTGGGTCGGGGAGTCGGGCGTGCGCAGGGCGGGGTTCTCCTCCTCCAGCCGCTGCAGCTCGCGCATCCACGCGTCGTACTGGGCGTCGCTCACGGTGGGCGCGTCGAGCACGTAGTAGCGCCAGTTGGCCTCGTCGACCAGCTCGGCCAGCTCGGCGTGCCGTTTCCTCGCCGACGCCGGCGCGACCCCGGCCTCCGTCTCAGCGCCCATCACCCAAGATCTCCCCTCGTCACCGCGAACCGGCCGGTCAGGCGCCGCAGAAGCGGCGACTCCCAAGTGAAACGCTATCGCCGGGCACCGACAATGTGAGGACCGCCTCACCCGCCGAAGGGCGGTCCCGGCGGGGTCACTCGCCGGGGTCCTCCCGCAGCACCAGGGCCGCGCCGCGCACCTTCGCCAGGGCGGCACGGGCGTAGGCGGGCGAGGCCCCGGCCAGCCCGCATGACGGGGTCAGGACGACCTGCGAGGCGAGCGTCGCGGCGGGGAAGCCGAGGCGGCGCCAGAGCTCGACGGCGGGCCGGGCGACCACCCCCACGTCGGGCAGCGTGCCGCCGGCGCCGGGCACCACGCCGAGGAACAGGGCCGTCCCGGCCTCGACCGCCTCGCCGATCGCGTCCTCGTCGCGCCGCCGGAGCAGGGCGGCGTCGAGCGAGATCCCCCGGGCGCCCGCCGTACGGAGGAGCGCGAAGGGCACGTCCGGGGCGCAGCAGTGCACGACCGGGAACGCCCCGGCGGGCAGCACCGCGCCCAGCCGTTCGGCGGCGACCTGGGGGTCCACGGCGGGCAGCCGCCCGAAGCCCGAGGCGGTCGGCACCGTGCCGGCCAGGACGCCCGGCAGCCCCGGCTCGTCGAGCTGCAGGACGATCTCCGTGGCCCCCGGCACCCTGCGCCGCACGTCGGCGAGGTGGGCGGCGAGCCCCTCGGCGAAGGAGGCGGTCAGGTCGCGCACCGCGCCGGGGTCGGCGAGCGTCTTGTCGCCGTGCCGCAGCTCGATCGTCCCGGCCAGCGTCCACGGCCCGGCCGCCTGGATCTTCAGCGGGCCCTCGTACCCCTGCGCCGCCTCCTCCAGCGCGTCGAGATCGCGCCGCAGGTGGTCGCGGGCCCGCTTCACGTCGCGTCCCGGCCGGTCGGTGAAGCGCCACCCGGACGGCTGCACCTCCACCGGCAGCTCGACCAGCAGCGAGGCGGACCTGCCGACCATGTCGGCGCCGACGCCGCGCGCGGGCAGCTCCGGGAGGTACGGCAGGGCGGGCAGTTCGCCGAAGACGATCCTGATCGCCTCCACGTGGTCCTCCCCCGGGTGGGACCCGATCCCGGTGGCGGTCGCCTCGCCCCACGGATACTCGCTCATGCCGCTCCTCGCCGCGTTCCTCCGTGAACCGGACGGCCGCCGTCGCGTCCGGCGGCCCGTCCTCGCACGACAGCAGCTTAGGGCGGTCCGGTGGCGTCCACCGACCGCCCGGCGGTGCTCCCTGGCCGCCCGGCGGCGTCCCCCGCGGGACGGTGGCCCTCCCGGGCCGCACGGCCGTGTCCCCGAGCCGTCCCCGGGCCGTCCTCGGGTGGGATTCGGGCGGGGATTCGGCCGTCGGCATGACGTCCCTTGATCGGGTTGAGTAGTGTTTCGCCCGGTATTCACCCAGCCCGGGGGGACACATGGTGATCGGCCGGACACTAGCCGCCGTGTCGCTGCTGGCGACGACCGCGGTGCCGGGACCGTCCGCCGCGCGAGCGGCCGCGGTGACCGTGGCGCCCCCGGGGCCGCCCGCCGCCGCGCGGGCGGTCCCGCTGCCCGAGGGGCCGCCCGCCGCCGCGCGGGCGGCCGAGCCGAGGCAGTGCGCGCCGAAACCCGGCACGAAGAGCATCGTCGAGCCCTGGGCACAGCGGCGGCTCAGCCTGCGGGACGTGTGGCGGCTGACCAAGGGCGCCGGGATCACCGTCGCGGTCGTCGACAGCGGGCTGGACACCACGCACCCCCAGCTCAAGGGGGCCGCCGTGTACGACGTCACCGGCACCGGGACGCGCGACTGCGACGGTCACGGCACGGCGGTGGCGGGCATCGTCGCCGGGCGGCAGCGCAAGGAGTCCCCTTTCTCCGGGGTCGCGCCCCAGGCCAGGCTGATCTCCGTCAAGCACACGGACGGCAACGAGGGCGACGTGGGGAACCTGGCACGGGCCATCGCGCGGGCCGCCGACCTCGGCGCCGACGTGATCAACGTGTCGGTCCGGGCGAGCGACCAGCCCGACCTGCGCACCGCGGTCACCTACGCCCAGGCCAAGGGGGCGGTGGTCGTGGCCGCGGCGGGCAACTCCGAGCACAACGACTCCACGCCGGCCTACCCGGCCTCCTACCCCGGTGTGCTGTCGGTCGGCGCCGCCGGTCCCGACGGGCGCCGGACCGACTTCTCCAACACCGGTTCCCCGGTCAGCGTCCTGGCTCCCGGCGAGGGGGTCACGAGCACCTGGCCGTGGGTCACCTACCGGGAGGACCTGCGTGGCACCAGCTTCGCGGCGCCGTACGTGGCGGGGGTGGCGGCGCTGGTCCGGGCGTACCACCCGGAGCTGAGCGCCGAGGCGACGGTGCGGCGCATCGCGCTGACCGCCGACGGCGGCACCGGGGCGGGCGTCGGCGCGGGGGTGGTCAACCCGCTGCTGGCCGTCACGGCGGTACTGCCCTCGGAGGCCGTCGCGCTCGCGCCGCCGCCGCCCGTCCCGCTGCCGCCCGACGCGATACGGCGGGCGCCGGCGAAGGACGTCCGGAGCATGTCGATCGCCGGGTGGGTCGCCCTCGGCTCGTTCGCCGCGGCGGGCATGGTCGTCGTGGCCGGCGTCGCGATCCCCGCGGGGCGCCGCCGGAGGTGGCGGGCGGGCGCGCTCGAGAACGGGGCGTGAAAGAGATGTGAATTATGTGAATTTCGTGACGCACGTTTGGTTCGATAGGACTAGACCGCCAATCAGCGGTTTTGATGGCAAGTTGAGCCAGAAGGAGTGAAATGGGCGATTTAAACCCATTGCTGGCTGAAGACCCAGGACGTATAGGTCCATACGTCCTCGTCGGCCGTCTCGGCCGCCTTCAGCCCCCCGTTCATCTGGGTCACCTGCCGGACGAGGACATCCTGCGCGCGATCCGGATCCTGCCCCCGCGGCCCGGGATCGACCCCGGCGCGCGAGCGCAGATCACCGACGGCCTGGAGGCCGTCAGGCGGGTCTCCGGCGCGCACACCGCGAAGCTGATCGAGGTCGGCTGGGACGGCGACACCCCGTACGTCGTACGCGAACACGTCGAGGGACGCTCGCTGCGCGAGGCCGTGACCACCGACGGCCCACTGACCGGCGACGCGCTGGAGCGGCTCGCCGTCGCCACCCTCACCGCGCTGACCGCCGTCCACCTCTCCGGCATCACCCACGGGGGCCTCAGCCCCGACACCGTGATCCTCGGCCCCGACGGGCCGCTCGTCTGCGACATCGGCCTCGGCGTCATCGGCCCCGAGCCCGACTACCGCGCCCCCGAGCACATCCAGGCCGAGCTGACCCCGGGGGCCGGCGTCGTCCCCGGCAGGCCCGCCGACATCTTCTCCTGGGCCGCCACCGTCCTGTACGCGGCCACCGGCCGCTCCCCGTTCGGCGGGCAGCTGGACAGGCTGATGGACGGCCCGGCCAACCTCGTCGGCCTGCCCGCCGACCTGGCCGGCCTCCTCGCCGTCTGCCTGAGCAAGCGCCCCCAGGAGCGGCCGGACACCAAGGCCGCCATGCTCCGCCTGCTCGGCGAGCAGCAGGTGCCGCAGATCACCGGGGACGACTGGCGGCCCGAGGCGCCGCAGGCCGCCGCGCCGGGCCACCCGGAGGCCACCCTCCCGCAGCCGGCGGTCCCCTCCGGCTGGGGCGCGCCGCCGCTCCCCACGGACACGCCGCCGCCGGACCAGCAGGGACCGGTCGTGATGCAGCTGGCCCCCGAGCCCGAGAAGCGGCGCAGGAACGGCAAGCTCTCCGTGGCGCTGGCCGCCTGCGTGGGCGGGGCCGTCCTGCTGTCCGGCGCCGGGCTGTGGGCGGCGGGGCAGTACACCTCGCTCGGCAACACGGAGCAGGCCGCCGCCCTGGGCGGGAACGGCCACTCCGGCCTGTCCCGGGTCGCCCAGGGGAACGGCCAGGGGCAGGGCCAGGGTCAAGGGCAGGGCCAGGGCCAGGGGCAGGGACAGGGGCAGGGACAGGGCGACACCGGTGACACCGGCGGGTACGGCGACCAGGGCGGGATCGGTGACCAGCCGACGGCCAGGGTGACCGTGCCGTGGAACGCCACGACCGACCCCGAGGTCCCCGACGTCTCGCCGATGAGGCTGGCCACGGAGACCCCGGTCCCCCCGCCGATCCCGTCGATCACGGCGTACCCCACCTCGCCGCCCGTGCCGGTGCCGGTGCCGACGAACCCCGCCACGGGCGCGCCGACGCCCCCGGCCCAGCCCACGGCCCAGCCGACGGCGCAGCCCACCAACGGCAATGGGAACGGCAACGGCAACGGCAAGGGCAGGGGGAGGAACCCCAACAAGCCGGAGGTCGACCCGACACCGGCCCCGACGCCGCCGCCGAGCGGGCCCGCGACGCCCCAGCCGACCGACGGCGGCTCCCCGGCACCGACGGCTCCGGCGACCCCCAGCCGAGCGGACCCGCCACCCCGGTGCCGACGGCCCCGACGACGCCCCAGCCGAGCGGAAGCCCGACGTGGGTCCCCATGCCGACGCCCACGGTGACCGCCACGCAGGCGCCCCGGCCGACGCACCCGCCGAGGCCGACGCGGACGGCCGAGCCGAAGCCCACCAGGACCTGGTCGCCGCCGCCGCCGGCGCCGACCCGAACGGTGAAGCCGACGCCGCCGCCGCCGGTGCCGACCCGGACGGTCAAGCCGACGCCGCCGCCCAGGCCGACGGTGGTCCCGACGACCCCGAAGAGCCCGACGGAGATCCCGCCGGCCCCGACGAGCCGGCCGTCGACGAGCGCCCCGGAGAAGCCGACGCAGCCGCCGGCCCGTAACCCGCACTCCCCCGAGCAGGCCTGCGGGCCGGGCTTCTACGTGCAGCGGTCGGTCCCGTTCTCCGGGGGAGCCGTCTACCAGCTCTACAACTCCTCCAGCGGCCTCAACTGCGCGGTCACGATGAAGACCGCCGACGTGGGCGTCGCCACCTCGGTCTGGGCGACCCTGGAGGTCCAGAACGGCGCGAGCAAGACCGAACGGGGAAGCTACGACTTCTACGCCGGGCCGGTGATCCTGTCCGGCAAGGGGAAGTGCGTGCGCGTCAGCGGCGGCTCCTCCACCGGTAGCACGAGCTCGGGCTGGGCCAACTGCGGCTGACACCCGCGGACGCCGTGACCGCCGGCTCCCGGCGGTCACGGCGGAGCCTGCGTCCCGGCGCATGAGGAGGCCCGCCTCCCCTCCACCGCGGTTCGGTGGAGGGGAGGCGGGCCTCGCCGGTTCCGGCGGCGGAAGGCGCCCCTCCGGCCCCCCGCGACCGTGGCCGCCCGGCGTCACGGTGGAGCCGGCGTCAACACTTCTCCGTCAGGTCACGCAGGGTGCGGGCCAGATCCGCGCCGATCTCCTCGAACTCCCGGCGGGCCCGCTCCATGTCCAGGGTGACCGGCGCGCCGCCCGTCGCCGCCCTGAGCAGCTCGTCGTTGCGACGCGCCGCCTCCTCCTGCGCCGCCCGGACCGCCTCGGTCGCCGCCTCGGCCAGCGCCGCGGTGTCCATCCGCGCCGCACGCGGGTCGAAGGCGATCCGCCGGATCCGGCCGGCGCCGTCCACCTCCGCGCGGACCATGCCGTCGGCGGCGCTCCCCTCGCCCGTCACGGCCGCGAGTTCCCGCTGGGCCTCCGCCAGCCCGGCCATCACCCGCTCGCTGTGCCGTACGACCTCGTCGAGGTCCTCCATGCTCTCCACGCGCGGGTTCTCGGGGTCGAATCTCGTCATCTGGCCGGCTCCGGAATCTCTTGCCTGGGGGAAAGCCACTGGAAGCCCGCGCTCGGCGGGAGGCCGGGCACGTTCCCGGGTACGGTCCCACCCGGCGGCGCGGGGAGACCGGGCACGCCCCCGGCCGACGGCGGGGGCTGGGGCGCGTTCCCGGAGGACGGCGGCGGCTTCTGGAAGGACGGCAGGTCGCCGATCCTGATCTCGGCCTGGGTGAAGTCGATCCGCGCCGCGCCGGTGGGTTCGAGGTTGTACATCTGGAAGATCGCCTTGCCGCCGAAGTAGACCGCGAAGCCGCCGGCCACCATCTCGATGAGCTTCCACAGCGCGCCGGTGGAGACGCTGATGATCTGGGTGGCCAGGGCGCCGAGCATCCGGAGGTTGAGCGCGGCCGACCCGGCCCAGGGCGTCAGGAGCATGGCGGCGGCGACCGTGGCGAGCAGCAGGAACGTCGCGGCCAGCCGGGCGATCGCCACCCAGTAGGCGCGGTAGGCGTCGCCGACCTCGTCGACGATGCCCGCGATCGTCTTGACGTAGCCGCGCATGCTCTCCAGGCCCTCCTGGAAGCGCCGTACGGCGTCCTCGTACGCGTCGCGGTCCTCCGCGATCCAGCCCCCGGCGCCCGCGGCGAGCAGGGCGGCCGAGTAGCTCTTGACGGCGGTGTCCAGCCGTGAATGCAGGGACTCCCAGTTGTTGTAGACGTCTGCCATCCCGGGCACGTTCGCCGCCGCGGTCGCCGCGATCCCCACGCCCGCGTACAGGGTGGGCGCCAGCCGCGCCCCCTTTTGCAGGTTGCTGAGGATCTTCGAGGCGTCGGTCAGCACGCCCTTGGCGCTCCTGGCCGCCACGCCGGGGGACGGCCGGTGGGGTGACGGGGCACGGTGCCGCCCGCCCCCGGAGGACCACCGGTGGGCGCCTCCGCCGGCCGCCCGGGACGGCTGCGGCGGCTGGGAGCCTCCGCGTGCCTGGGACGCGTTGTGAGGCGCCTGTGGCGGTGTCCAGGTCGTCTGCGCGGGCTGTGGCGGCGCCCAGGCCGGCTGCGGCGGCGGCCAGGTCGTCGGCGGCGTGGCCGGCGGCAGCGGCGGGACGCCCGTGGCACGCGTCGGCGGTGTGAAGTCGTTCATCTCGCGGGCCCCGTCACCGGTAGACGACGACGCTGCGCGACTCGGCGGTCCGCCAGTTCCGCTCGGCCCTCTCCAGCAGTTCCAGCCACGTGTCCAGCACCTCCAGGGCCTCGTCGAACTTGTGGACGACGTCCCGCTGGATCTCCCGGTAGCGGATCCCGATGATCGGCTCCCCGGCGGCGCCCCACCCGAGGGGCCGCAGGAGATCCGGGCCGGTGTCCTCCAGGTCGGTGCTGCGCACCATGTCCCGCAGTTCCCTGATCTCGGGGATCAGGTCGTCGCCGATCTCGGTGCGGACGCTTCGGATCGCCGCCGACGTGACGTGTATCTCCTGCGCCATGACCCCTCCGTGATCAACACCTTTCCGGGACATCTCTACCATCCGCTCAGCACCCCTCCCGGGGTCACGGTGGCCTGTTCAGGAGGCTTTCGACGCTCCGAAACCCCGTGGCCAAGGGCCGTTCACCGACCCTGCCGGTGATGCCGTCCCCTTGATCGCGCTTCTATGCTGTCGGCTACCGCTCACACCGCGACGCGGAGGTGGAATGCAGACCCGTCGGGATCTCTACCAGGCGTACCGGCTGATGACCCAGCGCCTGAGCATGGCGCTGCTCCAGGGCGAGCCGGACCTGCCGGAGTCGCCCACGCGCCGGCACAACGTGGCCATGTTCGGCTCCGCGCTGGTCGCGGTGGTCGTGGCGGCGATCTTCGGCATCCTGGGGCTGCTCCGCCCCGGCAGCGCGACCGCGCTCACCGCTCCCGGGACGGTGCTCATAGAGGAGGAGTCGGGCGCGGTCTTCGTCTACAGCGCCCCCAAGGAGCGGCTGATCCCGGTCGACAACGTGACCTCCGCGCGGCTGCTGCTCGGCGAACAGCAGGTGAAGGTCCGCGCGGTCAGCGCGGCCTCGCTCGCGCGGTTCCGGCGCGACGCGATGGTGGGCATCGCCGGCGCCCCGAAGTCGCTGCCCGCCCCCGACCGCCTGGTCCGCACCCCCTGGACGGCGTGCGTGGTCGACGGCGTGGACACCGGCAACGAGCGCAGGCCGTACACCACGCTGCTCGGCGGCATCGACGTCGGCGGCGCCCCGATCGAACAGGGCTCGGCCGTGGTCGTGGAGGAGGGGGGCCAGACCTGGATGCTCTGGTCGAACCGGCGGATGCGGGTCCCGGCCGAGGCGGTGCGGACGATGACCGCCGAGCGGCCCCGGCAGGTCCCGGCGGCCTGGCTCAACGCGCTGCCCGAGGGGCCCGCCTTCCGCGGCCCGGACATCCCCGGCCTCGGCCGCGCCGTGACCGGGCCCGACGGTGACCGCTACCGGGCCGGCACGGTGTTCACGGTGTCGCCGGTGGCCGGCATGCCCGCCCGCTGGTACGTCCTGCTCCCCGACGGCCTGGCGTCCCTCACCCCGGCGCAGGCCGCCCTGCTGCTGCAGAGCCCGGTCATCAAGCAGAAGGCGTACCGCGGCGCGTCCGCCCAGCCGGTCGAGCTGGACGCCGCGACGGTGAACGCGACGAAGGCGTCCGCCACCGATCTCGGCGCCCCCGACCTGCCGTCGACCATGCCGAAGGTCATCACGGTGTCCGGCGCGACCCCGCTCTGCGCCGTCTACTCCGCCACCGAACGGGGATCGGCCCGGGCGGTGCTGACGGTGGGCGCCGCCAAGCCCATCCCGCAGCCGCCGAAGGGCTGGTTCAACCAGGAGATGGCCGACCAGGTGCTGCTCACCCCGGGCTCGGCCGCCCTGGTGGGCGTCCTGCCCGGGGAGGGGCGGCTCGACGCCGTCGGGCCGCTCTACCTCATCGGCGACCAGGGGCGCCGGCACGCGATCCCGTCCGCCGAACTGCTGCCCGCCCTCGGCTACGGCGAGCAGAACGTCGCGCCGCTGCCGGCCCACCTGCTGCACCTCATCCCCGAGGGACCGGCGCTCGACCCGGAGGCGGCCAGGAACCCGATCCAGACCGCCCCGGCGGCGGTGACCCCGCCGCAGCAGTGAGCGTGGCGCCCGTCCGGGCTGTCCGGACGGGCGCCCCGGGGCTCCCCTACCTCGGCTTCGGGCTGATGCCCGTCCCCTTCTGGTACCGCAGGCCCGCCTGGGTGAAGTCCGGCGCCTGGCCGGGGAGGGTCTTCATGCCGAAGAACAGCGCCTGGTGGCCGATCTGCAGGGTGTTGACCGCGGCGAAGATGGTGGCGGCGGCGGCCACGAGCACCGTCTTCCGCTTGACGACGGCGTTGACCACGGCGTTGATCTTGCTGACGACCTGGAGGATCGCGACCTGCACGGGAACCCCCACGAGCGGCGGGAGGAGCCTGGCGGCCTGGAAGGCCGCCCCGAGCGCCAGCATCGTCGCGGCGACGTAGCTGGCGAACACGGCCGCGGCGTGGTAGGCGTCCCCGGTCTGGCCGGCGCACTCGCCCGCGGCCTGGCGGTACCTCTTGTTGTCGCTCAGCGCCGCGAGGAAGGAGTCCGCGGCGGTGTTGAAGGTCTCCGCCGCCTCGCCCTCCCAGTGCTTGTTCTCCTTGACCTGCTTCTTCAGGTTCTTGATGTCGGCCGTGATCCGGTCGAGGTTCTCCGGGGAGTTCTCCTTGCCCTGGTCGCACCACCCCTCGGCCGCCTTCTTCATGCTGGCGGGATTGGAGACCAGCAGGCCGAGCGCGACGGGGATCGCCAATGCCTGCTTGCTCCTGAGCAGCCCGGCGGCGACGACCGTCGCCGCCACGGACGCCGTGAACAACCGGACGTCGTTCTCATACGCCACGAGGCGCTCCTTCCGCCCTGCCGTCTCTCACCGTCACACCTCGTGGCTGATGACCGAGGGGGCGATTTCCACGTCGTCCTCCCAGTCCTGCTCGCTTCCGCGCAGCAACGCCGAGGGCTCCCTCTCCTCGTCCTTGCCGCCGGGGGCTCCGCCGCCGCCCATGGGAGGGACCATCGGCATGCCGCCCATACCCGGCGCGCCGGTCGCGCCGGACGCGCCGGGGCGTATCGCCGGCGAAGGGGAGCTCCCGCCGAAGCCGCCGCCGCTCTGGCCACCGCGGTTCTGGCTTCCCTGGTTGTTCTGGTTGCCCTGGTTGCCCTGGTTCTCCTGGGGGTTGCCGGGGGGCTGGACCTGCCCCGCCGGGTCGCCCGGCCAGTTCGGCGGCGCCGCGTTCTGGAGCTGCTGGGCCTGGCGGGCCTGCTGGGCGAGCAGGTCGTCGGGGTCGTAGCCCGCCAGGCGCGTGGTGTTCGGGTTGTAGCGGGAGGGGTCGGGGAGCGCGCCGTTGAGGTCCGGCGCGTTCGGGACGGGCACGTTCGGCACGGCCGTGTTCGGGTCGGGCACGTTCGGGACGGCCGTGTTCGGGTCGGGGATGTTCGGGCGGGGGACGTCGGTGCCGGGCACGTTCGGCCGGGGGACGTCGACCCCCGAGAGGCCGTTCCTGGACGGGTCCGTTCCGGGCGGCCCTCCGTTCAGGCCGGAGCCGAGGTTCGGCAGACCGCCGTTCGGGTTCGGCGCGGACGGCAGGCTGCCGCCCGGTCCCAGGCCCGCCGGCCCGAGGCCGGCGGGACCGCCCCCCGCGGACGGGCCGTTCAGCAGGGAGTCGATGTCGGGTCCGCCGGAGGGCGACCCCGGGCCGGAGACGGGGATCTTCTTGTCGTCCCCGCCGGAGCCCTTGGCCTTGTCGTCCCCGCCGGAGCCCTTGGCCTTGTCGTGGTCGTCGGAGTCCTTGACCTTGCTGTGGTCGTCGGAGTCCTTGTAGAACTTGTCCGCGTCGGCCAGGGAGTACTGCCACGACTCCAGCGTCGCCGCCGCGGCATCGAGCGCCGCCGCGCCCTCGTTGCACGCCTGCGAGTGGGCGCTGTTGATGCCCATGCCCAGCACGCCGCAGTCGGGCCAGTCGAAGGCGAAGCCCTTGGTCCTGGTGGAGAGGTCCCTGAGGTGCGGGACGTGCTGTCCCATGGAGCCGCCCAGCCCCTTCACCTTGCCCTCGGTGAAGCCCACCTCCTGGGAGGCGCCGCCGTGCGCGGGATTCCCTCCGTTATCGGACATGACCACCACACTCTTCCGTACGGCTTTCCGGATGGTCTCCCCGAAACCTCCGGGTAAGCGATCACCCTACCCGTATCGGATCTTCGGTGCCCTCCGTACGGCGCGCCGCCCGCGGGGTCGCCGGGCGGACGCCGGAGGTGTCCGCGGCCACCGCCGGAGCGGCGGTCCCCGGCGGGCGGCGGTCCCTCAGCAGAGCAGCGAGGGCCCCCCGCCTTCGGCGGAGCCCCAGACGTCGTCGACCTCGGAGACGGGGATGCCCGGGCTCCGCTCCTCCTGCTGACCTTCCGCGGCCCCGCCTCCCATGAGGGGCGGGATCATTCCGGGGCCGCCCGTCGTGCCCCGCGACAGCACGGCGGAGGTCACGCCGTTCGCGTTCGCCGAGCCCCAGCCGGAGCCGTTCCCGAAGCCGTACCCGCTCCCCGGGCCGTTCCCGGTGCCGGGGCCGCCGAGGATCGGCGGGACGTTGGTCGTGACGTTGGGGAAGGCGGTCACGTTCGGGTTCGGGGTCACGGTGGTGTTGCCGATCACCGGGTTGGGGTGCCCGAGCGAGTTGTACGGCGAGACGGTGGTCGTGGGCGTCTGCGGGTTGAAGTTCGACATCTCGGTGGCGCGGGGGTCGTACCGGGAGCCCTCGTCCCCGCCGATCACGGGCGGCACGGTGCCGTCGCCGTTCCGGCCGGTGCCGTTCGATCCGGGACCGTTCGATCCGGGACCGTTCGCACCGGGGTCGTTCGCCCCGGGCAGGCCCGTCCCCGTGTCGCCGGGCGCGTGGGAGCCCGGCCCGTTCGTGCCGGTGTCACCGGAGCCGCCGCCGGGGCCGGAGTCCGAGCCGCCCGAGCCCGGACCACCGGAACCCGAACCGGAGCCGCCGCCGGAGCCGTTCGCCCCGCCGCCGCCCGACCCCGAGCCGTGCGAGCCCGAACCACCGGAACCCGAACCGGAGCCGTGGGAGCCGGAACCCGAACCGGAGCCGCCGCCGGACCCGTCCGGCCACGGGGAGCCGCCCGGGTTGTACGCGCCTCCCGAACCGTTTCCGGAGAAGATCGAGCCGTTGGGCGAGCCGTCCGGGTAGCGGGTGTCCCGGTAGTCGCCGGGCCCGCCCGGCAGCGCCACGACCGGAAGCTCGTACGACACGTGCGGGGGGACGTACGAGGTGTAGAGCTCGACGATCTTCTCGTTGAGCTCCTTCAGCACCTCGCGCGCCGCCTGGTCGGCGGCCTCCTTCGTCTGGAGCAGGCCGGGCCGGAGCGGCGGCTGGTAGAGGGGCGTGCCCTGGGGGGTCAGGGCGGTCGTGCCGGTCGGCGGGTTGAAGAGGTTCGGCGTGGGAGACGGCGAGGGCGAGCCGGGCGGGGTCGCCGGCGGGTCGGGGATCTTCTCGATCTTCGCGATGGCCTGGGGGAGGTACTCGCCGCCGTAGAGCCGCAGGGTGGTGGACATCTGGTTCATCTTCGAGACCAGCTCGGAGCCGGTGGCGTGCAGCATCTGCAGCGCCTTCTGCACCTCCTTCGCCGTGTCGCCGCCCCACACCCGCGACAGCGCGGCCGCGTTGCGCTGCAGCGCGCCGAGGACGAGGTCGATGGTCCCGGCGGCGTTGCCGTAGGCGAACCCCGCGTCGTTGACGGCGGCCGGAGAGGTGTCGCGCAGCAGCTTCTCGATCTCGCTCTTGCCGACGGCGGGCGCGCCCGCCTCCGGAACCGCGCTATAGGACCGGATCGGCAGAACCTTGGCTTCGCTTCCCACAGCACTCTCCCCTGTCCGCGTCTGCCCTGCGCCCCGCCTCAGCCGCCGTTGGCGCGGCGGGCCCCGTCGTACTCGTCGGCGTTCGCCCTGATCGCCTTCACGGCCTCGTCCAGCCGCTGGGCGAAGAGGCCGTACACCTTCCACAGCGCCTGGGCGCCCTCGTCGCCGCTGGACCGGCCGACCGTGTGGGCGAACGCCTGCGCCGCGCTCCAGGAGCCGATCTCCTTGGCGGTCAGTCCGGCGCTCTCACCGACGCTCTCCACCGTCCCGGTGGTGTAGCCCTCGGAGTAGGCCGGGCCCTTGAGCATCCCGGCGTACTCCTCCAGTTCGGCGGCGATCGCCCGCATCTTGGAGGCGCTGAACTCGGCGCCGGGGGAGCCGTCCAGACCGGGCCAGTTGGGGTCGACCCAGAGCGCGCGGTCACCGGCGCCGTCGATGGCGTCCTTACTGGTCATGATCACCCCTTGTGGAGAGGCCGGGCCGCGGGCCATGGGCCCGCGACCTGAGACGGACTGTCCCGGTCACCGCCGCCGCGGTGACCGAGAAGTACCGGTCGTGTCAGGAGGACCAGATGGCCCTGTTCCGCGCCTCGGCCGCGCGGTAGTTCTCGGTCGCGATACCGAGGGCCTTGGCGGCCTCGTTGAGCTGGTTCCCCATCTCCCGCTCCTCCGCGTCCCACTTCTGCCGGTGCTCCTCGAAGAAGCCTCGCGCGCCGCCCTCCCAGGCGTTGTCGCCCAAGATGTTGTGAACCTTTGTGAGCAGGTCGTCGGTGGCCTTGTCCATATCGGTGACGACCTTGAGGAGCTCTTGCTCGACCCGCTCCATCTCCACGAAGTTGACCTTCGTGTAGTCGCCCTGGAAGCCACCCTGGGTGTAGTCGGTCGACTGCGACATTGCGGTCCCCTTACCTGTTGATCGAACCGTCGACGCTGCCCGTGTTGATCAGCGCGTCGACCCGGTTCATCCCGGATTGAACGTCATCGTCGGCCGCGGCGTACGTGATGGTGTTCTGGCCGACCTTCTCGGCGATCGTCTCGAGGTCCTGACGGACCCGCACCATCGCCTGATCCCACTTGGTCATCGCCTGCTGGAACCTGGCCGACGCCGAGCCGAGCCAGCCCGAGGCCGTGAGCTCGAGAGTCGTGGTGTTGACGCCTTTGCGCATGCCTTCGACGTACTGCGCGGTGTTGACGACTTCGTTCCGAACCTTCTGGAGCTTGTCTTTGTCCCACCCTGAGGTGTTGAGATCAGCTGCCACCGGTCACCTCCGTGACATGGGGTTACCTCTTCGTCACGGCGCCACGTCCTCGCGCCCGCTCAGTGGCTCATAGGTCACACAGAGCGACAAAAGGAACTACCCCCGCGAACATCATCGAACGGCATGTTAGCGATCTAGACCCACATGAATAACACGCATATATATTACGGCCTTATAACGTTTCAACGTCTGCCAAGCAAACGCCCAGGTCAACGAGGTGCGGTCTTCCTAATGAGCGCCTGACGGCAATGGTCATCGAGTGCGTGATAGTTGACACTTCATCCATTTCTGTACCGGCCAAACGCGGGTGAGCTACTGTTGGCGATCACTGCGCGATGCGACGGGGAGGGTGGAGTTGGCCGAGAGCCTCAACATCGAACGCCTGCTCAACTGGGGCGAGACTCAGACCCCACCCACCACCGGCCCGGTGGAGATCATCCGCCCCGCCCAAGACGGCGCGGAGGCGGCATCCACGGCGCAGGCGTCCGCTGCGTCCGACTTCTCCGACCTCACCGGCTACGAGGGTCCGATCGACCTGGCCACGTCACCCGCGTCGTCCGCCCTCGGCGCCGACGCCTCCGCGACGGTCGCCGGAACGGGCGGCGCCGCGCCCGGGGGGTCCCCCGACGACGGCCCCAAGCAGGAGATCATCACGGACCCGTACGGCGAGGCCGGCCCCGCCGGGGGGACGGCGAACGACGGCGGGGCGACCGCGGACGGCCCGCGCGGCTCCGCTGACGGCTCCCCCTTCGACGACTCCCGGGACCCGGAGGACGGCTCGCGCGGCTCCGGTGATGACACGGCCACCGACGTCTCCCGGGATCCGGACGACGGGTCCGGGGACCCGGACGGCGACGCGGGGGTTCCCGAGGGCGAGGCGCACGACCCGGGCGAGACCGGGGACGCCGATTCCGACGAGCCCGGGTACATCGAGCCGAGCGGACCGGACGACGACGCCGCCGGGTCCGGCGACGGCGACGGCGACGCGACCGGGCCGGATGATGAGATCTACCCCGACGACCCGAACGGCGACGTGACCGAGGACCCGAACCCGCCGGGCACCGACGGCCCGGCGGACTCCGGCGACGGAGGCGACTCCGGTGACCAGGGGAACCCCGGGGACTCCGGGAATCCGGGCGACCAGGGGAACCCCGGCGGCTCCGACGGCTCCGGGACCGGCGACACGAGCGGTCCGGGAACCGGTGACACCGGCGGCTCAGGCCCCGGTGACGCGGGCGGCCCGGGAACCGGCGACCCGACCGTCCCCGTCGAGCCCGGCACCCCGCAGTCCCCGGGTGACCCCGGCGGCTCCGGCAACCCGTCCGATCCGAACGCCCCCGGAGGGGGCACCGACCCCACGTCGCCGGGCCAGCCGGAGACCCCGGGCGCGGAGACCCCGGGCGCGGAGACCCCGGGCGCGGAGATGCCGGGCACCGAGCTGCCCGGCACGGGCACCCCGGGCACCGGGGCCCCCGGCACGGAGACCCCCGGCGCCGAGACGCCGGGCCTGGAGACTCCGACGGTGCCGAGCGGGTCGCCCGGCGGCGGCGACACGGGCGGCGGCGGGATGCCCGGCGGCCTCGGCGACACCGGAGGCGGCGGCTCCGGACCGGGTGGGCTCGGAGGCGGCGCCGGCGCCCCGGACCTGGCGGAGCAGCAGAAGAAGGCCGCCGAGGAACAGAAGAAGGCGGCCGAGGAGCAGAAGAAAGCCGCCGAGGAGCAGCAGAAGAAGCAGGCCGCCCAGCAGCGCGAGCAGTACCTCACCACGAACGGCGTGGGCGAGCACTGGCGCAAGGCCGACACCACCGCGCTGACCAAGCTCAGCGGCAAGATCAAGGCCATCGGCGACGAGGGCGGGGAGGCCGCCACCGCCCACTCCAACGCCAACGGCATCAACCTGGGCGGCTTCCCCGGCCTGGGCGTGCTCGGCCTGATGGGGCTCAACTCCGCGCACAACGGGACCCGCGACAACATGGTCAGATACCTGGAGTCGGCCAGGGCGCACCTGAACACCACGATGAGCGGGCAGCTGAAAGAGGGATCGACGGTCATCAAGGCCGCCGAGGACGCCAACACACTCAAGGGAGTCTGAGCGGGCATGGACGTCTACAGCTCGGGGACGGGCCTCTACACGACCTCGCTCGCCATGTGCGTGGCCAGCGCCGCCGTCCCCAACAGCCCGATGTTCTCCTACGCCTGCCGGATGGCCGCCGCGGCGATCGGCGTCCTGTACTCCAGCCCGAGCGACATCAAAGGGTGTGGAGACGGCTGGAAGGGCCTGAACCCCCACATCGAAAAAACGAAGACCGCCATCCAGGACGCGGCGAAGTCGGTGTCCGACGAGGAGTGGAAGAAGATGGGCCGCGAGGAGTTCGACGCGGCCTACAAGCAGTTCTGCGACGAGCTGGACAAGTGCAAGGGCATGAACGACGCCGTCGGGGGCTGCATGGACGGGGCCGCCAAGATGTCGTTCGCCGGCGCGCTCGTCTCGACGACCGGGTCCGGAATCCTGTTCGGGTTCGCCATGGCGGCGCTGGCCGGCAAGCTCGTCCCCGGCATCGGCCAGGCCGCCTCCCTGGCCATCCAGAGCGCCGGGATAACGTACGCCAACGTCTTCCAGACGGGCCTGAAGAACATGGCGACGAAGAACCTCAAGGTCCTGGCAGCCGCCGCCATGATCGCCGCGATGGCCGGCCAGTTCTTCTCCCAGTCCACCCAGCAGAAGCTGGCCACGGCGACGACCCCGGCCAACGGCGACATGCCCGCCTTCGAGCAGGTGATGATCGAGGGCCTGCCCGTGTCCACCAAGGGGCTGCCGGGTGCGTCGGGAATGCCGACGGCGCCGTCGACGCCGGGGGGCTGACCCGCCGCCCGCGCCCCGGCGCCCAATGGCGGCGCCGGGCCGGTCCTCGGCCGCCGAAGGCCCGCGTGGTCCCCGGAGCGGCTACAGGTCCAGACGGCGGCGGATGCGGTCGAGCTCGCCCATGACGTCCTCGAACGTCCGGTTGTAGGCCGCCTCGGCGCTCTTGAGCTGCTGCAGCGCCGCGTCCGGGTCCTGGACGAGCCGCATCGGGTTGTCCTCCTCGCCGAACGTCTCGGCCATGGCGGCGTTGACCTGGTCCTGGAGGTCCTGTGTGGCGGCGTGCAGGACCTCCTTGATCCGCTCGGCCAGCTCGCCGGAGCTGAGCCGCATCGCCTTGGGGTGGAGCTGGAGCTCCCGCAGCCCCTCGGCGGCGTACTCCACGATGACCAGGCCGTCGTCGTCCTGGGCGCGTCCGACCAGCGTCGCCAGGGACTTCTGGAGCTCTTCCATCTTGGCGAACTGGCCGTCGGCCCCGCTCAGGAGCTTGTCAACATCAATGTTCGCGAAATCCCCGAACTCCGCCGTCATCGGTCGCCCCCTCTTACCCAGCACTCACTCATCCCGGACCGCCACAAAGGTCGGGTTTCCGCGGAAAGCTAACCGCACCCGATCACACCTCCGCAATCCACTCGGTGACATTCCGTCGGACCCGGCCCCGGTTCAGCCGGCCAGGCCGCGCACCCAGGTGTAGACGTCCAGCACGCCGAGGGCCAGGGGGAACAGCGTGATGATCAGCAGGATCTCCAGGATGTCCCCCGCCCGGCCCCAGAACGGGGACGGCTTGCCGTGGCGCAGCCACAGCCCCATCCCCGCCGCGACCGCCGCCGCGCACATCAGCCCCATCACCGCGATGATCGCCGCCACCCCGCCCGCGCCCGCCACCCGGGCGAGCGCGAAGAGGACGAGCCCGGCGAGGCCCGCCGCGACCAGCCAGAGCCGCTGGCCGAACCCGCGGAAGACGCGCGAGCGCAGCAGCAGGGTCAGCGCCAGCGTCACCGTCGCCGCCATGGCGACCCAGTCGTCCTCCAGCGCCAGGTAGAGCTCCGTCCCCAGGGCGACCATCCCGAGCCCGGCGACCATGCCGGTGGCGTAGGCCTGCGCCCGGAGCGTGCGCTCCCGGACCGACGGCCCGTCGACCCGCTGGTTGTCGCCGCGCAGTTCCTCGGCGTTGGTGGGCATCGAGGGCATCGGCATCCCGGCGGCCCGGAACGACACCGTCGGGATCAGGGAGCTGAACGCCAGCAGGACCGTGAGCGTGACCGCGGCGACCCCGGCCGGGGAGGCGCCGGACACCATCACGACGCCGGAGCTCACCGCCCCGGCCATCGCGGCGATCGCCGTGCCGAGGAACCCCTGCACGCCGTCGGCGATGGCGATCACGGCGACCGTCGCCACGAGGCCGACGGTGGCGAACGCGGCGAGCAGGTGCGCCGCCCCCAGCCCGGTCAGCCCGCCGTTCCCGGCGGGCGCCAGCAGCCCGGCGATGAAGCCGTACGGCAGGGCCGCGTGGCCGACCAGCGCGCCCGCGAAGGAGTCGCCCACCACCCGTGACACCAGGGCCCCGGCCACGACCAGCAGCAGGGCGATCACCCCGGCGACCACGGCGGAGGCCGTCCACGGCGGCCCGGCGAACACCAGCGTCACCGCCCCGGCGGCCAGCAGGGCCATGGCCGAGCCCACGCCGACCAGGCGGGTGTGCGAGGAGGTCCAGTTGCCGGCGCTCTCCCTGACGCCGGTGGCGACCACGTCGGCCACGTCGTCGAACATGGCGGGGGGCGCGGCGGCCTCGCGCGGCCGCAGGTAGAGCACCTCGCCGTCGAGCACGCCCAGCGCCCCCAGGCTCTGGGCGATGTCCAGGGGCGGTCCGCCGGGGCGCTGGAGCACCCACCCGGGGGCAGTCGCCGCCTCTCCCCCGATCTCGCCCATCGCCCGCAGCAGGCCGGGCAGCACGTGCGGGAGCGGGATGTCGGCGGGCAGCGCCAGGTCGGCCTTCTTGCGGGGTCCGACGATCGTGACGTGGCACAGGGCGGGCAGCGGCGCGGCGAACTGGGCGAGCGCGCCCTGCGGCGCCGGGACCGGGACGGGCGGCTGGGCCAGCGACCTCACGGTTGTCCTCCTTTTCCCATATCCATCACGGACATCAGGGATATGCCGGATACCGTAGCGGTGAGAAGAGGGATCATGTGCGATAGCCGTACCCGAACGGCGCCGGACGGACGGCGCCGCGGACGGCGAGGAACGATCAGGAAGGCAACCGCAGGGTGAGCATCGTCGTCGTACGGCGCCCCGAGCGCCGGCCCCCGCCCAAGCCGCCGCGTGGCGAGATCCTGCTCGAATCCCCGCCGGAGATCCCCGAGGTGCAGTCGCAGGGCATGACGGCCGTGCTGACCTACCTGCCGATGGTGGCGGGCGCGGCCGCGATGGGCCTGATGTTCACCGCGGGCGGCAACGCCAACCCGATCATGTACGTGGCCAGCGGCCTGTTCGGCGTCTCCATGCTCGGCATGACGCTGGGCCAGCTCGGCCGCCAGTCCGGGGAGCGCCGGCAGCGGCTGAACGGCCTGCGCCGTGACTACTTCCGCTACCTGTCGCAGATCCGCAAGCGGGCGCGGCGGGCGGCGATCCAGCAGCGCGAGGCGCTGGAGTGGAGCGGCCCCGCCCCCGACTCGCTGTGGTGGGTCGCGATGAGCCAGCGGCTGTGGGAGCGCCGCCCCCGCGACGACGACTTCGGCACCGTACGGCTCGGCACCGGCGTGCAGAAACTCGCCGTCCAGCTCGTCCCGCCGGACTCCCGGCCGGTCGAGGACCTGGACGCGCTGACCTCCGGCGCGCTGCGCAGGTTCGTCCGGGCGCACTCGACGGTCGCCGGGCTGCCCGTCGCGGTGGCCCTGCACTCCTTCGCCCGGATCAACCTCACCGGCGACCCGGTGGCCGTGCGGGAGCTGGTACGGGCGATGATCGCGCAGATCACCGTGTTCCACTCCCCCGACGACATGCGGATCATGGTGTGCGCGAGCAAGGAGTGGATGGCCCAGTGGGACTGGGTCAAGTGGCTGCCGCACGCCCTGCACCCGGAGGAGACCGACGCCGCCGGCCCGGTGCGGCTCATGGCCGAGAACCTCGCCGAGCTCGACCGGCTCGTCGGCGGGGAGCTGAAGGAACGGGCGCGGTTCCGGCCCGGCGCCTCCACCGACGCCCTGCCGTACCACGTGCTGATCCTGGACGGCGGGCACGTGCCGCACGACTCCCAGCTCGGCACCGACGCCATCCAGGGCGTCACCGTGATCGACCTGTCGGGGTCGGCGGGGGCGATCGAGGAGAAGAGCACGCTGCGGCTGGAGGTCCAGCCGGACGGCTTCCACATGGTCAAGGTGGACCACGCGGGCAAGCGCAGCTCGACCCGGCTCGGCGACCCCGACCGGCTGGACTTCCTGCGGATCGAGGGCCTGGCCCGGCAGCTCGCGCCGCTGCGCGCCTCCACCGCCACGGGGGGCGGCGAGGCCCAGGACGTCCTGTCGGTCAACACCTCGCTGACCGACCTGCTCGGCGTCGGCGACCCGACGCGCCTCGACGCGGGAATGACCTGGCGCCCCAGGGCCGGGCGCAACCGGCTGCGGGTGCCGATCGGCCTCGGCGTGGACGGCCGGCTGGTCGAGCTGGACATCAAGGAGTCCGCGCAGGGCGGGATGGGGCCGCACGGCCTGGTCATCGGCGCCACCGGCTCGGGCAAGAGCGAGCTGCTGCGCACCCTGGTCCTCGGCCTGGCGATCACCCACTCCTCGGAGATCCTGAACTTCGTCCTGGTCGACTTCAAGGGCGGCGCGACCTTCCTGGGCCTGGAGACGCTCTCCCACGTCTCGGCGGTCATCACCAACCTGGAGGACGAGCTCCCCCTCGTCGACCGCATGTACGACGCCCTGCACGGCGAGATGATCCGCCGCCAGGAGCTGCTGCGCGCGGCCGGCAACTACGCCTCCCTGCGCGACTACGAGCGCGCCCGCGAGCAGGGCGCCGACCTGCGCCCGATGCCCACGCTGTTCGTCGTGATCGACGAGTTCAGCGAGCTGCTGACGGCCAAACCGGAGTTCATCGAGCTGTTCGTGATGATCGGCCGGCTCGGCCGATCACTCGGCGTGCACCTGCTGCTGGCCTCCCAGCGCCTGGAGGAGGGCCGGCTGCGCGGCCTGGACACCCACCTGTCCTACCGGGTGGGCCTGCGGACCTTCTCCGCGATGGAGAGCCGGGTCGTGCTGGGCGTCGCCGACGCCTACGAGCTGCCGCCCGCGCCGGGCAACGGCTACCTGAAGTTCGACACCACCGGGATGACCCGGTTCAAGGCCGCCTACGTGTCGGGCGCCTACCAAGCCGACCCGCACCACGCGGCCTCCGCGGACGGCAGTGCGCCGGTGCGGGAGGTCGTGGAGTACGGGCCGGAGTTCGCGCCGGTGCCGGTCGTGGCCGAACCCCCCAGGAAGGAACTGGCCCCGGCGGAGAGCACCCCCGCCAAGGGCAGCTCCCTCAGCCTGCTGGACATCGTCGTCGACCGGCTGAAGGGCCAGGGGCCGCCCGCCCACCGGATCTGGCTCCCGCCGCTGGCCGACGCGCCGACCCTCACCCACCTGCTGCCGCCGCTGTCGATCACGCCCGAGCTGGGCCTGACCACCACCGGGTGGGCGGGCCGGGGACGGCTGCACGCGGTCATCGGCATCATCGACAAGCCGTTCGAGCAGCGCAGCGACCCGTTCTGGCTGGACGTCTCCGGCGCGGCCGGGCACGTCGGCGTCGCCGGCGGCACCCAGAGCGGCAAGAGCACGATCCTGCGCACGTTCATCACCAGCATGGCGCTCACGCACACCCCCCGCGAGGTGCAGTTCTACTGCCTGGACTTCGGCGGCGGCTCGCTCGCCTCGCTGGAGGGCCTGCCCCACGTGGGCGGCGTCGCCACCCGCCTGGACACCGACCGGGTCCGCCGTACGGTGGCCGAGGTCGCCACCCTGCTGGAGCAGCGGGAACGCGACTTCGCCGAGCAGGGCATCGACTCGATCACCACCTACCGGCGGCAGGTGGCCGACGGCGCTATCGAGGGCGACCGGTTCGGCGACGTCTTCCTGGTGGTGGACGGCTGGCTGACCGTCCGGCAGGACTTCGAGTCGCTGGAGCCGGTCATCACCGACCTGGCCGCGCGCGGCCTCGGGTACGGCATCCACGTCGTGGCCGCCACCAACAAGTGGTCGGAGTTCCGGCCCGGCATCCGCGACCTGTTCGGCACCCGGGTGGAGCTGAAGCTGGGCGACGCCTACGAGTCGGAGGTCAACCGCAAGGCGTCGCTGGCCGTGCCCGAGGGCACCCCGGGACGCGGCCTCACCCGGGAGGGCCTGCACTTCCTGGGGGCGCTGCCGCGGATCGACGGCGTCCGCAAGGCCGACGACCTCACGGTGGGCGTGCGTGCCCTCGTCGACGCGGTCCGGGAGGCCTGGCAGGGCCCCCCGGCCCCCGGTGTGCGGCTCCTGCCGCCGGTGCTGCCGGCGGAGACCCTGCCCGGCATCGAGGAGACCGGCCCCGGCCGGATCCCGATCGGCATCGACGAGGCGACCCTGTCGCCCGTCATGCTCGACTTCGACACCGACCCGCACTTCATCGTGGTCGGCGACACCGAGAGCGGGAAGTCCAACCTGCTGCGCCTGATCACCGAGGGCCTGGTCGCCCGGCGCACGCCGCGCGAGGCCATGATGATCGTGATCGACTACCGGCGGACCCTGCTGGACTCGGCCGCCACCGAGCACCGCATCGGCTACGCCGCCTCCAGCGCGGCGGCGGCCGGCCTGATCGGCGACGCGCGCGCCGCCCTGCTCAAGCGGCTCCCCCCGGCCGACCTGACGCCCGAGCAGCTCCGCAGCAGGAGCTGGTGGCAGGGTTCGGACCTGTACATCGTCGTCGACGACTACGATCTCGTCGCGACCTCGTCCAACCCGTTGCAACCGCTGGCGGAGCTGCTGCCCCAGGCCCGCGACATCGGGTTGCACCTGATCGTGTCCCGCGCGATGGGCGGCATAGGGCGGGCGATGTTCGACCCGGTCGTCCAGCGGCTCAAGGACATGGCCAGCCCCGCGGTCATCCTGTCGGGCAACAAGGACGAGGGCTTCCTGTTCGGCAACGTCCGGCCGCACCCGCTGCCGCCGGGCCGCGGCTACTACGTCGACCGCAAGTACGGCGCGCGGCTGGTCCAGACGGCGTTCCTGCCGCCGCAGGAGCCGGTGGAGGAGTGACACCCGGCCGCCGGGCCGCCTTCCCGGGCCCGGGGAGGCGGCCCGGCGGGGACGGCGGTGGTCAGCGCCCGGACCGGCGGGGACGGCGGTGGCCGGCGCCCGGGCCGGCGGGGGCGGCGGTGGCCGGCGCCCGGGCCGGCGGGGGCGGCGGTGGCCGGCGCCCGGGCCGGCGGGGGCGGCGGTGGCCGGCGCCCGGGCCGGATCCGGCCGGCGTCACGCCGTCCGCCCCAGCCGGATGAGGCCCGCCCCGGCGAAGCTGGTCAGCAGGCTCAGGTCGTCGGCGGGGTCGAGCCAGATCACCGCTCCCGCGGGCGCCCTCGGCCGGAGCCGGGGGGCGTGCGGCTCGTAGTGGGAGGTGACCAGCACCAGCGGCACGGCGGCGTTCCAGGCCGGCGGGGCGGGCGGCTCGGCGCGGTCGGCGAGGATGACCTCCTGCTCCTCCGGGGTGCAGGCGTCGAGGTTCCCGTCCACGGCGAGCCGCGCCTGCAGCCGTACCTGGAAGTCCACGGCCAGGCGGAGCCGGGCGGCGGCGCGCTCCTCCTCGCCGGCCAGCGCGGCGTAGCCGGGGACCAGCTCCGCCACCAGCTCCGCCGGGTCGTCGGCGTAGATCCGCCACCAGCCGTCGATCATCTCGTAGGCGTACGGGGTGCCGTCGTCTTTCAACGGCTCGGACGGCGGGGCCTGGGCCGCCGAGGTGTTGCGGATCCGGATGCTCACGGGGTCAATCCTCCATCAGCTCCATGTACCTCTCCAACGTGGGCTGCCAGCGGTTCAGCGCGAACAGCGCGGTGAGCTGCTCCTTGTCGGCGGTGCGGGAGAAGGCCAGGTCCGCCAGGGCGCGGAAGGACGCGGTCTCCTCCTCCCGTGAGATCCGCTCGCCGCTCCGCAGCCGCTCCTCGTGATGGCCGAGCTGCTCGGGCGGGGGGATGTCGCCGAGCTCGCGGGACGCCAGCTCGGCGAGGGCCAGGGAGAGCTTGATCCGTGTCTGGATGATCCCGGGATCGACGTGGCCGTCCCACATCCGGAACTCCAGGTGGTCGCTGGGCAGCCCGCGGGCGTCCGTCATGCTCACCGCCGAGGCGCCCAGGTTGTACAGGCGGATGTTGTCGAGACTCGCCCGGTAGTGGCCGGGGTCCGCGTTGGGCAGGCAGTTGTCGTAGCCGCGGTGCATGCCCAGCTCGTCGACGGGGTTCTGGGCGACCCGGAACAGCACGTCCTCGAAGGCGTGGTAGATCTTCAGCAGCCGGACGTGCTTGGCGACGGACGTGCCGTAGTCGGGGATCCCGACGTGGACGTGACCGCCGGTCAGCGCCGTGGCCTCGCCCCCGTGCGACCGGATGATCTCAGCGACCCGCTCCAGGTCGCGCCAGGTGGCGGGGTCGTCGTGCAGGATCGGGGAGATGACCTCGCCGGCGATGCCGCCGTCGGCCTCCAGCTCCAGCCGCCACCCGCGGTCGTACCCCTTGCCGGAGTCGTGGTAGTCGTACACGACCGAGTCCTCGGCCAGGCCCGCCTCGTGCAGTTCCCGGGCGATCGACTCGACCACCGGCGGCCAGTCCTTCCAGGGGATGCGGGGCAGGGCGAACTCCAGCTCGACGCCGAAGCCGCGCCCGCTCCCGGGCGCTCCGACACCGTCGGTGGCGTTCTCGGTCATGTAGGGGACGATGGCGTCCGCCGGCTCTCCCTCGGCGAAACGGGTGGCGGCGTCGTCGTAGACCCGGTCGAACGCCTCCATGTCCCGGGTGTAGGAGACAGGCTCGCCGTGCTCGCCGACGTGGTGCGCCGCGGGCCCGTCGGGGACCCGGGGCCCGGTCTCGGGCCCCGGGGCCGGCGCCCCGTGCTCCGGGCCGGTGGCGTCACGCCCGAAGTAGGTGATGTCATTCCCGGGGACGTCACGCCCGGAGCCGGGAACGTCACGCCCGGAGCCGGGGGCCTCGCGCGGCAGGCCGCGGGGCGCGGCCCCCGGCTCGTGTCCGTCGGGGAGCGCGGCGGGGACGCGGTCGTGACCGGGGGGACCGGGGTGCTCCGGCCGTCCCGACCCGACCCACGCCCGGACCTTCTCCCACGTGGTGAGGGGCACCGGGCCCTCGGGCAGGAAGATGCGGAGCCGGCCCCTCCCGAGGAGGGAGTGCGGGGCCTCCTGGATGGAGCCGACGAACCCGTCGCCGTACTTGGTGACGCCGTAGAACGCGTCCGGGGCGAGCACCACCCGGCCGGTGCGGTCGGCCACCTCCTGGGCGTAGGACGACGTCGCGTGCCCCACCTCGCAGTCGGCCAGCAGCAGCACGTCATCGGCGCGAAGGCCGGGCTCGTTCAGCAGCAGCGCCGCGAACTCCTCCGCCGGCAGCAACCTGCCCCCGATGTACACGCCCTCCGGGCCGCCGTGGGCGAACACGGGGAAGGCCCCGTCGACCGGGAGCGCGCCGCGGGACGCCGCCGCGTTCGCCATGTCGTGCGGGCTGTCCGGGTCGCGGTACCACACCCCCGCCCGGGTCGCCTCACGATGCTCGGTGAAGTGCCGCAGCGCCTCCCCGGTCAGCTCCGGCCGCGGAACGCCGCCGGCCTGCGCCGCGGGCGCGTCCGCCGCCTCCCCGACCTGCGCCAGGAAGTAGTTCTTCGCCCCCGAGGAGGACTCCTGGACCGCGAGCACCCTGAACCGCGCGTTCGCGTCGAACATCGCGTGATGCGGCTTTCCGGAGATGTCGTCCACGTTCGCGTAGCGGCCCCGGATGGTCAGCCGTACGCTCCCGGGCGCGTCCGCCAGGAACCGCGGGTCGTCGACCCCCTCCAGGAGGCCGCGGAACGCGACCTCACGGCCGGGGGCGAGGTCCCCGGGGAGCCGGTCGGCCGGGACGCGCACCTCGACCTGCCCCGTGCGGTGCGGCAGCCCGGCCAGCTCCGCGTTCGCCAGTTCGAGGTACGCGCCGGCCCGTGCGGCGTCGCCGGGGTCCCCGGTCCGGCCGGCCAGCGCGTCGTGCACCTCCGGCAGGTCGCCGTGCGTCAGCAGCTCGGAGAGCGCCGCGCGGGGGTCGCGCGAGCGCCAGTCCCCGGCCTCCGGGGCGTGCCCGCCGGTCCCCGCGTGGCCGTTCAGGCCGTCCAGGCCGTTCAGGCCGTCCAGCACGGGACGCTCGCCGTCCGCGTGCCGGGCGAGGTGCCCGAGCCGGTCCATGAGCCCGTCGTGCCAGTCGAGCCGGCCCCGGCGCGCGAACTCCGGCCGCAGCGCCTCCAGCCGCGCCGAGACGGCCGCGGCGTCCTCCGGGCTCAGCCTGTTCTGCCGGAACGTGACCCGGGGGGACTCCGCCTCCGGGGACCGGTGCGCGACGAGGAACTCCCGGGTGGCCGGACCGCCCCACCGCGCGGGCAGTTCCTCACCGACCCGCAGGTGGTGCACGCCGTGCGCGTCCACGGTCACCTCATGCCGGGCGAAGCCGTCCCCCATGGTCAGCACGGTGTACATGCCGCGCCTCGTCCGCTCGGCGGGGGACTCGTGCCAGGCGGCCCCCTCCGGCCTCGGGTCCCCCGTGGAGACGCGGCGCTCGGAGTAGACGACCGTCTCGCCCGCCCGGAGGATCCCGCTGTCGGCGGCGCCGGTGAACCGGGGAGGCAGGCCGGTCAGCTCGTGGCCGTCCGCGTCGGCGGCGCGGATGTACTCGGTGCGGACGGCCTGCCGGCCGTCGTTGAAGGTGACCAGCTCCTCCATCCGGCCCTGGGCGTTCTCGAACAGCTCCGAGCGGCGGATCCCGGTCGCGAGGCTCCTTCGCAGGGCCTCGTTGCCGTAGTCCCGGTACACGACGTCACCGGCGCGGTGCGTCGCGGGGCCGTCCATCCCCATGGCCCCGCGGACCAGGGCCGCCATCTCCGCCGCGTCCGCGTCCCGGCCGGTGAGGCGGATCGCCTGCCTGCCGTCCTCGAAGGCGACGATCTCCACGCGGGTGCCGCCGCGCTCGACGACGCGGGTCTCGCGGACGCCGCCCGCCACACTCGCGGCCAGCCCGTCGTCCCGGACCGGTACGGCGGGCGCGTCCGGCGAGTGGGACGGATCGGGCGTGCCCGATGAATCCGTGCCCGGCGTTTCCCGCGCTTCGTCCGGCCCGTGCCGCAGGGCGCCGTGCTCGTCGGCGGACCGGATCAGCGGGCCGCCATGCTCGCCGCCGGGCCCTCCTGAACCGCCGAGGCCGTCGGGACCGCCGGGGGAGAACGGCGGCGGGGCCTCGCCCATGGACCGGACCCGCTCCCACGCCGCCGGGGGAACCGGGCCTTCGGGCAGGAAGATCAGCAGCCGCCCGCGGCCCGTCATGGTGCCGGGCTTGTGATCTCTGCGAAGGGGGTCCATGTCACCCGACAGGCGATCGACGGTCATCAGCGTGTCGGCGGCGACCACCACGTGGCCGGTCCTGTCAGCCACCTCCTGGGCGTACCGCTCCGCTCCGACCTCGCAGTTGCCGAGATAGATGACGTCGTCCGGACGTAGACCGGGCTCGTTGAGCAGCATGGCCGCGAGATCCCCGGCGGAGATGAGCTCACCGCCGATGGAAAGCCCCCTGGGGCCCCCGTGGCCGTCCACGTAGAACACGCCGTCCATCTTGCGCACGGCGCGCACGCTGGCGGCGAAGTCCGTCTTCAGGACCTCCTCGGGTGTGCGATACCACACTCCGGCATCGGTCACCTCACGGTTCGTCGTGATGTGCCGCTGGAGTCTGTCCGGCAACTCGGGGCGCTCCTTGGGCCGGACGTCCCGGTTCGGGACGGTAGCGCCGCCCTCCGTGCCCTCCGTGACCCGCGTCACGAAGTATTCCTTGACGCCGTAGGAGGTCTCGTGGACCCCCAGCACCTTGAACCGGGCGTCCCCCTCGATCATCACGTGGCCGGGCCTGCCGGACAGGTCCGCCACCCGCGTGTGGTCACCGTGAATGATCAGCCGCGCGCTGTGCGGCATGTCCGGCAGGAACCGGGGGTCGTCCACCCCCTCCAGGATCCCCCTGGCGGTGAACTCCCGACCGGCGGCCAGTCCCTCGGGAAGCCGGTCGGCGGGCACCCGCACCTGTACGGTCCCCTGGCTGCGTGGCAGCTCCACCAGCCCCGCACCGACCAGTTCCGCGTACGCCCGTGCCCGGGCCACGTCGTCGGGATGAGCCGCCGGGTCGGCCAGCACCTCGTTCAGCCGCCGAAGATCACCCTCCCACAGCAGCTCGACCAGTGCCTGACGGGGCCGCATATCGGCCGGATCACGCGGCCACCCCGCGTCGGCCGGACGAACGACAGCGGCCGGGGCGGTGACCCCGTCATGCGCGGCCGGGGCACCGGCCCCGTCGTGCGGCACCGTGTCGGGCAGGACCGGGCCGTGCGGAACCGCGTCCGGACCGGTCAGCAGCGCCTTCTCTCCCCCGGCGTGCCGCCCGAGAAGCTCCAGCCGCTCCACCATGTCGTCGTGCCAGCGCTGCCACCCGCGCCGCTTGAACTCCGGCCGCAGCTCCTCCAGCCGGGCGTGGACGGCCACGACGTCCGTCCAGTACAGGCCGTTGTGACGGAACACGAAGTCTCCGGGCCCCGCGGAAGTGGGCCGGCGGAGGAGGTCGTCGAGGGCCGACTTGCCCCACCTGCCGGCGAAGCCCCGATCGACGCCGATCAGGTGCTCCCCCGAAGCGTTCGTTCCCGTCCGGTGCGGGTTGAAGGTCTCGCCCAGCGTCAGGACGTCGTACAGGCCCCGCTTGGCCGCGTGGCCGTGCGACTCGTCCCGCACCAACGGCCGCAGCTCCGCGACGTCGGTCCGCGAAAGGTGGCTCCGGTAGATGACGGTCTCGCTCGCGCGGTGGACCCCCCCGTTCGGGTCGGCCACCGTCCGAGGCGGCAGGACACTCGCCTCCACCCGATCCGCCTTGGCGATGCTGCCGCAGTCCACCCGTCTCGCCTGCACCCCGTCGTTGAAGGTGACGAGTTCCAGGGACCGGCCGGGGCCGGTACGTATCACCTCGGTTCTGCGGACGCCGGTCTCGATGCTCCTGCGCAGCGCGTCGTCACCGTACTCCCGATAGACGACGTCACCGGAACGGTGCACCGCCGGACCGTCCAGCCCCAGCGCGACCCGGGTCAACGCCGCGGCCTCCGCCGCCGCCGCCTCCCGCCCGGTCAGCCGCATCGCCGTACGCCCGTCCCCGAACGTGACGATCTCCGCCCGTACACCACCGACGTCCAGCAACCGGGAATGACGCACCCCGCCCGCCGCACTCCTGCCCAGCTCCCCACCGGGGTCCATCGGCCGGGCCGCGACCTCGCCCGGCGTCCGCGGCCCGCCCGGCGGCACCGCGTCCCGCGTTTCATCGGGGAGTGCCGCGTCTCGCCTTCCGCTAAGGGGCGTCGCGTTCTCCCCGGCGGGTACGGTGTCCCGGGCCCGCGGCGCCTCGCCCACCTGATCCCCGGGACCGGAAAGCGGCTCAGTACGGGCCGGCGGCGCTCCGTCCGCAGGCGTCGAACGCGTCAGGTCCGCACGACCGGCAACCTCCGTACGGATAGCGGACTCCGCCGCCCCGGTCCCGGGGTGCGGGCCCCCATGCTCTCCGGTGCCGTCGGACAAGGACGACGGGCCGGTGGTCCAGGACCGGACCCGTTCCCACGCCGCGGCGGGGACCGGTCCTTCGGGCATGAAGATCAGCAGCCGTCCGCGGCCCGCCAGGGTGGAGAGCTCGTGATCCCGGCGGAGGGCGCTCACGTCGCCTGTTCTGGCGCGGACGTGTACCAGCGTGTCGGCGGCGACCACCACGTGGCCGGTCCTGTTCGCCACCTCCTGGGCGTACCGCTCCGCCCCGATTTCGCAGTTGCCGAGGTAGATGACGTCGTCCGGGCGCAGGCCGGGCTCGTTGAGCAGCATGATCGCAAGGTCCCTGGCGGGGATGTGCTCACGGCCGATGAAGAGCCCGCGGGAGCTCCCGTGTCCGTCCACGTAGAACACGCCGTCCATCTTGCGCACGGCGCGCGCACCCTCGGCGAACACACTGTTCTGAGTCTCCGCGGGCTCGCGGTACCACACGCCGGCATCGGTAACCTCGCGGTTCACCTCAACGTGCCGTCGGAGCCGCTCCGGCAGCTCGGGACGCTCCTTGGGCCGGGCGCCCTGGTGCGCGACGGCCGTGCCGTCCTCCGCACCGTCCGTGACCCGCGCCACGAAGTAGTCTCTGGTGCCGTAGGAGGTCTCGTAGACCCCGAGCACCTTGAACCGGGCGTTCTCCCCGATCACCACGTGACCGGGCTTGCCGGACAGGTCCGCCACCCGCGTGTGGTCACCGTGGATGATCAACCGTGCGCCGCGCTCCATGTCCGGCAGGAACCGGGGGTCGTCGACCCCCTCCAGGATCCCCCTGGCGGTGAACGTCTGACCGGCCGCCAGCCCCTCGGGAAGCCGGTCGGCGGGCACCCGCACCTGCACGGTCCCCCGCTCGCGCGGCAACTCCGCCAGGCCCTCGCCGGCCAGCTCCGCGTACGCCCGTGCCCGGGCCACGTCGTCGGGACGCGCCGCCGGATCGGCCAGCACCTCGTTCAACCGCCGAATACCTTCATCCCGCAGCACCCGGGCCAGCGCCTCATCCGGCCGCACGCCGGCCGCATCGTGCGGCCACGCCGCATCCGCCGGCTGCACGGCGGCTGCCGAGGACCCGTCATGCGGCGGCGCGTCCGGCAGGACCGGGCCGTGCGGCACCGCGTCCGGACCGGTCAGCAGCGCCTTCTCTCCCCCGGCGTGCCGCCCGAGACCGTACAGCCGTTCCACCATGCCGTCGTGCCAGTTCCGCCACCCGCGGCGCTCGAACTCCGGCCGCAGCTCCTCCAGCCGCGCCGCCGTGTCCGCGATGTCCATTACGCTCAGTTCGTTGCGGCGGAACACGAAGTCGGCGGCGTACCCACGGGAGGGGCGGCGGCCGAAGAAGTCTTCGAGAAGCGGCTTGTGCCACATGTCGCCGAAGCCCCGCTCGACGGTGATCTGCCGCTCACCGTGCGCGTTCGTCGTCAGCTTGTGCGCGGTGAAGGTCTCACCCAGCGTCAGGATGTCGTACAGGCCCCGCTTGGCCGCGTGGCCGTGTGATTCGTCCCGTACCAAAGACTGCAGCTCCGCGACATCGATCCGCGGAATGTGGCGCTGGTAGAGGACGGTCTCGCTTCCGCGATGAAGGTTCCCGTTCGGGTCGGCCACCGTCCGGGGCGGCAGGACACCCGCCTCCACCTGGTCCGCCTCGGCGATGTTCTCGCAGTCCAACCGGTTCGCCTGCACCCCGTCGTTGAAGGTGACGATCTCCATGAACTCGTCGGAGCCGACGAGTACCATCCGGGAGTCGCGGATGCCGGTCTCGATGCTCCTGCGCAGCGCGTCGTCGCCGTACTCCCGGTAGACGACGTCACCGGAACGGTGCACCGCCGGACCGTCCAGCCCCAGCGCGACCCGGGTCAGCGCCGCGGCCTCCGCCGCCTCCGCGTCCCGGCCGGTCAGCCGCATCGCCGTACGCCCATCACCGAACGTGACGATCTCCGCCCGAACACCACCGACGTCCAGCAACCGGGAATGACGCACCCCGCCCGCCGCACTCCTGCCCAGCTCCCCACCGGGGTCCATCAACCGCGCCGCGACCTCGCCCGACGACGCCGGCCAGCCCGGCGGCACCGCGTCCTGCGGCGCCGCGCCCTCCCCGGTGGGCGTCCTGTCCCGCAGCTCGCCCGCGGGCACCGCGTCCCGCGCTTCGGATCCCCTGTCCCGCGCCTCGCCCTCAGAAGACGTCCTGTCCCGCGGCTCACCCGCGAACGCCCTGTCGCGCGCCCCGCTCTCGGACGCCCTGTCCCGCGCCCCGCCGGATGGTGCGGCGTCCTCCCCCGCGGCTACGGCGTCCCGGGCCCGCGGCGCCGCGCTCGCCGAATCCGGACGACCGGAAGACGGCTCCGTCCGGACCGACGGCGTCGTGTCCGAAGGCGCCGAACGAGCCGGGTTCACCCGGCCGGCGGGCTCCGCCGTCCTGGCCCCGGGCTGCGGGCCCCCATGCTCTCCGGAGTCGCGGGGCAGGAACGGCAGGCCGGTGACCCAGGACCGGATCCGCTGCCATGTCGAGAGGGGGACGGGAGCGGAAGCGTCGGGCAGGAAGATCAGCAGCCGCCCGCGGCCGATCATGGAGTCGAAAGGCTGGCCACTGATCACGGGGTCCATGTCGCCACGATGGCTGACGGTCATCGTCGAGTCGGTGGCGATCACCACGTGACCGGTCAGCCTGGCCACCTCCTGGGCGTAGGACTTCTGACCGATCCTGCAGTTGCCGAGGTAGATGACGTCGTCCGGACGCAGGCCGGGCTCATTGAGCAGCAACGCCGCGAGTTCCCAAGGGCTCAACTTGTCGGAGCCGATGTAGAACCCGTCCGAGCTCCCGTGCGCGTCCACGTAGAACAGGCCGTCCATCTCCCGTACGGCGCGCGCGCTCTCCGCCAGGGCCTGGTCATGGGGGTCGCTCAGGTCGCGATACCACACCCCGCCGGGGGTTGTCTCGCGGTTCTCGTCGAAGTACCGCTGGAGCCTTTCGGTCAGCTTGGGCGGGGCCTTCGGAAGTCCGCCCGCCCGGGTGTCGGGAAGGACCCCCTCCACGTCGGAGACGCGGGCCACGAAGTACTCCTTGACGCCGTAGGAGGTCTCGTGGACCCCCAGCACCTTGAACCGGGCGCCCTCCTCGAACACCACCTGGTGCGGCCGGCCCGACAGGTCCCCCACCCGCGTGTGCTCGCCGTAGACGACCAGCCGCGCGCTGTGGTCCATGTCCGGCAGGAACCGGGGATCGTCCACCCCCTCCAGGAACCCCCGCGCGGTGAACTCCCGACCGGCCGCCAACCCCTCCGGCAACCGGTCGAGAGGCACCCGCGCCTGCACCGTCCCCCGCTCACGCGGCAACTCCGCCAGGCCCTCGCCGACCAACTCCGCGTACGCCCGCGCCCGGGCCACGTCGTCGGGGTGAGCCGCCGGGTCGGCCAGCACCTCGTTCAACCGCCCCAGGTCGCCGTCCCGCAACACCCGCGCCAGCGCCTCATCCGGCCGCACACCGGCCGCATCATGCGGCCATGCCGCCTCCGCCGAGCGGGCGACCGGAACCGCGGCCCCATCGTGCGGCACCGCGTCCAGCGGGATCGGGCCGTGCGGAACCGCGTCCGGGCCGGTCAGCATCGGCTCCTCACCAAAGGCGTTCAGCCCGAGATGCTCCAGCCGCTCCGTCATGTCGTCGTGCCAGCGCTGCCACCCGCGCCGCTCGAACTCCGGCCGCAACGCCTCCAACCGCGCCGCCACGGCCGCGACGTCCTCACCGGTGAGAACGTTGATGAGGAGCTCGAAGTCGACGATGTCCGACTGGGAGTAGATGTCCCGGGCGAGGAAGTCATCGAGGAGCGCCTTGTCCCACAAGTCGGCGAAGCCTCGCTCGACGCCGAGAACGGTCTCGCCGTGCGCGTTCGTGTCCATCACGTGCGCGGTGAAGCTCTCGCCCAGCGTCAGGACGTCGTACAGGCCCCGCTTGGCCGCGTGACCCGGCGACTCGCTCCACACCAGCGGCTTCACGTCCGGATCCTGCGTCACGGCCGGAACATCTTTCGGACTGACCCGGGTCTCGTAGACGACCGTCTCGCTCGCGCGGTGGAGCCCCCCGCTCACCTCCGCAGGGGACCGGGGCGGCAGCGCCTTCACCTCCGCGGCGTCCGCGCCGGCGATCGTCTCGTATTGGGCCCGGAACGCCTGTTTCCCGTCGTTGAAGGTGACGAGCTCCCGGAACTTGTACCCGTCGGAGATGAGCCGGGTTTCGCGGATCCCGGTCTCGATGCTCCTGCGCAGCGCGTCGTCGCCGTACTCCCGGTAGACGACGTCACCGGAACGGTGCACCGCCGGACCGTCCAGCCCCAGTGCGACCCGGGTCAGCGCCGCAGCCTCCGCCGCCGCCGCCTCCCGCCCGGTCAACCGCATCGCCGTACGCCCATCACCGAACGTGACGATCTCCGCCCGCGTCCCGTCGGCGTCCAGGAGCCGAACATGGCGGACCCCGCCCGCCACGCTCTCACCGAGCTTTCCACCGGGATCCAGCAGCCGCGCCGCGGCCTCGTCCGGTGACGGCGTCCCGTCCCGGGACGTCACGCTCCGCGCCTCGTCCGCGGACGCCGCGTCCCGCGCCTCGCCCTCAGACGCCCTGTCCCGCGCCTCGCCTTCGGACGCCCTGTCCCGCGCCCCGCCGGAGGCCGTCGCGTCCTCTTCCACGTCCCGAACCGGCCGCGTCGTGTCCACGGGGTCCGGGCGGCCGGAAGACGGCTCCACCCGGACCGGCGGCGTCGCGTCCGAAGGCACCGGACGCGACGGCTCCGCACGGGTCACGGACTCCGCCCAGCCGGTGGGCTCCGCACGGGTCCCGGACTCCGCCCCGCTCACGGACTCCACTCGGGTCGAGGACTCCGCCGCCCTGATTCCGGGTTGCGGGTATCCAAGCGCTCCGGGACCGTCGGAGAAGAACGGCGGGCCGGCGAAACCGGACCGGACCCGCTCCCATGCCACCGGGGGGACCGGAACGTCGGGCAGGAAGACCAGCAGCCGCCCGCGACCGGCCATGGTCATGCGGGCCTTCCCATCGGTCACGGGGTTCATGTCCCCGAACCGGTTGACGAACATCGTCGAGTCGGCGGCGATCACCACATGGCCGGTCTCCCTGGCCAGTTCCTGGGCGAAGGCCCTCTGGCCGACCTCGCAGTTGCCGAGGTAGATGACGTCGTCCGGACGCAGGCTGGGCTCGTTGAGCAGCAGCGCCGCGAGCTCCTGGGCATTCAGCCCGTCCTCGCCGATGTAGATCCCATCCGAGTCGCCGTGGGCGTCCACGTAGAACAGGCCGTCCATCTTCCGTACGGCGCGCGCGCTCTCCGCCAGGCGCTTATCCCCGGGGTCGTTCAGATCGCGGTACCACACCCCGGCGTCGGTCACCTCGCGGTGCTCGTCGAAATGCCGCTGGAGCAATGGGGACAGCTCGGGCGGGGTCTTCGGAAGTCCGCCCGCCCGGGTGTCGGGAAGGACCGCCTCCACGTCGGAGACGCGGGCCACGAAGTACTCCTTGACGCCGTAGGAGGTCTCGTGGACCCCCAGCACCTTGAACCGGGCGCCCTCCTCGAACACCACCTGGTGCGGCCGGCCCGACAGGTCCCCCACCCGCGTGTGCTCGCCGTAGACGACCAGCCGCGCGCTGTGGTCCATGTCCGGCAGGAACCGGGGATCGTCCACCCCCTCCAGGAACCCCCGCGCGGTGAACTCATGACCGGCCGCCAACCCCTCCGGCAACCGGTCGACGGGAAGCCGTGCCTGCACCGTCCCTCGGCTGCGCGGCAGCTCCGCCAGGCCCTCGTCGACCAACTCCGCGTACGCCCGCGCCCGGGCCACGTCGTCGGGGTGAGCCGCCGGGTCGGCCAGCACCTCGTTCAACCGCCCCAGGTCGCCGTCCCACAGCACCCGCGCGAGCGCCTCGTCGGGCCGTGTGGTCGCGGGATCGTGCGGCCACGTCACGTCCGCCGAATGCGCCACCGGAACCGCGGCGCCGTCATGCGGTGCCGCCTCCGGCGGGATCGGGCCATGCGGAACCGCGTCCGGGCCGCTCAGCAACGGCTGATCTCCCTGGGCCTGTCGCCCGAGATACTCGAACCGCTCCATCATGTCGTCGTGCCAGCGCTGCCACCCGCGCCGCTCGAACTCCGGCCGCAACGCCTCCAGCCGCGCCGCCACGACCGCCGCATCCTCACCGGTGAGACCGTTGCGGCGGAACCTGAAATCGACGGCGCCGAGCTGGGAGACGACGCCCTCGTCGAGGAAGCCTTCGAGGAGCGCCTTGTCCCACATGTCGGCGAAGCCCCGCTCGATGCGCAGCGAGGACTCGCCGTGCGCGTTCGTCTCTATCGTGTGCATGTTGAAGGTCTCGCCCAGCGTCAGGACGTCGTACAGGCCCCGCTTGGCCGCGTGACCCGGCGGCTCGCTCCACACCAGCGGCTTCACGTCCGGATCATCGGACCTCCTGACACGGGTCTCGTAGACGACCGTCTCGCTCGCGCGGTGGACCCCCTCGCTCGCGTCCGCCGCGGATCGGGGCGGCAGCGCCTTCATCTCGATGGCGTCCGCGTCGGCGATCGTCCTGTGCTCTATACGGAACGCCTGTTTCCCGTCGTTGAAGGTGACGAGCTCCCGGAACTTGTACCCGTCGGGGATGAGCCGGGTTTCGCGGATCCCCGTCTCGATGCTCCTGCGCAGCGCGTCGTCACCGTACTCCCGATAGACGACGTCACCGGAACGGTGCACAGCAGGACCGTCCAGCCCCAGCGCGACCCGGGTCAACGCCGCGGCCTCCGCCGCCGCCGCCTCCCGCCCGGTCAGCCGCATCGCCGTACGCCCGTCCCCGAACGTGACGATCTCCGCCCGTACACCACCGACGTCCAGCAACCGGGAATGACGCACCCCGCCCGCCGCACTCCTGCCCAGCTCCCCACCGGGGTCCATCGGCCGGGCCGCGACCTCGCCCGGCGTCCGCGGCCCGCCCGGCGGCACCGCGTCCCGCGCCTCACCCTCAGGCGCCCTGTCCCGCGCCTCGCCTTCGGACGCCCTGTCCCGCGCCCCGCCGGAGGGCGCCGCGTCCTCCCCGGCGGGCACAGCGTCCCGGGCCGGCCGCGCCGTGCCCACCGGATCAGGGCGGCCCGAAGACGGCTCCATCCGGGCCGGCGGTGCCGTGCGGGCCGCCGGTTCCGGCCTCCCGGGCCCCGGTTCCACGCTCCTCGGTGCCTCGCCCACGCTTCTCGGTACGCCGCCGGCGTTCCTCGGCACGTCGCCGTCCAGGCCGCCCGCGTGGTCGGGTGTCCGGCCGGAACGTGGGCCCGCGGGCTCCGGGGCGGCGTCGAGGAGTGACGTCGTGCCCTCGGCGTGCTCGGCGATCCGATCGAAGGCGAATTTGGCGTTGGCGTACCAGTCGTCCCGGCCCAGCGCCCGGAACTCGCCCTCCAGCGCGTCGATCCGCGTGCGGAGGACCTCGATGTCGCTCCGGCTGAGCGGGTTCCCCGCCCACTCGACACTCATCGGGGACGTCTCCCGGAAGAAGTGCTGGACGAAGGGGTTGCGGGTGTCGGGGAGGATGCCCTGGAACGCTTTCTCGTGGTCGAACGCCCTCAGCGCGCCGTTCTCCCCCACCCGCAGGTCGATGTCCGCCGCCCGCAGGTCGAGGTCGGCGTCGGGGAACCGGAAGCGGTCGTAGTGGCTGGTGAGCGTGTCGAGGAGGCCCAGCAGGACGCCGTCCGCCGTGCCGTGGTGACCCGGTGCTTCCCAGCTCCCGTCGGGGTTCAGGCGGACCTTCACCCGCTCCCCGTCGACCCAGTCGACGAGGACGCGCCGTTCTCCCGCGATGTGCACGGCGGCCACGTCGGCCCCGACGGCCTGCCCCAGGCGTGAGGTGAGGTACTCACGGTCCCGGGCGTCCCGGCCGGCCAGCTCCTTGGCCACCGCCCGCGTCCCGTCGCCCAGGGTGACCCGGTCGGCCCGCAGGCTCTCCGCGCCGGTCCTGAGCGGCTCCCGGGGGCCGGTGATCCCCGTGGCCACGCTCTGGGCGAAGCTCTCGTGGTCGCGCAGGGTGATGGGGCGCGGCGGCCGCACCGTATCCGGGTCGGCGGCCGGGAACGGCTGCGGCGCGGGCGGGCCCTGCTGCTCGGCGAGGACGGTGACGGTCCCCTGCCCGTCTCCGTGGTTGATCAGCGAGTCGATGCTCTCCGCCTTCGGCCGCGCGGCGGGGGTGCCCTCCCCGGGACCGGACGGGCCTCCCGGATCGTGCGGGACCTTACCCCCGGCGGGAGATCCGCCCGCCGGGACGACGGCGGGCCCGCCGTCGTCACCGCCGTGGGCGGGCCCTCCTCCGTCGCCGCCCGCGCCGCGCACCGTCGGCTGGCCCGCCCAGTGGGCGTCCGCGCCGCCGATCACGCCGGCCGTGGTGCCCTTGAGCACCATCTCCCAGTCGAACTGGCCGCTCATCGCCAGGCTGATCGCGGTGGCCGCGCCGTTGGCCAGCCCGGACTGGGCCATCATGCCCCACATGGAGCCGGTGGAGGCCGCCAGGAACTTCTCGAAGGCCGTCATCTCGGCCCGGCTCAGCCCCGCCCGCAGCCCCGCGGTCGACAGTCCGGACAGCCCGGCCGGCAGGGCGGTGAGGAACAGGCCGCTCAGCGCGCCCATCATTCCCGACGCCTTGACCGACTCCCAGTCGATGCCGTCGCGCCGCGACTGGGACAGCTGCACCCCCGCGTCCATGACGACGCCCAGCCCGCCGAACAGGGCGAGGTTGATCAACAGCCGGTGGGCGATCTGCTGGATCGTCATCCGGGCGAGCTGCACGCGCGGGCCGATCAGCGCCAGTGACAGCGCGCCCCACGGGCCTGCCGAGGCCGCCAGCAGCCAGCCGATCTGGAAGATCAGGAACCAGACCGACACCTCGATCATCTTCTTGGTGTACTCGACCTGCACCCCGGCCTGGTTGAGCTCCAGCGCCGCCGACACCAGGCGGTCGACCAGCTCGGCCTGCCTACCTCCGGAAACCTTCTTGACGTGCTCGGCGAAGAGTTTCAGCGCCTCGCCGTCCCATTTCACGCCGCCCGCGGCCCCCATCGAGCCCTGGGAGGACAGCGGCCCCTCCCCGGCGACGCTGCGGGCGGTGGCCGCGCAGGCGTCGGCGAGCCGGAAGCACCGTGACTCGTCCCCCTCCGGCCAGTCCATCCCGACGGCCCAGCCGACGTACGGCTTGGCCCAGTCGGGCACGAGGAAACCGTCGAACCCCACGGAGGATCACACGCTGCGCGAGGAGGGGATGGCTCCCGCTCCCTCGGCCCCCTCGTACGTCACGGCGCTCACCCTCAGCCGCTCCTGGACGCCTCCGACCTCGTCGATGTACGCGTCGAACGTCGCGAAGAGCGCGTCCCTGATGCCGGGCAGCCGCTTCTCCAGCTCCGCGCCGTACTGGTCGTTCCCCAGCGGGGGGCTCTCCCGCAGGAACGTCTGCCACAGGTCGTCGCGCCGCTCGCGCAGGAAGTCGCGCTCCTCGCCGTACTGCAGGGCTCTGCGGCGCAGGTCCGCCCACTCGGCGTAGTAGCCGTCGCCGGGCGCCGTCATCCACGGCCCTCCGGCTCCATCGGCGGCAGCGCCACCGGCTGGGGCAGGAACGACTCGAAGCTCGCGCCCTCGCCGAAGACCTCCTCGTACGGCAGGCCCTCCGGCAGGAACGGAGCCATCAGCTCCTTCGTCTGATCGGCCACCTCACCCGTCGCCGCGCCGATCTGCTCCATGATCGCCCGAGCCAGCTCGGAGGGGGACAGCTTGCGGTAGACGCGGGGGTCGAGCGTGAGGTCCCGCACCTGGCCCCGCGGTCCGACCGTCACCGACACCATCCCGTCGTCGGACCGCGCGGTCACGTTCAGCTCGTTGAGCCTGCCGTACGTCTCGCGGAGCTGCGTCGCCTGCCGGTTGTACTCCTCGGCCAGCTCTTCCATGGTCCTGCGGAACTCGTCGCTCATCGTCTTCACCTCCCGGGGTCAGGGAAACCATACGTCACAAGAAGCCCAACAGAACCAGACATACTATTCACAGTCTGGCAAGATCCAATGAATCTGGCATACCTCTGGCCCGACCTCCCGTGTGGACGGCGGAGACGCCGAGCGGGACCGGAGGCAGGACCTGGGGGCAGGACCGGGGCGGGTCCGGACGGGCCGTGGAGCGGTCAGGCGTCCCTGTCCCGCTCGGCGACGGCCCGCCGCATCTCGTCGAGGATGGCGAACTCCTCGGGGGTGAGGTCGGGCGAGACGCTCAGGCTCCCCGCGGACGTCTCCAGCACGACGGGCTCGGGCGCGCCGGCCCCGGCGTCGCCCGGGACGATCGTGAGCAGGGGCACCGAGGAGGGCCCCAGGGCGCGCAGCGCGCGGTCCGCATCGGCGTCGCCGACCTCGGGGCAGCGGTACCCGTGGGCGGCGGCGTGCCCGCACAGCCCGGGGTCGGGCAGCAGGCCGTGTTCCCGCAGGTAGTAGGTGACCGCGTCCGTCCAGACCCAGCGCCCGTCCGTACGGACGTCGCGCGGCACCGCCTCCCCGCGTGAGGAGTCGACCCGGTCGGGGTCGCGGCCCGGCTCGTGTGCGATCACCCGGCCCCCGTCGAGGTAGGCCGCCAGGCGCTCCCGCTCGGCGGGATCCTCCGCCCGGGGGTGACCGGGGTCGAAGAACGGCCGCCCGCTGCCGGGCTCGACGCCGTCGAACACTCGCGCGATCGAGATCGCTTTCTCACTCATACGGGGTCCTCATCGACGAACCGGGAACGAAACCGTGACGGGATCCATCCTGCCGGAACACGGGCGGCGGCGTCCGGCCGGGCAAGGCTTCCCGGGACACCGCCCCACGAAGATCCATGTCCTTTATGATCGGCCTTCGGTGGCTTTGCGCCTACACGGGAGGAGGCCGGGCTCGGTGGCGGATGTCGACATCCATTTCCAAGTACTCGATCAGTGCCGTACGACCGCGAAAACGCTGGCCGGGAAGTTCGAGGAGCTCGGCGGCCAGTATCCGGCCAAGGCGGCCGACTCCTCCGTCTTCGGCAGGCTGACCGACTCCTCCGGGCTCGCCACGGCCCTCGACACGGTCGAGAAGACGCTCGACGACCAGCTCGGCCGCGTCGCCAAGAAGCTCCGGCTCGTGGAGCGGGCCCTCGACCAGGTGCAGGACAACGTGCGCGGCGCGAACCGGGCCGGAGGCGGCGACTGATGGGCTCCGAGCAGATCCGCCAGCTCCCCGGCGGCGGCCCGCTGGCCGACTACCTGGACAAGGTCAGCGGCAACCCCGAGGCGATCCGCGCCGTGGCCAAGCGCTGGCGCGGCACCGCCGGAAAGGTGAACGAGCACCTCGGCGGCCTCGGCTCCGCCGTACAGAACGTGGACGACGCCTGGCAGGGCGGCTCCGCCGACGACTTCGCCACCTACATGAGCAAGTACGGCAGGGCGGGAGAGGACCTGGAGCTCGCCGTCTCGAACTGCGCGAACTCCCTGGACAACGCCGCCACGGCGCTGGAGGACGCGAAGGCGAAGATCGGCAGGATCGCCGACACGCTCCTGAACGACGTGGCCACCTACCGCAGGACCAACCGCGGGGACACCCCCCAGGACACCTCGGCGGGCATCTCGCGGCTGGCCTCCTCGGCCGCCACCGCCGCGAAGCCCCACCTCGACGCGGCCGACGACGCCGTGACCAAGGCCATGAAGGATATCGGCAAGTATCTCGGCGAACGGGATCTCACCTTCACCGGGATCGGCGACCCCGGTGACCAGCCGTTCGTGCCCGGGGCCGGCCACACCGTGAACTGGGAGCGGACCATCGGCTACCAGCCCGCGGGAGGGCCGAACGGGGGCGGCGGCCCCGGAGGCGGCGCACCCGGCGGCAACGGATCCGGGGGCAACGGATCGGGGGGCGGTTTCGGCGGTTACGGGCCCAGCGGCCCGCCCCCGCCCGGCGGCGGCCCCGCCCCCAGCGGCAAGGTCAAGGACTGGATCGAGCAGGCGATCGAGATCCTCAAGGAGCGGGGTGTCCCGGTCGAGAAGATGAACCCCAACGACATCTGGATGATCATCCAGCACGAGTCGGGCGGGAACCCGCACGCGATCAACAACTGGGACTCCAACGCGGCCGCGGGGCATCCCTCCAAGGGCCTGATGCAGACCATCGACCCGACCTTCAACGCCTACAAGCTGCCGGGCCACGGCGACATCTACAACCCGGTGGACAACATCATCGCCGGGGTCCGCTACGCCATCAGCCGGTACGGTTCGGTCTCCAACGTGCCCGGCGTGGTCGGCAGCAAGACCGGCAGCGGCTACGTCGGCTACTGACCCCGCCGCCTCCGGCGCGCCCGGACCGGCGCCCCGCCCGGCCGTCGGCACCCGGCGCGGACCCGGGAGCCGGTGGCCGCCGGGCGGGCCGGTCGTGTCCCGAACCCCGTGGCTAGGCTGTGACGATGAAGCTGACGAAATTCGGGCACGCGTGCGTCCGCCTGGAGAAGGACGGCTCGGTCCTGGTGATCGACCCGGGCGCCTTCAGCGAGGAGTCCGCGCTGGAGGGCGCGCGCACCGTGCTCATCACCCACGAGCACTTCGACCACGTCGACGTCGAACGGCTGCGCCGGGCCGCCGAGGCCGACCCGTCGCTGGAGATCTGGACGAACGAGGCGGTGGCCGCCACGCTGACCGGCCTCCCCGCCGAGATCCGGACCGTACGGCACGGCGACACGTTCGACACGGCCGGTTTCGGGGTGAAGGTGGTCGGTGAGTGGCACGCCCCCAACCACCCCGACATCCCGGCCGTGCGGAACACCGGGTTCCTGGTGGACGAGGAGGTCTTCTACCCGGGTGACGCGTTCACCCCGCCCGGGACGGAGGTCCCCACCCTCCTGGTGCCGACCAACGCGCCCTGGATGAAGATGGCGGAGATGGTGGAGTACCTGCGCCGGGTCCGCCCGGCCCGCGCCTTCTCCACCCACGACGGACTGCTCAACGACGCCGGGCTCGGCCTGATCGACGTCTGGCTCGAGCGGGAGGGCGAGCAGCAGAAGGCCGACATCCGCCGCCTCAAGCCGGGCGAGTCCGTCGACCTGCCGTAGACGCGGGTCCGTCGCGCCGCCGGGCGCGGCCCCGCCTCGGGCGGCAGGGGCCGGCCGGACACGGCTGACCGCCCAGGCGGCTGACCGGCGGACGGCTAGGCGGCGGTGACGATGGTGGCCGAGCCGATCACGGTGTCGTCCAGGTAGAGCACCGCGGCCTGGCCCGCCGCGACCCCGGTGGCCGGGGCGTCGAGCGTGATGTGCACCTCGTCGCCGGAGAGCTGGGCGCGGCAGCCGTACACCTCGCCGTGCGCGCGGAGCTGGACGGTGCAGGCCAGCGGCTCGCGCGGCTCGGCCACCGGGCCGTTCCACACCGGCCGGGCGGCCACGATGGTGGTGACCTCCAGGGCGGAGCGGGGGCCGACCGTGACGGTGTTGGAGACCGGCTCGATGGACAGCACGTAGCGCGGCCGGCCGTCGGGGGCCGGACGGTCGACGCGCAGGCCCTTGCGCTGGCCGACGGTGAAGCCGTACGCCCCCTCGTGGGTGCCGACGACCTCGCCGGAGACGTCGACGATCGGGCCGGGGGCCGCGCCGAGACGGTCGGCGAGGAAGCGCCGGGTGTCGCCGTCGGCGATGAAGCAGATGTCGTGGCTGTCGGGCTTGTCGGCCACGGTGAGCCCGCGCCGGGCGGCCTCCTCGCGGACCTGCGCCTTGGTGGAGTCGCCCAGCGGGAAGATCGCGTGCCCGAGCTGCTCCCTGGTGAGCACCCCGAGGACGTAGGACTGGTCCTTGGCCGCGTCGGGGCTGCGGCTCAGCACGCCGTCGACGAGCCGGGCGTGGTGGCCGGTGGCCACCGCGTCGAAGCCGAGGGCGAGGGCCCGGGTGAGGACCGCCTCGAACTTGATCTTCTCGTTGCACCGCAGGCACGGGTTGGGCGTGCGGCCGGCGGCGTACTCGCTGACGAAGTCCTCCACCACGTCGCGGTGGAAGCGTTCGGCCATGTCCCAGATGTAGAAGGGGATGCCGATGACGTCCGCGGCCCGGCGGGCGTCGCGGGAGTCCTCGATCGTGCAGCAGCCGCGGGCGCCGGTCCGGTAGGACTGCGGGTTGGCCGAGAGCGCCAGATGCACGCCGGTGACGTCATGGCCGGCCTCGGCGATGCGGGCGGCGGCCACGGCGGAGTCGACGCCGCCGGACATGGCGGCAAGCACGCGAAGTGTCATAACCCCTTGAGCGTACCCGCGCGGCGGGGCGCGCCGTCAGCCCGGGCCGCGCCGTTCCCCGGCACACGGGTCCCTGGCACACGGGCGACCGCCGTCCGGCCGCGCGGCACTCCGCCCCCGGTACGGCAGGCGGCGCGGATCGGCTGAGGCCGGCCCCGGCGGGCGGCGCGGATCAGCTGAGGCCGGCCCGGCGGGCGCGTTCGACGACCGTGCCGATGACGGCCGCCACCCGGTCCACGTCGTCCCGGGTCGAGGTGTGACCCAGGGAGAAACGGAGCGAGCCGCGCGCCCGGACCGCGTCGGCGCCCATGGCGAGCAGGACGTGGGAGGGCTGCGCCACCCCGGCCGAGCACGCCGAGCCGGTCGAGCACTCCACGCCCTTGGCGTCCAGGAGCATCAGCAGCGCGTCGCCCTCGCACCCGGGGAAGGAGAAGTGCGCGTTGCCGGGCAGCCGGTTCACCGGGTCGCCGTTGAGGATCACGTCGGGGACGGCCTCGCGGACCCGGCCGATCAGGTCGTCGCGGAGCGCGGTCAGCCGGGCCGCGGTCTCGGCCTGACGGTCCACCGCGGTCCGCACGGCCGCGGCGAACCCGGCGATCGCCGGGGCGTCGAGCGTGCCGGAGCGCACGTCGCGCTCCTGGCCGCCGCCGTGCAGCACCGGCACCAGGTCGACGCCGCGGGCCAGCAGCAGCGCGCCGGCGCCGATCGGGCCGCCCACCTTGTGGCCGGAGACGGTCATGGCGTCCACGCCGGAGGCGGCGAACGCGACCGGGAGCTGGCCGACGGCCTGCACCGCGTCGGTGTGGAAGGGGATGCCGTGGTCGTGGGCGATGGCGGCGAGCACGCGGACCGGCTGGACGGTGCCGACCTCGTTGTTGGCCCACATCACGCTCACCAGGGCCACGCTCTCCGGGTCACGCTCGACGGCGTCGCGGAGGGTCTGCGGGTGCACCCGGCCGAGCTCGTCCACCTCCAGCAGCTCCACCTTCGCGTCCTGGTGGTCGCCCAGCCAGTGCGCGGGGTCGAGGGCGGCGTGGTGCTCGGCCGCGCTCATCAGGATCCGGGTCGCGCCCCTGGCGCGGCGAGCCCAGTAGAGGCCCTTGACGGCCAGGTTGTCGGCCTCGGTGCCACCGGAGGTGAAGACCACCTCGCTCGGCCGGGCGTCCAGCGCGTCCGCGATGTTCTCCCGCGCCTCCTCCACGACCCGGCGGGCCCGGCGGCCCGCGGCGTGCAGTGACGAGGCGTTGCCGACCACACCGAGCTGGGCGGTCATCGCCTCGATCGCCTCGGGCAGCATCGGCGTGGTCGCCGCATGATCGAGATAGGCAGACTCCACGACCGCTCCCTTCCCCGGCCCCTTTTCTCCGGCCCTCCCAAGCGTATCCGCGCCCGGACGGGCGCCGTCGCCGCGGTCCCCGCCGCCCCGGCGGCCACCGTGGTCACCATGGCCGCCACGAATGTCACGCGCGTCACAGCCGTCACGTTTGCCGACTGAACCGTCCGGACGGTACAGTAGGTGTCATGCGACGGGAAGAGCTACTGGACGCGGCGGAGGACCTCCTCGGCGACCAGGGCGCCGGGGCCCTGACCCTGGCCGCCGTCGCGGAGCGGGCCGGATGCAGCAAGGGCGGCCTGCTCTACCACTTCAACTCCAAAGAAGCCCTGATCAAAGGCATGGTCGAGCGCCTCATCGAGGACTTCGACCAGCTCGTCGCCGCCCAGGGCCACGACACCTACACCAAGAACTACCTGGCCGCCACGTTCGAGGCCGTCCGGACCGGCAGGCTGCGGCGCTGGGCCGTGGTCACCGGCGCGTCCGGCAACCTCCTCCTCCTCGCCCCGTTGCGCGAGGCGATGGCCAGATGGCACCGCGAAGGGCTGGACGACGAGCCCGACCCGGTCGCCGCGCAGATCGTACGGCTCGCCTGCGAGGGGCTGTGGGACGTGGTCAGCCACGACCCGGCCCTGTACGACGACGAGCGCTACGACGAGCTGAAACGGCGCCTGCTGGCGCTGCTGCCCGCCTGAGCGACCCGCTCCCGCGGCCCCTGCGCACACCCCCCACACACCGATCGCGCCCGCGGTCGTCTCCGCCCGCGCGGAGGCGGCCCGCCCGCGCGTGCCGATCGACGACGTTCAACGACATTCATGTAAGGAGCCCGTGATGACCCGCGCCCTGAGGACGGCCCGTACCGGTGCCGTTCTCACCTTCGTGCTCGCCGGACTGATGTGCGGATCGATGACCGTGCGCATCCCCGCGCTGTCCGACAAACTCGGCCTGTCCGAGGCGTCGGTCGGCGTGACGCTGCTGGTGTGGGGGCTGGGCGCCCTCGTCACCATGCAGTCCATGCGCCGGGTGATGACCCGCTTCGGCAGCCGGAGCGTGCTGCGGATCGGCGCTCCCCTCTGCGCGGCGACCCTCGCCCTGCTGGCGTTCGCGCCGACGTACCCCCTGCTGCTGGTGACCGCCGGGCTCTTCGGCATGGCGTTCGGCTCCGTGGACGTCGCGATGAACGCGCAGGGCTCGGCCGTCGAGCGCGCCTACGGCCGTCCGCTGATGAACGGCATGCACGCCGGCTGGTGCGTGGGGGCGATCTCCGCGGGCCTGCTCGGCACCGCGGCCATCGCCGCGGGACTGTCGTCCACGGCGCACCTGGCCCTCATCGCCCTGCTCTCGCTGCCCCTGCTGGTCGTCATCAGCCGCACCTACCTGCCCGACCCGGTCACCGCCGAGGACGGCCAGGCCGGGACGCGTCACCGGATGCCGCCGGTGGTCTACCTGCTCGGCGCGATCGCGTTCTGCGCCTTCATGGTGGAGGGCACGGTCGCCGACTGGAACGGCCTGTACCTGCGCGACGTGGTCGGCGCCCCCGAGGCGCTCGCCGCGCTGGGCTACCCCGTGCTGGAGGCCGGCATGCTGCTCGGCCGCCTGGGCGGCGACCGGGTCCGGGCCCGCTTCGGCGCCCGCGGCATGATCATGGCCTCCGGGCTGGTGACCGCCGCGATGTTCGCCGTCGTCCTCACCGCCTCGACGGCCGTGGTCGCCATCGCCACCATGTTCCTCGTGGGCATCGGCGTGGCGACGATCTCCCCGGTGGCCCTGTCCCTGGCGGGCGGCGCCGTCGCCAACCCCGGCCCGGCCATCGCCCAGACCGGCGCGATGGGGTACGCGGGGCTGCTGCTCGGCCCGGTCGTCATCGGCTTCATCTCCGATGTCGCCACGCTGCGGACCGCGCTCGGCATCGCCGTGGTGCTGGGCCTGCTGATCGCCGTGGCCGCGCGGTTCCTGCCGCGCGCCGGCACGCGGATCCCCGCCGCCCCGGTCGAGACCCCCGACCGCGAACTCTCCATGGCCGCCTGACCCGGCCACCGCGCCGACCGCCGTCCCGCACGCCTCGCCGTACGGGACGGCGGCCCCAACCCTCAGGAAAGTCAGACAGGGCCCTTCCATATCGCCGAGGCTTCGGACAAGATATGAGTTAAGAGTTATATTTCTGGCATGACCTGGGAGATCGTCCTACTGGAACCGGTGGAGTCGTGGTTCCTTAAGTTGTGTGAGAGCGATCCGGACTCGGCAGCCCTCGTCGAGAAGGCGATCGACCGGTTGGCAGAGATCGGCCCCACCCTCGGGCGGCCTTTGGTGGACACGTTGGTGGATGACGATCTGAACAACCTCAAGGAGCTTCGCCCAGGCTCACGAGAGCGGTCGGAGATTAGAATCATCTTCATCTTCGATCCCGACAGGAAGGCGATCTTCCTTGTCGCCGGGGACAAGGCGGGCAGGTGGTCGCGGTGGCACGACGAAGCGATCCCCCTGGCCAAGTCCCGGTATGTGGAGTACCGCGCGGAGAAGAGGGAGGAGACGCCATGAGCCCCGCACGCCGCTGGCAGGAGGTCAAGGCCGAGGCTCACCGGCTGCACCCCGAGCTGGCCGATCCGGAACGGCAGGCGACCGCCGAAGCCGCGCTGAACGCGTACGTGGCCGGTCATCACCTGAAGGAGCTGCGCAAGGCGCTGGGCAAGACCCAGGTCGAGGTCGCCGCCGCCCTCGGCATCTCCCAGTCGCGGGTATCCCAGATCGAGAACGGCGACATCGACACCATGGAGCTGGAGACCCTCCGGGCCTACGCGGCCGCGCTGGGCGGGCATGTCGACGTGACGATCAGCGTCGGCCCGCACACCGTCAGAGTCGCCTGAGGACGCGGCCCCGGGGACGCGAGAAGGCGCCGCACATGCGTGCGGCGCCTTCTCGGGTTCCGTGCCCGCCTCGCGGGCCGCGCGTCACTTGCGCTTGGCGATCTCCTCGGTCAGCTGCGGGACGACCTGGTGCAGGTCGCCCACGACACCGAAGTCGGCCAGCTCGAAGATCGGCGCCTCGGGGTCCTTGTTGATCGCGACGATCGTCTTGGCGGTCTGCATGCCGGCCCGGTGCTGGATGGCGCCGGAGATGCCCGCGGCGATGTAGAGCTGCGGCGAGACGGTCTTGCCGGTCTGGCCGACCTGGAACTGGTGGGGGTACCAGCCGGCGTCGGTGGCGGCGCGGGAGGCGCCGACCGCCGCGCCGAGGGAGTCGGCGAGCTTCTCGATGATCGAGAAGTTCTCGGCCGAGCCCACGCCGCGCCCGCCGGAGACCACGATCGCGGCCTCGGTGAGCTCCGGACGGGCCCCCTTCTCCTCCTTGACGCGCTCGACGACCCGGACGGCCTTGGCGGCGTCGGAGACGGCCACCGAGACCCGCTCCTCGGCGCCCGCGCCCGCGGCGGCCTCGACCGGCGTGGAGTTGGGGCGGACGGCGATGATCGGGAGGCCCTTGGTCACCCGGGCCCGGACGTTGACGCCGCCACCGAAGATCGAGTGCTCGGCGACCATGCCGTCCTGGATCCCGACGACATCGGTGAGGATGCCGGCGTCGAGCTTGATCGCCAGGCGGGCCGCGATCTCCTTGGCCTCGGCCGTGGCGGCGACGAGCACCGCGGCGGCGGACCTCTCCGTGGCGAGCTGGGCCAGCAGCTCGGCCTTGGGCGCGACGACGTGGTCGGCGATGTCGGCCGAGTCGGCGACGTAGATCTTCTCGGCGCCGTGCTCGGCCAGCCGGGCCTGGGCCTCGGCGGTGTATCCGGGGCCGGCCCAGACGGCCGACGGCGCGCCCAGCTTGCGGGCGAGCGTCAGCAGTTCGAGCGTGACCTTCTTGACCTGGCCCTCGACGTGCTCGACGAGAACGAGAATCTCAGACATTTCGGTTGACCCCCGTCCTCAGACGAACTTCTTCGACGCGAGGAAGTCGGCGGTCTTCACGCCGCCGTCGCCCTCGTCCTTGACGATGGTGCCGGCCGCGCGGGGCGGGGCGGCGGCGAAGTCGACGACCTCGCTCCAGGAGTTGGCCAGGCCCACCTGGGAGGCGTCGATCTCCGCGTCGGCGATGCCGAACGTGGTGACCGGCTTCTTCTTGGCGGCCATGATGCCCTTGAAAGAGGGGTAGCGCGGCTCGTTGATCTTCTCGACCACGGAGACGACGGCGGGCAGCGAGGCCTCGACCCGGTCGTAGCCGTAGTCGGTGACGCGCTGGGCGGTGATGGTCTCGCCGCTCACCTCGACCTTGTTGGAGAAGGTGAGCTGCGGCACGCCGAGGCGCTCGGCCAGCATGGCGGCGAGGACGCCGGTGCGGGCGTCGGTCGACTCCGAGCCGAGCACGACCAGGTCGAAGCCGATCTTCTTGAGGGTCTGCGCCAGGGCGTAGGAGGTGCCCAGCGCGTCGGAGCCGTGCAGCGCGTCGTCCACCAGGTGGACCGCCTTGTCGGCGCCCATGGCCAGGGCCTTGCGGATGGTGTCGGTGGCCTTGCCGGGACCCATGGTGAGGACCGTCACCTCACCGCCGTGGGCCTCCTTCAGGCGCAGCGCCTCCTCGACCGCGTATTCACACAGCTCGTTGATGACGCCGTCGGCGGCGTCGCGGTCGAGCGTCTTGTCATCGGACCTCAGCTTGCGCTCGGTCGCCGTGTCGGGGACCTGCTTCACGCAGACGACGATGTTCATGGCCGGTGGCCGACCTCCCGTGTTCGCGTACGCCACCGCGTCCTTGCGGTTGGCGCCGGATGTGCGGTACGCACACGCGGGGCACGTGCACGTGATGCCAAGACTGCCAGGTGCCCGAGGGCGGTGTGACAGTGGGATGTCCGGTCCGGCGCGCGCCCGCCGGCTCCCGACATCATGTTACCCATCGGTAGCTTAGATGCAAACCGCCAGGCAGTGTGCTGTTCACCCGACGATCGACCTTCCTTCCGACCGGTTTCCCACCACCCTAACCGAACTATGTTCCGCCGACGCGGGAGCCTCACCCGGGATTCGCCCGCGGCGAAAAGCTCCCCGGGCTCCGGGGTGTCAGGAGCCCAGGAGGATCGCCCCCACGACGAGGACGACGGTGCCCAGGGCCAGCGCGAGGGTCAGGGTGCTGAAGAACGCGCCGAGCACGGCCCACAGCGCGAGGGTCCCGGCGATGCCGCCCAGGTCGAGGATCGCGCGCCCGCGGTTCTTCCGGGCGAACATCGCGACCCCCGCGTCGACGGTCACCGCCAGCGTGTACGCCGACAGCAGCAGCAGCGACACCTCGGGCAGCGGGTTCCGCGCCGTCGCCGCGGCCAGCGCGACCAGCAGCCCGGTGCCGATCACCCAGCGGCGGTGCAGTACGGCGCGGCGGCGCTCGCGCAGCTCCTCCGGCGAGGGCCGGCCGGGCGGCCGTCTCCGCCCGGGACGCCACTCGCGGGTGACCAGGCCGTGCAGCCCGCCCCCGGCCGCGCCGCCCCCGGCTCGCGGAAGGCGGCGTCGGCGACGCCGGTCTCCGCCCCCGCGCCCCGGTGGCCTGCGCCTCCGCCGCCTCCGCCGCCTGTGCCTCGGCGGCCCCGGCGGCGGCGAGCACGGGGCGGACCCGCCGGGCGGGCGGTGCGGGCGGTGCGGGCGGTACGGACAGTGCGGCCACCCGCGGCTCGGCCTCCAGGGCGGCCAGCAGCTCGGGCGCCGAAGGCCGGGCGGACGGGTCGCGCCGCAGGCACCCGGCGAGCAGCGGTGCGAGCCAGCCGGGCACGCCCTCCAGGTCGGGATCGTGGTGGACGACGCGGTAGCCGACCGCCGAGGGCGGGCCGACGCCGTACGGCGGGCGGCCGGTGGCGGCGTGGGCCAGCGTCGCGCCGAGCGAGAAAAGGTCGGCCGCGGGACCGGCGTCGGTGCCCTCCAGCACCTCGGGCGCGAGGTAGCCGGGCGTGCCCAGGACCGCGCCGGACGCCGTGACCGAGACGGAGTCGAGCGCGCAGGCGATACCGAAGTCGATCACCACCGGCTCGCCGTCGGTCAGGATCACGTTGGCGGGCTTGAGGTCGCGGTGGACGACGTCGGCGGCGTGGATCGCCACCAGCGCCTCGGCCAGGCCGTACGCCAGGCGCGCCAGGCCGTCCCCCTCGACGGCTCCGGCCGCGATGACCGCGCTGAGCGGGCGGCCCTGCACGTAACGGGTGACGAGGTAGGGGCGGGGGCCCGTCATGGAGGCGTCGAGCACCTCGGCGATGTGCGGCCCCTGGACGCGCCGCATGGTCTCGACCTCGCGGGCCAGCCGGGCCAGGGCCGTCGTGTCGGCCGCGACGTGCGGGTGCAGGATCTTGACGGCGACCGTGCGCCCCTCGGGGTCCAGCGCGAGGTGGACCTCCCCGAAGCCGCCCGCGCCGAGCGTGGACAGCAGGCGGTAGGGGCCCAGGCCCTCGCCGTCCGGTGTTCCCATGCGAACTCCCTCCGGCCCTCGCGTCCCCCCCATCGTGCCGCAGGGGGACGATCACTTCCAGAAGGTGATGAAACCCAGCCCCAGACTGCTCAGCAGGTCGTCGACGAGACCGCCGACCAGGTCGAGCACGCCCATCTTCCCGCGGTTCACCTGGTTCTGCCATTCCAGGGTGAGCTGGTCGATGACCTGGGTCGGCGGCTGCCAGGGCGCGAAGGACGGGTGCACGGTGAACGCGGCCATCACCGCGAAGAACGCCAGCGTGCCCAGGATGATCGTGGTCACCATCGCCGCCCCGGGGCTGCGGATGGAGGCGGTGAGCGTGCGGGCGACGGCCCGGCGCGGCTTGCCCCCGCCGGGCAGCACGAACAGCCCGGCCACGAACCCGCCGGCCGCGTAGGCGGCGGCCGTGTTGGGTCCCAGGTGCGCGCCGAACCGCAGCGCGCCCCACACGCACATGCCGAACATCGCGGCCAGCGGGGCGGTGATCACGGTGGCGAGTACCGCCTTGACCAGCGCCCACGGCGTGCCCAGCACCGCCAGCAGCGGGTCGGCCGCGCTGCCGCCGCGCACCGAGCGGCGCTCGGCGAGGTCCCCGAAGAGGTACTCGCCCACCCGCAGGCACAGCACCGCGACCAGCGCGACGGCGCTCACCATGACCGGGCGCACGCAGGCCAGCCCGACGAGGATCGTCAGCAGCAGTGCCGCGGCCAGCGGATGCCCGGTGCGGTACGGAGCGCGCTCCTGCGGCCGGGGCCGGGCGTCCGGTGGGGTGTGCGGCCGGGCCTGGGTCGGCGGGGCGTACGGCCGGGGCTGCCCGGTCGGCGGGGGCGGCGGGTAGCCGGCGACCCGCTGGTCGGGGTAGGGAGGCGGCGGGTGCCCGCCCCGCCGCGTCGGAGCCGTGGCGTAAGGAGGCGGCGTGGCCGGAACGTACGGGGCGATCCCCTCCGGGGTCAGGCTCGGCTCGGGGCGGGGCGGCCGGCTCCGCCGTTCGGGCCTGGAGTACTCCACCGGCGGCAGCAGGTCGGCGTAGTCGTCGCCGCGCGGCAGCGTGCGGGTGCCGTTCGGCGGGGACCCCGGCCCGCCGCCGGGCAGGGTCGAGGCGCCGTCGGCGTCCAGGGCCCGGGTGCCGTCGGCGTCGAGGACGCGGGTGCCGCCGTCGGGCGGCGGCGTCTCGTGCAGGACCGTGGCCGTGGGGTCGAGCTCGCGGGCCATCCGGAGCAGCTCCTGGGCGCTCGGCCTGGCGTCGGGGTCGACGGCCAGCGCCCGGCGGAGCCAGCCGCGCAACCAGACGGGGGCCTGGTCGATGTTGGCCCGGCCCTCCATGATGTTGAAGCAGACGACCTCGAAGCTGCCGGTGCCGAACGGCGGCTTGCCGGTCGCGGCGAAGAACACCGTCGAGGCCAGCGCGTGCACGTCGGCCGCCTGGGTGATCTCGGAGTCACGGATGATCTCCGGGGCGAGATAGCCGGGCGTGCCGACGAACATGCCGGTCTGGGTCAGCCGGGTGGCGTTGACCAGGTGCGCGATGCCGAAGTCGATGACCAGCGGCTCGCCGTCGACGATCATCACGTTGGCGGGCTTGAGGTCGCGGTGGACCACGTCGGCGGCGTGGATCGCCACCAGCGCCGCGCACAGGCCCCGGGCGAGCCTGATCACCCCGTCCGCGTCGAGCGACCCGTCGGTGAGGACGATGTCCTCCAGCGTGCGGCCCGGCGCGAAGCGGGTGACGATGTAGGGCTGCCTGCCGGTCAGCTCGGCGTCGACGACCTCGGCGACCTGCGGGCTGCGCACCCGCCGCATGGTCTCGACCTCGCGGGTGAGGCGGTCGCGGGCCTTGAGGTCGGCGGCCACGTGTGGGTGGAGCACCTTGACCGCCACCTCGCGGCCGTCCTCGTCCAGCCCCAGGTGGACGACCCCCATCCCGCCCTCGCCGATCTGCCTGAGCAGCCGGTAAGGACCCAGCCGCTCGGGCGCCTGCGTCTCCCCCGTCATCGCCTCGCCCTCTCCCGTAGCTCGTCCAGTCTGCTCACCACCGTCTTGACACCGACCGGCGTCCACCTCGCCTCCCGTGCCCCGTCGCGCACGGTGCCGGCCGCCATGATGACCGCCAGCACCGCCGCCGCCCCCACCGCCGCGGCCGTGATCATGGCCGCGCCGCGCGAAGGCAGCAATGATGCCAGCGTACGTCGCATCTGGCGGCTGGGGCCCTCAACCCCCGGTCCCGCGCAGATCGCCCACAGCGCCACCGCCGCCCCCCAGCTCAGCGCGTTCACGGTCGGCATCCCGGTGACCAGCACGGTCAGCAGGAGCGTCACCGGCAGGCCGAGGATCAACGCGTACGGCAGGAGCGCGATCGTGACGCCCACCGCCTTCAGCAGCGCGGCGGGGTTGCCGAGCACCCGCAGGACGTCGGCCGCCGCCGCGCCGGCCGGGCGGCGGGCGGCGAGACCGGGCTGGGCGATGTCGGCCGCGCGCAGCAGGATCACGACGGGCACGGCCACGACGGCGGCGAGGACCGGCACCAGGACGGCCACCGCCGCGACGGCGACCAGCGCCATCGTCCCGGCGACGCCGTGCGCCCGGGAACGCTGCAGCAGGTGGCCCGCCTGCGCCCCGGGCGGCCGGGGATGCGGGTAGGGGTAGGGCGGCGGCGCCGACGACCGGTCGGGCCGCAGGTGCGGCGTGTGCTCGAACGGGTCCGCGGGCGCGGGCCACCGGTCGCGTGGCCCCTCGGAGGGCACCGGCGGCGGGTACGGCGCAGCCGGGCGGACGGCCCCGGGGCCGGAGCCGGGCCTGGCGGAGTGGTCGCGGGCGTACTCCTGCAGCTCCTGGGGACGCACCCGCTGCGTCGGGATGTCGCCGTCCGGCACCCGCGGCGTGGGCCGCGACCGGTCGGAGACGCCGGGCCGGGCGCCGTCGCCGGACGGGCCGGACGTCTCCGGGCCGGTCCACGCGCCCGGGCCGGTCCACGGAGCCGGACCGGACCTGCCTGGACCGGAGGCACCCGGCCCCGATGCGCCCGGTCCGGACATTCCCGGTCGGGACCTTCCCGGCCCGGACGCTCCCGGGACGCTGGACGGGCCGGTGGGCACGCGCCCGGTGGGGAGGTCCTCCGGCCCGAGCGCGCCGGTGGGCAGGTCGTGGGCGTCCTCGGCGGCGGCGCGGCGCAGCTCCTCGGGCGTCACCCTGCGGGTGGGCCAGGGGTCGGACCGGTCGGCCGAACGCTCGGCCGGCCGCCCGGCGGGCCACTGCCCGCCGGCCCGCTCCGCGGACCACTGTTCACCGGACCGCTCACCGGGCCGCCGCTCACCGGACCGCTGCTCGCCGAGCAGCGAGACGTACTCCTGCGCCGGGGAAGCGGAAGAGACCGGGGACGGCTGAGTCGGCTGGGCCGGCGGCCACGGCCCCACTCCCGGGCGGGGTGTCGCCGGGGTCGGCACGTCGCCGAGGTCGCCCGGCCGGCCCGGAAACCCGTGACCGCCGGGGACTCCCCGGTCGCCGGAGCCGTCCGGCCTGCCGGGAAGGCTCCCGCCCGCCGGGCCCGTGACGCCGGAGCCGCCCGCGCCGGGACCGCCGGGTCCCGCGTCGCCGAAGCGCGGGACCGTGACGATCTCCTCGTACGCCTGGGGCCGGCCGCTCCCGGCCATCAGACGCCCCACCTGCCCGGCCAGCTCGGCCGCCGCGGGACGCCTGGCCGGGTCGCGCTGGAGCGCGGCCCGCAGCAGCGGCCGCAGCGGCTCGGGGACGGAGTCGACGTCGGCCTTGCCCGCGGTGATGTTGTAGAAGATCATCTCCAGCGTGCCCTTGCCGAAGGGCGGGCGGCCGGTGGCCGCGAAGACCAGCGTGCCGCCCCAGGCGTGCACGTCCACCTCGGGCCCGGCCTCGTGCCCCTCGATGATCTCGGGGGCGAGGTAGCCGGGCGTGCCGATGAACATGCCGGTCTGGGTGAGCCTGGTGGCGTCCACGGCCTGCGCGATGCCGAAGTCGATGAGGACGGGGCGGCCGTCCAGGATGAGGACGTTGCCCGGCTTGAGGTCGCGGTGGATCACCCCGACGGAGTGCACGGCGGCCAGCGCCACCGCCACCCCGTGGGCGACCTGGAGGAGGGCGGGCAGCTCCAGCGGGCCGTCCTGCTTGACCAGCTCCTCCAGCGACCGGCCGGGGACGTATCGCGTCACGATGTAGGGGCGGTGGCCGGTCACGTCGGCGTCGACGACCTCGGCGATGTACTCGCTGCGCACCCGGCGCATGGTCTCGACCTCGCGGGAGAGCCTGCGGCGCGCCACGTCGTCTCCGGCGACCTCGCCGCGCAGGACCTTCACCGCCACCTGCTGACCGCGGGGATCGGTGGCGAGATGGACCACGCCCATGCCGCCCTCGCCGAGCCGCCTGAGCAGCCGGTAAGGACCCAATCGGTCGTCCTGATTCATGGCATGTAGCACCATATCCGGTTAAACACCGCCCATGAGCTGAACCATCAGGCCATACTCCCCGAACAAGTAACGTCCGCGAGACTTCAACGGTTTCCCAAAGGCAGACAACACTCAATCTCTTTTCGGCGACGGTTCGCCCATTTTCCCCGGGTCCTCACCGGGCGTTCGGTTCACCGGCCGGAGCACCCCGGCATCCCGGTCCGGCTTCGACTCCCCGGCCGAGCGCCTCGGCGTTCCCGGCCCGGCCCCGGTCCCGGTTCCACGGCCCGGTCCCGGGTTCCACTGCCCGGCCTCCCCCGGCGCCTCCGGTCCGGCCTCAGCTCGCCAGCCGGAGCACCTCCGCGTTCTCCAACCCGGCCAGCAGCGAGCCGGCCACCGCCAGCTTGGAGCGGCGGACGCCGCTGCCGATCACGACCTCCGGGTGCGCCGCCACGGCCTCGTCCACCAGCACCGGCCACCCCGCGGGCAGCCCCAGCGGGGTGATCCCGCCGTACTCCATCCCGGTCAGCCCGACCGCGTCGTCCTGCGGAGCGAACGAGATCTTCCGGGCCTCCAGGTGCCGCCGGACCACGCCGTTGACGTCCGCCCGCGTGGTGGCGAGCACCAGGCAGGCCGCGTAGCGGACCTCCCCGGCGCGCTTGGCCGCCACGATCACGCAGTTGGCCGACTCCGACAGGGTGACGCCGTACCGCTCGCAGAACGCCGCCGTGTCGGCCAGCTCCGGGTCGATCGGGGCCACGAGCACCCCGTCGAGCCCCGCCGCCGCCCGCGCCACGGGCTCCGCGAGCAGGTCGGGCCGCTCGCCGGCCTTGACCCATTCCAGCGTTCCGATCGCCATCGCCGTTCTTCCCCTCCGTCACGCGCCCCGTCGTCCCCGGGACCGCTCACCGTTTTCCGGGACCGCTCGCGGTCCCCGGGACTCCTCGTGCCGCCGCCCCCTGAGACTGTACGGCCGTGCCCGGCACGCCGGGACGGCGCCGCTCGACGTGCTCAGGACGTGCTCAGCACCCGCTCATGGATCGCGGTGACCGCCTTCCTGGCCGACTCCATGGCCCCGGCCTGCCAGGCGATCAGGTGGGTGAGCCAGTCGCCGGCGAAGTAGACCCGCCCGGCCGGGCGCTGCAGGAGGGTGAAGGCCCCCTGGTAGGAGGGCCAGCGGACCCAGCCTCCCTCGATGTGCGGCTGGCGGTGCCAGGCGATCGAGACGCTGGAGCGCAGCTCGGCGCGGTACTTCTCGCCGTGGATCTTCTTGCCCTGGGTGAGCGCCCGGCTGCGGCGCTCGGCCGGGGAGAGCCGGCCGTACAGCTCGGCCTCCTTCTCGGTGTTGTAGTAGCCGACGAGCAGGCCGCTTTGGGCGTGGTAGCCGTAGGAGGGGTACCAGATGTGGGTGATGTCCAGGTCGGTCTCGGTGACGCCGCCGTAGATGCGGTCCTCGGTCTCCCACCAGCGCCTGCCGTACTCCAGGCCGATCTTGCCGGCGGCGACCGGCACGGGGGTGCGGAGCGCGGCGGTGACCTGGGCGCCGAGGTTGTGCGGCAGCCGGGCGAGCAGGTGCGGCGGCAGCGCGGCCACGCAGTAGTCGGCGCGGACCGCGCCGCCCGGGTGGGTCACCTCGACGCCGTCGGGCAGGTTCCTGATCCCGGTCACGGGCGTCCCCGTCCTGATCCGGTCGTGGCCGACCGCCCTGACCAGCGCGGTCACGATCGCGTCCATCCCGCCCACCGGCTGGAACATCGGCGCCGCCTGCTCGAAGCCGAAGTCCATGGTGATCGCCCGGCCGGTGCCCGCGGAGAGCACCTCGGCCAGCGAGGCGGGCGGGTCGAGCGGCACGCCGTCGCCGATCGCCGGGTAGGTCGCGAACCCGCGCCGGCCGGAGCCGCGGTAGGACAGGTCGGGCCCGAGGTCGCCGAACCGGCGCAGGAACTCCGAGAGCCGCTCGCGGTCCTCCGCGGTGAGGCGGCGGTTCAGCGCGCCCGCGTGGGAGGCCTTGGCCAGCAGTTCCGCGACGTAGCCGTACAGGTCGGCGCGGGCCGTGCGGGCCCGGACCGGGGCCTTCATGCCGCGCGTGTAGACGTACGCCGAGGCGTTGTTGTTGACGAACACCTCAAGGGGAACGCCCAGCTCGCGGCAGTAGTCCATGGCGATCATCCACTGCGCGATCCGCCCGGGACCGGCGTTGAAGTAGACGCCCTCGCCGAACCCGGCCGTCTGGTCCGGCCCGTCCTTCTCGGGCAGCCGGTCGCCGCCGCGCAGCGTGAGGTTGCGCCCGCCGACCCGGTCGGCCGCCTCCAGGACGGTGCAGTCGTAGCCCGCCTTGCCCAGCTCATAGGCGCAGGTCAGCCCGGCGACACCGGCCCCGATGATCACGACCTTGGCCGCGCCCTTCCCCTTGAGGGAGAAGTCGGAGGGCTGCGGCGGGACGTAGTCGGAGGGCTGGGAGTCGGGGGCCAGGCCCAATGCCCCCATGGCCGCGAACATGGCTCCGGCGCCGCCGGCCGCGCCCACGCCCACCAGCAGCGCCCTGCGCGTCATCGTCCTGCGTTCGGTCACTGTCTTCTCGGGTCTTCCGGGCTCGCGGGGGCGAGCCGCCTGCGGGCCGGCCGCCGGGAGCGGGGCCGGGCCGGAGCGGTTCGCGGGGGTCGTCGGTGGTTCGGGGGTCGTCGGGGTGGCGAGGGTCGCCGGTGGTTCGGGGGCCGGCGGCGGTCGTCGGCGGGGTCAGCCGTACACGCCGCTGTCGCAGGCGATCTGGCCGCCGATGGTGGCCAGCAGGCCCATCATCCCCATGATCTGGGCGAAGTCGTCGGTGGTGAACTCGGTGTGCCGGGGCCCGACCGAGCGCACCCCGGGAATGATGGCGCACCCGGCGGCGATGGCGGTGGAGTTCCACTCGATGCCGAGGGTGAACGGCGGCTCCGCGGCGTAGGGGCGGAAGTCCGCGAGCCGGCCAAGCGCGCGGACGGTGGCCTCGCGGATACGGGCCTGGGTCACCGAGGGCGGCAGCAGCTCGGCGGAGAACTTGTTGATGCCCTTCTTGACCGCGACGGTCTCGACGTCGCCGAGCAGCTCCCTGGCCTCCTCGCAGACCGCCTCGTCCCCGGTGACCAGGGCCACCGGGACGCCGAGCGACCCGGCGAACGACGCCACCAGGCGGGTCTCGCCGCAGACCTCGCCGTTGAGGTAGAGGTTCTGGATCTCCTTGCCCATCCAGGTGTGGTTGAGCACGCCGTGCTCGACCCCGGCCCGCGCGTGGTAGCCGACGAAGCAGGCGGCCCGGTGGCCCGGGTCGAGGCCCTGGCCCATCCGCAGCGGCTTGCCCGGCCCCCTGATCAGGGTGGCGCGCGGGTCGAGCAGGTCGATCCTGAGGTTCTTCGTCGAGCTGTGGGCGTCGTTGACGCACACCGCCTCGGCCCCGGCGTCGAAGGCGCCCTGGACGGCGGCGTTGGCGTCGGCGGTCATCAGCTCGCAGCCGCGCTCGTAGCCGCGGCCCCCCGCCCGCATCTCCTCGGGGTCGGTCAGGCCGGTGACGCCCTCCATGTCCACCGAGACGTACACCCTCACGACAGCCCCCATGTCTCGACGCGGCGCGCCTCGTCGTCGTTCATGAACCCGATCTCGGCCGCGACGAAGTCGCGGACCGCCGCCCGCCACGGCTCGGGGATCTCCTCGATCGCGGGAGGGTAGCAGCGGTCCAGCCAGGCGGTCGAGGACTCGGTCGCGCCGAGGAACGCCGCGGCCTTGGCGAAGACCGTGTCCTCGATGCCGGGGATCCGGGCGCAGCCGTACTCGATCATCTCCTGCCCGCCGTACGGCGGGGGCTCCTGCCACTTGCGGGCTACCGGCCGGTCCGGGCCGATGGCGGTGCGCAGCGGGCGGCGCTCGACGGCGGCCTGGATGAGCTCCTTGTACAGGCACTTGCCGCAGGTGCCGCAGGGGCCGTCCTCGCCGCGCAGGCACCAGCGGACGTACTCCTTCAGCGGGGAGGAAAGGGCCAGCCGCATGGTGACGGCCTCGCTCACCCCGCCGACGGGCAGCACGATGTGCACGCCCGCCGCGGCGAAGGCGCGGCCCCAGGCGCCGTGCGGGGCCCACATCGGGTTGTCGGGGGTGTAGCGCAGCAGGTAGCGGTCGCCGCCCAGCCAGCGCGAGCCCAGCTCGTAGCCGAACGCCAGGCCGCCGAGGTCCAGTTCGTCGGCCATCAGCAGCGCCCCGGCGGCCACCGCGTGGTGCTCGGGGTAGCCGGGCCGGGGCTCGGCGAGCGTGAACTCCAGGTCGGAGCGGACGACGGTCAGCTCGCGGCCGGTGCGCGCGGCCAGCTTCGCCAGCACGTCGGCGCGGTAGTGGGTCCAGCGGTTGGGCACGCGCGGGTGGGACACCCGCTGGAAGTGGACGAACGGCGCGTCGGGCAGCATGGCCGCCGCGGCCACCGAGTCGGCGCCGCCGCTGTAGGAGATCGCCAGCCGGCGGCCGGAGCGCGGCGACGCGCCCACCGGGCCCGCCTCGATCCCCCAGCCGTCGTGGATCGCCCCGGCCAGCTCGGCGGAGATCGGCCGGTCGAAGGTGACCGCGCGGCGGGTCCACGGGGCGACGACGGTCCAGGCCGCCAGGGCCGCGAGGTCGGGGTGGATCTCGCGCGGCTCGCGCGGCAACTCGACCCGGCAGGAGTTCGTGGCCATCTTCAGTGGCTCGCCGTCGGCGCAGTGCCCGGTGATGCCGTCCTCGGGGTCCAGCCGGAAGGTCAGGTGCCGGACGGCGTCGTCGGAGGTCCAGGAGACCCTCATCCGGCGCTCCCGGCGGCGCGGTCCAGGGCCGTCCCGGCGGTCCCAGCGCTGTGGCCCTCCCCCGCGGGGCGGTCCGTCTCGGCGGTCTCAGGGGTACGGCCGGCGGCGGCGCGGTCCACGGCCTGCCAGAGCAGCACCTCGTTCTGCAGCACCCGCTCCATCGCGGCGGCCGTCTCGGTGGCCAGCCGGTGGGCGTCGTCCCAGCGCCGCGCCCGCGTCTCGTCCACGGTCCGCCCGGCGGGGGCGGCGGGGGCCTTGGCCGTGCGCGCCTGGAGCCTCTCGACCTCGGCGCGCAGCGTGGTGACCTCCCGGCGCAGCACCTGGACCTCCCACAGCGCGTCCTTGATGTCCTGGCGGTGCTCGGCCAGGGAGATGTACCGGGAGTCGAACCAGCCGCGCACCGCACTCCGCAGCCGGGCGGGCACCAGAGCCCGCTTCGCCAATCGCGCCATAGCCCGGCACGATACCGGCAAAGACCGAGATGTCCGGACGGTCTCAGGAATCGGCACAGCCCGGTGCGACCCTCGCATTCCGGCGCGGCCGATCACCCGGCTCGGCCCGCCGCCGATCCCGCCCCTCCCGGTTCCGGCCCCTCCTGGTTCCGGCCTCCCGGCCGGGGGTCCCGGCGTCCGGTCATCCCCGCTCCGGCGTCCCGCCCGGTTTCGCCGTTCCGCCCGGCCCGAGAATCGTCTCGGCCATCGCCCGAGCCGCCAGCGCGGGGTGCGCGCCGGGGCGGGTGACGGCGTGGGCCAGCACCCCGTCGACGAGCACCAGGATCTGGTCGGCGCCGAACTCCGGGTCCGGGTGGCCGTGCCGGGTCAGCTCGGCGGCGAAGATCCGGTGCAGCTCCCCCTTGTGGGCGCGGACCTCCGCGTGCGCCGGGTGATCCGGGTCGGAGAGGGCGAGCTCGGCGGCGGTGTAGCGGCAGCCGCGGAACGCGGGCCGCGTGGTGACCCGCTCCAGCTCGTCGAAGACGGCCAGGACGCGCTCGCGGGGGTCGTCGCCGGCCGCGTCCATGGTCTCCCGGTAGCGGTCGGTGGTGGCCTGGGTGCGCAGCATCTCGGCGATGAGCCCGTCCTTGCCGCCGAAGTGCTGGTAGAGCGAACGGCGGGCGACGTCGGCCCGGCCGAGGATGGCGTCCACGCCGACGTGAACGCCATGGGTGTAGGTGAGCTCGCGGGCGGCTTCCAGCAGCCGCTCGCGCGGTCCCGGTCTCGTGGTCGTGGTCACGGCTCCGAATCCTCGCACGCGGTTGACAGTAGACCAACCATTCTATCTAATGAGGCGCCGTATACCGATCGTTCTATCTATCCTTTGGAGCGGCCATGCCACGCCGGGGCACCCTGCCCACCGTCCTGACCGGTGTCTTCATCACGATGCTCGACTTCTTCATCGTCAACGTGGCCATCCCCACCACCCAGCGCGACCTGCACGCCGGGGCCGCGGCCGTCGAGTGGGTGGTCGCCGGATACGGCCTGGCCTACGGCTCCGGACTGGTCCTCGGCGGCCGGCTCGGTGACCTCTTCGGCCGCCGCCGCATGTTCGCCGTCGGGCTGACCCTCTTCACGCTGGCCTCGGTCGTCTGCGGCCTGGCCCCGGACGTCGGCACGCTGATCGCCGCCCGCGTCGCGCAGGGCGCGTCGGCCGCGCTGCTCTCCCCTCAGGTGCTGGCCGTCCTGCGCACCGCCTACCACGGGACGGCCCAGGCCAGGGCGCTCAGTGCCTACGCGTTGACCATGGGCCTGGCGGCGGTTTTCGGCCAGATCATCGGGGGCGTGCTCATCCAGGCCGACCTGTTCGGCCTCGGCTGGCGGGCCTGCTTCCTGATCAATCTGCCGATCGGCGTCGCCGCCCTGGTGATGACCGGCCGCGTGGTGCCCGAGAGCCGATCCGCCGACACCGTACGGCTCGACGTCGGCGGGGCCGCACTCGTCACGCTCGGTCTGGTCGCCACACTGCTGCCGCTGATCGAAGGCCGTGAGCAGGGCTGGCCGCTGTGGACCTGGCTGTCCTTCGCCGTCGCCGCCGCCCTCCTCATCGCGTACGGCCGGCGGCGGCACGAGTCACCGCTGATCGACCTCACCCTGTTCCGCGAGCGGGCCTTCACCGCGGGGCTGCTCACCCAGCTCGCCTTCACCATGGGCATGGCCGCCTACTTCCTGATCTTCGCCCTGTACGTCCAGGAGGGCCGGGGCCTGGACGCGCTCCAGGCCGGCCTGATCTTCACCCCGATCGGCGCGGGCTACCTCGCGGCCTCGCTGCTCGCGCCCCGGCTGACGGCCCGCCTCGGCCGCCAGACGATCGCCCTGGGCGGGCTGACAAGGGCGGCCGGCCTGACCGCCCTGCTCGTCGCGGTCGCCTGGGACGCGCCGATCGGCTGGCTGGTGCCGATGCTGGTCGCCGACGGGGTCGGCATGGGCCTGGCGCTCGCCCCCATCATGGGCACCGTCCTGGCCAGGGTCGCCCCGCGGCACGCCGGCGCCGCCGCCGGGATCCTCACCACGGCCCAGCAGGTCGGCTCGGCCATCGGCGTCGGCATCGTCGGCATCGTGTTCTACGGCGATCCGTCGGCCGGGGTCGCGGGGGCGTTCCGGCACGGGCTGGTCTACCTGATCGTGGTCACCCTGGCCGTCGCGGCGCTGGTCCAGATCCTGCCGCGCACCGCCGCCCCGGCCCGGACCCCGGCCCCGGCCGCCGCCTGACCGGCCCGGCACGGGCCGCATCCGGGACGCGGCCCTCCCGGGCGGCGCCGTACGGCGCGAGCAGGCCGCCGCCCCGGCCGCGCGGCCGGGCCGGCGGCCGGTGGGCCGGTCAGCGGCCGGTGAAGGTGGCCTTGGTCTTCTCGGCGAAGGCCCGCATGCCGTCGCGGGCGTCCTCGGTGGCGAACAGGCCGGAGAACTGCAGGCGCTCGATCTCCAGGCCGGTGGCCAGGTCGGTCTCCAGGCCGCGGTCCACGGCCTGCTTGGCCGCCCGCACGGCCAGCGCGGGACCGCCCTTGAACTGCGCGGCGTAGGCCAGCGCCTCGGTGTGGACGTCGGCGTCCGGGACGACCCGGTCGACCAGCCCGATCTGCAGGGCCTCGGCGGCGGAGACGTGGCGGCCGGTGAAGATGAGGTCCTTGGCCCGCGCCGGGCCGACCAGCCGCGGCAGGCGCTGGGTGCCCCCGGCGCCGGGGATGATGCCGAGCAGGATCTCCGGCTGGCCCAGCTTGGCCGACTCGCCCGCGATCCGGATGTCCGCGCACAGCGCCAGCTCGCAGCCGCCGCCCAGGGCGTAGCCGGTCACCGCCGCGATGACCGGCTTGCCGATCTCGGCGACCGCGGTGAAGCAGTCCTGCAGGGTCGCGGAGTGGACGGCCATGTCGGCGTACGACATGTCGGCCATCTCCTTGACGTCGGCGCCCGCCGCGAAGACCTTCTCCCCGCCGTAGAGCACCACCGCGTACACCTCGGGGTCGGCGTCCACCTGGCGGGCGCAGTCGCGGATCTCCTCCTGGACCTGCCGGTTGAGCGCGTTCATCTTCGGCCGGTCGAGCCGGATCGTCGCGATCCCGTCGGCCGTCTCCACCCGCACGAACTCACCCATGGCCGTCCTCTCCTTCGAGCAACCCGTCACCCGCACCCTAGAGGAGCGTCACGCGAAAGGACGATCGACGTTCCATGACACCCCCGTACGGCAGCGAGGCGGCGGGGTCTGGAGGAGCCGGCCCATGCGGGCGGGGAGCACCGCGGAGGATCGACCGTCGAGATGAGTCCCCGCCGGCCGTCGCAGCGGGATCTCGTTGGGTATGGGGGAGACCATGATTTTCCTGAGGCGGGCATCCCTCGTCGCCGTACTGACTCTCGCGGTCGTCCCCATCACCCCCTTCGCCACCCCGCAGGCGGCGGCGGAACCACGCAAGCAATCACAGGCCGCGAGCGCGGCCCTCGCCCGGCACATGCTGGCCCGGCTCAAGGTCGCCAGGCCCTTGTCCATCCGCGGCTACAGCCGCGAGCGGTTCCAGCCCCGATGGGGGCACCGCAAGGGCAGGTGCGACACGCGGGAGATGGTGCTGGCCCGCGACGGGCGGGGCGTACGCCGTAACGCGGCCTGCCACCCGGTCAAGGGGCTCTGGTACAGCCCGTACGACGGCAAACGGCTCAGGAGCGAGAAGCAGGTGGACGTCGATCACGTGGTGCCGCTCGCCTACGCCTGGCGCTCGGGCGCCAAACGATGGACCCAGGCCAAGCGGCGCGCGTTCGCCAACGACCTCACCCGTCCCGAACTGCTCACCGTCAGCCACTCCGCCAACATCGCCAAAGGCGGGCAGGGCCCACAGAACTGGCGTCCGCAACGCCGCGCTTACTGGTGCCGGTACGCGACCTCGTGGATCACCGTGAAGCACCACTACCGGCTCTTCGTGACCCGCGCGGAGAAGGTGGCCTTGCTCAACATGCTCCGCACCTGCGGACGCTAGCCTTCCCGGCCGGCCGCGACGGACACGCCTCCGGCCGTGACCGGCCCAGGACCCTTTGACCGGCCCCACGCGCCCCGATTCCCGCTCCGTCCCGACCGGCCTCACCCCCGGGCCACGGCAGGTCATCGGGGCCGTGGCGCCCGCCGTACGGCGGGAGGCGCCGGCCGGGTTTCGGATGGCCGGAAAATGACCCCTTCCTCTACAAGATCGCAACAGGTATGGTCGAGCCGGTCATCGAAAGAAAGTTTCACCAATGGAGGAACATTGGGCAAGAAGCTTCAGATGCTGGCACTCCCCGTCGCGGCCGTCGCGCTGACCGCACTGGCGGGCGCCCCCGCCCAGGCCGCCACCGGCTACGACCGCTGCCATGCCGGGTCCTACTGCATGTTCTCCGGCCTCGACGGCACGGGCGACATGATCGAGATCAAGAGCGACACCCCGGACCTCGCCGCGCTCGGCATGGCGGGCCGGGCCAAGTCCGACTGGAACCGTACGGCCTCCTACGTCCACCTGTACTCCGAGTCCGGCTACGGCGGCTGCTCCGCCGTGACCTCCCCCTGGGGGAAGGGCAACTTCTACACCCCGTTCCGCGACTTCTTCCACTCGGTCCGCTTCAACGGCGCCAACGGCCCGTCCTGCCTCACCACCTTCACCGGCTCCCCGGCCGACTCGCACGGCTGATCCGACTCCGGCGGGCCCGTTCCCGCCCGGCCGGGCGTCGCGCGGAAAGCCGCAGGCGGCGCCCGGCCGTCCCGCCCCGTGACGCCACGGCGGGCCGGCCCCACCGAACAGGCCGGCACGGCGGCGCGAACCCGGCGGCGCGACGCCAGCTCAACGGTGCCGGTTCAGGGGCGTCAGTTCAGCGGCATCAGGCCCCGGGTCCCGCCGGCGGGCTCGGCCCGCGCGGCGGCCTCGGCGATCACCTTTCGGTAGACGCGCTCGTAGCCCGCGGCCATCGCCTCGACGCCGAAGTGGTCCGCCACGTGGGACCGGCAGGCGTGCGGGTCGAGCTTCCCGGCCGCCTCGATCGCCTCCGGCAGCTCCTCGGGCCGGTCCAGGACGAAACCGGTCACCCCGTCGGCGACGACCTCGGGCACCGCTCCCCTGCCGAACGCCACCACCGGCGTGCCGCAGGCCATCGCCTCGATCATCACCATGCCGAACGGCTCCTCCCACAGGATCGGGAAGAGCAGGCAGTGGGCCGCCGCGAGCAGCTCGCGCTTGCCGACGGCGTCGGCCTCGCCGACGTACTCGGCGTCGGCGCCGAGCCTGGGCGCGACGTGCTCGGCGAAGTAGTCGCGCTCCACCGGCTCGGTGAGCTTGCCGGCCAGCATGATCCGCCGCCCGGCCGCGCGGGCGGCGTCGATGGCCAGGTGCGCGCCCTTGTCCTCGTTGAACCGGCCGAGCCACAGCACCCAGTCCTCCTTGTCCTCGCGGAAGGGGAAGGAGGCGATGTCCACGGCGTTGTGGACGACCCCGGCCCAGGGCAGCTCCGGGGCACTGCGCCGCTGCGCCCGGGAGATGCCGACCATCACCACGCCGGTGCCGAGCGAGCGGTAGTAGTCGCCGAACTCACCGTCCATCGTGAGGTGGCAGGTGATCACCGTCGGGACGGCCCGGCACCCGGCGTGCAGCGGCCCGGCCAGCGAGTGGTCGTGGACGATGTCCGTCTCCAGGCCGGAGAGCATGCCGTGCGCCCTGGCCGCGTGCAGCACCTCCGGCATCGCCTCGCCGATCCGCTCCGACGGCGGCACGGCGTAGGTCGCCAGGAAGCGGGCCGACGTGCCGGGCTTGCCCGCGCCGATCAGGGTGACCTCGTGCCCGCGCCGCGACAGCCCCGCGACGAGGTCGGCCACCATCGACTCGATGCCGCCGTACGCCGCGGGCGGTACGTCGTACCAGGGGGGAGCGATCATCACGACGCGCAGCCCCCCGCCGCGCCACCCGGCCGGCTCCTCTTCAGCGATCATCCCCGCCCCCGCTCCCGGCCCCGCGGCCTGTCGATGTCCTTTCCCGGGCCCCCGAGTCCCGGACCTGCCCGTCACCGCGCCTTCTCCGGCCCCGGACGCTGAAGGCGCCACCCGGGGCCGACATCGGCGGGCGCGGCTCGTCGTGCAGGATCATCCCCTCGGGCAGCCCGGCGACGGAGACCTTCCCGTCGCTGACCTCGATCGTCAGCCGGGACCCGGCGAGCGGCATCCCTTCGACCCGGATGTCCTCCATCGGCACGGGGTCCAGCCACACCTGCCCGTAGGGCACCCAGGGGTCGAGGCGGAGCATGTTGCGCAGCAGGTGGATGGGCGACGCGGCGGCCCACGCCTGCGGGGTGCAGGAGGTGGGGTAGGGCACCGGCGGGGAGAACTCGCCCCGGTCGAAGCCGCAGAACAGCTCGGGCAGCCGCCAGCCGAACGCCTCCGCCGCCTCCATCAGGCCGGAGGCGATCCGCCGTGCCTCCTCGGCGAAGCCGTACCGGATCAGCCCGGCCACGATGATGGAGTTGTCGTGCGGCCAGACCGAGCCGTTGTGGTAGCTCATCGGGTTGTAGGCGCCCATGTCGGAGGCCAGGGTGCGCACGCCGTACCCGGTGAACATGCGCGGCGAGAGCAGGTGCCCGGCGACGGACGCGGCGCGGTCCTCGTCGACGATGCCGGTCCACAGGCAGTGACCGGGGTTGGAGGCGACGGAGTCGATGCGGCGTCCCTCGCCGTCGAGACCGATCGCGTAGTAGCCGCGCTCGGGCATCCAGAACCGGTCGTTGAACGCCTCCCGCAGGCGCGCCGCCCGCCCCTTCCACTCCTCCTCCACGGCGATGTCGCCGGCCTCGTGGGCGAAGTGGGCGCGCGCGTTGTAGGCGGCGTAGACGTAGCCCTGCACCTCGGCCAGCGCGATGGGCGGCCGCGCCAGGGTGCCGTCGGCGAAGGTGATGCCGTCGAAGGAGTCCTTCCAGCCCTGGTGGACCAGGCCGTGGTCGGTCTTGCGGCGGTAGGACAGGAACGGGTCGGCCGACCTGGTGATCCAGCCGAGCGCCTCGTCGGCGTACGGCAGGAGCCCCTCCACCTCCGTGCGGAGCAGGCCCCACCGGCGCAGCTCTCCCAGCAGCATCACGAACAGCGGGGTGGCGTCCACCGAGCCGTAGTAGGCGAGACCGCCGGACTGGGCTCCGAAGCGCAGCTCGTGCAGGATCTTGCCCGGCTCCTCCTCGGTGAGCGGATCGCAGGTCTTGCCCTGCAACCTGGCCAGGCGGCGCAGCGTGCCGAGCGCCAGCGACTGGTCCATCGGCAGCGCCATCCAGGAGGTCAGCAGCGAGTCGCGGCCGAACAGCGTCATGAACCACGGCGCGCCCGCGGCGATCGTCGGCGGCTCCTCGGGCCGGTCGGGGTCGAACAGCCGCAGCGCCCCCAGGTCCTCCCGGGAGCGGCGCAGCACCTGGGTGAGGGTGCGGTCGGAGGTGACGACGGCCGGGCTGAGCCGGTCCCAGTCGGCCCGCCGCCGGGCGGGCTCGGCGTGCTCCAGCGGGTGGTGGGTGGAGAACCGGGTGGGCAGCTCCTCGCCGTCGAGGATCGGGTTGACCTGGACGGTGGCGGTCCACTCCCCCCGGGCGGGCACGACGATCCGGAAGGCGAGGATCCCGGGCATGGAGATCGGCTGCGGCTCGGCCACCACCCGGGTCCCCCGGCACCGGCTGGTGGAGAAGATCATCAGACCCGTCCGGTCGGGCGTCGTCTCCACGTCCAGCACGTGCCGGACCCGCCCCGCCTTGACCTCGAACAGGTCGGCCAGGTCACCGGCCAGGTGGATGTCGACCAGGCATCCGGCCGGCTCGTCGGACAGGTTGCGCAGCGTCAGGTCCTCGCGCAGACCGCCGCCGACGTAGCGGTCCCTGACCACCAGCAGGGTGCTCTCCGCGCGCCCCGGCCGCGGTGCCGCCCGGCCGACGAACGTCGCGTGGTACGGCTCGGTCACGAACACGTTGAGCGGTTCCACCCCGACGTCGTCGATCCGCAACTCCCAGCGCGACAGCAGCCGGGTGTCGGCGGTGTAGACCCCCTGCGCCCCGCCCGGCACGATGTCGCCGCCGCGCCCGGACACGCAGAAGGAACCGCTCTCCACCAGGGTCACCGCGCTGTCGCCCAGTGCGCCGGGCTGGCCCTCGAAAGTCCACCCGTTCACGTCTTCTCTCCAGTGCGTACGGCTCGCGGGCCTTCGCCTCCAACCCGTTGCCCTTCCCGCCCCGCACGGGAGGGGAACCGCCCGCAGGATCCCCATGCGCAGGTTTTACCTGATCAGCGCCGTATCCTCCGCCCGCTCGACCCGACCGCCGCATCGTGAGCGGATCGATCCGTTCGGGTCACGGAAGCGGCCGAGGCCGGGAGCCGCCGGGCTGACAGGGTGAAGAAATTCTTCGCTACGTGTCGGCAAAGTGAAGAATGTTATTGACATCGCGGGCCCGGCTTCGCAGGCTGTCTCGCATCGGATCCCCCCAGCCGAGGAGCGTTCGTGCGACGATCGTCCCCCCTCCGCCTGGCGGCCGCGGCCATCGTGGTCGCAGGCGGCCTCTCCCTAGCACAACCGGCCTCCGCCACGCAGACGGCCGTTCCCGACAGCCGGCAGGCGGCCTTCACCGAGGCCGCCAAGGCGTACGGCGTGCCCGAGAGCGTCCTGCTCGGCGTGTCCTACCTGGAGTCCCGCTGGGACGCCAACGCGGGCAAGCCGAGCAGTTCCGCCGGGTACGGCCCGATGCACCTCACCGACGCGGCCGAGCTGAGCGGCGGGAACCACCACGCCGAGGGCACCGAGGACGCCCGGGGTGACGAGAGCCGCCCGCTGCCGGCCCCCCAGGCGGCGCCGGCGCCCGCCGAGGTCCCCGCCTCGCTCAGGACGCTGGAGAAGGCGGCCGAGCTCACCGGCGCGAGCCGCGAGGAACTGCGCGGTGACCCGGCCGCCAACATCCGCGGCGGCGCGGCCCTGCTGGCCGACTACCAGAAGACGCTCGGCGCGCCGCTCAGCGACGACCCCGGCCAGTGGTACGGCGCGGTGGCCCGCTACTCCGGCGCCGAGGAGGCCGAGGCGGCGAAGTTCTTCGCCGACGAGGTCTACGCCACGATCGAGTCCGGCGCCGGGCGCGTCACCGACGACGGCCAGAAGGTCGAACTGCGGGCCGCCCCCGGCGTGCGGAAGATGGACGGCTGGCTGGACAAGCTGGGCCTGCGCCGGCCCGTCCGCGGCGAGGCCGAGTGCCCGCCCACCGTCTCGTGCGAGTGGATCCCCGCGCCCTACCAGGCGCTGCCCGATGACGACTACGGCAACCACGACAAGTCGAACCGGCCGGCCAACCAGCAGATCGAGTACATCGTCATCCACGACATGGAGGGCTACTTCGACCCCTCCGTGCGGCTGGTGCAGGACCCCGCGCGCCCGGCGAGCTGGCACTACTCGGTGCGTTCCGTGGACGGGCACATCGCCCAGCACGTGAAGACCAAGGACGTCGCCTGGCAGGCGGGCAACTGGTACGTCAACGCCAAGTCGATCGGCATCGAGCACGAGGGATTCCTCGCCGAGGGCGCCTACTGGTACACCGAGGCGATGTACCGCAGCTCGGCCCGGCTGGTGCGCTACCTCGCCCAGCGCTACCAGGTCCCGCTCGACCGGGCGCACATCATCGGCCACGACAACGTGCCCGGGACGATCGCCTCCACGGTGCGGGGCATGCACGAGGACCCGGGCCCCTTCTGGGACTGGGCGCGCTACTTCCAGCTCCTCGGCCGCCCGCTGCACGGCACCGGCGGCCCGCAGACCGGGTCGGTGATGATCCTCCCCGACTACGACAAGAACCAGCCGTACTACTACGGCTGCGACCGCAAGAACCCCGACGCCGACTGCGCCCCGCACGGCTCGGCGTCGGTCTGGCTGCGCACCGAGCCGCGTGAGGACGCCCCGCTGGTCAAGGACATCGGCAAGCACCCGACCGGTGACTCGCTCTACAGCGTCTACGACCACAGCGCCCGCGCCACCACCGGCCAGCGCTACGCCGTCGCCGACCGCCAGGGCGACTGGACCGCGATCTGGTACCTCGGCCAGAAGGCGTGGTTCCACAACCCCGCGTCCCAGCCCACCGCGGTTCCGTCCAAGGGCCTGGTGGTGACGCCCAAGCCGGGCCTGGCGAGCGTGCCGGTGTACGGCAGGGCGTACCCGGAGGCGGAGGCGTACCCGGCGGGCGTGCCGTACCAGGCGATCAGCCCGCTGCAGTACACCCTCGCCGCGGGCCAGCGCTACACCGTCGGCCTGACCGCGGTCGGCGAGTACTACCGGGCGGTGACCTTCGACCCGTCGAACCACCAGGTGGTCCGCGGGAAGCAGAAGTACTACCAGATCCAGTTCGGCCACCGCGTGATGTTCGTCAAGGCCGAGGACGTGGTGGTGTCCGCCACCTGACCCCCGGGACACCGGAGGACGCCTGACCCTCGGTGCGCCGGAGGACGTCCGGTCACCGATGCGCCGGAGGGCACGGAGAGGACATGAAAGGAGGAGGGGAGCCGGGCGTGTGCCCCGGCTCCCCTCCTCCTTCTCTCCGTCCCGGCCGCCGGGGTCGGCTTCTCCGTCCCCGCCCGGCCGCCGGGGTCAGCGCAGGGTGCCGTTGGTCATCCCCGCCGGCTCCTCCGGCACGGTGACCAGCCCCAGCTCGGCGGGCGTGTCCATGAGCGGGTGGTCGGGGACGACCCGGACGCTGTAGCCGAACGAGCCGGTGCGGTCCAGCGGGACGGTCCCGGCGAAGACGGCCCTGCCGTCGTCGCCGTCGAACTCCAGGGCCAGGGTCGTGTACGCGGGCCGTACCAGCTCGTCGTGGAGCCCGACCGGGCCGTAGGCGGCCTGGACGCGGACGTCCTCCGGGCGCAGCTCGCCCAGCGCGATGGTGGCGCGCACCTCCAGCGCCGCGCCCACCTCGGGGGTGTCGCCGAGGTTGGAGGTCTCCACGTGCTCCACCCGCACCCCGGGCCACGCCTGGGCGAGGCGGAGCTTCCAGGCGGCGAAGCCCCTGGCCGGCTCGTAGCCGTCCTTGAGCAGCGCGCGGCCCGACTTGGCGGCCGGAGTGTAGAGGTCCACGACGTAGTCGCGGAGCATCCGCCCGGCCAGGACCTTGGGCCCGAGGGAGGTCAGCGTGTGGCGGACCATCTCCAGCCAGCGCAGCGGCAGGCCGTCGGCCGCCCGGTCGTAGAAGCGGTCGGCCACCTCGTGCTCGACCAGGTCGTACAGCGCCCCGGCCTCCAGCTCGTCGCGGCGGTCGGGGTCACCCACGCCGTCGGCGGTGGGGATGGCCCAGCCGTTGGTGCCGTCGTACCACTCGTCCCACCAGCCGTCGCGGATGGACAGGTTGAGCCCGCCGTTCAGGGCGGCCTTCATCCCGGAGGTGCCGCACGCCTCCAGCGGGCGCAGCGGGTTGTTCATCCACACGTCGGCGCCCTGGACCATGAGCTGGCCGAGCGCCATGTCGTAGTCGGGCAGGAAGACGATGCGGTGCCGCACGTCCTCGGCGTCGGCGAACTTCACGATCTGCTGGATGAGCTTCTTGCCGCCCTCGTCGGCCGGGTGCGCCTTGCCGGCGATCACGATCTGGACCGGCTTGTCCGGGTCGAGGAGGAGCTGGCGGAGCCGGTCGGGGTCCTTCAGCATCAGGGTGAGCCGCTTGTAGGAGGGCACCCGGCGGGCGAAGCCGATGGTCAGCACGTCCGGGTCGAGGGCGTCGTCGATCCAGCCCAGCTCGGCGCGGGAGGCGCCCCGGGCGAGCCAGGAACGGCGCAGCCGCTCGCGGGCCCCCTCGACCAGCCGGGCGCGCAGCCGCCCGCGGATGGCCCAGACGTCGGCGTCGGAGATCTTGTTGACGCCCTCCCAGCCCTGGGCCCGCTCGACGAGCGCGGGCAGCTCCCGGCCGGCCAGCTCCATGATCTCCCGGCCGACCCAGGTGGGCGCGTGCACGCCGTTGGTGATCGACCCGATCGGTACGTCGGAGGCGTCGAAGCCCGGCCACAGGTCCTGGAACATCTCCCGGCTGACCTCGCCGTGCAGCTCGGACACGCCGTTGACCCGCTGGGCCAGCCGCATGCCCATCGCGGCCATGTTGAACTTGCCGGGCTCCTTCTCCGCGCCGAGCGCGAGGATGCGGTCCACCGGGACGGTGGGCCAGGCGTTGTCGCCGCCGAACTGGCGGGCGATCATCTCGGCCGGGAAGCGGTCGATGCCGGCGGGGACGGGCGTGTGGGTGGTGAAGACCGTGCCGGCGCGGACCGCCTCCAGCGCCTCGTCGAAGGAGAGCCTGCTCTCGGTCAGCTCGCGGATGCGCTCCAGGCCGAGGAAGCCCGCGTGGCCCTCGTTGGTGTGGAACACCTCCGGCTCGGGGTGGCCGGTGACCCGGCAGTAGGCGCGGATGGCGCGGACGCCGCCGACGCCGAGCAGCAGCTCCTGCATCAGGCGGTGGTCGGTGCCGCCGCCGTAGAGACGGTCGGTGACGTCGCGGGCGGCGACGTCGTTCTCGGCCACGTCGGAGTCGAGCAGCAGCAGCGGGACCCGGCCCACCTGGGCGATCCAGATCTGGGCGTGCAGGGTGCGGCCCTCGGGCAGGCCGATCGCGGTCCGCACCGGCGTGCCGTCCTCCTCCCGCAGCAGGGTCAGCGGCAGGCCGCCCGGGTCGAGGGAGGGGTAGTGCTCCAACTGCCAGCCCTCCGGCGACAGCGACTGGGTGAAGTAGCCGTGCCGGTACAGCAGGCCGACCGCCAGGATCGGCACGCCCAGGTCGCTGGCGGCCTTGAGGTGGTCGCCGGCCAGGATGCCCAGGCCGCCGGAGTACTGCGGCAGCGCGGCGGCGATGCCGTACTCGGGGGAGAAGTAGGCGATGGCCCGGGGGGCGTCGGGGACCGTCTGGTACCAGCCGGGCGCGGTCTTGTACTCGTGGAGGTCGTCCGCGGCGTCGGCGACCCGCCGCAGGAAGCGGCGGTCGGCGGCGAGCTCGCGCAGCCGCGCCGGATCGACGGCGCCGAGCAGGGCGACCGGGTCGTGGCCGACCCTCTCCCACACCTCCGGATCGACCTCGGCGAAGAGGTCGAGCGTCTCGGGGTGCCATGACCAGCGCAGATTGCGCACAAGCTCGCCCAGCGAGGCCAGCTCCGGAGGAAGAACGGTGCGGACGGTGAACCTGCGGATTGCTCTCACGCTGCCAGACCCTAGTTACTCAGCGCCACGGATGGCGACCTCGACACTCACGCGTCTCCCCCTCACCGCTATCAATCGCCCCCAAACACATCAAAGAAGGGTCGATCGCGGGGCGGCCGTTCACCGGCCCAACTCGCCCGGGAAAGCGAGGGTTCCCCGGTCTTTCCCTCACAGGTATGAAGATGGACTATTGGGGCAGGCATCTAGGGGCCGACCGCTCCACCCCTCGGGAACCGGTCCCCCGTGAGCGTGGTCACGCCCCCGGGTGCCGGTCACGGGGTTGTTTGAAAAAACGAAGATCTTTCCTTGCCGACTTCTCCGGCGGTACCGGTGTGCCGTCGCTACCTTGAGACGCGATGATCGGACGAATTCCCATCCTTGACGTGCACCCGACGGTCGAGTGCGGGCGTTACCCCGCCAAGGCCGCCGCGGGCGAGACCTTCGAGATCTCCGCCACCGTGTTCCGCGAGGGACACGACGCGGTGGCGGCCGGCGTGGTGCTCACCGCTCCCGACGGCACCCGCGGCCGGTTGCTGCCCATGGCCGAGCCGGCCCCGGGCACCGACCGGTGGGGGGTGGAGGTGACCCTGCCCGACGAGGGCGAGTGGCACTTCCGCGTCGAGGCGTGGAGCGACCCGATCGCGACCTGGTTGCACGACGCGGGCATCAAGATCCCGCGCGACATGGACACCGAGCTGATGTGCGAGGAGGGCGCCCGGCTCTTCGAGCGCGCCGCCCGTGCCGTACGGTCCGCCGACTGCCCCTCCGTCCCCGCCCCCTCCGCGGCGAAGGGCGCGAAGGGCGCCCGGAACGCGAAGACCGCCGGCCGTACGGCGGGACGGCCCTCCTCCGGTGCGGCGGCCTGCGGGCACCGCGCCGCGCTGCTGGAGGTCGCCGCCCGGCTGCGCGACCAGGCGGTGGACCCGCGGGCCCGGTTCGCGGCGGCCCAGTCGGCGGAGACGGCCGCGCTGCTGCGCGCGCACCCGCTGCGCGACCTGGTGACCCGGACCGGCAAGCGGGTGGTCAGGGTCGAGCGGCGCCGGGCGCTGTTCGGGTCGTGGTACGAGTTCTTCCCGCGGTCGGAGGGCGCGATCGTCCAGGAGGGCGTCGCGCCCAAGTCCGGGACGTTCAAGACGGCGGCCCTGCGGCTGCCGGCCGTCGCCAAGATGGGCTTCGACGTCGTCTACCTGCCGCCGATCCATCCGATCGGGCACAGCTTCCGCAAGGGCCGCAACAACACGCTGACGCCGGAGCCGTACGACCCGGGCTCGCCGTGGGCGATCGGCTCGGAGGAGGGCGGCCACGACGCGATCCACCCCGACCTCGGCACGTTCGAGGACTTCGACGAGTTCGTGGCCAAGGCCCGCGAGCTGGGCATGGAGGTCGCGCTCGACCTGGCCCTGCAGTGCTCGCCGGACCACCCGTGGGTCAGGGAGCACCCGGAGTGGTTCAACGTCCGCGCCGACGGCACCATCGCCTACGCCGAGAACCCGCCGAAGAAGTACCAGGACATCTACCCGCTGAACTTCGACAACGACCCCGAGGGGATCTACGCCGAGGTGAAGCGGGTGGTGCGGCTGTGGATGGACCACGGGGTACGGATCTTCCGGGTGGACAACCCGCACACCAAGCCGGTGTCGTTCTGGGAGCGGCTGATCGCCGACGTCAACTCCACCGACCCGGACGTGCTGTTCCTGGCCGAGGCGTTCACCCGGCCGGCGATGATGCGCGCACTGGGCAAGGTGGGCTTCCAGCAGTCCTACACCTACTTCACGTGGCGCAACTCGCGGGAGGAGGTCGAGAGCTACCTCACCGAGCTGTCCCACGAGACGTCGCACTACATGCGGCCCAACATCTTCGTCAACACTCCGGACATCCTTCACGAATACCTTCAGCACGGGGGTGTCCCGGCATTCCGCATCAGAGCGATCCTCGCGGCGATGTCGATGCCGACCTGGGGCGTCTACTCCGGTTACGAGCTTGCGGAGAACGTCCCGGTTCGTCCAGGCAGTGAGGAATACCTCGATAGCGAGAAATATCAGTACAGACCTCGCGACTGGGCCGAGGCTGAGCGCGAGGGCCGTAGCCTCGCCCCACTGATCACGCAACTCAATTTGTTGCGAAGAGCTCACCCGGCGCTCCAGGAACTGCGTAACCTACGGTTCCACAGCGTCGACCATCCGGACCTGGTCTGCTTCTCCAAGCGACTGCCCGGTGCCTACGACACGGCCACACGACGGCACGGCCTGGGCGACGTGGTGCTGACGGTTGTGAATCTCGACCCGTACCACACCCATGAGGCCACGGTGTCGCTGGACATGCCGGCCCTCGGTCTCGGCTGGAACGACGAACTCGTCGTCGACGACGAACTGTCGGGCGAGTCGTACCACTGGCGGCAGAACAACTACGTGCGTCTCGACCCTCATGTCCGACCAGCACACATCTTCACTCTGCGCGCCCCGGCGAACCAGCGGTGAGCAGGCCGGAGCACGCGGTACCGGTTGAAGAAGCGGGGAGTCCACTGGTGAGTCAGCCATCCGAGCCGATCCCGAACACCTTCGACGAGGAGAAGCCTCGAGACCCGTACTGGTTCAAACGCGCGGTCTTCTACGAGGTGCTCATCCGGGGCTTCGCCGACTCCAACGGCGACGGCACCGGAGACATCCGCGGCCTGATCGAGAAACTGGACTACCTCCAGTGGCTCGGCGTCGACTGCCTGTGGCTGCTGCCGCTGTACGAGTCGCCGCTGCGCGACGGCGGATACGACATCGCGGACTTCATGAAGATCCTGCCGGAGTTCGGCGACCTCGGTGACTTCGTGAAGCTGGTGGACGAGGCCCACAAGCGCGGCATGCGGGTCATCGCCGACCTGGTGATGAACCACACCAGCGACCAGCACCCGTGGTTCCAGGCGTCCCGCCACGACCCCAACGGCCCGTTCGGCGACTTCTACGTCTGGAGCGACACCGACGAGCGCTACCAGGACGCCCGGATCATCTTCATCGACACCGAGGCGTCCAACTGGACCTACGACCCGGTGCGCGGCCAGTACTACTGGCACCGCTTCTTCTCCCACCAGCCCGACCTGAACTACGAGAACCCCGACGTCCAGGAGGCCATGCTGGAGGTGCTGCGGTTCTGGCTGGACCTCGGCATCGACGGGTTCCGGATGGACGCGATCCCCTACCTGTTCGAGCAGGAGGGCACCAACTGCGAGAACCTGCCGAGGACGCACGCCTACCTCAAGCGGATCCGCGCCGAGGTGGACCGCCTCTACCCCGACCGGGTGCTGCTGGCCGAGGCCAACCAGTGGCCGGCCGACGTGGTGGAGTACTTCGGCGACCCGGCCACCGGCGGCGACGAGTGCCACATGGCGTTCCATTTCCCGCTGATGCCGCGCATCTTCATGGCCGTGCGGCGGGAGTCGCGCTACCCCATCTCGGAGATCATGGCCCAGACGCCGAAGATCCCCGAGCACTGCCAGTGGGGCATCTTCCTGCGCAACCACGACGAGCTGACGCTGGAGATGGTCGCCGACGACGAGCGCGACTACATGTACTCCGAGTACGCCAAGGACCCCCGGATGCGGGCCAACGTCGGCATCCGGCGGCGCCTGGCGCCGCTGCTGGAGAACGACCGCAACCAGATCGAGCTGTTCACCGCGCTGCTGCTGTCGCTGCCCGGCTCTCCCGTCCTGTACTACGGCGACGAGATCGGCATGGGCGACAACATCTGGCTCGGCGACCGCGACGGCGTCCGCACCCCGATGCAGTGGAGCCCCGACCGCAACGCCGGGTTCTCCAACTGCGACCCGGGCCGGCTGTACCTCCCGGTCATCATGGACCCGATCTACGGCTTCCAGGCGATCAACGTCGAGGCGCAGCAGAAGAGCGCCGGTTCGCTGCTGCACTGGACCAAACGCATGATCGACATCCGCAAGCGGCACCCGGTGTTCGGTCTCGGCGACTACACCGAGCTGAACTCCTCCAACCCCAGCGTCCTGGCCTACGTGCGGGAGCTGGGCGACGACCGGATGCTGTGCGTCAACAACCTCTCGCGGTTCCCGCAGCCGGTGGAGCTCGACCTGCGCCGGTTCGAGGGGTCGGTGCCCGTGGAGACGATGGGCGGAGTTCCTTTCCCTCCGATCGGCGAACTTCCGTATCTTTTGACGCTTCCTGGGCATGGGTTCTACTGGTTCACCCTGCCGCCCGCACCCCAGGAGGCGTAAGGCCGTGTTGACGGAGCTCCTTGCCGGATGGATAGCGCATCAGCGATGGTTCGCCGGTAAGGGGCGGCCGATAGACGAGCTCGACATCGAGTCCGACGTCGAGCTCGTCCCCCGCCTCCGTCACCTCATCCTCCGCGTCCGCCAGGGCGACGACCTCGACCGCTACCAGCTCCTGCTCGGCACCGGCGGCGACACCTCCGGCCGGTTCAGCCACGTCCGGATCGGCGAGGGTTACTACGACGCCGCCCACGACGCCGACCTCACCTGCGTCCTGCTGGACGGGATGGCCGAGGACCGCGACACCGGCCCGCTGCGCATGCGCCACATGCCGGGCGCCGACATCGACACCTCGCTGCGCAGCCTGGTGCTGGGCGCCGAGCAGTCCAACACCTCCCTGGTGTACGGCGAGACCTACATCTGCAAGCTGTTCCGCCGGCTGATCCCCGGCGTCAACCCCGAGCTGGAGATCGTCCGCGCCCTGGCCGCCCGCGACGCCCAGCACATCGCGCGGCCGTACGGCTGGATCGAGACCGACCTGGACGGCGTGCCGACCACGCTGGCGATCACGCAGGAGTTCCTGTCGACCGCCAACGACGGCTGGGCCCTGGCGCTGGCCAGCGTCCGCGACCTCTACGCCAGCCTCACCCCCTCGGCCTCGGAGGCGGGCGGCGACTTCAGCTCCGAGTCCTACCGCCTCGGCGTGGCCACCGCCGAGATCCACAGCGAATTGGCCGCGACCTTCCCGACCTCGGTGATGGAGGCCCACGAGGTCAAGCAGCTCATCGAGGACCAGCGCCGCCGCCTGATCCAGATGGTCGAGGAGGTGCCCGAGCTGGGCCGCCACGCCCACGTGGTCCAGGAGGCCTACCAGCGGGTCGCCGACACCGCCTACGAGATCCCGGTCCAGCGGGTCCACGGCGACTACCACCTGGGCCAGGTGATGCGCACCCCGACCGACTGGATCGTCCTCGACTTCGAGGGCGAGCCCGGCCAGCCCCTGGAGGAGCGCCGGGCCCTGTCCTCGCCGCTGCGGGACGTGGCGGGCATGCTGCGCTCGTTCGACTACGCCGCCCGCCACCTGCTGGCCGGGCACCCGCGGGCGGAGGAGCTCTACCCGCGGGCCGTGGAGTGGGCCGAGCTGAACCGCTCGTCGTTCCTCGCCGGGTACTCCGCGGGCGGCGGGCGCCTCCAGGCCCAGGACGCGGTCCTGCTGCGGGCGCTGGAGATGATGAAGGCGGTCTACGAGGTCGGCTACGAGGCGCGCAACCGCCCCACCTGGCTGCCCATCCCCATGGCCGCCTTCCAGGCCGAACGGTAGCGGAACCGCCTCGGCCCGGTACGGCGGTCCGCTCCGGCCGGCCGTGCGCGCGACGGGCATGGGCGCCCGCTCCGGCCGGCCGTACGCGCGACGGGCGTGAACGCCCGCTCCGGTCAGGCGTGGGCGCGGAGCGCCGCGGCGAACCACTCGAACGCCGCGACCTTGGGCGGGAACGGCGGACGATCGTTGAGGACGCCCATCAGCTCCCAGTACCGCTCCACCCGCCGGTCGCTGAACAGCTCCACCGTCTCGGCCATCCGGACCCGCTCCGCCGCGGGCACGTCCGCGCCGACGATCCGCTCCAGCACGGCCCGGCCCTCGGCCGAGGCGGGGTCCACCCCCACCTCCACCGCGGCGCCCGCGTGCTCCGTCACCAGCGCGAAGTCGTAGGGCGGGGGCTGGTCGGCCGCCGCACCCGCCGTGGCCATCTCGCGGACGCGGCGCTGGAACGACTCGTCACCGACGAGTTCGGCGAGCTCCACCCAGGCGTCCACCTGCTCGTCGGTCGGATCGTCCGGCAGCTCCGCCGGCAACCGCCGCATCCCCTGCGCGATGCCCGCCCCCGGCGCGTCGGCGGGGATGCCGTCGAAGGCGCGGTCGACGAATTCGTCGATGACCCGCTGCCGTTCCCCGGCTGACAGGCGTGCCATGTCATGCATGAGTCTCATCTCCTCGATCGTGCTTCCTCTGCGTGCGACCGACCGCAGCACAGCGCGCCGCACGCGCAGGATGCGGATCTCCGCGTCCAGCGCCTCCGCGTGCTCCCTGGCGACGTCGGCCACGCCGCCCTGCCGGGCCAGCACCGACCGGACCCTCTCCAGGTCCAGCCCCAGCTCGCGGAGCGTCCGCACCAGGTCCAGCCGGGCCATCGCCTCGACGTCGTAGAGCCGGTATCCCCCGGCCGAGCGGCCGGTCGGCGGCACGACGTCGATGTCGGACCAGAACCGGATGGTGCGCACCGGCAGGCCGGTACGGCGGGCGAGCTGCCCGATGGTGAACAGCTCCTCGTGGTCGTCCACGGAATCAGCCTGAACCTTCCACCCACTGGAGACTCAAAGGGTTTTCATCGGATATTCCTCCATCGGGGGCCCGCCTGATCGCCGCCCCCGGCGGACGATTGTCGTCCACGGCGCCGGCCGTACGGCGCCGGAGCGCACAGGCGCCGCCCGCGGACCGACAAAGTACATAAGCGAAAAATCATCGCTATCTCGACTGATATCCAAAAACGGCTTCCTCTTTCACGAACATTCGTCACACTCTGGATGTCATCGCATACGGAGCGCTTCCGCTCTCCTGCCCGGCTTCCGCCGTACCCGGGAGCAGCGGGCCGCCCGCGCGGTGGCCACCGAGTCGTTCTTCGCCGCGCAGGCGGCACGAAGGAGGAGACATGTCCCCCCAGACAGGCACCGCGCCGGGCCGTACCCGCCGAACACCCCTGGTGGCAGGCGTCCTGCTGGCCCTGCTGGCCGCCGGCGTCCTGACCGGCCCGCGGACCGCGGCGGCCGCCGTCTCCGCCACGACCACCATCGGGGAGCCGGGACACATCACGCTCACCGCCCCGAAGACGGTCGACGCCGGTGCCGAGGCCCTGCTGGACGTCAACTACGCCAACACCTCCGGCCGCCCGGTCGCCTCGGCCACGGTGACCGTCACCTTCGCCCCCGAGGCCGACGGCAGCCTCAGCGCGGACAGGTTCTCCTGGTGGTCGCCCGACCCCGAACACCACACGGACACGGTCGTCGGCGATGCCGCGAACCGCACGATCACCGTCACCCTGCGCGACCTCGCGCCCGGCGCCGCGAACCGCACCGTGGTCTACGTCCCGTTCAAGGGCACGGCGTCCGGCCGGGCGCCCCTGAGCGCCGCTCTCGTCGAGACCTTCGCGGACGGGCCCGTCGCCACCGACCTCGGCGACCTGACGATCGACGCCGTCTCCGCCACGAACCTCGCCGTCTCGCTGGACGCCTCCCCCAAGGGTCTGGGCGTCTCCCACGCCACCTTCACCGCGACCGTCACCAACCGGGGACCCGCCGCCACGACCTCGGCGCGGCTGCGCCTCACCTATCCCTCGGCGTTCACCGGGCCGAGCGCCCCGGGCTGCGCCGTGGACGGCGCGGCGCGCACCGTCACCTGCGACCTCGGCGTCATCCCCGCGGGCGGCTCGGTGACCAGGTCCCTGGGCCTCTACACCCGGCTCCTCGTCATCAGCGGCCGCCTCACCGTCACCGCCTCCCGCCTCGACAGCGCCCCCGCCGACCCCCAGCCGTCCGACGACACGGCGTCGGCCACCTGCACCGCCATCACCGGCCTCCTCGTCCGCTGCTGATCCCGTCCCGGCCCGTCACTCCTTCGGCGCGCCCGCGGCATCCGGCGGGCGCGCCGTACCGACCCCCCGCTCACATGGGGAAACATGGCCGTCACATTACGCAACCGATCGCGAAGATCATGATTGGCTGGCCGCCATGATATTGACCAAGGGTCTTGCCGCGATCGGAGTGGCGGTCGCGGTCGCCGGAGCACCGGCGTGGACGGGCGTGCAGGCCGCCGACGACGGACAGGACACGATCGCGCGGGTCGAGGCGTACCTCGACAGCGTCCGCCACGAGCCCGGCCGGCTCGGGGAGTTCGTCGCCGACCTGCCCAAGGGCGCCGACCTGCACACCCACCTGTCCGGCGCCGTGCCCACCGGGTATCTGCTCAGCTCCGCCATGCGCGACGGCCTGTGCTTCGACACCGCCTCCCTCGCCGCGTCGGCGCCGCCGTGCGGCGACGGGCGGCGACCGGTGCGCGACGCGGCCACCGACCCGCGCCTCGCCGACGACATCGTGCGGGCCTGGTCCATGCGGGGCTTCACCCCCGGCAAGGAGTCGGGCCACGACCACTTCTTCTCGGCGTTCGGCAGGTTCGGGGCGGCGACCTCCCACAAGGGGGAGATGCTGGCGATCCTCGCCTCCCGGGCCGCCGCCCAGCGGGAGTTCACGCTGGAGGTCATGCTGTCCCGCCAGTCGGGGGCCGTCCAGGAGCTCGTCAAGAAGGTCGGCGGCGACGCCTCCGACCTGGCGGGACTGCGCGACCGGCTGCTCGCCGACGGCGCGATGGCGGGCATCGTCAAGGCCGCCCGCGCCGACGCCGACACCGACATCGCCCAGATGCGCAAGGAGTTGCGCTGCGACGGCGAAGACGCCGACCCCGGCTGCACGCTGCCGCTGCGCTTCCTCCTCCAGGTCACCCGCACCGCCCCGCCCGAGGTGGTCTTCGCCCAGATGCTGCTGGGCTTCGAGCTGGCCAAGGCCGACGAGCGCTACGTCGGCGTCAACCTCGTCGCCCCCGAGGACGACCCGGTCGCGCTGCGCGACTACCGGCTGCACATGCGCATGCTCGACCACCTGCGCGGCCTCTACCCGGAGGCGCACATCAGCCTGCACGCCGGCGAGCTGACCCCCGGCCTGGCACCGGACGCGGACCTGAAGTTCCACGTCCGCGAGGCCGTGAAGACCGGCCACGCCGAACGCGTCGGGCACGGCGCCGGCATCCGCGGCGAGGACGACCCGGCCGGGCTCATGGCCGACATGGCCCGCGAGCACGTCCTCGTCGAGATCGCCCTCACCAGCAACTGCCAGATCCTCCAGGTCTGCGGGGACGGCCATCCGTTCATGGAGTACCGCCGGGCGGGCGTGCCCGTCGCCCTCGTCACCGACGACGCCGGCATCGAGCACACCGACCTGGCCGGCGAGTACCTCCGGGCGATCACCCAGTACGGCCTGCGCTACGCCGACCTGAAGACCCTGGCCCGCACCGCCCTCGACCACAGCTTCCTGCAGGGCGGCAGCCTCTGGCGGGCGCCGGACGACCACACCCCGGTGCCGGAGTGCGCGGGCTCCCCGCTCGGCGGGGACCCGGCTCCGTCCTGCATGGCCGTACTGGAGAAGAGCCCCAAGGCCGCGGCCGAGTGGCGGCAGGAGGCCGCCTTCACCGCCTTCGAGGACCGCTACGACGGCTGACATCCGGCCGCCGTAGCGGTTCACCACCCGTCGTTCACCGTTCACCGGCGGCTCCCGGACGCCCTCGCGGCGCCGGGAGCCGCCCTTCTCGCGGCCCCGCGTATGACGCGGGCGTGAAGTCCGGCTGAACATTCGTGGCTCACCTGCGGCGACGGGCCCGAACGGCGGCCGCGTGGCGCGGCGATGGTAAAAAGATCACATGCCGACCGATGAACCGTTCTCCACGGTCAGTCCGCCGCCCGCGAGCGCTTCGCCGACCGTCTCTCCGGACCCGACCGTGACGGCGCGGCCACCGGCGACACGACCGTCGGCATCCCCGGCAACGCCCAAGGTGTCCGGTTCCTCGCCGTCGCTGGTGAGCCCGTGCCCGCACGTTCCCGCGTGTCCGCCGCCCTCCTGCCTCCCGGAGGGGCTGAGGCAGGGCTCATCGGCCAAGCCCGTGCCACCGTCGAAGGACTCTGACGGCCCCCGGGAGGGTTATGAGGCCTCCGCGGGACACATACGGAGGTTCGCCGGCGTCATGAGTGACTCGGCCACCGGCGTGGACGCCGTCAGGCAGTGGACTCCCCGCTTCGAGGGCTGGCATCTGGCCCCCGTCGCCGGTGTGCCCGTGGTCGGGCTGCTGTTCGTCGACCGCTTGAACGCCGTGGCCGACACCTGGCGGGACAGCGCGGGCATCCTCTCCGACGTACTGCACAAAGACAACGGCAGGCTCTTCAGAACCGCCGACAACTACGTGGTCGCCGAGCAGGCCAGCACCGTCACGTAAGGAAACCCGCGATGTCGACCCCATCCGGCGAGCCGCCGAAGTTGGTCATGCCGGGCGCGAACGCCCCCACGACCGACCGGCAGCTGCACATCACCAACGCCAACGGCACCGTGCAGCGAACCGTCACGGTCTCTCCCAGCCCCACGGCGGTTCCCCAGCCGCGCACCGACCCCGGCTTCTACCGGCGGTTGATCGCGGAGCTGAATCCGCTGCGCCAGACCACCAGGAGCGCGATGGCGATTTCGGGGCTCGGCCTCGCCGCGCTCGCCATAGACGTGGTGGCCACCCTCAACCTGGGCAACCCGTTCCTGTTCTACGATCGGCGCGAGCAGTGGAAGGACATGTCCGGGCTGCTGGAGGGCCACCGGACCAATCTGTGGCGTTCCTTCTTCGACGACATCGCCCCCAACTGGTCGGGCCGGGCGGTGGAAACGCTCCAGCAGTACATCCGCTTCAACGTCAACGGCCTGTACGGCCAGCTCGGCAAGATCTCCGATGAGATGAGCGGTGTCATGCACGGCCAATACAAGGAGGTGCTGGAGTACGACCTGTCGGTGTTCGGCCTCTACGCCACCTCCGCCCCCATGCTCCGCACCGTCGCCACCATGAGCGCCCACCCGGTCGGGAGGGTCGCCCTGATGACGCAGGTCGGCCTGTTCATGAGCGCGGCCGGAAACCTGGTCAAGCAGTTCGCCGACGTGTACAACTCCTACGAGAGCGACCTCAACAAGCTGGAGCTCAAGCTCAACGACCTGAAGGGCGCCTTCTACAAGTCCGGCGACCCGGCACTGGGGGCCCGTGACCTCCACCTCACCTCCAAGATCGAGGATCCCGCCCGGCTGGGCGACTACTGGGTCGCCAAATGAGCAACATCAGGGCGTTCGCCGAAGGCCGGCGGAACGATGCCGGCGGGTTGCTGCGGGAGGCGGACGGCTGGGCCCGTGCCATGGCCGGGGCGCTGGGCGAACTGGAGGAGGAGCGGCTGGCGGGCACCGACCCGTCCGAGGTCGTCCGCGCCGAGGTGTCCGGCACCGGGCGCCTGCGCGGATTGTCCATCGATCCGCGCCGTCTGCGCGACCTGGACGGTGACCAGCTCGCCCGGGCCGTCCTGGAGGCGATCGACGCGGCCCACCTGGCGATGGAGGAGCGACTGGCGCAGACCGTCCAGGACGTGACGGGCCAGGCGCCGGGCGTCGCGGACGCGGAAGGCGCCGCCGACCCGCTCGACGGCCACATTCGCGACGTGCTGCGGGGAGGGTGAGCGATGGATGACCTGGAGGAGGCGCGGGCTCGGCTGGAGGCGTTGATCGCCGCCGCCGAGCGGGCGGAGGCGGAGGCGGAGGAGTGGAGCGCCGCCGAGTTCGTCGGCCGGGCCGACGAGGGCGGGATCGTGGCCGTCACCGACGCGCTCGGTGTCATCACGCGGTTGGAGATCTCCCCGCGGAGCAGGAGGCGACTGGACGCGACGGGCCTGGCCGACGCCATCCTCGCGGCGGTCACGACGGCCGAGGAGGCCGCGGCGTCCTCCAGGGACGCACTGTTCGCGGACCTGGGGACCGCTTGGAGAACGGGCGCGTAGCCGCCCCCGAAGACACCGGCCGGGCCTCGCCCGGAGACCCTGAGGAGATCCCCCCATGGAAGCGATCCTGCGCGCGGCGAGCGAGGCGGCGGGTGTCGAGCTGTCCGAGCCGGTCGATCTGGGCGGCAATCCCCGCAGCACCGTGCTGCGCTGCCGTACCGCCGACGGAGACAGCGTGGTCGTCAAGGCGTACGCCGCCGAGCCCGACGCGCTGCGCGGCTTCACCGCGGAGGCCGCCGCGCTCTCGCTGGGCCTGGCCGGCCCCGGGCTGCTGGGTGTGGACCCCGCCGTCCCGCTGCTGGTGATGACCGACCTCGGGACCGCGCCGACCCTGGCCGACGTGCTCCTCGGGGACGACCCGGAGGCCGCCGTGGACGGGCTGCTGGCCTGGGCGGGCGGGCTCGGCCGGCTGGCCGCCGCGTCGATGCCCCGGCGGGCCGACTTCGCGGAGCTGCGGGCCCGGTACGGCCGGCACCCGGCGGACCCGATCCGGGATGGCGAGCTCCCGGCGGGCCAGGCCCGGCACGGCACGCTCCCGGCGGAGGACGAGTCGTGGATCTCGGGACTCGCCCCCGGGCTGTCGGGGCTGCTCGACGAGATCGGCGTCGCCGCGCCGCCGGGGCTGGCGGAGGACATGGCACTGGTCTCGACGGTGGACCACGACGAGTACCCCGCCTTCACCCCGGGCGACACCTGCCCCGACAACAACCTGCTCACCCCGGACGGCCTGCGGCTGATCGACTTCGAGTCGGCGGCCTACGAGTCGGTCTTCCTGACCGCCGCGTACTGCCGGATGCCCTTCTCCTCCTGCTGGTGCGTCTTCACCCTGCCGGACGGCATGGCCGAGAAGATCGAGGAGGTGTACCGGGCGGAGGTCGTCACGATCTACCCGGCGCTGGCCGACGACGCGGTGTGGCACGCCGGGGTCCGCCGGGCCGTCGCCGCCTGGACGACGCACATGACGGTGCTCCTGCTGTCCCGGGTGATGGAGGAGGACAGGTTCATGCACCGGACGCGGCGGCCGGTGTCGACGATGCGGCAGGTGCTCCGGCACCGCTGGGAGATGGCGAGCGCGCTGACGGAGTTCCCGGCGTTCGCCGAGACGATGCGCCTGCTGCTGCGCGAGGTGGCCGGCCCGTGGAAGGTGACCCCGCTGCCGGGCTACCCGGCGTTCGGCGGCTGAACGAGCCCTCCGGGGGGCGACGGCTTCCCGCCCCCGGCACGGTCGGGCACGGTCGCCGCGGCCGATGCCGTCCCGGTCGCACCGGACGCGACCCGGCCGGTGCGACCGGGACGGGGCGGGTCGCCGCCGCGGCGTCAGCGGGTCCTCGCCACCTCGGCGGCGACCGCGCGGAACGCCGTCAGGGTCTCGCCCTGGTCCGCCGGGCCGGACAGCCCGCCGTCCCCGTCGCCCCGGGAGCCGGAGACGGACGACTTGACGATGACGACCCGCTTCCCGGGCGAGACGTAGATGTACTGCCCGCCGAGGCCCGCAGCCATGAAGTCGCCCTCGCCGCCCTCTCCGAGCCACCAGTGCAGGCCGTAGGCGGGGTTGAAGGGGGCGGAGGGCCTGGTCGACTCCCTGACCCAGGAGGCCGGCACCACCTGGCGTCCGTGCGCCCTGCCGTTGTTCATGTAGAGCAGGCCGAACCGGGCGAAGTCGCGGTCGGTCGCGTGGTAGCAGCAGTAACCGAGGCCCTCCCCGTCGCCGTCATGGGTGATACGGGCCGTGGACGCCATACCCGCGGGCTTCCAGATCCTCTTCTCGACATAGCGGTGGTACGGCACGCCCGTCGCCCGGCTCACCAGCCAGGCGAGCACGAAGGAGTTCATGCTGGTGTACTCGAACCTGGTGCCGGGTTTCCAGCCGTTCACCCGGCGCGCCGCCATTTCCCCGACCGACCGGCCGCGCAGGGCCGCCAGGTGCGTCCTCAGCACGTCGGTCCTCTCGTCCCACTCGATCCCCGACGACATCCGCAGGAGATCGCGGATGGACACGCCGTCGTAGCCCGAGCCCCTCAGCTCGGGCAGATACCTGGTCACCGGGTCGCCGATCGAGTGGATGCGTCCCTCCCCCAGTGCGATGCCGACCGCGGTCGAGGTGAAGGACTTCCCGACCGACCACGACTGGAAGCGCGTGTCGCGGCCGGCGCCGTCGTAACGCTCGTACACGATCTTCTGGTCGTCGAGCACGACGAAGCCGTTGGTCCTCGTGCGGGCGAGGAAGTCGTCGAGGGTGTGCGTCTTCCCGCCGAAGGTGTAGCGCACGGAGAGCGGCCGGGGCGCGCTCCGCAGCGTGACCGGGTTCCCCGACGGCCGCACGAGGTCGGACGAGGCCGGCTCGGCGGGGGCGTACCGGACGGACGCCGGAGGAGCCGCCGCGGTGGTCGCCGGGAAGGCGAACGTCACGGCGGTCGCGGCGATGCAGGCGGCGAGGAGTCCTTTGGGCATCGAACGGCTCCGCGGAAACGATCGAGTCGGGGTACGGGGACGGGCGGGATCGGGCTCGGAACACTCGGCTCCGGCAGAGATGACGGCCGGTTTTCATGGTAGATCTCCGGTGAGCCCCGCGGGCGGGGATCTCCCCCGGATCCGGCCGGGTCCTCCCCGCGGACGGGAACAGCCGCCGGTCGGTGGACCGGCGGCTGTTCGAGGCTCTCGGAAGCCGGCGGGGGTCAGCGGGTCCCGCGGACCTCCACCTTCTCCTTGCGGTAATTGTTGCCGTTGCCCTCCGGCTTGTAGTTCTTCTCGACGTTGCCGGCGATGTCCACGGCGAACCAGCGCACCTCGGTGGTCTTCTCGACCGTGATCCGCTGGGCTCCCTCACGCATCCCCGCGGCGGCGAGCTTGGGCGAGTTCAGGGTCGGCCGGCTGCCGTCCAGCGTGTAGTACACGTTGGCGGGCTCGTCGACCTCGAATGTGAACGTGGTCGAGGTGCCGGTCCGGTCGGTCACCTTGAGGTCCGACCCGGGGCGCTCCCTGTCGTCGGCGAAGGCCTTGGCGACCTCCAGGATGGCGATCTGGCCGCTGGCGAACTCCATCGCCTCCTGGTGCCCCTCGGCGAACTCCGGCTGGAAGCCGACCGCCTGGAACCGCTTGGTCGCCGGGTCGTAGACGTCCGCGCCGACCTCGAAGTCCCAGCCGATGATGCCCCGGTTGAACCAGTGCTCGTCGGCGCTGTTGCCGGCCGCGGAGTACAGCACGTCCGGCACCGGACCGGTACGGCCCGGCCAGATCCCCGTGCCGCGCCAGGACTGGACCGCGGAGAGGATGTGGTCGGAGGCGCTCCAGAAGAAGTTCTCCGTACCGAAGTCGACCCGCGGCAGCAGTTCGCGTCCGGCGGTCTTGTACGCGCCCGGAGGCCACATGAAGTACCCGCCGTAGGAGTGCGTGTTCATCGCGAACTTGATGTTCGGGTACCGCTGGGTGAGCCAGACCTCGTTCTTCGCCTCGGGCTCGGACAGTTCGGCCGGGCCCGCGAAGGTGTCGCTGGTGCAGGTCGTCGAGGCGCCGCTGTACCCGTCGAACACCGAACCGACCGAGAAGTTGCGGTTCAGGTCCACGCCCCAGGAGTTGCGCCGCGCCGGGTCGGCCGCGTTGGCCGCGCAGTGGTTGGTCATGTTCCGGCGCTGGAAGTTGTAGTCGTACATCGAGTAGTGCGCGCCGTCGGGGTTGACCGTCGGCACGATGAAGATGTCGAGGCCGTCGACCAGCTTCCTCGTCCGCTCGTCGCGGGCGTAGTTGCGCAGGAGCCGCTCGGCGGTCTCCACGCAGACCAGCGGGGTCACCCATTCGCGGGCGTGCTCCTGGCAGTAGAGGAACACCCCGGTCTTCGACCCGTCCCGGGTCTTGCCGATGCGCAGCGCCTTCATCTGGAACGGGTCGCGCGAGACGCTCGGCGGAGCCTTCAGGTCGTCGGTCAGCCTGGTCGCCGGCGCCGCGGCGACCACGCCGCCGCCGGCGTCGCCCCGGTAGGTCGCGGCGGTCAGCAGCGCCGACGCCGCGGCGTCGCCGTTGAGCGCGTCCACGACCTGGCGGGCGGTGCTGCTGACGGCGGCGGACCCGTCCGTGGCCAGGTTGACCACGACGTTCTTGCCGGTGACCGACACGCTGACGGGGCTGGACGCCGTGTCGGGCTTCACCAGCGCCACGCTGACGTCGTTGCCGCCCTCGTGCCCGTACGCCCTGGACGACACGTAGAACGTGTTCGCCGCGGCGGTGCCGAACTGCGCCTGCGCCGCCCGGCGGTAGCCGTTCGTCTTGTACGGCAGGTCGACGATCTCCGCGACCTTCGGGAACTCCCTGGCCAGCGTGGTGATCCGGTCGGCCGTCTCGGTCGGGTCCATGTAGTGGTCGACGAAGTCCGCGACGTAGTGCTTGCCGGGGGCCTTGCGCTTCTCGCCCAGCCACTTGGTCACCGGGACCGTGACCGAGCCGCCCCGGCTGCTCGTGACCGTGACCCTGGTGGGGATCTCTGTGACGGTCAGCGGGGTGTTGAACCGGTGGTACATGTACTGGCCGGCGTCGGTGAAACGCGACATCGTCGCGGTGCCGCCGGAGTCGGGAGCCGTGCCCTTGCCGCCGTCCCAGGTGACGGTGAGCACCGTCTGCGCGTCGGTGGCGCTCGACTTCACCTCCACCGAGAGGAAGCGCTGGTCGTCGAGGCTGGTGAACCACTCGGCGCGTAGCGGGGTCAGCGTGTCGGCCTCCGCCGCCGCCGCCTTCTCCGCGGACGTGATCGCCGCCCGTCGTTCGGCCGCGTTCTCGGCGAAGTCCGCCTGGTCCGAGATGGCGCCACGCACGTCGAACCCGAGGCCGCGCAGCTCCTCGGCCTCCTGCGGGCTCAGTACGGCGTGCACCTCGATGCCGTCGTCGAGGGGCTTCTTGTACTCCGCGAGGTCGACGCCCATGGAGTTGAGCCGGTCCACACCGGCCTGGTCGGGGACGATGACGCGCAGCAGCGCCACGCCGTTCTGCTCGGTGCCGGACCGCCGGTCGGGTGCGACCTCGCCGGCCGTGGGAGACGGTTCGGCGAGAACGGGGACCGCGGTGAAGCCGAGGACGAGGGGCAGGGCGAATGCGACCGCGACGCGACCGGCTCTCCTGCCGCCGAGAGAGCTCCTCATCAGAGATTCCTCCAATTGGCACGCTTCCCCGGGTGGGGGGTCACCCCGGCATGAAGCGTGCAATTGGCAAGAATCTTCACCAGAAGGTGGATTCTCGTCAAGAACAAAAATCTGCCCACGCGGCGGTCGCGCCGCCGCGCGTGAGCCTTCGCGGCAGAGCCCGGAGGTCACCGCCCACGGCCGCGCGTGAGCCTTGACGGGAGAGCGCGGAGGTCACCGTCCACGGCCGCGGGTGACGGTGCGGCCGGGCCGTGCGACGGTGCGGCGCCGTACGGGGCTGGTGAGGTCAGTCGCCGGTGGAGCCGTTGATCGCGTAGTTGAGAGCGACGTCGCCGGGCGTCGTCACCTTCTCCTCCGGAGGGGACACGATGCGGGCCTGGGTGCCCCAGTCGGTCAGGCGGGTGTCGCTGATGTGAACGACGTCACCGGTGACGCCCTTGTACCGGGGCTCGGTCCAGGAGCTCCACGCGCGGCGCACGAGCTGGTCCTGCCCGAGCCAGAGCCGCCACGAGAGCTTGGCCTTCAGGCGCGCGGCGTCGAGGGGCGCGCCGGACGCGAGGCGCAGGCCGGGGAACGCCTTGCGCAGCCCGGCGAAGGTGATCTTCCCCTGGTAGAGGGTGGTGCGGATGCCGTCGTGGGTCCCGCCGGAGCGCTTGGACGCGGCGGTGGCGAGCAGAGCCTTGATCACGGCCGGGTCGTCGAGCGCGAGGCTGCCGGACGTGAGGTCGGGACGGGCCGCGTCCTCGGAGACGACCCAGTCCTTGCCCGCGGGCAGGGTCGGGAAGAGCGCCCCGGTGCCGTAGGCGCGGTCGGCGAAGGAGATCCACCGCGTGGTGCCGTCCGTCGAGTCGGTGGCGACGACCCTCCCGTCGCCGAACTGGGCGACGCCCTCGGTCCGCGAGACGGTCCTGCGGCCGCGCTGCGACCCGGAGACGACCGTGTCGGTGATGGTCTCGGCGAACTCCACGCCGCGGCTGCCGCCGAGCTGACGCTTGAGCGCGTCGGCCGCACCGGAGGCGGTGGAAGCGGCGGAAACGGTGGGAGCGGTTGCGGCGGATCCGGTGGCGGCCTGGGCGTTCGCGACGCCACCGAGTCCGATGGCAACCGGGGCCGTCAGCGCGGCGGCCAGCACGGCGAGCCGCCGTCCCCTCGAAGTGGCCTTCATCGAAAGCGCCCTTTCCTGTCGTCACATGCCGCCGTCCGGCGGAAACCGGCGTTTGATCTTCGCAATTGAAGATCACAATACGGTCACGACAGGTTTAACCTTTCCATCACGTGACATCCCGCCCAAGCCCCTTCACGCCCCTCGGCTTCGAACGGACCCGCGCCATCACTCCGGAACGCTTGAGTCGCTCCCGGGCCGACCGTGTGACCGCATGGCGGATTCAGGTCCGGCGGGCGATGGTGACGATCACTTGGCTGGTGTCGGTGACGGGACCGCGGAACCAGTCGCCGTACTGCCCCTCGACGGCGAAGCCGGCCTCGGCCAGGAAGGCGTTCAGGGCGGGCACGTCCAGGAAGCGCAGGGTGGTCCGGTCGACGTACAGGACGGCACCGCCCGGCTCGGCGGTCGTCTCGGTGAACGTCACGACGTCGCCCACGACCGACTCGACCTCGTGCCACACGCGCAGGGCCCGGCCGGAGGCGTCCACGACGTCGTCGGGGTCGCCGGGGTTCCAGCCCTCCCACGCCCGCGCCTGCGGATGACGCGTCTCGAACGAGAACCGGCCGCCGTCGCGCAGCGCCGTACGGATCGCGGCCAGTGACGCGCGCAGCTCGTCGTCGCCCACGAGGCACTGGAACGCGTTGCTCGCCATCGTCGCGAGGTCGAACTCCCGGTCCCAGGAGACGTCGGCGGCGGTGCCCTCGTACCACTCGATGTCGGTCCGGCGGCGGGCCCGCTCCAGCGCGGCCCGGTTCGGGTCGATCCCGGCGAGCCGCCCGGAGTGCCCGCGCTCCCGGGCGTGGTGCAGCATCGAGCCCGTGCCGCAGCCGACGTCCAGTACGGCGTCGGCGGCCATCACGAGGTCGTGGTGGAAGGCGTCGGAGGGATACCGGGCGACGTCCCAGGGATACATCAGGTCGTACAGGGCGGCGGCGTCAGCGTCGGAGAACACCCGGGCAGTATTCACCGGCCACGGTCCGCCGCCAACCGGTTATCCGCCCACGGGGCCCGCCACCGATCCCCCGTGACCCGTTCCTTCGTGGCCCGTTTTCCTTCGCGGCCCGTTCCTCCGGTGTTCGGCAGGGCGGGAGACGGGAGACGTAACGCGTCCGGTCATGGTCGCCGGGCGGGAAGCGGCGGACCATACGGAAGAGACCGGTGGGCGAAAGAGACCGGGGGCGAAAGAGCACCGGGACAAAAGCCGCCGAACGTGCGAAACCAGCAATAGCGATCAACAGGACAATGCGCCGTCCGGCCCGACCGGAAGCGCCGAATCGGTTACCCTCCGCAGTTACAGGTCAACAATCTGCAAAGAAGGCACTCATGGGACGACGACGGACCACCGTGGCGGTCGCCGCCGCGGGGGTGGTGTCCGCCGCGGTGGCGGCGGTGCTGTTCCTGCCCGGCGAGCAGGGGTCGCAGGCCGCGCGGACGGCGGTGCGGACACCCGCCCCCGGAGACCCGCTGACCAGCCAGGAGGTCACGCTGGCGAGCGCGGTGGCGTCAGCCGGCTCGCGGGCGCACATGGCCGCCGGCCGGGTCGATCTGCTCTACGTCGAACGCGACGACGACAAGGACGCCGAGGAGCGACGCCAGGCCGACGCCTACCTGTACGACTACGGCTCCGACCGGCTCATCGTGCGGAAGGTGGACCTCGGCCTGCAGAAGGTCGTGGAGGAGACGGTGAAGCAGGGCGTGCAGCCGCCTCCCTCCAAGGTCGAGGAGTCACGGGCCGTCGGGCTGCTGCTGGCCGACCCCCGGTACGGCCCGGCCGTACGGCGGTCCTTCACCCGGGCGGGCGGCCGTGAGCTGCGGTCGCCGTCCGACCTGGGGGTGCGGGGGCTGATCTTCACCCCGGCTCAGGAGGAGGCCGGCGGGGCCGCGCAGTGCGGAACGCATCGGTGCGTGCGGCTGTTCGTCCGGCTTCCCGACGGCACCTGGCTGGACACCAGCCGGATCGTCGTCGACCTGTCCGCCAAGAAGATCTACACCCTGGAATGGTGATCGTGCCCCTCCCCCCGGCCCTCCCCCGTGTCCTCACCCGTTCGGCACCCCGGCTTCTCACCCGCGCGGCGACCCGGTCACCACTCCGGTGGAAGCCGCGGGTCCCGTCCCGGCGGGCGTTCCGGTCCGGCGTGCTCGGGGCGCTCCTGCTCCCCCTCGCGCTGCTTCCCGGCACCGGATGGCGGACCGGCGCACAGGCGGCGGCCGCCCCGCAGGCGCCGGCCGCGCCGTGCGGCACGCCGTACCGGATCGACCAGGCCATGCCGAACGGCGCGCGCTGGCAGATGTGCTGGGAGATGCGCAACGTCGAGGGGCTGACGCTGACCAAGGTCGCCTACACCCCCAGGGGCAGCCGGGCGGTCAGCGTGCTGCGCACCGCCGCGCTGGCCCAGATCCACGTGCCCTACGACAGCGGCACCCCGCGCTACCACGACATCGGCGCCCTCGGCGCCACCGCCATCCCGTTGCAGGCCGTCGACTGCCCCGGCGGTGCGCGGCGCGGGCAGTTCGTCTGCGTGACGACCCGGCCGCGTGGCCACGCCTACCTGAAGGGCGGCGACGGAGAGCCGGCCAGGACGGCCCAGGGGCGCGAGCTGGTGGTGTTCTCCGCCTTCCAGGTCGGCTGGTACACCTACCTCGTCGAGTGGGGCTTCTCCGACGACGGCGCGATCACCCCCCGGGTGGGCGCGACCGGCTCGCTGTCGGGGTTCACCACCACCCCCGAGCACGGCTGGCCCATCGGGGTGGGCCGCGCGACGTTCGAGGAGAGCCACAGCCACAACATCTTCTGGCGCCTCGACTTCGACATCCAGGGCAAGCAGGACGACGTCGTCGAGCAGTACGACTTCTCCGGGTCCGGCACGGCCAAGCGGAAGATCTCCCACACCACGTTCACCCGGGAGGGCAAGGCCGTCAACAGCCCGATGCGCTGGTGGCGCGTGGTCGATCCCCGGGTCCGCAACGCCGACGGGCACCCCGTCTCCTGGGAGATCAACAACTCCGAGAGCTCCCAGTACCGCGGCCCGGCGAACGAGAAGTTCACCCAGGCCGACATCTACGTGACCCAGTACCGCGCCTGCGAACGACTGGCGACCACCAACCCCTCGCCCGGCTGCGCCACGTCCGTGGACCGCTACGTCAACGGAGAGCGGATCACCGACCCGGTGGTCTGGGTCAACGTCGACTTCCACCACGTCGCCCGTGACGAGGACGGCGACACCATGCCGACCCACTGGCAGGGGTTCCGCATCACACCCCGTGACGTGACGGCCAAGAACCCCTACTGAACCCCATGGCCCGGGACGTCAGCCGACGGTGCGGCCGTGGCGGTCTCGGGCCTTGAGCCGGACGGTGGGCATCACGGGCGCCGGGAGCGGGGCTTCGTCGCAGCCGTCCACCGTGCCGAAGCGGCGGTCGCCCCGCATCCACTCGTCGCGGGCCCGGACGATCTCCTCGTGGGTGCGTCCCACGAAGTTCCACCACATCACCAGCGGCTCCTCGAACGGCTCGCCGCCGAGCAGGAACAGCCTGGTCTCCCCCGCGGCCTCGGCCGCCTCGATGGAGACCTCGGAGCGGCCCCGCCCGAGATAGAGCAGCGAGCCGGGCTCCAGGGCCGTGCCGGCGACGGTCGCGGCGCCGGACATGACCAGGACGGCGTTCTCAAACGCCGGGTCTAGCGGGAGCCGGTGCCGTCCGCCGGTGGGCAGCAGCACCTCCGCGCCGACCAGCGGGCTGTGCACCCGCGCGGGTGACCGTACACCGCCCAGTTCGCCCGCCACGACGGTGACGGTCGCGTCTCCGTCGCGCAGCGTCGGCAGGGCGGGGTGGTGCTCGAAGCGGGCCTCGCCGTGGCGGGCGTCCTCCGGCAGCGCGATCCACAGCTGAAGCCCGTGCATGACCGGCGGGTGGTCCGGCGGCGACTGCTCGGAGTGGGCGATGCCGTGACCCGCCGTCATCAGGTTGAGCTGTCCCGGTGTGATCGGCTGGGCGCTGCCGAGGCTGTCGCGGTGCATGATCTCGCCCTCGACCAGCCAGGTGACGGTCTGCAGGCCGGTGTGCGGGTGCGGCGCGATCTGCATGCCGGGCCGGCCGGCGACGTCGTCCGGGCCGAAGTGGTCGACGAAGCACCAGGCGCCCACCATGCGGCGCGGACGCTGCGGCAGCAGCCGCCGCACCGTGGTGTAGCGGCCCAGCGGCACATCGTGCCCGGGGAGGAGAACGCTCTCCGGCTCGGGCACCTCGGCGACCGAGCAGCCGTACACCGCCTGGTCCGCGTCTCGACCGGGATCGCTCATCTCAGGCTCCGGTTCTTCCGGCTGTGGGGTCGGATTCGCCGGTGGGGAGGCCGAAGCGGGCCCGCTGGTTTCCGGGCACGAGATCCAGGTAGTCCGGGTGGCGCTCGATGTAGCGGCGGACGAAGGGGCAGAACGGCAGCACCGACAGCCCGGCGGCGCGGGTGGCGTCGAGGGCGCCGCGCACCAGGATCGAGCCCAGACCGCGCCCTTCGAAGCGCGGGTCCACCTCCGTGTGGGTGAAGGACCGCCTGTCCCCGGCCCGCCGGTACTCGGCGAACCCGGCGACCTCCCCGTCCACGACGACCTCGAAGCGGCTCGCCTCGGGGTTGTCGACGACGCGTGGCTCTGTCTGCTCCATGTTCACGATGTTCACGGCTCTCCTGCTCGGTGTTCGCTCATCATCTCGCTCCGTCCCGCGCGCCGCGATCCGGGGCCGGCCGGATCGGGGCCGGCGGCCCCGGGTCCGGTCGTTCCGGCGGCTCAGGCACCCGGCGACTCAGGGCACCAGGCGGCTCAGGTGCCCGGCGGCTCGGGCACCCAGGCGGCTCAGGCGGCGAGGGCCGCGTGCATCTCCCACACCAGGATCTCCGCGGGCTCCACGGCCGTGACCCGCTGCCCGCCGGTCGCGGTGAAGCGGACGGCGTCGCCCTCGCCGAGGGTGCCGGCGCCCTCAAGGGTGACCGTGCCCCTGGGCACGAACAGGTGCAGGAACGGCGCCTCGGGGAGCTCCACGCTCCGGCCGGGCTCCAGGCGGGCGGCGTGCAGGGCGGCGTAGCGGTTCTTGATGCGGATGGCCGAGGCGCCGTCGTGCTCGGGCATGCCCGAGGCGACCGGCACCAGGCCGCCGGCCAGCAGCTCGCTCTCGATCTCCAGCTGCTCGTAGCCGGGGACGATGCCGGGCTCGTCGGGCACCACCCACATCTGCACGAAGTGCACCGGCTCGTCGTGGACGTCACCGGAGATCCGCCAGGAGTCGTTCTTCTCCGAGTGCAGGATGCCGGTGCCCGCGCTCATCCGCTGGGCCAGCCCCGGGTAGATGACGCCGTTGTGCCCCTCGGAGTCCTGGTGGACGAGGGAGCCGCGCAGCACCCAGGTGACGATCTCCATGTCGCGGTGCGGGTGGGTGTCGAACCCGGTGCCCGGGCGCACGATGTCGTCGTTGTTGACCAGCAGCACCCCGTGGTGGGTGTTGGCGTCGTCGTAGTGGCCGCCGAAGGAGAACGAGTGCTTGGAGTCCAGCCAGCTGATCTTGGTGGCGAACCGCTCATCGGCGCGGCGGACGTCCACGGCCGGGGTGGGCAGGGTGGTGGTCATGGTTTCCCCTTTCCGGGACGGAGTGTGCTGCTGATCTCGGACGATTCGATGGGATACGGCGGGCGCCGTACGGTTGTCAGGCGTTCTTGATCGCGGAGACCTCGAACTCCAGGACGATCTTCTCGCCGACCAGCACGCCGCCGGTCTCCAGGGCGGCGTTCCAGGTGACGCCGTAGTCCTTGCGGTTGATCGTCACGGAGCCCTCGAAGCCGACGCGCAGGTTGCCGAACGGGTCGGCCGCCGTGCCCTCGTAGGTGAAGGGGATCGTCACCTGGTTGGTGACGCCCTTGATGGTGAGGTCGCCGGTCAGGTCGAACTCGGTCTCGCCGGTCTGGCGGACGGCGGTGGAGACGAAGGTGATCTCCGGGTGGTCGTCCATGGCCAGGAAGTCGTTGCCGCGCAGGTGCTCGTCGCGCTGGGCGTTGCGGGTGTCGATGCTGGCGGCCTTGATGACGACCCTGGCGGACGAGGCGGCCGGGTCGTCGCCGTTGATGACGGCGGTGCCCTCGAACTCGTTGAACGCGCCGCGGACCTTCGTCACCATCGCGTGCCGGGCGACGAACCCGATGCGGGTGTGGGCCGGGTCGATGGTGTAGGTGCCGGTGAGCTTGGCGAACTCGGTGGCGGTGACGGTCATGACGCTCTCCTTCGTGATCTGCCATCCGGTTGGATGACGTGTCATTCACACGCCCACAACGTACATGACACGTCATCCATTCCGCAATTCCGATGACGTGTCATCCACTTGGGTAGGGTGGGAGGCATGGAAAGCCCCAGATGGCTCCGCGAGGAGGAGCAGCGCGCCTGGCGGGCGTACATACGGATGCACGGGCAGCTGACCGCCCTGCTCAACCGGCAGCTGCAGGCCGACTCCGGCCTCTCCCTGGCCGACTATGGAGTGCTCGTCGAGCTCACCGACACCCCGGACGGACGGCTGCGCCCCTTCGAGCTCCAGCGCGAGCTGCAGTGGGAGCAGAGCCGCCTGTCGCACCACCTGACCCGGATGCAGCGCCGCGGCCTGATCAGCCGCGAGGAGTGCCCCGAGGACGGCCGGGGGGCGTTCGTCGTGCTCACCGACGCCGGCCGCGAGGCCATCACCGCCGCGGCCCCCGGGCACGTCGAGGCGGTCCGGAGCCTGTTCTTCGAGGGGCTCACCCCCGAGCAGGTCGCCGCGCTCGAACGGCTGTCGACCCAGGTGACGGCCCGGATCGAGACCGCGGCCGGCGACTGCGCCGACTCCGCCTGAGGGTGCCGGCCGTACCTCCCGGCGGCGCCGGCCGCACCTCGGCGGCGTTGCCGGCCGTACCTCGGCGGCGGTCGTACCTCGACGTCGCCGAGGTACGGCCGACATGGCGAAGTGCGCGGCGGAAAACCGGGAAGTACGCGGTGGACGTCGGGAAGGGCGCGGCGGGTTTTGCAGGTGGTGTCCGCCGGGTGGGACGCTACGACCAGGCAGTGGGCAGCCGGCAACGGACGAACGGATTTCCCCGCCTGCGTCTCCTACGTTTTCATGGCACGCATGGTGATAGCGGACACGGGCATGGGTTGAGGTGCCCGGGGAGGGCAGGGTAGGGGACACCGAGTTACGGGAGTGATCCATGAACGCGCACCTGGACCTGAACCGCCTGGCGGGAGGGGCACACCACGACCCGCATTCGATCCTCGGGGCGCATCCCGGGCCGAAAGGCGTGACGGTCCGGGCACTGCGTCCCCTGGCGCAGAAGGTCCAGCTCGTGCTGGACGACCAGGTCCACGACATGGAGCACGTGGCGTACGGGGTCTTCGAGGTGATGGTCCCCGGGCTGGACAAGGTCCCGGACTACCGGTTCCGGGTCTCCTACGCCGGGGCCGAGCCGTACGAGATGTCCGATCCCTACCGGCACTGGCCCACGCTGGGCGAGGTGGATCTGCACCTGATCGGCGAGGGGCGCCACGAACGGCTGTGGGAGGTGCTCGGCGCCCGGGTGATGCGGCACGAGGACACCGACGGCGTGGCCTTCGCCGTGTGGGCGCCGAACGCGCGGGGCGTCCGGGTGATCGGCGACTTCAACCACTGGGACGGCTCGGGCCACCCGATGCGGTCGCTGGGCTCCTCGGGGGTGTGGGAGCTGTTCGTCCCGGGGCTGGAGGAGGGCGAGCGGTACAAGTTCTCCGTCCTGGGCGCCGACAGCGTCTGGCGGGCCAAGGCCGACCCGATGGCCCGGCGCACGGAGGTGCCGCCCGCGACGGCCTCGGTGGTCGACGCCTCGTACCACGAGTGGCAGGACGCCGAGTGGATGCGCCGCCGGGCCGAGCGCGTCGCGGTGAAGGAGCCGATGAGCGTCTACGAGGTGCACCTCGGGTCGTGGCGGCCGGGCCTGTCCTACCGGGAGCTGGCCACCGAGCTGGTCGAGTACGTGGTGGACATGGGGTTCACGCACGTGGAGTTCATGCCGGTGGCCGAGCACCCGTTCGGCGGCTCGTGGGGCTACCAGGTGACGTCCTACTACGCGCCGACCTCCCGGTTCGGCACGCCCGACGAGTTCCGCCACCTGGTCGACAGCCTGCACCGGGCGGGCATCGGGGTCCTGGTCGACTGGGTGCCCGCGCACTTCCCGAAGGACGAGTGGGCGCTGGCGCGGTTCGACGGGACGCCGCTGTACGAGCACGGCGATCCGCGCAGGGGCGAGCACCCCGACTGGGGCACCTACGTCTTCGACTTCGGCCGCCGGGAGGTGCGCAACTTCCTGGTCGCCAACGCGCTGTACTGGCTGCGCGAGTTCCACATCGACGGGCTGCGGGTGGACGCGGTCGCCTCCATGCTCTACCTCGACTACTCGCGGCGCGAGGGCGAGTGGACGCCCAACCAGTACGGCGGGCGGGAGAACCTCGACGCGGTCGAGTTCCTCAAGGAGATGAACGCGGTCGTCTACCGTGACCAGCCGGGGATCGTCACCGTCGCCGAGGAGTCGACGGCGTGGCCCGGCGTCTCGCGGCCGGTGCACCTGGGCGGCCTCGGGTTCGGGTTCAAGTGGAACATGGGCTGGATGCACGACAGCCTCGCCTACCTGGCGCACGAGCCGGTCTTCCGGCAGTACCACCACCACCAGATGACGTTCTCCCTGATGTACGCCTACTCGGAGAACTTCGTGCTGCCGCTGTCGCACGACGAGGTGGTCCACGGCAAGGGGTCGCTGCTCGGCAAGATGCCCGGCGACGAGTGGCAGCGGTTCGCCAACCTGCGCGCGCTGTTCGCCTACATGTGGGCCCACCCCGGCAAGCAGCTGCTGTTCATGGGCGGGGAGTTCGGCCAGGGCTCGGAGTGGTCGGAGACGCGCGGGCTCGACTGGTGGGTGCTCGACTTCGACCTGCACCGGGGCGTGCAGCGGCTGGTGCGCGACCTGAACCGCGTCTACCGGGAGACCCCGGCGCTGTGGACGCAGGACATCTCCCCGGACGGCTTCCGCTGGATCGACGCCGACGACGCGCAGGGCAACGTGCTGTCGTTCCTGCGCCTGGCGCCCGACGGATCGGCCGTCGCCTGCGTGGTCAACTTCTCCGGCGCGCCGCACGAGGACTACCGCCTCGGCCTGCCGTGGGGAGGCGCGTGGGAGGAGGTGCTCAACACCGACGCCTACGACTACGCGGGCAGCGGCGTGGGGAACTTCGGCGCGGTGGAGGCGGTCGAGGAGTCCTGGCACGGCCAGCCGTACTCCGCCCGGCTGCGCGTCCCGCCGCTGGGCGCCGTCTGGCTCCGGCACGCCGGGGAGCGCGTCGAGGACCCGGCCACCGAGGCCGCGGCCGCGCTGACCGCGGCGGCGGCCGTGGTGGAGGAGGCGGCCGAGGAGGTCCTGGCCGAGGAGGGCGCCGGCGACGTCCCGCCCCCGGACGCGGAGCCGATGGTGACGGAGACCGTCGTGGAACCGGCGGCGCCGGAGACCGTGGCGGTCACCGGGGGCGGCGAGGGCATGGCCACCGAGCCCGTGGCCGACGTCCCGGGTGTGATCGCGGAGCCCGCGCCGGGAACCCCGGACACGGCCGCGGAACCCGCCGCCGGAGCCCCGGGCGTGGCCGTGAAGCCGGTTGTCGGGGCCTCGGGTGAGACCGCCGAGCCGTCGGAAGGGGTCCCGGGCTCGGGCGGCTCCGCCCGTTCCGACAGCGGCCGGTAAGTTTTTCCGACTGTCTTTTCACCGCCCTCTGGCGGCCCCGGCCGCCGCGCCGCGCCGCGAACGGGCCGGTCACACGCGTTGTGGCCGGCCCGTTCGCCGTTTCCGGGCCATCCTCGGCGGGCCGCAGTCGGCCACACGGCCGCGAACAAGGCATTGACCCCGGGACAACGGGAACCTACGCTCGGTTAATCAATAGGAAACTTTCCTATATGTACGGGGGCTAGGAACTCTCTGACCTGGAGTGACCCTTGCGAAGAATCACCATCGGCTCCTTCATCGCTGCGGCAGCGCTGTTAGTCCCCGTCGGGATCGGCACCGCGACGGCCGCCACGCCGGCCACCGCCACCTACGTGACCGCCTCGGACTGGGGCACCGGTTTCGAGGGCAAGGTCACCGTCAAGGCGGGTACGAGCCCCCTGACGAGCTGGAAGGTCGAGTTCGACCTGCCGGCCGCCAACTCGGTCTCCTCGGCGTGGGACGCCGACATGACCAAGAGCGGCAACCACTACACCTTCGCCAACAAGCCGTGGAACGGCGCCCTGGCCGCGGGCGCCTCGGTGAGCTTCGGCTTCAACGGCGCGCCGGGCGGGCTGTCCGGCGTGCTGAACTGCAAGCTCAACGGCGCCCCCTGCGGCGGCGGCCCCACGGACCCCTCCCCCACGCCGACCGTGACCCCCACGATCACTCCCACCCCGACCCCCACGGTCACCCCGACCGACGACCCCGGCACCCCGGGCGGCAAGAAGCTCGTCGGCTACTTCACCGAATGGGGCGTCTACGGCCGCAACTACCACGTGAAGAACCTCGCCACCAGCGGCACCGCGGCGAAGCTGACCCACATCCTGTACGCCTTTGGCAACACCACGGGCGGCCGGTGCTCGATCGGCGACTCCTACGCCGACTACGACAAGGCCTACACCGCCGACCAGAGCGTGGACGGCGTCGCCGACACCTGGGACCAGCCGCTGCGCGGCAACTTCAACCAACTCCGTAAGCTCAAGAAGGCCTACCCGAACCTCAAGGTGCTGTGGTCGTTCGGCGGCTGGACCTGGTCCGGCGGGTTCACCCAGGCCGCGGCCAACCCCGCGGCGTTCGCCGAGTCCTGCTACAACCTGGTGAAGGACCCGCGCTGGGCCGACGTCTTCGACGGCATCGACATCGACTGGGAGTACCCCAACGCCTGCGGCCTGACCTGTGACACCAGCGGCCCGAACGCCTTCAAGAACGTGGTCTCCGCGGTGCGCGCCAAGTTCGGCTCCAGCGCGCTGGTCACCGCGGCGATCACCGCCGACGGTTCCTCCGGCGGCAAGCTCGACGTCACCGACTACGCGGGCGCGGCGGCGAGCCTGAACTGGCTGATGCCGATGACCTACGACTTCTTCGGCGCCTGGGACGCCAAGGGCCCGACCGCCCCGCACTCGCCCCTCACCTCCTACACCGGCATCCCGAAGGAGGGCTTCAACTCCGACGCCGCGATCCAGAAGCTGAAGGCCAAGGGCGTCCCGGCGTCCAAGCTCCTGCTCGGCGTCGGCTTCTACGGCCGCGGCTGGACCGGTGTGACGCAGGCCGCGCCCGGCGGCACCGCCACCGGGGCCGCCCCCGGCACCTACGAGGCGGGCATCGAGGACTACAAGGTCATCAAGACCAAGTGCCCGGTCACCGGCACCGTCGCCGGCACCGCCTACGGCTTCTGCGGCGGCCAGTGGTGGAGCTACGACACCCCGGCCACCATCGCCGGCAAGATGACCTACGCCAAGAACCAGGGTCTGGGCGGCGCTTTCTTCTGGGAGACCAGCGGCGACACCGCCAACGGTGAGCTCGTCAGCGCCATGGCAGGCGGACTCCGGTAAAGTTTCGCTCGCTCGGCCCTCCGTGCGCTCAAGGCCGCGGGGGGTCGAGCCATGTCCGGGCCCGTTCCGTCGTACGCGGCGCGGCGGTGTCCCGTCAGGGCTCTATCCACTCCCTCATCGACTGCCAGGGCGCGGTGTCGAACACCAGCGTGATCGAGGTGATCACACCGCCATCGAGGTGGAAGTGCTCTGCCGTGCGCTGGGTGCCGGCCGGCGTCGCGGTGTGCACGTCGTACACGAGCGTCGCCTCCGCCTCGCCGTACAGCTCGCTGATCAGGTCGACCCCCGTCACGATCGACACGAACCCCGGCAGCGTGGCCAGGTGTCCCGTGCGGTCGTCGGAGGTGATGAACGGGCTCTGGAAACGGAACGGCTCGCCGAGGTACGCCGCGGTCGCGTCGCCGCGGAAGCGCGCCTCGTGGTAGCCCCGCACGGCGTGACGGGTCCGCTCCGGGGTGTCGGTGGTCATTGCGCCGTCCGTTCCGGCCGGAGTGTCAGTGGTCATCGCGCTGTCCGTTCTGGCGGAGGTGGGCGGAGAGCCGGATCTGGTTGTCGGCCAGCCGCAGGCAGAGGTCGCGGAAGACGACCAGCTCCTCGGGCGTGAATCCGCGGAACATCGCCCGCATGGCCGCCTGCGTGGGCTTACGGAAGGCGTCCAGCCAGGCCCGTCCGGCGGGCGTGATCTCGGCGAGGACCGAACGCCGGTCCGCCTCGTCGGGGACCCGGCGGACCAGGCCGTCGCGTTCCAGCGTGTCCACCAGCCCGGTGACGTTGCGCGAGCTGACCCCGGCGGCTCGGGCGAGCTCGCCGATGCTGAGTCCTCGCTCCTCGCCGTCCAGGCGGATCAGCACGTCGAGCGCGCCCGCGCTGAGCCCCCGGCCCTCGGAGCCGTGGGAGCGCATGCGCTCGACGGCGCGGTGGGCGGTGCGGACGGCCGCGGCCGCCTCGAAGGCGAGCGGATCACCGCCGTCGGTGACGAACCGGGCCATGGTGGCCCTGACCCGGGGGTCGTAGTGGAAACCGGCTGTATCGACCTCGAAATTATGTACGTCGTTCATAATGAGAAAGAAGATTAGTACATGCTTCCATAAATGATCAACCGGACGTCCCGGCTCCCGCGCCGTCCCTCGCCCCGGCCCGCGCGCCGTCCCACACTCAGGGCTCCCACGCCGTCTCACACTCGGGAATCCCGAGCCGTTCCCAACACGGGCCTCCTCCCACGCCGCCCCACGCCCGGGACCGCCCGGCCCTGAACGCGACCTGGGAAGATCCGGAAATCCGTCGCGAAGGTATTCACCGGAGGCGAGACGCTCCCTAGACTCCGAATCGCCCGTTTCATCCCCCGGAGGACGTGTGCGACTTCGCGCTCTCGTGGCCATGGCGATCATGCTCACCATCACCCCGGCCGCGCCCGCGCTCGCCGCCGACTCCCCGCCCGCCCCGCCTCCGGCCGCCGTCACGGCCCCGGTCACGGACACCGCCGGTACGGTCCCGGCTCCGGCCGCCACCGGTACGGCCCCGCCCGAGGGGACGCCTGCCGCACAGGATCCGCCGGTCGCGCAGAACCCGCCCGCCGTACAGGAGACGCCACCGGCGGAGCGGCCGAAGCTGGAGGCCGGGCTCGGCGGCGAGGACGGCGAAAACGGCGGCGGGGACGGTGGCCGGGTCATCGTCGAGGTGACCGCGCCCGCCGAGGCCGCGCCGGTGGCCGGCGAGGCGCGGACGCTGCCCGGCACCGAGGTCCTGCTGCAGCCGCCGGACACCTCCTTCCTGGTGGTCGAGGGCACGGGCGAGTCCCTGGAGGCGCTGGCCGCCGACCCCCGGGTGGTGTCGGTCCGGCGTGACCGCGCCTATTCCGCCGCCTCGTTGTCCTCCGGGCTGGCGCTGATCGGGGCCGACCGGGCCGTCGCCGAGGGCGCGACCGGCGAGGGCCGGACGATCGCGGTGGTGGACACCGGGATCGACGCCGGCCACCCAGCGCTGAACGGGAAGGTCGTGGACGAGGCGTGCTTCTCGGCGGCCGACGGCGGCGCGAAGTCCCTGTGCCCCAACGGGCAGGGCACACAGACCGGCCCGGGCTCGGCCGACGCGAAGACGGCGGCGTGCGTGAGCGGCGCGGTCAACCTGTGCGACCACGGCACCCATGTCGCGGGCATCGCGCACGCCGTCGCGCCGGGCGCCGACGTCGTGGCGGTCCAGGTCTTCAGCCGGTTCGACGGCGTCGAGGAGTGCGTGACCGAGGACGCGTGCGTGGGCGCCTACGAGTCCACGATCCTGCTCGCCCTCGACCACCTCATCAGGCTGAAGGACACCTCCCGGCCGGGCCTGATCGCGGTGAACCTCAGCCTCGGCGGCGGCTTCTACTCGGGGTCGTGTGACGGTGAGCCGGAGATCGGCCCGCTGAAGCAGCGGATCGACGCGCTGCGCGCCCGGGGCGTCGTCACCGTCGCCGCCGCCGGGAACGAGGGCGTGGCGGGCGGCGGCGCACCCGCGTGCGTCTCCAGCGCGGTGACCGTGGGCGCGGTGGGCGACGACGACCGGGTGCCCTCCTGGTCCAACCACGGCCCGACACTGGACCTCTTCGCGCCGGGCCTTGAGATCGACTCCGCGGTGCCCGGCGGCGGCACCGCGGTCTACAGCGGAACCTCGATGGCGACCCCGCACGTCACCGGCGCGCTGGCGGCGCTGGCGCAGAAGTCCGCCGACGCCTCCCCCGACGCGCTCGTCGGCAGGCTGACCGCGGCGGGCCGCCCGATCGTCTACGACGGGGTCACCACCCCGCGCCTCGACGTGTACGGCGCGCTGACCGGCCGGGCGCCCGGCCCGCCGGCCACCCAGGAGCCCGGCGACGGCTCCGGGGACGGTGCGGGGGACGGCCCGGACGACGCCCCCGTCCCGGACCCCAGCTCCGGCCCGGCCCCGAACCCGGAGGACACCCCGGCGCCCGCCGAGCCGGAGCCCGTCCCGCTGCCGACGGTGACGGTCACCGTCACGGTAACCGCCGCGCCTCCCGGTCCCCCGGCGCCCGCGCCCGTCGTCTGCACCCGGGGCAGGGGAGGAAAGCGCCTGACCGCGGCGCAGTGGGCCGTCGAGATGACCCGGGGCAAGGGCGTGCTGAGCGACGGGACGCTCGGCTGCTACCTGCGGCTCGTCTCCAAGGCGAGCGCGGTCTTCCCCGAGGTCACCCGCGCCTCCACGCTCGGCACTGCCTACCGGGTGCTGCGCCCGGCCAAGCGGACGGCGCGGGCCGCGCTGGACGGCGAGCTGCTGGCCGCCTGGCTGAACTGGGCGCACGGCGCGGCCGGCCTCACCGCGAAGGCCGGCCGTACGGGATCCGCGGGGAGCGCGAAGGCCACGGTCGGGAGCGTCATCGCCACGGCGGAGAAGCGGCGGCTCACCGGCGCCTCGCTCACCTCGTCCACCTCGATGCTACGGAAAGGGGTGAATGTCCTCCGTATCGCATAAGTAGCTTTTTGGTCGCCTAGGGTGTTAGCCATGGACGCGACCAAGGTGATCATCGATTCCGTCGACCGGTTCCGGCAGCGGCGCACCGCCCCGCTGGTCCTTGAGCTCGACCTCACCGAGGGCCTGCTCGACGGCCCCCCGGCCGACCCGCTGAACGCGGTGCTGTCCATGCGCAGGCCGCGGCTGAGCGACGTGCTGTCCGGCCTCAAGCGCGCCCGGACGGACACGCGGGTCAAGGCCCTGGTCGTCAAGATCGGCACCCGCCCGCTGGGACTGGCGATGGTGCAGGAGCTGCGCCAAGCCGTGGCCCGGCTGCGCGAGGCGGGCAAGCTGACGGTCGCGTTCGCCGAGTCGTTCGGCGAGTTCGGCGCGGGCACCGTCCCCTACTACCTGGCCACCGCCTTCGAGCGGGTCTACCTGCAGCCGTCGGGCGACGTGGGACTCACCGGCGTCGCGATCGAGCAGCGCTTCCTGAAGGGCGCGCTCGGCAAGCTCGGCGTGGACTACCAGATCGGCCAGCGGCACGAGTACAAGACCGCGGCCAACACCTACACCCAGGACCACATGACCGAGGCGCATCGCGAGTCGATGGGCCGGATCACCGAGTCGATCACCGAGCAGGTCGTCGCGGGCATCGCCGAGGGCCGCGGGATGGAGCCCGCCAAGGTCCGCGAGCTGGTGGATCAGGGGCCGTTCATCGGCGCCGAGGCCGTCGAGGCGGGCCTGGTGGACCGGATGGCCTACCGCGACGAGGTCTACGACGAGGTCAAGAAGGCCGCCGGTGAGGACTCCCGGCTCCTCTACGTCGCCCGCTACGCCCGCGGCCCGATCGCGAAGAAACTGCCCCGCCCCGGCGAGGACGTCGTCGCGCTGGTCCACGGCAACGGCGCGGTACGGCTCGGCCGCAGCGGCCGCAGCCCGCTGGGCGGCGGCGGGGCGATGGGCTCCGACACCGTCTGCGCGGCCCTGCGCGCGGCCCGCGAAGACGACCACGTCAAGGCCGTCGTGTTCCGGGTGGACAGCCCCGGCGGCTCCTACGTCGCCTCCGACGCCATCTGGCGCGAGGTGGTGCTGACCCGTAAGGCGGGCAAGCCGGTCGTGGTCTCGATGGGCGACCTCGCGGCCTCCGGCGGCTACATGGTCTCGATGGCCGCCGACGCGATCGTGGCCCAGCCGGGCACGCTCACCGGCTCCATCGGCGTGTTCGGCGGCAAGGCCGTCATCGGCGGGCTGCTGGAGAAGATCGGCATCTCCTCCGAGACGGTCGGCGAGGGCGCCAACGCCGGGATGTTCTCCCCGACGAACGCCTTCTCCGAGGCCCAGTGGGCTCGGGTCAACGCCTGGCTGGACCGGGTCTACGACGACTTCGTGGCCAAGGCCGCCGAGGGCCGTGACCTGCCGCGCGAGCGCGTCCACGAGCTGGCCAGGGGCCGGGTCTGGACCGGCGCGGACGCCCACGCGCACGGGCTCGTCGACGAGCTCGGCGGCCTGGAGGACGCCCTCGCCCTGGCGCGGAAGAAGGCGGGCGTCGCCGCCGACGCCCCGGTGCGGGTCTACCCCAGGCTGAGCCCGCTGGAGCGGCTGCGCCCGGCGGAGTCGAGCGAGGACAAGGCCGCCGCGCTGTCCCGGGTCCGGCTGGAGTCGTGGGGTTCGATCTCCCACCTCGCCGCCGAGCTGGGCCTGCCGTCGTACGGCCCGCTCATGCTCCCCGGCTCCTGGACGATCCGCTAGCCGTCGGGTCCCGGCGCGTCAGCGGGTGTCCGGGCCGCCGGCGGGGCGGTAGCGGCCGCGGAGCCGTACGAGCGGGGCGAGCGACGGCTCGACGTAGCTCACGCCCAGCACCCGGGCGATGTAGAGCGTGTGGTCGCCGGCCGGGACGACGTGCGTCGTCTCGGCCTCCAGCGCGGCCACGCCGCCCTCCACGACGAGCGCCCCGCTCAGCTCACCCCGGTGGTGCGGCGTCCCGGCGAGCAGCAGCCGCGCGCCGGGACGGCCCGGGGTGGCGAAGCGGCTGGCGATCGCCTTCTGCCCGGCCGACAGCACACTGGCCGCCCAGCGGTCGCGGCGCAGCAGCAGCTCGTTGAGGTATCCGGTGTTCGCGAGGCTCACCATCACCAGCTCGGGGTCGAGCGAGACGGACGTGAAGGTGCCGACCGTGCCGCCCACGTCGTCGCGTTCGTCGTTGACGGTGACCACCGTCACCGCGGTCGCCACCCCCGCCATGGCCTCGGTGAACTCGCTCATACCGCAATCATCCCGGACCTCCGGGCCCGGTGCCGCCACGCGACCGGGCCCGGATGGAGGTCAGGAGGCCAGGCCGTTCTTGGTCAGCCAGTCCTTGGCGACCACGGCGGCGTCGTCCTTGTCCACCGCGACGCGCTTCATCATGTCGACGAGGGTCTGGGTGTCGAGCTTGGCGGAGATCGCGTTCAGCGTGGTCCGCACCGTGTCGTTCGCGGCCGCCTTGTTGACCAGCGGGGTGACGTTCTGGGCGCTGAAGACGTTCTTGGGGTCCTCCAGCGGGACCAGGTCGTTGAGCACGATCTTCGGGTCGGTCGTGAAGACGTTGCCGGTCAGGACCGTGCCGCTCTTGACGGCGTCGGCGGTGGTCGCGCCGGTCGGCTTCCACTCCTTGAACTCCAGGCCGTAGACGTCCTTGAACTGGGCCTCGCGCCGCTTCTTGAACTCGGGCGGGCCGCCGACGGCGTTCTGCTTGGAGACCTTGGCGAGGTCCTCGATCGTGGTGAGCTTGTACTTGGTCGCGCTCTCCTTGGTGACCGTGAGGGAGTCCTTGTCCTCGGCGGCGGCCGAGTCGAGGATCTCCACCTCGGCCGGGAGCTTGGCCTTCAGCTCGTCGTTGACCTCTTCCTTGGACGCGGCCGTGGTCTTCGGGTCGATGAACGCCAGCAGCGCCCCGTTGTACTCGGGGAGCACGGTCAGGCCGCCGCTCTTGACCTGGTCGTAGACGATCTCACGGCTGCCGATGTTGGGCTTCTCCTCGACCGTGACGCCCTTGGCCTCCAGCGCCTGGGCGTAGATGGAGGCGAGCAGGACGCTCTCGGGGAAGTCGAAGGAGCCGACGACGGCCTTGCCGCCCCCGGAACCCGATCCCGAGCCGGAACCGGTGGTGGCCGGGCTCGCGGAGGCGCTGGTCAGGGGGTCTCCCCCGCCGCACGCGGTAAGTGTGAGCGCCGCGGACAGGATTACCGCCGCGGTGCCGAACAGACGCTTCATCGTGCATTTCCCTTTCAAACGGGGGGTTATTAGTAGATTAGCGGACGCGCTGTCTCCGGCTCACCCCCGGTGACACCGCCGTCCGCTGTGCCAACGTGAACAGCAGCTGTACGGCGAGCGCGAACAGCACCACCAGCACGGCGCCGCCCGCGACGCTCGCGTAGTCCTTCGTCGCCAGGCCGTCGATGATGAAACGGCCCAGCCCGCCGAGCCCGGCGTAGGCCGCCACGGTCGTGGTCGCCACCACCTGGACGGCCGAGAGCCGCAGCCCGAGCAGGATCAGCGGCAGCGCCACCGGCACCAGCACCCTGCCCAGGACCTGGCCGCCGCGCAGGCCCATGCCGTACGCGGCGTCCCGCAGGTCGGGGTCCACGCCCCGGACGCCCTCGTAGGTGTTGACCAGGATGGGCGGCGCCGCCAGCGCCACCAGCGGGATGAGCACCGGCCAGACCGTGGTGGTGCCGAGCAGCAGCACGAACAGCACGAGCAGGCCGAGGGTGGGTATCGCGCGGGCGACGTTGACCGTCGCCACGATGAAGTAGGCGCCCCGGCCGGTGTGGCCGATCCACAGCCCCAGCGGCAGCGCGATCAGCGCGGCCAGCAGCAGCGCCGCCGCGGAGAACGCCAGGTGCTCCAGCAGCCGGGCCGGGATGCCGTCGGGCCCCGACCAGTGGGCCGGGTCGCCGAAGAAGTCGGTCAGCCAGTTCACGCGCTCCCCCTCGCCCGCTGCCAGGGGGTGAGCAGCCGCTGCGCGGCGAGCAGGAGGCCGTCCACCAGCAGGGCCAGCGCCACGATGAGCACGATGCCCACGACCGCCGGGGTGGGGAAGTCCCGCTTGAACGCGTCGGTGAACAGGTTGCCCAGCCCGCCCTGGCCGATGAGCGCGCCCACGCTGACCAGGCTGATGCTGGAGACCGCGACCACGCGCAGGCCCGCCAGCACCACCGGGACGGCGATCGGCAGCTCGACCCGGAGCAGCCGGCGCAGCGGGGTGAAGCCCATCGCGACCGCCGACTGCCGCACGTGGTCGGGGACAGAGGCGATGCCGTCCACCACGGCGGGGATCAGCACGGCCACGCCGTAGAAGCTCAGCGGGATGATCACGGTCGCCGGTCCGAGGCCGGTCGCCGGGAGCAGGAGCATGAAGACCGGCAGGGACGGCAGCGCGTAGACGACGTTCATCAGCCCGGCCGTCGGCTGGTACAGCCAGCGCCAGCGCACGCAGGCCAGCCCGATCGGCAGCGCGACGACCAGCCCGAGCACGACCGGCAGCAGCGCCATCACCACGTGCTGCTGGAGCAGGGAGTCGATGCTGCCGGCCCGGCCGGTGCTCCAGTTGCGCCAGATCCAGTCCCAGCGGACCAGGGGCTCACCGTCCATCCGCGGCCTCCCGGGCTCCGCCGGCCTCCCCGGGTCCTTCGCCGGCCCGGGTCTCCCCCGCCACGCGGGACGCCTCCCGGGCGGCCAGGACCAGCGCCTCGTCCAGGACCTCGCGGGTGACCACGCCCTCGGCCCGCCCGGAGTCGTCCACCGCGATCGCGTTCCCCGAGGGGGACAGCAGCGCCGCGTCCAGCGCCGCGCGGAGCGAGTCCCGGCCCCTGACGAACGTCCCGTACGGCGCGAGCGGCACCGCCTCGAACGTCCCGCTCTTCGGAAGACCGGAGGTGGCGGCCCAGCCCAGGGGTCCGCCGTCCGGGCCGACCACGGCCAGCCAGGGCTCCGCCGTACCGCGGGCCGAGGCGACGTCGGCGGAGACCGGCACGGTCAGATCGTCGCGCAGCCGCAGGCCCTCGCCGGGGACGAACGACAACCGCCGGATTCCCCGGTCGCGGCCGAGGAACTCCCGGACGAACCCGTCTGCGGGCCTGGCCAGCAGCGTCGCGGGGTCGTCGAGCTGCGCCAGGTGCCCGCCCACCTGCAGCACGGCGACCCGATCGCCGAGCTTGACGGCCTCGTCGATGTCGTGGGTGACGAACACGATCGTCTTGTGCAGCTCGGCCTGGAGCCGCAGCAGCTCGTCCTGCAGGCTCGCGCGCACGATCGGGTCCACCGCGCTGAACGGCTCGTCCATCAGCAGCACCGGCGGGTCGGCCGCGAGCGCGCGGGCCACGCCGACGCGCTGCTGCTGGCCGCCGGAGAGCTGGAAGGGATAGCGGTTCGCGAGGCCGGTGTCCAGGCCCACCCGCTCCAGCAGCTCCATAGCGCGGTCCCGGGCCTTCCGCCGGTCCCACCCGAGGAGCTGGGGCACGGTCGCGACGTTGTCCACGATCTTCCGGTGCGGGAAGAGACCGGCCTGCTGGATCACGTAGCCGATGCCCCGCCGCAGCGTGGGCGGATCGACGGTGGTGACGTCCACGCCGTCGAGGAGGACGCGGCCCTCGCTCGGGTCGATCATCCTGTTGATCATCCGGAGGGACGTCGTCTTGCCGCATCCGGAGGGGCCGACGAACACGGTTATCCCGCCCGTGGGGACTTCGAGGCTGAGGTCGTCCACGGCGACGGTTCCGTCTGGATATCGCTTGGTGACACGGTCGAATGTGATCATGCGTAACCTTTTGCTCGCCGGCGGGGCGTGGGACCCCCTGCCCACAACCGCCCCATGGTCTAACGCGGGACCGACAAAGGTGAGGTATCCAACTCAACCCTCCCATGGCCCCCACCAGGGGGCCGCTCAGGCTAGCAAGCCCTCCGGGGAAAGGGCAGTCAATAGTGCGATTGGGCCCGCCGACCCGGCATGATTACCCATATCGTGGGGAGTGACTCATCTGACACACATGCATCAACAGCCACTTAGGCACCGTACGTATTCCGCTCGCCCGGGTTCATCGTCAGATGCCCCCGCCTGAACCATCCGAACCACCAGAGGAACCGGTCCCGTGACCCAACCGCTCCTCGGTCGGCGCTCGCGTGGTGACCTCGTCGCCGAGCTCTACGACCGTCACGCCGCCGGACTGTTCGCGTACTGTCACGACCAGCTCGGTGATCCCGGCGCCGCAGCCGCCGCGTTGACGGCCGTCTTCGCCGCCGTGGAGACCGCCGGGCCGCCGCGCGCCGCCCTCTACGCGCTGGCCCGCCGCGAGATCCAGCACCGCGACGTCGTCTACGCGCCGCCGGTCGCCGGAGCCGACCTGGTGGCCGCCTTCGTCGGGCGGGTGCTGCGCGACCTGCGACCCCACCAGCGCGAGGTGCTGTACCTGTCCGGCGTGTGCGAGATGGACGCCTTCGAGCTCTCCTGGGTGCTCGACGTGGCCGCCGACACCGCCGACGAGCTGACCGTGAGCGCCTGCCGGCGCTTCGCCCAGGCGCTGCGCCCGGCCCTGGCCTCGATGAGGGTTCCGGACCGCATGGCCGAGGTGTTCGGCGCCCTGGACGCCGCGCCCATCCGCGACGTCCTCGCCCGCGCCCCCTGGGCCGTCCCACCGCCGGGCCTGCGCGCCACCGTGCTGGGAGTCCGGCCGGGTACGGCTTCCGCTCCGCCGGGGGTCCGGCCGGGTGCGGCTCCCGCCACGCCGGGCATCCGGCCCGGTACGGCTTCCGCATCGCGCCCCTCCGGTCCCCCGCTGAGGAGGCTGTGGCCCGCGCCCCCGGTGTGGCCGCTCCCGCCCTCCGAGACCGACGCGCTGACCAGCACCACCGTGTTCCCGCTGCCGATCGGACCGGCGGGCGGACCGCGCGACGGCTCGCCCGGTTCTCCTGGCCTCTCGGGCTCCCCGGCCTTCCCCGGCTCCCCCGGATCGTCCGAACCCTCGGGTCCCACCGGCTCCCGCGGATCTTCGGGCCACCCCGGCTCCTCCGCGCGGGACCGTGCGTCCGACCTCCTCTCGCCGCCGAACCCGGATGTGGTCTCCGCGCACGAGGCCACCACCGAGCCGATACCCCGGCTCAAGGACGCGGTCCTGACCTCGCTCGACGACATGTCGCCCCGCGCCCGGCGGGCGAGGCTGCGCCGGCCCTCGCCGCGCGGCTCGGCGCCCCTGTCCGCCCCGGTCCCCGGGGACGTGCTCGAACCCGAGGCGTCGCCGTCGCCGCCGTCACCGTCGTCGTCATCGCCGTCACCGTCATCACCGCCGTCGCCGGACGGGTTCCCCTCCGTGGGGAACCTGTTCCAGCCCCTCACCCGCGAGGCGCGGGCGGCCCTGATCCGGACCGACAGGCTGGTGGCCGCCGCGCCGCGCGAGGAGCGCGACCGCGACAGGCGGCGCACCGACCGCGGGCGGCACGAGCGGCGCGAAGAGCCCGATCAGCGGGGGGATCGCGGGCGGCGCGAGGAAGCCGGCCGGCGGGGGGAGCACGAGCGGCCACTGCCCGGCTGGCCGCTGCGGGCCGACGAGCTGGAGGATCTGACCGTCCCTGGCTCCACGACGTCCCCGGTCCAGGGTCAGACGTCCCCGACGTCCCCGGTCCAGGACCGGACGGCGCGTACGGACGCCGTGGCGAACCCGTACGGGGACGCCGGGAGGACCCCTCTCGCGGACACAGGGGGCGTGCCGCACGCGGACGCCGGCCCGGCGACGGGCGACGGGCGGGCGGAGGCCGTACGGGCTCCGCACGACGAGTGGCCGATCGTCGACTGGACCGCGCCGGAACGACCCGTCCGCGTACACGGGATGGAACGGCCCGCCGACACCGGGTGGTCCCTGAACGGGCAGGAGCCCGAGGCCACCGCGGAGACGCGGGACCCCCGGACGGCCACCGCGGCGACGACCGACTTCCAGGAGGTCGCCGCCTGGCGGGCCGGGATGCTGGCGAACGCCGGGAACCTCGGGGACGCCGAGGCCGGGGCCACGGCCGTGACCGGGGCCGTGACCGGGGTCCGGGCCGATGTCCCGGAGACGAGCGTCCGGGCGTCCCGTACGGCACGGTCCGGCGGGCGGTCGCACCGCAGGCCCAGGCGCCGGCCGGGCAGGCACGCCGAGCGTCACCACGACTGGGTCTGGGAGTTCGTGGGCTTCCTCATCTGCGTGGCGATCGCGGTGATCGTCTTCCTCGCCGTGCCCGCCCTGGCGCCGTGACGCCGTGAGCGGTCCGGCGTCTGCCGTGGCGCCGTGAGCGGTCCGGCGTCTGCTGTGACGCCGTGAGCGGTCCGGCGGCTCAGCCCGCCGACAGGACCAGCCCGCTGGTCGGCACGCCGGTGCCGGCGGTGACCAGGACGTTGCGGACGTCAGCCACCTGGTTGGCCGCGGTGCCCCGGACCTGCCGGACGGCCTCGGCGATGCCGTTCATGCCGTGGATGTACGCCTCGCCGAGCTGCCCGCCGTGCGGGTTGACCGGCAGCCGGCCGTCGATCTCGATGCCGCCGTCCGCCACTAGGTGGCGCGCCTCGCCCCGCCCGCAGAACCCCAGCTCCTCCAGCTGGACGAGTACGAACGGCGTGAAGTGGTCGTACAGGACGGCCGTCTGCACGTCCTCGGGGCCGAACCCCGCCTGCTCCCACAGCCGGCGGCCGACCACCCCCATCTCCGGCAGGCCGGTCATGTCGTCGCGGTAGTAGCTGGTCATCATCATCTGGCCGGCCCCCGACCCCTGGGCCGCGGCGGTGATCAGGGCCGGGGTCCGCCGCAGGTCGCGGGCGCGCTCGGCCGAGGTGACCACCAGCGCCACCGCGCCGTCGCTCTCCTGGCAGCAGTCGAGCAGGTGCAGCGGCTCGACGATCCACCGCGACGCCTGGTGCTCGGCGAGGGTGATCGGCCGGTCGTGGAACCACGCGGCGGGGTTGGTGGCCGCGTGCCGCCGCATGGCGACCGCCACCCTGCCGAAGTCCTCGGACGTCGCGCCGTGGACGTGCATGTACCGGCGGGCGAACATGGCGACCCACGCCGCCGGGGTCATCAGCCCGTGCGGCACGTGCCAGCTCATCTCCAGGCCCAGGGACGACGGCGCGCCGCCGAGCCCGGGGTCGGGCCGACCGTACCTGCGGCCGGAGCGCTCGTTGAACGCCCGGTAGCAGACGACGGTCTCGGCGACGCCGGTCGCGACGGCCATCGCCGCGTGCATCACCGTGCCGCACGCCGCGCCGCCGCCGTAGTGGACCCGGGAGAAGAAGGTCAGGTCGCCGATGCCCACCTCGCGGGCCACGGCGATCTCGTCGTTGGCGTCCTGGGTGTAGGTCACCAGGCCGTCCACGTCCGACGGGTCGAGGCCGGCGTCGTCCAGCGCCGCGAACACCGCCTCGGCGGCGAGCCGGAGCTCCGATCTGCCCGACTGCTTGGAGAACTCGGTCGCGCCGATGCCGGCGACGGCCGTACTCCCCGAAAAGGAGACCACGATGGGGGGCCTTTCTGGTGGGTCAGCGGTCGGGGAGGGCGACGCGGACGGTGCCCGAGGCGTGGTCACCCAGGCTGACCCTGCCCCGCACCTCGACGGTGAACTCGCCGTTCTCCCGCCCGACGACGGTGCCGGTGAAGGTCAGCCGGTCGCCGGCGTAGGCCGGGACGCCCAGCTTGACGTTGATGCCGCGGATCAGCGCCTCGGGGCCCGCCCAGTCGGTGACGTAACGCTCGACGAGGCCCATCGTGGTCAGGATGTTGAGGAAGACGTCCTTCGATCCCTGTGCCCTGGCGCTCGCCGGGTCGTGGTGGACGGGGGTGAAGTCCATCGTGGCCAGTGCCGTCGAGACGACCGTAGTGGGGGTCAGGTCGATCGCGAGCTCGGGGAGCGCCACTCCGACCTGGACCTCGTCTTCGGTAAGCGTCCGCATCACGTCTCCCGGGGGACCCAGAGGGGCAGTATGAGGTTGTCGTCCTTCTGGCGATACGTCACACGCAACGGCATACCGATACCCACTTCCGCGGGAGCGCAGTCCACGACGGCGCCCACGATCCGCACGCCCTCGGGCAGCTGGACCACCGCCACCGCGAACGGCGTCTCCCATCCCGGGATCGGCGGGTTGTGGTGCACCACGTAGCTGTAGACCTCGCCCTCGCCGCTCGCCACGACGTACGTCCGGCCGACCGAGCGGCACGAGGGGCAGACCGGACCGGGGGGATGCCGGAGCTCGCCGCAGTCGGCGCATCTCTGGATCCGCAACTCGCCTCGGGCCACACCCTCCCAGAAGAAGGCGGTGTCGTCGTTGATCGCCGGTCCCAACGGGTACGGCTGCCGGGTATCGGGAGTGGTTTTGCGCTCCCCGGGATGAAATTTCAGCACCCGGAACAGCATCTCGGCCACCCGCTCGCCCTCCGAGTACCAGGTGACGTTCCAGGTGACGAAGTAGCCCTCGCCGAGGGCCGTCCGCTTCGGCCCGGACAGCCCGGTGAGCCGGGTGGCCGGGACCGGCCGCTCGCCGAGCCTCAGGTAGCGGTCGTAGGTCTGCTCGCAGTTCGTCGCGACCACCCCGGTGTAGCCGGCGGCGTCGAGGGCCGAGAGCACGTCGTCGATCGGGCTTCCCGCGCTCTCGGGCCGCCCGGCCGGTCCGGCGAGGCCCGGCATGGTCCAGACCTGGATCATCGCCGGAGGAGCCACGATCTCCCCGTGGACGCCCGCGGCGGCGGCCTCCGCGTCGGTGTGGAGGGGGTTGGCGTCGCCCATGGCGGCGGCCCAGTGCCGGATCATCGGGAGGTTGACCGGGTCGGCCGCGGCCTCCCCGTACACCTCGCCCGCCGCCATCCGCTTCTCGGCCAGCGCGGTGAGCCGTTCGTGGAAGTCCGGGTCCGGGACTCCGGCGGGAGGGTTCGCGGCGGTCATCGGGGCGGCCTCGGCAGGTTCAGGCCCAGCATGGCGATGAGCTCGCGCTGGATCTCGTTGACGCCGCCGCCGAAGGTCAGCACGATCGCACCCTTGACGCCGCGGTCGAGGCGCTCGGTGAAGTCGGCCGTCTCCTCGTCGTCCGGGTCGCCGAACCGTGCCAGGACGTCCCCGACGATCCGGCCGACCTCCTGCATGCGCTCCGAGCCGTAGATCTTGGTGGCCGAGGCGTCGGGGGCTCCCAGCCAGCCCAGGTCCATACCCGCCGCGACCTGCCAGTTCAGCAGCTCGTTGGTCCGCAGGCAGGCGTACACCCTGGCCAGCGCGCGCCGTACGGCGGGCTCGGCGATCAGGCCGGTGGCGCGCGCCCACCTCAGGAAGCGGTCGTGGACGTGCGCGATGTTGCCCGCCGGGCCGAGCGTGACCCGCTCGTGGTTGAGCTGCTCGACGATCAGGTCCCAGCCCCGGTTCTCCTCCCCCACCACCATGTCCACCGGCACCCGCACATCGGTGTAGTAGGTGGAGTTGGTGTGGTGGCGGCCGTCCATGGTCGTGATCGGGGTCCACGAGAAGCCCGGGTCGGCGCAGTCGACGATCAGCATCGTGATGCCCCGGTGCTTCGCCGCGGCCGGGTCGGTGCGGGCGGCCAGCCAGATGTGGTCGGCGCGGTGGGCTCCCGAGGTGAAGATCTTCTGCCCGTTGACGACGTAGTGGTCGCCGTCGCGGACCGCGGTGGTGCGCAGGGCCGCGAGGTCGGTGCCCGCCTCGGGCTCGCTGTAGCCGATGGCGAAGTGGCACTCCCCGGCCAGGATGCGCGGCAGGAAGAACTCCTTCTGCGCGGCCGTGCCGTACCGCATGATGGTCGGGCCGACGGTCTGCACGGTGATGATCGGGTAGGGCACCTCGGCGCGGGCGATCTCGTTGGCGAAGATCTGCTGCTCCATCGGGCCGTACCCGCCGCCGCCGTACTTCTCCGGCCAGCCCAGGCCGAGCTTGCCGTCGCGGCCGAGCCTGCGGCAGTGCCGCATGTAGGCCGGGCCGAACGGGTCGGCGGCGATCTCCCGGCGTTCCTCGGCGGACAGGCAGACGGTGAAGTACTCGTGCAGCTCGTGGCGGAGCCGCCGCTGCTCGGGGGTCAGGTCGATCATCATCGAAGGAGGGCTCCGATCGCGTCGAGCCGGGCTTCCACGCCGCCCAGCAGGTGGGCGTGGTGCTTGCCCCAGGCGAAGTGGCGGTGCAGCGGGTAGGCCACGTCCAGGCCGATCCCGCCGTGCAGGTGCTGGCAGGTGTGCAGCGCGGCGAGCGCCGCGTCCGTGACGGTGAGGGCCGCGACGGACAGGTCGGTGTCGGCCTCGGCGTCCATGCCCTCGGCCAGCCGCCACACCCCGGACCACATGGCGACGTCCAGGGTGCGGGCGGCGATGTAGACGTCGGCGATCTGCACGGTGACCGCCTGGAACTCGGCCAGCGCCCGGCCGAACTGCCTGCGGTTCCTGACGTGCTCGGTGGTCAGCGCGAGCGCCCCGGCCAGCACGCCGGAGGCGACGGCGACGATCCCGGCGAGCGCCAGCAGGCGCAGGCCCTCCGCTGCCCGGCCGTCCGGCGCGCCCACCGGCTCGCCCGGGGAGTCGCGGAGGGTGAGCGTGGCGGTGGGCTCGCCGGTGGAGACGCGCACCGGCCGCAGGTCCGCCGTCTCGGGGGCTGTCAGGAACAGGCCGACGCCGTCGCCGACGGTCGCGGGGACGAGGACCGCCGACGCCTGGGCGGCGTAGGGGACGGCGCCGGCCCGCCCGGTCAGCACCCACCCGTCGCCGCCGGGGCGGGCGGTCACGGCGGGGGCGGCGCCGGGGTCCCCTGCGGGATCGGGCTCGCCCGCGAGGCGGGCCGTCACGGTGGGGGCGGCGCCGAGGTCGCGGCCGGGGCCGCGCAGTGCGGCGGTCAGCACCACCCGCCCCTCGGCCAGCGGGGTCAGCGCCGCGCGCTGCTCCGGGGAGCCGTGCCGGGCGACGGTCAGTGCGGCGACCAGGCTCGTCAGGAGCGGCGCCGGGGCCACGTGCGCCCCGGCCTCCCGCAGCAGGACGGCCATCTCCACCGGTCCGAGCCCCGCGCCGCCCGCCTCCTCGGGAAGGCAGGCGCCCAGCAGCCCGGCCTGGGCGAGGGAGCGCCACAGCCCCACGTCGTACGGCGCGCCGCCCGCCTCGTGGGCCTCGATCCGTTCGGTGGCCGCCTCGCGGCCGAGGAGGTCTGCGGCGAGGGCGCGCAGCTCGCTCTGCGTCTCGTCAAGGGTGAAGTCCACGGGCGCTCCAGGGGGCTAAAACGCTCAAGCCAACCGATCCGGAAACTAGAACAGATTTCAATCCCCGTCCAGGGGGCACCGGCGCGGACAGGCGGCGCCGTACGGCGGGCGGGCGTCTTCCGTGGAAGGGCCGATGCCCCTCGCAACCGGCGGGTAACTCACCGGGACGACCGGAGATCAGATAACGTGTTCTCATGCGTGTCCCGCGTACGACCATCGGAGCATCCGCGGCCACCCGCGCCCCGCACGCTTCGGCCCCCGGGTCCTCCCGGCCGGGCGCGGCCAAGGGGTCCTCGGGTGCGGCCAAGAGGTCCTCAGGCGTGGCCAAGGGCGCCTCGGGCGCACAGAGTTCGCAGGGCTCACAGGGTTCACAGGGCGAGCCGGCGGCGTCCGGCGGCGCCCGCTCCAGGAGCCAGCTCCAGCGCCGCAAGCGCATCGTCCAGGCCGCCGCCGCGCTCGCCTCCCGTGGCGGTGTCGAGGCCATGCAGATGCGCACGGTCGCCGAGCGCGCCGGGGTCGCCCTCGGCACCCTCTACCGCTACTTCCCGTCGAAGATGGACCTGGTCGTCGCGGTCGTCAGCGAGGAGCTCGACCTGCTCGAAGGCAGCATCGAGCGGCGTCCGCCGAGCGCCGCCACCGCCGCCGGCCGCGCCGTGGACGTGCTGATGCGCGCCACCCGCGGTCTGATGCGCGAGCCCGAGCTGGCCGACGCGCTCATCCGCTCGCTGATCATGGCCGAGGTCGACACCCCGTTCGGCGACCGGATGACCGGCCTGCTGCTGCGTGCCGCCGGAGACCGGCCGGGGGAACGGCTGACGCCGGAGACCGCCACCGAGGAGCAGGCCATCCTGGCCGGTTCGCTGGGCAGCGTCTGGGTGCAGGAGCTGCTGGAGATGCTCCGCGGTCGTCGCACGCACGAGCAGGTGCAGCGCCGCGTCGAGATCGCGGCAGACCGGCTGCTCGCCGGCTTCTGACCGCCCATCCCGCTTCCCGCCCCGCCCTCGACCTTCCTCCGGGCACCTTCCACCCCCGCCCTCCATCCCCTTCCGAAGACCTTCTTCCGGAGACCACCCGTCCCGCCCTCCGCCCCCCCTCCGGAGACCTCCCTCCTTCGCCTTCCGCCGGAAACTAGAACGGGTTACAGTCACAGGCGGATGCGGTCGGGCTGGGAGGTCGGATGGGCGCGGTGATCGTCGAGGCTGTCAGGACCCCGATCGGCAGGCGCGGCGGTGTACTCGCGGGCCTGAAGCCGCAGGCGCTGCTCGCCGCGGCGCTGAACGGCCTGGTCGGCAGGTCCGGGATCGACCCGGCGGCCGTGGACCAGGTCTTCGCCGGGTGCGTCACCCAGGCGGGTGAGCAGGGCGGGCATGTGGGCCGGTACGCCTGGCTCTACGCCGGCCTGCCGTACGGGACGGGGGTGACCACGGTCGACGCGCAGTGCGGCTCCTCCCAGCAGGCCGTGCACCTGGTCGCCGCCCTCATCGAGGCGGGCGTCATCGAGGTCGGGGTGGCCTGCGGCGTCGAGGTGATGAGCCGGGCCCCGCTGGGCAGCAACGTGCTCCCGGCCGACCCCCGGCCCGACGACTGGGCCATCGACCTGCCCGACCAGTTCACCGCCGCCGAGCGGATCGCGCGGCGCCGCGGGCTGACCCGCGAGCGGCTCGACGCCTTCGGCGTACGGTCCCAGCGCCTGGCCGCCCAGGCGTGGGCCGGGGACCGCTTCGGCCGGGAGGTCGTCCCGGTGACGGCCCCGGTCCTGGGCGAGGACGGACGGCCGACCGGGGAGAGCCGCGTCGTGACCATCGACCAGGGGCTCCGCGAGACCACGGCCGAGGGGCTGGCGCGGCTGCGGCCGGTGATGGGAGAGGACGGCCTGCACACCGCCGGGACCTCGTCGCAGATCTCCGACGGCGCGGCGGCGGTGCTGCTGACGAGCGAGGAGGCCGCCGCCCGGTACGGCCTGCGTCCCCGCGCCCGGATCCGCGCCCAGGCGCTCGTCGGCGCCGAGCCGTACTACCACCTGGACGGGCCGGTGGAGGCGACCGCCAGGGTGCTGTCCGCGGCGGGCATGCGGGTGGCGGACATCGACCTGTTCGAGGTGAACGAGGCGTTCGCCTCGGTCGTGCTGTCCTGGGCGTCGGTTCACCGGCCGGACATGGACCGGGTCAACGTCTGCGGTGGGGCCATCGCGCTCGGTCACCCGGTCGGCGCGACCGGCGCCCGGCTGGTCACCACCGCCCTGCACGAGCTGGAGCGGTCGGATTCCTCGACCGCGCTGGTGACGATGTGCGCGGGCGGCGCGCTGGCCACCGCGACCGTCCTCGAACGGCTGTGACCCGCCCGCGGACGGCAGACGGGGGCGGCGCGCGGCCGACGCGTCCGCGGACGACCGGACGCGGGGCCGGCGGGAGGTCGCGATCACGTCGTCCGTGACCGCGGCCTCCCGCGCCCCCGTCCCCGCGCCCCGTCCCGCGTGCCGGTCCGGATCCCGGGAGCGCCGGTTCAGTCCCGGCGGGCGGCGCCCTTGACCGCCGGGATGGACGTCAGTTTGTGGGCGTAGACGTCGGCGGCGACCTTCTTGCCGACCGCCATGCCGTCCACCGCGTCCCAGGGGTAGTGCACGCCCAGGTAGACGCGGCTGTCGGCGTTCTCCTGGGCCGCCTGGCCGAAGCTGGTGAAGGTCTTGGACCGCACCGGGGCGCTCGGGTCGCCGGTGGTGACGGTGAAGGTGAAGTCGCCCCCGAAGTAGCTCCGCATCGTCTCGGCCCAGGCCGCGGCGAAGGTGGCGTGGCCCGAGAACCAGGAGGGGAAGCACGGTGAGAAGTGGACCCCGTTGAGGTCGGCCGACAGCGGTCGCCAGTCCGGGTCCAGCCCTCCATCGCGGATCGCCGACTCCGGCCGCCACAGGTCGATCGGCGTCCGGTACTTGGCGTCCCACGACGCGATGGAGGCGTCGGCCAGCGACAGCGACACCAGGGTGAACAGGCGGGCGTTCTCGTACTTGCCGGTGACCCCGCGCTGCTGGGCGATCAGGCGGGTGTGGTCGAGCAGCTGCCCCACGGGCTTGTAGGTGCCGTCCACGTCGTTGGCCCAGAACAGGGCGATCGCGGTCTGCTCGGCGGTGCGCTGGTTGGGCGTCGCCGCGGTGGAGGCGGCGCCGCCCAGCCGGCGCACCGCCGCGACCTGGTTCTTGTACTCCTGGGTGGCCAGCAGTTCCTGGTAGGTGGAGCGCGACTGCGGTGTCGGGGGCCGGTAGGCGTCGCCGGAGGCGATCGCGAACGGCTTGACCGCCCCCCACTCGGGCCCCACCGCCTTGGCCGCCTCGTTGCAGGCGCCTCCGGTGGGCCGCCAGGCGCCGGGGACGTTCTGCAGGGTGTAGACCGAGGTGTCGTCGGAGCCGTCGTCGGCCCGGAACGCCCGCATCCGGGAGACGACCGGCTGGACGACCGTCGTGTCCAGGATGTCGAACCCCGTGGGCTCGGATCCGAACCGGCTCCGGAAACGCTGGTCGAGATAGCTGGTCTGGTCGGGGCTGTTCGGGTTGGTGTTCGGGCCGAAGAGATCGCGGAGCACGTTGTACGCGGTGCGGCCGATCACCCGCTCCTCCTCGTTCGGACCTTCGAGGATCGCGGGGTAGCTTCCCGCCCCCAGGTAGGGCTGGTAGCGCCGGACGCCCCACCTGTCCTGGTACATGGTCTCCGCGTCGAAGATCGACGCGTTCATCATGGCGGCGGCCCTGGCCAGCTTGCCCGGCGCCGCGTCCGGCCCCCTGAGCTGCTTGAAGATCTCGATCAGCGTGGTGTTCCAGTACTGCGTCGGGTCTCCCGTGAAGTTCGGCGCCGCGGCCGCCGCGGGCTGCGGCACCACGGTCACCGAACCGGCGGCCGTCAGCAGTGCGGCGGTCGCCGCCACCGCCCGCCGGCGGATCCTCCCGCGCGTCCGGCCCGGACCGGCGGGGTCGTCCGCGGAAGCCCGCCGGGGGTCGTTCATGGTCGTCATCTGCTCTCCTCAACATGTGACCGTCACCGTGACCGCCCGTACACGGCACCTCACATATCGATGAAACCGGGGCAAGAAGGGCGAATGCCGCCAGAAAAACACGCGGAGATCATGCCGGTCGTCCCGCGCGGAGTTGAATCCGGCGTGACTTCCGCGGTAGCCCGGCGCGCCGTCCTGCAACCACCGCGGTACGGCGGGCACGGCGGCCCGGCCGTACGCCCGGTGGAGCACGGTGACCCGGCCGTACGCCGCGGTGGAGGGCGGCGGCTCAGCCGTACGCCGCGGTGGAGCGCGGCTTGACCAGGCCGCAGTCGTAGGCGAGGACGACCGCCTGCGCGCGGCTGGAGAGGCCGAGCTTCGCCATCAGGCGGTTGAGGTGCGTCTTGACCGTGGCCTCGCTGACCGACAGGTGGTCGGCGATCTGCCGGTTGGACAGCGCGCGCCCGACCATCTGGAGGACCTCGGTCTCGCGCGCGGTGAGCGCGGGCAGCTGCGGGGGCGTGGCGGGCGGCGTGGCGAACGCCTCGACCAGCCGCCTGGTGGTCGCCGGGGCCAGCAGGACGGCGCCGGTGGCGACGGTGTGGATCGCGGCGAGCAGGCGCTCGGGAGGGGTGTCCTTGAGCAGGAACCCGCAGGCGCCGAGGCGCAGCGCGTTGTAGACGTACTCGTCGAGGTCGAAGGTGGTCAGGATCAGCACCTTGGGCGCCTGCTCGCCCCCGGCGGCCAGGATCCGCTCGGTGGCGGTGATCCCGCTGATCCCGGGCAGCCTGATGTCCATCAGGACCACGTCGGGGCGGGTGTCCGCGGCCAGCCGTACGGCCTCCTCGCCGGTGGCCGCCTCACCCACCACCTCCAGGCCGGGGGCCGCGCGGATCAGCGCCGCCAGCCCGGCGCGGATCAGGATCTGGTCGTCGACCACGAGCACCTTGAGCATTCGCCTGCCTCACCGATCGGCGCCCGGGAGCCGGTCTCCCTCCGCGGCGAGCCCGCCCTCCTCCGGGGAGGAGGGCAGCGGGAAGGTGACCACCACTTCGAATCCCCCGGACGGCCTGGGACCCGCGATGATCGTTCCTTGGTAGAGCCTGACACGTTCGGTCATGCCCATCAACCCGTGTCCGCCGGAGTCCGGCGGCTCCCCCGTGGGCCCCCCGTCGTCGGTGACGCGGATGGTCAGCTCGGCACGGCCGTAGGTCAGGGTGACCTCGGTCCGCGCCGCGCCCGCGTGCTTGAGCACGTTGGTGAAGCACTCCTGGACGACCCGGTAGGCGCACAGGTCCACCCCGGGCGGCAGCGGCCGGGCCTCCCCCTCGATCCGCACCTCCACCGGCATCCCGGCCGCCCGCATCCGGTCGGCCAGCGGCCGCAGACGGCCGAGTCCGGGCGTGGTGGTGTAGAGCTCCTCGTCCTCGTCGTGCCCGCCGCCGTCCTCGTCGGCCTCGGCGGCCTCGGCGCGCAGGATCGACAGCAGCCGCCGCATCTCCGCCAGCGCCTCACGGCTGGTGTCGGCGACGACCCCCAGCGTCTCGTGGGCGGTGGCCGGATCGGAGAACACAACGTAGCGGCCCAGCCCGGCCTGCACGGAGATCACCGACATGTGGTGCGCCACGACGTCGTGCAGCTCGCGGGCGATGCGCACCCGCTCCTGGGTGACGGCGCGACGCGCGGCGGCGCCCTGCTCGCGGCGCAGCTGCGCGGCCACGTCGGCCAGCTCCCTCGTGCGTTCGGCCAGCAGCCGCATGGACAGGCCCATGAACACGACGCAGGCCGACACCATCAGGGACTGCCCGAGCGCCGACCACACCGCGACACCGGGGTGCAGCGCCCCGGCGTGGGTCCACTCCGCCACGGTCAGCGCCGTGCCCGCAGCGCACAGGGCCGCGGACCGCCTGGCGGCGACGGTGTAGAGCGCCAGCAGCGGAGCCATGCTGTTCAGCCCGTAGTTGTACCCCAGCGCGTGGTAGACCACCGCGGCCGCGCAGGTGCCCACCAGGACCGTGAACGGTGCGCGCCTGCGCAGCGCCATCGGCAGGTTCGCCGCCGCGGTCAGCGCGAGGGGCAGCACGCCGTCGACCGGCCGGTAGGCCCGCCCCGGCTCGTAGACGGCCCAGAACCAGCTCCCGACGGTCATCAGCAGGCCGGTCGCGCCGTCGAGGAGGAGCGGGTTGAGGGAGAACAGCCGCCGGATGAGAGCCGCGGCTCTGAGGTGCATCAGCGCATGGTAGCCACGCCGTGTCACCGGCCGCATTCAACCGTGGGTGGAGGCGCCTACCGCGGAAGTCGCACCCGGTCCCCCTATCGCGGACGTTCTCCCCGTGTTCCCCCGCCGGGGATGATCACGAAGCCGTACGCTTGCGGCGACCGGTTCCCGTCATGAGGATGACGCCATGCAGCCACTCGGTGAAGCCGACCTGCGGGTGGTCGCCGCCCTGCAGGTGAACGGGCGGGCCACCTGGGACCGCATCGGGCGCGTGCTGGGCGAGCCCACGCGCAACGTCGCCAGGAGGGCGGCCCGGCTGATCGAGTCGGGCGTGCTCTCGGTGGTCGGGCTGGTCGACGACCGGCGGCTGGGGTCGGCAGTGCTGCGGCTGCGCTGCCGTCCGGGGACGGTGATCGACGCGGGCGAGGCGCTCGCCGAGCTGCCCGAGACCCGGTTCGCCGCGCTGGTCTCCGGCTCGATCGACTGCACGGCCGAGCTGTCCGTGGCCGACGACGCCATGATCGACCTGCTGTTCCGGGGCATCCCGTCGATCGACGGGGTCGTGGAGAGCGTCGCCTATCCGGCGCTGCGCTACTTCAAGACCCCCCAGGAGTGGCATCTCGACGTGCTGACCCCGCAGGAGGTGGAGGGGTTGCGCGAGCAGTGGGCCCCGCTGCCGGGCCGCCTCCAGCGCCCTCGCGAGGCGCCGCCGGCCGAGGACGCGCGGATCATCGCGGCGGTCGTCACCGACGGCCGCGCCACCCACGCGGAGGTCGCGTCCGCCGCCGGGATCAGCGAGTCCACGGCCCGCCGCCGCCTGGACTCCCTGCTGCGCCGGGGGATCCTGCGCATCCGCGCCGAGATCGAGCCCGCCTACCTCGGGCTGCCGGTCGAGGCGGTGCTCTGGCTGCGGGTGGCCGAGTGCGAGGTGGAGGCCGCCGGGCACGCGCTGGCCGCGCTTCCGGAGGTGCGGTACCTGGTGGCGGTGGCCGGTGACCACCAGCTCGTGGCGCACGTGGTCGTGCCGGGGCGGCCCGAGCTGTACGAGTTCCTGCGGGGCATCGGCGGCCTGCCCGGCATGCGGGCGATCGAGACCACGGTGGTGCTCCGGCCGCTCAAGCGCGGTTTCATGATCAAGCGTGACGGCCGGGTGGAGCGCTGGGTCGGCCCGATCGAGGCGTACCACGGAACACCGGGAAGAGACGCGGAAGCCGTACCTTGACGCGTCCGGAGGTACATAATAGAACGCGTTACAGCAGTTGCCCCACCAAGCGCTTGATCGGTTAGGCGGCGGACCGGGCGGGCACGCCCGTCACCCGCGGCGCGGCGTACGCCGGCAGCACGACGCCCGCGAGGACGCGCGGGCGGTTCCCCCGGGGAGGGCCATGGACATCAACCTCGTCGACCAGGATCTCTACGCGCGCGAAGGCGCGCCCCACGACCAGTTCGCCTGGCTGCGGGCCAACGATCCGGTCCACCGGCACCACGGCGGTGACCTCGGCTGGCCGGACTTCTGGGCGGTCACCAGGCACGCCGACGTCGTGCAGGTCTCCCGCCGCCCCGACCTGTTCTCCTCCAGCAGGAAGCTCGCGCTCTTCGAGGAGATGCCGGAGGAGCAGCGCGAGTTCCAGCGGATGATGATGCTCAACCAGGACCCGCCGGAGCACACCCGGCGCCGCTCGCTGGTCAACCGGGGCTTCACCCCGCGCGTCATCGGCGCCCTGGAGCAGCACATCCGCGACATCTGCCACGACCTCGTGGACGAGGCCAGGGGCCGCTCCTCCGTCGACTTCGTCCGGGACATCGCCGCCCCGCTGCCGCTGTACGTGATCTGCGAGCTGCTCGGCGCCCCCGTCGAGGACCGCGACAAGCTCTTCACCTGGTCCAACCAGATGATCGGCGCTGAGGACCCCGACTACGCGGCCGACCCCACCGAGGGGCGCGACGCCGCCGCGGAGGTCTACGCCTACGCCAACCGGCTCGCCGCCGAGCGCCGCGAGGAGCCCCGCGACGACATCATCACCAGGCTCCTGCGTCCCGACGACAACGGCGAGGTCCTCGACGAGAACGAGTTCGACCTGTTCGTGCTGCTGCTGGTGGTGGCGGGCAACGAGACGACCCGCAACGCGGCCTCCGGCGGCATGCTCGGGCTCTTCGAGCATCCCGAGCAGTGGCGGCGCCTGGTCGCCGACCGCGCGCTGGCCGGCACCGCCGCCGACGAGATCGTCCGCTGGGTCTCCCCGGTCAACCTCTTCCGCCGTACGGCGACCGCCGACACGGTGATCGGCGAGCAGGAGGTCAGGGAGGGCGACAAGGTCGTGGTGTTCTACACCTCCGCCAACCGCGACGAGGACGTCTTCGCCGACCCCGGGGTGTTCGACATCGGCCGCACCCCCAACCCCCACATCGGCTTCGGCGGCGGCGGCGCCCACTTCTGCCTCGGCAACCACCTGGCCAAGCTGGAGCTGCGGGTGCTCTTCGAGGTGCTGGCCGAGCGGCTGCCGAACCTCGCCCAGGCGGGCCCGGCCCGGCGGCTCCGCTCCAACTTCATCAACGGCATCAAGGAGCTCCCGGTCACGGTCTCCTGAACCCCGGCTCCGCCGTTCCCGCCCGCCGGCCCCCGGATCGGCGGGCGGGTCCCGCCCTCACCGCGCCAGCAGGGACTCCGCCCGGTCGATGTAGGCACCGGGCAGCGCGTACAGGGCGGCGGCGACCTCCGGGTCGGCGACGGCGGGCAGCGCGGGCAGCGCGGCCAGGGCGTCGGCGGCCAGGCCCCGGCAGTACTCCAGCGTGTCGCCGACCATGCGTCCCTCGCGCAGGCGGGTGAGCAGGAACGCGATCTCCTCCTCCGTCAACCGCCTGCCGAGGAGGGATCGCAGCTCCCCGCGGTCGTGGCGGAGCGCCAGCAGCAACGGCAGGGTGTAGACGCCCTGCCGCAGGTCGTTGCCGACCGGCTTGCCCAGCCGGTCGGCGGTGGAGGCCAGGTCGAGCAGGTCGTCCAGGATCTGGAAGATGACGCCGAACCGCTCGCCGTACGCCGCCATGGTCCGCCCGGCCGGGTGGGCCACCACGCAGCTCGCCCGGAACAGGGAGGCGGTCTTGCCGGTGATGGACCGCAGGGCCGCCTCGGGGGTGCGGGCGGGGTCGAACAGCTCGGCCGTCTCCTGGAACTGCCCCTCGGCGAGCTCGACGACCACGGCGGCGAGCGTCCCGGCCACGTGCTTGGAGGTCGAGGTCAGCGCGGCGAGCCCGGCCCGGGCGAGCATGAAGTCGCCGACGACCAACGCCCTGGCGTCGCCCAGCTCGGCGTTGAGGGTTCGTACTCCCCGGCGCTGCGCGGCGCCGTCCATGAGGTCGTCGTGGACCAGTGACCCGGCGTGGATCAGCTCGACGCAGGCCGCCGCGGTGACCGTCCGGCCGTCGATCCGCCCGCCCAGGGCGAGCGCGGTCGCCAGCGTCAGCGCGGCGCGCAGCCGCTTGCCGCCCGCGCCGGTGATGTGACCGGCCGCCCGGTTGACGAGCGGCAGCCGGGAGGAGGCGCTCAGCCGCCGGATGCGCCTCTCCACCCGCGCCAGCCCCGCGGAGACGGCGGGAACGGCGAGGATCTCCTCCGGCCGCACGGCGTGGACGGGCATGGCGCCTCCTCGTGGCTCATCTCATCGACCGCCTCCACGGTGCCGGACGATCGCTGAGGCGACGCTGAGCGCCGCTGAGACCGCTCTCAGCCCACGTGCTCCGGGACCTTCCGCATCACCTCGAACAGGCTGGTGAAGCTGGAGCCGGCGTGCCCGGCCGCCGCGCCCCGCCGGAAGATCTCCAGGACCGCGCCCGGCAGCGCGACGTCGACGCCGGCCGCGTGGACGGTGTGCGTGACGTGCTCGACGCTGGCCACCCCCATGGCCAGCCGGTCCACGTCACCGGGGTGCTGCCCGGCGTCGATCCGCGGCGTGTAGAACTCCATGAACCCCGGGACCGACGCCGCGGTCCGCGCGGCGTACGGCAGGAACTCCGCGGCCGTGATGCCGTTGGCGTCGGCCGTCGCGAGCGCGTGCAGCCAGCTGAGCATCGAGGTCCAGAAGATGTCCATCTGGAGCTGGTAGTACAGCGCCGCCAGCCCCGGGTCCTCTCCCCGGTAGTCGGCGCCGGTCAGCACCTCCAGGGTCGGCCGGTGCCGCTCGAACACCTCCCGGGGGCCGCTGTAGAAGGTGGAGGAGGCCGGGTCCCCGATGCCGGACGGCGGCACCTGCACGCCGCCGGTCAGCTGCCGGGCGCCGTGCCCGGCCAGCCACTCCGCTCCCTCCCTGGCCCGGTCCGGGGTGTCGGAGCTCAGGTTGACGATCACCTTTCCGGACAGGCGCGCCGCGGCCGGCCCGAGGATCGCGTACATCGCGTCGTAGTCGGTCAGGCTGAGGACGGCCACCTCGCCGGCGGCCAGCGCGTCACCGGCCGTGGCGGCCCGGATCGCGCCCCTGGCCACCAGTTCGTCCGCCTTCTCCGGGGTCCTGTTCCACACGGTGACCTCGTAGCCCCGGTCGAGGAACGCCTCCGCCATCGCCCGGCCCATCGGCCCGAGTCCGATGACCGTCACTGCCCGCACGCTCATCGCGCATCCCTTCTAGAACGAACGCTCTATCCAGTGGGGACCGTAGCACACCTCTGTAACGAACGTTCTATTCGGTAGACTCGCCGGATGAAGACCAGCGCACGACAGCGTGGGGCGGCCGGCCCGCACGGTGCCCTCGGCACCCGCGACCGGATCGTCCGTACCGCCTCACGGCTGATGCAGCGGCAGGGCTACGACGGCACCGGGATCAAGCAGATCTCCCAGGAGGCCGAGGCCACGCTCGGCTCGGTCTACCACTTCTTCCCGGGCGGGAAGCAGGAGCTGGCCGTCGCCGCGATCCGGCACGGCGAGAAGGAGTTCGCCGACGAGCTGCGGGAGATCCTCGACGGCGAGGGCGACCCGGCCGAGGCCGTCGTCGCCTGCACCCGCAGGCTCGCCGAGGGCCTGCGCGCCTCCGACTGGGTGGACGGCTGCCCGGTCACGGCCACCGCGCTGGGTACGGCGGGCCGGGTGCCCGACGTGCAGCGGGCCGCCGCCGAGGCCTTCGCCCACTGGCGGCGGCTGGTCTTCGAGCGGCTCCGCCGGGCGGGCCTCGCCGAGGACGACGCCCACGACCTGGCCCACACGGTGATCAGCACGCTGGAGGGCGCCGAGCTGGCCGCCCAGGTGTCGCAGGACGACCGGCCGCTGCACGCCGCCGGCCGGCACCTGGCCCGGCTGATCGACCTCCATCGGCCCGGCGCCGCGCGCTCCTGACCGTCCGGCGACCGCGCCGGGCCGCCGGACGGCATGACGGCCCACCGGGCGGGCCGGTCCCGGACCCGCGCTGGAGCCCCGGGCCGATCCCGGGCCCGCGCCGGGCCCCGGGCGTCCCGGTCTCCGCCGGGTCAGGGCCAGGAGGAGTCCTGGCCGGGGTCGCCGCCCTCGGACAGGAGCCTGATGTCGGACTCGACCATCATCGCGACGAGCTCCTCGAAGGAGACCGTGGGCTCCCAGCCGAGCTGGACGCGGGCCTTCTTCGGGTCGGCGCAGAGCAGGTCCACCTCGGCGGGGCGGTGCAGGGCCGCGTCGCACACCACGTACCGCTCCCAGTCGAGGCCGGCGGCGGCGAAGGCGGCGACCACCAGGTCGCGCACGGTCTGGGTGCGGCCGGTGCCGATGACGTAGTCCTCGGGCGTGTCCGCCCGGAGCATCAGGTGCATGGCGCGGACGTAGTCGCCGGCGTAGCCCCAGTCGCGGCGGGCCTCCATGTTGCCCAGGCGCAGCTCGTCGGCCAGGCCGAGCTTGATCCTGGCCACGCCCAGGCTCACCTTGCGGGTGACGAACTCCGCGCCCCGGCGCGGGGACTCGTGGTTGAACAGGATCCCCGACACCGCGTACATGCCGTAGGACTCGCGGTAGTTCTGGGTGAGGAAGTGGCCGTACGCCTTGGCGACGCCGTACGGCGAGCGGGGGTGGAACGGGGTGGTCTCCGTCTGCGGGGTCTCGCGGACCTGGCCGAACATCTCCGAGGACGACGCCTGGTAGAAGCGGATCTGGCCGGAGCCGGCCGCCGAGCGGGAGGAGGAGACGCCGGAGCAGACCCGGATGGCCTCCAGCATGCGCAGCACGCCCATGCCGGTGACCTCGGCGGTCAGCTCGGCCTGCTCCCATGACATGGGGACGAACGAGATGGCGCCCAGGTTGTAGACCTCGTCGGGCTGGACCTTCTCCACGGCGGAGATCAGCGACCCCTGGTCGAGGAGGTCGCCCCGGACGAGGTGGACGTCCCGCAGCAGGCTGCGGACCCGCGAGACGCGCGGGTTGGCCTGGCCCCGTACCAGGCCCCAGACCTCGTAACCCTCGCCCAGCAGGTGCTCGGCCAGGTATGAACCGTCCTGCCCGGTGATGCCGGTGATCAGTGCGCGCCTGGCCAACGCGTCCTCCTTGCTGATGGATGAGACTTTCGCCCCTCATATGGCGTGTGACGGCGAATGTACCGTCCTGTCGTTGGCATGGACATCATGCCGCCGCCGCCACAGCTAGAACGCGTTGCATAGAATAATGCTCTGTCGCCCTGATGTCGCAGTTGGGGCCGGGTACGGCGGGCTGTGGGAACGATTACACCTCGGGTCGGCGATACCTACTGAATGGTAGGGTCCGGAGGGAAAGGTCATCTTTCACGGTACCTGTCCCCTTCTGGACAGGGATGAGGAAGGGGTCGCCGTGCCAGGGGCGGATTCGCTGCGCGTCGCGCTGCTGTCCTACCGCAGCAAGCCGACATGCGGTGGCCAGGGCGTCTACCTGCGCCATCTCAGCAGGGAGCTGGTCGCCCTCGGGCACCACGTCGAGGTCTTCTCGGGCCAGCCCTACCCCGAGCTCGACGAGGGCGTCATCCTCAACAAGGTCCCCAGCCTGGACCTGTACCGCGACGAGGACCCCTTCCGCACCCCCGAGTTGCACGAGTACCGCGACTGGATCGACCTCCTGGAGGTCGGCACCATGTGGACCGCGGGCTTCCCCGAGCCGCTGACCTTCACCCTGCGGGCCCACCGCGAGCTGAAGAAGCGCGTCGGCGACTTCGACGTGGTGCAGGACAACCAGACGCTCGGCTACGGCCTGCTCGGCATCCAGAAGCTCTTCCCGGTGGTCGGCACCATCCACCACCCGATCAGCGTGGACCGGCGGATCGAGCTGAAGGCCGCTTCGGGGCGCAAGCGGCTGTCGCTGCGACGGTGGTACGGCTTCGTCCGGATGCAGGCCAAGGTCGCCCCCCGGCTGAAGCCCATCCTGACCGTCAGCGAGTCGTCCCTGGCCGACATCCACCGCGACTTCAACGTGCCCCAGGCCAACATGCGGCTCATCCCGCTCGGCGTGGACACCCGCTACTTCCACCCCCGCCCGGACATGCCGAAGCGGCCCGGCTCGATCGTCGCGGTGGCCAGCGCCGACTCCCCCATGAAGGGCGTCGCGACGCTGCTGCGCGCGGTGGCGAAGCTGGCGACCGAGCGCGACGTGAACCTCACCGTGGTCAGCAGGCCGACCCCGGGCGGGCCGACCGAGAAACTGGTCGCCGAGCTGTCCCTGCGGGACCGGGTGCGGTTCGTGCACGGCATCTCCGACACCGAGCTGGGCGAGCTGATCGCCACCTCGGAGATCTCGGTCGTCCCCTCCCTCTACGAGGGCTTCTCGCTGCCCGCCGTCGAGCACATGGCCTGTGGCACCCCGCTGATCGCCAGCCGTACCGGCGCGCTGCCCGAGGTGGTGGGCGACGCGGCCGTCCAGGTGACGCCCGGCGACCCCGAGGAGCTGGCCGCCGCGCTGCGCCGCCTGCACGACTCCCCCGAGGAGCGGGCGGCGATCGGCAGGAAGGGCTACGACCGGGTCATGGAGCGCTACACCTGGAACGTCGTCGCCCAGCGGACCGTGGACGCCTACCGCGAGGCCATCCGGGCACGCCGCGGCCGGTGACGGCCACCCGGCCTCTTCCCGGACCCCCGGGCCCCGGCCATCCCCACCCTCGGAACCCCCGAACCCACCCGAACCGGAGCCTTCGGGCCCTGATCACCCCTCCACCCCCGACCATCTGAAGAGGAGCGGCGAGTGCTGACTGTCGACTTCGGCCGGCTGCCCGTCGGGCCCGGAACCCGGGTCCTGGACCTGGGCTGCGGCGCCGGGCGGCACGCCTTCGAGGTGCTGCGCCGGGGCGCCGACGTGGTGGCCTTCGACATGGACGCCAAGGAGCTCGAAGGCGTCGCCACCATGTTCACCGCCATGGACAAGGCCGGAGAGGTGCCCCCCGGCGCGACGGCCCGGACCGTGACCGGCGACGCGCTCGACATGCCGTTCGAGGACGCGAGCTTCGACCGGGTGATCGCCGCCGAGGTGCTGGAGCACATCCCCGACGACATGGCCGCGATGCGGGAGATCCTCCGCGTGCTCAAGCCGGGCGGCCGGGCGGCCGTCACGGTGCCGAGCTTCCTGCCGGAGCGGATCTGCTGGGCCCTCGACGAGGCGTACCACACGGCCCCCGGCGGGCACGTCCGCATCTACACGCTGGCCGAGCTGAGCGCCAAGCTCAAGTCCGTCGGCTTCGAGGTCGGCCCCCACCACCACGCCCACGGCCTGCACGCGCCGTACTGGTGGATCAAGTGCGCGGTCGGCGTGAACAACGACGACCACCCGCTGGCCAAGGCGTACCACGAGATCCTCGTCTGGGACATCATGAAGCGCCCGGCCGTCACCCGGATCGCGGAGGCCGTGCTCAACCCCCTCATCGGCAAGAGCGTGGTGCTCTACGTCCGCAAGCCCGCATGAGCGACCCGACGGAACAGGAGTCGCCGCCGGAGTGGGAGCGGACCCGGCGCGGTGAGCGATCGATGAGATGGGAGCAGGTCGTCCAGACCGCCCGGAGCATCGCGGCCCTGCAGGAGCCCGACGGCGGCGTGCCGTGGCCCGAGGGGCACGTGGACGCCTGGAACCACGTCGAGTGCCTGATGGCGATGAGCGTGGCGGGCCTCACCGAGCCGGTGCGCCGCGGCTACGACTGGCTGGCCCGCACCCAGCGGGCCGACGGTTCCTGGCCGATGAAGCTGGTCGGGGGCCGCGCCGCCGAGCACGGCGGCGAGTCCAACCACGCCGCCTACGTCGCGGTCGGCGTCTGGCACGAGCTGCTGGTCACCGGTGACGAGGACTTCGCCCGCGGGATGTGGCCGGTCGTCCGCGCCGCGCTGGACTTCGTCGTCGGCCTGCAGACCACCCGGGGCGAGATCGTCTGGGAGCGTACGGCGAGCGGCGAGCCCGCCGGGTACGCCCTGCTGACCGGATGCGCCTCCATCCACCAGGGCCTGCGCTGCGGCGTGCTGCTGGGCGAGCGCCTGGGCGACCCGCAGCCCGACTGGGAGCTCGCGGCCGACCGGCTCGGCCACGTCCTCTCCGCCCACCCCGAGGCGTTCGCCGACAAGAGCCGCTTCTCGATGGACTGGTACTACCCGATCCTCGGCGGCGCCGTACGCGGCGAGGCCGCCCGGGCGCGGCTGGCCGAGGAGTGGGACACGTTCGTCGAGCCCGGCCTCGGCATCCGCTGCGTCTCCGACCAGCCGTGGGTGACCGGCGCCGAGTCGTGCGAGCTGGTGCTCACCCTGGACGCCGTGGGCGAGCGGGAGCGGGCGCTGCGGCTGTTCGCCGACATGCAGCACCTGCGGCACGAGGACGGCTCCTACTGGACCGGCTGGCAGTTCGTGAACGGCAGGCACTTCCCGCACGAGCGCTCCGCCTACACCGCCGCGGCCGTCGTGCTCGCCGCCGACGCGCTGGACGGTCACACACCCGCCGGGGGCGTCTTCCGGGACGCGGGCGGGTACGCGACGGACCGCCCCACGGCGGGCTGCGGGTGCAGCCACGCGGGCTCCCGGGCCTGACCCGTTTCCGACCCCCCGGCCTGGCGTTTTCTTTGCCAGGCACCCGAAACGCGGTACTTGAAGGCCCGGATGCGTGTTACTACGTTCGGGCCTGTGAGCGATGCGGAGGGTACCCGGATAGCGACTCAGAGCGACAGGGTCGGCATGTCCCGGGCGGAGACGTTCCCTGACGCGAAGAAGATCCCCGCGGACCCCGCCCCCGGGACGGGACGCGTCCCGGTCCCGCGCACGACCCCCGGCCGGCACCGGGGGCCTCTTTCGAGGAAGGAGCGGGAGGCGGCGGCGGAGGCGGACACCGGCGCCATCCCGATCCTCGACCTCTTCGATGACGCCGACGACGACCCGCCCTCCGACGGCCGCCCGCCCTCCGGCTCCCGTCCGGACCGCGACCCCGCCCCGCTCCCCGGCTTCCGTCCGGACCGCGACCCCGGACCCCAGGCCGGACCCCCGGCCGACGTCCGTACGGCGCAGGCGTCCGTCGCCGAGCGGGTCCACGCCTTCCTGCCGGAGTCGCTCGGCCCGGACACGTGGGATTCCACCGCACCGCCGACCGGCCTCGCCGCTTCGGCCGATCCCGCCGCGCCGGCACCGGCCAGGCCGCGGAGCCCGGCCGGGCTGCTGCTGTGGCAGGACCCCGCCCAGGCGGACTTCGGGCCGCGCAGGTTCCGGCTGGGACCGGCCCGCGAGCGTCTGGAGACCGTCGTGCGGGCGGTCCTGACCGGGTTCGACGCGGTGGTCGCGGGCGAGCCGGAGCGGATCGACGACCTTCCCGAGGAGCTGCGCGGCTTCGGCCACGAGGGCGCGGGCATGGCCTGCACCACCCTCGACCTGCTCACGCTCAGCGGCGGGCGGCGGCTGCGCGGCCTGCTCCGCGGGCCGGGGGCACGCCACCCGCACCTGGTCCACCTGGGCGCCGGATGGGCCTACGCCCGGCTGCGCCTGCGGCCCATGTGGGGCGTCCGCTCGGCGCACCCGCTGCTGCGCTGGCTGGCGTTCGACGGTTTCGGTTTCCACGAGGGTTTCTTCGCCGCCGACCGGACGATCGGGCGGCAGCGTACGGCGGGGCTGCTGGACCGCACCCGCCGGGCGATCTTCGACCAGGGCGTGGGCCGGATGATCTGGTTCCACGAGTGCGCGGACGCCGACGGCGTCGTCTCGCGCGTCGCCGAGTTCCCGCCGGGCCGCCGTGCCGACCTGTGGAGCGGCGTGGGCATGGCCGCCGCCCACGTCGGCGGCGCGGACGCCTCGGGGCTGGCGCGGCTGGACGCCGCCTCGGCCGGCGACGGCTTCCGCGCCCACCTCGCCCAGGGCGGCGCCCTGGCCTGCGCGATCCGCCTGCTCTCGGGAAGCGTCCCCGACCACACCGCCGCCGCCGCGCCCGTGCTGTGCGGGGTGGACGTGGACGAGGCGGCGAGCTGGACCGACGCGGCGCTCCTCGCCCTCGGCGACGGCGCGCACGGCGGTGACCACTACCAGGCGTGGCGGGCGGGCGTCCGGAAGTCCTGGACGCGGCGGAACCGGGACTCATGACCGCCTCCGGTAACGAGCGCGACGCCATCCGCGTCCACGGCGCCGGAGCCACCGGAACCACCGAAGTCGCCGGAGCCGCCGGACTCACGCCCGCCCGGGCGCGGCGGACGGCGCTGCGCTGCCTCGCCGGCTCGCTCACCCTGGTGACCGTGCTCGGGCACCTCGTCCCCGGCTTCGAGCAGCCCTGTCTCGCGCCGGTCGCGGGCGCGGCCACCGGGGTCGCCGCCGAAGTCGTGCTGGAGAGCCTGGACGCGTGGGCGTACCTGCGCCGGCCCCGCTACCTGAGCCCCCGGAGCGGGCGGACCGGCGGGACGCTCGACTTCTTCCTGCCGTCGTACGTCACCGGCCTGGTCTGCGCGATGTTCCTGTACGGCGGCGGCCGCCTGTCCCCCGTGGTGCTGGCCACGCTGGTCGGTGTCAGCGGCAGGTACGTCTTCCGGTTCCGCGGGACGGGCGGGCCCGTCCTGAACCCCGCGGCCCTCGGCACGGCCACGGTGCTGCTGCTGTCGTGGACCGGTGGGGCGTCGCCGTACCGGTTCACCGCGGGGGTGCCGGAGCCGTTCGACGTGGTGGCGCCGCCGGTCGTGCTGGGCCTGGGGGTGGCGCTGCACGCGGGGCTGACCGGCAGGCTGCCGGTGCTGGCGGGCTGGGCCGGCGGGTTCGCCGCGCAGGCCGTCGTGCGGGGCCTGCTGTCCGGCGTCTCGGTGATGGACGCCCTGCTGCCGGTGACCGGCGCGGCCTTCGCGCTCTACACCGTCTACGTGGTCGCCGACCCCGAAACGACCCCCGCCGGCCGGCGCGCCCAGGTCGTGTTCGGCGCGGCCACCGCCGCGGTCCACGGCCTGCTGGTCGTGCTGGGCGTCGCCCACGGGCTGTTCCTCGCCCTCGTGGCCGTCTGCGCCTGCCGCGGCGCGGCCCTGGCCGTGCGGGCGCGGGGGAGGCGCCGCGCGGCCAGGGCCCTCACCGCCTCCTCCGCGGCCCGCTCGGCGGTCTCCCCCGGGACCGCTCCCGCGGCTCCCACGGCTACGGCGGCTACGGCGGCTACGGCGGCTACGGCGGCTACGGCGGACCCACGATGAGCCACGGGACCACCGGGACGGACGGGGACGGCCGGGGGCGGTTCCTGGCCGGGGCGCGCACCCACGTGCCCGGGGTGGAGCTCGTCGCCGACAGCCGCCTGTCCCTCGCCGACGATCCCTACCTGGACGACTACCGCGTCGACGGCCGCGCGACGCTCCCCGCCGTGGTGGCTCTGGAGGCCATGGCGCAGGCCGCGGGCGCGCTGGCCGGGCGGCCGCCGGACGAGATCACGCGGATGGCGTTCGACCGGCCGGTGGTCGTGCCCGACGACGGCGGCACCCTGATCCGGGTGCGCGCCCTGCGGTGCGGGCCGCTGATCGAGACGGTGCTCTGCTGCGGGGAGACGGCCTTCCACGTCGACCACTTCCGCGCCGCCTTCCCGGCGGAGCCGACCGATGGGACGCTGGAGGTCCCCCGGCTCGGCCCGGACGGCCCCCCGCTGGAGGCCGCCGACCTGTACGGCGCGGCCGGTTCCCCCGACGGCCCGGCGCGCTTCCCCACCGGCCGGTTCCGCCGGGTCGTCCGGCTCACCCTCGCCGGGCCGCGGGGCTGCCGGGGCGAGCTGCGGGGCGACGACTCCCTGGGCTGGTTCGGCCCCGGGTACGGCAGGCCGGTGCTGGGCAGTCCCGGGCTGAACGACGCGGTGATCCACGCGTTGCAGGCGTGCGTGCCGCACCGCCGGCTGATGCCCTCGGGCGGCGAGCGGCTGCTGGTGCGGCCCTCGCAGGGGGACGTGCGGCTGCACGCCGTCGGGCGCGACCGCCGAGGGGACGAGCACGTCTGGGACGTCACCGCGACCGACGTGCGGGGCCGGCTGGTGGTGGCGTGGACCGGCCTGCGGCTGCGGGAGGCGGACCCGGCGGGGTGGACGCCACCGGAGACGGCCGCGGAACCGGCGGAGCGGGATGACGCCGCCGAGGCGGAGGGGGACCGTCAGCCGATGCCGGGGCCGACCCTCTCCAGCACCCGCAGCGAACCGGTGTGCCGGACCTCCTTGAACGCCCCGGAGGCGAGTACCCGTTGGTAGACCCGGTACGGCGCCTGCCCGCCGTCGGCGGGGTCGGGGTAGATGTCGTGGAAGACGAGCGCGCCGCCCGGCGTGACGTGCGGGGCCCATCCCTCGTAGTCCTTGGTCACCGGCTCCTCGGAGTGCCCGCCGTCGATGAAGAGCATCCCCAGCGGGGTGTTCCACAGCGCCGCGACCCGGTCGGAGGCGCCGACGACCGCGATGACCTCCTCCTCCAGGCCGGCCGCGGCGATCGTCTGACGGAAGGCCGGCAGCGAGTCCATCTTGCCGAAGCGGTGGTCCATCAGCGAGGGGTCGTGGTACGGCCAGCCGGGCTGGATCTCCTCCGAGCCGCGGTGGTGGTCGACGGTGACGACGACGGAGCCCGCCTGCCGCGCCCCCGCGCCGAGGTAGATCGCGGACTTGCCGCAGTAGGTGCCGATCTCGCAGATCGGACCGCGCACGCCGTACTCGGCGGCGGTCTCGAAGAGGGCGAGGCCCTCGTCGTCGGGCATGAAACCCTTGGCGCGCCGGGCCGCGTTCCGCAGCTCGGCCGGCATGGTCGGGATGCTCATCGGGGCAGCCTACCCAGAAGCGGCATCACCCCGGCGAAAACCCCGTCACACCGCGACGACCCCGGAAACCGAACAAGATTCCAAACAACCCTTGCCCGCCCCTGTGCCCCATGTTCTACTTTCCAGCGTGAACCAGCGCGCCCGCATCGCGATGGCGGAGGACGAGGTCACGGCCTTCGTCGCCGCGTCGCGGAAACTCCAGCTCGGCACGATCAACCCGGACGGGACGCCGCACCTGGTGACCATGTTCTACGGGCTGACCGGCGGCAGGATCTCCTTCTGGACGTACGGCAAGGCCCAGAAGGCGCGCAACATCGAGCGGGACGCGCGGGTGACCTGCCTCATCGAGGCCGGCGAGGACTACTTCGACCTGCGCGGCGTCCTGCTGTACGGCACCGCCCGGCGGATCGGCGATCCCGAGGGCGTCCTCGGCGTCGGCATGGACGTGACCCGGCGGATGGCCGGGATGCCCTCCGACGAGGAGGCCCTGCGGGGGTACGTCGCGGAGACCGGCCGCAAGAGGGTCGCCTTCGTCGTCGAGCCCGTCCGGGTGGTTTCCTGGGATCACCGTAAGCTCGCCTCACCGGCATAGGAGGCCCCCCGTGAGAATCACCGTCGACTACCTGGTCTGCGAGGCCAACGCCGTCTGCACCGGCCTCGCCCCCGAGGTCTTCGAGCTCGACGACGACGACCAGTTGCACGTGCTGCTGCCCGAGCCGCCCGCGGAGCTGTCGGACCGGGTCCGGCACGCCGCGCGGTCCTGTCCCAAAGCCGCCATCTCCTTGAAGGAGAGCTAGGAGGATCCCCCATGCGTGGTGCGCTTCTGCACGCCGTCGGCGACGACAAGCTGGACATCCGCGACGACTTCACCCTCACCCCGGTGGGCCCGACGGACGTCCGGATCAAGATCAGGGCGACCGGCGTGTGTCACTCCGACCTCTCGGTGATCAGCGGCGTGCTGCCCATGCCACTCCCGATCATCCCGGGGCACGAGGGCGCCGGAGAGGTGGTGGAGATCGGCGACCACGTGACCTCGGTCCAGCCGGGTGACCGCGTCATCGTCAACTGGACCCCGGCCTGCGGCCACTGCGCCAACTGCCTGGTCGGCCAGCCGTACCTGTGCATGACCTACATGATGGAGAGCTTCGTCAACGCCCGGTTCCGCTACGGCGGCGACACCCCGGCGTTCGGGATGGCCGGGTGCGGCACCTGGTGCGAGGAGATCGTCGTGCCCTGGCAGGGGGCGGTCAAGGTCGATCCGGAGATCCCCTACGAGATCGCGGCACTGATCGGCTGCGGCGTCACGACCGGCGTCGGCGCGGCGCTCAACACCGCCAAGGTACGGCCCGGCTCGACGGTCGCGGTGGTCGGCGCCGGCGGCATCGGCCTGTCGATCATCCAGGGGGCGCGGATCTCCGGCGCGGCCACCATCCTGGCGATCGACCCGCTCGAGTCCAAGCACGAGCTGGCGAAGAAGGTCGGCGCCACGCACGCCATCACCCCCGACCAGCTCCAGGACGCGGTCGCCACGCTGACCGGCGGCCACGGGTTCGACCACGGCTTCGAGGCGGTCGGCAAGTCCGCCGCCATCATGACCGCCTGGCAGGCGACCCGGCGCGGCGGCGACATGATCGTGGTGGGCGCGGGCGCCGTCGACGACATGGTGCCGCTGAGCGCCTTCAACCTCCTGTTCGAGGGCAAGAACATCCTCAGCTCGATGTACGGCGAGTCCGACGTCCGGCACGACTTCCCCTTCTTCGCCAAGCTGTACAAGGCAGGCAAGCTCGACCTGGAGAGCATGATCAGCTCCCGGATCAGGCTCGCCGACCTCAACGACGCCGTGGCCGCCCTGCGCGGCGGCGAGGTCCTGCGCCAAGTGGTCGTCCTGGACTGACGCCCTGGACTGACCGCCTCACCGGGACACCGGCAGCATGAGGGCCGCGGCCGTGGTGGCCACCAGCATCACGGCCGCGACGCACAGGGCGACCCGCAGATCCACGACGAACCCGCCCCGGTCCGCGACCGAGGTTCCGAGGACGGCCACGGCGAGCGCGCCGCCCGTCTGCCGGAAGGAGTTCAGGATCCCGGCGGCCGTTCCGGCCCGGTCCGCGGCGATGTCGTTCAGCAGGACGGCCGTCAGGGAAGGCACGACGAGACCCATGCCGAGGCCGATCGGGACGAGCATCACCGCGACCACCGCCCCGCCGGTCCCCTCGTCCATCCAGAGCAGTCCGAAGATCGCCAGCACGACGACCGCCTGTCCCAGGGCGATCGGCGTCCGCGGCCCGAAGCGTGCCGCGGCCCTGGCCGAGGCCAGGTTGGCTCCGGCGATCACGGCCGTCATCGGCAGGAACATCAGCCCCGCGCTCATGGCGGACAGGTTCAGGACGTCCTGGAAGAACAGGCTCAGCACGAACACCAGCCCGTAGAACACGGCGTTGACGACGAAGCCGATCACGACCGAGACCGTCACCGTGCGCGAACGGAAGAGGCCGAGCGGGACCATCGGCGCGGCGGTGCGCGCCTCGATCACGACGAACGCGGCCGCCGCCACCGCGGCGAGTCCCAGGCAGCCCAGCGCCACGGGCTCGCCGAACCCGTTCTCCCCTCCGTCGATCACCCCGAAGGTGAGCGCCGCGAGCGCGATGACCGCCGTGAGTTGACCGTACGGATCGAGCGGTGCCGACCCGCGCGGCGAGCGCTCCACGCGGGTCAGCACCGCGAGGGTGGCGACGCCGACGGGCAGATTGACGGCGAAGATCGCCCGCCAGCCCAGGGTGCCGGACAGCACCCCGCCGATCACCGGGCCGGCGGCGACCGCGACGGCTCCGCCGACGGTCCACAGCGCGATGGCCCGCACCCGCTCGGCCGCGTCCGGGAACGCCTGCCGGACGAGGGCCAGCGAGGAGGGAAGCATGATCGCCGCGGCGCTCCCCTGGAGCAGGCGGGCGGCGATCAGCTCTCCCAGCCCCGGCGCCAGTCCGCAGGCCGCCGAGGCGACCGTGAAGACCGCGACGCCGACGCCGAACGCGCGGCTCGCCCCGACGCGGTCGGAGAGCGTGCCCGCGGAGAGCAGCAGCGCGGCGAACATCAGCGTGTAGGCGTCCACGATCCACTGCAGTCCCGCCGTGCCGCCGCCGAGGGCCCGGCCGATCCCGGGCAGCGCCACGTTCATCGCCATGGCGTCGAGGTTGAGCAGAAAGATGCCCATGAACGTGGTCGCCAGGATCAGCTTCGGAGCGGCCGTGCGTCGCCGGGCGCCCTGTGACGCGCGGGCCGGTGCGAGAGGGGTCATCCGTCCAGGCTGGTGCGGCTCGCGGAGGTGAGGCAGACCGCGGCCTTCCGGGGTGCGCCAGAGGGGGTGTGACAGGGCCTGGCTCCGGGCCGGTCCCGTGACCGTCCGCTGCCAAAATGATGACATGACCGAGTTCGGGAGGTTCCTGCTGGCTCGCCGTGGCGGCATACGCCCGGAAGACGTCGGACTGCCCGCCGGAACCGGCACACGCCGTACGCCGGGTCTGCGCCGGGAGGAGCTGGCGGCGCTGGCCGGTGTGAGCATCGACTACTATGTACGCCTGGAACGCGGCAAGGAGACCCGTCCGAGCCCCTCCGTGGTCGAGGCGCTGGCCGACGCGCTCCGCCTCAACGAGGAGGAGCGCGGCTTCCTGCGCGAGCTGGCGGCGCGGGCGGCGCGGCGCGCACCCGAGCCCCGCGCCCTGCCGTCGCGGCGGGTCCGCCCGACCGTCATGCGGCTTCTGGAGACGCTCCGGCCCAACCCGGCGTTCGTCGTGAGCCGCACCAACGATCTGCTGGCGGCCACCCCCGGGGGCCTCCGGCTGCTCCACGGCATCGCCGACTGGCCGGAGCGGCAGCGGAACACCATCCGGTACACCTTCCTGCACCCGGCCGCCCGGGACCTGTGGGTGGACTGGGAGCAGAAGGCCAAGGGGTGCGTCGCCCAGTTGCGGGCGCTCGCCGGCACCGACCCGGACGCCCCGGATCTTGCCTCACTCGTGGGTGAGCTGATCGTCAAGAGCCCCGACTTCAACCGGCTCTGGGAGCGGTACGAGGTGCGCACGATCGGCGACGGCACCAAGACGCTCCGGCACCCGGAGGTCGGCACGATGACGCTCTCGCACGAGGGGCTGTCCCTGAACCGCGCGCAGGGTCAGCGCCTCATCGTCTACATGGCGCCGCCCGGCAGCCCGGACCACGACGCGATGACGCTTCTCGACCTCGCCGCCTCCGGTTCGTCCGGCGGTCCCGGCGGGACGGCGTCCGTCTCACCCTCCCGGGGACGGGGCTAGCCGCCGTTTCCGGGTCGTCACTCCGGCCGCGCCCGTCTCACCCTCCCGGGGACGGGGCTGACCGGAACCGCCGAACCGGCGCCCGCAGCTCGCCGAAACCCGCGATCGTCGTCTTCGGCGCGGAGACGGGTGGCGCGGGCCGTACCGGGTGGCCGCCGCCGTACGGTGTGGCGGCGGCCGTCTCCCGCGCGGTCGCTACTCCGTCGCGAAGGCGGCGTCGAAGGCCGCGGCCGGCGGGGTGATCGCGTTGAGCGCCCGGATGAAGGCCAGCGCGTCGGGCGCGCCGGCCAGCCGGTCCATGCCCGCGTCCTCCCACTCGATGGAGATCGGCCCGTCGTAGCCGATCGTGTTCAGCGCGCGGAAGCAGTCCTCCCAGGGCACGTCGCCGCGGCCGGTGGAGACGAAGTCCCAGCCGCGGCGCAGGTCGGCCCAGGCCAGGTGCGAGGCCAGCCGGCCGCGCCGGCCGTCCCCGGTGCGGACCTTGGCGTCCTTGCAGTCGACGTGGTAGATCCGGTCGGCGAAGTCCAGGATGAACCCGACCGGGTCGATCTCCTGCCAGACCATGTGGGAGGGGTCCCAGTTCAGCCCGAAGGCCGGGCGGCGGCCGATCGCCTCCAGCGTCCGCACGGTGGTGTGGTAGTCGTAGGCGATCTCGCTGGGGTGCACCTCGTGGGCGAAGCGCACCCCTGCCTCGTCGAAGACGTCCAGGATCGGGTTCCACCGGGCGGCGAAGTCGGCGTAGCCGTCCTCGATCATCGACGGCGGCACCGGCGGGAACATCGCCACGGTGTGCCAGATGGACGAGCCGGTGAACCCGACCACCGTGTCCACGCCCAGCTTCGCGGCGGCGCGGGCGGTGTCCTTCATCTCCTCGGCGGCGCGCCGCCGCACGCCCTCGGGTTCGCCGTCGCCCCAGATCCGCGCGGGCAGGATGCCCCGGTGCCGCTCGTCGATGGGACTGTCGCAGACGGCCTGGCCGACCAGGTGGTTGGAGATCGTCCACACCTTCAGGTCGTACTTGGCCAGCGTCTCCTTCTTACGCTCGACGTAGGAGTCGTCGGCCAGGGCCTTGTCCACCTCGAAGTGGTCACCCCAGCAGGCGATCTCCAGACCGTCGTAGCCCCACTGGGCGGCCAGCCGGCACACCTCCTCGAAGGGCAGGTCGGCCCACTGCCCGGTGAACAGCGTGACGGGTCGGGTCATGATTCCTCCTCGGGGGTCTGGGGGACGGCGTCCGGTACGGCGGCGCCCGCGCGCGGGACGTCCTCCACCGCGGTGAACCGGCTGCCGTCCGCCGCGCTCGCCTCGACCGCGGCCAGCACCCGCTGCACCCGCAGGCCGTCGGCGAACGACGGCGACGGCGCCCGGCCGGCGGCGACCGCCTCGACGAAGTCCTTCACCTCGTGGGTGAAGGTGTGCTCGTAGCCGAGGCCGTGGCCGGGCGGCCACCACGCCCCCGCGTAGGGGTGGTCGGCCTCGGTCACGATGACCCGGCGGAAGCCCGCCTCGGCCGCGGGCAGCGTGTGGTCGTGGAACCACAGCTCGTTCATGGCCTCGAAGTCGAAGGCCAGGCTGCCGGCCGAGCCGTTGATCTCCAGGCGCAGCGCGTTCTTGCGGCCGGCGGCGAACCGGGTCGCCTCGAACGACCCCAGCGCCCCGCCCTCGAAACGGCCGATGAACAGCGCGGCGTCGTCCACGGTGACCTCGCCGGTCTCCCGCGCGGCGCCGCCCGCGGACAGCCCGGCGGAGCCCTCGGCCAGCGGGCGGTGCTTGACGAACGTCTCGGTCAGCGCCGACACGCCGGTCAGGCGGCGGCCGGTGACGAACTGGGCCGTGTCGATGATGTGCGCGCCGATGTCACCCAGCGCGCCGGACCCGGCCCTGTCCCGCTGGAGCCGCCACACCAGCGGGAAGTCCGGGTCGACGATCCAGTCCTGGAGGTACTGGGCCCGCACGTGGCGCAGCTCCCCCAGGCGGCCCTCGGCCACCCACCGGCGGGCCAGCGCGACGGCCGGGACCCTGCGGTAGTTGAAGGCGACCATGGCGTGCACGCCGCGGGCCGCGGCGCGCTTCGCCGCCTCGGCCATCGCCTCGGCCTCCGCCACCGTGTTGGCCAGCGGTTTCTCACAGATGACGTGCTTGCCGGCCTCCAGGGCGGCGATCGCGATCTCGGCGTGCGAGTCGCCCGGGGTGCAGATGTCCACCACCTGCACGTCGTCGCGGGCGACGAGGTCCCGCCAGTCGGTCTCGGCCGCCGCCCAGCCCAGGTCGTGGGCGGCGGCGGCCACGGACTCCTTCGACCTGCCGGCCAGCGCCGCCATCACGGGCCTGGCCGGCAGGTCGAAGAACGCGCCCGCGCTGCGCCACGCCTGGGAGTGGGCCCGTCCCATGAACGCGTACCCGACCATGCCGATCCCCAGCGTCGGCCTGTTGTCGGCGGCCATCAGGACTCGAACCCCAGCGGCAGGTACTTGTCGACGTTGTCCTTGGTGACGGTCTCCGACGCCAGCGTGATCGACTGCGGCACCCCGTTCTCCACCAGGTCGCTCATCCCCTTGCCCTGCGCGATCAGGCGGGCCAGCTTGATCGCGGAGGACGCCATCGTGGGGCTGTAGGTCACCGTCGCCTGCAGCACGCCGGAGCCGGACTGGATCTCGCGCATCGCGTTGGCCGATCCGGCGCCGCCCACCATGAAGAACTCGTTCCGCCCGGCCTCCTTGATCGCGGCCAGCACCCCCACCCCCTGGTCGTCGTCGTGGTTCCAGATCGCGTCGACCTTCTTGTGGGCCTGCAGCAGGTTGCTCGCGACCTTCGTGCCGGACTCCACCGTGAACTGCGCGTCCTGCTTGGCCGTCACGGAGAAGCCGTACGTCTTCAGCGCGTCCTCGAAGCCCTTGCTGCGGTCCTGGGTCAGCGGCAGCGTCGCGATGCCCTGGATCTCCAGGATCACCGGGTTCGACACGCCCTTGTCCTTGAGCGTCTTGCCGATGTAGTGGCCGGCCGCGACGCCCATGCCGTAGTTGTCGCCGCCGATCCAGGTCCGGTACGACAGCTTGTCGGGGAACACCCGGTCCAGGTTGATCACCGGGATGCCGGCGTCGGCGGCCTGCCGGGCGACCTGGTTGAGCTGCTGGCCGTCGTTGGGCAGGATCACCAGCGCGTTCACCTTCGCCGCGATCAGCGACTCCACCGCCGAGATCTGCGCGTTGATGTCGTTGGTCGGCTCGACCGGCTTGAACTCCACGTCGGAGTACTGCTTGGCGGCGCTCTCGGCGTTCTTGGCGATCGCGGCGATCCAGCCGTGGTCGGCGGCCGGCGCGGAGAAGCCGATCACGACCTTCTCGCCGGGCTTGTCGTTGTCACCGGCGGGCGCGGGCGCCGCCGGCGGCGAGGTGGCCGCCGTGCCGGCCGGGGTGTTGCCGGTGCAGGCCGTGACCAGCGCCCCGGCGCCGATCGCCGCGCCGCCGAAGAGGATCCCCCGGCGGCCGACTGGTGTGGACATGGTTGTTCTCCTTGCTCCCCTGAGGGGTGGGGGGTGTCGCGGACGGGGGACGGCACGGCGGGCCGTGCGGCGTCGCGGGCCGGATGGTGCCGCGGGCCGTACGGCCGGCGGCGCCGGTCAGGTCGGTGAGCGCAGGCTGCGCCGCTGCAGCAGCACGGCCACCACGATGATCAGTCCCTTGGCGATGAGCTGGTCGCTCGTGTTGAGGCCGTTGAGGATGAACAGGTTGGTGATCACCGTGAAGATCAGCAGGCCGAGGATCGAGCCGACGATCGAGCCCCGGCCGCCGGTCAGCAGCGTGCCGCCGATGATCACCGCGGCGATCGCGTCCAGCTCGTACAGGTCGCCGTGGGTGGAGGAGCCGGTGGTGGTCCGCGCCATGATCAGCACGGCGGCGATGCCGCAGCACAGCCCGGACAGCGCGTACAGCCACATCGTGTGGCGGCGCACGTCGATGCCGGCCAGCCGGGCGGCCTCGGGGTTGCCGCCGACCGCGTAGGTGCGGCGGCCGAACGTGGTGCGGTTCAGCAGGACCCAGCCCGCCGCCACCACGACCGCGAAGATGTAGACCAGCACCGGGACGCCGAGCACCCGTGTGGTCGACAGGTCCACGATGGCCTGGTTGCCCTGCTGGACGAGCTGGGTCCTGCGGTCCGACATCCGCTGGGCCAGGCCGCGGGCGGCCACCAGCATGGCGAGCGTCGCGATGAACGGCACCAGCCGCCCGTAGGCGATCAGCAGGCCGTTGACCAGCCCGGCGCCGGCGCCGACCAGCACCGCGCACACGATCATGATCAGTGGGCCGTAGGACTGGGTGGCCAGCGTGGTCGCCCACACCGACGCCAGCGCCATGACGGCCCCCACCGACAGGTCGATCCCGCCGCCGATGATGACGAACGTCGCGCCGACCGTGATCACGCCGATCGTCGCCGCCAGCGACAGGATGCCGACCAGGTTGGAGGCGCTGGCGAAGGTGTCGGGGACGGTGACCAGGCCCACCACGGCGAGCAGCGCCAGGGCGGCGACCAGTCCCAGGTGCGGCACCTCCCCCAGCCGGGACAGCCGGGTCGCCGGTGGGGGCGCGGGCCGGGGGGCGGCGGCGCCGGGGGCGTCCGGTCCGGCCGGTGACCCGGCGACGTCCACGGGACTCGCGGGGCTCGCGGGGGCCCGGCCCTGCGGCTCGGTCAAAGCGCACCGCCTTCCATGATCATGTCCAGCACTCGATGTTCGTCCAGGTCGCGGGCGTCACCCTGGTGGATGACCGTTCCCTCTCGGATGACCAGCACCCGGTCGGCCAGGCCCAGCACCTCGGGCACCTCGCTGGAGACCAGCAGCACCCCGATGCCGGAGTCGGCCAGCTCCCGGATGACGGCGTACAGCTCGGCCCGCGCGCCCACGTCCACGCCCCGGGTGGGCTCGTCCAGCAGGAGCAGCCTGCGTTCGTTGAGCAGCCAGCGGGCCAGCACGACCTTCTGCTGGTTGCCGCCGGACAGCGTCTTGACCGGCCGGTCCGGGTCGCCCGGCCGGACGTCCAGCCGTTCGACGAGGGAACGGGCGTCGGCGGCCTCGCGGCGCCGGTCGAGCCAGCCGAGCCGGGAGTAGCGGCCCAGGCCGGCCAGCGAGATGTTGCGGGTCACGCTCTGGTCCAGCAGCAGCGCCTGGGACTTGCGCTCCTCGGGGGCGAGGCCCATGCCGAGCCGTACGGTGCGCCCGGTGCCGCCCCGGCCCACCGGCCGCCCCTCCAGCAGGACGTTCCCGGTGAAGCGGCGCGCGCCGTAGACGGCCTCGATGATCTCCGAGCGGCCGGAGCCGACCAGTCCGGCCAAGCCGACGATCTCCCCGGCCCGCACCGAGAAGGAGACGCCGGAGAGGACGCCGGGGACGGCGAGGTCCTCGACGCGCAGCACCTCCGGACGGCCCTCGTGGCTCCCGGGGGCCGGCCGGGGCGGGAAGACGTGCTCCACGGACCGGCCGGTCATCAGCGAGACGATCTCGCCGGTCGGGGTGGTCTTGGCGGGCAGGCCGACGGCCACCGTGCGGCCGTCCTTGAGCACCGTCACCCGGTCGCCGATCTCGCGGATCTCCTCCAGCCGGTGGGAGATGTAGATCACCGCGACCCCCTGGGCGGTCAGCTCCCGGATGATCCGGAACAGGTTCGCCACCTCGTCGTGGGCCAGCGCCGCCGACGGCTCGTCCATGACGATCAGGCGGGTGTCGCGGGACAGCGCCCGCGCCATGCTCACCACCTGTTTGGCCGCCGGGGACAGCCGGCCGGCCTCGGTGCCGGGGCGGATCTCGCCGTGTCCCAGCCGGGTCAGCAGCCCGCGCGTGGCGCGGCCCGCCTCGGACCGCCCGACGAATCCCAGGCGGGACGGCTCGTGGCCGAGGAAGACGTTCTGCGCCACGGTCAGCCCGTCGACCAGGTCGAGCTCCTGGTAGATCGTGGAGATGCCCAGCCGGATCGCGTCGATCGGGCTCGCCGGGCGCACCTCCTCGCCGCCGAGGGTGACGACGCCCTCGTCGGGCCGGTGCGCGCCGGCCAGGACCTTGATCAGGGTGGACTTCCCGGCGCCGTTCTGGCCGAGCAGGCAGTGCACCTCGCCGGGCAGGACCTCCAGGTCGACGCCGTCGAGCGCGCGCACGCCGGGGAACCGCTTGACGATGCCCTTCATCTGCAGCAGGGGGGTGACGGCGGACATGGAACCTCGCTGGGGGTCGGGGGTCTGACCGCATCCGGAGCCGGTGCAGCAGAAGGTAACTCCCTTCTTCCCGGCTTGTGAAGACCTTTCGCCGAAAGTCACCGAACTTTTGCAGAAATCCGCAAAAGTCCGCCGGGCCGTACGGCAGGCACCGCGGGCGGGGTCACACGAGCCCCCGGAAACCACCCCAGAACAGCGAAAAGGGCGCCCCGATGGGGGCGCCCTCCCGGCGGACGGACGTCAGAGCATGGCCCGCAGCGACGCTCCGGCCTGCTCGCCGAGGGTGGTCGGGGTGAGGTACGGCTGCTCGGCCATGATCGACTGCCAGTTGTCCCGGATGTCCTCGACGGTGTGGTCCTCCTGCCGCCAGCCGGGCCCCTCGGCCACGAACACCCGGGCGATCCGGCCCGCGCCGACGCTGAAGACCTCGCCGCTGGTCTCGCAGGACTCGTGCGCCAGGTAGGCGACCAGGGCGCTGACCCGGCCCGGCGTGAACCTCTCCTCGAACTCGGCCGGCAGCAGCGACTCGGTCATCCGGGTCCAGGCGATGGGCGCGATCGCGTTGGCCCTGATCCCCGCCCTGGCGCCCTCGATGCCGAGTGTCTTGGTGAGGCCGACCAGCCCCATCTTGGCGGTGGAGTAGTTGGCCTGGCCGAAGTTGCCGAACAGCCCGGCCGGCGAGGAGGTGTTGACGATCCGCCCGTAGCCCTGCTCCTTGAGGTGAGGGAAGGCGGCCCGGGTGACCAGGAACGAGCCGCGCACGTGGACGGCGAGGACCTGGTCGAACTCCTCGACGCTCATCTTGCCGAAGGACTTGTCACGCAGGATGCCCGCGTTGTTGACGACGATGTCCACCCTCCCGAAGGCGTCGATCGCGGTCTGCACGATCGCGGCGGCGCCCTCCGGGGTCGCGACGTCGTGGGTGCTGACGACGGCCTCCCCGCCGTTCTTGGCGATCAGCTCGGCCACCTCGGCAGCCGGACCGGCGGATGAGCCGGTGCCGTCCAGCGTGCCGCCGAGGTCGTTGACGACCACCTTCGCGCCGCGCTCGGCCAGCGTCAGCGCGTGCGAGCGGCCGAGACCGTGCCCGGCACCGGTGATGATCGCCACCCTGTCGTCGAACCGCAGCTCCGTCATCCGGACTCCCTGGAGAATATAGTTCTGTTTTTCGCACAATATCTGTCAAAGCCGTCGAATGCCATCTTTCACTCGCCGGATCACATCTCCGGAAGCCCGTCCGGCGCCTCTCCCGCACGATCCTCCGGCCCTCTCCCGCACGATCCTCCGGCCCTCTCCCGGCACCCGGAGAAGACCCCGCCGGGTGCCCGGAAAACGCGCCCGAAGTTAAACCATCGTGGATAGTGAGCGGACATGTGAATTTCTGCTAAAGTTTCTGCCCCCGCACAGGGCGAGGGTCATTGATGGCGCTCCTCCGAACCGCACCCCCGCCCAGAGAACCGGGCTGGAGGCATGGCATGGCCACACAGCCGCCCCTCCGCGTGGTCCAGTGGGCCACCGGCGCCGTCGGCCGCTACTCACTGCGCAGTCTGATCACCCGCCCCGAGTTCGAGCTGGCCGGGGTGCTCGTCTACGACCCCGACAAGGCCGGCCAGGACGCCGGGACGCTCGTCGGCCTCTCCGAGACCGGCGTCATCTGCACCGACGACGTCGACCGCGTCCTCGCCCTGGACGCCGACTGCGTGCTGCACATGCCGCTGCCCGCCGCCTTCTTCGGCGAGGGGAGCGCCATCGACGACGTCGAGACGATCTGCGCCCTCCTCGCCTCGGGCAAGAACGTCATCACCACCACCGGCTTCGTCTACCCCGCCTGCCACGGCCGCGGCCTGGTCGACCGCCTGGAGGCCGCCTGCCGCCGGGGCGGCGCCTCGCTGCACGGCACCGGCATCAACCCGGGCTTCATGAGCGACATGCTGCCCCTGGCGCTGAGCGGCCTGTCCAGCCGGATCGACCACATCTACGTCCGCGAGTCGTCCGACTTCCGGGGCCACCCGTCCCGTCAGATCGTGGTGGACCTGTACGGCTTCACCCGCTCGGCCAAGGACTACGCCGTGGCGGTGCGCCCGTTCCGCGTCCTGCAGCGCTCGCTGTTCGCCGAGAGCGTCCAGCTCGTCGCGGGCCACCTCGGCGTGACCCTCGACGAGGTGGAGGAGAGCGACGAGTTCGAACTCGCCACCGAGGAGTTCGAGATCGCCGCGGGCCCGGTACGGGCCGGCACGGTGTGCGCGTCCCGCTGGACCTTCAGCGGGCTGGTCCGCGGCCGTCCCTTCATGACCGTGGAGTGCGTCTACAAGGCCGACTCCACCAGGGTGAGCCGCTGGTCCGACCCGGGGTTCACCGTGCACATCGAGGGCGTCCCGCAGATGACGCTCGCCGTGCAGGAGATGTCCCACGGCCTGGCCGGGGCCGCGGCGCACGCCGTCAACGCGGTGGCCGCGGTCTGCGCGGCCCCGCCGGGCATCCGCACCATCCTGGACCTGCCCCTCACCACCGGCCGGGGCACCGTACGGCTCGCCTGACGGCACCGTACGGTCCGCCCGACGGGTTTGCGCGGCCCGCTCGCGGAACACGCGGCGGAAGCCGTTCCCACACCGTCCATAAATGAAATGAAATAGGCGATATTTGGGGATAATCACCTTTTATCGACAGACCGATGGCGAAACGGTCGCACCCGCGGCGTGCCGGCCCGGTACGGCGGTCGTCCAATTCCGGAACCGGCGCGCTTATCCCCGGGGAGCCGCTCCCGCCGCGTTCGGTTCCCGCCGCCGATGTCATTTCCGGCGTCCGTTCTCCGCCCCGGGGACGCGACCCGGGGCGGGGCTCAGAACAGCCAGTCGAGCAGGCCGCCGTGCCGTCCCCTCTCGGGCGGCGGGTTCTGGGCCGGCACGGTGGTCTCGGCCGGTCCGGAGGGCTGCGCGGGCTGGGAGGTCTGCTCGGGCGCGGTGCTCTGCCGGGAGTCGGGCGTCTCGGCCGACGGGGCGGAGGTGACACGCGGCCGGTGGTCGATGTCGCGCTGTTCCTCGCGTTCCCGGGTGGGCTTCGGGGTGTGCCGCGCCGTCGGCGTGGCGCGCGCCGGTTCCGGGCGGGGAGCCCTGGTCCGGGGCGCGACGGGGCGGGAGGTCTCCGGCGCGGCGGTGGCCCGCTCCTCGGCGGGGGACGGCGTGGTCTCCGCGGGCCGCGCCCGCTCCTTCGCCGCCTTCGTCGGCGCGTCGGCGGGTGCCCCGGGCAGCTCGGCCTTCACGCACCGGCCGTTCGCGGAGCACCCGGCCTCGGGCATCGAGTCGCCCACGGACGACAGGAACCAGCCCCCGGCGAGACCCACCGCCACGACACCCGTGACGGCCGCCAGCAGGAGCCTGCCCCGGCGCCGGGGTCCGCCGTCGCCGTCGGGGCCCCACATCGCGACGGCCACGTCACGGTCGGAGTCCCGGTCCGCCGTGGCCGCCGCGTCGCGGCCGGGCGTCCACCCGGCCGTGGACGATCTGTCCGTTCCGGCCGCTCCGGCCACCCCGACGGCATCGGGCTCCGCGAGCCCGTCACGCCGGTCGTCGTCATCGGGCATCGGATCCGGGGAACCGGTGCGACGGGCCGCCTCGGGCCCCGTGGGCGCCATGGGCTCCGTGGGCTTCGTGGGCGCCATGGGCTCCGTGGATCCGCCCCGGCCGCCGTCCACGCCGTCCGCTCCCTGCTCCTCCACCAGGACCCATCCGTCCGACAGCACGTCCCCCGCCGGGGGCGCCGCCTCCTGCGGCCGCGCGACCGGTTCGATGGGACCGGTCCGCTCGCTGGCGTCCTCGCCGTACGGCTCCTGATCGGGGTGGTGCCGCATGACATACGGTCTGGATAGGTTCTCCGGTGCCACAACGTCCCTCTCCGGGATGAATTTCGGTCCTGGGATTTCCTAGCAGACTTCACAGGGATCTGTCCGAAAAATCCACCCGTATAGGTGATCGCTGCCGATGGCGCCGCGTCATCGCCGGGAGACGTCGCGTCCCGGTCCGGGGACGCCCGCCCGCGGCTCAGGAATGCGGGACGAAGTGGCCGAAGCGGCCGCGATGGTAGAGGAGGGGCAGTCCCCCGGGATCGATGTGGGCCTCGGCGACCAGGCCCACGACCAGCACGTGGTCACCGATGTCCACGGTCGAGTGGAGCGCGCACACCAGGTGGGCCGACACCCCGGCCAGCAGCGGCACCCCCGGCGGGGCGAGTTCCCAGACGGTGGGGGCGGCGAAGCGGTCGACGCCCCGGCTCGCGAAGCGGGCGGCCAGCTCCGCCTGGTCGCCGGCCAGGACGTTCACCGCGAAGCAGCCCGCCTCGCGGAGCCTGGGCCAGGTCTTCGACTCCCGGCCGACGTAGAAGGAGACCAGCGGCGGCTCAAGGCTGACCGAGGAGAACGAGGTGGCCGTCAGCCCGACGGGGCCCTCCTCGCACTGCGCGGTGATCACGACGACCCCCGCCGCGTGCAGGGCCAGCGCCCGCCGGAACCGCTGGGCGTCGATCGCCCGGCCTGAGATGGCCTCGGTCACCGTTCCTCCTCGTCTTCTCCGACGTCACGCCCGCCCGCCCATAACCCGGTACCAGCGCCATATCTTCCCGAAGTGCCGTAAATCTCCCCCGAATCGGATGTCCGAGAGTGGACCCGGAACCGGCCACTCCGGGCATCGGCGGTGCGGGCGGGCGGCCGTCACCCGGGCGGGGACCGCACCGGGAAGGCCGTCACCACACCGCGCCCCGGACTCGGGCGCCGCCCGGCCGGGGACGGCGTCCGGCGGGGACTCAGGCGGGGAACCAGAGATCGGGCTCGCCGGCGACCCGGCGCAGCCGCCCGGCGACCTCCAGCCACACCAGGTGCGCCAGCGTCTCGTTGTTGGCCCCCCGCCGCATGTACGACGGGATGCTCTCCCACGGCCGCGACCACGTCAGCCGGGTCGCCGTCTCCCAGCAGGAGATCCCGTCCGCCGCGCCGACCACCGTCTCGATCTCGGCCAGCCGCTCGTGGTGGTGGGCGATCACGTCGCCGACCCGGCCGGCCAGCTCCAGGAAGCGGTACTCGTGCGCGGGCAGCACCTCCTCCACGTCGAGCCGGCCCACCGCCGCCAGCGCCTCCAGGTAGTCGGCGAGCGGGTTGGGCCCGGACTGCGGGTGGACGGCGACGATCGGCGTGATCCGGGGCAGCACGTGGTCGCCGGAGAACAGCAGCCGCCGCTCCGGCTCGGCGAAGCACAGGTGGCCCGGCGAGTGGCCGGGCGTCCACACCGCCCGCAGGTCCCAGCCGGGCAGGTCGAGGCGTTCGCCGTCCTCGATCAGCCGGTCGGGCTTGGCCATGCTCACGAAGCGCCGGATCATCATGGAGGCCCCGGCCAGCTCGTCCAGGGACGGCTCCGGCACCCCGGACCGCGCCAGCAGGCCGCGCTCGCGCCGTACGAGGTCGCCGACCATGCTCTCGTCGTAGCGGCCGGCCAGCAGCCGGGCGTCCGCCGGGTGCAGGCCGATCCACGCGCCCGACGCCTCGCGGACCCGCCCCGCCAGCCCGTAGTGGTCGGGGTGCATGTGGGTCACCAGGACCGCCCGGACGTCGGTGATCTCGTATCCGGCGACCCCCAGCCCGGCGACCAGCGCGCCGTACGCCTCGTCGGTGTCCCACCCGGCGTCCACGATCGCCACCCCGCCGGGGAGTTCGAGGGCGTAGACCAGCACGTAGCGCAGGGGGTTGATCGGGATCGGCACCGGGATCGACCACACCCCCGGCCGCACCCGCTCCACCTCGGGGAAACCCCCGCTCCGCCACGCCTCGCGCTGGGCCTCGCTCGCCGGAGTCACCGTCTCTCTCCTCATGTCCCGCCGCATCTCCCGCCTCTCCCTTCGTCACCCCGCCTCTCCCGTGATTCTGCCGGGTTACCGAACGATGTTCTACTGCGGTGCCGTACGGTCGGAAGCATGGACCTGGCACGCGAGACCTCCGACACCGGGCGCTTCGTCCGGCAGCCGAACCGGTTCACCACGCGGATCGAGGAGGGCGGGGAGCACCCGCCCGAGCCCGGCCGCTACCGGATCTACGCCTCCTACGCCTGCCCGTGGGCGCACCGCTCGCTCATCGTGCGCGAGCTGCTCGGCCTCCAGGACGTCGTCGGCGTGACGATCGTCGACCCGATCCGCGACGAGCGGGGCTGGCGGATCCCCGGCGGCGACCCCGTCACCGGCGCGGAGTTCCTCTCCGAGCTCTACCTCGCGACCGACCCCGGCTTCGAGGGCCGCTACACCGTGCCCTGCGTCTGGGACACCAAGGCCGGGGTCCTGGTCACCAACGACTACCCGCAGATCACGCTGACCCTGGAGACCGCCTTCGCGCCCTGGCACGCCGAGGGCGCCCCCGACCTGTACCCGGTCGCGCTGCGCGCGGAGATCGACGAGCTGAACGACCGGATCTTCCACGGCCTCAACAACGGCGTCTACCGCGCCGGGTTCGCCACCTCACAGGAGGCGTACGAGGAGGCGGTCACCGACGTGTTCGACACGCTCGGCGCGCTGGAGCGGCGGCTCGCCGACCGCCCCTATCTGCACGGCGACGCCCTCACCGAGAGCGACGTACGGCTCTACCCGACGCTCGCCCGGTTCGACGCGGTCTACCACTCGCACTTCAAGTGCTCGGTGCGGCGGCTGACCGACCATCCGGCGCTGTGGGCCTACGCCCGCCGCCTGTACGCGATCCCGGCCTTCCGCGACACGACGGACTTCGACCACATCAAGCGGCACTACTTCGTGACGCAGCGGAACATCAACCCCACCGGCATCGTCCCCCGGGGCCCCGAGATCGACTGGACGGCGCCCTGACCGCCGGACCGGCCCGCACCCGCCGCCGCGCGGGCGGACCCTGATCGCCCGGCCGGTCCACTGACCGCCGGGCCGGGCGGTCCCCCTCGGCCGGTCGCCGCCCGGCCGGGCTCCGCGTGAAAGTTTCACCGGGCGGGCCGCCGTCGGGCCGGTCAGCGGGCGCGCCGGGGCCGGGCCGTTGACGCCCCGGGAAACACGCTGGAACCATCGGCGCGTCCCATCCGTGGGAACGCTCCCACCACCCTCTCGGATCGTCCCCGGTTCCCGAGCACCCGCTGACCGCGCGCCCCCGAAGGACACCACGTGATCAGACCCCCCGCCTGGCTCGCCCTCGCCGTGGCCGCCGCCGCGGTGACCCTCTCCGCGGTGCCCGCCACCGCCGCCGCCGAGGAGGGTCCGGAGCAGATCCCCAACGGCACCTTCGACACCGGCTCGGCCCCCTGGTGGAGCACCGCCAACACCGCGCTGAAGGTCGAGGGCGGCCGGCTCTGCGCGGACGTCCCCGGCGGCACCGTCAACCCCTGGGACGTCATCGTCGGGATCAACGACATCCCGCTGGTCAAGGACGAGACCTACGCGTTCTCGTTCTTCGCCGCCGCCGACCCCGGGCACGTCGCCAAGGCCATCGTCCAGATGCCCTCCGACCCCTACACCGCCTACCTGTCGGCCAACCCCGAGCTGAGCGTGTCGGGCAACGGCTACGCCTACACCTTCACCTCCCCCGTCGACCAGCCGAAGGCCCAGGTGGTCTTCCAGCTCGGCGGCGGCGCCACGCCCTGGCGCTTCTGCCTGGACGACGTCTCCCTCAAGGGCGGCGCCGAGCCCGACGTCTACAAGCCCGACACCGGCCCGCGGGTCCGGGTGAACCTGGTCGGCTACCTCCCCTCCGGGCCGAAGAACGCCACCCTGGTCACCGAGCGGACCGAGCCGGTGACCTGGCGCCTGAGGAAGGGCGACGAGGTCGTCGCGACCGGCGAGACCACCCCGCGCGGGACGGACGCCACTTCCGGCCAGAACGTCCACTCCGTCGACTTCGGCTCCTTCACCGCCGCCGGGACCGGCTACACGCTGGAGGCCGACGGCGAGACCAGCCGCCCCTTCGACATCGGCCGCGACCTCTACGACCGGCTGCGCGACGACGCGCTGAAGTTCTACTACCCCCAGCGCAGCGGCGTCGAGATCCGCGACGACCTCCGCCCCGGGTACGGCAGGCCCGCCGGCCACCTGGGCGTCGCGCCGAACCAGGGCGACGTGAAGGTGCCCTGCCAGCCGGGCGTCTGCGACTACTCCCTCGACGTCAGCGGCGGCTGGTACGACGCCGGCGACCACGGCAAGTACGTCGTCAACGGCGGCATCTCGGTCCACCAGCTCATGTCGGCCTTCGAGCGGGCCGCGGCGACGGGCGTCTTCGCCGACGGGCAGCTGGACATCCCCGAGAGCGGCAACGGGGTGCCCGACATCCTCGACGAGGCCCGCTGGGAGCAGGAGTTCCTGCTCAGCATGCAGGTCCCGGACGGAAAGCCGCACGCCGGGATGGCCCACCACAAGATCCACGACGCCAACTGGACCGGTCTGCCGCTGCTCCCGCACCGCGACCCGCAGAAGCGCGAGCTGCACCCGCCGTCCACCGCCGCCACCCTCAACCTGGCCGCCACCGCCGCCCAGGCCGCCCGGCTGTTCGCGCCGTACGACGCCGCGTTCGCCGAGCGCAACCTCAGGGCCGCCCGCAGGGCGTGGGCCGCGGCCAAGGCCGAGCCCGACCGCTACGCCAGCCCCTCCGACGGCGTGGGCGGCGGCGCCTACGAGGACGCCGACGTGACCGACGAGTTCTACTGGGCGGCGGCCGAGCTGTACATCACCACCGGCGAGAAGGAGTTCGCCGACCACGTCCTCGCCTCCCCGCTGCACAAGGCCGACATATTCCATCCCGAGGGCTTCAACTGGGGTAGCGTCGCCCAGCTCGGCCGCCTGGACCTGGCCACCGTGCCGAACGGCCTGCCGGGCCGCGACGCCGTCCGGGCGTCGGTCCTGGCGGGCGCGGACAAGTACCTCGCCATCCAGAAGGCGCAGCCGTACGGCATGCCGTACGGCCCGGCGCGCTTCGAGTGGGGCTCCAACAGCCAGGTGCTGAACAACGCGGTCGTGCTGGCCGTCGCCCACGACCTGAGCGGCGAGGCGAAGTACCGCGACGGGGCGGTGGAGACGATGGACTACATCCTCGGCCGCAACGCGCTCAACCAGTCGTACGTCACCGGCTACGGCGAGGTCTCCTCGCACAACCAGCACAGCCGCTGGTACTCCCACCAGCTCGACCCGTCCCTGCCCGAGCCGCCGCGCGGCACCCTGGCCGGCGGCCCGAACTCCGGCCTCCAGGACCCGGTGGCCCAGGCCAAACTGCGCGGCTGCGCCCCGCAGTTCTGCTACATCGACGACATCGAGTCCTGGTCGACCAACGAGCTGACCATCAACTGGAACGCCCCGCTGGCCTGGGTGGCGTCCTTCGTCGCCGACGACGCCCCCGCGGCCTCGTGCGAGGTCGCCTACACCCGGCACGGCGCCTGGCCCGACGGCTTCACCGCCCAGGTCACCCTCCGCAACACCGGCGCGAAGGCGATCGAGGGCTGGACGCTGAAGTGGTCCTTCCTCGGCGGCCGGAAGATCACCGGCGCCTGGAGCGCGGCGGTCGACCAGAAGGGCTCGGCGGTCACCGCGCGGAACCTCGACTGGAACAGGAAGATCGCTCCTGGCGCGTCGGTCACCTTCGGGTTCAACGGCAGGTCCGCCCCGGGCGCCGACCCGGCCCCCGAGCGGTTCCTCCTCAACGGCGCGCCCTGCCGCTGAGCGTCCCCTCCCGGCCCCTCCCCGGTGCGCCCGCCGGGGAGGGACGAGGAGACGACCGACGCGCTGTTCCTGCTGGAGCGGCTCGAACCCATGACGATCGGGGAGCCGACCGCCGCCGGCGAGGAGCCGGCCGGGCTCCTGCGGGCCGTCAGCCCCGGCGCGCGCGTCGAGACGAGGATCATCGGACCCGCCGACGGCGAGTGACGAGGATCGCATCTCCCTGACAACGCCCTCCAGCGTGACCGTTTTCGACTACCCTGGGAAGATCGGACGGCGACCTGCCGTCGGAATGGCGCAGGTCCGGGTCCAGGCGAGTAGCCTTGGACCGGTTCTCCATCCTCAACATCATCAACGCCGATCTGCGGAAGAGGGCGATTTCCGCCGTGTCGTCTGAGTCGTCGCGGACAAACCCGCTGGCAGCCTTTGGTCAGAACGAATGGCTGGTCGACGAGCTGTACCAGAAGTACCTCCAGGATCCCGAGTCCGTCGACCGGGCCTGGTGGAACTTCTTCGCCGACTACACCCCAGACTCCGGGGCCGGCCGTGCCGCGCCCCAGGGCACGGCACCCGCCGCGCCCACCACCCCCACCCCGGCTGCGGCCCCGGCGACCCCGGCCCCCGCACCGGCAGCCCCCGCGCCGAAGGCGGCGGCCCCCGCGGCCGCCACGACCACCCCGGCGGCCAAGACCAAGCAGGAGACGAGCGTGCCCGCCGCCGGCGCCGAGGAAGTCCGACTCCGAGGGGCCGCCGCCCGTACGGCGGCCAACATGGAGGCCAGCCTCCATGTGCCCACGGCGACCAGCGTCCGCGCGGTCCCGGCGAAGCTGCTCATCGACAACCGCATCGTGATCAACAACCATCTGTCGCGCGGTCGCGGCGGCAAGGTGTCGTTCACGCACCTGATCGGCTTCGCGGTCGTCAAGGCCCTCGCGGCCCTGCCGGAGATGAACCAGTCCTACTCCGAGGTCGACGGCAAGCCGGTGCTGGTCAAGCCCGAGCACGTCAACCTCGGCCTGGCGATCGACATCCAGAAGGGTGACACCCGCCAGCTCCTCGTGCCGTCCATCAAGGGCGCCGAGACCATGGACTTCCGCCAGTTCTGGGTCGCCTACGAGGAGATCGTCCGCAAGGCCCGCGGCGGCAAGCTCGCCGTCGAGGACTTCGCGGGCACCACGATCTCCCTGACCAACCCGGGCACGATCGGCACCGTCCACTCGGTGCCGCGCCTGATGCCGGGCCAGGGCACCATCATCGGCGTCGGCGCGATGGAGTACCCCGCCGAGTACCAGGGCGCCTCCCCCGAGACGCTCTCCCGGCTCGCGGTGAGCAAGGTCATGACGCTCACCAGCACCTACGACCACCGGATCATCCAGGGCGCCCAGTCGGGTGACTTCCTGCGCCAGATCCACCGCCTGCTCCTGGGTGAGGAGGGCTTCTACGACGAGATCTTCGAGGCCCTGCGCATCCCCTATGAGCCGGTCCGCTGGGTCCAGGACATCTCGACCACCCACGACGACGACGTGGCCAAGTCCGCCCGGGTCCTGGAGCTGATCCACGCCTTCCGGGTCCGCGGCCACCTCATGGCCGACACCGACCCGCTGGAGTACAAGCAGCGCAAGCACCCCGACCTCGACATCAAGTCGCACGGGCTGACCCTGTGGGACCTTGAGCGCGAGTTCGCCACCGGCGGTTTCGGCGGCCGCCCGCTGATGCGGCTGCGCGAGATCCTCGGCGTGCTGCGCGACTCCTACTGCCGCACCATCGGCGTGGAGTACATGCACATCCAGAACCCCGAGGAGCGGGCCTGGATCCAGGCCCAGGTGGAGCGCCCGCACGCCAAGCCCGACCGGGCCGAGCAGCTGCGCGTCCTGGAGCGCCTGAACACCGCCGAGGCGTTCGAGACGTTCCTGCAGACCAAGTACGTCGGCCAGAAGCGGTTCTCGCTGGAGGGCGGCGAGTCGCTGATCCCGCTGCTCGACTCGGTGCTGAGCGCCGCCGCCGACGACAGGCTCGACGAGGCCGTCATCGGCATGGCCCACCGCGGCCGCCTGAACGTCCTGGCCAACATCGTGGGCAAGTCCTACGGCCAGATCTTCGGCGAGTTCGAGGGCAACATCGACCCGCGCACCGCCCACGGCTCCGGCGACGTGAAGTACCACCTGGGCGCCACCGGCGACTTCGTCTCGGCCGACGGCTCCAAGCTGAAGACCTCGGTCGTGGCCAACCCCTCCCACCTGGAGACGGTCGACCCGGTCCTGGAGGGCGTGGTCCGCGCCAAGCAGGACCTGCTGGAGCGCGGCGAGGAGGGCTTCACCGTCCTGCCGGTGCTGGTCCACGGCGACGCGGCCTTCGCCGGCCAGGGCGTGGTGGCCGAGACGCTGAACCTGTCGCAGCTGCGCGGCTACCGCACCGGCGGCACCGTGCACATCGTGGTCAACAACCAGGTCGGCTTCACCACCTCCCCGGCCTCGTCCCGGTCGTCGGTCTACGCCACCGACGTCGCCCGGATGGTCCAGGCGCCGATCTTCCACGTCAACGGCGACGACCCCGAGGCCGTGGTCCGGGTCGGGCGGCTGGCGTTCGAGTACCGCCAGGCGTTCCGCAAGGACGTCGTCATCGACCTGATCTGCTACCGCCGCCGCGGCCACAACGAGAGCGACAACCCGAGCTTCACCCAGCCGCTGATGTACGACCTGATCGACGCCAAGCGGTCGGTGCGCAAGCTCTACACCGAGGCGCTGATCGGCCGGGGCGACATCACGGTGGAGGAGGCCGAGGGCGCGCTGCGCGACTACCAGGCCAAGCTGGAGAACGCCTTCGCCGAGACCCGCTCCGCCGGCGAGACCACGGGCGAGTTCACCCGCCCGGTCGACGTCGACGGCGCCATCGAGTGGTCCCACGACGACGTCCCGACGGCCGTCACCGAGGAGACCGTCAAGCGGATCGTCGACACCCAGCTCAACCTCCCCGAGGGCTTCACCATCCATCCGCGCCTGCTGCCGGTCATCCAGCGCCGCGGCCAGATGGTCGCCGAGGACCGCATCGACTGGGGCATGGGCGAGACCCTGGCCTTCGGCTCGCTGCTGATCGACGGCCACCCGGTCCGCCTGGTCGGCCAGGACTCCCGGCGCGGCACCTTCGTCCAGCGGCACGCCGTGCTGGTCGACCGCCTCACCGGCGAGGAGCACACCCCGCTCAAGACGTTCAACAACGGCACGACGAAGTTCTACGTCTACGACTCGCTGCTCAGCGAGTACGCCGCCCTCGGCTTCGAGTACGGCTACAGCGTGGAGCGCCCCGACGCGCTGGTGTGCTGGGAGGCCCAGTTCGGTGACTTCGTCAACGGCGCGCAGTCCGTCATCGACGAGTACATCACCGCGGGTGAGCAGAAGTGGGGCCAGCGTTCCGGCGTGACCCTGCTGCTGCCGCACGGCTACGAGGGCCAGGGTCCCGACCACTCGTCGGCCCGCATCGAGCGCTTCCTGCAGATGTGCGCCTACGACAACATGACCGTGGCCCAGCCGACCCTGCCGGCCAACTACTTCCACCTGCTGCGCTGGCAGGCGAAGTCGAACCGGCACCGCCCGCTGGTGGTGTTCACGCCCAAGTCGCTGCTGCGGCACAAGGCCGCGACCTCGGCGGTCTCCGACTTCACCTCCGGGTCGTTCCGGCCGGTGGTGGGCGACGCCACGGTGCAGCCGGGCGACGTCCGCAAGGTCGTGCTCTGCTCCGGCAAGATCTACTACGACCTGGCGGCGGAGCGCGACTCGAAGGGCCGTACCGACGTGGCGATCGTCCGTCTGGAGCGGCTCTACCCGTTCCCGTCGAATCCGCTCGCGGCGGAGCTGGCGCGCTACGGCGACGGTGTCGAGCTGATCTGGGCGCAGGACGAGCCGCTCAACATGGGGCCGTGGCCGTTCCTGACGCTGAAGATGGCGGAGAAGCCCGACGTGTTCGGCGGGCGCCCGGTCAAGCGGGTCTCCCGCAGGGCCAACTCCTCCCCGGCGACCGGCTCGCACTCGGCGCACGAGCGGGAGCTGCGGCAGATCCTGGCGCAGGTCTTCGACTGATCGCCGTCCCGGCACAGGCCACAGGTCGGCCGTCTCCCGCTCCCGCCGGATGTTCGGGGGACGGGGCCGGACCTGGGCACAGCTTCCCGGAAGTCCCCCGCATGTTCCGTGCGGGGGACTTCCCCGTTACCGCGCCCCTTTCACATCCGAGGAGAACGATGTACTTCACCGATCGCGGCATCGAGGAGCTCGCCGACCGCCGTGGCGAGGAGGAGGTCAGCCTCGCCTGGCTGGCCGACCGGCTGCGCGAGTTCGTCGACCTGAACCCGGAGTTCGAGACCCCGGTGGAGCGGCTGGCCACCTGGCTCGCCCGCCTGGACGACGAGGACGACTGACCCGGCCGGCCGACCGGCCGTGACCCGGGCGGACGCCGAGCACGACTGCGGCGGACGGCGGGCCCGCCCCGGCGGATGATGGACGTGCCGGGCGCGGACGGCGGGAATGACCGGTTTCAACGCGACATATCTTGACCTTCACCAAGAACGCGACATATCGTGTTCCTCAAGGAGGTCACCGACATGCGGCAGTGGACCATCGAGAAACCCGGACAGCTCACCTTCGACGCGGTCAGCGGGCTCAACGTCCGGATCGTCGCGGGCAGGCTGGCGGTACTGGCCAGTGACGGCCCCGCCACCCTGGATGTCACCGACATCGACAGCCCGCCGTTGGTCGTCACCCACGACGACGACGGCACGCTCACCGTCACCTACCGCGACCTTACCTGGGAGAGCCTGCTGAGCCGGCTGTGGTCCAGGCGCCCGGAGGCCACGCTGACGCTGACCGTGCCCAGGGAGTGCCCGGTCGCCGTGGGAGTCGTCTCCGCCTCCGCGGTCGTCACCGGCTTCGAGAAGCGCACCTCGGTCAGGAGCGTCTCCGGGGAGATCGTGCTCGACGGCGTGAGCGGCGAGACCCACGCCGACACCGTCTCCGGCTCCGTCGAGAGCCGCGGCCTGGTCGGCGACCTGTCGGTCAAGAGCGTCTCCGGCGAACTGACCGTGGCCAAGGGCACGCCCCGCCGGCTACGCGCCAACACCGTCTCCGGCCGGATCACCGCCGACCTGGAGCTCCCGCCGACCGGCCACGTGACGCTGCACAGCGTCTCCGGCGACATCGTGCTCCGCCTGCCGCACGACGTCGCGGCCGACGTCACGATCCGTTCCACCTCCGGCAGGCTGGCCAGCGCCTTCACCGAGCTCGCCCAGTCCGGCCAGCCCGGGATCAGGACGCTCGGCGGCAGGCTCGGCGGCGGCATGGCGTCCCTGTCGGCGGCCACCGTCACCGCGGACGTCACGCTTCTGAAGGGAGAACAGGCATGAGCCCGGTCTTCGGCCACGGACGGCTCCGGCTGTACCTGCTGAAACTGCTCCAGGAGAGCCCCCGCCACGGTTACGAGGTGATCCGGCTGCTGCAGGACCGCTTCCTCGGCGTGTACTCCCCCTCCCCCGGCACGATCTACCCGCGCCTGGCCCGGCTGGAGGAGGAGGGCCTGGTCACCCACGAGGTGGTGAACGGCAAGAAGATCTTCACGATCACCGACCGGGGCCGCGAGGAACTGGACGCCCGGATGGACGAGCTCGCCGACCTGGAGCAGGAGATCTCCGACTCCGTCCGCGACATCGCCCGCGAGGTCAAGGAGGACGTGCGCGACACGGTCCGGTCGCTGCGCGAGGAGCTCACCCAGATGGCGCGCGACATGCGGCAGGGCACCGGGCAGCAGGGCGGCGCCCGCCGGGAGGACCGCGACGACCGCGACGACCGGCGCAACCAGCGCGAGGCCTGGCGGGAGCAGAAGGCCGAGTGGCAGCGCCAGAAGCAGGAATGGCAGCGTCAGAAGCAGGAGTGGCAACGGCAGAAGCAGGAGTGGCAGCAGCACGTCGGTGAGCTGAAGCAGGAATGGAAGCAGGAGTGGAAGCGCCTGTGGGCCGAGGGCTTCGCCGGTCATGAGCCGTCCGGTGACCCCCGGCTCGGGCAGATGCTGGCCGAGTTCGTCGAGGAGGTCCGCGCCGACGCGGCCGGCCGCCGGGTGACCGAGGAGACCCTGGCCACCGCGCAGGACGCGCTCTACGACGCCGCCCGCCGCATCCGCGACGCCCTGCGCTGACCTGCCGGTACGGCCGGCCGTCGCCGGCCGTACCGGAGCGGCTCAGCCCCCGGCGGTGAAGACGACCTTCCCGAAGAGGTCGCCCTTCTCCATGGCCGCGAACCCCTCGCGGGCCTCGGCCAGCGGGAGCGTCCGGTCGATCATCGGGCGTGCGCCGGTCTGCTCCAGGAACCGGGCGAGCCTGGCGAGCTGGTCGCGGGTGCCCATGGTCGAGCCGACCACGGACAGCTGGAGGAAGAACACCCGGTTCAGGTCGGCCGGCGGCACCGCGCCGCTGGTCGCTCCGGAGACCACGATCCGCCCGCCGGGCCGCAGCGACTTCAGCGAGTGGGCCCAGGTGGCCTGGCCGACGGTCTCCATCACCGCGTCCACCCGCTCGGGCAGCCGGGCTCCGCTCTCGAAGACCTGGTCGGCGCCCAGGTCGAGGGCGCGCGCCCGCTTCTCCTCCGAGCGGCTGGTGGCCCAGACCCGGTAGCCGCCCGCGCGGCCCAGCGCGATCAGCGCGGTCGCCACGCCGCCGCCCGCGCCCTGGACGAGCACGGTGGAGCCGGGCTCCAGACCGGCCTTGTCGAACAGCATCCGGTAGGCGGTCAGCCACGCGGTCGGCAGGCAGGCCGCCTCCTCGAACCCGAGGGCGGCGGGTTTGGGAACCAGGTTGCGCCGCGGTACGGCCACCCGCTCGGCGAAGGTGCCGTCGTACGTCTCCGACAGCAGCGACCGCCTCGGGTCGAGCGTCTCGTCGGGGCCGTCTCCGATCACCGCGTGGACGATGACCTCGTTGCCGTCCTCGTCGACTCCGGCGGCGTCGCAGCCCAGGACGATCGGCAGCCGATCCTGGCGGATGCCCACGCCCCGCAACGTCCACAGGTCGTGGTGGTTGAGCGCGGCGGCCCGGACCGTGACGGTGGTCCAGCCGTCGGGAACCTCGGGTTCGGGTCGCTCGCCGAGCGTCAGCCCGGCGAGGGGGTTGTCGGGGTCGGTCTGTGTGGCGGTTACGGCGAACATGGCCGCACCCTACGCCCCCGGACCGCGTCTCCCGCCGCACCCCGCCCGGCGGGTCCGGCGAGTTCGGTGGACCGGCCATGCCCGGAACCGCGTCACCCGAACGGTCTCACGTGTTCCCGGTTACCCGGGAAACGAATTCGGGCCAATGGTGAAGGTGGTGCGGCGGATATTTCAATCCAGCCCGGACAGGTGCCCCCACCAGGGGAAATACCTTTTCGCTAAACCATAACCAGTCGCTATTCAAATAACGTCTTCGCATCGGATGGAACCGTTCCAAACTTTTTCGCGTCATTTCATCGCCGAAGCCTTGATCAATTCAGTAGCGTTCCGAGCGTTTTCCTGGCGAGCGGAAGTCCCGACCCTCGCCGAGAACGAAAGGAGCTCCATTGAATTCCCGAGCACGGCGCCTCACGATCCCCCTCACCGGTGCACTCCTGGTCACCGGCGTGATCGGCGCCACCTCCGGCGCGCAGGCAAGCGCGTCATCCCCCGGCGACGTGGTGAGTTCCTCCGCCTCGGAGACCCCCGTCGAGGCCACCTCGTTCTGGTCACCGGAGCGGATGCGCCGGGCCACCGACGCCTCCCGCGACCTCGACCTGAGCGTCAAGGGCGGCACGGCCTCCAAGGCCGCCGGCCGGCCCGACGGCAAGGCCGGATCGGTCCCGCCGATCGGGCAGGAGGGCGGCAAGACCGCCAAGAGCAAGAGCGTCAACCTGCCCAACACCGTCGGCCGGGTCTTCTTCACCCTGCCCGGCGCCAACCCGGCGGACCCCAAGAGCTGGAAGTACTGCTCCGGCAGCTCGATCCAGGGCAAGTACCACAACCTGGTCGCCACCTCGGCGCACTGCGTCTACGACGTGAAGACCGACAAGTTCTACGACAACTGGGTCTTCATCCCCTCCTACTGGGACGGGGACCAGGCGTGGAACGGCAAGAACCCGTACGGCATCTACGCCGCCAAGTGGTTCAACGCGCACGACGACTTCGTGGTCAAGGAGGACTACGACTTCGACTACGCGTTCGTCAACGTCAGCTCCGGCTACAAGGTCGACTGGGAGAAGGGCTCCGACGGCAAGTGGAAGCCGACCATCAAGAACGTCGGCCGGCTCGGTGACAACGTCGGCGGCCAGGGCTTCGCCTGGAACCAGAAGGTGAAGAACGACATCTTCTCCTTCGGCTACCCGGCCGGCCTGCACCCCGACGGCGACAAGCCCTTCAGCGGGCGCACCATGAAGTGGTGCTACGGCACCGCGGCCGCCATGCCCGCCGCCCCGCAGTACAACATCCAGGAGCACGTCGGCTTCAAGTGCGCCTTCACCGCGGGCGCCAGCGGCGGTCCCTGGCTGCTGAAGTACAAGAACTCCACGCGAACCGGCTACATCAACGGCGTCAACAGCGTCGCGTGGGACACCGACAAGAACGACCGCTACGACAGGATCTCCTCGCCGTACTTCAACACCGACACCTACAAGGTCTACAAGGCCGCGGCCAACCGCTGGACCAAGTGACGCGAAACCCCGCCGGGCGGCCGCAAGGCCATTCGGCCGCCCGCCGTGACGAGGGGCCCGGTCTCCGTGGAGACCGGGCCCCTTCGCGGTCCGGGGGCCCGCGGCTTCGGGATTCCGCGGCCCTCACCCGGGGCTTGCGGTGCGCTGCGGCACCGGGGGTTCACGACGCCCTCGGGCATCGGCGCCTCGCGGCGCGGGGCGCCGCGAGGACACTCACGGGAACGGGACCCCCTTCTCCGGGGCCCGTACTCCCTCAGGTTCCGGTCGGGACGACTCCTAGAAGGCGAAGACCGAACCGGTGGTGGACCGCATCACGCAGGAGTTGCCGAAGGTGTGCTGGTACCTGATGGTGCGGCCGTCCCAGATGCCGCTCGCGGTCACGGTGACGGGGTCGTACTGCATCGTGCACGCCACCCCCGGTAGCGGCCGGAGCGCGGTGAACTCACCGTTGACCACGCTGAGCTGCCCGCACGCCTGAGCCCCCTGCGGGTGCGAGCCACGCGTCGGGTCGCAGACGAGCAGGGCGGACCGCGACGCGGCGGCCGAGAACCGCTCCCCCGGCGTGGCGGTCAGCACGAGCACCCGCATGTTCTCCGGTGACAGCAGGGGTGCCGGTCGGCGCGGGTCGGCCATGGACTGCGGGGCGACGGCGGGCCGCTGCTGCGCCACGGGAGCGGCGGGCGGCCGCTGGTCGGTGGCCGTTGGCCGGTGGTCGGTGGCCGGCGGTCGCTGCCGGCTCGCGGGTGGCCGCTGGTCGGTGGCGGGCGGCCGCTGGTCGGCGGCGCTGGGCGCGGCCGGTTCGATGCGGATGGTCTTCCAGGGGCGCCTGCGCCGGGGCGGTGCGGCGTTGCGCTGCCGCGTCCGCTGGACCCGCGGCGGAACGGGTTTCAGCGAGGCGGCTTCGGGTGTCCTGGAGACCCCGGTCTCCCGGGGCCCGGCGGTGGCGGTGGCGGCGGTCGCCGTCGCGGTGGTGAGCGCGGCGCTGGAGAGCAGGACGAGACCGGCGGCGGCCAGGCAGCGAACACGTGACATGGAACCCCCCGATGGACGGCGTTGCGTGGGCGGGCCGGAACGAGGTGACCGGCCTGACCGGGGGGATGGATCAAGGCTCTGAACTGCGGGAATGCTATAACGCCCGGCCGCTTCCTGTCTCGCGGCGACGCACCTTCCGGGAAAAGATCGTGGATCGTTCCCGCCTCGCGGCGGCGGCGTGACACCCCAGCTCAGCACGGTGTACGGCGGCCGCCGAGACAGTCGATCAAGACGAAGCAGATCAGACGCCGGTTCGCGACTTTCGGTTCCCCAGTTTTGGTAACGACCCTGTAACGGTCCCCCTTGACTGTCCGGTTTCTGTCTCTTTAAACCAACTTTGCCGAGTACGGTCTCCTCTTGTCTCTTTACGCATGCGTGAGTCAACCCGAGCGACTCATGACAAAGAAGGAGCTACTTTGAACTCCCGAGCCAAGCGCCTCGCCCTCCCCGCCGGTGGCGCCCTCGTCGCCGCCGCCGTGATCGCCGTGCCCCTCGCGGGCACCGCCCAGGCCGCGCCGAAGCCGGACGTCAAGTCGGCCGCGCTCACCCCGTCCGGTAACGCGAAGGCCATCGCGGCGTACTGGACCTCCTCCAAGCTGAAGTCGGCGAAGACCTTCACCGCCGACTCCACCATCTCCGCCAAGCTGACGAAGACCGGCGCCGCCAAGGCCGCCGCCGACGGCAAGGCCGGCCTGGTGGCCCCGACCGGCCCGGGCGGTAGCAAGTCCGCCGGCAGCTCGAAGAACGTGAACCTGCCCATCACCGTCGGCAAGGTCTTCTTCGTCGACGACAAGGGCCAGGAGCGCTGGTGCTCCGGCACCTCGATCCAGTCGAAGTTCCGCAACCTGGTGGCCACCGCCGGCCACTGCGTGTACGACACCGACACCAACAAGCCGTACGACAACTTCGTCTTCATCCCCGGCTACTACCAGGGCAAGGCCCCCTGGGGCATCTACGTCGGCGCCAAGGTCAACACCCACGACGACTTCACGATCTTCGAGGACTACGACTACGACTACGCCTTCGTCAACGTCTACAACGGCATCAAGCAGCAGCCCGAAAAGGAGGTCGACTACAAGACCTACAAGGCGCACGTCGACAAGGGCGGCGCGGGCCGCGAGGACGCCAGGACCGTCGACCGCCAGACCTACGAGGAGTGGACCAAGAAGGGCGGCCTCGGCAAGGTCGACGGAGTCGACAAGGAAGACCAGGTCGGCCCGCAGTACAAGGGCGCCATCGGCGTCGCGGTCGAGACCGACAAGGCCACCTGGGGCAAGGCCGCCAGCCGGGTCTTCGGCCTGCACGACGGCAAGGTGACCCTGCACGGCCAGGAGCTGGACCAGGACAAGTGGCCCAAGACCGGCGCCCGCCTGGAGCCTCGCGTCGAGCAGCTCACCAAGAACGAGTACGAGGCGTACAAGGGCCCGGGCGTCAAGCAGATCGACCGGCGGGGCAACTACACGGTCACCCACTACTACGTGATCAAGTACATCGCGAAGACCTCGTCCGCGAAGTACACCATCTTCCGGTACTACACCACGTACGTGACCGACGCCGGCCGCCTGGGTGACAACGTCGGCGGCCAGGGCGTGGCCTGGAACCAGAAGCTGGGCAAGAAGGTCTTCACCTTCGGCTACCCGACCCAGGGCCACCCCGACGGCAGCCGCCCCTACAGCGGCCAGACCATGAAGTGGTGCTACGGCACGACCGTCGCCGCCCCCGTGGTGTCGAAGTACAAGGCCCAGGAGCAGCAGGCCATCAAGTGCGCCTTCACCCCCGGCGCCAGCGGCGGCCCCTTCCTGCTGCAGTACAAGAACAGCAAGCGGACCGGCTACCTCAACGGCGTCGTGAGCCTGACGGTCGACAGCGACAACAACGACCGCTACGACCGGACGACCACGCCGTACTTCAACGGTGAGACCGCCGCCATCTACAAGCACGCCGCCAACCTCTGGACCGGGAAGCTCCCGTCCTAGTCCTCGCGGTGTGGAGCAGCGGAAGGGCCGGGTGCGCACACCCCGGCCCTTCCGGGTCTTGACGGGGCGCTTATGCGCCCGGCGGCAGGCTGGCAGGACGGCGGGCCAGAGCGAATCGGTCGGCCGACCTGCCCAAAACTGAATTGATCTGGAAAAATAGTTTTTTACAGCCTCCCCCGCCCCTCCGTCCCCAGCTCCGTCCCCCGAAAGGAAGCCCCTCATGTCCTCCCGCGTCCGGCGGCTCACGGCCACGCTCGGCGCGCTGTTCGCCGCCTGCGTGACGCTGGTGTCCGCGTTCGCCGGGAGCGCCGGGGCGGACGCGGTGGCCGCCCCCTGGTCGGGCACTCCCAGCGGCATCACCTCCGTCACGCTGACCAAGACCGACGCGGACATGAAGCGGATCGTGGAGTACTGGAGCCCGGCCCGGCTCAAGGCGGCCCAGAACAACACGCCCGCCGCCCCCGAGGTCAAGCCCAGCGGCGGCGCCACCTCCAGCGCGTCGGCGTCCCCCACGTCCAGCGCGAAGCCGAGCGCCACCGCGACGGCCGCGGGCGGGAGGCCCATCCCCGCCGGGGGTGCCGTCATCCCGGCGGCCGGCACGAGCTCCGGGAGCGCGAAGACGGCCAGGGCCGCCTCGTCCCCGGTCGTCAGCCCCACCTTCCCGAAGAAGAAGGCGCAGACCGGCGGCAACCCGGTCACCGTCGGCAAGGTCTTCTTCCGGATCGGCGACAAGGACTACTGGTGCTCCGCCTCGTCGGTGGCCGCCGCCAACCACCGGCTGGTCGCGACGGCCGCGCACTGCACCTATGACGCCAAGCAGGACAGGTTCGCCGAGTACTGGATCTTCATCCCCGGTTACGCCGACGGCGGCACGCCGTACGGCATCTACGTCGGTCACACGCTCAACCTGCACTCCAGCTTCATCGCCCAGGGTGACTACGACTACGACTACGCGTTCATCACCGTGCACGACGGGTTCCGCTGGAAGCCCGGCAGGACCGCCGGCAGCTACGTGATGGAGGACGTCGGCGCGCTGGAGGACAACGTCGGCGGCCAGGGCCTGATGGTCAACCGCGGCATCAATCTGTCCACCTTCGCCTTCGGCTACCCCGCGGCCCCGCAGATCGACGGCAGCAGGCCGTACGACGGCCGGACGATGAAGCGGTGCGACGGCCGCACCTACCGGGCCAACGCCCCGGCCCGCCTCGTGGACCGCGGCATCGCGCTCCGGTGCGGGTTCACCGCCGGAGCCAGCGGCGGCCCCTGGCTGATCTACTACGACCCCGCCAACGGCGTCGGCTACCTCAACGGCGTCAACAGTTTCGCCTGGGACACCGACACCGACAAGAAGTACGACCGCATCTCCTCGCCGTACTTCATGGCCTCGACATACGTCGTCTACCGCTGGGCCGCGCAGCAGACCGCGAGCTGAGATCCGGAGACGGACGAAGGGGACCGAACCCCCCTCGGTCCGCCAGATCTTGGTAGGTTGCCTCCTTGTCTTCCCGCAGTTTCCGGGTCATCCGGAAAACGGTGCAGAACAAGGAGCATGTCTGTGAAGCGTTCCCTCCTCCCCCTCGGCGGCGCCGCGCTCGTCCTCGGCCTGCTGGCCGGTGGTACGGCCGGCACCGCCCAGGCAGCCCCCGACTGGGCCACCGACTCCATGGCGACCAACAGCGCCTCGGCCGTCTCGGTCATCAACTTCTGGGCCGCCTCGAACTTCGCCGCCCTCAAGAGGGCCACGGCCTACAACCCCGATCCCGGCGGCGTGAGGATGAAGGCCGGCGGCGGCTTCTCCTCCGACGGGCGGCCCGGCAGCGTCGGTCCGACCGGCTCGGAGAGGCCGGCCCAGACCACCGTCAAGAACGTCAACCTGCCCCGCACGGTCGGCAAGGTGTTCTTCGTCGTCAACGGCCAGTACCGCTGGTGCACGGCCACCTCGATCCAGTCGAAGTACCGCAACCTCGTCGCCACCGCCGGTCACTGCGTCTACGACCCGGAGACCAACAGCGACACGATGGACAAGTGGGTCTTCGTCCCGGGTTACTACCAGGGCAAGGTGCCGTGGGGCATCTACGTCGGCAAGACCGCCTACACCCACTACGACTTCGCCAACTACGAGGACTACGACAAGGACTACGCCTTCGTCACCGTCTTCAACGGCGTGGCCTTCGACGGCGTCAAGCAGGTCAGCCGGAGCGACTTCCAGAAGTTCACCGGCCCCAAGTGGGGCGGTGGCGGTCGCTACTACATCCTGCGGTCCAAGGACGTCGGCGCGCTGGGCGACAACGTCGGCGGTCAGGGCGTCACCTGGAACCAGCCGACCGGCAAGCCCGTTTACGCCTTCGGCTACCCCGCGGCCCCGCACCCCGACGGCGACAAGCCCTTCAGCGGCGTGACGCCGAAGTACGTCTACGGCAAGCCGTCCGGCAAGGTCTACGTCTCCTCCGAGCACAAGGTCGAGGAGCACATGGGCCTCAAGGGCTCCTTCACCCCGGGCGCCGACGGTGGCCCGTGGCTGACGCAGTACAGCAGCGGCCGGCGGCTCGGTTACGTCAACGGCGTCACCAGCCTCTTCGGCGACCAGGACAAGAACGACCGCTACGACCTGATCACCTCGCCGTACTTCGACGGTGAGACGGCCGACATCTACCGCCAGGCCGCCTCCGTGTGGTCCGGCAAGATCGTCGGCCCGAACGGCGAGCTGTACCGGTAGGCCGTCCGTCCCTCGGGGCCCCTGGCGGGCACTGAGGGCCCTTCTCCACCCCATCCGACGGGGCCCGGCAGAGATCTCTGCCGGGCCCCGTCGGCGTTTCCGGGGATCGCGTGACGGGTTTACCGGGTTCCGGGCGGACTTCCGGGGCTTGCACGGCGGCATCCGGGAGGCGCGGAACCGAGCCGCCGAGAGCAGAAAACGGACTCTGAGCGAGGCTAAGGACGAACCGGACGGGGTCGGAAGGCGCACTCCGGGAGGTTGGAGACCCCACGGGGACGGGGATCGGGCGCGTTAGACGTGGTTCGGCCGGATTCGGTGCCATCGGTTCCATGTGATCTGCGTCACATTGACGCGATCACTAACCGCGATCGGACACTCACCCCACTTAGGGCGCGCCCGCTACGAGATCATGACTATCTGCGGAAACGGCTCCGGCAAACCCCAACCGTCACAACGGTTTCATCACACGCCGAAGGTAACGGAACGGTCTCGGCCCCGCCTATGCCCTTCTTACCCACCAAAGCGGCTTCCGATTCACAAGATCCGCCCTGTATGTTTCTGGCTATCCCTTTACTGACGCATGGGACGCAAGAAGCGTTCCACATCAGACCAAGGAGTTTCCCTTGAAGCGCATCCTCCTCCCCGCCGGTGGCGTCGTCCTCGCCTCCGGCCTGCTGGCCGCCGGCCTGGCCGGCACCGCCAACGCCGCTCCCGACTGGGCCTCCGACACGATGGCCAAGGACGCTCCCTCCGCGCAGGAGGTGGCGAACTTCTGGCTCGCGAAGAACGGCGAGTCCAACAACCTCGCCAAGGCGACCGCCTACAACGTCGAGACCAAGGCCACCACCCAGCTGAAGGCCGGCGGCGGCTACACCGCCGACGGCAAGCCGGGCCTCGCCGCCCCCATCGGCGAGGAGAAGAAGACCGCGGCCAAGGTCAAGAACATCAACCTGCCGAAGACCATCGGCAAGGTGTTCTTCGAGGCCCCCGACGGCAGCCTGAAGTGGTGCTCCGCCACCTCGGTCCAGTCGAAGTACCACAACCTCGTCGCCACCGCCGGCCACTGCGTCTACGACGACAAGGCCAACGGCAGCGTCATGGGCAAGTGGGTCTTCGTCCCGGCTTACTACCAGGGCAAGGCTCCCTACGGCGTCTACGTCGGTAAGACCGCCTTCACCCACTACGACTACTCCGTGTTCAACGACCGCGACCGCGACTACGCGTTCGTGACCGTGTACAACGGTGTCCAGATCGGTGGCGGCACGGCCAAGGAAGTCTCCAAGGCCGACTACGCCAAGTTCGAGGGCAAGAAGGAAGTCAAGCCGGTCGAGATCTCGAAGGCCGACTTCGAGAAGTGCCAGCTCAACCTCGGTGACTGCTTCTCCGAGGGCAAGGACGGCGCCCCGCAGGTCGCCGGTCCGGACTACCCCGGTGCGGTGCTCGAGCGTGTCGAGGTCACCGAGGGTCAGTACAAGGCCGCCAAGGTCGGCCCCGGCAACGGCAACAAGCTGGGCGAGCCCGAGGTCGAGCCGCTGACCTACGAAGAGGCCATCAAGTACTACAACGGCCACCGTGCGAACCCGGCCAAGTTCCCCGGCACGGTCAACGTCGACGACAAGACCAACGCCTTCGTCACCCACTACTACGTCCAGAAGTGGGTGAAGCCGGGCACCACCCAGAAGTACTTCAAGAACACCTACTGGGTGTTCGACGGCTTCATCAAGGACGCCGGCAAGCTGGGTGACAACGTCGGTGGCCAGGGTGTGGCCTGGAACCAGAAGACCGGCCAGGCTGTGTGGGTCTTCGGCTACCCGGCGCTCCCGCACCCCGACGGCAACAAGGCCTACACCGGCGTTACGCCGAAGTGGTGCTACGGCAAGACCTCCGGCAAGGTGTACGTCTCCGCCGCCGAGAAGGTCGAGGAGCACATTGGCCTGAAGTGCGCGATGACCGAGGGCGCCGACGGTGCTCCGTGGCTCATCAAGTACAGCAACGCCAAGCGTCTCGGCTACGTCAACGGCGTGACCAGCCTGTTCGGCGACCAGGACAAGAACGGCCGCTTCGACCTGAGCACCTCGCCGTACTTCGACGGTGAGACCGCGACGGTCTACAACCAGGCCGCCGCTGTGTGGTCCGGCTCGATCGTCAAGTAGTTCTGACGGTCACCTGAGCTAGGGGGTCCAAACCTCAAGCTCACCTGCTCCACCTGAGGGGCCCGGCTCTTGCCGGGCCCCTCAGTCTTTTCAGACGGCCGCGCTCCCGGCCCGCTCCCCCAGTTCCTTCACCGCGGCCTCCCCCGCGAACGGCGCGAACCTCCGCCGCAGGTCGTCCGCGTACGACCGGCTGCGGGCCGACTGGAGGTCGCGTGACAGCTCCAGCGCCTCCCCCGCCGCCGAGCATGCCTGCTCCAGGTCGCCGCTGCGCAGCCACCCCGCCGCGAGCAGGGACAGGTTGAACATCCGCCCCCGCACGTAGCGCCCGTCCATGTCGAGCGACCGCGTGGCGTGCCGTACGGTGGCCGGGCCGTCGCCCAGGTCGCGGAAGCAGTGGGCGAACTTGGCCGCGAGGTACGCCTCGTCGAAGTAGGAGATCCAGCCGGGCTCGTCGCCGCCCCGGCGCCGGTCGAAGGCCAGCTCGGCCTCGTGCAGCGACGCGGCGCACGCCGTACGGTCGCCCTTGACGGCGTGCGCGTGCGCCTCCATCACGTGCGCCTCGGCGAGCAGGGTGAAGATCCCGGCGCGGCGGGCCGAGAGCTGGGCGGCCCGCGCGAGGTCGAGAGCGTGCGCCGGCTGCCCGACGTACACCGCCTGGTGGCTCATCCCGGCGAGGATCTCCCCGCCGAGGCCGTGGTCGCCGGCCTCCCTGGCCAGCCGGAGCGCCTGGATGAGGTAGCGCTGGGCCAGGCCGTGCCGCTCCAGGTCGTAGGCCATCCACCCGGCCAGCCGGGTCAGCTCGGCCGCGGCGGACGCCAGGGCCCGGCCGGTGGCCTCGCCGTAGGAGCCGTCCGACAGCAGCGGGGCGACCGCGGTGTCGAGGTACTTCACGACGGCGGGGCGGATCCGGCCGCCGCCGAACCTGTTGTCCAGCTCGCCGAAGGAGCGGGTCACCTCCCGGATGGCCGCGATGTCGGCCGTGCCCACCCGTCGGTGGCCGCCCGCGACGGGGGCGGACTCCTGCGGGAGGGTCAGCCAGCGCAGCGCGCCGGTCGAGCCCGCCCCGACCGCGAAGGCCGAGTCGAGCAGGAATCTGCGTCTCTCCACGTCTCCGTGCCACAGTGCCGTCACGGTCGTGATCGCCTCCTGCCAGGTATGGGGGAACTCCTGCCCGGGGGCGTCGGCCCCGCGGGACGGCCTCGGGCGGATGAGTCCCGCCTCGGCCATGAGCCGCCGAAGTGAGTGGTCGGGCCGGTGTGTCATCGCTTCTCTCCTCACCGTGGGCACCGCGTGCGCGCCGCGGGGGCGTCACGGCGGCACGACGCGGGTGCCGGACGAGCACGGCGTGGGCACCGCGCGGGTGCCGGGAGGGATTCGCACCCCGTGCCGGACTCCGCCCCTCCCTGACGCACTTGCCGGAACGATGACGGAACGCTCCGTTTATAGCACGTTCAGTTACCGAATTTTGAAGATTCCCTGGAACACCAGGTGTGACGGCACAACGCGAGACGCCCCCCGCCGGTCGGGCGGAGGGCGTCGTGGAAGGCGTCGTGGAAGGCGTCGTGGGCGCGGAGGATCCCAGGTGAGGATTCCCGGGTGAGGGTCCCCGGCGAGAACGGCCCGCCGACGGGTCACCGGCGGGTCACCGGCAGGCCGCCGGGACCCGCCCCGGGCGGTCTACCGGCGGGCGACCCCGTCGAGCCGGGCCTGCGCGGCGACCGCGGCGGTGACCGCGGGGGCGACGCGCTCGTCGAACGGGCTGGGGATGACGTAGTCGGCCGCGAGGTCGTCGCCGACCACCCCGGCCAGCGCCTCGGCCGCGGCGACCTTCATGTTCTCGGTGATGGCGGTGGCGCGGACGTCGATCGCCCCGCGGAAGACGCCGGGGAAGGCCAGCACGTTGTTGATCTGGTTGGGGAAGTCGGAGCGGCCGGTCGCCACCACCCGGGCGTACCTGGCGGCGATCTCCGGGTAGATCTCGGGCGTCGGGTTGGACAGCGCGAAGACGATCGAGCCTGGCGCCATGGAGGCGACGGCCTCCTCGGAGACGGTCGAGCCGGACAGGCCCACGAACACGTCGGCGCCGGCCAGGGCGTCCTCGGTGGAGCCGCGCAGGCCCGCGCGGTTGGTGTCGCGGGCCAGGGCCTCCTTGGCCGGGTTCAGCCGGTCGCGCCCGTCGTGGATCAGGCCGGCGGAGTCGGCCACCGCGAGGTCGCCGATGCCGGCGTCGAGCAGCATGCGGCTGACCGCGACGCCGGAGGCGCCGGCGCCGGCGACGACGGCCCGCAGCTCGCCCAGGGAGCGGCCGGTGAGCCGGGCGGCGTTGCGCAGCGCGGCGAGCACGACGATGGCGGTGCCGTGCTGGTCGTCGTGGAAGACGGGGATGTCGAGCAGCTCGCGCAGCCGGGCCTCGACCTCGAAGCAGCGGGGCGCGCTGATGTCCTCCAGGTTGACGCCGCCGAAGGAGGGCGCCAGCCGAGCGACGGTCTGGACCAGCGTGTCGACGTCGGTGCAGTCGAGACAGATCGGCACCGCGTCGACCCCGGCGAACTGTTTGAACAGCAGGGCCTTGCCCTCCATGACCGGCATCGCGGCGGCCGGGCCGATGTCGCCGAGGCCGAGCACGGCGGTGCCGTCGGAGATGACGGCGACGACGTTGGGCACCCAGGTGTAGTCGTCGGCGAGCTCGGGCCGCTCGGCGATCGCGCTGCAGACCCGGGCCACCCCGGGGGTGTAGGCGAGCGCCAGGTCGGCGGCGTCGCGGACCGGGACGGTGGAGCGGACCTCCAGCTTGCCGCCGCGGTGCAGGGCGAACGCCGGGTCGAGATCGAGGCGGTCGGAGGGTTCGACGGAGACTGAGGACGGCGTGACGGCCAAAGCGACCCCTGTGGTTCAGTCGGACGGAAGGACTTGTTCCTGCGTGGACGGCGCGGGAAGCCCGGCCCGGCTTCGGTTGCAGCCCGGGGCCTGCTTGCCGGAAACGGTCGTCCGGAGGGTTCGGGGGTCACCCGTCGCTCGATTCTGCCACATGACCGGGCCGCGAATGGTGACAGATAGCGCTTAGTTTGTTTCGGATGGTGGCGGCCGTGACAGCGTGTAATACTCGAACCCCTGCACATCGCTTACAGCAAAGACGGACCACCGGTGGATCTGACCTCCTACGCCGAGCTGGCTGTGCTGCTCATCAACAGCCCCGACCGACTGACCGGGATGGACGGGCTGCGGTCCATCCTCGAAGAGGGCAACCGCTACCGCCCCGGTTGCCGCATCATGCGAAGTGACCTCGACGCCCTGCGCGACCTGCGTGAGGAGCTCGTGGCCGTGTTCGAGACCGCCGCGCTCGGCGACGAGCAGGCGGTGGTCGACCGGCTCAACTCGCTGCTCATCCAGCATCCCGTCCAGCCGCAGATCTCCGGCCACGACGGCGAGCGCTGGCACCTGCACCTCACCGAGGGCGGGCGGATGGCCGACCAGTACGCCGTGGGCGCGGTGATGGGCCTGGCCACCATCGTCACCGATCTCGGGGTGGACCGGCTGGGCCTGTGCCAGGCCGCGCCGTGCCGCCGCGCCTACCTCGACACCTCCTCCAACCGCTCGCGCCGCTACTGCTCGGAACGGTGCGCCAGCCGGGCCAACGTGGCGGCCTACCGGGCGCGCAAGAAGGTCAGCGGCCAGTAGCGCAGCACCACCCTGCCGACCAGCAGCGCGGGCGGCAGGGCGCCGAAGTCCCAGCTGTCGCGGCGGCCGGTGGCGCGCTGGTTGTCGCTCTCCAGCCACCACCGCCCGTCGGCCTCCCGCCAGGCGGCCCGTTTGACGATCAGTCGCTCCGGGTCGGACGGCAGCCGGGCGACGACGAGGTCGCCCTCCCGTACGGCGGCGCCCCGCCGTACCCAGAGCCAGTCTCCCGGGCGCAGGGCGGGCAGCATCGAGTCGCCCTCGACACGCACTCTCATCCGTCTCCTCCCCCTGCCACGGCGGGAATTCCAAGGCGAGTAAGGTCTGTTGTGGACCATGCTGAACCCAGCATCAAGGAAGGATTTTCCGATGCTTGCACGACTTCTGCGACCCAAGCACGTGGCGTCGGCGCACTGCGACCTGCCGTGCGGCGTCTACGACCCGGCCCAGGCTCGCATCGAGGCCGAGTCGGTCAAGGCGATCATGGAGAAGTACGCCGCGAACGACGACCCGGTCTTCCGTACCCGCGCGCTCATCATCAAGGAGCAGCGGGCCGAGCTCGTCAAGCACCACCTGTGGGTCCTGTGGACCGACTACTTCAAGCCGCCGCACCTGGAGACCTACCCGCAGCTTCACCAGCTGTTCTGGGAGGCCACCAAGCTGGCCGGCGCGGCCGGCGGCAAGGGCACGGTCGACCCGGCGCAGGCCGACGAGCTGCTCGGCAAGATCGACGAGATCTCCAAGATCTTCTGGGCGACCAAGGCCGCCTGAGCGGGTCTCCGCTGATCGGACCCCAGGCCCCGTGCGACGCGTGTTCGCACGGGGCCTGACCTGTTGGGATGTCCCATTCAGGTGTCTTAGGGTGTTCTTGAGGTGCTAATTCGCCCCGATCGCGAGTCCAAACGGACCGCTCACCCCGGCGGGGCTGTAGGTTGCAGTCAGCGACTCTGCGAGGAGGAACGTGACCGAACACACCGAGACACCTGCGGTCGGCATGGGCGGGATTCGTGACGTGGTGAGCGTCCGGTTGCCGGCGGCGAGTGCCTATCTGTCCGTGCTGCGTACGGCCACCGCCGGGCTGGCCGCACGGCTGGACTTCACGCTGGACGAGATCGAGGATCTGCGGATCGCGGTCGACGAGGCGTGCGCGATGCTGCTGGGCGAGGCCGTGCCGGGCACGGACCTGACCGCCGAGTTCGAGCTCACCGGTCAGGTGATGCAGGTCCGGGTCGAGGTCAGCACGGTCGGCGGTTCCACGCCGAAACGCGATGACTTCGCCTGGATGGTGCTCACCGCCCTGACCGACGACGTCGATGCCGTAACCGACTCCCCCGACCGCATGGCGATCGTGCTACGCAAGCGCCGAGGCGCGGCGAGGCCGGCGTGACGGAAAGGACTCGTGCCATGGCCGCCAGCGATCACGCGGTACCCGACCGGGTACGCGCGCGCCTGCTCTTCGCGGAACTGGCGGAGTTGACCCCCGACGACTCGCGGCGCCAGCGTATCCGCGACGAGCTCGTGGAGCTCCACCTTCCCCTGGTGGAGTACCTCGCCCGCCGGTTCCGCAACCGGGGCGAATGGCTCGACGACCTGACCCAGGTCGCCACCATCGGCCTGATCAAGTCGATCGACCGTTTCGACCTCGACCGGGGGGTGGAGTTCTCCACCTACGCCACCCCGACGATCGTGGGCGAGATCAAGCGGCACTTCCGCGACAAGGGCTGGGCGGTGCGCGTGCCGCGGCGGCTGCAGGAGCTGAAGCTGTCGCTGACCAAGGCGATAAGCGAGCTGTCGCAGCGGGAGGGCCGCGCGCCCACGGTGAGCGAGCTCGCGGCCTACCTGAAGATGTCGGAGGAGGAGGTGCTCGAGGGGCTGGAGTCGGCCAACGCCTACTCCACGGTCTCGCTCGACGCCCCCGACTCCGGTGACGACGACGCGCCCGCGGTGGCCGACTCGCTCGGCATCGTCGACGACTCCCTGGAGGGCGTCGAGTACCGCGAGTCGCTCAAGCCGCTGCTCGAACGGCTGCCGCCGCGCGAGAAGCGGATCCTGCTGCTGCGGTTCTTCGGCAACATGACCCAGTCGCAGATCGCCACCGAGCTCGGCATCTCCCAGATGCACGTCTCGCGGCTGCTGGCCAGGACCCTGGCGCAGCTCCGCGAGGGCCTGACCGCCGAGGACTAGGACCGGACCGGCAGGGGGGATCAGTCCGGTCGCTCGTCCCCGTAGAGGGCGTGGGTCGTCGGCGGGGACAGCAGCGTGACCAGTCCGGCCAGGGTCGCGGCGATGAGCGGGATGCCCATCGCGCCCTGGCCGGACTGGATCAGCGTGATCGCGACGATCGCGATGAAGATCTGCGCCACCACCCCGGGGCCGCGTGCCCACCGCTGCGCCTGCAGCAGGCCCCACGCCACCCACAGCAGGGCCGCGCCGACGGCGATCCCGAATCCGGCGACGAAGAGGGAGCTGATCGGGTCGGACGGCTTGCCGATCACCGTCTCGACGCCGACGTAGCCGCCGAGGAGCAGGGCGAGGATTCCTTCGAGCGCCAGGACGACGGCGGCGACGGTGAGGGTGACGGGGCGGTTGGACACGCCCCAACCCTATCGCCGGGCCGTTCCGGTCCCCCTTCCCCCGGCATAACCCCCGTATCGACCGATACGCTGGCGTTATGCGCGCCCTCCTCCTGGTGAATCCAAAAGCGACGACGACCAACCAGCGGACGCGCGATGTGATCATCAGGGCTCTCGGCGCGAGCGTGGACCTGACCGTCGAGGAGACCGGTTACCGCGGCCACGCCGCCCTGCTCTCCCGCAAGGCCCGCGAGTCGGGGTACGACGCGGTGGCCGTTCTGGGCGGCGACGGAACGATCAACGAGGCGGTGAACGGCCTGCTGGACGACGCCGGTGATCCCCCGGAGCCGCGGGACCCCCGTACCTCGGCGGACCGGCCGGCGCTGCTGGTGATCCCCGGCGGGAGCGCCAACGTCTTCGCGCGGGCGCTCGGCCTGCCCAACAGCCCGGTCGAGGCGGCCGGCGCGGTGCTGGAGGCGCTGCGCGAGGGGCGGCGGCGGACCGTCGGCCTCGGGCGGGCCTCCTGGAACGGTGAGAGCCGCCACTTCACCTTCTGCGGCGGCATGGGGTACGACGCCGAGGTGATCCGGGCGGTCGAGGGGCTGCGCGGCACGGGATACCGGGCCACCCCGGCGCGCTACGTGAACACCGCGCTGCGGCACTACCTGTCGACCGACCGGCGGCGGCCCGCCATGTCGCTGGAGGGCCCCGAGGTGCCGTCCGCCGAGGGCATCTTCCTGGCGATCGTCTCCAACACCTCGCCCTGGAGCTACGTCGGGTCCCGGCCGGTCTGCCCGACCCCGTGGGCGAGCTTCGAAACCGGCCTCGACATGCTGGGGCTGCGCCGGCTGGGCCTGCCGACGATGCTCGACCTGGTGCCGCAGATCCTCGGCCGCCGCGAGACCCTGCCCATCGGCCGCCACCTGGTGCAGCTCCACGACGAGGGCGAGTTCACGCTCACCGCGGAGCGGCCGGTGGCCTTCCAGCTCGACGGCGACTACCTGGGTGAGACGGAGCGGGTGACCTTCCGTTCCATCCCGGACGCGTTACAAGTTCTGGTCTAGTTAGTTACATAGCGTCATTGTGTGATGCATCCGACATGCACGGACGGCAAAACATTCGGGCAAACCTCTTGCGTGCACTGAGCGTGGCTGACAATCTCAACAGTGACGTCGGAACGTAGGACCTTTGAGCGGACACCTCGCTCCCAGGCCACCGGCGATCAAGCGGACACGCCTCGAACCGAACAGGGTTCGGGTCATCGTTCGCCATGGTTAGTGAAACTCTTCACAAAGTGAGCCGACGGAGCCTGCGGCAAGGGCTCCTCTTACGAAGGAGTGGACGCATGGACTGGCGCCACCGCGCTGCCTGCCGTGACGTGGACCCCGAGCTGTTCTTCCCCATCGGCAACACGGGCCCCGCTCTCATGCAGATCGAAGAGGCCAAGCAGGTGTGCAACACCTGCTCGGTGAGCGAGGCCTGCCTGAAGTGGGCCCTTTCGTCCGGCCAGGACGCCGGCGTCTGGGGTGGCCTGAGCGAGGACGAGCGCCGCGCCCTCAAGCGCCGCACCGCCCGCGCCCGCGTCCGCAGCGGCGCCTGACCGCCACCCGCCGACCGGCGCCCCACCCCGCCCGGGAACCCCGGGATCCGGGCGCCTGACCTCCCGCGAACCGGGCCCGCCCGGCCCCGCGGCAGGAACGCCCGAACGACCCGCTCAGGCCGCGGGCAGGGGGATGTCGAGGGTCACCTCCGTCCCCCCGCCCGGCCTGGGACCGATCGCCAGCCGACCGGCCAGCTCCCCGACCACCAGCGTGCGGACGATCTGCAGACCCAGGCTGGTGGTCGACTCCGGGTCGAACCCCTCGGGCAGCCCGCGGCCGTCGTCCGAGACGACCACCCGCAGCCGTTCGTCCCCCCGCGACACGATCACCTGCAGCCGGCCCGGCCGGTTCGCGAACCCGTGCTGGACGGCGTTCTGCAGCAGCTCGGTGAGGACCATCGCCAGCGGCGTGGCCACCTCCGAGGGCAGCACCCCGAACGTCCCGACCCGGCGCGGCGTCACCTTCGCCTCCGGGGCGGCCACCTCCCCCGTCATCGCGATCACGCGGTCGGCGATGTCGTCGAAGTCGACCTGCTCCTCGGGCGTGTGGGACAGCGTCTCGTGCACGATCGCGATCGACCCGACCCGGCGCACCGCCTCCTCCAGCGCCTCCCGGCCCTCCGGCACCCGCAGCCGCCTGGCCTGGAGCCGCAGCAGCGCGGCGACCGTCTGCAGGTTGTTCTTCACCCGGTGGTGGATCTCCCGGATCGTGGCGTCCTTGGTCATCAGCTCCCGCTCGCGCCGCCGCAGCTCGGTGACGTCGCGGATGAGCACCAGCGCGCCGATCCTGCCGCCGCCGACGACCAGCGGGATCGCCCGGAGCTGCACGACCGTGCCGCCCGACTCGACCTCGGTCTCGCGGGGCTCGCGGCCGCTGGCCACGATCATCAGGTTCTCGTTGATCGGCTCGTCGGAGTAGCACAGCGCGGCGGTCGTCCGGCCCAGCTCGGCCCCGACCAGGTCGGCGTTGAGGCCCAGCCGCCGGTAGGCCGACAGCGCGTTCGGCGAGGCGTAGGTGACCCGGCCGGCGCGGTCGAGCCGGAGCAGCCCGTCGCCCACCCGGGGCGAGCGCACCAGGATGGGCTCGGCCCCGGAGAACGGGAACCGCCCCTCGGCCACCATCTGGGCCAGGTCGGAGGCACTCTGCAGGTAGGTCAGCTCCAGCCGGGACGGGGTGCGCGCCGACGACAGGTTCGTCGAGCGCTGGATCACGCCCAGGAAGTGGTCGGCCCGCCGTACCGGGATGGTCTCCTCCCGGACCGGGACGCCGCTCGACCAGTCGGGGTCGCCCTCCCGGCAGATCCGCCGCTCGTCCCACGCCGTGTCGATGAGCGGGCGCTCGCCCTTGCTCACCGTCACCCCGACGATGTCGTCGTGGTAGACGGTGGGCCCCGTGGTGGGGCGCATCTGGGCGATCGCGATCCACCCGGAGGCGTCCCGCAGCGGGATCCACAGGATGAGGTCCGCGAACGACAGGTCGGCCAGGAGCTGCCAGTCGGAGACCAGCGAGTGCATCCACTCGATGTCCGCTTCGTTGAGCGCGGTGTGGCGAACCGCCAGGTCGCTTAGAGTCGGCACTCGTGCATCATGCGTTCTTTGCCGGTCCGAATGCGAATCGGGCGGGTCCGGCTGGAAGGATTTCCCCATGGAGCAGAGTCCCCGGCACGTCCCGGACCCGCTCGCACGGTTTCGCTCGGCGGCGGCGGACCGCGAGGCGGCCGGGCTGAGGCGGGCCCTGCGCCCCCGCACCCCGGACGACGACGGCATGATCGACCTGGCCTCCAACGACTATCTCGGCCTGGCCAGGGACGCCCGCCTCGCCGAGGCCGCCGCGGCGGCCGTCCGCGCCTGGGGCACCGGCTCCACCGGCTCCCGTCTGGTCACCGGCTCCACCGCGCTGCACGCCGAACTGGAGGCCGATCTGTGCGCCTTCACCGGCTCCCCCGCCGCGCTGGTGTTCTCCTCCGGCTATCTCGCCAACCTCGCCGCGGTCGCGGCCCTGGGCCGGGACGCGCTGGTGGTCTCCGACGCCGGCAACCACGCCTCCATCGTCGACGCCTGCCGGCTGTCGCGCTCGCGCGTGGTCGTCACCCCGCACGGCGACGTCGGGGCGGTGGAGAAGGCCCTCGCGGGGCGGGCGGAGGAGCACGCGGTCGTGGTCACCGACGCGCTCTTCTCCGTCGACGGCGATCTCGCCCCCCTCGCGGAGCTCCACGAGGTCACCGTACGGCACGGCGCGCTGCTCGTCGTCGACGAGGCCCACTCGCTCGGCGTGCTGGGCCCCGGCGGCCGGGGCGCGGTGTACGAGGCGGGTCTGGCCGGTGAACGCGGTGTTGTGAAAACGATCACACTCTCCAAGTCCCTGGGCTCCCAGGGAGGGGCCGTGCTCGGGGCTCCCGAGGTGATCCAGACCCTGCTCGACACGGGTCGCCCGTTCATCTTCGACACCGGCCTGGCGCCCGCCTGCGTTGCGGCTGCACTCGCCGCTCTGGATATCCTTCGGAACCAGCCCGAACTGCCCGGACGCGTGCGAGCCAGGGCGAGGGAGCTGGCCTCGACGGCCCGCGAACTCGGCCTGGAGACGAACGACCCGGCGGGTGCGGTCGTCCCGATCGTGCTCGGCCATCCCGAGACGGCGCTTCGGGCCGCCCTCATCTTCGCGGAGCACGGAGTGCGCGCCGGATGCTTCCGGCCGCCCTCGGTGCCGGTCGGCCGCTCTTGCCTGCGGCTTACCGCGCGGGCCAATCTGACTTCCGATGAACTTGCGGTGACCGGGGACGCACTCACCGCCGTGGCCGAGATGAAGGTGACCATGTGAGTGAGCGAAGCGGACGGGTCCGGCGGGCCCGGTACTTCGGGCACGCCCGTTCCAAGCCGTCCGGCGAGGTGCTGCCGTGACGGACGAGTCCCCCCGAATCCCGAAATACTACGACGTCAAGCGCAACCTGCTCACGCTCACCAAGAGCCTGCCCGCGGGCAGCGCGCTTCCCCCCGAGCGGACGCTCGCCGTGCGCTTCGAGACCTCCCGCACCACCGTGCGCCAGGCCCTGTCGGAGCTGGTGGTCGAAGGCCGCCTGGTGCGCATCCAGGGCAAGGGGACGTTCGTCGCGCAGCCCAAGGTCGCCCAGGTCCTCCAGCTCACCTCCTACACCGGTGACCTGCGGACCGTCGGACTGGAGCCGGACACCAAGATCCTCGACATCAGCTACGTCACCGCCGACGAGCCGCTGGCCCGCCGCCTGGCGATCAACCCCGGCGGGCGGGTGCTGCGCATCCACCGGCTGCGCCTGGCCAACGGCGAGCCGATGTCGATCGACACCACCCACCTGTCGGCCCGGCGCTTCCCCAGGCTCCGGCGCGAGCTGGAGGTGCACTCCTCGCTGTACGAGACGCTGCACAACGCCTACAACGTGCGGCTGACCGACGCCGAGGAGATCATCGAGACCGTGCTGGCCACGCCGTACGACGCTCAGGTGCTGGGGGTGGACGTCGGCCTGCCGATGCTCCTGCTCACCCGGCACGCCTTCGACGCCGAGGGCGACCCGGTGGAGTGGGCGCAGTCCCTCTACCGGGGCGACCGCTACAAGTTCGTCACCCGGCTGCGCCGCCCCTGACCGCCGCCTGCGCGGGCGCCGCCCCGCCCGGTCACACCGTACGGCGGGGCGGCGGGGCCGCGCCCTGGCACTCCCGGAAACGTTCCGTGGCCGGGGCGGGGGAGGCCGGGGCCTCCTAAGGTGAGGGGGGTGAGCATTCTCGTGGTCACCGGTACCGACACCGGAGTGGGCAAGACGGTCGTCACCGCGGCCGTGGCGTCGCTCGCCAGGGAGCGGGGCTCCTCGATCGCCGTGGTGAAGCCCGCGCAGACCGGGGTGGGCGAGAACGAGCCCGGGGACCTCGACGACGTCATCCGGCTGTCCGGGGTGACGACCACGTTCGAGTTCGCCCGGTTCCCCGACCCGCTGTCCCCGGCGGCGGCCGCCCGCGTGTCGGGCCTGCCGCAGGTCTCCCTGGCCCGCGCGGCGCTGCGGGTCAGGGAGCTGGCCGAGTCGCACCGGCTGGTGGTCGTCGAGGGGGCGGGCGGGCTGCTCGTCCGCTTCGACGAGGAGGGCGCCACCCTGGCCGACCTGGCCCGGGCCCTGTCCGCGCCGGTGCTCCTGGTGTGCCGGGCCTCCCTGGGCACGCTCAACCACACCGCGCTGACGCTGGAGGCGATGGCCCACCGGGGGCTCGACCTGGCCGGGGTGGTGATCGGGTCCTGGCCCGCCGAACCCGGCCTGGCCGAGCGGTGCAACGTGGCCGACCTGGAGATGCTGGCCGCCCGGCCGCTCGCGGGCGCGCTCCCGGAGGGCTCCGGCGCGCTCGACCGCGACTCCTTCGCCCGTACGGCCCGCGCGGGCCTGAGCCCGGCGCTGGGCGGCGCGTTCGACCCGGCGGTCTTCCGGAGCGGCCTGGGACGCCTGTCGTAGCGCCGGGACCGCTGCCTGTGGTGATATCCGTACCGGTATGGATCCGGCCTTAACCGGAATATTGGACAAGGTCAGCCGGATCTGGTGTCCTCATCCTCTCAGTGATCTCCGTGACGATCCAGATGAGGAGCCTCGCCGTGCGGCACCCCCTTGTCCCCTTCCGACCGGCGCCGGACGCCGCTCCCCGCGGCGGGGGCGTCTCGCGCGCCGCGCGCCTCCTGGCCGCGGCGGCCGTCGCGGGCGCGCTGGTGGCGGGCCTCGCGCTGCCGGCGGTCGGCGGCGCGGGGCTGGCCGTCATCTCGGCGTCCGACGAGCTGAACCTCGCCCCGGCGGACCTCGTCGAGCCGCCTCTCGCGGAGAAGTCGACGGTGCTGGACGCCCGGGGCAACGTGATCGCCCAGTTCTACGAGGAGTACCGCGAGGTCGTCCCGCTCGACCAGGTGGCCGACGTGATGAGGACGGCGATCGTCTCGATCGAGGACGACCGCTTCTACGAGCACGGCGCGATCGACCTCGAAGGAACGGTCCGGGCGCTGGCCAGGAACCTGTCCTCCGGCGGGGTGAGCCAGGGCGGGTCCAGCATCACCCAGCAGTACGTCAAGCAGGTGCTGCTCAACTCCGCCAAGACCGAGCAGGGCAAGGCCAAGGCCCTGGAGGCCAGCTACGCGCGCAAGCTCAACGAGCTTCGCCACGCGATGGCGGTGGAGAAGAAGTACACCAAGGACCAGATCCTGGAGAAGTACCTCAACATCGCCTACTTCGGCGCGGGAGCCAACGGCGTGCAGGCCGCGGCCAAGCGCTTCTTCGGCCGGTCCGCGGCCAGGCTGACCCTGTGGCAGGCCGCCACGCTGGCGGCGGCCGTGCAGTCGCCCAACGACACCGACCCGAGCCGGGGCGCGGCGTACCAGAAGCGGCTGCTGGAGCGGCGCGACGTGGTGCTGGACCGGATGGCGGAGCTGGGGAAGATCACCCCGGCCGAGGCCGCCGCGGCGAAGAAGCGGAAGCTCGGCTACCGCGGTACCTCGCTGCCGGGCGGCTGCGAGGCGAGCCCGTACCCCTACTTCTGCCTCTACGTGCGCAACGAGATCCTCACCGACCCCGCCTTCGGCAAGACCCCGCAGGCCCGCAGCCGGTTCCTCAACCGCGGCGGCCTGACCATCCACACGACGCTGGACCCGAAGATGCAGGCCGCCGCCGATCGGGCGATCCGGCGGCGGGTGCACGCCTCCGACAACCCGATGGCCGCCGAGGCCCTGGTGCAGCCGGGCACCGGCGCGATCAAGGCGATGGCGGCCAGCCGCCGCTACGCCTCTCCCGCGCGCCGCAACGAGATCTCCTACAACGCGGTCGCCGACATGGCGCACGGCGGCCTGACCGGATTCCAGGCCGGCTCGACGTTCAAGACCTTCACGCTGATCACCGCGCTGAAGAAGGGCATGAAGCCCGACCAGGGCCTGACGGCGGGCGCGGGCTACCGCGCGCCGGGCTACTCGGCGTTCAAGGACTGCGCGGGCGGCAACGTCGGCGACCCGACCTGGACCGTCACCAACGACGAGGGCTCGCCCGGGTTCAAGACGCTGCGCACCGGCACCTGGGCGTCGGTCAACACCTTCTTCCTGGAGCTGGAGCAGCGCGTGGGGCTGTGCGACACCGTGCGGACCGCCCAGTCGCTGGGCATCAAGCGGGCCGACGGCAAGCCGCTGCGGGAGGTCGAGACCTTCACGCTCGGGGTCAACGAGATGGACCCGGTGACGGTGGCGAGCGCCTACGCGGCGATCGGGGCGCGCGGGAAGTACTGCCGGCCGATGGCCATCACCCGGATCACCGACCGCGACGGCAAGGACAGCGTCTGGCGGCCTCAGTGCCGGCAGGCGCTGGAACCCGAGATCGCCGACGCCACCGCCGACATCCTGTCGGGGGTGTTCACCAGGGGCACCATGCGCAACGTGGGCGGCATCGGCCGCGACGCCGCGGGCAAGACCGGCACCACCGACGCCTACGCCACCGCCTGGTTCGCCGGGTTCACCCCGGACCTCGCGGGCGCGGTGAGCATCGGCGACCCGCGCGGCTCGCAGCGGTACAAGCTCACCGGCGTCACCATCGGCGGCCGGTACTACGGCTCCGTCGTCGGCGCCGACCTCCCCGGCCCGATCTGGAAGGACACCATGCTGGCCGCGCTGAAGGGCGTCCCCGCCACGTCCTTCCACCCGATCGACCGGGCCCGGTTCAGCGGCTGCGGCGACGGCTGCGCCCCGCGCAGGCCCACCGGGGAGCGGGACGGCGACCGCGGCGGTGACCGGGGCGGAAACGGGGACGGGAACGGTCAGGTGGAGGTGCTGGGGTGAGCGAGGGCGCGCACCGCCTCCCGCGTGAGCGCCGGCGTGCCCGCCATGGAGTACCGCACGCGCGGAGCCGGCGGGGTGAACCCGCCGCCGGACCTGCGGACGACGGCCCCCGGCGGCGTTAGGCGGGACGAATCTGGGCAGGGTGAACAAGCCCTGTCCGGCTAAGTGACTGACTGGTAGGTTGCGCGTTATGGAGTCTCCAAAGCACGCGGGTGACATCGCCGTCGCCGTCTCCAAGGCATACGGCATCGAGACCATGTTCACCCTTTCCGGCGGACACGTCTTCCCGCTCTACGACGGAGCGGTCCACGAGGGACTGCCCATCGTCGACGTGAGGCACGAGCAGAGCGCGGTCTTCGCCGCCGAGGCGACCGCCCGGCTGACCCGCAGACCGGGCCTGGCCGTGCTCACCGCCGGTCCCGGTGTCACCAACGGCGTCAGCGGAGTCGCCACCGCGCACTTCAACGGCTCCCCCGTGGTCGTCATGGGCGGCCGGGCGCCGCAGTCGCGCTGGGGGGCCGGCGCGCTGCAGGAGATCGACCATCCGCCGCTGTTCGCGCCGATCACCAAGCTGGCCTTCACCGGCTCGGGCCCCGACTCCGTGGCCGAGGACGTGGAGATGGCCTTCCGCACCGCCCTCGCCCCGCACCGCGGCCCCGTCTTCCTCGACTTCCACATGGACCACCTGTTCGCCGCGGCGCCCCCGCCGGACCACGCCATCGAGACGCTGACCCCCTCGCCGCTGGAGCCCGACTCCGACGCGCTCGCCGAGGTCGCCCGGCTGCTCGCCGAGGCCGAGCGCCCGGTGCTGGTCCTGGGCTCCGACGTGTGGATGGACCGCGCCGAGGAGGTCGCCCTGGCCTTCGCCGAGGAGCTCCGCCTGCCGGTCATCCTGAACGGCCAGGGCCGCGGCATCCTGCCCGCCGGGCACGAGCTGCTGGTCACCCGGGCCCGCGGCATGGCGTTCTCCCAGGCCGACCTGGTGATCGTGGCCGGCGCCCCGCTCGACTTCCGTCTCGGCTACGGCTGGTTCGGCGGCAAGGACGGCGCCCCGCTCGCCCGGGTCGTCCACCTGGCCGACGCGCCGTCGCAGCTCGCGACGCACATGCAGCCCGCCGCGACCGCCGCGGGCGACATGTCGCTGCTCTTCTGGGGTCTCGGTACGGCCTGCGCCGACGCCGGCGTGTCCCCCAAGACCTACCAGCCGTGGCTGGCGCGGCTGGCCGAGGCCGCCGCCGCGGCCGTCGCCGGGGACGCCGAGCTGCTGGCGTCCGCCTCCGACCCGATCCACCCGATGCGGATCTACGGCGAGCTGAACAAGGTCCTCGCCGACGACGCCGTGGTCATCGGCGACGGGGGCGACTTCGTCTCCTACGCCGGCAAGTACGTCGAGCCCAGGCGGCCGGGCAACTGGCTCGACCCGGGCCCGTACGGCTGCCTGGGCACCGGCCTGGGATACTCCATCGCCGCCCGGCTGGCCCGCCCCTCCTCACAGGTGGTGCTGCTGCTCGGCGACGGCGCGGCGGGCTTCTCGCTGATGGACGTCGACACGCTCGTGCGCCACGGCCTGCCGGTGGTGATGATCTGCGGCAACAACGGCATCTGGGGCCTGGAGAAGCACCCCATGCAGATGCTGTACGGCTACGACGTGGCCGCCGAGCTGCAGCCGCAGTGCCGCTACGACCAGGTGGTCACCGCGCTCGGCGGCGGCGGCGAGCTCGTCACCGACCCGTCGGAGATCGGCCCGGCGCTGCGCCGCGCGTTCGACTCCGGCGTGCCGTACATGGTGAACATCGCCACCGACCCGTCCATCGCCTACCCGCGCAACACCACGGGCGTCTGACCCGCCGGTTCCGGGCGCCATCGGCGCCCGGAACGCCGGGGCATGGGCGTCGCGGGACCCCGGAACGTCAGAGCCCGGACGCCCGGCCCGTCAGGGCTTGGGCGTCGCGGCCGGGGAGGCCGGCGGCGAGCTCTCCGGGCACTTGGGGTTGGCCAGCACGATCTCCACCGGCTTGCGGGGATCCCACTCGGTCCCGGGGGCGGGATCCTGCTCGACCACCCGCACGCACATCTCGTAGTTGATGTCGCCGCTCGCGGTCACCTTCACCTTCAGGCCGACCTGCCCGAGCCGGCCCTTGGCGGGCTCCGGCTCCAGGCCCCGGACGTCCGGCACCTGCACCTTCTGCACGGTCGGCGTCGGCTTGGGCGACTTCCTGGGCGTCGGCGTGGTGGACGGCTCCCCGGTCGGCTCCGGTGTGGGCTCCGGCTCCGTTTCCTCGGTCTCCTCCGGCTCCACGGTCGGCCTCGCCTGCTGGCGTTCGACGGTCGGGGTGGGGGACGGCGACTTCGTGCGCCTGGTCCTGGGGGGCTTCGAGGGTTGCTCGGAGGGAGCCGCCGTGGCCTTCGCGATCGGGTCGGTGTGCGACACCTCGTCGCTGGACGCCATCGCGTTGATGCCCACCGCGCCCAGGCCGCCACAGAGCACGACCGCCGCGGCGACCGCGGCGAGCATCCCGCCCCGGCGGCGCGGTCTGCGCCCGGCGCGGCGGCCCCGCCCCCGGAGGCCGCCTCGACGGCCGCGCCGGACGCCGCCGTCGTCGCCGCGGCCCCCTGGTGGGCCGTCTGCTGGCCGCCCTGCCAGCCCGCCTGCGGCGCGGACCCCTGCCAACCGGCCTGCTGCCCGCCCTGGCCCTGCCAGCCCGTCTGCTGGCCGCTCTGGCCCTGCCAGCCGCCCTGTGTGGCGTTCCACCCGGTCTCCGACGGGCCGGGCTGACCGAACATCATCGGGCCGGTCTCCGGCCCGAGCTGCCCGGCCTGCCGCGCGGCGGCGCTCATCGCCGCGGCGCTGGGGAAACGCCGGGCCGGGTCCTTCGACAGCGCCTGCTCCACCAGGGCGCGGACCGCGGGCGGGATGTGCGGGGGCAGCGGCGGCGGGGCCTCCCGGATGTGCTTGAGCGCGATCGTGACGGGCGTGTCGCCGTCGAACGGCCGCTGCCCGGCGAGGCACTCGTAGGCCACCACGCCCAGCGCGTAGATGTCCACCGCCGGGGTGACCGGCGCGCCCTCGGCCTGCTCGGGCGCGCAGTAGGCGGCGGTGCCGAGCACCATGCCGGCGTCGGTCAGCCTGCTGGCGGCGTCCGACCTGGCGATGCCGAAGTCGGTGAGCACGAGCATGCCGTCGGGCCGCACCAGCAGGTTGCCGGGCTTGATGTCGCGGTGGACGATCCCCTGGTCGTGTACGGCCTGCAACGCCGAGGCCGCCTGGGAGATGAGCTCCATCGCCGGACCCGGGGCGATGCTCCCCAGCCGGCTCAGCAGCCGGTCCAGCGGCTCGCCGTCCACGAACTTCATCACGAGGTAGGCCGTCGCCCCCGCGCCGGGCACCTCGTGAACACCGTAGTCGTAGACGTCGACGACCCCCGGGTGGTTGATCGTCGCCATGGCCCGGGCCTCGCCCTGGAAGCGCACGAGGAAGCCGGGGTCGTCGGTACGGCCCGGGAGCAGCACCTTGACGGCGACGGTCCGGGCCAGAACCGTGTCCTCGCCGCGCCAGACCTCGCCCATGCCACCGGCGCCGATGCGGGTATCCAGGCGATACCGCCCCGCCAGCGTCGTGCCTTGGGCCACCATTACTCCCCCGTAACCCTTCCCGCTCCCACCCCAGGATTCTCCAAGAAAGCGGATCCGTATCGCGTCACCGTAACGCCACGGTAACGAAACCCTGCATGCCGGATACCTCACAAACAAGACGCGTGCCGTAGCATCGCACAAAACTCACAGCTTTTGCGGAGACTTGTACACCTTGCCCGACTCGTGAGGATAAGGGGAAATCTTCGGTGGTCCCCCAACCGGACGTGATGATCACGGGGGACGGACCCTAAGCTGGCGCGCATGACGCTCGCTCCCGGCCTGCGCGCCCGGATTCTCACCATGGTCGAAACATCGGACACCGCGGCGAAGGTCGGCAGCGGGGACGTCCCGGTGCTGGCCACCCCCCGGCTGCTGGCCCTCGCCGAGCGGGCCACCGTCCAGGCGGTCGCCGGCGCCCTCGGCCCCGGACAGACCTCCGTGGGCACCAAGGTCGCCCTGGAGCACCTGGCGGCCAGCCCGGTCGGCGCCCACGTCGAGATCGCCGCGGAGCTCACCGAGGTGGACGGCCGCCGCCTGGTCTTCGCCTTCACCGCCCGCGACCGGCACGACACCGTCGTCGCCACCGGCACGATCGAACGGGCGGTCGTCGACCGCGAGCGCTTCCTCTCCCGGGCCGCCTGCTGACCGGTCGCGGACCGCTCCGCCGGACCCGGCCCAGACCCCGCCGAACCCGGCCGAACCCGCCCGCCGGACGGCGAGCGGGTGAGGACGGGGCGCGACCCGCTACTCGATCACCGCGATGAGGTCGCCCTCCTGGATGACGTCCCCCTCGGCCACCTTGAGCTGGACGACGACGCCGTCGTCCTCCGCGATGACCGGGATCTCCATCTTCATCGACTCCAGGATGACCAGGGTGTCGCCGTCCTCGACGGTGTCACCCTCGGCCACGAGGACCTTCCAAACGTTCGCCACCATCTCCGCGCGCACTTCAGCCACCGGAAACTCCCATCACTCACATAGTCCAACCGTGTCAGAGCGGCCCGTTCAGGCCCTCATGCGGGCCACCAGCCCGGTGTCGTAACCGCCGCCGACGAACTCGGGACGCGCCAGCAGCTCGGCGCAGAACGGCAGGTTGTTCTTGGGGCCCTCGACGAGGAAGGCCGCCACCGCCTTGCCCGCGCGCTCCAGCGCCTCGTCGCGGGTCTCGCCGTACACGCACAGCTTGGCCATGAGCGGATCGTAGAACGGCGTCACCGTGTTGCCGCCGGTGTAGCCGGAGTCCACCCGGACGCCCTCGCCGGACGGCTCCTCCCACACGTCGATCTTCCCGGGGCCGGGGAAGAACCGCTTGGGGTCCTCGGCGTACACCCGGAACTCGATCGCGTGGCCGCGCGGCGCCGGCGGCGGCTCGACCGCCTCGCCCGCGGCGATCCGCAGCTGCAGCTCCACCAGGTCCACCCCGGTGACGAGCTCGGTCACCGGGTGCTCGACCTGCAGGCGGGTGTTCATCTCCAGGAACACGAAGTCCTGCCGGTCCGCGTCGACCAGGCACTCCACGGTGCCGGCGCCCAGATATCCGACCGCCTCGCCCGCCCGGACCGCCGCCGCCAGCATCCGCTCGCGCAGCTCCGGGGTGACACCGGGAGACGGCGTCTCCTCCACGACCTTCTGGTGCCGGCGCTGCACCGAGCAGTCGCGCTCGCCCAGCGCGAGGACGGTGCCGTCGGCGAGACCGAGGATCTGCACCTCGACGTGACGGGCGCGCTCGATGTAGCGCTCCAGCAGGATCGCCGGCGGCCCACCGAACCGGGCGGCGGCCCGGGACGCCTGCTCGAACGCCTTGGCCAGGCCCGCCTCGTCGTGGGCGACGCCCATGCCGATGCCGCCGCCCCCGCCCGCGGCCTTCACCATGACCGGGTAGCCGATCCCGGCGGCGGCCGCCACGGCCTGCTCAAGCTCGGTGACCGGCTCGCGGGTCCCGGCGGCGACCGGCACACCCGCGGCCTCCATGAGGTTCCGCGCGTTGATCTTGTCGCCCATCCGCTCGATCGCCTCGGGCGAGGGGCCGATCCAGGTCAGGCCCGCGTCGACGACGGCCCGGGCGAAACCGGCGTTCTCCGAGAAGAACCCGTAGCCGGGGTGGACGGCCTGGGCACCCGACGCGCGGGCCGCCTCGAGCACCTTGCCGGCGTCGAGGTAGCTCTGCGCGGGGTTGGCCGGGCCGAGCAGGATCGCCTCGTCGGCCTCCCGTACGAACGGCAGGTCGGCATCGGCCTCGGAATACACCGCGATGGCCCGCAGGCCCATGCGCCGCACCGTACGGATGATCCGCCGCGCGATTTCGCCGCGGTTTGCGACCAGAACGGACTCGAACACGTTGGTGGACCCCTTTCGACCGCTCCACCCTATGACCGTGGGCTCCGCACAACCCTTCGCCCGAAACCACCGATCACGGCGAGGCGATCTGTAGGAATTCCACAAATCCCTCAGCCGCGCCGCGCCGGGACGAGCCTGCCGATGACCCGGGTCATCGCCTCGACGATCTCCGGGTCGTACTCGTCGCCCGCGCCCAGACGGATCCGGTCGAGGGCCGCCGCGGCCCGGACCCGGTCGGTGGAACCCCCCACCAGGTCGTCGTAGGCGTTGGCCGCCTTGATGATCCGGCTGGCCTGCGGCGGGTCCTCCGCGCAGGAGTCGCACTGGCGGCGGACGGCCTCGGCCACCCGGTCCAGCACCCCGGTCTGCCGGATCACCTCCGCCCCCAGCTCGGCGATGCGCCGCGCCTGCCCGCGGTCGGTGAGCACGGTGGCCCCGCCGGGAATCGGGTCGCGCAGCGAGAGCTGGCCGATGTCGTGCATGAGCGCGGCGTACTCCAGCTCCAGCAGCTCGGGCTCGGCCATGCCCAGCTCCCGGCCGATCGCCACCGCCATCCGGCTCACCCGGTGGGAGTGACCCGGCTCGACGTACCCGCCGACCTCGGTCACCCGCGCCAGCGCCCGGACCGTCTGCAGGTACGTCGCGCGGATCCCGGCGTACTTGCGGAAGGCGACCTGGGTGACCAGCAGCGGCGCGGCGAAGACCAGCAGCGCGGCCATGCCCATGCTGTGCGAGGCCAGCGCGAGCAGGATGCCGGAGGCGGACACCGCCGACCACAGCGGGGCGGCCGACCGCAGCTCGTCACGGAGGACCACCCGGAAGGCCGCCCGGACCCGCTCGGCCCGCAGCACGGCGGCCAGCACCACGTCCGCCAGCACCATCAGCGCGATGAGCAGGGCCATCACCCCCAGCGGCGGCCACCAGCCCTCTCCCCGCCCCCTCGTCAGGCCGAACAGCCCGTCGGCCAGCGGCCGGTAGGCCAGCGCCAGCAACCCGCCGGTGAACAGCCTGCGCGCCATGGCGTCCAGCTTCGGCGGGCGGCCCACCGCCAGGTGCGGCAGCGCCCCGGCCGTCATCCCGACCGTCAGCACCGCGACGACCTGCAACGCCGAGTGCCGCGCCGGGACGTCGCCCATGTCCAGCAACAGCGTGTAGCCGAGCGCCGCCGCCGCGCCGATCGGCGCCACCTCCCGATTGCCCGGCATGGTGAGCCGCGCCAGCTCCCCCACCGCGATCAGCGCGCCGAACCCGATGGCGATCTCCGGATCGACCAGCCCCGCGGCGGCTGTGTGCGCCACACCCACCGCGGCCAGCACCCCGGCCGCGCAGACCAACAGGAACCGGACCGAGTCGAACCTGCCCAGGGCCCGGGCCGCCGCACCGGCGGCGGGGTGGCCCGCCGCCCGGCGGCCCACCGTCCCGTGCTCGATGGTCGCGTTCGCCTTCTCGTTCGCTGCGCTCACTCGGCGGCTCACCGCACGACCCCCATGGTCGCGTTCGCCTTCTCGTTCGCTGCGCTCACTCGGCGGCTCACCGCTCCGACACCACCTGGATCGGGGCCGTGGGGTCGTCGTGGTCCTTGGTGGTGGTCTGGGACGCGTCCGCCGGGAGCGGGACGACCTTGCGCGGCGGCTCCCAGCCGTCGCGGTCCACCGCCCTGACGAACGCCGCGACCATCACCGGGTCGAACTGGGTGCCCGCGCCCTTGCGCAGCTCGGCCACGGCCTCCTCCACCGGGCGGGCGCCGCGGTAGGAGCGGTCGGAGGTCATCGAGTCGAAGGCGTCGGCCACCGCGATGATCCGGGCGAACTCCGGGATCTCGTCCCCGGCCAGCCCCATGGGATAACCCTTGCCGTCCTGCCGTTCGTGGTGGTGCATGATCCCGGCGAACGCCTCGTCCAGGAAGTCGATGCCCCGCACGATCTCCAGCCCGCGCATGGGGTGGAGCTGGATGGCGGCGTACTCCTCCTCGGTGAGCGGCCCATCCTTCTGCAGCACCTTGGTCGGCACGCCGAGCTTGCCGACGTCGTGCAGCATCCCCGCGTAGCGGATCGCCCGGAGCCGCTCGGGACCCATGCCGATCTCCTCGGCGATCATCCCCGAGGCGAGCGAGACGCGGGTGCAGTGGCCGCGGGTGTAGTAGTCCTTGGTCTCCACCGCCTGGCAGAGCGCGGCGATGGTGGCGTCGTAGGCGCGCTGCTGGGCGAGGTACTGGCCGAAGGCCCACCGGGCGACGAACAGCGGCAGCAGCACCAGCACCGCGGAGATCGAGTTCACCGTCGTCCACAGACCGGCGATCAGCAGCCCGAAGGTCGCGTAGCCGAGATAGGAGACCAGGAACTGCGCCAGGCCGCGCAGCGGCACCTGGTGGGCCTGGCCGGTCGTCACGAGCACGACCGCGATCAGGACGAAGTTGAGCGGCACGAACACCGCGGCGGCGCCCGCGAACGGCACGATCAGGTCGTCGAACCCGGCGATGGACGGGATGACGGGGTGACCGCCCAGCAGCCGCTTGTAGACCCAGCCGGCGACGAACCCGCAGATCGCGAACTGGGCGCCGTTGAACAGCCGCTTGACCAGCGGCAGCCCCGGCCGGACGCTGAAGACCGCCGTCATGCCGACGAGCGCGGCGCCCTCGGGGCCGACCAGCACCACCGCGGCGAGCGCGGCCGAGAAGCTGACCGAGACCGCGGCCTGCCGGACGTTCAGGAGCGTGGGGACCGACTCGCACACCAGGAACAGCAGGGCCAGCACCAGCAGGGTGGACCAGTCGAGAGGTGCGAGCCGGGCGCTCACCAGCACGCTGTGACCGATCAGTGCCCACGCGGTTCCGATGACCGCGCCAAGGTAGACCTTGGCAAACCACGGCAGTCCACGCAAAGCAGCCACCCTCGGTTCTACGGGCGCGTGCTCAGGTCCAGGAGATCCCCGGATACACCGGGCCGACCGTTTCCTTCAACATGCGCTGCCTCCACGTTGGTATCCGCGACTCAGGCTACAGAAGCGCGTCAGGCGCCGAGGGGAGGAGCGGGAATCGCAAGCAAAGCGTAACCAATTCATCACCACGAGCCACGGACATGAGTCGCGCTCAGAGCGTCGCCTGACGAGCCCTTGCCCAGGCCACGGTGGCCTTCAGGCCGGTCGCGAGGTCGGTGTGGGGCCGCCAGCCCAGCCCCTCGAAGGCGGGCGCCGGGTCGACGGCCATCGCCGGGAGGTCTCCCTGCCGCGCCTCGGCGAGCCCCGGCTCGTCGGGGGCCCCCGCGGCCGCGGCCACCAGGGCGTGCAGCTCGCGGTCGGTGGTCTGCAGGCCGGTGCCGAGGTTGAACCGGCGGCCGCCCCCGGCCTCGCCGCAGGCGCGGACGAAGCCGTCCACCACGTCGTCGACGAAGACGTAGTCGCGGGTCTGCCCGCCGTCGCCGTACAGCACCGTGGGGCGGCCGGACAGCAGCGCGTCGGTGAAGATGGCGACCACCCCGGCCTCGCCGTCGGGCGACTGGCGGGGGCCGTAGACGTTGGAGAGCACCAGCGTGGTGTAGTCGATGCCGTGCAGCGCCCGGAACGCCGCGAGGTACACCTCGGCGCTGAGCTTGGAGGCCGCGTACGGCGAACGCGGATCGGTCCGCGCGTCACCCGGGACCGGGATGGCCTCCGGGACGCCGTAGACGGCGACCGAGGAGGCGAAGACGACCTTGCGGGTGCCGCCGTGGTGCGCGGCGGTCAGGACCGAGGCGGTGCCCTCGACGTTGAGGCGGGCGTCGTGCACCGGGTCGGCCACGCTCTTGCGCACGCTGATCTGCGCGGCGAGGTGGCAGACGACCTCCGGCCGCCACTCGGCGGCCAGCCCGGTCAGCGCGGGGTCGCGGATGTCCATCTCATGGAGGGCGAACCGCGGGCTGCGCGCCGCCTCGGCGAGGTTGGCGCGGTCTCCCCCGGACAGGTCGTCGACGGCCGCGACCTCATGACCGTCGGCCAGCAGCCGGTCTACCAGGTTGGACCCGATGAAACCCGCTCCACCGGTGACGAGAATCCGCATGCCGCCCCCACGATCGTATGGCCATGGCCGTAGGAGAGATCTTAGGAGGTCATCCGGCCAACTCGGAGCGGACCTGGTCGATCCGCCGCAGAACCTTGGCCCTCAGGTCCTCGGGCGCCCGGTCGCAGCCGCAGTGCTTGGCGACCAGCTGCTTGACGACCTGCTCCAGGCCGTACTCCTCCAGGCAGGGGCCGCACTCGTCGAGGTGCTCGCGGATGTCGACGCACTTGCCGTCGTCGAGCTCGCCGTCGAGGTAGCTGTAGACCTTGTCCAGGACCTCGCGACAGTCCGTGCTGTGGGGCTTCCCGCAGCTCATGCGATCACCTCGCCCTGCTCGTCAGGGCCCGCGGGCGCACCCCGCGAAACCCGCTCGTCACGGCTCGCGGACATGCCCCGCGGAATCCGCCGGCCGACCCGCTCACTTCGCGCCCTCCGCCGAGATCAGCCCGCGGTCGCGGGCGTAGTCCTCAAGCTGCGTCCGCAACTGGCGGCGGCCACGATGGAGCCTCGACATGACGGTCCCGATCGGGGTGCCCATGATGTCGGCGATCTCCTTGTACGGGAACCCCTCGACGTCGGCGAGGTAGACCGCGATGCGGAACTCCTCGGGCAGCGCGGCGAGCGCCTGCTTGACGTCGCTGTCGGGCAGGTGCTCGAGCGCCTCGATCTCCGCCGACTTCAGCCCGGCGGAGGTGTGCGACTCGGCCCTGGCGAGCTGCCAGTCCTCGATCTCCTCGGCGCCCGACTGCTTGGGCTCCCGCTGCTTCTTGCGGTAGCTGTTGATGAAGGTGTTGGTGAGGATGCGGTAGAGCCACGCCTTGAGGTTCGTGCCCTCCTGGAACTGGTGGAAGGACGCGAACGCCTTGGCGAACGTCTCCTGAAGAAGGTCCTCGGCGTCCGCCGGGTTCCTCGTCATCCTGAGCGCGGCGGAGTAGAGCTGGTCGAGATACGGCATGACATCCCGCTCGAACCGCGTGCTCCTCTGCTCCAGCGTCTCCTGGCCTGTCGCAGGGACCGGACCCACCCCCTTAAGATCGCCGGAGCCCTGCTGACGCGGGACTCCGTACTGAGCGGAGAATACCCGCTCGCCGGGAAAGGACCGGTAACCGGGGCGGGCCATGGGGTCGCTCAACGCGAGCATCGGTTTGCCAACCTCCGAAAGGATCGTGTGCTGTCCGCTGCAACACCCCCGATCGGTCACTTGTTCCCACAAGATGGAAGGTGACGATCAACCCGGTACGGGGAAAAAAATACGTACCGGCAGGTAGCCAAACCACCGGAACCCCGACGCCAGGAGCCGCTCGTGCTGCCCATCCCGGCCGAAGAGCTGAACGGCACAGGAACGCTTGGACCGTACTGGACCTTCTACCGTGCGGTCGCCTCCGAACAGCTGTCCCGCTGGCTGCCGGAGAGCCCCTCGACGGTCCTCGACCTGTCCGGCGGCCGGGGCCGCTGGTCCGCGCAGGCGGCCAAGGCCGGGCACCGGGTGCTGGAGGTGGTCGACTTCCGCCGCACGGTGGAGGGCCCGGCGCCGCTGCACGACGCCTCCCGGGTCGGCCAGGTCCGCGCCGACGACCTGCGTTTCCTGCCCGACGGCAGCGTGGACGCCGTGCTGGCCGAGGAGCGCGCGCTGTCGATCGAGCTCATGGCCGAGTCGGCGATCGCCGACGTCGCGCGGGTGCTGCGGCCGGGCGGGCGGGCACTGGTCAGCGTCGACTCCCTCGTGCTGGGCATGGCGATCCTCGCCGAGCAGAACTTCTGGGCCCACCTGCGCCAGACCGGCGAGGTCATGCTCGTGCCCTGGCCCGACGGCAGCATCACCCGCTGCTTCAGCAGCGGCCAGCTCCGCGAGCTGCTGACCGGCGCGGGCCTGGAGGTGGAGTGGATACGGCCGCGCACGGTGCTGTCCCCCTCGACGGTGGACCACGTGCTCGCCTCCGACCCGCGTGCCCTGACCTGGCTGGTCAACACCGAGCTGGAGGCGCACGCCGGCGACGACGACACCGTGGGCATCCACCTGGTCGCCAGCGCCCGCCGCCCCTGAGTCGCCCTTCCCCGGACCGCCCCGAGCCGCCGTGCGGCGATGTCCCGCCCGGCCCCGTACCGCCCGCGCCGCGTCCGGGTCAGCGCCTGCGCTCGCGCCTGGACTGGCACGGCACGCAGCGCTCGGCCTCTGGCCGCGCCTGAAGCCGGCCCTCGGGGACGGCCGCGCCGCAGTCCACGCACAGGCCGTAGCGCCCGCCGTCCAGCCGCGCGATCGCCTCGACGACCGCGCGGCGGTGCTGGACGGCCGCCTCCAGCAGGGCGCGGTCTCGGTCGGTGTCGGTCATGACCGATCCGGCGTCGGAGCCGGGCAGGTCGCCCCGGGCCGAGGGGTCCCCGCGCAGGACCACGATGGACCGGTCGATCTCGGTGAGTGTGCTCTCCAGGCGCATACGCGCGGTCGAGGCGTCCACGGATCCGCACCTCCGCAAAGGGCAGGCGGCCTGTGAGGGGGACCCCGACTTCTCCCGGCAGGCACGAAAGGGGGACGAGTCACCGCGGCGGAGTCCGGGGGCCGGAAGGCCCGGCGGAGCCGGGGAACCGGAGGACCCCGCCGCGAAGCTCGCTTTCCTCAGCGGATGCCCGCTTGACGTGGTTTTTACACGTGTTCGCTACGGAGGGTTCTCAGAAGAGCACCCGAGAGTCACCCTCTCCCTCGCCGAGCGGTTCGATCAGCTCGGGGCCGTTGTTGCGCACCGAGTTGACCGCGGTGGAGACCGGATACGCCGAAAGGCCGGCCGATCGGGCGGGCACCAGGAACTCCCGCGCGTCGGCCGTCCCGGGGTCGAGCCAGTCGGCCCAGCGGTCCCGCTGGATCAGCATCGGCATCCGGTCGTGGATGGCGCCCAGCTCGTCCTCGGCGGTGGTGGTGATGACCGCGCAGGTCACCATCCACGCGAGCGGGTCGTCCTCGGGCCGGCCGCGGTCCCGCCAGAACTCGTACAGGCCCGCCATCGCCATGACCCCGCCGTCGGCCGGCCGGATGAAGTAGGGCTGCTTCTTCGGCTTCTTCGCGGTCCCGGCGCCCTCGACCACGCCCCACTCGTAGTAGCCGTCCGCCGGCAGCAGGCACCGCCGCTCGGCGAACGCCTTGCGGAACGACGGCTTCTCGGCGACCGTCTCCACCCGCGCGTTGATCATCCGCGCGCCGATCGACGGGTCCTTGGCCCAGGAGGGGACGAGTCCCCACCGCATCACCCTGAGCTGCCGGACCGGATGCCCCTCGGGGTCGTCCTTGGGCACCCGGCTCAGCACCGTGTAGACCGGTTTCGTGGGCGCTATGTTGTAGTCGGGCCGGAGCTCCTCGTCGGCCGCCCCGTCGACCTCGACCTGGAACTCCTCAAGAAGCTGCTGCTTGGCCCGCGCAGACGCGTATCTCCCGCACATATCCTCACCTTGCCACGCGTTCCGGTACGGGGTGGCGACGCCCCGGTAGGCTTTGCACCATGTCCGCTCCGCTGTGGCCCGCGCCGACCGCGGCCGACCCCGTCCGCGCGACCGTTCCGCTGCCCGGCTCGAAGTCGGTGACCAACCGCGCGCTGCCCCTCGCCGCGCTGGCCGACGGCCCCGGCACCGTACGGCTGGCGCTGCGCAGCCGCGACGCCGACCTGATGGCCGCCGCGCTGCGCGCCCTCGGCGCCACGCTGACCCCTTCGGGGGAGACCGCGTCGAGCGTCGACTGGGAGGTCGTCCCCGGGCCGGTCACCGGCGGGGCGCGGATCGACGTGGGGCTCGCCGGCACGGTCATGCGGTTCGTGCCGCCGATCGCCGCGCTGGCCGCCGAGGAGGTCTTCTTCGACGGCGACCCGCACGCGCGCAGGCGCCCGATGGGCGCGATCCTGGACGCGCTGCGCGCCCTCGGCGCCGACGTGCGGGGCGACGCGCTGCCGTTCACCGTCCGGGGGCCGCTGGCCGGCGGGGAGGTCACGCTCGACGCCTCCGGCTCCTCCCAGTTCCTGTCGGGTCTGCTGCTGGCCGCGGCCCGGTTCGACAAGGGCGTGACCGTACGGCACGCCGGCCCGCCCATCCCGTCGCAGCCGCACATCCGGATGACCGTCCGGATGCTGCGCGAGTTCGGCGTCCGGGTCGACGACTCCGAGCCGGACGTCTGGCGCGTCGAGCCCGGCCCGATCCGCGCCCGGGAGTTCACCGTCGAGCCCGACCTGTCCAACGCCGCGCCGTTCCTGGCCGCCGCGATGGTCACCGGCGGGTCGGTCACCGTCCCGGGCTGGCCCGCGGAGACGACCCAGCCCGGCGACCAGCTCCGCGAGCTGCTCACCGGCATGGGCGCCTCGGTCGAGCGCACGCCCGCCGGCCTGACGGTCACCGGCACCGGCCGCGTCACCGGCGTCGAGGCCGACCTGCGCGACGTGGCCGAGCTGACCCCGACGATCGCCGCGCTGGCGGCCCTGGCCGACTCCCCCAGCCGGATCAGCGGCGTCGCGCACATCCGCGGGCACGAGACCGACCGGCTGGCCGCGCTGGTCACCGAGATCAACCGGCTCGGCGGCGACGCGGCCGAGACCGAGGACGGCCTGGTGATCCGGCCGCGCCCGCTCACCGGCGGGGTGTTCCACTCCTACGCCGACCACCGGATGGCCACCGCCGGAGCGGTGATCGGCCTGGTCGTGCCGGGTGTGGAGGTGGAGGACATCGCCACCACGGGTAAGACCCTCCCCGAGTTCGTCTCCATGTGGGAGGCGATGCTGGGCGGCGGCGCCCCGTGACGGGTGGGAAGACCAAGGCAGCCGAGGGTAGATCGAGGCGGGAAAGCTGAGAAAGCGGCAGTACGACGAGGACGACGTCAGGATCAGGCCGGGAAAGGGGTCCCGGCCCCGCACCCGTATCCGTCCGGCCCACGAGGACGCGGTCGAGGGGATGGTGGTGGCGGTCGACCGCGGCCGCTACACCTGCCTGGTCGAGGCCGGCGACGGCAAGGGCCGCCGCCGCGGCAAAGGCGGGAAGGGCGGAAAGGGCGGCGGGGACGCCGCGGCGACCGGCCGGATCGTGGTCGCCATGAAGGCGCGCGAGCTGGGCCGCAAGGGGATCGTGGTGGGCGACCGGGTGGCCCTGGTCGGCGACGTCTCCGGCGCCCCCGACACCCTGGCCCGGGTCGTCCGCGTCGAGTCCCGCAGCTCTATCCTGCGCCGCTCGGCCGACGACACCGACGACACCGACGGCGTCGAGCGCCCCGTGGTGGCCAACGCCGACCAGCTCGTGATCGTGACGGCCCTGGCCGACCCGCCGCCGCGCCCCCGCATGATCGACCGGATGCTGGTGGCCGCGTTCGACGCCGACATCGAGCCGCTGCTCTGCCTCACCAAGTCCGACCTGGCGCCGCCCGAGGAGCTGGTCTCCCTCTACGCCCCGCTGGGCGTCCCGTACGTGGTGCTGCGCAAGGGCGGCTCGCTGGAGGAGATCCGCGAGCACCTGCGCGACCGGGTCAGCGTCCTGGTCGGCCACTCGGGGGTGGGCAAGTCCACCCTGGTGAACGCCCTGGTGCCGGACGCCAACCGGGCCGTCTCCCACGTCAACGCGGTGACCGGCCGGGGCCGGCACACCTCGACCTCGGCCGTGGCGCTGGAGCTGCCCGACGGCGGCTGGATCATCGACACCCCGGGCGTGCGGAGCTTCGGGCTGGCCCACGTGTCGGTGGAGACCGTCCTCGCCGGCTTCCCCGACCTCGTCGAGGGCACGGTCCACTGTCCCAAGGGCTGCACGCACCTCGGCGACGACTGCGCGCTGGACGCCTGGGTGTCCGCCGGGCACGCCGACCCGGCCCGGTTGCTGTCCCTGCGCCGCCTGCTCGCCAGCCGCGAGGGCACGGCCGACGACGACCAGCCGGGCGGCCCCGACGACCGCCGCCGCTGAGCGTCCCGGACGATCCCGTGGCCGCGGCGGCTCCGGTGATCCTCCGTGTTCTCCGCGCCGCGGCCGGGGCGCCCTGAGGGGTTTGTGATCCGTCACAGGTTTGACCGCTGAGATTTACCCCCCTCCACAGTTCCCATAAGACCGCCGTCAGCTCATGGTTTGAGAGAGATGTAGGCGATCACTGGAGTCCCCCTTATGCAGCGCCGCACCTTCATCACATCCCTCTCCGCCGTCGCCCTTTCCGGCACCCTGTGGCAGAACGCCGCGCGCGCCTCGTCCACGCTCGCCGGTGAGAGCCCGTACGGCCCGCTCGGCGCACCGGACGCCAACGGCGTCGCGTTGCCCGCCGGGTTCAGCAGCAGGGTGGTCGCCCGGACGGGCCACCTCGTCGGCGGCATCCTCTGGCACCCCGCCCCGGACGGCGGCGCCTGCTTCGCCGACGGCACCGGCTGGATCTACGTGTCCAACTCCGAGGTGCCGCTGATCGGCGGCGTCTCGGCGATCAGGTTCAGGGCCGACGGCTCGATCGACCGGGCCTACCGGATCCTGTCGGAGACCAACCTCAACTGCGCGGGCGGGCGCACCCCGTGGAACACCTGGCTGTCGTGCGAGGAGATCTTCCGCGGCAGGGTCTACGAGACCGACCCGTACGGCGTCCGCGGCGCGCAGCAGCGTCCCGCGATGGGCCGGTTCAAGCACGAGGCCGCCGCCTGCGACCCCGACAACCGGGTCGTCTACCTGACCGAGGACGAGGACGACGGCTGCTTCTACCGCTTCGTCCCGGACGTCTGGGGCGACCTGTCCAGCGGTCGCCTGGAGGTCTTCTGCGTCGACGACGTCTGGCGGCCGGTGCCCGATCCCACGCCCGCCGTCCTCGAGCGGCAGACCAGGCACCAGGTGAGCACGGCCAGGCACTTCAGCGGCGGCGAGGGCTGCCACTACGCGGACGGCGTCTGCTACTTCACCGCCAAGGGCGACCGCAGGGTGTGGGCCTACGACGCCACCCGCCGGACGGTGAGCGCGATCTACGACGGCACCGGCACGCTCAACGGCGTCGACAACATCACCGGCACCCGGGGCGGTGATCTCTACGTCGCCGAGGACGGCGGCAACATGGAGATCAACATCATCACTCCGGACCGGGTGGTCGCGCCGATCATGCGGCTCGACGGCCAGGGCGAGTCCGAGATCACCGGCCCCGCCTTCTCCCCCGACGGCACCCGCCTGTACTTCTCCTCCCAGCGCGGCACCAGCGGCGAGCGGGCGGGGACGGGCGGCATCACCTACGAGATCAGCGGCCCCTTCCGCCGCTGATCCACCCCCTCCCCCGGGACACCCCTCCTCGCGCCCCGGGACATCGCATTCCCTCCTCCCACCTCGGCAGAGAGCCGACACCCCCCGAAGGGAGTCCAGCGTGATCCGATCAGTGATCACCGCGATCGTCATGGTGGCCGCCACGGCGGTCGCCCTCGTCTCGCCCGCCCGTGCCGCGGCCGGTGAGGTCTATGTGGCCTTGGGCGACTCGGCCGCCTCCGGGCCGCTGGTGCCCAACCAGGTGCTGCCCGACCTCGGATGCTGGCGCTCCGACCGCAACTACGCCCACCTCACCGCGCGGGCCATCGGGGCCTCGGTGTTCCGCGACGTCACGTGCTCGGGCGCCGACACCCGGGACATGTACGCCCCGCAGGGCACCGACCTCGGCTCCGTGCCGCCGCAGCTCGACGCGCTCAGCGCGGACACCACCCTGGTCACCGTGCAGATCGGCGCCAACGACGTCGGCCTGACCGGGTTCATCGAGGACTGCCTGAACCTGCTGCCGCCGCCCGTCGGCGACGCCTGCAACGACGACTACGTGGTGAACGGGCAGGACAGCTGGCGGGTCAAGACCGACGCGCTGCGCCCGAAGCTGACCACCCTGGCCGCCGCCATCCGGGCCCGCGCGCCGCGCGCCAGGATCTTCATGGTCGGCTACGGGACCTACGCCCCGCCGAACGGCTGCTATCCGCGGGTCCCGATCATCCCCTCCGACGCCAACTACGTCCGCGCCACCCTGCAGTACTTCAACCGGATGCTGGCCGAGCAGGCCGCGGCGGCGGGCATCGGGTTCATCGACCTGCAGACGCCGAGCGTGGGCCACGACCCGTGCGCCGCGGCGAACACCCGGTGGATCGAGCCCTACGTCCCCGCCTCGCCGGCGGCGCCCTTCCACCCCAACGAGCGCGGCATGCGCGGCTTCGCGGACGTGGTGATCCCCGCGGTCAGCGGGGCGTGAGCCGCCTGGCCGCCAGCGCGGCTCCGATCCGCTGGAGCTGCGCCGGATCGGCCGGGTCGAGCCCGGTCAGGCTCACCGCCCGCCGCAGGCGGTAGTCGACCGTATTCGGGTGCACATGCAGCAGCTCGGCCGCGCGGCGGCGGTCGAGCCCGGTCTCCAGATAGACCTTGAGCGTCCGGAGCAGGTCCGGGTTGTCCAGCAGCGGGTCGAGCAGGCCCGCCAACTCGGCGGTGGCCGGGCTGGGCCGGGTGAGCTGGTACTCCAGCAGCACGTCGGCCAGCCGGTAGGCGCCCGGCGGATGCCCGAAGACCCGCGCCACCTCCAGGACCTCCTCGGCCACCTTCGCGGCGGCCGGGACCTCGGCGGGCACGGCCCGCTCGGCCGCCGCCCAGACGGGCACCCCGGCCGCCCGGGACACCTCCTCGACGACCCCGGTCGCCTCCGGCGCCTCACCGGAGGCGACCGGGAGCAACACGAGCCCGCCCGCCGCGTCGAGCACGAAGAGGACCTGCTCGGTGGCGTGCCGCTGAACGGCCGCCCTGATCCTGGCCAGCTTGCGCCGCGCGGCGATGGCCCCGCCGGGCTCGTCCTGCTTCTCGTCGGGGTGCTCGGCCACGAAGATCGCCATGACGAGGTAGGCGGGTGCCGGCCGTACCGCCGCCAGGGCCGCGGGGTCGCCGCCGAGCAGCGCGGAGACGGCGGCGTGCATGGCGTGCTGCTCCTGGCTGAGCATGCCCTCGCGTTCCTTGAGGTAGGCGGTGCACACGGCGGAGGTCACCGCCTCGGTGTAGGCGAAGATGAGGCGGTTCATGTCGAGCACCGCGGCGAAGTCGGCCGGTGTGGCGAGGGTGATCAGGTGGTCCCAGACCCAGCGGGCCCCCAGGTTGTAGGCGGCCAGCAGGGCTTCGAGCGGTACCCGCTCCTGGGCCCGGCGCGCGGCCGAGGCGCGGATCGGGGTCAGCTCGGCGGGGAGGGGCGGGCGCCCGTGGCGGAACACCCCGCAGATCATCCGCAGGTTGTGCTCGGTGATCCAGGTGATGTCGCCGTCGAGCTCCTCCCTGGGCAGCCGCCGGTAGATGGGGATCTCTTCGACGAAGACGCGCACGAGCTGCCTGGCCAGGCCGGTCGCCTGGCGTTCCAGCAGCTCGTGCACGGGACATCCGGCCAGGACGAGCACATCTGTCACTGTCTCACACCGGGTTGTGATATCCACCCTTTCGGAGCATTCCGTACTGAACGGCCCGAGCCGGTGATCGGCCGCCGGGGGCCGGGAGTCACCGTGTCCCGTGCCGAACGGCCTGAGCCGGTGATCGGCCGCCGGGGGCCGGGAGTCACCGTGTCCCGTGCCGGACGACCGGTCCGTCCCCCGCCGGGTGGCGCCCCTGCCGTCAGCGGTTGGGGCGCAGGGTCCAGGTGACGGTCATCTCCGCCACCGGGGTGCCGTCGGCGGTGCCGATCCCGACGGTGACCTCGAACTCCGGGCGCCGCCCGGCGTCCAGCTCGGCCAGCACCTCCTCGCGGGAGGCGCCGAGGCGGGCCTCGGCGACGACCTCGCCCATCGCGAGCTTCACGTAGCGGATCGTCGCGCCGGCGGCCAGCGGGGTGGCCCGTGACAGCTGGTCGCCGAACGCCGAGAGCATCGCGGCGCCGGAGGCGGACTCGGCGAGCGTGAACAGGGCTCCGGCGTGCGGGCCGCCCACGTGGTTGTGCAGGTCGGCGCGGTCGGGCATGCGGGCCGTCGCCCGGCCCGGCTCCACCGTGTCGAAGGAGATGCCCAGCGTCCGCGCGAACGGCACGCTCTCCAGCATGAAGGCGCCCACGTCAAAGGTCATGCCCGGAATGCTACTTGCTGGTAACCCCGGCTTCGACGGGGGATTTACGCGGTATCCGGCCGACTGACGACCCGCGACACAATTCCCCGCCTTGTTCCCCGGTCTCCTGTACCCGGCCGCCGACGCGATAGCGTTGCTCTCCGTGACGGGTTACAACGACGACCTGCGCCTCGCGCACGTGATGGCCGACGCCGCCGACGACCTGACCCTCCGCCGCTTCAGGGCCGTGGACCTGCGGGTGGAGACCAAACCGGACCTCACCCCGGTCAGCGACGCCGACCAGGCGGCCGAGGAGTCCATCCGGAGCACGCTGCGCCGCGCCCGGCCGCGCGACGCGGTGATCGGCGAGGAGTTCGGCAAGACGGGGTACGGCGCGCGGTCGTGGGTGATCGACCCGATCGACGGCACCAAGAACTACGTGCGGGGCGTCCCCGTGTGGGCCACGCTCATCGCCCTCATGGACGAGGGCAGGGTCGTCGTGGGCCTGGTGTCCGCCCCTGCGCTCGGCCGCCGCTGGTGGGCCGCCAGGGACAGCGGCGCGTGGACCGGCCGGAGCCTCAGCAGGGCCACCCGCTGCCAGGTCTCCTCCGTCTCCCGCCTGGAGGACGCCTCGTTCTCCTACTCTAGCCTCGGCGGCTGGGAGGAGGCCGGCCGGCTCCAGGAGTTCCTCGACCTCAACCGCTCCGTCTGGCGCAGCCGCGCCTACGGCGACTTCTGGTCGCACATGATGGTCGCCGAGGGGTCGGTGGACGTGTCCGCCGAGCCGGAGCTGTCCCCCTGGGACATCGCGGCGCTGACCGTGATCGTCGAGGAGGCCGGCGGCACCTGGACCGACCTGTCGGGAGTCCCCGACCTGGACGGCGGCAGCCTGGTGTGCAGCAACGGCCCGCTGCACGGGGAGGTCCTCAAGCGCCTCGGCGGAGGACCGCTCACCCTGCCCGTCTGATCCGCCAGCCCGAAGACGCCACGACGCCGGACATGACCTGACGAATCAGGTCATGTCCGTTTTTGTGAACCAGGCCACGCCTCCACCACGACGGTGACCGTAGAGGTTCATTCTCCGTTCACCTTCACACGGGTTTCGAGTCATCTTGCCTCCCTACCTTCCTTGAGTGTTGAAGGACTTAGTGGGAGGAACCCAACCGTGAAGTATGCAGGCCGGCTCGCCGCGGTCACCCTCGTCGGCGCGCTCTCGCTCGCTGCGTGCGGCACCGATGACAACAGCACCGGCAGCGGCACCTCCAGCGCCGCGGCTCCCTCCGCCGGGTCGGACGCCGGTCTCAGCGGCACGATCAACGCCGCGGGCTCGTCGGCGCAGGCCAACGCCATCGACGAGTGGAAGAAGAACTTCCAGCAGGCCAACTCCGGCGTCAGCCTCAACTACCAGCCGAGCGGCTCCGGCGCCGGCGTGCAGGCGTTCATCCAGGGCACGGTCGCCTTCGCCGGCTCCGACTCCGCCCTCAAGGACGACAAGGGCGAGCCCGCCCAGGCCGACGCCCGCTGCAAGACCGGCAAGGCCATCAACCTGCCGATGGTGACCGGCCCGGTGGCCGTCGTCTACAACCTTCCGGGCGTCGAGGGCCTCCAGCTCTCCCCCAAGACCCTCGCGGGGATCTTCAACAGCAAGATCACCAAGTGGGACGACGCCGCGATCAAGGCCGACAACCCGGACGCCAAGCTCCCCTCGACCCCGATCCAGGCGTTCCACCGCTCGGACGAGTCGGGCACCAGCGACAACTTCACCAAGTTCCTCGCCAAGACGGCCGGCTGGCCGTACGAGCCCGCCAAGGCGTGGCCGGCCGAGGCCAAGGGGCAGGGCGCCAACGGCTCCGACGGCATCGCGCAGGCCGTCAAGGGCGCCGAGGGCGCGATCAGCTACGTCGAGCTCTCCTACGCGGAGAACTCCAGCCTGACCAAGGCCAAGGTCGCCAACGGCTCCGGCGAGTTCGTCGAGCTGACCCCCGAGAGCGCCGCCAAGACGGTCGAGGCCGCCGAGGTCGTCGGCCAGGGCAACGACCTCAAGCTGGACATCGACTACGCCACCAAGGCCGCCGGCGCCTACCCGATCGTCCTGGTGACCTACGAGATCACCTGCGAGAAGGGCCTGCCCGCCGAGGACGCCAAGCTCGTCAAGTCCTTCCTGACCTACACCGCCAGCGACGAGGGCCAGCAGGCCCTGACCGGCCTGGGCTACGCCCCGCTGCCCGCGTCGCTGCTCACCAAGGTCCGGACCGCCGTCGAGGCGATCTCCTAGGCTCATGGCGGCTACAGTCCACACCCGCGACGGCGGATCGGCCCTGGGCCGGTCCGCCTCGCGGCGCAGCCGGGGTGAGACCCCCTTCCGCTATGCCTCCACAGGCGCCGGAATCCTCCTGCTGGCGATCATGGCGGCCATCGCCGTCTTCCTCGTCGTCGAGGCGATTCCCGCCCTGCGGGCCAACACCGGCGGCTTCTTCACCACCCAGACGTGGGAGCCGAACGCGACCCGGCCCAGCTTCGGCATCGCCGCCCTGGCCTTCGGCACCGTCTTCAGCGCGCTCCTCGCGCTGATCATGGCGGTGCCGGTGGCCGTGGGCGTGGCGCTCTTCATCTCCCACTACGCCCCCCGCCGCCTGGCCGGCGTCCTGGGATACGTCGTCGACCTGCTCGCCGCCGTCCCCAGCGTCGTCTACGGCCTGTGGGGCATCACGTTCCTCGCCCCCTTCATGGTCGGCCCCTCGAACTTCCTCCACGACCACCTGGGCTTCATCCCGCTGTTCGGCGGCGACATCGTCGCGGGCCGCTCGGTGCTGACCGCGTCGCTCGTGCTCGCCGTCATGATCCTGCCGATCATCGCGGCGATCTCCCGCGAGGTGTTCCTCCAGGTCCCCCGGGCGCACGAGGAGGCGGCCCTGGCCCTCGGCGCGACCCGCTGGGAAGTGATCAGGATGGCGGTCCTGCCGTACGGACGTCCCGGCGTCATCAGCGCGGCCATGCTCGGCCTCGGCCGGGCCATGGGCGAGACGATCGCGGTCGCGCTCATCTTCCAGGCGACGTTCGACATCAGCTTCCGGATCCTCACCCCCCAGGGCAACAGCATCGCCGCCAACATCGCCAACAGGTTCGGCGAGGCCACCCAGACCGGCCGCGGCGCGCTGATCGCCTCGGGCCTGGTGCTGTTCGTCATCACCCTGCTGGTGAACATGGGCGCCCGCCTCATCGTCGCCCGCCGCAAGGAGTTCTCCGGAGCCGCCGCGTGACCACGCACACCATCCGGCGCGTCTCGGCCGCCCGGCGCCTCAAGGACCGGCTGGTGCAGACCCTGGTCTACCTGGCGTTCGCCATCGCCGTCATCCCGCTGATCTCCGTCCTCTGGCTGGTGATCAAGAACGGCCTCGCCCGGTTCGACCTCGACTTCCTGACCCACTCGATGCGCGGCATCGGCGCCCGGGACGTCGGGGGCGGCGCCTACCACGCCGTCCTCGGCACCCTGGAGCAGGTCCTCCTCGCCTCGCTGATCTCCGTCCCCATCGGCCTGCTCACCGCGATCTACCTGGTGGAGTACGGCCGCGGCGGCCGGCTGAGCCGGGCGATCAGCTTCTTCGTGGACGTCATGACCGGCATCCCCTCGGTGGTCGCCGGCCTGTTCGTCCTGGCCTTCTGGGTCCTGGCCCTGGGCATGCCGTTCTCCGGCTTCGCCGGCGCGCTCGCCCTGTCGATCCTGATGATGCCGACCGTGGTCCGCTCCACCGAGGAGATGCTCCTGCTGGTCCCCAATGACCTGCGCGAGGCCTCCTACGCACTGGGCGTGCCCAAGTGGCGGACCATCGTCAAGGTCGTCCTGCCGACCGCCTTCACCGGCATCGTGACCGGCGTCATGCTCGCCATCGCCCGCGTGGCGGGAGAGACGGCCCCGCTCATGCTGACGGTCTTCTTCACCGACTCCATCAACTCCGACCCGTTCAGCGGGCCGCAGATGGGCCTGCCGCTCTATGTCTTCGACCAGGCGAGACGTCCGACGGACATCGCCGTCGACCGCGCGTGGACCGGAGCTCTCACGCTCATCCTGATCGTCATGCTGCTCAACCTGGTGGCGCGCCTCATCGCCTGGTGGCGTTCGCCGGCCAGGGGCCGATAGGAGGTAACCCGTAAATGAGCCAGCAGATCCAGGTCTCCGGCCTCGACGCCTACTACGGCAGGCACAAGGCCATCGAGGACATCTCGATGACCATCGAGCCCAACACGATCACCGCGTTCATCGGCCCCTCGGGCTGCGGGAAGTCGACCTTCCTGCGCACGCTGAACCGCATGCACGAGGTCATCCCCGGCGCGCGCGTGGAGGGCAAGGTCCTGCTCGACGGCGAGGACCTCTACGGCCCCGGCGTCGAGCCGGTCTCGGTGCGCCGGATGATCGGCATGGTCTTCCAGCGCCCCAACCCGTTCCCCACGATGTCCATCTACGAGAACGTGGCGGCCGGCCTCCGGCTCAACGGGAGGCGCTCCAAGTCCGAGGTCGACGGCATCGTCGAGACCTCCCTCAAGGGCGCCAACCTCTGGAACGAGGTCAAGGACCGCCTCGGCAAGCCCGGCGCCGGCCTGTCCGGCGGTCAGCAGCAGCGCCTGTGCATCGCCAGGGCCATCGCCGTACGACCCGAGGTCCTGCTGATGGACGAGCCCTGCTCCGCCCTGGACCCGATCTCCACCCTGGCGATCGAGGACCTGATGGCCGAGCTGAAGAGCAAGTTCACGATCATCATCGTGACGCACAACATGCAGCAGGCCGCCCGGGTGAGCGACCGCACCGCCTTCTTCAACCTCGCCGGGCAGGGGCAGCCGGGCCGCGTCATCGAGATGGACGAGACCTCCCGCATCTTCACCAACCCCTCCCAGAAGGCGACCGAGGACTACATCACCGGCCGCTTCGGGTGAACCGACCGCACCACCCGGGCGAGCCGGCCACGCCGTCCGGGTGAACCGACCGCATTGGAGGGACCGGGTGACCCAGCCGCAGACGGCACCCGAGGTGAACGGGGACTCCCGGACCGCGCCACTGCTGCTGGTGGCCGACCCGGAGACGTCTCTGGTCCAGGGGCTGGCCGACGCCCTCGAACGCGAGGGCGTCGAGGTCGCGGGAGTGACCGACGGCGCCCAGGCCCTGCTGCAGGCCGGCGCCCTCCAACCCGACGTCGTGCTCGTCAGCGCCTCGCTGCCGGTCATCGGGGCGGTGGAGTTCGTCCGTGCCGTACGGCTGGCACGGGCCGTCCCGGTACTGCTCGGCGTAGGCGAGGGGCACGCCGAGCAGGCCGTACAGGCGCTCGCCGCCGGAGCCACCGCGTGCGTGGCCCGGCCGTACCGGGTGCCGGAGCTCCTGCCCCTGGTGCAGGGCGCGTTCTCCGGCGAACCGGGAGGCCGCCGGACGCTCGTGGTCGGCCGGGTGGAGCTCGACGTGCACGCCTACCTGGTCAGGGTGGACGGCCGCGCCGTCCACCTGCCGCTGCGCGAGTTCGAGCTGCTGCACTACCTGATGCGCAACGCCCACCGTACGGTGACCCGCGAGCAGATCATGCGCCACGTCTGGAACTCCACCGAGACCACCTCGACCAACACGATCGCGGTCCACGTCAAGCGCCTGCGGGCCCGGCTCGGCGACACCGACGACCGGCTGATCCAGACGGTACGCGGGGTGGGCTACCGGCTCGTCGACAGAGCGGCCCAGGACCGGTCCGTCGGAACACCGTAGCGGCGGGCCGCGAACGGCCCCGGCCCGGCGCAGGACCGTCGAGGACGGCTCCCAGGCGGTCCCGAGCCTGGCCGGAGCGAGCAGAGGCGCGAATGCGAACGGCCGGACCGATCGGCGGGACCGGCCGCCGGCCGATCCGGCCGAATCGTGAGGTGACCGCTCAGCGGGCGCCGGCGATCAGCTTCGCGATGGAATCGTCGTCGCAGTCCGCCCAGAATCCGCCGACCACGTCCTCCAGGTGCTCCAGCGAGTCGGCCCGGAACAGCACATCCTGATATTTCGTGATGTCGTACTTGGTCGTTCCCATGGCGGCCAGGTCCAGCGGCCGGACGTCCATACCGCGGAACTCCTCGATCTCCCCGTAGGAGGACAGGATGCCCGCGCCGTACGCCCGCAGCTCGCCCTGGTCGGTCATGACACCGAACTCCAGCGTGAACCAGAAGACCTTGGAGACGAACTCCAGGGCCTCCTCGCTCTCGACCCGCCGCGCCGCGCCACCGGCCAGCCGGTAGAGCCGCGCGTACCGGTCGGAGGCCAGCGCGTTGGCGTGCCCGATCACCTCGTGGATCACGTCCGGTTCCGGTGTGTAGAGCGGCGTGGAGTGGTGCCGGATGTACTGCGTCGAATGGAAGAACCCGTCCGCCAGCACACCGTAGAAGTCCCGGAGCGGCACCAGCCCGGCCGCCGGGAGGTACCGGAACCCGGTCAGCGGCTCCAGCAGCTCACCGACCTCCTGCAACTGCGGAATGCGGTCGGCGGGCAGCCGGAGCCGCTCGACCGCGTCCAGATACTCCGCGGTCGCGTATTTGCGGTGCTTGACCGCCAGCTCCCTGCTCACCAGCGCCCACACCTCGTGCTCCTGCTCGGTGTAGCCGGCCGTCGGGATCGGCGCGCCGGGCACGTGGTTCACGGCGAGCGCGGCGATGGCGTTACGGCGGGCCCGGTAGACCGGGTCGGAGAAGCCGGGGTGGCTCTTGGCGAGCTCGACCTCGACCGTGCCGTCGTCACGGGTCGCCACCGGTGCGAAGTACTGTGCTTCCTCGAACATGCTGGAATGACAGCAATTACGCGAATCGTTGGCAAGAGCGAGCAGTTCCGATGGGCGTTTCGCGCACGAATGCGGGTTCAGGCCTGGTTTCGACTGTTCATATCGCCTAGCCTGAGGCGGTGCCGATCGACAGGCTGGACAGCCGCCTTCTGGTGACCATGCGCGCCCACCCCCGCGTCGGCCTCACCGAGCTCGCCCGTCTGCTCGGCGTGGCCCGCGGCACCGTCCAGGCCCGCCTCGACAAGCTCATCGCGCGGGGCGTCATCGCCGACTTCGGGCCCACTGTCACCCCCGAGGGCGCCGGCTACCCGATCCTCGCCTTCGTCTCCCTTCAGATCGCCCAGGGCCGTCTGGCGGAAGCCGTGCGGGCGCTCGAAGCGGTCCCCGAGATCCTGGAGGTGTACGGCACCAGCGGCCAGGCGGATCTGCTCTGCCGGGTGGTCGCTCGCAGTACGCCGGACCTACAGGAGATCATCGCCCGCATCCTGACCTCGCCGACGATCCAGCGCTCGGACACCACGATCGCCCTGTCCGTCCAGGTCCCGTACCGGATCGAGCCGCTGCTCGACGCGGCACCCGAGACGCCGAGCAGGCCGGGGCCCGAATAGGGACAGCGCGGGAAGCCGACACGGAACACGGGCATGGAAAGCGGGCACGCAAAAAAGCGGGGCCCCGGACGACGAACGTCCAGAGCCCCGCTTCGAAAGATTGTCCGGCGGCGACCTACTCTCCCACACCGTCCCCGGTGCAGTACCATCGGCGCTGAAGAGCTTAACTTCCGGGTTCGGAATGTAACCGGGTGTTTCCCCTTCGCCATAACCGCCGTAACACTATGAAACACACAAACACGCGCACCCAACCCGAAAACCAGTTCCGGGGGTGCAGACGGTGCCTGCTGCCTCAGAATCACACAGTGGACGCGAGCAAAACGCTTTATGGTCAAGTCCTCGGCCTATTAGTACCGGTCAGCTCCACACATTACTGCGCTTCCACCTCCGGCCTATCAACCCAATCGTCTATTGGGAGCCTTACCCCCTCACGGGGTGGGAGACCTCATCTCAAGGCAAGCTTCCCGCTTAGATGCTTTCAGCGGTTATCCCTCCCGAACGTAGCCAACCAGCCGTGCTCCTGGCGGAACAACTGGCACACCAGAGGTTCGTCCGTCCCGGTCCTCTCGTACTAGGGACAGCCCCTTTCAAGTCTCCTGCGCGCGCAGCGGATAGGGACCGAACTGTCTCGCGACGTTCTAAACCCAGCTCGCGTACCGCTTTAATGGGCGAACAGCCCAACCCTTGGGACCTACTCCAGCCCCAGGATGCGACGAGCCGACATCGAGGTGCCAAACCATCCCGTCGATATGGACTCTTGGGGAAGATCAGCCTGTTATCCCCGGGGTACCTTTTAGCCGTTGAGCGACGGCGCTTCCACATGCCACCGCCGGATCACTAGTCCCAGCTTTCGCTCCTGCTCGACCCGCCGGTCTCACAGTCAAGCTCCCTTGTGCACTTACACTCGACACCTGATTGCCAACCAGGCTGAGGGAACCTTTGGGCGCCTCCGTTACCCTTTAGGAGGCAACCGCCCCAGTTAAACTACCCACCAGACACTGTCCCTGATCCGGATCACGGACCCAAGTTAGACGTCCAAAACGACCAGAGTGGTATTTCACCAATGACTCCACCGGAACTAGCGTCCCAGCTTCACCGTCTCCCACCTATCCTACACAAACCGTTCCAAACGCCAATGTCAAGCTGTAGTGAAGGTCCCGGGGTCTTTCCGTCCTGCTGCGCGTAACGAGCATCTTTACTCGTAGTGCAATTTCGCCGGGTCTGCGGTTGAGACAGCGGGGAAGTCGTTACGCCATTCGTGCAGGTCGGAACTTACCCGACAAGGAATTTCGCTACCTTAGGATGGTTATAGTTACCACCGCCGTTTACTGGCGCTTAAGTTCTCACCTTCGCACACCCGAAGGCATGCTAAGCGGTCCCCTTAACGTTCCAGCACCGGGCAGGCGTCAGTCCGTATACATCGTCTTACGACTTCGCACGGACCTGTGTTTTTAGTAAACAGTCGCTTCCCCCTGGCCTCTGCGGCCCCCACCAGCTCCGAGTGCAAGACTCATCACCAGCGAAGGCCCCCCTTCTCCCGAAGTTACGGGGGCAATTTGCCGAGTTCCTTAACCGCAGTTCACCCGATCGCCTTGGTATTCTCTACCTGACCACCTGAGTCGGTTTCGGGTACGGGCCGCCATGACACTCACTAGAGGCTTTTCTCGGCAGCATAGGATCACCCACTTCGCCACAATCGGCTCGGCATCACGTCTCAGACCCATGAGAGGCGGATTTGCCTACCCCTCGTCCTACACGCTTACCCCAGGAACAACCATCGCCTGGGATGGGCTACCTTCCTGCGTCACCCCATCGCTTACCTACTACCAGATCAGGTCAGGCGTTCAGCCTCACCCCAGACCCGAAGGCCCGGAGGGCTTAAGGACCCTTAGTATCACTGGGTTCAGTATGGGCGCATCACAGCGGGTACGGGAATATCAACCCGTTGTCCATCGACTACGCCTGTCGGCCTCGCCTTAGGTCCCGACTTACCCTGGGCGGATTAGCCTGGCCCAGGAACCCTTGGTCATCCGGCGCAGAAGTTTCTCACTTCTGATTCGCTACTCATGCCTGCATTCTCACTCGCACGGCCTCCACAACTGGATCACTCCGCTGCTTCGCCGGCCGCACGACGCTCCCCTACCCATCCACACCCCTCGACAAAAGCCAGGGTTAATGTGTGAATGCCACGACTTCGGCGGTGTACTTGAGCCCCGCTACATTGTCGGCGCAGAATCACTTGACCAGTGAGCTATTACGCACTCTTTCAAGGGTGGCTGCTTCTAAGCCAACCTCCTGGTTGTCACTGCGACTCCACATCCTTTCCCACTTAGCACACGCTTAGGGGCCTTAGTCGGTGGTCTGGGCTGTTTCCCTCTCGACTACGGAGCTTATCCCCCGCAGTCTCACTGCCACGCTCTCACTTACCGGCATTCGGAGTTTGGCTGACGTCAGTAACCTTGTCGGGCCCATCGGCCATCCAGTGCTCTACCTCCGGCAAGAAACACGCGACGCTGCACCTAAATGCATTTCGGGGAGAACCAGCTATCACGGAGTTTGATTGGCCTTTCACCCCTAAACACAGGTCATCCCCCAGGTTTTCAACCCTGGTGGGTTCGGTCCTCCACGCGGTCTTACCCGCGCTTCAACCTGCCCATGCCTAGATCACTCCGCTTCGGGTCTGCAGCATGCGACTCAAACGCCCTATTCAGACTCGCTTTCGCTACGGCTACCCCACACGGGTTAACCTCGCCACACACCGCAACTCGCAGGCTCATTCTTCAAAAGGCACGCAGTCACATCACGAGCAGGGCGAACCCCACTCACGCTCCTACGGCTTGTAGGCACACGGTTTCAGGTACTATTTCACGACCCCTCACCGGGGCACTTTTCACCTTTCCCTCACGGTACTAGTGCACTATCGGTCATCAGGGAGTATTTAGGCTTACCAGGTGGTCCTGGCAGATTCACACAGGATTTCTCGGGCCCCGTGCTACTTGGGATCCCCTCCAGCAGTCGACAGGATTTCGCCTACCCGGCTCTCACGGTCTCCGGCGCCCCTTCCCAGAAGCTTCGGCTACCCCATCGATTTCTCACTGCTTACAGTCCCGGCAGAGACTGTCAGAAGGTCCCACAACCCCGAACACGCAACGCCCGCCGGCTTTAACACGCGCCCGGTTTAGCCTCTTCCGCTTTCGCTCACCACTACTCACGGAATCACTATTTGTTTTCTCTTCCTACGGGTACTGAGATGTTTCACTTCCCCGCGTTACCACCAACCGCCCTATACATTCAGGCGGAGGCAACACCACATGACTGGTGCTAGGTTTCCCCATTCGGACATCCCCGGATCAACGTCTGGTTGGCGACTCCCCGGGGCTTAACGCAGCCTCCCACGTCCTTCATCGGCTCCTGATGCCAAGGCATCCACCGTGTGCCCTAAAAAACTTGGCCACAAAGATGCTCGCGTCCACTATGCAAATCTCAAACAACACGCAGCGACCATCACGACCCCACCACCAGACACCCACACGAGCCGGAAGCCAACAGCTTCCACCTCATCCGAGCCGGTATGACAGGCGGACGGTCCCGCACGAAGAAAACCAAACCTCACCAGCTGCGCGGTCTCCCGCGCAGCGGCTGGTCCGTTTCCTCAGGACCCAACAGTGTGTTCACCCGGACCTCACCCCGACGACCCCGTTCCCACTCCCGTCCCCCCGAAGGGGGCAGGCGGTACTAGCGGCCCGGCGACCCGGTCCGACTGACTAGCCAGTGCTCCACTAATGAGCGCACCGTGCGCGAGACGTTCGCTCGCGGCCACGGCATGGACCGACCAGGCCACCCAGCGGGTGAACCGGATCAGCCGGTGCTCCTTAGAAAGGAGGTGATCCAGCCGCACCTTCCGGTACGGCTACCTTGTTACGACTTCGTCCCAATCGCCAGCCCCACCTTCGACCGCTCCCCCCCAAAGGGTTGGGCCACGGGCTTCGGGTGTTGCCGACTTTCGTGACGTGACGGGCGGTGTGTACAAGGCCCGGGAACGTATTCACCGCAGCGTTGCTGATCTGCGATTACTAGCGACTCCGACTTCATGGGGTCGAGTTGCAGACCCCAATCCGAACTGAGACCGGCTTTTAGGGATTCGCTCCACCTTGCGGTATCGCAACCCTCTGTACCGGCCATTGTAGCATGTTTGCAGCCCAAGACATAAGGGGCATGATGACTTGACGTCATCCCCACCTTCCTCCGAGTTGACCCCGGCAGTCCCCCATGAGTCCCCACCACCCCGAAGGGCGTGCTGGCAACATGGAGCAAGGGTTGCGCTCGTTGCGGGACTTAACCCAACATCTCACGACACGAGCTGACGACAGCCATGCACCACCTGTCACCCAGTCCGAAGAGGGCTCTGTCTCCAGAGCTTTCCGGGCGATGTCAAGCCTTGGTAAGGTTCTTCGCGTTGCGTCGAATTAAGCAACATGCTCCGCCGCTTGTGCGGGCCCCCGTCAATTCCTTTGAGTTTTAGCCTTGCGGCCGTACTCCCCAGGCGGGGCGCTTAATGCGTTAGCTACGGCGCGGAAACCGTGGAAGGCCCCCACACCTAGCGCCCAACGTTTACGGCGTGGACTACCAGGGTATCTAATCCTGTTCGCTCCCCACGCTTTCGCTCCTCAGCGTCAGGTAAGGCCCAGAGAACCGCCTTCGCCACCGGTGTTCCTCCTGATATCTGCGCATTTCACCGCTACACCAGGAATTCCGTTCTCCCCTGCCTACCTCTAGCCAGCCCGTATCGAATGCAGACCTGGAGTTAAGCCCCAAGCTTTCACATCCGACGCGACAAGCCACCTACGAGCTCTTTACGCCCAATAATTCCGGACAACGCTTGCGCCCTACGTATTACCGCGGCTGCTGGCACGTAGTTAGCCGGCGCTTCTTCTGCAGGTACACGTCAACTTCGTCCCTGCTGAAAGAGGTTTACAACCCGAAGGCCGTCATCCCCCACGCGGCGTCGCTGCGTCAGGCTTCCGCCCATTGCGCAATATTCCCCACTGCTGCCTCCCGTAGGAGTCTGGGCCGTGTCTCAGTCCCAGTGTGGCCGGTCGCCCTCTCAGGCCGGCTACCCGTCGTCGCCTTGGTAGGCCGTTACCCCACCAACAAGCTGATAGGCCGCGAGTCCATCCCCAACCGAAAAACTTTCCACACGCATCCCATGCGGAAGCGTGTCGTATCCGGTATTAGACCCAGTTTCCCGGGCTTATCCCAGAGTCAGGGGCAGGTTACTCACGTGTTACTCACCCGTTCGCCGCTCGAGTACCCCGAAGGGCCTTTCCGCTCGACTTGCATGTGTTAAGCACGCCGCCAGCGTTCGTCCTGAGCCAGGATCAAACTCTCCAAACAATGTCTACAGAGTTTCTCCCGGCTGAAAGCATCCCCGTCCCGGCAAAGGAGACGAGGTGCATCAACCAAAGGAATCCGTCCTCCCACCGAGGCGGGTGGGACGGGGTTGTGCATCATGCACTGGCTTTTAACACACTGTTGAGTTCTCAAGAAACGGACGCGTTCACCGTCGGTCCGGATCGTCGATCCGCCCTCCGGGGCATTCGTTTCGCGTCTCAATCTTAGCAGTTCCGCCTGGTTTGTGTCAAACTGTCGCTTTCGCGTCAGCCGACCGCACCTGCCGGATCCACAGCGGATCTCGACCGCCCCGTCTCCAGGGCAACCCCTCTAACTTACTCCAACATCCGGTTTGTGTCTAATCGTGCGGACACAACCGAAAGTCGGTTTCAGTGTGAGGGAGGTGCCGGGCATCTCGCTCACCCGGGACCTTGCGGCTCCTGGGGGCTCGTTGCCCTGCAGGAAGAACATTAGCAGGCCCCAGAGGCAACAAGGACAACTTGCCAACCATCCCCGAGGGTCGTGCGTCCCAAACGTGAGCGGCAGGACGCGGGCAGACGCAAGCGGGCGTCAAGCCGTCCGCAATCGCCGCTCGATATGACATAGGGACGAGGGTCAGGATCCTGACTCCACCATGGAGGTGAGCAGCATGGCCCGTTCGGAGTTCGACGACATCCGCGCGCACATCGACGCGGAGGCCGATCACCCCGAGGACCTCCTCATGGTCGCCAGATCCCTGTTGAGCGACCTTGAGGAGGTGCGAATGCGTGAGGCGTTGCTCCGGTCCCACTACCTGCGTCTGCTGACCGCGGCCCGGGCGACGGTGGCCGCCGAGGCGGCCGGCCATCCGCAGCCGCTCACGTTTCTCCGCGACGAGCTCGCCAAGAGGGGTCAGCTTCCCGCCACCGACGAGGAGGTGAATCAGATCCTGGCCGACGCGCACGCGGCGGCCGTGCTGCTGGCGGAGCTGGAGAAGTCCGCACCGGAGAGGGCCGGGAGCGGCGGGCCCCGTCTCCGCACGTGCATGGGCGTGAGCCGTACCCTCCGCCGCTGAGGCGCTCTCCGGCCGAGAGGGCCGGCGCCGCGCGGACCTCAGTGGCCGCTTCGCAGGGTGCACAGCCGGTCGGCGACCTCCTGGCAGGGCGCCCCCAGGTCGAACCGGCTCAGCAGGAAGATCCCGTCGCCGGTGTCGATCTCAAGGAACTCCGTACGTGAGGTGAGGCGGGTCCGTGTGTCCACCCGGATCCGCTCGACCGCGCTCCACGGCACCCGTTCGGAACCGGCGAACCCCCTCACCACGACGAGTCCGTGGCCGTCGGCGCTGAGCCGTACCGGGGCCAGGACGTCGCGCAGGGCGAGACCCGCGGCCACCAGGGTCGCGACGCCCGCCAGGATCATGCCGCGCGGATCCCCGAGGCTCAGCACGGTGAGCAGCGCGAAGCCGAGGGCCGCGACGGTTTTCAGGACCGCGAGCTCCCTGCGTACCCGCCAGCGCAGGATCGGTCCGGACATGTCATCCACACCGGCACGCTAGCCGCTCATCCCCGAGGTGTGTACGGCGGCGCCACGCCCCACCCCCAGTGGGGCACCGGAGCCTTGGCGACCGGAGTGGCGCCCGGCTGGGAGTTGGCGAACGCCAGACGGGTCCCCCACTCGATGTAGCCGAGGAACGCCGCCCGGAACTCCGGATCTCCGGGAAGGCCGACCTCGTCGGCGGCGTCCAGGAGGAGGTTCACCCAGCGGCGGCGCTGCCGCTCGGTGATGCCCTTGCCGATGTGCTGGGAGAGCATGTGGACATATCCCCCGCGTTCCCGCGTGTAGCGGTCAGGGCCGCCGAAGACCTCGCCCAGCCAGATGGCGACGTACGTGGGGTGCCGCGGGTCCATGCCGGCGAACAGCGGGCCGATGAGCTCGTCCTTCAGCACGTGCCCGTAGAACACCTCGGTGAGCCGCTCGAACGCCTCGGCCCCGCCGGCCCAGTCGTACAGGGTCGGCACCGAGGCCCCCTGCCCGTGGACGCCGGTCGGCTCGTAGTGGCGCATCTCCTCGATGTCGGAGACGTACGGCCGGATCTCGGTGAAGAAGGCCCCGAAGTTCGGGCCGTTCCGGAAGCCTTCGAGGTGGTCCTCGGCGGAGGTCCAGGTGATCCGGAGGATGTAGCGGCCGGCTTCCTCCGCGCAGCGGGTGAGTTCGTAGTCGACGCACTCGGGAGCGCTGCCGAGGGATGCTGCGGCACGCCGGTAGGCGGCCTCGAAGTCTGCCGACCGCTCCTCGGGGACGCGGTAACGGATGTATTCGACGATCAATGGCCCGCCCTTCATCGAAAACCCTTGATCGCATGTAATCATGTAAGCAACGAGCGCACAACAGAAGTGCGGAAACGCGAAAGGCCCGGATCTCAGTGAGATCCGGGCCCTTGCTCGTGGTAGCGGGGACAGGATTTGAACCTGCGACCTCTGGGTTATGAGCCCAGCGAGCTACCGAACTGCTCCACCCCGCGTCGGTGTGTTGCATCTGAAGATTACCCGGCATCCCGGGGACAAGGCAAATCGGCGGCACGACACCCATGGGGACGCGGCTTCGGTGAGTGGACCCCGGGCAATGCGAAGGGCCCGGATCTCAGTGAGATCCGGGCCCTTGCTCGTGGTAGCGGGGACAGGATTTGAACCTGCGACCTCTGGGTTATGAGCCCAGCGAGCTACCGAACTGCTCCACCCCGCGTCGGTGTGTGTCTAAAGACTACCCGGCTTCGGCGGTGGAAGCGAATCGTTTGGCCCGCGGGGCTCCTCCCGGCTAGGGACTCGGTGACGACGTGGGGGTCGGCGACGGTGTGGCCGACCCCGACGGCGCCGGCGTCGCCGTCGGTGCGGAGGTCGAGGTCGGTGCGGGGGTCGCCGTCGGCGCCGCGGCCGACTCCAGCTTCTTCAGCGCCTCCGAGAGCGCCTTCTGGGCCGCGCCGTACTCCGTCCAGTTGGGCGGGTTGGCGTTCAGGGCCTTCTGCGCCCTGTCGTACGCCTGCTGGGCCTCGCCGATCGCCTGGTTCAGCGCGGTGTTCGGCTGAGCCGGCGTGTTCGGCTTGTTCACCTCCTGCTGGGGCAGCTGGGCGCCGTCCCCGAAGACCTGCTTCAGCGCGGCGTCCAGCGTGTCGGCGAAGCCGACCCTGTCGCCGTAGGAGACGAGCACCCGGCGGAGGATCGGGTACGGCTCCTGCCCGGAGGAGGCGGCGGTCTCCACGTAGACCGGCTCGATGTAGACCAGGCCGCCGGCGAACGGCAGGGTCAGGAGGTTGCCGTAGCGGACCTTCGCCCCTCCGATGCCGAGGAGGTTGAGCTCCCCGGAGAACTTGTTCTGGAAGTTGTTCTGCACCTGCCCCGGGCCGGGGATGGTGGTGTTGGAGGGCATCCGCAGGATGCGGAGCTTGCCGTAGTCGGGCCCGGGGTTGGCGTCCACGGCCATGAACGCCGCGAGGTTCGGGCCCTGGCGCGGGACGAACGTGGTGGTCAGGGAGAACGTCGGCTCGTCCGTGTTCGGCATCTTGACCGACAGGTAGTACGGCGGCTGCTTGACGTCACGCTCGCCCGACGACGGGTCGTTGGGGACGTTCCAGAAGTCCTGGCCGCTGTAGAAGGCGTTCGGGTCCTTGATGTGGTAGCGGGACAGCACGTCGCGCTGGACCTTGAACAGCGCCTCGGGGTAGCGCAGGTGCTGCTGGAGACCGGTGGAGATCTCGCTCTTCGGCTTGACGATGCCGGGGAACGCCTTGCGCCAGGTCTGCAGGATCGGGTCCTTCTCGTCCCAGGCGTACAGCGTGACGGTGCCGTCGTAGGCGTCCACCGTGGCCTTGACCGAGTTGCGCATGTAGTTGATCTGGTCGCGCGGCTGCTGCACCACCAGGCGGGGATCGGTGACGGTGTCCCGCGTCATCGACTCCAGGCTCCGGCTGTCGGAGTAGGGGTAGGCGTTCGACGTGGTGTAGGCGTCGACGATCCAGACCACCCTGCCGTCGACGATGGCGGGGTAGGAGTTGTCGTCCAGGCTCAGGAACGGCGCGACCTTGGCGATGCGCTCCTGCGGGTTGCGCACGTAGAGGATCTTGGACTTGTCGTTGACGTCACTCGACAGCAGCAGGTTCATCTCGCCGTACTTGGCGGCGTAGAGGACCCTGTTGATGAACGAGCCGACCGGGACGCCGCCCTTGCCGTCGTAGGTGGTGTCCTTCTGGCCGGTGCCGCTGCTCAGCGGGTAGTCCAGCTCCTGGTTGCGGTCGCCGCCCACGACGACGTACTCGGGCGCGCTCGGGGACTCGCCGAAGTAGACCCGCGCCTCCTTCAGGCCGGTCCGCTCGGCCAGGGGGCCGGTCACCGGCATGTCCTTGGCGTCGAAGGCCGGCAGGCCCTCGGCGTCGACCTTGTTGCCCGGCGCGGCCACGAAGCCGTAGCCGTGGGTGTAGACGAGGTGCCGGTTGATCCAGTTGTCCTGCTCGGCGGGCGGGCCGGTGAGCTCGCGCACCGCCACCACGGTGTCGCGCGGCTTGCCCGACTCGTCCGGGTAGCGGTCGACATCGAGCGGGTCGTGGAAGTCGTAGAAGCCGCGGATGCGCTGCTTCTGCTGGTAGGTCTTGGACACCAGGTTGGGGTCGAGCAGGCGCACGCCGGAGATCGAACTGTCGGCGGTGACGTTGACCTTCGAGGCGTCGCCCTGCGCGGCGTAGTCGATGACCTCCGTCTGATCGACGCCGTACGCCTTTCTGGTGGCCTCGATGTTGCGTCTGATGAACTCCTGCTCCTTGCCCTGCTGGTTGGGCTTGACCTGGAACTGCTCGACCAGGGCCGGGTAGACCATGCCGATCAGGATGGCCGACAGCACCAGCAGGCCGAAGGCGACGCCGGGCAGCATGGCCCCGGGACGGACCACCCCGGCGAAGAACAGCGCCGCGCAGATCAGAGCGATGATCGCCAGGATCGTCTTGGCGGGGTACACCGCGTTGACGTCTGTGTAGGAGGCGCCGTACACGAAGCCCCGGTCGGAGAAGACGAGTTCGTACCGGTCGACCCAGTAGGCGACCGCCTTGAGCAGCACGAAGACGCCGAGCAGCACCGACAGGTGGACGCGGGCGGCGCGGGTGGCGTGCACGCCGGGCGACTGGAGCCGGAAGCCTCCGTAGAGGTAGTGCACGACGGCCGCCATGACGGCCGACAGCACCACGGCGGTGAACAGGAAGTTCAGCACCATCCGCAGGAACGGGAAGGTGAACATGAAGAACGACACGTCGTAGTGGAACAGCGCGTCGGTCTCACCGAACGGGGTGGCGTTGACGAACTCCAGCCAGGTCTTCCACTGCCCGGCGAACGAGGACCCCGTGAAGAGGGCCAGGACCGCGGCGCCGATGATGAAGATCATCTTTCGGTGCGGGTCGAGGGCCATCCGGTAGCGGTCCGCGCCGCTGGCACCGCCGAACATTCCGGGGCCGAACATCGGCCGCGCCCGGTAGGCGAGGAGCATGTTGCCCCCCACCAGACCGACCATCAGGACGGCGCCCACGACGAACAGCACGATCTGGGTGACGATCACACCGGAGAAGATCGAGGTGTAGCCGACCGAGTCGTACCAGAGGTAGTCGGTGAAGACGCCGACGAACAGGAAGAACAACGCGACGAGCGCGACGATGGCGATCGCCGTGGGAATCAAGAGTCGCGGCCGGCGGGGCAAGCGCATCGCCCTACCGGCTCCGGGGGTCCGGAAGCTCAAGGCCAACCCCTTGTCGTGAGAGCACGGTCCGTGTTTGGAAACCTACACCGGCGGGGGTTCGGCCGTGCTCAGCCCTTGGGCACGGTCCGGCCACAACGCCCGCGGATCCCGGGTTCACCGATGCCAACGTGCGGGGCAGCGGAACAGTGCCCGGAAAATCGGATGGAACCCGGAGAATTCGGACGGTCACCACGCGTCACCGCCGGCCGGTCCGCCTCGCGCGGGTGCCGGGCGGCCCCTCGTCACCACCCGGCCGGTCCGTCCCACGCGTACGTCCGGCACGGCCGTCACCGTCCCATGCGCGCGCCGGTACGGCCGTCAGCCCGCCGGGCAGCTCTCCGTCGGACCGCCGGTGCGGATCGCGTCGACCGCCTGCACCGCGCCGTGGAGCGTGTCCACCTTGACCAGCTTCAGCCCGTCGGGGACCGCCTTGACGGCCTCGGCGCAGTTGCCGGCCGGGGTGAGGAAGAACACCGCCCCGTCCTCGCGGGCGCCGACCATCTTCTGCTGGATGCCGCCGATGGGGCCGACCTGGCCGTCCGGGGTGATGGTGCCGGTGCCGGCGATGGCCTTGCCCCCGGTCATCTCGCCGGGGGTGAGCTTGTCCACGATGCCGAGGGAGAACATCATCCCGGCGCTCGGCCCGCCGACGTCACCGACGTTGATCTCCACCTTGAACGGGAACTTGTAGCCGATCCGCATGGTGACGCCCACGACGGGCGTGCCGTCCTGGGCGGCGACGGTGGGGGCGGCCACGGTGGTGCTCTGGCCGGCGCGGTTGACGGTGAAGTCGACCCGCTGGCCCGGCTTGTGCTTGCGGACGGCTGCGGCGACGCTCTCGCGGTCGGTCACCGTGACGCCGTCCACCGCGGTGATCTCGTCTCCGCGCTTGAACTTCCCGTCGGCCGGCAGGCCCTTCTGGACGGAGGCCACGGTCACGACCGAGGTGAAGGGGATCTTCAGCTCGGTCAGCGCCGCCGCGGTGGCGTCGTCCTGGGAGCTGGTCATCTCCTCGGTGTTCTGCTGATCGACCTGCTCGGCGGTGCTCGTCGGCGGGAAGATCGTCTCCTCCGGCACGACGGCGATGGTCGGGTCGAGCCAGCCCCGCAGCGCGCTGAGCAGGTCGATCCTGCTGCCGGGACCGCCCTGGTAGGCCACGGTGACGAGCCTGAGGGCGCCGGAGGTCGGGTAGGTCTGGCGGCCCTCGATGCTGATCACGGGCTTGCCCTTGACGTCTCCGATGGTGTTCTCGGTCGGTCCGGGGCTCAGCACCACGTACGGCACGGGCAGCAGGGCGCCGACGATGCCCAGCAGGAGTGTGAGGATGCCGGCCACCGTCAGTGTCAGCGCTCGTCGTGACATGACAGGAAGCCTATGCCGTATCACCGGTGGGACGACCGCGCCCCCACCCCCCGGCCCGCCGCGGCGGCGCGGCCGGCGACGGACGTCAGTCGCAGGCCCCGACCCACTCGGTCGTGCCGTCGGTGAAGAGCTGGTGCTTCCAGATCGGCACGGTGCTCTTGAGGTCGTCGATCAGCCTGCGGGCGGCGGTGAACGCCTCGCCGCGGTGGGGGCAGGCGACCGCCACGATGACCGCGATGTCCCCCAGCGCGAGGTCGCCGGTCCGGTGCACCGCGGCCAGCGCGGTCACCGGGAAGTCCGCGGCGATCTTCTCGGCCACCCTGCGCAGCTCGGCCTCGGCGCTCGGATGGGCCGAGTAGGACAGCCGGGTGACCGGTCTGTCGTGGTCATGGTCACGGACCGTGCCGACGAAGAGCGCCGTGCCGCCGGCCGTGTGGTCGCCGACGGCGGAGAACACCTCGTCGAGGGACAGGGGGGTGTCGCGAATGCCCAGCAACCGGATGACGTCCACGCCGAAAGCCTACATCGCCGGAGCCCGGCGGCCCCGGCCCCGGCTCCGGCTCCGGAGCGATCGATCGGGTGCGGCGGGTCTCCGGGATCCCGGGACTCCGGGTGATCCGGCGCCCCGGCGCGGCGATCCCTCGTGCGGCGCGGGCCCCGGTCTCACGGACGGCGCTTCTTGCGGGCCACGCGGACGATGGCGGCGGTGCCCAGGACCGCGACGGTGGCCCCGGCGGCGGTGAGGGTGGCCTCCTTGCCGGACAGGCGGCGGCCGACGACGGTGTGCCTGCCCTCGCGCAGCTCCAGCAGCTCGGTGAACGCGGCCTCGTTCGTCCACGCCGGCTTCCACCCGGCCTCGCGCAGCGACGCGCAGTCGACGACCCAGGGGTAGACCACGTAGTGGAGGTCGGTGGCGGGCGCCGGGGTGACTCCCAGCCGGTGCAGGCGCTGGGCGGTGCCGAAGGTCAGCCCGGCGGGCAACTCGAACCTGCGCAGCCCGGAGAGCTCCTCGACCTGCTCGTGCTCCAGCCAGCCGTCGCAGCCCACGGCCACCGTCCCGGAGACCGTGCCGAGCGCGGCCAGCTCAAGGGCCGAGACCAGGTCGTCGACGTGGCAGAACTGCCAGCGGGGTTCGCAGCCCTTGACGCTGAGCAGCCGGGGCGACTCGAAGTGGCGGGTGACGACGCTGTCCACGCCGGGGCCCACCACGGCGGCGGGCCGTACCACGGTGACCTCCAGGCCGGGGTGGCTGCGCAGGGAGCGCCGGACCAGCGCCTCGATCTCCAGGTGGTCGCCGACCATGCCGGTGTCGGGTTCGGCGGCCACGGGGGCGTCCTCCGGCAGCGGGACGGGGTTGTCGGGTGTCGCGCCGTACACCATGGCGCTGGTGACGAGCACGACGCGGCGCACTCGGGCGGCCGCGCTGGCGGTGAGGACCGTCTGCGCGGCGCGCAGGTTGTAGGCCCGGCGCTCGGTGGCGTCGGCGTCGAGGGCGAAGTCTCCCGCCAGGTGGACGAGCACGTCGATGTCGGAGATCCGGTTCGCCAGAAGCGGATCCCTGACGTCGATGACCCGCCAGGTGACGCCGGGGACGTCACCGCGCTGCTCGTCGATGGCCACGACCCTGCGGAAATCCGCAGAAGAGGCGACCTTCGCGAGGAACGCGCGGCCGACTCCGGAGGCGGCGCCGGTGACGGCGACGACCGGGGACCGCGGGCGTTTCGAGGTAGGCACCATGTACTCGCTTTGCACTGACCCGCCGTGCGACGGATAACGTGGCGGATGTGGACTCCTCCATCCTGCACGAGGTAGAGCGGTGACTGACTTGCCAGGTCGGGAAAACGACCCCAACGAGAACCCGTTCGCCATGTTCGGCGACCCTGAGCAGATCGCGGCGGCCATGCGCCAGTTCGCGGACATGCTCTCCGCGCCATCGGGTTCCGGCCCGGTCAACTGGGACATGGCGAAGAACATCGCGCGTCACGTGGTCGTCGCCGAGGGCGATCCGAGCGTCATGGAGGGCGAGCGGCGCCAGATCGTCGACGCCCTCAACCTCGCCGACCTGTGGCTCAACGAGGTCACGGCGCTGCCGGGCGGTACGGGCAGCCCGCAGGCGTGGAGCCGGTCGGAGTGGATCGAGAAGACCGTCCCGGTCTGGCGGCAGCTCTGCGACCCGATCGCCGCGCGCATGGTGGAGACCATGAGCGGCACGCTCGGCGCCGCCGGTCTGCCTCCCGAGGCGCAGGCGATGGCCGGTCCGCTGATGGGCATGATGAAGCAGATGGGCGGCATGATGGTCGGCCAGCAGATCGGCCAGGCCATCGGCTCACTCGCCCGCGAGGTGGTCGGTTCCACCGACATCGGCCTGCCCCTGTCGGGTGACCCGGCGCTGCTGCCCGGCGGCGTCGCCGCGTTCAGCCAGGGTCTGGAGACGCCCGCCGAGGAGATCCGCCTGTACCTCGCGCTCCGCGAGGCGGCGCACCATCGGCTGTTCCAGCACGTCCCGTGGCTGCGCGCCCACCTGCTCGGTGCCGTGGAGGAGTACGCCCGGGGCATCACCGTCGACGTCTCCGCCCTGGAGGAGCAGCTCCGCGGCCTCGACATCAACAACCCCGAGCAGATCCAGCAGGCCCTGTCCGGCGGCAACCTCCTCAAGCCGGAGGAGACCGAGCGGCAGAAGGCCGCCCTGGCCCGGCTGGAGACCGTCCTGGCCCTGGTGGAGGGCTGGGTCGGCGCCGTCGTCGACCGCGCCGCCGAGGGCAAGCTGCCCTCTGCCGCCGCCCTGGCCGAGACCGTACGGCGCCGCCGGGCGACCGGCGGTCCGGCCGAGCAGACCTTCGCCACGCTCGTCGGGCTGGAGCTGCGGCCGCGCCGGCTGCGCGAGGCCGCGGCGCTGTGGCAGGCGCTGGAGGCCGCCCGCGGCGTCGACGGGCGCGACGCGGTCTGGGGCCACCCCGACCTGATGCCCACCGCCGACGACCTCGACAACCCCGGCGGTTTCGTCCACGGCGAGCCGGAGTTCGACCTGTCCGGCCTGGAGGCGTCCCTCAGGGAGGCCTCCGCCGGGGACGAGGGCCGCGCGAAGGGCCAGGAAGGCCGCGAGGGCCGCGAGGGCGGCGGGAGCGACGAGGACGGCACGAACGGCGACGACCGGAAGGACGGCGGCGAGGGCGATCGCGCGTGAGCCGGCCGGGTGAGCGGGCCGGCGGGCTCGGCGAACCGGCCGGCGCGGTCGGCGCTGCCGGCCCGGCGGTTTCGGCGGTGCCGGTCGGCGCGGGAGATCCCGGGAGCCTGCGGGCGGACGCGGCGGCCGTGCTGCGGGGCTGGACCGCCCCGACCGCGGAGGAGGAGCTCCTGCGCGAGGAGTTCCTGGAGCACCTGCGCGCCCACGAGGACGCGATGTGGCGCGAGTGCGTGCCGGGTCATCTGACGGCCACGACCGCGGTGCTGTCGCACGACGGCCTCCGGGTGCTGCTCACGCTGCACCCGAAGGCGGGGATGTGGCTGCCCATGGGGGGCCACTGCGAGCGCGGCGACGCGACGCTCGCGGCGGTGGCGCTGCGGGAGGCGACCGAGGAGTCCGGCATCCCGGGCCTGCGGCTGCTTCCCGGCCCGCTCGCCCTCGACCGGCACCGGGTCTGGTGCCACCCGCCCCACAGCCACCACCTGGACGTGGAGTACGGCGCGGTCGCCCCGGCGGACGTCGAGGCGGTGATCAGCGAGGAGTCGCTCGACCTTCGCTGGTTCCCGATCGAGGAGATCCCCGAGTTGTCAGACGAGGCGACCCGGCGGCTGGCGCGCCGGGCCCGCGAGGTTCTCCGCGCCGGATAGCCGGGTGTTTTATGCTCGGCTCACACCCCCCTGACTACCGTCTTGGTCCATTGGCGTGACGAGCGAATCGGGGCAGTGTGAGCGCGAGAACGACGGCCGGCGGAGACGTGGGCGGCGCGATCGTGACGCCCACCCGCCGGCGCCGGCGCGTCCCCGAGGCCCTCGCCTGGGCGGCGGTCGTGCCGTTCACCGCCTGGGCCGTGGCCAGGGTGGCCGGGCTGGAGCGCGGGTCGCTGGCCACGCAGCTCATGACCGGTACGCCGTACGTCGCGGCCGGGTCGCTGGTGCCCCTTCTGCTGACGGCGCTGTCCCGCAGGCGCGCGGCCACGGCGGTGGCGCTGGCCGCCACCGCGGCGCTGGGTCTCAGCGTGCTGCCGCGGGCGGTCGGCTCGGCGCAGGCGGCCTCCGGGCCGGCGCTGCGGGTGCTGACCCTCAACATGCTCTTCGGCAAGGCCGACGCGGGGGCCGTGGTCGACCTGGTCCGGCGGCTGAGACCCGACGTGCTGAGCACCCAGGAGCTGACCCCCGGGCTGGCCGTGAAGCTGGACGCCGCCGGGTTGAAGGAGCTCATGCCGTACCGGGTCCTGGAGACGGAGTGGAGCGCCCGGGGCAGCGGCCTGTACGCCCGGAACCCGATGACCCAGCTGGACGACCTGTTCCGCCCGGTCGGGCACAACATGCCGGCCGCGCTGATCACCGTGCCGGGCGCCAAGCCCGTCGAGTTCGTCGACGTCCACCCCTACCCGCCGCTGGGCGCCCAGGTCCACGAGTGGTCGCAGGCCCTCGCGGGCCTTCCCCCGGCCGTCCCCGACAGGATCCGCGTCCTGGCCGGCGACTTCAACGCCAGCCTTGACCATGCGGCCCTGCGCGGGCTGCTGGGCCGGGGCTACGCGGACGCGGCCGACCGGGCCGGCGCGGGGCTCATCCCCACCTGGCCGGCCAACAAGCGCGTCCCGCCGATCATCACCATCGACCACGTCATGGTGGACGAGCGGGTGGGCGTGAACGCGGTGAGCGTCCACACCGTCCCCGGTACCGACCACCGGGCCGTCTTCGCCGACCTGCGCCTGCCGCCGTCCTGACGGCGCTCCCGTCCGACGCTCAGGCCGACAGCAGCGCCCGCGTGTTGTCCCAGCCCTCCAGGCCGGGATCCAGCCGCGCGACGTCGCCCGGGGTGCGCAGACGGTGCCAGCCGGGGCCGGTGGCGACCGTCCGGGGGCCGGGAGCCGAGGCGCGCAACGCCCGGACCGGGTCGGGATCGTCGAAGCCCACGCCGGCCCAGGCGGGATAGGGCAGGTGGGCGGCTATCGCCACGGCGCCGCCGCCCACGGCCGGGCAGACCGCGATCCGGGCACGGCCGAGCCGGCGGAAGAGCTTGCCGACCAGCAGGCCGGGCAGGTCCGGTGCGTCACCGCTCAGCAGCACCGCCTGCTCGCCGTACGGCAGGGCACGCTCGCCGTACGGCGGGGCGCCAGGGGCGGACGACGGAGCCCGCTCTCCGCGCGGCGAAGCCGCGGGGGCGGACGGCGGGGTCTCGGAAACGGACGACAGGGCCTCGAAGGCGGCGCGGACCAGGGCGGGGCCCGACAGGTCGGGGATCTCCACGACGGGCGTCCCCGGCCAGACGATCTCCTCCATGCCCGGAACACTGGTGACCAGGACGGGCGAGACGAAGTCGAGCGCGGCGGCGAGCTCGTAGGTGTCCTCGGCCGCGGCCCGCAGGAACTCCCCGGCGTCCACCCCGGGCGGCGCCGCGTCCGCGATCGAGGGCGTGATGAGGACCGCCACCGTGCGCCGCGGTGTCTCCGGCTCCCGGGACGTCTCCTCCCGGGTCTCCTGTGACGTCACCACTCCTCCGTGGGACTGTTGGCCGCCATGGAGAAACCCTCCAGGAACCCTCTGGCTCGTTCGGCCCTCGGGTAGTGCTCCACCAGCGCCCAGAACCGGGGGCCGTGGCTGGGCACGAGCAGGTGCACGAGCTCATGGATGATCACGTAGTCGACCACCCAGGACGGCATGCCGCGCAGTCGCGTGGAGATCCTGATGGTGCCGTTGTCGGGGGTGCACGAGCCCCAGCGGTGCTGCTGGTTGTCCACCCAGCGCACGCTCGACGGGGTGGCCCGGCCGTCGAGGTAACGGACCGACAGGTCACAGGCCCGTTCCATCAGGTCGTCGTCGGAGGGCCGCCGCCGCTGCTCCTTGGCCGCCAGCCGGTCGAGCATCCGCCGTACCCATTGCTCCTCGTCGTTGCTGCTCAATCCGGCGGGCAGCAGCACGATCGTTTTCTCGCCGTCACGGTACGCGGAAACCGTCCGCCGACGACGAGAACTTCGACGGACCTCGACTGTCTCGGGGGGCACATATGAACGGTAGCCGAGAAAGATGAATTAACACCAGAGGGCGAGTGACGTTCCTGCTGGTCAATCCGTGTTCGTTGATTGTTCGGCGATGCCGGGAGGTTATGGCGGCGCCTTATCGAATTAACCTGGATAACACCCGTCTCAGGAGTCGCCGAATCGCGCGGGCCGGCGTTCTCGCTGCGCCGCCAAGCCTTCGCGCATGTCATCGGAGACCATGGTGACCGGCTGGGCGAGGGATTCCCAGCGCAGCGCCGCGTCGAGGTCGGCGTGCCCGCCGCCCGCGAGCGCGACCTTGGTGAGCCTGGTGGCGGCGGGCGCGTTGGCGGCGGTCCTGCGGGCGATCTCGAACACCTCCCCCAGCAGGGACGTGCCGGGGAAGGCCCTGGTGACCAGCCCGGCCGCGGCCGCCTCGGCGCCCGTCATGGTCCGCCCGGTCAGCAGCAGCTCCCGGGCCACGCCCACGCCGGCGACCCGGGGGAGCAGGTAGGTCGCGGCCATCCCGGGGTGCAGGCCGAGCGAGGTGAAGGGGGCGAGCAGCTTGGCCTCCTCGGAGGCGTAGACCAGGTCGCAGGCCAGGGCGAGGCACAGCCCCGCCCCGACGGCGGCGCCGTTGACCGCGGCGATGGTCGGCACCTCCAGGTCGGCGATCGACAGCCAGGTCCGGTAGAAGTCCAGCATCCGGTCGCGCAGGCCGGTCACCCCCTCGGCCGCGCGTTCGGCGAGCCAGGACAGGTCTCCCCCCGAGCAGAAGGCGCTCCCCGCGCCGGTGACCACCACGCACCGCACCTCGCGGTCCCGCCGCAGGGCCGCGACGGCCCGGCGCCACTCCTCGGTCATCCCGTCGGTCATCGGGTTGCGCCGTTCGGGGCGGTTGAGGGTGAGGACCGCGACTCCGCCGTCGCGCCGGTCGATCAGGAGCTCGTTCATGCGGGGAGCGTAGTGCACGCCGTCCGGGCGCCGGGGGCGCCGGAAACCCCGTGGGTGACCGGCGGTGACCGGCGGTGACCAGCGGAGATCGACGGGTCGGTGGGAGAGCGGGAAGGGGTGGAGGGCCGCAGGGACGACGGGTTTTCCACAGGTCGCCGATCACGGGACCGGTTGTCCACAGGCCGGGGGAAACGCGGACCGGATCTTCCGCTCGCGTGGCACGCTTCCGGCACGTCGCCGTGCGGCCGTGAGGACACGGTGACGTCCCTGCCGGTGCGGCGTCCGCGGGCGCGACGCCTTCGGGACGCACACCGCGTCTTCGAAGGCACACCGCCGATACGGCGCCGTTCCACCGGGCGGCCCGGGGAGGCGTCGCGGCAGGGTGACCGTCCCCTCATGCCGGAAGGAGACCCCGTTGTCCCCGTCGAGATCGCCGGAAGCGCCCATTCCGATGCGACCGCGGTTGAAGCCCGCGTTGCGCCGGGTCGCCCGCGACGAACGCACGCTGCAGTTCGGCCTGCATCCCCGGCATGCCGTGGTGCTGACCGACCTGGAGCCGGAGGTCCGCCGCTGGCTGGAGGGCCTGGACGGTGTGCGCGACCTCCCCGGGGTGCTGGCGGACGCGGCCGACGCCGGGATCGGCGAGGAGGGCGGCCGGGCACTGCTCGGCATGCTGGCCGGCCGGGGCCTGGTGGACGACGCGGCGGCCGGCCCCGGCCCGCTGCGCGCGCTTCCACTCGCCGAGCGGGACCGGCTCCAGCCGGACCTGGAGATGCTGTCCCTGTCCCCCGGCGTCACGGACGGCGGCGTGGGCGCGCTGACGCGCAGGCGCGAGGCCCTGGTGCGCGTCCACGGCGCCGGCCGGGTGGGCGCGCAGGTGGCCGCGCTGCTCGCCGCCTCGGGCGTCGGCAACGTCTGCGTCGTCGATCCCGGGCCGGTACGGCCATGCGACGTCGTGCCCGGCGGGCTGACCTGGGCACAGGTGGGGATGAGCAGGCAGGACGGCGCGGTCGCCGTGGTCACGGCCCTGGCGCCGGGGGTGAACGCCTGGACCGGCGAGCGCGCGGCCCGGCTCGCCGACGGCGCCAGGCCGCCCGATCTGGTGGTGCTCGCCCCGGTGGGGCCGCTCGATGTCCTGCTGGTGCGGGACCTCCTCGACCGGCGGGTCCCCCACCTGCTGGTGACCGCCTTCGAGGGGTTCGGTTCGGTCGGCCCCATGGTGCTGCCTGGACGAAGCACCTGTCTGCAGTGCCTAGATTTGACGAGACGCGACCGTGATCCCGGCTGGCCGGTCGTCAGTGCCCGCCTGGGTGGCTTCCCCGCGGGCGAGATCGCCTGCGGCACCGTGCTGTCGGCACTGGTGGCGGCCACCGCGGCAGGTCAGGCGCTTGCCCAGCTCGACGACCGTGAGCCTATTGTGACCAACAGCACATTAGATGTATTGCCTGATTGGAGATGGAAGCAGCGATCCTGGAGTGTTCATCCTCAATGTCGTTGCTTCCGAAACGACTTTGGTTCACCAACAATGGTCGCGTCGGCTACCTGCCGCTGATAGACACGACACCGAAGGGAGGGAGCGGCGTCTCGCTGTACGGGGACCGGCCGCGAAGCCAAGGTGAGTGACCTTCCGCGCCGCGCCGTCGCGCGCTCCGCCAAACTGGCGTCCCTTCCGATCGGTTTCGCCGGGCGCACCGCTCTCGGCCTGGGAAAACGGATCGGGGGCAAGCCCGCGGAGATCGTCTCCCAGGAGATCCAGCAGCGCACCGCCGAGCAGATCTTCAAGGTCCTGGGAGAGCTCAAGGGCGGGGCGATGAAGCTGGGCCAGGCCCTGTCCATCTTCGAGGCCGCACTGCCCCAGGAGATCGCCGGGCCCTATCGCGCGACCCTGACCAGGCTCCAGGACGCCGCTCCGCCGCTTCCGGCGGCGACCGTGCACAAGGTCCTCGTCGAGCAGCTCGGGGACGACTGGCGGGACAACTTCCTGTCGTTCGAGGACAGGCCGGCCGCGGCCGCCTCGATCGGGCAGGTGCACAAGGCGGTCTGGCACGACGGCCGGACGGTCGCGGTCAAGATCCAGTATCCGGGCGCCGGCAAGGCGCTGCTCTCCGACTTCGCCCAGCTCGCCAGGCTGGGAAAGCTCTTCGGCGCGCTGCTGCCCGGGCTCGACGTCAAGAGCGTGCTCACCGAGCTGCGCGAGCGGGTCGCCGAGGAGCTGGACTACCTCAACGAGGCCCAGGCCCAGCACGCCTTCGCCCTGGAGTTCAGGGACGACCCCGACTTCGTGATCCCCGACGTCATCGCCGCCAACGAACAGGTGTTGGTCTCGGAGTGGGTGGACGGCACACCCCTGTCGCGGATCATCACCGACGGCACCAAGGAGGAGCGTGACCGCGCCGGGCTCCTGCTGGTCCGGTTCCTGTTCTGCTCCCCCGCGCGGGTGGGCATGCTCCACGCCGACCCGCACCCGGGAAACTTCCGGATCACCGGCGACGGACGGCTGTGCGCCCTCGACTTCGGCGCGGTCAACCGGCTGCCGCAGGGTTACCCGCCCGCCTTCGGGCAGCTCACCCGCATCTTCAACAGCGGCGACATGGACAGCGTGGTGCAGGGACTGCGGGACGAGGGTTTCATCCTCCCCCACATCGAGGTCGAGCCCGAGGCCCTGCGGGCGTTCCTCGCCCCCTACGTCGAGCCGACCACGGTCGAGGAGTTCACCTTCAGCCGCGAATGGCTTCAAGAGCAGGCCGCGACGGTCACCGACCTGCGGCCCGGCAACGTCACGCGCCAGCTGAACCTGCCGCCCTCCTACGTGCTCATCCATCGTGTCCACGCGGCCGGGATCGGCGTGCTCTGCCAGCTCGGCACCACCGCCCGTTTCCGTGACGAGGTGGTCCGCTGGGTTCCCGGTTTCGACGAGGACGACCCCTGGGAGCAGGCCGCCGCGGGCTGAGACACCGCGAACGGGAGCAGGCCGCACCGGGTTCTGGGACACCGCGGATCGGAGCACCGGGGGCGGGAACACGAGGGCTGAGGCGGCACGGGGAGACACCGCCTGCCGCGATGCCGCGGTGAGCCGCCGCAGGAGGGGGCGGGAGACGAAGAAGGGGCCCGCCGTGGCGGGCCCCTGTGGCTCATCTCGTGTGCGGCCGCGTGACCGTCCGGCCCCCGTGCGGACGGCCGCGTGACCGTCCGGCCCCTGTGTGCCCGACCGGATGGCCGTCCGGTTCTCACGGGCCGGTCGTCTTTCACGAAGCCGGGTGGCCGGTCGCCCGTCCGGTGGACGGCCGGCCATCCCGTCTCTTCGATCAGCCCAGGCGTAGCAGCGCCCGATGGAGACGCGAGGTGGCGCGCTCGGCGTCACGGCGCGCGCGCTGGAGGCGCAGGACGCCGGTGGCCAGGCGCTGCTCCTCGGCCTCGCGGTGAAGGGTTCGTATTCGGTCCCTGACCAGTTCTTCTTGCATAGAGGAGACGGCCTGGCCCTGGGTGGTGAAGTAGGTCATCGGAAGTGGTCCTTTCGGAAGGTTCTGGGTTCTCGGTCGATCAGTTCTCGGTCGATCAGTTCTCGGTCGATCAGTTCTCGGTCTACCGGGTCTCGGTCTACCGGGGTTCGGTCTGCCGGGTCTCGGTCAGGCGGCGAGGGGGGTCTTGCGAGGACGCCCGCGCGGACGCTTCCTCGGAACGATGACCCCCCGCAGGATGAGCTCGCCGCCCCACACGCCCCACGGCTCCTCGCGCTCGAGCGCGCGGGCCAGGCAGGCCTGCCGGATGGGGCAGCCTCCGCAGAGCGCCTTGGCGAACTCCACATCCTCGGGAGACTCGGCGAACCAGAGGTCCGGGTCGGTACGACAGGGGATTTCGGCTTCGTCGATCAGGTCCATGATCGTCTGGGCCCCCATCTTGTTCACCTCTCTGTATGGGTGTTGATCTTTGGTTACCTCTGGGTGGGGGTCAGGAATGACGCGGACAAACAAGAAGGCCGCGGATCCTGATTGCGGATCCGCGGCCTGGAGGCTCTTTACCTCGGTCAGGTGATGACCGGAGGTTTCCTCCAGGGATGCGGACCACGCAGTCCACCGATTCGGACGTGCTTGGTCGGGGCGTAGCTGCCGCCCGCGAGAGCCGGAGCGCCCACAAAAGCCGGAGCGCCCGCGAGAGCCGGAGCGCCTGCGACGCCGGCCGCCACCTCGGTGGCGGCAGCGGCGAACAGACGACCGGCCTGGGTCTGGGCAGACTTCTCCTGCCGACGCCGGGAGACCAGATCAGCCGCGAGGATGGCCCGGCCGCCACGAGGCAGGACGGTGTCACCGCATGCGAAAGCGAGCCCGGCCTGGGGCAGCATCATCATGTTGATCTTCACAGCGGACTCACCTCCGTTAACGGATCGTCGGGCTATGACACCCGACTTGCTTGACCATGACCCTAAACCCGCCCCCCGGGGGCGGGCAACATATTTTCTACCTGCAGTTTCGTAACTAACTGACTCGGATCATGGCCTCCTGGACCACCGACACGGCCAGTTCCCCGGAACGGGTGAACATCTCGCCCCGGGCCAGTCCCCGCGCGCCCCCGGACCACGGGGACTCCTGGGCGTACAGCATCCAGTCGTCGACGCGGAAGGGCCGGTGGAACCACATCGCGTGGTCGAGCGACGCGCCGGAGATGTTGGAGGCCCCCCAGGCCAGCCCGTGGGTCAGCAGGACCGTGTCCACGAGGGTGAAGTCGGAGGTGTAGGCGGCGAGCACGACGTGCAGCAGCGGGTCGTCGGGAAGCTCGGCGTCGTAGCGGAACCACACGTTCGTGTTCGAGCCGCGCAGCTCGGGGTCGCGGTGGGCCTCCCAGGTCAGGGGGGTGACGTAGCGCAGGTCCACCGGGCGCGGCCTGGCCAGCCAGTCCCGGTAGGGGGAGTCCTCCGCGACGAGCTGGCGCATCCGGTCCTGGAACGAGGGCAGCTCCTCCGGCGCCGTCACCGCCGGCATGACGGCGGCCTGGTGCTCGACGCCGGACTCCATGATCTGGAAGGAGGCGGACAGGGTGAAGATCGCCTTGCCGTGCTGGATGGCCACGACCCGGCGGGTGGTGAAGGACCGGCCGTCGCGGACCCGCTCGACGTTGTAGACGATCGGGACCGCCGGGTCGCCCGGCCGGATGAAGTAGGCATGCAGCGAATGGACGTAGCGGTCCGCCGGGAGCGTCCGTCCCGCGGCCACCAGGGCCTGCGCGGCCACCTGGCCGCCGAACACCCGCTGGATGCGCTCCTCAGGGCTGCGGCCCCGGAAGATGTCGAGCTCGATCTGCTCCAGGTCGAGCAGGTCCAGCAGCTCCTTGAGCGCCTCGTTCACAGGTCCTCCGTCTGGTTTCCGGCAGCGCGGCACAGGCGGAGCACCGCCTCGCCGTACCGGTCAAGTTTGACGCGTCCGATTCCCGGTATCGCCATCAGGTCCCGTTCGGACAGGGGTGCCCGTTCCGCGATGGCCTGCAGGGTGACGTCGGTGAAGACCACGTACGTCGGGACCTTGGCCTCCTTGGCGGCGCCCGCGCGCCAGGACCGCAGGGCCTCCAGGAGCCCCTCGTCGTAGTCGGCGGGACAGGTGGCGCACCGGCCGAGCTTCTGCTCGGCCGCGGCCATCAGGGTCTTGGCGCAGACCCGGCAGCTCACCGGCGCGGCGACCGTACGGCGTTCACGGCGTTCGCGGTGCTCCCCGCGTCCGCCGTCCCCGCCGCGCCCGCCGCGTTCCGGTGACGGGACGCGGGCGGCGGCCCGGCCCATGAGACCGTCGAGGAACCGGGACGGCCTGCGCGAGCGGCGTCCCCCGGGCGAGCGCGCCAGCGCCCACGACACGCCCAGGTGGACGCGGGCCCGGGTGATGCCGACGTACAGCAGGCGGCGCTCCTCCTCGATCTGCTCGGGCGTCTCCGCGTAGACGATCGGCAGCATCCCGTCGGTGACGCCGGCCAGGAAGACCGCGTCCCACTCCAGGCCCTTGGCGGCGTGCAGTGAGGCGAGCGTCACCCCCTCGACCGCGGGCGCGTGCTGCTCGGCGGCCCGCCGCTCCAGCTCCGCCACGAAGCCCGGCAGGTCGGCGCCGCCCGTGGCGAGCTCCTCGGCGAGGTCGGCCAGCGCCTTCAGCGACTCCCACTTCTCCCGCGCCCTGCCCCCGCCCGGGGGCTGGGCGGTGAGACCGATCCCGGACAGGACGCCGTGGGCGGTGGAGACCAGGTCGTCACCGGCCGAGGCGGAGCGGGCCGCGCCGCGCAGCAGCACGACCGCCTGCCGTACCTCGGGGCGCTCGAAGAACCGGTCGGCGCCGCGCAGCAGGTAGGGGATGCCGGCCTCGGTGAACGCCTGCTCGTAGACCTCCGACTGGGCGTTGACGCGGAACAGCACGGCGATCTCGCGGCTCGGCACGCCGCTCCGGATGAGCCCGGCGGCGGCCCTGGCGACCCCCTGGGCCTCGGCGACCTCGTCGTCGTACTCGGTGAAGACGGGTTCGGGGCCGTCGGGGCGCTGGGCGACCAGGGTCATCTTGTGGGGGGTCCGGGCCCGGTCGAGCACCCGGTTGGCCAGCGAGACGACCTGGGGGGTGGAGCGGTAGTCGCGGACCAGCCTGATCAGGGCGGTGTCGGGGTGCTCCACCGGGAAGTTGGTGAGGTAGCGGGGGGTCGCGCCGGTGAACGAGTAGATCGTCTGGTTGGGGTCGCCCACCACGCACAGGTCGTCGCGCCCGCCGAGCCAGGTGTCGAGCAGCAGCTTCTGCAGGGGGTTGACGTCCTGGTACTCGTCGACGACGAAGTAGCGGTACTGCCGGCGGATCTCGGCGGCCACCTCGCGGTGCTCGGTCATCACCGCGGCCGTGAGCTCCAGAATGGTCTCGAAGTCGACCAGGTGCCGCTCCCGGCGGAGCCGCTCGTAGGCGTCGTAGAGCCGGAAGACCTCCTCGGCCGGGATCGGCGGGGTGCGGCCCGCCTTGGCCACGGCCTGGGCGTAGTCCTCGGGGCCGATCTGGGTGGCCTTGGCCCACTCGATCTCGGAGGCGACGTCGCGCAGCTCCGAGCGGTCGAGGTTCCTGCGGAGGGAGCGGCCGGCGTCGGCCAGCAGCGGCAGCTTCGACTCGATCACGCTGGGCGGGTCACCGCCGATGACGCGCGGCCAGAAGTAGGTGAGCTGGCGCAGCGCGGCGGCGTGGAAGGTCCGGGCCTGCACGCCCGGCGTGCCCAGCCGCCGCAGGCGCTGCCGGAGCTCCCCGGCCGCGCGTGTGGTGAACGTCACCGCCAGCACGCTCTGCGCCTCGACCATCCCGCTGCGCACGGCGTACGCGATGCGATGGGTGATGGCCCTCGTCTTGCCGGTCCCGGCCCCCGCCAGCACGCAGACCGGCCCGCGCACGGCCTCGGCCACCGCGCGCTGTTCGGGGTCCAGGCCCGCCAGGACGTCATCGAGGTCCACGTCGAGCTCCACGAACGCCCCCACAGACTGTCGAACGGGTCGGACGAAAACATCTTCCCAGCCGATGCCCACGACCCGGTAAGCCCGAGTCCGTGCCGCGGCCAACCTATGTCGCCTCCCAAGATGCATAAACCACTGCCTTTCCTCCACAATGTGAGCGAAGTGGACTTCGGGGAAGGACGAGACTCGTGCGAGCAGCGGTGACGGTGAGTGCGCTGGCCCTGGCGGCGTTGGCGTCCGGGCCCGCGATGGCGCACGCCTCCTCCATGTCCCTGGCCGTCCACGTGTCCGCGGCGTCGCCGGTCGCGCCCGTCGCGGCGGGGTCCGCGTCCGCCGCGACGGCGAAGGGCGATCCGACCCCGACCCCCACCCCGACCCCGACGCCGTCCTCCACCTCCTCGGCGCCCGCCACCGGCGACTCCGATCCGCTGACCGGAGGCACCGTCGTCGACACGGTCGCGTACGGCCGGCACACCCTGCAGCGGATGGACGTCTGGTACCAGCCCGACGAGCTCAAGCGGCCGGGCGTCTTCCTGATCCACGGCGGCTGGTGGTCGAGCGGCGACAAGAAGCAGATGTCGGAGATCGCCCGGAGCTACGCCGAACTGGGCTACACGGTCTTCAACCTCAACTACCGCCTCTCCGGCAACGCGGCCTGGCCCGCGCCCCGCGCCGACACCTTCGACGCCATCGCCACCGCGCGCAAGCACGCGGCCCTGTGGTCCTTCGACCCGAACAACTACGTGGTGGTCGGGTTCTCCGCCGGGGGCCACCTGGCCACCGCCGTCGGCACCTACGGCGAGCGGAGGCTGCCGGGGCTGCGCGGCGTGGTCGGCGTCTCCCCCGTGATCTCGCCGATCACGGCCTACAACGACGGCGCCGACACCACCGACGGCTACCGGCTCAAGCTGCGCGAGTCCACCATCCGCCTCGCCGGGGGCTGCGAGCCCGTCGAGTGCCCGAAGGTCTGGAACAGCATGGAGGTGCCGCTGCACGCGAGCCGCGGCGACGCCCCCACGCTGACGCTGCACTCGGAGGAGGAGTTCGTGCCGGTCCAGCACAGCCTCCGGCTCCAGGAGCGCCTGAAGCGGTTCGGGGTGCCGATGACGGTGCTGACCCAGCCGGGCGCCGACCACAGTTCGCCGATGTACCGGCAGCCCGGGGTGGCCGAGACGGTGCAGGAGTGGATCGCGACCCGGCTCCGCTGACGGCCCCGGCCGCCCCCGGAAAAGAGCCGGGGACCAGGCGGGCAGGCTCCGCGAAACCGGGTCGGCGGACTCCGGAAACCGGGCGGGAAGATGAACGGCCTTCGCTTTGTTGCCATGAGCGCGAACATCACATGAGGGGATGATCAAGACATGGCGCTCACCGTTTACACGACCACCTGGTGCGGTCCCTGCCGGCGGCTGAAGACCCAGCTCACCCGCGAGGGCATCGCCTACCGGGAGGTCGACATCGAGCGGAACCCCGAGGCCGCGGAGTTCGTCATGAGCGTCAACAACGGCAACCAGACCGTGCCGACCGTCGTCTTCGAGGACGGCACCGCGGTGACCAACCCCTCGGTGATCGAGGTCAAGGCCCGGCTGCAGGCCGCGGCCGTCGTCGGCGAGTAGCCGCCGCACCGGCGGGGACACGGCGGTCCCGGCGGGGGGCGGGTCCTCCCCCCGCCGCGATCACCGCTCCCCGAACGGCGGAACCCGGCGGGGCGGTTGCGCGGATCAGCGGGTCACCAGTCTCCGGACAGCGGCTCGCCGTACCAGGTCTCGATCAGCCTCCGGGCGATCGACAGCCCGGACGGCAGCCGCACCTCGCCGCTCTCCAGCGCGGCCAGCAGCTCCGCGCGGCCGAACCAGCGCGCCTCGACGATCTCCTCCTGGTCGAGGACGAGTTCGGTGGAGGTCGCCCGCGCGAAGAAGCCCATCATCAGGCTGCGCGGGAACGGCCACGGCTGGCTGCCGAGATAGCGGGCGCCGGTGACGCTCACGCCGACCTCCTCGGCCACCTCGCGGGCCACCGCGTGCTCCAGCGACTCGCCCGGCTCCACGAACCCGGCCAGCACCGACATCCGGCCCTCGGGCCACTGCGGACCCCTGGCCAGCAGGCAGCGGTCCTGTTCGTCGTGGACCAGCATGATCACCGCGGGATCGACCCGGGGGAAGTGCTGGCCGCCGTCGCGAGGGCAGACGCGGACGTGCCCGCCCGACCGCACCTCCGTACGGCTGCCGCAGCGCGGGCAGAACTCGTGGGTGGAGTGCCAGGCCTCCAGCGCGACCGCGTAGACCAGCAGCCCGGCGTCCAGGTCCCCGAGCAGCGAGCCGACCTGGCGGAGCCCCGCGGCGACGACCTGCCCGTCCGGGACGGCGGAGGCGGCTACCGGGGAGACGATCCGTCCGTGCGAGGCGTCCAGAGCCGGTTCCGGGAGCGGCGCGGAGACCGCGAAGTAGGCGACGCCCCCGGCGTCCACGCCGAGGAGGTAACGCTCGCCCGCGGGCGCGTCCGCCGGAGCCGAGAAGACCAGCGAGAACTCCTCACCCGACCGCCTGGCCAGGGCGTTGCCGTCGTCGACGACCACGACCCGGGTGGCGGGATCGGCCCACGCCTTCTCCAGCCACGCGGCGTCGCCCCGGAGCGCCGCCGAGCGGTCGACGGCGCTGCGAGCGAGGAGCAGCGGCCCCAGTAGTCCGTCCTGTGCTGTGATATCCACGATCTCCACGCCGTTCGCCTCCCAAGCCGACTGGTCATCCTACGCCGCGCCCCCGGGTTTCCCCCGCCGCGGCTTCGGGACCGGCCCAGGGGACTGGCATCCTCATCTCAGGCCGGACATGTACCGTGTTTACGCCGAGACGCCAGCGCGATGATCTCCAGCCGGTTAGGATGCACCTAGTTAGGTTAGCCTTACCTGCTATTCGGGGGCCCTGCATTGCGCCTGTACCTCACCGCGCTCAAGCCGACCGACTCGGTCACGGACGGGTTCCTCCCCGCGGCACGCGCGCTGGCCTGCGACGTCACGATCCTGACCGACCGCCCCGAGCAGTACGCGGCCTCCGGGGCCGAGGTGCTGCGGTGCGACGTCCGCGACGCCCGCGCGGTGATCGACCTCATCGCCCACCACCGCGCACCCGACGCGATCTTCTCCAACTCCGACCACATCCAGGCGGAGACCGCCCTCGCCGCCGCGTACTTCGGCCTGCCCGGCAAGGACTGGCGGGCCTGCCTCGCCGCCAAGAACAAGGCGCTCACCCGGCGGCGGCTGGCCGAGGCCGGGATCGAGACCGTCCGCTCGGTACGGCTGGCACCGGACGACCCGGTCCCTCCCGACCCGCCGTTCCCCGCGGTCGTCAAGCCGCGCGAGGGCGTGGCCAGCGAGGACGTCGTGCTGGTGGCCGACGCGGGCGAGCTCGCCGCGGCCGTGCGGGCGATCCGCGACCGGCGGCCGGGCGAGGCGCTGGTGGTGGAGGAGTATCTCGACGGGCCGCTGCACACGCTGGAGACCCTCGGCGACGGCACGAACCAGCGGGTGCTCGGCGGCTTCCGCACCACGCTGGGCCCGCCGCCGCACTTCGTGGAGGAGCGGCTCGACTGGGCGGACCCGCCCGGAAGGGAACACGTGCTGCGGGCCCTCGCCGCACTGGGCGTGGGCTTCGGGGCCTGCCACACCGAGTACGCGATGACCCCGGCCGGCCCGCGGATCATCGAGGTCAACTACCGGGTCATCGGCGACCACTGCGACTTCCTCCTCGCGGACCTGCTGGGCGTCCCGCTGTTCGAGCGTGTCCTCGCCGTCCACCTGGGCGAACGGGCCGACGCCGGACCGGGGGTTCCCACGGGAGCGACCCCGGACGGTCACGCGGGGACGGAGGGGACCGGACGGGGTCCGGGACCGGGAACCCCCGCGGACGGCGACGGCCTCGCGGGCCTTCCCGGCCGGCCCGCCGGGCACGGGACCGTACTGAGCCTGGTGGCCGGCCGCCCGGGGACCGTGACGGCGGCCCCCGGCGTGGTGGACCCCGCCCCCGGTGACCGGGTGCGGCTCTGGCACCGGCCGCTGCGCGCCGTCGGCGACCGGATCGAGCCGTCCAACACCAACCGCGACTACCTGGGCATCGTCCGCGCCATCGGCCCCGACCGGGCGAGCGTGGACGACGCCCTCGCGGCCTTCACCGCCACCGAACGATGGGAGGTCGCATGAGCCACGTGAACGGCGGGCGCGGCACGGACGGCAGGCGCCCCGCGAACGGCGGGCGTCGTGTGAGCGGCGGGCGCCCCGTGAGCGGTGCGCGCCCGGTGAAAGGGGGGCACGGCATGGACGGCGAGCACCGGACGGGCGGGGCCGGCGGGCGGGAACCGTACCTGGCGGCCCGGGTCCTGAACGCGTTGCTGCGCGAGGACTACGGCGGCCTGGCCGGGCGGGTCACGCGGAGCAGGGACGGCGTCGTGCTGCTGCTGCCCACCGGCCGGCAGGTACGGCTGATGGCGGGGTCGCCGTTCCAGGACTTCGTGGTCGCCCCGCAGGAGGCGCTGCGCCTGGCGGAGGTCCTGCACGCGCTGCGGGAGGTCTCCGCGCCCGCGGACGCCGCCGGGGTGGAGGCGTTCGCCCAGGAGTGCCGGGAGGCGCTGCGCGCCCTCGAACTCCACGACGCCCACCGCGAGGAGGTGTTGACCCGCCTCGCGCGCCGTACCCCGGCGGACCGGCGGACCGGCGGCGGTTCCGGCGGGCGGCTTCCGGACGCTCCCGGCACCGGTCCCGGTCCCGAGGCCGGGGGCGGGGGCGGGCCCCGCGGTGGAACAGGAGCCGGAGCCCGAGCCGGGAACGGTCCCGAGGCCGACGCCGGGCGGCTCGACGCGGTGCGCTACGAGGCGCTGGCCGCCTTCGTGGACCACCCGGTGTACCCGACGGCGCGCTGCCGGACCGGGCTGACCGACGAGGAGCTGGTGGCGTACGCGCCGGAGTTCGCGCCCGTCTTCGAGCTGCGCTGGGCGGCCGTGCCCCGGGAACGGGTCACCGGGGCGGCCCTGCCGTGCGCGCCGGAGTTCCCCGCGGTCGGGCTGCCCGGCGAGCTCGCCGGGACGCACGTGCTGTTCCCGGTCCACCCGCTGACCGCCCACGCGGTCGAGGAGATCCCGTGGGCGGTCCTGGCGCCGGAGCCGTACCTCGAGGTCCGGCCGACGCTCTCGACGCGCACGGTCGCGCTCGACCGGCGCACGCACCTGAAGCTGCCGCTGACCATCAGCACGCTGGGGCTGCGCAACCGGCGGTCGATCAAGCCGGAGACGCTGGCCGACGGGGCGCGGGGCGAGCTGCTGCTGCGCGGCATGCCCGACCCGCGGGTGCTGCTGGCCGACGAGCAGACCTACGCCCACGCCGGGCACGAGTACCTCGGCTGGATGTTCCGCCGCCACCCGGCCGGGGAGATCGTCCCGGTGGCCGCGCTGCCCGCTCCCCTGCCGGGCGGCGGGCTGGTCGCCGAGGAGCTCGCCGGACGGTGGTACCGGGGGGACATGGCGGAGATGCTCCAGGACTACCTGCGGCTGCTGTTCTCCTACAACGTGCGGCTCTTCGTCCGGTACGGCACCGCGCTGGAGGCCCACCAGCAGAACCTGTCGCTGGTGTTCGGCGACGGTCCGGCCAGGCTGCTGGTCAAGGACTACGACGGCCTGCTGACCTCCCCGGGGCGGCTGCGGGCGGCCGGGATCGAGGTGCCGGACTTCGCCGACGAGCGGATGCTGACCGACGACCCGCACGCCCTCGCCGACGTGTTCGTGACCATCACCCTGCACCTGGCCGCGACCGCGGTGACGTCCGTGGTGCTGCCGCCGCCGCAGGCGTTCCGGCTGGTCCGCGACGCCCTGGCCGAGGCGCTGGACGGGCACGGTTACGACCCCATGGCGCGGCTGCTGCGGGCCAGGACCCTCGACGCCGCCCGGCTGGTCGGCAAGTCGATGGTCACCGCCGGGACCCTGGTGGACAAGGCCCGCACCGGGGCACGCGACGTGAACAAGTTCTACGGCACCAGCGGCCCCAACTACCTGCGCCAGCTTCCCCCCGGGCCCCCGGCCCCCCGCGACGGCTCCGTCCGCGGCGCGGCCGGGAGAAGGGCGTCCTGTTGACCGGCCTCGCGCTCGACTCCCCGGCCGCCGCCGCCGAGGAGGCGTCGCTGGCCGCGCTGCTGCGCTGCTGCGTCCGGGAGGTGGCCGGGCCCCGCGGGCTGGTGTGGCACGCCGAGCCGTACGTGCTGCTGCGGGTGGCGGGCATCCTGCTGCGGGCCCGGGTGTACGGCGGGCTGGCGCTGCGGTTCGACGGACCGCCGGAGTGGCTGGAGGACGGCCGCTGGCGGCCTCTGTCGGTGGACCTGCTCGTCCGGCTCGTCGAACGGGAGCTGGGCGAGGCCGCGGACGCGGCGAACGAGGAGTTCGCGACCCAGGTGGGGGCGAGCCGGGAGGCCATGGCGGCGCTGGTCGCCGCCCGCCGGGACGTCCCGCCCCCGGCCGACCCGTGGCTCGCCTCGGAGCAGGGGCTGGTCTTCGGCCACCCGTTCCACCCCAGCCCGAAGGCGCGCGGCGACGCCGGCTGGCTGCGGCACGCCCCGGAGGCGCACGCGAGCTTCCCGCTGCGGCTGCTCGGGGTGCGCGACGACGTGCTGGCCGAGGCGGGCGACACCGGCCCGCTCGACGGGCTGGGCGCCGCGCCGCCGGGCTACACCCTCCTGCCGGCGCATCCGTGGCAGCTCGACCTGCTCGCCGCGGAGCTGGCCGCCCCGCTGGCCGACGGGAGGCTGGCGGACCTGGGAAGCGCCTCCCGGGCGTCGGTCCCCACCTCGTCGGTCCGCACGGTCTACGAGCCGGGGATCGACCGCTGCCTGAAGTTCAGCCTGGACGTGCGGATCACCAACTGCGTCCGGAAGAACTCCTGGTACGAGCTGGCGGGCGCGGTCGAGCTGACCCGGCGCCTCGCACCGGTGTTCGCCGGGCTGGCCGAGCGGTTCCCCGGCACCCGGTGGCTGCCCGAGCCCGGCTACCGCTCCGCCGCCCTGGGCACCCGGCTCCTGGAGGGGCTGAGCGTGATCGTCCGGGCGAGCCCGTGGTCGGTCTGCCCGCCGGGGGTGACCCCGCTGCTGAGCGGCGCGCTGGCCGCCACCGGTGACCGGCCCGCCGACCCCGCGCGGTGGTGGCGGGCCTACGTGGAACGCGTCGCGCCGCCGGTGCTCGACGCCTACCTGACCCACGGCGTGGTGCTGGAGGCCCACCTGCAGAACGTGCTCGTCGGCGTGGACGCGGCCGGGCTGCCGGTGGAGGCCGTCTTCCGCGACCTGGAGGGCGCCAAGCTCGTCGCCGGCCGGCACGACCTCGCCGGGCTGCCGGACGAGGTCGCCGCGGCGCTCACCTACGACGAGGAGGGGGGCTGGAACCGGGTGGTCTACTGCCTGATGGTCAACCACCTGCCGGAGATCGCCGCCCGGCTGGCCGGTCCCGATCCCGGCGCGGCACGGGAGCTGTGGGCGGTGGCCGGGGAGGTGCTGGCCGGGTACGCCGGGTCGCGCGGACGGCCGCGCCGGCTGTCGGACCTGCTGGCGGGCGCCCCGCTGCCCGCCAAGGCCAACCTCTCGGTCCGGTGGGCCCGCGCCGCCGACCGCCGCGCAGGGTACGTGCCGGTCGCCAACCCGCTGGCGATGATCTCGTGACGGCCGTCGTCCCGCCGTACGGCCCGGCGCCCGCCGCTCCGGGTCCGGGCGGCGCGGGAGCGACCCCGGAGCCGAGTCGCGGCGCCCCGCCGTACGGCCTGGCGCCCGCGGACCTGCCCGCCTACGTCTACGACCTCGCCGCGCTCGACGGGCACGCCGCCGCGGTGCGGGCCGCGCTGCCGGGCATCGAGCTGTACTACGCGGTCAAGGCCAACCCCGACCCCGAGCTGCTGCGGGTGCTGGCCCGGCACGTGGACGGCTTCGAGGTCTCCTCGGCGGGTGAGCTGGCGCACGTGCGGGGGCTGCTGCCCGATGTCCCGACGGCCCTCGGCGGGCCGGGCAAGACCGAGGCGGAGCTGACCGCGGACGTCACCCGGCTGCACGTGGAGAGCCCCGGCGAGCTGCGGCGACTCCTGGCCTCGGGCCGCCGCGCCGACGTGCTGCTGCGGGTCAACCTCGACGTGCCGGTGGGCGAGGCGTCGCTCGCCATGGGAGGCGGCGCGACGCCGTTCGGCATGGACCCCGCCGACGTCGCCCGATGCGCGGCGGCGCTGGAGGGACAGGACAGGGTACGGCTGCGCGGCGTCCACGCCCACCTGGCCAGCGGGCTCGCCGCCGCCGAACTGCTGCGGCTGGCCGGGGCCGTGCTGGAGTACGCCCGCGCGCTCGGGGTGACGGAGGTCAACCTCGGCGGCGGCATGGCGGTGTCCTACGCCGACCCGGACGACCGGTTCGACTGGCGCTCCTACGGCGAGGGCCTGGCGCGGCTGCGCCGTCCGGGCGAGGTGCTGCGGATCGAGCCGGGGCGGTCCCTGACCGCCTACTGCGGGCGGTACGTGACGCGGGTGCTCGACGTCAAGCGGGTCCACGGCGAGCTGTTCGCCGTGGTCGCCGGGGGCACCCACCATCTGCGCACGCCCGCCGCCAAGGGGCACTCCCAGCCGATGGCCCCGCTGCCGCCGGGCGGGCCGGTCACGATCGCCGGGCAGCTGTGCACGCCCAAGGACGTCCTCGCCCGCCGGGCGCCGGTCGCGCTGGCCCCCGGTGACGTCGTGGAGTTCATCATGGCCGGCGCCTACGCCTGGAACATCTCCCACCATGACTTCCTGATGCACCCGCCGCCGTCGTTCCGCTACCTGGGGCGGCCGTCGGCCTGAGACGGCAGCGGACGGGAATCCGGCACGGCGGTCCGAGACGGCAGCGGGCGGGAATCCGGCACGTCGATCTGGGGCGGCAGCGGGCGGGAGTGCAGCACGTCGAGCCGGGAGACCGCGCGGGTGAGCGCCACGTAGAGCCGGTTGAGCCCGCGCTCCTCGGCCTCGGCGATGGCCGCGGGCTCGGCCACAACCACGTGGTCGTACTCCAGCCCCTTGGCCATCGTCACGGGCACGACGGTCACCCGGGCCGGGCCGCCGCCGGCGTCGGGCGCGGCGTCCCCATCGGCGTCGGCGGACGCGGTGCCGCCGACGTCGGGCGCGGCGTTCCCTTCGGCGTCGGCGGTGACGGCCGCGGCCGGGACGCCGCCGTCCCGCAACGCCGCGGCCAGCGTCCCGGCGTCGGCGTCGGCGGCGATCACGCCGACGGAGCCCTCGTGCCGCAGGGCGTCGCGCACCGCCTCGACGACGGCGCTCCGCAGGTCCGGCGCCTGCCGTACGCGGAGACGCCCGTCGGACCGGAAGGACCGCGTCGGCGGGACGTCGGCCTCCAGCGCGCCGAGCAGGCGGTTGGCGAGCTCGACGACGGCCGCCGGGACGCGGAAGCCGGTCGTCAGCGCGACCACCCGGGCCTCGGGCTTGCCCAGGTGGGCCAGGTGCTCCGGCCAGACGCGGGCGGCCCACGGCGTCGTGCCCTGGGCGAGGTCGCCCAGCACGGTGACCGAGCCGTACTCGCTCCTGCGGGCGACGGCCCGGCACTGCATCGCCGACAGGTCCTGCGCCTCGTCGACGATGACGTGGCCGTAGCCATCGGGCCGCTCCAGCAGGCCGGCGACCTCGTCGAGGAGGACGGCGTCGGCCGCGGACCAGCGGGCGCTCCGGAACGTGCGGGGCGGTCGCGTCCACAGGATCGCCGCCTGCTCCTCGGCGGTCAGGATCCCGTCGGCCGCCGCGGCCAGGGCCGCGGGGTCGCCGAGCAGCCCGGCCACCACCTCCTCCGGCCGGACGGCGGGCCACACCTCGTCGACGAAGGGCCGCACGGCCCGGGTCACCGTACGGGTCCAGGCGGTGCCGGTGGTCCGCCCGCGGGCCTCCGCCTGCCGCCGCACCGCGTCGACAACGCGTGACGTCACCCGCTCGCGCCCGACCCCGTACGGCGGCGCCTCACGCCGGGTGTCGTCCACGATCCGGCGGAACTCCTCCTCGGGGATCCGCCGGCGGTAGGACCCGTCGGGCACGGCGATCGGCCCGGTGGGCCTGCGCACCCGCCCGTACAGCGCCCGGCGCAGCACCTCGGCCATGCGGGCGTCATGCTTGACGCGCGCCGCGGCCTCACCGTCGCGGCCGGACACCGGGACCCGGGCCAGCAGCCGCTCCACCGTGGTCTGCTCGACGTCGACCTCGCCCAGCGCGGGCAGCACCGCGGAGATGTAGCCGAGGAACGCGCGGTTGGGGCCGAGCACCAGCACGCCCCCGCGCTCCAGCCGCCGCCGGTGGGCGTACAGCAGGTAGGCGGCGCGGTGCAGCCCGACGGCGGTCTTGCCGGTGCCGGGAGCGCCCTGGACGCAGATCGACTCGGCGAGGTCGGCGCGGACCAGGTCGTCCTGCTCCGGCTGGATGGTGGCGACGATGTCGCGCATCGGGCCGACGCGGGGACGCTCGATCTCGGCCGCCATGATGCGGCTCGCGGCCCCGAGTTCCTCGCCCCGGTCGAGCCGTTCGTCCTCGAAGCCGGTCAGCGTGCCCTCCGCCCAGCCGAAGCGTCTCCGTACGGCGACGCCCCGCGGATCGCGGGCGCCGGCGCGGTAGAACGCCCGGGAGACGGGGGCCCGCCAGTCGATCACCAGCGGCGGACCTCCGCCCTCGCCGGAGATGTGGCGCCGGCCGATGTGGTAGCGCCGGCCGCGGTGCTCACCGGCGTCGGCGCCGGAGCCGAAGTCGAGGCGGCCGAAGAAGGGCGGCCCGCCGGTGTCCTCCTGGAGCTCCTTGGCGAGGCTCTTCAGGTGACGCCCGAGCCGTTCGGCGCTGTAGCGGTCACCCGCGACGTGCTCGCCGACGACGACGTTGAACCGCGCGCCGTCGATCATCGCGCGCAACGCGGCCTCGCACCGCGCGACGTGGACCCGCTCCTCGTCCAGTTCCGTCATCGGCACTCCAATAAGTTAACTCGGTTAATATATTGACCAAGTTACACCTTGCTAGGCTGAGCGGGTGACAGGACTGCGGCACCTCAAGAAGCAGCGGACCCACGAGGCCGTCTCCGCGGCTGCGATCTCCCTGTTCCTGGAGCGGGGGTTCGACGCCGTCTCGGTCGCCGAGGTCGCGGCGGCGGCCGAGGTCTCCAAGCCGACCCTGTTCAAGTACTTCCCGACCAAGGAGGACCTCGTCCTCCACCGCATCACCGACCACCGGGGAGAGGCCGCGCGCGTGGTGCGGGGGCGCGGGCCGGGCACGGACCCGCTGACCGCGCTGCACCGGCACTTCCTGGACGGGCTGGCCCGCCGCGACCCCGTCACCGGCCTGAACGACGACCCTGAGGTGCTCGCCTACCACCGCATGATCTTCTCCACCCCCAGCCTGGCGGCCAGGCTGATGCACCACATGACGGCCGACGAGGAGGCGCTCGCCGGCGCGCTCACCGAGACCCCCGCGGGTCCCGGGGGCATTGGCGGCCCGGAGGGCGCGGAGGGACCCGACGGCTCCGGCGGTTCCGATGGTTCCGGCGGCTCCGGCTCCGGGGCCATGGACGACCTCGTCGCGCGTCTCGTCGCCGGCCAGGTGCTGGCCGTCCAGCGGGTGCTGGCCCGCCGCAACTGGGCCGAACTGGTCGGCGGGCGGACGGCCTCGGAGGTCCACCCGGAGGCGGTGACCGCCGCCGACCGCGCGTTCGCCCTGCTGCGCGACGGACTCGGCTCCTCCTGACGCGCCCGTCACCGGGTTCGGTCTCCCGACGTGCCCTCACCGAGCCGGCTTCCCCGGCGGGCCCGTCACCGGACTCGGCGGATCTCCCACCACGTGGCCCCGCAACCTGCCCGAGCGCCGATCCGCCGTTTTGAAGGTTTCGCCTCGTAAGGTCGTCGCCACCGTGGAAAAGTCTCAACTGTTCGTTCAAAGATAGCGTCGAAGGCATGGTCACCGACATGAAAGACGCCGTCCATGCCGCCGACGCGGCCACCGTCATGAGCCTGCTCCCCGCCCGGCCGCGGGTGGTCGCCCTGGGCGAGCCCACCCACGGCGAGGACATCCTCCTCGACGTGCGGAACGAGCTCTTCCGGCAGCTCGTCGAGCGGGAGGGCTACCGGACGATCGGGATCGAGAGCGACTGCCTGATGGGCCTGGTCGTGGACGACTACGTCACCTCGGGCACGGGCACCCTCGACGAGGTCATGGAACGCGGCTTCAGCCACGGGTGGGGAGCCTTCGCGGGAAACCGCGATCTCGTGCGCTGGATGCGCGAGCACAACGACGGCAGGCCGCCGTCCGAGCGGGTGCGCTTCGCCGGTCTCGACGGCCCGCTGGAGATCAGCCACGGCGCGAGCCCCCGCCAGGCCCTCACCGCGCTGCACGACCACCTCGCGGCCCGGCTGGACGCGGACCTGCTCCCCTGCGACGCGGAGACGCTCGACCGCCTGCTCGGCGCCGACGAGCGGTGGGCGAATCCCGCCACGATGATGGACCCGTCCCAGTCCGTGGGGCGATCGGCCGAGGCCGGGGAGCTGCGGCTGCTCGCCGACGACATGGTGGCGCTGCTCGACGCGGAGACGCCGCGCCTCGTCACGACGTCCTCGCGGGAGGAGCGGGACCGGGCCCGCCTGTACGGACGCGCCGCCGTCGGCCTGCTGCGCTACCACCACTGGATGGCCGACACGTCGCCCGGCCGCATGCCGAGACTGCTGGGCCTGCGGAGTTCGATGATCGCCGCCAACCTCCTCGCCGTCGCCGAGCGGGGCCCGGTGCTGGCCCACGCCCACAACGTCCACCTCCAAAGGGGCAAGAGCACGATGCGGATGGGCGACACGCCGTTCGAGTGGTGGAGCTCCGGCGCGATCGTGAGCGCCCACCTGGGCGAAGAGTACGCCTTCCTGGCCACGGCCCTCGGCACGATCCGGCACCGGGGAGTGGACGCACCGCCCCCGGACACCGTCGAGGGGCTCCTGTACGCGCTCCCCGAGGACCGCTTCCTCCTCGACCCCCGCCGGCTGGCCGCCGCCCTCGGCGACACGCCGCCCGCCCCGCGCGTCTCCCCCTGGTTCGGCTACATCCCGATGGACCCGGCCTACCTGACCGGGGCCGACGGGATCGTGTTCGTCAAGGATCTCCCGCCGGACTAGCCTCCCCGGACCCGGCGCGGCGGTCACCGCCGGAACGGCGTGTCAGCCGATGACGGGGACCGACTCGATGAGCGCGACCAGGCCGCGCTCGTCGAGGAGGTCGGCCGGACGGACGGTCTCGTTGGACCGGACGTAGTGGAACGCGGCGCTCACCGCCGGCAGGGGAACACCGGCCAGGTGGGACCAGGCCAGGCGGTAGGCGGCGAGCTGCACCGACGCGGCCGACTCCGCCTTGCGGCCCTCGGGGCGGCGGCCGGTCTTCCAGTCGACGACCTCGTAACGGCCGTCCGGGGTCTGGAACACCGCGTCCATCCGGCCCCTGACCAGCCGGTCGGCGATCATCGTCTCGAACGGCACCTCGACCTCGATCGGCTCCCGGGAGGCCCACTCGCTCTCCTCGAACCGGGCGCGCAGCTCCTCCAGCCGGGCGTCGGCCTCCTCGAAGCCGTCGTCGAAGGCACCGGGCAGGTCGAGCTCGTCGATCAGCCGCTGCTGGCCCCAGCGCGACTCCAGCCAGCTGTGGAAGGAGGTGCCCCGGCGGGCCAGGGGCGCGGGCTTCCGCGGGACGGGGCGGCGGATCCGCCGGGCCAGGGCCTTGGGGTCGGAGGCCAGCGTGACGAGCGAGGAGACGGTCAGGTGGGTGGGCAGCTCCACCCGGCCGGTGCCGCGCCGCCGGTTGGTCTCCCGCTCCCTGAGCAGCAGTTCGGTGTCGCGCGCCCACGCCCTGGCCCGCTCACGGTCCCAGCCGCGCAGCTCGGCGAGGGTCCTGGCGTGCCGGTTGCCCGGATCGTCCCCGAACCCGGCGAGGTGGGCGGCCTGGTCGGCGATGGTCACCGCCACGTCCTCCCGCCCGTCCGGAGAGGGTGCCGGAAGCCCGCCGGCGGAGCCCTCGGGACGCTCCGGAGCGTCCGCTGAGGGATCCCAGGCGTCCTCCGGAACGTCCCAGGGGTCGTCCGGGAAGGGGACCTCCTCGTCCTCCGGCGGGAGCTGCGGGAGAGGTATGTCGCCGAGCGGCTCGTGCGGGCCCGCCGTACCGGCTACGGGTCCGCCCGCCGTACGGCCGGCGCCGGCCGGGTCCGCGGGGGCGTCGCCGCCGGTGAGGGCGGCGAGGGCGGCCTCGACCAGGGTGGCGCCGTCGAGGACGGCCGCGTAGCGCGCGTCGTCGGGGCTGACCGGCCAGGCCGACTCGGCGGGTTCGGCGAGCAGCGGGTTGGCGGCGTCCTCGGCCGCCTCGGGCGCCCAGGCCGCCACCCGGCCGCAGGTGTCGCGGATCTCCAGCAGGAACTCGGACGGCAGGAGCGGCTTGGACCCGGTGCCCCAGCGGTAGCCGGAGGCGATCAGCAGGTAGTGGGCGCGGGTGACCGCGACGTAGGCCAGGCGGCGCTCCTCCAGCAGGTCGCGGTCGCGGCAGCGCTCGTCGAAGCCGGCCAGCTCCTCCTTCGACAGCCCGGTCAGCCGGGGCAGGTCGGAGGCGTCGCCGCGCAGCTGGTAGGGCAGCTTGCGGGGGTTCTCCGTCCACCTGGGGCTGGTCGTCGGGCGGGCCGGGAAGATCGTGCCCACGGTGAGCGTCCCGGCCTTGGACAGCGCCTGCGACATGCCGGGCACCACGACGACCGGCCACTCCAGGCCCTTGGAGGCGTGGACGGTCATCAGCTTCACGCTGTTGCTCTCGCCCACCCGGCCGGCGTCCAGGCCGTTCTCCTCCTCGTCGGCCGCCTTCAGGAACGCCAGGAACGCCCCCAGCGTCGGGTCCTCGGAGTCCCCGGCGAACCGGGCGGCGGCGTCGAGGAACGCGTCGAGGTCGGCGCGGGCGGCGAACGGGCCGACGGCCGTCCCCCGGGCCGCCACCTCGATGTCCAGGCCGAGCCTGCGCTCGATCTCGGCGATCAGGTCGGGCAGCGGCTGTCCGGTGTGGGCGCGCAGGGTCCGTAGCTCCTGCGACATGGCCAGCAGCCGCACCCGGGCCAGCGGCGAGAACGCCTCCTGCCACTCGGGGCGGTCGGGCAGCTCGTCGAGGGCGTCGACCAGGCTGCCGCGTTCCTCGGCGAGGTCGGCCACGACCTGGTCCAGCGGGTCGGACCCGGGGGACGGGGCCTCGGACTCCTCCCGGTGCTCGCGGTTCAGCTCGCGCGCCCGGTCGCCCAGCTCCTTGAGGTCGGCCGGGCCGATGCGCCAGCGCGGGCCCGACAGCAGGCGCACCAGGGCGTCACCCGCCGACGGGTCGTAGACCACCCGCAGCGTGGCCACCACGTCGGCGACCTCCGGTACGGCGAGCAGCCCGCCCAGGCCGACCACCTCGACCGGGATGCCGCGGGCCTCCAGCGCCCGGCGCAACGCGGGGAACTGGGACCGTTTGCGGGCCAGGATCGCCACGTCGTGGGGTTGCAGGCACTGCGGGCCGCCCCAGGCGCTCTGCTTGGCCTTCTTGCGCTCGCCGTCACCCCACGGCAGGCCGTCGGGCGCGCTCTCGCTGCCCAGCAGCCGCGAGATCTCGGCGGCGACCCACTCGGCCTCGTCGTCGGCGGTCTCGTGGAAGGCGCACACCACCCGGCCGCGCTGGACGCGGTTGCCGCCCGGCACCAGCACCGGCACGTCCCGCGACTCCATCCGGAGCGGGAGCTGCACCCGGGCCGCGACGTCCAGCACGGCGTCGCCGTTGCGGAAGCTGACCGACAGGAACCGGACCGGGGCCGGCTCCCCGGAGGGGGTGCGGAAGTCACGGGGGAAGCGGCTGAGGTTGCCCGACGACGCGCCGCGCCAGCCGTAGATCGACTGGCAGGGGTCGCCCACGGCGGTCACCGGGTGACCGCCGCCGAACAGCGAGCGCAGCAGGACGAGCTGGGCGTGGCTGGTGTCCTGGTACTCGTCCAGCAGGACGACGGCGAACCGGCCCCGCTCGATCTCGCCGACCTCGGGATGCCCGGCGGCGATCCGGGCGGCCAGCGCCATCTGGTCGCCGTGGTCGACGACCTCGCGCCGCCGCTTGAGCCTGCCGTACGCCTCCACCAGCGGCAGGAGCTGCTCGCGGGCCCGCTGGGTGACCAGCGGGCGGCGCTGGGCCAGGGTGGGCGAGCCGGGCAGCTCGCCGTAGCGGTCGGCGAGCCAGGCGCCGACCTCCCGCACGTCCGCCGGGGTGCGCAGGTGCTCGGCCAGCTCGCCGGCCAGCTCCAGCACCGCCCGGGTGACGGTGGCCGGGCCCCACTCGATCTGCTCCATCGGCCCGTCGTAGCCGCTGACCACCCGCTGGGCGAGCTGCCAGGAGACGGCCGGGCTGATCAGGCGCATGGTCGGCTCCAGCGCCTCGCGCAGGGCGTGGTCGGTGACCAGCCGGGCCGCGTAGGCGTGGTACGTCGAGATGGTCGGCTCGCCCTCCAGCAGCTCGGCCGGGACCTGCGCGGCGGCGACCAGGCCGTTGAGGCGCTCGCGGACCCGGTGGGCCAGCTCGCCCGCGGCCTTGCGGGTGAAGGTCAGCCCGAGGATCTGGTCGGGGCGGACCAGGCCGTTGGCCACCAGCCAGACGACCCGCCCCGCCATGGTCTCGCTCTTGCCGGACCCGGCGCCCGCGACGACGACCATCGGCTCCAGACCGGCCTCGATCACCTCGGCCTGCTCCGGGGTCGGGGGGAGGATGCCCAGCTTCTCGGCGAGCTGGATCGGGCTCAGCACGCGGCGCCCCCGCACGGTACGGCACGGCCCGCCGGAGGGCGGCGCGGGGTGACGCGGGACGCCGGGGAACGGCGCGGCACGTCCCCGCGCCGGATGGTACGGCTCAGCACACCTGGTCTCCGTTCTTGCTGACCGGGCAGCTCGACCGCACGGCGCACGTGCGGCAGCCGTCGTTGACCTTGGCCTGGAAGAACGGCCCCGACATGCCGGTCGCGACGGTCTCGACCATGTCGCGGGCCCAGCCGGGGTCGGCGTCCTCCGACAGGGGCCGCTGGATCTGCTCCTTGGCGTCCTTCTTGCCCGCCGCGTCGCCCACCTGGACCAGGGCCGCCCCGCCGGGCTCGGTCATCCCGTGCCGCTGGAAGGCGCCCAGCAGCGCGGCGAGCTGGTACACCCCGAGCTGGGGATGGCGGTCGAGGTCGGCGTCCTTGGGGCCGTTCTTGCCCGTCTTGATGTCGATGATCACGGCCCGGCCGTCGGCGTCGCGCTCGACGCGGTCGACCCGGCCCTTGATCTGCACGCCGTCGGCGAGCGTGGCGACGAACGCCTCCTCCAGGCCGACCAGCTCGCGGGGGTTCTCCCGGTGCCAGCGCAGGAACTTGGCGACCATCTCCTCGGCCACCCGGCGCTGCTTGCGGTTGTACCAGACGCCGCCGAAGTCGAGCTCGCCCCAGACGTCGTCCAGGCGCTTGCCGAGCGTCTCCTCGCTCGGCATGCCGGTCGCGGCCAGCACGGCCAGGGCGTGCACGACCGTGCCCAGGCCCCGGGCCGCGTCGGTGCCGCCCGCGCCGACGGAGGTCTCCAGCAGCCAGCGCAGGCCGCACTTGGTGAAGTTCTCCACCGCCGAGGGCGAGATGCGCACGATGCCGTCGGGCCAGTTCAGCGGGCGGTCGTCGGAGACCGGGGTCAGGGCGTACCACTCGTCGGGGTGCGCGCCGGGCACCCCGGCCACGGCGAGCCGGGCCAGGTGCTCGGCGGCGGCCCGGCGCAGCGGGGCCGGCCGGGTCGTGTCGGTCACCGCCGAGCGGAGGTCGGCGACCAGCGCCGACATGCTCAGCCAGCGGGAGCGCTCGTCGACGCCGGCCTCCTCGTCCGAGCCGGGCACCAGCTCGGTGAGGAACCGGGAGGGGCGCTCCTCGCTGTCCTCCCCGCCGACGGCGGTGACGACGAGCCGCTTCCCGGCCCGGGTCGCCGCGACGTAGAACAGGCGGCGCTCCTCGGCCAGCACCTGGGAGGTCAGGGCGGCGGCGACGGCCGACGGGCTCTCGTGCTCGGAGCCGCGGGCCCGGGCGACCATGTCGTCGGTGCGCAGGATCGGGCCGTGCGGCCGCAGGTCGGGCCAGACGCCCTCCTGGACGCCGGCGACGACCACCACGTCCCACTCCAGGCCCTTGGAGCGGTGCGCGGTCAGGATGCGCACCGAGTCGGCGTCGGGGGCGCGCTCGGCGAGGGAGTCTCCGGGGATCTCCTGGGAGACGAGGTCCTCCACGAACACCTCGACGCCGGCGTGCGGCAGCCGGTCGACGAACTTGGCCGCGTGGTCGAACAGCGCCACCACCGCGTCGAGGTCGCGGTCGGCCATGGCGCCCCGGAACCCGCCCGCGAGGCTCGTCTCGGTCCACTTCTCGGCCAGGCCGGTGGCCTTCCAGACGGTCCACAACACGTCCTCGGCGGTGCCGCCGCGCCGTACGGCCTCGGTGGCGCCGGCGATGAGCCGGGCGACCCGCTCGGCGGGCAGCGCCACGTGCGGCTCGACCCGGACCAGCTCCCGGGCGTCTTTGAGCGCGGCGACGAGGAGTTCGCCGGACGAACGGGGCACCGGCGCCGCGCGCTCCTCCAGCGGGACCGGGAGGTCGTCCTCCCCGGCGCGCCGGCGTCGTCCCGCGGACCGGCCGCGCCGCCGCCGGGCACGCCGTCATCGGGCACGCCGCCATCGGACGCCGGGTCGTCCCGGAGCACGCCGCCGCGCGCGTCGTCATCGCCGGGAGCGTCGTCACCGAGCGGGTCGCCGCCGGGCACGTCGTCATCGCGGAGCGGGTCACCGCCGGGAACGTCGTCATCGCCAAGCGGGTCACCACCGGGAGCGTCGTCGCCGGGCAGGTCGCCGCCGGGAACGTCGCGTTCGTCGGGGTGGAGCAGCGCCTCGTGCTCGGCGATCCGCAGCGCCCGGCGCAGGCGGCGCACGCCGATCATGTCGGTGCCGCCGAGCGCGCCGGTCAGCAACTCCTCGGCCATGCCCTCGTCGAGGTCCTCCGGGTGGAGCGCGACCTGGATCAGCCGGATCAGCGGCCGCACGCCGGGCTCCTGGAACAGCGGCACCTCACCGCCGCCGACCACCGCCGGCACCCCGGCGCTCACCAGCGCGCGGCGCAGCAGCGGGACCTGGCGGGTGACCGAGCGGACCAGCACCGCCATCCGCGACCAGGGGACGCCGTCCAGCAGGTGCGCCCGGCGCAGCGTGTCGGCGACGACGGCGGCCTCCTGGGTCGCGCCGTCGGTCACCACGACCCGGACGTCGCCGGGGACGGCGTCCGGCAGGGCGCGCAGGTCACGGTGGTGGGCCGCGCCGCCGAGCGGGGCGGGCAGGCGGGCGGTGACGCGGCGGGTGGCCCGGAGCAGCTCCGGGCCGCTGCGGCGGCAGACGCGCAGCGCCAGGACGGGCGCCCTGGCGCCGTCGGCGCGGCGGAACCGGTCGGGGAAGTCCATGATCCCGCGCACGTCGGCGCCGCGGAAGCTATAGATCGACTGGTCGGGGTCGCCGACCGCGACGAGGTCGCGGCCCTCCCCGGCGAGCTGCTGGAGCAGCAGCTCCTGGGCCGGGTCGACGTCCTGGTACTCGTCGACGAAGACGACGTCGTAGGCGGACCGCTCACGCAGCCGCGCCTCGGGCTCGGTGAGCAGGGCGGCGGCGGCGCGGACCAGGTCGGCGTAGTCGAGCACCGGCTCGGCGTCGAGGTCGAACCGGGCGTGGTAGCGGTCGGCGAACCGCCCGGCGGCCACCCAGGAGGGGCGGCCGTGCAGGCGGCCCAGCTCGACGAGGTCGCGTCCGCCGAGGCCGATCTCGGTGGCGCGGGCCAGGAAGTCGCGCAGCTCCTGGGCGAAGCCGCGGGTGGCGAGGGCCTCGCGCATGTCCTCGGGCCAGTGGAGGGCGCCGTCCTCCAGCTCGCCGTGGAGCAGGCGGCGGATCTCCAGCAGCTGCTCGGGGGCGGTCAGCACGCGCGGCGGCACCCGTCCGGCGAGTACGGCCTCGCGGCGCAGCAGGGCGTAGGCGTAGGAGTGGAAGGTCATCGCCAGCGGGGTGCGGGTGGTGCGGCGGACCCGGGCGGTGATGCGCTCGCGCAGCTCCTCGGCGGCCCTGCGGCTGTAGGTGAGGACCAGCACCCGTTCGGGGTCGGCGCCCCGCCGCTCGATCCGGTCGACCACGCTCTCCACGATCGTGGTGGTCTTGCCGGTGCCGGGCCCGGCGAGCACGAGCAGCGGGCCGCTCTCATGGGCCACCACCGCACGCTGGTGCTCGTCGAGCACGGGGGCAACAGCCCTCCCCGCGCCCTCACGACGTACCAGACGCCAACCCTGACCACTCACAACTCGTCATTCCACCAGATCCCGGACGATGATCGTGCCGAGTCCGTGCGAGTCGCACGGTGAAAGACGCGGCCGGTGCGGGCGGACCGCCCGGGGGAACCGGCCGGACCTCGGCGGGAACGCGCCCCTGGAGAATCCGGGACCGTCGGAAATCTCACAGGATGTCCGGAGTTCTCACCGCGGCCCGGCCCCCGTACGCGTCAGGAGCCGCCGAAGACGTGGTCCACCAGCCGGCCGGTCGCCTTGCCGTCGTCGCGGGGCGCGTAGGTGCGGCGGAACCGCTCGTAGCGGTCGGCGTGCGCGGCGGCCACCTCGTCGATCGTCCGCAGCGCCTCGATCACCTCGGCGGCGGTCGTCAACATCGGCCCGGGGACCTCGGCCGCGAGGTCGAGGTACAGGCCCCGCTTGGCCGAGTAGCGCTGCGCGTCGTAGGTGAAGAAGAGCATGGGCCGGCCGGTCGCGGCGAAGTCGAACATGATGGCCGAGTAGTCGGTGATCAGCACGTCGGCGATCAACAACAGATCCGTCACTTCCGGATACGTCGTGACGTCCAGCGCGAGATCACGCGGCACGTTCGGGGCCGCCTGCATCGGGTGTCCCCTGACCAGGAACGTGTGGCCCGCCCCGAGGACCCGCCGCGCCTCGGCGAGGTTCAGCTTCACCGAGGCGTTCCTGCGGTCGTAGTCGCGGAAGGTCGGCGCGTAGAGCACCACGGTGGAGCCCTCGGCGACGCCCAGCTCGCGCCGCACCCGCGCGGCGATCTCGTCCCGGTCGGGGGACGACAGCACGTCGTTGCGCGGGTAACCGCTCTCCAGGACCTCCCCGCGGTAGCCGAACGCCTTGCGCAGGATCGGGGTGGCCCACGGGCTCTGGGAGACCAGCAGGTCCCAGCCGCGCACCTCGGCCGCCTGGCGGTGCCAGGCCGGCGGCTTCGGGTCGCGCGACATGTGCGGCAGGTCGTTGCCCAGGCGCTTGAGCGGGCTGCCGTGCCAGGTCTGCACGACCGTCTGGTCCTCGCGGGCCCGGAACCACGGCGGCAGGAAGCCGTTGGCCACGATGTACCGCGAGCGGGCGAGCGCCGCGTAGTGCTCGCGGCTGCCGGAGCGGACCACCGTCGGGCGGATGTCCGGGCCGAAGCCCAGCTCGGCCGACCCCGGCGGGACGAACGCGCCGTCCTTGACCACCCAGATGTGCTCGCGGTCGTCGCCGCGCCGTACGCGCTCCTCGTAGACCGCGCGGACGTTGCCCTCGTACTGGCGGCCGTCGTAGGAGACGTAGACGGTCGCGTCGGTCGTCTCCATGGCCCGCTGGGCGGGGTAGAACGTGCGCTGCAGCGCGTACAGGCCGCCGGCGCCCTTCTCGTCGTCGGGCACGTGCTCGGCGACGGTCAGCACGGGCACGTCGAACCGGGTGGAGACCAGGCGGTACTCCCGCCCGTCGCGGACCTTCGTCTCCTCGTCCAGCGAGTCGAGGAGGGCGTGGTCGACGCGGACCGGCACGATCTTCCCGCCGGGGTCGCGGACCGCCATGCTCCAGGTGCCGCTCGCCAGCGGGACGGTCCCGGCGAAGCGCGGCATCGCGGCGGGCGCGAACCGCGCCGTGAAGCGTTCGCCGTCGCGCTCCAGCGGCACGGTGTGGATGAGGCCGGTGCGGTGCTTGAGGCTCAACTCGACCTCGCCGGGGGCGGCGGGATAGGAGCCGGCGAGGGTGAGCGTGCCGTCCGCGGCCCAGGCCGCCTCGGAGATGACGGGGCGGACGCGCTGGGCGGAGACCGACACGCGGTCGCGCCGGTCGCCCAGCACGGTGATCTCCCGCTCGCCGATCACCGAGCGGCTCTCCGCGGCGCCGCCCAGCATGACGGGGGCCGCGGGCTCGCCCTTGGGCTCGACCCAGAGCCTGCCGCCGTCGCGCTCCTGCAGCAGGGAAGGTACGGCGAGCGGCACGACGACGTCGGTGCCGCCCTCGACGGGGGTGAAGTCGGCGGCGATGCGGTGGCCGTCCAGCCGCGCGTTGCCCCTGGCGTGCTGCTTGCCGGGCAGGAAGACCCGCAGCTCCAGCCGGTCGCCGTCCAGCGTCACCCCGGTCAGCTCGGCCCGGGTGGGCTGCAGCGCGATCTGCAGGGCGCGGTCGGAGGTCCAGACCGGGCGGATCCACCGGCGATGGCCGATGTCCAGGCCCGCGGGCCGCTCGGTGCGGCCGGTGGAGGGACCGCGCAACAGGCCGACGGCGCGGGCGCCGCGGCTCCAGATCACGATCTCCGCGCGCCACGTCGTGGTGTCGCGCACGGCGGAGCGGCGGCGCAGCAGCCGCCTGCCGCCGCGCAGCACCGCCCGCGCCCCGGTGCGCCAGCGCAGCGACCAGGGACGCAGCTCGGCGACGAAGCCGGACCAGTCGTAGTTGCAGCCCGCCTCGGCGGCGCCGTGGGTCGCCGAGGGGTCGAGGACGCGGCGGGTGCGCAGCCGTACGGGCGGCAGCCAGCGGGGGCCGCGCAGCACGACGGTGGCGCGGTTGAGGCGGGGGCCGCGGACCGACAGGCCCGCGAGGTAGGCGTGGCCGGTGATCCGCAGCCGCCCGTCGGACCAGGAGATGTCCTCGATCCGGGTGATCGGGACGAGGTCGGCGGCGCGCAGCCGGAACATGCTCTCCGGGAGCTCGTCCTGGAACGGCAGGTCGGCGTACCAGCGCATCTTCCTGCGGACCCGGCGGGACGGCTCGGCGGCGGCCGTGACGATCTTCTGCAGCGCGTCGCCCTCGACGAGGTCGTCCGCCTCGCGGGTGTCGACCAGGTGGAAGGCGATCCTGCGCGCCACCGGCAGGTCGCGCTTGACCTTGGCGTCCACCCCGGCGAGGTACGGCTTGACGAGGGTGACGAACTCGCGCCTGCGGGCGGCGCCGCGCTTGACCGCGAGGTCCAGCCGGGTGCCGAGCGGGCCCGCCAGGACCTCGGCGTCGAACCGGCGGCGCTGGGCGGGCGTGAGCCCTTCGGCGAGCACCGCCGCCATCATCGATTCCAGGGGCTCCCCGCGGTCGCAGAGGTCCTGGACGACTTTCAGGCGGTCGGCGACGGAATCGCCGCCTGCCCGCACGGGTGTGACGCCGGTGGCCATGGGGGGGAGGCACCGCCTTTCGGACAGATCGCTGTCCTACGCCATCGTAGTGGGCCCGCGGACGTCGATTACGCCCGGTTTCTGGGTGTGCCGTCCCATCTGGCCGCGCGGATGTCGGCGCGGGAACCCCGCAGCGGGGTGTCCTCCCGGTGCCAGTGCTCCAGGCACCGCCGCTCGTGGCCCGGCGGCGGGGTGCCGTCGGCGTGCACGACGCGCCACCAGGGCACGCCGCCGCCCCACAGGGACATCACCCGGCCGACCTGCCGGGGACCGCCCTCGCCGAGGTACTCGGCGATGTCGCCGTAGGACATGACCATCCCCGGCGGGATGCGCTCGACCAGGTCGAGCACCCGCTCGGCGTACGGTGTCGGGTGGCCTACCGGCTCCATGCGGCCGGTCCGGCGGCCAGGATCTCGTCGACCTTGCCGAACTCGTACGACGCCGAGCCGTTCAGCTGTTCCAGACGACCCTCGCGGATCGCGTAGGTCTCGCCGTCCTCGCCGACCAGGCTGGCGTTCAGCAGCGTCGATACCCGGGCGAGCTGGGCCACGTGCCAGTCGGACCCGGGCGCGCCGGACAGGCCGCCGTTCCAGACCGCGACGGCGTGCAGACCGTCGGCGTGGCGGGCCATGACCTCGCCTGTCTCCTGTGAACCGCGGAACTCGAACCCCGCCTGCCCCAGCACAGTCGCGAGTTCCGCGAAGGCGAGAGGCGCCGGGCGCTCCACGCGCAACTCGTACCCCATGAGGGGCGACCCTAGCGAACCTTTGATCGCCTTCGTGCCGGAGATCCGAAGATCGGACCGCGCCACACCCGAAGAGTGTCCGAACGGTGTCCAAACCGCGTTCGAATCGAGTTCGAACCGTCCCCGCGGACTCATCCCTCCGGCCCGCGCCGCGGTCCCGGCCACAGCGGCCTGCGCCGCCACCGGAGGCCGCCCGGTTCCCCACCGCCGCGCGGGCCGGACGGCGCGGGACGCCGGTTGAGCGCCACCGCGGCCCCGGTGAAGGCCAGCACCCCGGTCAGCAGGCCGGTGCCGTACAGCCACAGGCGCAGCGGGTCCGGGCCGGGCCGTTCCGGCGGCGGGGCCGACGCGCCTGCCCCGAAGTGCCCGCCCGGGGGCTCCCCGGGCCCGGACCGGGCGCCCGCCAGCTCCCCGGCCTTGGCCAGCGCCGCCGCGGCGTCGACCACGCCGAACCCGATGTGGTCGTCGTATCCGGCGGCGGGCGGGGAGGTGGCGGTGGAGGTCAGGGCCCGCGACACGAGATAGGGCGGCAGATCCGGATATTTCGCTTTTATCAGCGCGGCGACCCCGGCCACCAGCGCGGTCGCCGCACTGGTCCCCTCCGACATGCCGTACCCGCCGCCCGGGAGCGTCACCGGCACGCCCACCCCCGGCGCGGCGACCATGACCGACAGGTTGTCGCTGCTGAACGGCGCCGGCTCGCCGCGGGCGTCTACCGCGCCCACCCCGATGACCCCGGAGTATCCGGCCGGGAAGCTCCAGAAGGAGGTGCCGTGGCTCGCGGTGTAGGCCGAGCCGCCGTCGTTCCCGGCCGCCGCGACCAGCACCACGCCCCGCGACAGCGCGTAGGAGACCGCCTCGCGCTCGGCCCGGTGCGGCCCGTAGGCGCCCAGCGACATGCTGACGACCTTGGCCCCGTGGTCGGCGGCGTAGCGGATCGCGCGGGCCAGCGGGCTGTCGGCGCCCTGCCGCCGCTCCACCCTGGGCGGCGCGGCGCCGATCCCGCCTTCGCCGTCCTCGTCCTCGCGCGGCACCAGCGGCAGGGAGAGGATCCCGGCCTCCGGCGCGACGCCGAGCAGGCCGCCGTCGCCCTTGCCCGCCCCGGCGATGAGCGAGGCCATCGCGGTGCCGTGCATGCCCGGCGCGGAACCGCCCGGGAGCGCGCTCTCGGCGAATCCCATGTCGGGCCCGGAGACGACCCTGCCGCGCAGCTCGGCGACCCCGGCGTCCACCGCGCTGTCCACCACGGCGACGGTGACCCCCACGCCCCGGGTGACCTTCCACGCCTGCTCGACGTCGAGCGCCTGCAGCACCCAGCGCTGGTCCTGGCGCACGTCCGCGGCGGCCGGCGGCGCGGGGACCAGCAGGAAGAGCGCGGCCAGGGCGCCCGCCGCCCGCGGCAGGCCCCGCCTCAGCACACGTTCCCCTGGGTGCACCGGGGCACGGCGCTGGGCTCGTCGCCCAGCGCCCGGGCGATGCGCCCGGCGACCGACTGCGCCACCGGCCACAGCTCGCTGTGCAGGATCTCCTCCGGCGCGACCGCCTCGCGGGTGCGCCCGTCGGCGTACCCCGCGGTGAAGAACACGATGTAGGGGCCGACCCCGATCCAGGCGTTGCGCTGACGCTGGGCCGCGCCGAACAGGGCGCTCGCCGTACCGGGGAACGCCACGGGCCGCACCCCCACCCGATCGTCGACGGCCAGCCGGGAGGTGGCCGCCATCCGCCGCTCCTCGTCGCCGAGGACGGCGATGCCGACGGTGACGACGAAGGACGAGGTCTGGTCGGCGTAGGTGGCCCGCAGCAGCGTGCGGCAGCCCTGCTCGGCGAGGGTCGTGCCGACCGGGGTGTCGGTGCCGACCCGGCAGGGGACCTCGGGCGCCATGCCGATCCGGCGGGCGTACTGCTGCGCCCCGCCCAGGCCGACGTACTGCAGCTCGGTGGGGAAGACCAGGGTCGCGGGCCAGGTGCGCCAGCGCCCGGCGATCTCGTCCTTGACGTAGCGGTCCTGCTCGGCGGGGGTGAGGCGGCGAGACCCGCTCTCGTGGACCAGTCCGGCCGCGCCGACCAGCACGTTGGTCATGGCGATGACCAGGATCACGCCCGCCAGGAGCAGGAAGACCGCGCGGAACCGCACCCCCTGCTCCAGGGTCGCCCGTACGGCGCGCTCGGCGGCGGCGCGGTCGCGGGACGCGGCCGGCCAGGGGCGGACCCGCCGGGGGACGGCGGGGGCGGGGACCCGCCGCGCCCGCGCGGCGCCGGACGCCCGGGAACCGGGCGGCGGCCACCCGCCGCGGGCACCGGACGCCGGGGCCTTCAGGCGCCGTCGCGGCTCCTGCGAACGCCCGGGCATCGACATACTTCGATGCTACGTCGCCGGGCTCCGCCGCCCTATGCCTCCCCGCCGCCCGGGGCGGACCGCGTGTCCCCGCTGTCCGGAATCGGCCACGTGCCGCCGCTCTCCGACGCGGTACGGATGACCGCGCCGCCGTTCTCCGGCGCGGTACGGATGACCGCGCCGCCGTTCTCCGGCGCGGTACGGGTGACCGGGCCGTCCGGGATCGGCCCGGCCGCCCGGCGGCGGCGTGCGGCGCGGGCGGAGACGGCGAGCACCGCCAGGGACGCGACGGCCCCCAGTCCCGCGGCCCCGGCGATCCCCCCGTACAGGTTGATCATGTCCCGATCCCGCCGTACGACCTGCACCGGTCCGGCCGCCCGGCCGACCGGGCTCGCGGGGTCCTGGAGCGCGCCCGCCCGGGCGGTCAGGGTGTGGCGGTGGATCCTGGCGGCCTCGGCCAGCGCCCGGGAGGCGTTGACCACCCCGAACCCCAGGCCGGTGTCGTAGCCGCCGCTCGGCCGCCGGGTGGCTCCGGCGGTGAGCGCCTGCGCCACCAGCGCGGGCGACATACGCGGATATTTCGCTTTTATGAGGGCGGCTACCCCCGACACCAGCGCCGCCGCCTGCGAGGTGCCCCTGCCCACCCAGTATTCGTCGCCGGGTCCCGCGCCGAGGACGTCCACCCCGGGCGCGGCCAGCAGCACCGAGGGGTTGCGGTTGGAGAAGGACGCCCGGCGCAGCTTCCGGTCCGCCGCGGCGACCGAGACGACCCCGGGGAAGGCGGCCGGATAGGAGTAGGGGGCGTAGCCCGTACCGGCGGACTTCCGGGCCCCGTCGTTGCCCGCGGCGGCGACCAGCACGACCCCCTTGGAGATCGCGTAACGGATCGCCGCCCGCTCCTCCTTCGTCGCCAGTTCCTTGGAGATCGACATGTTGATCACGTCGGCGCCGTGGTCCACGGCGTACCGGACGCCCCTGGCGACCACGTTCTCGAACCGCGTGGCGGTGTTGAACCGCCGGAAGCCCGGCTCCTCGTCCTCCAGGATCACCCGCACCGACAGCACCTCGGCCTTCGGCGCGACGCCGACGACCCCGTCGGCGCCGCCCGGGCCGTGCCCGTGCCCGGCGATGAGCGAGGCCATGTAGGTGCCGTGCAGCCGCGCGGGGACGACGCCCGGCGGGTTGGCGCCCCGGGCGAAGTCCCTGCCCTCCACCACCGAGCCGGCGAGGTCGCGGTGGGTCGCGTCCACCCCCGAGTCGAGCACCGCGACCGTCACGTTCTCACCCTTGGAGATCCGCCAGGCGTTCGGCAGGTCCAGCGTCCGCAGCACCGGCTCCTGGGCGGTCCGCACGTCGTCGGCGCGGGCGGCGGTGACGGGGCCCGCCGTACCGGCCACGGCCAGGAGGAACGCCGCGACCGCCGGGGCCGCCCGTCCCAGCGCCGCCGTGCTCGTCCGTCTCGGCGCCACCGGAACCGCCGGGGCCGCCGGGACAGCCCGTCCCGGCGCCACCGCGCCCCCGGCGCCCCGCGCCTCAGCACCTCCACTCCGCCGAGGCGCAGTCGGGCCGCGCGGGCGTGGCGAGGTCGGCGAGGATCCGGTCGGCGATGTCGCCGGCGAAGGCGAACACGGTCGGCCGCTGGGTCCCGGCCGCGCGGGCGGGCCGGCCGTCCACCTGCCCGAACGTGGCCAGCACCAGGTACGGCCCGGCCCGCCGCACCAGGCCGCCCTGTCGCTCGTCCTGGCCGAACCGGTCGGTGACGGTGCCGGGGTAGGCCAGCGCCCGCAGGCCCGGCGCCGGACGGCCGCCCCTGGGCAGCGCCGCCTCCGCCGTGGCGGCGCCCCGCTCCGTCCCGAAGGCCGCGACGCCGACGGTGACGACGATCCCCTGAAGCCCGTCGATGTAGGTGGCGCGCAGGATCCCCCGGCACCCCGCCCGGCGCAGCGCCCCGTGGAGCCCGGCGTCCACCGCCCGGTCGCACCGGGTCTCCGGTGAGATGCCCACGCGCAGGGCGTTCTCCCGCCCGCCCTGCTCGGCGGCGTAGCCGACGGACTCGGGGAAGATCCGCCCGGCGGGCCAGGTCTGCCAGCGCCGGGCCAGCTCGCCGAGGGAGGCCCGCTCCAGCTCGGCGGGGGTCGGCCCGCGGGTGAGCTCGGCCGCCGCGGTACGCACCGCCGCTCCGGCCACGATCACGCAGGTCAGCGTGAGCAGCGAGGCGATGACCAGCGTCGGCCAGGCCCGCCCTCGCCGATCATGAATCCCGCCCACGCCTTGACCTTAGTGCGGCCAGAAGAGTGCGAACCGCTACAAAAAAGTGTGAACCGCCGCGGAGGTCGGCGCGAGCCACGGTGAAAACCGGTGTGAGACTCCGCGGGCGCCGGCCGGGACCGCCGCGGAACGACGGCCGCCCGGCCGCGCGGGGTGCGCGGCCGGGCGGGCTGTACGGGGGTGGCCGCCCGTTCGGCGGCCGGTGGGCCGGGGTCGCCCGCGGCCACCGGGCCGCCGGGCGACGCCGCCCCTCGCTCGATCAGTAGGTCGGCAGGCTCGGGTCGATCGTCTTGATCCAGCTCAGCACACCGCCGCCCACGTGGACGGCGTCGGAGAAGCCGGCGTTCTTGACGATCGCCAGGCACTCGGCGGACCGGGCGCCGGACTTGCAGTGCAGGACGATCTTCTTGTCCTGCGGGAGCCGCTCCAGCGCGGAGCCGTTGAGGAACTCGCCCTTGGGGATGAGCACGGCGCCGGGGATGGAGACGATCTCGTACTCGTTCGGCTCGCGGACGTCGACGACGAAGACGTCCTCGCCGGCGTCCTGCATGGCCTTGAGGTCGGCCGCGCTGATCGTGGAGCCGGAGGCGGCCTCCTGGGCCTCGGCCGAGACCGCGCCGCAGAACGCCTCGTAGTCGTCGAGCAGCTCGGTGACCGTCGGGTTCTTGCCGCAGAGCACGCACTCGGGGTCCTTGCGGACCTTGACCGAGCGGTAGTTCATCTCCAGGGCGTCATAGATCATCAGGCGGCCGACCAGCGGCTCGCCGATGCCGGCGATGAGCTTGATGGCCTCGTTGACCTGGATGGAGCCGACCGAGGCGCACAGCACACCGAGCACGCCGCCCTCGGCGCAGGAGGGCACCATGCCGGGGGGCGGGGGCTCGGGGTAGAGGCAGCGGTAGCAGGGGCCGTGCTCGGCCCAGAACACGCTGGCCTGGCCGTCGAAGCGGTAGATCGAGCCCCAGACGTACGGCTTGCCGAGCAGGACCGCGGCGTCGTTCACCATGTAGCGGGTGGCGAAGTTGTCGGTGCCGTCGACGATCAGGTCGTACCCGGAGAAGATCTCCATGACGTTGTCGGTGCTCAGCGCGACGTTGTGCACGACCACGTCGATCAGCGGGTTGATCTCCCGGACGCTGGCGGCGGCGCTCTCGGCCTTGAGGCGGCCGACGTCGGACTGGCCGTGGATGACCTGGCGCTGCAGGTTGGACTCGTCGACGACGTCGAAGTCGATCACGCCCAGCGTGCCCACACCCGCGGCCGCGAGGTACAGCAGCGCGGGTGAGCCGAGGCCGCCGGCGCCCACACAGAGCACCTTGGCGTTCTTCAGGCGCTTCTGACCGGCCATCCCGACGTCGGGGATGATCAGATGGCGCGAGTAACGACGCACCTCGTCGACGGACAGCTCGGCTGCCGGCTCTACCAGCGGTGGCAACGACACAGTTCTGCTCCCGTTTCAGGGGTCTTCAAGAGGCGGCCGGGCACAGGGCGAGCACGGCGCGCACCACTGACAACCCGGGGGACGCCCCGGTCATTCCCCGATCCGCGACCGGGCACTCCCGGCGCTTCCGGCGCTCCGGGCGTTCCCGGTGCTCTCGGTGATGAGCTGCCTGGCCTCCCTGGCCACCCGCTCCGGGACCTCCATCTGGGCCACGTGCCCGGCGTCGGGCAGCAGCACCAGCCGGACGCGCGGGAACGTCCGCCAGGCACGGGCCGCCATCCGGGGGTTGACCAGCCGGTCGTAGCGGCCGTGGACGACCAGCGTGGGCGCGGTCACCCTGGCCGCCTGCCGCCACAGGTTGTCCTCGCCGCGCCGGAAGTACTCGGCGACGAGCCCGCGCGCCGAGCCGATCATCGACGCCCCGGCGTACGGCAGGCCGTCCCGGCGGCGCAGCTCCTCGGCGGCCTCGCGCAGCCGGTCGGGGTGGACGCGGCCGAGGTCGGCGTAGCACATGGCCATCGTGGCGTTGATCCTGCGCTCCGGCGGCAGCATGCTGAGCCGGTTCGCGGCCCAGTCGCCCAGCCTCGGCACCGTCGACAGGGCCACCCGCGCCGGGCCGTACCGGGGGGTCAGGTCGGGCAGCGCCGGGGAGACGAGCGTGAGGGAGCGGACCAGGTCCGGGCGGGTCGCGGCGATCCGCACCGAGACCGCGCCGCCCAGGGAGTTGCCGAACAGGTGGACTGGCCCGGCCGAGATCCGCTCGACCAGCGCGGCCACCGAGCGGGCGTGGGCGTCGACCGAGTAGTCGCCACCGGGCGGCTCCGGGGAGTGCCCGGCTCCCGGGAGATCGACGGCGTGCCCGGTGACCAGGTCCGACAGGTGGCCCATCAGGTCGGTCCAGTTCGTCGCGGAACCGGCCAGCCCGTGCACGTAGACGGCGGTCTCCGCCGGTCCCGGCGGGGTGGCCCGCACGTGGAGGCGCTGCCCTCCGATGTCGACCATCTCGCCCGGCCAGACCGGAATCGGCTCCATGACCCCTCGTCCTCTCGTGTCGCACCCGTGACGGCCTCTGGCTCGACGATAGCCGGTCACCTCCCACCTCGGCACAAAAGCGACATTAAAGACATTTCACAGCAAAACAATTAATAAGAGTCTAACCGCGTCGATAAATAGATAAGGCAGAAGTAAAAGCGGCCAATCTCTGTTTGTTGCCCAAGGCGGACGGAAATCAAGTCTGCGAGAGATCGGCCCTTAAGGGCCATCTCGGACATTTTCCGAGGAATCGCGGAAATGTCAGAGCGGGGCAACCGATCCTTTCAAGGGGGAAACGCAATGCCCAAGTTCAAGAGCGTCTTCGCCGGGCTCGCGGTCAGCACGGCGCTGGCCGGCGGCATCGTCAGCCTGGGCGCGGCCACCACCGCGACCGCGGCCAACGCCGCCGTGGCCCAGACCACCGTCGCCGGCTTCCAGACCTGTGGCGGCGGCGGCTGCGGCTGGCGCCGCTGCGGTTGTGGCGGCGGCTGTGGTCGCCGTTGCAGCCACCACCGCTTCCGGCTGAGGGTCATCACCGTCAACAACAACCACAACAACGTCCGGGGCGACAACCTGCAGGCTCAGCGTCAGCGCCAGTTCCAGGAGGACCGGGACTTCGAGTTCAACCGGTTCGACCCGTTCGTGGAGGGCGACCGCGACTGACCGGTCGCCCGGCCGGGACGCGGCACGCGGCCCTAGCAGGTGACCGCGCGCGATCCGGCTCGTGACCGTGACGAGTTCCAACCCGCCCGGGGGGTGAGGCCCGGGCCCGCACGGGGCGCCGTTCTCCGCGAAAGACGGTGACCGCCCGGCGGGCCCGGGTGCCCGGGGAGACGAATACGACCCCGCACGGCACCCGCCGGCCGGCACGGGGAATTCCCGTACGGCATTGCCCGAATGGGGCCGGGCGGCCGGCGCCGCCGGAAATCCCATTCCACGGCCGCCGCCCGCAACGGCGCGCCATCCGGCGGACGGCACGTGATTTTTCGAGAAGCGCAGAGAAACGAGCGGGGAACCGCTCACACAAAGGGGAAATACAAATGTTCAAGACTGTTCTCGCGGGTCTCGCGGTCAGCACCGCGCTGACCGGCGGCATCATCAGCCTGGGCGCGGCCACCACGGCCGCCGGCGCCACCGTGGCTCCGACCACCATCACCGGCTTCCAGACCGGCTGCGGCTGCGGCGGCTGCGGCGGCGGCTGCGGCCGCCGCAACTTCAGCCACCGGCGCTTCAGGCTGAGGGTCATCACCGCCAACAACAACCGCAACGACGTGCGCGGCGACAACGCCCAGGCCCAGCGCGAGCGCCAGGCCCAGACCCGCCGTGACTTCGAGTTCGAGCGCTTCAACCCGGTGATCGGCGAGCCGGAGCGCCGCCGGGGCGAGGGTGGCGGCGGCGGCGACGCGGCCGCCGCGCCGACCAGCTGACGCTCCACCGATCGCGGGCGGATCTCACTCCGCGCGCATCACGACGGGGGCCTCACCGGCGTCGAGCCGGCGGGGCCCCCGTCCCCGCGTTTCCGGGAACGGAACGACCGCCGCCGTACGGTGGCCTCCGCCGTACCGGGGACGGCCCCGCCCCGGACGGCGGCGTCACGACGCGTCAGGCGGGGCGGCGCGCCTTCCCCTTGCGCGGCGCCTTCTCCGCCCCCTGCTCCCCGGTCTTCTCTCCCTGCTCTCCCTGTTCCCCGGTCCGTCCCCGGGCCCCGCCCTCTCCGGCGGCGCGGGCGGACCCGCGCGCGGCGGCCGGCGCCCCGCCGGACGGCTGCCGGCGCTTGGCCGCCTCGACGCTGGCGCGGAGCGCGGCCATCAGGTCGGGTGCGGGACCGGGTTCGGGCACCGTGGCCGGCACGACGACCTCGCGTCCCGCGACCTTGGCCTCGATGACCTCCTGGAGCGCCTCCCGGTAGGCGTCCTTGTACAGCGCGGGGTCGAAGTCGGCGACCATGCTGTCGATCAGCGACTCGGCCATCCTCAGCTCCTGGGGCCGGACCTCGGCCTCCTCCTCCAGGAACCCGAAGTCGGCCTGACGCACCTCGTCGGGCCAGAGCATCGTCTCCAGCACGAACACCCCCTCCCTGACCCGGAGCACCGCCAGCGACTCGCGCTGCCGCAGCGCGACCTTGACGATCGCCACCCGCCCGGAGCGTTCGAGCGCGTCGCGCAGCAGCACGTAGGGACGCACGCCCTCGGAGTCGGGCTCCAGGTAGTAGGACTTGTTCAGCAGGATGGGGTCGATCTGGGCGGCCGGGGAGAACTGGAGCACCTCGATCCGCCGCGAGGTCGAGAGCGGCAGGTCCTCGAAGTCCTCGCTCTCCAGGACGACCATCTCGCCGGTCGGCAGCTCGTAGCCCTTGGCGACGTCGGCGTAGGGCACCTCCTCCTCGCAGACCTCGCAGATCCTCCGGAACCTGACCCGGCCCGCGTCCTCCTTGTGCACGAGGTGGAAGGTGACGTTGCGTTGCTCGGTCGCGGTGTGCACCCCGACCGGGATCGTGACCAGCCCGAACGCGATCGCGCCTTTCCAGATGCTCCGCATGGTCTCTCCCTGTCTCGGGACCGCCCCGCCGATCTTCGCACGTACGTTCGGAATGTGAACAAGGTGGATGTAAACACTCACCAACAGGGCAGTTACCCGCCATGGGGGTTCCGATGCCCCGCCTTTCACGGCGGGCGGGACCCGAAGTCGTACGCTGGGCGATGTCCGATGTTCGCCCGGTCACACGGAAGAACGGAAGAGAGCGGATGGCTGAGATGAACGTGCAGGGTCATGGTCCGGCGGACCTGGACGACGAGACGCTCACGGACCTTCCCGAGGAGGAGGAGATCGGGATCGAGACGACCGACGCCGACGCCGCCGAGCAGGCCCGTCCGGAGCGTGACGACACCCCCGGCCGGGTCTCCGGGGCCTCGCCCGAGACCCCCGAGGCCGACGCCGTCGAGCAGACCCGTCCGGTGCTGGAGGACGGCCCCGACTGGCCGGATCACATCCCGTTCGACGCCGACCCCGCCGACGCCACCGAGCAGACGCGCGTCGTGGAGCTCGACGAGGACGACTATCGCTGACCTGGTTACCCACGCGTAGGATGTCGCAGGACAGCAGGAGCACCCGCAAGGAGAACGCCGTGACCGCTACCCCGGACGCCAAGCCCCGGGGCACCCGGCTGCCCCGGATGGCCCGCCGTCGCCAGTTGCTCAGCGCCGCCCAGGAAGTCTTCGTGGAGAACGGCTACCACGCGGCGGCGATGGACGAGATCGCCGAACGGGCCGGCGTCAGCAAGCCGGTTCTCTACCAGCACTTCCCCGGCAAGCAGGAGCTCTATCTCGCCCTGCTGGACGTGCACGTGGACGACATGATCGCCCGCTGCCGCGACGCCCTGGCCTCCACCACCGACAACAAGCAGCGCGTCCAGGCGGCGATCGGGGCGTTCTTCGACTTCGTCTCCACCCAGGGCGAGGCGTTCCGGCTGGTCTTCGAATCCGACCTGCGCAACGTCGCCCCGGTCCGCCAGCGCATCGAGCGCAACCTCCGCGAGAGCGCCGAGATGATCAGCCAGGTCATCCAGGAGGACACCGGCTGCTCCAGCGACGAGGCCCGGCTGCTCGGCGTCGGCCTGGTCGGCATGGCCGAGGTCAGCGCCCGCTACTGGATCAGCAGCGGCGGCTCCATTCCCAAGGACGCCGCCACCCAGCTCATCGCCCGCCTGTCGTGGCGCGGCATATCCGGCTTCCCCCGCACCACCGCCGAGCACTGACGGAGCGGCACGGCCGAGCGCCGGCGAGGCGGACGCGCCTGTTCGCTTGACGCGATCAACCGGCGCGTCGCGTCCCCGATGGGGCGACCATGGGACGAGCAACCCTCGTCGAAAGGGAGCAGGATGGAAATCAAGATCGGCGTGCGCTCCGTGCACCGTGAGCTCATAGTCGAAACCGACCTGACGGCCGAGCAGATCGAGGAGGAGCTGCACAGGGCCCTCGCTCCCGAGCGCGGCGTCTTCAGCATCACCGACACCGGCGGCCGCAAGGTGCTGGTCCCCATCTCCTCGCTCGGCTTCATCGAGATCGGCGAGGAGGAGAGCCGGCCGGTCGGTTTCGGCGGCACCCTCTGACGGACGCCACCCCGGCCGTGCTCCTGACGCCTCGGCGGTCCCCGGGAAACGACCTCTCACCGAGGAAGAACCCGCCCTGAGACGGCCACGCGGCCCGCGTCCGGCCCGCACGGGCCGAGCCGGCGCGGGTCGTCGGCGCGTCCGCGGGCGGGTCGTCCCGGCCGTCTCCACGCGATGGGCGGCCGGCCTCCCGGTCAGTCTCCCGGGCAGTGCCCCGGCCGGTCCCCCCGCCCCGCGAGGCGGCAGCCCGGCGGGCGCCTGCCCCGGTGGACCGGGTGGCGTCCCAGGCTGACGGCGGGGCAGTCCGCGTCTCCCCGGCGCAGCACGGCGCGGAGCGCCCAGCGATTCGGTCCACATCTGGTCGAAGGAGTGCCGTAGCGGCGCGGGACCCTCATGTCTCGCACCGTACAACCGTCCGGCGGCTTCACGCTCCCCGATCAGCCGACGGATCCCGGGCGGTTCCGTGCTCCCGGCCGCTCCCGGACGTTCCCGGGAGTGGTCCGCGGCCCCGGACGGGCTCCTGGGAGCGGTCCCGGGGCCCGGACGGCCTCTCAGGGCCCCGGGGTCAGCCCCAGGGCGGACATCCGCTCGCCGTGGGCCTCGGTCAGCCGGCCGAACATCCGGGTGATGTCCTCCCCCGCCGCCTCCACCAGCAGCGCCGCCAGCTCCGGCCGGGCCTCGACCACCCGCCGGCCCTGGCTGAGAGACTCCCCGACGAGCCGCCGGGCCCACAGCGCCAGCCGCCCGCACACCACGTGGTCGTTCTCGATGGCCGCGCGCACCCGCTCCACCGCGAACTGCGAGCGCCCCCCGTCGACGAGCACCTCGTCGACCAGCCGGCGGGTGTCCTCGTCGACCCGGGTGGCCGCCTCGCGGTAGAAGTCGAGCGCGATCCCCGTACCCACGTACGCCTTGACCAGGGCCTCCAGCCAGTCGTGCGGCGCGGTCCTGGCGTGCCAGTCGTCCAGCGGCCCGACGAACGGCGCCATCGCCTCCTCCGGGTCCGTCCCCAGAGCCGTGAGCCGGTCGCTCAGCAGCCGGAAGTGGGCGTACTCGGTCACGGCCAGGTCGCCGAGCGCGGCCCGGTCGGTCAGCGTGGGGGCGAGCCGGGCGGCGTCCTCGGCGAGCCGGAGGAAGGCGGTGAGCTCGGCGTAGGCGAGGACGCCGAGCAGGTCGGCGACGCCGGGAGGGGAATCACTCATGCAGGGAAGCCTACGAGCTGCCGGACCCCGCCATTCCGTAGGAATACCAAGAAATCGGTTCCGCGTTGTGGTATCGAGTACACTGCTCTGTGAAAGTGCGACCGCACCCGTGTTAACCCAGGAGATTTCACCTCCTGGACGCCCCCGAAGTCGGCATGACGCCGCAGCGGTCGCTGATGACATCAGAGGGCCGGCCCTTCCGCGAGGACCCGGGCACGGGGAAACTTTCAGCCCGTGGTCCCGGCAGGACTGCCTTCAACGGAGACTTAGGCAGGCCAAGCTGACGACGTTCCGAGACCTCGGAGTCACCCCGGAGATCGCCGATGCCCTGGAGACCGAGGGCATCACCACGCCGTTCCCCATTCAGGAGATGGCGCTTCCCCTGGCACTCAACGGCCAGGACATCATCGGACAGGCGCGCACCGGCACCGGCAAGACGTACGCCTTCGGCGTCGCCATGCTGCAGCGGGTCGGCAAGCCCCGCAAGAACCGCAAGAAGCCCCGCGGGCTGGTCGTCGTGCCGACCCGCGAGCTGGCCGTCCAGGTCACCGAAGACCTGGTCACGGCGGCGGGCAAGCTGGGCTCGCGGATCCTCACCGTGTACGGCGGGCGCGCCTACGAGCCCCAGATCGAGGCGCTCAAGCAGGGCGTCGACGTCATCGTCGGCACCCCGGGCCGCCTGCTCGACCTGGTCAAGCAGAAGCACCTCGACCTCAGCCAGATCAACGCCCTCGTCCTGGACGAGGCCGACCGCATGCTCGACCTGGGCTTCCTGCCCGACATCGAGCGGATCATCAAGCTCATCCCGGCGGAGCGGCAGACGATGCTGTTCTCCGCGACGCTGCCGGGTGAGATCGTCGCCCTGTCCCGGCGCTATCTCAGCCGCCCCACCCACGTGCGGGCCGAGAACAACGACGCCGAGGCCGAGGCGACCCCGCAGACGACGCAGTTCGTCTGGCGCGTGCACCGGATGGACAAGGTCGAGATCGTGGGCCGCCTCCTCCAGTGCGAGGGCCGGGGGCTCACGATGATCTTCTGTGAGACCAAACGGGCCTGCGACAGGGTCGTGGAGGATCTGAAGGAGCGCGGCTTCGCCGCCGCGGCCGTCCACGGCGACCTCGGTCAGGGCCAGCGCGAGCAGGCGCTGCGCGCCTTCCGCAACGGCAAGATCGACGTTCTCGTGGCGACCGACGTCGCGGCGCGCGGCATCGACGTCGACGACGTCACCCACGTGGTCAACTACGACTGCCCGCAGGACGAGAAGGCCTACGTGCACCGGATCGGCCGCACCGGTCGGGCGGGTAAGACCGGCGTCGCGGTGACCTTCGTGGAGTGGGAGGATCTCACCCGCTGGAAGGTCATCAACAACGCGCTGTCACTCGACTTCGCCGAGCCGGTCGAGACCTACTCGACCTCCGCGCACATCTACACCGACCTGGGCATCCCCGAGGGCACCAAGGGCGTGCTGCCGCGCGCCAACCGCTCCCGGGCGGGCCTGGCGGCCGAGGAGATCGAGGACCTCGGCGAGACCGGCCGCAGCCGTTCGCGCGGCCCGCGCCGGGGCCGCGAGGAGGAGTCCAGGGAGCGCCGTGAGCGTCCGGCCCGCACTCCCCGGGAGCGTCGCCGCACCCGGGGCGGCCGGAGCGCCCAGGAGGCCGTCCAGGCCGCCGGGGCGGCGGAGGAGCCCACCCGGCCCGACGCCGGCGGCGTCCGTGACACCGGCGTCGCCGAGACCGCCGGAGCCGCCGGGACCGTCGATGAGCGGAACGCGCCGCTCGCGACCGAGGAGGCGCGGCGCCCGGTCGCCGAGCCCGCCGTGCCGGAGACGGACGCGGCGCCCCGCGAGGAGGTCCGGGAGGAGCGCCCCGCGAGGTCCCGCCGCCGCAGGTCCGGTCTGAACCCCGAGGTGAGCCTCGGCGGCGAGGAGCGGAGCGGCGCGGCCCGGGACGACGAGGCCCAGGACGACGAGCCCCGGGACGACACCTCCCGGAGCGACGCGGTCCGGGACGACACCTCCCGGAGCCGTGCGGCCCGGAAGGACACCGACCGGGGTGACGCGGTCCGGAAGGACACCGGCCGGAGCCGTGCGGCCCGGAAGGACACCGACCGGGACGACGCGGTCCGGGAGGAGGAGCCCGTGGCCGACCGGTGGGACGACGAGCCCGACGCCCCGGACTCCCGCCCGCGACCGGAGAAGATCATCCCGGCGAGCCCGTTCACGGTGATCTTCCAGTCGCCGGATCTCGCGACGGACGACGACGAGATCGCCCCGTCGGCGGCGTCGGAGCGGGCGCAGAGCCGCCGCCGTCCCCCCGCGCGGGGGCAGCGGGGCCAGCGCCGCCCGCAGTAGCCGGCGGAGCGCGGCAGAAAGCGCGGAGATCGCGAGAGGGCCCGGACCGTGCCCGCCCGGGAGGCGGGAGGCGGTCCGGGCCCTCGGCGAAAGGGGTGCGACCCGACGGGTCGCACCCCTTTTTCCGCATCTCAGACGCACAAAGGCACTCCGCGGGGAGAGGTATCGTGGGGCCACGTGAGTACGCCACGATTTCTGACCCTGCCTCCTGGCGTCCGTTCCCGCCGGATCGAGACGACCGTGGGGACCTTCGCCGCGTTGGAGGCCATGCCGGTCAGTGGCATAGCCGAGCGCTGGCCCGCGCTGCTGGTCCCCGGCCTCACCGGCAGCAAGGAAGACTTCATCGCGGTCCTGCAGACCCTCGCCCAGGCCGGCCGCCAGGTCGTCGCGATCGACATGCGGGGCCAGTACGAGACGGAGGGTCCCGACGACCCCGCCGCCTACACCTGCCCGGCGCTCGGCAACGACATCGACGTCCTGGCCCAGCACGTCGGCGGGGGCGGCCCCGTCCACCTGGTCGGCCACTCCTTCGGCGGCCTGGTCACCCGTGAGGCGGTCATCGACGGCCGCACCAAGTTCGCGTCCTACACGCTGATGAGCTCGGGCCCCTCCGCCATCCCCGGGGTGCGCGCCCAGGTGAGCCGCGCCATGCTCGCCGAGCTGCCCGAGGTGGGCATCGAGCAGCTGTGGCAGACCCGGATGGAGCCGGAGGCGCTGGCGGCCGGCGTTCCCGACGAGATCGTCGAGTTCCTGCGCGGGCGGCTGCTCGCCAACTCCGTGACCGGGATGGTCGCGATGACCCACGCGGTGCTGTCGGCGCCGGACCGCTGCGACGACCTCGCCCAGGTCGGGGTGCCCACGTTCGTGCTGTGCGGCGAGCACGACGACGGCTGGCCGCCGGAGACGCAGGCGGAGATGGCCCACCGGCTGGGCACCGAGTGCGTGGTCGTGCCCGGCGCGGCCCACTCCCCCGCGGTCGAGGCCCCGGAGACGACGGCCGCCGCGCTCACCCGGTTCTGGAACGAGTCCGAGGCCCGCCTGCTGAACTGACCGGACCCGCCGGCCCGGCGGGTCCGGGGGTTCAGTCGTCGGCCAGGCCGTCCCAGGGGTCGCGGTCACCGGCGGCGGCGCGGCCCTCGGGGCAGTGCTTCCGGAAGTCGCACCAGGAGCACAGGGGTCCCGTGCGGGGCGGGAAGACCGCGTCGATCTCCGCCGGGACCTCCGGCGGCGTACGGCCGGCCTCCGGCGACGCGCGGCCGGTCCGCCCGGCGGGACGCGCCGGGCCCGCCCAGGCGCGGTAGCGGTCGTCGGCCTCCGACGCCTCCGTCGCGATCTCCTCGGCCCGCCTCAGGTGCCCGGCCAGCGACTCCTCGGTGTGCTCCCACTCCACGATCGAGCCGGTCGGCAGGTGGTGCAGCTCCACCCGGTGGCAGGGGGTGCGCAGCATCCGCTCCGAGGCCACGGCGTAGACGGCCAGGGCGAGGGAGAACCGGGCGTCGTCGGCGGTGGGAGGCCGACGGCCGGTCTTGTAGTCGACCACGACCAGCTCCGCGCCGCGCCGGTCGAGCCGGTCGACGCGGCCGGAGAGGGCGATGACCTGGGTCCGCGCGGCGACCGTCCGCTCGACGCCGACGGGCTCGTCGGCGGGGTCGAGGGTCGCGGCGTAGGCGCCGGTCATCTCCGCGGCCCGCTTCCGCCAGGCCGCCGACTGCTCGGCGTCGCGGAAACCCTCGCCGATCCATCCCCTGCCGACCAGGGCCGCCGCCGTCTCCGGCGTCCGCCGCTCGTACGGCTCGCGCCACCACCCCGCGAGGGCGTTGTGCACGCTGATCCCCACGCTGTTGTGCGCCCAGGGCGGCCCCTTGGACGGCGCGGGCCGGTCCATGTAGGTGAACCGGTAGCGCCGGGGGCAGTCGAGCCAGGTGTTCAGCCGCGACGGCGTACAGGAGTAGAGCCGCCGCGGCATGCCCTCCAGGGGAAGCTGGTCCATGGGTTCACTGGTCGCGGAGGTCGAGGCGGATGCCGGCCGCCTTCGTGCCGTCGGTCAGCGACCCCTCGGCCCCGTTCTCGCCGCTCTCCTGGCGGCGGATCAGCGAACCCGACAGCCAGTCGTCGAACTGCGGCTCCAGGGCGCCGACCGTGGTCTCCTCGCCGTGCGCGGGCATCACGCGCGTGGCGTGGGGCAGGGTGAACAGCCGGCCGCCGATCGCGGTGAGCTGGTCGGCCAGCGCGGGGTACTCGTCGCCGATCCTCCCCGGTCCGTCGGCCTGCAGGGTCTTGCCGGTGAACACCGCGGACAGGGCCTCGCAGTAGAGCGAGACGCCGCCCTGCGAGACGCCCGGGGTGGACATCACCTCTAGCTCGACGTCGGCGACGCCGAACACGCCCTCGTCCTCCATGTCGATGTCCGGCCAGGTCTCCGGCCAGGTCCGCCGCCACAGCGGCCGGTCCTTGGGATGCAGGGCGACCACCGCCTCGTCCCGGGCCGCGACCTCGATGGCCGCGCCCACGTGGTCGGGCAGGCCGTGGGTGCAGACGACGGCCAGCACCTCCCGCTCGCCGACCTTCGCCAGGATCGCCTCCGCGTCACGCGCGGGGTCGATGACGATGACCTCCTCGTCGTCGCCAACGATCCAGGTGTTGTTCTCGACCTCGTGCTCGACGCCGTCGACGTCGACGGTCCCCTCGGTCACCACTCGTTCGATACGCGCTGTCACGCTTCCGAACTTTACCCGTAAGCCGCCGGGGGCCCTGTCTCCTCAGCCCTCTTCGTTCCTCAGCCTTCTTCGCCGCTCTCCGCCGGCCCCTCGCCGCCCAGGCGCGGGGAGAACGCGCCGAACGGCAGATCCAGTGCCTGGTCGTGGTCGCGCAGGTCGCGCAGGGACAGCTCGTACAGGGTGACGAGGTAGCCCGCCTCGGGCGGCCAGACGACCAGCCACAGCCAGTTGCCCAGCGCCTCCCCGACGTACACCGCGCGGTCGGGCGCGCCCGCCACGCACCACAGCGGGGTCGGCCGCCCGTTGATGTCGATCTTGGCGTGCGCCGGGCCCTCGTCGAGCCCCGTGCCGGGGTCGGGTCCGTCCAGCCCGGCGAGCCCCGCGCCCAGCCCGACGCCGGGCTCCTCGGCGATCACCAGCATGTCGGCCGGGCCCTGGGTCAGGGACGGCCCGGACAGCGCGACCACGGTGGCCCTGGCCCCGGTGCGGTCGTCTCCGGCCTCGGCCAGCCCGGTGACCAGGAACCCCTGCGGCAGCGGCCAGGGCAGCCAGACGGGCACCTGCGCGTCACGGGTGACGGCCTCGACGGCGGCGGCGGAGGGGTGCATCGGCGCCTGCATCGGCAGGACGTCGCCGTGCAGGACGCATCTCCAGGCGCTCGACCAGACGCTGGGCGCGCGGAGCGGGCCGAAACACCGTGGGCAGGTAGGCGCGGCTCTCACGATTACCCACGGTGCGTCCTCGGCGCCCCCTCCGTCAAGGGCACGGCTCGTTATCCGGCCGTAATCTTGTCAACGTGCGGGTAAATTGTGTCGGCGCGATCATCCTTGACGCTTCGGGGCGGCTGCTCCTCGTGCGCCGGGGGCGTCCACCCGGCGAGGGCCTGTGGTCGGTGCCCGGCGGCCGGGTCGAGCCCGGTGAGTCCGACGCCGAGGCGGTGGCGCGCGAGGTGCTGGAGGAGACCGGCCTGACGGTCGCCGTGGGCCGCCTGGCCGGCTCGGTGGACCGTCCGGGACCCGGCGGCGTCGTCTACGGGATCCGCGACTACCTCGCGGAGGTGCGCGGCGGCACCCTCGCGGCCGGCGACGACGCCGCCGACGCGGGCTGGTTCTCCCCCGGCGAGCTGGCCCGGCTCCCGCTGACCACCGGCCTGCTCGCGGCCCTCACCGAGTGGTCGGTCATCGCTCCGCGATGAGCGCCGGAACCGAGTGACCGGACACCGTACGGCGAGGCGACCGGTCATCGCCCCGCGGTGGGCGTCGGACACCGTACGGCGGGGCGACAGGTCATCGCTCCGCGGTGAGCGTCGAGCGCCACACGGTGAGATGGTCGGCGTCGTAGGTGGTGGAGCGGCCCAGCGCCACCACCCGGCCCCCGGCGACCGCGACCGCGCCGAGCCACTGGGCCCCCTCGCCGCTCTGGTTGCCCTGGTCGGGGTCGTGCCGCCGCCAGGTCGTCCCGTCCTCGGAGGTCCAGACCGCGCTGTCGCCCTCGCCGGGGACACCGTCCCAGCCGACCGCCACCACGCCATCGTCCGTGGCCGCCAGGTCCTGTACGGCGGCGGCCCGGCCGGCCGGGAGCCAGGAGACGCGCCAGGTCGTCCCGTTGTCGGCCGACACCGCGCCGAAGGGCCGGTCGCCCTGGTCGGTCCGGGCGATGCCGGTCGCGACGACGCTCCCGCCGTGCAGGACGACGTGGCGCAGGCCGGCCGACGTCACCCCCGGCGGCAGGAGCGGCTTGCGCGCGGTCCAGTCGGTGCCGTCGGCGGACACCCAGACCACGCCGGTCTCGTGCCCGGCGGTGCCGGCGCCGCCGACGGCCACGTAGCCGGTGGAGGTCGCCGAGACGTCGTGCAGCCGCACCCCACTGCCGCCCGCGGGCAGCTTCTCCGCCCTGGTGTAGCGCTTGAGGTCGGGGGTGAACCACAGAACGGGGACGCTCCCGGCCGGGCCGCGGTCCTCCCCGGCCAGGACGTAGCCGGAGGGCCCGGCGGCCACCGCGTGCGGAGCGAGGAAGTCGTGGTCGGCCGCGGGGGCGAGGGGGCCCGCGATCGGGACCCGCCGCCAGTCGGCGCCGCCCGCCGAGGTGAGGAGCAGCGGCTCGGTGGAGGAGGCGTCGGTCATGGTGCCGCCCACGGCCAGCCAGCCGTGCCTGCCCTGCGCGACGTCGGCGAGCGACTGGCGCCGCGGGCCGCCGAGGGCCTGTGCCGGGCCGGCTGCCGTCCAGCCCTGGCCGTCGGCGCTGGTCCAGATGCCCGCGTCGCCGGAGGCGGTGCCGACGGCGACGAACCCGCCCGCGCCGGCGGCCACCCGGGCGGTCTCCCGTTCGGCCCTGGCCAGTCCCTCGATCCCGCCCAGCGGGACCGGCGCGGCCCGGCCTCCCCTGGGAGCGGTGATGAGGATCAGCCGGTTGTCCACGTCGGCGGCGCGCTCGTCGCCGCCGACGACGAGCGTGCCGGTGCCGGATACGGCGATCGCCCGCAGCGAGCCGGGGACCTCGCCGAGGTCGGTGGACCTGGCCCAGTCGTGGCCGTCCTTGCTGGTGTAGACGGCGTAGCGCTCGAAGCCCGTCTCGGCGATCGCCGCGACCCCCTGCGACGAGGAGGTCAGCCGCCGGACGCCGGCGCCGTCGGAGTCCATTCCGGTGATCTTTCCGCAACGGTTCCAGTCGTCGCCCTGCGAGGAGCAGTAGACCTGGACGTCGCCCTTCTCGCCGTGCTGCTGGGCCGGGACGAGCACGAACCCGCCGTCGGAGGCGGCGAGCGTGCCGGGCTCGGGGATGACGCCGTCCAGTTCCGTCCCCGTCCGCAGCCAGGTCCGCCCGCCGTCGGCCGAGCGCAGGATCACCGAGGACGACCGCCCCTGCCCCGGGTCGCCGAGCGCGACCACGGCGTCGCCCTTGGCCACGACCGCCTTGAGGCCCCGCACCTTGTCCGGGGCACCGATCTTCGAGGTGTCCACCCTGCTCCAGCCGCGCCCGTCGGGCGAGACCCAGGCGACGGCCCCGGCGGTGCCGTCCGGCAGCACGGTCGTGCCGACCGCGACGAAGCCGGAGGACGTCCTGACCAGTTCCATGACCTTGTCGCCGGCGGTGAACGCGCCCGTGCCCGCGGGGTCCACCGCGGTCCATTCGTAGCCGTCGGCGCTGGTCCACAGGCCCTGGCCGGTGCCGAGGAGGTCATTGCCCGCGGCCAGCCAGCGGCCGTCGCCGCCCGCCACCGCGCCGACGGCGGTCGGCCCGCCCTGGAAGCCCGCGGGCCCGTTCACCCTGCCGAGCCGCCAGGTCGAGCCGCCGTCGGTGGAGACGAGGAAGAGCGGCCTGGGCACCGGGCTGGTGGTGTCGCTGCCGACGGCCACCACTGTCGAGCCGTCGGCCACCACGGCGTTGAGCACCTGGCTGGAGCCGGTGCCCCCGGCTTCGGGCCGCGCGACGAAGGCGGAGTCACCGGAGCCGCTCTCGTCGCCGACCAGCCGCAGCCCGGCGCCGAAGGGATCGCCCACCCATCCCCACAGCGCCAGGCCGCCGGCGACCGCGACGGCGAGGACCATGACGACCGCGACCGGGACGACCAGGCCGCGCACGCTCCTGCGCCGCGTCGGGCCGGAGCGGCGTACGGCCGAGGGCGGCGGGGAGGAGCGGTGGTGCCTGCCGCCGCCCGGCCCGCGCCTGCCGGGCGGGCCCTGCGCGACCAGCAGGTCGGGCCGGGCCGGGCGGCCGCCCGGGGGCGCCCCACGCGGCGCACCGGCTCGAAGTCGTCGTCGGACACGGCGTGCGCTCCGCCCTCCCCGGCCGCCTCGGCCACGGGTTCCACGGGTTCCACGGCCACGGGGGCCTCGGCCACGGGTTCAACGGGGCGCACCCGCTCCACGGAACGCGGCGCCCGCGACGGGCCGGATGCCACGAGCACGTCGGGCCGTACGGCGCGGCGGGGGGCGGGCCGCGGCGCGGCGTCCTCGTCCCGGTCCCGGTCCTCGGAGACGGCGCCGGTGTCGGGGGCTCCGTGGGCGCCGTCACGGGAAGCGGAGTAGGGACGCGTGTGCGGACGGCGGCGCTCGCCGCCCAGCCCCTCGGGGCGCGCCCGCAGGGGCTCCTCCTCCGGGACGGGAGCGGCGAACGGCGGGAGCATCCAGGGGGAGGCCAGCGGCATTCCCCTGGGGCCGTCGTCGGAGGGGCCGGGTGGGAAGTGCTGGAGTGTGGGCGGAAAGTTCTCGGGGACCGCCTCGTCACCGGAGCCGTCGTCCGGCGGCCGTTCCGGTGAGCGCGGGTCGTGGGGGCCCGGGACCACGCTCAGCACCTCCTCGCAGGAAGCCCGTCTCGGCCCGGGATCGCCCTCCCGGACCGTTCCAGCCGTCCCCGTGACACCCCGCCGCGATTGCCAGCCGGGCGGCGAAACCCACGGGACCCTACTCCTACCCCGTTCCGCCGAAACGATCACCTCCGCCGGGCGGGCGGCCGGGGCCGGAACCGTACACAGTCCAGAGCAGCACGCCGGAGCCGCGCTGGCGAGACCTCTCTAGTCAGATTTACGAGCGACCCGCCTGAAACATCATCTTTTAGGGCCATATTTCCGGATTCCCGGCGGACCGGAACACCGTCCGCCCACCCGCCACGACCCACACGCCCCTCCGGTCCGGCCGTCCGACCGCCTGGCCGTCCGGCCGTCCGGCCGCCCGGCCCCGCGCTCCGGCCGGCCCGCCCGGATCAGGCGGACGGCGGGGTGAAGGACTCGGTGCGGGCCAGCCCGGCGGCCCGCCCCTTGGCCGCGACCACCAGCGCCATCTTCCGGGACGCCTCGTCGATCATCTCGTCCCCGAGCATGACCGCGCCGCGCCGCTCGACCGTCGTGTAGTACTCGTAGGCGTCGAGGATCAGCTCGGCCCGGTCGTAGTCCTCCTGGGACGGCGAGAACACCTCGTTGGCCGCCTCGACCTGCGTCGGGTGCAGCACCCACTTGCCGTCGAAGCCGAGCGCCGCCGACCGGGCCGCCACCCGGCGGTAGCCGTCCAGGTCCCTGATCGCGAGGTACGGGCCGTCGATGGCCTGCAGGCCGTGCGTGCGGGCCGCCATGAGGATGCGCATCAGGATGTAGTGGTAGGCGTCGCCCTCGGTGTAGCCGGCGGGCTGCTCCCCGACGACCATGGTCCGCATGTTGATCGAGGCCATGAAGTCGGCCGGGCCGAAGACCAGCGTCTCCAGGCGCGGGGAGGCGCCGCCGATGGCGTCCACGTTGACCAGGCCCCGGGCGCTCTCGATCTGCGCCTCGATGCCGATCCGGCCGACCGGCAGGCCGCTCGCCTTCTCGATCTGGGTGAGCAGGACGTCCAGCCAGGCCACCTGGGAGGCGTCCTCCACCTTCGGCAGCATCAGGCAGTCGAGGAACCCACCCGCCCCCTCCACGACCTCGATGACGTCCCGGTAGGTCCACCGGGTGCCCAGGTCGTTGACCCGCACGACCCGCGTCCTGCCCGACCAGTCGCCCTCGCGCAGGGCGGCAACGACGTTCCGGCGCGCCTCCTCCTTGGCCAGCGGCGCGACGGAGTCCTCCAGGTCGAGGAAGACCTCGTCGGCGGGGAGGCCCTGTGCCTTCTCCAGGAAGCGCGGGTTGCTGCCGGGGACCGCGAGACACGAACGTCGGGAGCGCATGGCGACACCGTAACGGGCCGCCGCCGCACCGGAGCGCCGGACCCCGGGCTATGGCGGTCATACAAAGTCTCACCCTCGTTCTTGGTGGTGCCCCTGTACACCCCGCGCCGGTGATGTCCGAATAATGAGGAACCAAGCTTCAGCAAAGGGAGACGAGAACGATGGCAAACGCTTCTCCGGCGGTCCGGCCCGCCGTACTGTCCGACCTCATCCCCGGGTCCCGGGTGCGGGACGTCGCGCTCGTCGCCGGCGGAGCGGTCCTGACCGGGCTCGCCGCGCAGCTCACCGTCCCCATGTGGCCCGTCCCGGTCACCGGCCAGACCTTCGCGGTCATGCTCGTCGGCGCGGCGCTCGGCATGAACCGCGCGGCGCTCAGCATGATCCTCTACACCGTGGTCGGCGTCGCGGGCGTGCCGTGGTTCCAGGGTGGCACCTCGGGCTTCGGCGGGGCCACGTTCGGCTACGTCGTCGGCTTCATCGCCGCCGCCGCCCTCGTCGGCAAGCTCGCCGAGCGCGGCGGCGACCGCACCGCCGCCCGCACGGTCGGCACGATGGTCCTCGGCAACCTGGTGGTCTACGCCTTCGGCCTGCCGGTCCTGATGGCCGTCACCGGGCTGGGCCTGGGCGCCGCGCTCGCCGCCGGCGTGATCCCCTTCCTGGTCGGCGACGCCGCCAAGATCGCGATCGCGGCCGGTCTGCTCCCGGCCGCCTGGCGGCTCTCCCGCCGCTGATCCGGCCACGGGACACGCGGGGCCGTACATTCGCCGCATGGGTGTTATCGAAGAGGGCGCCAAGAAGTCGGGGATCCTGTGGCTCTCGCTGGATCGGCCCCGGCTCGCCTGGCACGTCTGGCACGACGGCGCGATCTACGTGGTGACCGGCGGCGGTGAGCAGGACCTGCCCGGCCTGACCGAGGCCGGGCAGGTCCGGGTGACCCTGCGCAGCAAGGACAACGGCGCCAGGCTGGTCTCCTTCGACGCGGACGTCGAGGTGGTGGACCAGGAGCGGTCCCCGGAGGCGGTGGCCGCGCTGGCGAAGGAGCGGCTCAACGCCGCCGACGGCGCGGGGCTGACGGCCCGCTGGGCCGCGGGTTCCCGGGTGGTACGGCTGACGCCCCGCGAACCCGCCCCCTGAGCGGAGACCGGCGCCGGCTCGAGGTGCGGCCGACGCCCCGTGAGGCGGCCTTGCGGCCCTCCGCCGGTCCCGCCGGGCCGGTCCGCCCGGTCACCCCGTGCGGGCCGGCTCCGGGGTCTCCACCGCCACCTGGGGCAGGTCATCGGTGGCCCGCTGGGCCAGGTAGGCGCCGGCCAGGACGACGAGGCCGCCGGCGATCTGGAAGAACCCGAGGGCCTCGCCCGCCAGCACCCAGGCGACCACCGCGCCGATGATGACCTCCAGCGTGGCGACCGTGGAGCCGACCGCGGCCGACAGCCGCCGGATCGCGATGACGCCCAGGACGTAGGCGGCGACCGTCGCGACCACGATCAGCCAGAGCGTCGCGGCCCACACCGGCAGCGCGAGGCCGCCGCCGGCGTCGGCGGTCCGGGTGAACGCCCGCCACGGGATGTCCCACGGCCGGGAGAGCGGGACGAGCGCCACGGCCGCGCCGAACAGCCCCCAGCCGATCAGGCCGAGGGGGTCGATGTCGTCGCCGAAGCCGTCGCTGAGCAGGAAGTACCCTGCGCAGCAGGCCGCCGCCGCGAAGGCGAGCAGCAGGCCCAGCGGGTCGAGGGCCAGGCCCGCCCACACCTCGACCACGACGGCGAGCCCGACGGCCGCGACCACGGCACCCAGATAGGCGGCGCGCGGCAGCCGTACCCGCCGGACGAACCGCACCCAGAGCACCACCAGCACCGGCGAGGTGTACTCGATCAGCAGGGTGACGCCCACCGGCAGGCGGGTGATCGCCGCGAAGTACAGCGCCTGCACCCCCGCCACCGCGACCACCGCGTACACCACGAAGAACGGCAGCCGCGAGCGCGGGATGCGCAGCGCACCCGGCCGGACCAGGGCGAGGACGCCGAGGAGCAGCAGGGCGGACCCCGCCATCCGCACCCAGACCGACTCCATCGGGGACAGGCCGCCGTCCGCGAGATACTTGGCCATGGTGCCGGAGAAGGCGAAGGAGCAGGACGACGCGACCGCGATCGACAAGGCGGCACGCCTCATAGTCAGCCTCCATGTAACTACCGTTTCAAGGTTTTGATGCTGTCACGGCGTTCCGGGCCGCGGCAAGGGGCCGTCCGAAATGTGAGCGTCGTTTGAACCGGCCCATCCGAAGCGCGACCTACGCTTCAAATGTGAAGATCTTCATCGCGCGCCTGGCCGGGGTCGCGGTCTTCGACCCGGCCGGGGACCGCGTCGGGCGGATGCGGGACGTGGTCGTGTCCATCTCCGGCACGGCCCCGCCGCGCGTGCACGGACTGGTCGTCGAGGTCCAGGCGCACAGGAGGGTCTTCCTGCCCATCACCAGGGTGCGGGGGTTCCAGGCCGGCGCGGTCGTCTTCAGCGGCAAGATCAACGTGCGGCGGTTCGAGCAGCGGGCCTCGGAGTCCCTGGCCATCGGCGAGATGCTCGACCTTGAGGTGGAGGTCGGCGGGGAGCGCATGACGGTCCTGGACCTCGCCATGGAGGAGACCGGCCGCGCCGAGTGGTCGATCACGAAGGTGGCGGTGGTCCGCGGCGGCCCGCCCCGGGGGCTGCGGCGACGGCGCGGCCCGACCAGGATCGTGGACTGGTCCGAGGTCAAGGGGCTCGGCGCGGTGCAGCGCGACCAAGGCGCGGCCAACCTGCTGGTCGCCTTCGAGACGATGCGCGCCGCGGACCTGGCCGGCGCCCTGCACGACCTCCCCGACAAGCGCCGGATCGAGGTGGCCTCGGCCCTCGACGACGTACGGCTCGCCGACGTCCTGGAGGAGCTGCCGGAGCGCGACCGGATCGGCATCATGAGCCGCCTCAAGCCCGCCCGGGCCGCCGACGTGCTGGAGGAGATGGACCCCGACGACGCCGCAGACCTGCTGCAGGAGCTGCCGCCCGAGGACGCCGACGCGCTCATGGCGCTGATGGAGCCGGACGAGGCGGCCTCCGTACGGCGGCTGCTGGTCTATCCCGAGGACACCGCGGGCGGCATGATGACGAGCGAGCCGGTGGTGCTCCCGCCGACCGCGACGGTCGCCGAGGCCCTCGCGCACATCCGGCAGCGGGAGATCACCCCGACCGTGGCCGCGCAGGTGTACGTCGCCCGGCCGCCCATCGAGACGCCCACCGGGCGCTACCTCGGCCTGGCCCACTTCCAGCGGCTGCTGCGCGAACCCCCGTCGGCCCTGCTCGGCGCGGTCATGGACACCTCCATCGACCCGATCAAGCCCGGCTACACGCTGCGCCAGGTGACCTTCTACCTCGCCACCTACAACCTGATGGCGGTGCCGGTGGTGGACGAGGCGGGCCGCCTCGTCGGCGCCGTCACCGTGGACGACGTCCTGGACCACATGCTCCCCGACGACTGGCGCGAACAGTACCGCGAGCCCGGCGGCGAGCATGACTGACCGGCTCGACCTGCCCCGGGAGACGGGGCCGCGGCTGCGCCCGCAGTACGATCCCGAGACGTTCGGGCGGATGGCCGAACGGTTCGCCCGGTTCCTCGGCACCGCCCGGTTCCTCGTGTACATGACCGTCTTCGTGACGTTGTGGCTCGGATGGAACGTCCTGGGGCCGCGCGGCTGGCGCTTCGACCCCTACCCGTTCATCTTCCTGACCCTGATGCTGTCGCTCCAGGCCTCCTACGCCGCGCCGCTGATCCTGCTCGCGCAGAACAGGCAGGACGATCGGGACCGCATCCAGAACGAGCTCGACCGCGCCGCCGCCGAGCGCAACCAGGCGGAGGTGGAGTATCTCACCCGGGAGATCGCGGGCCTGCGCCTGGCGCTGGGCGAGGTGGCCACCCGCGACTACATCCGCTCGGAGTTCCAGCGGCTGCAGGACGACCTGCAGGAGTCCTGACGCGGGACGCCCGGCGCGGGCCGGTCCGGCGCGGCCGTGTCACCCCTCGCCGGGCGGCGGTCCGGCGAGTCCGGCGAGCACGGCCGCGCACCGGCGCAGCTCGTCGGCGCCGAGCGCGCCCAGCAGGTGGGCGCGGATCCCGCGCAGGTAGGTGGGGGTGGCCTCGGCCAGCCGTACGGCGCCGTCGTCGGTGAGGACCGCGAACAGGCCCCGGGCGTCGTCGGGGCACGCCTCCCGCTCGACCAGGCCGTCCCGCTGGAGGCGGTCGACGAGCCGGGTCAGGCCGCTGCGCGACAGCAGCACCCGGTCGGCCAGGTCGTTCATCCGCAGCCGCCGGTCCGGCGACTCCGCCAGCCGGGTCAGCACGTCGTAGGAGGCCAGGGCGAGGTCGTGCCCGAGCAGCAGCTCGGCCTCCAGTGCCCGGGTGATGCGCGCCTGCGCCCTCTGGAGCATGCGCCAGAGCTCCGGTCCCCCGGGGTCCCCGGAATCCCCGGGGCCATCGGCTCCCTCGGGACCGGTGGCCTCTCTTGGCTCGCCCGCCGTCACGGTCACGGGGTAACCTTAGAACGTTGCACATGCATCTACATAGGGGATCTCCTGAATTCGGCGTTCACCGCCGGATCCCGGAATTCCCCGTGACGACCCCGGGTTCATACCATGGGCCGTGACCTCTTCTCCGCTCCCTCCGGGGAGCGGCTCCTCGCCCAGCCGCTGGGCGTCGCGACGCACGGGCACCCGCCCGCACGACCCGCCCGGACGATCATAGACAAGGAGGGACGGCACCCCGTCGCCCCAGGGTGACGGTCGTTGCCGACACTTCGATGGCACCTACCCCGGAACTGGTGACGGCCGCCCTCGCGACCGTCAACGATCCTGAGATCCGTCGGCCGATCACCGAACTCGACATGGTCAAAAGCGTCGACATCTCCCCCGCCGGGGTGGTGCGTGTCGGGATCTTCCTCACGGTGTCGGGCTGTCCCCTGAAGGACACCATCACCCGCGACATCACCACCGCGGTCTCCCGGATCGACGGCGTGACCGGCGTCCAGGTGGAGATGGACGTCATGAGCCCCGAGCAGCGCAAGGCCCTGCAGACCAAGCTGCGCGGCGCCCGGGGCCCGGAGAAGGAGATCCCCTTCGCCAAGCCCGGCTCTCTGACCCGCGTGTTCGCGGTCGCCTCGGGCAAGGGCGGCGTCGGCAAGTCCTCCGTCACCGTCAACCTCGCCGCCGCCATGGCCGCGAGCGGCCTCAAGGTGGGCGTCGTGGACGCCGACATCTACGGCCACAGCGTGCCGCGCATGCTCGGCGTCTCCGAGCGGCCCACCAAGGTCGAAGACATGATCATGCCGCCGGTGGCGCACGACATGAAGGTCATCTCGGTCGGCATGTTCAAGCCCGAGGGCAACACCCCGGTCGTGTGGCGCGGCCCGATGCTCGACCGGGCGCTGCACCAGTTCCTGGCCGACGTCTACTGGGGCGACCTCGACGTGCTGCTGATGGACCTGCCCCCGGGCACCGGTGACATCGCCATCTCGGTGGCGCAGCGGATGCCGTCGGCGGAGATCCTCGTGGTCACCACCCCGCAGCAGGCCGCCGCCGAGGTGGCCGAGCGCGCCGGGTCCATCGCCGTGCAGACGCACCAGCAGATCGCCGGCGTCATCGAGAACATGTCGTGGCTGCCCTGCCCGCACTGCGACGAGCGGATCTCGGTGTTCGGCGAGGGCGGCGGCCAGACCGTCGCCGACGCGCTCACCCGCACCCTCGGCGCGCGCGTGCCGCTGCTCGGCCAGGTGCCGATCGACATGCGGCTGCGCGAGGGCGGCGACGCGGGCAAGCCGCTGGTGCTCAGCGACCCCGACGCCCCGGCCGCGGCCGAGCTGATCCGCATCGCGAACGGCCTGGGCAAGCGGGCCGGCAGCCTCAGGGGCATGCAGCTCGGCATCTCCCCGACCCGGGGCCGCTGACGCGGCAGCCGGACCCCGGGACGGCGGAAAGCCCGGGAAGACGAGAAAGAGGAGGCGCCCCCCTTCGGCGGGGGCGCCTCCTCTTTCTCGTCTTCCCTTGCCCGTCTTCCCGGGGGCCGGACGGCCCTTCCCGGGTCAGGTCGCCTCGGAGTCGTACGGCGGGATCTCGCCGTAGCCCAGCTCGCCGCCCGCCTGGGCGGCGTAGGAGCCGGCGGGCGCCGGCGTGGCCGTGGCGGTGGCCGCCGCGGAGGCGCCGTTCCAGTCGTCCTCCAGCTCGCCGGTGAGGTGCTTGCGGACGAAGTTCTTCGGGTTCAGGTCGGCCGGGTCGAAGTCGGCGAACTCCGGCCCCAGCCCGGTCCGGAGGTCCTGCTTGGCGGTGTTGGCCATCTGCCGCAGGTTGCGCAGCGTACGGCCCGCCTGGGCGGCCGCCTGCGGCAGCTTCTCCGGGCCGAAGACGAGCAGGCCGATGACCACGAGCGCCACGATCTCAGGCCAGCCGAGTCCGAACACTGTGATCTCCTAACGGGGCAACGCCGGGCGGCTCCCGGGGCACACACCCCGGGAGCTTCCAGACTAATGTCCCCGCACCTGAGCCTGCACCCGTCCGTCGCCTCCTCAGGAGGGGGTGGGCGAGGGCTGGGCGGTCGCGGTGCCGATGGTCACGACGGCCGTCTTCTCCCGGCCACCGCGCTGATACTTGACCGTCACCTTCTCGCCGGGCGCCTTGTTGCGGATCACCGCGATCAGCTCGCTGCCGTCCTGGAGCACCGTGCCGTCGACCTCCATGATGATGTCGCCGGGCTTGAGACCCGCCTTGTCGGCGGGGCCGTTCGGCTCGACCGGCTGGGCGCCGCGCTCGGCCTCGCTCGCGATCCGGACCCCCGCGCCCTGGTAGGTCTGGTCGATGGTGACGCCGATCCGCGACTTCTTGGCGACGCCGGTGCTGATCAGCTCCTCGGCGACCCGGCGCGCGTGGTTCACCGGGATGGCGAAGCCGAGGCCGATGCTGCCGCTCTGGCCGCCGAGCGACCTGCCGAGCGTGGCGATCGCCGAGTTGACCCCGATGACCTCGCCGTTGGCGTTGACCAGCGGGCCGCCGGAGTTGCCGGGGTTGATGGCGGCGTCGGTCTGGATCGCGCTGAACCAGGTGGTGTCGGAGCTGTTCTCCTCGCCCGCCTGCACCGTGCGGTTGAGCGAGCTGATGATGCCGGAGGTGACGGTGCCGGTCAGGCCGAGCGGGGAGCCGATGGCCACGACCGGGTCTCCGACGACCACGTTCTCGGAGTTGCCGAGCGTGGCCTGGGGGGCGCCGAAGGTGTCGTCGGGCTTGACCACGGCGAGGTCGGACTCGGGGTCGCGGCCGACGATCCGGGCCGGGCTGGACTTGCGGTTGCTGAACTGGATCTGGATCTCACCGCCGTTCGCGGCCCCGGCGACCACGTGGTTGTTGGTCACCACGTAACCCCCCTTGATCAGGAAGCCCGAGCCGGTGTTCGCGCCGGAGCCGCCGCTGACCGCCAGCGAGACCACGCTGGGCAGGACCCGGGCGGCCACGCCCGCGATCGAGTCCGGCGGCCGGGCCGAGGAGCCGTTCGGCGGCTTGCCCAGGCTGAAGGACGGGTCGGTGCCGGAGGCCGAGGACCGGGTGAGGAGGTAGGTGCCGAGGCTGCCCAGCGTCGAGGCGAGCAGCGCGATCACCACGGCCAGGATGACGAGGGTGCCGGTGCGCGGCCCGCGCCTGCCGCCGGGGACCGCGCCACCCATCGGGGGGCCGGGGGGCGGGGCCCAGCCGGGGCCCATGCCGAACGCGTGCTCCGGCGGAGGAGGCGGGCCGGCCGGGGTGGTGAAGATCGCCGTGTCGTGGTGGGCCCTGCCCGACGGGTCGCCCCAGCCGCCGGCGGGGCCGGGCCCCTGGCCGGGGTTCCGGTTCGGGTCCTGACCGGGGTTGTGAGCCGGGTCATGGCCGCTCTCCCCGGACCGGGCGGCCCATTCGCCGGTCTCCGGCCACCCGGGCCGCTCGGCGGGGCCGGGGTGGTCGGCGGGCCCGGGGTGCTCGCCGGGGTTCCGCTGCCCGTGCGGGTCCGGCCGGCCGTACTGACCCGGCTGTCCGGGCTGACCCTGCTGGCCGGGGTCTCCCAGCCGGTTCCAGCCGTCGCCGCGCGACGGCTGGCCGCCGGACGGCGGCGCCTCTCCGGCGGGCAGGAAATCCGGACGAGAGGGTTCGGGGGCGTTCCCCCTGTCGTCGGCGAAGCCCGACGGCGTGCGCCCCTCGGCGTCGTTCGCCTCGTGGGGGCGGGTCTCGTCGGTCATCGAATATTCACCACTCCTTGCCTCGCACGAGGCCGCTCACCGGAACGATCCGGCAATCCTCCCCTGAGCGGCATACGAGAGATGTAAAGCGTGCCTTCCCGAAGGGATCGGAACAGAAGGGTGAACGGCTCGCGCCTTCCCCCGAGTGGTGCGGCGGCCCGCTCCGGGCCAGTGCGGCGGCGCCACCGCTGCGGTGTCGGCCATGCCGGCCGGAACGCCCGCGCAGACGGTGTAGACATGACCTCCACTCGCCCAGATCGTCTCCTGCTCGGCTGAGTCCCGGATCCAGATCGTATGCCCGTTGCGTCGCCCGGCATGCCAGCCATGGAACTTTTCCCATCAAATCCGGCAAAGGGGATTGAGTTCGGCGCGGCCCCGGAACACGACGACGCGCCGCCGGGTGGACCGGGCGGCGCGTCGTCACGGGCGCGGACCGGAGCCGGTCCGCGCGGAGGTCAGGGAACGACGGTGGGCGACGGGGTCGGCGTCGCCGTACCCGAGGGCGTGACCTGCCGGTGGTGGTTGGCGAACATGTCGGCCGGCGGCACGTGCGTGGCCGGGGTGGAGCCGTTCACGGCGAACATCGTGCCGATCGCCACCGCGGCGGAGGCCACACCCACCGCGACGTAGCCGAACCTCCTCGACCGGCGGGCGCCCGGGGCCCGGCCTCGCGGCCGGTTGTCCGGCGGGGCCACGCTGTGCATGCTCGGGATCGGCGCGCCGCCGAAGGTCCGTCCGGACGGAAAGGGCCGCTCGCGCGGCGGCAGCGGGCCGCCGGGCTCGGCCATCCTCAGCAGCGACATCGACAGGTCGGCGGGCACGGCCGGACCGTCCAGGGACCGCAGCCGGGTCTTGAGCGCCCGCACGGCGTCGACCTCGGCCCGGCAGGCGGCGCAGAAGGCGAGGTGCGACAGGGCGCGGTCGCGCTCGTGGTGGTTCAGCTCACCGTCGACCAGCGCCGAAACGCGTTCTCCAAGATGACTCATGCGCACTCCTTGCCAAGCGGCCCGCGGTGGTGTCCGTCATGACTGAGACCGGTCATGCGAACTCCTCCCCACGGGTGATGGTCGGGGGGAGCTGGTCGCCCCTGGGCGCGCGGTGTTCCAGCGCGTCACGCAGTTGCGCCCGCCCGCGATGGATGCGGCTGCGGACGGTGCCGAGCTTCACCCCCAGCGTCGCGGCGATCTCCTCGTAGGACAGCCCCTCGATGTCACAGAGGACGACGGCCGCGCGGAACTCCGGCGCGAGCGCGTCGAGTGCCGCCTGGATGTCGGGCTCCAGGTGGGTGTCGTCGTACGCCTGCGCCGGCGACGGCTCACGCCCGCGCAGCCGCTCGGCGGCGTCGTCGGCGAGACCCTCGAACCTGATGCGCTGCCTGCGGCGCGCCATGTCGAGGAACAGGTTGGTGGTGATGCGGTGCAGCCAGCCCTCGAAGGTGCCGGGCGTGTAGTTCGACAGGGACCGGAAGACCCGGACGAAGACCTCCTGGGTGAGGTCCTCCGCGTCGTGGACGTTGCCGGTCAGCCGGTACGCCAGCCGGTAGACGCGGGCGGAATGAGTGCGGACCACCTCCTCCCAGGTGGGAGGTGTCCATTCGGACACGGGAGCGTCTGCCTGGTGGTTGGGATCCTCCACCGGCACTCCTCTCTCCGGGACCACCGCTATCGCCATAGTGCCTGGTTTCGCCCCCTCATGTGCACTGCCAGTCCTGAGGACCGGCAAAGGCCGCTTAAACCGTGCAACGCACCGCGGGCGACATGAGTTCCCGATCCGGCCCGGCTCCCTTAGGCTGCGACCCAGTGCCTATATGGACTATGGGCCCCACTGCCTGACTGTGTACGGAGAAAGCGGGAGGAGAGGCCGATGGCAGAGTCGCCGACAAGTCCGTTGGAGGCCACTCTGGCCTATGCCGACGGGTTCCACACGGAGGACGAGATTCTGCGCACCGCGCGGCAGCGCGGCGCGGAGGTGGGAGCACCTCCGATCCCGCCCGGAGGCGGCGCGGCCCTCTGCTTCCTGGCCACGGCCATCAACGCCCGAGCCGTCGTGGAGATCGGCACCGGCTGCGGGGTGTCCGGCCTGTGGCTGCTGCGCGGCATGCGCCAGGACGGCACGCTGACCAGCGTGGACGTGGAGCCGGAGCACCAGCGGCTGGCACGGGAGGTCTTCGCCCAGGCGGGCTTCTCCGGCGGCCGGGTCCGGCTGATCACCGGCCGGGCGCTGGACGTGCTGCCCCGCCTGTCGGACGGCGGCTACGACCTGGTCTTCTGCGACGGCTCCCGGCAGGAGTGCGCCGACTACCTGGACGAGGCGGTGCGCCTGCTGCGCCGCGGGGGCATCGTGGTGTTCGGCGACGCCCTCCTGCGCCACCGGATCGCCGACCCGGCGCACCGCGACCCGGACGCCGTCGCCATGCGGGAGCTGGGCAAGCTCGTGCGGTCCGACGAACGGCTGCGCCCGCTGATGATCCCCCTCGGCGAGGGCGTCCTGGCCGCCGTCAAGCTCGACGACTAGGTCCTGTTCCCACGGGTCACCGTCACGGCGGGGACCCGTAGGACGGGTCCCGGGTCCCGCGGGTCACCGTCACGACGGGGACCCGCGGAACCCGGCCCGGCTCACCGGCCGGTCAGCCACGCGAGGAGCAGGCGCACGCCGTACCCGGTGGCGCCCTTGGCGAAGACGCCCTCGTCGGCGGTGCTGCGCCCGACGCCGGCGATGTCCAGGTGCGCCCAGGGGCGCTTGCCGGTGAACTCGCGCAGGAACAGCGCCGCGGTGATGGAGCCCGCGCCGTAGGTGGACCCGGCCTCGATGTTGGCCAGGTCGGCCACGGACGACTTCAGGGCCGGCGCGTAGTCGTCGATCAGCGGCATCCGCCACAGCCGCTCGCCGGAGGTCTCGCCCGCCGCGGACAGGCCGGCGGCCAGGGTGTCGTCGGAGGCGAAGAGCGCCCCCAGCCCCTTGCCGAGGGCGATGCCGATGGCTCCGGTCAGCGTGGCGATGTCCACCATGACGTCGGGGTCGAGCTCGGCGTCGGCGTAGGCCAGCGCGTCGGCCATCACCAGGCGCCCCTCGGCGTCGGTGTTGAGGACCTCGACGGTCCGCCCGCCGTACTGGGTGATCACGTCGGAGGGGCGCTGGGCCGAGCCGGAGAAGGAGTTCTCGGCCGCGGCGATCAGCCCGGTGACGCGGACCCGCGCGCCGAGGGCGGCCAGCGCGCCCAGCACCGCGATGACGACGGCGCCGCCGGCCATGTCGGTCTTCATGAACTTCATGCCCTCGGTGGGCTTGAGCGACAGGCCGCCGCTGTCGTAGGTGATGCCCTTGCCGACCAGCACCACGTGCTCGGTGGCGCCCTCCGGCTCGTACGACAGCTGGATCAGGCGCGGCGGGTTGGGCGAGCCCTGGCCGACCGCGAGGATGCCGCCGAACCCCTCGGCGCGCAGTGCCTCGGCGTCCCACACCTTCGCGGCGACCCCCTGCTCCAGGGCGCGCTCGGCGAGCCAGGCGGGGGACTTCACCGACGCCGGGGTGTTGGCGAGGTCCCTGGCGAGCGCCACCGCCCGGGCGACCGTCTCGCCCCGCTCCACGGCGGCCTCGGCCCCCTCGCCGACGAACTCGATCCGCTCCACCGGCCCGGGCTTCTGCGGCTCGCCCATGCGGAAGGTGTAGGTCGCCAGCAGCGCGCCCTCCACGAACGCCTCGACCGGGCCCTCGGGCAGCGCGGCCCGCAGCCCGTCGCGACCCCTGCCGCGCCGGGCCACGGCCGCGCCCGCCTTGCGCAGCGCGTCGGCCGAGCCGTCGCCGACGCCGTACAGCAGCACCCGGCCGACGGAGTCGCCGTCGGCGACGGGCACCTCGATGATCTCCCCGGCCTCGCCCTTGGCCCGGTGGTGGGCCAGCAGCGCGGCCACCGGCACCGGCAGCGCGACCCCGGCCGCGGCCTCCTGGAGGACGAGGTCCGGGCCGAACGGCACGGCCAGCAGCCCGGCGTCCCCGGCGACCCGCTCACCCCCCTCGGCGGACGCGCCGGCCGGTCCGGCGGCGGGCAGGCCGAGGCCCGCCGGCGGCCGGGAGACGAGTGAACACGGGGAGATGGGCATGGAAAGCACTCCAGTCAGTCAGCCGGGGACAACACCACGGCCCCGGCGCGAGCCGCCTCTTCGGGCGGTCCGGCGGCCAGGGCCGTGGTCATGCGTTCATCGGTCGCGGTCGCGCGGGTCATGGCGGGTGTCATGCTCCCCTGGGGAGCGCTCAGGAGGACCCGTTGGCACCGCCGTCTCGGATCTGGATCAGCCGACGACCTTCTTCAGTTCCTCACCGAGGGAAACAGCCTCGTCCGCCGAGAGTTCGACGACGAGCCGGCCGCCGCCTTCGAGGGGAACACGCATGACGATCCCCCTGCCTTCCTTGACGACCTCCAGCGGACCATCGCCGGTCCTCGGCTTCATAGCCGCCATGCGTGTATCCCTTCCTGCTTCGGGCTCCGGATCTCCGTCAGACCCGAGGGTGGCCGACGCATTCACGTCTTCTGTGATGTCCTATTATCCCGTCTCCGCGCTCGGAATGGTAACGATCAGCCTCCCCTTCGACTCATCCGGCAATCGGCACCGTTGTCCGTGACCCCGTCCGGCGACCAGACTTGTCCCCGTGAACGCCCGCGCCGCACTGTTCGATCTGTACGGGGACCACCTGCGCTCCCGGGGCGGCCGCGCGTCCGTGGCGGCCCTCGTCCGGCTGCTCGCACCCTTGGACATCGCCGGTCCCGCCGTCCGCACCGCCGTCTCCCGGATGGTCCGGCAGGGCTGGCTCGCCCCCGCCAGGCTGCCCCAGGGGCCCGGCTACGAGGCCACCGCCAAGTGCGTGCGCCGCCTCGACGAGACGGCCATGAGAATTTACCGAGTTGAGACGATCACGTGGAACGGCCGGTGGCACATCCTCGTGGTGGAACCGGTGCGCGAGCGGCCCCGGCGGGAGCGGCTCCGGGCCGACCTCGCCTTCATCGGGTACGCCCCCCTGACGGAGAGCACCTGGATCGGGCCCCGCCCCTCCCCCGAGCTGGACGGGGTCCTCGCCGCCGAGGGCGCGCGGGCCGACCGGTTCGAGGCCGCGCTGGACGGCGACCCCGCGGCGCTGGCCGCCCGCGCCTGGGACCTGGACGGCGTCGGGGCGGCCTACGAGGAGTGGCTGTCCCGGGCCGTCGACCTCGTCGGCGGGCTGCCCGCGGACGCCTCCGACGACCGGGCGTTCGCCACCCGCAGCAGGCTCGTGCACGGCTGGCGCAACTTCCTGTTCCGCGACCCCGGACTGCCCGCCGACCTGCTGCCGCCCGGCTGGCCCGGGGAGAAGGCGCGGGCCTACTTCGAGCGGGAGGCCGCCCGGCTCCTGCCGGCCGCCGCCGCGTTCGTCGACCGCCATCTCACCCTCACCGAACCGCAGGAAGCCAAGGAGCCAGCTTCGTGAACGACGTGAACGACGTCCTCTACTCCGTCGGCGACGGCGTCGCCACCATCACCTTCAACCGGCCGGAGGCGATGAACTCGCTGACCCTGCGGGCCAAGGCCGCCCTGCTGGACGCGCTGACCCGGGCCGCGGAGGACCCCGCCGTGCGGGCGGTGCTGCTGACGGGCTCGGGCCGGGCGTTCTGCGCGGGCCAGGACCTGGCCGAGCACGCGGCCTCCCTGGACGCGGGCCAGGGGCTGAACGACACCGTGCGGGCCCACTACAACCCGATCGTCCGGACGCTCACCGAGATGAACAAGCCGGTCGTCGCCGCGGTGAACGGTGTCGCCGCCGGAGCGGGCGCCTCCCTGGCCTTCGCCTGCGACCTGCGGATCGCCTCCGAGAAGGCGAGGTTCGCCATGGCCTTCACCGGCATCGGCCTGGCCCCCGACTCCGGCGCCTCGTGGACGCTGCAGCGCCTGGTCGGCCCGGCCCGCGCGGCCGAGCTCCTGCTGCTCGGCGAGCCGCTCGACGCGGCCCGCGCGCTGGAGCTGGGGGTCGTCTCCAGGGTCGTCCCGGCCGCCGAGCTGGACACCGCCGCCCGGGAGCTGGCCGTACGGCTGGCACAGGGCCCCACGAGCGCCTACGGGGCCACGAAGCGGGCCCTGGCGTTCGCCGCGGGCGCCTCCCTGCCGGACGCCCTGGACCAGGAGGCCACCCTCCAGGACGAGTGCGCGAGGACCGACGACCACGTCAACGCCACCCGCGCCTTCCTCAGGAAGGAGCGGCCCGTGTTCGAGGGCCACTAGGCGACAACAAAACAGGTTCGATAGGGATGGTCCACAACAAAACAATCTGTTAGCGTCTCTCCTGTTGCCTTACGGAACAGGAGACGACCCGTGTCGTTCGCATCCCCTCGCAGACCCCTGGCCCTCGGCGTGCTGTCCGCCGCGGGACTGATGACGATCCTGGACGGCAGCATCGTGACGGTCGCGATGCCCGCCATCCAGCGGGACCTGGGCTTCTCGCCCGCCGGCCTCAGCTGGATCGTCAACGCCTACCTCGTCGCGTTCGGCGGGCTGCTCCTGCTGGCGGGGCGGCTGGGCGACCTGATCGGCCGCAAGAAGATGTTCCTGGCCGGGAACGCGGTGTTCACCGCGGCCTCCGTGCTGGCGGGGGTCGCGGACGGCCAGGGCCTGCTCATCGCGGCGCGGTTCGGCCAGGGCGTCGGCAGCGCGATGGCCTCGTCCGTCGTGCTCGGCATCCTGGTGACGCTGTTCACCGAGGAGCGGGAACGCGGGAAGGCGATCGCGGTCTTCGCGTTCACCGGCGCGGCGGGCGCCTCGCTCGGGCAGGTGCTGGGCGGAGTGCTCACCGACCTGCTCGACTGGCACTGGATCTTCCTGATCAACCTGCCGATCGGGCTGCTCACCATCGCCCTGGCGATCCCGGCGCTGCCGCGTGACCGCGGGCTCGGCCTCGCCGCCGGGGCGGACGTCGCGGGCGCCGCGCTGGTCACCTCGGGACTGATGCTCGGGATCTACACGGTGGTCAGGGTCGAGGAACACGGCTGGCTCTCGGCCCACACGCTCGGCCTCGGCGCCGTCTCGCTCGCCCTGCTCGCCGGGTTCGTCGTCCGCCAGGCCACCGCGGGAACCCCGCTCATGCCGCTGCGCGTCCTGCGCTCACGCAACGTCGCGGGGGGCAACCTCGTCCAGATGCTCGCGCTGTCGGCGATGTTCGCCTTCCAGATCCTCGTCGCGCTCTACATGCAGCGTGTCCTCGGGTACGGCGCCCTCGAAACCGGCCTGGCGATGCTCCCCGCCGCGGTGGCCATCGGCGCCATCTCCCTCTTCGTCTCCGCGCGGCTCAGCGCCCGGTACGGCGCACGCGCCGTCCTGCTGGGCGGCCTGCTCATGCTGCTGGCCGCCATGCTGTGGCTGGCCCGCGTCCCGGTGAACGCGGGCTACGTGATCGACCTGCTGCCGGTGATGGTGCTGGTCGCGGGCGGCGGGCTGGTCCTCCCGGCGCTGACCACGCTCGGCATGTCCGGTGCGCGCGAGGACGACGCGGGCCTGGCCTCCGGCCTCTTCAACACCACCCAGCAGATCGGCATGGCCCTCGGCGTCGCGGTCCTGTCCACGCTGGCGGCGTCCCGCACGGAGGAGCTGCTCGGAGAGGGCGAGAGCCGGGCCGCCGCGCTCACCGGCGGCTACCACCTGGCCTTCTCCACCTCCGCCGGCCTGCTCGCGGCGGCCGTCCTGGTGGCGCTCACCGTACTGCGCCGGCCCGGGGACACCCGGGCCGTGACGGCGGAGCACGACGGCGAGGTCTCCCTCACCTCCTGACCGCCACGCCCGGCCACCGGAACCACCCGACCACCGACAAGGAAGAACCCAGATGAGCGAGAACGACTACGGCCCCGGCCAGGGCCCCGGCGCCCGGCCCCTCACCGAGGACGAAGTGGCCCGCATCCTCGGCGAGCAGCGGTTCGGCGTGCTGGCGACCGTCAAACGCGACGGCCGCCCGCACCTGGCCTCGATGGTCTTCGGCTGGGACCCCGAGGAGCGGGTCATCCGGATCTCGTCGGCCGAGGGACGCATCAAGGTGACGCACCTGCGGCATGATCCGCGCGCGACCCTGCACGCCCAGGGTGAGAACGTCTTCTCCTACGCCGTCGCGGAGGGCGAGGCGGAGGTGTCGGAGGCGAGCGCGGAGCCCGGTGACGCGACCGGGCGGGAACTGCTGGCGATGGCCGGCGGCTTCGACGACCCGGCGGACGAGACCGCGTTCCTCGAACAGATGGTGAAGGACCGGCGCGTGGTGATCAGGCTCCGGGTGTCACGCCTGTACGGAACGGCCCTGGACGCGCGGAACTGATCCGTGCCGAACCGGGCCCGGGAAGGCTCACCGGGGCGGCACGGCCCGCCGCGCCGGACGGGACCGGAGGTCAGCGGCAGGCGTCGCGGACCCAGCAGTCGGCCAGGTGGTCGTTGACCAGGCCGATGGCCTGCATGAGCGCGTAGGCGGTGGTGGGGCCGACGAAGCGGAACCCGCGCGCCCTGAGCTCCTTGGCGAGCGCCTTGGAACCGGGCGTCTGGGCGGGCACGTCGGCCAGGGTCTTCGGGACCGGGGATCCGGGGTCGGCGTACCGCCAGACCAGCTCGGACAGGCCCCCGTCGAGCGCGACCCGGGCGTTGGCGACGGCGGCCTCGATCTTGGCGCGGTTGCGGACGATGCCGGCGTCGCCCATCAGACGCTCGACGTCGGCCGGGCCGAACGCCGCCACGGCGGGGATGGAGAACCCGGCGAAGGCGGCCCGGAAGTTATCCCGCTTGCGCAGGATCGTGATCCACGACAGCCCGGACTGGAACGCCTCCAGGGTCAGCCGCTCGAACACCAGATCGTCGCCCTCGACCCTGCGGCCCCACTCGTCGTCGTGGTAGGCGATGTACTCGGGGGCCGAACCGGCCCAGCCGCAGCGCACCGGCTCGGTCATCGCGCCTCCCTCACTTCCCGGTCGCCGCGGTCGCTCCGATCACCGCGGTCGCCGCGGTCGCCGCGGTCGCCGCGGTCGTTCCGGTCATCCTGGCCAGGCCGGTCGTCCTCGACCGCCCCGTCGGCCCCGCCGGCCCCGCCGGCCCGATCGTGCTCGCCGGTCCGGCCGTCCCGGTCGTCGCCACCCGCCTGACCGTCCCGATCGTCCCGATCGTCCCGATCGTCCCGGTCGCTCCGGTCACCGTGGGCGGGGCGGCCGCCGGGCTCCGGGGCCGTGCCGGTCTCACCGGTCTCGCCGCCCTCACCGTCCGTGCCTTCCACGGCGGTCTCCTTCGGGTCGTCCTCCGCCTTCGAGCCGCCCTCGGCCTCCGGGTCGTCCTCGGCCGGTAGGGCGGGCAGGGCGTCGCCCCCGGTCGCCCGGTCGCCGTACGGCACGGCGGGGGCGCCCGGGGAACCGCCGGGGGCCGCCGGCTCCCCAGGATGGGTCTCCAGCAGCTCCGTGGGGCCCCACGGCGCCTCGGGCTCGTGCTCGGTGCGCGGACCGCTCAGCGGCGCGGCGTAGGCCTCCTGGCGGGCTTTGAGGCGGCCGGCCAGCAGCTCCGACACCCGCTGCTCCAGCACCGCGATCCGGGTGTCGCGCTCGCTCAGCGCGGCGGCGACCCGGTTCAGCGCCTCGTCCACACTCTCGGTGTGGTAGCCGACGAGGCTCACCGGCAGGTGCAGCGCCATGAGATCGACCGCGCCGAGCTGCCCTGCCTCGGGCAGGCCGAGCGGCGGGACGTCCGGGGTGAACTCCCCCAGTTCGTCACCCCGTCCCGTGGCGACCGCCCAGACACCGGCGAGTATGGCGATGGCGGCGAGCGCGAGCGCGAGTACGACCAGCACATACGAATCGTGCCACAACTCCCCTGATCTAAGGTTGGGGTCATGGCAGCTCTTGTGGTGATCGGCCCCGGAGATCCGGGTGATCCCGGCTGGGTGGAGGCCCGTTCCGTCGCCGGGATCGCCGAGCTGGCCCGCGCCGGGCACACCGTCGTCGTGACCCCCGCGGCCCTGGTCGGGAGCGCCGCCGGGCACGCCGGGCACGCCGAGGAGGCCGCGGAGCTGGCCGTGGCCGCGGTCTGCGTCTGGGCCGGGGCGCGGGTCCTGCGCACGACCCGCCCCGGCCCGGTACGGCAGGCCGCCGAGATGGCCGACGCCCTCGCCGGGCGGCGCCCGCCCGCGCTGACCCGCCGCGGCCTGGCCTGAGACCAGGCCAGGCCGGAGCGCGTGCCTACGGCGTGGACTCGCCGATCTCCTCGGGGCTCGGCACCAGGTGCCGCGTCCGCTTCTCCAGGTGCTGGAACGCCTCCTCGACCGTGGTGGCCCAGGAGAGCGCGTCGAAGACGTTCGGCCGGGTGAAGCCCGCCTCGTGCAGGTTGTCCACGAGCTGCCGCAGCGGCGCGTAGAGCCCCCAGGGGTCGAGGACCACGAGCGGCTTGTCGTGCAGGCCGAGCGTGCGCGCCGTCCAGATCTCGAACAGCTCCTCCAGCGTCCCGATGCCGCCGGGCAGCACCAGGAACGCGTCGGACCGGGCGTCCATGACGCCCTTGCGCTCCCGCATGTCGGTCGTGACGACGATCTCGTCGGAGTCCTCGTCGGCGACCTCGATGTCGACCAGGGCCTGGGGGATGACCCCGATGGTGCGGCCGCCGCCCGCGCGGGCGGCGCGGGCCACCGCGCCCATGCAGGAGACCTTGGCGCCGCCGCTGACGAGCGTGTGGCCCCGTCGGGCGATCTCGGCCCCCACCTCCTCCGCCAGCGTCAGATACTTCGCGTCGATCTTCTGGCTCGACGCCAGGAATACGCATACGAACACGTTGAGACCTTACGACCGTCTTTTACTGGGCGTCGCCGACCGTGCCCGCGGCCGCCCGCTCCTCGTCCTGGCGGTGCCGCGACCGGTTCCGGTCGGCGTCGGTGATGATCCGTACGGCCTCGTCCACGTCGTCGGTGACGTAGATCAGGTCGATGTCGGCCGGGGAGATCTTGCCGGAGCCCACCAGGGTGGTCTTCATCCAGTCGAGCAGGCCGCCCCAGTACTCGGTGCCCATGAGCACCACGGGGAAGGAGGTGACCTTGCGGGTCTGCACCAGGGTCAGCGCCTCGAACAGCTCGTCCATCGTGCCGAAGCCGCCGGGGAGCGTCACGAACCCGCACGCGTACTTCACGAACATGGTCTTGCGGACGAAGAAGTAGCGGAACTCGATGCCGAGGTCGACGTACTCGTTCATCTGCTGCTCGAAGGGGAGCTCGATGCCCAGGCCCACGGAGACGCCGCCCGCCTCCCTGGCGCCCCGGTTGGCCGCCTCCATGCAGCCGGGCCCGCCCCCGGTGATCACGGCGTAGCCCGCCTCGGAGAACTTGCGGCCGAGCTCGATGCCCATCTCGTACTCGGGCGTGCCCTCCTTGGTCCGCGCGGACCCGAAGACGGTGACCGCCTGGGGCAGTTCGGCGAGTTGTCCGAAGCCCTCCACGAACTCCGCCTGGATGCGCATGACCCGCCAGGGGTCCATGTGCAGCCAGTCCGCCGGCCCCCTGCGGTCGAGGAGCCTCTGGTCGTGGGTGGAGTCGGAAACGAGGGCGCCGCGCACCAGGGATGCCCCCTGCCGGCGTTCCGGGCGTGTCTTCTTCATGCCGAACACGCTAGCCCGTTCAACAAAAATCTTGAAAAATCTACTGGCGAACACGGAACCGGATTTCGCCGAACGCGCGTCTAACCGCCGAGGGTGCTGCTCGGGACTGAAAGTGGCTTTCCCCGTCAAATGGCCGACGAGGAAAGCCACTTTCATTTGGGCCCGGCCCGTCCGGGTCGCCGGGCGGGCCGTCAGCCCAGCCAGCCGGGCATGCCGGCGGTCAGCTCAGCCAGTCGAGCATTCTGCGCTCGCACTCGACGATCTTCTCCAGCGCGACGTACTCCCCCCGCTGGTGCGCGAGATTGGGATCTCCGGGCCCGTAGTTCACCGCGGGAACGCCGAGACCGGAAAAGAGCGAGACGTCGGTCCAGCCGAGTTTGGCCCGCGGTTCACCGCCGACGGCCGACAGGAAGGCCGCGGCCACCGGGTGGGACAGGCCGGGCCGCGCACCGGGCGCCCCGTCGGTGAAGTGGACCTCGAACCCGTCGAACACCCCGCGCACGTGCTCCTGGGCCGCCTCCAGTGACAGGTCCGGGGCGAAACGGTAGTTGACGGTGACCACGCACTCGTCGGGGATCACGTTGCCGGCGACTCCGCCGTTGATCGCGACCGCGTTCAGGCCCTCGTGGTACTGCAGCCCGTCCACGACGGGCCGTCTGGCGCGGTGGCCGTCGAGGATCGCGAGGACCGGACCGGCCGCGTGGACGGCGTTGACCCCGAGCCAGGACCGGGCGCTGTGCGCGCGTTTGCCGCGGGTGACGACCTGCGCCCGCAGCGTGCCCTGGCAGCCGCCCTCGATCACGCCGTCGGTGGGCTCCATGAGCACCGCGAAGTCCCCGGCGAGCCAGTCGGGGTGCCGGCGGCTGAGCCGGAGCAGGCCGTTGCGCTCGACCTCGATCTCCTCGCAGTCGTAGAAGACGTACGTGACGTCCCGGCTCGGCTCCGGCAGCGCGGCGGCCAGTCGCAGCGCGACCGCGATGCCGGACTTCATGTCGGAGGTGCCGCAGCCGTACAGCAGGCCGTCCTCGACCCGGCTCGGCAGGTTGCCGGCGACCGGCACGGTGTCGATGTGCCCGGCGATCACCACCCGCTCGCCGCGGCCCAGCGCGGTGCGGGCGACGACCGCGTCGCCGTCGCGGTGCACGGTCAGGTGCGGCAGCGCCCGCAGCGCCTCCTCGACCGCGTCGGCCAGCGCCTTCTCGTGACCGCTGACCGACTCGACGTCCACGATCCGCGCGGTGAGCGCGCCGACGTCCTGTGTGAGATCCAGACGCGTACCCATGCTCGCGACCTTACCGGCCCGGCCGCGGATCTCCCCGGGGCACGCGACCGCCGGGCGGGCCCGCCTCGGTCGACTCCGGTACGGCGGGCGGGCGCGTGGCCGGTCGGAGAGCCCGCCACGGCCGGATGGACGGCCCGGAGGCGGATCCCCGCACCTCGCCGTACCGGTAGGTTCTTCAGGGTGCGACGGCGCTTCTCCAAAGGGGTCATCGCGATCATCGTGATCGTGGTCCTGCTCGCGGTGGCCATCACCGTGGGCGTCTTCAAGCTTCTCCATCGGGTCCCCACTCTCGCCGGGCCCGGTGAGGGCTGCCGGGTCACCACCCCGAAGGGCACCCGCGACCTGGACATCGAGCAGGCCCAGGTGGCCGCCGTCATCGCCGCGGTGGCGGCCCGCAGGAAGCTGCCCGAGCGGGCCGTGGTCATCGCCTACGCCACCGGCATCCAGGAGTCCAAGCTCTACAACCTCACCTACGGCGACCGCGACTCGGTGGGGGTGTTCCAGCAGCGGCCGTCCCAGGGCTGGGGCAAGCCCGAGCAGCTCGTGGATCCCGTCTACGCCACGGGGAAGTTCTTCTCGGCGCTGGTGAAGGTGAAGAACTACCGCAAGCTGCCGCTCCACGAGGCGGCCCAGCGGGTGCAGCGCTCGGCCGACGGGTCGGCCTACGCCCAGCACGAGGACGACGGGGAGATCCTGGCCGCGGCGTTCACCGGGCGGGTTCCCGGGGCCGTGCACTGCTGGTTCCCCCCGAAGCCGAGCAAGAGTCCCACGGCCGTGCGCGCCACGGCGAAGCCGGCGAGCGCGACGCCGCCGCCCGCCACCGAGCGGGCCAGGCGGCGGCTGGCCCGCGCCCTGGGGCCCGGCGCCACGCTCGACACCGACTCGCGCAGGCGCGGCTGGCTGGTGGCCTCCTGGTCGGTGGCGCACGCCCAGGAGTTCGGGCTGCGCCGGATCCGTTACGACGGCCGGGCCTGGACGTCGGCGAAGGGCGAGGACGGCTGGCGTCCGGACGCCGCGGCGACGGCGGCGCGGGTCGAGATCTCCTGAGGGATCCGCTCCACCGCCGGCGGAGGTCCCGGCCGCCCCGGACCCGCGCCGCCCGGCTCGGCACCGGGAGCCGGTTCCGTGCCGGGCCGGGCCGGGAGCCGGTTCCGCGCCTGGTCGGGAGCTGATTCCGTGCGGGCCGGGAGTTGATTCCGTGCCGCGCCGGGATTCCCGTCAGGCGAGGTCGGCGCGCCGGTGGAAGGTGATCGAACCGGGCGGCAGCGGCTGGGCGTGGAAGGACCTCCAGCGGTGGCCCTGGAGCCGTTCGAAGCTGAGCAGCCGGCCGTCGGCGGCGCGGTAGTCGGCGAAGTCGAGCAGCCCCCGCTCGGGCATGCTGACGCCCTCCCCGCGGAAGGCGGCCGTGCCGCGATCCACCGGGAAGAACTCGACCCCCTCGACGGTCAGCGTGGTCTTCGCGGGGATCATGCCCTGGGTGGGCACCCGCGTCCACAGCAGCACCTCCAGGTGGAGGGCGTCGTCGGAGCCGGGGCGCGTCTCGATCGACAGCCACCGGTCGCGGCGGGAGCCGTCGTCGAGGAGGTACTCGGTCCACTGGTTGCCCTGCCATGACAGGTACAGGGCACCCATGACGCGGCTCCGCACGCCCTGGCACTCGATGGTGTCGCCCACCTTGATGGCGCGGGGGTCGGGATGGTCGACGCCGGCGTGGCCCGCCTCCGGTCCGGACGGCGACGCGGACGGCGGCGCGGCCCCGGTGGGCGGCGGCGCGGGGGCGTCCCAGCCGGTGAGCGGCGCGCGGAGCGCCGCCCGCTCCGCCGGGCGGCCGCCACGAACGCGCCGGCCAGCAGGACGAGGGCGACCACGCCCAGTCCGACTGCCACGGCGGCCCCAGAGATCATGGCGCCGGATCCTACTGGAGGCGCCGCACCGCCGCACTTATCCGCTCATCCGTCGCCGTCACCGCGATCCGGACATGCGACGCGCCGGCCGGGCCGTAGAAGTCGCCGGGGGCCGCCAGGATGCCCTTCTCGGCCAGCTCGCGGACCTGCGACCAGCAGTCGGCGCCGTTGGAGGCCCAGAGGTACAGCCCGGCGACGGAGTGGTCGATCTTCCAGCCGGCCGCCTCCAGGGCGGGGCGCAGCGCCGCGCGCCGGGCGGCGTAGCGGGCACGCTGCTCGTCGGCATGCCCGTCGTCGTCCAGGGCGGCGGCCGCCGCCGCCTGCACCGGCCCGGGCACGATCATGCCGGCGTGCTTGCGGACCTCCAGCAGCCGCCTGACCAGCGCGGGGTCGCCCGTGACGAACCCGGCGCGGTATCCCGCCAGGTTGGAACGCTTGGACAGCGAGTGGACGGCGAGCAGGCCCTCGTGCGAGCCGCCGCACACGTCCGGGTGCAGGATCGAGACCGGCCGTTCCTCCCAGCCCAGCTCGATGTAGCACTCGTCGGAGGCGATGACGGCCCCGCGCTCGCGCGCCCAGGCGACGACCTTGCGCAGGTGCTCGGCGGGCAGGACCTTGCCGGTCGGGTTGGACGGGGAGTTGACCCAGACCAGCGGCACCCGCTCCGGGCCGAGCGAGAGCAGCCCGTCGGTGGCGTACGGCTCGGCGCCCGCGAGGCGGGCCCCGACGTCGTAGGTCGGGTAGGCCAGCTCGGGGAAGACGACCCGCTGCCCGGGGCCGACGCCGAGCAGCGTGGGCAGCCAGGCCACCAGCTCCTTGGAGCCGATCAGCGGCAGCACGTCCGCCTGGTCGACGGTCACCCCGTGCCTGCGCCGCAGCCAGCCGGCCGCGGCGGCGCGGAGCCGCTCGGTGCCGTGGGTGAGCGGGTATCCGGGGCTGTCGGAGGCGTCCGCCAGGGCCTGCCGTACCAGGGCGGGGACCGGGTCGACGGGGGTGCCGACCGACAGGTCGACGATCCCCTCGGGATGCGACCCCGCGAGCTCCTTCAGCGGCGTGAGCCGGTCCCATGGGAAGTCAGGCAGATCGATCACGGCTCTCCCCCGCTGGACGTCTCCCCCGCCGGCGCGGGAGATGGCTTGTCATCGGTGTGGCCCCGCACGGCGGGGCCGGGCGGCTCCGCCGGGGAGGGCGGAGCCTCGCCGGGCGGGGCGGCTCCGTGCCGCCACCGCCCGCCGGCGTGCGCTCAGTGACGCTCGGTGTCGCTCAGTGGCCCTCGGCCTGCGGGGGCAGGACCGAGACGACCGGGTGGTCCTTTTCGATCTTTCCGACCTTGGAGGCGCCGCCGGGGGAGCCCAGCTCCTCGAAGAACTCCACGTTGGCCTTGTAGAAGTCCTTCCACTGCTCGGGAAGGTCGTCCTCGTAGAAGATCGCCTCAACGGGGCAGACGGGTTCGCACGCACCGCAGTCCACGCACTCGTCGGGGTGGATGTAGAGCATGCGCTCGCCCTCGTAGATGCAATCGACGGGGCACTCCTCGATGCACGCCTTGTCCAGGACGTCCACGCAAGGCTGCGCGATGACGTAGGTCACCTCGGGCTCCTTCTTCCTTTACGCACCTAGGCGCGACTTCGACCGCGGGGTTGCTACGCCCTAGTATTGCCGTGCCCGTCACATGTCCGAAACGGGAGGGGGCAAAAACGATGGCCCCAGGCCTCGGCGCTCGCCTCGTCATCACCATAACCCCATCCGACGTGGGGAAAAGGGTAACCACGCGACGACGGGTCCCCGAGGGCTTCCGGGACGCGGTGGGCGTGCTGGAGTTCTGGCACGACGGCACGCTGGGCGTGCGCAGGCGCGACGGCTCCCTGGTGGAGATCGCCGAGGACACGCTCGCGGCGGCCAGGATCGTCCCGGAACGCCGGGGTTAGGCCCGCTCCCCGAGGACCCGCGCCCGTTCTCCGATGATCCCGGCGTAACCCCTTTCCCAAGAACGGCCGCGCCTCCTCGACCGCCCCGCGTATCGCGGCGAGTATCCGATGGGTGACCGTACGCATCAGCGCCGCCGCCGTGCTCCTCGTCGCCACGATCGCCGGGTGTGGCGCCCCGGCTACCGAGACCAGGCAGCTTCCACCGGTCAAGGTGAACGCCGCCTCCATGCGGGAGGGGTTCTCGACCATGGACCGCCTGGTCGAGGCGGCCCGCAAGGAGGGCACGCTCACCGTGATCGGGCTGCCGCGCGACTGGATCAACTACGGCGAGATCATCGACACCTTCTCCCGGGAGTACGGGGTCAAGGTCGATCAGCTCGAACCCGGTGCGAGCAGCGAGCGGGAGATCCAGGCCGCGAGCCGGCTCAGGCCCGACGTGTTCGACCTGAGCCTGGAGGTCGCGGTCGCCCACGCCGGTTCCTTCGCCCCCTACCGGGTGCAGGGCTGGCAGGACATCCCCGACCGCGTCAAGGACCCCGCGGGGCGCTGGTACGCCGGGTACGGCGGCTACATGTCCATCGCCTACGACTCCTCGAAGGTCGCGGCCCCTTCGTCCTACGCCGACCTGCTCAAGCCCGGTTACCGGGTCGCGCTGCCCGGTGACCCCCGGCAGTCCGCGGCGGCCTTCGGCGGGGTGATGGCGGTGTCCCTCGGCGACGGCGGCGCCAGGGTGGAGCGGGGCGTGGAGTTCTTCGACCGCCTGCGCCGGGCGGGCAACCTCGCGCCCGCGGAGCGGACGGCCAACGTCGTCATCGACTGGGACTACCAGAACGCCGTACGGGCCGCCGCGGCGGCCGGGGCGGGCCGGCCCGGCTGGAAGGTCGTCGTCCCGGGCGGCACCGCGCTCGGCGGCTACTACGTGCAGGCGATCAGCAGGAACGCCCCGCACCCGGCCGCCGCGCGCCTGTGGGAGGAGTTCCTGTTCTCCGACCGGGGCCAGAACCTCATGATGAAGGGCTACGCCCGCCCGGTGCGGACGGAGGCCCTGCGGATGCGCGGCGCCCTCGACCAGGCGCTGGCGGCCAAGCTGCCCGCGACCAGGGCCGAGCCGGTCTACCTGACCGTGTCGGAGATCGACGCGGCCAAGGGCTACCTCCGTCACCGCTGGGACGCGAAGAAGGCCGGCTGACATAAGGAACCCGTGGGACGGTCGCTCACCAAAGGGGCTTCTCGGACTGATATGTCGGGGCATCTCCGAGGCTCTAAAGTGTCTCGGGAGCACCGGCAAGAGGCCGTGGTGTTCGGAAGAGAGCTGACGTCTTGCTAAACGACACCCCCGGCATGACGAAGTGGAGCGTTCGCGCCCATGACACCGGCTTCGGATACGTCTCCGCGTACGGCGCGCCCCTGGTCGACCTGCTGGACCCGCGGCCGGGTGAGCGGGTCGTCGACCTCGGCTGCGGCATCGGGGTGCTGAGCGCCGAGATCACCGCCCGGGGCGCCCACGTCCTCGGGATCGACGGCTCGGCGGCGATGATCGAGAAGGCCCTGGCGCAGTACCCCGGGATCGACTTCATCGTCGGCGACGGCAGCGACTTCACGGTCGCCCAGCCGTACGACGCGGTCTTCTCCAACGCCGCGCTGCACTGGATGGGCCGCGAGCCGGACGCGGTGATAGCCAGCGTGCGGGAGGCACTGGCCCCGGGCGGGCGGTTCGTCGCCGAGATGGGCGGCGCGGGCAACTGCGCCGCGCTGACGGCGGCGATGTCCACCGCCTGGCGGGAGCACGGGCTGCCCGAACCCGACCTGCCGTGGTACTTCCCGACCCCGGCCGAGTACGCCGCGCGGCTGGAGCGGGGCGGGTTCGTCGTCCGGCTGCTCGAGTACTTCGACCGGCCGACCCCCATGGACGAGTGCCCGGACGGGGCGGCTGGCTGGGTGCGGATGTTCGCCGGGTCACTGCTCCGCACGGTCCCCACCGGGATGGTCGAGCCGCTGCTGCGCCGGGTCAACGAGCTGGCCGCGCCCGCGCTGCGCCGGGAGACCGGTTGGATGGCGGACTACGTGCGGCTCAGGTTCGCGGCCGTACGCCGCTGAACCGGCCCGATGCGCCGGGGTGATTTGCCAGACTATGGTCTGTTCCATAAGTCTCGTTCCCCGGCGACGTGAAGCGAATCGGGCGGCTGGAGGGGCTGGGAAGGGGAGCGGATGAACTTCTGTCTGAGTGACCTCGTGCCGCCGCTGCGCTGGAGCGACGCGGCCACGATCCCGGAGCTGGCCGACCAGCCCGACCTGCCGGACGCCTGGTGGCGCAGCCTGCCGCTGCACCGGGTGCTGGCCGTGCTGGGCACGGAACGGCTGGCGGAGCTGCTGGCCCGGATCGCCCTGGATCACTGGCCGGCCGCCGCCGTGGGCGACGTGCTGCCCGCGCTGTACGTCCTGGATCCCGACGAGGCGGACGAGCCGTGCACCGCCATCGCGCTCGACCGCACCGGCTCCTGGGCGGGCCTGCTCGCCCTCACCGGCCGCGAGCTGCGCGACCAGCCCTTCATCCAGGCGTTCCCCGTGGTGCACGTGCTGTTCTGCGCGGCGTTCGACCACTTCGCCCATCCCGAGCGGGCCGAGGCCGACCGCTCCCCGGCGTCCGTGCCCGCCGCCTCCCTCGCCTCCGCCGCCCCCGAGGCCCACGAGCCGGATCACGAGGCCCACGAGGCCCACGAGGCCCCCCGGATCCTTGAGGCCCCCCGGGCCCCCGAGGCTCTCCAGGCCGAGGCCGGGCCGGTCCCCGTCTCCGGGCCCGGACCGCTCCCGGACCGGGCCCCGGACTCGAACTCGGAACCGGCCCCGGACCCGGAACCCGCCGCGGACCCCGAACCGGAGCACGAGCCGGTCCGCGCGGCCGAGCAGACCGCCGAACCCGAACCGGACCCCGTGGCCGAACCCGAGCCGGACCCCGCGCCGGTCCCGTCCCCCGCGCCCGTCCCCTTCTCCGCGTTCGCCCCGGCGTCCGGATCCGCCGCGGCGTCCGAGCCGGCCCCCGTACCGGCCCCGGACCCGGAACCCGCCGCGGACCCCGAACCGGAGCACGAGCCGGTCCGCGCGGCCGAGCAGGCCGCCGAACCCGAACCGGACCCCGTGGCCGAACCCGAGCCGGACCCCGCGCCCGCACCCGGCCCGCACCCCGCGGCGTCACCGGCCGTGGCGGACGCCGGAGCCGCGGTGGACGACGCGGGCCCGGCCGGGCCCGCTGCCGAGCACGCGCCCTCCGACCTCCCCGACCTGCTGGACGCGGCCTTCGCCGGCCTGGACGACCGGAGCTGGGCCGTCGCGCAGAACAGGGTGTTCAGCGACGACCCCGCCGCGGTGGAGGCGCTGGCCAAGCTCTTCGCGGTGCCGCCCGCCGCCATCGCCGAGGTGGAGGCGGACCTGCGGCGGCGGCTCGCCGAGTGGCTCGCCTCACCGGAGGCGGCGCCGTACCGGGAGCATCTGGCGGAGGTCAGGCGGACCCTCGGCAAGGCGGCCCCCAAGTCGCGCCTGGTCTCGGCCGCCGGCTGGCACCGGCGGGAGCTGTCCTCCCTCGACGTTCCGGCCTGGCAGTTCGTGCTGGCCACCCTGGACGGCTACCACCTGGTCGACGAGTGGCTGGTGGAGGGCGACATCGTGGCGCTGCGCCACCACACCCGCGACGTGATCAGCCGCGCGAAGCCGCCGCTGACCATGACCAAGGCGCTGTCGCTGGTCGCCTCGCTGGGCATCCATCCCGACGTGTCCAAGGAGTGGCTGGAGAACGTCCCCCAGCTCCGCATCCTCAGTGCCGGGCAGAAGGTCCCCCAGCGCCAGGGCGGCGGGTCCCAGGCCGGGCGTCCCAAGGAGGCCAGGGGTCCGAAGGACTCCAAGGGGCCCAAAGAGCCGAAGAGGGCCGGAGAGAAGGCCGAGGCCCCCCCGCCGCGGGCCTCGGCGGAGAACACGGGCCGGGAGCCGGACACCCCCGTCCGGGAGGCGGACCGGCCGCCCGGTGAGGCCGGCGGGCGGCCCGGCGCGGCGGGACAGGCTGGCCGGTCGCCGTTCCGCCCGCTGAAGGACGTATCGGTGACCCGGCGCTGCTTCCGGCAGCCGGACGGCCGCTGGTGGCTGCGGGTCGACATCACCGCCGAGCACCTGCGTGGCGACGAGTGCCCGCTGCCCAGCGGCTTCGCCGCCTACCTGGGAGTGTCGCCCGGCGCCGCCCGTACGGTCGACAGCGCGGTGGGCGAGGTCACGCTGAGCTGGCGCGAGGGGCCCGTCCTCTCGTCGCTGGGGCCGCTCCTCGCCGACGTGGGCGCCAAGGAGGGAAGCCACCTGTTCCTGACGCTGTCGGACGAGGGGGTGCTGCGCGCCAGGCACCTGCCCGCGGCGGACCCGGACGACGAGCCGCTCGCCCGGGCGCTGCGACTGGTCGGCTACACCGCCCCGGGCGGCACCTCCGAGCAGGCCGTCCGGGTCATCGCCACCCGGGTCGGCCTGACGGGGCCGGTCAGCTCGCCCGACCTGCTCAGCCGGCTGCGAGAGCGCGGGGACCGCGACCTGCTGTCCCTGCTGGCGTAGCCGATGCCCCGGCTCGCCATCTCCCCGGAGTTCCCCGCGGAACTCGGCGCCCTGACCCAGCCGGCGCGCCGGGACGTCGTGGTCGCGGTGCGCCGGTTCATGCAGGGCGTGGCGGGCGCGCCGCACCCGGAGCGGATCAGGGGGGCCGGCGACCCCCGGGTCGCCACCCTCCGGCTGGCCGAGGGGCACCGCGGCGTCGTGGTCAGGCAGCGCGACGTCCACTGGCTGCTGACCGTGCTGCCCGACGCCGAGGCGTGGGCCTACGGCCGGCGTCACCGGTTCGGGGTCAACACCGCGCTGGGCGTGGTCGAGATGTGGGACGCCGAGGCGCTCGGCCGGGCCGAGCCCGCGCTGCGCCGGGCCGCGGCCGCCACCTCCGCACGGCTCTTCGCCGACAACTGCGACACCGACCTGGCCGAGCTGGGCGTCGACCGGCGGCTGCTGCCGCTGGTCCGGCTGATCACCGACGACCTCGCCCTGGAGGCGCTGGAGCCGCTGCTGCCCCCGACGCAGTACCAGCCGCTCGCCGCGCTGGCCCGGGGCGAGTCGCTGGCCGGGGCGTGGCGGGAGCTGGACGCCTGCCGCGCGGTCCCCCGGACGGGCGCCCGGTCGATCCGGACGACTTCGCCGCGGCGCTCCTGCGCAGCCCGGACCGGGCCGTCTTCGTCGGCAGCCCGCGCGAGCTGAACCACGTGCTCGACGCCCCGGACTGGTGCGTCTTCCTGCACCCGCCGCAGCACCGGCTGGCCTACCACGGGCCGTACGAGCGGCCGGTGCTGGTCACCGGCGGCGCGGGCACCGGCAAGACCCTCGTGGCCCTGCACCGGGCCGTCTGCCTGGCGCGGCGCGGCGCGGGTCCGGTGCTGCTGGTCACGTTCTCGCAGAAGCTGAGCGCCGACCTGTCCGCCCGGCTGGACCTGCTGGCGGAGGACGAGGAGGTCCGGGAACGGATCGAGGTCGGCAACGTCGACCGCCTGGCGCACCGGGTCGTCTCCGAGGCCGAGGGGCGCGCGCCCGCGCTGGCCGACTCCGCCGACCTGGTCGCGCTCTGGGAGGAGAGCGGCGGCGGCCACAGCCCGGCGTTCCTGCTGCGCGAGTGGGAGCAGGTGGTGCTGGCGCAGAACCTGCGGACGCTGGAGGAGTATCTCGCCGCTCCCCGTCCGGGGCGCGGCGTGGACCTCGGGCCCGCCGAGCGGGAGGCCGTGTGGCGGGCCGTCGAGCACGTCACCGGGCGGCTTCGGGAGCGGGGCAAGCGCACCCTGCTCCAGCTCGCGGCGGAGGCGTCGCTGCTGCTCGGCCGGACGACCGGCGACCTGCTGGGAGACGAGGAGCCGTCCCGCGAGCCGTACCGGCACATCGTGGTGGACGAGGCGCAGGACCTGCATCCGGCGCAGTGGCGGCTGTTGCGCGCGGCGGTGCCGTACGCCCCCGACGACCTGTTCATCACCGGCGACCCCCACCAGCGCGTCCTCGACACGCGGGTGCCGCTGGGCTCGGTCGGCATCGACGCGGTGACGACGCGGCTGCGGGTGTCGCACCGGCTGCCGCAGGAGATCCTCGCCTGGGCGGTGCGGCTGCGCGGCGGCGGGCCCGCCGACGGCCTGGTGAACGGCGCCCAGGAGATGTACGGCTTCCGCTCGCCCGGACACGGGCCCCGCCCGATGGTGCGGGCCTACGATTCGCCGGAGGAAGAACTGACCGGTCTGGCGGTCCAGGTGAGAGAGTGGGTCCGGGACGGCGTGCCGCCGCGGGAGATCGGGGTGGCCGCCAGGACCGCCGGTCTGGTGCGCGACGCCCGGGCCGCGCTGCGCGATCTGGGGGTGGGAGTGACGACACTGCACGGAATGAAGGGTCTGGAGTTCCGGCGGGTCGCCGTGATCGGCGTGACCGACGGGATCGTGCCCGCCCCAGGAGCGCTCACCCCCGCCGCGGAGGACCCCGCCGCGCGGGCGCACGACCTGCAACGTGAGCGCGGCCTGCTCTACGTGGCCTGCACCCGGGCCAGAGAGCTGCTCTACGTGTCTCACACAGGACGCGCCAGTCCCTTCCTTCCCACCTGAGTACATATTCTGAACTGCGGATATATTCCCCTTTTGCCGGTTGGACCTCAATGAACCTCAGCCTGAGCGACATCGTGCCACCCCTGCGCTGGACCTCCCCCGGCCAGGTCGCGCCGATCGCAACCGATCCCCGTCTCCCCGAGGCGTGGTGGCAGGCGCTACCGCTCGACCGGGCATGCGCCGCCATCGGGACCTCCGAGGTCGCCGGACGTCTGGCCGACCTCGCCCTGACGTGCTGGGGACATCTGACGCTCGGTGACGTCCTGCCGCTGCTCAGGTTCACCGACCCGGCCGCCAGCGTCCGCATGTCCGAGGGCCTCGGCCGCGAGGCGGTGCACAGGCTGTTCACCGAGGTGCTGGAGCGGCTGCTCGAACCGGTCACCCCGGAGAGCGTCGCCGCCCGGACGCGCCCCGCCCGGCCGGACCGGCCGCTGCCGGAGCTGATCGACGAGGTCTTCGCCGACCTGGACGAGCGGCAGCGCGCCATCGCCAGAGACCGCCTCTACGCCTCCCAGCGCGCCACGCTCGACGACCTGGCCCAGCGGTTCTCGGTGACCAGGGAGCGCATCCGGCAGATCGAGCGCGACCTGCGCGACCACGTCGAGGCGTGGCTGGCCGGCGAGGGCGCCGCGCCGCTGGTCGCCCACGTGTCGTGGCTGCGGGGCCGGCTGGGCTCCGCCGTGCCCGCCGACGACCTCGCCGCGGCGGTGCCGTGGCACCGCACCGACCTCGCCACGCTGGGCATCCCGGCCTGGCGGTTCGTGCGGACCCTGCTGACCGGCTACGATCAGGTGGACGGCTGGCTGGTCGCCGGCGGGGCCGACGAGCTGCGCGAGAAGACCCGGCAGCTGTTCGCCGACGGCCCCCGCCCGCTGGAGGAGGCCGTCACGCTGGTCAGCCAGCTCGGCATCCGCGAGGACGTGGCCGAGCGCTGGCTCGTCTCGGTCCCGCAGCTGCGGGTCTTCGAGAACCACGTGGTGCCGTGGCCGCGCAGCGTCAACGACAAGGCCGAGGCCGTGCTCGCGGTGTCGGGCAGCGCGCTGACGCCCGAGGAGATCCAGGAGCGCATCGGCGAGGACTACAGCCTCGTCGGCATCCGCAACCAGCTCACCGCCGACGACCGGTTCCTGCGGCTCGACCGCAACAAGTACGGCCTGACCCGCTGGGGCGGCGACCAGTACCTCGGCATCCGGGAGATGATCGTCCGGGAGATCGAGCGGGCGGGCGGCGAGGAGTCGGTCAACACGATCGTGGCGAACCTCACCTCCCGCTACGACGTGAGCGAGAGCTCGGTCCGCGCCTACGCGGGCGGCCCCGGCTTCGAGCGCACCCAGCGCGGGTGGATCCGGGTGGCCGGCACCGAGCAGGCCGACTACCAGCCGCGCCGCGACGTCTCGGCGACCCGGCGCTGCTTCCGCAGCCGCGACGGGCGCTGGTGGCACCGGGTGGACATCAACGCCGAGCACCTGCGCGGCTCGGGCTCCCCGCTGCCCACCGGGTTCGCCGCCCACCTGGGCATGGCCCCCGGCGGCCAGCTCACCGCGGCCACCCCCTCGGGCGACGTGGTGATCAGCTGGCACAACCAGCCGACGATGGGGTCGATCCGCCCGATCCTGGTGGCGGCCAACGCCTCCGAGGGCGACCACATCTTCCTGACCGTCTCCGACGGCGGCGAGCTGCTGACCCGCTTCCTGCCGGCCGCCCAGCCGAACCTGCCGTCGCTGAACCGGGCGCTCCACCTGATCGGCTACACCGCCCCGGTCGCCTCCGAGGCCGAGGGGCTCCGGCTGATCGGCGCCCGCATCGGCCTGCCGGAGGGCGTGGGCCGCGAGGAGGTCCTGGCGCGGCTGCGCGAGCGCGGCGACCGGGAGATCCTGGCGCTGCTGGAGGGCACGGCCGCCTGACCCCGCCCGGCTCGCCTTCCCGGTCGCACCCCGCCCGGGGCCGTACGGTCCCGGGCCGGCCGCCGCGCGCGGCCGGCGGTTAGGCTCGGGACATGTTGCGGCTGTACGACACGCGGAACCGCCGGGTCGAGCCGGTCCTCGCCGAGGGGGCCCGCTCGATGCGCATGTACACCTGCGGGCCGACCGTCTACCGTCACGCGCACCTGGGCAACCTGCGGTCCTACCTGCTGTCGGACCTCATCCGCCGGGTCTGCGAGCGGCGCGGGGTCCGGGTGGCCGTCTGCCGGAACGTCACCGACGTCGGGCACCTGGTGGACGACGCCGAGATCGACCCCACCGGCGAGGACAAGGTCCTGGCCCGGGCGCGGGCCGAGGGCCGTTCCGCCCTCGAACTGGCGCGGTCCTACGAGGAGGCGTTCCTCGCCGACACCCTCGCCCTGAACATCCGGCCGCCGGAGCACTCCCCCCGCGCCTCCGAGACGATCGAGCCGATGATCGAGCTGATCGCGAAGCTGGTCGAGAAGGGGCACGCCTACGCCACGCCGGACGGGTCGGTCTTCTTCGACGCCGCCTCCTTCCCCTCCTACGGCGAGGTCTCCGGCAACCGGCTGGACCGGCTGCGGCCCGGCCACCGGGTGGCGGGCGTCGACGAGCGCAAGCGCTTCCACGCCGACTGGGCCCTGTGGAAGCCCGCCGACCGGGAGCTGACCTGGGAGTCGCCCTGGGGACGCGGCTTCCCCGGCTGGCACGTCGAGTGCTCGGCCATGTCGCTGCGCTTCCTCGGCGAGCGCGTCGACGTGCACACCGGCGGGATCGACCTGCGCTTCCCCCACCACGAGGACGAGCGCGCCCAGTCCGACGCGGCCGTCGGCCGCGAGGTGGTCGCCCACTGGATCCACGGCGAGCACCTGCTCTTCGAGGGCCGCAAGATGGCCAAGTCCACCGGGAACGTCGTCCTGCTGTCGGACGTCGCCGAGGCGGGCCTCGACCCGCTGGCCGTACGGCTGGCGATGCTGGAGCACCCCTACCGCCGGCAGATGAACCTCACCTGGGACACCCTGCGGGCCGCGGACCGCACCCTGCGGCGCTGGCGTTCCCGGGTGGCCGGGTGGTCGGAGTCGCCTAGCCGGCCGATGCCCGCCGAGCGGGTCGCGGCGGTCGAGGCCGCCTTCGACGACGACCTGGACACCCCGCTGGCCCTGCGGCTGCTGCGCGAGCTGGAGCGCGACGAGTCGATCGCGCCGGGCTCGCGGCTGGAGGCGTTCCTCCACCTCGACCGGATCCTCGCCCTGGACCTGGCGTCCGAGATCGGCCGGACCCCGAGCCTGCCCCCGGGCGCCGCCGAGCTGCTGGACCGGCGGGAGCGGGCGCGGGAGGCCGGGGACTGGGCCGCCTCCGACCGCCTCCGCGACGAGCTGGCCGCCCTGGGCGTCCGGGTGGCCGACGCCCCGGAGGGCCAGATCTGGTCCTGACCGGACGTTCCTGAGGGGCTCGGAAACCGGGCTCCCGGCTCCGTCCGGCTCCGTCCCTCCGTCCCGTTCCGTCCGGCCCCGGAGGGCCCCGGAGCCCTCCGGAACGCCGGGTGCCAGGGCGTTCGGTGCGACGATGTCCCCAGATGTCCCCAGATGTCCCCGACCGCCCTCCCGACGGGCTCGGAAGCGGCGCTCCCGCTCCAGGGTGCTGCCAGACTTATTCGAGCACGTCGCATAGGAGGTCTTTGTGAGGTTCCGGCCGTATGCCTGGATGCCCCGGCCGCTCAGGTGGCTGGCTCGGGCGTTCACCGTCGTGGTGGTACTCGCGGTCGTCATCGCCGGGGTGGGCGTATGGGCCGTTCGCTCGTCCTTCCCCCAGCTCTCCGGCGATCTGAAGGTGGACGGCCTGTCGGGGAAGGTCACCGTCTACCGCGACAAGTCCGGCATCCCGCAGATCTACGCCGACTCCGCAGAGGACCTCCTCCTCGCCCAGGGCTACGTGCACGCGCAGGACCGCTTCTTCGAGATGGACTTCCGGCGGCACGTGACCGCCGGGCGGCTGTCGGAGATGTTCGGCTCGGCGACCCTGCCCGAGGACAAGGCCATCCGCACCATGGGCTGGCGCAGGGTGGCCGAGAAGGAGCTGCCGCTGCTCGACGAGCGGACCCGGCGCTACCTCGACGCCTACGCCAAGGGCGTGAACTCCTGGATGAAGCGCAACCCGGGATTCGCCGACCGGAGCCTGGAGTACGCGGTCCTCAAGCTCACCAACTTCGGCTACCAGCCCGAGCCCTGGACCCCGGTGGACTCCCTCGCCTGGCTCAAGGCCATGGCCTGGGACCTGCGCTCCAACATGGACGCCGAGATCGGCCGGGCGCTCGCGGCGAGCAAACTGCCGGCCGACCGGGTCGGGCAGCTCTGGCCCGGCTACCCCTTCGACACCCACCAGCCGATCGTCACCCGCGGCGCGCTCACCGACCGCGGGTTCGACCAGAACCGGGAACCCGGCGACAAGGACGCCGCCGACGCGCGGGCCGACGCCGGGACGGGCGCCGGCACGCCGACCGGCACCGGAACGGGCGCGGGCACACCACCCGGCACCGGAACGGGCGCCGGCACGCCGGCCGACGCCGGGACGGACGCGCTGGCCCGCGCCTCGCGGGCGCTGCGCGCGGTGCCGAGCCTGATGGGCGACAGCGCCGACTCCAGCGGCATCGGCTCCAACTCCTGGGTGGTCGGCGGCTCGCACACCGGATCGGGCAAGCCGCTGCTGGCCAACGACCCCCACCTGTCGCCCAACATGCCCTCGGTGTGGTACCAGGCCGGACTGCACTGCCGTACGGTGAACGCCGAGTGCGCGTTCGACCTCACCGGATTCACCTTCTCCGGCGTGCCCGGCGTGATCATCGGCCACAACGACCGGATCGCCTGGGGCTTCACCAACCTCGGGCCCGACGTCGCCGACCTGTACCTGGAGCGGGTCAAGGACGACTCCTACCTCTACATGGGCTCCTGGAAGCCGCTGTCCACCAGGACCGAGACGATCCGGGTGGCGGGCGGCGAACCGGTCCGCCTCAAGGTCCGCGAGACCATGCACGGGCCGATCATGTCCGACGTCATGGACGACGTGAAGGACACCATGACCGGCGCCGACGCCGCCTTCGGGGAGAAGGCCGACGCCGTGGCGCTGAAATGGACGGCGCTCGAACCCGGCCGGACCGCCGACGCGATCTTCGAGCTGAACACCGCCCGCAACTGGCAGCAGTTCCGTGCCGCGGCGAGCAAGTTCGAGGTGCCCGCGCAGAACCTCGTCTACGCCGACGTCGACGGCAACATCGGCTACCAGTCGCCCGGCCGCATCCCGGTGCGCAGCCGGGGCGACGGCACCTGGCCGGTGCCGGGCTGGACCGGGGAGTACTCCTGGAAGGGCGTCATCCCGTTCGACGAGCTGCCCAGCGTCTACAACCCGCCCGAGGGCTACATCGTGACGGCCAACAACGCCGTCATCGACCCCGAGCGCTACCCGAACCTGCTCACCAAGGACTGGTCGTACGGCTACCGCTCCCAGCGGATCGCCGACCGGCTGAAGGACGAGCTGAAGAAGGGCAAGGTGGACGCCTCGACGATGGGCGAGATCCAGAAGGACAGCCGCAACGGCTTCGCCCCCGTCCTGGTGCCCCGGCTGCTGGACCTGGAGGTGGCCGGCGGCGCCGCGGACGCCCGCGAGCTGCTGTCCGGCTGGGACTACTCCCAGGACGCCGACTCCGGGCCCGCGATGTACTTCAACGCCGTCTGGCGGCACCTGCTCATCGAGACGTTCAACGACGACCTGCCCGAGGGCGCCCGGCCGACCGGCGGCGACCGCTGGTTCGAGGTGGTCCGCCTCCTGCTGGGGACGCCGGACGACCCGTTCTGGGACGACTCCCGGACCAAGGGCGTCGAGACCCGTGACGACATGCTGCGGCGCGCCATGGCCCTGGCCTACGACGAGCTGCGCGACCGCCTCGGCCCGGACGTCAAGAGCTGGCGCTGGGGCGACCTGCACACGCTGACGATCACCAACCAGACCTTCGGCACCTCGGGGATCGCCCCGATCGAGTGGCTGTTCAACCGGGGGCCGTTCTCGGTGGGCGGCAGCAAGGACGCCGTCGACGCGGCCGGCTGGGATGTCCAGAAGGACTACTCCGTGCAGTGGCTGCCCTCCATGCGCATGGTCGTCGACCTGTCGGACCTGGACAGGTCGCAGTGGATCAACCTCACCGGGGCGTCGGGACACGCCTTCCACGACAACTACGCCGACCAGGCGCCGCTGTGGGCCGACGGGCGGACCGTCCCGATGCCCTTCCACGAGGACGCGGTGAAGCAGGCGGCCACCCACACCCTGACGCTCAGTCCCTGACGGCCTCCGGCCGGTCCCGGCGGCGCCCGGGACCGGTCAGGGGCCGGCCGTCCCCCGCGGTCCGGGGCCGGGCGCCGGGCCCCGTCCGCGCGGGCGGGAGCGGCGCCACAGCGGCGGGCGGCGGGGGTAGCCGCCGTCCTCCAGGCCGGCCAGCCGCTCGAAGACGTTCCAGGCGGCCTGGTGGCCGCTGAGCAGCAGGGACACCACGGCCGCGGCGCCGTACGCCGGGAGCATGGGCAGCCCCAGGCAGGCCGCGTACTGCGAGGCGTGCCGGGCCTCGTGCCGGAGCAGCGCGCCGGTGAGGTAGCCCTCGCCGTGCCTGGTCAGCACCACGTTGCCGACGGTGAACGCGCCCGCGATCGGCAGCGGCAGGCGGTAGCCGTGGGCGAGGACCAGCCCGCCGGGGCCCGGCGCCGTCCTGGCCCGGCCCGCCCGCGCCACCAGCAGCCCCAGCGGCGTGGACAGGTTCGCGTAGTTGAGTGCCCGCCGTACCCGATACAACCGCCGCATACCGCACATTGTGCTCCACCTCCCGGGTCGTGCCCCCGGGACACGCGGCGGTCAGGAACCGGTGCCGCGCTCCCCCGGGGCCCGTCCGGCCGGGCCGGGACCGAAGGAGTGCTGCGTGAGCAGCCACGAGCCGCCGCGGGCCGACGGGGTGAGCATGACGGCGGCCAGCACCGCGACCAGGCCGCCGTAGAGGTAGACGTAGCCCGACAGGTCATTGGCGATGACGAGGTCGCCCTCGGGCCGCTGGCCCAGCCAGATCATCGTGACCACCAGCCAGGCCACCGCGGGCGCCAGGGCCCCCAGCTTCCCGCCCATCATCCGCCCGGCGCCGTAGCAGACGCCGAACAGCACGGCGACGCAGCCGACGGCCGAGACCGGGACGGGCCAGAGGTACCACGAGTGCTGGAACGCGCCCACGACCCCGAAGCCGAGCCCGAACAGGGCGAGCACGCAGTACGCCGCCGCGGTGACCGCCGCCTCCGACGGCCCCCGCCGGGCCGGGTTCCGCTCCTCCGCGGGCATGGGATCCATGGGCATCGAGGCTAGTCGATACCGGCGAACAGGTCGTCCTCCAGCTTGTACGGCTCCCCCAGGCCGCCGAACTCGACCGGCAGCGAGGGCGCCGCCGGGCCCGTCACCCCGGCCCGCAGGACGAAGTGCTCCACCCTGGCCACCTCCTGGCAGATGTCGTTGGACAGGGCGAACCAGGGGGCGTCCACGGTGATCTGGGTGGCGTGCGCCCGCATCGCGGCGAGCTTGTGCCCGAAGTACGCGCGGACGTCGATCTCGGTGGTGATCTCCTCGTCCGCGCGGCCGGGCGACGCCTCGGCGTCCTCGACGCTGAACCGCGTCCCGGTCACCCGCATCGCCTCGACCGCCCGGCGCGTCGTGGAGCGGGCCGCCGCCGTGAGGTAGAACTTGGCGACCTGCCACGGCTCTCCCTCGCCGAACGCCGGGTCGGCGGCCAGCTCGAAGGCCCGCCAGGAGACGCGGTGGGCCTGGATGTGGTCGGGATGGCCGTAGAAGCCGTCCTCGTCGTAGGTGACGAGCACCTGGGGCCGCACCTCGCGGATGATCTTCACCAGCTCCCCGGCGGCCTCGTCGAGGCCGGCCCGCCAGAAGGCCCCGGGACGGTCGTTGGAGGGGGCGCCCATCATCCCCGAGTCGCGCCAGCGGCCCCGGCCGCCCAGGAAGCGGTGGTCGGCGACCCCCAGCTCCCGGCAGGCGGCGGCCAGCTCCCCGACGCGGTGCGCGCCGAGGGCGTCGTCGCGGTCCGCCGCCAGGTGCGCGAGCTCCGGCGGGATGACCTCGCCCTCCTCGCCGAGCGTGCAGGTCACCAGCGTGACGTGGGCGCCCTCGGCGGCGTACCTCGCCATGGTGCCCCCGGTGCCGATCGTCTCGTCGTCGGGGTGGGCGTGTACGAGCAGCAGGCGCCGGTCAGTCATGGCTCAGAGGTTATCCGGCACCCGGTCCCCCGCCGACACCGACACGGCCCCGCCCGACGGCCCTCCGCCCCGGAAACCCGGAGCTGGCAAGATGGCCTCATGAGTGAGAGCTTTCCTCGTCTTCACGCCAGGACCCGCCGGTTCACCCTCGGGGCGCCGCGTGGTTTCACCATCGCCCCCGGCGGGGATCGCGTCGTCTTCCTGCGGTCCAAAGGAGGGTCCGACCCGGTCACCTGCCTGTGGGAGTACGACGTCGCCGGCGGCCGGGAGCGGCTGATCGCCGACCCGCGCGCCCTGGCGGGCGGCGAGGAGGACCTGCCGCCCGAGGAGCGGGCCCGCCGGGAGCGCAGCCGGGAGCAGGCGGGCGGCGTCGTCGGCTACAGCACCGACGCCGCGGTGACCACGGCGGCCTTCGCGCTCTCCGGGAGCCTGTACGTCGCCGACCTGAGGACCGGCGGGGTGCGCCGGCTGAAGACCGCCGGGCCGGTGATCGACCCGCGGGTGTCGCCCGACGGCGGCTACGTCGGCTACGTGACCGGCGGCGCGCTGCACATCCAGGACCTGGAGGACGAGGTCGACCACGTGCTGGCCCGCCCGGAGTCTCCCGAGATGACGTACGGCCTGGCGGAGTTCATCGCCGCCGAGGAGATGAGCCGGATGCGGGGCTACTGGTGGTCCCCCTCCGGTGACGCGCTGCTGGTCGAACGGGCCGACGTCTCTCCGATCGAGCGGTGGCACATCGCCGACCCGGCCAACCCGTCCCGCCCGGCCGCCGAGCAGCGCTACCCCTCCGCGGGCACTCCGAACGCGAAGGTCGAGCTGTTCGTGCTGTCCCTGGACGGCTCCCGGGTCGCCGTCCCGTTCACCGACGAGTACCTCGTCAACGCCGTCTGGGACGCCCACGGCCCCATGATCGTCACCATGTCGCGCGACCAGCGGTCCAAGCGGCTCTTCGCGGTCGATCCGGCCACCGGCGCCACCACCCTGCTGCGCGAGGACACCGACCCGGCCTGGGTGGAGGTCTACACCGGCGTGCCCGGCCGCCTCACCGACGGGTCCGTGGTCTGGGTCGCCGCCGCCGAGGGCGGCCACCGCCTGTTCATCGGCGACCGGCCGGTCACCCCGGCCACGCTCCAGGTCCGCGAGGTCCTCGACATCGAGGGCGACACCGTGCTGTTCCGGGCGAGCGGCGAGCCCACCGAGATCGCCCTGTGGGCCTACAAGGACGGCCGGATCACCCTGGTCAGCCCGGCGGAGAGCGGCGTCTACAGCGGCCACACCGCGGGCGGCACCCTCGTGCTCACCACCCAGACGATGACCCACGAGGGCGCGATGACGATCGTCCTGCACCACGGCAGGCAGTGCGGTCACATCGCCTCGTACGCCGAACGGCCCGGCCTGGACCTGCGGGTCTCCCTGATCCGGGCGGGCGAACGCGACCTGTCCACCGCCGTGATCTTCCCGTCCGGGCACGAGCCCGGCTCGGCGAGGCTGCCGGTCCTGATGGACCCGTACGGCGGGCCGCACGCCCAGCGCGTGCTGGCCGCCTCCGGCGCCTACCTGACCAGCCAGTGGTTCGCCGACCAGGGTTTCGCCGTGGTCGTGGCCGACGGCCGGGGCACCCCGGGTCGCGGGCCGGACTTCGAGCGGGCCGTGCTGAACGACCTGGCCACCCCGCCTCTTGAGGACCAGGTGGACGCCCTGCACGGCGCCGCGGCCCGGTTCCCCGACGACCTCGACCTGTCACGGGTCGGCATCCGCGGCTGGTCCTTCGGCGGCTTCCTGGCGGCGCTGGCGGTGCTGCGCCGTCCCGACGTGTTCCACGCGGCGGTGGCCGGCGCTCCGGTGACCGACTGGCGACTGTACGACACCTGCTACACCGAGCGCTACCTCGGCCGGCCGGACGAGGGCCACTACGAGGCGTCGTCGCTGTTCGCCGACGCCGAGAAGCTGGAGCGCCCGCTGCTGCTGATCCACGGCCTGGCCGACGACAACGTGGTGGCCGCGCACACGCTGCGGCTGTCGTCCGCCCTGCTGGCGGCCGGCCGCCCGCACACCGTGCTGCCGCTGTCGGGCGTCACCCACATGACGCCCCAGGAGGTCGTGGCGGAGAACCTCCTGCTCCTCCAGGTCGACTTCCTCAAGAAGGCCCTGGGCTGACGGGCCGGGAAGAACCCGCCGGTCCCGCCGCAACGGGCGGAACCGGCGGGGACGCGTCTACTGCCGCGGGGTGCCGTGCCAGCTGCTCCACAGGGCGGCGTAGGAGCCGCCGGTCGCGACCAGCTCGTCGTGGGAGCCCAGCTCGCTGATCCGGCCGTCCTCGACCACCGCGACCCGGTCGGCGTCGTGCGCCGTGTAGAGGCGGTGGGCGATGGCGATCACCGTGCGGCCGTCGAGGACGGCGGCCAGCGACCGCTCCAGGTGGCGGGCGGCCCTGGGGTCGATCAGCGAGGTCGCCTCGTCCAGGACCAGGGTGTGCGGGTCGGCCAGGACCAGCCGGGCGAGGGCGATCTGCTGGGCGTGGGCGGGCGGGACCGCGTGGCCGCCGGAGCCGACGACCGTGTCCAGGCCGTCCGGCAGGGCCGTGACCCAGTCGGCGGCGTCCACCGCGGCGAGCGCCGCGTGGACGGCGTCGTCGCCGGCGTCGGGGCGGGCGATCAGCAGGTTGTCGCGCAGGGTGCCCCGGAAGACGTGGTGCTCCTGGGTCACCAGGGCGACGTGGCCGCGCAGGTCGTCCAGCGGCAGCTCGACCAGCGGGACGCCGCCGACGGTGACCTCGCCGTCGCGCGGGCCGTGGACGCCCGCGAGCAGCCGGCCCAGCGTGGACTTGCCCGCGCCGGAGGGGCCGACCATGGCCAGCCGCTCCCCCGGCCGGACCACCAGGTCGATGCCGTGCAGGACGTCGTGGCCCTCTCGGTAGGCATAGCGGACGTCGTCGGCCCGCAGTTCGTCGCCGTCCGGGACGCCCGCGCCGGGCGCCCGGTCGTCGGGCACCTCGGCGACGCCCAGCAGGCGGGCCATGGAGGCGCCGCCGACCTGGAGCTCGTCGATCCACATGAGCAGCCGGTCCAGCGGGTCGATGAGCTGCTGGACGTAGAGCGTGGCCGTGGTGACCTGGGCCAGCGTGACCCAGCCGTTGACGTGGAACAGGCCGCCGATGACCAGGGTCGCCGCGATCGGGATGACGTAGCCCGCCTCCACCGCGGGGAACCAGACCGTGCGCAGGCCCAGGGTGTAGCGCTCGGCCGCCCACGAGCGGGCGATGTCGCCGTCGGTACGGCGGTGCCTGCGCTCCTGCAGTCCGAGGGCCTCCACGGCGCGGGCGCCGTTGACCGTCTCGGCCAGGCCGTCGGTCATGTCCGCGTAGGCGGCGCTCTCGCGCAGGTAGCCGTCGCGCGCCCGCCTGAGGTACCACCGGGTGGAGAACCACAGGATCGGTACGGCCAGCAGCGAGGGCAGGACCAGCAGCGGCCCGGCGATCAACAGCGCGCCGATGGTGATCACGCAGGTGACCAGGGCGATCAGCGTCTCGGGCACGGCGCGCCGTACGGTGCGCGACAGCGAGTCGACGTCGCGGGAGGTACGGGTGATCAGGTCTCCCGAGCCGGCCCGCTCGACGGTGGAAAGCGGCAGGTCGAGCACCCGGCCGACGAACTCCTCGCGCAGCTCGGCGAGGACCTTCTCGCCCAGCGAGGAGGAGGCGTAGACGGCGTACCTGACCAGCACCGCCTGGGCGGCCAGGAAGGCCGCGATGCCGAGCGCGACCGCCGTGACGTTCACCCCGGTGCCGTCCTGCACGTCCTGGACCAGCCGGCCCAGCAGCCACGGCACGGCCAGGCCCGCGACGGCGGCCAGCGCGTGCAGGCCGAGCGCCAGCGACAGGGCGCGCGGGTACTTCAGGGTGAGCCTGCGGGCGTAGGCGCGGACCTGCGCCTCCCCGGCGACCGGGAGGATCTTTTTGGTCATGATTCTCCTCGGGTGACGACGGCGGCGTAGGCGGGGGCGGTGGCGAGCAGTTCCCGGTGCGTCCCCTGGGCGCGTACCACGCCGCCCTCGACGTAGATCACGTGGTCGGTGCGGTCGAGCACCAGCGGGCTGGTCGTGCAGACCAGCGTGGTGCGGCCGGCCCGCGCCTTGGCCAGTCGGTCGGCGATGCGGGCCTCGGTGTGGGCGTCCACCGCGCTGGTGGGCTCGACGAGGATCAGCACCTCCGGGTCGGTGAGCAGCGCCCGGGTCAGGCGGAGGCGCTGCCGCTGGCCGCCGGAGAACTCCCGGCCCGACTCGGCGACGTGTCCGTCGAGGCCGTCGGGCAGCGCGTCGACGATGTCGGTGGCGCACGCGGCGTACAGCGCGTCGGCGAGGTCGTCGTCGGAGGCCGTACCGGCGACGTCCAGCTCCTCGCGCAGGGTACCGGCGAAGAGCGCGGCGTCGTTGTCGGCGACCAGGATGCGGCGGCGCACCTCGGCGATCGGCAGGGTGTTCAGCGGCACGTCGCCGAAGTCCACGTCGCCGTCGCGGTAGCGGCCGAGCCGGTCGGCGATCACGATGGCGTCCTCGGGCGTGGCCGCGGCGAGGGCGGTGAACGTGCCGGGCCGTACGGCCACGCCGGAGGCCACGTCGCGCAGCAGCCCGCCGGGGGAGGTCGCGGCGCCGCCGTCCACCTCGGGTTCGAGGGAGAGGATGCGCACCACCCGGCGGGCGGCGACGTGTCCCTTGGTGAGCTTGTCGGCCGCCTCGATGAGCGTCCGCAGGGGAGTGATCAGGAACGCGGCGTAGCCGTAGAAGGCGACGAGCTGGCCGATGGTGATCTCGCCCCGCGTCGCGAAGGTCGCGCCCAGCCAGGTGACCGCGGCGATCAGCAGGCCGGGCAGCAGGATCTGCGCGCCCTCAAGCAGCGACTCGACCGAGGCGACCTTCACGCCGGCCCGCCGTACCCGCTGGGACTCGGTGACGTAGCGGTCGGCGAAGACCTGCTCGCCGCCGATGCCGCGCAACACCCGCAGGCCGGCGACGATGTCGGCGGCGCGGGTGGACAGCTCGCCCGACAGGTCGCGGTGGGCGTGCTGGCGCCGGTTCAGCGGCCGCAGCAGCGGCGTGACGGCGAGGGCCATGGCCGGGACGCCGACGAGCACCGTCAGGCCGAGCGGCAGCGAGGTGCCGATCAGGATGACCGTCACCGCGACGACGGCGACGACCGAGCCGCTGCCGCGCAGCAGGATGTCCATCGCGTTGCCGATGTGGGCGATGTCGGAGTTGCCGACGCTGACCACCTCGCCGGTGGACATGCGCTTGGGCAGGGTGGCGCCCAGCCGGGTGGCCTGCCGTACGGTGACCTGGACGGTGCGGTAGGCGCCGGCCAGCCAGTTGTAGACGGCCATCCGGTGGCGCAGGATCCCCGCGGCCGCCTGCACGGCGCCGAGGGCCAGCAGCACGAGGCCCCAGGTGAGCAGGGCGGAGGTGTCCTTCGTCCGGACGGCGTCGATGCCCCTGCCCATCACCATGGGCACGAGTGCCATCGCGAGCCACCACAGGGTGGCGTATCCGGCGCCGATGAGCAGGGGGCCTGCCTGGTTGCGGGCGACCCAGTACAGGTACCGGAACGGGCTACGGGCGTCGGGAGCGCCGGGATCGGCGACGGGTAAGGAGCGCATGGCCGTTATAGCCTGACAAGATCCCCTCTCACCAGGCAAACCATTTTCCGACAAAACGATCACGTCAACTCTGGTTGACACGATCGCCGTGTCAACTTAAATTGACGGATATGAGCGACACGGCGCAGCTGGCCTCCGACGCCGGCAGCCGCGACCCCGCCGTCGGCCTGCGGGCCGTGCGGGCACTGCGGATGCTCGTCGAACGACTTGAGGCCCTACAGGTGGAGAACGCCCGCGAGCAGGGCTGGTCCTGGCAGGAGATCGCGCACTGCCTGGAGGTCAGCCGGCAGGCGGTGCACAAGAAGTACGCGGGCGGCCGCGGGCTGCTGAGGAGGGAGAAGTAGATGTTCGAACGCTTCCAGGAGGACGCCCGGCAGGCGGTGATCGGCGCCCAGGAGAACGCCCGCCGGCTGAACCACCGTTCCATCGGCCCCGAGCACATCCTGCTCGGCCTGCTCGACCGGCCCGGGAGCCTCGCCGCGCGGGTCCTCGCCCGCCACGGGCTCGACCACGACCGGGCCTACCGGGCGGTCGCCCGCCTGGCCCCGCCGCCGGGTGACGGTCTCGACGCCGAGGCGCTGGAGACCATCGGCATCGACCTGTCGGCCGTCCGGGAGCGGGTCGAGGCCACCTTCGGGCCCGGGGCACTGGACCGCGGGTCCGCGCGGGACCGTCGGCCCGGCGGGCGCATCCCGTTCACTCCCCGGGCGAAGAAGACGCTGGAGCTGTCGCTGCGCGAGGCCCTGCGCCTCAAGCACGGATACATCTCCGACGGCCACGTCCTGCTCGGAATCCTGCGCGAGGGTCAGGGCGTGGGCACGCGCGTCATCACCGGCGCGGGCATCGACGCCGGGACCCTCCGCCGGGAGATCGACGCCGAGCTGGGCTGACGGACCGCGGCGCGGACGAACGCGCCCGGGGGGCGGACCCGGCGAACCCGGCGGACCTCGCGGCCGGGAGCCCGCTCTGGGCGCCGTACGGCTCCCCGGGCACGGAACCGGCCGGAAAGCGGGACGGCTCCCCGGCCATGGCCGGGGAGCCGTCCGCTCCGTGCGCGGACCCGCGGGTCCGTGCCGGGACCTACTTGGAGGCCCGCAGGTAGTCGCGGTTCATCCGGGCGATGGTGTCCAGCGGGATGCCCTTGGGGCAGACCGCGGTGCACTCGCCGGTGTTGGTGCAGCCACCGAAGCCCTCGGCGTCCATCTGCTCGACCATGGCCTTGGCGCGGGACTCGCGCTCGGGCTGGCCCTGCGGCAGGAGGCTGAGGTGGGTGATCTTGGCGGCGGTGAAGAGGGAGGCCGAGCCGTTCGGGCAGGCCGCCACGCAGGCGCCGCAGGCGATGCAGGTGGCCGCGTCGAAGGCGTTGTCGGCGTCCTCCTTCTTCACCGGGACGCTGTGCGCGTCGGGCGCGGACCCGGCCGGGACGGAGATGAAGCCGCCGGCCTGGATGATCCGGTCGAACGACGAGCGGTCCACGACCAGGTCCTTGACCACCGGGAACGGCGCGGCCCGCCACGGCTCGATGGTGATGACCGCGTTGTCCTCGAAGTGCCGCATGTGGAGCTGGCAGGTGGTGGTGGCCACCTGCTCGCCGTGCGCGACACCGTTGATGACCATGCCGCACATGCCGCAGATGCCCTCGCGGCAGTCGTGGTCGAAGGCGACCGGCTCGTCGCCCTCCAGGATGAGACGCTCGTTGAGCACGTCGAGCATCTCCAGGAAGGACATGTCAGGAGAGACGTCCTCCACCCGGTAGGTGACCATGCGACCCTTGTCCTGCGGGTCCTTCTGGCGCCAGATCTTGAGGGTGAGGTTCATGCCCGCGGCTCCTTCGCTGCGCTCACTCGCCCGACGCGGGCGTGGACGACGTCGCCGTGCTCGCCGGCTCGCCGAATCACTTGTAGCTCCGCTGGGTCATCTTGACGTATTCGTACTCGAGGGTCTCCTTGTGCAGGACGGGGCCCTCCGGGCCGTGCTCCCAGGCCGCGACGTAGGCGAAGTTCTCGTCGTCGCGCAGGGCCTCGCCGTCGGCGTCCTGCGACTCGGCGCGGAAGTGACCGCCGCACGACTCGGTGCGGTGCAGGGCGTCGATGCACATCAGCTCGGCCAGATCGAAGAAGTCGGCCACCCGGCCGGCCCGCTCCAGCGCCTGGTTGAGCTCGTCGGCGGTGCCGGAGACCTTGACGTTCTTCCAGAACTCCTCGCGCAGCTCGGGGATCCGCTCCAGCGCCTTGCGCAGCGACTCCTCGGTGCGCTCCATGCCGCAGTAGTCCCACATGAGCTTGCCCAGCTCGCGGTGGTAGGAGTCGGCGGTACGGGTGCCGTCGTTGGTCAGCAGCCGCTCGATCTTCTGGCGCACCGCGGTCTCGGCCTCGGCCACCGCGTCCTCGTCGACCTCCCCGTAGGGGCCGTTCGCGAGGTAGTCGCCGATGGTCGTCGGCAGCACGAAGTAGCCGTCGGCCAGGCCCTGCATCAGCGCCGAGGCGCCCAGGCGGTTGGCGCCGTGGTCGGAGAAGTTGGCCTCGCCGATCACGAACAGGCCGGGGATGGTGGACTGCAGGTCGTAGTCCACCCACAGGCCGCCCATGGTGTAGTGCACGGCCGGGTAGATGCGCATCGGCTGGGTGTAGGGGTCCTCACCGGTGATGCGCTCGTACATCTCGAAGAGGTTGCCGTACTTCTTCTCCACCGCGTCGCGGCCGAGCCGCCTGATCGCGTCGGCGAAGTCGAGGTAGACGCCCAGACCGCCGGGGCCGACGCCGCGGCCCTCGTCGCAGACGTTCTTGGCCGCGCGGGAGGCGATGTCCCGCGGGACCAGGTTGCCGAACGCCGGGTAGATGCGCTCCAGATAGTAGTCGCGCTCGTCCTCGGGGATCTGCGCGGCCGGGCGGGTGTCGCCCTTCTTGACCGGCACCCACACGCGGCCGTCGTTGCGCAGCGACTCCGACATCAGCGTCAGCTTGGACTGGTAGTCGCCGCTGACCGGGATGCAGGTCGGGTGGATCTGGGTGTAGCACGGGTTGGCGAAGTAGGCTCCGCGCCGGTGCGCCCGCCAGATCGCCGTGGTGTTGCAGCCCTTGGCGTTGGTGGACAGGAAGAACACGTTGCCGTAGCCGCCGGTGGCCAGCACGACCGCGTCGGCGGTGTGCCGCTCGATCTCGCCGGTCACCATGTCGCGGACGATCACGCCGCGCGCCCGGCCGTCCGCGACGATCAGGTCGAGCATCTCGTGACGGGTGTGCATCTTCACGGTGCCGGCCGCGATCTGCCGCTCCAGCGCCTGGTAGGCGCCGAGCAGGAGCTGCTGGCCCGTCTGTCCGCGGGCGTAGAAGGTGCGCGACACCTGGGCGCCGCCGAAGGAGCGGGTGTCCAGCAGGCCGCCGTACTCGCGGGCGAACGGCACGCCCTGGGCCACGGCCTGGTCGATGATGTTCACGCTGACCTGGGCCAGGCGGTAGACGTTCGACTCGCGGGCGCGGAAGTCGCCGCCCTTGACCGTGTCGTAGAACAGCCGGTAGATCGAGTCTCCGTCGCCGCGGTAGTTCTTGGCCGCGTTGATGCCGCCCTGCGCCGCGATGGAGTGCGCCCGCCGGGGCGAGTCCTGGTAGCAGAACGACGTGACGTTGTAGCCGAGCTCGCCGAGCGTCGCGGCGGCCGAGCCGCCCGCGAGGCCGGTGCCGACCACGATGACGTGCAGCTTGCGCTTGTTGGCCGGGTTGACCAGCTTGGCGCTGAACTTCCGCTTCTCCCAGCGGTCCTCGATGGGACCCTCGGGAGCCTTGGTGTCGCGGATCGGCGCGCCCTCGGTGTAGTTCATGGTCATCTCTCGCTCACCGTTCCTCGTTCACCGCGCTGAAGACCTGCCGCGCGGCCTTCGCCGCGCCCGTCGTACGGGTCCCGCTCACTTGATGACTCCGGCCATGACACCGGCGGGGACCGCGAGGAAGCCGACGACCATCAGCACCGAGACCGTGACGGCGAAGGCGTTCAGCCCCCGGTAGCTGCGGCGGCCGGCCCGGCCGAGGGACTGGAAGGCGCTCCACAGGCCGTGGCGCAGGTGCTGGCCGACCGCGAGGACGGCGAGCACGTAGAACAGCGTCACCCACCAGCGCGAGGGGGCGAAGCCCTCCACCAGGCGCTCGTACGGCGTGCCCGTGCCGCCGGCCGGGTTGACCGTGCCGAAGGTGAGGTCCAGCAGGTGCCAGATCAGGAAGAGGAAGATCGCGGTGCCGCCGTAGCGCATGGCGTGGATGGCGTAGCCGCCCGCCTGGGACTTCCGCCGGACCGCGTACCTGACCGGGCGGGCCCGGCCCGCGCGCCGCGCCAGGGTGATCGCCGCCCACATGTGCAGCACGAGGGCCGCGACCAGCACGATCTCCAGCACGGTCAGCAGGGTGCGGTGCGGGAGGATCGGCTCGCCGAGGGTGCGCAGGGAGGCCGCGTAGGCGTTGAACTCCTCGGCGCCGAGGAAGCTCTTGAGGTTTCCGGCCATGTGGGCGACCAGGAAGAGCACCATGATGGCGCCCGTGACGGCCATCACGGCTTTCTTGCCGGGAGAGGAGCTCAGGAACCCGCCACGCCTCCTGGGCGTCTTCTTGTCAGCGGTGGCGTCGCCGGGGGGATTGATCGACGCGGTGGCGGAGCCGCGCTCAATTGTGGCAGTCACGAACGTGACGCTAGGCAGCGAAAGTTCCCGCCGTCCAAGTCATCGTGAGCCTCGTTTCCATAGCCGCGGGCTATCGACTCTGCGTTCACGCAGGTTGAGAGATCGCGCCAGGCGGCCTGATGCGAGCAATCTCACATACTCCCCCTCCCCGGGGGCCACCCCGGATCCGCCCCCGGGGTATCCGTACGCTAAAGGCGTGCAGCTCCAGCAACTCGCCTACTTCGTGGCGGTCGCCGAGGCACGGCACTTCACCCACGCCGCCGAGCGGATGCGCGTCGCCCAGCCCTCGCTGAGCAAGCAGATCAAGGCGCTGGAGGCCGACCTCGGGGCGCCGCTGTTCAGCCGTGCCCGGGGGAACGTCACGCTCACCGCCGCCGGCGAGGCCCTGCTGCCGCTGGCCCGGCGGATGCTGGCCGACGCCGACACCGCCCGGCGGGAGGTCGCCGAGCTGGTCGGGCTGCGCCGTGGAAGGGTACGGCTCGGCGCCACGCCCTCGCTGTGCGCCGGGCTGATGGCCGACGCCCTGGCGCGGTTCCACCGCGACTACCCCGGAATCGAGCTGCTGGTGGAGGAGGGCGGCTCCCGCGATCTGGTCCGCGCCCTGGCCCGCGGCCAGCTCGACCTGGCGCTGATCATCATGCCGCTGCAGAGCGACGACCCGGCGCTGGCCACCGAGGAGGTGCTGCGGGAGAACCTGGTCGTCGTCTCCCCCACCGACTCGCCGGTGCGCCGGCCGTACCTGCGGATGGAGGAGCTGCGCGGGCGGCCGATGGTGATGTTCCGCCGCGGCTACGACCTGCGGGAGGCCACGCTCAGCGCGTGCCGCCAGGCCGGGTTCGAGCCGAGGCTGTCGGTGGAGGGCGGCGAGATGGACGCCGTGCTGCGGTTCGTGGAGGCAGGGCTGGGCATCGCGCTGGTCCCGTCGATGGTCCTGGACGGCCGCCCCGGGCTGACCGGCACGCCGCTGGCGCCGCCCGGACTACAGCGCACCATCGCCATCGCCCGCCGCAAGGACGTCGAGCCCACCCGGGCGGCCCGGGCCTTCCACGACACGCTGCTGTTCTTCCTCGCCGAAGCCGCGCACGACGGCAGCCTGCCCGAGGGACTGGAGCTGATCACCACCGGGTGAGCGGCCCGGCGTTCTCCCGAGGATCGGGGCCTGCCGGGGATCGGCGTGGCGCCTCCCCCGACGGCGCAACGGAAGTCTCACAACGGCGCAACGGTTTCCCGATCGGCGCGCGGAGGCGGGGCGGGCCGTACAGGATGGAAGGCAGGGCGATGGCAGGCGCACCCGGACCGCCGCCGCCCGGACGGACCATCGAGGGGCCACCAGGCGGTTACGAGAGGGCTGCGGGGCCGCGGACCTGATCACCACACGGTAAGTCCTGGTGTCACACTATTCTTCATACGTTGACAAGGTGCCCCCGATCCATGAAGAGGCGTCCGTGACCGCCCCCTCCAACGACACGCTCACGATCCTCCTCATCGAGGACGACGCGGGCGACGCCTTCCTCGTGGAGGAGCTGCTCGGTGAGTCGGAGAACCCTCCTAAGATCATTTGGGCGCGCTCCCTGGCCGAGACCAGGGAGCGGCTCACCCCCGATGTGCAGTGCGTGCTCGTAGACCTCTCCCTGCCCGACGCCAGCGACCTGGAGGCGCTGGAGCAGGTGCTGTCGATGGCTCCCGACACCGCGGTGCTCGTGCTGACCGGCCTCAACGACACCCACGTCGGCGTCGAGGCCGTCGCCGCGGGCGCCCAGGACTTCCTGGTCAAGCAGGACGTGGAGGCCAGGCTGCTGGCCCGGTCGATCAGCTACGCGATGGAGCGCAAGCGCGCCGACCTGGCGCAGCGCAGCCTCGTCGAGGCCCAGCTGACGGCCAAGGAGAACGCCCGTCTCGAACGCAGGCTGCTGCCGGTCCCGCTGCTGGAGACCGCCGACCTGGAGCACCAGGCCCGCTATCTTCCCGGCCGTCGCCGCGCCCTGCTCGCCGGTGACTTCTGGGACACCGTCCAGGGTCCCGACGGTGCCGTGCACGTCGTCGTCGGCGACGTGTGCGGGCACGGCCCGGACGAGGCGGCCCTGGGCGTGGCGCTGCGGATCGCCTGGCGGACCCTGGTCCTGGCCGGGCACACCGGCAACGAGTTGCTGAGCACCCTCGACTCGGTGCTGCGCCTCGAACGGAAGTCCCCTGAGATCTTCACGACGCTCTGCATCGCCACGATCGACGCCTCCCTGGACCGCGCCCGGATGCACGTGGTCGGCCACCCCCCGCCCCTGCTGATCCGCGACGGCGCGATCGGCGTGCTGCAGGGCACCCCCTCCGGTCCCCCGCTCGGGATCTTCCAGGGTATCGACTGGTCGGAGATCGAGGTGCCGCTGGGCGACGAGTGGTCGATGCTCCTCTACACCGACGGCCTGATCGAGGCCACCGTGGGCGGCGGCCCCGACCTGCTCGGCACCGAGGGACTGCTCAGGCTGGTCCACGAGCAGGGCGGCATCCACCTCGACCGGCTCATCGAGCGGGTGATCGAGCTGAACCGCGACGCGCTCAGCGACGACCTCGCCACCGTCCTCATCTCCCGGTCCGGCACGCGGGAGCGGGAGAAGGGGTGATGAGCGACCGCGGCCGCCTGCGCCCGCTGCCCGCCCCCGAGCCCGCGACGGGCTTCGGCAAGCTGCGGGTCGGGCAGTGGTTCCTGCTCACCGGGGTGCTGATCGCGGCGGCCCTGGCGATCACCGGCCTCTTCGCGGTCGCCTCGATGAAAGAGGTCAACCGGCTGCGGGGCGCCGTGGTCGACGTCGTCGACCCCGCGGCGCTGCGCACCCTGGAGATCTCCAACGCGCTGACCGCGCAGGAGAGCTCCGCGCGGACGTACGGCAGGACGAACGAGGAACGCTCCCTGCTGGCCTACCGCGCCGCCGTCACCGACGAGGCCAAGGCGATGGCCGAGCTCGAACGGCTGATGCCCCGCATGCCGGAGGGCGACGCGGTCCGCGCCGAGGTCCAGCGGATCAGGGCCGTCGGGGACGCCTGGCGGCGCGACTACGCCGAACCGCTCATCGCCTCGGTGCCGACCTACAAGACCGAGACCGCCCAGCGGATGGCGTCGGTCAACGCCGAGCGGTTCACCGAGGTCCGCCAGTCGCTGGACGCCCTCCGGGCGCACCTGAACCGGCTGCACGACGAGGGGAGCGCACGGCTGAACCGGGGCTGGACCGCGCTCTACGTGGCGCTCGGCGTGATCGTCGCCGTCCTGGTGCTGGCCGGGATCGGCGCGTTGCTGATCGTGCGCTTCGCCGTACTGCGTCCGCTGGCCGAGCTGACCGAGCAGGTCCGCGCGGTCGGCCAGGGGGACTTCGACCACCGCCTGAAGGTCGAGCGGCCGTCGGAGCTGTCGGAGCTGTCCGGGCACGTCGACGCCATGCGCCGCCGCATGCTGGCGGAGTGGCGGCGCGCCTCCGAGGCGCAGGCCAAGCTGGAGGAGCAGGCCGCCGAGCTGCGGCGCTCCAACAGCGAGCTGGAGCAGTTCGCCTACGTCGCCAGCCACGACCTGCAGGAGCCGCTGCGCAAGGTGGCCAGTTTCACCCAGATGCTCGACCAGCGCTACGGCGACCAGCTCGACACCCGCGCCAAGCAGTACATCGCCTTCGCCGTGGACGGCGCCAAGCGCATGCAGCTCCTCATCAACGACCTGCTCGACTTCTCCAGGGTCGGCAGGATCGGCGGGGAGATGACCACGCTCGACGCCGACGCGCCCCTGCAGGCCGCGCTGAAGAACCTCGCCGCGCCCATCGAGGAGGCCGGCGCGACCGTGACCTCCGACGAGCTGCCCGTGGTGCGCGGCAACCGGTCCCAGCTCACCCAGCTCTTCCAGAACCTCATCGGCAACGCGGTGAAGTTCCGCTCGGAGGAGCCGCCGAAGATCCACATCGGCGTGCGGCGCGACGGTGACGTGTGGGAGTTCTCCTGCACCGACAACGGCATAGGCATCGACGACAAATACACTGAACGCATCTTCCTGATCTTCCAGCGTCTGCACGGCCGGGACGCCTACGCCGGCACCGGGATCGGGCTGGCCCTTTGCAAGAAGATCGTCGAGTACCACGGCGGCCGGATCTGGGTGGAACAGCCGGAGCCCGGCACGACGGGGACGACCTTCAAGTGGACCCTTCCTGATGGAGAGACTCATGAATGACCTGCGCTGGATCGACGTGCTCCTGGTCGAGGACGACCCGGGTGACGTCCTCCTGACCAAGGAGGCGTTCGAGCTCAACAAGGTCCGCAACAAGCTGCACGTCGTCAACGACGGCGAGCAGGCCATGGCCTTCCTGCGCCAGGAGGGCGAGTACGCCGACGCCCCCCGGCCCGACCTGATCCTGCTCGACCTCAACCTCCCCCGCAAGGACGGCCGGGAGGTGCTGCAGGACATAAAGTCCGACGAGAAGCTGCGGGGCATCCCCGTGGTCGTGCTGACGACGTCGGAGTCCGAGGAGGACATCCTGCGCAGCTACAACCTGCACGCCAACGCCTATGTCTCCAAGCCCGTCGACTTCGACCAGTTCATCAGCGTGGTCCGGCGCATCGACGACTTCTTCGTGACCGTGGTCAAGCTGCCCAACAGCGGCCAGCGGTACTGACCTCTCCTCCCTCCCTGTCCCGCGCGGCCGGCGCGGGGCCGCCACCCGTCGCGGCCCCGCGGCCCGCCCGCCGTTCCTTCGCGCTCCGCCACGCGCGCCCCTCCGGCCCCGCCTCGTGCCCGCTCGCGGCTCTCCGATCTCGCCTCGCGCCTCTCACGTCCGCCCTCGGCCCTTCGGTCCCGCCTCGCGCGCCCGCCTCGTGTGTCCGCCCGCGCCCGTCCTCACCGGCCCGCTCCGCCGGTCTGCCGGCCTTCGGCGCCGCCGGCCGCCGTGACCGACGATCTCCCCACGTCCCGCCCTCGCGGGCGGCCTTGACCGGCCGGTGACTTCTTCCTGACCAACGTGACGGGAATCACACCGAGAGCGGGAAAATGTGAGTGACCTTTCTCACACAACCCCCGGGTCGCGCCGTAACGTATCCCCCACCAATACACGCGCGCACGCTGAGCCGGCGCGACGAAGGCCTCCGGCGCGACGCACAAATTAAATGACCCGGACCCCACGGCAGCAGGGTTCGCGGGAGGTGGAGAGGTCAAAAATGACCCAGACAACGGCCGAGAGCACGGCCAGAAGGCAACGTGCGCAGATCAAGGAACGCACCCTGCGGACGGACCAGTGGTGGCGCTACCCCCTGGTCACCTTCATCATCTTCATGGCGTTCCTGATCTACGCCACGTGGGCGATCTTCGATAAGAGCTTCTTCGTCTCCCCGTATCACGCGCCGTTCGCCTCCCCGTGTCTGGCGCAGGCGACCTGCCCGGAGGAGGCCCGGCTGTTCGGCTTCGCGCCGTTCGGCGACTGGTACACCCTGCCGCCCGGCCTGCTGATCCTCGGCCTGCCCGCCGGGTTCCGCTTCACCTGCTACTACTACCGCAAGGCCTACTACCGCGGCTTCTGGCTCTCGCCCCCGGCGTGCGCGGTGGGCGAGCCGCACCGCCGCTACACCGGCGAGTCCCGCTTCCCGCTGATCCTGCAGAACATCCACCGCTACTTCTTCTACGCGGCGATCGTGATCGGCCTGATCCTCGCCATCGACGCGGTGAAGGCCCTCATCGGCAAGCCGGACGGCCTCGGCACGTGGATCCTGATCATCAACGCCGTCTTCATCAACCTGTACACGCTGTCGTGCCACTCCTGCCGGCACATCACGGCCGGGCGCCTGAACCACTTCTCCCGGCACCCCGTCAGGTACCGGGCGTGGGGCTTCGTCTCCAAGCTCAACGCCAAGCACCAGGAGCTGGCGCTGATCTCGATGTTCACGGTCATGGGGGCCGACCTCTACGTCCGGCTGGTCGCCAAGGGCATCATCAACTTCCCGTTCGCATAAGGATCTGCTGTGGAAATCGAGCGTCACGAATACGACGTCGTCGTCATCGGGGCCGGCGGCGCGGGGCTGCGGGCGGCCATCGAGGCCCGCCAGCAGGGCAAGCGGACCGCGATCATCTGCAAGTCGCTGTTCGGCAAGGCGCACACCGTCATGGCCGAGGGCGGCGCCGCCGCCGCCATGGGCAACGTCAACAGCGACGACAACTGGATGGTGCACTTCCGCGACACCATGCGCGGCGGCAAGTTCCTCAACAACTGGCGGATGGCCGAACTGCACGCCAAGGAGGCGCCGGACCGGGTCTGGGAGCTGGAGGCGTGGGGCGCGCTGTTCGACCGCACCAAGGACGGCAAGATCAGCCAGCGCAACTTCGGCGGGCACGAGTACCCCCGGCTGGCCCACGTCGGCGACCGTACCGGCCTGGAGATGATCCGCACCCTGCAGCAGCGGGTCGTCGCGCTCCAGCAGGAGGACGAGCGGCGGCACGGCGACGCCGAGGCCTACATCAAGGTCTTCGCCGAGTGCACGGTGACCCGCCTGCTCAAGGACGGCGACGCGATCTCCGGCGCCTTCGGCTACTGGCGGGAGAACGGCAGGTTCGTCCTCTTCGACGCCCCGGCGGTCGTGCTGGCCACCGGCGGCATCGGCAAGTCCTACGTGGTGACCTCCAACTCCTGGGAGTACACCGGGGACGGCCACGCGCTGGCGCTGCTGGCCGGGGCCAAGCTGATCAACATGGAGTTCATCCAGTTCCACCCCACCGGGATGGTCTGGCCGCCGTCGGTCCGCGGCATCCTCGTCACCGAGTCCGTACGCGGTGACGGCGGGGTGCTGAAGAACTCCGAGGGCAGGCGCTTCATGTTCGACTACATCCCCGAGGTGTTCAAGGACAAGTACGCCACCACCGAGGAGGAGGCCGACCGCTGGTACACCGACCAGGCGGGCAACCGCCGTCCCCCGGAGCTGCTGCCCCGTGACGAGGTGGCCCGCGCCATCAACTCCGAGGTCAAGGCCGGTCGCGGATCACCCCAGGGCGGCGTCTTCCTGGACGTCTCCAGCCGGCTGCCCGCCGCCGAGATCACCCGGCGGCTGCCGTCGATGCACCACCAGTTCAAGGAGCTGGCCGACGTCGACATCACGAAGGAGCCCATGCAGGTCGGCCCGACCTGCCACTACATCATGGGTGGCGTCGAGGTGGACGCCGACACCGGCGCGGCGTCCGTCCCCGGCCTCTTCGCGGCCGGTGAGGTCTCCGGCGGCATGCACGGCTCCAACCGACTCGGCGGCAACTCGCTGTCCGACCTGCTGGTCTTCGGCCGCCGCGCGGGCGCCGGAGCCGCCGCCTACGTCGACGGCCTCCGGGCGCGGCCCAAGGTCGCCGAGGACGCGGTGGAGGCGGCCAAGGCCGAGGCGCTGGCGCCGCTGGAGCGGTCGGGGGAGAACCCCTACGTGGTCCACCAGGAGCTGCAGCGGACGATGAACGAGCTGGTCGGCATCATCCGCAGGTCCGAGGAGATCACCGAGGCGCTGGAGGCGGTGGGCAAGCTCAAGGAGCGGGCCGAGCACGTCGGGGCGACCGGGAGCCGGATCTACAACCCCGGCTGGCACCTCTCCCTCGACCTGCGCAACATGCTGCTGGTCTCCGAGTGCGTGGCCAAGGCGGCCCTGCTCCGCGAGGAGAGCCGCGGCGGCCACACCCGCGACGACTTCCCGGGCATGTCGCCGGAGTGGCGCCGCAGACTCCTGTCCTGCGCCCTGGGCCCGGACGGTTCGGTCACGGTGGAGGAGGAGGTCCAGCCGTCCATGCGCGGTGACCTGATCAGGCTCTTCGAGCGCGACGAGCTGAAGAAGTACATGACGGACGAAGAGCTGGCCGACTTCGACGCGTTGGTCAAGGAGTGACCATGAGTTACAAGGCGAAGTTCCGTGTGTGGCGGGGCGAGGGCGGCGAGGGACGGCTGGAGGACTTCACCGTCGAGGTGAACGACGGCGAGGTCGTCCTCGACATCATCCACCGGCTCCAGGCCACCCAGGCGCCCGACCTCGCGGTCCGGTGGAACTGCAAGGCCGGCAAGTGCGGCTCCTGCTCCATGGAGATCAACGGCAAGCCCCGGCTCGGCTGCATGACCCGGATGTCCACCTTCGCGGAGGACGAGACGATCACCGTGACGCCCATGCGGGCGTTCCCGGTGATCAAGGACCTGGTCACCGACGTCTCGTTCAACTACCAGAAGGCCAGGGAGATCCCGTCCTTCACCCCGCCGTCGGACGTGAAGCCGGGCGAGTACCGCATGCAGCAGATCGACGTCGAGCGGTCCCAGGAGTTCCGCAAGTGCATCGAGTGCTTCATGTGCAACAACGTCTGCCACGTGATCCGTGACCACGAGGAGAACAAGCCGGCCTTCGCCGGTCCGCGCTTCCTCATGCGGATCGCCGAGCTGGACATGCACCCCTACGACGTGGCGGACCGCAAGGACGCCGCGCAGGAGGAGCACGGCCTCGGCTACTGCAACATCACCAAGTGCTGCACCGAGGTCTGCCCGGAACACATCAAGATCACCGACAACGCGCTGATCCCGATGAAGGAGCGCGTCGTCGACCGGAGGTACGACCCGCTGGTCTGGCTCGGCAACAAGATCTTCCGGCGTTCCGACGCGAAGCGGTGATCCCCTCCCTCGGCGGGTGATCACCGTCCACGGCGCCCGCTGACGGCGCCGGTGTCCACTGACGGCGCCGGCCACGCACCCGCGTGGCCGGCGCCGCCGCTTTTCACCCGGCGGGAGATCGTACGGATCCGGCGGGACGCGTCGGGCCAGGCGGCCGTCCGGGCCCGTGGAACGGCCGTGCTCAGCGGCCGTTCTGGCGGAACCGCCGTGACGAGCGGCCGTTCTGGCGGAACCGCCGTGACGAGCGGCCGGCCTGGCCTGCGGTAGGCGTCAGGACGAGCGGCGGAAGAGCCCGCGCTTCTTCCTGCCCTCGGCCCGCTCCGGCAGGGGATGGGTCACCGTGCCCGTCGGCCCGGCACCGGAGGGTGCTCCGGGAACCGGCTCCTGACCGGGGAACGCCCCGGGAACCGGCTCCTGACCGGGGGGCGCCTCGGCGAAGCCGGGCTCCCGGCCGGAAGGCGGCGGCCCCCCGGGGCCGGGTTCGGGGGCGGCTTCCGAGCCGGGCCGCGCCCCACCCGCCGGACCTGCCGGACCCTCCGTGCCGGATCGCGCCTCATCCGTCAGGCCCTCGCCGGGCCGTGCCCCACCGGCGGGCGGCCGGGCCGGCTCGAAGAAGCCCCGGGCGTGGTCGCCGGGCTCTCCCCGCTCCGGGGAGGACGGCGAGCCGCCGTGGTCGGCGCCCGCCTCACCGGAGGGGCCGGGGTGGCCGGCCGCCCCACGGGGCAGGTCGTCATCTCCCTCGCCGGGAGGGAGATCGCCGGGACCGGCGGGCCGGGCGGCCGGGCCGGGGAAGGCGTCCTCGTCCAGGGGGTGGAAGGTGCCCGGGACGTCGGGCGCCATCGCCTCGTCGTGCACCGCGCCGTACATCCCGTCATGCTCCGCCGGGCCGTACGGCTCCGCGTACGGCGGGTATCCGGCGGGCGCGTGCTCGTGGCCAGGCGGCAGGTAGGCCGTCCCGTACGGCTGCCCGCCGTACGGGTGCTCGTACGGCCGGTCGTACGCCTCGGGGGCGTAGCCCTCGGGGTACCCCTGCGGATACATGTGCATGGGCACCAGGCTGACGATCGGGGCGTAGGCCGTGCCGCCCTGGTAGGTCCCCGGCGGGAAGCCCGGCGCGGTCGTGTAACCCGGGCCGGCGGGGTAGGCCGCGGGACCCGCGGGATAGGCCACGGGGCCGGCGGGGTAGGCCATCGGGTCGGCCGGGCCGCGGTAGGCCGGGGAACGGGGGCCCGCCCGGCGGACGGCCGCCGCGTGGGCGAGGCGGCGCAGTCTGCCCTCGAAGATCAGTACGGCGAACAGCACCAGCAGCACCAGGATCAGCGCCGGGATGGCGAGCTGACTGCTCAGCGTGGCGCTGTCGAACTCCGAGCCCGCGTTGCGGATCTCGTGGCGGACCGGCGCGGGAGCGGTCTCCTCGAACGGGGTGTCGCTCGGCTGCGGCGTGGCGGTGGGGACCGTGGTCGGCTGCGGCTGCGTCTCGGTGCTGGGGAACGACGGATCCGGGTCGCTGGTCGTCGGCGGCGTCACCGGCTCGTTGGCGGGGGTGGTGGGAGGCGGTTCGACGGGGGGCGCGGAGGTCCGCTGCGGCGCCGGCACCGTCACGGTCTCGCGCACGGTCTTCGTCGGCTTCGGAGTCTTCGTCGGCTTCGGGGGGACGATGACCGTGGTGTGCACCGTCCGGGGAGCCGGCTTCGGCGGAGCGGGGGGCGCCTCCTCAGGGGAGGCGGTGACCGTGACCGTGACGACCGGCGTGGGCTCCTCCTCGCACGGAGCGGCGGGGTCGGTGCCGCATCCCGGGACCTCATCGGGGGTGTCGGCCACCAGCACGGTCGCCGGATCGGAGATCGGAGCGGTGAGCGGCGCGGCAGCCAGAAGCACCGCACCGCTCAGTCCGAGAGACATGGCGACGGCGGATAAAGCCGCCGTCCGTCGCGATCGCGCCAACCGTGCCCTCCGCGAATTTCCCAGCCTTAAAACCGCCAAGGAAATACTAGTTGGGCAAAAGTAACAGTAAACCGCTTTCTACGATACGGGTCGCCAGTTGCGCCGGCGCTGGATCCTCATCCGGAGCCAGAGCAGGAGCAGCAGGCCGCCGACCGCCGCCCCGACCGCGGGCAGTCCCCGCACGTCGGACAGCACCGAGCTCGACCGGTTCGCCGACTCGATCTTCGTGTTCGACCCGTCGAGCTCCTGGGGAAGCGGCGCCCCCGGCGGCATCGCCAGCGGCGACGGAGCCCCGGGCACGCCCGGTGCGACGGGGGCACCCGGGACGCCGGGGGTCATCGGCGCGCCGAGACCACCCTGCTGGGGGTATCCCGGCTGCGGGTATCCCTGCTGGGCGGGCGGCTGCCCGAGCTGTCCCGGCTGTCCCATCTGGCCGGGCTGCCGGGGCGGCACCGGCATCTGGCCCGGCGGAATCTGCCCCTGCGGGAACATGGGCGGTTGCCCCATCTGCGGCGGCACCTGGGGAAGGGCCGGCATCTGCTGCGGCATCACCGGCATCTGGCGAGGCATCGGCGGCATCTGCTGGGGCATCGGCGGCATCACCGGGAGCTGCCCCATCTGCGGCGGCATCTGCTGGATCGGGGACAGCCGCATGCCGACGGCCCCCTGCCTCCGGGCCCCCCGCTGGGCCGCGCCGTTCCTGAGCGTCGCCCTCGGACCCTGGAGCCCCGGGGCGGCCTGCGGCTGGGTCGCCATCGCCGTCCGCGGCACCCGCGGGCCCCGGGCGGAGCCGCGGGACGCGCTCCCCTGCCCTGGCGCGGCACCCGGCTCCTGGACGGTGGACGCCTGGGAGGCGGGGTCCTCGTAGACCGGGAGGTTGCGCCGGGACGCCGGGATGTCCTCCAGGACCATCGGCATGCCCCGGCCCTCCGAGCCCGCCGGCCAGGAGCTCGAACCCGGGTCCGCGGCGAGGGCCCTGGTCTCCGGCAGCGCCGCGCCGCTCTGTGCGGCCGGCCTGCCGGGTGGGAGGGCCGTGCCGGGCCGGGAGAGCAGGTTCGTCCGCTCGTCCGGGAGCATCCCGGCGGCCTGGCCGGTGTCCCGCGCGCGCTCACCGAACATGCCGGGCATCGCCTCGGGGGCCGCCCCGGTGAGGGCGGAACCTCCGGTCTGCGGCGCCCGCGCGGTCCCGGCGGTGCTCGCCGCCACATCTTCGGCGCCTCCCGTTCCGGTGCGCACCGCGTCCCCGGCGTCTCTGGTCGCCGCGATGCCCGCCGAGTCCCCGGCGGACCCGGCCGCGCCGGCACCCGTCCCGGCTCCGGAGCCCGTGGCGTCGGAGGCCGTGACGTCGCCGGAGTCTCCCGAGCCCGGGACTGCTCCGGCCGCGTCGGTGCTCCGCGCGCTGCCCGGAACCGGGGTCCGCCCATCGGGAGCCGCGGCCCCCGAGGTGGTCCCCTCCGCGGCACCGTCCACGGCGCCGTCCACGGCGCCGTCCACTGCGTCGGAGCGCTGCGCGGTCCGCGCCGGGAGTCGCATCGTGGTCCGCGCGGTCCGGGTCACCCACTCGCCCCGGGCATCGCAGATGCGCGCCACCGCGGTCAGCTGGACCTCCTGGGCCTCCTCCGGCGCGCGCAGCACCACGTCGACGGGCACGTGCTCACCGGCCTTCGCCATCGAGCAGCTCAGCGCGCCCCCCGCCGCCCGGTCGCTCTCCGCCGGGGCGCCCGCCGGAGCCCCCGCGGTGTCCGCCGCCGAACCGGCCGTCGGATCCGCCGCCGAGTCGGCCGTCGAACCGGTCACCTGACCGGCTCCGGCGTCCCGGATTCCGGAGGCGCCCGCCGGGACGGCCTCACCCTTCTCCGCCGAACCGAGCGCCGAACCGACCGTCGAACCGGTCGCCGGACCCGTCCCGGTGCCCCGGAACCCGGCGGCGCCCGCCGTGTCGTCCGTCAGCGGGGCGTCCGCCGCCGGAGCGGCCGCGAGCGGGCCGTCGCCGGCCCCGGCCGCCTCGGGAAGGCCGCCCGCCGGGCGGAAGGCCGCCGCGCGGGCGCCACCCTCCGCGGGAGCCCCCTGCGCGTCCGGCGCGGCGGCCGGGACGTCCCGGCCGGGCCCCTCGGCCACCGGGGCCCCCTCCACGACCGGCGCGGCCCCGCGCGGGCAGTCGACGTCCTTGAGCGCCTCGGCGGGTTTCGAGGAGACGGCCAGCCACGCCTCGTCACCGGCCCCCCGCAGCCACAGCCGGAACCGGAGCTCGTCGGCGGCGGCCCCGGACGCCGCGGCTGGGTCGCCCGCCGCCACCGCCGGGGCGTCCGCCGCGACCTCCCCCGGCATCGACCCGGCCGACCCCGGTGTCACGTCCGCGTACGCGGCCGGGACGCCGCCCAGGATGAGGGCCCCCGCCCCCACCGCGGACGCGACCCGGGCACGTTGCAACCACTCGGTCACCGCATCTCTCCGATCCCCCGTTACGAACGCGCATGATCAGCACGTTGAGCAACGACAAGCCTACCGTGAGTAGCGGGTCAGATGCCGCCAAGATGACCTTGTACGGCGCGCACGATCGGCAGGTCCGCGGGCAGCCACGCCACGTCGAACAGCTCGCCGGGGGCCAGCCAGCGCAGCTCCAGGTGCTCCTTGGCCTCCGGCTCCCCCTCGATGATCCGCGCCAGCCAGACCCGGAGCACGTAGTCGCCGGTCAGCGGCCAGTCGCCGCCGACCTGGGCCCCGGCGGCGACCACGACCCCCAGTTCCTCCACGCACTCGCGGACCAGGGCCGTGTGGTCGTCCTCCCCCGGATCGACCTTCCCCCCGGGCAGCTCCCAGCCGCCGGCCAGCTCGGGCGGCTCGGCGCGCTGGGCGGCGAGCAGCCTGCCGTCGCCGTCGAGGATCGCGGCCCCGACGACGACCTTCTTCACGAAGAACTCCTTCAGCCTTGCTCCTTCAGTCTGAGCTGTTCGAGGACCTGCGGGTTCTGCAGCGGGCGGGTGTAACCGATGATGCCGGTGCGGTCGCGATAGGTGGTGACCTTGATCGGCCCGCACAGCGTGCACCGTGCCTCCACCATCTTGCCCGGCGAGACGACCATGCCCACGTGTCCCGGGTTGTTCGCGCTCGTTCCTGGCCCGGCGTTGAAGAAGACCAGGTCACCGGGTTGCTCCTCGCCCGCGTCGATCCGCACCCCGAAGGGCCACTGACCGAAGGTGGTGCGCGGGATCGTCAGGCCGGCGTTGCGGTAGGCCATGTAGATGATCCCCGAGCAGTCGAAGGCGTCCGGACCGGTGCCGCCCCACACGTACGGCTTGCCGCGCTGGGCGAGCGCGTACTGCAGGATCTGGGCCACCGTCCCGCTGGGCGCCGCCTGCACCAGCGGCTCGTCGCAGGCGGGTTCGGCCTGCGGCGGCACGGCGACCGCGCCGTCCTCGGCGTATTTCCGGGCGATCTCCATGACCTGGTCCACGTACCACCAGGCCCGGTTGTAGACGAACAGCGACCGCCGCACGTCCTCCGGCGCGCCGTTGCGCTTGAGCATCTTCGCCGCGCCCAGGATGGCGTCGGCGGGGTTGTAGACGTCGGCCCAGCCGTCGCCGTCGCCGTCGGAGGCGTAGCCGTTGAACTTCGACGGAATCTTGATCTTCGCCTTGCCGCCCCATGTGCCGATCAGGAACTGCATCGGCCCGGCGGCGCCGGCGTAGTTGGTGCCGCTGCGCACTCCGGGCAGGGTGGAGCGGCCGTGGTCGGTCTCACGCTTGCCCACTCCGGCGAGCACGTTCCACTGCACGCCGACCTGCTTGCCGTACTTGCGGTACAGCTTCAGGTAGTCCGAGGGGATGTCCGCCGTGGCGGCCTTGGACTCGGCGCTGACGTTCTTCACGGCCGCCTCGCAGTCGGGCAGCTCGCCGCCGACGATCGACGGGAACGTGCTGACCATCATCATCGGCGCCATGATCAGGGTGAGCAGGCAGACCCCGGCGACGCCGAGGACCAGCGGGATCCGCGTCCTGCGCCCGGCCCTCACCGCGGACCGCCGTTCATCCGTCCTCCCCGGGTGGCGAGATGCGGTCGTCCCCCTCCTGGCCCGCGTCGGCCGGCTCCAGGTTGTGGACCCGCCACTCGGTGCCGACCTCGATGAGCGTGACGGCGTAGTCGTCGGTCAGGTCGCGGGGCCCGGCCTTGGTGGTGATCTTCTGGGTCCCGGTGATCACGAAGGTCACCGAGGTGTCCTGGACCTGCCGGATCTCCTTGACCTGGGCGCTGCCGACCGAGACGACCTGGTCGGCCTTGTTGGCCTCGATCGTGCCGGGCGAGGAGAACGTGCGCAGCAGGACGTCGGCGAACTCGGTCGTGGTGTAGCCGCCGACCCGGTCGCCGTAGGCCGCCGGGTCCTCGTCGTAGCGGTAGGTGCCGTACGCGGCGGTGAACCGCCGGGCGTAGTCGGCCGCGGCGGCGAGCTCCTGCTTGGTCATCGGCAGGTAGGAGTAGACGTCGAAGGGCGCGTCGCTGGCCGTGGCCGCCGGCCGGGGCGGCTCGGCGCTCACCCGCGCCTGCGCCGTCGCCCGGCCCGCCCGCGCCGGGCCCTCCGCGGACGGTTCCCCACCCGGCTGTCCCGACATCATCGTCAGGTAGATCCCGACGCCGGCGAGCATCGCGACCAGCACCGCGAAGACGAGTCCCCGGCGGTTGCCGCCTTCTGCCATCGTCAGTCCGCCTCCGGCTTCGAGGCGCGCAGCCAGAACGGCGCGGGCGCCTCATCGGCCTCCCTGCCCCGCTCGGAACGGCTGGGCAGCCAAAGCGGGGGCGCCTCGGACCGCCGCTCGGACCGTTCGGGCCGGCCGGAGTCCCGCCTGGACCCGGAGGCTCCGCCGGAGCCGAACAGGCCGCCGCCGGACCCCGAGGAACCGCCCGAGCCGCCCGACGAACGGCCGGAGCCGGAGCCGCGCGAGGACCCGCCGGAACCGGAGCCGCGTGAGGACGACTCGGAGCGCCGCGAACCACCGCCCCCGCCGCCGAAGAGGCTCGCGCCGCTCCGGCCGCCTCCCGGAGAGGACGGCGCCGCGGACCGGCCCGCCGAGGAGCCGGACCCGCCCGAGGAGGAGCCGCCCTGCGGGGCCCAGCCGCCGCCGGACCGCCCGCCGAACCAGCCGCTCCCGCCACGGCCCCCGGATCTGGCCGTGGATCCGCCGGACCCGCCCGCCGTACGGCCGGACCCGCCGCCCGCCGCGCCGCCGGCCGTACCGGAGAGGTTGAGCGGCGGCGCCGCGCCGGGGCGCGCCGCGGTGACCGGGCGGCCCCCGGCCTTGCGCCGTCCGCCCGCCTGGGCGTCGGTGTCCAGCGGCGCGGGCTGCGCGCCGGCCGGGACCCGGGTGCCGGAGGGCGTGCCCGCCGCCGCGCCGCCGTCCTCGCCGCGGACCCTGCCCTGGGCGACCGCCGCGGCGGCCGTCGCCGCGGACGCGCCGGTGGCGAGCGCCGCGGCCTGCAGCGCGGGCTCGGCCTTGCGCATGCCCCAGCGGCCCACCCGTGCCGCCGCGACGGGCGGCAGCGCGCCCGCCGCCCGCTGCAGGGTCGGCGCGGTGGCGGCGTCGCCGAGAACGCGGGTGGCGAGCGTGTGGCCGTCCATGGAGGCGAACAGGTGCTGGAACGGCCGCCGGTAGAAGAACACCGCGATCGTCAGCAGGGCCATGAACATCACCTGCATGCCCCACGGCATGGCGGTGGAGATGATCAGGGCGTAGCCGTACACCAGGACGCCGAGGACCAGGGCCAGCACCGCCTGCCGCAACAGCGTGCCGACCAGCATCTCCACCCAGCGCATCGCGATGATGCGGCCGGAGCCGGGATGCACGCCGAGCAGCAGGAAGATCGGCCCGAGGATCAGCAGCAGCAGGAACCCGACCTTGAGCACCAGCAGCGAGACCGCCACCAGGAAGATCAGCACGCCCGCGACCATCGCGGCCAGCAGGGCGCCGATCGCGATGCCGAGCCGGCTCGTCCAATCCTTTCCCTGGAAGAGGAAGAAGATCGGCGTGTTCTCCAGCGGCTTGGCGATCTCCTCCTCGTACCGTAGCTGGTGGGAGTTGCTCGCGGGCAGCTGCGCGGCCCGCATCTCGGTGGCGTCGATGGCCTGGATGTCCAGCAGCTTGGGAGCGAGCTTCTGCACGACCGGAGCGGTCGCCTCGGCGGTGCCGAACTCGCCCATCAGCCACGGCTTGCAGACCAGCACCGACCAGAGCGCGTCGGCGTTCTGCTCGACCCCGGGAACTCCGGGCTGGCCGTAACCGCCGGCCCTGGCCTGGGGGGCGGGGTCGCCCTTGGTGGGCATGCAGGAGGTGCCGCCCGCGCCGGGCAGGCCGGAGAAGGCCGAGTTGACGACCTCGCCGGTCTTGTCGGTGACGACCTTCCCCAGCGAGGTGAAGTCGCCGGGGCGGCTGAAGAACCAGACCGCGACGGTGACCGCGAGGACCATCCAGATGACGCCCTCGGCGGTCGTGGTCGCGCGCTTGCGGATCAGGCCGTACCAGGCGAGCCAGATGGCGCCGAGGATCACGATCGGCCGCAGGTACGGCCAGTACATGGCGTTCGCCAGGTTGGCCACGATGTCGTCGACGACATCCTTGATCGACTCCAGCGGGCCCTCGGTGGCGGCCGCCTGGTAGGTGGTGATGGTCAGCCGGTCGAGTGACTTGGCCCAGGAGAAGACCGTGTTGGCCCAGGCGTTGCCCAGCACCGCCGCGACGTCGTCGCAGCCCAGGTTGTAGGTGTGCCAGAACTGGCCGCTCATGCCGTAGGTGGTGTAGTTGCCCTGCGCCGCGGCGGCCGCCCCGGGGGCGCCGGACGCGGCCGGGGCGGGCGCCGGCGTGATCGCCGCGCCCGACGTCGCGGGCGTGGCCGGGTCCGGGGGCTTGACCAGGCCGTCCACACCCGAGCCGACGACCTCGGGGGTGAGGTCCGGCGACAGGTCGCAGGGGGCGGCGATGGCGACGGACCCCCCCTCGGGGAACACCAGGGGCAGCGCGAGGAAGGCGGTCAGCGCCACCAGCGCGATGGCGACCCGCCTGCGTAGCCGGCTGCGGGAGCCTCTCTTTCCCTTCCGGGAGCCCCCGTGCCCGCCGCGGGACTTCCCGTGCCCCTTGCCGGAGCCCTTCATGACCGCACCTCCACCGCCACGGCGCCCTGCCTGCTGACTCGGTCTCCCCCGGGCTGACCCTGGGGGTCGGCCGGGGGCCTCTCGTGGGTCGGGTTCGTGTCGAGCCAGCGCAGCAGCTCGTCGGAGATGAGGTCCACTCCGATGCGGCCCGCGCGGCCGTCCAGGTCGCGGAACACGCACTCGCCGTTGCCGAGCGAGCGCAGGACCGCCTTGTGCTCCTCGGAGGGCTCGACCCCGAGCAGCGCCATCACGTGGTCGACCTCGACCCGCTCGGTGGACCGGAACGCGAACACCGACGACAGGCAGTTGGTCACCTGCTCGCTCAGCAGGTCGCCGGCGTTCTGCGACACCAGCACCAGCGCGGTGTTGCGGGAGCGGCCCATCCGGCTCACCTCGGGCACCAGCTTGGCGCCCTCGGGGGTGGAGGTGATCGCCCACGCCTCGTCCAGGAAGATCGCCTTGGGGGTCCGCCGGTCGAGGCCGTTCATCAGGCCCCGGGCGAACTGCGCGACGAGGTAGAGCAGCGCCACCGACAGCCGCTGCTCGTAGGAGTAGTCGTCGCGGCCGGTGGCGGCGTCCGGGAGGGTCAGGCCGCCGAGGGTGAAGACCGTGGTCCAGCCCTCGGTGTCGATCTGGTCGCCGCCGGAGGGGTCGAAGCAGAGCCGGGCCAGGTGCATCTCCGACATGGAACGCAGCACCGCGCCCAGGTTCTTGGAGGCGGCGTCCTCGGTCTGTTCCAGGAACTCGACGACCTTCGCCAGCGAGGGGTCCTCGCCGTTGGCGACCGCCGCGACCGCCTGGATCATCGCCGACTCCCGCTCCTCCGACATGCGCGGCAGCAGCAGGCGCAGGGTCTCGCTCGCCATCGTCTTCTTGGCGGCGATGTCGTCGCCGAAGGAGAACGGGTCCAGCAGGCCGGGGGCCGCCGAGCCCAGCGGGATGATCCGCGCCTTGCGGCCCCGGTTGCGCAGCAGTTGGACCAGCGACTCGGCGTCGCCCTTGGGGTCGATGACCGCGACCGTCACGCCGCGCAGCGCCATCTGGTAGATCATCAGCAGCGCCAGCGTGGTCTTGCCGCCGCCGGGCTCACCGGTGATCGCGATGGCCGTCGGGCGGTTGCGGGTGGCCGCCACCAGCGGGTCGAAGTGCACGATGCTGCGCGCCCGGCCGAGGGTCTCCCCGATGTACGGTCCCATCCACCCGGCGCCCGACTCGTCCACCCGGTCGCCCAGGTCCACGGTCGCGGTCGCCATGCCGCCCGCGATGGTGCGCAGCGGCTGCCGCTGGGCGTAGGCGTTGACCCGGACCCGCTCGCCCGGCAGTGCCTCGCAGAACAGCGAGAACTGGTCGCCGGTGGAGTTGACGATGTCGATGCCCATGTCGCGGTAGTGCTCCACGACCGCCTCGACCCGCTGCACGCAGATCTCCTCGGTCGGGGCCGACACCATCAGCCGGTGCCAGCCGTACACGAACGGCAGGCGCTCCTTGGTGATGCCGTGCTCCAGCATCCGGGCCGCGTCGATCTGCTCGGCCAGCGCCAGCGGGGCCTCGGCGCCCGCCTCGCGGATGTGGATGTCCATGTCGCGGGCGTGGGCGAGCTTGCGCGCGACGTCCTTGCTGGCCTTGACCGGGGAGATCAGCCGCATCCGCGACGAGACCTCCACCGGGAACGGCAGCTGGTCGGCGAAGTGCATCCACGGCTCGCCGTCGGGGAACGGCATCAGGTCGGGGAAGCGGGCGAACGACAGGTGCGCCACGTAGGAGTCGCCGTACGGCTGCTCGATCCGCAGCAGCGACCTGCCGTTGTGGATCTGCCCCTCGACCAGCGACTCGATCTCGCCCTGCCCCCACCTGCGCTTGGGGCTGGCCGAGGCGGGCGGGTCGCCGAGAGAGCCGGTCGCGGCGTGCTGGAACAGCCAGGCGATCTCGGTGGAGGTGGCGTGCCGGGCGTACAGGGCGCTGGCCGACAGCGCCCGGCCCAGTCGCTCGGCCTGCTCGGTCCACCGGGTGACCTCGGCCCTGGGGATGTGGTCGTCCTCGATGCCGAGGGCCTTCTCGCCGCGCTGGTAGAAGCCGAAGAGCTGGGCGAGCGCGCCGCCGCCGAGCTGCCTGCCGCGCGGCCCGAGGCGCACGCCGAGGTAGACCTCCTTTGTCCAGAAGTCCTTGGCCCAGACGTGGCGGTACATCTCCTCCAGGTAGTCGCGCCAGCCCGGCCCCTCGTCGGAGGTGGCGTTCAGCGCCATCGCCCACTCGGCCGCCGGGTAGGTGCGGTGCGCCACCCGCAGGTGCACCTCGGCGTCCGGCATCCGGATCGCCGCCAGCGCGATGGTGACGTTGGTGGCCAGCGCCTCCCGCTCCTCGGGGGTGACGAACTCGTAGCTCACCGTCGGCAGCCTGAAGTAGGCCCAGACCGCCGAGTCGGTCAGCAGGATCCGGTCGTCGAAGTACCGGACCGCGAGACGGCTGTGTGCCCGTGACGTGCGGCTCACCCGGCCTCCCCCGCCCGGGACGCGGCACGGCCCGCCCCGCGGACCGCCTGATCGCCCGCCCGTCCCATACGGCCGTTCACCCCGTCACCTCGTCACGCCCGTCCACCACGTCTCGTCCCGCCCGGGGGATCACTTGGCCAGCTCCTCCTCGCTCGATCGGACCGCCTGTGCCGTTCCGAGTCCCGCGACCACGACCCCGGCCAGCGCGAGGTACGCCCGGCGGCCGGCCGTCCGCAGGTGGGACGGCTCGACCCGCTCGGACCTGCCCGGGGCCAGCTCGTCCTCCCACGGCACCCGCACGATCGCCCGGCACCTGCCGCGCGCGACCGCCTCGGCCTGCTCGACGTCGCCCATGCTGCGGCGGCTGACGCCGTTGACCACCAGGACCGCGCGGCGCCGCAGCTCGGCGCAGCCGTGCCCGTCGAGCCACTCGTAGGTCATGGCCACCGCGTCCGGGCCGTCCTCGCTGGCCGGGACGACCAGGACGAGCTGGTCGGCGTAGGGCAGCACCCGGGCGGCCAGCGCCGCCGCGGGGTCGACGACCACGAGCTTGTAGTGCTGCTCCAGCGTGTCCATGGCCTGGCCGAGCCGCCGGTCGGAGAAGAGCGTGCGGTCCGCCAGGCGCTGCTCGGCGCCGGCGTCGCTGTCACCCGCCAGCACCTCCAGGCCGGAGGCGCAGCGGCTGGTGTAGGCGCGCATGCCGAGGTAGCCGTGGACGGTGTCGAGGCCGGCCAGCAGCGAGCTCAGCGTCTCGGGCGACTCGCCCGGGATCCGGCTGGAGAGGTTGTGGCGGCCCGTTCCGGCGTCGACCGCGAGCACCCGGTCCTCGCGGTATCGGGCGAGGGTGTGCCCCAGCATGAGCGCGGTCGTGGTCTGCCCCGCGCCGCCGGTGCAGCCCAGCACGATCACCCGGCGGCTGCCGGGGAACGGCGCGGTGGCCCGCGCCTCGTCGATCTCGGATCCGTCCGTACGGCCTCCGCCGCCGGGCCCGACGACCACCTGGGCCAGCCGCCGCCACCCGCCGGAGGAGTCGCGGCCGACGACCGACTCCACCCGGCGGATCCGGGCCGCGCCGGGGGCGGGCTCGTCGCCGCGGGTGGTGCGGGGCACCGGCACCGCGGGCGCCACCGGATCGGCCCCGGGGCCGGACGCCGAGGGGACCGCGCGGATCGGGACTCCGCCGGACCGCGCCGGGGGGTGTTCCGCAGGCCGCGCCGGGGGGTGCTCCACGGGATGCGCCGGAGGGTGTGCCGGGGGGTGTTCCGCGGGATGCCCGGAGGAGTGTTCCACGGGTCGCTCCGGGGATCGCGCCCGCCGCCGCTCGGCGAACCGCTCCAGCGACGCGGGCCCCTGCTCCTCCACCGGGGCGGCGCGCCCGGCCTCCGCGGAGGCGGCGAGCCTGCGCAGCCGCCGCAGCGCCTCGGTGCCGATCGGCGGTGTCGCCGCGGACGGCGCACCGGAGGCGGCGGGCCGCGTCCCGGAGGCGGGCTCCGTCTTCGAGGGGACCGTCCGCTTCCCGGAAGCCGTCTCGGCGGCCGTGCGCGCCTCGGAGGCCGTCTCGGAAGCCGTACGGACCTCGGCCGCACGGACCTCGGAGGGCGTCGCGGAAGCCGCACGGACCTCGGAGGGCGTCTCGGAAGCCGTACGTGACCCGGTCGAGGCCGTCCGCGCCTCGGAGGCGGCGAGAGCCTCCCGAGCCGCCGGTACGGCGCGCGCCGGGTCCATCGCCGGACCCGCCGGGCCCGTCACCGGGCTCGCCGTCCCCGTCGGCGCGGCTCCGGCCGCGGCGGGCGGGCGCTCGGCCGGCGGCTCGGTGCGCGGGGTCTCGGCGGGTCCCCCGAGGGCCGGGGCGGTGCCCCTGCGCGCGGCCCGGATCGTGCCCCACGCGGCGCGGCCCCGGGCCGTCCGCTCCTGAGCGGCCGTCTCCGCGGCGTGTCCGCGGGCGGTCGCGTCCTGGGTGGACTCCAGGGCCGCCGCGGCGGCGGCCGCCACCGCGGGACGGACCTCGCGGGGGGAGGCGGCACGCCCGGCCTGGGTGTGCCGGGCCTTGCGCGCGGACTTGACGCGGACGTCGGCGGCCCGCCGGGGGGCGGCCCGCCAGACCTTCCCGGTCAGGGTGATCTCGGTGGGCTCGGCGACCGGCGCCATCCGGCACCAGGTGCGCGGCTCCCCGATGTAGCGGGCCTGCGACTGCAGCAGCTCGGTGAGCCGCTTGCTCTCGATCACCGGGCGGGTGGAAAGCCAGGTCACCACCCCGGGCGGCACGATGTAGACCACGTGCCAGGGGGCGTCGAAGGGCAGGCCGAGAAGCGCGAGCAGCAGCGACCAGGGGACCGCCACACCCACGAACACACCGATCCAGACAATGGGAAGCGGCATCGGCAGCCGTAGGTCGTACAGCTTGTAGAGCCGCTTCTCGATCCGCCAGATATTGGTATACGTGGGCAGATCCACGCGCTCCTCCTTTCCGCCTCTCGTTCTCTGACCGCTCCGCGCGGTCTCAACCCCCCGTGATGCCCAGTGCGCCCGCGATCGCCTTGGCCGTCACCTCGATGATGTTCGGCACGTAGAAGATCACTCCGATGGCGATGGCGAGGATGATGAACTGCACGAACCTGGTGATCTCCCTGGTGAAGAGGAAGAAGAGGGCGACGACGGAGACGACGACGAGGAAGAGCGGGGCGAAGAACTTGCGCAGGAAGTCGGCCAGGCCCTGGGTGTTGACGCCGGTCGGAGGAGCGGTCGGCTGAGCGAGGTCGATCGCGCTCAGCAGAATGGTGTTCAGGGTCACTTCTCGTCCTCCGTGCTTATGATCGCGCTCGCCGGGCGGCCACGAGGTCGTGACACGCGCGCCGGAACCCACCTGCCGCCGGCTCTCCGATCAGGGGGGGTCTGTTCACTGTGCTCCGGCACCGTCCGATCATGGGTTCCCCACAGACCGTTTCGCGCCTCGGATGTCCTTGACGAACCACTTGTCGCCCTGTTTGACCATGGTGAGCCGGTAGGACTGCTCCAGCTTGCCGTTCATCGCCCCGGGGTCGGACGAGGCGGAGTCGGTGGAGGCGCCGGAGCCCGAGGGCACGCCCCACACGACCGTGGCCGTCACCTCGCGGGTGGCGCCGCCGACGAGCGGGACGTCGAGGTCCTTGAGCTCCACGAAGGTGAAGGCGCCGCCGAACCCGTCCAGGGTGACCCCGGCGGCGGCGTACCGCTGCAGGGAGACGGTGTCGCCCGCGGCGTACGCCTTGAAGAAGTCGGCCAGCGGGGTGCGCAACTCCTGCTCGGCGGCCTCGTCGTCCTCCGGCGCGGCGACCGCGGGCAGGTTGGCCGGGGACGGGGCGGGGAGGATGCCGGGGCGGCCGGAGACGACGAACCTGCCCTTCCCGGCGTCGTAGTACACCGGCACCGACAGGAGCTGGCGGCGGTCGCCCGCCTGGAACGCCATGGTGACGACGGCGTTCTGGTCGTCGACGATCTCGGTGTCGTACGGCTGGACCGCTCCGGCGGCCATTCGTCCCAGCCCGTCCCAGCCGAGCTGCGGCTCGGCGGCGTCGGGAAGATAGGGGGCCAGCCTGGCGGCCCTCTCCGACGCCCGTACGGCGTCGAAATTCAGATAGACCGCCGCGAACTGGCTGGCGAAAGAGGTGGCGCGGCCGACCGGGAATCCGGAGCCGGTCGAGACGGCGGACGGGCCGCCCGCGACGGTCTGCCCGGTGGCACGCTCGAAAATGGCGCGCACGCCGTTCACCACGATGACGACTATCAGCGCCCACAGGACGACCCGGCCGATCCAGACCAGCCACCGGCCGCCTCCGCCGGACCAGCGGCCCCGCGAGGCGCCGCGCCCGCGCGCCGGGGGCGGGTCGAACTCCGGATCGTCGAGGGACCCCGGGTACGCCGACAGCCCGGGGTCGCCGGTGATCCGAGGATCACGCTGGAGCGCTGCCCTTCGAGCCATCATTCCTCCGCTCGCGCCGATCCCCCGGCCGGCACGGTTTCGTATTACCCGTGACCCCGTTAACCATGGTCAAGGACTTACTCTAACCGCCTCGCCGATTGTTCCAGGAAAGCCACGCCTATGCTGCAGGCATCGTCCTTACCGAGCAAACCGGGTCTGGGATGTGGACGGCGTGGTGACCTGCGCCGTTCGCGGGGAGAAAACATATTTCTCCAGGTCGGCGCATGCCCCGATTACCGAAACGCCACGCATTGCTCACCAAACAGCACCGAGACTGTCTCGACCTGCGCATTTATCCCGGAAAGCATTACTCAGCGTCACCGAATGACGAAACGGGCCTGATCAGCCGATCAGGCCCGTCCGGGGGATCGCGGCGCGGCAGGACGCCCGCGAAGGCGGGTCGCGTGCCCGCGGGAACAGGCCGCGCGCGGGAGCCGAACCCGCACGGGGGCCGGTCGCACGCCCCCGGGCGTCCTCTCCACGGAAGCGCGGGCCGTACGGGGGTCAGTCGCCGGGCGGGAGCATGGCCCGGCGTCCCGGGGCGGCGGGGGACTGGACGGTCATGCCGCCGTCGACGACGATGAGCTGCCCGGTGAGGTAGCGCGACTCGTCGGAGGCGAGGAAGACCATGGTGTGGCCGATGTCCTCCGGGCTGCCGAGGTAGGGCAGGGCGTTCGTGCGCTTGAGGTCGTCGACGACGTCCCGGGGCAGGTTGTCCAGCAGGGCGGGGGTGACCACCGCGCCCGGCGCCACGGCGTTGCAGCGCACGCGGTGCGGGCCGTACTGCACGGCGATCGACTTCGTGAGGTTGATGACGGCGGCCTTCACCGCGCCGTAGGAGATCTGCACGACGTCCCCGACCAGGCCGGCCACCGAGGCGGTGTTGATGATCGACCCGCCGCCGGCCCGGATCATGTGGGGGATCGCGTGCCGGGAGCCCAGGAGCGTGCTGCGCACGTTGAGGGCGACGGCGCGGTCGAACTCGGCCATGTCCAGCCGCAGCAGGTCCAGGTCCGCGCGCGGGTCCGTGCCGCCGACGTGGTTGCAGAGCACGTCCAGGCGGCCGAACTCGCCGACGGTGGCGCCCACCATGCCGGCCACGGAGTCCTCGTCCATGACGTCGACCGTCAGCGGGAGCGCGCGGCCGCCGGCGGCCTCGACCAGCCGGGCCGTCTCCCGCGCGGCGTCCCCGTCGCGGTCGGCCACGGCGACCAGGGCGCCCTGCGCGCTCATCAGCAGCGCGGCGGCGCGGCCGATGCCGCTGCCGGCTCCGGTGATCAGCGCGACCTTCTCCTTCAGGCGGTCCATCGAACGGTCCCCCGCTCCCCCATCAGTTTGTCAACAGTGATGACATCGTATGTCATCTATGATGACCAATCTCTCGACGGGAGCGGAAAGGGGACCGTCCGTGGCGGTGCGACCACAGGGCCCGGCACGCCGCCGGTCGGCGACGGCGACCCGGCAGGCGATCTCCGAGGCGGCGCGCGAGCTCTTCGCGGACGGCGGCTTCGACGCGGTGGGCATCCGGGCCATCGCCGCCCGCGCCGGCGTGGACGCGGCTCTGGTCATCCGCTACTTCGGCTCCAAGGAGCGGCTCTTCCTGGAGGTCATGACCGTCGACCTGCCGGTGGCCGCGGTCATGGACGGGCCGTTGGAGAGCCTCGGACGGGCCCTCGTCGAGCACGTGCTCGATCTCTCCTCCTCCCACGCGGGAACCCTGGCGGTGACCTCGCTGTCCGCGCTCTTCCGCGCCTCGGAGCGGGCGCCGGTCCAGCAGACCCTGCGCGAGACCATCGAGAGGGCCTTCGCCGTCCCGCTGGTCGGCCGGCTCCGCGGCGGCGACGCCGAACTGCGGGCCCATCTGATCGCGGCCCAGATCGGGGGCCTGCTCACCTCCCTGCACGTGGTGCGGGACCCGGTGCTCGGCCGCGCCGACCGGGCGAGCCTGGCCGCCCGGTACGGAGCCGCCATCCAGCGCCTCATCGACGGAGAGGACTGAGCCGCCGGCCGTACGGACGGCCGCGCCCCGGCGGTACGGACGTCCCCGTCTCGCCCTCCACGGCCTTCGGCTCACCGCGGCCGACGAGCCGGCCGTCAGGAACCGGCGCTCTCGGCGGCGTCGCGCTCCCTGGTCACCGCCCTGCGGGACAGCACGATGGACAGTGCCGTCACGGCGCCCCATACCGGGCCCATGAGGACGTGCAGGATCCCCAGCCAGGCGACCTCTCCCCATTGGTACAGCAGTACCTGCGCGGCCAGGCTCACCAGGCTCACCAGCGCGATCAGCACCGTGGTCACCGCGTAGAAGCGGCGCAGTCCGCGATGCGAACGCCACCGCGGCGGACCGCCCACGATCCGGTTCGCCACCAGGCCGGCCAGCGGCCGGTCGGCCACGAGCGACAACAGGCACGCCGCCGCGGCAAGGGCCGGGACCAGCATCGGGGGCAGGAAGAAGCCACGCGCCTGTCCCGTCCCGGCGGCGACCGCCGCGCAGGCCGCCGCCAGCAGGGCACCGACGACCGCGTGCCGGACCTGCCGCCGGGTCCACAGCCGCCAGGCGAGGATCAGCGCCGCGGTCACGGCCGTGGCGACGACCGCCGGACGCAGGCCGCCGATCTGGTTCGCGACGAGGAACACGAGGGTGGGTGCCGCCGCGGCCACGACACCGGCCGGGGACATCCCGTCCGGCGTCCTCATCGAAGACCTTCGTCCGCGCCGGCGGACCGGCGCCGGCCGGTGAGCTCCGGAGAGCCGGTGAGCTCCGAACAGGGGAGGAGACCGGCTTCGGAGACGCCGGCGAGCGTGCCGCCGTCGCCGGTGACGTGGAGCACCCGATCGAAGGGCGCGATGACGCCGACCGGGCCGAGCCCGTCGGACGACGCGATGTGAACGTGCATGTGGAAGAGCCTTCGTCGAACGGGGAGCCGGCGGTCACCGGCTCCGGCTCGACGCTACGAGCCGGCGGGCACGGCGTTCGTAGGGGTGAGCGCCACGTTTCAACGGGATGTCGCCATGCCGCGGCCCTGGCGGTGACGTGGGTCACGGGTCGCGGACGGGTGCCGGCCGAAGGTGCGGCGGTAGGTGTGGGGGCTGACACCTGTGGTGCGCTTGAAACGGTCGCGGAAGGCCGTGGGCGAGCCGAAGCCGACCTGGGCGGCGATGCGCTCGACGGAGTGGTGCGTGGTCTCCAGGAGGTGCTGGGCCTGCCGGACGCGGGCCCGGTGGAGCCACTGGAGCGGGGTGGTGCCGGTCTGCTCGCTGAAGCGGCGTATCAGGGTCCGGGTGCTGACCCGGGCGTGGGCGGCGATGTCGGCGAGGGTGAGCTCGCGGCCGAGGTTGTCCTGCAGCCAGGCGAGCAGGGGGTCGAGGGTGGAGCCCTGCGGGGTGGGCGGGTGGTCGCGGACGATGAACTGGGCCTGCCCGCCTTCGCGTTCGAGGGGCATGACGGACAGGCGGGCGGCGTCGGCGGCCACGGCCGAGCCGTAGTCGCGGCGGATCATGTGCAGGCACAGGTCCAGGCCCGCGGCGGCGCCGGCCGAGGTGAGGATCTGCCCGTTGTCGACGTACAGGACACCCGGATCGACGTCGACCTCCGGGTGGGCGGCGGCCAGGAGGTCGGCTGCGGCCCAGTGGGTGGTGGCCCGCAGACCGTCCAGCAGGCCGGTGGCGGCCAGGGGGAAGGTGCCCGAGCAGATAGAGGCGATGCGCGTGCCGTCCGCGGCGGCGGCTCGCAGCGCGTCGCGGACCTCCGTGGTGAGCGGGGTCTCCGGTGCGGCGGTGCCGGGCACGATGATCGTGTCCGCACCCCTGAGCCCGTCGAGGCCCCAGGGCGCGCGCAGGGTGAAGGCGCCGGCGTCGGTCTCCGGCCGCTCGGCGCACACGCGGACCTGGTAGCCGGGGCGCCCGTCCGGAAGCCGGGTACGGGTGAAGACCTCGATCGGGGTGGAGAGATCGAACGGGATCACCTGGTCGAGCGCGAGAACGGCGACGGTGTGCATGGCCGGAATCTATCGCCCCGCCGGGCGTCACGCCCGGTCCCGGCTCCCTGGGATCGCCGTCCCGGTGCAGCGTGGCGGCCTTCTCCCGATGTTGGCACTATCCCGTTGGAGGCTGTCATGAATGCCACTGGGAGAGGAAGGTGGCGGCCCGTTACGTTCGGGGCGTATCCGGCGGCCGGCCGGACGTCCCGCATCCGAAGGATCCCCATGCACGCCCAGATCGTCCTGTTCGACGGCTTCGATCCGCTCGATGTCGTCTCTCCCTACGAGGTGCTCCACGCCGGCGGCACCGCCTCCGCGGGCGCGGTGACCGTGGAACTGGTCTCCGCCGAAGGGCCGCGCGAGGTGGTCAGCGGTACCGGCGGGCTGGTGCTGCGCGCCACCGCCGCCCTCGATCCCGGACGCGCGGGTCTGGTCCTGGTCCCCGGCGCCTCGGGCCGCGTCGGAGGGCCAGGGGAGGCGCCCGGCCCGGACGCGGGCACCGGGGATCGGCAGCGGGACGAGTCCGTCCCCGTACGGCTGGGCCGCGCCCTGACCACCGAGCTGCCCGTGCTGCTGAAGGCGGCCATGGAGAACCCGGAGGTGACGGTCTGCACGGTGTGCGGCGGCTCGCTCCTGCTGGCCATGGCCGGTCTGCTGGGAGGACGCCATGCCACGACCCACCACCTGGGCATGGACGCGCTCGGCGCGACCGGCGCCCACGCGGTGCGCGCCCGCGTCGTCGACGACGGCGACCTCGTCAGCGGCGCCGGCGTCACCTCCGGGCTCGACCTGGGCCTGTACCTGCTGGAGCGCGAGATCGGCCCCCGGATCGCCCACGCCGTCGAGGAACTGTTCGCCCACGAACGCCGCGGCACCGTCTGGCGCGCCCGGGGACCCGTCCCCGCCGCCCTGTGACCGCCGAGACCACCCGCGCCCTCCAGGCAACCGAGCACTGAACATGACGAAACTCTTTCTCTCCCTGCACGTCCTGGTCGCCGTCGTGGCCGTCGGCCCGGTCACCGTCGCCGCCGGCATGTTCCCCCCGGCCCTTCGCCGCGCCCACCGTGTCTCCGGCGACGTCCCCGGTGACCGGGACGCGCTCGCCACCCTGCGGACGCTGCACCGCATCTGCCGGGTGTACGCGACCGTCGGCATCGGCGTGCCCGTCTTCGGGTTCGCCACGGCGAGCAGCCTCGGCGTCCTGGGCGACGGATGGCTGATCGCCTCGATCTCGCTGACCGCCGCGGCCGCCGCCGTCCTGGCCCTGCTGATCCTGCCCGCCCAGAGCCGTGAGCTCGCGGCCCTGGGGGACGCGACCGCCGGTCCCGACCTCCGTGTGCCCGGCCGCCTGTCCATGCTCACCGGTGTCTTCAACCTGCTGTGGGCCACGGTCACCGTACTGATGATCATCCGCCCCGGCTCCACCACCGGGGTGTGACCGTGGACGTTCGCCACCTGCGCGTCGCCGCGCACCTCGAACTCGCCTCGCTGATCATCATGCTGAGCAACATCGCCACCGTGCACCTGAAGCCCGTCTCCTCCCTGATGGGCCCGGCCCACGGCTGCGCCTACCTCTTCGTCGTCGTGGCGGCCTGGCGTGTCGGACAGGCCACGACCGCCGTCAGGGCGGCCTCCCTCCTCCCCGGCGTCGGCGGCCTCCTCGCGCTGCGCCTGCTCGACCGCGCCCGGACCACCGGGCTGCACGGCCGGGACGGCGAGGAAACGGTCCCGTCCTGAACGCCTCCCCCATTCCGGAAAGCCGCCGGCCGCGTCCTGCCGCGGCGGGCGGCTGCGGCGGCGCGGGCGCGACGAGCACGGCGTTGCCGTGCTCGGAGACGATCTCGACGGCCTCGTGACCCTCGTTGACCTGCTTGATCAATGGAAAGAGAGCCTTGCGGGCTTCGCACGCGGTTACGGCCATGACCCGACCCTTTCCGACAGTGGTACCGAATACTCATGAGCAGGGCGAATGCCCGAAGGGCCAGAAATCCCAGTACCCCCGGCGCCGGAAACGGCGAAGGGGCCGGCCCCCGGAGAGGCCGACCCCTTACCGCCTGCGAACTCGGCGAAGCGCCCGGTCCGCGGCATCGAACCGATCACACGTTGAAGCGGAACTCCACCACGTCGCCGTCGCGCATCACGTAGTCCTTGCCCTCGATGCGGGCCTTGCCCGCCTGGCGGGCGGCGGCGATGGAGCCCGTCTCGACCAGGTCGTCGAAGGAGACGATCTCGGCCTTGATGAAGCCCCGCTGGAAGTCGGTGTGGATGACCCCGGCCGCCTCGGGGGCGGTGGCGCCCTTGCGGATCGTCCAGGCCCGGGTCTCCTTGGGGCCGGCGGTCAGGTAGGTCTGCAGGCCGAGGGTCTCGAACCCGACCCTGGCGAGCTGTGACAGGCCCGACTCCTCCTGACCGACCGACTGCAGGAGCTCCAGCGCCTCGTCGTCGGGGAGCTCGACGAGCTCGGACTCGATCTTGGCGTCCAGGAACACGGCCTCGGCCGGCGCGACGAGCGCCGACAGGCGGGCCCGCAGCTCGGCGTCGGTCAGCTCGTCGGCGTCCAGGTTGAAGACGTACAGGAACGGCTTGGCCGTCAGCAGGTGCAGGTCGCGCAGGTCGGCCTGGTCGATGCCGGCGCCCTTGGCCCCGGCGTACAGGGTGGTGCCGCCGTCGAGGAGCTTGGCCGCCGCCTCGGCCGCCTCCAGCGCGGCCCGGCGGTCCTTGTTGGTCCGGGCCTCCTTCTGGAGGCGCGGGATCGCCTTCTCCAGGGTCTGCAGGTCGGCGAGGATCAGCTCGGTGTTGATCGTCTCGATGTCGCGCTCGGGCGAGACGGCGCCGTCCACGTGGGTCACGTCGGGGTCGCCGAAGACCCGGATGACCTGGCAGATGGCGTCGGTCTCACGGATGTTGGCGAGGAACTGGTTGCCGCGCCCCTGCCCCTCGGAGGCGCCCCGGACCAGGCCGGCGATGTCGACGAACTCCACCTTCGCCGGGAGGATCTTCGCGGAGCCGAAGATCTCGGCCAGCTTCTCCAGGCGCGGGTCGGGAACGCCGACGATACCCACGTTGGGCTCGATGGTGGCGAACGGGTAGTTCGCCGCCAGGGCGTTGGCGGTCTTGGTCAGCGCGTTGAAAAGCGTCGACTTGCCCACGTTGGGAAGTCCGACGATGCCGATGCTCAGGCTCACGTCAGCCGAGTTTACGGGGAATCACGCACTGCTATCCGCCGCAGACAGGTCACAGGGCGGTAGACGGCCTGCCCGCTCGTCTGCAGATAACGGTCGGATCCGGGCGGGCAGAGGGCGGCGGCGGTGGTCCTGGCCGTCACCTTGGCCCACGCCCGGGCCGAGCCGCAGGAGATCCTGCCGAGCGCGCCCCGGGTCTCTGCCCGGTCGCGCGGCTCCGCCACGCAGTCGCCCACCGCGGGGATCCTGCCCTCCCGGCCCAGGCAGACGATCGTGCGGGGGCCGGCGGCCAGGGAGTCGAGCGTGGCCGCGGGGCACTGCCCGGCCCGGTCCACCACGGCCAGCGCCCTGCCGTACCAGCCTCCCGCGGAGCACGGGCGCTCCCCGCCGCGCGCGGTCACGCAGTCGCCGGCGCGCAGCACCCCGCCTCCCGCGCCGGCGTCGCCCGGGTGCGGGGCGGCCAGGTTGCGGACGCACGCCGTACGGCTGTACGGGGCCGGTGATGCCGGCGACGCGGAGGAACCGGGTGTCGGGGAGACCGTGGAGGCCGGCGACGCGGAGGAACCGGTGACCGGGGACGGCGGGGCGGGGGTGGTCCCGGCGGGGACCTCCATGAGCCCGACGATCTCGTCGGTGTCGGCCGGGCAGTCCTCGGGCCGGTCGCCGACCACGGACAGCACCCGCCCGTCGGCCGACCCGCACGGCACCAGGCCGAACCGGACGCCGTCCCGGCTCACGCAGGCCCCCCTCTCCCAGAGCAGCGAGAGGGCACCCGGGGCGGGACGCGGGCTGGTGCGCCCGGAGACGTACACGCTCGCGGCGACGACCGCCACCAGCACGACGAGGATCGCTCCGACGAGGGCCAGCGCCGTCTTCGGCTGCGAGCCTTTCACCCCCACCGAGCCACCACCCTTCGCACGGGAACGGATACCAAGAGTGACGATACGTGCTCTCGCAGGTGAAATGCGTGACCGGCCGGAAAGGCGTGTCGGAAGGCCGGGAACCGCCGGGCCTGCGATCATTCCGGGGTGGATGTCACGGCACTCGTCTTCCAGCTCGCCATGGGTCTCGCCGCGGGGCTCGCGATCGGGTTCCTGCTCGGCAGGGCGCGCGCCGCCTCCGGGGCGGCGGAGGCGAGTGCCCGCGTGGCCGAGGCCGAGGCGCGCGCCAAGGCCGCCGAGGACAAGGCCGCCTACGTCGAGGAGCAGCTCGCCGAACGGTTCCAGGCCCTGTCGGCCCGCGCCCTCGACGCCAGCAACCTGCGGTTCTTGGAGATGGCCGAGTCCCGGATGGCCGCGGGCCGCGCCGAGGCCGCCGGGGAGCTGGAACGGCGCAAGCAGGCCGTCGAGCACCTGGTCGAGCCGCTGAAGGACACCCTGGCCCGGGTCGAGGCGCAGTTGCGCGACGCCGAGTCGGGCCGCCGCGCCGCGCACGCCGAGCTGGCCAGGCACATCGACATCGTCCGCAAGAGCAACGACCGGCTCCGCCTCCAGACCGACACGCTGGTCCGCGCCCTGCAGCGGCCGGAGGCCCGGGGCCGTTGGGGTGAGCTGCAGCTTCGCCGGGTCGCCGAGATCGCGGGCATGCAGCGGTTCTGCGACTTCGACGAGCAGGCGAGCGTCACCACCGCCGACGGCGCGCTCCGCCCCGACATGGTCGTACGACTGGCCGGCGGCAAGAACATCGTGGTCGACTCCAAGGTCTCCCTGGCCGCCTATCTGGAGGCCGCCGAGTCCGGCGAGCCCGGCCACCGCGCCACCCGGCTCGACGCCCACGCCCGGCACGTGCGCGAGCACGTGGACCGGCTCGCCGCCAAGAGCTACTGGCAGGCGTTCAGCCCGGCGCCGGAGTTCGTGGTGCTGTTCATCCCGGGCGAGGCGTTCCTGGCCCCGGCGCTGGAGCGCGACCCGGGACTGCTGGAGCACGCCATGCGGCGGCGGGTCCACATCGCCACCCCCACCACGCTGATCACCATGCTCCGCACCGCGCAGTACGCCTGGCAGCAGGCCGCGCTCAGCGAGAACGCGCGGGCGGTCTTCGAGCTCGGCAAGGAGCTGTACGAGCGGCTGGGCAGCATGGGGCGGAACGTGGAGACGCTGGGCCGGTCCCTGAGCCGGGCCGTGGAGTCCTACAACCGGGCCGTCGGCTCGCTGGAGACCCGGGTGCTGGTGAGCGCGCGCAAACTGAACGACCTGGGACTGGTGGAGGGCGACCTCGACACGCCCCGGCCGGTCGAGGACCTCGCCCGCGCCCTCACCGCCCCGGAACTGCTGGGAGAACCGGAACCGCCGGGAGAAGAGAAGCCAAGCTCGCCTCTTGTGTCCCGGTTGAACGGTAAGTTGGCGAACGATCTGTCCTAACCGTTCCCCGTGGACCGCGAGACCCGGCGCCGCGGCACGGGACCGGTGACGAGGGACGGGGTCCGAGGGAGCGAGTGGTGAACGGTCTAGGCGACGGACGGCCGCTTGGCGGGGTGATCGCGTGAGTGAGCGGGGGCGGGGTGGCGGCGTCCGGCTGACCGCCCGGGGCGCCGTGGTCTCCGTGCTGGCGTTCACGCTGCTGGGCTGCGTCCTGCAGGCGCTGTTCGGGTCGCCCGCCCTGACCGGGGTGGCGTTCGTCGCCGGGTGCGCCGTGGCGGTGGCCCTGGTGAACCGGCGTGACCTGCTCACCCTGGTGGTCTCGCCGCCGCTGGTCTTCTTCGTGGCGACGCTGCTCGCCGAGGCCCTCAGGTCCCTGGGGGCGGCCTCGCCGCTCCAGACGCTCGGCCTGGGGCTGTTCACCACGCTGTCGGCGGGCGCCCCCTGGCTGTTCGGCGGCTCGCTGCTGGTGCTGGTCGTCGCCTGGCGACGCGGCCTGGCCGGGTGCGTGCGGGAGTTGCGCGAGGAGTTGCGGGCAGGCGGCCCCGCCGTCCCGCGCCCGCGCCGGAGCGAGAGCGGCGCCTTCGCGCCCGAGCCGGAGGGCTACTTCGAGCCGAAGGTGTACGGCACGCCGCGCGAGGACGCCTGAGCGGCCTTTCCTCACGGCCGGACGTCCTTTCGCGCGACCGTCCTTCCGCACGCCCGGTCGGCCACGGGTCCTCCCCCGTACGGCGGGCCGGGCGGTTCTGCTCAGGAGCGGTCTCCGCTCTCCAGCGGGTCCTCCCCCGTACGGCGAGCCGGGCGGCCCCGCGCCCGCCGTACGGCGAACGCGGGGGAAAGCGGGGTCAGACGCCGGCGCGCAGGTCCTTGCGCAGCTCGTGCGGGAGCGCGAAGCGGACGCTCTCCTGCACCGACTCGACCTCCTCGACGTCGGCGAAGCCGCGCTCGGCGAGGTGGGCCAGGACCCCGTCGACAAGGTCTTCGGGCACCGAGGCGCCGCTCGTCACGCCCACCGTGGTGACGCCGTCGAGCCACTCGTCCCTGATGAACGAGGCGTCGTCGACCAGGTGGGAGGCGTCGGCCCCGTGGTCGAGGGCGACCTCCACCAGCCGCTTGGAGTTGGAGGAGTTCTGGGAGCCGACGACGATGACGAGCTGGGCCTCGGCCGCGATCTCCTTCACCGCGACCTGGCGGTTCTGGGTGGCGTAGCAGATGTCGTCGCTCGGCGGGTCGATCAGGTTGGGGAAGCGCTCCTTCAGCCGCGTGACCGTCTCGGTGGTCTCGTCGACCGACAGCGTGGTCTGCGACAGCCACACGAGCCGGTCGGGGTCCTTGACCTCGACGGTGTCGACGGCGCCGAGGCCGTCGACCAGCCGGATGTGGTCGGGCGCCTCACCGGCGGTGCCCTCGACCTCCTCGTGCCCCTCGTGGCCGATGAGCAGGATGTCGTAGTCCTGGGAGGCGAAGCGCCTGGCCTCGTTGTGCACCTTGGTCACCAGCGGGCAGGTGGCGTCGATGGTCCGCAGACCGCGCGCGGCGGCCTCCCGGTGAACCGCCGGGGAGACCCCGTGGGCGGAGAAGACGACGATGGCGCCCTCGGGCACCTCTTCGGTCTCCTCGACGAAGATCGCCCCACGCTTCTCCAGCGTCCGGACCACGTGGGTGTTGTGGACGATCTGCTTGCGCACGTAGACCGGCGCGCCGTACAGCTCCAGCGCCTTCTCCACGGCCTGGACCGCGCGATCGACGCCGGCGCAGTAACCGCGCGGCCTGGCCACCAGAACGCGTCGAGTCGCGGGGGTCTCGAAAGTCATGTTCTCATGCTACGTGGAGCCACCGCCGGGCCCGCCCACCCATCGACGAACTCAGCCGACACGGTCTTGCCAGACTATGTAGTCGGGAACAGACCTCCAGGGAGACGACATGACGGTCCCCAACATCATCCGAGATGTCACCAGAAACGTCCGCGAAGCACTCTCCAGCCGCGAGCAGTTCAAGGAGAAGGCCAAGGACCTGCCTCTTTACGTACTCCAGTCGGCGCTGAGCGGGGTCGGCCAGGCCCTGCTGCTCGGCGACCGCGTGCGGGGCACGATCAAGCGGCTGACGAACCAGGAGGAGCAGGAGGAGGCCGCGGAGCGGCGCGGGCCGGCCGGACAGACGGGACCGGCCGGGCAGGACACGGCACGGGAGGCCGAGGAGGAGCCGCGCGAGAAGCCGCGCCGCGCTCCGGTCATCTTCGCCCCGCGCCCGGAGAGCGCCGCGTCCCGGGACGAGGAGGCCGCCCCCGCCGGGGAGGCCGGGACGGGGTCCAACGGCGCCAAGGCCCGCCCCGAGCCGGTCATCTTCGCCCCGGCCAAGCCCAGGGCCGCCGAGCCCGAGGTCACGGAGCCCGAGACCGCGAAGCAGGAGCCCGCGAAGCCCGAGGCCGCGAAGCCCGAGGCCGCGAAGCCCGAGGCCGCGGAAGCCAAGGTGGCCGAGCCCGAGACCGCGGAAGCCAAGGTGGCCGAGCCCGAGACCGCGAAGCAGGAGCCCGCCGGGGCCCGGGCCGCCGAGCCGAAGGCCGCCAAGCCCAAGGCCGCTGAGCCCAAGGCCACGAAGCCCAGGACCGCCAAGCCGAAGGCCGCCGGGACCGCCGCGCCGGAGGCCGGGGAGAAGCCCGCCGGGACCGCGGAGCCCAGGCTCGTCGAGTCCCCGGCCGCCGAGTCCACCGGGGCCGTTGGGGCCGTTGGGGCCGCCGTCGTCGCGCCGCCGGCCGCCGAGGTCGAGGTCACCGAGGTCCACGTCGCCACGCCCGGCGAGGCCGACACCCCCGTGGTCGAGGTCACCGGCACGAAGGCCGCCAGGCCCGAGGGCGTCGAGCCGCCCGCCGCGACCGTCGAGGTGCCCGAGGAGCCGATGCCCGGGTACGGCCAGCTGACGGTCGCCTCGCTGCGCGCCCGGATGCGCGGCAAGTCCGCCGAGCAGGTCCGGCTGCTGCTGGCCTACGAGCGGGCCACCGCGGCCCGGCCGGAGGTCGTGCGGATGTACGAGAACCGCCTGGCCAAGCTGGAGGCCGCCGAGTAGGCGCCGGCGACGCGTAGGCTCCGGCCATGAGCTCGAAGACGACACCGGAGCAGCCGCTGCCGGTCCGCACGGTCCTGCAGATGGTCGGCGGCTGGATCGGCAAGCTCGGCACCGTCTGGGTCGAGGGGCAGATCACCGAGCTGACCGCGCGCGGCGGCACGGTGTTCCTGACGCTGCGCGACCCGGTGGCCAACATGTCGGCCCGGGTCACCTGCCCGCGCGGCGTCTACGAGGCGACGGTCCCCCGGCCGGTGGACGGCGCCCGGGTCGTCATGCACCTGAAGCCCGACTTCTGGGTCAACCGGGGCTCCTTCGCGTTCACCGCGCTGGAGATGCGCCCGGTGGGCGTGGGCGAGCTGCTGGCCCGGCTGGAGCGGCTGCGCCAGGTGCTCGCCGCCGAGGGGCTGTTCGGGGTGGACCGCAAGCGGAGGCTGCCGTTCCTGCCCGGCACGATCGGGCTGATCTGCGGCCGCGACTCGGCCGCCGAGCGCGACGTGCTGGAGAACTCCCGGCGCCGCTGGCCGGCCGTGCGGTTCAAGGTCGAGCCGGTGGCGGTGCAGGGACCGTACGCGGTCACCGAGGTCACCGAGGCGCTGCGCAAGTTCGACGCGGACGGCGAGGTCGACGTCATCGTGGTCGCCCGGGGCGGCGGGTCCATGGAGGACCTGCTGCCCTTCTCCGACGAGTCGCTGGTCCGGGCGGTGGCCGCGTGCCGGACCCCGGTGGTCAGCGCGATCGGCCACGAGCAGGACAACCCGCTGCTCGACCTGGTGGCCGACGTGCGGGCCTCCACGCCCACGGACGCCGCCAAGAAGATCGTCCCGGATGTGGGCGAGCAGCTCACCCTCATCCGCCAGCTCCGCGACCGGGGGCGCCGGGTGACCGCCGGCTGGCTGGACCGCGAGACGGCCTGGCTGTCCGCGGTCCGCTCCCGCCCCTCGCTCGCCGACCCGGTCCGCGAGCTGGAGCGCCGTGCCGAGCAGGCCGATCAGCTCAGGGATCGCGCCAGGCGCTGCCTGACCGCCTCCCTGGACCGGGCGGGAGACTCGCTGACGCACCTGCGGGCCCGCCTGGTCGCGCTGTCGCCCGCCGCGACCCTGGAGCGCGGCTACGCGATCGTGCAGCGCCCGTCGGGCGACGTCGTACGGCTGGCCCGCGACACCGCCCCCGGCGAGGAGCTGACGGTCCGGTTCTCCGACGACCGGGTGACGGTCCGGAGGGACCCGGAGCCGACGGGCTGACCGCCGGGCGGAATACCGCCCGGCGCCTGGGGCCGAACGGACGGCGAGCGGGAAGGTCCCGGGGCGGCCCCGGGGCAGGCTGGTGGCGCCGGGGCGGGCGTTCCGTCGCGAACACGGCCGTGACGGCTGTGACGGCCGTGGCGGTTGTGGGAAGGCCGGGGAGCCGGGCCGTACGGCCTATGGTGGGTACGTGGCCGATGAGAAGACACCGTCGTACGAGCAGGCGCGCGAGGAGCTGACCGAGGTGGTCCGCCGCCTTGAGGCGGGCGGGCTGACGCTGGAGCAGTCGATCGAGCTGTGGGAGCGCGGCGAGAGGCTCGCGACCGTGTGCGAGGAGTGGCTCCAGGGCGCGCGGGTGAAGCTCGCCGCCGCCATGGCGCAGCGCCGCCAGCCCGACCTGTCGGGTGACTCGCCCTTCTGACCCCGGACCGCCCGCCTTCCGGGACCTCCGCCCCTGACCCGCCCGGCTCACGGCCGACCCGGCCGGTTCACGGCGGCTCCGGCCGCGCGGCTTCGGGGCGGCTCCCTTCCGGCCGTCCGGTCCGGGCGGCTCAGGCTTCGACGGGTGGGTCCCCGTGTCCGGGCCGCGCGGCGTTACGGGGTCGGCTTCGGCTGCTGCTTGAGGGAGGCGGCCAGGGTGGTCAGCTCGTCCCACTGGGCGGTGCCGGTGACGACGACGGTGGCGTCGGGCAGGAGCCGGACGAGGGAGCGCTGGTTCTTGTCCTTGCGGAAGCGCTGCTCCCAGGTCGCGCCGCCGATCTGGACGTTCCCGGTGACCTCGGTGGTGTTGGCCATCCGGGAGGCGAAGTCGGCGGCGGGCTTCCCGTTGCTCTGGGCGAGCATCGCGTGGGAGCGCCGGGCGGTGGCGAACCCGAGCCGCCACGTCGTCGTGTCCTTCTCCTGGGCCGCCCGCGAGCTGGTCGGAATCCAGCCGGCCGGCACCTGGGACGGCGCCCACACCTCGTACGGCGCGGTGCGGCGCAGGTTGGCGACGTCCATCGAGTAGTCGATCCTGGGAATGTGCTCGGTCCTGCTCTGCGGCGTGACCAGCAGGAAGAGGCCCACGGCCGCGAGGCAGACGAGCATCGCGAACGCGTAGCCGTAGAAACCCTGAGTGAAACGTCGCACGATTGTCGAGACTATCCGTCCGGCGGGGCGGTCCGCCCTCCGGGGCACACCCGCCGCGGCATCCCGGGGACTGCGGGGACTGCGGGGCTCCGGGGACTCCCGGGAAACCCCCGGAGGACCGTACCTTCCCGGAGGGGGCGGTCCGTGGGGGTTCAGGGGCGGCGGATCTGCCCGATGATGGCCAGCGCGTCCTCGACCAGACCGCGGGAGGCGGCCTCGTCCTCCGACAGGGCGACCTCCGACACGGCGGCGGCCAGCGCCCCGGTGAGGACCACCACCAGCGCGCCCTCGTCCCCCTCGAAGAGGGTGGCGTTGCGCTTGGCCCACTGACGCAGCCGGTCGCGCATGACGACCTCGAAGCCGGGCGGCCCGTCTCCGCGCAGGAACAGCGCGGCCAGTTCGCGTTCGGCCAGGCACCCCTCCAGGTAGGCGCGGGCGCCGGCGATGAACAGCCGCATCGGGTCGCCCTCCCCCGCGGCGCGGGCCTCCTGGACGGCCTGCCTGGTCCGCTGGGTCTGGCGGGTCTGGAACTCCTCGAACAGGGTCAGGTAGAGGTCGGCCTTGCCGGAGAAGTGGTGGTAGAGACTGCCGACGCTGGCCCTGGCCCGCGCGACGACGTCGGTGACCCCCGCCTCGGCGAAGCCGCTCTCGACGAAGGTCTCCCGCGCGGCCGTCAGGAGCGCGACGCGCGTGGCGGCGCCCCGCTCGGAGCTCCGCGGGGACGCGCCGGTCACCGGCCGCGCCGCGGGCCGTATCGTGTCGCCGCTCATCCGTCACCTCCGCGAAGGCCCCCGCCCTCGGGCGGGAGATGGAGTCGAGACGGCACATTATCCTCCCCGGCCGGGCAGAAAAGGGGGACAACTACGATCGTTGTCGTAATCGACGAGAGGGGCCCTTCTCCATGTCCGACCAGACGTCCGTCCCCGCCGCACTCGCCACGGGTGAGCACGCGCCCGACCGCAACCTCGCCCTGGAGCTGGTCCGGGTCACCGAGGCCGCCGCGATGGCCGCCGCCCGCTGGGTCGGGCGCGGCGACAAGAACGGCGCCGACGGCGCCGCGGTGAACGCGATGCGCCAGCTGATCAACACCGTGTCGATGAAGGGCGTGGTGGTGATCGGCGAGGGCGAGAAGGACAACGCGCCGATGCTCTACAACGGCGAGGAGGTGGGGGACGGCAGCGGCGCCGAGTGCGACGTCGCCGTGGACCCGATCGACGGCACCCGCCTGACCGCCCTCGGCATGCCGAACGGGATCTCGGTCATCGCGGTCAGCGAGCGCGGCTCGATGTACGACCCCTCGGCCGTCTTCTACATGGACAAGCTCGTCACCGGCCCGGATGCCGCCGACGCGGTGGACATCGACGCTCCCGTGGCCGACAACGTCGCCGCCGTGGCACGTGCCAAGGGCGGCGAGCCGTCGGACGTGACCGTGGTCATCCTCGACCGGCCCCGCCACGAGAAGATCATCAGGGAGGTCCGGGAGGCCGGCGCGCGGATCAAGCTGATCACCGACGGCGACGTGGCCGGCGCGATCATGGCCGTCCGCCGCGGCACCGGCGTGGACCTGATGCTCGGCATCGGCGGCACCCCCGAGGGCATCATCGCGGCCTGCGCGATCAAGTGCCTGGGCGGTGTCATCCAGGGCAGGCTGTGGCCGCAGGACGACGCCGAGCGGCGCCGGGCGCTGGACGCCGGCCTCGACCTGGACGCCAAGCTGACCACCGACGACCTGGTCAGGTCCGACGACGTGTTCTTCGCGGCCACCGGGATCACCGACGGCGAGCTCATGCAGGGCGTCCGCTACCACGGCCGGTACGCCGTGACCAACTCCCTGGTCATGCGGGGCCGGTCCGGAACGATCCGCAGGATCGAGAGCGAGCACCAGCTCTGGAAGCTGCGCGCCTACAGCGCGATCAACTTCGACAGCGCGAGCTGAGCCCGGCGCGAGCCGAACCCGGCACGGAGCGGGCCCGGCGCGGACCGGGCCCGGCGCGGAGCGGGCCCGGCGCGGAGCGGGCCCGGCGCGGAGCGGGCCCGGCGCGGAGCGGGCCCGGCGCGGAGCGGGCCCGGCGCGGAGCGGGCCCGGACCCGGTGCGGGACGCGCGTGTCCCGCCGTCGAACCGCCGCCCACGGGTCCCGGGCGGCGGTCCGGCGGCGGTTCGGCGGCGGTCCGGCGGCGGTCCGGCGGCAGAGCCGTCAGCGGCGGAACCAGGAGCGGCGCGGGCGCTTGGGCGGCTTGGCCACGACGCTCCCCAGGCCGACCAGCCCGGTGATCTCGATGACCGGGCCGCCGGGCGCGGGCGGCACCTGGTTGTGCGTGCCGCCCATGACGGTCGAGGCGGCCATCTCGATCCGGACGCCCTCCGGGACGATCAGCGTGAGGGTTCCGCACAGCACCGTGGCCTGGACGGTGACGCGGCTCGACTGCAGCATGGCCTCGCGCAGGTCGAGCGTGACGTTGGCGCAGATCGCGGTCGCGGGGAAGCGGGTGGGCACCACCCAGCGCCCCGAGTGCTCCTGCGAGCCGAAGAACGCCGTCACCGCGCGGATGTCGGTCCGCAGCGGCTGGGCCTCGGGAGGAAGCAGGTCGGTCGTGAGCACGGTGAGCTCGCCGAGCGTGCGGGCCCGGTAGAGCGCCTCGATCCGCTCCTCGTGCTCGACGGGGTCGAGTCGCCCGTCGGCGAGCGCGTCGCCGAGCACGGCGGCCACCCGCTCCCGGTCGGCGCTGCCCGCCCGCAGGTCGCCGGGGCGGGGCTCTCCCCCGCGCCCGGGGACCACCGGAGGCTGAGAACTTTCCACGCATCCGACCCTAGCCGCCGCGACGGCGGGGAGCGGACCCTCGGTACGGTCTCGGAGGCGGGGGCGCCGGTCGCGTCCGGCGCCTTCGTAGCGCTCCCGCGCCGCCCCGGTCAGCGGGTCCCACGCCCATCACGGCGCCCTCGTGGCGCTCCCGCGCCGCCCCGGTCAGCGGGTCCCACGCCCATCACGGCGCCTTGGCCATGGGGACGCGCGGGTCGATCGTCTGCTCGGCCCAGGAGGAGCGGACCCAGGCGTGCCGGGGATCGTCGGCGCAGGCCATGGTCCGCTTCTCGGCGGGTCCGGCCAGGACGTTGAGGTAGTACAGGTCGTAGCCGGGGGCGGCCATCGACGGGCCGTGGTAGCCGCGCGGGACGAGCACCACGTCGCCGCCCGCCACCTCCGTCAGCGTCTCGTGGCCGCCGTAGACCCGCTGGTAGCCAGGACCGCCCTCGAAGTAGTAGATCTCCTCCAGCACCGCCTCGCACGCGGAGGCGGTGTCGTGCTTGTGCGGCGGGTAGGACGACCAGTTGCCGCCCGGGGTCAGCACCTCCACCGCGACCAGCCGGTCGCAGTCGAAGGCGTCCGGCGCGCAGAAGTTGTTGACCTGCCGGGTGGCCTGCCCGGCCCCGCGGATCTCGACGGGGACGTCGCGCGCCGCGCCGTACCGGACGGGGAAGCTGCGCCGCGCGCGGGCGGCGGGGAACGCGAAGCGGCCCGAGCCGGTGATCCGTACGGTCGCGCCGACGGGGAGGTAGACGAAGTCGCTGACCTCGGAGAAGACGGAGGTACGGCCGTGCAGGACGAGCCGTACCCCGTCGCAGCGGACCTCGCACGAGCCCGACAGCGGCAGGACCAGCATCTCCTCGTCGCCGGTGGTGAAGTCGACGCTCTCGCCGGACAGGCAGAGCACGCGGAGGCCGGTGTAGGCCCAGCCCGCCGTCTCAGGGGTGATCCACAGGGCCCAGGGGGACCGTGCCGTGCTGCCCGCCGGGACGAACGTCATGGCGCCTCCTCGGCCGGAACCTGGGCGGCAGGCCCGGCGTGCGGCGTCCGGGCGGGCCCGGATCGGGTGTCGCGGTCGGGTCGCTCGCTCATCGGTGCAACCTCCAGCATCCCCACGGCCGTGTCCACGGCCGCGGCCACGTCGTCATCGGAGGGGTACAGCAACGCGCGGCCGATCACAAGCCCCCGCACGCCGGGAAGCCGGAGCGCCGCGCGCCACGCGGCATAGGCACGCTCGGGCGTTTCCCCCGGATCACCGCCCAAAAGCAGCGTCGGCAGCGTGGTGGCCCGCACGACCCGCTCCATCCCCTCCACCACCGGGATCTTCAGCCAGGTGCGCGCGGAGGTCGCGCCGAGCCCCTGGCCGACGTGGATGGCGTGGATGACGCCCTCGGCGGACAGGTCGTGGACGACGCCCCGCTTCCCCCGCCGCGACCAGAAGGGCTCGACCATCGCGATCAGGCCGTGCGCGGCCAGCTCGGTGATCGCCCGGCCGCAGGATTCGAGGGTGGCGGCGGTGGCGGGGTCGTCCAGGCCGATCCGGCAGAGCATCTTGCCGCCGTCGAGGCCCATCCGGACGATCGAGGCGGTGTCGTAGGCGGTGAAACGGTCGTCGAACTCGAACGCCGCCCCCTGCACGCCGCCCCGGTTCATGGAGCCGATGACGAGCTTGCCCTCCAGCGCGCCGAGCAGCAACAGGTCCTCGACGACGTCGGGGGTGGCCAGCAGGCCGTCCACGCCCGGCCGGGACAGCGCCGTGCACAGGCGTTCCAGCAGGTCCACCCGGCTGCCCATGGCGAGGGGCCGCCCGCCCACGCCGAGCACGCCGCGGGCCGGGTGGTCGGCGGCGATGACGAGGATCTGGCCGCGCCCCTCCAGGGGGCTTCTGCGCCGCCGCGCGGCCGCGGCCTGCGCGATGCGCTCGGGGAAGCGGGCGCGGGTGTCGAGCAGGTTCCGGTGGTCCTCCTCGCGCAGGCGCGCGGCGACCCGGCCGGGCGCGGGCACGGCCTCGCTCACCCGCGTCCCCCGGCGGCCGGCCCGTCGTCGCGGGGGCCGTCAACGTGGGGTGCGTCGCCGCCGGGAGCGGCGGCCGATCCACCGTCGCGGGGCGCGCCGCCACCGGAAGCGGCAGCCGATCCGCCGTCGAGTTCCCGCAGGTAGGCCAGGCTCTCCGCCATGTTCCGCCGGGGGACGTCGTCGTCCTCCCGGTCGAGCATGACGTCCTGTTCCAGGACGTACCACCCGTCGTATCCGGCGGCGGCCAGGCCGGTGACGACACCCGCGACGTCCACGTCGCCCCGGCCCAGCGGCCGGTACAGTCCCTCCCGCACCGCCCGGGCGTAGGGCGTCTCCCCCGCCCTGACCCGCGCGGCGAGACCGGCGTCGACGTCCTTGAGGTGGACGTGCGCGATCCGCCCGGCGGCCCGGACGACCATCCCGGCGGGGTCGGCGCCGCCGACGAGCAGGTGGCCGGTGTCCAGGCAGAGCGGCATGGCACTGCCGTCGAGGACGCGCTCCACCTCCTCGGCGTTCTCCACCACGGTCCCGACGTGCGGGTGCAGGGCCACCGTACGGCCGAACTCCTCGGCGGCCTTCGTGATCCGCTTCAGGTTGGCCAGCAGGGTCTTCCAGCCCTGGGCGTCCGGGACGTGCCTGGCATCGCGGCCCTGGGCGCCCGGGGCGTGCCTTTTGTCGTAGCCCTCCTCGTCCGCGACCGCGGCGAGCACGAGCACCTCCACGTCGCCGTCCCGGAACGACCGCAGAGTGGCGCGCACCTCGGGGAGGGGGTCGTAGCGCGGTTCGTGCAGGATCACGGGGACGAACCCGCCGACGGCGCGCAGGCCGTATCCCTCCAGCATGGCGCGGCAGCGCGTCGGCGAGAGGGGCAGGAAGCCGTAGGGGCCGAGTTCGGTGGCCGTCAGGCCGAGGTCGCGCATCTCGGCGAGCACCTGGGAGCGGTCGAGCTGGCGGCCCCAGCCGGGGACCTCGCACACCCCCCACGAGATGGGCGCTCCGGCCGTCCTCACGAGGCCACCGCCGTTCCACGCCGGGGACGCGCGACCGGGGGCGCGGGGGGAAACGGTCCGGTCGGGCTGACGTACGGCAGAGCACCGCGCATGACGCCTCCGTGGGAGAAGCCTCTGGAACCCCTGTTCTAGGCAAGGAATCCGGGCCAGTCAAGGTTTGTCAGGACATACCAAGGATCTACCGGTACCCGGACCGGCGGTCCGCCGATCCGCCGACGCCCGGACCGCCGGCCCGCGGCGGGTCCGCGGCGGCCCGTCAGCGGAGCCCACGAAGCTCACGGAGCTTCAGCGGAACTCACAGAACTCACAGGACTCACAGAGCTCGCGGAGCTTCAGCGCAGCTCACGGAGCTCACGGAGCTCGCGGGCGAAGGCCAGGACGGCGTCGGCCGCGCGGTGGACGGGCAGCCGGGCGAACCCCATGACCAGCGCGGGCGGCCCCGGCGCGCGCCGCATCGGGCCGACCGGCTCGGCGACGAGGCCGCACCGCCAGGCCGCCTCGGCGGCCGACGGCTCGTCCCAGCCGCCGGGCAGCTCGGCGAGCAGGTGCAGCCCCGCGGAGACGCCGCGCACCGTGACCTCGGGGAGGTGCTCGGCCAGCGCCCGAACCAGGGCGTCGCGCCGGGCGCGGTACTCCCGGCGCAACCTCCTCAGGTGCCGGTCGTAGCCGCCGCCGCGGATGAGATCGGCCAGCGCGTACTGCTCCAGGACCGGGGAGCCGAGGTCCAGCTCGCCGCGGGCCCGCTGTATCCACTCGGCGATCGGCGGCGGCGCCACCACCCAGCCGAGCCGCAGCCCCGGCGCCAGCGACTTGCTCACGCTCCCGGCCAGGACCACGCGGCCGGGGTCGAGCCCCTGCAGGCAGCCCACCGGGTCGCGGTCGAACCGGAGCTCCGCGTCGTAGTCGTCCTCCAGGATCGTCGCGTCCGTCGCGACGGCCCACTCGATCAGCTCGGCGCGGCGGCGGGGGGACAGCACCACTCCGGTGGGGTACTGGTGGGCCGGGGTGAGCAGCACCGCCCGCGCGCCGGTGGCGGCCAGGGCGCGGACGTCGACGCCCTCCTCGTCCACCGGCACCGTGACCAGGTCGGCCCCCGCCGTACGGAGCAGCGGGAGCTGGCGCAGGCTGACCGGGTCCTCGACGGCCAGCCGGATCCGGGCGGGGGGCGGCTCGGGGCGCGTGACGCGGTCGGCGAACCAGTCCAGGTCCTTCCTGGCCCCGCCCTGGAGGGGCTGCCCGGCCAGGGCCCGGACCGTGAGGCTCAGCCCCTGGGCCACCCCGCCCACTATCACCAGGTTCTCCGGGCGGACGTCCGCCGCGCGGACCCTGCCCAGGTAGGCGGCCAGTTCCTCGCGCAGCTCCGGGACGCCGCCGGGATCGCCGTAGTCCAGCGCGTCGGCGGGCAGCGCGGTCAGCACCCGTCTGATCGAGGCGAGCCACTTCTCGCGCGGGAAGAGGCCCAGTTCGGGGGTGGTGGAGCGGCGGCCGTAGTACGGCTCGCAGGTCGGCGGCGACGTGCCGAACTCCCGCTGTGCCCGGCCCGCGGCCGGCGCCACGCTGGTGCCCGCGCCGACCCGGGAGAGCAGGAACCCCTCCGCGACGAGCTGCTCGTACGCCTCCACGACCACGCCGCGCGACAGCCCCAGGTCCCTGGCCAGCTCGCGGCTGGCCGGCAGCCGCTCTCCGGCGGCGAGCCGGCCTTGCCGTACGGCCTCGCGCAGCTCGCAGGCGATCTGAGCGGCGATCCCGCCCGCCGCGCGGTCGATGGTGAGGTGCAGGTCGGCCAATTGGTCCTCATTTTCGCGGCTTCATTGGACCCGTACAGGGGACCATTGGCTTCATAGCATTCACCGCGTGAACGCGAATGTCACTTCGACCGGCTCCCCCGCCCGCCCGGGGCCGAAACGCACGGAACTCCCCGGAGGCCGGGGACGCCGGGAGATACGCGGTCCGGCGCAGGCGGCCGGGGGGATGTTCCTGGTCGGCACGCTGGCGGGGGTGTCCGGCGTGGTCGGCGACTATCCGGTCTACGGAGGCCAGGCTCTGCGCTACCTGGTGGCCGCCGTGCTGCTGCTCGCCGTCGCCCGCGCGTCGGGCCTGCGGTTCCTCCGGCCCCGCCCACGGGAGGCGGCCCTGCTGGTCACGCTGGCGCTGTTCGGGCTGGCCCTCTTCAACGTGTGCGTGATCGAGGCCACCCGGTACGGCGGACCGGTGCTGCCCGGGACCGTCCTCGGCGCCGTCCCGCTGGTCCTGGCCCTGGTCGGCGGGCGTCCCTCGCCGCGGACGGTCGGGGCGGCCGCGGTGGTGGTGACGGGGACCACCCTGGCCACCGGACTGGGCAGCGGCGATCTTCCCGGCCTGCTGTGGTCGCTGGGCGCGCTGGGCTGCGAGCTGGCCTTCACGTTGCTGGCCGTGCCGCTGCTGCCCCGGTTCGGGGCGGTGCGGGTGTCGGCCTACTCGTCGGTGCTGGCCGTACCGCTGCTGGCGGGCACCGGGTGGCTCGCGGACGGCACGGCGATGCTGCGCGCGCCGTCCGCGGCGGAGGCGGCGGGTCTCGCGTACCAGGCGGTGGTCGTGACCACCGTGGCGTTCCTCCTCTGGTACGACGCGCTGCCCCGTATCGGACACGGGACCGCCGGGCTGTTCGCCGGGTTGATCCCGGTGGGCGCCATCGTCACGGGCGCCGTCCTGGGCCTGGGTGCTCCCACGCTCCCCGATCTGCTCGGGGTGGCGCTGGTGGTCTCCGGGATCGCGATCGGGCTCGGTGGAACGCACCGCTCCCCCGCGGCATCCCCGCGCGACGCCCTCGCCGACCCGTCGCGGGACCCCGCGGGCGAGCCGCCCGGCGGGCCGGGCGACGACCCGTACGGCGGACCGCTCAGTGGGACTGGCGGCTCTTCGCGCGCGGCAGGCTCGCCCGCCGCTGGTGGGGCACCTTCACCCGCTGCTGTGGCAGTTCCGCGGGAGGCTCCGGCCAGCTCACCGGCCACTGGGGCGTCTGTCCGCCGTCTTCCCTGATGTTCCGGAGCGTGATGGCGATCAGCGACACGGCGAGGCTGACGACGATGATGAACGCAACAATCGCGAGCATGATGATGTGTTCGGTAGTCATGGTCACAGCCCTCGGCTTCCACCGGGATCCCAACCCGGCCTCATCTCCTAGTTTCCCTCGGTTTTTCGGACATTCAGTGACAATAGACGTCATACATCGCTAATGACTCATTAAAGGGCTTATTTCCTTTCGCGTCGCCCGGCCACCCGGCGGAGCGCCCGACGCGAGGGCTTACCCTCTAGGGGCACCGGAAGCAGCCACGCGGCACGGAGGATCAAAGACGATGCCCGAGTTCGACTACACCGACCTGCTCCCCCTGGGACCGGACGAGACCCCGTACCGGTTGATCAGCACCGAGGGGGTGCGCGTGGTCGAGGCCGCGGGCCGCAGGTTCCTGGAGGTCGATCCCGAGGCGCTGCGGCTGCTGACCGAGACGGCGATCCACGACATCTCCCACTACCTGCGGCCGTCCCACCTCGCCCAGCTCCGCAAGATCATCGATGACCCCGAGTCCAGCGGCAACGACCGCTTCGTCGCCCTCGACCTGCTGAAGAACGCCTCGATCGCGGCCGGCGGGGTGTTGCCGATGTGCCAGGACACCGGCACCGCGATCGTGATGGGCAAGCGCGGCCGCCACGTGCTCACCGACGGTGCCGACGCCGAGCACGTCTCGCGCGGCGTGTACGACGCCTACACCCGGCTCAACCTGCGCTACTCCCAGATGGCCCCGCTGACCATGTGGGAGGAGAAGAACACCGGCTCCAACCTCCCGGCCCAGATCGAGCTGTACGCCGAGGACCCGCACGGCCACCCCGACGAGTACAAGCTGCTGTTCATGGCCAAGGGCGGCGGCAGCGCCAACAAGTCGTTCCTGTACCAGGAGACCAAGGCCGTCCTCAACGAGAAGCGGATGCTCGCCTTCCTGGAGGAGAAGATCCGCTCCCTCGGCACGGCCGCGTGCCCGCCGTACCACCTGGCGATCGTCGTCGGCGGCACCTCCGCGGAGTTCGCGCTGAAGACCGCCAAGTACGCCAGCGCCCGCTACCTCGACACCATCCCCACCGAGGGCTCCCCCAACGGCCACGGCTTCCGCGACCTCGAACTGGAGGCCAAGGTCTTCGAGCTGACCCAGAAGCTGGGCATCGGCGCGCAGTTCGGCGGCAAGTACTTCTGCCACGACGTCCGCGTCATCCGCCTCCCCCGACACGGCGCCTCCTGCCCGGTCGCCATCGCGGTCTCCTGCAGCGCCGACCGCCAGGCCCTGGCCAAGATCACCCCCGAGGGGATCTTCCTGGAGCAGCTGGAGACCGACCCCGCCCGGTTCCTGCCGGACACCACCGACGAGCAGCTCTCCGACGACGTGGTGAGCGTCGACCTCAACCGCCCGATGCCGGAGATCCTCGCCGAGCTGACCAGGTACCCGGTCAAGACCCGCCTGTCGCTGACCGGCCCCCTGGTCGTGGCCCGCGACATCGCGCACGCCAAGATCGCCGAGCTGCTCGACGCCGGCGGCGAGATGCCGCAGTACATGAAGGACCACGCGGTCTACTACGCCGGCCCCGCCAAGACCCCCGAGGGCTACGCCTCCGGCTCCTTCGGCCCCACCACGGCCGGCCGGATGGACTCCTACGTCGAGCGCTTCCAGGCCGCCGGCGGCTCCATGATCATGCTCGCCAAGGGCAACCGCTCCAAGCAGGTCACCGACGCCTGCAAGGCCCACGGCGGCTTCTACCTCGGCTCCATCGGCGGCCCGGCCGCCCGCCTCGCCCAGGACTGCATCAGGAAGGTCGAGGTGCTGGAGTACCCCGAGCTCGGGATGGAGGCGGTCTGGCGGATCGAGGTCGAGGACTTCCCCGCGTTCATCGTGGTGGACGACAAGGGAGAGGACTTCTTCGCCGACACGACCGGCCCCGTCCTGTCCATCGGCCGCCGCTGACCGTCACCCACGGGGCGCGGGAGAGGCGATGGACGCGGACGAGGCACGGGAGAGGTTCCGGGCGGCCCGGGTCGCCCGGCTGGCCACCGCCGACGCCGGCGGCACGCCCCATCTCGTGCCGGTCACCTTCGAGGTCGACGGCGACGTGATCGCCTTCGCCGTCGACCACAAGCCCAAGCGCACCGTGGATCTGCGCCGGCTGCGCAACATCGCGGCCAACGACCGGGTGTGCCTGCTGGCGGACCACTACGACGACGACTGGTCGCGGCTGTGGTGGGCGCGCGCCGACGGGCGGGCCCGGATCGCCGCCGAGGGCGCCGAGCGGGAGCGGGCCCTCGCCCGGCTCGCCGCGCGCTACCCGCAGTACCGCGACCGCCCGCCGGAGGGGCCGGTGGTGGTCATCGAGGTGGACCGCTGGTCGGGATGGTCCTACGCGGCGGGCGGAGGGCCGTCCTGAGCACCTCGCCTTCAAGGCCGCTCGTCATGCGCGCCGGGTATGGCCGTCACCCCGAAAGCGGGAACGCGCGTCCGAATACACGGGAAACGAGGAAGCCGGACGGGCGGCAGGGGTCACCGAGTGTTTATCGACCATGACGAGTACGAAAATCTGACAGAAGATCGCAAGAAGTTTCGGCCCGGTGTCTACAGGTCTCAATACGCAAATCGGTAAGCTGCCAATCATGCGTGCGCCCTCCGGATACCTTCTCGCAGCGCGCTACCGGCTGGCGGAGCCGGTCGGGCGCGGCGGCATGGGCACCGTCTGGCGCGCACACGACGAATGGCTCGACCGTGAGGTGGCGGTCAAGGAGGTGCGGCTGCCCCTGGTCCTCGACGAGGATCTCCGGGCCGAGCTGTGCACCAGGACCGAGCGTGAGGGGCGGGCCACCGCGATGGTCGCCCACCCGTCCGTGATCACGGTCTACGACGTGGTGACCGAGGACGAGCGTCCCTGGATCGTGATGGAGCTGCTGCGCGCCAGGTCGCTGGAGCAGCTCCTGCAGGAGCACGGCCCGCTGCCCCCGCGTCAGGTCGCCGAGATCGGGCGGCAGGTCCTCGGCGCGCTGCGCGCCGTGCACGCCAAGGGCATCCTGCACCGCGACGTCAAGCCCAGCAACGTCCTGGTGACGCCCGAGCGGGCGGTGCTCACCGACTTCGGCCTGGCCGCGCTGGAGGGTGACGTGCCGATCACCCAGGCGGGCATGGTGCTCGGCTCGGCCGGATACATCTCCCCCGAGCGCGTCCTGGGCGCCAAGGCCAGTCCGGCCGCCGACCTGTGGTCGCTCGGCGCGACCCTCTACACCGCCGTCGAGGGGCGCGGCCTGCACGGACGCCGTACGGCGGCCGCCGCGCTGGCCGCGCTCACCAGCGGCGAGCCGATCCCGATGGAGAAGGCCGGGCCGCTGACCCCGGTGCTGCGCGGCCTGCTCGCCATCGACCCGGCGACCCGGCTCGACGCGGTCCGCGCCTCGCTGATGCTCGCCCGGGTGGCGGCCGGAGGGGTGGTGGAGGAGCCGGTCCCCCGGCCGCAGCGGAACGGCACGACGATCGTGGTGCCGTCGTTCAACCGCCGCCCGCAGCACCGTGGGCTGCACCGGGTCGGCACCCCGCAGAACACGCCCCCGTCGTTCGTGCCGCCGCCTGGCCCGTTCCAGGCCCCCGCCGCGCCGACCCCGACGCCGGTGGGGTCGATGCGGGGCCACCGCCGCCCGGCCGAGGGCGTGCACCGCAAGCCGGTGGAACGGCCGCCCACCCCGCAGCCGTTCGGGCGGATCCTGACGCCGATGATCAGGCTGATGCTGCCGCGCCTTCTCTGGCCGAAAAGGCTCCGCAAGCGCGGGTAAAGCGATCTACAACCAACAATCGCTATCTTCTTCTCATGCCGGAACAGCAAAGGCGCCTGCTCGCGAACCGCTACGAGCTGATCGCTCCGATCGGCCGGGGCACGATGGGCACGGTGTGGCGGGCCTACGACCGCTCCCTCGGGCGCGAGGTGGCGATCAAGGAGATCCGGCAGGAGCGCGGTCTCAGCGACGCGCAGCGCGCGGAGCTCCGGGAGCGCATGATCCGTGAGGGCCGTACGGCCGCCCGCATCAGCCATCCCTCGGTGGCCACCGTCCACGACGCGATCAACGAGGACGGCAGCCCGTGGATCATCATGGAGCTGGTGCAGGCCCGCTCCCTGGAGCAGGTGATCGAGGAGGAGGGGCCGCTGCCGCCCCGGCTGGTCGCCGAGATCGGCGTCGACCTCCTCGGGGCGCTGCGCGCCGCCCACGCCCAGGGGGTGCTGCACCGCGACGTCAAGCCCGGCAACGTGCTGCTCACCGAGAGCGGCCGGGTCGTGCTCACCGACTTCGGCATCGCCAAGGCCGAGGGCGACGACAGCCTCACCAGCACCGGCATGGTCATCGGCTCGCCGGGATACACCCCGCCCGAGCGGGCGCGCGGCGAGCACACCGGCCCGGAGTCCGACCTGTGGTCCCTGGGCGCCACGCTGTACTTCGCGGTGGAGGGCAGGCCCGCCTACGAGCGGTCCTCGGTGTCGGAGACCCTGGCCGCCCTGATGAGCGACCAGGTCGATCCGCCGGTCCTGGCCGGTCCGCTCCGGCCGGTGCTGGAGCGGCTCCTGGAGCGCGACTTCCGGGCGCGGCCCGAACCGGGCAGGGCGATGGCGATGCTCCGCGCCGTGGCCGACGCCCCCGCGGGCCCGGCGGTGACGACTCCGGGCGCCGGACATCCCGCCGCGTCGGACGAGATCCCCTCCACCGGCACGTTCGCGGCACGGCCCACCCCCTCCGCGCCGGACCCACGGCCGGTGTCCCGGCCTTCCACGCCCCCGGCGCCGCAGCCGCCGGGGTCCGCCGCGCCGAAGGCCGGTCGCCCCTCAGCGCCGCCGTACGGCCTGCCGGCCTCCCGGCCCGCCTCGTCGTCCGCTCCCTCCGCGCCCGGTGGCGCTTCGTCCGCCCCTTCCGCGCCCGGTGGCGCGTCCCCGGCGCCGCGGGGCCCGGCGGGCACGCCTCCCGGTGAGGCCGAGGAGTTCGACGCCGACCGGACCGTGGTGGTCGCCCGCCCGCCGGGGGTTTCCGCCCGCCCGCCGGGATCCAGACGCCCGGCGCCCGGAACCAGGCACCCGGCGGGTCCGGGGCCGCGGCTCCGGCCCGGGGGTCGTCCCCGACGCCGCCGGGGACCGGGGAACCGGAAGCGGGCGGCCAGGCCGCGGAAACCCGCATGATGCCCCCCGTCGAGGCGCACGGCGAGCCCGGCAGGCCCGGAGCGCCCTGGGAGCAGGCGCCGCGGCCCGCGTGGGAGCCCGGAACGCCCCCGGGGACCCGGCTCACCGGCGACCAGCTCCGCTCCCACGGGCTGGGCACCGACCTGTTCGCGATCGCCGGGCAGGGCGGCAAGGGCGTGCAGAACACCACGCCGCCCCGGACCCGCGTCGGCCTGATCGCCCTCCTCGGAGTGGCGGCCGTCGCGCTGATCGTGATCATCATCATGGCGGTGGCCGCCTTCGCGGGCACCTGACGCGCCGGCCCCGCCGGTTTCCGGCGGGGGCCGCGCCGAACCGGTCAGGAATCGAGAAGCCCGGGAGGGGCCGCCGGTCATAGCGTGATCGGCATGGAACTCACCCTGCACTACTGCTACATCACCGTTGACGACGGCGACAAGGCGCTCGCCTTCTACCGGGACGCGCTCGGCCTCGAACTGCGCAACGACGTCGCGTACGGCGGCGCGCGCTGGCTGACCATGGGCCCGCCGTCGCAGCCGGACGTCAACATCGTCCTGGAGACCGTCAACGCCGACCCGAACGCCGCCCCGGAGGACCTCGCCGCGCTGGGCGACCTGCTCGCCAAGGGCATGCTGCGCGCCGTCGTCTTCGCCACCCCGGACTGCGACGCCACCTTCGAGGAGGTCCGCGCGTCCGGCGCCGAGGTGCTCCAGGAGCCGATCGACCAGCCGTACGGCGTCCGCGACTGCGCCTTCCGCGACCCGGCGGGCAACATGATCCGCTTCCAGCAGTTGAAGAAGGACTGACCCGGCGGCGCCGTCGGACGGCGCCGCGTGGACCGCGCGGCGCCGACCGGCCCGGGGCCGGGGCGACGCGTCCGGCCGGTGTCGAATTCCGGCTTTATCCGGCAAGACGCAGACTGTACCCATGACCGAATACCGGATCGAGCACGACTCGATGGGCGAGGTACAGGTTCCGGCGAACGCGAAGTGGCGGGCGCAGACACAGCGGGCGGTGGAGAACTTCCCGATATCCGGGCGGGGGCTGGAGAGCCCGCACATCGCCGCCCTCGGCCTGATCAAGGCGGTCGCCGCCGAGGTCAACGCCGAACTGGGGGTCCTGGAGAAGGACCTGGCGCAGGCGATCGCCGAGGCCGCCACCGACGTCGCCGAGAACGAGTGGGACTCCGAGTTCCCGATCGACGTCTTCCAGACGGGCTCCGGCACCTCCTCCAACATGAACGCCAACGAGGTGATCGCCACCCTGGCCGAGGAGCGGCTGGGCCGTCCGGTCCATCCTAACGACCACGTCAACGCCTCGCAGTCGTCCAACGACGTCTTCCCCACCTCCATCCACGTCGCCGCCGCGACCGAGGTGACCTACCACCTGATCCCCTCACTCCGGCACCTGGCCACCGCGCTGCGGAGCAAGTCGCTGGAGTTCGAGGACGTGGTCAAGTCCGGCCGCACCCACCTGATGGACGCCACGCCGGTCACCCTCGGCCAGGAGTTCGGCGGGTACGCCACCCAGATCGACAACGCCGTCGCCCGGGTGCGCTCCGCCATCCCGCACCTGGCGCAGCTCCCGCTGGGCGGCACGGCCGTCGGCACCGGGATCAACACCCCGCCCGGCTTCGCGCCCAAGGTCATCGAGAAGCTCCGGGAGGCCACCGGGCTGCCGTTCTCCGAGGCTCCCGACCACTTCGAGGCCCAGGGCGCGCGGGACGCGATCGTGGAGCTCTCCGGGCAGCTCCGCACGGTCGCCGTCTCGCTCAACAAGATCGCCAACGACCTGCGGTGGATGGGCTCCGGCCCCAGGGCGGGTCTCGGCGAGATCAACCTGCCCGACCTCCAGCCGGGGTCGTCGATCATGCCGGGCAAGGTCAACCCGGTGCTCCCCGAGGCGACGCACATGGTCGCCGCGCAGGTCATCGGGAACGACGCGGCGATCGCGTTCGCCGGGGCCTCGGGCAACTTCGAGCTCAACGTGATGCTGCCGGTCATCGCCCGCAACATCATGGAGTCCATCCGGCTGCTGGCCAACGTCTCCCGGCTGCTGGCCGACCGGTGCGTCCAGGGCGTCACGGCCAACGCCGACCGGTTGCGCGAGTACGCCGAGTCGTCCCCGTCGATCGTCACGCCCCTCAACCGGTACGTCGGCTACGAGGAGGCGGCGAAGATCGCCAAGCAGGCCCTCGCCGAGCGCAGGACGATCCGCGAGATCGTCGTCGAGCGCGGCCACGTCGCCTCCGGCGCCGTCACCGAGGAGCAGCTCGACGACCTGCTGGACGTGCTGTCCATGACCCGGCGGCCGTCCTGACGCGCTTCCCCGACCGGCGGCCGGGGGACGCCGTGGAAGACTCGGTGTCCCCGATTCCGCCCCGGATCGTGTCCGGGGCCTCCCCGCAGGAGGATCGACCATGGCACAGGTCAAGTTCTACGGCCGCCGCGACGTCTGGGCCGGCAGGCGCCGGGAGCTCTCCGACACCGTCCACGGCTGCCTGACGGAGGCGTGGAAGCTTCCCGCCGACAAGCGGTTCCACCGGTTCCTGCTGCTGGACGCCGAGGACATGGTCTGCCCGCAGCGCAGCGAGCGGTACCTCATCGTGGAGATCGTCTGCTTCGAGGGCCGCTCCCCGCAGGCCAAGCGCGACCTGATCCGCACCCTGTTCGCCAGGGCGCAGGAGGACCTCGGCCTGCCACCCGCGGACCTGGAGATCGTGATCCTGGAGGCGCCGCAGGTCAACTGGGGCATCCGGGGCCTGCCGGGTGACGAGCTGGCGCTGACCTACCCGGTCACCGTCTGAGGGCCGCCCGGCGCCCCGGGGGGACCCGCGCCGCACACATAGCCGACCATGGGACTATGGCGACCGCGTACATGGGCCGGTGTTCGGCTGATTGCCTAGATTCGGCAGCATGATGGACCTGACAGGACGCCAGGCCGTGGTGACCGGAGCGGGCAGCGGGATCGGGCGTGCCTGCGCGCACCGTCTGGCCGCCGCCGGGGCGCACGTGGTGGTGGTCGACATGGACGCGGAGGCCACCGCGAAGGTGGCCGCGGAGGTCTCCGGCACGCCGGTGGTCGCGGACCTGTCGACGCCGGACTTCACCGACGCCCTCCCACCGGGTACGGACATCGTGGTCAACAACGCCGGCTTCCAGCACGTCGCGCCGATCGAGGACTTCCCGCCGGAGGTCTTCGCGAAGATCCTCAAGGTCATGGTCGAGGCCCCCTTCCTGCTGGTGAGGTCGGTCCTGCCGGGGATGTACGAGCGCGGCTGGGGCCGCGTCGTCAACATCTCCTCCATCCACGGGCTGCGCGCCTCGCCGTACAAGGCGGCGTACGTCACGGCCAAGCACGCGCTGGAGGGGCTGTCGAAGGTCATCGCCCTGGAGGGCGCCCCGCACGGGGTCACCTCCACCTGTGTGTGTCCCGGCTACGTCCGCACGCCGCTGGTCGAGAAGCAGATCGACGCCCAGGCCGAGACGCACGGGATCGGCAGGGACGAGGTGATCGAGAGGATCATGCTGGCCCCGGCCGCGATCAAGCGGCTGATCGAGCCGGAGGAGGTGGCCGAGCTGGTCGCCTACCTCTGCGGCCCGCACGGCTCGTTCCTCACCGGGGTGTCCCTGCCCGTCGACGGCGGCTGGACCGCCCACTGACCCCCGGCCCGCGCGGGGCGCGGGCCGGGCACCACCTCGCGCCCGCGGCGCGGGGACGGCCGGCGGGCCGCTCCCCGCGCCCGGCGGCGGGAACCTCCGGGACAGACCGGGATGGACAGGAAGTACGGCGACAATGGAGGGCATGAACGCAGGGATCTTCCTCGAACTGCTGGCCAGGGAAGCGTCGTCGGTCGAGTTCGAGGGGCCCATCCTGGCCGCCCGCGCCGCCGGGGCGGACGCGGCCACGCTCGCCGAGCTGGAGGAGGCCAAGCTCACCGCGCTGAAGGTGCGGGCGCAGCTGTCCCGCCGGGCCCGGCGGGAGGCGGAGCTGGCCGCCCTGTTCGACACGGCGAGCGACCTGGCGGGGCTGCGCGACCTCGACGCCGTGCTGGAGGCGATCGTGCGCCGGGCCCGGCAGCTCCTGGGCACCGACGTCGCCTACATGACGCTGATCGACTCCGAGCGGGGCGACACCCGGATGCGGGTGACCGACGGCTCGGTGTCGGCGAAGTTCCGCAACGTGCGGCTGGCCATGGGCACCGGGCTGGGCGGGCTGGTCGCCCAGACCGCCACGCCGTACGCGACGGCCGACTACTTCGCCGACGAGCGGTTCGACCACAGGGCGCACATCGACGAGGCCGTCCACGACGAGGGCCTGGTCGCCATCCTCGGCGTGCCGCTGAAGCTCGGCGCGCGGGTCATCGGCGTGCTGTTCGCCTCCAACCGGAGCGTGCGGCCGTTCACCCAGGACGAGGTGGTGCTGCTCGGCTCGCTGGCCGCGCACGCCGCGGTGGCCATCGACAACGCCCGGCTGCTACAGGAGACCAGGAACGCCCTGGAGGAGCTCAGCGAGGCCAGCCGGCAGGCCAAGGCGCACGGCGAGGCGGTGGAACGGGCCGCGCTGGCACACGACCGGATGGCCGGGCTGGTGCTGCGCGGCGGCGGGGTCAGGGACGTCGCCGCCGTGGTCACCGAGGTGCTCGGCGGCTCGCTGGTCGTCCTGGACGAGACCGGGCAGGCGATCACCGGGGACCTCGGCGCGCTGGACCCGGGCGAGGACGCGCACGGATCGGGCCGGCCGAGCCGATCGGGGAAGGGCCCGGCGCGCGGCGGCCGGGCGGCCGGGAACACCGCGGAGGCCATCGCCGAGGCCGCGCGGTCATCGCGGGCGCTGGGCCGTACGGTCCGCAAGGGCAACCTGCTGGTCGCCTCGATGGACGTGGGCGGCGAGCCGCTGTGCACGCTGGTGCTGCGGCACGAGGGCCCGGTGGCCGACACCGACCAGCGCATCCTGGAACGGGCCGCGCTGGTCACCGCGCTGCTGCTGCTGTCGCGGCGCACCGCGGCCGAGGCCGAGGGCCGGGTCAGGGGCGAGCTGCTGGACGACCTGATCTCCCGACCCGGCCTGGACGGCCTGGCGCAGCGGGCCCGGCGGGTCGGGGTCGACCTGAACGCCGACCACGTGGTGATCGTGGTCCGCCACGGCGGGGGACGCGAGCGCGCCGCGTTCTGGGCCTCCTCCCAGGCCACGCTGAAGGGCGGCCTGGCGGCCCTGCGGGGCGACGAGGTGGTGTTGCTGCTCCCCGGCGACCGGCCCGGCCCCCTGGCCAAGCGGGTGGCGTCCGAGCTGAGCGCGTCCCTCGGGCACCCGGCCACCGCGGGCGCCGCCGGCCCGGTGCGCGACGCGGAGCCGATCGCCGCCGCCCACCGCGAGGCGCAGCGCTGCGCCGACGCGCTGCTCGCCCTGGGCCGCACGGGGGACGGCGCGAGCGCCGCCGAGCTGGGCTTCGTCGGGCTGCTCGTCGGCGACGGGCACGACATCGAGGCGTTCCTGGCCTCGACCCTCGGCCCGGTGCTCGCCTACGACGCGCGCCGGGGGACCGCCCTGGAGCGCACGCTCACCGCCTACTACTCCGCCGGGGGCTCGCTGTCGCGCACCGCCGAGGCCCTGCACATCCACGTCAACACCGTCACCCAGCGGCTGGACCGGATCGGCCGGCTCCTCGGCGCGGGCTGGCAGGACCCCGACCGGGCCCTGGAGATCCAGCTCGCCCTGCGCCTCCACCGCCTCAGCCGCTGACCCGCCGGCCCTTTCCCGCGTCCCGGCGACCGGCCCGGAGCCGCGACCGCCCACCGGCCTGACCCGCGACCGTTCACCGGCCCACGGCCGCCCACCGGCCCGCGACCGCCCATCCGCCTGACCCGTGGCCGTTCGCCGGCCCGTCCGCGCCGCTCGGCTCCGCCGCCCCTCGCGTCCGGGTCACGATCCGGTAAGCCCTCTTACCGCCCACCCCGCCAGGTGTCGCGATCCCGGGTGTCCACATACACCCGCCTCCCGCTGTGGTGACCGCACCCATAGGAGTGACGCCGGTCACTACGTACCGTGAGCCGACATCCCCCCAACAGCGCAACCTTTGGTGAGTGAGATGACAGAAAAAACCCGAACCCCTATCGGCAAGATCGTCGCCGCCAGCCTGATCGGCACGACGATCGAGTGGTACGACTACTTTCTGTACGGATCCGCCGCCGCGCTGGTCTTCCCCGCCCTCTTCTTCCCCAAGTCCGACCCGCTGACCGGCACCCTGCTGGCGTTCCTGACCTACGCGGTCGGCTTCGTGGCCCGCCCGCTCGGCGCGCTCGTCTTCGGCCACTACGGCGACCTCCTCGGCCGCAAGAAGCTCCTGGTCATCAGCCTGCTGATGATGGGCGTCGCGACCTTCCTGATCGGCTGTCTGCCGACCTACGCGACGGTCGGCGCCGCGGCCCCGCTGCTGCTGACCGCCCTGCGGCTGGTCCAGGGCTTCGCCCTCGGCGGCGAGTGGGGCGGCGCGGTGCTCATCGTCTCCGAGCACGGCGACCCGAACCGGCGCGGGTTCTGGGCCTCCTGGCCGCAGTCCGGCGCCCCCGGCGGCAACCTGCTGGCCACCGCGGTGCTCGCGGTGCTGGCCGCGTTCCAGAGCGACGAGGCGTTCAACAGCTGGGGCTGGCGCATCCCGTTCCTGCTGTCCGGCGTCCTGGTGCTGATCGGCCTGTGGATCCGCCTGTCCATCAGCGAGTCGCCGATCTTCCAGCAGGCGGTCGCCAACGCCGAGCACAAGCCCGTCAAGCGCATGCCCATGGCCGATGTGTTCCGCTACCACTGGCGCGACGTCCTCATCGCGATCGGCGCCCGCTTCGCGGAGAACGTCTCCTACTATGTGATCACCGCGTTCGTGCTGGTGTACGCCACCGAGGCGGCGAAGCTGGACAAGCCCATGGTGCTCAACGCGGTGCTCATCGGCTCGGCCATCCACTTCTTCTCGATCCCGATGTGGGGCGCGCTGTCCGACAGGCTGGGCCGGCGCCCGGTCTACCTGCTCGGCGCGGCCGGGGTGGGCGTGTGGGCCTTCGCCTTCTTCCCGCTGATCGACACCAAGAACTTCTTCGCGGTCACCCTGGCGGTCACGGTCGGCCTGATCCTGCACGGCGCGATGTACGGCCCGCAGGCCGCGTTCTTCTCCGAGCTGTTCGCCACCCGGATGCGCTACTCGGGCGTGTCGGTCGGCGCGCAGCTCGCCTCGATCATCGCCGGCGGCGTCGCCCCGCTGATCGCGGTGGCCCTGCTGCAGCAGTACGGCTCCGCCCTGCCGATCATGCTGTACGTGCTCTTCGCCGCCGTGGTCACCCTGATCACCGTCTTCGTCGCCCGGGAGACCAAGGACCGCGACCTGGCCACCGTGCGCGCCGAGGGCGACACCGCCTCCGCCCCGACCGTCCGCTGAACCCATATCGGAGATCACCAGATGCACATCGAGAGCCGGCGGGTGCCCACCGCCCGGATCACCCAGAACGTCCTGACGACCGGGGTGGCCGAAGGCGAACCGGTGCTGTTCGTCCACGGCAACGTGTCGAGCTCCGTCTTCTGGCGGGAGACGATGCTCGCCCTGCCCGGTGGCTACCGGCCGCTCGCGGTGGACCTGCGCGGCTTCGGCGAGAGCGACCCGGCGCCGATCGACGCCACCCGCGGCCTGCGGGACTTCTCCGACGACGTCCTCGCGCTCGTCGACGCCCTCGACCTGTCCGGCGTGCACCTGGTGGGGTGGAGCATGGGCGGCGGGGTCGTGCTGCAGGCGCTGCGCGACCGGCCCTCGGCCGTGCGGAGCGTGACGCTGGTCAACCCGGTCTCGCCGTACGGCTTCGGCGGCACGCACGGGCCGGACGGCACGCTGAACCACCCCGACGGGGCGGGCGGCGGCGGGGGGACGGCCAACCCCGAGTTCGTGCGGCTGCTGGCCGCCGGCGACCGGACGGCCGACTCGCCCCTGTCGCCGCGGAGCGTGCTGCGCGCCACGTACGTCAAGCCCGGCACGGTGCTCGACCCCGCGGACGAGGACGTCTTCGTCGAGTCGATGCTCACCACGAGGATCGGCGAGGACAACTACCCGGGCGACGCGGTCCCCTCGGACGCCTGGCCCGGGACGGCCCCCGGCCACCGCGGGGTGCTCAACACCATGGCCCCCACGTACCTGCGGCTGGACGACCTGGACACCGTCGACCCCAAGCCGCCGGTCCTGTGGGTCAGGGGCGACTCCGACGTGATCGTCTCCGACACCTCGATGCTCGACCTCGCCCACCTGGGCGCCCTCGGAATCGTCCCCGGGTCCCCCGGCACCCCGGCCCAGCCGATGGTGACCCAGACGAGGACCGTGCTGCGGCGGTACGGGAACTTCACCGAGGTCGTCCTCGACTGCGGGCACAGCCCGCACGTCGAGCGGCCCGAGGAGTTCCGCGCCGCCCTCGCCGACCACCTGAAGCGGAGCTGAGAGGCATGACGATGACATCGACGGCGACTTCCCGGCGCCGCCGGCCCGCCGCGCTCGTGGCGGGCCTGGCCCTCCTCACCGCCGCCCTGGCCACAGGCGCCCCGGCCTCCGCCGAGACGGCCGGCGCCTCCGGCATCGGCCGGCACTGCGCGCTGATGGGCCTGCTGACGGTCGTGGGCGCCGAGCACCAGGAGAAATCCTGCCTGGACGACCTCACCACCGCCGGCACGGTCGCCTCCGGGCACACCGACCCCGCCGACTGGGCGGGTCTGCACCCGGCCGGGGCGACCAGCCCGTCCGGCGTGCCCGGCGTCCAGATCGACGGCTACTTCCCCGACACCTCCACCACCAACACCAACCACGGCTGGAACCACGACTCGCAGTTCGTGATCCGGCTTCCCGACGACTGGAACGGCGGGCTGGTCGTCGCGGGCACCCCCGGCAACCGCGAGCAGTACGCCAACGACTTCGTCATCTCCGACTGGGCGCTGGCGAAGGGCTACGCCTACGCGGCGACGGACAAGGGCAACACCGGCCTCGACTTCTACAAGGACGGCAAGAAGCCGGGGGACGCGCTCGCCGAGTGGAACACCCGGGTCACGCAGGTGGCGCTGGCCGCCAAGGCCGTCGCCGCGCAGCGGTACGGCAGGCTCCCCCGCCGCACCTACGCCGCGGGCATCTCCAACGGCGGCTACCTCGTCCGCTGGCAGCTGGAGAACCGGCCGTGGCTCTACGACGGCGGGGTGGACTGGGAGGGCACCCTGTGGACGCAGAACGACAACCTCCTGACCTTCCTGCCGCCCGCGCTGCGCGCCTATCCCAAGGGTGACGCCCAGGCGATGTACGACGCCGGCTACGCCAAGGGGTCGGAGTTCCTGTGGCCGTTCCACCATCAGGTGTACTGGGACCTCACCCAGCGGCTCTACCGCGAGGAGCTCGACCCGGGCTACGACGGCGACACCGACGCCGGCACGCCGTTCTGCGCCTCGGGCACGCCGGACTGCGACGCCGACTACGACTACGCGGCCCGCGGGAAGTACGTCGCGCCCGCGGTGAGGAAGATCGAGCTGACCGGGCGGATCGGCAAGCCCCTGATCACCCTGCAGGGCACGCTGGACACGCTGCTGCCGATCTCCCGCACCGGGGACGTCTACGCGAAGATGGTCGGCGACCGGCCGTTCCGCTACTACCGGATCGCCGACGGCACCCACACCGACGGCCTGTACGCGAGCTTCCCGGACAGGCTGCGGCCGATGCTGCCGTGCTTCCGCACCGCCTTCGACGCCCTCGCGGGCTGGGTGGAGAAGGGCCAGGCTCCCCCGCCGAGCGCGACGCTGCCGCGCCCGGAGAGCGGTGACCTCGTCAACGCCTGTCAGCTCGGCAGGTAGTGCCGCCGCACCGTCCGGGCGAGCCGGACGGTGCCCCGGACCCCGGGAACCCGCAGGACCGCGCGCCGGGCCAGCGGGTACCGGGGTCCGGCCGCGTCCTGGCCGCTCGCGCCGCCGACCTCCACCCTGCCGGTGCGGCCCATCCGCAGCCGGAAGCGCAGGGCCTCCTCCCCGCCGTCCAGCCGCAGGAACGGCAGCCACTCCCCGGGGCACAGGAACCCCTCCTGGGCGGCGAGCCGGATCGGGACCCTGGCCACCAGCCGCCCCGCGTGGCGTCCAGGAACGCCCGGCTCGATGAGGGCGGGCACGCAGACCTCCTGGTCCGGGCGGGCCGCCCGGCGCAGCGCCAGCTCGGCGGGCGGCCCCCCGCTCGGCGGCACGTACGGCACCGGCACGACGACGAAGACCTGCCCCCGGTCGCGGATGACCGTCGTCCCCGTCGAGACCAGGACGATCGACTCGGGGAACGACCGGGGCTCCACGCAGACGCCCAGTTCCCCCTCCTCCGACCACCAGGGGACGACCAGCCTCCGGGAGCCGCCGGCCAGGTCGCCGACGCAGTCGCCGGGGACGCCGGTCACCCGGGCGCGGGCCCGGTGCGCCCCGCCGTGCATGCGCGCGTGGACCTCCCACGGGCCGGCCGGCAGCGGGCGGCCCAGGGCCGCGGTGTCCACCTCCAGCCGGGCGGTCGTGCCGGCCTGCAGCCTGATCCCGTTGCGGTGCCGGCAGCGGGTCAGCGACGACGTCACCGGCAGGGCGTGGACGAGCCCGCTGTCGGGGTGCCTGATGTAGACCTCGACCCGGGCCTGTGAGACGGCCCGGGTGACGTCCACCAGCTCCGGGGGGAGGTCGACGTCCAGCGGCGCCGGGGGATCCCACAGCAGGCCGGTCTCGCCGTACGGGACGAACCGCATCGGCTCGCCGCCGGCCCGCATGATCTCCACGGTGAGCGCCATCTCGAACGCGCCGTCCCGCCAGCCGGCCTCCCGCAGGTCGGCCCGCAGGTGGGTGCCGCGCATGGCCTCGGCCAGCGCGAGGAGCCGGTCGAGGCGGCCGGCGCGCAGCAGGGCCGCGCGGACCCGCAGGTGGACGGGCAGGTACCGGTCCAGGTGCGGGGGGAAGCGCTGGATGACGAGCTCGCGCAGCGTGGTGAAGGTGGCCGCCCGCTCCCGGGCGGAGGCGGTGACGAACCGGCCGCCGCCGAGCCGGCGCAGCACCGAGGCCCGCAGCCAGTGCGCGTACATCCGGTCGCGCCGCCGTCCCGGGGGCAGCTCGGCGTCGATGACGTCGAGCAGCTCGCGCAGCTCCGCCCCCTGCACGTACGGGTCGCCCGGCGGTTCTGGGCGCTCGGCCACGTGGCAGCAGACCTCGTCGGCCAGGACCGCGACGACCTTGGCCCGCAGGTAGGCGCGGAGCACGAAGGTCTCCTCGGCCAGGCGCCCGCCGGGGTCGGGGAAGGCGAGCGCCTCGGCGTCCAGGAACGCCCGGCGGTAGAGCTTGTGCGGGGTCAGCGCGGACAGCAGCCGGTCCTTGAGGATGTCGGCGCGGTCGCGGTCGGCCTCGAACACCGGGGAGGGCGGCATCCGGCCGGCCACCAGCCGTCCGAGGAGGACGTCGGCGTCGGTCTGCACGGCCCGCCGGTACATCCGCTCCAGCGCGGTCCGCTCCAGCCGGTCGGTCTGCTCCATCAGGTAGACGTACTCGCCCTGGGCGACGGCCATCCCGATGTTGCGGCCGCGCATCGGCGAGCCGGTCTCCCCCAGGTGCAGCACCCGGACGTTCGGCCGCGCCGCCGACAGCGCCTCAAGGCGCCGCTGGATCCCGTCGCCCGGCCCGGTGTCGGCGAAGACGACCTCGTACTCCTCCGGGGCCATCGACTGCGCGAGGAGCGAGCGGACACAGGCGTCGGCCGCGGTGCCGGGGTCGCGCACCGGCACCACCACGCTGACCTTCACATCCATGAGCCCCAGGGTGCGTCGCCCATGGCATGGAGGCGGTCAGACTTGCCGAGTCCTGGTGTCTCAATACCAGCCCGTGGCCTGGGAATGGGCCCAGGCACCACATGGCGTCCCGTAGCGGCCCTTGATGTAGCCGAGGCCCCACGCGATCTGGGTGGCGGGGTTGGTCTGCCAGTCGCCGCCGGCGCTGGCCATCTTGCTGCCGGGCAGGGACTGCGGGATGCCGTAGGCGCCGCTGTAGCGGTTCATCGCCCGCTCGTTCCAGCCGCTCTCCTTGGTCCAGAGCCTCTCCAGACAGCCCCACTGGTCGCCCCAGCCGCGCGCGTCCAGCATCTGCTTGCCCAGCGCGCGGTTGCCGGACGGGTTGGCCGGGCCGGGCGGGAGCTGCTTGGGGTCGAAGCCGCCGCCGCCGGGCGCCTCCTTGACGATCTTGATGGGGCTGAGCTTGCGGCGCTTGTCGCGCTCGGCGGCCAGCCGGTCGGCCTTGAGCGCCTGGGCGGCCTGGGCCTTGAGGATGTCGCCCTCGGGGTCGGGCGCGAACGGGTCGCCGCCGCCGAAGATCTTCGACATCTCGTTCAGGGAGAGCGGCGCCGGCTTCGGGGCGGAGGCGTTCTGCATCGCGGTGTAGACGGTGAACCCTCCGCCGCCCACGACGACGGCGGCCGTCGTCGCGAGGATGACGGCGCGCTTGGGGGTCAGCCACCCCTTCTTCTTCCCGGCCCGCGGCTCCTGTGGGGCCGCCTTGTCCCGCCTGGCGGGTTTCCGGGCGTTACGGCGGGGGCGCGGAGCCGGATGCTCCCTCAGCTGCGGCGGTCCTGAGCTCACAACCTATGAGCTTGCCGCGCGCGGGGGGGTGCTCCGCAACCTGAACGACGGAGTTGGTCTGCCTCTCCCGTGAGATCAGCAAGCTTTCTCCCTGCTTACCACCCGATTACGTGGCCTTTCCCGTCATTTGGCAATCTAGTGTGATTTCAGTCACATTTACCGGTACGGCGGTCCACCCGGCCCGCGCACCGGAGTGGGAGGTCCCGGCGGGGTCCCGCCGTACCGCCCGGCCCGCCCCTCCCCTGTCACAGTTCAATGACGGGTGCCGATCGGATGGCATTTGGGCGAATAATTACGGCGTGGCGGGCATCCTTCTCGTGGAAGACGATCCCTCGGTCCGGACGGGGCTGGAGCTGGCGCTGAGTCGCCAGGGGCACACCGTGACCTCCTACGACAACGGCGAGGACGCCCTCGCCCACATCAGGTCGCGCCGTCCCGAGATCGCCGTGCTCGACGTCATGCTCCCCGGCATCGACGGGGTCGAGGTGTGTCGCCGCATCCGCCGGATGGACCAGCTGCCCGTCATCCTCCTCACCGCCCGCGGGGACGACCTCGACGTGGTCGTCGGCCTGGAGGCCGGCGCCGACGACTACGTGGTCAAGCCCGTCGAGCCGCGCGTGCTGGACGCGCGGATCCGCGCCGTGCTGCGCCGGGTGGAGTCGGCCGCCTCCGACCGCGTCACCTTCGGCGACCTGGTCGTGGACCGGGGCGCGCTCAAGGTGTCGCTGGCCGGCCGTGAGATCCACCTGACCCCCACCGAGCTGCGGCTCCTGCTCGAACTGGTCCGCCACCCCGGCCAGGTGCTCAACCGCAGATACCTGCTGCGGGCCGTCTGGGACCACACCCACGTCGCCGACTCCCGCCTGGTGGACGCCTGCGTCCAGCGGATCCGCGCCAAGATCGAGAAAGTGCCCGCCGAGCCGGAGTTCATCCACACCGTCCGCGGGTTCGGCTACCGGTTCAGCCCGCCGTGAGGCTGATGCACACCGGCCTGCGGGGCCGCCTGGTCATCGCCTTCACCCTCATCGCCGTGTCCGCCTCCGCGCTCGTCGCGGTGATCGGCTACGAGCTCGTCAAGCGCCGGGTCATCGACCGGACCGAGCAGGTGGCCGTCGGCGACGTGCGCGACATCATCGAGGGGATCAAGGTGCCGGTCGGCGCCCGCTGGCCGGGGGACGGCCCGCCGGCCGACACGCAGATCGCCGCCCTGCAGCGGAGCCTGCGCGCCCGCAACGGCCGGGTGGTGGTCCGCTACGAGAACTACGTCTACCCCGACGGCGACTTCGGCATGGGCGACGTCCCGGCCGACCTCGTCACCGCGTCCGCCCGTAAGACGATGACCGCCCGCCGGGCGGTCCGGGGACGGATGTGGCTGGTCATCGCCACCCCCGTGTGGCGGATCGAGCCCATCGGCATCGCCAGGCCCACCGGGATGAGCGTCTTCGCGTTCGTCCCCCTCACCGAGGAGGAGCGGCTCCTGGACGACCTGCGCCGGCCGCTGGCCGCGGCCGGCGCCGTCATGCTGGTCATCGCGCTCGCCGTCGCCCTGGTGTCGGCCAGGCGGGTGCTGCTGCCCGTCCGGCGGCTGGGCTCGGCGGCCCGGGCTCTGGGCGCCGGCCGGCTCAACACCCGCCTGCCGGTGCACGGCCAGGACGAGCTGGCGCAGCTCACCGCCACTTTCAACGACACCGCCGCCGCCCTGGAGCACAGCGTGTCCGAGCTGCGCTCGCTGGAGGCGATGTCCCGGCGGTTCGTCGCCGACGTCTCGCACGAGCTGCGCACCCCGCTGACCGCGATGACGGCGGTGGCCGACATGCTCTCGGAGGAGGCCGACCGGCTGCCCGCCGAGCCTGCGGCGGCCGTACGGCTCGTCCTGCGGGAGATCAAGCGGTTGCGGACCCTGGTGGAGCAGCTCATCGAGACCAGCCGGTTCGACTCGGGCACGGCGACGCTGAACACCGAGAGCGTGGACGTCGCCGACGTGATCGACGACTGCCTGGAGATACGGGGCTGGTCGGACCGGGTGGAGGTGGACGTGCCCCGCGCGCTGGCCTTCTCCGCCGACCCGCGGCGCCTCGACGTCATCCTGGCGAACCTGGTGGGCAACGCCCTGCGGCACGGCGCGCCCCCCGTCATGGTGACCGCCCGCCGCGTCCCCGGCGGACTGGAGGTGAAGGTGCGCGACCACGGCCCGGGCATCCCGCCCGCCGACCTGCCGCACGTGTTCAACCGCTTCTACAAGGCGAGCGGCGGCGACGGCAGCGGGCTCGGCCTGTCCATCGCCCGCGCCAACGTCGAGTTGCACGGCGGCACCGTCTCGGCGCGGGCGCAGGACCCCGGTGTCCTCTTCACGGTCTGGCTGCCCGGAAGATGAGGGCGCACCGCGACCCCGCCCGGAAGGCGGGACGGCCCGGCACGGCCGTACGGCGCACGGAACGGCCCGTCCGCCCGGCCCGGTGGCTCGCCGCCGCCCTGACGGCCGTCCTCACGCTCGGCGGGTGCGGGATCGCCCCCACCGGCGTCCAGGACCGCGGGCGGCCCCCTGTGATCAGCTACAGCCCCACGTGGGTGACCGTCTACCTGCTGCGCGACGGCCGCCTGGAGCCCGTCAGGATCCCGGTGGGCTCCGACACGGCCTCCGACATCATCGACACCCTGTTCCGGGCCGGCAAGCAGCCACCCGAACCTGAGCTGACCACCGCCCTCGACGCCTTCCGGCACTACGACACCGAGACCACCCGGTACGCCGAGTCGGGCCGGCGCAAGGACCTCGGCGACACCACGGGATACCGGCTGAACGTGATCATCTCGGGGGAGGGCACGCTCTCCCGGGCCGGGATCGCCCAGCTCACCTGCACCATCCGGCAGAACAAGCAGGAGAGCATCTGGAGCGTCGAGATCACCCGGCTGTTCCCCGGCGAGCCCAGGTCGTGGGGGGAGCACACCTGCTTCGAGTTCCGCGACCTCGCGGCCGACGGCGTGCGGCTGCCCCCGTGACCGGGAACCGCCTCCGGCGGGCGGCGGCGGGACGGCCGCCCGCCGGAGGCGGGCCCGCTACATCGTGATGTCCTCCAGCATCTCGGTGACCAGCGCGGCGATCGGCGAGCGCTCCGAGCGGGTCAGCGTGACGTGGGCGAACAGCGGGTGTCCCTTGAGCTTCTCCACGACCGCGACCACGCCGTCGTGGCGGCCCACCCGGAGGTTGTCGCGCTGGGCGATGTCGTGGGTGAGCACGACGCGGGAGTTGGCGCCGATCCGGCTCAGCACCGTCAGCAGCACCCCGCGCTCCAGAGACTGGGCCTCGTCGACGATGACGAAGGCGTCGTGCAGGGAACGGCCGCGGATGTGGGTGAGCGGCAGCACCTCCAGCATGCCGCGGTCCATGACCTCCTCGATCACCTCGGGGGTGGTGATCGCGCCGAGGGTGTCGAAGACGGCCTGCGCCCAGGGGTTCATCTTGTCGTTCTCGGTGCCGGGGAGGTATCCGAGCTCCTGGCCGCCGACGGCGTACAGCGGGCGGAAGACGATCACCTTGCGGTGCTGGCGGCGCTCCAGGACGGCCTCCAGGCCCGCGCAGAGGGCCAGGGCCGACTTTCCGGTGCCCGCCCGGCCGCCCATCGAGACGATCCCGATCTCGGGGTCCATCAGGATGTCGAGCGCGATGCGCTGCTCGGCCGAACGGCCGTGCAGGCCGAACACCTCGCGGTCGCCGCGCACCAGCCGCACCGACTTGTCGGGCATCATCCGGCCCAGCGCCGAGCCCCGGTTGGACAGCAGCCGCAGGCCGGTGTGGGTGGGCAGGTCGCGCGCCTCGGGCACGTCCGCGGTGCCGTGCTCGAAGAGCGACTGGACGTCCTCGTCGGCCACCTGGAGCTCGGCCATGCCGGTCCAGCCGGAGGACTCCACGAAGGCCAGTTCGGCGCGGTACTCCTCGGCCGCCAGCCCGATCGAGGCGGCCTTGACCCGCATGGGCAGGTCCTTGGAGACGAGGACCACGTCGTGTCCCTCGGCCGCGAGGGTGCGCGCCACGGTCAGGATGCGGGTGTCGTTGTCGCCGAGCCGGAAGCCGACGGGAAGGATCGAGGGGTCGCTGTGGTTGAGTTCGACCCGGATGGTGCCGTCTCCGATGGGCATGGGCTCGTCCAGCCGCCCGTGGGTCACCCGCAGGTCGTCGAGGTACCTCAGCGCCTTGCGCGCGAAGTAGCCGAGTTCCGGATGGTGCCGCTTGGCCTCCAGCTCGGTGATGACGACGATCGGGAGGACCACCTCGTGTTCGGCGAAGCGGCTCATCGCCGCCGGGTCAGCCAGGAGGACCGAGGTGTCCAGGACGTACGTACGCCGGTTGGTGGCCGGCGACGTGGCTGAGGACGAAGGGTTTGCCACGCGATCTCCCCCGGGCGCCATGGGGGGCGCCCTGCCATGTGCTGGGATGCGGACCGGACCCGGATCCCGCCGCGCGACACGCCGGGGGTGCCGGTGCCCGGCCCTCCCTGGCGGAACGTTGTCGCAAAGGCGGGCCCTCTCCGGTGTGGGCGGCCGGTGGCCACCCACTTTTTACGGTACGTCCTGAATACCCGCCTTCCAATGCCGCATGCCTGTCCAAAAGGGGGCATTCGTCACAGGGATCAGGAACCGTACCGCCGGTGTCGCGCGGCGTAGGAGCGGAGCGCCCGCAGGAAGTCGATTCTGCGGAAGTCGGGCCAGTAGGCCTCGCAGAAGTAGAACTCGGAGTGGGCGCTCTGCCAGAGCAGGAATCCGGAGAGCCGCTGCTCTCCCGAGGTCCGGATGACGAGGTCCGGGTCGGGCTGGCCGCGCGTGTAGAGATGCTCCGCGATGTGCTCGACATCGAGGACCTCGACCAGGTCCTCGATGCTCGCGCCCTTGCTGGCGTGCTCCTGGAGGAGGGAGCGCACCGCATCAGCGATCTCACGCCTTCCTCCATACCCAACAGCAACGTTCACAATCAGCCCGGGACGGTGGGATGTCGCTTCTTTTGCCTCTTTCAGGACGCGGGCCGTACGGTCCGGCAGGAGGTCGAGCGCCCCCATGGGGTTGACGCGCCAGCCGTCCGCCGCGAGCTCCTGGACCACGTCCTCGATGATCCTCACCAGGAGGTCGAGCTCGTCCTTGGGCCGGCTGAGGTTGTCGCTGGAGAGCAGCCACACGGTGACGACCTCGACGCCGGCCTCCCGGCACCAGCCCAGGAGCTCGGAGATCTTGTCGGCGCCCTTGCGGTGACCGCGGCTGACGTCGTCGAGACCCATGGCCCGCGCCCAGCGCCGGTTGCCGTCGACGATGACGCCGACGTGCCGGGGGACCGATCCCGGCTGCCGCGACAGCTTCGTCTCCAGCCGCCGCTCGTACAGCCGGTAGACGAGATCGCGCACATCCATGGAATCCCCTCCTTCCAACGCCCGCGGTGGAAGGGCGCTGACAGGCAATTATCACCGTCCCGGGGACCTGTTGCCCCCTCTATGGGGATCCCGGATGGGTTGCCGGGCTTGCTCGTCCCAGGCACTCCTCGGCCTCGGCGACCAGCGCGTCGATGAAGATCCCCAGTTCAGCGGAGGTGAGGACCGCGCGCAGGCCGACCCCGCCGCCGCACCAGGCTTCGACGAACGCCCTCCGCGTCAGTCGCCACTCCCCCGACCCGCCCCGCCGTCCCGGGGTCCAGACCGGGATGGTACGCAGCTGACATCGGAGTTCGCCCCCGCTGACGACCCCGTTCCTGGTCCGGTAACGAAACGCGAACAGTTCGTCCTCTCCCGGGAGGCCGGGGAAACGGTCGTCGGGATCGGGCCACTGGTCCTGGTGACCGGCGCGGGCCTCGGCGACCCCCCTGGCCAGCCGGGCGAGCAGCCAGCCGCAGCGCTCCCCCACGGTGCCGTACAGCACTCCGTCGCGGTGGAGTTCGAGCGTGATCTCGTACGGCGAGCCGACGCTGTCCCGGCACGCCACCGGCGTGACGGTCAGGTACGACCCGTCAAGACAGCGCAGTCCCCCCACGTCAGAGTAGGTATCCCCGGCCCGTCCCGCCAAAACGCGACGCCCGCGCGAACCGGGTCCACCAGCGGCGTCCGGCGGGCGGCTCCGGCTCGGGTTCCGGCAGCGGGTGCCCGGCCGCCCTCAGCCGCTCGGCGAAGTCCCGGGCGTCGGCCCGGGAGCCACCGGGCGGCTTGGGGCGGCCCCGGGCGTAGGCGTCGAACTCGGCGGCGAACCCGGCGGCGCCGAGCAGCGCCACGAGGTCCGGCCGGATGCGGGCCACGACCCCGCGTCTCTTGGAGACCAGGCTCGCGGCCTGGATCCGCAACCGCCCCTCGTCGAACCCCCGGGGCGGCTCGCCCCCGGCCACCAGGGCGGCCAGCAGCTCCGCCTGGGCCCGCGCCAGCTCGGCCCGGGGATCGGGTGCGGAGCCGGACACGGGACCGTTCGCCGTTCCGGGCCCGGGTGAGGGGGCGGAGCCGGGCCCGGGTGAGGGGGCGGGGTGGTTCATCGGGTCAGGCACGGGCCATCGCCTCGCGGATCCGGCCGAGCTCCGCCTCCAGCACGTCGTCGCCGGGATAGTCGCCGTCCCATTCGAGCAGCACGCCCGGCGGGTCCACCCGGGCGCGCAGCTCCGCCAGGATCTCCAGCACCTCGCCGGGGACCCGGGCGGTGTGGGTGTCGTGCCAGACGCCGTGGTGGAGGTGCCCCCCGGCGACGTGCACGTAGGCCAGCTCCGACAGCGGCAGGACGTCCAGCGCGCCGACGGCCGGCAGGCCCAGGTTGATCTGGTTGGTGTAGAGGTTGGCCACGTCGACCAGCAGCCCGACCCCGGTCGTCTCCACCAGCTCGCCCAGGAACTCGGCCTCGGTCATCTCGTCGTCGGGCCAGCCGAACAGGGCGGCCACGTTCTCCAGGGCCAGCGGGACGGGCAGGGCCGCCTGCGCCCGCCGTACGTTGTCGGCGACCACCGCCAGCGCCGCCCGGGTACGCGGGACCGGCAGCAGGTGACCCGCCTCCATGCCGCCCGCGCGGACGAAGGCCAGGTGCTCGCTGACCAGCGGGGCGTCCAGGGCCCGCGCGCAGTCCGCCAGATGCGCCAGGCGGTCAGGGTCCGGCGGCTCGGCCCCGCCCAGCCCCAGCCCGACGCCGTGCGGGATCACCGGCAGGCCCCGGCCGCGCAGCACCCGCAGCGACTCCGGAAGGTCGCCGGGACGGATGTTCTCCGCGACGACCTCCACGAAGTCCACGCCCGGCAGGCGCTCCACGGTCAGGTCGATCTCCGGCCGCCACCCGATGCCGACCCCGAGCCGCCCGGCCCCCGTCATGTCGTCTCCCCGCGCCGTCCCGGCGGGCCGCTCAGCCGCCACCGCAGCCCCCTCCGCCGCAGCCTCCGCCGCCGCAGCTCGATCCGCCTCCGCAGCTCGACCCGCCGCCCGAGTCGCCCCAGCCGCCCGAGCCGAAGTCGCCGCCCCCGCCGAAGGAGCCGCCGTCGCCCGACGACCCGGAGGAGCCCCCGCAGGAACCCGAGGCGCAGCTCACGGCGCTGTTCGCGTGCTGCCGCTGCAGTTCCTCGGTGAGGGCGGGGTCGCCGGCCTCGGCGAGACCGTACAGGGCGACCGGGATGCCGACCGCGGCGTACAGGGGCAGGCCCGCGGCGCGGGGGACGCCCCGCACGTGGGTCCTGCCGACGTCGGCGAGGACCTCACGCCCGGCGTCGGTCAGCATGCCGCGCAGCGCGCGCTTCCGGATCTGGTAGGTCGTCATGCCGACGACCGCGGCGAGGCTGCCGGCCAGCAGCGTCACCACGCCGACCGCTCCTCCGCCCCCGACGAGGAACCCGAAGAGGGTGGGGATGAAGGCGATGAACTCGAGGACGAAGGCGAGCACGGTGAGGACCAGCAGGAGGCTCAGCAGCCTCCTGGCCCGGGCGAGCACGCCGTCGGGGATCAACAGGCCCGCCCGCGTCAGGCCGTCGCGCAGGTCGCTCATGGCCTGGTCGTCGGCCACGGCGCGGCGCAGCTGCCCCACCTGGCAGGACCCGCCCCGGGCGCGGAGGGCCGCGAGGACGGCCCGCTCGACCGGATCGGGGGAGAGCGGGGCCCCGGTGACCAGGCTGACCTGACCGCCTCGTGACACGCGGACGCCCCCTCCCCTGGCGAGCACGGCGAGGGCCGTGTTGACCGTCCGCAGGGGCCCACCGGCCAGGTAGGCGATCTCGTAGTGGCCGGGCGAGCCGGTGAGGTGAACGGACGGGACCGAGCGGGCCCGGCGATGCTCCCTGGACAGGGCCGACGCGGTGAAGCCCACGGCGGCGAGGAGGATCAGGGCGACGACGAACAGTGCTTCTTCCATGTCCGGCCTCCCGGGGGGTGGAGGAAAGGCGGATGCCCCGCCGTCATGTAGACGATCGGGGCATCACGGAAGTTCGCCGCGGAGGCCGTTTTCCGGTGCGCAGCGGATCGCTCCGGAGCGCACCGGGGCGCGGCGCTACTTGTCCAGGCGCGCGACCAGGGCGTGGTACTCGTCCCAGAGCTCCTTGGGGAGGTGGTCGCCGAAGGTCTCGAAGAAGGCCGGGATCAGCGCGGCCTCCTCCTTCCAGACCTCCGCGTCCACGCTCAGCAGGGTCCGCAGGTCCTCGGCGGAGAGGTCGAGGCCGTCGGTGTCGAGCTCGGCGGGCAGCAGGCCGATCGGGGTCTCCACCGCCTCGGCCCTGCCGTTGATCCGGTCGACGATCCACTTCAGGACGCGGATGTTCTCCCCGAAGCCGGGCCAGACGAACTTGCCCTCGTCGTTCTTGCGGAACCAGTTGACGTAGTAGATCTTCGGCAGCCGGACGCCCTCCCGTCGGCCGATGTTGATCCAGTGGCCGAAGTAGTCGCCCATGTTGTAACCGCAGAACGGCAGCATCGCGAACGGGTCGCGGCGCAGCTCGCCGACCTTGCCCTCGGCCGCGGCGGTCTTCTCGGAGGCGATGTTGGCCCCGGTGAAGACGCCGTGCTGCCAGCTCAGCGACTCGGTGACCAGCGGCACCGCGGTGGCGCGGCGCCCGCCGAACAGGATCGCCGAGATCGGCACGCCCTTGGGGTCCTGCCACTCGGGGGCGATGGTCGGGCACTGGCCGGCGGGCACGGTGAACCGGGCGTTCGGGTGCGCGGCCGGCTCGCCGCCGTCCGGGGTCCAGTCGCGGCCCTTCCAGTCGGTCAGGTGCGCCGGAGGCTCGTCGGTGAGCCCCTCCCACCACACGTCGCCGTCGTCGGTGAGGGCTACGTTCGTGAAGATGCTGTTGCCCCAGAGGGTCCTGATCGCGTTGGCGTTGGTGGACTCGCCGGTGCCGGGCGCGACACCGAAGAAACCCGCCTCGGGGTTGATGGCGTACAGGCGGCCGTCGTCGCCGAACCGCATCCAGGCGATGTCGTCGCCGATCGTCTCCACCTTCCAGCCGGGGATGGTCGGCTGGAGCATGGCCAGGTTGGTCTTGCCGCACGCGCTCGGGAACGCGGCCGCGACGTAGCGGGTCTCGCCCTCCGGCGGGGTCAGCTTGAGGATGAGCATGTGCTCGGCCAGCCAGCCCTCGTCGCGGGCCATCGTGCTGGCGATGCGCAGCGCGTAGCACTTCTTGCCGAGCAGCGCGTTGCCGCCGTAGCCCGAGCCGTAGGACCAGATCTCGCGGGTCTCGGGGAAGTGGCTGATGTACTTGGTGGAGTTGCACGGCCACGGCACGTCCGCCTGGCCGGGCTTGAGCGGGGCGCCGACCGAGTGGACGGCCTTGACGAAGTCGCCGCGCTCCTCGATGAGCCGCAGCGCGGGCTCGCCCATCCGGGTCATGATCCGCATCGACACGGCGACGTACGGCGAGTCGGTGATCTCGACGCCGAGCTGCGAGATCTCGCCGCCGAGCGGACCCATGCAGAACGGCACGACGTACATGGTGCGGCCGCGCATGCAGCCCTTGAAGAGCTCCCCGAAGGTCTTGCGCATCTCGTCCGGGGCGATCCAGTTGTTGGTCGGCCCGGCGTCCTCCTCGCGCTCGGAGCAGATGTAGGTCCGGTCCTCCACGCGGGCCACGTCGCTGGGGTCGGAGGCGGCGTAGAAGCTGTTCTGCCGCTTGGCCAGGCGCTTGAACGTGCCCTGCTCGACCAGGAGGTTCGTGAGGCGCGTCCACTCGGCTTCCGAGCCGTCGCACCACTCGATCCGGTCGGGCTGCGTCAGCTGGGCGATCTCGGCGACCCAGGCGGCCAGTCCGGCGTGGCTGGTCGGGCTGGGGGCGGTTACGTCCTCGATAACGGACACTGCTACGGCTCCTTACGCTTCTCAGGGCCAAAACATCATTGACCAGGAAACCGCGTCCGATCCAATTGGCGTAGACCAGTGAATTAACGCGGTCGGCGGTCGCCCCGACCCCTCACCCGCCTGGTTCACGGGCGTATGGGCTGGCAGGGGGCATGGTGTTTGAGAGGACCTACCCAAAAGAAGCGAGCCTAAAAAAGCCGCTTACCGCAGTGGTATAGGCCACTGAGAAAGGTCTAAACCAATTAGTGAACAGGTTCAGACCAGTCGGCGGCCGTTTTCCCTGCCCAGGCTCACGAATCCAGGTCGGGCCCGGCCGCCCGGACCTGGTCCACGTGACGCAGCGCGTCCCGCAGATCCGCCAGCCAGGAGTCGGTGTGCCTGCCGACAAGTCGGACACACCAGGCCAGCGCGTCGCTGCGGCTGCGGGCCACCCCGGCGGCCACGAGGGTGTCCAGCACCCGGCGCTCCGACTGCCTCAGCCGGGTCATGACGGGGACCGACAGTGTGGTGAACATCACCGTCTCGTCGCCCACCTCGACGCCCCAGGAGACCTTGCGGCGGAAGCGGCGCTCCGCCTCCAGCGCGATCTCGACGCGTCGCTCCCGGGTCTCCTCGCGGAACCGCTGCACGCCGCCCTCCAGGGTGGCGGCCCGTTCCACCTCCGAGACGTCGTCGGCGAAGGAGGGCGCCGGGAGCCGGCCGATCACCGCGATCTCCTCGCGATCCAGGACGATCTCGGGCTGCCCCTCGAACCAGTCCTCGGGCAGCCGCCCGGAGAACCAGCCGCGCAGTTTCTGCGTTGCTTCTTCGATATCCATGTAATCGACATTACAACGCTACGAGCGACGAGACCATAGGCGGATTCGCCGTACGCGCGGGGTGAGGACCGCCGTGCACGGAGAGGCAGCCGTACGTGGGGAGGCAGTCGTACACGGGGAGGCATCACGCGGAGAGGCATCACGCGGAGAGGCATCACGCGGAGAGGCAGCCGTACACGGGGGCGCGCCTACGCGGGTGAAGGGAGGGAGGGGGCGGCGGGTCAGCGGACGCGGGCCGCGGCGACCGGGCTGACCCGGACGACCCCGGCGAGGTTGCGGGTGCTGACCGGGCTGAACTTGACCACGTCACCGGTCCGCGGGGCCTGGAGCATCTTGCCGTCGCCCCAGTAGATCGCCACGTGCGAGACGTATCCGGGGTTGGTGGGGTCGGAACGCCAGAACAGCAGGTCTCCGGGCTGGGCCTGGGCGAGCGAGACCTGCGGGCCGGAGACGAACTGCTGGTGCGTCACCCGGGGCATCTTCACGCCCGCCTGGGCGAAGGCCCACTGCACCAGGCCCGAGCAGTCGAAGGTGTCGGGCCCCTCGGCCCCCCACACGTACGGCCGGCCGAGCTTGCCGGCGGCCGCGGTGAGGGCCACCCTGACCTGTTCCGCGGTCATGAAGGAGCCCGCCGGCCAGATCGTGCGCCCGGTCTGCTTCCCGGTCTGCTTCCCAGGCTGTTGCACGGGCGCCCGCAGCACCGGGTTGATCGCGGCGACCTGGCTGCCCCTGGGCAGCACGCGCAGCAGGGCGGCGCGCAGCCTGGCGGTGTCGGCCCTGGGCGCGCTCACCACCAGCGCGTTGTTCTCCGGGACGCCCAGCGCCCGCGCGGTCTCCCGGGAGACGACCGCGTCGATGGCGCCCATGCCCATCGTCGCGTAGGCGCCCACCCGCAGGTTGCGCCCGGCCGCGTTCACGATCTTGCCCAGCGGCATGCCGCCGTCGTTGCCCAGGACGAAGGAGACGGCCATCTCCCCGGCGGAGACGTTGTGCCAGAGCCGGTCGGAGCGGGCGGTCGGCTTGGGAGTGTAGGCGCGGAACGTCGAGGGATCGACCCCCAGGGTCTGCACGCGCTTGCCGTCCATGCCCACCTCGGCGGCGTCGGCGCGCTCCACCGCCCGGACCCCGGAGATCTGGGCGACCTTCGCGACCACGGCCGAGCTCAGCGCCCGGTTCGCGACGACGAACATGCTGGGCTTGTGGATCGAGGTGAGCGGGGCCACCGGCCGGGGCGCGGCCCGCGTGGGCGCGGGGGCCGGCGTGGCGGCGGCCCGGACGGTCTCCGTGGTGACCGGCCTGCGCAGGGCCACCGTCGTCTCGGGGACCCGCTCGGGCAGGGTGACGACGACCACCGTCCCGGCCGCCAGCGCGGAGAGGAGGACGACCAGGGCGACGGGGAGGAGGCGCCGGCGCCGCGGGAGGCCGGGTGCGGCGCGCCGGATGCGCGGGGCGTAGGCGAGGTCCTGCCGGGCCTCGTGGATCAGATGGGAGACACGCGTCCGCCCCTCGAACACGTCGTCTCCTTCCCTTCGCCCGGCGCCAGACCAAGAGTGCCGGAAATCAGACGATGACGCATGGAAAGCCGCTAAAAGTTCTCTAACGACTTATCGTCGCGCGCTCGGGAACGGGCCTCCCCCGCGCGCGGAGTCGCTTCCCGGGTGAAGGCCCCCGCGCGGGGACCCCTCCACACACGGAGATCCGCCGGGACGGGACGTCCCGGCGGATCCACCGGATCAGGTCTCGCGGCCCGGAAGGTCACGGGCCGACGGGTCAGCCGCCGACGTACGGCACGGCCTCGAGGATCTCCACCGAGTTGGAGCGGCCGTTCGGCATCGTGTAGGTGGCCTTCTCGCCCACCTTCTTGCCGTTGATCGCCGCGCCGAGGGGCGACTTCGGCGAGTAGACGTCGATCGGGGCGCCGCTCTCCTCGCGGGAGGCCAGCAGGAACGTGACCTCCTCGTCGTCGCCCTCGAAGCGGACGGTGACGGTCATGCCGGGGCCCACGACGCCCTCGGTGCGGGGCGCCTCGCCCACCTTGGCGTTGTCGACGATCTGACGGAGGTGGAAGATCCGGGCCTCCATCTTGCCCTGCTCGTCCTTGGCGGCGTGGTAGCCGCCGTTCTCCTTCAGGTCACCCTCTTCGCGGGCCGCCTCGATCTTCTTGGCGATGTCGACGCGCCCGGGCCCCGAGAGGTATTCCAGCTCCGCCTTCAGGCGGTCGTACGCCTCCTGCGTGAGCCAGGTGACGCTCTCGTTGTGGGAGTCGGCCACGGGTTCTCCTTGCTTCCTCTTGAAGGGGGCTTCGTACTCGGACAGGCACTCGTCCGCTGGTTGGCGTACGATCGAATCTCGACAGGCTAACAAGTTAACGGCTCGAACGCTTCCCCAAATATCTCACTATACGAGATGGCAGTATTGAACCGAGCCGGAAGTCGCCTGGGCACTGGTCTGCAGCCGCTCGGTAAGGCGGATATATCCCTTACCTGCCGGAATATCGATCTCGCGGCTGCCCACTTCCACGTGGTTGACGTCCACGGCCCGCAGCCGGCAGACGGCGGCGCGGTCGGACGGCTTGACCACCTCGAAGGTGATCTGCAGGGAATCGCTACGGTTGGCGTCGAACGCGATGACCTCGTCGATGACGTCGGTGTTGCCCTTCGAGGCCCACATGACGTAACCCCACCCGGCGGCGCACACCGCGCACAGGATGGCGATCACCACGTGGACGACGAAGTTGCCCCGACGGGGCTCCCGCTCCGGGAAGTCGCCGGGACTGCCGAGCACGGGTCGGGGCTCCTGGCCCTGCTCGGCCTCACTGATGGCCATGACGGAATCTCCAAGCACTACCGCGGCGTTGTCCGAAACAATTGTCCCCTGCGGGGGCGTTGCCCCCGCGACCGCCCACGAGAAACTAACCTCTCTCTAGAGTGCCTCAGGCCGCGCCGTGGAATGGCACGGCGCCCCAGGGCGCGGGCGGGCGGCCGGTTCCCCGGGCCGCGGCGGGACAGGCGAAGATCCGAATGTGACAGACAAAGAGGAGACAGCGAGCCCCGTGAGTGCACCGCTGAGGCTTATGGCCGTTCACGCGCACCCCGACGACGAGTCGAGCAAGGGCGCCGCCACGATGGCACGTTACGTCGCCGAAGGCGTGGAGGTGCTGGTCTGCACCCTCACGGGCGGAGAGCGCGGTTCCATCCTCAACCCCAAGATGGACCGCCCCGACATCCTCGAGAACATCGGCGAGGTCCGCCGCCTGGAGATGGAGCGGGCCCGCGAGATCCTGGGCGTCCAGCAGCGCTTCCTCGGCTTCGTCGACTCGGGCCTGCCCGAGGACGAGAACGAGCCGCTGCCCGAGGGCTGCTTCGCCCTCCAGCCGCTGGAGGCCGCCGCGGCGCCGCTGGTCGCGGCCGTGCGCGACTTCCGGCCGCACGTGATCCTCACCTACGACGACGACGGCGGCTACCCCCACCCCGACCACATCATGACCAACAAGGTCTCGGTGGAAGCGTTCGAGGCGGCCGGCGACCCCGACCGCTACCCCGGTACCGGCGAGCCCTGGCAGCCCCTGAAGCTCTACTACCACATGGGCTTCACCCGGGAGCGGTTCGAGGCCCTGCACGAGGCGATGGTCTCCCGCGGCCTGGGCTCCCCCTACAGCGACTGGATCGCCCGCTGGGAGGACCGCCCGCAGAAGGACAGGTGGCCGGTCACCACCCGGGTCCCCTGCGGGGACTACTTCGAGGTGCGCGACCAGGCGCTGATCGCGCACGCCACCCAGGTCGACCCCGACGGGTTCTGGTTCGTCTGCCCGCGCGAGGTGCAGATGGAGATCTGGCCGACCGAGGACTACCACCTGGCGCGTTCCCTGGTGGACACCGAGCTTCCCGAGGACGACCTGTTCACCGGTGTTCTGGCCGAGGAGGTCTCCCCCGCCTGCCACTGACGAGACCGCCGGGTGGCGGTGGCAGACTTGAGGTGTGACTGCCATCGTGTTCGCCGCCGCCGCCGAAGGCGACGTCAGCCCGGGTGTACTGGGCTTCCTCGTCGTCGCCGCCATCGGCTTCGCGCTCTTCCTGCTCGTCAAGTCGATGCGGAAGCAGATCTCCAAGATCGATCTGCCGGCCGATCGAGAGCCCCGCAAACCCGGCAAGAACGCCTGACCGCGCCCGCCGCGGGGTCCCGCCGTACGGCTCAGGCCGTACGGCTCAGCCCGTCTCCGTCCAGGCCCGTTCCAGGGCCCTGGGCAGACCCCAGTGGCCCAGCGGGGTGAGCACCTCGCTCCGGTCGACGATCCCGAGGCAGGCCCACAGCGGCGTGACCGACCCGAACAGAGCCTCGGCCGACTCCAGATCCTCCGGCTCGTCCATCCGGACGTCGATGTCCTCCGACTCCGCGATGAGCCGGGCGATCCGCTCCGGCGAGGCCAGCACCCCCGGGCCGCGCCTGGCCAGCGCGGCCACCACCGCCAGCCAGTCCGCGTGGTCGATCGCGCACAGCGCCGCCAGCACGGAGTCCTCGGAGCTCAGCTCCTCCTCCAGGTCGGCGAACGCCTCGGCGATGTCGTCCTCCTCCGGCAGGTCCGAGATCGGCCCGGCGATCCCCGCCGCGACCGTCAGCCACAGCTCCTCGTCGTCGGCCGGCAGCGGGCCGCCCTCGTAGCCGGCGCAGGCCCGCAGCACGTTGCCCGGGTAGCCGGGGGCGGTCATCAGCTCGCGCAGCCGGGTGCTCGCCGCCCGCAGCGCCTCTTCGGGACGCTCGGCCTCGGGCAGCTCCGCCATGATGCGCCGCAGCTCGCCGAGGGCGAACGCCTCCTCCTCGTGCCAGGCGGCCGACAGCTCCTCGTCCTGCTCGTCGCTCACCGCGTCCCTGGGCACCCGCCCGTCGGGCAGCGGGGTGCCGAGCCAGCGCTCCTGGATCTCCTCGTAGGAGGCCCTGGCCGTCTCGTCGCCCAGCGCGAGGGCGTCCGGATCGACCTCGCCCGCGGCGACCCGCCGCTCCAGGTGGGCGACCAGCCGGTGGAACATCTCCTCGGCGACCGGCCCGCGCTCGTCCTCCTCGGGCCAGACGAACATGGTCCGGGTCAGCAGCAGCGGCTCGGTGCCGGTGGACTCCAGCCAGCGCTGCACGTCGCCCACGGTCGCGTTGCCCGACTCGATCGCCCCCAGCGCCGTCCGGGCCGACTCCCAGAAGGGCGGGGTCAGCGGGTTCCCGGCCCGCTCCATCGCCCGGCGCAGGTCGGGAAGGGCCACCAGCGCCACGCCTGAGGGCACGGCGAGCAACGCGCGCACCACGTCACGCCGGGTCAGCTCCGCGACCGGCCTTCCGGCGTGCACGCGGACGAAGTCGAGATCCACGCTCAACGAGCCTACGCCCCGAACCCACCCGAACACACCTTTCCCCCGCTCCCGGCGGCGCGCCGTCGCCCGGGCCGCCGGTGTCACCGATGGCGCACGAAGCCGTACGGCGACACCGTGACCCGGCAGGGAAGCGACGGAAGGTGGGGCCGGCCACCACGTGATCCTGACCCGGATCGTCCTGCTCTGACCGCATGGCCCACCGGCACGCCCGCGAGGCCGCGCCGGGGCCTGTGAGAGTGTGGGTTCATGAACAGGCTCGCCGGTGAGACCTCTCCGTACCTGCTGCAGCACGCGGACAACCCCGTCGAATGGCGGCCCTGGGGGCAGGAGGCGTTCGACGAGGCCCGGCGCAGGGGCGTGCCCCTGCTGATCAGCGTCGGCTACTCCGCCTGCCACTGGTGCCACGTCATGGCGCACGAGTCCTTCGAGGACGAGGGCACCGCCGCGCTGATGAACGAGCACTTCGTCAACGTCAAGGTCGACCGGGAGGAACGCCCGGACGTGGACGCGGTCTACATGACCGCGACCCAGGCCATGACCGGTCAGGGCGGGTGGCCGATGACGGTCTTCGCCACGCCGGACGGGCACCCCTTCTACGCGGGCACGTACTTCCCGCGGCCCCACTTCCAGCGGCTGCTGACCGGGGTGGCGAACGCCTGGGCCCGCGACCGCGAGGCGGTGCTGGACCAGGGCTCGAAGATCGTCCAGGCGCTGAACGAGCAGGCGGCGCTGCCGTCGGGCCCGGTGCCGGACCGCGACACGCTGGACCGGGCCGTACGGAGCCTGCGGCGGTCCTTCGACCCCGACCGCGGCGGGTTCGGCGGGGCGCCGAAGTTCCCGCCGTCGATGGTCCTGGAGTTCCTGCTGCGCTACGCCGCCGCCTCCCCGTCCGCGGCTCCGGAGGGCGACCGGAGCGCCGTGGGCGAGGCGACGGCCATGGCTGAGCGGACCCTGGAGGCGATGGCGCGGGGCGGCATCTACGACCAGCTCCGCGGCGGTTTCGCCCGCTACAGCGTGGACGCCGGCTGGGTGGTGCCGCACTTCGAGAAGATGCTCTACGACAACGCCCTGCTGCTGCGGGTCTACACGCACTGGTGGCGCTCCACCGGGTCGGTGCTCGCCCGGCGGGTGGCGCTGGAGACCGCCGACTGGCTGCTGGCCGAGATGCGCACCCCCGAGGGCGGCTTCGCCTCGGCACTGGACGCCGACAGCGAGGGCGTGGAGGGGAAGTTCTACGTCTGGACGCCCGAGGAGATCGTCGAGGTCCTGGGCGAGGACGACGGCGCCTGGGCCGTCTCGCTGTTCGAGGTGACCGGCACGTTCGAACACGGCACCTCGGTATTGCAGCTTCCGGAGGACCCCGACGACCCCGAGCGGTTCGCCCGGGTCCGCGCCGCCCTGCTGGCCGCCCGGTCCGGGCGGGTACGGCCCGGCCGCGACGACAAGGTGGTGGCCGCCTGGAACGGCCTGGCGATCGCCGCCCTCGCCGAGACCGGGGCGCTGTTCGACCGGCCCGACCTGGTGGAGGCGGCGCGGGCGGCGGCCACGCTGCTCGACGAGGTGCACGTCGACGGCGGCCGGCTGCTGCGCACGTCGCTCGGCGGCCGGGCCGGCACCGGCGCCGGCGTCCTTGAGGACTACGCCGACCTGGCCGAGGGCCTGCTCGCGCTGTACGGCGTGACCGGCGAGACCCGCTGGTTCCGGCTGGCCGGGACGCTGCTGGACAGCGCGCTCGACCGGTTCGCAGACGGCGCCGGCGGGTTCTTCGACACCGCCGACGACGCCGAGCGGCTGTTCCAGCGCCCGCAGGACCCGACCGACAACGCGACCCCGTCGGGATGGTTCGCCGCGGCGGGCGCGCTGCTGTCGTACGCGGCCCTGACCGGCTCGGCCCGGCACCGGGAGGCCGCGGAGGCGGCCCTGGGCACGGTGAGCGTCCTGGCCGACCGGCACGCCCGGTTCGCCGGGTGGGGCCTGGCGGTGGCCCAGGCGGCCGTCTCCGGGCCCGTCGAGGTCGCGGTCGTGGGCCCGGCCGGCGACGCGGCGACCGCCGCGCTGCACCGCGCGGCCCTGATGTCGCCCGCCCCGGGCATGGTCGTGGCCCTCGGCGAGCCCGGCGCGGCCGATGTCCCCCTCCTGGAAGGGCGGGGTCCGGTGGACGGCGTCCCGGCGGCCTACGTGTGCCGCGGGTTCACCTGCCGGATGCCCGTCACCACCCCGGAGGCGCTCCGGGCCGAGCTGACCGCCTGACCCGCGGCGGCGCGACCCGGGAGCCGGCCGACCCGGCCGGCCGGCCGGGTCGGCGCGCGGCCGTGAACCGTTTCGCGCCGAGGCCGCCGGCCGGGCGCGCGGCGGCCCGGTCAGCCGACGGGGAGCCGCTGGGCGGGTCCCTCCCGCTGGGCGGGGTCCTGGGTGCGGGGGTCGCCGCCGCCCGTCCCGTCGCCGGAGTCCTGGCCGGGGCCGCCGCCGTCGTCCACGCGGCCCTGGGGGCCGTTCTGCGGGCCCGTGCCGTCGCCCTGGCCGTCACCGGTGCCGTCGTTCCCGGGGCCGGTCCCCTGGTCCCCTGGCTCGGGGGACGAGGTGCCGTCGTCGAACGGCGGGGTGGCCGGGGCGTCGCGGAAGCCGCCGTCGCCGTAGCCGTCGTCGGGCGGGCCGGAGGGGTAGTCGCCGTCGTAGCCGTAGGGGTCGTAGCCGTAGTCGGACGGCTCGGGGAACTCCTTGACCGGCTTGCCCTTCATCGCCTCGGCCATGAAGGCCCGCCAGACCTGCGCGGGGTAGCTTCCGCCGTACTGGACGGCGCCGTTGATGACCACCGGCTTGTGGTCGTCGCGGAACATGTCCACCGCGGTCGCGAGCTGCGGGGTGAAGCCGGCGAACCACACCGACACCGAGCCGTCGGTGGTGCCGGTCTTGCCGGCCACCGGCCGGTCGTAGAGGCGGGCGGCCGAGCCGGTGCCGCCCTCGACGACCTGGGTGAGCGCGTAGGTGGCGTCGGCGGCGGTCTGCTCGCCGAAGGCCCGCCTGCCCTTGGCGTCGAACTTCGTGACCTTGCCCGTGGCGTCGGTCACCGACCGGATCACGTGGGCGTCGCGGTGGACGCCGCCCGCGGCGAACGTCGCGAAGCCCGAGGCGTTCTGCACCGCGCTCACCGACGCCACGCCCAGCGGGAGCGTGGCCGCGCCGCGGTGCGGGGCGAGCTGCTCGGCGGGGATGCCCGCGGCCCTGGCGGCCTTGACGACCTTGTCCAGGCCGACCTTCTGCCCGAGGTCGACGAAGGCGGTGTTCACCGAGTTCCTGGTGGCGGTGACGAGGTCGATCTGGCCGTAGGAGGTGCCGCCGGAGTTGGGAATGGGGTGGTCGGGGGCGGAGGCGACCGTCATCGGCGAGTTGCCGTTCACCCGCGTGCCGAGGTCCAGGCCGTTCTCCAGCGCGGCGGCCAGCGTGTACGCCTTGAACGTCGAGCCGGCCTGCACCTTGGCGGAGAAGGAGTTGTCGAACTTGTTGGTGTCGTAGTCGCGCCCGCCGTAGAAGGCGACGACCTCGCCGGTGCCGGGGTCGACGGCGGCCAGGCCGGTGTTGACCTTCTTGGCGGAGCCTTCGGGCATGACGGAGGTGACGGCCCGCTCGGCCGCCGCCATGAGGTTCTTGTCGAAGGTCGAGACGATCTTCAGGCCGCCCTGGTTGACGGCCTCGTCGGTGTATCCCCGGCGTTTGAGCTCGGCGGCCACCTGGTCGAGCATGTAGCCCTGCTGGCCCTTGAGGGAGAAGACCGGGCGGGGCTTCTTGAGGGCCGGGAAGGTGGTGGTGGCGGCCTGCTGGGGCGTCAGCGCTCCGATCTGCACCATGCCGTCGACCACCGACCGCCAGCGCGTCCGGGCGGCGTCGAGATCGGCGCCGTGCGGGTCGGCGAACCGGGACGGCTGCTGGATCACCGCGGCGAGGTAGGCGCCCTCGGCGACGTCGAGCTTGCCGACGTCCTTGCCGAAGTACGCCTGGGCCGCGGCCTGGACGCCGTCGGCGCCCCGGCCGAAGTAGATCGTGTTGAGGTACTGCTCCAGCACCCAGTCCTTGGGCTTGGACTGGTCGACCTTCAAGGAGATCATGACCTCCTTGAGCTTGCGGATTATGGAACGTTCCTGGCTGAGGCCGCTGTAGTAGTTGCGGACCATCTGCTGGGTGATCGTCGAGCCGCCCTGGAGCTGCCGGCCGGTGACCGTGGACCACATGGCGCGGAAGGTGCCCTTGAGCGAGACGCCCTTGTCGTCGTAGAAGGAGCGGTTCTCGGCGGCGATGACGGCGTTCCTGACGCTCTCCGGCACCTCGGACAGGGGCACGCTGCGGCGGTTCACCCCCTGCTTGGCCAGCACGGTCTTACCGTCGCGGTAGTAGATCACCGAGCCTTGCGCGGTGGCCTTCGGCTGCGTGCTGTCCGGGATGGGGGTCATCGCCCACACCACCCCGAGAACACCCACCGACAAGACGACCACGACGCCGAAGGCGATCAGCGCCAGCCGCAGGAACCGCCGTCCCGGCCCTCTCTTCCCGCCCTCTCGCACGCGGCAACCCCCATCCCCTGGCGCGGCCGACCCCCCGTCAGCTGCGCGAACCGTAAGGGTAAACGATGCATAACGGTGACTGAACCCTGCTTGGGATGGTACGGCTAGCTCTTGACCTGGCGCGGCACATCGGCCACCAAAGGAAGGACCCGGTATGGCACGGGAGTGGCCAAGGCGATCACCGAGGAGGTCCTGACCACCCCCCGGACGTCAACGATCACGTCAATGACCCGCTGGAGATCCGCATTGCTGCGCGCCACGACCCGGCAGAGCATGTCGTCCCCGCCGGTGATCGTGTGCACCTCCAACACCTCGGGGATGGCGGCGAGCTGGTCGACCACCGGGTCGTGCCCGCCGAACTGGCGGATCTGCAGGGTGACGAACGCGGTGACGTCGTAGCCGAGCGCCGCGGGCGACACGTCGGGCCCGAACCCGGTGATCACTCCCCGGGCGGACAGCCGGTCGAGACGGGCCTGCACGGTGCCCCGGGCCACGCCCAGCCGCCGGGAGCACTCCAGCACCCCGAGCCTCGGCTCCCTGGTGAGCAGGGTGATGAGCCGGGCGTCGAGCTGATCGATCGTCATGATGTCCAGATACTCCCCGGAGCCGTGAGCACGAATAGACATATTGTCCAGTAATTCACGCAACTCTTGCGCACACAGCCCATGAAATCCGAAAGTGGCCGCATGAGGGACAACTTTCCTGTGAACGGCATGGACGCCGTGGTCTTCGCCGTGGGCAACGCCAAGCAGGCCGCCCACTACTACTCCAGCGCTTTCGGCATGAAGTTGGTGGCGTACCGGGGGCCCGAAACCGGCAGCCGTGACGAGGTCTCCTACGTCCTGACCTCCGGCGGCGCCCGGTTCGAGCTGCGCGGCGCGGTGCGCGCGGGCACCGGGGTGTCCCGGCACGTCGCCGAGCACGGCGACGGCATCATCGACCTGGCCATCGACGTCCCCGACGTGGAGGCCGCCTACAGCTACGCGATCTCCCAGGGCGCCAAGGGCCTGGCCGAGCCGTACACGGTGGAGGACGAGCACGGGAAGGTCGTGATGGCGGCGATCGCCACCTACGGCGAGACCCGGCACACCCTGGTCGACCGGTCCAACTACAGCGGGCCGTACCTGCCGGGCTTCGTCGCCGCCGAGCCGATCGTCGCGGCGCCCGCGGTGAAGAACGGCCGCTTCTTCCAGGCCGTCGACCACTGCGTGGGCAACGTCGAGCTCGGCAAGATGGACGAGTGGGTGGAGTTCTACAAGCGGGTCATGGGCTTCACCAACATGGCCGAGTTCGTCGGCGACGACATCGCCACCGAGTACTCGGCGCTGATGTCCAAGGTCGTCGCGGACGGCACCCGCAAGGTGAAGTTCCCGCTCAACGAGCCGGCGGTCTCCCGGAAGAAGTCGCAGATCGACGAGTACCTGGAGTTCTACGGCGGCCCGGGCGTCCAGCACGTCGCGCTGGCCACCAACGACATCCTCAGCGCCGTGGACCACATGCGGGCCGCCGGCGTCGAGTTCCTCGACACGCCCGACTCCTACTACGACGACCCGGAGCTGCGCGCCCGCATCGGCGAGGTCCGCGCCCCGATCGAGGAGCTGAAGAAGCGCAAGATCCTGGTCGACCGCGACGAGGACGGCTACCTGCTGCAGATCTTCACCAAGCCGGTGCAGGACCGCCCGACGGTGTTCTTCGAGCTGATCGAGCGGCACGGCTCGCTCGGCTTCGGCAAGGGCAACTTCAAGGCGCTCTTCGAGGCGATCGAGCGCGAGCAGGACCGCCGCGGCAACCTCTGACGCCGCCCGCGGCCCTTCCGGGCGCTCCGCGGCCCGGAAGGGCCGCGTTCCCCTCCCCCCGGAAGGGCCGCTCCCCCCTCCTCCCGGAAGGGCCGCGTTCCCCCGTAGCCCGAAGATCCCCTTCCGGTCCACGCCCCGGGCTGTCCGGAGGCCGCGGCACGAACAGGCCATCCGCGACACAACCCCACGGACACCCCGGGCCCGCACCCCATTACCGTGGGTAGCACCCGCCCGTCACGTAGTCTGCGTGCGGTGCCCGGCGCGGTCCGGGCCCGGAAGGGGGACTCACGGGCATGACGTCCGGTCGACTGGCCATCGGGGCAACCGCCACGTTTCTCAGCACGCTCGCCGCCTTCGGCGGGGTCGGCGCGACCGCGTGCACGGCGTCGAAGGGGGCGACGGCCCCCGCGGCCTCCGTCGCCGCCGACGGCGTCCCGGCCCCCCGGCACGACGCCCCGCGTCAGGGGCGGATCGGGGCCCCCGGGATCGGCGACCCCGACTTCCCCACCGACGGCAACGGCGGCTACGACGTCGAGCACTACGGCCTGCGGATCGGCTACGACCCGTCCTCCCGGCGCCTGGCGGGCGTGGCCACGATCACGGCGAAGGCCACCCAGGGACTGGAGGCGTTCAACCTCGACCTGTCGGGCTTCCGCGTCGCCAGGGTCACCGTGGACGGGCGGCCCGCGGCGTTCACCCGGGCCGGCACCGAGCTGACCGTGACCCCCGCGACGCCCGTCTCCGACGCGGACCGCTTCACCGTCGTGGTCTCCTACGACGGCGAGCCCAAGCCGATCACCGGCTCCTCCAACCTCGGCACCTACGGGTTCATCCCGACCCGCGACGGCGCCTTCGTCACCAGTGAGCCCAACGGCGCCAAGACCTGGTTCCCCGGCAACGACCACCCGGCCGACAAGGCCCGCTACGACTTCGAGATCACCGTCCCGGCCGGGCTGACCGCGCTGGCCAACGGCGAGATGGTCGGCGCCCCGGTGACGGCCGGCGGCAGGACGACCTTCCGCTGGCGCGAGAGCCACCCCATGGCGAGCTACCTCGCCACCATGACGCTGGGCCGGTTCGAGCTGCGCCAGGGCAGGACGGCCTCCGGGATCGCGAACCTCGCGGCGGTCGACCCCCGCTACCGCGACTCCCTGGGCAGGCTGTACACCCGGTCGGGGCAGATCACCGACTACTGGAGCACGGTGTTCGGCCCCTACCCGTTCTCCTCCACCGGCGGCGTGATCGACGACTTCTCCGCGGGCTACGCCCTGGAGAACCAGACCAAGCCCATGTACGGCGGGTTCGTCCCCGACGACGACACCGTCGCCCACGAGCTGGCCCACCAGTGGTTCGGCGACAGCCTGAGCATCCGGCGGTGGAAGGACCTGTGGCTCAACGAGGGCTTCGCGACGTACGCCGAGTGGCTGTGGAAGGAGCACAACGGCGTCCCCGCCGAGCAGTCCTTCCGCGCCACCTACGACGCGCACCCCGCGGGCGACGCGATCTGGAAGTATCCCCCCGGCCGCGCGCAGCCGCAGGACCTGTTCAACGACTCCGTCTACCGGCGCGGCGGGATGGCGCTGCACGCGCTGCGGCGGCGCATCGGCGACGCGGCGTTCTTCAAGGTGCTGCGGACCTGGACGGCCGAGCACCGCTACGGCTACGTGACGACCGAGGAGTTCGTCGCCCTGGCGGAACGGATCTCCGGCAGGCGGCTCGACGCGCTCTTCGACGCCTGGCTGTTCAAGCCGGCCAAACCCGCCGCCTGACGCCCGGCTTTCATCGGCGCCATGGCCTCGGGCGCCGGAGATCTCGCGGAACGGCATGAAGAGATCCTCGGCGAGGAGCTCCCACGCTGATCGCCGACTTCGGTGACGAGCGGCGCAAGGCCGGTTGACCCGGGTCAGCGGGACCAGTAGCGGTCGGCGGCGAGGACGAGGGCGGCGGCGCCGACCAGGCCCGCGTCCTGGCCCAGGGCGGCCGGGACGACCTTGACCCGCCGGGCGAAGCCCATCCGCGCGTGCTCCCGCAACGCCGCCCGCAGCGGCTCGAACAGCAGCGGCCCGGCCTGGGAGAGACCGCCGCCGACGGTGACCACGTCGAGGTCGCAGAGGTTCACCGCGGAGGCGATGGCCACGCCCAGCGCCCGGCCCGCGCGGTCCAGCGCGGCGAGGGCGATCTCGTCGCCCGCGGCGGCGTCCAGGGCGAGCCGCCGCCCGCTGGCCGCCGTCTCCTCCACGTAATCGGGGCCGGTGCCCGGTTTCTCCGCCTGGCCGGGGCCGGTGCCGTGGCCGGTATCCGGTTCCGCGACCGCCTCGCCGTACGGCGGGACGTCCGGCCCGGCGTCCGTCTGCCCGGATCGCTCGACGGCGCCCGGGACCCAGCCCTGTTCGACCGCCCAGGCCGCCAGGCCGGGCCTCGGGCGACGGCCTCCAGGCAGCCCCGGCCGCCGCACCGGCACTCGGGCCCGTCCGGATCGACCACGACGTGCCCGATGTGCCCGGCGTTGCCGCTGCCGCCGTCGATCAGCCGGCCGCCGAGGATCAGCCCGCCGCCCACACCCGTGGAGACGACCATGCCGAGCATGTCGGCGCTGCCCCGGCCCGCGCCGCGCCAGTGCTCGGCGACGGCCAGGCAGACCGCGTCGTTGTGGACGCGCACCGGGACCCCGGGGAACCGCGAGGCGAGCCGGGCCCGCAGCGGGAAGCCGCGCCACCCGGGCATGTTCAGCGGCGAGACCTCGCCCTCGGGCCAGGTCATCGGGCCGCCGCAGCCCACCCCGACCCCGGCGACCATGCCACTCCCGAGGTCGTCGCGGCCCGCCGTACGCAGCACGGAGCCGATGAGATCGACGAGCGTCTCCCACAGGGCCGCCGCGTCACCGCCGGGCGGCGTCGCGACCCGGCGGGCCTCCTGGACGTTTCCGGTGGGGTCCACGAGGGCGACGGCGAACTTCGTCCCCCCGACGTCCACGGCGAGCACCGACTGGGGCATCCGCCGATCCTACGGCCCCTCCACGGGCGGCCGGGAGGAGAAGACCAGGACGGAGGCGGTGAACCCGTGCACGTGGTTGTGCCCGGCGACCGGGCCGACCTCCCCCGCCGCGAAGAACCCGGCCACGCTGACCGGGCCGAGGGTGTCGCGGACCGCGGCGGCGTCGTGGTCGGAGCTGCCGAACATGGCCGAGCCCCGGCCGTTGCAGGAGAACAGCAGCGCGCCGTCCACGTCGCCGAACTCCTCCCGATGGGCGTCGAGCAGCTCGTAGAGGTCCTCGTCGGCGGTGGCTGCGTCGCGCACCTGGAAGCGCACGGTACGGCCGATCTCGACGACGTCGCCGATGGCCACCGCCTCCCGCTCGGGGTCGATGCCGAGCACGCCCCGGATCAGGAAGTCGCCGCGCTCGTGCCGTTCGGCGTACTCGTCCATGGCGACGCCGATCTGCAGACCGGAGGCGACCAGCTCCCGGTCGTCCTCGTCCAGCGCGCTGACGATCTCCTCCAGCCGGGCGAGGGCGGGCTGGCCGGCGAGCTCCAGGAGGAGGTTGTCCTCGGCGGCGGTGACGGCCATCGTGGGGCCGATCGGGCGGCACCCCTGGCTGACCAGGGTGCTGACGTTGAGTGAGCCTCCGAGCAGCACGCCGACGGCGCCCTCGGTGTGGACCTGCCCGTCGGCGAACAGCCGCACCGCCCCGCGCCCCCCGGTCGCGTTGGCCATGCCGCCGACCAGCGGGAGGCTGCCCAGCACCTCGTGGGAGCGCTCGACGAAGCCGTCGGTGGGGAAGCTGTAGGGGTCGGCGAGCAGGATGGCCGCGTGGTCGTCCGGGGTGTTCTCCGGCAGGCCGACCACGACGAACCGGTCCTCGGTGCGCAGGGTGTCCAGGGCGAAGGTCGTCAGCCGCGCCCCGTCGAGCGTCGCGGCCCAGGCGCTCACCGAGGGTGTGGTCTCCACGCCCTGGCCGTCGCCGATCACCCCCGTGGCGCTGCATCCGATCACCGCGGCGCCCTCGGCCATCCGCATCGCCCGCAGCCCCGCGCGGGCGACCTCGTCGGGGTCGTCACCGCAGATGAAGAAGCAGAGCAGGTCAGGTGATCCGCTGAGGCCGCCCAAGGCCTGGCGGACCGCGTTCTCGGCCGCCCCGACCAGATCGGTTCCGACGGCGAGACCATCGGCGAAACGGCTCGTCAACAGCGCCACACGCCTCGCCTCTCCTTCTTGCCCGAAATCTTGTCCTGGAGCGATTCTCCCCACTGATGGACCAAGCACGCCCACCGCCGACCAACAATGGCGAAGATCCGAAACCGGGATAAGAGTGCCGGTTTCGGAGCGGGCGACGTAGGCTCGGTTCCGTGCCTCACATTCCAGAGCCACGGACTCTGCGCGAGCTGCGCGCGAGCGGCCATATCCACCGAACCGTCAAGGCCGAGATCCGCGAGAACCTCCTGGCCCGGCTCAGGTCGGGGGAGCCGCGGTTCCAGGGCATCGTGGGATTCGACGACACCGTCCTGCCCCAGCTGGAGCGGGCCCTGCTCGCCGGGCACGACCTGGTCCTGCTGGGCGAGCGCGGCCAGGGCAAGACCCGGCTGATCCGCACCGTCGCCGGTCTGCTCGACGAGTGGACTCCCGTGGTGGACGGCTGCGAGATCAACGACCACCCGTACGCGCCCTCCTGCGTCCGCTGCCGCCGCCTGGCCGGTGAGCTGGGCGAGGAGCTGCCGGTCTCCTGGCGGCACCGGGACGAGCGCTACGGCGAGAAGCTCGCCACGCCCGACACCTCCGTCGGCGACCTGATCGGCGACGTCGACCCCATCAAGATCGCTGAGGGGCGCACGCTCGGCGACCCGGAGACCGTCCACTACGGCCTGGTGCCGCGGAGCAACCGGGGCGTCTTCTCCGTCAACGAGCTGCCCGACCTCGCCGAGCGCATCCAGGTGGCGCTGCTCAACGTGCTGGAGGAGCGCGACATCCAGGTGCGCGGCTACAACCTGCGGCTGCCGCTGGACCTCCTGCTGATCGCCAGCGCCAACCCCGAGGACTACACCAACCGCGGGCGGATCATCACCCCGCTGAAGGACCGCTTCGGCGCGGAGATCCGCACCCACTACCCGCTGTCGATCGAGACCGAGCTCTCCCTCATCCGGCAGGAGGCCGACCTCGACCACGTCGGCGCCGACCTGCCCGACCACCTGATCGAGACGATCGCCCGCTTCACCCGGCTGGTCCGCGAGTCCACCGCGGTGGACTCGCGGTCGGGCGTGTCGGCCCGCTTCTCCATCGCCGCCGCCGAGACCGCCGCGGCCTCGGCCGTACGGCGGGCCGCGCTGACCGGCGAGGAGCGCGCGGTGGCCCGGGTGGCCGACCTGCCGGGCATCGTGCACACGCTGCGCGGCAAGGTGGAGTTCGAGGTCAGCGAGGAGGGCCGGGAGACCGAGGTGCTGGCCCACCTGCTGCGCCGGGCGGTGGCCGAGACGTTCCGCGGCACGCTGGGCGGCATGGACCTCAGCGCGCTGCTGGAGAAGTTCTCCCAGGGCGCCCAGGTCGAGTCCGGGCCGCTGGTCCCGGCCTCGGAGCTGCTGCGCAGGATCGGCCCGGTGTCCGGCCTGGCGAAGATCATGGAACGGCTCGGCATCGGCGACGAGTCGCCGGGGCACGCCGCGGCGGCCCTGGAGTTCGCCATGGAGGGGCTTTACCTCCTGCGCCGGCTGTCCAAGGACGAGGTGGGCGGCGGGGCGGTCTACCGCACCTGATCCGCCCGCCGGCGGAACGCCGCCGGCCCATCGCATCGGGAAGGGTCACCATGTCCTACCGCTATGGCGAGTACCGGGACGGCCCGGACCCGCTGGCCCCGCCGTACGACGTGCGTTCGGCGCTGGACCAGATGGGCGACTCCGTGCTGTCCGGCTCCAACCCCGAGCACGCGCTGCGCGACCTGCTCCGGCAGGGCCTGCCCGGCGCGCGGGACCGGCGGGGGCTGGACGACCTGCTCCGCGAGGTACGGCGCCGCCGTCGCGAGCTGCGCGAGCGCGGCCGCCTCGACGGGACGCTGGAGCGGGCCCGCGCCCTGCTGGACCGGGCCCTCGAACAGGAGCGGGCCGCGCTGTTCCCCGACCCCTCCGACGAGGCCCGGCTGCGCGAGGCCGAGCTGGACGGGCTGCCGGAGGACACCGCGAGCGCGATCCGGGAGCTGACGGACTACCGGTGGCGGTCGCAGGAGGCGCGGCGGACCTTCGAGGAGCTGCGCGACCTGCTGCGCCGGGAGGTGCTCGACAGCCAGTTCCGCGGCATGCGGCAGGCGCTGGCCGACCCCGACCCCGAGGCGATGGAGCGGGTCCGGCGGATGATGTCGGACCTGAACGACATGCTCGACCGGGACTCCCGGGGCGAACACACCCAGGCCGACTTCGACGACTTCATGTCGAAATATGGGGACATGTTCCCGGAGGCGCCGCGCAACCTGGAGGAGCTGGTCGACATCCTCGCCCGGCGGGCCGCCGCCACCCAGCGCCTGCTGGCCTCCCTCACTCCGGGCCAGCGCGAGGAACTGGCCGACCTGATGAGCCAGACGCTGGAGCAGGCCGGCCTGGACGGGGAGATGCGCCGCCTGGGCGAGGCCCTCCACAACCGCCGCCCCGACCTCGCCTGGAACACCCCCGAGCGGCTGACCGGCGAGGACCCGATGGGGATGGGCGACGCGGTCACCGCCCTGGACGAGCTCGCCGACCTCACCCAGCTGGAGGCGGCGCTGCGCCAGGACTACCCCGGCGCCCGCCTCGACGACATCGACGAGGCCGCGATCCGCCGCGCCCTGGGCCGCTCCGCGGTCGACGACCTGGAGGCGCTCAGGCAGGTCGAGCGCGAACTGGAGCAGCAGGGCTACCTCCGCCGCAAGCGCGGCAAGCTGGAGCTGACCCCCAAGGCCGTCCGCCGCCTGGGCGAGACCGCCCTGCGCCGCGTCTTCGCCTCCCTCGACGCCGGGCGCCACGGTGACCACGACCAGACCGACGCCGGTTCCGCCGGGGAGCTGACCGGCTCCTCCCGGCCGTGGCGGTTCGGCGACGAGCAGCCCATCGACGTGGTCCGCACGGTCGTCAACGCCGTACGGCGCGGCGGCCGGGGCGGCGGAGCGGTGACCCTGTCGGTCGACGACTTCGAGGTGGCCGAGACCGAAAGGCGCACGGCCGCGGCCGTCTGCCTGCTGGTGGACCTCTCCTACTCGATGGCCCTGCGCGGCACGTGGGCGGCGGCCAAACAGACCGCGCTGGCCCTGCAGGCGCTGGTCGGCTCGAAGTTCCCGCAGGACTCGGTGCAGATCATCGGCTTCTCCAACTACGCCAGGGTCCTCGCGCCCGACGAGCTGGCCGGGCTGGAGTGGGACATGGTCCAGGGCACCAACCTGCACCACGCGCTGCTGATCGCGGGGCGGCACCTGGACCGCCACCCCGACTTCGAGCCGGTCGTGCTCGTGGTCACCGACGGCGAGCCCACCGCCCACCTGCGGCGCAACGGCTCGGCGGCCTTCGAGTGGCCGCCCACGAGCGAGACGCTGGAGCTGACGCTCGCCGAGGTGGACAAGATGACGCGCCGCCGGGCGACGCTCAACGTCTTCATGCTCGCCGACGACGAGCGGCTGCGGGACTTCGTCAACGAGGTGGCCCGCCGCAACGGCGGCCGGGTGTTCTCCTCCAGCGCCGACCGCCTCGGAGAGTACGTCGTCAGCGACTTCCTGCGGACCCGCCGCGCCCGCTGACCCGCCGCGCCCGGCCCGCCGTCCGCCCCCGTTTCGGAAGGCCGGGTACGGCGCGGCCGGTCCGGCCGGGCTCAGGCGCCGGCGTAGGCCAGATAGGAGTTGAGCGCCAGGTCGAAGCCGTCGCGGTAGTGGCGGTAGGAGCGGTAGCAGGGCCGCCAGGCCGTGCTGTTGCCCACCCCGGCCCGCGCGTCCACCACGGCCGCCGGCACCCGTTCCGGGCGCGGCAGCAGGCCGCCGCCGAGATAGCGGGCGTCGGCCAGGGCCGTGCAGGTCTCACGGTCGCCGGAGACGTAGCGGCCCCGCCGCCAGCCGCTCTCCTCGTCCCACACCAGCGCGTCCCCGCCGGTCAGGAGGATCGTGGCGGCGCGCGGATCGCACGGCCCCTCCCACCAGTCGGCGACCTCGGCGCCCAGCGCCTCGACGACGCGGCTCACGTAGAGGGCCGGCTGACGCCGCCACTCCTCGGTGTACGGCTCGACATGTCTTACACCCACTGGGGGCACTCCCTTGTGCCGTCGTCCACGATCGGTTTCACCACCCGCCCGGAACGGCCACGACCAGAGCCGCCTGAGGCCTCACACACGGGAACGAGTTCGCCAGTGATCCTACTCACCCCGGCGGGGTGCTCAGGGGCGAAATGCGAAGATCTACCCTCGCGTGACACCGGAACCGGCCTCCCGCCGCCCGTCCGCTCCCCGCTCACCGCCCGGACACCCGGATCGCCCACCGGCCGGGCCCCGCCCGGACACCGGCCCCCGCGGCGCCGCTCGCGGCGGGCCACGTTCCGAGAACGATCATCAGCCAGGGAAGTGTCGGTAAGGCCCGAGCGAGCCGTAGGCGGGCGGGATCACCGCGGGTTAGTGTCTGGCGCATGACAGACCTGCTGCTCTGGCTCCACATCGGCTTCGCGATCTTCACGCTGGGGCCGCTCACCGCCGCCACCATGTCCACTCCGAGGTTCATCCGCACCGGAGACGTCAACGTCCTGCGGTACCTGCACCAGACCACCCGCATGTACGCCGTCGCGGCCCTGGGGGTGTTCCTGTTCGGCGCGCTGCTGGGCCGCGAGTATCTCGGCAGGCCCTACCTGTCGATCTCGATGACGCTGTTCATCGTCGCCCTGGCGCTCCTCGCCCTGGTGGTCCGCGACCAGGGCATCGCCCTGCGGATCCTCGGCCGCGAGGGCGGCGGGACCGCCGAGAGCCCGAAGGGCGACGCGAAGGTCCAGGTCGGGCGGGTCGCCGCGCTCTCCGGCGTGATCACCGTGATCTGGCTGGTCATCCTGGTGATGATGGTCTGGGGCAACCCCTCCTGACCGGCCCGGCCGACCGCCCGCGGCGCGGCGAGGCTCCGCGGGGGCGGCCCGGCACGACCGTCCGGAGGGGTGACCGCCCGTACGGCCGGCCGTGCCTCCGGCCCGGCGACGCCTCCACGCCGGGCCGTACGGCCGTGCCCCTCTCAGTCCGTCAGCCCAGCGCCCGGGTCAGGTCGGCGAGCAGGTCGTCGATCGACTCGATGCCGACCGACAGCCGGACGAGGTCGGAGGGGACCTCCAGCGGCGAGCCCACCGCCGAGGCGTGGGTCATCCGGCCCGGATGCTCGACCAGCGACTCCACCCCGCCGAGCGACTCGCCGAGGGTGAACAGCTTCGTCCGGTTGCAGATCTCGACCGCCTCGGCCTCGCCGCCGGCGACCCGGAAGGAGACCATGCCGCCGAAGCGCCTCATCTGCTTGGCGGCCACCTCGTGGCCGGGGTGCTCGGGCAGGCCCGGGTAGAGCACCGACGACACCTTGGGGTGGGCCAGCAGCAGGTCCACGACCCGCTCGGCGTTGTCGCAGTGGCGCTCCATCCGCACCGCGAGCGTCTTGAGGCCCCGCAGGGTCAGCCACGCGTCGAACGGGCCGGCCACCGCGCCCATGGCGTTCTGGTGGTAGGCGAGCTTCTCGCCCACCTCGGCGTCGCGCGCGACGAGCGCCCCGCCGACCACGTCGGAGTGGCCGCCCACGTACTTGGTGGTGGAGTGCACCACGATGTCCGCGCCCAGCGACAGCGGCTGCTGGAGGTACGGCGAGGCGAACGTGTTGTCCACCACCAGCAGCGCGCCGTTCTCGTGCGCGAGGTGGGCCAGCGCCTCGATGTCGAAGACGCTCAGCAGCGGGTTGGTCGGCGTCTCGACCCAGACGATCTTCGTCTTCGGGGTCATCGCGGACGCCACCGCGTCCAGGTCGCCGAGCGGCACCGCGTCGTAGTGCAGCGACCAGGGCTCGTGCACCTTGGCGAAGAGCCGGTAGGTGCCGCCGTAGGCGTCGTTCGGGATGATGACGTGGTCACCCGGCCGGCAGACGGCGCGCAGCACGGTGTCCTCGGCCGCCAGGCCGGACGCGAACGCCAGGCCCCGGGCGCCGCCCTCGACGGCCGCGACGGCCTCCTCCAGGGCGGCCCTGGTCGGGTTGGCCGACCGGCTGTACTCATATCCGGAGCGCAGGCCCCCGACGCCGTCCTGCTTGTAGGTGGAGACGGCGTAGATCGGCGGGACGACCGCCCCGGTGACCGGGTCGGGCTCCTGGCCTGCGTGGATCGCCAGTGTTTCGAATCCTTCACTCATGAGGCCAACGCTACTCGGAAGCGGCGGGCGGACCACCCGGCACGGTCCCCTTCCGCCACCTCCGGTCCGTGCCGTCCTGAACCGCCGTGTTCTCCGGCTCCCGCCGTCCGGGGCCGCCGGGCCCTCCGGCTCAGGCCGCCCTGGGCCGGTACTCCCCGGCGTCCGTCCGCGGCAGCCGGATGATCTCACCGGCCGCCTCCCCCGCGTCCGCCGTGTCCCCCGTGGCGCCCTCCGGCGGCGTCCCGGCGCCCTTCCTGCTCATGGCGGCCTCCCTGCCCTTGGCGGCGGCGCGCGACAGCAGGACCGGGTCCGCCATGGCCAGGCAGAGCCCGATCGCGAATCCGATGGTCAGCAGCACGGTCCCGATGACGGTCATGGTTCCTCCCCTTCGACGCATCGAGCATCTCCCGCGGCCCCCGTCCCGCGCCTCCGCTGAAGGACCGGTCCTGCCGGGCGCCGATCGGCCGAACGGCCGATTCACCACACCGACCGGGGACCTAGGCTCGGTGAGCGTGGGTGAGTCACATCGCGTCGTTCACTGGATCAGACGGCTCAGCGAGATCGCGCTGATCGGCTGGCTGGCACTGCTGCTCCTGATCGACGTCGTGGTGGCGATGGGCCTCCACACCTGGCCGGTGTGGCCCAACCTGCTGTGCGGCGCGGTCGGCGTCCTCGCCGTGCTGTGGCGGCGCACCCGCCTGGTGATCGGCTTCCGCGCCTTCCTGGCGCTGTCGTTCTGCGTCACCCTGGTCATCCAGGTCACCGGCGGCGACGGCAGGCCGGGGTTCGCCGAGATCGGGGCGCTGCTGGTCCTCACCGTCAGCGGGCTGCGCTCGATCGAGCCGGTCCGGCGCGCGGCGCTGTTCTCCCTGGCGGCGATGGTCGTGCTGGAGTTCTCGGCCTGGCGCCTGCGGCTGGCCCCCCAGATCGTGGCCACCGCGTTCGCCCTCTTCGTGCCCTGGGCGTTCGCGGCCGGGGCGGGCGCCTACCTCCGCTTCCAGCTGGAGCGCCGCCGGGAGGCGGTGGCCGCGGTACGGCGGTCCGAGCGCCTGGAGCTGGCCAGGGAGCTGCACGACCTGGTCGCCCACCACATCACCGGGATCGTCGTGCAGGCACAGGCCGCCCGGGTCGTCGCCGAGCAGAAACCCGACGCCGTGGCCCCCGCGCTGGACGCGATCGCCGGCGCCGGGGTCGACGCGCTGACCTCGATGCGCCGCCTGGTCAGCGTGCTGCGCGCCGAGGACGAGGCGGCCCGCTCCCCGGGCAGCACGCTGCGGGACATGCGGCTGCTGGTCGAGCGGTTCTCCGCCGGCGGCCCCACGGTCGCCTTCGACATCGGCGCGGGCATCGACGACGGCACCCTTCCCCCGGAGGTGCTGACGACCCTCCACCGGGTGCTGCAGGAGTCGCTGACCAACGTCCGCCGCCACGCCCCGGACGCGGGCTGGGTGGAGGCGGACCTGAGGCCGATCGGCGTCCCGCCCGGGACCGTGGTGCTGCGTGTCCGCAACTACGGCTCGGCGTCCGACGGCCGGTTCTCCCGGCTGGGCGGCGGGTTCGGCCTCGTGGGCATGGCCGAGCGCGTCGAGGCGCTGGGCGGCCGGCTGACCGCGGGCCCCACCCCCGAGGGCGCCTGGGAGGTGGTGGCGGAGTGCCCGCTGGAACGGCCGGCCTCCGCCGGTGGCCGGCGGGACCCGTTCCCCGGCTGACCGGTCCGGCCTCCGCGCACGGCGACCGGGCCGTTCCCGCCCGGCCGCCGCAGATCACCGACCCCGAGGGCAAGCGCTGGGCGTGACCGGGCCGTTCCCGCCCGGCCGCCGCCCTTCCCGGCGGCCGGGACCGCCGGGAACCATCCGCGAGGGCCGAAGAGACCGGAACCGCCCGCGGAGACCGCGGGAGACGCCGGGATCAGTGGTTGGCGAGGAAGGCCAGCAGGTCGTGGCGGGTGAGCAGGCCGACCGGCTTGCCGTCGTCGAGCACGACCGCCGCGTCGGCCTTCTCCAGCGCCTCGACCGCGATGGAGACGGGCTCGCCCGCCCCGATCATCGGCAGCGGCTGCGACATGTGGTCGGCCAGCGGGTCGTGCGGCGAGACCTTGCCGCGGTAGAGGGCGTCGAGCAGGTCGCGCTCCAGGATCGAGCCGACCACCTCGGCGGCCATGACCGGCGGCTCCTCCTTCATCACCGGGAGCTGCGACACGCCGTACTCGCGCATGATCGAGATGGCGGTGTCCACCGACTCGTGCGGGTGGGTGTGCACGAACTCCGGCATGCCGGAGCCCTTGCGGGTCAGCACATCCCTGACCAGGCCCTCCTCGCTGGAGGTGGTCAGGAAGCCGTAGTCGGCCATCCACTCGTCGTTGAAGATCTTCGATAGGTAGCCCCGGCCGCCGTCGGGCAGCAGCACGACGACCACGTCGTCCGGGCCGGCCTGCTGGGCGACGCGCAGCGCGGCGACCGTCGCCATCCCGCAGGAGCCGCCGACCAGCAGCGCCTCCTCGCGGGCCAGGCGGCGGGTCATGCCGAAGGAGTCCTTGTCGGAGACCGCGATGATCTCGTCGCAGATCGTGGTGTCGTAGGTGGCCGGCCAGATGTCCTCGCCGACGCCCTCCACCAGGTACGGCCGGCCGGTGCCGCCGGAGTAGACGGAGCCCTCCGGGTCGGCGCCGATGATCTTCACGCGGCCGCCGGAGACCTCCTTGAGGTAGCGGCCGGTGCCGCTGATCGTGCCACCGGTGCCGACACCCGCCACGAAGTGGGTGATCCGTCCCTCGGTCTGCTCCCAGATCTCCGGGCCGGTGGAGTGGTAGTGGCTCTCGGGGTTGTGGGGGTTGGAGTACTGGTCGGGCTTCCAGGCGCCCGGGATCTCCCTGGCCAGGCGGTCGGAGACCGAGTAGTAGGAGTTCGGATTGTCGGGCGAGACCGCCGTCGGGCAGACCACGACCTCGGCGCCGTAGGCGCGGAGCACCGAGATCTTGTCCTGGGCCACCTTGTCCGGTACGACGAACAGGCACTTGTAGCCACGCTGCTGCGCCACGATGGCCAGGCCGACACCGGTGTTGCCCGAGGTGGGCTCCACGATGGTGCCGCCGGGGCGCAGCTCACCGGACTTCTCCGCGGCGTCGATCATCCGCACCGCGATCCGGTCCTTCACCGAACCACCCGGGTTGAAATACTCGACCTTGGCGAGCACCTGGGCCGGGACCCCCGCCGTCACCTTGTTGAGCCGGACGAGCGGCGTGTTGCCCATCAGATCGACGAGCGAGTCGTATACGCGCACGGCGAAGATCACCTCGAAATACCATAGCTTTGTCAGCTGTTGTGTGGAACGCCGCGGTCCCTGTGGGTGGCCGGGACTCGGCTGGCTGTCTTTCAAGGCCAACGCTACCGTCGTGTCGTATCGAGGGGGCAACGCCACGTGATATGGACACCAGGGGCCGCACGGGCCGCGCGGCGCATCGCGGCCGCCGCCGCGCTGGGCGGAGGGGGGCTGACCGCGCTCGGCGCGCTCACCTACGGGCTGCTCTTCACCGAGGCGGTGGTGGCCCGGCGCATCGTCGGCCGCCCGCACGGCATGGAGGGCCCGCCGGCCGACGGGATCTACGGCGACTTCGACGGCGAGCCGATCCGCATGGTGATGCTCGGCGACTCCACCTCGGTGGGACTCGGCACCACCGACCCCGCCGACACCCCCGCGGTGCTGATGGCCTCCAGCCTGGCCGGCATCGCCGGGCGGCCGGTCCGGCTGACCGTGGTCGGCAGGTCGGGGGCGGCCTCCGTCGATCTGGGCGACCAGGTAGACCGGGCGCTGGGGGCGCTGCCCGACATCGCGGTCATCTTCATCGGCGCCAACGACGTCACCACGCAGACGCCGCCCGCGCGGGCCGTACGGCACCTGCAGAAGGCGGTGCGGCGGCTGCGGGAGGCCGGGGCCGAGGTGGTCGTGGGAACCTGCCCGGACCTCGGCACGGTCCGGCCGATCGCCCAGCCGCTGCGCTGGGTGACCCGGCGCTGGAGCCGCCAGCTCGCCGCCGCGCAGACGGTCGCGGTGGTGGAGGCCGGCGGGCGGACGGTCGCCTTCGCCGACATGCTCGGCCCGGAGTTCGACACGAATCCGGACGAGATGTTCGGGCCCGATCGATTCCACCCATCTGTCGAAGGCTACCTACAGGTTGCTTACGCGGTGCTACCGTCTGTAGGCAATGCGCTGGGACTGTGGCCCGAGCCGCGGCCGCGGCGCAGCGAGTCGATCTACCTCGCGGCGGCCATGGCCGCGGAGGAGCCCGGCGCCGAGGTCTCCGCGACCCGCGTCGCCGGCCGGGCCACCGGACCCCACGGACGATGGGTGACGATGCTCCGCCGGCGCCCCTGGGTCCAGCCTCGCGACGCCTGACCCCGGTCACCCTCCGCGTCGAAGCCGTCACGCCTCGCCCGCATTGGAGTGGAATGCCCGCCATCCGGCCCCCCGCGAAACCGATCCTGGCGCTCGCCGGAGCCCTGGCCCTGTCCGGTCCCGCCCTGTCCGGCTGCTCCGGCAGCGAAGCGGCCACCCCCGCCTATCCCACCTGGCACAACCCGGACGTGAACGCGGTCAGCCGCACCGTCTCGGCCGGTGGCGTCGCCGCGACGACCTCCCTGCTGCCCGGCGGCACGCTGGAGACGGTGGCACTCGACCTCGCCTCGGGCCGGAGACTGTGGGCCCAGCCGGCGACCATGGCGGGCCGGCTGCCGGGGATGGGCGTCCCGGCCCCGGCCCTCGTCGAGACCGGCGGCGGTCAGGCCGTCGCGGTGACCGTCGATCCGTTCCGGCGCGGCCGGTGGAACGCCCTGCTGGTCGCCCGCGACGCCCGGACCGGCGCGCGGCGGTGGACCCGCCCGCTGCACTCCACGTTCGGGCCGCAGCGGTGCGGGGCGCTGGTGTGCGTGCCGGAGAACACCGCCCTGGAGACGGCCCGGATGGTCGTGCTCGACCCGGCCACCGGCAAGGTGCTGTGGAGGCTCCCCGGGATCGCCGAGGTGGAGTGGTCCGATGCCTCCCGCGCCGTGCTGCTGCGCCTGGCCCGGCACCCCGTCCTGGAGTCGCGCGATCTGAGGACCGGAAAGCTCGGCTGGAAGCTTCCGGTGGAGCAGCCGCTCGGCGCGGGGGTCGACCTCTCGGGCGGCTGGTCGTTCGGGGCGACCTCCGGCAACCTCGTCGGCTACGTCGCGCCGTACACCGACCCCTCGACGAAGAAGCCTTCCACCTTCGGGTTCTTCTCCGTCAGGACCGCCGACGGCACGGTCAACTGGATCCGCCCCTCGGTGGTGCGGGTCTACCCCAGCGGCAGCCCCGGTTTCGCACCGGTGGTCCGCCCGGTCGACGCGCAGGGCCGGTACGGCGGGTTCGCCCGGCTCGACGCCGAGAGCGGCCGGGTCCTCGGCCAGATCCCCCCGGAACGGATCCCCGGCTCCGGCTGGTGGCTGGCCTTCCCCGAGCGGATGGACACGCTCGGCTTCCTCAAGCACGGCAAGGCCGGCACGGTCTTCGACCTCGCCACCGGCCGCCCCGGCGAGATCACCGGGCGGCGCGGCTGGTCCTTCTGCGTCACCGATCCCAAGCCGCTCGCGTTGAAGAACCAGGTCCCCGGCTTCTACTCGGTGGCCTCCCTGTGCGAGTTCGACCTCGCCAAGGGGGTGAAGGTCACGCCGCGGGGGCCCGGCGCGCCGCCGGCGTGGTTCACCGGCAGCCAGAGCGGCTGGCGGATCTGGCGCGACGAGAAGGGCGGCCTGCACGGCGTCGAGGACGGCACCGGCACCGCCCCCGGCATGTACGGCTGACCAGTTCCGCCCCCCGGCGGATCGCCTGCCGTACAAAGTTCTGTTTTCTGCGGCCCCGGGTCGTGGCATTCGGGCTACCGCGCGGTAACCTCCGCAGGAGGAGAGGCACACGAACCCAGGAGAGCCACATGCCCGAGGCAGTCATCGTCGCGACCGCACGCTCGCCGATCGGCCGCGCCTTCAAGGGGTCCCTCAAGGACATCCGTCCCGACGACCTGACCGCGCAGATCATCAAGGCCGCGCTGGCGAAGGTGCCGCAGCTCGACCCGGCCGCCATCGACGACCTGATGCTCGGCTGCGGCCTGCCCGGCGGCGAGCAGGGGTACAACATGGGCCGGGTGGTCGCCACCCTCCTCGGGCTGGACGGCGTGCCCGGCACCACGATCACCCGTTACTGCTCGTCCTCGCTGCAGACCACCCGGATGGCCCTGCACGCCATCAAGGCGGGCGAGGGCGACGTGTTCGTCTCCGCGGGCGTGGAGTGCGTCTCCCGCTTCGCCAAGGGCAACTCCGACTCGCTGCCCGAGACGATGAACCCCCTGTTCGACGAGGCCAGGGCCCGTACGGCGCGGTCCGCCGAGGGCGGGGGCGACGTCTGGCGCGACCCGCGCGAGGACGGCGCGCTGCCCGACATCTACATCGCGATGGGCCAGACCGCCGAGAACGTCGCCGCGCTGCGAGGTGTGTCCCGCCAGGAGCAGGACGAGTTCGGCGTCCGCTCGCAGAACCTCGCCGAGAAGGCGATCGCCAACGGCTTCTGGGAGACCGACATCACCCCGGTGACGTTGCCCGACGGGACCGTGGTGAGCAAGGACGACGGTCCCCGGGCGGGCACCACCTACGAGGCGGTCTCGCAGCTCAAGCCGGTCTTCCGCCCCGACGGGACGGTCACCGCGGGCAACTGCTGCCCGCTGAACGACGGCGCCGCCGCGGTGATCGTGATGAGCGACACCAAGGCCGCCGAGCTGGGCATCACCCCGCTGGCCCGGGTCGTCTCCACCGGCGTGACCGGCCTGTCCCCGGAGATCATGGGCCTCGGGCCGGTCGAGGCCTCCCGGCAGGCCCTGGCGCGGGCGGGCATGTCCATCGGCGACGTCGACCTCGTCGAGATCAACGAGGCGTTCGCGGCCCAGGTCATCCCGTCCTACCAGGAGCTCGGCATCGACCTCGACCGGCTCAACGTCAACGGCGGCGCCATCGCGGTGGGCCACCCGTTCGGCATGACCGGCGCCCGGATCACCTCCACGCTGATCAACAGCCTGCGGTTCCACGACCGCTCGATCGGCCTGGAGACCATGTGCGTGGGCGGCGGCCAGGGCATGGCCATGGTCCTGGAGCGCCTCAGCTAGGTCCTGTTCCCCGGATCGTCCCGCCCGCCGCGGTCGCTCAGGCGGAGATCCACTGAACGGGACCCGGGTTCCGCGTGCCGGGGCCGTCCGCGGGGTCGCACCCCGCGGGCGGCCCTCGCCGTTCCGGGCCGGCCCCGCGGGACCGGCCCGGCGCGGGGCCGGCGGGGCCGCTCAGCCGTGCACGTCCGGTCCGGCGCGGGTGAGGTCGATCCGCATGACGACCCGCCGCTCGCGTTCCATGGCCGCCCGGTAGTCGTCCCAGTCGGGGTGCTCGCCGGAGATGTCGCGGTAATAGGAGACGAGGTGCTCCATCGCCTCGGGCAGTGAGACGATCTCCGCGGTCCCCTCGATCTGGATCCACGGGCCGAAGAAGGCATCGGTCGTCACGCAGAGCGCCACGTTCGGGTCCCTGCGGGCGTTGCGGACCTTCGCCGCGGTCTCGCGGCTGCTGACGACGGCTCGTCCTTCGGCGTCCAGGCCCACGGTGACCGGGGACATCTGCGGGCGGCCGTCGGCGTGCCGGGTGAGCATGACGGCCCGGTGGTTGTCGCGGATGAAGTCGCGTGCTCTGTCAAGATCCATGCCCCCATCATGCGGGTGGCACGGGCAAGCCCGCACCCCCGGGCGGGGCACGGGCTTGGGATAGACGACTTACAGATAACGGCTGCGGCGGTGACGCTCGTGCTCGTGGACGATGGCCGCGGCGTAGCCGTGGGTCAGCCCGTGCTCTGTTGCGAGCCAGTTGGCCCGCTCGTCGCAACGGAGGAAGGACGGGCCGTTGTCGATGGCCTGGAACCACTCTGGGAGTGCGCGTCCCGTGATGTCGGGAACCCTTGCGATCAGTTTGCTCTGCGTCTCCGGTGAGTGGTTCAACGACATGGACACCTCCAGGAATAGGGCTTCCTTTGCTCGACAGTGCATCACGATCCTCCGGATGGCAAGCCCCCGTCCGCAAGGGCGCCGCCGTGTTCCGTCATCCACTGCTCGCTCCTCATCAACCGTCATGCCCATCTTCCGTAAGGGGAACCCCTCTTCCCGGTAAGAAAGAACCTTCATGCGGGAGAGCCCTCCGGGAAGCGCGAACCCCCGCCGGAGCGACTCCGGCGGGGGTTCGGGCGGGACGGCGGCTCGGCGGTCGCTAGTCCCGTGTGAAGTAGCTGATCAGTCGCAGGATCTCCAGGTAGAGCCAGACCAGGGTGACCGTCAGGCCGAAGGCCATCAGCCAGGAGTACCGCTCGGGGACGCCGGCCCGCACGCCCTCCTCCACCGAGTTGAAGTCGAGCAGCAGGAAGAAGCAGCCGATCAGGATGGCGGCGACGCTGAAGGCGTAGGACAGCAGGCCGTCACCGGTGCGCAGGCCGAGGCCGCCGTCCATGAAGTAACCGGCGATCCAGTTGACGAGCATGAGACCCATCAGCGCCAGGCCCGCGGCCACGACGAACTTGGTGAACTTCGGCGTCACCCGGACGATCCGCAGCGCGTACACCGCGAGGGTGCCGCCGAAGGCCAGCGCCGTGCCGAGCACCGCCTGCAGGACGATGCCGTTGGTCTGCTCGTTGTAGATGTGGCTCACCACGCCGACGGCCACGCCGTAGCCGACGGCGTAGCCGAGGATCAGCACGGGGTTGGTGCTCTGCTTGAAAGAGACGATCAGGGCGAGCACCAGGCCGACGATCACGCCGAGCATCATGGCGACGGGGCCGAGGTTCAGCGCCCAGGCCGCCGCGGCGGAGACGACCAGCGTGCCGAGCGTGATGAACCCGCGCACGACCACGTCGTCGATCGTCATGGCCCGCTGGGCGGGCGGTGCGTACGACGGCCTGTCGTACATCCCCTGAAGCTGCTCGGGGGTCGGCGTCGGCGTGCCCCAGCCTCGCTGGTGCGCGTTCGCCTGCCGGAATACCGGGTTTCTGCTCTCCATCACTGCCTCCACGCTGCGACCTGCACGATGAATGATCGGATCGGTCGTCACACGGCCGTATCGCATTGATCTTCGTTGGACCGGCCCCGCGGACACGGGGCCGGCGTTCGCCGCCGGGCAGGCCGTACGGCTACCGCCGTAGATCTCAACGCATGGGCCATCCGTGCGGTTCCCGTCTTTCCCGCCGGATCTCCGGATCTCAGGCCGGCGGCCTTCCGGCCGGGCGGGAACCCCCGGGGGACGGCGCCGGGCAAGATCGGCAAGTGCCCCCGGAGGGACTCGAACCCTCACTCGAACCCTTTTAAGGGGTTTGCCTCTGCCGTTGGGCTACGGGGACGCCGCAATCATACGTAACGGACCACTCATCCGAGGAGCACAGCTTTGTATCAGGCGTCACACAAACCATGATCGATGTATGCGATAGAGCCCCCGGAAGGACAGGGCCTTCCGGGGGCTCGGGTCGCGGGGTCCGGCACGCCGCGCGGGGGCGGTCCGGGCCGTGGGATCAGGTCGTCGCGGCCTCACGGAACTCGGTGCGGGGCTCGTGGATCTCCCGGAGCGAGACGGTCTCCCGCTTGAAGAACAGCGCCAGGGTCCAGTCGGCCACCACACGGACCTTGCGGTTGAAGGTGGGGATCCGCGACATGTGGTACGTCCGGTGCATGAACCAGGCGGGCATCCCGCGGAGCTTGAGGCCGTAGACGTTGGCCACGCCCTTGTACAGGCCCAGGCCGGCGACCGCGCCGACGTACTTGTGCCGGTAGTCGACCAGCTGCTGCCCGTGGAGCTGACGGGTGAGGTTGTCGGCGAGGACCTTGGCCTGCCGTACGGCGTGCTGGGCGTTGGGCGCGCAGTACTGGCCGGGGTTGGTCACGTCGGGCACGCCCGCCACGTCGCCGGCGGCGTAGGCGTCCTGGACGCCGGCCACCGTCAGGCGGGTGGTGGTCTTGATCCGGCCGCGCTCGTCCAGCGGCAGGTCGCCGGCGTTGACGACCGGGCTGGGCTTGACGCCCGCGGTCCACACGATGGTGGCCGACTCGAACTCCTCGCCGTCGGAGAGCTTGACGTGGCCGCCGACGCAGGACTCCAGGCGGGTGCCGAGCTTGATCTCGATGCCGCGCTCGCGCAGCTGCTCGGCGGTCCACTTGCCCATCTCGGGGCCGACCTCGGGGAGGATGCGGTCGGTCGCCTCGACCAGGACCCAGCGGATGTCGTCGCGGGTGACGCTGCGGTAGTAGCGCACCGCGTCCAGCGACATGTCCTCCAGCTCGGCCAGGGCCTCGACGCCCGCGAAGCCGCCGCCGACCACGACGAACGTCAGCGCCCGGCGGCGCAGCGCCTCGTCGTCGTCGGACTCGGCCCGGTCGAGCAGGGCGAGGACCCGGTTGCGCAGCGCGGTCGCCTCGCCGATCGTCTTGAAGCCGATGGCGGCGTCGGCGAGACCGGGGACGGGGAGCGTGCGGGAGATCGAGCCGGCGGCCATGACGATGATGTCGTAGCCGATCTCGTGCTCGGTGCCGACGTTCGGCGCGAAAGTGACCTTCTTGGACGCGTGGTCGACCTTGGTGACCTTGCCGTTGAGGATCGTCGCCTTCTTCAGCACCCGGCGGAGCGGGACCACGACGTGGCGGGGCGAGATGTTCCCGGCGGCGGCCTCGGGGAGGAACGGCTGGTAGGTCATGTACGACTCGGGGGTGAGGACGGTGATCCGCACGCTGCCGTCGCGCAGTTCGTTGCGGAGCGTGTGCTGCAGGCGCAGCACGGTGTAGAGGCCGACGTAGCCCCCACCGACGACCACGACGTGCTTGGAGTTGCGGTTCACTTCAGCGCCATCCTTATCCTTTGCTTTGTGAAAGCTTTCACAAGCCTATGTCGATTCGTCGGATGATGCCACTGCGGGGGGTGAAAAACTTGAAGATCTTCTCAGTTTGATCCGGAAAAACCGCGCATTTCGCCCAGAAGATCTCGAAATTATTCACTTGTGATTGACTTCACAACTTTCTCAGCGTGTTCGCCCGGGTGAAGACGGCGTCGAGCATGCCGGTGGTGACCCTGCCGGTGAAGGTGTTCTGCTGGCTCGGGTGGTAGCACCCCAGCAGGTGGGCGGGGACGCCGTCGCGGGAGATCTCCACCTCGGCGCCGTGCCCGAAGGCCGGCCGCGGGCGCGGCAGGTCGTATCCGGCCTCCCGCAGCGCCGGCCAGACCGCCTGCCAGGCGAACCCGCCCAGCGCGACCACCACCCGCACGCTGCCGGCGACCATCGCGATCTCCTCGGTCAGCCACGGGGAGCACGCCGCCCGCTCCGCCGGATCGGGCTTGTTGGCGGGCGGGGCGCACCGCACGGCCGCCACCATGCGCGTCCCGATGAGCCGCTGCCCGTCGCCGGCGTGGACGCTGGTCTCCTTGGCGGCCAGGCCGGTCCGGTACAGCGAGGCGAACAGCCAGTCGCCGCTGCGGTCGCCGGTGAAGATCCGGCCGGTGCGGTTGCCCCCGTGCGCCGCCGGGGCCAGCCCGACGATGAGGATCCCCGGCTTCTCCTCGCCCCAGCCCGCGATGGGCCTGCCCCAGTAGGTCTCCCCGGCGAACGCCCGCCGCTTGACCGCCGCGACCTCCTCCCGCCAGTCCACCAGGCGCGGGCAGGCCCGGCAGACCGACTGCCGGGCCGTCAGCTCGGCGAGCGTGCCGCTCGTCCTGGCCAGCTCCGCCACCTCGGCGGCATCGTGGGCGACGGGGGTGTCGGGCCGGGCCGGGTCGCCCGGCCAGCCGGATCCGGGAGGAACACAGGTCATGCCTTCGATGGTGCCCGACGTGAGGGGATGCCCCGGACCGGAAACGGCGGGCAGGACGCAGAAGGCGGACACGAAAAGGCGGCGCCCGCCGGACGCGGACGCCGCCTTCCTCTTCTCGCTCGGACCCGTCCGGGCGGGCGTCAGGCTCGCACACCGCCCGTCCGGGTCCGCCCGGTCATCGGTACTACGCCTTGCAGACCGCCTCGTAGGACGCCGACGCGTTGCCGCCGCCGACGATCTCCAGCGTGGCGGTGCCGGACTTGGTGCCGATCGAGTCGGCGCCGTAGGCCACTTCCTGGCTACCGGCCGAGGCGAAGTCGAGCTCGCCGGACTTCACCGTCGCGCCGTTGACCTTCAGGACGTACTTGACCTTCATCGCGCCCTCGGCGTAGATGGTGCCGCTGACGGCCAGGGAGGCCCTGGAGCACGCGACCTCGGTCTGCGAGGCCGTGAACTTGGAGATGTAGGCCTTCGGCGCGGGGGCCGCCTCGCAGGCGACCTTGGCCGAGGCGGTGCCGGAGGTCGGACCGCCCGCGATCTCGATCGCCCGCCTGGCGGTGCCGGACTCCGACGCCTTCCAGGAGTCGGTCAGGGTACGGCTCTGCGGGCCGTGGCCGTAGAAGGAGACAGTCTCCCAGGAGCCGGCGACGCCGTCACGGATCCAGCGGTACCGCACCGGGCCGTCCGCGTCGGAGACGCGGATGGTGCCGTAGAAGGTGCGGGTGACCGGGCAGGTGCCGGAGTAGTCGGCCGGGGCGGCGACGGAGGCGGTGACCTTCGGCGAGTGGTCCTCGCAGTGGATCCTGAAGTAGGAGCCGTCCGAGGAGCCGCCGCGGCCGACGACCTCCAGCCGCACCTGACCGCGCAGGTCACGGCCCGGCTCGATCACGTACTGGACCCGGCGCGAGCCGTTCACGTAGACCGAGTCACGGTCGACGACGCGGCCGTTGACGACCCACTGGTAGCGCACCCAGCGCTTGCCGGAGGTGCTGATCCGGCCGGTCGCGACGGCCTTGCAGTCACGCTCGTCCACCCAGACGCGGGTGGCGGTCCAGTGACGGTGGGGACGGGGCTTGACGACCTCTTCCTTGCCGCCGTCGCCCTTGTCCTCGCCGCAGGCGACGGTGAAGTAGCCCTTGGCCGAGGTGACCTTGCGCGGCGCCAGGACCTGGACCGAGTTCCAGCTCTTGAGGTCGCCGCCCTTGAAGGTGGCGGACTCCTTCACCGCGACGTACTTGACGCCCTTGCCCTTGAGAGTGACCTTCTTGATGCCGCTCTTGGAGCCGTCACCGCGCAGCCAGCGGTAGGCGACGGTGGTCCTGCCGCCGTAGGCCTTCACCTTGATCTTCGAGGAGAAGGTCACCTTGACGGGACAGTCGGTGGACTTCGACGGGGACGCCTTGGGCGCGCCGACCGACACCGCGGCCTTCGGGACGCCGTGGGCCGCCGAGGCCCGCGCCTGAGTGGAACCACTGGCCGCCGCTGCGGGCGAGGCCAGCAGTCCCGCCGTCATGGTCGCCAGCATGGCCGTACCGGCGCTCAGGACGGCTAGCTTACGTGCTAGTCCGGACATGAGGGGTTGCTCCGTTCGTTAGGAACACGTAGATCGCTCCGGAGACGGTTGCCGCCCCGACACCAGCTGTGCCGGGCCCCACGGCAAAGCCTCGCTAAAGCTTCTTTACCTAACCATAAACGGAAAGACCCCTCAATACCTCATCAATAGGAGAATTGTCTAGAGTCTGTCATGGTTTAGCGATAGACCAGGCGATTCCGTCCAGAATGTCGTGTTCGCTGACCACGACCTCCTCGAAGCCGTACCGCTCCATGACGCGGTCGAGGATGAGCGCCCCCGCGACGATGACGTCGACCCGGCCGGGGTGCATGACGGGGACCGCCGCCCGCTCGTCGTGCGTCATCTCCAGCAGGCGCGCGGAGATCTGGTGCACCCGCGTCGCCGGAATTCGCGAATGATGAATTTTCCGCGGGTCGTATTCCGAAAGGTCGAGCGCCATTCCCGCGACCGTCGTCACCGACCCGGCGAGCCCCACCAGCGTGAGCGCCCGCTCCACCGGGACCTCGCCGGAGACCCGGTCGAGCGCGTCGTCGACGTCGGCCACCAGCGCCTCGACCACCTCGGCGGGCGGCGGGCTCGCCGCGCCGCGCAGGTGCCGCTCGGTCAGCCGCACGCAGCCGATGTCCACCGACAGCGCGGCCTCCACGTGCGTCGAGCCGACCACGAACTCGGTGGAGCCGCCGCCGATGTCCACCACCAGGTACGGCGGGCGGGTGCCCTCCGGGCACGGCAGGCCGGTCTCGGGCGAGAGCCGTACGAGGTCGTGGGTGGCGCCGGTGAAGGACAGCTGCGCCTCCTCGGCCCCCGTGACCACCTCGGGCTCCACCCCGAAGACGCCGCGCACGCCGTCCACGAAGTCCTGCCGGTTGGCGGCGTCCCTCGTCGCGCTGGTGGCCACCACGCGGACCGCCGAGGCCCCGTGCCGCTCGATGAGCCCGGCGTAGCCGCGCATCGCGGCGAACGTGCGCTCCAGGGCCTCGGGGGCGAGCCTGCCGGTCTCGTCCACGCCCTGCCCGAGCCGGACGATCTCCATCCGCCGGTCCACGTCGGTCAGGGTGTCGTGGGCGACGTCCGCGATCAGCAGTCGGACGGAGTTGGTGCCACAGTCGATCGCGGCGACGCGGGTCACGGGGTCTCCTGTTCGGTGGTCGAGGCGGGGGCCGCTCCGGGCTCGGGATCGGGGGCGGGGCAGCACGGCCCGTCGGCCCACCACTCGCCGAGCGCGTCGAGCGCCTCGCGGCCGAAGGGGTTGCTCCCCGGCGCCGCCAGCTCGTGCGCGACCAGGGCGTGCAGGCACTTGACCCGGGCGGGCATGCCCCCGCTGCTCTGCATGTCACGGGGCAGCGGCGCGAGGCCCTCCTCGGCGGCGGCCTTGTCGCGGCGGGCGACGTAGTCGTCGTGGGCCGCCCGGTAGGCGCGGGCGAGCTCGGGGTCGTCGGCGAGCCTGGCCTGCATCTCGCGCATCACGCCGGAGGTCTCCAGCCGGCCGATGGCCGAGGCCGCCTTCGGGCAGGTGAGGTAGAACAGCGTCGGGAACGGCGTGCCGTCGGGCAGCCGGGGGGCCGTCTCCACCACGTCGGGCAGCCCGCACGGGCAGCGGTGCGCCACCGCCCGCAGGCCGCGCGGCGTCCGGCCGAGCTGCCGCTCCACCGCCGCCACATCGCGATCGTCCACCATCGTGACACCCCCTGAGAAAGACGACACCAAGGGTATCGGGGTCATCCCCCGGCCCCGGCCGCCTTCCGGCCCCGGCCGGTGTCGGCGGCCTCGACCGACTGCCACAAGGTCTCGTACCAGGGCGCCTTCACGGCCTTCTTCGGCCCCGCCGCGCTCTTGCGCCGCTCCGCCGCGCGGTCGTCACCCATCACGACGTAGCACTTCTGCCCGGGGTCGCAGTAGAAGAGCCGCTCCCTGGCCGTCTTCTTGATGTAGCCGGGGTCCATGAGCTGCCTGCGGCGGTCGTCCAGGGCCTTGATCGCGGCCAGCTCCCTGGCCTGCGCCTGCTCCAGCTGGGCGATCTGGCGGCGCTGCGCGACGTACTCCCGGATCGGGTAGGCGAGGCTCATCGCGATCGCGCACACCACGACCGCCAGCACCGCGGCCCGCCCCGTCAGCTGCGGCCGTCTCGCCAACGCACCCACCCGCCTCTCTTCACCCCGGGTCCAGGGGTCCGTACGGCCGGCCCGCGCGGACCCGCGGGGGCCGGCCTCCCTCGCGTACGGCCCGTGCCCCGGCAAACCGGGCGCAAGCCGCACAGGCGAACCTACCCCTGGAACCTCGGGAAAGCGGCGCGACCCGCGTAGCGGGCGGCGTCGTCGAGGAGTTCCTCGATGCGCAGGAGCTGGTTGTACTTGGCCACCCGGTCGGAGCGGGCCGGGGCGCCGGTCTTGATCTGGCCGCAGTTGACGGCCACGGCGAGGTCGGCGATCGTCGTGTCCTCGGTCTCGCCGGAGCGGTGGCTCATCATGCAGCGGTAGCCGCTGCGGTGGGCCAGGTCCACCGCGTCGAGGGTCTCGGTCAGGGTGCCGATCTGGTTGACCTTGACCAGCAGCGCGTTGGCCGCGCCCTCGGCGATGCCGCGGGCCAGGCGCTCGGGGTTGGTGACGAACAGGTCGTCGCCGACGAGCTGCACCCGGCCGCCGAGCCGCTCGGTGATGGCCTTCCAGCCCTCCCAGTCGCTCTCGTCCAGCGGGTCCTCGATGGAGACCAGCGGGTAGGAGCCGACCAGGTCCTCGTAGAAGTCGATCAGCTCGGCGGCCGAGCAGCCCTTGCCGTCGATGGTGTAGACGCCGTTGTCGTGGAACTCCGAGGCGGCCACGTCGAGGGCCAGCGCGACGTCCTCGCCGGGCGTGTAGCCGGCCTTCCCGATGGCGACCATGATCAGGTCCAGCGCGTCGCGGTTGGACGGCAGGCTCGGCGCGAAGCCACCCTCGTCGCCCAGGCCGGTGGCGTAGCCCTTCTCCTTCAGCACCGCCTTGAGCGCGTGGTAGACCTCGGTGCCCATCCGCACGGCCTCGCGGAACGTCTCCGCCCCGATCGGCGCGATCATGAACTCCTGGATGTCCACGTTCGTGTCGGCGTGCGCGCCGCCGTTGAGGATGTTCATCATCGGCACGGGCAGCAGGTGCGCGTTGGGGCCGCCGAGGTAGCGGAACAGCGGCAGCTCGGCGCTGTCGGCGGCGGCCTTGGCCACGGCCAGGGAGACGCCCAGGATCGCGTTGGCGCCCAGGCGGGACTTGTTCGGCGTGCCGTCCAGGTCGATCATGACCTGGTCGATGGTGCGCTGCTCGGCGGCGTCGAACCCGACGATCTCGTCGGCGATCTCGTCGGTCACGCCGAGGACGGCCTTCTCGACACCCTTGCCGCCGAAGCGCTCGTCGCCGTCGCGCAGCTCCACGGCCTCGAACTGGCCGGTGGACGCGCCGCTCGGCACCGCGGCCCGGCCCTGGCTGCCGTCGTCCAGCAGGATGTCGACCTCGACCGTCGGGTTGCCCCGGGAGTCAAGGATCTCACGAGCGGTGACGCCCTCGATGGAAGCCACGAAGCACTCCTAAAGTCGCAGGACAGTTTGCCGCAGAAGCCTATCGAGGCCCGCCCCGCGACACGGTGACCGCCGTCCTACCCGTCGGTACGGCGGCCCTCGTCCCGCGTCTCCCAGGCGCGGACCCGATCACGGTAGGCGCGGGCCGCGGCGCGCAGCTCGGCCTCCGGGTCGAGCCCGGCCGCCTGCGCCTGCCGTACCAGCGCGAAGAGCCGGGCCCCGAGGTCGTCCCCGGCCGAGTCGTCGAGATCGGCGGGGGCGCCGGCGCGCTCGGCGCGCCGCAGGAGCTGGGCGGCGAGGGAGAGCGCGGGCTGCCCCATCGGGACGCCGTCCAGGACCGACCCGGCGTCACCGGCGTTCTTGGCCGCGCGCTCGGCGGCCTTGATGACCTCCCAGTTGTCGCTGACCTCCTCGGCGCCCTCGACCCTGACGTCGGCGAAGACGTGCGGGTGACGCCGGACCAGCTTGGCGACGATCGCGTCGGCCACGTCGTCGATGTCGAAGCCGCCCTCGACGTCCGGCCGGTCGCGGGCGACGCGGGCGTGGAAGACCACCTGGAGCAGCAGGTCGCCCAGCTCCTCGCGCAGGGCGGCGCGGTCGCCCTCTTCGATGGTCTCCAGCACCTCGTAGGCCTCTTCGAGGAGGTACGGCACCAGCGACTCGTGGGTCTGCTTCGCGTCCCACGGGCAGCCGGTCCGCAGCCGGTCCATCACCGACACCAGGTCCAGCAGCCGGGCCCCTGGCAGGTCGTAGGAGCCCGGGACGACCTCGATCAGCGGCGGCTCGTCGAGCGCCAGCGCGGCGTGGCCGACCGAGCGCATCAGCGCCTCGTCGGCCTCCAGCCACACGACGGTCTCCGCCTGCGCCCGCCGGACCAGGGCGGCGGGGTCGGCGGTCACGACCTCGACGGTGATCCCGGCCTCGGCGAGGTAGGGCAGGAGCGGGTGGCCGGCCGCCTGAGTGAGCACCGGGCCCTCCTCCAGGACCTGCCAGGCGCGCCTGCTGAGCAGCCCCGGTGCGACCCGGGGCGAGGTGGTGACGACGATCAGGGGCATGCCCCCGAGGTTACCCAGCCGGCTCCGACGCCTTGCCGAAGCGGTCCTCGGCGGTGAAGATCTGCGGCTGCTCCTGGCTCGGCTGCGGGTTGATCCTGCCGAACCGCGGGTTCCACTCGATCGGCACGGACCTCAGGTCGTCGATCACCTGCTGCTGGCCGCGCTGCAGGGCCTCCTGGTCGGCGCCGCCGCCGTACTTGGCCATGAGCTTGGTGATCATCAGGCTCGCCCGGGTGTAGGCGCGCACCTGCGAGGGCGCCACGGCCTTCTGCAGGAGCTGCTGCTCGTACTGGGCGGCGCCGCCCTGGGAGTTGATCACCTGGTCGACCTCGCCCTCGGTGACCGTGACGCCCTTGCTCCCGGCGACCTTGGCGTACTGCCTGGCGGTGGCGAGCTGGTAGAGCACCACCTGCGGGACGCTGCCGGGGAACTGCTGCTTCACCGCGGACATGTCCGCCCTGTCCAGCGCGGCCTCGTACTCCTGGACGTTGCGGTCCAGCTCGCCGGAGCTGATCCGGTCGCCGCCGACGACGGCGGCGGCACCGACCTGCGAGGGGGAGCAGGCCGTCAGAGCGACACCGGTGGCGGCGACCGCCAGGATGACGCGAACTCGAGTCGACTTCACACGCGATCCCTTCACGACAAACGCCGCTTACCTTACCGTCACGCCCGGCGGGAAGCCCTCCGGGAGCGGGGCTCCCGCCTCGCGGGAGGCTCCCCGGGGACTCCCCCGGGGACCCTCTTCGGGGGCCTACGCCTTCGGAGCGCCCTCCAGGAACATCGCCTGGACCAGGTCGCCGCACCACTTCAGCAGGTCCAGGTCGCGCAGCGGCTGCCCGCCGAGCGGCCGGGTCTTGGGTACGGGCACCAGCAGCATGCCGGCCGCCTGCTTCAGCAGCGCCTTGGGGTAGAGACGCTGCAGCCGCACCTGCTGGGAGTCCTTCAGGTGCACCGGGGCGAACCTGATGTTCTGGCCCTGCAGGGTGACGTCGGTGAGGCCGGCCGTACGGGCGCGGATCCGGAAGCGGGCGACTTCCAGCAGGTTCTCCACCGGCTGGGGCGGCCTGCCGTACCGGTCGACGAGCTCGTCGCGCACTGCGGCGACCTGGGCGTCGGAGGCGACGGCGGCGATCCGCTTGTACGCCTCCAGGCGCAGCCGCTCGGAGGTGACGTAGTCGTGCGGGATGTGGGCGTCGATGGGCAGCTCGACCTTGACCTCCGGCCGCTCGGCCTCCTCGGCCGGCACGCCGGGCACCTTGGCCTTCTGCTCCTGGACGGCCTCGGCCATCATCCGGACGTAGAGGTCGAAGCCGACGCCGGCGATGAAGCCGGACTGCTCGGCGCCGAGGATGTTGCCCGCGCCGCGCAGCTCCAGGTCCTTCATCGCCACGTACATGCCCGCGCCCATCTCGGTGTGCTGGGAGATGGTGGCCAGCCGCTCGTGGGCGGTCTCGGTGAGCGGCTTCTCCGGCGGGTACAGGAAGTAGGCGTAGCCGCGCTCGCGGCCCCGGCCGACCCGGCCGCGCAGCTGGTGCAGCTGGGACAGGCCGTAGTTGTCGGCCCGGTCCACGATCAGCGTGTTGGCGTTGGGCACGTCCAGCCCGGACTCGACGATCGTGGTGGAGACGAGCACGTCGAACTCGCGCTCCCAGAAGCCCACCATGATCTTCTCAAGCTGGTGCTCCTGCATCTGGCCGTGCGCGACGGCGACCCTGGCCTCGGGCACCAGCTCGCGCAGCCTCGCGGCGACCTTGCCGATGCTGGAGACGCGGTTGTGCACGAAGAAGACCTGGCCGTCGCGCATCAGCTCGCGCCGGATCGCCGCGCCGATCTGCCGCTCGTCGTAGGGGCCGACGAAGGTCAGGATGGGGTGGCGCTCCTCCGGAGGGGTGAGGATCGTCGACATCTCGCGGATGCCGGTCAGGCCCATCTCCAGGGTGCGCGGGATCGGCGTGGCGGACATGGCGAGCACGTCGACCTGGGTCCGCAGGTGCTTCATGGCCTCCTTGTGCTCGACGCCGAACCGCTGCTCCTCGTCGATGATGATCAGTCCGAGGTCCTTGAACCTGACCTCGGGGGAGAACAGCCGGTGGGTGCCGATCACCACGTCCACCGCGCCGTCGCGCAGGCCCTCGACGGTCGCGGAGATCTCGGCGTCGGTCTGGAAGCGCGACATCGGCCGCACGTTCAGCGGGAAGCCGGAGAAGCGCTCGGCGAAGGTGGACAGGTGCTGCTGGACCAGCAGCGTGGTGGGCACCAGCACCGCCACCTGCTTGCCGTCCTGCACGGCCTTGAACGCCGCGCGCACCGCGATCTCGGTCTTGCCGTAGCCGACGTCGCCGCAGATCAGCCGGTCCATCGGGACGCCGCGCTCCATGTCGCGCTTGACCTCCTCGATGGCTTCGAGCTGGTCGCCGGTCTCGGCGTAGGGGAAGGCGTCCTCCATCTCGCGCTGCCAGGGCGTGTCGGGGCCGAACGCGTGGCCGGGCGAGGCCATCCGGGCCGAGTAGAGGCGGATCAGCTCCCCGGCGATCTCCCGGACCGCCTTCTTCGCCTTGGTCTTGGCCTTGGCCCAGTCGGCGCCGCCCATCCGGTTCAGGGTGGGCGACTCGCCGCCGACGTAGCGGGTGACCTCGTCGAGCTGGTCGGTGGGGACGTAAAGACGGTCGCCCTTGGCGTACTCGATGACGAGGTACTCGCGGGTGGCGCCCTGCACGGTCCGCTGCACCATCTCCACGTAGCGGCCCACGCCGTGCTGCTCGTGCACGACGTGGTCGCCGACCTTGAGCTGCAGCGGGTCGACCATGTTGCGGCGCTTGGACGGCAGGCGCCGCATGTCCTTGGTGGACGCCTTCTGACCGACCAGGTCCAGGTGGGTCAGCACGGCCAGGAAGGAGTTGACGAAGCCGTGCTCGACCAGGCCGGTGCTGACGTGCACGACCCCCGGCTCCGGCCGGCGGCCGAGGTCGCGCTCCAGGCGGGCGGGCATGTCCGCGCCGCGCAGCAGCTCGGCCATCCGCTCGGCGGGGCCGTACCCCTCGCTGAGCAGCACGACGACCTTGTCCTGGTCCAGCCAGCCCTTGATGTCGCTCAGCGCCCGCTGGGTGTCGCCGCGGTAGGACTCGGCCTCGTGCGCCGGCAGGACCACCGCCCCGCCGTCCGGGACCGTCTCGGAGGGCTCCCCGGGCCCGCCGTCCGCTCCGGCGCCGAACGGCGCGATCGACCACCACGGCTGGCCGAGCTCCCCGGCCCGCTCGCGGACGTCCTCCAGGCTGCGGAACGCCGCCGCCCCCAGGTCGATCGGCGCCTCGCCGCCGGACGCGGCGTTGATCCAGGACGCCTCCAGGAACTCCTGGCTGGTGCGCACCAGGTCGTCGGCGCGGCCGCGGATGCGCTCGGGGTCGCAGACGAACACCGCCGACCGGGCCGGCAGGTGGTCCAGCAGCAGGTCCATCTCCCCGGCCAGGACCGGCGCGAACGCCTCCATGCCCTCCATGGCGACGCCGTCGGCGAGCTGGTCGAGGATCTCCGCGAGCGCGGGGTGGCGCTCGGCCAGCTCGCGGGCGCGGGCGCGGACGTCGTCGGTCAGCAGCAGCTCGCGGCAGGGCGCGGCGAACAGCCCCTCCTCGGCCGCCTCCAGCGACCGCTGGTCGGCGACCTTGAACCAGCGGATCTCCTCCACCGAGTCGCCCCAGAACTCCAGCCGCAGCGGGTGCTCCTCGGTCGGCGGGAAGACGTCCAGCAGGCCGCCCCGGACGGCCACCTCGCCGCGCTTCTCGACCATGTCGACGCGGTTGTAGCCGTTCTCCACGAGCCGCGCGACGACCTGGTCGAGGTCGGCGTCGTCGCCGGCGCGCAGCCGTACCGGCGAGAGGTCGCCCAGGCCGCGCACGATCGGCTGGAGCACCGCGCGCACCGGCGCGACGATCACCCGCAGCGGGCCCGCGGCGGCGTCGCCCTCGATCGGGTGCGCCAGCCTGCGCAGTACGGCCAGCCGCTGGCCCACCGTGTCGCTGCGCGGCGACAGCCGCTCGTGCGGCAGCGTCTCCCAGGCCGGGAAGACCGCGACCGTGGCGGGGTCGAGGAGACTTCCGACGGCGGCGGCGAGGTCCTCGGCCTCACGGCCGGTGGCGGTCACCGCGAGCACCGTGCGCCCGCCCCCCTCGGCGCCGTCGCGGGCCAGCGCGGCCACGGCGAACGGCCGCAGCGCCGGTGGAGCGACCAGCGGCACGTCGGAGAGGTCTCCCGCGCGCACGCTCTCCAGCGGAGAGGCCAGCTTCGGCTCGGAGACGACAAGGTCCAGCAGTCCGGAAAGGCTCATCAGTTTTCGCCCACAGCCCCACGACGGAAAACACGACTGCCCCCGGCCGGCGGGCGCGGGGGTGACCTCCCAAGGCTACTTGCACACGCCGGTCCTCCGTCGAGAGTGGTAAATGCACGGCGAATCGTCATGTGTTGACTACTCTCGGTGACATGTCTGAGGTACGGTCGGTCGTCGGTCACGACGACATGTTCGGTCGGCGCATCCGCGAGCAGTGGGCGGGGCTGTCGGGGCGGCGGCTCGACGTCCTGATGGCCGGGTGCGGCCGGGCGGATCCGCTGGATCTGGGGCGGGTGGAGGCGCGCGTCACCGGGATCGACGAGGATCTGCCGGTGCTGCGCGAGAGCACCTCCGCCCGCAAGGATCTCGATTCCTGGACGCTCGGAGACCTGCGGACGGTGCCGGTGCCGCCGCGGGCGTTCGACGTCGTGTACGTGTCCTTCCTGCTGGAACGGCTGGACCATCCCGAGCTGGTGCTCGACCGGCTGCTGACCGGTCTGCGGCCGGGCGGGCTGATGCTGGTGCGGATGCGTGACCGGGCCTCGGCCTACGGCACGTGCGACCGGCTGCTGCCCGCGCCGCTGCGGCGGCTGCTGTGGCGCAGGTTCGCCCCGAAGGACGCCGTGGGGCCGCTGCCGGCCCGCTACCGGCCGGTCACCTCCCGTCAGGGGATGCACTCCTTCTGCCTGACGCGCGGGCTGATGGTCACCGACGACGCCTCGTGCCGGAGCGGCCCGGCGCTGAAGGGGCGGCTGGCGGGCCTGGTGGCCTTCGCCTGCTCGGCGGTGGAGAAGCTCTCAAGGGGCGGACTGCCGGCCTCGCACGATGAGATCATCATGGTCATCCGCAACCCGCACAGCCACTTCGCCCGGGTGATCTGACCGGCCGCGGGCTGGTGCGAGCGCTTCGGTTGCGAGTAAGCTGGCGAAATCCGACTAAGTCGATCGGAATTGTTGGTCGACATCAGGGAGCAATGGGCGTGGGGACGGCGGGGAGATGACGGCGGAGACGACGGCGGCGCACGAGCACACCCCCGACGCCCGCGAGCTGGCCGACCTGGAGCTGCTGCTCTCGGGCGCGTTCCACCCGCTCACCGGCTTCATGGGACCGGCCGACGCGCACGCGGTGACAGGGCACGGCACGCTGGCCGACGGCACGCCGTGGCCGGCGCCCGTCACCCTCGCCCTTCCCGAGGACCACCCGGCCGCCCCCGGTGACCGCGTCACGCTCCGCGACCCCGAGGGCGCCGCGCTGGCCGCGCTGACCGTCACCGAACGGCGCGACGGCCTGGCCGCCGGGCCGGTGGAGGCGCTGGGCGCGGCCGAGCACGGGCCGTTCGCCCGGCTGCGCCGTACGCCGGAGGAGGTCCGCAAGGAGCTGGCCGGACGGCCGGCGCTGGCGGTCACCATGCGCGGCCCGCTCGACGACCTGGAGGAGATCCGGGCCGTCGCCCGGGAGCTGGACGCGGTCGTCCTGCTGCTGCCCCTGGTGTTCGGCGAGGACGGGCCCGCGGTGGTCCGCGCCGCGCTGCGCGCCCGCGACCTGCTGCCGGAGGGCACGCTCGTGGCCGCGGTGCCGCTCGCGCCCCGCGAGGAGACGGCCGTCGACCTGGAGCTGCGCGAGCGGGTGGCCGAGGCGTACGGCGCCGCCGAGCACCTGGCCGGCCCCGAGCCGGTGACCATCCCCGGCCCGCCGCACCGCCGCGGGCTGGTGGTCTTCTTCACCGGCCTGTCCGGATCGGGCAAGTCCACCGTCGCCCGGGGGCTGCGCGACGCGCTGCTGGAGCGCGGCAGCCGTACGGTGACCTACCTCGACGGCGACGTGGTGCGCCGCCTGCTGTCGGCGGGGCTGAGCTTCTCCCGTCAGGACCGCGACCTCAACATCCGCCGGATCGGGTTCGTCGCCGCCGAGGTCGCCCGGCACGGCGGGCTGGCGATCTGCGCCCCCATCGCGCCGTACGCCGCGACCCGCGCCGAGGTCCGCGCCATGGTCGAGGCCGTCGGCGGCGACTTCCTGCTCGTCCACGTGGCCACGCCCCTGGAGGAGTGCGAGCGGCGCGACCGCAAGGGGCTGTACGCCAGGGCGCGCGCCGGGCTGATCCCCGAGTTCACCGGCGTCTCCGACCCCTACGAGGAGCCCGACGACGCCGACCTGGTCATCGACACCACCGGCGTCTCCGTCGAGGACGCCGTCGGCCGGGTGCTCGATCCGCTGGTCCGTGGAGGGTGGGTCCGCTGAGACCCCCGAGCGAGGAGTGGTGAGCGGCTCATGGACATCGACCTCCCTTTGGCCCTCGGGTCCTTCCTCGTCGCGATCATCGTCGGGCTGACCGGCATGGGCGGCGGCGCGCTCATGACGCCGATGATGATGCTGTTCTTCAACGTGCCGCCGCTGGCCGCCGTCTCCAGCGACCTCGTCGCCTCGGCCGTGATGAAGCCGGTGGGCGGGCTCGTCCACCTGCGGCGCGGCACGGTCAGCCTGCGGCTCGTCGGCTGGCTGTGCGCGGGGTCGGTGCCCGGCGCCTTCTGCGGGGTGCTGGTGGCCCGCGCGTTCGGGGACGGCGAGGCGATCCAGCAGACGATCAAGTACGCCCTGGGCGTCGCGCTGCTGCTGGCCGTCGCGGGCCTGGTCGCCAAGGCATGGCTGGCGCGGCGCGAAGGGCCCGTCTCGGCGGACCTGGGGTCCATCGTCGTGCGCCCAATCCCGACCTTACTGGTCGGTACGATCGGTGGAATCGTGGTCGGCATCTCCTCCGTGGGGTCCGGCTCACTGATCATCGTGGCGCTGCTCGCCCTCTACCCGGCGCTGAAGTCCAACCAGCTCGTCGGCACCGACCTCGTCCAGGCCGTGCCGCTGGTCGCCTCGGCCGCCCTGGGCCACCTGCTGTTCGGCGACTTCCAGCTCGACCTCACCACCTCGCTGCTGGCCGGCTCGATCCCCGGCGTCTACCTCGGCGCGCGGATCTCCTCCCGGGCCCCCGGCGGGGTGATCCGAGCGATCCTCGCGGTGGTGCTGCTGGCCTCGGCGCTGAAGCTCCTCGGCGTGGGCAACGCCGCCCTGCTGTGGATCCTCGCCGCGGCGGTGGCCGCCGGAGCCGCGGGCTGGTCACTCCTGCGGCACCGGGGTGGCTCCGAGATAGGGGTCGCGGACGAGGCCGGCGAAGGCCCGGGCCGCGTCGGCGGTGGCGTCGAAACGGGTGTCGCCGCGCGGCGCGCGCGGTGAGTCGAAGTACACCAGCGCCTTGATCTGCGGATAGAGCCGCATCTCCCGGCGGACCGCGGCGAAGAACTCCGCCTTGGCGCCGGGCCTGCCGGGACGCTCGAACACGCCCCACTCGGCGAGCATGATCGGCTTGTCCGGGAAGCGCCACCGCATCCAGCGATGGAACCCGGGCCAGCCGGCGGCGTCCGGGCGCGTCCGGTCCACCAGCCCGGCGAAGCCGCCCGTCCCGGCGGAGGGGTCCGTCCGTATGGAGGGGTCCGTCCGCGTGGAGGGGTCCGTTCGGCTCTCGGCGGGGTGGTCCGTCATGGCGGATGAGCCCGTCCCGGCAGAGGGACCGGTCCCGGCGGATGAGCCCGTCCGGCCCTCGGCGGAGGGGTCCAGGTAGGGGTCCAGGGCGACCCAGTCGACCACGTCGTCGCCGGGGTAGAGCCGCGCGAACCACGGCGCGACGGCCCAGTTGGGCGCGCCCATGTAGGTCATGACGGTGACCGCGTTGCGCACCCCCCGCTCGCGCAGGCGCGTCACCACGTGCCGGAACATCGCCGCGTAGTCGGCGGCGGTCATCCCCGAGCCGGGCTCCTCACGCACGTCGTTCTCCGGTTCGTGGTGGACGGTCAGGAAGAACCTCCCGGGGAAGGTCCGCCGGATGTGCCCGGCCAGCCGGTCGATCCGCCGGTCCAGCGCACCCCGGGCGATCTCGGCCCAGGTGCGGTCGAAGGACGGCTTCCAGTTGACCAGCAGCAGCCGGGGGCCACCGGGACCGGCGGCGATCGAGCGTTCCTCGGCGGTGGGGAACAGCTCCGCGCCCCGGTGGTAGACGTGCACGATGCCGGCCCGGCGGCCCATGCGGGTCTCGGCCCGCTCCAGCGCCCGCGCCGGGGACCTCCCGGTGAAGACCTCCGGCGCGATGCCCCACCACGCCCCGCAGGTGGGGACGAGGACGGCGGTGGCCACGCAGGGCGCTCCCGGCGAGGGCGACCCCGGTGGGCCGTCGGGCCGGGCGGCCTCCGGCTCCGGCGCGCCGGTCCCCGATGGCCACGTTTCCGGCGGCCACGCGTCCGGCGGCGTTACTCCGGGGGCTCCTGGCATTTCCGGAGTTCCGGGCGTTCCCGGGGTTCCGGGCGTTCCGGATGCTCCCGGGACCTTCGCCGGGGGGCGCGGCGGGAGCCCCGGCCCGGTCGGCGCGGGGCCGCAGGCGCCGAGGGCCGCAAGTGCCACGAGGACCAGGGCCCTCGAAACGACCAATCCCGCCTTTCTCCGCAAAACACCCGGACAACCCGTTATTCCCACCAAAACAGCCCCCATATTCTTTTCCCGCGACCTTCGCGGGCCTTTCAACCGGATTCCACACCGGCCGCACCACCGCATTGACGACCCTTTCTCCCGGATTCCGCTCCAGGTCGCGCCGCCACCGGCGGTGAACCGCGTCGTCATCGGCCACCGACCGGACCGCCGCCGGGCACAGGCCGTACGGCCTGCGGAAACGACGATCCGGCGCGGGTGGCGACGCGCCGGAGCCGCGCGAGAGCGGCGAATAGGAAATATCCGATAAACGCTGGCCATCGCGCCGCTACAGGCGAGAACAATCTAAAGAAAATCTTGTGTATCGGTCCGGGAAACCGAAAAGCCGACCTATAGTTCCTAGGGTTCTCCAAGCGCCGACCCGCCCGAGCGGGGCGCACGCCAACGGCCCCCCTCCCGAGGGAAAGGGCTTCCAGGCGCGGCGACCCTCATGAAGCCCCGCGCCGACCGGGCCGTGTCGATCCCCGTGAAGGAGGTGCGTTCGATTGACGGCGTTTCACCCGAGCCCGTTCCCGGGCGCACCCGCCCGCCGCCCCGGCGGAGACCTGGCGGACTACACGTCCCTGCTCCGCCGCAGGTGGCCGATCCTGCTGATCTTCATCACCGCCGGCCTCGGCTGCGGCGGCCTCCTGCTCCGGGTGGTCCCGCCCTCCTACACCGCCTCCGCGCAGGTGCTCGTCTCCCCCACCGGCCTCCCCGAGCAGGTCAACCAGGTCACCAACCGCCAGCGCGAGCCGCTCAACCTCGACACCGAGGCCCAGATCGCCAAGTCCGCGGTCGTGGCGGCCCGGGTCCGCGCCCTGCTCGGCCGTTCCCCCGGACCCGTCGAGGTCTCCGTCCCGCCCAACACCTCGGTCCTCGGCCTCTCCTACACCGCCGCCGATCCTCGCGCCGCCGCCGCCGGGGCGTCCGCCTACGCCAGGGCCTATCTCACCAACCGCGGCGAGTCGGCCGAGCAGGCGCGCGACGCACAGCTGCGGGCGCTCCTGGCCAAGCTGCGTCAGGTCAACACGAGCCTGGCGGCGGGCGCGGAGGCGCTGCCCCGCCTGGCCAGGGGCACCGCCGAACGCACCCTGGCCGCCCACCGGCAGAACGTCCTGGGCCGCCAGTCCGCGAGCCTGACCCTCCGGTACGACGCGCTGCGGACCGTCGCCGTCACCCCCGGGTCGGTGATCAGCGACGCCGTGCCGCCGGCCGGGCCCAGCGCGCCCAGCCCCCCGCTGTATCTCGGCAGCGGACTGATGACCGGCCTGCTCGCCGGGGCGGGCCTCGCCCGATGGCTGCCCGAGCGCCCGGCCACCCGTCCCCGTCCCCGCCCCCGACCCGGCGCCCGGCGCCTGGCCGCGCCCGGCGAGGCGGCCGCCCGGTGGTGAGCCTGCCGCACCGCGCCGCCTGGCCGATCGCCGCGCTGCTGGTCGGATACCCGCTGTGGTGGGCGCTGGGCCTCGGCGGGTTGTCGGTGATCGCGCTCGCCCCGGCGATGGCGCTGGTCCTGTGGCGGCGACGGCCGATCAGGATGCCGCGCGGCTTCGGGCTCTGGCTGCTGCTGCTGGCCGGATACCTCGTCAGCGCGCTCATGCTCGGCGAGATGCCCCCGGGCACCTACGGCGAGTTCGGCCCCGGGCGGATCGCGGGATACCTCATGCGCCTGGCCCTCTACGCCTCATTGACGATCATGGTCCTCTACCTCGGCAACCTGACCGAGCGGGAGCTCCCCCAGCTCACCCTGGTCCGCATGCTGGGCGCGCTGTTCGTCACGACCGTCGCGGGCGGTCTGCTGGGGGTGGTCGCCCCGCACGCCGACTTCACCTCGCCCGTCGAACGGCTGCTGCCCGGTGCGGTCAGCGGCAACCCCTTCGTCCACAACCTGATCCACCCCACCGCGGCGCAGGTGCAGAAGGTGCTCGGCCACGCCTCCCCGCGCCCGGAGGCGCCCTTCGAGTGGGCCAACGCCTGGGGCAGCAACATCTCGGTGCTGCTCGTCTGGTTCGTGGTCGGCTGGTGGGTGTACGGCGGGCCGCGCCGGCGCCTGGCCGTGCCGCCGCTGCTCGCGCTGGCCGCCGTGCCGATCGTCTACTCCCTCAACCGGGGCCTGTGGATCGGCCTGGGCGTCGGCGTGGCCTACCTGCTTCTGCGCCTGGGAGGCCGGACCCGCGCCGTGCTCTGCGCAGCCGTCGCCGCGGCGGCGCTGGCGTTCCTGCTCTCCCCGCTGCGGACGATGGTCGCCCAGCGCCTGGACAACCCGCACAGCAACGACATCCGCGCCTTCACCGTCTCGGCCACCGTCACCGCCGCACGCACCTCCCCGGTGATCGGCTACGGCAACACCCGCAACGCCACCGGCAACCACCGCACGATCACCACCGGGAAGACCGACTGGTGCGACACCTGCGGACACCCCCCGCTGGGCAGCGACGGCCAGCTCTGGCACCTGATGATCACGCAGGGGTTCACCGGGGCCGCGCTGTACGTGGCCTTCTTCGCCGGAGCCGTCCGCCGCCACTGGCGCGACCGGAGCCCGATCGGGATGGCCGGGGTCCTGGTGATGATCCTCACCCTGCTCTACATGTTCGTCTACGACGGGCTGGTCACACCGCTCGGCCTGTACCTGGTCTCTTTCGCGCTCCTGTGGCGGAACCAGACCGGCGCACCGTCCCCCGGCCGTCCCGGGCCGGTCGTCCGCGGAGGAGGCGTGTTCGATTGACCAGCCCCCGGACCGAGCCCCGGGCGGGCCGCGCCGGCGACGCCCGCGCCCGGCTGCGCTACCTCGACCGGACCGTCCGACTGCTGTTCCCCGGCGCCGGCGAGATCCGCCCCTACAGCCTGCTCCCGCACCCCCTGCTCCCCCGCAGGCTCGCGCCGCGGCGGTGGTGGCACCCCGGCCGGAGGGTCATGGTGCCCTCCGGGGAGGACACCATCGAGACCTACCTCGGTGAGGCACTGAGCGCGCCGGTCCAGGTCGTGCTGCACGTCCGCCCGGCCCGGCGGGCCAACCGCAAGCCGATCCTGGAGGCCCGCACCCCGGACGGCCCGGCCGCCTTCGTGAAGATCGGCGACACCGACCGCGCCCGCGCCCTCGTCGCGCACGAGGCCCGGACGCTCGGCCTGCTGGCGGACGTGCCGCTGAAGACCGTCGTCCCCCCGGTCGTGCTGCACCACGGGACGTGGCGCGGCCTGTCCGTGCTCGCGCTGTCCCCGCTGCCCGTACGGCGCGGCCCCGTGCCCGAGGACCTGCTCGTCGGGGCGGTCGCCGAGATCAGCCGCCTCGGCCGGATCCACCGGGACGGCCGGGACGGCGGACCGGACGGGTTCACCCGGCACGGCGAGGCCGGCGGAGCGGACGGGTTCGCCTGGCACGGCGACTTCTCACCGTGGAACATCGCGCGCGGTCCGGACGGGCGGCTGCTGGTGTGGGACTGGGAGCGGTTCGCCACCGGGGTGCCGCTCGGCTTCGACGCCGTCCACCACTTCTTCCAGCACGCGCTGCGCCGTACCGACCCCGCAACCGCGGCCCGCGCCTGCGTGGCCCGTGCGCTGCGCGTCCTGGCGCCGTTCGGGCTGACCGCGGCCGAGGCCAGGCTGACCGCCGCCCGCTACCTCATCGCCCTGGCCGACCGGCACGCCGCCGACGGGCACTCCCCCCTCGGCCCGCCCGGCCGGTGGCTCGGCCCCGCCGTCGACTTCGAGGAGACCCTCATCTGAGGCGAGGAGGCCCTCGCCTGAGGCCACCCCCTTCCGGCAGGAGGGGGATTTCCGACCTGATCCCCACACGCAGAGGAGTTCGCAGTGATCCCCGGGGTGAAGCGCCCGGCCCATGCCGTGTCCCGTGCCGTGGGACGACTGACCGCCGGGCAGCGGCTCCTGCCGTCCTTCCTGATCATCGGGGCGCAGCGCTGTGGCACCACCTCGCTGTACCGGGCGCTGGCGCGGCATCCGCTGATCCTCAAACCGGTGCTCCACAAGGGCGTCCACTACTTCGACGTGGCCTACGACCGGGGGCTTCCGTGGTACCGCGCCCACTTCCCGCTCCGGGCCCGGACCGCGCGCCTGGCCCACCGGTACGGCTGCCGCCCCCAGGCGTTCGAGTCGTCCCCCTACTACCTGTTCCACCCGCTCGCCGGACCCCGGATCGCCCGCGACCTGCCCGGGGTGAAGCTGATCGTGCTGGTCCGCGACCCCGTCGAGCGCGCCTTCTCCGCGCACGCCCACGAGCTGGCCCGGGGCTTCGAGACCGAGCCCGACTTCGCCCGCGCGGTGGAGCTGGAGGAGGAGCGGCTGGCCGGGGCCGAGGACGCCCTGCGCGCCTGCCCGCACTCGGTGAGCCACGCCCACCGCCACCACGCCTACCTCGCCCGGGGCCGCTACGCCGAGCAGCTCGCCCGCCTGGAGCCCCTGTTCGGCCGGGACCGGCTGCTCGTCCTGGACAGCGGGCGGTTCTTCGCCGATCCGGAGGTCGTCTACGACCGGGTGCTGGAGTTCCTCGGCCTGCCGCACCTCGGCGACCCGCGGTTCGAACGGCACAACGCCCGGCCGCGGCCCGCCCCGATGCCCGGGCCGCTCCGCCGCGAGCTGGCCGGCCGCTTCGAGGAGCCCGACGCCCGGCTCTCACCGTGGCTCGGCGCGGAGCCGTCATGGCGGCGCTGACCCGACCCGGGCCGCACGATGACGCTGGCCCGTCCCGCGCCGTCCCGCGCATCCGCGTCCCACGCTCCCGGACCGGCCGCCGGAAGTCCGTCGTGGCCGCGCTGACCTCCCCGCGCCCGCCGGACCGCACCGCACCGGGTGGACCGGGCTCGATGCGCGGGACGGCGCGGGCCGGGCTGGCGGGCCTGGCCGGGGCCGGTGTGGGCGCCGCCGCGCAGTTCGCGACGGTCGTGCTGGTCACCCGGGGGACGGACCGGCAGACGGCGGGAGCGTTCTTCACCTCGACGGCGCTGTGCCTGACCGCCGCCGGGATCCTGCGCCTGGACGCCGGAAACGGACTGGTCCGTCTCATCGCCCGGTCACGCCCCCTGGGGTACGGCCCCGCCCGCGGCTACGTCCGCGCGGCGTTCGTCCCGGTCGCGGCGCTCTCGCTGGCCGTCGCCGCCGTCGCCGTCCTCCGCCCGGCCGACCCCGCGTCGCGTGTGCTGGCCGCCGCGCTGCCGGCGGTGGTGTGCGCGGACGTCGCGGTGGCCGCGACCCGCGGGTTCGGCGCGATGCGGCCCACCGTCCTGCTCACCGGCCTGTTCCTGCCGTCGGCCCAGCTCGCCGGGGTGACACTGGTCCTCTGGGCCGCGCACACCGGCGCGGGCGGCCCCGCGCCGGCCGCCGTGAACACCGGGGCCTTCGTGAACACCGTGGAGCCAGTGGACGCCGTCACGCTCACGGCGCTCGCGGCGGCCTGGGCCTGGCCGTACGCGGTGGTCCTGGCGACGGCCGCGCTCTGGCTGCGCCGGCGGCTGCCGCGCGGACCGCGCCCGCCGGGCGCCGCGCTCGACCTGTGGCGCGACACCTGGCCCCGGTCGGCCGCCGCCGCGCTCCAGTCGGTCTTCCAACGGCTGGACGTCCTGGTCGTCGCGGCGCTCGCCGGCCCGGCGGAGGCGGCCGTCTACACCGCGGCGACCCGGTTCAAGGTCGTGGGACAGCTCGCCGGGCAGGGGCTGGCCCAGGCGGTGCAGCCCGGACTGGTGCGCGCGCTGGCCGGAGGAGACCTGCCGCGCGCCCGCGCGCTGTACCAGTCGGCCACGATGTGGCTGGTCGTGCCGACCTGGCCGATCTGGCTGGGCTACGCCGCGTTCGCGCCGTGGCTGCTCGGCGTGTTCGGCGACGGCTACGCCTCCGGCGTGCCGGTGGCGCTCGTGCTGGCCGGGACGATGATGGCCGCCACCGCCTGCGGCATGGCCGACATGGCGCTGTCCGCGGCCGGGCACACCCGTTCCAGCCTGGCCAACCTGGTGGCGGCCGTCGCGACGACCGTGGCGCTGGACGTGCTGCTGGTGCCCTCCGCGGGCGTGCTCGGCGCCGCCCTCGGCTGGTCCGGGGGCACGCTGGTCAAGAACCTGCTCCCGCTGTGGCGGATCCACCGGCGCTACGGCCTGCGCCCCTTCGGCGCGCACAGCGTCGCCGCGCTGACACCGTGGCGTCCGCCGCGCCGTACGGCCTCCCCGCCCGCGTCCGCGGACATGAACGACGCGGACCGCGGGGCGGACGGGGACCTGTGCCACGCCACAGACCACGATGCGGACAGGGATCCGGGTCATGGTCCGGGCAGTGCCGCGGAGCGTGGTGCCGGCGGGGAGCCGGGCCGCCGAGCCGGAGGCCGCCGATGACGCCCGTGCTGGTGACCGGGTTGCCGAGGAGCGGCACGAGCTGGACGGGCAAGATGCTCGCCGCCGGGGGCGAGCTGGTCTACGTCAACGAGCCGCTGAACCCCGGGCATCCGCCCGGCGGCTGCCCGGGGGTGCTCGACGCCCGCGTGACCCACCGGTTCCAGTACATCTGCCCGGACAACGAGGCGGTCTGGCTGCGTGCCTTCGCCGACACCGTCGCGCTGCGCTACCGATTCCTGGCCGAGCTGCGCCGTAACCGCTCGCCGTACGACCTGGCACGGCTGGTCCGGTACGGCACGGCGTTCACGCTGGGCAGGCTGGCCGGGCGGCGGGCGTTGCTGGACGATCCCTTCGCACTGTTCTCGGCCGGCTGGTTCGCCGAGCGGCTGGGCTGCCGGGTGATCCTGCTGCTCCGCGACCCGGTGGGGCTGGTGGGGAGCTGGCGGCGGCTCGGCTGGGCGGTCAGCCCCCGGGAGCTGCTCGGGCAGCCGCTGCTGGTCCGCGACCACCCGTGCCTGGCGGAGCTGCGCACGCTGGCGGACTGCCGGGACCCGGTGACGACGACCGTCGCCCTGTGGCGGGCCGCCCGGGACGTCGCCGTCGCCCTCGCCGCGCGGCACCCCGGCATCCTGCTGGTGAGCTACGAGGAGCTGGCCGCCGACCCGGTGCGGGGTTTCCGCGGCCTGTACGACTGGGCGGGCCTGACCTGGTCCTCCCGCGCCGAACGCCGCGTCTCCCACGCCTGCACCGCGTCCGCCGGGCGGCCGGGCGGCGGTTTCGCCTGGAGCGGCCTGTCCCGCACCGCGTACCGCCCGATGGACTCCCGGCGGGCGGCGGCCGCGGCCGCGGCGCGGCTGAGCCGCGAGGAGGCCCACCGGGTCAGGCGGCTGGCCGCTCCCTGATCCGCACGGCCGGCCACTGCACGGCCGGCCACCGCACGAGCGGCCACCGTACGGACGATCACCGCACGGGCGGCCACCGCATGGCCGGTCACCGCACGAGCGGCCGTGGCCGCCCGGAAGGAGGGCGGTCACCGGCATGGCCGGCGACGAGCCCCCTCGGCTCCCACGCCACACGTGCGACCGTCTCGAACGCCACGGAACCACGACGGGACCGAAAAATTTCTGAAGCCGCGTAATCCAGGCGAACGGCCGGACTCCTTCCTCTGTGAACGAAAGGAGCTCGGATTGAGCAAGTTGAGATCCATCCTCATGGCGGCGCTGCTGTTGTCGATGGGCGGGGCGGGCCTGGCGGCGCCGTCGCCCGCCGTGGCGGCGGCTCCGGCGGCCCAGTCGCGGTTCGCCTGTGACGGGGTGGATGCCGAGGACAAGGGCTGGGTGCTGCCGATCTACGTCCACCAACCCGGGCAGGACGCCTGGGAGGCCGACAGCGCCGCCCTGCTGAACACCATCTGGGAGACCGACCAGACGGTCGACTCCAGCGCCGAGCGGTTCGGGGTCTCCCGGCGGATCCGGTTCGTGCAGGACGGTGACTGCCGTCCGGTGGTGGCGAAGCTGCCGTTCACCAAGGGTCGCAACCGAGCCGAGATGGGCAAGGCGATGGCCGAGAACCTCGCCTCCCAGCCGGCCCTGGTGCGTACGCTCTGGCAGACCAACCGGGTCAAGCCGTTGTACCTCGTCAGGGACAACGAGATCACGGACTCCTGCACGGGCGGCGGTGCCAACGCCGGCCTGAGCACCGGCAACGTCATCCTCCCGCGCTGGTGCTGGAGCGAGGCCGGGCTCACCCACGAGCTGATCCACAGCTTCGGGCTCTCGCACTGCGACGGGGGCGGCGTGAACGGCAACGACCCGGTCTGCCGGAACATGGGCACCCGGAAGGAGTGCACGAGCGACCCCGCGTCCAACTACCACCTCGACTCGTGCCGGATCGACGACTTCCGTTACTTCGAGCCGACGCCGGTACGGCAGCCGGAGCTGGAGAGGATCAGGAACGTCGCGTTCAGCCCGTACCTGATCCAGGACCAGCCGAGCCCGGTGTGGCGGTTCCGCATCAGGGTGGTGGACGGCGGCAGATGCCTCGACGGGAGCGCGGCACAGGTCGTGCAGCGCGCGTGCACGGACGGCTCCGCGCAGACGTGGCAGCGCGGCATCGACGACGACGGGTACCTCACGATCCGCAACGCGGCGACCGGCCACTGCCTCACCATGGCGGACACCGTCGTCACCGGCCCGTGCGCGAAGAAGGACAAGGCGCAGCAGTGGCTGCCGGACGCCGGTCAGGACAGGACCAATTTCACCAGCCGCGCCGGCGGGAAGCCGGCCGTCAAGGACAACCGTGACGGCGGAGCGGTGGTACGCGACGGCAAGGGTGAGTTCGTGGCCGAGCTGCTGGGCGGCCTGGCCTCCTCACCCACCCGGCCGAGCACCCCGGCCCCGACGGCCACGTCACAGTCGACCACCCGGCCGACCGCCTCGCCGACCACCCGCCCGACCGCCGGACCGACCGCTCGGCCGACCGCGACGCCGACCTCCGTTCCGGAGCCGGCCGTCACGTCGGGCCCGGTCGAGTCGCTCGACCCCGCCCCCGCCGAGGCTCCCGTGCGGGGCCGCAACGTCCGGTTCAGGACCACGTACGGCACCTGCCTGACCTCGTCAGGCACCAGGGTGCGCCTCGGCGCCTGCGGCGCCAGGTGGAACGTCGTGACGGTCGGCGAGCACGTGCAGGTGCGCCGCCAGAACCGCTGCATGGCGCTCGGCAAGGTCAGCGGCGGCAAGCGCCCGGTCGTCCTGGTCAGGTGCAGCGGGGCCGCCAGGGGACAGCGCTGGCTGCTGGAGAAGGCCGGCGGCTCGATCACGCTGAAGAGCGCGACCACGAAGGCCACCCGGCTCATCGCCTCCTCCGCCAAGCCCGCCGGCGTCTACGCCAAAGCCGCGTACCAGAAGGATTCCGTCAAATTTACAATCAGGTAAATGATCAACCCGGAAAGTGATGATCTGGCCCTGACCCGAATGGTCAGGGCCGGGGACGATCGTGCCGTCTCCGAGTTGTACGAGCGGCACCATCCGGCCGTCATCGCTTTCGCCCGCCGCCTGTGCCAGGATCCGCACACCGCCGAGGACCTGGCCAGCGAGGCGTTCGCGCGGACCCTGCGGACCGTCCGGAACGGCCCGGCCGGTCCGACCGGCGACTGGCGTCCCTATCTGTACGCGGTGGTCCGCAACACGGCGGCGGAGTGGGCGCGCTCCGATCAGCGGTTCGTCCTGACCGACGAGTTCCGCGAGGACGACCTCACGACGGCCGCTCCAGAGCCGCCGGACGATCTCGTGACCCACGCCTACCGCTCGCTGCCCGCACGCTGGCGGACCGTGCTCTGGCACACCCTGATCGAGGACGAGGAGCCCGAGCGGGTCGCGAAGATCCTCGGCATCACTCCCGGCAACGTCGGCGTGCTGGCCTTCCGCGCCCGCGAGGGGCTGCGCAGGGCGTACCTGGCCGCGTACGCGTCCGGCGCGTCGCCTCGCTGCCGGGAGTACGCCGAGCCGCTGGCGGCGGTCGTGCGCAAGAGAACCGGCCGTCTTCCGCGGGCGCTGCGCGGGCACCTGGAGTCCTGCGCGAGCTGCGCCCGGGCGCACGCGGAGCTGCTCGACCTCAACGCCACACTCCGCGCGGCGCTGCCGATCGCCCTGTTCCCGCTCGCCCTGGGAGCGGAGAAGTGGATCGCGGCGGGAGCGGGGACACCGGGCACGGCGGGAGCCGGGACACCGACCGGAGCAGGGATCGGGACGCCGGGCACGACAGGGACCGGGACGCCGGGCACGACAGGGACCGGGACGCCGGGCACGACAGGGACCGGGACGCCGGGCACGACAGGGGCCGGGACGCCGACCGGGGCGGGGGCCGGGACGCCGGTCGCCACGCCGAAGGGGGCCGCGATGCCGGGCTGGGTGATCCCGGTGTCGGGGGCGACGGCGATCATCGCCGCCGTGGCCGTGACCGTGGCCGTGTTCAACCCGCCACCGGACCAGGCTCCCTCCCCGTCCGCGCAGGTCGCCGCTCCCGCGCCGGGCGCGTCACCCACCCCGAGGCCCACCCGCGTGAGGACCCGGGCACCCGAGCCCACCCGCGTGAGGACCAAGGCTCCCTCCCGCGGGAGAACCCCGGCCGTCCGCGTGACGACCCCGGGACCCGCGTCGCGGTCCCCCCGCGAGCCCACTCCCCGGCCGGGCACCCGGATCGCCCACGCGGGCCGATGCGTCGGTGCGGCGGGTGGGCTGGTGGCGGCGCTGCCGTGCGCCGACCCGCGTACGGCCTGGCGCACGCGGGGCGGCGCCCAGCGGTTCCAGCTCGTCAACGTCGTCAGCGGACGCTGCCTGGCCGCCGGTGAGCGGTACGACACCGTCGCCTTCAACGGCGGCGGCATGCTCGCGGTCCGGATCAGGCCATGCGCCTCCGTCCCGGCCCAGCGCTGGCACCGCCCGGCCTTCAGCGACGGCGTGCGCCGGCTGGTGAGCGTCCCTTCCGGCAAGGCGCTGTCCATCGGCAAGGAGTTCGCCGGCAAGCGTCCGCCGACGGCGTTCATCCTCTACGGCCCCTACACGGGCTCAGCCGATCAGCGCGTCACCCTCGTGGACGACTGATCCGCGGAGGCGTGCGGGGCGACGCCCACGAGCCGGACCGCGTCCGTTCACCGGGCGTCCTCTCCTTCGGAGAGGGGGTGCCGGTTCCGGGTGGCGAGGTCGAAGATGGTCGCCAGCTCGTCCGCGTAGTGGGAGAGGTCGAGGTCAGGCTCGGTTCGCAGCAGGAACGGCAGGCCGTCCACGGACCGCTGGACGGTCGCGGCCATCACGAAGGTGTCGAAGTCGCGGAACTCGCCGGTGGCCTGCCCCCAGCGCAGGATCTCCTCAAGGGAGCCGAGGACCTGCCGTTCGGTCGCAGCGTCGTAGGAGCCGCCGTCGCCGTCCTGCCCGCGGAAGTCGAGGAAGATCTCCATCAGGGCCTGCATCTGCGCCCGGTGTTCGGCGACGAACTCCACCACGCCGGTGATATAGGCCCGTAGCGCGCTTCGGGCGTCGGGCCGGCCGGCCAGCCGTTCGGTCATGAACCGCCCGATCGCCTGGTGGACCTCGGTGACGACCGCGCCGATCAGCTCGTCCTTGCCCGCGAAGTGGTAGGAGATGAGCCGGGTGCTGCTCAGCCCGGCCCGCTCGGCGATACGGGCGAAGGAGGTCTGCGGGTAGCCCAGCTCGGCGATCGTCTCGATGGTCGCCGCCACGATCTGCGCGCGGCGGGCGGTCGCGGCGAGCGAGCGCCCCTCACCTGCCTGGCTTACTCGCATGAGTAAAAGCTAGTTCGGCCGGGTGAACCAGGTCAACCGGGACACGGAGCCCGGTTGACCTGGTTCACCCGGGGCGCGGAGCCCGGGAACGTGGCCGGACCGGCCGGGAGGCGGTGCTCAGGAGAAGAGCCGGCGCAGGAGGCAGGAGCCCAGGAGCCGGAGCGTGAAGGGCAGGTCGTGGCGGAGGTAGCGGCGGGCAAGCCGGCCGGGCTCGTGAACCAGGCGGAACAGCCACTCCAGCCCCGCCCCCCGCATCCACACCGGTGCCCGGGGCGTCGCCCCGGCCGCGAACGCGATGGCCGAGCCGCACCCCACGAACCAGGTGCCGGGAAGGTCGTCCCGGAGCCGCGCGATGAGCCGCTCCTGCTTGGGGAAGCCGAGCCCGACGAAGACCAGCCGGGGCGCGGCGGCCACCAGCGCCTCCCTGATCTCGTCGTGGCCGCCGGGGTCCGTCTCGAACCCGTACGGCGGAGCCTGCGTGCCCGCGACGACGAGCGCGGGATGGCGCCGGACCAGCCGGTCGGCCGCCTGCCGGGCCACCCCCGGCGGGCCGCCGAGGAGGTAGACCGGGTGGCGGTAGAAGGCGGCCGCCTCCGACAGCGACCAGATCAGGTCGGCCCCGGCGACCCTCGCCGGCAGGGGTGTGCCGAGCAGCCTGGCCGCCCACACCAGCGGCATGCCGTCGGCGATCGACAGGTCGGCCCGCTCGACGAGCTCGCGCGCCCCGGGGTCGTGGGCGGCGGTCCAGGCGATGTCCATGTTGGGGGTGACGAGGTGGCCGCCCTCGCCGCGTTTCAGCGCGCCGACCACGTGGTCGACGACCTCCCCCTCGGTCATCGGGTCGATCGTGAGGCCCGCCACGCGCACCCGGTGGCGCGGCCGTCCGTGGTCGTCGCCGGGCCACGGCCGCCGCTGGGCGCGCACCGCCTCCCGGGCGGGTCGGTGTGCGTCCCGGGCGGCCGTCTCCGGAACGGCTCCGCGCGTTCGGCCGGCCCGACGTGCCACCTGACCGGTCCAGCCGGCCTCCTGGCCGGCCTGACGCGTCTTCTTCGGGGCCTGATGCGTCTCCTGGACGGCCCGGAGCGCCATCAGATGCCGCGCCCGAGGTTGTGGAGCGTCCCGAGGACGGTCCCGGCCGGCACCAGGCCCGCGGCCACGGCGAGCGCGAGAGGCACCCGGGGCTCACCGCGGCGCGCGGTGAACGCCCGCCAGGCCCAGCGGCCCGCCTCCCTCCGCCGGCCGAGGGCGGCGTGGTGGAAGGCGAGCTGGCCGTAGACCCGCGCCGCGCCGCGCGGGTCCACGACCAGATCGGGGTGCCGGGCGAGCATCCACTCCAGCCCGGCGATTCGGTCGGCCCAGCGGGTCGCGTACGCCGAACCGCCCCAGCGCACCCGCACCAGGGGACGGTCCACGTGCGCGATCGGGTGGCGCGCGGCCGCGCGCAGCGCGAGGTCCCAGTCTTCGTTCTGGCCCCCCGGCGCGCTCTCGTCGGCCCAGAGGGCGCCCCGCCGGAACAGGAACGTCGAGGAGTGGACCATCACCATGCGCGAGCGCAGCAGGTGCGCCCGGGTGACGGTGCCGGTCCCGGCCAGCCGGGGGACGCGGCGCGAGCCGTACTCGACCTCGATGGCGCAGCTGGAGAACTCCGCGCCGGGCCGCGACTCCAGGGCGGCGACCTGGGCGGCGACCTTGCCGGGCGCCCATTCGTCGTCGTCGTCGCAGAAGGCCACCAGGTCGGTGCCGAGCACCGCGATGCCGGTGTTGCGGGCCCCCGGCAGGCCGGGGCTGAGGCGGTTGGCCACCACCCGGACCCGGCGCGGCGTCTCCTCGCCGGAGGCGGCCGGGCACTGGGCGGCCAGGAGGTCGGCCGTCCGGTCGGCGACCGCCGCCGGGTCGCCGCCGTCGACGACGACGACCACCTCCAGGGGGCCGGGGTGGTCCTGGCCGAGCGCGGCGCGGATCGCGGCGCGCAGCCGGTCGGGCCGATGCCCCCGCGTGGGGATGACCACGCCCACCGATGGGCTCACGCCGGCCTCCTGTCGTAGCCGTACTTGATCATGAGTGGCCAGGTCAGTGTGGCGACCAGGCGCCGGTGCCGCGCCGGGGCGGCGGTGCGCCAGCCGTCGTCGGGATCCAGGCCGATCGGGCCGACCGTGAAACGCACAGGGTTGCCGGAGACCGTGTGGGCCGGGGAGAGGTCGGCCCGGCCCACGGAGAGGAAGTCGAGGCGGGGCGCGAGACCGGCCTCGACGGCCAGGCGGCCGAGGACGGCGGCCGGGGCGTCGAGCAGATCCTCGTAGCGGACCCGGGTGACGTGGGCGCCGCCGCGCGCCAGCAGTTCCAGGCTGAGGTTCTGGGCGAGCCAGTGCAGCGAGGTGCGGGCCGGTGACCAGCGTGTCATCGGCCGGCCGTCCTCCGGGCGGGGCACCCGCCTGCGCCAGGAGTGGGCGACCGCGCGGGGGTCGCGCACGACGTGCACCACGCGCACGTCGAGCCCGGCCGCAGCCAGGCAGAAGGCGGTGGAGGCGTGCTTGCTGGAGTCGACCACGACCGGCCTGCCGGAGACCTCGGCCGCCGCGTCGTACAGGCGGCGGTGCGCCGCGGCGTACTCGGCGAGCTCGGGAGACTCCGCGAGCTCGGTAAGCTCCGCTGACCGTACGGTCTCCGAGGGCGTCACGGGCCTCGCGAGCCCCGGGCGCTCCGCGTGCCCGGAGGACCCGGCGGACGCCGCAGACGTCGCGGGCCCGGTGGACCCTGCGCGCGCCGGAGACCCGGCGAGGCGGCGGGCCAGCTCGGGAACGCACCGGGTGCGGTCCACCCGGCGCCTGAGCCGGAGCATCCGGTGAGCGAGGTCGTCCGGCCAGCCGCCGAACGCGCGCTCGCCGACCTCCCGCCAGAACGGGCACGCGCTGAACGGCCGCCGGCAGCCGCAGGGCTCGTCCGCCAGCACGCCCCTGGCCCAGAGGTGGACGACCTCGCCGAGCGGCGCGACGCCGGGGACCTCGCCGAGCAGGCGCTCCAGCAGGGTGGTCCCGCTGCGGCCGAGACCGCCGAGGAAGACGACCCGGGCGGGAGGCGGCTTGTCAGGCACGGCACGAATCCTTACCCGTCGGATACGGAACGTGCACATCTTAGTGCGGAGAGTTACCGACCCATCGCGGAAAGGACAAAGGATCTACCTGGGGCACGCCGGGCCGGACCGGTCGTCCGGCCCGGCGGCCCGCTCGGGCCGGACGACCGGTCCGGCGGCCCGCGGATCGTCACACCCGCCGCGGTCGTCCGGGCGGGCCCGCGCCACGGCGAGGATCCGCGGAACAGGTCTAACGGGCGTCGGTGATCATCCCGGCGCCGACGGTGTTGTTGGTGGCCTCGTCCACGAGGATGAAGCCGCCGGTGAGGCGGTTCCTCGCGTAGTCGTCCACGAACAGGGGCTGGGTGACGCGGAGCGAGACGCGCCCGATCTCGTTCAGCCCGAGGGAGCCGGCCTCCTCGTCGCGGTGCAGGGTGTTGACGTCGAGCCGGTAGTGCAGGTCCTTGACCAGCACCCGGGCCGTGCGGGTGGTGTGCTTGATGGTCAGCTTGGTGCGCGGCGCCAGCTTGGTGGCGTCGGACATCCAGCAGACCATCGCCTCCAGCTCCTGGGTGACCTGCGGCTGGTTGTTGGGCCGGCAGATCATGTCACCGCGTGAGATGTCGATGTCGTCCTCAAGGCGGAGCGTCACCGACATCGGCGCGAACGCCTCCTGCACCGGGCCGTCGAAGGTGTCGATCGAGGCGATGCGGGTGCTCAGCCCCGACGGCAGGTGCACGACCTCGTCGCCGGGCTTCAGCACGCCGCCCGCGACCTGCCCGGCGTATCCCCGGTAGTCGTGCAGGGCCGGGTCGGTGGCGCGCTGCGGCCGGATGACGTACTGGACCGGGAAGCGCACGTCGACCAGGTTGCGGTCGGAGGCGATGTGCACGTTCTCCAGGTGGTGCAGCAGGGAGGAGCCGTTGTACCACGGCATGTTCTCCGAGCGGGACACCACGTTGTCGCCGTGCAGCGCCGAGATCGGGATGAACGTCAGGTCCGGGGCGTTCAGCTTGGCGGCGAACGCCGTGAACTCCTCGCGGATCTCCTCGAACCGCTCCTGGGAGTAGTCGACCAGGTCCATCTTGTTCACCGCGAGCACCAGGTGCGGCACCCGCAGCAGCGTGGTGAGGAACGCGTGCCGCCGCGACTGCTCCAGCACGCCCTTGCGGGCGTCGATCAGGACGATCGCCAGGTCGGCGGTGGAGGCGCCGGTCACCATGTTGCGGGTGTACTGGATGTGCCCGGGGGTGTCGGCGATGATGAACTTCCGCCGGGGCGTGGCGAAGTAGCGGTAGGCCACGTCGATCGTGATGCCCTGCTCCCGCTCGGCGCGCAGGCCGTCGGTGAGCAGCGACAGGTCGGTGTACTCGGTGCCGCGGTCGCGGGAGGTGCGCTCGACCGCCTCCAGCTGGTCTTCGAAGATCGCCTTGGAGTCGAAGAGCAGCCGCCCGATGAGGGTCGACTTGCCGTCGTCGACGCTGCCCGCCGTGGCGAAGCGAAGGATGTCCATCAGAACCGCTCTCCAGAGGTCGTACGGCGTGCGCGGGAGGGCCGCGCGGGAAGGGGCTGCCGGGCCGGGCGGACCGGCCGGGAAGGAACCGCGCTCACTAGAAGTAGCCCTCCCGCTTGCGGTCCTCCATCGACGCCTCGGAGGCCCGGTCGTCGGCGCGGGTGGCGCCGCGCTCGGTGATCCGGGTGGCGGCGATCTCTGCGATGATCTCCTCGACCGTGGCGGCGGCGGACTGGACGGCGCCGGTGCAGGTCACGTCGCCGACCGTGCGGTAGCGGACCACGGCCTCGAAGACCTGCTCGTCCTCGTCGCGGGTGACGAACTCGCTCTCGGACAGCAGCATGCCGTCGCGCTCGAACACCTTGCGCGTGTGGGCGTAGTAGATCGAGGGGATCTCGATGCCCTCACGCCGGATGTAGTCCCAGATGTCCAGCTCGGTCCAGTTGGACAGCGGGAACACCCGGATGTGCTCGCCCTTGCGGATCTTCGCGTTGTAGAGGTTCCACAGCTCGGGGCGCTGGTTCTTCGGGTCCCACTGGCCGAACTCGTCGCGGAAGGAGAACACCCGCTCCTTGGCTCGGGCCTTCTCCTCGTCGCGGCGGGCACCGCCGAACACCGCGTCGAACTCGCCGTCCTCGATGGCGTCCAGCAGCGTGGTGGTCTGCAGCCGGTTGCGGGAGGCCCGGCGGCCGGTCTCCTCGGTCACCCGGCCGGCGTCGATGGAGTCCTGGACGCTGGCCACGACCAGACGCGCGCCGAGCTCGCCGGCGCGGCGGTCGCGGAACTCGATGACCTCGGGGAAGTTGTGGCCGGTGTCGACGTGCAGCAGGGGGAAGGGGATCGGGGCCGGCCAGAACGCCTTCTCCGCGATGCGGAGCATGACGATGGAGTCCTTACCGCCTGAGAAGAGGAGACAGGGACGCTCGAACTCGGCCGCCACCTCACGCATGATGTGAATGGACTCTGCCTCGAGGACGTCGAGCTGCGACGTGGTGTAGTCGCACTGGAGCATCAGACTCTCCTAGCGGTGCTTATCGGTGCAGGTCCCGGATGCCGTCAAGCAATGCTGGCGCCAGTTCCGGTAGGGAAACAAGGATATCCGGCAGTGAGGGGTCTCCCTGGTTGTAACGGAGCGGCGAGCCGTCGATCCGGCTGGCGTGCGCTCCGGCGGCCAGGGCCACGGCGACCGGCGCGGCGGAGTCCCATTCGTACTGGCCGCCGGCGTGCACGTACGCCTCGACCTCGCCGGTGAGCACCGCGGAGATCTTCGCGCCGGCCGAGCCGATCGGCACCAGGTCGGCCCCGACGCGCTCGGCGAGGGCCCGGACGAACTCCGGCGGGCGGGTGCGGCTGACCGCGATCCGCGGCCTGCCTCCGGCGGCGGACGCCGGCCGTACGGGGGTTCGAGGGTGGACAGGGTGCGGCCCTGCGCGGGCAGGGCGACCGCGCCGGCCGTCAGGGCGCCGCGCTCCCACAGCGCCACGTGGACCGCCCAGTCGGCGCGGCCCTCCTCGGCGAACTCGCGGGTGCCGTCGAGGGGATCGACGATCCACACCCGCTCCGCCGCGAGGCGGCGGGGGTCGAGGCGCTCCTCCCGGGTCGCCTCCTCCGACAGCACGGCGTCGCCGGGGCACGAGCGGGCCAGGGCGTCCATGAGGAACAGATGGGAGGCGGTGTCGCCCTCCTTGCGCAGGACCGCGGGGTCGCCGAACCCCAGCTCGGCGCGCAGCGCCAGCAGCCTCTCACCGGCCTCGGCCGCGAGATCCGCCGCGAGAACGTGGTCGTCCCGGATCGTCAATTCAGTGCGCTCCCGTTCCTCGTGCGGCGGCCACCCATGTCTTCCAGAGAATCTGCAGGTCCAGCGTGAGGGACCAGTTCTCTGCGTAACGCAGCTCCCACCGTACTGATTCCTCCCATGGAATGTCAGGGTGCCCGGTGAGCTGCCACAGGCCGGTCATCCCCGGCTTGACCGGCAGCCTGCGGCGGACGTCGTCGTCGTACCGGGCGACCTCCTCCGGCAGCGGCGGCCGCGGCCCCACGAGTGACATGTGGCCCAGCAGGACGTTGAGCAGCTGCGGCAGCTCGTCCAGGGAACGGCGGCGCAGCCGCGCGCCCAGCGGGGTCAGGCGCGGGTCGTGCCGGATCGCGTACGGCACGGCCCGGCCGTCCCCGCGCAGGCCGACCCGCCCGCGTTCGGCGCCGGCGGCCATGGTGCGGAAGGTGTAGAGGACGAACTCCGCTCCGTCACGGCCCACCCGCCGCCGCCGCAGGAGGACGGGCCCGGGGCCCGACGCCCGCACCGCCAGCGCCAGCCCGGCGAGCAGCGGCAGCAGCGCGGCCAGCAGCGCCGCGGCCGCGGCCCGGTCGAAGACGGCCTTGAGCGCGCGGCGGGAGCCGGTGATCCGCGGGTGCTCGGCGTACAGCAGCGGCAGCCCGGCCGCCAGGCGGACCGCGGTGCGCGGTCCGGCGGCCTCCAGCAGCGCCGGGGCGGCGACGAGGTCGGCGCCGGTCCGCTCCAGCCGCCAGGCGAGCCTGCGTAGCGCCGTGCCGTCCAGCTCCGGGCAGGCGAGCACGGCCACGGTGTCGGCCGCGGCCTGCCCCACCGCGAGCGGCACGTCGGAAAGGTCGCCGAGGACGGGGACGCCCTCGACGTCGGCCCCGCCGTCGTACGGCACGCATGCCGCCACGACCTCCATGCCGTGGCGGCGCTCCCTGCGGAGCAGGCCGATCAGCTCGGCGACGGCGGCCCGCCGCCCGGCCGCCACGACCCGGTGCGCGCACCGGCCCCGCTCGCGCATCCGGCGCAGGCGGCGGCGCAGGCCGTACCGGCCGAGGAGGGCGAGCGCCGTGGCCAGCGGAACAGCCAGGACGACGTACCCGCGGGCGGTCTCGGTGCGGGCGAGGTAGGCGCCGGAGGCCAGGGCGGCGGCGAGGGCGAGCCCGCACCGCGCGATCCGCCGGTACTCCTCGGGGCCGAGGCCGGCCACGCGGGGCTCGTAGGCGCGGTTCAGCGCGGCCGCGCACACCCAGACCGGCGGCAGCGCGGCGCTCAGCGCGACGTACGGGGTGACGTCCGGGGTGTTGTCCCCGGAGCGCGCGAACAGCGCGAGGAGGCCGGCCACGGAGGAGCAGAGGAGGTCGGCGGCGATGGTGTACGCCCGGTGACGGCGGGCCCAGGCGGGCAAGCGCGGGCGGGACGCCGACGTCGATCCCGGCCCGGTCGGGACGGCGTTCACGTCGCGCACGCGCTCTCCCAGCGTAGTCGATCGGCAACCGATGGTCACCGGATGCTACCGGGAGGAACGGCGGCCCAAGGCCCGAACGCACGTCCCCGGGGATGGTGTTGCCTGGGCGGGCCCGGCGGGCCCGGCCGACTTCGGTGCGACCGGCGCGGCGGATCCGCGGACGGGCCGTCCGGGTACTACCTGGGCGGGCCCGAGAGCTTCAGGTCGGCCGAGTGGAAGGCGTTCTGGGTGGCCTCCAGGCCGGAGGTGATCAGCGACTCGACCATGTCGGCGGCCCGGTCGACGAGGAACGGCAGGTCCTTGCGCTCGGCGGTGGCGAAGTCGCGCAGGACGAAGGCGGCGGGGTCCATCCGGCCGGGCGGGCGGCCGATGCCGAACCGCAGCCGCAGGTACTCCCGTGTGCCCAGGGACTTGGTGATCGACTTCAGCCCGTTGTGGCCGTTGTCGCCGCCGCCGAGCTTGGCGCGCAGCGCGCCGTACGGGATGTCGAGCTCGTCGTGGACGGCGATCACCCTGGCCGGGTCGACCTTGTAGAAGTCGGCGAGGGCCTTGACCGGGCCGCCGGAGAGGTTCATGTAGGACAGCGGCTTGGCCAGCACGGCGGGGGCGCCCGCCACGCGCCCCTCCAGCACCTCGGCGCGCGACCGGTGCGCCTTGAATCGCCCCCCGATGCGGGCGGCGAGCTCGTCGGCCACCATGAAGCCCGCGTTGTGCCGGTTACCGGCGTACTCCGGCCCGGGATTCCCCAGACCCACGACCAGCCAGCGGTCCATGGTCGGCGCCCCTTCCACATGCGCGTCAGGGCAGCCCGGTCGCGGGCTGCCCTGACAAGGTCTAGCAGATGAAACTACTCGGCGGCCTCGGCCGGCGCGGCCTCGGCGGTCTCGCCCTCGGCGGCGGCCTCGCCCTCACCCTCGGCGGCCTCCTCGACGGGGGCGGCGGCGGTGGTGACGTGCAGGACCAGGGTCTCGGGGTCGGCGACCAGGGTGGCGCCCTTGGGCAGCTTCAGGTCGCCCGCGGTGATCTGGGTGCCGACCTCCAGGCCCTCGACGTCGACCTCGACGCCGGTCGGGATGTGGGTCGCCTCGGCCTCGATGGCGATGGAGACGAGCTGCTGGTCGAGAACGCCGTCGGCGATCTCGCCCACCGTGGTGACCGGGATCTCGACGGTGACCTTCTCGCCGCGCTTGACGAGGAGGAGGTCGACGTGCTCCAGGAAGCCCTTGATCGGGTCGCGCTGGACGCCCTTGGGCAGGGCCAGCTCGTCGGCCGCGCCCTTGAGGCGGATCAGCACGTTCGGCGTGCGCAGGGCGAGCAGGAGCTCGTGGCCCGGGAGCATGAGGTGCTGCGGCTCGGTGCCGTGCCCGTACAGGACGACGGGGACCTTGTCCTCGCGGCGGATCTTGCGGGCGGCACCCTTGCCGAACTGGGTGCGCGTCTCGGCGTTGATGACTACTTCGGACACGGCGGATCTCCTAGGGATCTTCGATGGAATCTGAAGGGCGCGCTCCCCCTCACCCGCCCTAGCGGAAGGCGTTACGAGCGCGCGCGACCCGAACAGCCTACCGGCACGCGGGCCGGGTTCGGCCCGCCGAGGCTCGGGTCGCCGCCTCGGCGGGGTCTCGCGGGGGTGTCGCGGAGGGTGCGGCGGGTGCCGGGAGGATCAGGTGTCGCCCTCGAAGAGGCTGGTCACCGAGCCGTCGTTGAACACCTCGCTGATCGCGCGGGCGATCAGCGGGGCGATCGACAGGACGGTGAGCTTGTCGAACCTCTTCTCCTCCTCCAGCGGGAGGGTGTTGGTGACGATCACCTCGGAGATGCCGGAGTTCTTCAGCCGGTCCACCGCGGGGTCGGAGAACACCGCGTGCGTGGCGGCCACGATCACGTCGGTGGCGCCCTGCTCGTACAGCGCGTCGGCGGCCTTGCAGATCGTGCCGGCGGTGTCGATCATGTCGTCGATCAGCACGCAGGTACGGCCCCGCACCTTGCCGACGACCTCGTTCACCTTCACCTGGTTGGCCACGTCGAGATCGCGGCGCTTGTGGATGAAGGCCAGCGGGGTGCCGAGGGTGTCGGCCCAGCGCTCCGACAGCCGGACGCGGCCGGTGTCGGGCGAGACGACGGTGGTGCTCTCCAGGTCGAGCTTGTCCTTGAGGTAGTGGACCAGCACCGGCATGGCGAACAGGTGGTCGACCGGACCGTCGAAGAAGCCCTGGATCTGCGAGGTGTGCAGGTCGATGGACATCAGCCGGTCGGCGCCCGCGGTCTTGAACATGTCGGCCATGAGGCGGGCGGTGATGGGCTCGCGGCCGCGGCCCTTCTTGTCCTGGCGGGCGTAGCCGAAGAACGGCATGATCACGGTGATCCGCTTGGCGGAGGCGCGCTTGAGCGCGTCCACCATGATCAGCTGCTCCATGATCCACTTGTTGATCGGACCGGTGTGGCTCTGGATGACGAAGGCGTCGCAGCCCCGGACGGACTCCAGGTAGCGGGCGTAGATCTCGCCGTTGGCGAAGTCACGCAGGGTGGTGGGGGTCGGGTCGATCCCGAGGTGGCTCGCCACCTCCTCGGCCAGCTCCGGGTAGGCGCGCCCGGAGAAGAACATCAGCTGCTTCTCACCGGTCTGCTTCATGCCGCTCATGCCGTCCTCCTCGCCTGACGGCCCTCGGTCGTCGTCGCGACGCTGCCGTGCCCGCCGGCCGGCTCGCTGCGCTTGCTCACGTCTTGCTCCCCTGCTGGTTTCCGGTCTCGATGGCCTTTTGGGCCGCCTCGGCCGATTTGGTGCCCGCGCGCCTGCGCGCGACCCACCCTTCAATGTTGCGCTGCCGGCCCCGGGCCACCGCCATCGCCCCCGGAGGGACGTCGTTGGTGAGCACCGAGCCCGCCGCCGTGTAGGCGCCGTCCCCGATGGTGATCGGCGCGACGAGCATGTTGTCGCTGCCGACCCGGACGTGGTCGCCCACCGTCGTGTGGTGTTTCTCGGCTCCGTCGTAGTTGACGAAGACGCAGGCGGCTCCGATGTTGGAGCCCGTCCCGATCGTGGCGTCGCCCACGTAGGTCAGGTGGGGCACCTTCGTGCCCTCGCCGATCCGGGCGTTCTTCATCTCCACGTACGTCCCGGCCTTGGCCCCGCGCGCGAGGACGGTGCCGGGGCGCAGGTAGGCGTACGGTCCGACCTGGGCGCCGGGGCCGATCTCGGCCTCGACGCAGACGGCGTTGCGCACCACCGCGTCCTCGCCGACGACCGTGTCGGTCAGGGTGACGCCGGGGCCGATCTCGGCGCCCTCGGCGACGGCCGTACGGCCGTGCAGCTGGGTGCCGGGGTGGAGGACCACGTCGGGTTCGAGGGTGACGTCCACGTCCACCCACGTGGTGGCGGGGTCGACGACCGTGACCCCGGCCCGCATGTGACGCTCCAGCAGGCGGGTGTTGAGGACGCGGCGGGCGAAGGCGAGCTGCACCCGGTCGTTGACGCCCTCCACCTCGACGTGGTCGGCCGCGACGTGCGCGCCGACCCGGTGGCCGTCCTCCCGGAGGATGGACAGCACGTCGGTGAGGTACTCCTCGCCCTGGGCGTTGGCGGTGGAGACCCGCTTGACCGCGTCGGCCAGCAGGCGGCCGTCGAAGGCGTAGACGCCGGAGTTCATCTCCCGGATCAGCCGCTGCTCGGGGGTGGCGTCCTTCTCCTCGACGATGGCGAGGACCGCTCCCGTCCCGTCGCGGACGATCCGGCCGTAACCGCGGGGGTCGGGGACCTCGGCGGTGAGCACGGTGACGGCGTTGCCGTCGCGGTCGTGCCGTTCCAGCAGCGCGGCGAGGGTCTCGGTGCGCAGCAGCGGCGTGTCGCCGTAGGTCACCAGGACCGTGCCGTCGATGGCCCCGGCGGTCTCCAGCACCACCCGGACCGCGTTGCCGGTGCCGCGCTGTTCGGGCTGGACGACGGCCTGGGTGTCGGGGCCGGTCCGCGCGAGGTGCTCGCGCACCCGTTCGCGCTCGTGGCCTATGACAACAATGAGCCGCTCGGGTTCGAGACCTCGAGCGGCGGCGAGCATGTGGTCCACGAGTGCGCGACCGCACAGCTCGTGCAGGATCTTGGGTGTTTTCGACTTCATCCGGGTGCCCTCGCCGGCGGCGAGGACGATGACGGCGGCCGGGCGCGGCACACTCACGGACGAGGCTCCCTCGGCGTCGCGGCTGAGACATTGACGGAGCGGATGACCGAAGGTCGCCCTCCTCAGGGCATCGGACGGTCACCCACTCGACAACGTGAGGATACCTGCCCGCCCGGGAACCCACCCAGCCGACTAGCCGGAACAATAAAACCGTCAAAAGCCGTAGCTCCGGCACCAGGACTCGAACCTGGACAACAAGGACCAAAACCTTGCGGGCTGCCAATTACCCAATACCGGATCGACAGGGCCGCCCGAACCGGTCCGGGCACCCGGCCACCCCCCACGATACCGAGCCATCGATATCGAACGCGCCTCGTTTCGGCTCCGCCTGCGCCACGGGAACCGGAAGGAGTAGGGGGACCCCGCTGCGGGCATGGACCGGAAGACGTCGTTTAGCAGATCCGCTCGGTGGTAGCAAGTCGTGAACCGACCACGGGATCCACCGAGGAGCGTCACCTTCTCCACATCCGGCCACAGGTATTCCTAACTTACGATGGCGTAGGTTACGGTTGCGTAGCCGGACGAAATCGCCCTTCTCCTATGAGTCGTATCGAGGTAGCCCATGACCGTCCTTGAAGAGCGTTCCGCCCCCTCCCCGAAACCGGACGTCGACCCAGAGCCCAAGACCCGGCCCGAGATCATCACGTTCGGGGTGGTCGTCGCCCTGCCGCTGATCGCGCTCGTCGCCGCCGTGCCGCTCGCCTGGGGGTGGGGGCTCGGCTGGACGGACGTCGTCATCGCCCTCGTCCTCTACGTGATCACCGGCCTCGGCGTCACCGTCGGCCTGCACCGTTACTTCACCCACGGATCGTTCAAGGCCAAGCGCCCGCTGAAGATCGCGCTGGGCATCGCCGGCAGCCTCTCACTGGAGATGTCGGTGCTCGACTGGGTGGCCACCCACCGCAAGCACCACAAGTTCTCCGACAAGGAGGGCGACCCGCACTCGCCGTGGCGGTTCGGCACCGGCTTCTGGGCGGTGAGCAAGGGACTGCTCTGGGCCCACATGGGCTGGCTGTTCGAGGCCGACCGGGCCAACCGGGAGAAGTACGCCCCCGACCTGGTCAAGGACCCCGACATCATCAAGCTGCACAGGTACTTCCCGGTGCTGGCGATCACCTCGATGGTGATGCCCGCCGTCCTCGGTGGCCTGCTGAGCTGGTCCTGGTGGGGCATGGCGACCGGATTCTTCTGGGGCACGCTGGTCCGCATCGGCCTGCTGCACCACGTCACCTGGTCGATCAACTCCATCTGCCACGTCTTCGGCGAGGAGGTCTTCGAGTCGCGCGACAAGTCACGCAACGTGTGGTGGCTGGCCATCCCCTCCTTCGGCGAGTCCTGGCACAACCTGCACCACTCCGACCCGACCTGCGCCCGGCACGGCGTGCTCAAGGGCCAGATCGACCTCAGCGCCGGCGTGATCCGGCTGTTCGAGAAGCTCGGCTGGGCCCACTCCGTCCGCTGGCCGAACCCGGAGCGACTGGCGGCGAAGCGCATTGCCGCCTGACGGCCCATCACGGAGTACCGGGGCGGCCCGCGTCACCGCAGCGCCGCCCGGCATCCCGTCCCAGAGTCCCGGAACCGCGCGTCCCCCCGCGGCGGCCCGCCTCGCCGTGTCACCGCCCGGCGCCCCGCCCGGACCCTCCGCAACGGTCTCCGGCGGCACGGCGCCGCCCGCCGGCCCGCCCAGGACCGCGCGGCGGACGGCCACCGTGGCCTCGGACGAGACGATCGACCGGAGTGCCGGAATCGACGCCGTCCGGGACGTGGTTCCCGCTTCGCGACCCGGGAACGCCATTATTAGAACCGTGAACGAACCCCGACGACGCATGTCAGGCAAGGAACGCCGGGAACAGCTGATCCAGATCAGCCGGTCCCTGTTCGCCGAGAAGGGGTTCGACGGCACCTCGGTGGAGGAGATAGCCGCCACCGCCGGCGTCTCCAAACCGGTGGTCTACGAGCACTTCGGCGGCAAGGAGGGCGTCTACGCGGTCGTCGTCGACCGGGAGATGGACAAGCTCCTCGGCATGGTGACCGAGGCGCTGGCGGCCTCGCACGCGCTGGTCAAGCTGGAGCGGGCCGCCCTCGCGCTGCTCGCCTACGTGGAGGAGAACAGCGAGGGCTTCCGGATCCTGATCCGCGACTCCCACGCCGCCTCCGGGACCGGCACGTTCGCCAGCCTGATCAACGACATCGCCAGCCAGGTCGAGGACGTCATGGTGGACGAGTTCGTCCGCCGGGGCTACGACCCCAAGCTCGCCCCCATGTACGCGCAGATGCTGGTCGGCATGGTGGCGCTGACCGGCCAGTGGTGGCTCGACGTGCGCCGGCCGCCGCGCGAGGAGGTGGCCGCCCACCTGGTCAACCTCGCCTGGAACGGTCTGAAGGGCCTGGACCCGAACCCCCGCCTGACCGCCTCCCGCGGCCCGGACCAGTTGCGGTCCCGGCCGTCGGAGAAGGAGCTCCGGGAGCGGGAGAAGGCCCGCGAACGCGACCTCAAGGAGCTGGAGAAGGCCCGCGAACGCGAACGGCGCGAGGCCGAGAAGCTCGCCCGCGAGCAGGAGAAGATCCGCCAGCGCGAGCTGAAGGAGGCCGAGAAGGCGCGGGAGCGGGAGCTGAAGGAGCAGGAACGGCTGCTCAGGGAGCGGGAGAAGGCCCGCGAGCGCGACCTCAAGGAGCTGGAGAAGGTCCGTCAGCGCGAGCAGCGGGAGGCCGCCAGGCAGACCAGGGCCGCCGAGCACCCCGGTGAGCAGCCGGGGTCCTGAACCGATCCGGCGGGTGACGGCGGCCGTTGATCCGGCGTTCACGTTGAGTTTCTAAAAACCGGGCATTGTCGTCATATGTCCGTAGAAGTCGTGCAGACCGACCCCGGAGAACCACCTCTTCCCCAGGAACGGTTCCTCAACCGCGAGGAGAGCTGGCTCCAGTTCAACCAGCGGGTGCTGGAGCTGGCCGAGGACCCCTCCCTGCCCCTCCTGGAACGGGTCAGGTTCCTCGCGATCTTCGCCGACAACCTCGACGAGTTCTTCCGGGTACGGGTGGCCGGCCTCAAACGGCGGATGGCCACCGGCCTGCTGCTGCGGACCAAGAGCGGGCTGAAGCCCAGCGAGGAGCTCACCCGGATCTCCTCGATCGCCCACGACCTCGCGCTGCGGCACGCGGCCTGCTTCCGCGAGCTGCTGTGCCCGCGGCTCGCCGCCGAGGGCATCGAGATCGTGCGCTGGGACGACCTGGGCCGCGACGAGCGCACCGCGATGCGCAGGCTGTTCCGGGAGCGGATCCGGCCGGTGCTCACCCCGCTGGCCGTCGATCCCGCCCACCCGTTCCCCTACATCTCCGGGCTGTCGCTGAACCTCGCGGTCACCGTCCGCAACCCGGTGACCGGCCACACCGTCTTCGCCCGGGTGAAGGTGCCGAGCCGGCTCCCCCGCTTCGTCGCCGCGTCCAGGGACCGGTTCGTGCCGCTGGAGGACGTGATCGCCGCCCACCTCGGCCAGCTCTTCAAGGGCATGGAGATCGTCGAGCACCACGCCTTCCGGGTGACCCGCAACGAGGACCTGGACGTGGACGAGGACGTCACCGAGAACCTCATGCAGGCGCTGGAGCGCGAGCTGCTCAAACGCCGCTTCGGCCCGCCGGTCCGGCTGGAGGTCGAGGAGAGCATCACCCCCGAGGTCCTCGACCTGCTGGTGGACGAGCTGGGCGTGGCCGAGCACGAGATCTACCGGCTGCCCGGCCCGCTGGACCTGACCGGCATGCACGCCATCGCCGACCTGGACCGGGGCGAGCTGGCCTTCCGCCCGTTCGTGCCCGCCGAGGTCGTGCACGTCTCCGACGACATCTTCGCGGTGCTGCGCGAGCGGGACGTGCTGCTGCACCACCCGTACGACTCCTTCGCCACGAGCGTGCAGCGCTTCATCGAGCAGGCGGCGGCGGACCCGGACGTGCTGGCCATCAAGCAGACGCTCTACCGGACCAGCGGCGAGTCGCCGATCGTGGACGCGCTGATCGACGCGGCCGAGGCCGGCAAGCAGGTCGTCGTGGTGGTGGAGATCAAGGCGCGCTTCGACGAGCACGCCAACATCACCTGGGCCCGCAAACTGGAGCGGGCCGGCTGCCACGTGGTCTACGGCGTGGTCGGCCTGAAGACCCACTGCAAGCTGGCGCTGGTGGTACGGCAGGAGCCCTCGGGGGAGCTCCGCGCCTACTGCCACATCGGCACCGGCAACTACAACCCCAAGACCGCCCGCGTCTACGAGGACCTGGGCCTGCTCACCGCCGACCCGCTGGTCGGCGAGGACGTCACCGACCTGTTCATCCACCTGACCGGCTACTCCGACCACTCGGCCTACCGGCGGCTGCTGGTGGCGCCGCACTCGCTGCGCGGCGGGCTGGTGGCCAGGATCGAGCGGGAGGCCGCCCACCAGGAGGCGGGCCGCCCGGCGGGCATCAGGATCAAGACGAACTCCCTGGTGGACGAGCCGGTCATCGACGCGCTCTACCGCGCCTCGCGGGTGGGCGTCCCGGTGGACCTGTGGGTGCGGGGGGTCTGCACGCTGCGGCCGGGCGTCCCCGGGCTGTCGGAGAACATCCGGGTCAGGAGCGTGCTGGGCCGGTTCCTGGAGCACTCGCGGATCTACGAGTTCGGCCGGGGCCGCCGGCCGGAGATCTGGATCGGCAGCGCCGACCTGATGCGCCGCAACCTGGACCGCCGGGTCGAGGCGCTGGTGAAGGTGACAAGCCAGCGGCAGCGGGCATATCTGTCGGGCCTGCTGGACCTCGCGATGTCGGAGGACACCGCCACCTGGTGGCTCGACGCCGACGGCACGTGGACCCGGCACGGCGGCGAGGACCTGCAGGACCACCTGATCGGCACCCGGCGCTGGAGGACGATGGATGACTGACCCGGACACCCGCCCGCCGGATCCGATCCGCGCGGCCGGAGCGGTGGTGTGGCGGGGGCGGGAGTCCGCGCCGGAGGTCGCGCTCGTGCACCGGCCGAAGCTCGACGACTGGACGTTCCCCAAGGGCAAGCTGCGGCCGGGCGAGCACGTCGTCGCCGGAGCCCTGCGCGAGGTGGCCGAGGAGACGGGCCTGGCGGTGCTGCTCGGCCGGCCGCTGCCGCCGGTCCACTACCTGGTCGGCGGCCGGCCCAAGCGCGTCGACTACTGGACGGCCCGGGTGGCCGAGGACGCCCGCCCCGTCGCCGAACGGGAGGACGACGAGGTGGACGAGGTCGCCTGGGTGCCGGTGGCCGAGGCCGCCCGGCTGCTGACCTACGAGTGGGACACGGGCCTGCTGGACGCGCTCGTCTCCGCGCCGCTGGCCACCACCACGCTCGTCCTCGTACGGCACGCCCTGGCCGGGTCGCGCGGGAAGTGGGAGGGCGACGACGACGAGCGGCCGATCGATCGGGACGGCGCGGCGCAGGCCGCGGCGCTGGCCGGCGTCCTGCCCGGCTACCTGCCCGCCGAGCTGGTCAGCTCCCCCAGCAGGCGGTGCGTGCAGACCCTGGAACCGTACGCCGGGCGGGCCGGTCTCGCGATCCGCCCCGAGCCGGCGCTGTCGGAGAGCCGCCACGACCCCGGTACGGCCCTGCGCCTGGTCACCGGTCTCCTGGCCGCCGGCCGGCCCGCCGCGGTCTGCAGCCACGGCAAGGTCCTGCCCGGCCTGATGACCGGCGTCGGCGTCGGCCAGGAGGAGGCCCGCCTGTCCAAGGGCGGCTTCATGGTGCTCCACCACGTCACGGGCCGCCTCGTCGCCGCCGAGAACCACGCCGTCTGACCCCGCGGCCCCCGGGTTCCGGCGTCACGGTGCCGGCGCCCGGGAACCACGGCCCGAGCCCGCGCCCCTCCGGGTCCGGCGCGGTGGGGCCTCACAGGAGTTTCGCCACCGCCTTCGACGTCTTCTTCCACAGGCGCGGGAACTCCTCGCGGGCCCGCTCGGTGCGGGCCCGCTCCAGGCCGGTCAGCACGCCGTAGGTGAAGGTGTCCTCCCCGGCCCGCCGCGCGGCGTCGGCGACCACGGCCAGCCGTCCCTGGGCGACGACGCCGTCCAGGCGGGCGCCCAGCGCGTCCTGTACGGCCTCGGCCCGCTCGGCGAGCTCGTCCATGCCGAGCGCCTCGGCGGTGTAGCGGGCCCGCTTGGCGGCCTTGCGCACGTCGTGCATGGCGTGCTCGCGCCCGGCGGGGTCGGTGGCGGCCAGGGCGGCCCGGTGCGCCTTGACCACCCGCCGCCAGCTCCCGGCGGCCTGGGCGCGGAGGGTCCCGGCCGGCCGGTCCGCCGCGCCGGTCAGCGCCGGGGCGCCGGTCAGCGCGTCGAGGGCGTCCAGCAGGGCGAAGTAGCGCTCCCCGCGCAGCGCCTCCCGGACCCGGTCCAGGGCCTCACTCTCGGCGGCTCCCAGCTCGGCGTCGAGGCGGAGCCGGACCGGGCCCGACAGCGCCCCCTCCCCGAGGGCGTCGAACCCGGCGATCAGGCGTTCCCTGACCACCTCGGCGTCCCGCGCCTCGCCGAGCACCCGCCCCAGCCACTTCAGCTCCTCCCGGAGCCCGGCGGTGTCCTCCACGACGGCGCCGAACGATTTCAACGCGCTGCGGAGCCGGCGGGCGGCGACGCGCATCCGGTGCACGGCGTCCTCGTCGGCCCGCCGTACGCGGGGGTCCTGGGCGAGCAGGGCGTCCGCCTGGGCGGTGAGGTAGCCGACGACGACCTCCCCGGCGGAGCCGGGCCGCGCGCGCGGGCGGGGCCGTCCGGGGATGGGGCGGGCGGCGCCGAGCGCGCGGGCGAGCTTGCTCGGCGACGCGGCGGGTACGGCCCCGGCGGCGGCCAGCCGCTTGCCGACCTTGCGGAGCAGCCGCTCGTCGCCCCCGATGAGTTCGGCCTCCACCTCGCGCCACCGTTCCACGTGCGGCCCGGCTCCCGGTTCGCCGTCCGCGGCGGCCTCGGGGACGGTGCCGGTGACCCGGTCGTCGGCGATCTCCACCAGCCGCACGCCCGCGCCGTTGACCAGGGTGGTCACCGTACGGTGCGTCTCCAGCTCGGCGACGGGGGCCAGGGGCGCGCCCCGGGTGAAGGCGGACACGAGGTCGGCGAGGTCGGCGGGGACGGTCTTCGTGCCCCGGCCGAGCGGGCGGGTGATCTCCTGCCGGGCGCCCTCGGACCTGGGCAGCTTCAGGTGCCAGCCCGCGTCGGTCCCGCCCCTGCGCCGGCGCAGCGTGATGCCGCGGGCGGCCAGCCGCAGGTCAGGGGTGTCGAAGTAGACCGCGACGAGCCGGTGGGTCACCGGCCCGGCCGCCTCCGTGACCCCCGGGAGCCCGGTCAGGTCCGGGACCTCGAACCCGGCGGGCACGTCGAACTTGTCCTCGATCTCCATCGCCACAGGCCGCTCCCCGGTCGACTCACACCGCGCAGTGGGTATTGATGCCCCGTCCCACGTCCGGAAACGTCAGGAGGCCCCGCCCGTTTTTCGGCATCCGGCCGGGCAGGCGGGCCGATGGGCCAGGCAGGCCGGGCAGGCGGACCGTCCGGCCCGGAACGTCACCTTCGGGCGACCACGAAGATCCTGCGGAACGGGAAGACGGTGCCGTACGGCCCGCGCGGGTACGCCTCGCCCAGCCGCGCGCCGCAGTCGGCGAGGAACTCCTCCGTCTCCCGCGGGTCCAGCCGGTCGAGCGCGGGGCGCAGGGCGGTGCCGCTGACCCAGCGCAGCACGGCGTCCTGCCCCTCCAGGACGTGCAGGTAGGTGGTCTCCCAGGCGTCCACCCGGCAGCCGAGCCCGGTCAGCAGCTCCAGGTACTCGGCCGGGTCGCCGACCGGGACCCCCCGCGCCAGGTCCCCGAGCCGGTCGCGCCACCTGTCCGTGGCGTACAGCTCGCGCAGGATCGTGTGGCTGGGGGAGCCGAAGTTGCCGGGCACCTGGAAGGCGAGCCAGCCGCCCGGGGCGAGCGCGTCCACCCAGGCTGGCAGCAGTTCGCGGTGGCCGGGCACCCACTGCAGGACGGCGTTGGAGACCAGCACGTCCACCGGCCGTCCGGGCCGCCATCGGGTGACGTCCCCGACGGAGAAGGTCAGCCGCTCGCCCGGCGCCGCCTTGGCGATCATCGCGGGCGAGGAGTCGAAGCCGTGGACGTCGGCCCCGGGCCACCGCGCGGCGAGCTGCGCGGTGAGCTCGCCGTCGCCGCATCCGGCGTCCACCACGTACGCGGGCCGCTCGGCCGCTACTCTGGCGACGAGCTCGAAGAACGGGCGCGCACGCTCACCGGCGTAGCGGCCGTAGACCACGGGGTCCCACATATCTCTTGACATCAAGATAATTGATATCCGCCGAGATATCTCGATGTCAAGAGAGATAGAATCGTGTCATGACCCTGCAGCACGCGGACGACGGCGACGGCCGGGCGGACCGGCACGAGGACGAGGTCGACCGGCTGGTGGCCGCCTGGCGCACGGAGCGCCCGGAGCTCGACGTGGCGCCCCTCCAGGTGCTCAGCCGGGTCTCCCGGCTCGCCCGCCACCTGGACCGCGCGCGCCGGACCTCCTTCGCCGAGCACGGCCTGGAGATCTGGGAGTTCGACGTGCTGACGGCGCTGCGCCGGGCCGGCGAGCCGTACGAGCTGAGCCCCGGAGCCCTGCTCCGCGCGACCCTGGTGACCTCCGGGACGATGACCAACCGGATCGACCGCCTCGCCGCGGCCGGGCTGGTCCGGCGGCGGCCCGACCCCGAGGACCGGCGGGGCGTGCTGGTGTCGCTGACCGACGCGGGGCGGGAACGGGTGGACGCCGCCTTCGACGACCTTCTCCGGCGCGAACGCGACCTGCTGGCGGCGCTGGGAGAGCATGAACAGCAGGCCCTCGCGGACCTGCTGCGCACGCTACTCGTCCCTTTTGACGCCGATGAAACCGGAGCTTCCGGAGCGCACGGATGATCTACTGCCCGCCTGCCGGAGGCTAAACCGGCCGGAGACGATCATTCGGTCACTCGCCCAGGCGGTCGGCCGTCTCCAGCCACTCGGCCTCGATCCCGTCCTTCTCGGCCAGGATCTCCTTGAGCTCGGCGTCCAGCGAGGCCAGCCGGCCGTAGTCGGAGGCGGCCTCGGCCATGGCGGCGTGCAGCTTCTCCTCCCGGCCGCTCAGCTTGTCGAGCTGGCGCTCCAGGCGGGACAGCTCCTTGCGCAGCTCCCGCTCCTCCTTGGCCGACAGGCCCGTCTGAGCCTTCGTCCCGTCCGCCGGCGCGGACGTGGCCGGGGAGGCGGGCGCGGACCCGCCGGCGGCGGCGCGGGCCGACAGCGCCGCGCCTGAGGCCCGCCGGGCGAGATACTCGTCCACCCCGCCGGGCAGCATCGACAGCTTCCCGTCACCGAGCAGCGCCACGACCCGGTCGCACACCCGCTCCAGGAAGTAGCGGTCGTGGCTGACCAGGATCAGCGTGCCGGGCCAGCCGTCGAGCAGGTCCTCCAGCTCGTTCAGCGTCTCGATGTCGAGGTCGTTGGTCGGCTCGTCGAGCAGCAGCACGTTGGGGTCGTCCATCAGCAGCCGCAGCATCTGCAGCCGCCGCCGCTCGCCACCGGACAGGTCGCCGACGACCTTCCACTGCGCCTCGCCCTTGAAGCCGAGCCGCTCCAGCAGCGCCGAGGCCGTCCACTCCTTCTTGCCGACCTGGACGAACTTGCGGACCTCCTCGACGGTCTCCAGCACCCGCCGGGCGGGGTCGAGCTCGGCCAGCTCCTGCGACAGGTGCGCCAGGCGGACCGTACGGCCCCGCACGACCCGTCCCGCGTCGGGCTCGACCGTGCCGGACAGCAGCCGCAGCACCGAGGACTTGCCCGAGCCGTTCACGCCGATCAGGCCGATCCGGTCACCCGGGCCGAACTGCCAGGTCGAGTGGTCGAGCACCAGCGGGCCCCGGCCGGGACCGCCGGCGTGCAGGGTGACGTCCTCCAGGTCGTAGACCGTACGGCCCAGCCGCGCCGCGGCGAACTTGACCAGCTCGACGGTCTCCCGCGCCGGCGGCTCGTCGGCGATCAGCGCCTGGGCGGCCTCGATGCGGAACTTGGGCTTGGAGGTGCGGGCGGGCGGGCCGCGCCGCAGCCAGGCGATCTCCTTGCGCATGAGGTTCTGGCGGCGCGCCTCGGCGGCGGCGGCGATCCGGGCGCGCTCGGCCTTGGCCAGCACATAGGCGGCGTACCCGCCCTCGTAGCGCTCGACCGCGCCGTCCACGACCTCCCAGGTGCGGGTGGAGACGGCGTCCAGGAACCACCGGTCGTGGGTGACCACCAGCAGCGCCGACCTGCGGCCGGTGAGGTGCCGGGCCAGCCAGTCGATGGCCTCGATGTCGAGGTGGTTGGTGGGCTCGTCCAGGACGATCAGCTCGTGCTCGCCGATCAGCAGCCGGGCCAGCGCCGTACGGCGCCGCTCGCCGCCCGACAGACTCCCGACCGGGACGGTGAGGTCGATGTCGCCGAGGAGGTTGGCGAGGATCTCACGGATGCCCGCGTCGCCCGCCCACTCGTGCTCGGCCCGGCCGCCGAGGACGGTCTCGCCCACCGGCCGGTCCGGGTCGAGGTCGTCGCCCTGGGACAGCACGCCGATCTGCAGGCCGCGGTTGTGGGTGACGCGCCCCTCGTTGGGCTTGAGGGCGCCGGCGATCACCGAGATGAGCGTGGTCTTGCCGCCGCCGTTGCGGCCGACCACCCCGATGCGGTCGCCCGCCTCGATGCCGAGGGAGACGTCGCTGAGAAGGGGCTTGGGGCCGTAGGAGTGGGAGACCGACTCAAGATTGACCAGATTCATCGCCCTACAAGGGTATCCGCTCCCGGACGGCGCGGCCGTCGCCCCGGAGAGGGTCGGGCGGCCGACCGGTCACCGCGGACACGGGCCGCACAGACCGCACGGACGGCACGGCCGGCGCCGACGGCACGGACAGCCGTGAGCGGACCGGTTCAGGGGCGCTGCCCGACCGTCGGGCCGGGGACGGGGCCGTGGGCGGTCACCGCGTCGCGGGCCACGCCCTCGGCCCGCAGAGCGGCGGCCAGCTCGACCGCGTGGCTCTCGGAGTCGGCCAGGAAGGCGCAGGTCGGGCCGGAACCGGAGACGATCGCGCCCAGCGCGCCGTGCTCGCGCCCGGCGTCCAGCGTCCGGGCCAGGGAACGGCGGAGCATGACGGCGGCGGGCTGCAGGTCGTTGGCCAGCTCCGCGCCCAGCGCCTTGGCGTCTCCCCGGCGCAGCGCGTCCAGCAGCGGCTCCGACGCCTGCGGCCAGGCGGCCTCGGTGCCCGTCGCCTCGCGGATCCGGTCGCACTCGGCGTAGACGGCGGGCGTGGACAGGCCGCCCTCGGCCAGGGCGAACACCCAGTGGAAGGTGCCGCCGACCTCAAGCGGGGTCAGCCGCTCCCCCCGGCCGGTGCCGACGGCCGTGCCGCCGAGCAGGGCGAACGGGACGTCGCTGCCGATGTCCGCGCCGATCTCCATCAGGTCCGCCAGCGGCAGGCCCAGGCCCCACAGCTCGTTGCAGGCGACCAGCGCCGCGGCGGCGTCGGCGCTGCCGCCCGCCATCCCCCCGGCGACCGGGATCGACTTGCGGATCAGCAGGCTCACGCCGTACGACCGGCCGGCGTGGTGGGCCAGCGCGGAGGCCGCGCGGATGGCGAGGTTGTCGTCGTCCTCGGGCACCTGGCCGGCGCTGTCGCCCTCGACGCGGACCCGCATCCCGGTCTCGGCGGTGGCGGTCACCTCGTCGAAGATCGAGACGGCGTGGAAGACGTTCACCAGGTCGTGGTAGCCGTCGTCACGCAGCGGCCCGACCGCCAGTTGCAGGTTCACCTTGGCCGGCACGCGGACGGTCACGGAGTTCATGTTCCTCAAGGCTCTCGCTCAGGGGATGATGAGGTCCGATCGTAACCGGGCGCGTTCCCGCCTCCCCGCCAGCCCCGGCGTTTCGCCACGCTAGAGCCGGTTTTAAGGACCCACGACGCGACAAAGATCCGCGAAACAGAACCTAAGGGCGGTTCTCCGCGATACGCGCGAAGTCCTCGACCGTGAGCTGCTCGCCCCGGCGGGACGGGTCGATCCCCGCCGCCCGCAGCGCCCGCTCGGCGGCGGCGGGCGAGCCGGCCCAGGAGGCCAGGGCGGCGCGCAGGGTCTTGCGGCGCTGGGCGAAGGCGGCGTCCACGGCCGCGAAGACGTCCTCGCGGGACACCCCGGTGGTGGGCGGCTCGCGGCGGGTCATCGCGACGAGGCCGGAGTCGACGTTGGGCGCCGGCCAGAAGACCGTGCGGCCGACGGGGCCGGCCCGGCGCACGTCGGCGTACCAGGCGGCCTTGACCGACGGGACACCGTACACGCGGGAGCCGGGCGCCGCGGCCAGCCGGTCGGCCACCTCGGCCTGGACCATGACCAGCACGGTGCGCAGCGACGGCAGGGTCTGCAGCAGGTGCAGCACCACCGGGACCGCGACGTTGTAGGGGAGGTTGGCCACCAGCGCGGTCGGCGGGTCCCCCGGCAGGTCGCCGGGGGCGACCCGGAGGGCATCGGCGTGCACGACGGAGAGCCGGTCGGCCAGCTCGGGGGCGTGCTCGGCGACGGTCAGCGGGAGCTGCCCGGCCAGCACCGGGTCGATCTCCACCGCCGTCACGCCGCGGGCCTCCGGCAGCAGCGCCAGGGTCAGCGAACCCAGGCCGGGGCCGACCTCGATGACCACGTCGTCGGGGCGCAGCCCGGCGACGCGGACGATCTTTCGGACCGTGCCGCCGTCGATGACGAAGTTCTGGCCGAGCTTCTTGGTGGGGCGGATGCCCAGCCGCGCCGCCAGGTCGCGGATCTCCGCCGGGCCCAGGAGGCCGCTCATGACCGGCCTCCGCGCGCCGCCGGCCGTGTCCCGCGCGCCGCCGGCTGTGCCCCGCGGGTCACCGCGCCGTGCACGGCGGGACCGCCGGCCGCGTCGCGCACGCGGCGGATCTCACCACGCGCGCCGCCGCAGACCTCACCGTGCGCGCCGCCGCCGGTCTCACCACGCACCGAAGACCGCCTCGCCGTTCACACTGATCACGCGGGCCAGGGCGTCCGGGTCGGCCCCCCGGACCTCGGCCAGGCAGCGCAGGGTGAGCGGGATCAGGTAGGGGGCGTTGGGCTTGCCCCGGTGCGGCGTCGGCGGGAGGTAGGGCGCGTCGGTCTCGACCAGCATCAGCTCGTCGGGCACGATCGCGGCGGCCTCGCGGAGGCCGGCGGCGTTCTTGTAGGTGACCGGCCCGGAGAAGGACATGAAGTATCCCGCCCGGGCGCACCGCTTGGCCAGCTCGGCGTCGCCGGAGAAGCTGTGGAAGACCACCACGTCGGGGGCGCCCTGGTCGGCGAGCACGGCCAGCACGTCGTCGTGGGCGTCGCGGTCGTGGATCACCAGGGCCCGGCCGGTCCGCTTGGCGATCTCGATGTGCGCGCGGAAGCTCGCGTGCTGGTCCTCCTTGGAGGCCCAGTCGCGGTAGTAGTCGAGGCCGGTCTCGCCCACCGCGCGGACGTGCGGCAGGCGGGCCAGCTCCTCGATCTCGGCGAGGACCTCCGGGGTCGCGGCGTGCGCCTCGTTGGGGTGGATCGCCACCGCGGCGTACACGTCGGGGTGCGCCGCGGCGGCCTCGGCGTTCCACCGCGAGGACGGCAGGTCGTAGCCGACGGTGACCAGCCGGGTCACGCCCACCTCGCGGGCCTGCCGGACGATCTCCTCGACGCTCGCCCGGGCCGCCTGGGCGGCCAGGGCGACCGGGTCACCCGAGGACGCCTGGCGGTGGCCCACCATGATGTCCAGGTGACAGTGGCTGTCGAACACCTCCGTGGCGAGGGGCTCGGGGGCTGCGGGAAGCCTGGTGTCGCTCATCGTCGCGTCAGTCGCCCAGCCGGGCGAGCTCCTCGTCCACGATCTTGGGGTCCAGCTTGGAGAACAGCGGGGTCGGCGGCGCCAGCGGGACGCCGGCCCGGATGGGCGTGGACTCCCAGCGCGCGGCGCCGTCGTAGGACCCGGTGATGATCGGGTAGCTCCGGCCGGGCTCGTCGAGGTCCTCGACCTCCTGGATCTCCGGCATGCCGGACCAGGCGCCCTCACCGCCGAGCATGGCGTGGACCTTGTCGGAGGAGGCGGGCAGCACCGGGGTCAGCAGGGTCTTGGCGTCGTCGACGACCTGCAGGGCGACGTGCAGGATCGACTTCACCCGCTCCGGGTCTTCCTTGCGCTTCCACGGCTCCTGCTCGGCGAGATACTTGTTCGCCTCGCGGATGACGTCGAACGCCTCGTTCGTGGCGTTCTTGAACCGGGAGCGCTCGAACTCGGCGGCGACCCGGGGGAAGGCGGCCCGGCTGCGCTCCAGCATGGCGCGGTCGGCGTCGGTGAGGTCGCCCGCCTCTGGGACGACCCCGAAGTTCTTGGCGGCCATCGAGATCGAGCGGTTGACCAGGTTGCCCCAGGCCGCCACCAGCTCGCCGTTGTTGCGGTTGAGGAACTCCGACCAGGTGAAGTCGGTGTCCTGGGTCTCCGGGCCGGCCACGGCGATGTAGTAGCGCAGCGCGTCGGCGTCGTAGCGCGCCAGGAAGTCGCGCACGTAGATGACGACCTGGCGGGAGGAGGAGAACTTGCGGCCCTCCATGGTCAGGAACTCGCTGGAGACGACCTCCGACGGCAGGCTCAGCTCGCCGAGGGAGCCGGGCCGGCCGTCGCGGGCGCCCTGGCCGTTGTAGCCGAACAGCAGCGCCGGCCAGATCTCCGCGTGGAAGACGATGTTGTCCTTGCCCATGAAGTAGTAACCCCGGGCGTCGGGGTTCTGCCACCACTGCCGCCAGGCGTCGGGGTCTCCGGAGCGGCGGGCCCACTCGACGGAGGCGCTGAGGTAGCCGATGACGGCGTCGAACCACACGTACAGCCGCTTGTTGGGCTGGTCGCGCCAGCCGTCCAGCGGGATCGGCACACCCCAGTCGAGGTCGCGGCTCATCGCGCGGGGCTGCAGGTCGCCCAGGAGGTTCAGGGCGAACTTCAGCACGTTGGGCCGCCACTCGCCCTGCTTGGACTGCAGCCAGGAGCCGAGGACCTCGGCGAACGCCGGCAGGTCGAGCATGAAGTGCTCGGTCTCGACGAAGATCGGGGTCTCGCCGTTGATCCGGCTGACCGGGTTGATCAGCTGGATCGGGTCGAGCTGGTTGCCGCAGTTGTCGCACTGGTCGCCGCGGGCGCCGTCGAAGTGGCAGATCGGGCAGGTGCCCTCGATGTAGCGGTCGGGCAGGGTGCGGCCGGTGGACGGCGAGATCGCCCCCATGGTGGTGCGGGGGAAGATGTAGCCGTTGTCGTACAGGCCCTTGAAGATCTCCTGCACCACCGCGTAGTGGTTGGCGGTGGTGGTGCGGGTGAACAGGTCGTAGGACAGCCCCAGGCCCCGGAGGTCCTCGGCGATCACCCGGTTGTAGCGGTCGGCGAGCTCGCGGGCGGTCACGCCCTCCTTGTCGGCCTGGACCTGGATCGGGGTGCCGTGCTCGTCGGTCCCGCTCACCATCAGGACCTTGTTGCCCGCCATCCGCTGGTAGCGGCTGAAGATGTCGGACGGCACGCCGAAGCCGGACACGTGCCCGATGTGGCGGGGGCCGTTGGCATAGGGCCAGGCGACCGCGGTCAGGATGTGGTGGGACATGTGCCCAAGCCTAAGGGACACCACCCGGGCTTCGCCGCCCGGAATCGGGAGGCGCCGCCCCGCGAGGCCGCGCCGCCGTACCGGAGTCCGCCCGTACCGGAACCCGGCGCGCGGCCCGATGCGGCTCGGGCGCGCTGCGCGGGGATCAGGGCTACGCGGGGATCAGCGCTGCGCGGAGATCAGGGCTGCGCGGAGATCAGGGCTGCGCGGGGATCAGGCGGCGCCGCCCCGGCTGCCGGCCGGTTCGTCCCGGTTCGCGGCTCGGCCGTCCTCCCGGCTGACGGCCTCGGCCGCCTCCTCCGCCGCGGAGGCCGCCACGTCGATGGGCGTCTCCTTGGTACGGCGGATGCCCAGGATGCTGACGAACAGGGCCGCGAAGATGGTCTGGAAGCTCATGATCAGCGCGGTGGCCGAGGGCACGACCAGGCGCAGCGACTCCGACGGGATCAGCGTGCCGAAGCTGCGGGTCTGCCAGTGGACCAGCGAGGCGGCCAGGCCGCCGAGACCGGCCAGGGCCAGCAGGCCGCCCACGATCAGGCCCTTCTCCAGGGTGACCACGTCGACGAGCTTGCGCACCCGCCGGTCCTCCGGCAGGAAGCCCTCCTCGGCCGCGTACACCTTGGTGAACACCGCGAACAGCGTGGCCTGGAAGCCGATCACCATCGCGGCCGACGCCCCGACCAGGGTGTCGACGTCGAAGGCGAGCTTGCCGATGTAGACCGGGCCGAAGGTCAGCGCGGTGCCCGCCACCAGGCCCAGGGTCATCAGGATCATGCCCGGGATCAGGAACAGCCAGCGGGGGCTGTACAGGAGCAGGAAGCGCAGGTGGCGCCAGCCGTCGCGCCAGGAGCGCAGGTGCGGCGGGCGGGAGCGGCCGTCCGGCGAGAGCGTGGTGGGCACCTCGCGCACGTCGAGGCCGGAGAGGGTCGAGCGCACCACCATCTCGCTGGCGAACTCCATGCCGCCGGTCTGCAGGCCGAGCCGCAGGATGGAGTCGCGGCGGAAGCCCCGCAGGCCGCAGTGGAAGTCGCCGATGGCGCTGGGGAAGAACAGGCGGCCGATGAAGGACAGCACCGGGTTGCCGAGGTAGCGGTGCAGCGGGGGCATGGCCCCCGGCGCGATGCCGCCCTTGAACCGGTTGCCCATCACCAGGTCGGCGCCGTCGCGCAGCTGCTCGACGAACGGCAGCAGCGAGGTGAAGTCGTAGGAGTCGTCGGCGTCGCCCATGATGACGTACTTGCCGCGCGCCGCGCGGATGCCGCCCATGAGCGCGTTGCCGTACCCCTTGGCGTCCACGTGCACGACCCGGGCGCCGGCGTCGCGCGCCAGCTGCTGCGAGCCGTCGGTGCTGCCGTTGTCTGCGATCAGCACCTCACCGTCGATCCCGTGGTCCCGCATGCAGGCCAGCGCCTTGCGTACGCAGGTCTCCACGGTCTCCGCCTCGTTCAGGCATGGCATGACCACGGTCAGTTCCACGTCTCAACCCTTCGATCCGGCACAAGCCAATCTCATCATGATGCCCTGTGCCGACTCGCGCGCGGGCCAACTCCGTGAAAGGACTGGCATCCTGTAAGGCATGGTTACCGTGGCCGAACGACCATGCCTGGACGAGCCTCCATCTGGCTGGAGAGCGCGTCTCCTGGCGTTCGTCCGCCGTCACCGCGTCTTCCTCGCCGCCCTGACGGCGGCGTTCGCGCTGCGGCTGGTCACCATGATCGGCTACGGCCCGGCGTTGTGGTTCAACGACTCCTACGACTACGTCTCCGGGGCGGTGAACCCCGAACGGCCCAGTGCCCTGCGGCCGAACGGTTACTCCTTCTGGCTGCTCCTGCTCAGACCATTTCACAGTTTCGGACTGGTCGCCTTCACCCAGCACCTCATGGGCCTGGCCGTCGCCGTCCTCGTGTACGCGCTGCTGCGCCGGAAGTTCGGGCTGCCCGCCTGGGGGGCGACGCTGGCGACGGCGCCGGTGCTGTTCGACGCCTACCAGATCCAGCTCGAACACCTGGTCATGTCCGACACCATGTTCATGCTGCTGGTCGTCGGCGTCGTGACGCTGGTGCTGTGGCACCGGAAGATGTCGTGGCGGCTGGGCGCCGTCGTCGGCCTGCTGCTCGCCCTGACCGCGCTCACCCGGTCGATCGGCCTGCCGATCCTCGCGCTGGTGGTGGTCTACCTCCTGGTGAAGCGGACCGGCTGGCGGCCGGTCGCCGCCATGGTGACGGCCTGCGCGATCCCGGTGACGGGGTACATGGCGTGGTTCGCCTCCGCGCACGGCAACTTCGCGATGACCAACAGCGACGGCGCGATCCTCTACATGCGCACGGCCCTGTTCTCCGACTGCAAGAAAATGGGCGTCGACCCGCGCGAGGAGCTGGAGCTGGCGCTGCTGTGCATCACCGCGCCGCCGAGCCAGCGCCACTTCTCCGGCCAGAACTACCTGTGGTGGGCCAACGGCGACGGCCAGCGCTTCCACGCCTTCGGCTCCGGCGTCACCTTCACCCCGGAGATGAACCGGGTCGCCGGGCAGTTCGCCAAGCGGGCCATCCTGTCCCAGCCGGGCGACTACCTCGCCCGGGTCGGCCTCGACTTCGTCCGGGCCTTCCACTGGGGCCGGCCGCGCTTCCCCGACTACAAGACCTACCTGCAGTACGAGTTCCCCTTCGAGGACAAGGTGCTGCCCTCCTGGTCGTCGTACAAGGGCACCACCGACGGCGACGCCCAGATCTACGACCCGGGCCTGCGGACCGCGTCGATCGACGGCCGGGCGAAGGTGATCGGCACCCGGGTGAACGACCCGTGGGCCGCGTTCATGCAGGGCTACCAGCGGATCGTACGGCTGCCCGGCCTGGTGCTCGGCGTGCTGCTGCTGATCGGCCTGGCCGGGGTGGCGGTGCGCTGGCGCAGGCTGGGCGGCCCGGTGCTGCTGCCGTGGCTGGCCTCATTCGGCCTCCTCCTGGCCCCGGCGGCCACCGCGGAGTTCGACTACCGCTACGTGCTGCCCGCGGTGCCGCTGGCCTGCCTGGCCGCCGCGATCTCGCTGCGGCACGGGGTGCCGTGGCTCCGGGGGGTCGCGCCGCGGCTCGCGGGCGCCCGGCCCGGCGCGCGCCCGGTGTCCGGGACGGCCGCGCGGCGCCCGGGACGCACCCGGCGCTGAGGCCCCCGCACACCAGGGCCCGTACACCGGGGACCGCGCGCCGGGTCCCGCGGCGGCCTCCGGATCGAACGGGTCACGCCTGGTGGACGGCGTCGTACAGGACCCGCTTGGGCACGCCCGCGCCCTTGGCGACGTCGACGATCGCCTGCTTCCTCGACGTGCCCGCCTCCTCCCGGCGGGCCACCTCCTCGACCAGCTCCTCGATCGACGGGGGCGCGGCGTCGTGGACGCGTCCGGCGACGACCACGGTGATCTCGCCCCTGACCCCGCCGGCCGCCCATTCGGCCAGCTCGCCGAGGCCGCCCCGCCGTACCTCCTCGTAGGTCTTGGTGAGCTCGCGGCAGACGGCGGCGGGCCGGTCCGGGCCGAACGCCGCGGCCATCGCCTCCAGCGCGGCGGCCAGCCGGTGCGGCGCCTCGAAGAACACCATCGTGCGCTCCTCGGCGGCCAGGGCGGCGAGCCTGCGGGCGCGTTCACCGGGCTTGCGCGGCGGGAAGCCCTCGAAGCAGAAGCGGTCGCTGGGCAGGCCGGACACGGCCAGGGCGGTGGTGACCGCCGAGGGTCCCGGCAGCGAGGTGACCGTGATCCCGGCCTCCACGGCCAGGCTGGTCAGGCGGTAGCCGGGGTCGGAGACGCCGGGCATGCCGGCGTCGGTGATCACCAGGACGGTCCGGCCCTCCTGGAGCGCGGCGAGGAGCTCGGCGGCCCGGCCGGACTCGTTGGCGTCGTAGTAGGAGACGACGCGCCCGCCGATCTCGGCGCCCAGCTCGGCGGCCAGCCGGCGCAGGCGCCGGGTGTCCTCGGCCGCGACCACGTCGGCGTTCTCCAGGGCGTCGCGCAACCTCGGGGAGGCGTCGCCCGCCTGCCCGATCGGGGCTCCCGCCAGCACCAGCCTGCCGTTGTCCGTCACGCCCCCATCCTCGCGCATCCGGGGGCGGGCCCCCGCCCGGGGGATCGGCCTCCGTTCACCGGCGCCGTCACGGGGGCGGACCCGCCGGAGGACCGTCCCACCCGGCGGCCAACCCGGATCACCCGGGAATATCACCCTCAATTGGGCATGCGGCCGGGGTTTCCCTGGGTGGCCGGGCGGGGTGGCCCGTACGATGGCCGGGTGGCCGTGACCGATTTCACCAACAAGGGGTTCGAGCAGCCCGACCCCTCGCCGACCCGCGAATCGGCACGCTCCGTGCGCGACCGCCTGGTCCCGCCGATGCCCGGGAGCGCCCTGTGGGGATGGCTGGGCCCGGCGCTGGTGGCGGCGTTCGGTGCGATCCTGCGCTTCGTCGACCTGGGCCGCCCGAAGGCGGTCATGTTCGACGAGACGTACTACGCCAAGGACGGCTTCGCGCTGCTGAACTTCGGCACCGAGCACACCCCGGTGGACAACGCCAACGCGCTGCTGATCCAGGGCAACACCGACATCTGGCAGCGATGCGCGGCCGACCAGCTCGACAAGTGCGCCTCCTACGTCGTCCACCCGCCCCTGGGCAAGTGGATGATCGCGCTGGGCGAGCAGATCTTCGGCATGACCCCGTTCGGCTGGCGCTTCGCCGCCGCCCTCACCGGCGTCGTGTCGATCTTCGTCCTGGCCCGTGTCGCCCGCCGGATGACCCGCTCCACCCTGCTCGGCTGCCTCGCCGGGCTGCTGCTGGCGGTCGACGGCCAGCACTTCGTGCTGTCCCGCACCGCGCTGCTCGACATCTTCCTGATGTTCTGGGTGCTGGCCGGCTTCGCCTGCCTGGTCACCGACCGCGACCGGGCCCGCGCCCGCCTGGCCGCCTGGTACGAGACCTCCCCGCTCGACGAGCACGGCCCCTGGCTCGGCTGGCGCCCCTGGCGCATTGCGGCCGGCGTCTGCCTGGGGGCGGCCTGCGCCGTCAAGTGGTCCGGCATCTTCTTCCTGATCGCCCTCGCCATCATGTCCCTCGTCTGGGACGCCGGCGCCCGCAAGGCCGTCGGCCTGCGCAGGCCGTACGGCGGCGCGGCGAGCAAGGACCTGCCGACTGCGCTGACCGCCATGGCCCTCGCCCCCGCCGTCGCCTACACGGCCTCCTGGAGCGGCTGGTTCGCCACCGCCGGCGGCTGGGGCCGCAACTGGGAGCGCGCCACCTCCCACGGCCCCGCCTACTTCGTCTTCGACTCGATCCGGTCGTGGCTCGCCTACCACTTCCAGGTCCTCGGCTTCCACAACGGCCTGTCCACCCCGCACAACTACCAGTCCGAGCCGTGGAGCTGGCCGCTGCTGCTGCGCCCGGTGGCGTTCTTCTACGAGTCGCCCAAGACCGGCTGCGGCGCGCAGAACTGCTCGCAGGCCGTCCTCGGGGTCGGCACCCCGATCATCTGGTACGGCGGGCTCGCCGCGCTCGTCGCCATGTTCACCTGGTACGTCTCGGCCCGCGACTGGCGGGCCGGGGCCGTGCTGCTCCCCTACATCGCGGGCTGGCTGCCCTGGTTCTACTGGGCGATCGCCGACAACCGCACGATGTTCCTGTTCTACACGGCCCCGATGGAGCCGTTCATGATCCTGGCACTGACCCTGGCCGCCGGGCTCGTCCTGGGCCGCGCGGACGCCCCGCCGCGCAGGCGTATGGTCGGAGGGGTGGTCGTCGGCGCCTTCACGCTGCTGGCGATCCTCAACTTCTGGTGGCTGTACCCCGTCCTCACCGCCGAGATCATTCCCTACACGGACTGGAGCGCGCGGATGCTCTTCAAGAAGGGCTGGATCTGATCGTTCCCATGTGGTGCTCGGATGCGGATTTCCTAGGGTAGGCACGGTGCACGAACCACTGCGTCACCTCCATCGCCAGGGCAGGCCCGGCCACGGCAGGCTGCGGAGCGTGCCCGCGCCGGACGTTGCCGCGCTGCTGGCCGAGCTGGAGCGGTCCGAGCCCGGCCACGCCGGGCACGCCCGCGACGCGATCGACCGGCTCACCGGCGGCGAGCCGCTGGAGACCCTCACCGAGCTGACCGTGTGCGAGTTCCTCTGGTACACGCTGCCGACCCAGGTCGCGGGCGACCGCGAGGCGGTCGCCACGGCGCTGGGCAGGCTGCTGGAGCTGGGCGGCCTCGGCCGCTACGCCGCGCTCTGCTCCTCGCCGCTCACCGCGCGGATCCTGCGGACCTACGAGCGGTCCGGCGAGGAGGCCGGGACGGCCGCCTGCCGGCGCGCCCTGGACGCCACCGGCCTGCTCCCGCCCGACCTCCCCGAGCTGCGGTGGAGCTCGATCATGGGCCCCGAGGAGCTGGGCGCGCACGGCGCCTGCTCGGCCGCGCTGGAGCTGGCCCGCGTCTGCGGGGAGCCGGCCGTGAACTCGGCCGCCGGGCGCGAGGCGCTGACCCGCCGCTGGCTGACCGAGCCCCGTGCCGACCTCGGCGGCGACAGCTGGCTGCACCGGGTCCGGGGCGAGCGGCTCAACCGCTGGGTGCTGGGCCGGGGCGCCGCCTGGCGCGAGCTCGCCCAGCCCTTCGAGGCGCACCTGCACGCCCCGGTCCCGGCTCCGGCCGGAACATTCCTCGCCGCGCTGCGGTGGCTGCTGGAGCTGGGCCGCCGCCCCGACGGGATCCCGCTGCCCCAGGACCGCGACCCGGCCCGCCCGGCGCCCGACGGGAGCCGCTGGAGCGACGGGGAGCTGGAGGCGGCCCGTGAGCTGGCCGAGGGACGCATGGGCGCGCTGCGCCGCGCGGGCCGGAGGCTGGTGACCACCCGGGAGGGGCGGCGCCTGCTCGGCGACCGCGATCTGCTGTGGGAGACGGCGTCCGCCGCGCTGCTGGCCCCCGCTCCCGGGGAGGACGCCTTCCGCGCCTCGGCCCGCGAGGCGGCGCTGATGCTGCTCGCCGAGGGGCCCCCGCCGACCGCGACCGCGTCGCCGGGGTGGTCGGCCGCGGGGAGGGACGGGCCAGGGAGGTGGACGCCGTCCTGGCCGACCTCGCGCGGCGCCTGGCCGCCTTCGGGCTGCGGACCGGCGGGCGGCTGACCCCCGCGGGCCGGTCGGCGGCCCTGGCGGCGCTGCGCAGCCACGCCCTGCGTCCCCGCACGTACGCCAAGGCGTCATGACCGCTCCCAGTGCCGCCGGTGGTGGTCATCACCCGTTGAACCCGACTATTCGCCCAAACGACGGGCAGGTCCCCTCCGTGTCCGAGCACCACTCCCCCGCCCCCGAGGCCCCAGAAGCCCCCGACCCGGTCGCGGCCGACTCCGCCGACGCGGCCGGGCCCGCCGAGCCGATCCTCACCTCGGCCGGCCCCCTGCGGCCGCTCGACGCCCCCGAGGACCCGCCGGACCTGCCCTTCGGGCGGCCGGGCCGGTCCATGCGCAACCACCCGTTCGTGTTCGGCTTCACCGCCGCGCTCGGCGTGCTCACCGCCTGGTGGCTGGTCCAGGCCGTGATGAGCGCCAGCTCGGTGATCATACTGATCGTCGTCTCGCTCTTCCTCGCCATCGGCCTGAACCCGGCGGTCGAGGCCCTGCAACGGCGCGGCCTGCCCCGCATGGTGGCGATCACCGCGGTCTTCCTCTGCGTCACCGCCGTCTTCGTCGTCTTCGGCCTGGCCGTGGTGCCGCCGCTGACCACGCAGTCCACCGACTTCGTGGAGAAGCTCCCGCAGTACGTGCGGGAGCTGCAGGACAACCCGCTGATCCGCGACCTGGACGAGCGCTTCCAGATCCTGGAGCGGCTCCAGCAGTACGTGACGAGCGGTGACTTCGGCAGCCAGATGTTCGGCGGCGTGCTCGGCTTCGGCCAGGTGCTCATCGGGGCGGTCTTCAACTCCCTGACCGTGTTGGTCCTGACGCTGTACTTCCTGGGCTCCCTCAACTCCCTGAAGAAGATGGCCTACCGCCTGGTGCCGCGCTCCCGCCGTACCCGGGCGAGCCTGCTCGGCGACCAGATCATCGCCAGCATCGGCGGCTACGTCGCCGGGAACCTCATCATCTCCCTGATCGCCGGGGTGACGACCTTCTTCTTCCTGGTCCTCATGAAGGTCCCCTACGCCCTGGGGCTCTCCCTGATCGTGGCCCTGACCGACCTGATCCCGATGGTGGGCGCCTTCATCGGCGCGGGGATCGCCTCCCTGGTCGGGTTCTTCGTCTCGCCCACGGTCGGCATCGTCTGCATCGTCTTCTTCACCATCTACCAGCAGATCGAGAACTACTGGATCGCGCCGAGCGTGATGAAGAGCTCGGTGGACGTCCCGCCGCTCGCCACGGTCGTCGGGGCGCTGCTCGGCGGCGCCCTGCTCGGCGTGGTGGGGGCGCTGCTGGGCATCCCGCTGGTCGCGGCCATCCTGCTCATCATCCGCGAGGTGATCATGCCCCGCCAGGAACAGGCCTGACCACGACGGGCGCCGCCCGCCCGGAGGCCCGGCGGCCCGGGGGGCTCGGGCCGCCGTGGGCCTCGGGCCTCACGCCTCCCGGACGCTGACGGTGGCGCGGCGGGTCCGGGGATCCTCGACCTCGTCGAGCAGCGCGATCGCGAAGTCCGCGTAGGTGATGCGGCTGGCGGCGTCCCCGTGCTCGGCGACCCGGTACCGCCCCGTCGGGACGCCGCCGTGGTCGAAGTCGCCCGCGGGCGCGACGTACGCCCAGTCCGGCTCGCACGTCCGCAGCTCGTCGAGGCCCGCCGCGTGGCCGAGATAGAAGGCGCGGTACTCGTTCGGGTAGCCGGGCTCGTCCATCAGCGGCACGCCGGACGCGCCGGGCAGGACGGACGCGAGGCCGACCACCACCAGACGGCCCACTCCCGCCTTCGCCAGGCCGGCCGACAGGGCGCGGGCCGAGGAGGTGAAGAAGTCGCGCGGCGGCACGGCCAGGTCCGCGGCGGCGCTGATCGCGGCGTCGTGCCCGGCGGCGACCCGCTCGACGCCCGCCTCGTCCGTGACGTCGCCCGCCACCACCCGCGCGCCGGTCAGGTCACCGTGGCGCGCGGGATCGCGCACCACGGCGGTGACCCGGTGGCCGCGCCGGAGCGCCTCGGCGACGGCCTGCCGCCCGGCCCTGCCGCCCGCGCCGAAGATCACGATGTCCATGGGGAACCGCCTTTCACCGGGGCCGGGTCCCGTGCGCCCGGCCTGCTCGCGGACGCTATCCGCAGCCGCGGTTACCGCCGGGATACCGGCTATCGTGAGGTCATGAGGGAGCCTCTGCCCGCCGACATGTTCGACGAGCTGTGCCCGTCCCCGCTCAACCCGATCCGGTTCGGCGACAAGTGGGCGGCGCTCATCGTCCGGTGCCTCGAAGACGGGCCGCGCCGGTTCTCCGAGCTGCGCGTGCCGCTGCGTCGCGTCACTCCCAAGGTCCTCACCGGGTCGCTGCGCTCCCTGGAGCGCGGCGGCCTGGTCAGGCGCACCGTCCTCGCCGGCGCCACCCCGCACGTCGAGTACGAGCTGACCCCGCTGGGCCGCAGCATGCTCGTGCCGCTGGCGGCCGCGTGCGCCTGGACGGAGGAGCACTGGGACGAGCTGATCGACGCCCGCGAGTCGTACGACGACGCCACCGGGCCGCGGCCCGCGCACGTCCACGCCCCCGGCCCGGCGGCCGGACGTCCCGGCGGGTGAGACGGGGCCGGCTTCGCGACGCCCGCGCCGCGACCCCTGCCGGGACATCCGGGCGGGTGAGGGCAGGCCGATTTCACGACACCCGCGCCGCGACCCCTGCCGGGGACATTCGGGCGGCTGAGGCGGGGCCGCCCGGGCTCCTGAGGGCTCAGATGCCGTGCACGGCGGCGACGGTGAAGGGCGTCTCCGGGGTTCCCTCCCCCATCGGGCCGCCCTTGTCGAACTGCGAGCGGACCACGTAGAGGGTCCCGCGGACCCGTACCAGCGTCGTCGGGAGCTGGAGCGCCTCGTCGGCCGCCCGCCGCTCCAGCCGGGCCGAGGAGCCGTCCCCGGAGACACGCCACCGGCTGATGGCGTCGTCGGTGTTGTGGACGACCCAGAGCGTGCCGTTCCGCAGCTCCAGCCCGTCGGCGTGGAGCATGTCGCCGCCGCGCAGCTCGACCCGGCGGATCGCACCGGAGGTGACGTCGAGGCGGTAGAGGTCACCGCCGGCCATGTCCGCGGCCAGCAGGTACCGCCCGGACGGGTCGGCGACGATCCCGTTCAGGGCGTACGCGTCGGACGCGTGGGCGCCGGGGAGACCGCCCAGGTCGAACCGGGGGGTGAGCGCCACGGGCTCGTCTCCCGCGCCGGCCAGTTGCCCGGGCGTGACCCGGTAGACCACGGCGCGGACACTGTCGGTCAGGTAGGCACTGCCGTCCGGGGTGACGGCGAGATCGTTGACGAAGCGCGCGTCCTTCCCCGGGACCACGAAGCGGGCTAGCAGGCGGCGGCTGCGCGTGTCGTACACGGAGACTCCGGTGGTGGAGTCGGTCACCCACAGCCGTCCGAACCGGTCGACCTTCAGCCCGTTGGCGGTGTGCCGGCCGTCCACGCCCGCCGGCAGGAAGATCTGGGCCGTGCGCCGTCCCGGGGTCATCTTGAAGACCGTGCCGTCGGTGAACGACCCGGCGTAGAGGTCTCCGGTGCGCGGGTCGGCGGCGATGCCCTCCGGATAGACCCGCTCCCCCGGCAGTTCGTACGCGGTGGAGATCCGGAGGCGCGCTCCGGAGGGGGTCGACGCGGACCGGTCGGCCGCGGCGGCCGGGGACGGGCCGGCCGCGGCGGTGGGGACCGCCTGGGCCGCCGGGGCACAGGCGAGGGCGGCGGCGAGAGCCGCGGTCGCGACGGTGACGGACCTGCGAACTCGGAACACAGGCTTCTCCATTCGACTGCTCAAGGTTCTTAGATGGCTACGCTCAAATCGAGCTCTAACGATAATTAGAGTTCTAATGATCGTCAATCCGCGAATCCTCCAGGCCGTTAACATGCAGGAATGACCTCGATGCCGGTTCCGGAGCGCCTGGGATCCCACCTCAAGCGGGCGGAGCAGGCACTCAGCGCGGCCAAGCAGTCCGCGCTGAAGCCGGCTCACCTGACGGTGTCGCAGTACGCCGCACTGCTGCACCTGTCACGGAACCCCGGGATCTCGGCCGCCGCACTCGCCCGGGCGTGCGCGGTCACCCCGCCGACCATGAACACCGTGCTCAAGAACCTCCAGGAGAACGGCCTGATCGAGCGCACCCCGCACGAGTGGCACCGGAACATCCTGGAGACCCGGCTCACCGAGAAGGGCGAGCGGGTGCTGGCCGACGGTGACGCCCGCGCGGTGCGGGTCGAGCGGGGACTCGCCGCCGAGTTCAGCCCGGAGGAGCGGGAGACACTGGTCGCCCTGCTGGGCCGCTGCATCGAGTTCCTCCAGTCGGCCCGCTCCGACCAGCCGGACGGGCGCGGCTGACAGGGCGAACCCGGCCGTTCCAGCCCCCACGCCGGGACGGCCGGACGAGACGGGTCCCCGGCCGGCGGGACATCCGCCCCGCCGGGCGCCCCGGAGAGGGCGGGAACCTCAGAGCACCGGGGACGCGCCGCCCACGGGGGCCGTACGGGCGGCACGCCTCTCCAGGACGCCCGCGGCCCAGAGCGCCACGCCGATGTAGAGGATCTGCTCGGGGACGCGCTGCCACAGCGGCGTCGCCGGCTCTCCGCCGAGGGTCGTCCCGGCCAGCGCGGCGTGGACGTTGGCCGGGAGCATGAGCACGAACAGCAGTGCCAGGCAGATCCCGGCCGCCCGCCGGGTGGCCGGCAGCGCGAGACCCACCGCCCCGGCCAGCTCCAGGACGCCGGTCAGATAGACCACGAAGGCCGGGAACGGGACGAACGGCGGGACCATCGCCACCATGTCGGCGTGGTTCGGCATGAAGGTCACGCCCGGCGGGACGAAGTGGGCACTGGCCGTCATCACCAGCATGACGGCCAGGCCGTGCGCGGCGCTCACCCGCCAGGTGGCGAAACGGTCCAGGTGGAGCACCGCGCCCAGCAGGCGGAAGACCAGCGTGGCCACGATGAGGACGATCAGCGTCATGAGACTCGCTCCTTTTGGATAGTTACAGTATCCAATTATGGATAATTTGACTATCCAATGGAAGTCCCGGCGGACGGGATCTCCCGCGGAGATATACAAACGATCGGTCGTTAATGTAGTTTGGCGCCCATGACACACGACGGCCGACGGCTGCGCGGATCGCGCAGCCGGGAGGCGATCCTGGAGCGGACGGTGAGCCTGGCCTCCGTCGAGGGGCTGGACGGGCTCTCCCTGGGACGGCTGGCGGCGGCGACCGGCACCAGCAAGTCCGGGTTCTTCGCCCACTGGCGCGACAAGGAGCAACTCCAGCTCGACGCCGTCGAATGGGCCGCCCGCCAGTGGACCGAGTCGGTGGTGGCGCCCGCCCTGCGGGCCCCCGCCGGCGTGCGGCGGCTGTTCGCGCTGCACGAGGCGCGGCTGAAGTTCTACAGCGACGGCGTGCTGCCCGGCGGATGCTTCTTCTTCGCCGTGCATGCCGAGTTCGACGACCGCCCCGGGCCGGTGCACGACCGCATCGCGCGGGCCATGCGCGAGTGGCTGAAGTTCGTCCGGCGGCAGGTGGACGAGGCCGTGGCGCTGGGCGAACTGGCCGGGAGCACGGACCCGGCCCAGCTCGCGTACGAGATCGACGCGCTCGGCGAGATGGTCGTCCCGCACTCCCGCCTGCACGAAGGACAGGCCGTGTTCGCCCACGCCCGCCGCGCCGTACTGCAACGCCTGCGCGCGCTCTGCCCGCATCCCGAGCTTCTCCCGGAGGACTGACCATGACTGAAGACGGTGTGTTCGAGCCGGTCCAGGTGCATTTCGATGATCTCGACGCCATGGGGCTGCTGCACAACTCCCGGTACGCCCTGCTGGTCGAGCGGGCGGTCGGCACGTACTGGCAGCGCCTGGGCTGGGCGGCGGACCCGGCCCGGTCGGTGTTCAAGGACGTGTTCCTGGCCGTGCGCGAGTTCAAGGTGACCTACCACGTCCCCATCGCCGGGGCCGGTGAGCCCGTGGTGCAGTTCTGGATCGAACGCCTGGGCCGCACCAGCAACATGTACGGCTTCCGCGTGCTGTCGCCCGACCGCGCGGTGGTGCACGCCGACGGCTACCGCGTCAACGTCAACCTGGACCCGGCCACGCTGCGGCCGACGCCGCTCAGCGACGAGCTGCGCGCCGCCGCCGAACCCCTGCTCCGCCGTACGGCGGCGGCGTGCTGAGGACCCGCTGGATCGCCGGTCCGGCGGCCGGTCACCCCGGCCCGCTGGTGGCCGTGCTGACGGACTACCGGATGGACCGGCTCCTCGACCTGCCCGGGATCGCCCGGCACGGCCTCTCGCTGAGCCGCCTGTGGCCGACCCTGCCGGGCGCGGTGGGCATGTGGCTGTGGGCGGACCTTCCCGGACGCCGGGTCGGTTCGCTGTCGGTGTGGCGCGAGGAGGACGATCTCCAGGCGTTCGTACGGCTGCGCGCACACGTGCAGATCATGCGTGAGTACCGCCACCGGGGCGTGCTCCGATCCCGTACCTGGCAGATCGACAGCCTGGACCGGGTCGTCCCGCCCGGGCCCAGGACCTGCTTCGTGGATCCTCACCACGGCAAGGATCCACAGAGGCCCTGGCCCGGCTACGCCGCCTCGGCGGCCTGCCCGGCCCCGCGCAGGACACGAGAGCGCTGCTGACCGGCCAGGAGATGCCCGGCCCCGATGACGAGCACGATGGGCCAGTCGATGATCTCCAGGGCTCCCAGCGCGCCCAGCACCGCGTAGAAAGCGAGGTGCTCGGGAGGCGGAAGGGTCACCTTGCCGATCACCGGCACGGTGACGTGCAAATCCTGGAGCTTGCCGAGTCCGCCGCCCCGCTTGCCGGGCGCAGCCGATGTGGATCTCGCCGCCATGATGGCCTCCATCGGATCTGGCGAGAGGGCTATCGGATCCGCCCGGCGGAGAAGTCGCCTCCCCCGCGACGGCCCGCGTGTTCGGAACGGGCAGGGCTTGTCCGTCGCCCACCTCGGCCGAGGGAGGCGAGAGCCACTCCCTCGGAGAGCGGAGGAGTCACGAATCAGGGTCCCTCAGCTGGGATGCCCGCTCCCCCGCGAGCCGTAACACGGCCGCCGAGAGCTTTACGGTCGCCCGCCGGCGCGTCGACCGGCGGGCGTGAGAGGGGCGCGCGGTGAGCCCTCGGTCACCCGGCCGGGGTCAGCCGCCCGCGGGCGGGAACGCCTCCGGGTTCTTCAGCGGATCGGTCGGGGCGTCCCAGGACGGGTCGTCGACGAGCGCGCAGGGCTTGACCGGGCCGTCGGTGACCTGGAAGAGGTACTGCCACAGGGCTCTCGGCTTCTCCGGCCCCGAGGTCTGGTCCTCGTTCTCGGTGAACTCCATGACCACGGTCCAGTCCGGCTTGATCCTGTCCGGGTAGATCCTCAGGCCACCGCCCGGCACCGTGTCATGTGCGCGCGCGGAGGGCGTGTTCTCGATCGCCTTCCTCACCCGGTCCCGGACCGCGGGGTCCTTGCTCCCCAGTTCCCCGGGTGTGAGACGCGGCTCTCCGATGGTGGAGAAACGACCCGGGGCGCACCTCTTGCCCGGCTTGACGTATGAGACGTCCGCCTTCACGCCCAGCTCGGCGAGATCCCGCTCGACCTGTTCCGGGTCCCGGAACTCGTTGATCTTCAGGACGATGGACCCGTCGGGGTCCCGGGTCAGCGCGTACGCCGCGTTCTCCGTCCCGGTGATCATCGGCACGGCCACCAGTGCCGCGGCGGCCACGCCCGCGACCGCGACCACCGCCGGCAGGCGACGCCGCAGGGGGCTGCGGGCGGGCCTCCGTGCCGCCCGCTCGTTCATCTCGGTCTTGAGCTCCATGAGCAGTCTCTCCTCGAAGTTCATCGGAGTCCTTCCATGACCGTGGGGGAGATGACGCCGGGAATGCGGCGCAGTGCCTTGCGGGCGCGGTGCAGCCGGACCCTGGCGGTCCCCTGCCGGATGCCCAGCGCGGCGGCCGCCTCGGGGACGGAGAGCTGGTCGACGGCGACCAGCTCCAGGACGGCACGCTCGCTGTCGGGCAGACCGGCCATGGCCTCGAAGGCCCGCCGGGCCGGGCTCTCCGCGTCCAGACGTTCCTCCATCCGCGAGAGGTCGTCCGCGTCGAGGAGCCGCCGCCCGCTGATCCTGGTGGTCAGCCGCAGCTCGCTCACCGCCCGCCGCCGTTCGGCGGACAGGGTGTTGCGTGCCACGCCGTACAGCCAGCCGATCTCGCTGCCCAGGCCGGGGCGGTAGGTGTGCGCCGAGTCGAGCACCGCGACGAAGACCTCCGCGACCAGGTCGGCGACCGTGTGGGGGTCGTCCACCCGGCGGGCCATGAACCGCGTGACCGCTTCGACATGGCACCGGTAGAAGGCTTCGAATGCCTCAGGGTCGGTGGAGATCCCCACCGGCCCCGTTCGTCTGAAGCGCACCGGCCGTGCTCCCTTCGTCGTCCTCCCGAACACGCCAATGCTTGGAAGAAGACCGACGAAGCGTTACATGGTCAGCGAAAGGCCCTTTCCGGTGAGTTGCTCCCCGCTGCCGCACCGCGGCGGGGCGTGATCATGCGGCACCGGGGCCGTCCGCCGCGGAGCCGGTCCGCGTCCGCCTCCCCGCCTCGTCCCGGAGCAGAGAGCCGACCCAGGCGTCGACGCGCATGCCCCGATGGAAGAGACGCCTGCGAAGCGTCGCCTCGACCACGAACCCCGCCTTCTCGGCGACCCGTCTCGACGCCGTGTTCCCGGCTTCGCACCGCTCACCGCGGTCCGGTCCGCATGCGCCGGTGTGCGATCCGCGCCCGCGGGGTCAGCCTCGCCACCAGTCGAGCACCCTGAGCGCACGGAGGGTGTTCCAGCGGCTCGGCTTCCCCACACCCTCCTCGAAGGGGAAGTGGACGCGGCCCGGGTGGACGCGGTCGAGCGGCCAGCGGCCGTCGGGCCGCCGCTTGGAGCGGACGACCTCCACGGCCTCCGCCATCCGGGGATCCGGCTCGGCCCCCGAGCGCCTGAAGTAGTCGAGCGCGCGCAGCACGTCGTGGTGCCAGTAGTACGGGAAGGCGAAGTCGAGGTACGCCGCGTCGGCGACCTCCCCGGTGCTCCTGCGGCGGAACAGGCCGCGTTCGAGCAGGTACTCCTCCGCGCCGCGCCGCGCCTGGCGCACCGCGGCGGACCCGCCGGTCGCGCGCTCGAATTCGAGCAGGCCGTCCAGCACGTTGATCGTCGTGTCGAACGAGGAGCGCACGGATCCGTTCTCGGCCTCGCAGTTCCATCCACCGTCGGCGAGCCGCTCGCCGATGACCCGCTCCACGATCGCCGAGACATCCACCCCGAAGTAGGCGCCGGTCTCGATCGTCCTGCCGTTGATGCACGGCTCGACCTCACCGTCGAAGTACCGCTGCCCGGCGTGCTCCCATCGCCCGTGCCGGGCGACGAGCGGGATCGCGCGGCGTGCCGCCTCCGACGCCGGGTCGAGCCCGAGGATCCGCAAGGTCTGCAGGGTGTGCATCGTCGGCGTCCAGGGCTGCCCGGGTTCACCGCCGGTGTAGGACGCCGGGAAGCAGGCGCCGCCGTCCCACAACCCGTCGGGGCCCTGAAGCGCCAGGAGACGGGCGCCCCAGCCCTCGTGCTCCACGCGCGCCCGCTCGGCGGCGACCTCGTCGGGCGAGGAGCCGGTGAGGTCGCGCGACACCTGCCAGCGGATGGCTGGGTCGGATTCGAACAACCAATCGATCACGCTCACCGCTGCACCCTAAGCCATCCGGACCGCCCGTTCACGGAATACGAGAAGTCCGATCCCGGCCACCGAGATCGCGGGTGGCGGTTCGGGGTTCACCACGGGCTCCCCGGCAAAACCACGAACGGTGGGCCGTCCCCGCGGAGACGGCCGAGGACGCGTGGTCGCACGGCAACGCGGGAGGCCGCTCCCGATCCCTCGGGAACGGCCTCTGACCTGGGTCGCGTCCACACGGGTCGCGATCCTCACCGGCCCCGAGGACGGTACGGAGGAGGCGGGGACGGTTCCGCTCTGCGCGAAGTCAGCGGAGCTCGAACGCGTCGTCTACCTATGGTGAGGTATGGCCTCCTCTGTCCCGCCGCTACGTCCGGCGACCGATCGGACCGCCCCCAAGCCGTCTCCGGCTCGCGAGCCGCTGTGGCGGCACGTGCTCGGTGAGCGTCTCAGAGGTCTTCGTCACGAGCGGGGCGAGAAGTTGAGCGAGACGGCGCGTCGCGCCGGCGTCTCGCCGCAGTATCTCTCCGAGATGGAACGAGGCGTCAAAGAGCCATCGAGCGAAATGATCGCCGCGGTCGCCGGCGCGCTGGACGTCACCCTGGTCGATCTGACCCTTGCCGTCGCCGAGAGCCTGCGGTCCGCTCAGAACAGCACGTCGAGGGGTGCCACCTGCTCGGCGGCGTACGCTCTGGCCGCTTGACGCGGCCCGCCGGGATCGTTCACGAGCCTATGAGCGCTCCTCGATGATCTGATCGAGGAGCCCGTACTCCAAGGCGGCGGTCGCGGTGAACACGCGATCGTGGTCGGTGTCGGCGCGCAGGGTCTCGACGGTCTGGCCCGTGTGCCGTGACAGTATGCGCTCGATGTCCGCCCGGATACGGACGACCTCGTCGGCCTGCAGGATGAGATCGGGGATCGTTCCGCGCCCCTGGGCGGCCGGCTGGTGCAGGATCACCCGTGCGTGCGGGAGAGCGGCGCGTTTCCCTTCGGCGCCCGCGGCGAGAAGGACGGCGCCCACCGCGATGGCCTGCCCGACGCAGGTCGTCTCAACCTGCGGGCGGATATAGCGCATGGTGTCATATATCGCGAGCATCGCGCTCGGGTCGCCGCCCTCACAGTTGATATAGAACTGTATGCCGGCCTCGGGGTTGTCGGACTCCAGAAAAATAAGCTGTGCGATGAGCGCGTTCGCGACGCCCGCATCGATCGCGGTCCCCAGATAGACGATCCGCTCGGTGAGAAGATGCGAATAGACATCCATGATCCGCTCGCCCCGGGGATTCTGGGCGATGACGTTGGGGATCGTGTACGTGCTCACTTACCGACTCCTTCGGTGACGCCGAATCCGGACCGCGGGCGGCTGCGTGGCGCTATTTCGTCGAAGCTCTGGACGATCGCGTCGATGAAGCCGTAGTCCAGTGCCTCCTGCGCCGTGTACCAGCGATCGTGCAGGGAGTCCTCGAATACGCGCTCCACGGGCTGACCCGTGTCCTCGGCGATGAGACCGAGCACCGTGTCGCGGGTGTGCCGGAGGTCGTCGGCCTGCAGCTCGATGTCGACCGCGGTGCCACCGATCCCGGCCGAGCCCTGGTGCATCAGGACGCGTGCGTGCGGCAGGGCGCGGCGCTTCCCCCGGGTACCCGACGACAGCAGGAACTGCCCGGCGCTGTACGCGATACCCATCGCGAGGGTCGACACGTCGCAGGGAATGAGCCGCATGATGTCACGGATCGCAAGCATCGATGGAACCGAGCCGCCCGGGGAATGAATCCACAATGCGATATCGGCCGACGCGTCCTGCGTGGCGAGTGCTATCAACTGCGTGGCGATCAACGTCCCGTTGTCGTCATCGAGAGGACCGTCGAGAACGAGAACACGCTCTTCGTAAAGCTGACGTCTCACCCGCGCGTCGAAAAGTGGAAGTTTCGATTCTTCGCCCATGCGTCCATCATGTGGGGCGTTCTGTATCGACGTCGACGCGATCCGCCTGCGGCAGCTCTGCTCTGAGCAGCGCGGACCCGGTTTCCGGCCCGGCCGGACGCGTCCGGCTCACCCTCGCACGAGGCGAGGAACGGCGGATCCCGTCCTTCTCGCACTCCTCCAGGAGGCCCCGGACCGACGCCGAAGCCGGCCGGAGCTCCACTTCGGGCACCTGATCCACCAGGTGGTGCAGTTCCTCGCGCGGGGCACCCGTGTCTCCGGGCGCAGGCGGGCAGCCCTCGGCACGCCCCGTCCCTGAGGAAGCGCCGCAGGCCCGGCTCCATGAGCTGGAGCCGGGCCTTCCGTCTGGCGGAGTGTTCACGAGCGGGTTCGAGCCGGGGCGGGCCGGAGCCCTGGAAGTCCACCTCCCGGGATGGAGATGACCGCTTCCCACGGACCGCATGGAGCCGGCTTCACCGAGACCGCTGAGAACCCGGTGCCGGGGCTGGTCAGTCCTTGCGGGGTCTGCTGAACTCCTCGATCAGCACGGGATACTGCTCCCCACCGTGCCCGGCGGCGATCGAGCGGTCGGCCATCGCCTTGATCAACTTTGGCAGTTCGGCGTTGACACCCACCGCCTCGCTCTCCTCGATCAGGTGTGCCATCGCCCGCGCGTCGGTCTCCAGGGCCGACACCTCGGCCGGGAAGGAGCCGCTGTCGATCTGCTCGGCGTACCCGGGCAGCCATTCGGCGACGGTGGCAGCGATCTGCCGCGCGAACGGCGCATACGTCGCGGCGTCGACCCCGGCCGTCCTGAGCAGGGCGGTGCCCTGGAGCCAGGCGTTCAGGACGCTCCACATCATGGCGAGGCCGGCCACGTCGTACAGGGACGCCAGCCCATGGTCCGCACCGAGGTAGGTGACGGTGCCAAGCGCGTCGAGCGTCGGCCTGTACGCCTCGAAGTCCGGCTGCGGCCCGCTGTGCAGAATCACCGCCTCGGCGGTCCCGATCACCGATGGGATGGCCATTATGGCGCCGTCCAGGTAGTGGGCGCCGCGTTGCCCGGCCCATCGGGCGGCTTCCCTGGCCTGGGTCGAGTCGCCCGAGGTCAGGTTGATCAACGTCTTGCCGTCCAGCTCGCCATCGCTCGCGCCGAGCAGTTCGTACATGGCCTGGTAGTCGGTGACGCAGATGATCGCCAGGGAGCTCGCCCCGAGCGCGTCGCCGACCGTCGGCGCCGGCCGGGCGCCCTCGGCCACCAACCGGTCGGCCTTGGAGGTCGTGCGGTTCCACACGGTCGTGGGATGCCCGGCTCTCAGGAACGCGCCGGCGAGCGCCCGTCCCATCAGCCCGAGTCCGATGACCGTCACGGGTGTATCGGTTCTGCTGTTCATGGCAGCATCGTCAGCGTTGATACCGGTATGAAGGTCAAGCGAGGGTTCGATGCTGATCGGGGAACTGAGTCGTCGGACGGGCGTGAACACCCATCAGCTGCGTTACTACGAAGCCCAGGGTCTGCTGGAGGCGAACCGCGGCGCGAACGGTTACCGCGAGTACGACGAGAACGCCGTACTGCGGGTGAAGCAGATCCGGCACCTGCTCGGCGCGGGCCTGTCCTCCGAGGACATCGCGTACCTGCTGCCCTGCGCGGTCGGAGAAGCACCGGAGCTACTCGGATGTCCCGAGTTGCTGGCCGCGATGCGGTCACGGCTGCGGCGACTGGACGATCAGATGGACAGGCTCGCCCGATCCCGCGACGCCCTCGCCGACTACATCGACGCGGCCGAACGAATGGCCGGCGAGAACTATCCCCCCTTCGAAGCCCCTGACCAGGAGCCCGTCCCCGCCTGAGCCTGTGCTTCCCGCCCGCCCTCGTCCCGCTCGGCCTCGCCCCCGCGGTGGCCGGCCCGACCCAGGGGATGATCGCCCTCTTAACCTGCCGTGAACTGCTCCGCGTACTCGGCGGACGGCTCGATCGGCGTGATCACGTCGATCAGCACGCCACTCGGATCGGCGACGATGAAGTGCCGCTGCCCGAAGCCCTCGCTACGCAGCTCCAGCTCGGGCCGCAGGCCGTGCCGTACGACCAGTCGCTCCCACTCCGCGTCGACGTCCTCCACCTCGAAATTGAGCAGCAACCCCCGCACCGGCACCCGGTACGCCTCGGGCAGCGTCGGGTGCTCGTGGTCGAGCAGGGCCAGCTCGTACGGCCGCGCGCCGGGCCGCCGCAGGCTCACGTACCAGTCCGCCTCGAAGGTCGGCTCGAAGCCGAACAGGCCGACGTAGAAGTCCCGGCTCTCGGCCAGGCGCTTGGTGCAGATGACCGGATAGAAGCTGGTCAGAATCATGGCGAATCCCTTTCGCATACCGTCGGTATGTGAAAGCTATTTGGCGTACCATCGGTATGTCAACAGCCCGAGGAGCGACATGAGCAGAGCCGAGCAACGCGAACAGACCAGACGCGCACTGCTGCGGGAGAGCAGGCGGCTGTTCGCGGCCGAGGGCTACGGCGCCGTGGGCCTGTCCCAGATCGTCAACGCCGTCGGCGTCACCAAGGGCGCCCTCTACCACCACTTCGATGACAAGACGGCGCTGTTCCGAGCCGTCCTCGCGCAGGTGCAGGAAGAGGTCGGCCGGCGCGTGGCCGCGACCGCCGACGCCGAGCCGGATCCCTGGGACCAGTTCGTCGCCGGATGCCACGCCTTCCTCACCGCGAGCGCCGACCCCGCCATCCAGCGGATCATGCTGATCGACGGCCCCGCCGTACTCGGCTGGAACGAGTGGCGCGCGTTCGACGAAGCCACCTCGGCCCGCCACCTCACCGACGCGCTGACCCGCCTGATCGAGGCCGGCATCATCGCCAGGCAACCGATCGCCCCCCTCGCCCACCTGCTCTCCGGCGCCATGAACGAGGCCGCCCTGTGGCTCGCCACCTCGGCCGACCCCGGCGCCCTCGCCGACACCAAGGCCGCCCTCACCCGCATGCTGGAGTCCCTGCGCACCTGACCGGCGGTCCGGCCGGCGAGAACGCCCCGTCATCCGGGCGGGAGAGACGGGACTCAGGTCCTCGTACGGGGTGAGCACCGGAACCGGCACCGTGACGCGCCCGCAGGTGGCCGGACACCGCCCGCCCCCTCTCCGCGCCGCCACACGCGCTCGAACGAGCCCTCCAACGGCCTCACCGACCCGGAGAACGACGGAATCCCATTCGATCAATTCGATCGGACGGGATCTCGTCAACCGGCCACCGGCCGTCTCAGGAGCGGCCCTGACCGGAGGTGTTCAAGAGTGTGTACGGCCTGGCCGGACATGTCGTCGTGGAAGATCGCTTCCCGGTGGGAAGGCGACCGTTTCCCGGCCCTTGCTGGAACTCGGGCAGATCACCGACCCGTCACGGGAACTGCGGGGCTATGCGAGACGTGCGGAGGGCTGGGGCTGGGGCCTGGAACCGCTGAGCAGCAGGCCACCGGCGAGCATGACCGCCAGGGCGGTGGCGCCGTGCACGCCGAAGGCGGTGGCGGGCGCTCCATCGGAGAACAGCACGATGAACATGTCGCCGATCGGGGTGAGCGCCATGGCCAGCATGACCCACCCCAGGACACGGCGGTTCCCCACCAGAGCGACCGAGAGGATCACCAGGCCGGACACCACGTCCCGGATCCCCTTGACGGCCAGGAATCCCGCGCCCTCACCGTGCGGCCAGGTCGGCAGGCCGAAATCGGGCGCCATGGACTGGGGAGCCAGCAGATAGCTCACCCCGACGTAGCCGATGAAGAGGGCACCGACGACAGAGAGGACGGTGCCGATCGTGACACGGGACGGCAGTTTCGCGGACATGGAAGGTCTCCTTCAGCACGGGTGAGGGTCAGGACGCCTGGCGGTCGCGGGTCCAGGCGGGGCTGTCGAGGAAGTGGTTGTCATAGAGGTCCTGGGACGCGATCAGTTCCTCGAGCGTGGCCTCGCCCCGGCGGAGGCGGTCGAGCAGGCGGAAGTACTCGAAGCGCTGGATCCCGGGGGCGACGACGATGAGGAGGTCGGCGGTGTGGCCGGGGGCGGCGGCGAACGCGTGGGGCGTCAGCGGGGGCACGGCCGCCACGTCGCCCTGTTCCAGCGTCACGATCTGCTCGCCCGACAGGATGCGGGCCTTGCCCCCCAGGATGTAGAAAAATTCGGTGGAGGTGGCGTGGTGGTGGGGCACGGCGCCGTCCGCGCCTTCGGCGAGCGTCATCCGGATGGTGCTCAGCGCGCCGCCGGTGTCGCCGGAGTCGAGCAGCAGCCGTCCGGTCGCCGTGGGCGAGACGATGGTCTCGGCGTCGACTTCGCGGACGATGGCGGTTTCCACGATCAGTGACATGTCAGGTTCCCTTCGAGCGCGGAGGACACGAGCCGTTCCGCGTAGGCCCGGTCGACCGGCGCGCCTGTGATCATTACTCGGTAGTAGAGGGCGCCGGCCATCTGGTCGAACAGCGCCTCGGCGTCGAGGTCCGCGCGCAGCTCACCGCGCACGCGCGCCCGCTCGATCAGGGCGAGCGCGAGAGCGTTGCGCTCGGCGTACTGCTCGCGGGTCAGCCGGCCGATGTCCTCGTGCCTGGCCGCGGCGGCCACGAGCTCGCCGACCGTTCCGGCGGAGGGGCCCTGGCGGTGCCCGGCCGCGCGCATGCGGTTGAGCCCGGCGGCGATCTTCTCCAGGTAGTTGACGAGATCGGCCCGGATGTCGCCGGTGTCGGTGATCTCGTCGTCGGCCTGCAGTCGCGCCACCACCGCGACGGCCAGGTGGTCCTTGGTCGGCCAGCGGCGGTACAGCGTGGTCTTGGCCACTCCCGCCTGCTCGGCCACCTCGTCGATGGACAGACCGGCGTAGCCGCGCTCAAGCATCAGGGCGGCGGCGATCCGCAGCACCCGCTCGTCAACCTGCATGTCACGCGGTCGTCCTCGAGACACCATGCCGACCTCCCCATTACGAAACTCAGGTAGCGAAAAAGAAGCTACTCCTCGCCCCCGGATTACGCAACTACAGTTTCGTAATTGGTGGCACGACCCCGGGGACGGCGGGGGCGTGCACCGCCCCGATCGGCATGCCGCCCGGTCCTGCGGCGCCGAAGATTCCCGGACGGCGCGGGAGGTCATCCGGCCCTGCGGCGCCGAAGGCTCCGGAGATGAGGGGATCCGAACCCCCGCCTCCTTCGACGCGCGACCAGGCCACCACCGAGACCGTGGCCGACACCGTCCGACAGCGAGGAGGCGGTCCCCGGCGGTTCATGAGCCGCCCGGTGCCATCTATGGCCGTTGTCGTCGGTCGATCACTCAGCGCCGAGGACTTGGCCGTTGAGCGCCTCCGGCCCGCCGTGATCCTTTTCCGGCCCGACGAGCCGGCGGGCGGCAGAGACAGGGGGCGGGCCCTGGTCGACGACATCCGGGTCGTCGACGAGCTGACAGGCGGCCACGGAACCTTCCGCGATCTTCACGGCCATGACGTATTCCCCATCTCCGCCCGCGAAGGTCATCACCACGGTCTGCTCAGATGTGATCCGTTCTCGGTGAACGGTGATTTTCAGCGCCTCCGAGCCGGACCTGCGTTCGACCAGACGCCGCCACAGCACCCACCAGCACGAGCCGCCGTGCACGTGGATCCGGCAGGCCGGGCCGAGCGGGCCCCCGCCCCACTCGGCCCGCGCGCAAGAATCGTCTCCAAAGAGGCTCCGGAGCGGTGACCTCCTGTTCCTCATCCGGCTGCGAGTTGTCTCCTCGCAGGAGTTTTCGACACCTGGGCCGACAGGGCCGGCTCCGACGACGCGGCAGATGCGTGGCCGGAGAAGAGACCGTTCCCGTCAGCCGGGAGCGATCTCCAAGAGAGATGAGGGCCGGGGAGCCGGTGAAGTCACCGAACAGGAGATCAGGCGCTGAACAACGAAAAGGCCCGGCTCCATGATCTGAAACCGGGCTTTCCGTCTTGTGGGGTGTTCACAAGTGGACCTGGCCTGGAGCGGAGGCGGGCACAAGAAGATCGTTTCTCGGCATGGAGGCGATCCTTTCCCAGCTCCGAACGGGTGCCCGGGATGCTGGAGTACAGGACAGCGGCGTGAGGGTTCCTTGATCCGCAGTGACCCGACGGTGGGTGCCACGGCGGCCGGCTCGTCGACGTCGAAGTCCTGGCGCGCGTGGCCCGCTCACCACGAGACCGCCCAGGTCCACGGCACTCACCTCGTCGCGCCATCGGCTACGGTGCGAGACGGGCACGGACGGTCACCCGGTCCACGCCGAGCTCGGTCAGCACGTCGGACGCGGGATCGGTGCGGTCACCGTCCAGGAGCCCGGCCAGCAGGTGGACTGCGGTGATCCGGCGCGCGGGACCGCGCCTGGCCACGACGACAGCCCGGGACAGCGCGGCCTTCGCACCGGAGGTGAAGGGCATCCGTTTCGACGGTGCCGAAATCATGGCCCGCTCGACGCCACGCGCGTCCACGCCGATTGCGGCAAGGGCGGCCTCATCCAGGACGGCGAGCGCGGACCGCGCCGATTCGACGTCCACCCCGAGTGCCTGTGCCGCCTCTGCTTCATGGAGCACGCCGAGGAGTAGATGTTCTGTGCCGATGCGCCGATCGCCGCGCCACCGCGCCTCCGCCGGTGCGTGCACCACGACTGCGGCCTGGGCACCGGCCGTGAACCGTTCGAACATCGCGACTCACTTCCCGTGCTTGGCGTGGGCGGACTGACGCGAGACGCCGAGCGCGTCGCCGATCTGCTCCCAGGACCAGCCTTCGGCTCGAGCGCGGGCCACTGCGGCGGCCTCGACCTGCTCCGCGAGCCGGTGCAGGGCACCGACGGCGCGCAACCCCACCGCCGGGTCGTGCGAGCGCAACCGGGCGACCAATTCGGACTCCTCCATGTCTGTCAGTTTGGATTGACAGTCGCCGCTTGTCAATTCAAACTGACAAGCCTCAAACGCTTGAGGAGGGCTCGATGTCCAAGGCCACGTTCATCTGCGGCATCGCCGCCGGTCCGCTGTTCGTGCTCAGCTTCCTGATTCAGGGCGCCGTTCGGAACGGCTACGATCCGCTGCGCCATCCGGTGAGTTCTCTCGCCCTCGGCGATCACGGCTGGGTGCAGAGCGCCACATTCCTCGTCACCGGCGCGTTGACCACCGTCTTCGCCGTCGGGCTCCGGCGGAATCTGCGCTCAGGGCCCGGCAGGTCATGGGGCCCATCGCTCGTGGGCGTGTGGGCGCTCGGCCTCGTCGGAGCCGGCCTGTTCACCACGGACCCGGTGAGCGGATACCCGGCCGGCAGCCCGGATCTGCTGCCTGCCTATGGCAGCACCCAGGCGGCCCTGCACGACGCCGTGTCGCTGGTCGCCTTCGTCGCAATCCTGGGGGCCTGCATCGTGTTCGCCCGCCGGTTCGCCGCCGCCAACCGGCGAGGCTGGGCGCTGTACTCGGCCGCGACCGCCATCGTCGTCCTCGTCACCCTCGGGCTCTCGAACGCGGCCTTCGCCCAATCGCCGAACCTCGTGGCCTTCGGCGGCCTGTTCCAGCGAATCATGATCGTTGCCGCCTGGTCATGGCTGACCCTGCTCGCCCAGGACGTGAAGTCGCGTGCTCGACGAGTGACCTGAGCCGAGCGAGCGGTGACAAGCGAACCGGCCGGATCGTCCGCCTGTCGGCCATGAACCGAAGCGGTTCCACGGCTCACGCCGGGTTCGCTTCCACAGCCTTCCGGAATCCAAGCGGTATGCGGATACACCGGCCGAGTACGCGATCCCGCTGGGCCGACAGCCCGGCGTCACGACGGATCGGACGGGAAAGAGCGAACATGGCGGGTCGCTTCCCAGGTCGAACGGGATGAGACGACCAGGGCCTGTACGGAGTACGGATCCTCACCTGGGCCGAAGGCTTCGGAACCACAGGATGGCTCCGCGTGGCCACAGGTCGGCGAGGTGACTGTCGGCGGCCTCCTGGAGCGCGGTGACCATCGTGCCGTCAGGGTCATCCGGCGGCATGGTGGTGGGCGCGGGCCGTGGTGGAGTCCACGCCGGCCAGGCCGAGATCGGTCTGCCCTCGGGCCGCGGCCTCGTCGATCACCACCTGCATCAGGCGTTCGAAGACGCCGGCGGTGGCTCAGGAGCGGAACCGGTCATGGACGGCCGACCACGGCCCGTACTCAGCGGGCAGATCCCGCCACGGGCCGCCGGTACGAAACCGCCACATCACGGCGTTGAACCGCTGCCGCAGGTCCGGGATCGGGCACCGCTCACCCAGGGGCAGGTGAGGCCCGATCAAGGGTCATTCCTCATCGGTGAGGTCTCCACACGCCATGACGATGGCCTATCAGACCCGGAGACCAAAGCGCAGACGAATCCCCCTGATCTCGACTCCGTACAGAACCTAGTCGCGCTTGGACCAGGTCAGGCCCTGGTCGGTCCAGATGACGCCCTTGTTGCGGCACAGGCAGAAGGGGTGGCCGATCGGGTCGGTGTAGACCCGCCAGCCGTAGCCGTCGGGGCCGATGAAGTCCTGCCGCAGCGTCGCACCGAGGTCGAGGATGCGGCGCTGCTCGGACTCGATCTCGTCCACTTCGAAGTCAAGGTGGAACTGCTTGGGGTGCTCGCTGTCGGGCCACTGCGGAGCGCGGTAGTCGTCCACCCGGATGAAGGCCAGCTCGACCTCACCGAACTTGATGCCGGCCCAGTTCTCGTGGCTGTCTTCCTTGATCGGACGACCCGTCACCTCAGAGTAGAAGGCCGCAAGCTTCATCGGGTCCGGACAGTCGATGATGAAATCGGTGAGTCGCAGCATCCCGCGATCCTGTCACAAGATCTTTGATGCAGGCGCCTAGTCCAGGTTCCCATCGATGTAGTGGAAGTGCTCCTGCTGCGCGGTCGTGAAGCGCCCGACGAACGAGGAGGTCCGCTGATGGGCGGCGCGGGGCCGGAAGTGGCCGTGCTCGATCGCCCAGTCGTAGACACCCGTGTCGAGGGGGTACTCCGTGAGCATCCCCGTCAGCTTTCCGGCCTTGATCCAGGACTCTGCGCGTTCCTGTGTCCGGAACACGCCGGACGGCCACTGAGCGTCCTCGCCCAGGAAGACCCACACGGTCACGGGACTGGAATCACTCACCGCTGAGACACCTCGTCACTGGACTCTGCGAAACCCGGAGGGAACGGAGCCGGTGGATGAACCGTAATCACTCGGTTGGTCACCCGGCAATGCAAGGGGCCACTCCCGATCTCTCGGAAGCGGCCTCTGAACTGGGTGGAGATGAGGGGATTCGAACCCATGACCCTTTGATGCGAACACTGGTGAGGCACGCCGGACCGGCTCATCGGATTCGTCCGGCGTCGTCAGGTGCCGCGTCAGTGCCGTCTGATGATCTCGGCCGCGTCCTCGTATCAGAGGTTCGCTGACTCGGCACACCCACCCATCGGAGCCCATTACGGCTGGAGCAACCCGCTCCGATGCCGTTCCTGGGTGGTCGCCACCACCCGCCACACTCCGGCGACATCTCAAGATCATGGCTGGGATCTATGTCATCCACGCCAAGGCCCTGCCCGTCCAGCGCCGGTTCTCCGCGTCCCAGGTCTGCCCGGAGTCGGGTAGACCATCGCCGGCTTCTCCCCGGTCTGGGCGATCAGGCTGGGCAGAGGATTTGCTGTGCCGAGGTCGTGATCATCATCCGTGATGATCGGCGCATGAAACGCATGAGCGTCGCGCTGGTGGTGGCCGGCCTGTTGAGCGTCGCGATTCCCGGCGGCGCCGTGCACGCGGCTCCCGAATCGAAGTCTCTCGACTCCGTCGCCAAAGCAATCAAGAAGCAGTTCGCGAAGAAGAGCAGCGTGCGCTTCTCCGTCAAGCGACGTGGCGGGCCCCCAGCCACCTGGGACATGAAGGCGTCCGGTGCGTACCGCTTCAGGGCTTCGGGCGTGTACGCCGCCGACACCACGACGATCCACCAGGAACCACAGGGGACAGGCCGGTCCCGGGAAATCAGCATCGGCCGGGAGTTCTACTCGCAGGCCTACGTGCGTTCCAAGGACGGCAAGTACGTCTGGAAGTCACCGTCGACGGTGGGGAGATGGAGTTACGGGCGGAACTTTGCCGGGGTCATCTAGGGAGAGGACCTGATCAACGGGATCAACCCGGGCTTCCTCAAGCTGGCCACCTCTCACGCTGAGATCAGCGCCAACGGCGGAACGTTCGAGGGAGTGAAGACGACCCTCCACAGCGGCACGGTGACGGTTCCCGAGCTGGGTGAGAGGCAGGCCGGGATGACCTTCGGGACCGAGAAGGAGAGTGGCTCGTGGAGTGGGCCGATCACCTGGAAACTCTGGGTGGGCCCGGACGACCTGCCGCGACGCTTCTACGCCATCATCAGGTTCACCCGGCCGGAGGGCGGTGACGCCGAGACCATGACGATGAACATCATATATCGAGGATGGGGAGAACCCGTCAAGATCACGGCCCCGCCCGAGCGCCTCATCACCGACGACTGGTGATCGACGATCCCTTGCGAAGGACCTCGCCCTTGTATGCCTGTCGCAGGCATCACCATCAAGCCCTATCCGAAGTCCAGGGCCGGGTGCCGGGAGGTGCCGCCCCCGGGTTCGCGGTCGACCTCCTCACCCGGCACCGGGCCGCCTTCCCCGCCGGACCGCTCGGCGAGGTCTTCACCGGTCGTAGTGGCAACCTGATGAGCCGGCACACCTTCCGCGCCCGCGTCTGGTGGCCGTCCCTCGTCCGGGCCGGTCTGCTCGGCTCGGTCACCGATCTCGGGGACGGCTTCCTCGGCACCTGGACCGACAAGACAGGCACCGAACGACGCAAGCGGTTCCCGACCCGGGAAGAGGCCGTCTCCCACCTCGCTCAGCACGCGGGCGAAAGGCTACGGTTCCACGACCTACGGCACCACCACGCCACCTGGCTCGTCTCCGAGGGCGTCCCCGTCAACGACGTGGCGGGGCTCATCGGGCACGAGCAGATCTCGACCACGCTCAACCGCTACACACACGCCTCCCGCGACCGCGGCAGCAGGGCTCGTGCGGTGTTCGCTGACTTCTCCCTCAATCCGATCGTGGAGAAAGCAGCGATAGCCGAACCGTCCATCTCCGAAGAACCGACCGCATAGTTCCTGGTCGCCCAGAAGGCCCGATTCCACTATCTGGGGTCGGGCCTTCATCATGCTGCCCGGCCCTCACCATAATGATCATTTGATCGATCACTACCGCAGCCTCTTCGAGCGGCACCAGTGGCTGGAGAACGGACTCTGCTGGATCATCGTGCAACCTCTCAACGAGGAGATCACAGTGGACGATCTCCTCCGGCGGCTGAACGGGGGTCGCGACCCCGAGCATCGCATCATGGAGTACCCCACGGAGGAGGCTTTCACGGAGGACCGGCCCGTTCTCTTCGTCTTCCAAGGCCAAGGAGGCTGGGGTTTCCTCGAATTCAGCTACGGCATAGCCCCGTCCGACCTCGTCCTCACCGAGCTCAGCAAAGAGGCACGCGTATGGATGACGACCTGGCACTTCAAGGGGGGCGAGACACTCCTCTACGCGGCCGGCGGCAGGATCCGGGCACGGATGCGTGACTTCCTCTTCCCCGAGCACACCATCCAACAGGGAGACCCCGGCATCCTGACCGGCTTCCGCGCCATGCTCGACAGCCTCGACCTGGAGGACTACCGCGGCAAGCGCAGCGCGCCGTTCGCCTTCATGGAAGCGGCCACCGGCATGAGGCTTGAGAGCGAGTTGCTGGATGTGGAAGAGGCGCCCGTCGTCATCCTCGACAATCCCGATGCCTGACTCGGCCGTCGCCCAGCGCCTCGCCACAGTGCCACGGCTCACCCGCTTCAAGGACGTCCGCTGACTTTTCACTGACTCCCGCCCCGGAGCTCCCAGCGGGCACCGCGCCGCACGATCCCGGCCACCGACGACCCGCATACCCCTGAGCAGCGAAAAGGCCCGGCTCCATGACCTGGAACCGGGCCTTTCGTCTTGTGGAAATGAGGGGATTCGAACCCCTGACCCCTTCGATGCGAAGCCATTTCGCGTGGACGGGGACCTTGGCTGATGTGCCGTCTGAGCTGCGGGGGCAGTCCCCGACAGTCCACGATCATCCGGACTCGTCCGCAGTCGTTGTTACTCAGTCCGCGGTGCTTGCCGTGCCCGAAGTACCCGGCGCCAGGGGCCGGCGCGGGGCTCGTCACTCCGCCGGTCTCAACGCCCAGGAGTGGACACCTCGGGAGATGCGCCACAGCTTCGTCTCGCTGCTGCCCGACTCCGGGGCGCCATTGGAGAACATCTCCCGCCTGGTCGGCCACCGCAACACCTCGGTGACGGAGACCGTCTACCGCAAGCAGCTCCGCCCGATGCTCCTGGAAGGGGCCGAAGCGATGGACCAAATCTTCCCGCACGACTGAGCACCGCTCACGGCCGCGCGCCGGCGTCCGCTCGGCGGCTGCGCAACGTACCGGCGATGAGGAGTGCGGCTATACCTCCATAGAGCAGAAGAACGAACCAAAGTCCCTGTGAACCCGAAGGGCAGTAGTGGGGGGAGAAGAACATGACGATCGAGAGCGCGTAGTAGGCGGCCGTCATGAGCGCCGTACCGGCCCCGACCCATGTCAGGGAACGGAGCCTCCTCCGCGGTGATCGCCATACGGCTGCTGCCAGCGTCACCAGGACAACGGGAAGAAACGTGGACATAGCGCCGAAACCGAGGGCAAGCACGTCACGACCGGTGTACCCACCCTCAGTGTTCAGATAAGCGCAGATCTGAATCCCTGAGTCAGGAACCAGGAATCCCCAATGAGGAAGGAGCGACAGCAGAACAGCGCTCGCCCAGCACAGCAGCACGTGGGGCTTAATCGACTTCCTCCCAGACCCGCAACGTTCTCTCCTCCGTAAGGATCTCGGGAGGAGGAGATCCATGATCCCGCGACGAGCGGGATCTCCGAACGGGGTACGGCCGACCGTAGTCACTCAGTTGGTCACCCGGCAACGCAAGAGGCCGCTCCCGATCTCTCAGAAGCGGCCTCTGACCTGGGTGGAGATGAGGGGATTCGAACCCTTGACCCCTTCGATGCGAACACTGGTGGGGCGTACCGGGAGGGCCCATCGGGTGCCGTCCGGTGTCGTCAGGTGCCGCGCCGGTACTATCTGATGATCTCGGCCACGCCCTCGTGTCAGCGGGTCCGCTGACTTTTCGCTGAATCCAGTTGGTCTTCACTGATCATGAGTCCTGTCCCGGCCCCGGCCGTTCAGCCGAGGCTCGTGATCCCTTCCGGCAGGAGGGTGAACGCATCGACATGGCGGGGTCTCACCGCGCGGAAGTGCCGATGATCGACCGTGGCGATCGTCGACAGCCCCAAGCGTTCGGCCACCGCGATGACCGATGCGTCGACGATTCCCAGAGGGAAGCCGATGTACTGCTGCGCCAACTCCGCCATGCGGACGAGGTCTCTCTCCTCAAGTTCGGCCAGCCGGAAGCCGTTGCCGCCGAAGGACCTCAGGAAGTTCAGCTCCGCCTCGGGACCGACCCGGGCCGTCAGGTAATACCCCACCTCACCAAGCACCGGCGACGGCACAAGGATCGGTCCTTTGGTACGGCGCAGCAGATCGAGGCACGCGTGATGGTGCCTGTCCTTCTTGCTCCCGACCGCGATAAGCACGCCCGAGTCGCACAGGAGCACGTCAGAAGCCCGACCTGGAACGCAGGATCTCTCGATACTTCTCGGACGCGTCCGGCTCGTCCTCGAACGAGGCGAAGAACGGCAGATCCCGCTCGCTCTCCTCATGCTCCTCCAGGAAGCCCCGGATCAACTCCAAGGCCGGCCGGAGCTCTGCCTCCGGCACCTGATCCACCAGGTGGTGAAGCTCCTCACGCATGGCACCCATGTCTTCGAGTGTAGGCGGACAGCCCTCAGCACACCCTGCCCTCGGCAGGATCTCAGCACGTCGAAGGCCCGACTCCATGACCTGGAGCCGGGCCTTTCGTCTGGTGGGGTGTTCACGAGTACGGCTGACCTACAGCGCGAGAGCTACTTCGAAGATCGCTTCCCTATTCAGGAATGATCGTTTCCCGAGAGTAGATGCAGTTCACGCTTGATCGCCTCACGCATCGCATTGTGCTGTGGCCCCAGAGCGAATTGCTGATCGCTCCAGTGTTCGTGCGGGTACAGCCACACCGGGCGGCCGACCAGATGGGCGGGCTCCCATTCGTAGCGCGGCCACACATGCGCATGAAGGAAGGCATCGGTGTTGCCGAGGATCTCCAGGTTCACTCGCCGAAACGCTGGGTCTAGGTGTATTGACCCGCAGGGTTGTTGACGCGGGTGATTGGTGGCTGTCCGCCGAGTGCGGTGTGGCAGCGGTGGTGGTTGTAGGTGTGGATGAAGTCTGCCAGGGCCTGGGTCCGTTCGTCGTTGCTGGTGTAGGTGCGGATGTAGGCCCACTCGTCGAGCAGGGTGCGGTTGAAGCGTTCGACCTTGCCGTTGGTCTGTGGCCGGTAGATGCGGGTGAGCTTGCCTGTCGCGCCGATGTCGGCTAGTGCCTGCCGCCAGGCGAAGCTCTTGCGGTAGGGCCAGGCGTTGTCGGTCAGGACCCGTTCGACGCGGTCGATCCCGCAGGCGGCGAAGAAGGCGGCGGCCCTGCGCAGGAAGGCGGCGCAGGTGGCGGCCTTCTCGTCGCTGTGGATCTCGCTGTAGGCCAGCCGGGTGTGGTCGTCGACGGCGGAGTGGATGTAGTCGAACCCCACGCTGCTGCGGTTGGCCCGGCCGGCTTGGCGGCCGAGGACCTTGTGGCCGCCGCCGGCGGGGATGCGGCCGAGTTTCTTCACATCCACGTGGACCAGCTCGCCGGGCCGGGCCCGTTCGTAGCGGCGGATCACTTCTCCGGTGGGCCGGTCCAGGAACGCAAGACGGTTCAGCCGGTGCCGGGTCAGGATGCGGTGCACCGTGGATGAGGGCAGGCCCAGGATCGGGCCGATGCGTGCCGGGCCCAGCTTGCGGTCCTGTCGCAGCCGGCAGACACGCGCCTCGACGTCCGCCGCGGTCCGGTGCGGTGTTTTGTGAGGGCGGCTGGAACGGTCGGCCAGCCCGGCGTCTCCTTCCTGCTTCCACCGGCGCACCCACTTGTGTGCCGTGGTGCGGGAGATGCCCATCTCGGCGGCTACATGGGCGACGGGGCGGCCCGAACGGACACGCTCGATGAGCAGACGCCTGCCGTGAACGGTCAGCCGGGCGTTACGGTGGGACACGAAGACCTCCGTGTGGTGCGTTCCTAGACAGCTCCACCACACCGGAGGTCTTCGCCATGATCAAGCCCAATCAGCGTTAACAACGCTTGTGGTCAATACATCTAGGTCGCGGCAGGCCCGCTCAACCGCCTCGCCGAGCCGATCCATGTCGGAGAGGAACGCCAGTCGCTTGGCGCGGGGTAGGTCCGATAGCCGCTGAGCGTCGGGCTCGTCTGCCAGCAGGACCGAGTAGCCCGGCAGGAATTGGGTATCGCCGATCACCGCGAAGCCGGCTTCGAGCCGTCGCAGCACGGTGGGATTGCCGCCCTCCAGGGCACTTCCGATCCGGTCCGCTCGCCAGTTGTTGATCATGGTCGTTGACCCTATTGCCTCCAGGATTGCCCTTTGGCAACCCCCTACGAACCGTAGAGACTTCCGATGTGGTGATCTTGCACTTTTAGGATCTTGCCGGTGCGCCGCGCGCCCTCGCCGGGGCAGGCCCCGGCCTGCCCCCAACCCCTGAGCACAAGACCAGCGAACTGCCGAAGATCTGCCACCAGCACACCATCACCCTGCGTTCCGGCGACCTCGACCACCTCGACAAGCTCCGCCAGGACCTGCCCTACCTCAGCCCCTCGTGGCGGGGGACATACTCCATGCCAGGGCGATGACGGAGGGGCTGAACGGCTGTCTCAAGGGCCATGACCTCGACCTTGGTGATCCGAAGAACCGGCTCGCCCATGGCCGCGCCGCCCAGACCATTCTGGTCGCGTTGCTCATCGCTGTTGCCAACGACCACTTCCTCGACCAGTGGCGCCACATCCACCAGCCCCCCAGCGGGCCCGACACACCCGCCGACACCTTCAAGATCCCAGCAGAGCACCTCGACCGCTCGCCGCTCACAGGCAGAAGCCGACCACCACCGGCCCGATAACCCGCACTTCAGATCACTTCGCTGACTCCCTCCGGCCTCTATCGACTAGAGATGATCTGGTCGGGGGAACACCGCGCTAAGCATCATCAGATAAGCAGGAGAGTCTTGCCCAGGGCACTTCGCGACTCGATCGCGGCATGCGCGTCCGCAGCACGCTCCAGAGGGAAAGCCTGCCCGATGATCGGCCGGATCCGACCCGCCGCCGCCTCCGACAGCACCCGCTCGGCCCAGCCCCGCATCTTCGGCCCGAAACCGAAAAGCTGCTCGATCCCGATCACCTCGACTCCGCGCCGTTGCGCCTGGGCAGGATCGATCTCCGTGACTTGACCGCTGGAAGCACCGTGGATGGAGAAGCGGCCACCGGCCGCCGTCACCTCGAACGCGGCCCGGCCGATCGCTCCGCCGACCCCGTCGAACACCACATCGGGCCCCGCGCCACCGGTCGCCTCGCGTACTTGCTTCGCCCAGTCCGGGTCCGAGTAGTCGACCGCGACATCCGCGCCCAGACCACGGATCATGTCCAGTTTCCGTGCACCGCGTGCGGCTCCCACGACTCTGGCGCCTGCCGCCCGAGCCAACTGCACCAACAGAGTGCCGACACCGCCACCTGCCGCCTCGACCAGCACCCATTCCCCGGGAAGGATCCGAGCTCCCTCGACCAGCCCCAGCGCGGTGCTGCCGTCGGTATGAAGAGCGGTGGCCTCGGGCAACCCCAGCCCGTCCGGCACCGGGATCAGATCCTCCACTACGGCCACCGCGCGCTCGGCGAAGCCGCCGGTCTCCCCCACATCGGCGATGACACGCCGTCCGGACCAGCTCGGATCCACGCCCTCCCCGACCGAACCCACCTGACCGGCCACCGTACCGCCCGGCACGTACGGCAGTGCAGGCCTGGTGTGCCATTTGTCGACACCCCGCCGGATCTGAGTCTCGACGAACGTGATGCCGGCGACGGATACGTCGACCACCGCCTGTCCCGGTCCGGCGACCGAGTCCGGCACCTCGCCCGGAACCAAAACCTCGGGACCTCCGAAACGCGTCACCTGCACCACTCGCACGTCAGCCGCCTCCTGCATTCAGCTTGTCCGACACCGACGCAGAGCACTCTTCATCCTCAATCGAAGTTGAGGTCAAATAATCACAAATTACGGCATACGGCCCTGAATCATCCCAGATGAGCCACATCCGCCCACCGCGCCTCCGTCGATGGCAGCCAAGCCACCGCCGGAGCCCCAGCACTCAGCCCGGAAAGCAGGACGCTCGGCCAGAAAGCTCTTCACTGAGGACGATCTTTCAGGGCGCCCTCTCCGCCGACCGGCTCTACTCCCTCCAGGACGACGAAGGCCCGGCTCCATGTTCTAGAGCCGGGCCTTCCATCCTGGTGGAGATGAGGGGATTCGAACCCTTGACCCCTTCGATGCGAACACTGGTGAGGCATGCCGGGTGGGCTCATCGGGTGCCATCCGGTGTCGTCAGGTGCCGCGTCGGTGCCGTCTGATGATCTCGGCCACGTCCTCGTGTCAGCGGGTCCGCTGACTTTTCGCTGACTCTGATCAGCCCTCCGCGGGCCAGTTCTCCTCGCCGGTCGCGAAGTCTCCACGTTGCAACAAGGTGATCATCTGCCCCTCCTCGCGTAGCATGGCCACCGCCTGGCGAGCGATGCCTTAACTTCTCACCGTCTCGGGCTTGATCGCAGTATGGGTCAGTCGCCGTCCGTCGTCTTCCCCACCGTTGACTAATACGACGGATGCGTCTCCGACAGCTCCCGGATCGTTGCCCCCTGCCATGCCACACGCAAAGGAGCGCCCCATGGATCCGATCCATGCGCGATACGCCGAACTTCTCGAAGCGGGTTTCCCTGACGGCCAAGTGTGCGTGACCTGGTGTAAGAACAACGACTTGGAAGAGGTCGCCCACTGCTTCGGCGCGGCTCCCGGAACAGGGTCGTGGGCCACGCTCGACGAACTCGAGGATCTGGAGGAGGAGCACGGAGAGGAACTGGTCGAGCTCACCACGACGGGCGAATGGACGATCGCCCTGGAACCCAGCGGATTCCAGGGAGTGCGCTCCGCGGTCCTGGAGCCTCTGTCGGTCGGCGGATGTGCCTTCAGTGTGTTCTGGAACGGCGAGTGGGACAACGAGGTGGCTTACGCCGTCGACGGCCGGGTCGTCACGTCCTTCGGCTTGCTGGACATCAGGCAGCGCTCAGGCAGTGATCCGACCGCCCTGGACGGGCTTCTGCGTCAGGTCGGCCTGCACGACGGCCTGCCGGGGCAGGCGCGCAAGGCACGGGTTCTGGCCCTGGGCGAAGCGATCAGCGGGCAGCGCCTCACCCCGCAGTGGCTGCGCTCCGATCAGTTCACGATCCTTGTCACCGACCCACTGCCCAACCCCCTCGTGCCCGCCACCCTTCGGAATCCGCGCGCCTCCTTCCTGGACGAGCCGGAGATGGCTCGGATTCTCGCCGCCCCCTCGCCGGCTGTACTGCTCGACATCACCAAGCTGGCCGTCTCCCTCGCCGCCCCCGCGATCGATTTGGAAGATTCACTCGGCGAGGAGACACTGCGGGTGCTGGAGCACGGCGAGCGCTCGCCCGGCGAACGTGAGGCGCTGCGGTCGCGGCTGGCCCGGCTGTACACCGAGACCGATCGGCAGGCCAAGCAGATCTTTGCGCGCTCCACGCCGGGCGCGACCGACGAGGTGACGCCGCTGTGGCGGAAGAGCGCCGCGCTTGTCCTTCTGGAGCAGGCTCTGGGTCCTTCTCCCATCGACGCGGCCCGTTCCGCTGCCGAGCGAGCGGTAAATTTCTGCACGACCGAAACAGACCACATGCGCCTGCGCGTGCTGAGCAACGTTGTCGAACGCATTGCATATGACCTGCGACACCCTTGACCGCCTCAGATCAAAGATCCGTGTGTCCGTCGGCGACCAACACACCGCATAACCGACTGCCACATGCATGATCGATGGCTTGTCGAACTGCCACATAGATCCTGAGCAACAAAAAGACCCGGTTCCACAAGCTGGAACCGGGCCCTTCACCTTGGTGGAGATGAGGGGATTCGAACCCCTGACCCCTTCGATGCGAACGAAGTGCGCTACCGGACTGCGCTACATCCCCAAGACCTGCACTAGGTTAGCAAACTTCTGGAGCCGCTCGCGCCACCCGAGTGCGGGTAGATCGAGGGGATCGCGCGGGAGGCGGGAAGAGGCGGCGCGGTGCGGCGGGAAGCCGCAGGCAGCGGCACCCGGGCCGGGTACCGGTCGCGCGGTACGGCGCGGGAGCAGGTCGTTCGGCGTGAGCCACATCACGGTGCCGGAGCCGGTGACCCGAGACGGTCGGCATCGGCGGGGAACGAGGCTTTCAACCGTGGGGTTGATAGATGGATGATCTACGGCCTATGATTCTTTCAACCGTTGAGTTGAAAACCGGAGGGTGATGAGCACGGACGCGCTGTCCCGGGTCTTCGCCGCCCTCGCGGATCCGACCCGGCGTGACATGGTCGCCCGGCTCTCGGAGGGCGACGCGACCGTGAGCCGGCTGGCCGAGCCGTACCGGATGACGCTGCAGGCCGTCTACAAGCACCTGCGGGTGCTCGAGGACGCCGGACTCGTCAGCCGGCCGCCGGGGCCGCAGCCCCGGCCGGTGCGCCTGGAGGCCCAGGCATTCGACCTGATGGACACCTGGATCGAGCGCCACCGGAGCCGCGTCGAGCAGCGCTACCGCCGCCTTGACGCCGTCCTGGCGGAGATGAGGGGAGACGAGCATGAACAGGATCATGGAGACGGCCATCGAAGCCGATCCGAGACTGCCGGTCATCCGGATGACGCGTGACTTCGCGGCGACACCCGGGCAACTGTTCCGCGCCCACACCGATCCCGCGCTGTTCGCCCGGTGGGTGGGTCCTGACGCCACGGTCACCCGGATCGAGCACTGGGACGCGCGCACCGGCGGCAGCTGGCGGTACGTCTCGGCGCACGGGGGCACGGAGTACGGGTTCCACGGCTGTTTCCACGAGATACGGCCGGACCGCATCGTGCAGACCTTCACGTTCGAGGGCGATCCCGACGGGGTCGCGCTGGAGACGCTGTGGTTAGAGGACCTGGGCGACGGCCGCACGCGGCTGCGGACGCAGTCGCTGGTCGACAGCTTCGAGAGTCGTGACGCGTGGCTGCGCGGCGGCATGGAGGTCGGTGTCGGCGAAGGTCACGCGAAGCTGGAGAGGATGCTCATCGATGGCACTGTCTGAACACCCGGCCGAGCGGCACCGGCAGATCGCCGGACTGTTCACCGACCGGGTCCGCGGCACCCGGTCCTGGGACGCGCCGTCCCCGGTCGCCGGCTGGACCGCCCGCGACGTCGTGCGTCACCTCGTCGAATGGCTGCCCGGGCTCCTCGCCTCCGGCGCCGACGTCGACCTGCCCCGCGGACCGTCGGTGGATGAGGACCCGGTCGCCGCGTGGCAGACGCACCGCGACGGTGTGCAGGCGGTGCTGGACGACCCGGAGACCGCGCACCGGAAACTCACCAATCCGCACATCGGCAGCCTGCCGCTGGACACCGCGATCGATCAGTTCTACACCGCCGACGTGTTCATGCACACCTGGGACCTGTCCAGGGCCACCGGCCAGGACGACCGGCTGGACCCCGGCTTCTGCGCCCGGCTCCTCGCCGGGATGGAAGAGATAGAGCAGGTCCTTCGCTCCTCCGGCCAGTACGGCGCCCGGATCAGGGTGCCCGATGACGCGGATGTCCAGACCAGACTGCTGGGTTTCATCGGCCGGAACCCGTTCTGGCCGGAGCCGGTGAGCCGAACGTCCTGACCGGGGCCGGTGAACCGAACGTCCTGACCGGACCGGGGGCCGATGGAAGCATGCCGGAACCGGAACCGGAACCGGAACCGGAATCGGGAACGGGCGAGGTCTCCGGTGGACGCCCCACCGACGGACGTCAGTCGCCGACCGCGCGGCGCGGTGTCTCGGCGTACTGGTCGAACAGTTCGTCGCGCAGCGCGGTGAGGTCGATGACCTCCGCCACCGGCCGCCGGACCTCCAGCTCGGCGCGCCGGCGGGCGCGCCTGGCACGCTCCGCCCTGGCCAGGGCGGCGGCTCTGCGCCGTTCGGCGTCGACCCTCACGGCGGTCCGCAGGACCATCAGGTAACCGGCCAGGAGGACGACCGAGGGGGTTATCCCCCACCAGGGGATCACCCCGGTCGCGGCCGTCACCACGGAGGCGAGGAGCAGCAGCACGCACCACAGCGTCAGCCGCCTGCGCTTGGCCACCTGGGCGGCCCTGCGCCGCCGTTCGGCGCGCCGGCGCTCGGCCGCGGACCGCGGGAGCCGGTGGCCGGGCGCTGCGGAGGAGGTGTCACCGGCCACATCATCCGCGTCGGCGGGGGGCTCGGCGCGCGTGTCACCGCCCCCGTCCCCATCATCGGACACCCGCGCGGCCGTGCCGTACGGCTCGGCGACGGTGACGGCGTCGGCATCGACGTCCGCCACGCCGTCGGCATCGGCGTCAGCGCCGGATTCGGTATCGGTGTAGGCGGGCCGGTCACGGCGCAACCACATGGGCACGAGCACGCACAGCCACATCACCACGATGGCCAGATAGAGAAGGACGCTCCCGCTCACGGCCACCTCCGGGCAGCACGAAAGCGCCGCTGGTCCGCTGGCGCTCTCGATGTGCTCACGTCACGCACCGTAAGACCGCGTGTCACTATTTGACGAGTATTCGATGCGGTGTGTCGCGAGATCTTCAAACCTCTTCGTGCGGAGCGCCTCCGTGCGCCGCCGCCTCGCGGTCCCTGCGCCACCTGGTCAGCAGCCCTCTGGGCACATCCTCAACGGTCAGCGCATAACAAATATGGTCACGCCAGGCACCGTCAATGTGCAATTGCCGACGTCTGATGCCCTCTTCCCGGAAACCGAGCTTTTCAACCACTCTACGACTCGCGTGATTTTCCGGACGGATATTCGCCTCGATGCGGTGCAGGCCGGTGGTGAAGAAACAGTGGTCGACGGCCATGGCCACGGCGGTGGGGATGATGCCCCGGCCCGCCACGGCGCTGTCCACCCAGTAGCCGACCTGCGCGGACCTGGCCGACCCCCAGACGATCGCGCCGACGGTCAGCTGCCCGGCGAACGCCCCCCGGTAGGTGACGACCCAGGGAAGCGCCAGTCCCTGCCTGGCCTCCCGGCGCAGCGTGGCGGTCATCGACACGTAGGGGCCGAGCCCCGTGCGGAACAGGGGCGTCTCGGGGTTGCTCGGCTCCCAGGGACGTAGCCAGTCGGCATTGCGCAGCCGCGACTCGCGCCAGACGCGCACATCCCTCAGCCGCAACGGCCGAAGCCCCACGGGTCCTTCCGTCAGGGTCACCGGCCAGCCACGTAGTCGATCCACGCCTTCCATCATCCTCCCAAGGCGTGCCACCGTGCCACGGACTCTCTTCCCCGGCTCGGCCCGAGCGGCACCGGCCCGCCCGAACGGCCCTGAACCGGCCCGAGCAGCCCCGGACCGTCCGAGCAGTCCCGGTCCGCTCCGAACGGCCTCGGCCGACCCGAGCAACCCCGGCCCGCCCAAGCGGCCCGCCCGACCCGAACGGCCCCGGCACGGCCGGAACAGCCCCGGGCCGGCCCCGGTCCCGGTCCCGAGAACCAGGCCCCGGCCCCGGTTTCCGGCCTCCGCCCCCGGCGCGCCGCCCGCCGTACCGGCGGGGTCCCCCCCCATACCGGCGGAGTCCCCCCCAGTAGCGGCGGGGTCCCCCGGGCCGGCACGGTCAGCGTGGGTGGTCTCCCCCGCGGATCTGGTCCACGACGTGCCTGAGGATCGGCGCGAGTACGGCCATGCCGTCGCGGACCCCGCCCGAGGAGCCCGGCAGGTTGACGACCAGGGTGTTCCCGGCCTGCCCGGCGAGCCCCCGGGACAGGATCGAGGTGGGCACCCTGTCGCGGGAGGACTGGCGGATGGCCTCGGCGATGCCGGGGACCTCCCGGTCGAGCACGCGGCGCGTCATCTCCGGGGTCAGGTCGGCGGGTGTCAGGCCGGTGCCGCCGGTGGTGACGATCACGTCGTGACCCTCGGCCACCCCGGCCCGCAGCGCCTCCTCGACCGGCTCGCCGTCGGGCACCACCCGCGGGCCCGTCACCTCGCACCCGGCCTCGGCCAGCAGCTCGGCGAGCAGCCTGCCGGACCTGTCCTCGTACACCCCCGCGGCGGCCCGGTTGGACGCCGTGATCACCAAAGCCCTCACCCGATCACCCGGTCCTCATCCGCGTCTGCTCAAGGCGGCCGGTCACGGGCGGGTCCAGACCCCGGTCTTGCCGCCCGTCTTCTCCTCCACCCGCACGTCGGTGATCACCGCCGCCGGGTCCACCGCCTTGACCATGTCGATCAGCGCGAGCGCCGCGACGGAGACCGCGGTCAGCGCCTCCATCTCGACGCCGGTGCGGTCGGCGGTCTTCACCCGCGCGGTGATCTCCACCCCGTCGTCGGTCACCGCCAGGTCGACCTTCACGCCGTGCAGGGCGATCGGATGGCAGAGCGGGATCAAGTCGGGGGTGCGCTTGGCGCCCATGATCCCCGCGATCCGGGCGGTGCCGAGCGCGTCACCCTTGGGGACCTCCCCCGACCGCAGCAGCGCGACCGCCTCGGCCGACAACAGCACCTTGCCGGTGGCGGTGGCCGTACGGGCGGAGACGTCCTTGGCCGAGACGTCGACCATGCGGGCCGCGCCGGTCTCGTCGATGTGTGTGAATCCGCTCACAGCGGGATGACCTCCACATTCGATCCCTCGGGCAGCTCGGTGACGTCCTCGGGGACCGCGATCAGGGCGTTGGCCGAGGCGAGGGCGGCGAGCTGGTGCGAGCCCTGCCCCCGGACCGGCGTGACCGTGCCGTCGTGGCCGAGCACGGCGCGCAGGTAGGACCGCCTGCCCTGCGGCGAGCGCAGCGGCGCGGTGGTCACCCCCCGAACGCTGTACGGAGGCCCGGCGGCCAGGCCGCGCATCTTCAGGAGCGCGGGCCGGACGAACAGCATGAACGACACGAAGGACGACACCGGATTGCCGGGCAGCGCGAAGATCGGGATCTGGTCCTGACCCACGACGCCGAACCCCTGCGGCATGCCCGGCTGCATCGCGACGCGTTCGAAACGGACCGTGCCGAGCGGCGAGAGCGCCTCCTTGACGGGCTCGTAGGCGCCCATCGAGACGCCGCCGCTGGTGATCACCGCGTCGGCCCGCAGCAACTGGGCGTCGAGCTGGTCGAGGAACCGGGCGGGGTCGTCGGCCACGATCCCGGCGCGGTAGCCCTCCCCGCCGGCCTGCTGGACGGCGGCGGCCAGGGTGTAGCTGTTGGACTCCCACAGCTGCCCGGCCTCCAGCGGCGCGCCGGGTTCCACCAGCTCGGCGCCGGTGGAGATCACCACGACCCGGGGGCGGGGCCGTACCAGCACCCGGCGGCGGCCGACCCCGGCGAGGATGCCGAGCTGCGCCGGTCCGATGGGCGTGCCCACCGGCAGTACGGCCTGACCCGCGGAGACGTCCTCGCCCGCGCGGCGGATGGCGTTGCCCTCCGGCGCCTGCCGGTCGATCCGCACTTCGACGGTGCCGCCGTCGGTCCACTCGACCGGGATCACGGTGTCGGCGCCCGGCGGCACCGGGGCTCCGGTCATGATCCGTACGGCCGTGCCGGGGCCGACGGCGAGCGTCTGGCCGGCGCCGGCCGCGATGTCACCGAGCACCTGCAGCTTCGCCGGCACCGTCGCGAGGTCCTCGGCCCGTACGGCGTAGCCGTCCATGGCCGAGTTGTCGAACGACGGCAGTGGCACCGGGGAGGTGACCTCCTCGGCGAGGGTGGTGCCCAGCGCCTGGTCGAGGTCGACCTCCAGCGGCGCGAGCGTCCGCACGGTCCGCAGGATGTCGGAGAGGTGGTCGTCGACCGTTCTCATGGGATGGTTCATCGAGACGCCAGGAATTCCTTCAGCCAGGGCAGGAAGTCCGGTCCGAGGTCGGGCCGGTCCGCGGCGAACTTCACCACCGTGCGCAGGTATTCGAGCTTGTCGCCGGTGTCGTAGCGGCGGCCGCGGAACAGCACGCCGTGGACCGGGCCGCCCTCGTCCTCGCCGCGGCCCGCCAGGGTGCGCAGCGCGTCGGTGAGCTGGATCTCGCCGCCGCGGCCGGGCCCGGTGTTCTCCAGAACCTCGAACACGGCCGGGTCGAGCACGTAGCGGCCGATGATGGCCCAGTTGGACGGCGCCTCGTCCGCCGGCGGCTTCTCCACCAGGTCCGTCACCCGCACCACGTCGTCGTCGGAGGTGGGCTCGATGGCGGCGCAACCGTACAGGGACACCTGCTCCTGGGGCACCTCCATCAGCGCGATGACGCTGCCGCCGTGGGTCTGGCGCACCTCGATCATCCGCTTGAGCAGCTCGTCACGCTGGTCGATCAGGTCGTCACCGAGCAGGCAGGCGAACGGGTGGTCACCCACGTGCTGCTTGGCGCAGAGCACCGCGTGGCCGAGGCCGCGCGGCTCGCCCTGCCGCACATAGTGGATGGTCGCAAGGTCGGCGGGCTCACGCACCTTGGACAGGCGCTCGTCGTCGCCCTTGGCCTCCAGCACGTCCTCAAGTTCGATCGCCCGGTCGAAATGGTCCTCGATAGAACGCTTGTTCTTCCCGGTCACCATCAGCACGTCCAGCAGACCGGCGGAGACGGCCTCCTCCACGACATACTGGATCGCCGGCTTGTCGACGATCGGGAGCATCTCCTTGGGGGTCGCCTTGGTCGCGGGCAGGAAGCGCGTGCCCAGCCCCGCGGCGGGGACTACGGCTTTGGTCACAGAATGGAAGTCGGTCATAACCGAAACCATAACGGAGGCGTCTGTGGACAAGTCGAGGCTGCGGTCGGTCATCGAGAGCGCGCGGGCCGCCGTTCCCGGCGACGCGCGGCACGCGGCCTCCGTCCGGATCAGGGATGCCCTGCTCGACCAGCCCTGGGTGCAGATGGCCGGATTGGTCGCCTGTTACTGGTCGATCGGCGCCGAGCCCGAGACCCACGGCCTCGTCTTCGCGCTGTGGAAGCACGGCGCGACCGTGATGCTGCCGGTGCTGCGCGACGACGACGACCTCGACTGGGCGGTGTACGACGGCCCCGACACCCTCGCCCCCGGCCGCTTCGGGATCATGGAGCCGGTCGACACCCGGCGCGGCGTCGACGCGATCCGCACCGCCGCCCTGGTCATCGTGCCCGCGCTGGCCGTGGACCGCGCGACCGGCGTACGGCTCGGCCGCGGCGGCGGATCCTACGACCGCGCGCTGGCCCGGGTCGGCCCGAACGTGCCGACGGTCGCGCTGCTGCACGAGGGTGAGCTGATGGACGGCGTGCCGGCCGAGCCGCACGACGTGCCGGTCCGCTACGCGGCCACCCCGGAGGGGATCGTCCGCCTGGCGGGATGAGCCGTACGGCCCCGCACCGGGAAACCGTTCGCCTGGTGGGGAGCCGTACGGCAGGGAGGCGAGAGGCCGAAGCGCCGCACGCCGGGGAATCGCCCGTCTGATGGGGTGAGCCGTACGGCAGAGAGCCGAGAGGCCGAAGCGCCGTACAGCCGCCATCCGCCTGGCCGGATGAGCCGTACGGCCGCATGCCGGGGAACCGTCCGCCTGGCGGGGAGCCGTACGGCAGAGAGCCGAGGGGCCGAAGCGACGTACGGCCGCGCGTCGAGGGGACCGGGTGAAGCGTGCGCCCGGACGTGCGGTACGGCTCGCCCCGAACGGGTGAGCCGGAGCAGTGGGCCGAATACGACAGAATGGTCGCCGAGGTAGGAGAGGGGGCCAGATGAACGTCGACGTCTGGCTTCTTCTGGGCGCCGGCGTGGTGATCGCGGCCATCGTCGCGGTGCGCGTCGCCCACCGCACCGGCCTGCCCAGCCTCCTCATCTTCCTCGGCATCGGTCTGCTCGTCGGCGAGTCCGGCCTGGGCCTGCAGTTCGAGAACCCGCAGCTCGCCCAGCAGATAGGGCTGATCGCCCTGGCCGTCATCCTCGCCGAGGGCGGCCTGACCACCAACTGGAACCACGTCAAAAAGACGGTTCCCCTCGCGGCGGTGCTCGCCACCGTCGGCGTGGGAGTGAGCATCGTGGCCGTCGCCGTACCGGTACACCTGCTGCTCCAGCTGGACCTGCGCACCTCCCTGATCATCGGCGCGGTGCTCGCCTCGACCGACGCCGCGGCGGTCTTCTCCGTCCTGCGCCGGCTGCCGCTGCCGCGCCACCTGGCGGGCACCCTGGAGGCCGAGTCCGGATTCAACGACGCCCCCGCCGTCATCGCGGTGATGCTGCTGAGCACTGCGCGCTCGCCCTCGCTGGGGCACGCGCTGCTGGAGGTGGTCGTCGAGCTGACGGTGGGCGCCGCCGTCGGTCTGGCGGTCGGCCCCCTGGGCGTGTACGCGCTGCGCCGGATCGCGCTGCCGGCCTCCGGTCTGTACCCGATCGCCGTGCTCGCCCTGGCGTTCGTCGCCTACTCCGGAGCCGTCCACCTGGGCGGCAGCGGCTTCCTCGCGGTCTACCTCGCCGCGCTGATCATGGGCAACTCCCGGATGCCGCACCGCGCCGCCACCCGGGGGTTCGCCGAAGGAGTGGCCTGGCTCGCGCAGATCGGCCTGTTCGTCATGCTGGGGTTGCTGGCCAGTCCCTCGGAGATGCCGTCGGCGATCGTCCCGGGGTTGGTGGCCGGGCTCATCCTGGTCGCGGTGGCCCGGCCGCTGTCGATCGTGGTCTGCTCCTTCCTGGTACGGATCGCCCGGGTGGACCGGCTCAACTGGCGCGAGCAGGCCTTCCTGTCGTGGGCGGGACTGCGCGGCGCGGTCCCCGTCGTGCTCGCCACCATCCCCTGGGCGGCGAGCACGGCCGGCGACGGATCCGCCAAGCTCGTGTTCAACGAGGTGTTCGTCATCGTGGTCGTCTACACCCTGATCCAGGGGCCGACGCTGCCATTCGTGGCCACGCGGCTCGGGCTGTCCAGGGTGGACGAGGCGCAGGACCTCGAAGTGGAGTCGGCGCCGCTGGAGGAGCTCAACGCCGACCTGCTGCAGATAAAGGTCCCGCCGACCTCCAAGCTGCAGGGTGTGGAGATCTTCGAGCTCCGGCTGCCCACCGACGCCCAGGTCACGCTGATCGTCAGGGACGGCCGGACGTTCGTGCCCACCGACACCACCAGGATCAAGGTGGACGACCAGCTCCTGGTCGTGACCACCGCCGCCTGCCGCGACCCGGTCGAGCGGCGGATCAGGGCGATCAGCCGCCGGGGCAAGCTGGCGGGCTGGTTCGGCGAGCTCGGGCACTGACGGGCCGACGCCTTCCCTGACCAGTCGGCACCTCCATGACCGGCCGACGCCTTCCCTGTTCGAATGACGCCTTCCCTGGCCGGCCGATGCCTTCCCTGGCCGGCCGATGCCTTCGCTGACCAGTCGGCACCTTCGCCGACCGGCTGGCGCCTTCGTGGCCGGCGGGTGCTTCGCTGACCGGCCGACGCCTTCCCTGACCAGCGGGTGCCTTCGCTGACCGACGGAATGGCAAGGGCCCGACTCGCGTTCACCCCTGTCAGCCGAATACCATTAGCAGTCGCGTCTGTAGAGTGCCAACCGGCGTGAACCAACGAGGAGGAGCGCGTGCCCACTTACCAGTACGCCTGCAACACGTGCGGCAACGAGTTCGAGATCGTCCAGAAGTTCTCGGATGACGCCCTGACCGAGTGCCCGTCCTGCTCCGGCCAGCTCCGCAAGGTGTTCTCGGCGGTCGGCATCGTCTTCAAGGGCTCCGGCTTCTACCGGACCGACAGCCGGTCCTCCTCCTCCAGCACCGTGGGTTCCTCCAGTTCGTCGAGCTCCTCCGGGTCGTCGAACTCCTCGGACTCCTCGGGGTCGTCGAGCTCGTCCGGCGAGTCGAAGCCGTCCGGCTCCTCGTCCGAGTCGAAGAGCACCGCCTCCACCCCGGCGAGCAGCTCGGCCCCCGCCGCCTGAGCCCGTCCGCTCCCACCCGGGAGCGGACCCGCGGCAGTCGTCCACAGGCGCGGCTCGGCGCCCGCCCGTTGTCCACAGGCACGGTCCGGCCTCATCGCCGGGCCGCCGGCCGCGCTAGTCTCGGCGCCATGGTCACTCGCGCGGAAATCGGGGTCATCGGCGGCTCCGGCTTCTACTCCCTGCTCGACGACGCCACCGAGGTCGAGGTCTCCACGCCCTACGGCCCGCCCAGCGACGTCATCACCGTCGGCCGCATCGGCTCCCGCACGGTCGCCTTCCTCCCCCGCCACGGTCGCGACCACCGTTTCGCTCCCCACCTCATTCCCTACCGCGCCAATCTGTGGGCCCTGCGCTCCCTCGGCGTCCGCCAGGTCCTGGCCCCCAGTGCGGTCGGCTCCCTGCGCCCCGAGGTGGGTCCCGGCGCCCTGGTCGTCCCCGACCAGCTCGTCGACCGCACCTCTGGCCGCGTCCAGACGTACTACGACGCCGACGGCGTCGTGCACGTCGCCTTCGCCGACCCCTACTGCCCGGCCGGGCGCGCGGCGGCCGTCTCCACCGCCCGCTCCGCCCAGTGGGATCTGGTCGACGGCGGCACCCTCGTGGTCATCGAGGGCCCCCGGTTCTCCACCCGCGCGGAGTCCCGCTGGTTCAGCTCCAACGGGTGGACGATCGTCGGCATGACCGGCTTCCCCGAGTCGATCCTCGCCCGCGAGCTGGCCATGTGCTACACCTCGCTGTCCCTGGTCACCGACCATGACGCCGGGGTCGAAGCAGGCGAGGGCGTCACCCACGAGGAGGTCCTGGCCTTCTTCGCCGCCAACGTCGAGCGCATGCGCTCCCTCGTCACCGAGGTCGTCACCGCCCTCCCGGAGGAGCGCGCCTGCCCGTGCTCCAGCGCCCTCGACGGCCTCAAACTCCCCTTCGACCTCCCCGAGTGACCATCGCCGCCGTGCGGTGACGGCCGAGAGGTCGCCGGAACCGCACGGTGCCGGCGGAAAACACCGTCTCCGCCGTACGGCCCCGCTGTACGGCGGGACGCTGCCATCACGGGTACCGCGCCACCCGGCTCTTCCAACTCTCACGATGGAGTCCGTCATGCGCGCGTTCCGCCGCCTTCTCGGCCGCTACCACCGCCTCGCCGCCACCGCCGTCGCCGCCCTGGCCGCCGCCTGCGCCGTCGTCGCGCTGCGGCCGGAGACCGCCTCGGTGACCGTCCTGGTGGCGGCCAAGAACCTTTCCGGAGGCGTGCTGACGGCGCGCGACGTCACCACGGCCGCCTTCCGGCCGGGGACGGTCCCCGACGGCGCGCTCCGGCCCGGCGTTCCGGTCGCCGGGAAGGTGCTGGCCGGGCCGGCCCGCCGGGGGGAGCCCATCACCGACGTCCGCCTCCTCGGTCCGGGCCTGCTCGCCGCGCACGGCCCGGGAACGGTCGCCACGCCGGTCCGCGTCGCCGACTCCGAGGCTGCCCGGCTGCTGTCGACCGGCGATGTCGTCAACGTCCTCGCCGCCTCCGCCACCTGGGAGGGCGCGGTCCCGGCCCGGGTCGTGGCCGAAGGGGTCACCGTCCTGGCCGGTCTCGGCGACCGGTCAGATCACGGTGCACTGGTCGTGCTGGCCACCACCGCCGAGCAGGCCGTCAGGCTGGCCTCGGCTCAGGCGGGCGGCCACCTGTCGATCACCATCGGCCCGCGCGGATGACAGGGCCGGCCCAGACCGGCCGGTCCTCCGCCCAGCCCGGGAGAGCCGGGAAAACCGAGGAAGACGGGAGGGCCGGGGAGGACGTCACAGCAGCGACCCGAGCTTGGGGTCGTACTCCCAGTGCCAGGGCTCGAAGGGGCTCACGTAGGCCCACTTCGGGTGGAACCACCCGTACTTCTTGCTGTTGGCCTCCACCCAGTTGAACTGGGGCGACCGGAACTGCTGCACCCCGCCGCACAGGTCGACGGCGAGGCCGAGACCGTGGTTGCTCCGCCCCGGGACGGCCGCGAAGCCCGGGCGGCGGTAGTAGACCGACTGCTGCTCGGCGAGGCTCCGGTAGCTGTCGGTCACGCACATCGGCTTGCCGAACTGCTTCTTGTACGCCTCGTTCATGCTGATGAACGCGAGCGCCGCGTCCCCGCGCAGCTCGCTGCCGGGCTGCGGGAGCGGGCAGAGGTATGCCTTGGGGATCAGCCCGTTGGAGAACTGGTCCGACATGCCCACCTGGACCGGGTTGCATCCCTGGGCCGGCTGGCCCGACTTGTCGACCTTGACGCCCAGCTTCACCAGCGCCTGGGTCAGCGACTTCACGATCTTTCCGGACCGGGCCCGGAGCGCCTCGATCTCGGCGTTCGCCTGCGCCTCGGACAGCAGCCTGTCGGCCCGCAGCTCCTGGGCCTGGGCGGCCAGCTTCTCGCGCTCGGCCTGCAGGCGGCTGCTCTCCGCCAGAATGAGATCCCGTTCGGCCACGATCTGGGTGACGTCGGCCATGGCCTGCAACGTCGCGTCGTTCGTCTCCCCGGACAGGAAACCGGCCAGGTCCCCGCCGGTGGGCTGCTGGTAGAGCAGGCCGACGATGTCCGACAGCGGCTGCCGCATCTGGGCGAAGGCGCGGTCGGCGGCCTGGAGCTCGCGCAGCTTGTTCGACAGCTCCTTCTCCGAGGCCCGGATCTTGGCCTGCCGGTCCCGGAGCGCCTTCGTGGCGTCTTCCAGCTCCTTGGTCGCCTTCTCGGCCTCGCGGCGCAGCTCCAGGAGGCTCGTCGGGTCACGGCGCAGTTCGGCGGAGGCCGGGAATCCCGCCTGGGCCTGGGCGGAGACCAGGGACCCAGACTGGGCCTGAGCGTAAACCGGAGAACCCGGCTGGGCCTGGGCGGAGATCGGGGACCTCGACTGCTCCTGGGCGGAGGCCGGCGGTCCGGATCGTGCCTCGGCGGCCCCGGGGATGAGGGAGGTCATGGTCGCGACAACGGCGATCAGACCCGCTGATCGACGAGGTGGCACTTTACGACCCCTCCGTTTGCGAACTCGTGACCTGGGTCAGGCACGCACGTTACTACAGCTCCCCAAGTGTCCGAGCCAGAGACGGTGCAGCCGTTATGCGCGGAACTCACCTTTTGTCAGCCTGCTGCCTCAAGCACCCTCCCGCTCCTGTTCCTCGCACACCTCCCACAACCAGGTCCCCCACCACTCCTTCGGACACTCGAACACGGCGTCCGCGCTCTCCGGCCGCGGCGTCCCCGACACCTCGGGCGTCGGCTCGGCCTCCGGCCGCGGCGTCTCGGTGGGCTCCGCCGTACGCTCGTCCCTCGGAACGGCCACCCTGGGGGCCGTCAGACGCGTCCTGGGCTCCCTGGCGACCTCCACCGGGCGGCGCGGCCGGGCCACCACGACCCCCGGCATCCACCCCTCGTACACCCGGTCGGGCCGAGGTGGAGGAGGCACCCACCTCGGCCCGAAGGCCGCGTCCGGAACGGGGACGACCACGTACGGCAGAGCCGCGATGACGCCCCCCTCAGGCACCCCGCCGACGCCGGCGTCCCGGACGGCCTCGCCGTACCCGGTGAGGTCGGCCACCAGCAGCCCGGTGGCGAGAAGCGCGGGAGCCAGCATCGCCCCGCAGAGCACCAACGGCCGCAGCGCGCGACGCTCCCGGCTGCGAACAGGTCGCCGTTCGATCACGCAGCGTGACAATAGCCAGGCCCGCCACGCGGCCACGCCGCCACTTGCCACGCTTTTACCGCAGCTCAGCGAAGGGATGACGCGCCCTTCGCCCGCCACCCGCCCACCCGGCGCGCACGCACGCCGAACTTTCGCTACCCTTGGAGGGAGTCCCTGCCTCCGTAGCTCAGGGGATAGAGCACCGCTCTCCTAAAGCGGGTGTCGCATGTTCGAATCATGCCGGGGGCACTCTTCTGACCAGCGATCACGCCCTTGACCTGGGCGTTCGCGTCTTCCCTCCATCCGGTTCCATGCAGCCGTGTGCCACGGTGGGCAGCCGTATGTCAGCGGCTGTGGGATATGCGTGGGATGGATCTTGGAGCGTTTCCGCAGGTCGTCTCTCTTCCCAGTGGGCCGCGGCACCGATCCCACAGCATCGGCCGGCGGCCGGAGCACGGGGCTACAGGGCGAAGCCGGCCCCGCCTAGGATCGGGCCTCGTGCAGCGATTGGCGCTCTTCGACCTGGACAACACACTCATCGACCTGGACGCCGCCTTCCTGCTGTGGGCGGAGGAGTTCGCCGAGGAGCATCGGCTCAGCCGGAAGGCCGTCGACCACCTGGTCAAGCTGGACCGCAACGGCCTGCCCCACCGCGAGCTGTTCTTCACCAAGGTGCGCGAGCGGTTCAAGCTGTCCGCTCCGGCAACGGAGCTGTGGGCCGCCTACCGCCGGCGGATGCCCCATCTCGTCGAGTGCCGCCCCGAGGTCAAGGCCACGCTGGCAGGTCTACGCGCGTCTGGATGGCGCGTTGGAATCGTCACCAACGGTACGGCGGACAACCAGCTCGGCAAGATCCAGCGGACAGGCCTGGTCGATGTCGTCGACGGCTACGCGCTCTCAGGCGTCGAGGGCATCCGCAAGCCCGACGTCGGCCTGTTCGAGATCGCCGCCAGACGATGCGGGATGAGCCTTGCCGATGGGGGTTGGATGGTGGGAGACCACCCTGTCGCGGATATCGACGGAGGACGGGCAGCCGGCCTGCGTACGGTCTGGATCGACCGCGGGACGCACGCCGACCATGAATGCTCCCCGGACCATGTAGTCAGCGATGTGATCCAAGCGGCGGACGTCTTGCGCGACATCGACGGACGACTTCCCAAGAAGCATCGGTAGCCGCGAACACACCAGTAGAGTCCTGACCATGGGCCGCCGGATCGACTTCTACGATGACCCCGCCGCGCCCAGGCCTAACAGCCTGGTTCCCTCGGTGAACGTCGTGGTCACCAACGAGGCAGGCGACATCCTGATGATCCGCCGCAGTGACAACGGCAACTGGGCCGTTCCCGGCGGTGCGATCGACCTCGGGGAGTCCCTGCCCGACGCGGCGGTCCGCGAGACGCTGGAGGAGACCGGGATCAAGTGCGAGATCACCGACCTCGTCGGGACGTACACCGACCCCAGGCACGTGATCCTCTACACCAGCGACGGCGAGGCCCGGCAGGAGTTCTCCATCGTGCTGGCCGGCCGAGCCGTCGACGGCGAGCCGACGCCGAGCGAGGAGTCCCGTGAGGTGCGTTGGATACCGCGGGACGAGGTGCTCTCCCTGCCGATGGACCGGTCAATGCGCCTGCGGATCGGCCACTTCCTCGAAGGCGCGAGCAAGCCGTACATAGGCTGAGGCCCCGGCGTGTGCCGGGGCCTGGAGCCGAGTCTCTATGAGGATCACTCGTCGAGGGCGCTGCTGATCTTCCCGTTCATCCGTTCCTGCTGGCCCTCCATGCACTTGGCGTAGACCCGGTGGAGGACCTCCACGCTGTGCCCGGCGCGCTTGGCCACCTCGGTGGCCGGCACTCCCGCGTTGAGCCAGAGGGACAGGGCGGCATGCCGCAGGTCGTAGGGGCGGGCGGCGAGCGGTGACCTCACCTGCTCGTCGGTGAGGGCGAGTGATCGAGCTTCCTGCCAGACGTAGGAGTATGCCGAGCTGGAGTAGGAGCCACCGTTGGCTGTCCGGAACAGCCGGCCGTCACTTTCGATGCCGTAGGCGTCGATGTGCTCTCGAAGGAGGACGACCAGAGCCGGCGGGATGGGGATCTCCCTGGTCTCCTTCTTCGCCCGGTGCTTGAGGCTGCGCGACTCGTGGGTCTCCCCCGAGTCGGTCCACCGCTTGTTCGCCTGCGGCCGTGCCTTCTCCAGGATGATCTGACCCCATCCCGATTCGGGCAAGGTGCAGTTCTTTAAACGGAGGTCCGCCGCTTCCTCCGGCCGTAGACCCGCGTAGTAGATGCAGGCGAACATGGCCTTGAGTCGAGCGCCCCGGGTACGGCCGACCTTCGGCATGGCGGCCAGGAGCTGCCTCGCCTGAGCCGGATTGATGACCGTACGGGGGTCGACGACGGTGACGGCCTTGGGCGGCTTCCACTTGATCTCGTGCAAGGGGTTGGTCGGGAAGATCTTCTGTTCCACCGCCAGCTCCAGGAGATGGTGAAGGATCGCCCGCTTCCGCCGTACGGTGTTGGCAGCGGCTTCCCCACCGTCGAAAGTGACCGAGATGGCGTCGAGTGCCATCCTGACGATCCGCGCCTCCTGGAGATCCGCCAGCGGAAGGGACGCCTTCTCCAGCCAGCGCAGCGCCATGGTCTGCGCGCGGGTCAGCGTCCCCCGCCGGCTCTCGGGAAGCAGCACGTGGTTACGTAGCACCTGCCGCAGCTCGTCGTCCTCCGGCCGGCCCAGAACGTCGACTACCAGCGCCGGAGTCAGCGACAGCAGCGCGTACGCCTCGGTTTCCCGCGTTCGGGGAGCCGTCGTGCGCCACCGGTTGACCACGTACGACTGCGCGAACTGCATGAAGGACGGCCCCGAAGGCTCGACATCCGCCAGCATCGAGACCGGCAACCCCGTGGCGACGTCGAACGCCTCTCCCTTTCTCGCCGCCTGGCGAAGGTCGGACAGGAAGTTCTCGGCCAGCGCCTTGGTCCTGAAGGTCTTGGATCGCGACTTGCTGCCGACCTTCCAGCGCGCTTCGAAGGACGGCGCCTTGCTGGACTGGTTCCGGCGGACTTCCCAGATGCGCACTTCATAGGTGACGGTCACGACGCCTCCCGCAGCGAGTCGAGCCACGCTTCCAGGTCGCTGCGCCGGACACGCAGCTCATCATTGGGGTACTGGATGCAGACCGGCGCCTTGCCGAGCTCCCGCCACCGGTAGAAGGTGCGGCGAGAGATTCCGTTCAGCACGGTGAGCACTTCGGGCACGGTGAGGAGCGAGTCATCAGACCGACGCATCGTGCACCTCCTCGGGCGCCGGAGACGCGGGTAGCGATCTCCCGGTCAGCGCCGCGGCGAGAACGGCGTCCCCGAGGGAGTAGCCCTGTCCGGCGTACTCCCAGTGGGAGATGACGAGGACGGTGTCCTCGTCGAAGAGCGGGAGCCGGCCGGTGTTGACGGCCTCGTCGCGCATGTAGTCGGCGCGTTCGGCGCGGATGTCGCCGAGGGTGGTGGAGTAGCGGCGGCTCTTGGTGGAGAAGTGGCCGCGGAAGCCGAGCATGTGCGCCCACTGGGCAAGACGGAGGTCGGCCAGCTCGTCGAGGGCGCCCAGGCGCAGGCACTCGGCGATGAGCCGCCGGGCGTGCTCCCGCAGCGGCAGGGCCGCCAGGTCGTCGAGGGGACTGACGCGCCGGTCGAGGGTGCCGACGCATTCGGCGGCCTTGGTGGCGTACTTGGCGATGTAGCCGGCCACCGCCTGATCGGTGAGGTCGCCGTCCAGGGTGATCGGGCGGACGTCGAGCTGAGTGCCCCAGCGCAGTACCCGCGCCGGTTCGTCCCCTGCGGCCGGGGCGGTGACCGTCACTGCCGAGACGGCGTGCCGTACGGCGTCGGCCAGGACGTCGGCGCTCGCCCAGGCCGAAGGCAATGAGGCGGGTCCGTCGGGGCCGTCGAGGCGGATGACGGCGTGGAAGTGGACGACGCCGCGCCGCTGGTACTCGGCGACCTTGGCGAAGGAGACCACGGCCTGCTCGCGCAGCTCCCGCACGGTCAGGCCCGCGGCCCTGGCGACGTTGCGGCGGAGCGCCAGGGTGAAGCGTCGCCACAGCTCCGGCGACAGGGCGTTGAAGAGGACCGAGCCCGCGTAGTCGTAGCAGTCCGGGCACAGCGGCTCACCGAGGCACGTCTCATCGGTGCCGTGCCGGGCGATGCAGGACATGACCCGCCCGTGCGGACAGGTCGGGGCGTCGCGGCGAGCGTGGCAGGGCAGAGGTTTGCCATTGCTTTCCCGCCGGGTGTGGACGGTGCCGAAGGAGGGGGCGGTGAGGGTGACGAACAGGCACGGGTGGCCGGTGACCGTCTGCGGGACGCCCTTGCCGCCCACCAGGCCGGCGCGGATGAGCTGGTAGGTGTCGGCCCGGTAGGTCTCGGCGCAGGCCGGGCAGCGGGAGGCCCGGCGGGTCTTGCACGGGACACGCAGGACGCCGTCCGGTTCGGTGGCGGTGGTGTAGGAGTGGAGCCGCTCACCGGTGGCGGGGTCGAGGTGATGGACGTGGCCGCGCAGGTGGATCGGCTGACGGCAGCCGCCGGTGGCGCGGATCTGGGCGGCCCAGCGGGCGTAGTGGGGATCGTGGAGCCGGGTGATGAGTCCGGCTATCGCGTGGGTGCTTGGCATGATGGGGTGCGTCCCTTCCGGGTCGAGAGGTTCGGTTCGGGATGGCCCCCGACGTGACAGACGTCTTGGCGGATGTGTGGTCACGCCGGGGGCGCCAAGGGCTCAGCAGAAGCCGAGGCCCTCGCAGTGCTCGCAGGTCTCGCCGTAGCCGTCGACGCCGGTCCCGCCGCAGTGGCAGCACTGCCAGCGCTGGGGAGCGATGCCGGGGAGTTCGGCGGTCGGGGCGTTGGGGTCGTCGGTCATGTGATCCATCTCCCGGTGTCGCGTCTGGGGGCGGTGTTGAGGAACACCCGCCAGGTATGAGGCCGCTCGCGCAGCTTCATGAGCGGCGATATCTGCTGGATCGGCAGGAGCGTGCGGATGGTGTTGGCGGCGTGGACGACTTCGGCGTAGGTGCCGTCGATGCGGATGCGCATGGGGGTTCTCCTTCAGGGGTTCAGGCGGGGTCGGGTTGCTCGTGTAGGGCGTGGAGCAGGTCTGCGGCGAGCTGGTTGGACACGCCGAGGCGGGCGCGCAGGGTGTCGCGGGTGATAGGCCGGCCGTGCCGGGCGTGGTGTTCGGCGGCCACCCGGCGGGCGTAGTCGACGAGTTCACCGGTCGGCCCGCTGTCACCGCGGTCGCTGGGCGGTTCGGTCCGGGCCGGTACGGCGGGGCCGGGTGAGGGGACGAGCGCGGCGGGTTCGGCCGCGGGTTCCGGGGTCGGTTCGGGTCGAGGGGCCGAAGCGCGCCGTTCGAGCATGGAGACGGCGATGAGGAAGGCGCCGGCCGGGGTCGCGGCGCAGATCCATCCCCAGGGGGTCGGCTCGGCCTGGGCGAGGTTGGCGGCCAGGGACAGGGTGATTCCGCCGACGAGGACGAGGGTGGGCCAGGAGATCCAGCCGTCCGGGCGGCGGCCGGTCTTGCGGTCGCGCTGGCGTTCCCAGGCGGCCATGACGCAGGTGAGATCGACGCAGACGGCCACGGCCCACGCCATCGGCCCGTTCTGGCCGTGTTCGGTGGCGGTGTCGCGGATGTGGGTGAAGCTGCCCGCTCCGGCGATGAGCGCGAGGATCAGCACCGGTCCGGCGTCGGCGAGCCGTACGGCCAGCCGGGGCCTGCTCGTGGTCATCGTTACCTCCTTCCGGTGGGGTCGAGGGGGTTCAGGCGGCGAGTTCGGGGGTGTCGTCGGTGGCGGGCAGCTCGTGGCCGAGGCCGGAGGCGGCCACCTGGCTCCAGGAAGGGGTCAGATGGGCGTAGGCGGTGGCCGCGTTCTCGGCGGCGTCGGTGGATACGTAGCCGGACCGCGCCCGGTACCAGCGGCCATCGCTGCCGGTGATGACGGCGACGCCAGGCAGCTCCGGCGCGATGGAGCGGGCGGCTACCAGCGCGTCGGGATCGAGGTCGCCGAGGGTCATCACCGCGGTCTCGGGGTCGTTGACCCGGTGGCAGACGCGTCCGCCGATCTGGGCGCGGAGTGCGGTGACGCCGGGGCCGAGGTCGGAGCCGATGCGCTGGCCGGACAGCACGAGGTGGATGCCGAAGGCGCGGCCGAGCTGGGCGATGCGCAGCAGCACGGTAGCCGTCCGGGTGACCTGGTCCTTTTCGGCCTTGTCGGCGGTGAGGTACAGCTCTGCCAGCTCATCGACCAGGACCACGACCGGGATGGGCCTGCATGCGTCGGGGAGTTGCCAGATGTCGCGGACGCCGTAGCGGCGGCAGGCGAGCATTCGGGTGCCCATGACCGCGATGAGGTCGCTGAGCAGGTTGAGGCATTCCTCGCGGGTGGTGGCCAGGGCCGTGAGGCGGTCGGCGTAGGCCGACAGCTCCACTCCGCCCTTGAGGTCGAAGCCGACCAGGGCGACCGGTTGCGGGGCCAGGCCGACGATGAGCGCGTTGATCAGGTTGGACTTGCCCGACTGGGTGGCGCCGGCGTTCATCCAGTGCGGGATGAGCCGGAAGTCCATCCGCCAGGCCGCGCCGGTCTCCAGCACCCCGACGACGGGGCGAAGCAGGTCCTCAGCCCGCCAGCCGTCTCGGGGCTCCGTCGGGGGTACGGCCGACGCGACGTGGGCCAAAGGGTCGCGGGTGATCCCTTGGAGGGTGACGCGGCCGGGCCGGGAGCCGACGACGCGCACGGCCTCGATGCGCCAGGCGTGCGCGAGCCGTTCGCAGACCTTGGCGTAGTCGTCGGGTACCTGTCCGTCGAGGAGGTGGAAGGTGACGCGGAAGCCATTGCGGGTGGGGTAGGGCAGGCCCATCCAGGGCTTGGTGTCGACCTCGACCCGCTGGAAGCGCCGCCGGACCCGGACGACACCGGTCGAGGCGACGAGGTTGGGGATGACGGTGAACCACCAGCGGCGGCGCTTCTTGGTCAGCCCGCAGCCGGAGGCCACGTGCCGCCAGGACCAGCGCAGCCATAGGGCTTTGCGCGGGAAGACCAGGACGTACCAGTAGGAGACCGGCGCCCAGCGCCGCCAGAGGATCAGGACGAGCAGGGCGGCGAGGACCTTGAGCAGGGGGTGGCCGAGGTCGATCACAGGTCCGCCCCCGTTCTGACCGGAGCCACCGGAGCGGCCGGGGCGCTGTAGCCGGCGGAGGTGGCGGGCAGGAAGGAGGCGGCCCGGTAGGCGATGCCCCAGCGGCCGGCCTGCTCCCAGACGTAGCCGACCAGGTTGACCGGGATGATCTCCTCGCCCGCGGTGATCTGCGGTTCGGGGGTGGTGGTGACCTTGACCAGCTCCATGCGGTTGAACTCGTCCTCGATGAGGAGGGTGAGTTCGTACATGACGTTGCCGTCCTTGTCGCGCTTGATCTCGCCGGTGTCCCTGCTGACGAGGCGGGGCTTGGGCGGCTTGACGCAGGTGATCTGGAGCTTGGAGACGTCGACGGGGATGGGGATGGTGCGCATGGCTGATGTCCTTTGCTCGGGTGAGATGGTGGAACTCTTAGAATACATGGAACGCTTGGAATTCTAAGTTGTCAAGGAGTGCTTTGGCGTCCTGGTTGGTTTCTTTGCCGGGCTGTGCTCAACTGGAGATGAAGCAAAGTGGAGCAAGACGAAGCACTGTGAAGCGCGACGAAGCGAGACGAACGCCGATGGTGGAGAAGACCGGCCGACCGGCCTACCTGCAGATCGTCGACGAGCTGCGCGGGCAGATCCGCGCCGGCTCTCTGCAACCCGGTGCCGCTCTGCCGTCCACCGCTCAGCTCTGCGAGCGCTTCGACGTCTCCGCCAGCGTGATCAAAGCCGCGATCAGCGTCCTAAGGACCGAAGGGCTCGTAATCGGCCAGCAGGGCAAGGGGGTGTTCGTCCGCCAGGCCCCCGCCGAGCCGTCCGAGCCGGTCGCCCCGGAAGTGGCGTCGGAGATCCTGGAGCAGCTCACCCAGATGCGCCACTCGCTCAAGCAGATGGGGGACCGTCTCTCCGCTCTGGAGGCGAGAGTCTTCGAAGAGCGAGGCTGATCTCGCCGAGCCGGCACGCCAGCTCATCCAGCTCCGCCCGGATCGCGTTCAACTCCCAGACGATGCGCTGAGGGTCCGGAATCATCGCTTCCTCCCCTTGGTCGGTGGTGTCCTTACCGCCTTGCGGCGTGACCTAATTCCACCGTGAGCTGCGGCTTCCCGGTATCACGTCGAGCTGGTTAAGCTTCTTCAGCTGCTCTCAACGTCCATTTACACGAGCGTTTTCACATGCACGACCGCACACCGCGCACGACCCTCCATAGCGTGAAGGCGAAGGTATGCAATGAAGACGACCCAGCGCCCCGGCTGGACCCCTTCCCGCCTGCGGGAACACCGTGAAGCCCACGGCCTGACCCTAGAGGCCGCAGGCGAACGGCTCCGCCAGGCGGCCGGCCGTCACGGCCTCGCCGTACCGGCCGCCAACTTCCAGACCATCTGGTCACACGAGCAAGGCGCCGTCTATCCAGGCCCGCATTACCGGCGCGCATATTGCCTGCTTTACCAGGCCACCGAGCCCGAACTTGGCTTTCGACCCCCCTTGCCCGGTGAATCCCAGAAAGCGGAAATCATGATTTCCGATTTGCCCGCGCCCGCCGACCCCGCCGCGGACAACGCCGCCGCCCAGGTCATCGAGGAAGCCTTCACCAAGGTCTCCGTCGACGACATCGCGGCCGGCTCCCCGCAGGCCCTACTTCGCAACCGGGTGGTCGACGCCTGGCGGCGGCGCCACGGCGGCGGCAGCCCCAAGCCCATCCTCGTCCTCGTCGGCGGATACGCCGGATCGGGCAAGACCGAGTTCTCCCGCTTCCTGTCCGACATCACCGGCTGGGCGTTCCTGGACAAGGACTCCCTGACCCGCTGCATCGTGGAACGGCTGCTCATCTCCCTCGGCGGCGACCCCCACGACCGCCACACCGAGCTGTATCTCAAGGAGGTCCGCCCGTTCGAGTACCGGTGCCTGATGGAGACCGCATGGGACAACCTCAAGGTCGGCACCTCGGCCATCCTGTCGGCCCCCTTCATCGCCGAACTCAAGGACGCGGAGTGGTTCGCCCGGCTGGAGAACCGGTGCGCGGCCAAGGGCGTGGACGTGGCCGCGATCTGGGTCCGCTGCGATCCCGAGTCGATGCGGGAGTACATCGAGTTCCGCGGCGCCGCCCGGGACGCCTGGAAGCTGGAGAACTGGGAGCAGTACGTAGCCGGCCTGGACGTCGAGACCAGTCCGCCCACCGCCCACGTCACCGTCGACAACCGGCTCGGGTCAGCAATCAGTCTCGCCGACCAGACCCGCGAAGCCCTCAAGCGGATCTTGTCGTGAGCCCGGCCGGAGTCGTTCTGTACGGCCCGCCGGCCAGCGGCAAGGACACCATCACCACCGCCCTCACCCGAGCCGATCCGCGGTTCGTATTGCTGCCCAAGCTCAAGGTCGGCACCGGCCGCGCCCAGGGGTACGAGTTCATCACCGCCGAACGCCTCACCGAGCTGCGCGCCGCCGGGCGGCTACTGGCCGAGACGCACCGCTACGGCAACGTCTACGCCGTCGACCGGCAGACGATCGCCGAGCTGACCGCCGCCGGAGCCGTACCGGTCACGCACATGGGCAACCTCGCCGACCTGCGCCGCCTCGTCGGCCGCGAGCCGGACGGATGGCTTCGCGTACTGCTGTGGGTACCGCGCGAGGTCACCGCCCAGCGCTCCCGGGACCGCGGCGACGCCGACACCGAGCGGCGCCTTGCCGCGTGGGACGAGACCCTCACCGACCTTGAGACCGCCGCGGACGCGGGATTCTTTCACCTGCGCCTCCACACCGACCGCATCAGCGCCGAGGCCGCCGCCAAGGGGATCATGGGCGCCTATGACCGGTTGCGCACGGCCGGGCGCTCTCGCGAGGAGGCGCACCCCCGGTGAGCCGCGCCGCCACCTCCGGCGGGATCAGGTCCAGCCGCCACCAGGTCCCGCAGCCGGCGCACCGCGCGCCGGTCCATACCCCGTCCGGGGTCGACGTCCACGACACCGAGCCGTGCGGGCAGCCGTCGGAGGAGAGCCGGTCCGTCACCCCTCCGTCTCCTCTCACGGTGGCCGCCTGACCGCCAGATGTCTCGCGCTTCCCCCGCCCCTGCCGGGCCGGCGGTGTCTCCTCGGATGGTCGGCCCCGTCTACGGGGAACGCGCAGAGCGGTGACCGACGGGGGCGACGGACACCGCTCCCGGGGCCGACATCGAGACCGAGTCACCATTGGGGACGGCCGACGAGGGGCGGGGGAAGTCTGGGGGCCGGGAGCCGTGTGGGACGGGTTCCCGGCAGGCGGGGCGGCGAGATCCCCTCCGTTCTCGCCGCCCCGCCCGTCTTTCAGCAGGCGTGCCCGGACAGCAGCGCCGTCCAGGTGGCCTGAGCTTCCGCGATCGAAACGGGCGTGGTCTCCTGGATATGGGGCGCGCCGTCGAGCTGGACCGTCCGGCGCAGGAACGCCCGCCCACCACCGACGCACAACTCGTAAACCGTCGCCCGGCATGAGCAAGTCCAGGCCACCGGCCGCACCCGCACCAGCGACCGGCACGGCGCCCGCCACACCAACCGCTCACAGCCGTGCTGCGGCCTTGCCGCGTGCGGGCTCAGGCAGTGGCTCACTGCGGGCATGCGCTGCGCTCTTCCGGCCGCGCCGGGTGCTCGCGGCGCAGGTCGGCATAGCGGAGGGCGACCCGTTGGGCGGCCTGGACGGGTTCCAGCGCCGAGTGCCAGGCGTAGATCGGGCGGCGCTGGCGGGCGTTCCATTCGGTGCGCCACCAGAAGCGCCGTCCATCGCACCAGACGAGCAGATCGGCCCACACCGACACCACCGCCAGGCCGTATCCATCGTGAACATCTGCGGTGATCTCATGCTCGGCCAGGGCGGTGCGGAGCGCCTCGGCGGCATCCACCGGCCCTACCTCACCCACGAAAAGCGCGGTCACGCCTCACCTCCTGTCGCTCACTGACTCACCATGCGGCGGCATGGGCAGACTCATTCACGGCCCCAGATCCGGCCGCCGCATGACACGACAGTAGGTCAACCTGTCCTATCCTGTCTACACCATTCCTAGGAATTGCTGTTCTATGTTCGCAGGTAGAGGCATACCTAGAGTCGTCTTGTGATCGAATGGGACCCCAGGCTCTACAAGTGGGAGCAGATAGCGAAGATTGTTGCCGAGCGCATCGAAGACGGCACCTATCCGCCCCTGACCCTGATCTCCGAGGTGAAGCTTCAGGAGGAGTTCGACGTCGCCCGGGTCACCGTCCGCAAGGCGATGGAGGCCCTGCGCGAGCAAGGGCTGATCACGACCAAACCGGGCAAGGGATCGATCGTCACCCCGGCCGACGGTTCATAGGCGCGCGAGCACCGATGCTCCTTCACGTTCTTGATGACCCCTCCGGACTCTCGCCACGAGCGCAACGGTTCCTCCGGGAGAAAGGCCGGCGTGAATGGGGACCGACTGCCGAGGAGCTGCGTAAGCACTGGGAACGGCACGGCAGGACCGGCCCCTTGGTCGACCTGATGGTGGACTACCAGGCCCGGTGGGGTGGTCTCGCCCTCCCTGAACTGGCTGTGCCTCTCTATGACGGTGGTATAGCCGTCATGTCCACAGACGACCCGGGTGACATCGAGGGCGTGGATCCGTGCTTCAGCGCGGGCACGGATCACTACTCCGTCGCTCACTGGTTCTGTGTCGACCTTCAGGGCCGGTTCGGCATCCTGTACGAGGACTGGGTACCGCTGCACTCCTCCGTGTCCGGATGGATCGAGGCGTACGCCCTCGCCGATGCAGCACAGAGGATGCACAGGGTCGAAGTGTGGAAGGGCGGGGAAGCCGCTAACCGAGCACGGGCTCTCATAGACGCTCTGCCAGAGCTGACCGCGGTTTCCGAGGTCGAAGGACTTGCCGACAACTGGTGGCAGGGTGACGGAGCGTTACTCGCCGTCTATGAGGGTGAGGCCAAGGTGTTCCGGAACGAAGAGGCAGCCTTCGCCGCCCTGTATGCCGAGACAGCGCAACGAGCCGAAGAACTCCGAGTCACGCTCCACAGCATCGATCCCTGACCCCTCGACCCACAGGCCTGTCATGCAGCAGGCCGACACGGACAACCCGATCAGATCAAGATCGTCAAGGTCTCGGTTCGCGGATGAGAACTTTCTCTACGTCTTCAAGGGCGGTCCGCTTCGCGGCCCGCCGCGCGTGGACGGTCACCGGCCGCGCTGCGGCTCTTCGGCCGGTCGCGACCGGCGCCGCCCACGCGCCAGGTCCATCAGAGAACGCCTTGAGACAAAGGTCTTTCGGCAGTCATGGCGATCCCCGTAAGGCTGCCGCACCGCTTCCGTTCCTCGGGCCTTGACGGCCCTGCGGTACGGGTCGGTTTGCCATCGAACAAGCTTGCGATCTGGCCGTAAGACCTCCGGAGGATGGAGACGCTCAACCATCGAGTGACCGTCCGGCGCGCGTGTAGCGCAGTGTCGTTGTAACGATCGCCATCATTTTCCCGGAGTAGCCGACCGGTCCCTGCTGCACCATTCATCATGAGGCTGTGACCAATGGATGGCCACCGAATGGCGCACGGTAGGATGCCCCATGCCCGAAGTCGTTCATCGCTGGCCACCAGCCGGGGGCTCCAGCATGGCTAAACCCTGGCCGTCCACTGACGACATTGCCGCCCGCCTCGGCGTCATGAAGGACATGATCTACCAGATCTCAGACAAGGGGATGGCGGCCCACGGGGTCGGACGACTCTGGAAGTTCCAAGCAAGCGGGGTCGACGCCTGGGCACTCAGCGGTAGCCCGGTACCTGGAAGCTCACAGGGCGAAGTGGAGTGAGCCCAGATGCGGATCATCGACAACGTCAACGAACTGCTCGGGGATGACCTCAAGGCCGAAATCGGCCCGGGAACGAAACTGCGGATCGCGGCGTCAACCTTCTCGATCTTCGCGTTCGAGGCGCTACGCAAGGAGTTGGAACGGATCGAGGAGTTGGAATTCATCTTCACCTCCCCCTCGTTCGTGACTACAAAAGCCACCGACCGGCTACCCAAGGAGCGACGAGAGTTCTTCATCCCGCATGGGCGGAACGGGGAGTCAATCTTGTACGGCTCCGAATTCGAGATCCGCCTACGTAATAAGATGACCCAGCGGGCAATTGCGCGCGAGTGTGCGGAGTGGGTGCGCCGCAAGGTCCGCTTCCGATCAAACAAGACCGGTGCGCCGATGCAGCAATTTGCGATCCTTGGCGACAAGGCGGCTTACCTGCCGCTCCAAGGATTCACTTCGGCCGACCTCGGTTACGAGCGCGGCAATGCCGTGTCGAACATGGTCACCAAGGTTGACGACGCACCAATGACGTCACAGTACGTCCAGCTCTTCGATCAAATCTGGCACAACGCTGACCAGCTCGACGACGTGACGGATGCCGTATATGACCACATTGCCTCCGTGTATGCAGAGAACTCTCCTGCTCGCATCTACTTTTTGATCCTTTATAATCTATTCGCCGAGTTTCTCGACGACGTCAGCGAGGACACGCTGCCCAATAACCTAACCGGTTACCAGGACAGTGCGATTTGGAAGAGTCTCTACAACTTCCAACGAGACGCCGCGACGGGCATCATTAACAAGCTTGAGACGTACAACGGCTGCATCCTCGCCGACAGCGTAGGGTTGGGGAAGACGTTCACTGCGCTGGCCGTTATCAAGTACTACGAGCTGCGCAACAAGTCTGTCCTGGTGCTGGCCCCGAAAAAGCTGGCGGAGAACTGGACGAACTATAACGCGAACCTGACAACGAACATCTTCGCATCCGACCGGTTCAACTATGACGTGCTCGCCCACACCGATCTGTCACGCACGAAGGGCGAGTCGCTGGGCATCCCCCTGGACCGCGTGAACTGGGGCAACTATGACCTCGTCGTCATCGACGAGAGCCACAACTTCCGCAATGCGGACTTCACCACCGAGAAGGAGACCCGCTACCAGCGGCTGATGCGGCAGGTCATTCAGCAGGGCGTGAAGACCAAGGTGCTGATGCTCTCCGCGACGCCCGTGAACAACCACTTCACCGACCTGCGCAACCAGCTCGCGCTCGCCTACGAGGGCGAGTCCCAGAACCTCTCGGCGAAGCTCGACATCTCCACGAGCGTCGAAGAGGTGTTTCGCCAGGCGCAACGGGTGTTCAATGAGTGGTCTAAGCTGCCCGCTGAGCAGCGCACCACCGACACGATCCTTGCCAAGTTGGACTTCGACTTCTTCGAGTTGCTCGACGCGGTAACAATCGCACGGTCCCGCAAGCACATCCAGGCGTTCTACGACACCTCAGACATCGGCGCGTTCCCCAAGCGGCTCTCGCCTGAGTCGATCCGACCACCGCTGACGGACCTGCCCGGCGTGCCGTCGTTCAACGAGATGTTCGAGCAACTGTCGTCGCTCACCCTTGCCGTATATGCGCCGCTGGCCTATGTGTTCCCGAGCCGGCGCGAGAAGTACGAGCTGCTGTATGATAAGGCAGACAGTGGGAGCCTGGGGAACCTCGGCCACGCGAACCGTGAGCTCGGCATCCAGAAGCTCATGACGGTGAACCTGCTCAAGCGGCTTGAGAGTTCAGTCGAGGCCTTCCGGATCACCCTCACCAAGCTCGCCTCCACTGTCGAACAGGCGATCCAGGCGATCGACAATCATTCCGCTTCTGTCGCAGACCTGACTGCGCAGATTGGTGACCTGGAAGCCGACGACGATGACTTTGAGTTGCCGACCAGCAACACGGTCGGCACAAGGGTGCAGATCGAGCTTGACGACATCGATATCGAGTCCTGGCATCGCGACCTTGTCCACGACGCTGGTGTCATCGACGAACTGCTCACCGGGGTCAGCGTCATCACCCCACAGGACGACCTAAAGCTCCAAGCATTGAGGCAGCGCATCCAGGACAAGATTGCCATGCCGATCAATGCCGGCAATCGCAAGGTGCTCATCTTCTCGGCGTTCGCTGACACTGCCGCCTACCTCTACCGCGAACTCGCTCCGGAACTCGAACGTGCCGGTCTGCACTCTGCGGTGGTGACCGGCAGCGGTGCACCTCGCACCACCCTCGGTAAGGGCTTTGCCTTCCAACAGGTCCTGACGCTGTTCTCACCAAGGTCGAAGTCCCGTGACCTTGTGCTACCTAACGAGAAACGCGACATCGATGTGCTAATCGGCACCGACTGTATCAGCGAAGGCCAGAACCTCCAGGACTGCGACTACTTGATCAACTACGACATCCACTGGAACCCGGTCCGTATTATCCAGCGGTTCGGCCGCATCGACCGCATCGGCTCGACGAACGCGCAGATCCAACTCGTGAACTTCTGGCCCGATATCTCGCTGGACGAGTACATCAACCTCAAGGACCGCGTCGAGAACCGCATGGTCATCGCCGACCTCGCCGCGACTGCTGACGACAACGTGCTCACCCAGGAGTCCAGCGACACGGCTTTCCGCAAGGAGCAGCTGCGTAAGCTCCAGGAAGAGGTCATCGAGCTGGAGGACGTGCGTACCGGCGTGTCCATCACTGACCTTGGCCTCAACGACTTCCGCATGGACCTCCTCGGCTACGTCAAGGAGTACGGCGACCTGGCCGCGTCGCCCAAGGGACTCCATGCCGTCGTGCCAGCGCGACCAGACATGGGGCTGCGACCCGGCGTGCTCTTCGCGCTTCGCAACGTCAATGCCGATGAGACCATCAACCGAGGAAACCGCCTGCACCCGCATTACCTCGTGTATCTCGACAACGACGGCAACGTCATCGCCGACCATACGGAGGTCAAGCATCTGCTGGACCTTATCCGCGCCGGCTGCCGCCTCTACGACGAGCCCGTTATCGAGGTCTGCCGCATCTTCAATTCCGCAACCCATGAAGGTGCGGACATGGACCATTATTCCGACCTGCTCACCGCTGCTATCAGGTCAATGATCGACATCACCGAGGAACGCGATCTCGACAGCCTCTTCAGCGCCGGGCCTACCACTGCCCTCACTCAGACCATCCGCGGGCTCGACGACTTCGAACTGATCGCGTTCCTTGCCGTCGTTGATCCGGCCGCCGGAGTCGTTGGATGAGCGGGCCTCTGTACCGTTGGCCAGCGGCTGCCAAGTTCGGTCGCGTCATCCCCAAAACCAAGTTCTACGAGCACGCCACCATCTCGACCATGGTGCGTGAGAAGTTCGTCAATGAGGTCCAGCGGATCACCTGGGCGTACAAGCTCGCCGACGAGACGATCCACCTCCGCGGCAGCAGTATCCTGCCCGAGATCCAGGTCTTCACTGTCGACGCCAAGGACAACGGCGTGAGTGAAACCGTGCTTACCGCTATCGACAAGGCCGTGCCGTTCCCGATCATCTTCGAAGTCAACCGAGGCACGGGCGGCTACGCCCGAACGTGCATGATTGCCGCTCACAAACAGCTCGAGAGTACGCCGCCACGGTTGAGTACGTACTTCGCGACAGACTGGCTTCCCTCGGACACGCCCCGCGCACCGTTGCCTCCAGCTATCGACCTACCGGGCCTTTACGCAGGTCTCCTGACCCCAATCCTCCCGTTCGCAACCCGTCCTGGGGAGAAAATGTCGGAGGTGATCGACAGGATGGACCAGGCACGCAAGCTCGAACGCGAGATTGCCGACCTGGAGAGGCGAATCCGAAGCGAACCACAACTCAACCGCAAGGTCGAGCTGCGCCGACAGCTTCGCGACCGGATCACTGCGCTTGCCGCACTGACTTGACCCCTGCAGCACCGACGACTGAGGACGCCCCATGGAGAAGCTGAGGATGCATTCGCCTGACCTGACCGAACAGAATATCGACAAGATCGCCGGCCTGTTCCCGACGGTTATCACTGAGGGCCTTGATAAAGAGGGAAACCCCAAGAAGGTCATCGACTTCGACCTGCTTCGCCAGGAGCTGTCAGACCATGTGATCGAAGGTCCGCAGGAGCGCTACCAGCTCGACTGGCCGGGCAAGCGCGAGGCACTCTTCGCGGCGAACGCGCCGATCGCCAAGACGCTGCGTCCCGTCCGCGAGGAGTCCGTTGACTTCGATACCACCCAAAACCTCTTCATCGAAGGAGACAACCTCGACGCCCTCAAGCTCCTCCAGGAGTCCTACCTCGGTAAGGTCAAGCTCATCTATATCGATCCACCCTACAACACCGGCAATGACTTCGTATATGACGATGACTTCGCTGAGTCGACCGAGGAATACCTAGCAAAGTCTGGTCAGGTCGACGACTCGGGGAACCGGCTCGTAGCCAACACGGAGTCCAATGGGAGGTTCCATTCTGACTGGCTCAGCATGATGTACCCGCGACTTAAGCTCGCGCGGAACCTGCTGGCCGAAGATGGCGTGATCGCAATAAGCATCGATGACAATGAGGTCGCTGGCCTTCGATTGCTGTGCGATGAGGTGCTGGGCTCCGCCTCCTTCCTTGGCGTCCTCACCTGGCGGCGGCGCCCGACATCGGACAGTCGGAACTACAGTCGTATCTCCGTGGATCACGAGTACGTATTGATATACGGCCGGACGCAAGCAGCCAGATTCCGAGGTCGCAACATCGACGAGTCCAAGTACAAGAACCCGGATAATGACCCACGGGGACCGTGGACTAGCGAAAATCTCACAGGCTTGGCAAGTGCAGATGCTCGCCCCAACCTTCACTATGACATTGTCAACCCTGTAACAGGATTGAGCTACCCGCCGAGCCCAAGCCGCGGATGGGCGAAAAGTCGCGAAACTGTAGAGCGACTGATATGTGAGGGTCGAATCCTCTGGCCCTCGTCACCAGACGGTCGCCCACGGGAGAAGAAGTTCCTGCGAGAGCTTCAGTCCAACGTGACTGGATTCTCAACCTGGCTGAGTTCAGAAGACATTGGCTTTAACTACATGGCCACACGCGATGTCCGAGACTTGCTCGGGGCGAAGGTCTTTGACTTCCCCAAGCCGGTCGCCCTGATCGAACAACTATGTGCGCAAGTCACTGCCGACGATGACCTCGTGCTCGACTTCTTCGCCGGTGCTTCTACCACCGCTCAAGCAGTCTTGCGAAGCAATGCCAACGACGGAGGCGACCGTCGCTTCATCATGGTCCAGCTCGCTGAGCCGTGCGCGCCGGGATCGGAGGCGGCCAAGGCTGGCTACGCCAACATCGCTGATCTCTCGAAAGAACGAATTCGTCGTTGTGCGCGGAGAGTCGCTGAGGACGCTGGCCTTGTTTCACAAGAGCTTGACTTGGGTTTCCGCGTACTGCGGGTTGACTCCACGAACCTAACGGACGTCTTGCGCACCCCCGATGCGCTTGGTCAGAGCGAACTGGACCTCTACGTGGACAGCGTGAAGCCTGACCGCACGGGCGAGGATCTTTTGTTCCAGGTGCTTCTGGATTGGGGGCTCGAGTTGACGATGCCGATCATCATCGAGCAAATTGACGGTTACGAGGCATTTGTCGTCGAGGACGGCGCTCTGATCGCGTGCTTCGACACCGAGGTGAGTCCTGCCGCCGTGCGCGAGGTTGCGAGCAGGGAGCCGTTGCGTGTGGTCTTCCGCGACTCGGGTTTCGCTACGGACGCTGACCGCATCAACGTCGAACAGGTGTTCAAGGAGGTTTCGCCCGCGACTGATGTGAAGGCGATTTGAGCCCGATGAAGCTCCAGTTCAAGATTCAGCAGTACCAGACCGAGGCCGTGGACGCGGTCGTCGGCTGCTTCGCTGGTCAGCAGCGTGACGCTGGCGTGTCCTATCGGATCGATCCTGGCCGTCGTGCGAAATCTGTTCAGCCGACGCTTGAGTTTCCTGAAACGTCGGACTCGGGGCTGCGGAACGCAGAGATTACACTAAGCTCTGCCCGATTGCTGGAGAACATCCAGTCCGTGCAGCAGAGTCGGAACTTACCGCTGTCGAAAGCGCTCGTTCCGAGCAAGGCTGCGTCGACCCCGAACACACCGAATCTCGACATCGAGATGGAGACGGGGACTGGTAAGACCTACGTCTACATCAAGACCATCATGGAGCTAAAAAAGCGCTACGGCTGGTCGAAGTTCATCGTCGTGGTCCCGAGCGTGGCGATTCGCGAGGGTGTGAAGAAGTCGTTCGACATCACCGCGGAGCACTTCCAGAAGATCTACGGCACCAAACCGCGCTCCTTCATCTACAACTCGTCACAGTTGCACGAGCTGGAACGATTTAGCTCCGACGCCGGTGTGCAGGTGATGATTATCAACATTCAGGCGTTCAATGCCACAGGCAAGGACAACCGGCGTATCTATGACGTACTGGACGACTTCCAGTCGCGTCGGCCGATCGACGTGATCAGCGCGAACCGTCCGATCGTTATTATCGATGAACCACAGAAAATTGGAGCAGTCAAGTCGCTGGAGGCGCTGTCGCGGTTTAACGCTCTGATGGTGCTCCGGTACTCGGCCACCCACAAGGTGGAGCACAACAAGGTCTACCGGCTCGACGCCCTCGACGCATACAACCAGAAGCTTGTAAAGAAGATCTCGGTGCGCGGCATCACCGTAAAGGGTCTAGCCGGCAGCAGCGCCTACCTATACCTGGACGCCATCGAGATCGCCAAGGGCGCCAAGCCGCGTGCTCGGGTCGAACTGGAGGTGCAGACGAAGTCGGGGATCAAACGACAGGTCAAGCGGCTCGACCAGGGAGCGAACCTCCACGACGTCTCTGGCGGCATCGAAGCGTACAAGGGCTTGTTCATCACCGATATCGACGCCAACCGCGACGTGATCGAGCTGAGCAACGGCGACATCGTGATCGCCGGCCAGGTTACTGCGGACGTGACCGAGGAGGCCAAACGGCGTATCCAGATCCGCGAAGTCATCCGTGCCCACCTGGACAAAGAGCGCGAGCTCTTCTCCCAGGGCATCAAGGTGCTGTCGCTGTTTTTCATCGACGAGGTCGCCAAGTACCGCGACTACGACCGCGAGGACACTCTCGGCGACTACGCACGCGTGTTCGTTGAGGAGTACCAGCAGCTGGTAGCCGACGAACTCAGCCAGTTGGCCCTCGACGAGGACACCGAGGTGTACCGACGCCACCTCGAGGCAATCGCGGTCGAGGCGACCCACCAGGGGTACTTCTCGATCGACAAGAAGACCAAGCGCCAGGTCGACGGCGAGGTGAAGAAGACCGGCGACGAGAAGGGGCAGTCCATCGATGTCGATGCCTACGACCTGATCCTGCGCGATAAAGAGCGCTTGCTGTCGTTCGCCGAGCCAGTGCGGTTCATCTTCTCCCACTCCGCTCTGCGAGAGGGATGGGACAACCCCAACGTGTTCGTCATGGGGATGCTCAAGAAGAGCGACAACACGGCCTCCCGCCGACAGGAGATCGGCCGCGGCCTGCGCCTTGCCGTCGACCAACACGGCGAGCGGATGGACAACCCGGTGACCGTGCACGACATCAACGAGCTCACCGTCGTAACCGACGAATCCTACACCGACTTCGTCGCCGGGCTTCAGAAGGAGATCAGCGAGTCTCTCACCGCGCGTCCCCGCAAGGCGAGCGTCAATTATTTCGTCGGCAAGACGTTCACCACCGAGTCCGGAGAAAGCGTCGTCGAGGAAACGCTGGCGAACGCCTTGTACAAGTATCTCGTCAAGAACGACTACATTAATGACGACGACACCATCTCCGACGCTTACAAGGCGGCACGTGACGCGGGCACCCTTGCCGAACCGACGTCGGATGTGCTCAAGCCCGTCATCGACTTCGTCTGGCCGCTCGTCGACGCGCTCTACCTGAACGTCGACTTCATCACCGACGGACGCAAGCCGAAGCGGATCCCACTGAACGAAGAGAACTTCGCCAAGAAGGAGTTCAAGGAGCTGTGGGCCCGCATCAACCACAAAGCGGTCTACCAGGTCGAGTTCGATTCGACGGAGCTGATCGGCAAGTGCGTGACTGCCCTCGACGCCCATCTGAACGTCGCTGCGATGCAGTACGTCGTTCAGTCAGGCCAGCAGCGAGCAGCGCTCGATGCCGACGAGCTGGCGGCCGGGGAAGGGTTTGCGGTGAGTTCCACGAGCACGCACACGGAGACCGTTTCGGCGTCGTCGCAGGTAGAATACGACCTGCTCGGTGAGATCGCCGAAAAGACCCAGCTCACGCGGCGAACAGCCGGCGCGATCCTCAGCCGCATCAAGCCGACGACCTTCGCGAAGTACCGGCAGAACCCTGAACAGTTCATCGCCGAGGGTGCGCGTCTGATTAACGAACAGAAGGCCGCCGTCGTCATAGAGCACCTGACCTACGACACCCTTGCTGAGCGGCACGACACGGCGATCTTTACCGAGAACCAGACCAAGCAGGACTTCACCAAGGTCGGAGAGAAGCTGAAGAAGCACATCTACGACTACGTGGTGACCGACTCCAAGGTCGAGCGCGCGTTCGTGACCGAACTGGACGCCAGCAACGAGGTCGTTGTGTACGCCAAGCTGCCTCGCGGCTTCTTCATCCCGACCCCGGTCGGTGATTACAACCCGGACTGGGCCATCGCGTTCAATGAGGGCACCGTCAAGCACGTTTACTTCGTTGCGGAGACCAAGGGCTCATTGTCCTCGATGCAACTCCGCGGCATCGAGAAAGCCAAGATCGAGTGTGCTCGCAAGTTCTTCGCTGAACTGAACCACAAAAACGACGGGAACGTCACGTACGACGTTGTCAGCGACTACAGCCAGCTCATGCAGCTAGTTGGCACGTAGTCCCTGGGCGCAGAGCGGCCTCCGAATCACCCGTAGGCTGCTCTGCGTCACTGAGCGACCACGCCTCTGCACCATTGATTAAAGGGAGCGGATGTCGATGACCTCACGGGCATGGCTGGTCCGACTCGGCGAGACCGGGCAGCGAGAAAACATCGCCTTGGACGAGGGGCGAGCAATCTTGGGCTGGTCGAAGTTGGGTGATCTTAGCGCCTGCGAGAGCCGGACCGATATCGCAGCGATAGTCAAGGAGAACTACCCCAGCGAGGGAAAAGCAACTCTGTCCAACTGGACGGGACAGTTATGGCGGTTCCTTCACGAAATCCGTGAAGGTGACCTTATCGTGTGCCCATTGAAGACACGGACGGCCGTTGCCGTGGGACGGGTCACCGGGCCATACCACTACCAGAGCGACGCCGATCCCGGTTTCCGCCAGGTACGACCGGTGGAATGGCTGCGTACGGACATCCCTAAAAACGCCATCGAGCAAGACCTACGCAACAGCATGAGTTCCCTGTTGACGGTCTGCGCTCTCAGCCGCTTCGGCGCTCCCCGCCGAATCGCTCATCTCGCTGAGAACGGCGTTGACCCTGGTCCTACGTCGGACGAGATGGCCATGCTGGAAGGCTTCGCTACCCCGCATGAGCTTCTTGACGGAGTGATCGCCAACAGTACAGGGGATCCCATCCGGCTCACCATCCGCGAGTTTCTCAAGCGATGGGGGGTCACCCGTCGTACATCCGAATCAGTGGCCCGCATCGAGGCGGACCTTGTCGCCAAGGGGGTGACGACGCGGCCATCGTTTACCGAAGGATGGTTCGACAACGTTATCGAACTCCTCCCTGTTGGCGAAGAACCCGACAGTACGGCCCAGGTTCTCAGCCAGTCATTGCAGCCCGATGTCGAGGATGCCCCGGATCTGCCCGCAATCACCTTGCAGGTCGGCGTCCTGGAGTCCGCGAACAAAGGTGTGGCCTCCGTTCATTTGGAGGATAAGCTAAGCATCGCCCACACCAAGATGCTGAGCGGTAAGTACTCACAGCTCGCCGTGGTTGACGAGAATGGGACACTGCGCGGAGCGGTGAGCTGGGAGTCCATCGGCAAAGCCTCAATGCGGAAGCAGGAACTCTTCACCGTCTCCGACGTGGTCGATCGGACCGTCCGCTCCGTCGATCATCATGAAGACCTGCTGAGCCAGGTGACCGAGATCTACGAAAAGGGGTACGTCTTTGTCTGTGACTCGGACAAGAAGGTGATCGGGATCATCACCGCGGCCGACCTGACACAGCAGTTCGGCCATCTGGCCCGGCCCTTCGTCCTGGTGGAGGAGGCCGAGCGGCGACTGCGGAGGCGTGCGAACGAGGTCTTCACTGTCGATGAACTCCGACAGGCCGCGCCTAAACACCTGGCCGCCAAGGTCAGCTCAGCGAACGACCTGATGCTTGGGGCGTACAAGTATCTGCTCGCGCCTCCCCCGCACTGGGACCGTCTGGAATGGCCACTCGACCATAAGCTCTTCCTCGACCTGCTGAAACTCATCCAGAATGTTCGTAACGAGCTTATGCACTTCGCTCCCGATCCACTGGACGGAGAGACCCTCACGAGGGTCGAGGGCTTCATCGAGATGCTCCGCATCGTAGATCCACGTCCTTGATGGATTGGCCCCTCGCGTCCGGTCCCGAGTGTTCCGGCATCGACGGAAGCTCAGGTGCGTTTCGAGAACCGCTTGGAGGCCTCGTGTGGCCGTCTCGGCGGGCGCGGGACATACGCGGGATGATCATACAAACGGCGAGTGCCGCGCAGGGTGTTTTTGCAGGTCAATCTTGGTGAGCAAGCAGTACCGTCCGCGCTCTCCTAAAGCGGGTGTCGCATGTTCGAATCATGCCGGGGGCACCATCTTGGCCTTGGCGTCCACTGCCTGACCTGGGGTTCTCCCTAGGTGCGACGTGCGCCCCTGTGCAGCCACAGGCCACCGGATGCAGCTCCGACTCACTGGTCGCGATCCGTTCACGGGATGATCTTTGAGCTGTCCGGCCAGGTTGAGCTGGACAGGGACGCCTCGAACCGTCAGCTCAGGGAACCAGCCGAGGTCCGGATCTCAGTCGCGGCCGACGAGCAGCATGTTCAACGGTTGACGATTCGCAGGAACACGTCGCACACTGGCGGCAGCAGAAGGAGGGGAGTATCCCTTCGCGGCGATGTCGTCATCACGGGCGGATCTTCGGAGACCCTGGTAATTCCGAAGATACGCATTCCCGGCGTCGTTGGCCCCTGTATCAGGGGCGGGAGAGACCTCCAGCCATCGGGACGCCCGTCCCCCGAGGAAAACCGTATGGGATTCACAATCCCGTCTGAGAACCCAGCCAGGGCAGGGAACTCAGCTTGCCAGTGTTGTCTACTGGTCGAGCTGAGCCCTGTGCGCCCTGCTCGATCAGAGCCAGGGACGAGGGGTATGGGTCATGGTTTTCTCGGTTCTCACCACCTGGTTGGCTGTAGCGATCGTCGTGCCCACGCTAACGATCACGATCGTGTCGATCGTTGCTCTTCGAGGCACGCAGCCCGACCAGCGACCCGAGATCTTGCGCGCCTTGGCGATACTCGCGAGGGCCAATCAGAGGTCTTTGCCCACCCTCAGGCGGAGGTCAGGTGACCAGCAGCTCCCGCGGCAGTCGATCTGACTTCAGTGATCCAGGGCGTTCAGAATCTTGGCGTTGGCCTGATGCCGCCGGCCATCAATGCGCACGGCCATCTCCGGCGGGGGCCTCAGCGACCTGATCAGCGCGGCAGGCACCTCGGACGAAAGTCACTTCCTCAAGACGTACGGATGTCGCGGCGGCATCGCCGCGCGGTCTCCCATGGCCCACGTCGGCCGGGTGACCGCGCTGGCGCTGCTCCTCCACGAGGAGGATGACGATCAGACCGGGCAGTGGTTCGCCGCCCTGCGCGAGCGGGGCGTGCCGGTCCGGCCGGCCCGTTACCCGGGTGGCTCCCGCCTGTTCATCCTCAACGGCCGCCCGTACCGTCGGGTGGACTGCAACGAAAGGATCGTCGAGTGGCTGCAGCAGTGGATCCCGGTCGATGGCGGGCCCGTCTCGCCGAGCTGATCACCCGTTTCGAGGTGCCCGGTGCGGGCCTGGCCTTCCTGCACGAGGGTGAGGTGCACGAGTTCGCCGCGGGCGTGCTCAACACGGCCACCGGTGTGGACGTGACCACCGACTCCCTCTTCCAGATCGGTTCGGTCACCAAGGTGTGGACCGCGACCCAGATCATGCTGCTCGTCGAGCGTGGCGAGTTGACGCTCGACACCGCGGTCGCCGAGGTGCTGCCGGAGTTCCGGGTCGCCGATCCCGAGGTGAGCAGGACCGTCACGATCCGGCATCTGCTCACGCACACCTCCGGCATCGACGGGGACCTGTTCCTCGACACGGGCCGCGGCGACGACTGCGTGGAGAAGTACGTGCGGGCGTGCGCCGACCTCGCGCAGAACCACCCGCTCGGCGCCACCCAGTCGTACTGCAACTCCGGGTTCACCATCGCGGGGCGCGTCATCGAGCGCCTCACCGGGAAGGTCTGGGACGCCGCGTTGCGCGAGCAGGTCATCGAGCCGCTCGGCCTGACCCACACCTGGACCCTGCCGGAGGATGTGCTGCGCTTCCGCGGTGCGATGGGCCACATGGACGGCCGGCCCGCCCCCGTCTGGGGCCTGATGCGCTCCGCCGGCCCGGCCGGGCTGATCTGCGCCCGGCCCGCCGACGTCGTCGCGTTCGCCCGCGCGCATCTGGGCGCCGAGTTGCTCGCCGACCCTCGGGCGATGTGGGAGCCGCAGGTGGACATCCCCAACCCGCACACCATGGGCAGACAGTGGGGCGTCGGCTGGATCCTGGACGAGTGGCAGGGCCGCCGGGTCCTCTCCCACGGCGGGAACACCATCGGCCAGGCCGCCATGCTCTGGGTGGTCCCCGAGACGGAGACGGTGGTGTGCGTGCTGGCCAACGGCGGCCACACCGCCGCCTTCCAGCGCGCCCTGGCCACCGAGCTCTTCGACGAGCTGCTGGGCCTGGCCGTGCCGCCCGTGCTCGGCCCTCCCGCCGAGCCGTTCGAGACCGACGTCGAGCGGTACGCCGGCGTGTACGAACGGGCGGGCGCCCGGATGACGATGTCGGTTCGCGACGGCCGGCTCTCCCTGCACAACGAGCCCACCGGCGCCCTCGCCGGGATGCAGCCACCCATGGAGTTCGACCTCGTCCCGGTGGACGACACCACCTTCGTCGGCCGCCCGGAAGGGGAGCCGCAGTGGGTGTCGGCCGTCTTCTACGAGCTCGCCGACGGCTCGCCGTACGTCCATCTGGGTGTGCGTGCCACGCCCAGAACCGCCTGAGCGGTCATGACGGGTGTGGTGATCGGCGGGACGGTCCCCCGTTGATCGGCTCCACTCATGGGTGATGTCCGTTCATGTTCACTGTCGTGAGCGGATGAGGGATCGGCCACGTGGAGCGGGGCCACGGCCCCGGGAGGAACCGCCGGAGGGCGGGCTCCGGCGGTTCGTGCGGCGGCCTTTGGGAAGCGATGAGCCTCGGGAGCTCAGAAGCAGATCAGGTTGACGTCGCCCGGCTTGCAGGGGCCCTGGTTTCCGCCTCCGTCGATCACATCTCGCGACGACGCCCAGATGAGGTAGTCCGCGTTGCCCGAGCCGGTGTTGCGGGTGAGCGTGATCGCGGGAAGGTAGGGCGGTCCGTTCTCCACGCTGGAGTTCACGACGTGCAGGCCGCCCTGGAGGAGGTCGCCCCAGCGGTCGACGGCTCCGCTGGGGGCCTGCCCGTTGTCCAGGAAGACGTTGTCGGAGACCGGGTAGGACTGCCGGGGCGTCACCCGGTTGTCGATGTACAGGCCGACCGTCGTGTTGCGGGCGAAGGTGTTGTTCCGCACGGTCATCGTGTCGAAGTACGGCGCGGCGTGCATTCCGATGGAGTTGTCGTTGAACTCGTTGTTCTCGACCGTGCCCGAGGACCAGGGACCCCGCGCGACGCCGCCCATGTCGAGGGCCGTTCCGGCGTTCTTGAAGACGTTGTTCCGGAAGATGAAGTCGACCGACTCCCAGCCCACCTCCACCGGGGCGTTGTCGAAGACGTTTCCGGTGAACAGACCGTTGCCGGATTCGGTGAAACTCAGCCGGCCGTTGCTCACCACGCTCGACCTCACGGTCGGCGTCCCTTGGTAGAAGGTGCCCCCGTGCAGGGTGCAGTCGTCCACCGTCAGGCGGGCCTGCGTGAGGTTGATGGAATCCACCTCGCAGGTGCTCGGCGTTCCGTTGGCGGTCACCGTCGCCCGGTTCCTGATGGTCAGTTTCACCCCCCGCACGTCGGTGAGGGTCACGGTGGTGCTGTCGGAGGCGGTGAGTCCCGAGAGCCGCCCGTTCTTCACGAGCACGCGGGAGGCGGTGTACACCAGGATGCTGCCCGCCACGGTGTGGCCCGCGAGGTCGAGGGTCACGAGGAAGGCGTTGTCCGAGTTCATGGTCAGGGCGTAACCCGAGGGGCAGTTCAGGTCGTTGTCGAGGGTGACGGTCAGGGGTCTGCCGGACACTATCGAGTCGCCGCACTTCAGGACCGTCGCCCCGGCCGGTACGGCCTGCGTCAGGGCGGCGAGCAGGACGAACGCGAGAATTCCCGCCACCGTTCGCAGGCGCCGCGGCCACGTTCTTCCCACACGAGTTCTGGTCATTTCTCTCCTGACTTTTCGGCGCGTCCCGTCCGATTCTCCGCCGGGGCTCCCCGAAATGCCCTCCGGCGGAACAGATCACCGTCCAAGGTGCCTGGGAAGTGATTACCGGAAAAGTCAGTAAAACGGCCTTCGGGTCCCATGAACGAGACCGCTCCGGTAGTTGCTCCGCGATCACAGATGGTGATCACAAATTTGGACGGGTGGATGAGCGTGATTCGGAGGCGTCGACGGCCGGGAGAGGCGTCCCGGTTTCCGAAAACACCGAAAACCGCCTGGGGTGCGAACTGTAATCGATATCGGTCGGCGCCTTTTTCTTGATGGCGCGGAAAGGGCCTTCGCATCTTTCTCCCCCGGCCCCGGGTCGACGACCAGAGCGCTTCCTCCCTCCGTGCTCCGTTCCCGCATCCCGAGTGGAGGGTGTGAGAATTCTCCGGTCCCTGTTCTCGGAGGTTCCAGCCCCGCTGATCGCCCAGGCGGGTGGACGGAAGCCTCCCTCGCCCCGGCGAGAGACGGTCAGAAGGAGAGGACCGCCAGAACGGCGAGGCCGATGCTCAGCGCGATGAGGGCCGGCGTTCTGGGCCGCCGGGCGGCCTCCCTCCGCGAGGAGACCACCAGCACCGCGCCCACGGCCAGCGCCGTCAGCAGGTGCAGGCCGTACCACAGGGGGACGGGCACCTTCCCGAGGACGGTTCCGGACAGCAGGTCGTCGACGGCCCCGTACCCGGAGAGCGCGGAGAGCGCACCCAGGCCCAGTGCCACGAGGGCGTACCGGAACCGGCCGAGCAGGGCCCAGAGGATCGTCCCGAGGACGAGCAGAACCGAGGAGGTGTGGTGCAGTTGCCGGATGAGGAGGCCACCGCGCACGTCGAGGCTGATGTCCAGGGCCGAGGCGTAGGCTTCGCTCATGGGAGTGCCCCGAAGGGGCTCGTAGGAGCCGCTGTAGGGGATCATTTCGTCGCCGGGCACGTGGAAGAAGGCCAGGAAGCCCCCGGTCAGCAGGAGGACCGCGAAGAAGCAGACCAGCATCTCGCCTATCAACTGTCTCACGCGCTCCATTCAGCGTATTTCACCACAGAGGCCAGGTTCGGATCAGGCGATCGGCATCGCCGGGCCTCTCCCGGGAGGTACGGCGAGGCATGGCGCTAATCGGCGACGAGAGTGGTGAATGTGAGGGTCTCCTCGCCCGGAGGGCCGGCGAGGCGGACGGACAGTTCCCACCCGCCGCCCATGGAGAACAGGTCGCCCTCGGCGACGAAGTGGCCGGGGGCGGCTTTCCTGGCGGTGACCTCGGGCATCGCGTGGCCCATGGCGGGCATCACGGCGGCGACGGTGACGGTGTCGGCCTCGCCCCTGTCCAGCCGTACGTCTACCGTGTTCCGGTCGGCGGTGACGGTGACGGTGTATCGGGTGCCCGCCGTGGTCACCGGGTCCCCGCCCGAGGTGCGGGCGACGACGAACGCGACCACGACGACCGCCAGAAGCCCGGCGAGCACCAGACCTCCCAGCCCCTTCATGCCTTTCGTCCGGATCATCGGGGGACCTCCACGGTGAAGGGCACGGTGGTGATGCCGCGCTCTGTGGCGTACTGCGCCCAGGCGAAGTAGCGGCCCGGCGCGGGGAAGCCGAACGTGAAGCGCAATCGGCTGCCGGGCGTCCCCATCTCGTGGACGTGGCCGAGGAACTCACCGTCCTCGGCGCGCACGATGAGGTGACCCGCCATCCCGAGCCACGGCCGCGGCGTTCCGTTCACGGCCACTTCGACGGTGGCGGGCCGCCCCGCCCGCGGTACGGCGGGCGTCACCGTGATCGTCCCGGCCGCGGCGTCCTGACCGTCCGGGTCGGGCGAGGTCGTGGGCCTCGCCGGGCCGGCGACCGTGAAGGAGCCGGTGAGGAGCTGGCCGCCCGAGTCGGTGCGTTCCAGCTCGACGTAGGCGAGGTAACGGCCGGGGCGGTCGGCGCGCAGTCGTACCTCCAGGCGTCCCGGCGCGGTGCGCAGCGGATGGACGTGGCGGAAGTAGCGGCCGTCCTCGCTGGTGACCACCAGGTGGGCCATGGCCTCGTGGTGGACGGCGAGGTCGTCGACGGGCCGTCCGGTGGACCCGTCGAACAGTTCCACGCGCGTCGTGAACTCCTCGCCCGCGGCCGGGTGGGCGGGGACCGTGGTCACCACCCGCTGAACGTACGGCCGGCCGAACGCCGAGCCCGTGGGCCGCGGTTCGGCGCCGTCCGGCGACCCGGCGGGCAACCAGGGTTCGAGGACCACGATCAGCGCGGCGACCGAGATCCCCGCGGCGGCGACCGCGGTCACCACGAACGCCGGCCTGCCGCGCCGGTTGAACGCCCCGGTGAGCAGGCCGCCCACCAGAAGCAGACCGGCCACGAACAGGCCGCCGTAGATCAGGAACTCCCATCCCGAGCCGCGGTCCACCAGGACCCGGAACGGGATCACCGCGGTCTCGCCCCCGGCTCCGACGGTCAGCTCGTGCGGCCCGGTCTCCTCGACCCGGAACTGCGCGGGGCGCCCCGGCGCCGCCGTACCGTGCGTGACGCGCCCGTCGGCCGTCGACCGGAGCCGCAGGTCCAGCGCCGGGGCGGAGGGGAAGCCGATCACCTCGACGCGCAGCGGCCCCGGCACCCGGGTCGTGGCCCTGATGACGAGGGTCAGCTCCGCGCCCGCGATCGTCTGCGCGATCCGCAGGTCCGCCCCCGCCCTGACGTCGTGCGCCGCCGCGGGCGACGCCGACACCACCACCAGCAGAACGGCCAGGCAGAGCAACCGGAGCAGCCGGATCATGCCTGTCGGACGCCGGACCCACCGGCCCCCGCGGGTGTGGCGTTCGGGAGGAACAGGGCGCCGAGTGCGAGGCCGACGAGACCCGCCACGATCGGCGCGCCGGTCCACAGCTCGGGTACGGCCGGCAGCCGTCCCACGACCAGGGACGCGACCGCGATGTACAGGGACCAGGTGACGAACGCCGACAGGCCGGCGAAGGCCCAGTAGGCGGCCCGGCGCTCCCGGGAGGGACGCAGCCACCGGATCAGCAGGTCGCCCGCCAGTCCGGCGGCGACGAACGTCAGCAGGATCGGCATGTTGCCGAAGGACGTCTGCGCGCCCGGCATCAGGACGCCCACCGCGGACAGCACGGTCACGCTCCCGAACGGCAGCTGCCATCTCCGCTGGAGGAACAGCACCGGGGCGAGCAGCACCACGTTCGTGACGATCATCGATGCGGCCAGTTGGTCGACGCCGCCGTCGTCCACGCTGGAGAAGGCCCGGACGACGCTCTCCGCGCCCCACTGCATGGCGTTGCCGTACGACACGAACAGCGACACCAGCGCGGCGCCGAAGCCGAGTCCGACCAGCGCGGGCAGCAGCCGCGACAACCGGGGCCGGTCCCCGATGTCCGGGGCGTTCCAGGCCGAGCGGAGCGGGCTCGTGATGATGAGCATCATCGTCACGACCAGCCCCAGGTGGGAGGGGCTGAACAGGATGTCGACGGTCTGCTCGATGCCCAGGAACGTGTGCCACGTCAGGTCGGCGAACCCGAAGGCGGCGAACCCCGGGATGGCGAGCAGCCCCGCGAGGTACCCGTCCGGCACCGTGGCCAGGCCGCTCCGGCCGGCGCGCACGTTGCGGTAGACCTGCCAGATGATCCACCCGGACACCGCCGCGAACCCCGAGTAGAACGCCGCGTGCCAGGGCGTGAAGAACGTCTCCAGCTCGGCCAGGTTGCTGTGCGCCCAGGCGTCGATCATCAGCCCGACGCCGAACCAGACACCGAGCAACGCCGTGACCAGGTCGGTCCGGGGGCTCACCCGTGTGCGCGCCTGCCCGGAGTCCGCGAGCAGCCGCCGTACCCCAGCGTCCACCGCCATCAGCGTGCTCCTTTTCCTCGGCCCGATCGCCGGTGATTCCGCCGGCGGCTTTCCGCAGATGACTTCCCGTCGATGACTCTCCGTCGGTCCGATCATCGGTGACGGCCACCGCCGGGGGAACCCGGCTGGTACTCTCCCGGAGGTGCGGTTATCCGCACCTCCGCGCCTCCGCGCACGGCCGGGCGCCGTGATACCGCGCGCCCGCCGGTGACCGTACGGGCACCCGCCCCCTCACCCGTTCAGATGTCGCGAGGCCGCACGGACCCGCCCCTCACGCGTTCAGGTACCGCAGCACCGCCAGCACCCGCCGGTGGTCGTGCGCGCTCGCCTCCAGGTCGAGCTTGGCGAAGATGCTCGTGCAGTGCTTCTCCACGGTGCGCTCGGCGATGGCCAGCCGTTCGGCGATCGCCATGTTCGTGCGGCCCTCGGCCATCAGCCGCAGTACGGCGCGCTCCCGCTCGGTGAGCCGGCCCAGCGGGTCGCCGGGCTGCCGGTGGCGGCCGACGAGCTGCTCGACGACGACCGGGTCCAGCACGGACCCGCCCGACCCCACCCGGCGGATGGCCGCGGCGAACTCCGCCAGGTCCGACACCCGGTCCTTCAGCAGGTAGCCCACGCCCTCGGTGCGGCCGCCGAGCAGCTCGACCGCGTAGCTCACCCGGACGTACTGCGACAGCACCAGCACCCCCACCTCCGGGTGCCGTTCCCGCAGGGTGACCGCGGCGCGCAGCCCCTCGTCGGTGTGCGTGGGCGGCAGCCGGATGTCGAGCACGGCCACCTCGGGCGGGTCCTGCGCCACGTGGGTGAGCAGTTCATCGGCGTTGTCGACGCACGCCGCCACCGCGAACCCCGACTCGGCCAGCAGCCGGGCCAGGCCCTCGCGGAACAGCGTGGAGTCCTCGCAGATCGCTACGCGCACGGCAGGACCACCCTCAGCACGGTTCCCTTCCCCGGTGGGCTGTCGATCGTGAGTCTGCCGCCGTTGGCCTCGGCGCGGTCGGCGAGTCCGGCGAGCCCGGAGCCGCCCGCGGGGTCGGCGCCGCCCGCGCCGTCGTCGCCCACCTCGACCAGGAGGTGGCCGTCGTGGCGGGCGAGCCGTACCCATGCCTTCGACGCGGCGGCGTGCCTGGTCACGTTGGCCAGGGCCTCGTTGACGATGTAGTAGGCCGCGGTCTCCACGGACTGCGGCAGCGGCCCGGCCGGCGCCAGGTCGCAGGTGACGGTGACGGGTGAGACCGCGGCCAGCTCCTTGACCGCGCCCGCCAGACCGCGCTCGGTCAGCACCGGCGGATGGATGCCGTGGCTGACCGCGCGCAGGTCGTCCAGCGCGGTGAGCACCGCCGCCTTGGCCTCGCCGATCAGCGGCACGGCCCGCCCGGGGTCGGTGCCCGCGGTCTCGGCCAGCCCGAGCGTCATCGCCACCGACAGCAGCCGCTGCTGCACGCCGTCGTGCAGGTCGCGTTCGATCCTGCGGCGTTCGGACTCGCCCCACTGCAGCATCCGCCGTCGCGAGGCCGCGAGCTGCCGCAGCCGGGCCCGCAGGTCCGCGGTGAGCCGCTCGTTCTCCAGGGCGAGCGCCGCGGCGGCGCAAGCGGCCTCGACCAGCAGGGGCTGCTCCAGGAGGGCGGCGTCGTGCACGAGTACGGCGAGCGGTGCCTCGCCCTGGTCGACGCGGGTGACGGCCCTGCCCGGCCCCGGGTCCAGGTCGACCGGGCGGCCGTCGGCGTCGACGTAGCGGTCCTGCTCGGCCGTCCAGTAGCCCACGGTCAGCCCCGGGTCCCGCAGGGTGGCGGCCAGCTCGTCGCGCAGCGTGTCCGGCCGTTCGCGTCTGCTCAGGTGGACCACGAGCTCGGCCACGCGGCCGTGGTCCATCCGGCTTCGCATCAGCCCGGCGAGGTACGCCAGCGGGACCGCCACGAAGGCCGCCAGCATGACGAGCGCCGCGGGGAGCTGCAGCGGGTTGGGTGGGAAGAAGTCAGCCACGCGGTCCCCGGTGAAGGCGACCGTGGCGACGATCGACGCGCCGGTGACCGGCGCGATCGCCCGGCGCTGCGTCACGCTGGCCCGCCGCCAGCGTTTGACCGTGAGAACGAGCAGCGCGCCGGAGATGAGGACCGCCGCCTGCCAGGAGGAGTCGTCGAGCGCGACGGCGATGTGCCGGAGCGGCTCGGGCAGCGGAAGGAGGACGAGTGCCTGGGCCGCGGACAGCACGAGGGCGGTGACGTACGCCAGGCCGGTCACCACCCGATGTGGAAGGGAGCCCAGCCTGCCGGTGGGAAAGGCGAGGAACAGGTGGCAGGCGACCCCCGCCCACACGCCGCACAGCGCCAGCGCCCACAGCGGGTCCTCGGGCAGGAACAGCATCTGCTGGGGGATCCAGGCGACCCCGAGCAGGATCATGAGCGGGCCGACCTGGTTGCGCGGATGCTCCCGGGCGATCACGACCCCGATCATGAGGAAGGAGAGGCCGGCCAGCGCGCCGAGCGCCCATATCAGGCCGTTCCGCCAGATGACCTCCTGGCCTGCTCCCAGGACGGTGACGACCAGCAGCCACGTCCCTCCGGCCGCGACGGCGAGTGACGCGGTGGTGCCCGTGGAACGTGACGCGGCGGTGCGTGTAGAACGCGGTGACGCGGTGGTGCCCGTGGAATGCGTGGCCATCGCCCACCCCCGATGGGATTGTACGGACGAACCACCCGGGGCGCGGCTGACAACGGGATGACGGCGGAGGAATCTCACCGTCGCCCCCGGCGTCCGCGATCGGCGCCGGGGACGACGGGAACATGATCGGTCATCCGTACGGGCGGCCCCGCGTCCGGGCGGACCGGCGGCTCCCCGTCGGCCGCGGTCCGCCCGGAGCGAGTGCGATGGATCGTGTGGTGGTCCGCCCCCGAGCGGGTGCGAGGAACCGTACGATGGCCCGTCCCCGAGCGGGTGCGAGGAACCGTACGATGGCCCGTCCCCGAGCGGGTGCGAGGAACCGTACGATGGCCCGTCCCCGAGCGGGTGCGAGGAACCGTACGATGGCCCGTCCCCGAGCGGGTGCGAGGAACCGTACGATGGCCCGTCCCCGAGCGGGTGCGAGAGGCCGTGCGGTGGTCCGTCGCGGTCGTCACGCCCTCTCGTGCGCGAGGGTCCGCGAGGGCGTCAGCAGCGTGGACAGCGCCCAGCGGCCGGGCCCGAAGACGGCGATGAGCAGGAAGCCCCAGCAGAAGAGGGCGGCCTTCTCGCCGCCGTTCTGGATCGGGAACAGCGCGTGGGCCTGGTGGACGGTGAAGTAGGCGAACGCCATGGTGCCCGAGCAGACGACGGCGGCGGTACGGGCGCCCAGTCCGAGGATGACGAGGATGCCGCCGATCAGTTCGATGACGGCGGCCCACCACGAGGGCCACTGCCCGACGCCGGGCGCCTGGCCTTCCGGCCCTCCCAGGACGTCGAAGAGGGTCGCCGCGCCGTGGCAGGCGAACAGCAGTCCCATGACGAACCGGTACAGGGCCAGGAACAGTCCCTGGTTCTTGACCACCATGTCCACGGCGGTGCCCTTTCTCAGCGTGGGACGGAGACGTCGTACCGGATCAGGGGCCGGTGTTCGGCGCGGTGTGGCCGGAAGCGTTTCGCGTGGTGATGACATGCCGGGTCTGACCCCCAGATGTGGAGCCGAGAGGATGTGGGAGCGCTCCCATGAGACTTTTGGAGTTCGGGCACCGTATGTCAACGCCGCGCCGTCCGGTGGACGGCCCCCGGGCACTCGGCACACGCGTCACGTGGGCGGACACCCGGGAACGGGACTCCGCGATCGTGAAATTTTCAACTATCGCCTGAAAGCATCGACGCGCATCCGGTAAAGCGCCCGGGGACCCGCCCGGCTCGCGGCCCCGGGGCTACCGGGAGAACCGTGCCGCGGGCTCGCCCGTGAGCCGGCCCGGCGGCAGGCGCCGTCCGCAGACGACGAGCAGCAGGTCCTGCGCCAGACCCTGGAGCGGCGTCCCCGTGCCGTGGCTCCAGTCGATGTCGGTCGCCTGCAGCCTGACCCCCGTCAGGTCGGTTCCGAAGAACGCTATGTTCTTCGGCCGCATCCCGGCCAGCACCATGGCGACCCGCTCCGGCGGCACCCGGCGGTCGAGTCCCAGGCCCACCGTGATGTCGAGCCCGTGGATGACGTCGTGCGACAGCGCTCCCCCGGCGCCTCCGCCCGGCGGCGTCCACGGGTGCGCGACGTTGTCCCGCAGCGAGGCGAGCAGCCTCTCGGGCGGCAGTTCCGTGGCGTCGCGACGCGCGCACCGGTCGGCCATGCGGTTGAAGTCTCCGCGTGCCTTCACCAGCTCCAGCAGCGTCCTGCCGAGTGAGGCGCGGAAGGGCATGGTCGTGTGGGCGACGACCTCGCGCACCCGCCACCCCTCGCACAACGTGGGCGCGTCCCACTGCTCCGGGCTCAGGGCGGCGAGCAGTTCCGCCTGCTCACCGCGCTCCGCCGCCACCGCTTTCCGAAGGTCGTCCTCGGTCATCGCGATCTCCCGTATGTGTGTCCGTACCGTGGTCTCGACAGGTGTACGGGCGCGGAGCCGGGAACTCATCGGTCTCGTCCCCCGGGATGTGTCGGTGGCGGTGCGTATGGTCGGGGGATGTCCAAGACGCCGACCGGCGAGGAGTCCCGGCTGGAGCCGTTCCGGACCGAGCTGACCGGTTACTGCTACCGGATGCTCGGCTCCGGCTTCGATGCCGAGGACGCGGTGCAGGAGACGCTGCTGCGCGCCTGGCGGTCGTTCGACCGCTACGACGAGCGGCGGGCGTCGCTGCGCACCTGGCTCTACAGCATCGCCACCAACGTCTGCCTCGACATGCTGCGCAGCGCACAGCGCCGCGCGCTGGCGATGGACCTCGGCCCGGCGGCGGAGGCCGGTTCGGGCATCGGCCGGCCCGCGCCGGAAAGCGTCTGGGTCCAGCCCGTTCCGGACGCCCTCGTGCTGCCGCCGGACGGTGACCCGGAGGAGCTGACCGTACTGCGCGAGACGATCCGCCTGGCGTTCGTCGCCGCGCTGCAACACCTGCCGCCCCGGCAGCGGGCGGTGCTGATCCTGCGCGACGTGCTGCGGTGGAAGGCGGAGGAGGTCGCGACCCTCCTGGAGACCACCGTCGCGTCGGTGACCAGCGCGCTGCAGCGGGCGAGGTCGACGCTCCGGGCGGTCGGCACCGGGCCCGGCGAACCGTTCCGGCCGTCCGACCCCACCCAGCGCGAGCTGCTCGCCCGCTACTGCGCCGCGTTCGAACGGCACGACGTCGCCACGCTCGTCGCCCTGCTGCACGAGGACGCGATGCTGTCCATGCCGCCCTTCGTCTGGTGGCTGCGCGGCCGGGACCGGATCAGGCGGGTGCTGCTGGCCCCGGAGTCGTCCTGCGAGGGGGCGCGCCTCGTTCCGGTCGCGGCGAACGGCTCGCCGGCGTTCTGGCAGACCAGGCCGGGTCCCGGCGGCGCCCACGTCCCGTTCGGGCTGGTGGTCCTCGACGTGTCCGAGGGGCTGGTCATCGGCAGCACCACCTACCTGGGCGCCGACCGGCTGCTTCCGCTCTTCGGCGCCTCGGCCGGTTCCCCCCTGGCCGCGGCGAACGTCTCCGGCTGACACGCGTCCCCGGCCGCCGACGCTCCCGGTCGCTCCGCCCCGGCCGCCGCGGAGGTTCCCGGCCTCCGCTGCGGCCCTTCCGTCACGAGCGTTCTCGCCCCACCGATGACTTCCGCGTCGCCACGAGCGTTCTCGCCCCACCGATGAGTTTCGCTGCGCCACGCCGTACCACCGTGGACAGTGACATGAAGCGAACGAAGGAGCGGCCATGGCGACCGTCCAGCCCATCATCATCACTCCCGACCTGCCCCGGCTGCAGGCCTTCTACGAGCGGCTGCTCGGCGCGGTGGAGGTGCGCCGCTTCCCGGAAGACGGCCCCGTCTTCTTCGTGGGCCTGAGGCTGGGCGACTCCGAGCTCGGCCTGGTCAGCGAGAAAGTCGATCTGTCCACGCCGCAGCGGTTCGCACTGAGCGTGCAGGTCGACGACGTCAACGGCCTGCTGGAGCGGGTCGAGGCGGCCGGCGGGCGCGTGCTCGGCCCGTCGAACGACATGCCGTGGGGAGAGCGGGTCGCCCACGTCCACGACCCCGACGGCAACATGGTCAACCTGACCCAGCCCCTCTGAGGAAAGCACGGGCCGGAAGGCCGTCCGGGACGGCCTCGGGCCGATCGGCCTTCCGGTCCGGTTGGACTCTCCCACCGTGGGAGCCTCCATGCTGAAGACGTGAACGAGGGATACCTGCCGATCGGGCGGTTCGCCCGGCTCTGCCGGCTCAGCGTCAAGCAACTGCGCCACTACGACGAGCTGGGACTGCTGGCCCCCGCCCACGTCGATCCGGACAGCGGCTACCGCTACTACCGGCCCGACCAGGCACGCGCCGCCCTGCTGATCGGCCTGTTGCGCTCCCTCGACGTGCCCCTGCCGTCGATCGGGCGGGTGCTGTCCGACGGGACGGACGCGCTCGGCGGCGTGCGCGACCGCATGGAGGCCGACCTGGCGCGCCGCGAGCGCAACTTCGCCGCGCTGGAACGCATCCTCTCCCACGGCCTGCCCCGCTCGGAGGTGACCGTCGTCCGCGAGCCCGCCCGGCGGGTGGCCACCGTACGGGACACCACGTCGCAGGAGCGGATCGGCGCCGTCACGTCGGCGAACGTGGCCCGGCTGATGGCGGCCGTGAACGCCATGGGCGCCGGAGGCGGGCCGGAAGGGACCGTGGGCGTCACAGGTGGGCCGACAGGGACGCCGATCGGGTTGTTCCCGCTCGACCTCACCCGGGAGATCGCCGTGACCATCGCGGTGGAGACGTCCGCGGACGTCCCGGGCACCTCTCCGGACGTCCTGCCGGGCGGCCTGTACGCCTCGGTCACCCATGTCGGGCCGTACGACCAGATATCCCTCACCACGCACGCGCTGTTCGCCTGGCTGGGTGAGCGCGGGCACACGCCCGACGGCCCGCTGCACGAGGTGTACGTCTCCGACCCCAGAACCACGTCACCGGACCGGCTGGTGACACACCTGATGATCAAATTGGAGGACCCCGAATGAGCCTGAACTGGTACTCGGCCGCCGACGATCCCGAAGTGGTCGAGTTCGGCCCCGTACGCGCGCTGTCGATCACAGGACAGGGCGAGCCGGGAGGGGCCGTCTACGGCACGAGCGTGGGAGCGCTGTACGCCGTCGCGGGGGAGCTGATCGGCGTCGCGGCCCGCCACGGGCGGCTGTTCGAACTGCCCTGTCTCGAAGGCCGGTGGTGGGTGGAGGACGAGCGCCCGCCGTTCGACGTGCCGCGCGAGGAGTGGTGGTGGCACCTGTTCCTGCGGCTGCCCGACGCGGCGGGCGTTGCCGGGAACGACCCGGTTGACGTGACGTCGGACGGCCCGGTGGGCACGGTGTGGGATGACGCGTGGGTCGACGAGGCGCGTGAGGCCGCGCGGCATCCGGCCGCCGCCCGGGTGCAGCTCGTCACCTTCACCGAGGGCCTGTGCGTGCAGGCGCTGCACCGCGGGCCGTACGCCGAGGAGCCGAAGACCCTCGCCCGGATGGAGGCGCACATCCGCGACGCCAGCTTCGTCCCGAACGGCCTGCACCACGAGATCTACCTGTCCGACGTGCGGGAGACCGATCCGGAGAAGATGCGGACCATCCTCCGCCAGCCGGTCCGCTCCGCCTGACGACCGGCGTCGCGGCCGGCGACCGGTCCCGGTTCTGTTCCGCGGATCTCCCCGCCCGCCGCGGCCGGCCGGGTGGAGATTCGCGGAACGGAACCTAGCGGCGCCGTCCGCCCGTGCTCTCGTCACTCGACTCGCTCAGCCCGCCGCCGCTCCCGTCGCTCGGCTCATCCACCCCGCCGCCGCTCCCGTCGCTCGGCTCATCCACCCCGCCGCCGCTCTCATCACTCGGCTCGTTCAGCGGGCGCAGCGCGGCCGAGGCCTCGTCGTGGTCCATCCCGGTCGCCTCCAGCAGGTCGACGGCGATGGAACGCAGCTGCGCGAGGGTGACGTTCGCCGAGAAGCCCAGGTTCGTGGGCCGCTCCCGCTCGGCGACGGCGAGCAGCGCCTGCCGGGCCAGCATCGGCTCGCGTCCGGCCCCCAGTTCGAGCTGAAGCAGCAGCGCCGCCTCCGAGACCTCTCGCAACGAGTCGGCCAGCACGACCGGCGGCGGGCTGGTCTCCCCCAGCGCCGCGAGCGTACGGCGGGCCAGCACGCGAGCGTTGCGCAGCGCCAGGTCCACCGGCATGGCGGCGGTCTCGTACCTGGTCAGCTGGGCCCGGTGGTGCCAGCGCAGCGGCGAGATCATGATGATCTCCTTGCTGTTCTCCAACGCCGCCTCGAACTCCTCGACCGCCTCCTGGGTCCTGCGCCCGCACTCCAGGGCCTCGGCGGCCATGTCCATGTCGTTCTTCTCGATCGCCTCCGCGGCCTGCTCCAGCACGGTGGAGAGGGCGTCGAGCACGCCGGACAGGTGCCGGCCCGCGATGGCGAGCGGGCTGGCGGGCAGTAACGCGACCGCGACGATGCCGACGATGCCGCCGGTGAGCGCGTCGGCCATCCGGTCCAGCCCGCCGACGTCCTCACCCGGCACCAGCATGGCGACCAGCACCGCGGACGACCCGACCTGCGACACGAACAGCTCACCGCTGCTCAGCAGCCCCGCGACGGTCATGGCCAGTGCGATCACGAGCGCCATCTGCCAGGGGCCCGAACCGATCCAGGACCCCAGCAGGTCCCCGATGCCCACGCCCAGGCTGACGCCGACCACCAGCTCGACCACCCTGCGCAGCCGCCGCCCGAGCCCCACGCCCACGCAGATCATCACGGAGATGGGCGCGAAGAGGGGATGGGCGTGGCCGAGCAGATGAACGGCGACGATCCAGGCCAGCGCGGAGCCGACGGCACACTGCGCGATGGAGGGCACGATCGGGCTGAACGTGCTCAGCCGCTTCCTGACCTGATCACCGAGCCACGTTCGCACCCTTCCACCATGGCGGATCTTTATGACACTGGGGTCACATTTGCCCTTGGTTCTTCTGTTACGGGTGATTCGACGGGAAGCAGGCGCCATGGTTGAGAGTCACCAGGCTTGGTCATGCATGGTCGCTCTAACTGTCTCTGTTGCCGTTACCTCGGCTGCCAGGGTCCTTGATCCCCACTGGGACGGAACGCAGGCGGTGGCCGGATGGTTCGCCGCGGCACCGGTCACGGCGCGTCGACGATGCACCTGCGAGATCCCACAGTGACGGCCATGCCCAGACAGGGCACACCCCGTCATCACCGGTCATAACAGCGCCGGTCCCGTGTTTTGACGAAGTCTGCACCACTCAGCGCGGTATGCCACAGGGACCGGCCCGACGGTCGCAACCGCCTTGCCCCCTGCCAGCCCGCAGTCTCGACCTTGACGCGCCCAACCCCAGCCGCCATTTCCAGCGCCGGCTCCAGGTCCGTGTCATGGGAGGCCAGGACGACGATGTCGTATCGGCCGAACTGCGCGAGCTGGACCACCTCGAGAGCGACCATGACATCGATGCCCTTCTCCCGAGGCCTCTCGACACAGGATCGCTGCCCCCAGTCGGCCGGGTAGCGCAGCGGACGGTAGGTCACCTGGACGCGCGCGTCCCGAGTCCACTCAGCCCGGTGCCGCTGGGTCACGCTGTAGAGGATGGGCTCCCGAGCGTTACTTGGAGAACCCCGGAAGACATGGACCTTAGCCAAGGTCACAAGCTTCGGCGTAGGAAGGGTCTGAAGCTCGGCGCGTACCTCCAGGACTCGCTCGGCGAAGGCGAGGGGATCCACGAGAGTGTCTTTGACGTGTGTCCCATAGGGGGCGAACAGGCCGTCGGCCGTGAGGTGGATGTTCTGGTAGTCGATCACCATGCATGCCGAGAGGGGGGCTCCGCTCGCCATCGAGCACCTCACATGAAAAGGCCCGCCAGTTCCGGAGAACGGCGGGCAGCAATGGACTCAGGATAGGCTGCTTAGGCGCGTACTCGCAACACGTCTCCGCCAAGGGTAGGTCAAGCAACCTGAACGCACAGCGTTAATCAGCGGCAATCTCCACGTCGCAACCCGGGTTTTCCGTTACTTTCTGGTCAATGTTCGACAGATTTGCATCACCTCGAACAGCGACCTGAACTCAATGATCCCGGCAAATCAGAACGAACTCACTCCTGGCTTGGAGGCGCGGCAAGGCTTCATGCCATGTGAGTGCCCATGGGCGGTGTCCAGACGATCGGCAGCAGTTCCGTCGCCCTTCGGTAGGCGCCCTTGAGAGTGGCGCGCCGGAGGGCCGCGGTCGCGCCGGTCTGGGCCATGAGGACGTCGCGCAGCGGATGACGCGATTCGATGAGGTCGTTGTTGCGCTGTTCCAGCCACGGCATCCAGGACTCGTGTGGTGCTCGATCCCGCTTCGCGACGTTGCAGGGCTCGCAGGACAGCACCAGGTTCCAGACGGCGTCGACGTCGGGGCCGTTCCAGTCGCGGGTGAGCAGCTTCCAGGGCAGAACGTGCTCGACGATGGGTCCGCTTCGCTCCTGGGCCATGAGCTGGTTGCAGTAGGCGCAGCGGCCATCCTGATATCCGTTGAGGGCCGCGACGACTCCGGTGACGCTCTTACGGCGATGCCCGGCCTGCAGGACCAGGTGCTGGGTGCCGGAGTCGTAGACCAGCGAGGGTGTCGAGGACGGCGAGGAAGCGAGGAGGGCGCCGGACACGCCGGTCGCCCATACCGTCTCCACCAGCCGCCACCGGGCTGCGGTCTCGGCGTCGAGGTCGGGGGCGTGCACCGATCGGGCGAGTTCGAGAAGCTCGTCGCGCAGCACCAGGCCCGGGGCGGGGCTCTTACGCCGGTCCTCGTAGTAGCGCACCGGCGCCTGTTCACCGCCGAGCTTGGGAAAGGCGTCGATGACATTGACGAAGCCGAGCTGGACGGTTCGCCGGCGCAGTGTGTCGAGGTCGAGGTCACCGGTATTGAACGCGCGGCAGGCGTCCAGGAACTTACTGCGGCCGGAGGTGCCTTGCCGGGGCTGGCGCTGGAGGGCCTGACAGAGCAGTTCCGCGTACCGCGGCGCCAACTCATCCAGCGTGACGTGGTCACGACCGGTGGCGGCGATCTCCAGCAAAGTCGCACCGAAGGCGAACTTGTAGGTGGCCGAGTTGGCACCGTACAAGACGATGGCACGCCATACGCTCTCACCGGTGATCACGCCACGCTGGTAATCCACATGCGGAGTATCCGCTAGGAGGATGACATTTTCATGCAAAAACGGACAATCAAGTACGGCAAGCTGGTCCGCGATCGGATCCCGGAGATCATCGAAGCCAGCGGCGAGACGGCCAGAGTGCGTGTCCTTGACGAGTGGGAAGTGATCCCCGCGCTGACCGCCAAGCTCGCCGAAGAGGCTGAGGAGCTGCGACAGGCCGGGCCCGATGATCGACTGGGGGAACTGGCCGACATCCACGAGGTGCTGGCGGCCCTCACCGAAACGCTCGGATTCTCCGAGGAGGAGGTCCGGGAGGCGGCACATCACAAGCGGGCCGATCGGGGCAGCTTCAGCCGCCGGTTGTGGCTTGACGAGGTGACGTCGAATGAGTGAATCGCACCGGTCTTCGGCAGCGATGCGCTTCCACTTGCAACCTGGACGCTTTCCGGACAACAAGGTAGACGGCGGACTCCTCGGTGTGACGAGTCGCCCCCTTGGCCGACGCGGGAAACCGCGTAAAGCGCTCTCCGTCGTTGCCGGACCCCGGCTCGGGCCTGGGTAAGGGATCGCCTGTGCACCCGTGTCGGGAGTTGTCAGGGCTCAGTCGTAGGACAATGGTTTCAGGGCACATGGTGAACGCCCCGCATTCGCTGATTCGGCCCCGCCGCGCCGGCGTTCCGCCACCGAACCGGTCACCGGTGTCCCAGGACGTTGACCACGCGGCCGTTCGGGTCGCGGACGAAGAAGCGGCGGACTCCCCACTCCTCGTCCCGTAGCGGATGGACGATCTTGGCGCCGCTCTCCCGCACGGCGGCGTCCACGTCGTCCACCTCGATGCTCATGTCGGGGATGACGGGCGCGGTCTTGTCGCCGGTCATGACGCTGACCTGCGCGGTGGGAGCGGACGGGGAGGCGAAGGTCATGATCCAGCCGTGGTTCATGACCTCCTCCAAGCCCAGGAGACCATAGAACCTCGCGCTCTCCTCCAGGTCCTCGGACTGCACGTTGGGGACGATCCGGCGTACGGACATCGGCGACTCCTTCGGCTGATGCTGACGCTGACGAGGGATGGGAGTTCGATTCTCATGAGGTCGCGCGTGCCGTGGGACCGGATGCCACGGGAGCGGCGCTCCGCGGGCACCGCCGTTCCGCTCCGCGCGGAGTCTTCATCCCGGCGGCGGTCATGGCCGGGCGGCGAGCAGACGGGCGGCTCGTCTCTCCGGGGATGGCTGCAGCTTCAGCGCGAGCCGGTACAGCCCCCGCGTCCGGGGCGGGTGCTCCTGCACGTACCGCAGGGCGCGGTGGATCGACTCCTCCCCGCAGACCTCGGCCACCCGGCGGTCCATCGCGTATATCTGCCGCCGCATCATGACCGGCAGCACGACGAGAATGAGAAGCGCCAGGGCCGTCACCGCGACCGGGACGAGCGAGTCGAACAGGAAGACCAGCGGAGCGCACACGAGGCCGACCAGGGTGCCGAGGCCGACCGAGACGCGGGTCGGCACGCCTTCCTTCCGGAGGTACGCGCGATCGGACGCCGTGACGGCCCATGCCAGGTCGGTGTCCCGGGCGTACTCCGGCAGGGCGTCGAAGGTGGGACCGACGACGATCACCTGGTTCCTCCCCTGCCTGCGCAGTATGCAGTCCACGCCCTGGGGCGGCTCGCCGCGGACCACGTCCGGCGCGTGGGCTCCGAACCCCCGGGACAGTTCCTCGACGCGGAGACGGATCTCGTCGATGTTCACCGGATCATCTTCGGGGGCGAAGATCACACAGTGATCGCGACGGACGACGGAAGGAGTGCACATGGACGGGGACCGATCCGAGGTCCAGCCGTACGTCGTGGTGACCGGGGGTCCCGGTGCCGGGAAGAGCACCTTGATCGACCGGTTGCAGGAGGCCGGATTCGCGCGGTCGTGCGAGGCGGGGCGCGGCGTCATCCAGGACCAGGTGGCGATCGGCGGGCGCGCGCTGCCCTGGGCCGACCGGGAGCTGTTCGCCGAGCTGATGCTCGGCTGGGAGCTGCGCTCCTACCGGATGGCCTCGGCGGCGGCACCGGACACGGTGAGTGCGGAGAAGGCGGCGGACGCGGTGAATGCGGAGGGGATGACGCGTACGGCGGAGGCGGCGCCGGTCTTCTTCGATCGCGGGATCCCCGACATCGTGGGCTACCTGCGTCTGGAGGGGCTTCCCGTCCCGGAGCACGTCCACGCGGCGGCGCTCGGGTTCCGCTACCATCGGAGCGTGTTCGTCGCGCCTCCCTGGCCGGAGATCTACCGGCGGGACGCCGAGCGCAGGCAGTCCTACGAGGAGGCCGAGCGGACCTGCGAGTCCATGGTCGCGACCTACACCGAGTACGGCTACGAGCCGGTGCCGCTCCCCCGCGCGCCGGTCGAGGAGCGCGTCCGGTTCGTCATCGAGCGGCTGCGGCGGGCCTGAGGCCGCGTCAGGTGCCATGGCGATCCGGCGGGCCGGCGGCCTCGGCCCTACGGTCCGGCGGTTCGCCGAGCCGTCGCCCGGCCGGCCGGCCCTGAAAGTGGTCTGTGAGACGGCCCGCGAGGCGGTCCGTGCGCGCCGGTGCATGTCGATACGCGTCGGTGCACGCCGATGTGCGCCGATGTGTTCCGGTGGGCGCCGGGACGCGTGCGGGCCGCCTCGCCGGAGGACTCCGGGAACCGGGGCGGCGCCTCCCTACCGCGCGACGACCTGCCGCATCGCGTCCGGCCGGTTGGTGATGATGCCGTCCACGCCGTAGGAGACGAGGCGGCGCGCGACCGCGGTGTCGTTCACCGTCCAGGTGAGGACGCCCATGCCGTGGGAGTGGACGCGGCGGACGTAGTCGCGGGTGAGCCCGCCGTACGGCGGGTTGATCAGGTCGGCGTACTCCGCCAGCTTCGGAAGGTCCGCGATCGGCGGGGTGCCGAGCAGGCCTATCGGGACCTCCGGCATGAGCCGGTGGAACGTCCGCATCGAGTTCCAGTCGAACGACTGCACCACGAGGCGGCCGGGGCTCAGCCACGACGGGTGGTCGCGCAGCTCGTCGGCGACGCGGGCCTCGACGCCCGGGTAGAGCCGGGGTTCCTTGACCTCCAGGAGCAGACCGAGGGCCTTGTCCGCCATCGCGTCCAGCACCTCGCCGAGGGTGGGCACCGGCTCGTCCCGGTAGTCGACGGAGAACCACGAGCCCGCGTCCAGCCTGCGGATCTCGGCGAGGGTGAAGTCACCGACCCTCCAGGGCGCCCGACCCGGGAAGACCTTCTCGACGTCGGTGGTGCGGGCCAGCGTGGTGTCGTGCATCAGGACGAGCTTGTGGTCGGCGGTCTCCTGGACGTCGAGCTCGAACATGTCGGCGCGCTGCCTGGCGGCCAGTTCGAAGGCCGCGACGGTGTTCTCGGGCGCGTAGGCGGACGCCCCGCGGTGGGCGACGTCGGCGACCGCCGGAGCCGCCGAGGCCGTCAGGGCCGCCGAGATCGTCGGCGTTGCCGGGGACGGTACGGCGGCCGTCACCGCGGCGGTCACCGTCACGGCGGCCAGCGCGATCCTGGTCACAAGGCCGGGTCGTCGGAACATGGGTCTCCTCGGGGTGGTGAGGTGGCCTGGGAACCGACCTTTACAAGATCAGATGACGGGGAGTTGAGGACCGTACGGCACGCGGATGCAGGGGAGATGAGCATCGGGGAGGAGGGCGGGTGCGGTGGCCGGCGCCGTGCGGGCCGTACCGCCGGGAGCCGCGGACCGTACGGCTCAGCCTCGCGAGCCGTACGAGCGGGGAGCCGCGGACCGTACGGCTCGACCGCGTTGGTCGTATGAGCGGATGGCGCGGGCCGTACGGCTGGATGGCGGATCCGTACAGCTCAGCCGCGTGGACCGTACGGCTGAAAGATTCACCGGGCAGGCGGTCGGCGGGACTCGCCGCCCGGGAGAAACCCCTGGTCCCGGCGTCGGTCGGGGTCCGGTGACGCGCCGGGGGCGGGGCGGGCGTTGACGGGCGGGCGGCGCGGTACGAAACATCGTCGTCGTCCCGGTTCGCCGAGTCCGAAGGGTGCGATGTCATGGCGCTTCCCGCTTCGTTCGCCGTCCGGCTCCGGGCGGTCGTCGTCTCGGCGGCGCTGGTGCTGGGAGGTCTCGCCGCGTCGGCGGCCGGCCCGGCGGCGGCCCTGCCGGACACCGGCTGCCGGGTGGACTACACCGTGAACCAGTGGCAGGGCGGATTCACCGCCCAGGTGAAGGTGACCAACCTGGGAGCGGCGGTCAACGGCTGGCGACTCCGGTGGACCTTCGGCGGTGACCAGCGGGTGACGAACGCCTGGAACGCGCAGGTCGGGCAGAGCGGCACGACGGTGACCGCGACGAATGTCTCGTGGAACGCCTCCCTGCCCACCGGCGGGACCACCGACTTCGGCCTGCAGGGCACCTGGACGGCGGCCGGCCCGGTGCCCGCCGACTTCACCCTCAACGACGTGCCCTGCAACGGCACCGGTTCCCCGAGCCCGAGCGTCACCCCGACGGCCACGCCCACCGCGACACCCACCGTGACACCGACCGTCACGCCCACCGTGACGCCGACGGTGACGCCGACGGTGACGCCGACCGGCGGGTCGGGGTGCGCGGGGGCGGCGGTCTGCTCGGGGTTCGAGGACCAGGCGGGCGTCCCGGCCGGTGACTGGCAGGTCGTGACGCCCAACTGCTCCGGCTCCGGCACCGCCGTGATCGACACCTCGGTCGCGCACGGCGGGAGCAGGTCCCTGCGGATCAACGGCGGCGGCGGGTACTGCAACCACGTCTTCGCCGGTACCACCCGGGACGTCTCCGCCATCGGCCCCGTGGTCCACGCGCGGATGTGGGTCCGGCACACGACGGCCCTGCCTGCCGGGCACGTCAGCATGATCACCATGGCGGACTCCCGGGACGGCGGCCGGGACCTGCGCGTCGGCGGCCAGAACGGGGCGCTGCAGTGGAACCGCGAGTCCGACGACGCCACGCTTCCCGAGCAGAGCCCGGCGGGGGTCGCGCTCAGCACCCCGCTGCCGGTCGGCCGCTGGGTCTGCCTGCGGTACGAGATCGACACCACCCGGCAGTCGATCCGCACCCTGGTGGACGACCAGGAGGTCGCCGGGCTGCGCGTGGACGGGGTTCCCACGCAGGACGTCGACTCCCAGTGGCTTCGCCGTACGACCGCGCCGCGTCCGACGACGCTGCGGCTGGGCTGGGAGAGCTACGGGGGCGACCAGGACACGATCTGGTACGACGACGTGGCCCTGAGCTCCTCCCCGCTCTCCTGCTGAACCGCTCCCCCGCCGGGCCGGTCACCTCCCGAGCCGCTCTCCCGCCGAACCGGCCCCCACTGAACCGGCCCCCGCCGAACCGCTCCGTCTCCGAACGCTCTCCCGCCGGGCCGCTTCCCCGCCGGGGAGGCGGTCCGGTTCAGGGGCGGCCGGGGGCGGTGTCCGGGGTGGGGAGGGCGGCGCGTACGGCTTCCAGGCAGCGCTCCACCACCGGGCGCGGGTCGAACGCGTAGGTGCCGTCACCGAAGAGCTCGAAGGTCATACGGCCCCGGTACCCCCGGCGGTCCAGGGCGGCGAGGTAGTCGGCCAGCGGCAGTTCGCCGTCGCCCCACGCCAGGTGGCCCGCGGGCCGGCCGTCGATCAGGTGGACGTGGCGGACGCGGTCGCCGAGCGCGTCGAAGTAGTCGTCCACGCTCTCGCCGGCGACGGCCATGCCCACCGTGTCGAGCACCGCGCCGAGGTTGGCCGCGCCCACCTCGTCGATCATCCTGGCGAGCGCCCGGGAGTCGTTGAGGAGGTTCGACTCCACGCGCTGCAGGGGTTCGAGCACGCAGGTCACGCCGAGGGTGGCGGCGTAGGCGGCGATCTCGCCGATCGCGTCGGCGGAGCGGCGCCAGGCCGCCTCCACCGGCTCGTTCTCGAAGCCGCGGCCCGGGGTCAGCAGGAGCAGCTCGGCTCCGAGCTCGGCGCACAGCTCGGCCGCGCGACGGAACATGCCGATGCCGGCGGCGCGCAGCCAGGTGACGGGCGAGGCCACGTTGACCGGGTACATCACCTGCTCGGGGGTCAGGCAGCGGACCGTGAGGCCGCGCGACTCCAGGCGGCGGCGGACGGCTCGCGCCTCGGCGTCGCTCACCTGCGGCACGTGGAACTGCGGCGCGATGCCCCACAGTTCCACGTGTTCCCGGCCGAGGGCCGCGGCGTCGTCGAGGAACCGCTCGAACGGCTGGTGCTGGTAGGAGAAGTTCGAGGCGGTGATCTGGCCGAGGGAGAGGGTCATCGGTGCTCCTGTCGTGTGGGGTGCGGCGCGGACCGGGTTCGGGGACCTGGTTCGGAGCCGGGTTCCGGGGCGGGCCGGGTTCCGCCCCGCCATCGTCCTCCGGCCGCGCGGCGCCGTCCTGGGTCCGCGGTCCCGGGTCCGTCGTCCCAGGACCGCCGTCCCAGGTCTGCCGTCCCGGGTCCAAGGTTCCGGGACCGCGGTACGGCGGTGCCGACGCCGTACGGCGGGACCGGTCACTTGCCGATGCCGTCGGCCATGCCCTTGACGATGTAGCGCTGGCCGAAGAAGAACAGCAGCATGACCGGGATCGCCGCGATGGTCATGCCGGCGAAGACGACGGGGAACTCGGTGCCGTGCTTGCTCATCAGGCTCATCAGGCCGACCGGGAGGGTCTGCACGCCGCTGCCGCTGGTGAAGATCATCGCGAAGAGGTACTCGTTCCAGGCGAAGAGGATGTGCAGCAGGACCGTCGAGGTGATGATCGGCTTGCACATCGGCAGGATGATGTGCCAGAACGCCGTCCACCGGCCGCAGCCGTCCATCTCGGCCGCCTCGTCGACCTCGCGGGGGAGGTCGAGCATGTAGGCGCGGATGAGGAAGGTGGTGAAGGGCACCCGGAAGGCGGTGTAGAGGATGAGCAGCGCCCAGAAGCTGTTGTACAGGCCCATCGCCTGGAACATCTTCACCAGCGGGACGAGCGCCACGCTGGGGGCGAGCATGAGGCCGCCGAGGATCGTCCCGGTGACGAACCCGCTGAACGGGATCTTCACCCGGGTGAGGCCGTAGGCGGCCCAGGCGCTGACGAACACGGTGGCGACCGTCGAGGTCACCGTGACGAGCACGCTGGTGGTGAGGTAGTCGCTCACCCCCCGGTTCCACGCCTTGCGGTAGTTCTCGAAGCTCCAGTCGACGGGGAGGGCGAAGGGGTTCCCGAAGAGCTGCGAGTTGGTCTTGAACCCGTTGAGCACCATCCACAGCAGCGGGTAGACCACGACCACGGCGAGGCCGAGCAGGAACACCCACAGGAAGACGCGTGCGATCACGCCGAGGAAGCCGATGCGGCTCACCATTCCACCCTTCTCCTGTTGGCGACCCACAGCTGTGCCACGGCGATGGCGAGCGTGATCACGAAGATCACCGTCGCGATGGCGGCGGCGTAGCCGAAGTCGTTGCGGACGAAGCCGCTCCGGTAGAGCCAGGTTCCGAGCACCTGGCTGGAGTTGTCGGGGCCGCCGCCGGTCATCACCATGACCTCGTTGAAGACCTGGAACGCGCCGGAGATGGTGACCATCATCATCAGGCCGGTCATCTCGCGCACCAGGGGGACCGTCACGTGGAAGAAGCGGCGGACGGGGCCGGTGCCGTCGAGGGCGGCGGCGTGGTAGATCTCCGCGGGGATGCGCTGGATGGCGACGGCGAACAACAGGGTGGAGTAGCCGAAGCCCTGCCACTGGCTCATCGCGATGATCGCGGGCATCGCGGTGCTCTCCTCGCCGAGCCAGGAGCGGCTGAGGTCGCCGAGTCCCACCGCCTCCAGCAGGTGGTTGAGCGGGCCGAGGTTGGGTTCGTAGATGAAGTAGAACAGCAGGCCCGCCACGGTCAGCGAGATGGCGCAGGGGATGAAGTAGATCGACCGGAGGATCCGCTGCCACCGCTGGCTGCGGATGCCCTCGATGAGCGCGGCGAGCACGAGCGCGCCGCACACCTGGAAGGCGATCGAGACCACCGCGTACATCACGTTGTTGCCGAGTGACCTCCAGAAGACGGGGTCGTCGACGAGCTTGCGGTAGTTCTCCAGGCCGACGAACTCCTGGCTTCCGCTGTAGATGTCCCATTTGAGGGTGCTGAACCCGAGGTTCTCCGCCAGCGGGAAGTAGACGAACACCCCGACCAGCGCGAGCGCGGGGAGGACCCACGCGAGCCCGAGCGCTCGTTTGACGATGGTGGGCACCGGCATGCTCTCCTTACACCGAGCGGCTCGTGTGCGGGCGGGTCACTTGGCCGACGCCGATGCCTGGCGCACGCTTTCGAGCACCTGCTCGGGGGTCTTGCCGCCGGTGATGAGCGCCTCGCCGCCGGACAGCCACGCGTCGGCGACCTCGGGCACGGTCACGGTGTCGAGCCAGGCGGCGAGCCTCGGGGCGTTGTTGACCGCCTCGATGCCCTCGAACACGGCCTTGCTGGAGGTGTCGGTGGTGACGGCGCCGATGACCGTGCTGGGCTGGCCGTACGGCGGGGCGGAGAGCGTCTTGGCGTTCTCCTGGTTCGTGACGAACTTCATGAAGTCGACGGCGAGCGGCACGCGCGGTGAGGCGGCGTTGATCAGGTATCCCTCGGGCGCGCCCTCCAGCGTCGCCGCGTCACCCGCGGCGCCCTGGGGGACGGGCAGCGGGAAGATGCCGAACTCGGCGGGGTCGAGCTTGCCCTTGGCGGTGGCGTTGTCGAACTCCAGGATCTCCTGGTAGTACATCGCGGCCTTGCCGCCGGCGAACGCCTCCTGCGCGGAGCTGTAGAGGACGCCGTTGGTGCCGGTCCCGGTGTCGGTGCACTGGGTGACGAGGGTCTTGAACTGCTTGAGCGCGGTGACGTAGCCGGGGTCGTCGAGCTTGGCCGTCCCGGGCTTGAGGTCGGCCTGGAGGGTGGCGGGCGGCACGTTGTAGGCGAAGAGCTGCTGCAGGTAGTGCAGGGCGGGCCAGCCGTCCTTGTTGCCGAAGGCGATCGGCTCGTAGCCGGCCTTGCGCAGCGGGGCGCAGCTGCTGATGAGCTCCTCGAAGGTGGTGGGCACCTTGACCCCGGCCTTGTCGAAGGCGGCCTTGTCGTACCCCATGAACTTGCCGTTGTTGTAGAGCGGGATGCCGTAGTACTTGCCGTCGTAGGCGAAGGCCGACAGCGACCCCTTGCCGAAGGTCTTGCCCCAGGGGGTGTCGGGGCCGATCACGTCGGTGAGGTCGGCGGCGCGTCCGCCGCGGATGAAGTTCTCCGCCCAGTTGCCGGTCCAGGTGAAGTAGATGTCCGGCAGGGCGTTGGAGGCCGTCAGGGTCTTGGTCTTGTCCTTGATGCTCTGGTCGGTCTCCTGGATGAGCTCGACCTTCACCCCGGGGTGCGCCTTCTCATAGTCGGCGGCGACCTTCTCGAAGTACGGCTCCAGCGGCTCGCCGGCGAACTTGGTGAGGATGCTCAGCGTGCCGGAGTAGTCCGGTTTCGCGGCGGCGTCGGCGGCGGGGGCCTTCGCCGGGGTGCCGCCGCCGGTGCAGCCGGTCAGTGTGAGCACCGAGGTCCCGGCGATTGCCGCGAACGTCGTCAGTACGCGAGAGCGCATGGGCTTCCTTTCTCTCGTGAGAGGAGAGGGACCACCGGTGCCGTGGCACCTCGGATCCGCGCCGTGGGGGTGTCTGCGACCTGGCCCGCCCGGTTGTCGGCTGACTGTACAGAGAATCTGATACCGGTACCAGACCTAAAACAAGATCTTATTTTTCGAGAGTGCCAGCCGAGACCCCATCGTGACCTGAGAGCGATTTGACCAGGTAAATCAACGGATCAAGGGCTCGGTATTGACGGCCCGCCGCTCGCTGTGCCAGCGTGACCCCTGCGTGATACCGGTATCAGGTCGCAAGGCGACACCGGTCGTGGCATTCCCGAAAGGACGCGTAGATGCTCCGCTTCAACGAGCCCGAGTTCCTCTCCCGGACGGCGAGCGCGGCGGCGCTGCGCCCGCAGATCGAGGAGCTCGTCGACCGTCTGGTGGACGAGGGGTTCGACAACCTCCTCCTCGTCGGCGCCGGCGGCACGTACGCCCAGATGTGGCCGTACGAGCACCTGGCCCGGCGCTCCTCCACCTTCGACGTGCGCGCCGCGATCGCGGCCGAGCTGGTCGTCTCCGGCGACGCGCGGCTCGGCGAGCGCTCCGTCGTGGTCTTCACCTCGGTCTCGGGCACCACCGAGGACAGCATCCGTGCCATCGAGTACTGCAAGGCCCGGGGCGCCTACACGATCGGCTTCACCGGCTACCCCGACTCGCCCATCGCGAAGCTGGTGGACGCCGCCCTCGTCACGGAGCCGGAGACCTGGCCCTTCGACCTCCAGATGCTGTTCTTCATGGGCCGGCTGCTCTCGCGCCGCGGCGAGTTCGACGGCTACGACAAGCTCGCCGACGAGCTGGCGGACATCCCGCGGATCCTCGTGGACGTCGCCAAGCAGGCCGAGCCGGTGGCCGCCGCCTTCGCCGAGGCCCACCGGGACAACGACTACCACTTCCTCATCGGCGGCGGGAACCTGTGGGGCTTCACCTACCTGTACTCCATGTGCATCCTGGAGGAGATGCAGTGGCTGCGCACCACCCGGGTGCACAGCGCCGAGTTCTTCCACGGCTCGCTCGAACTGCTGGAGGAGGACACCAGCGTCGTCATCTTCCAGGGCGAGGACGAGACCCGCGCCCTCACCGACCGGGCCGAGGCGTTCGCCAAGCGCGTCTCCAAGGACGTCACCGTCTTCGACACGCGTGACTACCCGCTCGACGGGATCAGCCCGGAGTTCCGCGGCCTGCTCTCACCGCTCGTGCTCGACACCGTGCTGAGCCGGGTCAGCAAGCACCTGGAGCGGGTCCGCGACCACTCGCTCGACCTGCGCCGCTACTACCGCGTCATGGACTACTGAGCCCTCCTCCTCGTCCCCGGGTACCCGCTCCCCCGGATACCCGCCCCGGCCGTACGCGCGGGCCGGCGTCGTGCCGGCCCGTACGCGTGCCCTCCCCCTGTCCCGCGCCGCGGTGCGCGGAACCCGCGCACAGGAGAACCCATGAGAGTCCTCGGTTTCGGCGACAACATCGTCGACCGGTTCGTCGACCGCGGCGTCGACTATCCGGGCGGCAACAGCGTGAACGTCGCCGTCTACGCCCGCCGACTCGGCCTCGACGCCGCCTACCTCGGGGTCTTCGGCGACGACGACCTCGGCCGGTTCCTGCGGGAGGCGATCGCCGCCCAGGGGGTGGCCGTCGACCGGTGCGTGGTGCGGGCCGGCGAGAGCGGCGTCTCCACCCTGCGCGTCGACGACGGCGACCGCGTCTTCCTCGGCTGGAACGGCGGCGGGGTGACGGTGCGGGAGCCGCTCGTGCTCGACGACGAGCTGCTCGGCTACGTGTCGGGTTTCCACCTGGTGCACTCCAGCGTCTACTCCGGCAGCGAGAGCGAACTGCCGAAGCTCGCCGGGCTCGGCCCGCTGGTGAGCTTCGACCTGTCCAGCGAGGAGGAGTTCCGCTCCCCCGCCTACCTCGACCGCGTCTGCCCGCACGCCGACCTCGTCCTGCTGTCGTGCTCCCACCTCGACGAGGCCGCCACGCGCGACCTCCTCGCCGACGCCGTACGGCGGGGCGCGCGGCTGGCGCTCGGCACCCGCGGCGTGGACGGCGCGATCGCGCACGACGGCGACGTCGCCGTCGCCGCTCCGGCTCTTCCGGTGGCGGACCCCCGGGAGATCGTCGACACGATGGGCTGCGGTGACGCCTTCCTCGCCGGGTTCGCCGTATCGTTGCTGCGCGGCGGCTGGTCGGCCGGGGCCCGGCCACGGCGTGACATGATCGAGCGGGCGCTGCGCGACGGCGCGGAGGCGGCCCACGAGCAGTGCCTCGTCGAGGGCGCGTTCGGCCACGGCCGTCCCGCCGTACCGCAGGGTTAGCCGGGAGCGGCGAGGCATGCCCCGGGTCCTCTCGGCGGTCCTCGCCGTAGCGCGGGGCCGGACGGGTGACCGGGGGAAACGCGCCCGGCCCATGAGAAGGATCTAGCATGTGGCGAGCCTCCGAACGCGAGAAACGAGGGACGCGATCCATGCCAGGTGAGCGGAGCCAGGCGGGACGGCCGACGATCTCCGAGGTGGCCGCCGAGGCCGGTGTCGGCAGGGCGACCGCGGCCCGCACACTCGGCGGGTACGGATACGTCAGCCCCGAACTGCGCGAGCGGGTGCTCGCGGCGGCCGAGAAGCTCGGCTACCGCGCGAACGCGCTGGCGCGCAGCATGTCGACGGGCGTGAGCCACACGCTGGGCGTGATCGTCGCCGACATCGGCAACCCCTTCTTCGCGGGGGTGATGCGCGGCATCTCCGACGCCTCCCGCGCCCGCGGCTTCGACACTCTCGTGCTGAGCACGTACGAGAACCTGGATGATGAGGTCGCGGCGGCGAACGTGCTCATCGACAAGCGCGTCGACGGCGTCATCCTCGCCTCGGCCGCGGTCGGCCGCGGCGACGTCGCGCACATCAGGGCCGCGCTGGACCGGGGCATCCCCGTCGTGCTCGTCGACCGGGCGGTCGCGTCGGTCGACCTCGACGCGGTCGTCATCGACAACCGCGACGCGGCGCGCCGGGCGGTCGAGACGCTCATCGCCTCCGGGCACCGCCGCATCGGGTTCGTGTGGGGCCCGCCGATGGCGGAGCCGCCCGCGACCCGGCGGGCGCTGCTGGCGGCGGCGTCCCGCAACCTGTGGACCGACGGGGAACGGCTGCGCGGCTACCTCGACGCGCTCGACGACGCGCGCATCCCCTTCGACCCCGACCTGGTGATGATGGGACGCAAGATCGAGGAGCGGGCGACCCAGGAGGTCTCCCGCATGCTCGCCCTCCCCGACCGCGTCACCGCGCTGTTCTGTACCGAGACCGAGGCGGTGACGGGGGCGCTGCGCGCCCTGCGGACCTCGGGGCTGTCCTGCCCGCGCGACATCTCGCTGATCGGCTTCGACGACAGCGCCTGGGCGGCGGTCATGGAACCGCCCCTGACGATGATCGAGCAGCCGGTTCACCAGCTCGGCGCGAAGGCCGCCGAGGTGCTGCTCGACATCGTCGAAGGGGCCGAGCCCCGCCGCGAGATGCACACCCTCCGCTCACGCCTCATCACCCGGTCCTCGGTCGCCCCGCCCCCGTCCCCGGACGCGTGACGGGCACCATGTCCGGCCGCCTGGCGCGGGTGGACGCGGCGGGCGGCACCGGGGCGGAGCCGCGCCCGGCCCGCCTCGGATGACGCCAGGCCCGTCCTGTCCCCGGGCGGAGCCGTGTCGGCCCTACCCCCGGGTGGCGCCGGGGCCGGGCCGCGCCGCGGCGATCCGGTCCGCGCCGGCGATGACCCGCCTGGCCAGGGCGGCGACGTTCCTCGCGTCGGTGACCACGGCGTCGGCCACGGGGCCGAACCGCTCCGCGAAGGAGGCGGCCCGGTCCGCCCGTACGGCGATCCGCCTGGCCTCGGCGGCGACCCTTTCGGCGTCCCGGCCGTTCTGCAGCGGCATGCGGCTGAGCTCGGTGGCCTGGGATTCCAGCCTCTCGGCGTCCGAGGAGATCCGGTCTGCGGCGGGGCTGGACCGGGCGCCCCTGCCGAAGATGAGCCTCAGCAGGTCGCGGGCGTCCCGTACCAGCTTGCCCGTGTCGTCGAGAAGTTTGATCGTGTCCCTGCCGACCTGGACGATGTCGCCGAAAACGCGCTCGACGGGCGCCGGGCTGGGCGGGTAGGGCTGGCGTCCCGGCGCCGTCACCACCGGGTGTCCCGGCATCGTCACCACCGGGCGGTCCTCCGCCGCCGCCATCGGGTGGCCCGCCGCGACCACCGGCCCGGCGACCACCGGCCTGGTGACCACCGGCCCGAGGGCCGGCCCCGTACCGGTGATCGGCACCGCACCGGCGACCGGCCCTCCGCCGGCGAGCACGGCGCAGGCGAGGGAAACAGCGTGCCTTCCGGCTACTCGGATCACTCCGGCCTCCGTACTGTCCAACGGCGCGAACCACGTGATGACGTCCCTGAGGCACGACGGGCGCGCCTCCCGGACATCATGGAACCCCGCCGCGAACCGTGGTCTCCCGGCTCGCGCGACTTACCCAAAGATCATTTCTTGCTTCCCATCGGATGACGGAGGGCCGGGGCCGCGCTCAGATCCCGTCGCGGTCCTCCAGCTTGGTCGTCACCTTGCTCGCCGGCGGGGCCTTGATGGAGACCCGGCTCCCCCAGCCGGTGTAACGGGTCTCGACGCTGATCGTCCTGCTCTCCCAGTAGGGGGTGTCGAAGATGCCGCCGGCCGAGAAGGACGTGGTCAGCCGCTGCGGCAGGTCGTGGCGGTCCAGGGTGAGCTTGAACGTCACCACGGTCTTGTCGCTCGACCGGAGCGGCAGGGTGGCGCGGAACCAGGGCGAGACCTTGGCGAGTCGGCCGAAGGTAGTGGTGCCGGAGTAACCGCGACCCGACTTCTTGGCCCCCTTGAGCAGGGTGGTGAGGGTCTGGGGTTCGGCGACGTTCACGAGCTGGCTGAACCAGCCGCTCACGTCACCCGGCGTGGGCCGCGGCCTGGACGGGGACCGCGGCCCGAGCGGGGGCCGCGGTTCCGAGCGCGGCCACCGCGGTCACGAGGACGCCCGTGACGACTCGTTTCATATGGATTCCTTCGGTCCGGTGACGGAAATGGAGAGCCTGCCGGACCTTGATCACGATCGCGTCGCGAAATTCACGGGTTTCTGTGAAAACAACCGCCATTTTCGGCACACCGGTAATTCACGGCACGTCGTTCTTTCCTGTCGGGCGGTGTTCGACGCGCCCGGGCGGACCGGCTCGGCTACCAGGGGACGACCGGGTACCAGCCGTAGCCGAACATCGACGGCAGCCGCAGGTCCCAGTACAACAGCGTGAACGAGCCCGCGACGAGGAAGGCGACCGCGGTCACGGTCACCAGGCGGGCCGGCTTCGCCGCCAGCCACCGCGCGAACCGGCCCCGGGCCGCGAGCATGAGCGCGGCGAACAGCACCGCCATCACCGCGATGTTGCCCACCGACTGCAGGATGAACACGGCCGCGCCGTACATGGGGTTGTGGGTCTCGGCGGCGTAGGTGAACAGTTTGTGGAAGAGCGGGAACGGCCGGCCGATGAGGAAGCCGCCGACGAACGCGCCCAGGACGACGAGACGGACGTTCGGGAAGCGGCGCTCCAGCCGCGCCAGCGGGTCGGGCACGAGGCGCAGCGCGGCCAGGCCGAGCCAGATGAACGCCAGCCCGATGATCCCGAACACCACCGACGCCTGGAGCAGCCGCACCGGCATCCCGTCGCCCACGGTCGCGGTCGAGAGCTGCGGCAGCCGGTCACCGAGGAGCGCGCCGACCGCGCCGTACACGCCGCTGACCGCGACCATGCCGATGGCGAGCCGGCCGAGCGGGCGCAGCGTCTCCCGGAGCCTGACGCGCCAGGAGTCGCCATGCCGGACGAGCGGGACGACCGCGCCGAACGCGGCCACGTTGCAGGCGGTGAACGTGCCGGCCAGCCCGGACACGAACGCGAACACCGCCCCGGCCACGGCACCGGTGATCGCGGTGCCCTTGGCGTCGTGGCCGAGCAGCGTGTTGGCGACGTTGTCGCCGATCACGCTGTCCACGAAGTGGTAGGACCACAGGGAGGCGAGCGCCGCGCCGGCCAGCACGCTGAGAAGGACCAGGCGCCCTCGGCGGCGCGGTGCGGGGGAAACGGGGCCGGGGGCGGAAGCCGGGTCCGTGGCCCGGTGGCGGCCTTCGGCGGAGCCGGTGAACGTCATGTCGGATCCTCGATCCTCGCGGGGGACGGATACCGCGTCTGCGCCGGTCGGCGCCTCGGCACGCCTCTTCGAGAGACCTCGGGCCCCCTTCCGCCGCGCCCCGGCGGCGGCCGGGGGCGAGGATCGGACCGGCGTGGCAGGGCGCGTCCCGGCACCGGGTATCGGGAGCACCTTCATGGTCACCGGCCCCAGGCTTCCCTGTCGTCTCCGAACGTGCGGGGATCACGCCGTGGCCGCCGTGGGGTGCCGGTCGCGGAGCGCGCGGACGGGTACGGTCGGAACATGACCGAACGCAGCATGCCGCATGACTTCGCCTCCTGGGCATGCCCTCACGGGCAGGACGCGCGCCAGGGCTGCGCGGCCTGCTACGCGGAGTCGGCCGCCCCCGGCGCCGGGCCGCCGGGGTGGGAGGTCACCGCCTGGTTCACCACCGAGCAGCCCCTGCCCATCAGGACCCTGCAGGACGTCCACCACCACGGTCGCCGGTTCTCCATCGACCAGCCGTCCACGCCGCTGGTCTACCTGCTGACCGGCCGCACCTCGGCCCGCGACAGCGTCCAGGCGGTCGCGAGCGTCCTCGGCTTCCTGCTGCACGAGCGGTACACGGTGGGCGGGTTCACCGCGACCGAGACCAGGGCGACGCCGTTACCGGCCGCCGAGCCGGGCACGGACCGGCGGACCGACGCGTGGATCAGCGACCGCGACCGTTCCCGGTGACCTCCGGGCCGCGCGACCGGCCCGTGTGCGGCGATCGGCCCGTGTGCGGCGATCGGCTCGTTTCCTTACGAGGTGCGAACGTCATCGCCGAGCCCCTCCTCCAGCCTGCCGGGGCGCGATTACCGTCCCCGCATGAGAACACTGGTCACCGGCTCCGCCGGGTTCATCGGAAGCCACGTCGTCGAGACGCTGCGGGCGGCCGGGCACGAGGTCCGGTGCTTCGACCTGCGGGACGGCGGGCGCGACGTCAGGGACGCCGGGGCGGTCGAAAAGGCGCTGGACGGGATCGACGCCGTGGTGCACCAGGCGGCGAAGGTGGGCCTCGGCGTGGACGTGTCCGACCTCCCCGACTACACCTCGGTCAACGCGTTCGGCACCGCCGTACTGCTGGCCGCCATGGCGCGGCGCGATGTGCGGCGGCTGGTGCTCGCCTCGTCGATGGTGGTGTACGGCGAGGGCGCCTATGACTGCGCGTCGCACGGCCGGGTACGGCCCGGTCCCCGGCGGGAGGAGGACCTCGCCCGCGGACGGTTCGAGCCTCGTTGCCCGCACTGCGACCTGCCGCTGGACCCGGCCGACATCGGGGAGGATGCCCCGGCGGACCCGCGCAACGCCTACGCCACCACCAAGCTCGCCCAGGAGCATCTGGCCGCGAACTGGGCCCGCGAGACGGGCGGCACCGCCGTCGCGCTGCGCTACCACAACGTCTACGGGCCCGGGATGCCGCGGGACACCCCCTACTCCGGGGTCGCGGCGATCTTCCGGTCGGCGCTGGAGGCGGGCCGGGCCCCACGCGTGTTCGAGGACGGCGGCCAGCGCCGGGACTTCGTCCACGTGCGGGACGTGGCGCGGGCCAACCTCGCGGCGCTCGGCGGGGGTGTCCCGGGCACGCCGGCCGCCTACAACATCGCCAGCGGGGAGCCGCGCACGGTGGGTGAGATGGCCCTCGCCCTCGCCGGGGAAGGGGACGGACCGGCACCCGTGGTCACCGGTGAGTACCGCCTGGGCGACGTGCGGCACATCGTCGCCAGCCCGCGGCGGGCCGAGGCGGAGCTGGGCTTCCGCGCCGGGATCCGCTTCGCGGACGGCATGCGGGAGTTCCGCACCGCCCCGCTGGGCGCCCCGGCCTCGCCGCGCTCACCACGGTGACAGGACGAGCCCCTGCAGCAGTAGCCCGATGGCGGCCTGGGCGGCGAGCCACCGGCGTCCGGGGACGGCGGTGGCGGCCAGGGAGATCCAGACCGCGTAGGGCACCCAGATGCGCTCGACCTCTCCCCTGGTCACCCCGCTGACGTCGAGGGCGAGCACGGCCACGGCCGCCGCCGCGACCAGCGCGCCGACCCCGCCGCGTGGCCACCGCACCGGGCCGGCGGCGGCTCCGAGGCGGTTCGGAACCCGACCCACCGGGATGACCGGGCCCGCAACGGTCCGACCCACCGGAACGACCCGGCCCGCAATGGTCCGACCCACCGCGATGACCCGACGCGCAACGGTCCGACCCACCGGAACGGCCGGGACCGCAGCCGCCCGATCCGTCAGGACGGCCAGCCCCGCCGCGGTCGCCGGGCCGGTCAGCAGGGCGAGCACCGCGAGGTTCGCGACGAGGAAGTACAGGTAGGGCCGGGCGGCCCCGGGATCGGCGGCCCACTCCACGTGGGTGGCCGCCACACCGGCGGGCCACCGGAAGCCTCCGGCGGCGAAGGCCGCCGTCACCGCCGCCGCGCCCACCAGGCAGCCGACCACGGCCGCGCGGGTGACCCGTACCGCGACGGCGGCGACCACCGGAACCAGCAGGTACGGCACGAGCCCGTAGCTGAGGTACGGCAGAGCCCCGAGCAGCACACCCGCCGCCGCGCCGTACAGCACTCCCGGCAGCCCTCCCCCGGTCCCGCCGCGCACCAGCAGGGCGACGCCCCAGGCGCCCACCCCGGCGAAGAAGGCGTCCATGGTCGTGGCGATCCAGACGGCGGCCGGGGTCAGCGCGAGGTACGGCAGGGCGCGGCGGGCCGCTTCCTCCCCCGCGACCCGCCGGACGGTCAGCGCGACGGCCACAGTCGCCGAGCAGCCGGTCGCGACGGCCAGCAGCGCGGCCGGGAGCGGTCCTGGCAGCCCCACCCGGGCCAGCACCCACAGCACCAGCACGGGCAGCGGTGGATGCCCCCGCACGTGAGTGGGGTAGGCGGGCAGCCGCTCGGTGAAGGACGCCAGCCAGCCGAGCGGGTCGCCGCCCACGGCGGGCAGCACGGCGAGATACTCCTGCCGGTGGGTGAACGGCCAGGCGAGTCCCTCCCCGGAGGAGGCCAGTAGCACCGCCCAGGCGAGGGCCGCACCGTACGAGACGAGGAGGGCCGCGCCGAAGCGCAGCCGTGTGACCAGGGCCGGGAGCGCGGCGACCGCGAGGGCGGCGAAGGCCAGCGGCGGCAGCAGCGCGGCCGACGGCACGCGGAGGTGCCCGTGCAGCGGCGGCAGATGGTCGATGCGCAGCACGCCCGCGCCGTGCAGCACGGCCCCCACCGCGAACGCCGCGACGATGAGAGCCGCCCAGCCGGCGAGGGCCTTCCCGGCGGAGCCGGCACCCGGTTCGCCCGCTGGACCGTCGTCCGGGCGGAACCCCGGACCGGCGCCCGCCCCGGCGGAAGAACCCTGATCCCGACGGAACCCCGGACCCGCGCCCGCCCCGACGGAAGAACCCTGATCCGGACGACCTTCGAGGCCGGTTCCCGGCCCGCCTCCCGAACCGCTTCCCGGGCGGGCCGGGTGGTGTCCGGCGCGTGGGCCACCGGGCCGCCACGGAAAGTCGATGATCACTTTTTCAGCGTAGGCGCGGCCCGGTCCCCCGCCCGGGACGCGTCATCACACCGTAAGAGTTGGCGGCCTCCGGCGGACCTAACGTCGCAGACATGAAGATCGATGTGGTGCTCCCCTGCCTGAACGAGGCGGCGGCCCTGCCCTGGGTGCTGGAGCGCATGCCGCACGGCTACCGCCCGATCGTGGTGGACAACGGTTCCACCGACGGGTCCGCGCGGATCGCCGCCGAGCTGGGCGCGCTCGTGGTCGAGGAGCCCCGGCGCGGTTTCGGAGCGGCGTGTCACGCCGGGCTGCTGGCCGCCACGGCCAAGGTGGTGTGCTTCATGGACGCCGACGCCTCGCTGGACCCCCGCCAGCTGCCGAGGGTGGCCGGGCCGGTCGTCTCGGGCGAGGCCGACCTGGTGCTCGGCAGGCGGGTTCCGGGTCCGGGGTCCGCATGGCCGCCGCACGCGCGGCTGGGCAACGCCTTCCTGGGGTGGCGGCTGGCCCGCCGTACCGGCGCCCGGCTGCGCGACATCGGGCCGATGCGTGCCTGCCGGCGCGCCGACCTGCTGGGCCTCGGGCTGACCGACCGCCGGTTCGGCTACCCGCTGGAGATGGTCCTGCGGGCGGCGGACCGGGGCTGGCGAATCGCCGAGACGGGGGTGGACTACCTTCCCCGCGCCGGACGGTCCAAGGTGACCGGCACGGTGCGCGGTACGGCACGCGCGGTCGCCGACATGCGGAAGGTCCTGCGCGGCGATACGGACGACGCCCGCAACGGCGGATCGGTGCGGGCTCTGTCCCTGGTACGGGGGAAGGGTACGCCCCCGGCCCCGAAGAGGGGCATGTTCCCGAGCCGGGAGAAGGTCGCCTCCCCGACCCCGGAGGAGGGCACGTCCCCGGCCCGGGAGGAGACCGCACGAAAGGTGGCGAGCGGGCCGGGGGGTGGGACGTGACCCCCGAGCGGAACGACGTACGGCGAGGCGTGAACCCCGAACAACACGACGAGCGACGGGGCGTGAACCCCGAACAGCACGACGAGCGAGGGGGCGTGAACCCCGAACAGCGCGGCGTACGTCAGGGCATGACCCCTGAGCGGAACGGCGTGCCGGATGACCCGGCCCCCGGCGGGGGCGAGGGACAGATCGTCGTCATCGCCAAGGAACCGGTGCCCGGCCGGGTGAAGACCAGGCTCACCCCGCCGTTCACCCCGGTGGAGGCCGCCGCCCTGGCCTCCGCCGCGCTCGCGGACACCCTGGACGCGGTGGCCCGCGCCCGGGTGCGCCGCCGGGTGCTCGCGCTGCGGGGACGTACCGGGCCGTGGCTGCCGCCGGGCTTCACCGTGCTGCCACAGCGGGGCGACGGACTGGACGAGCGGCTGGCGGCCGCCTTCGGCGACGCCCACCGTGCCCACCCGGAGCCCGTCGTCCTCATCGGCATGGACACCCCGCAGGTCACCTCACCGCTTCTGGTGTCCGCGATGGACGCGCTGACCGTCCGCGACGCGGTGTTCGGTCCGGCGGCCGACGGCGGGTTCTGGCTGCTCGGCCTGCGCCGGCCCGATCCCGCGCTGCTGCTCGGCATCCCGATGTCCCTGCCCACCACCGGCTCCGAGCAGTTGCGGCGGCTGCGGGCGGCGGGGCTTTCGGTGGGCCTGCTGCCGGTGTTGCGGGACGTGGACACCGCGGAGGACGCGGCGGCCGTGGCGGCGGAGACCCCGTCGTCCCGCTTCGCCGCCACCCTGGCCGGCATCCGCGTGGGAGCGGCCCGATGACCCGTCACCCGCACGGAACCCGCCTCGCCACCCGCCATCCGCGCGGGCCCCGCACTGCCACCCACCACGCACACGGGCCCCGCCCCACCGCCCGCCCCCCGCATGGCCCCCGCCCCACCTCCCGCCCCCCGCACGAGAATCGCGTGGTGGCCGGGCCGTCCGGCGGGCGGGCGGCCGGAGCGCCGCGGTGATCGGGCGGCTCTACGAGCGGTCGCTGGCCGGAGCCGAGGTGGAGGTGGAGTACGCCGACGGCCGTACCGCACCGCTCGACGCCACCCGCTGGCTCGCCCCCGTCGACGGCGACGAGGCGATGCTGTCCCGGTGTCACGGCCCGACCCTGGACGTCGGTTCCGGGCCTGGGCGGCTCACCGTCGCGCTCGCCCGGCGCGGGGTCGCGGCCCTGGGAGTCGATGTCACCCCCTACGCCGTCCACCTCACCCGGCGCGCGGGCGGCCGGGCGATCTGCCGGAACGTCTTCGAGCCGCTGCCCGGGGCGGGCCGCTGGGCGACCGCGTTGCTGGCCGACGGCAACATCGGCATCGGCGGCGACCCGGACGCCCTGCTCCGCAGGGTCCGCGAGCTGGTCCGGCCGGGCGGCGAGGTGATCGCCGAGGTGCGGCCGCCCGGTACGGCGGGCCGGGTCGAGCGGGTACGGCTGCGCGGTCGCGGGCTCACCGGCGCGTGGTTCACGTGGGCCACCGTTTCCGTGTCCGACCTGGGCTCCCTGGCCGGGCGTATCGGCTTCACCCGCGTGGAGGCGTGGAAGGAGGCGGGACGGTGGTTCGCGAGCCTCCGTTGACGCGACGCCCGCCGTACTCCTCGGGCATGCGCCCGTCACGATCCTGGGCGCGTGACCCCGTTCGCGCGATGGCGTGCGGGGTCAGGCGGCCGTACCGGGGCTACGCCGGGGCGCTTGTCACCTGGGCGATCAGGACGCACGTGTCGTCGGCCTCGTTGCTGGGCGCCATGGCGTCCATGACGGCCGTGAGCCGGTCGCGGGGAACCGGTGGCGTGAACGGCGGCGCGGTCGGTGCCACGCCGAGGGCCGGGACCACGGGCGGGAGGAGTGCGGCGACCGCGGACGGGAGCGCCGGCGGAAGCGGGGACGAGGCCACGGGAGCCGGGCCGATCGCCCCGGCCACCGCGCGGCTCAGCATGTCCAGGCCCTCGTAAAGGTCGCCGCCGCGCTTCTCGATGAGCCCGTCGGTGAACATCACCAGCAGGTCGTCGGGGTGCAGCCGTACGGAGCCGCAGGTGTAGGTGGCGTCCTCCGAGACGCCCAGCAGGACGCCCGGGTGCAGCAGGCGCTCCACCCGGTTGCTCCGGGCGAGGAGCATCGGGGGGTGGCCGGCGTGGGTCCAGCGCAGGGTCCGGTCGGCCGGGCGGTAGCGGGCCACGAGCGCGGTCGCGAGCACGTCGGGGCGCAGCCTGCACAGCATGCGGTTCAGCACGCCGAGGATCTCCGCCGGGTCGTGGCCGGCGAAGGCCAGGCCGGTGATCGCGTGGCGCAGCTTCGCCATGGCCGAGGCGGCGGGCAGTCCGTGGCCGGCCACGTCTCCCACCGCGAGCAGCACCTCGCCGTCGTCCAGGGGGATCGCCTGGTACCAGTCGCCGCCCAGGTACGCCTCGGCGACGGCGGGCTGGTAGCGGGCGGCCACCCGCATCCCGGGCAGGACCCGGGGCTCGTCGGAGGCGGGCATGATGAGCTCGTGGAGGCTGGCGGTGAGCCAGTTCTCCTCCGCCCGCCGGGCCGCGCCCTCCCGGCTCCCGGACGGCTCGGCGGCGGCCTCTCCGGCATCGGGGACCGGTCCCGCCGCGGCGGCCCGCTCGGCCCTGGGAGCCGGCTCGGCCGCGGCGGCCCGCTCGACCTTGGGAGCCGGTCCGGCCGCGGCGGCCCGCTCGGCCTCGGGGGCCGTTTCGATGACGTCCGGCCCGCCGGGGAGCAGCAGGCGACGTTCGTTGACGGATTTCAGGATGGCGTCCTTCCACGCGGCCAGGCGTCGGCCCGGAGCGATCCGGCCGGCCACGAGGCCCGCACAGGGATGTCAGACGGTGAAGTACGCGCGGACGGTGGTGCCGTCCCCGCCGGTGTGGATGCGAACGAGGTCGCTGAGCAGGTTGGTCATGAGCAGGCCGCGGGAGCCCTGCTGTCTGGCGGCGGCGGGTCTGCGACCAGCGAGGAGGTCGACGATGTGACCGGCGTCGCTGATCTCGATGACCGCCCGGCCGTCCTCGAACCAGAGGCGCAGCGTTCCCGATCCGCCGCCGTGGTCGAGGCTGTTGGAGGCGAGTTCGCTGGCGATCAGCCTGAGGTCCTGGAGGCGCTCGCCGGAGAGCCCCATGCGTGAGGCGTGCTCGACGGCGAAGGCCCGCACCTTGAACAGGTCGGTCTCACCGAAGGCGAGCTCGACGGCGTTACCGGGGGCGGGCAGCGGCCGGTTGTACTCCTGGACGGCGTGCTCGGGCGCGTACTCCTCGCTGATGTGCAGCCCGGAGGCGTCCATGATGGTGGGGTGGGTCATCCTGGCGTCACGGACGACCTCGGGGTCGAGCCCGTCGAGGTCGTACGGGCACAGGATGGTCACGCCGCGGCCCGCGAAGGCGAGGTTGATCAGCGCTTCGTGCTGGACGCACGCGGGGTACTCCGTGGCGGACCGCTCGGGCCAGATCGGCTCGCCGATGATGCGCACGCGGCGGCCGGGGTGAAGGTCGACGAAGGCGGTCAGGACGGCGGGGATGATGCGCCCGGGGTTGCGGCCGGCCTCGCTCATGTCGATGAGACGCACCTGGGAGGCCAGCTCGCCCAGCTCGTCACGGATCAGCCGGAGGTTCCGCTCCGGCACGGCCACCGCGACCGGCTCGCCCGCGTCCAGGCCGCCGAGCACGAACGGCGTCGTCCCCTGGAGGTATTGCCTGCTCCCCCGATAGAACAACGCCGGATGGACGAAAGGGTCCGCCTCGGTCGTCGCGGTGGTGGTGGTCATGAGATCTCCACTTGGATGGGAGAGGGATCCGATCCGATCAGGGTGAGTACGGATCGCAGGCAGTAAGGGGAGTGGTGCAGGTACACCTTCTTCCCCGAGGGAAGGTTGCGCGCGGCCTCCGTCAGCAGCCAGACCCCCCTGACGTCGATGAACGTCAGCTCGGAGAGGTCGAGGTGCATGTCGTCGCCGCCGAGGGTCAGGCCGTCCAAGGCCTGCGCCCAGGGCGCCCTGGTCGTCCGGTCGATCTCACCGCTCACCTTCAGGCGGACCGGCGCGGCGAGCACGCTGATCCGCAGCCCGTGGAGGAGCTGCTCGCCCGCGTCGTGCGGAAGATCACCACTGCTGGGCGGGGGTTGTCCACGCGGTCTCGCGCCCGGCCGGATCGGCATGATGACCACCCTGAGGTTGACGATGGGCATCTCCAACGTACCCGCTATCCCGTATGAGGTCGAAGGGATGGACTGCGGAGTGTCATCGGAATGGACCGCTCCCGGCTCGTCCCCCTTCGCCACCTGCGGCCCCTTCGGCACGGACGAACAAGTGATCCTTTTCAGCGGCATCGGGTGGGAGCGGCAGGCCATACCGATGATTACCCGGCTCTCCGCTCGTTATGCGAAAGGTTTTCCCTATAGGAAAAGATGGGGGACATGCGCATTCTGATCATCGGCGGCACCCGGTTCGTCGGCCGGCACATCACCGAGGCCGCGATCGCGGCCGGGCACGAGGTCTCCCTTCTGCACCGCGGCAGGACCGGCGCGGACCTGTTCCCCGAGGCCGAGCACCTCGTCGCCGACCGCGACGGTGACCTGTCGCTCCTGCGGGGCCGCGGGTGGGACGCCACGATCGACGTCACCGCCTACGCGCCGTCGCAGGTCGAGTCCCTCGCGTCGGTGCTGACCACCGGCCAGTACGTCTTCATCTCGACCTGCGCGGTCTACGCCGTGCCCAAGGCGCCCGGCGGCTACGCCGAGGACGCGCCGCTGGCCGAGACCGCCGGCCTGACCTCCGAGGAGGTGACCCCCGCGTCGTACGGCCCGCTGAAGGTGCTGTGCGAGCGGGCCGCGATCGAGCTGTTCGGCCCGGGCACGCTGATCGTCCGCCCGACGTACGTCATCGGCCCCCACGACCACACCGGCCGGTTCACCTACTGGGTGAACCGGATCGCCCGCGGCGGCGAGGTCCTGGCCCCGGGCCACCCCTCCGACCCGATCCAGGTGATCGACGGGCGCGACATGGCCACCTGGATCATCTCGATGACCGAGCGGGCCGCCGCCGCCCGGACCACCGCCGGGGAGAAGGGCCAGACCGCCGTGACGGACCCGCTGGACGGCACGGGCGTCTTCCACGCGGTCAGCCCGGCTCCGCCGTTCACCTTCGGCGACATGCTCCAGGCGATCGCGGACGAGGTCGGCCCGCCCGGGACCACGCTGACCTGGGTCGGGGAGGACTTCCTGCTGGCCGAGGGCGAGAACGGCCGGTCACTGCCGCTGTGGTCGGGCGGCGGCCACCGGGGCGCGCTCAACACCGCCGACCCGGCCGCCGCCAACGCGGCGGGACTGGTGCCCCGTCCCCTGGCCCGTTCGGTGCGCGAGATCCGCGAGTCCGAGGCGGGGTACGCCACGGGCGCCGAGATCACTCCCGAGCGGGAGGCGGAGCTGCTGGCCAGGTGGCGTTCGCGCTCCTGATCCTCTGTACCCGCCGTCCGTCCGGGGCCGCCGCGGTCCTCGTACGCCCGGCCGGGTCACGGGTGGCGGCGCGGTCCTCGTACGCCTGGCCGCGTCGCGGGCGGCGGCGCGGGGTGACCCGCTCACTCGCCCAGGTCGCGGGCGGTGTTGTCCAGGCAGTTCGCCAGGGCGTCGAGCTGCTCTCCGGTGACGGTGTCGCCGGAGAGCGACCCCGGCAGGTCCCGGCGGCGCGCGACGATCAGCGGCCGGTGGTCGTCGTCGATCTGCCCGCTCGTGAGGACCAGGCACTCACCGCGGACGAACACCAGGGCCGTGTCGGGGTCCTCGGCCTCCAGCAGCTGCCGGACGCACTCGCGGTCGATGAGCGCCATGAGCCACCTCCCCTCACCGGTGACCTGGCCATACCCGGGCTTTTCCCCGGCTTAACAACCGTCCGGGTCAAACCACCGCGTGCGGCTCACGACCCTCGAAGCCCGGCCACCCGTCACCGCACACCACCGCCGCGCCGTTCCTTGCGCGCCGCTTCCACGCCGCTTCCACGCCGCTCCCGCGTCGCTCATCGCGCGCGGTTCCCACGCCGCTCCCGCGTCGTTCACCGCGAGCGGCTTCCGCGCCGCTCCTACGCCGTTCGCCGTCAGAGATCGCCGGGGAGAATTCCGCAAACGAGTGAGTGAGCAACTCACTCACTCGCTATGGTGGTCGCGTGATCTCCACCTCCCAGCGCGCCGCGCCCCTCCCCCCGGAGGAACGGCGGGCCTCCCTCATCGAGTCCACCCTCTCACTGATCCTCGACCACGGCCCCGCGGTGAACACCCGGCAGATCGCCCAGGCGGCCGGCGTGGCCGAGGGCACGATATTCCGGGTCTTCGCCACCAAGGACGAACTCGTCGACGCCGCCGTGGCCAGCGCCTTCGACCCCGCCCCGCTGGTGCGCGAGCTCGACGCCGTCGACCGCTCCTCCCCGCTGGAGGCCCGGCTCGCCACGGCGGTGCGGATCCTGCAGCGCCGTGCGGCACGCGTCTTCCGGCTGGCCGACGCGCTGGGGGCGACGGGTCCGGCCGTCGCCCACCACCACCGCCAGGCCTGCGCCGACGAGAGCGTCACCGTCCAGCGGGCGCTCGCCGACCTGATCTCCCCCGACCGCGTCCTGCTGCGCTGCGAGCCGTACGAGACGGCGCGGCGGCTGCAGCTGCTGACCGTCGCGTGCAGCCACCCCCGGCTCACCGAGGGCGACCCGCTGCCGCCCGAGGAGATCGCCCGCATGCTCCTGCACGGCGTCCTCGTCCCTGAGCACGCCGCCTGCCGTCCGGCCCCGAGTGGCGCCTCCGGAGAGGAGGTCCCGTGCTGATCCGGCTGCTCCGCACCCATCTCCGCCCCTACACCGGCTCCCTGGTCGCCGTCGTGGTGCTTCAACTCCTCGGCACCATCGCCTCGCTGTACCTGCCGAGCCTGAACGCCGACATCATCGACCGGGGCGTCGCCACCGGCGACACCGGCTACATCCTCACCACCGGCGGCTGGATGCTCGCCGTCTCCTTCGCGCAGATCGCCTGCTCCATCGCGGCGGTCTACTATGGCTCCCGCTCGGCGATGGGCTTCGGCCGCGACGTCCGCGCGGCCGTCTTCCACCGGGTGGGCACGTTCTCCGCCCGGGAGGTCTCCCAGTTCGGCGCACCGTCGTTGATCACCCGCAGCACCAACGACGTGCAGCAGGTCCAGATGCTCGTGGTGATGTCCTGCACGATGCTGGTCGCCGCACCGATCATGGGCGTCGGCGGCATCGTCATGGCGCTGCGCCAGGACGTCGGCCTGTCGTGGCTCATGCTGGTGTGCGTCCCGGCCCTGCTGGTGTCGATCGGCCTGATCATCTCCCGGATGGTCCCCCAGTTCCGCGCCATGCAGGACCGCATCGACACGGTCAACCAGGTGCTGCGCGAGCAGCTCACCGGCATCCGCGTCGTGCGCGCCTTCGTGCGCGAGCGGGAGGAGACCCGGCGGTTCGCCGAGGCCAACGAGGCGCTGACCGCCACCGCGCTGCGCGTCGGGCGGCTGACCGCGCTCATCTTCCCGACCGTGATGCTGATCCTCAACGCCTCCAGCGTCGCCGTGCTGTGGTTCGGCGCCGCGCGGGTGAACACCGGCGAGATGCAGGTCGGTGAGCTGACCGCGTTCCTGATGTACCTGATGCAGATCCTGACCTCGATGATGATGGCCACCTTCATCTCGATGATGATCCCGCGCGCCTCGGTCTGCGCCGAGCGCATCGCCGAGGTGCTGGACACCGAGTCCTCGGTCCTCCCGCCCGCCGACCCGGTGCGCCAGGTGCGCGGCCGGGGCGAGCTGGAGATGCGCGACGTCGGGTTCCGCTACCCGGGCGCGGCGTCCCCGGTGCTGTCCGGCATCTCGTTCCGCGTCGAGGCGGGCCGGACCCTCGCCGTCATCGGCAGCACCGGCTCGGGCAAGACGACCCTGCTGTCGCTGGTCCCCCGGCTCTTCGACGCCACCTCCGGCACGGTGTCGGTCGACGGCGTCGACGTGCGCGACCTCGACCCCCAGGTCCTCTGGCGGCGCATCGGCCTGGTGCCTCAGAAGCCGTACCTGTTCACCGGCACCGTCGCGAGCAACCTCCGGTACGGCAATCCCGACGCCACCGACGAGGAGCTGTGGGAGGCCCTGGAGGTCGCCCAGGCCCGCGACTTCGTCGAGGCGATGCCCGAGGGTCTCGACGCCCCCATCGCCCAGGGCGGCACGAACGTCTCCGGCGGGCAGCGACAGCGTCTTGCCATCGCCAGGGCGCTGGTCAGAAAGCCGGAGATCTACCTGTTCGACGACTCGTTCTCGGCTCTCGACCTGACCACCGACGCCCGGCTGCGCGCGGCCCTTCGCCCGCGCACCTCCGACGCCGCCGTCGTCATCGTCGCCCAGCGCATCTCCACCGTCGCCGACGCCGACCAGATCGTCGTCCTCGACGACGGCGTGATCGCCGGCATCGGCACCCACGAGGAGCTGCTGGCCTCCTGCCCGACATACGTCGAGATCGTCGAGTCCCAGCGAGCCGTGGAGAGTGCGGCATGAGCGACCGGTCCGTATCCTCCGCCTCCCCGGCCGCTCCGGCCGCGCCGGGGGCCGCCCCCGCCGCGGCCCCGGCGACCCCGGCGGCCTCGGCCGCCTCTCCCGCGGCCGCGCGTCCCCGTCCCCCGGCGGGCGGCGGGCCCTTCGGGCGCGGCCCCTTCGGCGGGATGCCCGCCGAGAAGTCGATGGACTTCGGGCCGTCCGCGCGGCGGCTGATCCGGCGCCTGGCCCCCGAGCGGCCCCGGATCATCGCGGTGATCCTGCTCGCCGTGGCCAGCGTGGTGTTCTCCGTCATCGGCCCGAAGGTCCTCGGCCGCGCCACCGACCTCATCTTCAGCGGTGTCATCGGCGGCCGGCTGCCCGCCGGGACGACCATCCAGCAGGCGGCCGAGGCGGCCCGCGCGTCCGGCCACGGCGACTTCGCCGCGCTGCTGGAGAAGATGGACGTCGTCCCCGGCCGCGGCATCGACTTCGCCGCACTCGGCACGGTCCTGGCCTGGGCGCTGGCCCTCTACCTCGCGGCGACGGCGTTCGCCTGGCTGCAGGGCCACCTCCTCAACGACGTGGTGCAGCGCACCGTGTTCCGGCTGCGGTCCGACGTCGAGGACAAGCTGAACCGGCTCCCCCTGCGCTTCTTCGACGGCCAGCCGCGCGGCGAGCTGCTCAGCCGGGTCACCAACGACATCGACAACGTCTCGCAGACCCTTCAGCAGACGCTGAGCCAGCTGCTGACGTCCCTGCTGACCGTGGTCGGCGTGCTGGCGATGATGTTCGTGATCTCGCCGCTGCTCGCGCTGATCGCGTTGGTGACCATCCCGCTGTCGACGATCGTCACCGGGCAGGTCGCCAAGCGCTCGCAGAAGCTGTTCGTCGCCCAGTGGGCCCACACCGGCTCGCTGAACGCCCACATCGAGGAGGCGTTCACCGGCCACGAGCTGGTGAAGGTCTTCGGGCGGCAGCCGGAGGTCGAGGAGGTCTTCCGGGAGCGCAACGAGGAGCTGTTCAAGGCGAGCTTCGGCGCCCAGTTCGTCTCCGGGATCATCATGCCGGCGATGATGTTCATCGGGAACCTCAACTACGTCGCGATCGCCGTCGTCGGCGGCGTGCGGGTGGCCACCGGGTCGATGAGCCTGGGCGACGTGCAGGCTTTCATCCAGTACTCCCGGCAGTTCACCCAGCCGCTCACCCAGGTCGCCTCGATGGCTAACCTCCTGCAGTCGGGGGTGGCGTCGGCCGAGCGGGTCTTCGAGCTGCTCGACGCCGACGAGCAGACCCCCGACCCGGCCGAGCCCGCCCTGCCCGAGACCAGGCGCGGCCGGGTCGAGTTCGAGCAGGTGTCCTTCCGCTACGACCCCGACCGGCCCCTCATCGAGGACCTGTCGCTGGTGGCCGAACCCGGGCAGACGGTCGCGATCGTCGGCCCGACCGGCGCGGGCAAGACCACCCTGGTCAACCTCATCATGCGCTTCTACGAGCTGGACGGCGGGCGCATCACCCTGGACGGCGTCGACGTCACCGCGATGCGCCGCGAGGACCTGCGCTCGCGGATCGGCATGGTCCTGCAGGACACCTGGCTGTTCGGCGGCACCATCCGGGACAACATCGCCTACGGCGACCCCTCGGCCAGCGAGGAGCGCATCCTCGCCGCCGCGCGGGCCGCGTTCGTCGACCGGTTCGTGCGCACCCTGCCGGACGGCTACGACACCGTCATCGACGAGGAGGGCGGCAACATCAGCGCCGGCGAGAAGCAGCTGATCACCATCGCCCGCGCCTTCCTCTCCGAGCCGTCCCTGCTGATCCTCGACGAGGCGACCAGCTCGGTCGACACCCGCACCGAGCTGCTGGTGCAGCAGGCGATGGCCGCGCTGCGCGCCGACCGCACCAGCTTCGTCATCGCCCACCGGCTGTCCACCATCCGCGACGCGGACCTCATCCTGGTGATGGAGGAGGGCCGCATCGTCGAGCACGGCAACCACACCGAACTGCTCGCCGCGCGGGGCGCCTACCACCGGCTGTACTCGGCGCAGTTCACCGGCGCGGCGACCCCGGACGAGGAGGAGGCCGCCGTCGGCTGAACCGTCCGAACAAGCCGCCCGGGCGGGCCGTTCCTGACGAGCCGCCTCCGGTGAACCCGCCCGGGTCGGCCCGCGGCCCGGACCGTACTGCCGTCACGAAGCGGCACGCCACGCGATCGGCCCGCTCACCGTACGGCGCCGTACCAGGCGGCGCCGTACGGTGGGGTCATTCGCCGGAGGGCGGTTGCTCGTCGGTCCAGCCGCTCTCCTGGTAGGCGGTGACGGCGCCGACCCGGACGGTCCGCCCGTCCGCGAGCCTGCCGTCGTACCGCTCCTCCCCTCCGAGGGGCCGCCCGCTTCCCGGCTCGATCACGAAGAGCAGGTCACGCCTGCCGTCCTCGCTGCGGTAGCCGACCGCCTGCCCGGTACGGCCCAGCGGATCGGTGACCTCCCCCTCCGAGCGCATGCCGGGCAGCGCGGCGAGGATCTCGTAGGCGGCGGCCCGCACCTCCGGCGTGACCGGCAGCTGCACGATGAGGTCCACGCAGCTCTTCTGCAGGACCCGCTCCATCCGCAGGTCCGGGTCCCCGCCGTTGCCACGCACCAGTTCCTCGGTGATGCGCTCCTCCAGATAGGCCCGCAGCCTCCCCGCGTCGTCCGGGACCTCCCGCAGTTCGTCCCAGGTGAGCATCTTCGTGAGCAGGGTCCCGCCCGTCCCCTTCGACGCACTGGACAGCGGGGTCGTCACCGGCGCGCCAGGCGAGGAGCGCAGCCTCTCCTTCGGGAAGACGTATCCCATGTCCCGGGTGTCGGCCGGATACCGCCAGGTGCGGGGGGAGCCCGCCGTGCGCCAGGCCGCCTCGTCCTCCGGGGTGGCGGGCCGGGTGCCCAGGTCCCGGTGGACCCGTACGCTCCGCCCGTCGGGCCGCCGTGCCAGCCACGTCTCATCGGAGACGCGGTGCCGGAGGAGGTAGCGGCCGGTCGGATCGACGACCGGCAGGTCGGTGACCGTCCGGACGCGCCAGTAGGCGCCATCGGAGGACGCCTTCGCCGCTCCGGTCACCGTGGCCGACGCTGCGGCGAGCAGGATCCGCCGGGCGTCCGGCTGTCCGGCCTGCGCCGTGGCGGACGTGCCCGCCCCGGGCGACAGGCGCACCGGGTCGCCTCCCGGGGCGGCCACGGTGACCACCAGGGCGGCCGCGGCCGCCGCGACCAGCCCGCCCCCACGACCGTCCACGACCGCGGTCGCGTCCCCGGCCGGTGCCACCGGCCGGTTCTCCTCCCGGCGTCGGTCCGCCGGCCCTCATGTCCGGCGGTCCGGCCGGCCCCGGCCCCGGCCCCGATCCCGGCCCCGGCTCCGGCTCCGGTTCCGGCTTCGACGGGATCCGCGCCCGCCGTGGCCGGACCGGTACCGGCCGCCGCGCCGGCCGGGCCGGAGCCCGCGACGATCGACGCCAGCAGGGTCCGCGCCCCCGCGGTGGACGCCTGCCCGGTCAGCTCGCCGTCCCGGACCCGGGCCAGCCGGCCCACCATCTCTTCGGTGTCGTTCACAGCGACCCTCCTGTCGGGATCCGCGTCGGCCTGCTCATCAGGGGTGTCTCGACGTCCGCCACGGCCAGCGCACGGGAGAGACGCCTGCGTGCCCGGTGAATCCGGATGCGCGCGGCGTTGCGGGAGCAGCCCAGGACGCGGGCGATCTCCCCTGCGTCCAGGCCCTCCCAGGCCACCAGGGACAGCAGTTCCCGGTCGTCGTCGGACAGCGCGCGGAATACCCGGCCCACCGCCTTCAGGTCGGCACGTTCGGCGGGCGGCGCGGTACGGGCGTAGAGGTCCGCGATGTCCTCGCGCAGCTCCGCCTGTCCGGCGTGGCGGCGCAGGTTCCCCCGGCGCTGGTTCGCCAGGACGTTGCGGGCCACGCCGTACAGCCAGAGCCTCGCCTGGTCGCCCGGGGGCAGGTCGTCGATCCGGCGCCAGGCGACCTCGAAGGTCTCGGCCACGACGTCCAGCGCGTCCTCGGGGGAGTCGCAGCGGCGCGTCGCGTAACCGAGGATGCGTTCGTAGGCGTCGAGATACGCCTCCTCGAAGCGACGTCTCCGGTCGTCACTCACGGGCGGTCCACATGGTCGGCCTCCTTGGAGTCGGGATGTTCGGACAGCCCTTCATGTCGGGGAGCCCGGGATCATTTCATCCGGGAGGGTCGTGGCCGGAGCGGGCCACGCCGCCGGGCCGGACCGCCGTTGACCTCTGTACGGCGAGCGGGCGGCCGGAAGGCGCGCCGCACCGTACGGCGGGCGGGCGGGAGGCGGGCCGTACGGTGGGCGGCCGAGGAGACGCGCCGTGCCGTACGGCGGGTCGGGGCGGCTCAGCGGACCAGGCGGAAGAACTCCTGGATGTCACCCGTCAGCAGGTCCGGCGCCTGCAGCGCGGCGAAGTGGCCGCCACGGTCGAACTCCGACCAGTGCACGACCCTGTGCTCCCGTTCGGCGAACGGCCGGACGGTCGAGTCGCCCGGGAACACCGCCAGGCCGGTCGGCACCGGGCAGAACTCCACCTCCCGGCCCCACGACGCGGCGGCCTCCCGGTAGAGGCGGGCCGCGGACCCGGCGGTGCCGGTCAGCCAGTTCAGCGTCACGTTGGTGAGGATGGCGTCCGGATCCATCGCGCCGACGCCGTGCCCGTAGTCGTCGAACCACTCGGTGTTCCAGGCGAGCTGGCCGACCGGCGAGTCGACGAGGGCGTAGGCGAGCGTCTGCGGCCGGGTGGACTGGATCTGCGCGTACCCGGACCGCTCATCGCTCCACCGGGTGATCTTCTCCAGCCGCTTCCGCTCGGCCTCGCTCAGGTCCCCGGCCTCGGCCGGGTCGCTCGGGAAGGCCACGAAGGAGTTCATGTGCAGCCCGGCGACGTGGCCGGAGTCGATGCGGGTCAGCTCGGGGGAGATCCGCGCGCCCCAGTCGCCGCCGTGGGCGCCGTAGCGCTCGTAGCCGAGGCGGCTCATCAGCTCCGCCCAGGCCCGCGCGACGCGCGACACGTCCCATCCGGTCTCCGTCGTCGGCCCGGAGAATCCGTAGCCGGGGATCGACGGGATGACGAGGTGGAAGGCGTCGGCCGGGTCGCCGCCGTGCGCGCGGGGGTCGGCGAGCGGCCCGGCCACCTCCAGGAACTCGGCGACCGAGCCCGGCCAGCCGTGCGTGAGAATCAGCGGGAACGCGTCCGGCTCCGGCGAGCGGACGTGCAGGAAGTGCACGTTCTGCCCGTCGATGGTCGTGGTGTACTGCGGGAACGCGTTCAGCCTCGCCTCGTGCCGGCGCCAGTCGTAGCCCGTCCTCCAGTACTCGGCCAGCTCCCGCAGCCGGCCGAGCGGCACGCCGTACGACCAGCCCACGTCGGGCAGTTCGTCGGGCCAGCGGGTACGGCCGAGCCGGTCGCGCAGGTCGTCCAGGTCGGCCTGGGGGATGTCGATGCGGAAGGGACGGATCTCGCGGTCGTCGTTCATACCGGAACGGTAGGACCGATCACGGAAGATTCGCTTCCGCGATCGGCCGGTCTTCGTTGACCGGTCCGGCCGCGCTTGGAAGCATGCGATGTGAACCGCCGGGCTCCCGGCCCTCCTCCTGCCGGGTTCCCGGCCTCCTCCGCGACGAGAGGCGGCGATGCGCCGGGCAGCGTACCTCGTCATCGGAGCCGTCCTGCTCCTCTTCGGGCTCGTGCTGGGGATCGCCGCCTACGGCGACACCGCGTCCTACCGGGGAGCCGCCCGCTGCGCCGACCTCCCGCCCGGCGGGCGGGGCGACTGCGTCGCGACCGTGGACGCGTCCGTCGTGTCGCGCTCGGAGTCCACCACACACGACCAGGACTTCCCCGACACCCCCGTCAACCCGTTCCCGCAGCCTCCCGTCCCGCCCCCGTACGTCCCGCCGCTGCGCCTGCTCGGACCGGCGGGCCCGCTCGTCTCCGCCGGTGTCGCCGCGCTGGACCGCACCTCCTACGAGGTCGTCGTCGAGGTCTCCGGCCGCCGGTACACCGTCTCAGCGGGCGAGACCCTCTATGACCTGGCCAGGCCGGGGACGAGGTGCCGGGCCGACATGTGGCGCGGCCGGCTGCTCAGCGTCACCGTGGGAGAGGCCACCGGGTACGCGTATCCGCCCTCGATTCCGTTCATCGTGGGCTGGATGCTCGCCTGGGTGGGCGCCGTGTTCGTGATCGGGGCGACCGTCCTCGACCTGGGGAACGCCTGGTACGGCCACGACACCTCGTTCATGTGGGTGCTCGCGGTCGCCGGGCCGGTGTTGTTCGTCGTCGTCTTCGGCTTCCTGGGCTGGTGGCCGGCCTGGTGGGTGCTGCCCCTCGCCGTCCCGCCCGCCGTCGCCGTACGGCGGGCGGCCACCCGGAGACCCTGACCGGCCGCCCGAAGACCGGCCGGCACGGCCGTACGGTGTCAGGACGTCGCGCGGAGGTCGTCGACGGCCTGCCGGTACGCCTCGGCCGCCCGGGTGAAGTAGTCGAAGAGCACGTCGAGCTGCTCCGGCGAGTAGCCGCGCAGGATCTTCCCGACCTCCTCCCTGGCCGGGGTCATCACCTCGTCGAGCCGGACGGGCTTGCCGATCGGCTCGACGATCACCTTGCGGCGGTCGTCGGGCGATGGGACACGGCGCACGTAGCCCGCCTCCTCCAGCCGGTCGATCATGCGGGTGGTCGGACCGGTCGTCAGGCCGGCGCGGGCGCCGAGCACGCCGGGGGTCATCGGCCCCTCCAGTTCCAGCAGGTTGAGCGCGTAAAGGTCGGTCGCCCCGAGATCGCATGCCTTGGCGCTGGCGTGGCCGTGCAGCATCACCGCGCTCAGGTAACGGCGGTAGACCGCGCCGGCGTCGGTCCGGCTCTCCGGTGTTGACATGATCCACCCGGCTCTCTAATCTCTTCCTCAAGGAAGAGAAATCTTCAAGGAAGAATCTTCTGTGAAGAAGATATCACGGGAAGGAAGAGATCATGGGTGACACCGCCGCCGTCCGCGCCCTGCTGGAGGAGACCAAGGAAGCCTGGGACCGGGGAGACGGCATCGCCTACGGCGCCGCCTTCACCGACGACGCCACCGACGTCACCTTCGTCGGCACCGTCTACCGCGGCGCCAAGGAGATCGGCGCGGCGCACCAGGCCCTGTTCGACAGTTTCCTCAAGGGGACCCGGCTCACCATGGAGATCCTCGACGTCCGCTTCTACGGCCCGGACACCGCCGTCGTCGTCAGCCGTGGCGACGTCCACAAGGGCAGGCCGAAGAAGCTCGGCAAGCTGCAGACCTACACCGTCGTCCGCGGCGCCGACGGCCGGTGGCGCATCGCCGCCATCCAGAAGACCAAGCACAACAGGCTGATGGAGGCGTTCTCCTTCGCCCTGCAGCCCGCCACCCGCCCGCGTACCCGGAACTGACCGGATGCCGCCCCGCGACGCGCCCGGCCGGGCACCCGACGGTCCGGCCCACCCCCGCGGCAGAACCCCGTTTCCAGAAGTAGAGGAGCCCCCGCCATGTCATCCATCGCCGTCGTCGCCGCGACCGGCAGAACCGGCCGGATCATCGTGGAGCGGGCGCTGGCCGCCGGGCACGCCGTCACCGCGGTCGCCCGGAACCCACGGGCCCTCGGCCTGCGCCACCCCCGCCTGACGGTGAAGGAGGGTGACGTCCTCCACCCCTCGTCCCTGCGCGACGCGCTCACCGGCCATGACGCGGTCATCTCCGCGCTCGGCTCCTCCGGGCTCGGTCCCACCACCGTGTACTCCGAGGGCACCGCGGCGATCATCTCGGCGATGGCTCCCACCCACCGGCTGGTCGTGCTGTCCTCGGCGGGCCTCGCCGTACCGGACGGCGCGGGCCTCGGCACGCGGATCCTCAGCGGTGTCCTGAAGCGCGTCATGCGCCATCCGTACGCCGACATGACCCGCATGGAGCGGCTGCTCGCCGACAGCGACCTCGACTGGACGGCGGTGCGCCCGACCCGCCTGACCGACGACCCCGGAACCGGGCGCCCGCGCGTCTCCATCGGCGCCACCGGCGTCGTCGGGTCCAGCACCACACGCGCCGACCTCGCCGCGTACGTCCTCACCGCGCTCGACGACCCTGCCACTCACCGCATCCCCGTGGAGATCTCCTCATGACGCGTCCTCGTGGTGGTCTCCTCTGACGGGTTCCCGTGGCGGTCTCCTCTGACGGCTTCACCGCACGCGACCGCCGGCCCTTTCAGACGACCGGCCTCCTGAGGGGACGGTCGCGGGCGCACCGCGCCGACCGAAATCCGGGCGGAAACCGGCAAGACGTGTGCGCGAATCGCCAACACGCGGACCCTCGCCAATGACATGATCACCCGAGCGGTTCCGTGCCGGCCCGAGCCGGGAGACCCCAAAAGGTCCCGGGAGGCCGGGGGAACCGGAAGGAGTGACCGCACGAGCACGTGTCGGAGGCGGGTGCCACATGGACGCCGGAGGATACGAGCGGGCCGGACAGGCCGCGCGAACCGATCGCGCCGGGCTAATCGCGCCAGGCGGACCGCGCCGGCCGATCGCGCCGGGCAGGCCGCGCAGATCGATCGCGTCATCCGCGCCGGGATGTGATCGGCCGTGAGACTCGACGGAAAGCCGATCCCGGGCTGGGCCGAACCCTACGTCGACTGGATGGTCGGCCAGGACTGGCCCGAAGGCGACGAGGAACGGTGCTTCCGCCTCGCCGACGCCTGCGTCGCCGCCGCCCACCGGATCGTCACGAAGACCGAGGCCGGGCCCGTCATGAGCGACGAGAAGACGGGACGGACGTGGGACGGCGCGGCCCACGCCGCCTTCGCCGAGCACGTCGCCGGGGCGGTGGGCGGGCGGGAGGCCGAGCTGGTCGTCCGGCTGGTCGGCACCGCCATAGCGATCAACGACGCCGGGGTGCGGGTCCGGAACGCCAGGCACACGATCGAGGCCACCGTACGGCTGGCGATCGCACAACTGGGTCACCTGCTGGCCGCCGCCATGACCGGCGACGCCTCCACCCTGGCGCTCGTCTCCGCCCGGCTGCGGCTGGCCCGCCTGACCGTCGCGCACATCGGCGAGCGGACCCTGAACGACATCGCGCTGTCCACGGCCGTCACCGGCGACGCCGTCCCCGCCGGTGGACTCGCCCTGGCCGGGCAGGACCACCGCGACGCCCTCGACGCGCGACGCCCGGCGGCCAGCACGCTCGCCGAGCTGGCCGACCACGTCACCGCCGCCGATGACGTGATCACCGAGGAGCGGTCCGCCGCGGAGCGGCACATCGGCGGCGAGGCCCCCGGCGTGCCGGACACCGACGGCCGGTACCTCGCCCCGTTCCTCTACCCCGGCCTCATGTACACCGGCCTCATGGGTGGCGGCCCGTACGGCGGAGCCACGTCCCCGTCCCGCTCCCCCGCCGGCCGCCGGGCCGCGGCCGTTCCTTCATCGCCCGACCATCCCACGGGGCGTTCGGCCCCGGCCGTTCCTCCGTGGCCCGGATCCGCCTCCTCCGCCGCTCTCACCACCGATCGCCGCTCCTCCGCCGGCCGTTCCTCCACGGCCGCCGCTTCCTCCTCCGCCCCCACCCGTTCCTCCGCCGCTTCCGCCCGTGACACCACGCCGGGCCATGCCTCCGCCCCGGGTACGGCGCGCCCTTTCTTCGGCCTCGACCTCGACCTCATCCGCCGCAGCGTCTCCGCCCCGGCCGTGACGCCGGGGGCCTCCCGGGCCGGCCGTCCCCGCAGGACGCCCCGGCCCGTTCCCCGCACCGGTCCCGAGGCACGGCAACCGGCCGAGACCGAACCCCGGCCCGGAGCCGCGACCGGAGCCGAACCCGCGGCCGAAGCCGGGTCCGGATCGGGGTCGGGGTCGGGGTCGGGATCCGGAGCTGGGACCGGGACCGGGACCGAAGCTCAAGGCATGGCGGCTCAGGGAACGGCCGAGGCGACGGCCTCCGACCCCTCCTACAACAAGGTCCAAGAGGCCCTCACCCCGGCGGCGGACGAAGCCACCGCCTCCGTTCCACCGGGTGGGTCCGCACCCGCGAAACCGTCTGCCTCCACGTCCGTATCCCCCGCTCCGGAACCTTCCTCCACGTCCGAGGTTCCCTCTCCGGGACCTTCCTCCGCGTCCGGGGCTCCCTCTCTGGAACCTTCTGCGGCGGGGCCTTCCGCCCGGGAATCTCCCGCGTCCGGCTCACCGGCCCCGAAACGGCCGCGCGTGCGGTGGAAGCGCCGCAGGTGAACCCGGAGGCGGCGGGGCACGCCGCGGCCTGCTCGCCGGGCGGGACGTGAGGGCGGTCGGCTTGACCCGCCCGGTCGGCGTTGACCCGTCCGCCGCGATGGGAGCACCGCCGGCCTGATCGTCGCGGTCGAGCACGCGGGAAACACGGGCGGGAAACGCGGGCGGTGGCTGATCCCGTCAGCCACCGCGTCCAGGCGCCCCGTCCGGCCGCCTCGGCCAGGCTGCCCCGGTCAGTCGTCCCCGGTCAGCAGGAACGCGGGCGGCGAGCCTTTCCACTCGGGGACGTCCAGGGAGTTGAGGGCCTCGACGATCTTCTTCTCCTCGTAGCGGAAGTGCGTCTCCAGGATGGCGCTCAGGCCGTCCAGTTCCTCCCGTACGGCCCGCGCGTCGACCGCGCCGGCCGCGCCGGTCCCATCGGCCGCACCGGTCCCGCCGATCGCGCCGGTTCCGTCAGCCGCGCCGGTCCCGTCGGCTGCTTCGGACAGGCCGGCACGCGGCGCGAGGCCGCTGAGCAGCTCCTCCACCCGTGACAGGATCCCGGTGACCATCCGGTGGTCATGCTCCAACTGCTCGATCACGGGACGCAGTTCGGGGAACCGCTCGGCGAGGGCGGGGAACGCGCCGCCGTCCTCACCGGTGTGATGCCTGGTCAACGCGGAGCAGAAGGTCATGCAGTGCGCCCACAGCATGCGCGGGCGTTCGCCGCCGTCGAGGTAGGAGTCGAGATCCTCGCGGATCCGGTCGAGATCCTCGCGGAGCTGGAGGTGAACTTCGACGAGCTGGTTGCCGAACGCCGCGAGGCGGTCGCCCGGCCGGTCAGATGAGGTCATGGCTGTCCCATGATTCGGCGCCTCCATGCCCACGGCGGTCTCTTTGCCGGGTGCACCGCGACGCTGAGCCGAGATTCCACCATCCGGACGGCGAATCGTCAACCGCCGCCCATCCGGGGACGGCGCCGCGCGATCCCGGAACCGTCGTACCCGTCCGTTATGGTCCTGCCCCCTGGACGAAGGAGACCGGATGGCACGCGGGATCGACCTGACGATGGACTGCTCGGACGCCGGCAGGCTGGGCGAGTTCTGGAAGCTGGCGCTGGGGTACGAGGACGAGCCGCCGCCCGCGCCGTTCGCGACCAGGGACGAGTGGGTGAAGCACTTCGACCCCTCCGACAGCGCGGAGGGCGGGGCCTGGCTGCGCGATCCGGCCGGGGTCGGCCCCCGCCTGGTGTTCCTGGAGGTCCCCGAGCCGAAGACGGCCAAGAACCGGCTGCACATCGACGTCCGGGTGGCCGGGACGGGCGGTCCCGAGGAGCGGTGGGCCAGGGTCGTCGAGGAGGTCGAGCGGCTGACGGCGGCCGGCGGCGCGGCGCTGCACGAGTTCCCCGGCCACCACGTGGTCATGGCCGACCCCGAGGGCAACGAGTTCTGCGTCTGCTGAGCACCCGGCGGACGGAGTCCGGAGACCGGGCGGGTCCGGGGGATCAGACGGCGAACAGCAGGGCTGCGCTGAGCAGGACGACCACGGCGGTGGCGAAGTGGATGCCGAAGGCCACCGCCTTCGTGCCGCCGTGGCGCAGGACGATGAGGGTGTCCCCGAGGGGCAGCAGGGCGACGACGAGCATGAACCATGCTTCGGCACGGGCGCCCGCGAAGATCAGCAATGCGAGGCCGAGGATGCCGTAGGTGAGGTCGCGCAGGCCCTTGATGGTCAGGTAGGCGGCGTCCCCGTTCTCCTTGGCGGGGACGCCGTAGCCCGTGGCGGCGGGCCGCGGGGACAGCAGGAACCGCGCGCCGATGAAGAGGACGAACAGGTTGAGCACGACGGCGAGCCCGTAGGCGATGGGGGTGAGCATTGCCCCTCCTTTTTCTAGCACTGCTAGGAACTAGAGTGACGCTAGCATAGCCTCGACAGTTCCGCTAGCGCCGCTAGAATGAGGAGCATGTCGATCCAGACGCGCCGGGAGCGCGAACGAGCGGAGCGGGAGCGGCTGATCATCCGGGCCGCGCGGGAGCTGGCCGAGTCGGAGGGCTGGGACGCGGTGACCACGCGCCGCCTCGCCCAGGAGATCGAGTACAGCCAGCCGGTCCTCTACAGCCACTTCAAGGGCAAGGACGCCATCATGGCGGCGGTCGCGATCGAGGGCTGCGCCGACCTCGCCGTCGAGCTGCACGCGGCCCGTACGGCGGCGGCCGACCCCCGGCGGACCCTCGCCAACGTCGCCGCCGCGTACGTCGGATTCGCCGAACGGCGGCCCGCCCTGTACGACGCGATGTTCACGCACATCGTCGATCTGCCGTTCGCCACCGCCGAGGCCCCGCCCGCCCTGCAGGAGGCCTTCGGCGAACTGCGTGAGACCGTACGACCGCTGGTGCGGGACGACGAGACGGAGGCCGACCTGGAGGCGCTCACCGAGGTCTTCTGGAGCGGAATGCACGGTCTCGTCACGCTCACGCGCAACGGTAGGTTCCGGCCCGAGCACCACGACCGCCGGATGGCGCTCCTGCTCGACCGCCTCTCCCGCTGACCCGCCCACGCTCGCCGCACCGGCCACCCGCCGACCAGCCCACTCGCCGTGCCGGCCTCCCGCCGACCAGCCCACGCTCACCCGCCGCACCGGCCTTCCGCCGACTCGCCCGCGCCCGCCGTACCGGCCGGGCGGGTCAGGGGTTCTGGAAGGTCACCTCGGGGTCGGCGGGGGACGGCCCGTCGAGCAGCGGCTGGGCCTTCCCACGCAGGTGCCGGTCGAAGAAGGCGCCCACGTAGGACGTGGTGATCTTCGCCGACCGGCTGCCCGGCAGCGGCGCCCCGGGGTCGGTCACCCCGAGCTGCTCACCCAGGACCGGGATGTCGATGAAGGAGAAGTGCCCGGTGTCCTTCACGGTCAGCCAGCGCTTCCAGCCGTCGAGGCGCACCCAGTCGCGGGCCCAGGAGGTGTCCTCGGAGCCGGGCGAGTGCCCGGCGGCGGTGCCGAGCATCATGAAGGGCCGGCCGCCGAGCCCGGAGTCGGGGACGGGCGCGAAGAACGTGCCGTCCATGTCCACCCCGGCGCGGACCCGCCGGTCGCCCGCCATGAGGCTCGCCGCGGCGTTGCCTCCGAGGGAGTGGCCCACCGCCCCGATCCGCCTCGTGTCGATCATCCCCGAGCGCTTCCAGACGGGCCGGCGGCCGGTCAGCGCGTCCAGGACGAAGGAGAGGTCGGCCGCCCGGCCGGTGGCGGCCCTGGCCAGCAGCTCCTTCTCGGCCGCGTCCGTCGGCTCGCCCTCGACGGTCTCGCAGGCCACGCAGGTGAGGGTCCGGCCGTCCGGGAAGGTGGTGCCGAACGACTCGTAGGCGTGGTCGACGAGCGCGACGACGTAGCCGCGCGAGGCCAGGTCCTCGGAGAGCACGGTGAGCGTGGCGCGGTTCAGCGAGAAGCCGGGTGAGACCAGCACCAGCGGATGCCTGCCCCCGGTGGGCCGGGCCCCGGACCGCGCGTTCGTCCGGGCCCCGGCGAGCACCTCGGGCGCGAGGAGCTTGTCCTGCCCCTGGGCCTTCAGCAGCAGCCGGGCCTCCTCGACCGTCATGTACGGCGCCAGAGCGCCGTCCCCGGCGGTGCGGGCCGGGTAGTACACCGACACCATGAGCCGCCGCGCGCCCGCCGACGGCACCCACGGGTCGGTGCGCGCGGTGTCGGTGAGGTGCAGGACGTCCCGGCCGACCGCGTACGGGCCGCTGGGCGCGGGAAGCCGCAGCTCCACACCGGCGGCCCTCCCGCCGCTCGACGCCGCGGCGGCGTTCGACGGCACGGCCGTTCCCGCGAGGCGGGAAGGCGACGCGACGGCTCCAGCGGCATCGGGCGGCGTGGCGGCGGCCGACGCGGCGTTCGACGGTGACGCGACGACGGCGGTGAGAGCGGCGACAGCCGACAGGGAGAGCGTCAGGGCGGCGGCGCGGCGCACGGGCATGACCACGGGAACTCCGTTCTGCGGGGCGAAAGGGGGGTCGGAATCGAGCCCCTCCGAAGGGGCCGAGATCGAAGGTAGAAGCCCGGTGGGTCCCGGCACATCGGCCGATCGGCACGCCCGCCTCCCCCACTTTCGTCAGGGGTGCGCCCGGCGTTCCCGGCGGCGACGGCCACGCACGGGCCGGGCAGACGTCCCAGGCCGGGCAGACGTCCCAGGCCGGTAGGCGTTTCAAGGCCGGTAGGCGTTCCAGGCCGCGGGCGCGAGAGACCGGCCGCCCGGCCAGTGCCTTTCTCGCGGCGGACGCGACGCGTTCACGATGTCGAGCGGCCGGCATCTCGGGGCTGGGAAGCGGGGACGTCGCTCTGCTACCGTTTTCGGTATGCAGCGTGCCGCCATGACGACGACGCCGGAGAGTGTCCCGGCGCGCTGACAGATGTCTTGATCCGAAGCCCCGGGGCGAGTGCCCCGGGGCTTCGTCTTGCGGTCGCTCGCCTCCTGGACCCGCATCCGCGAGGAGACCGCCATGCACGACCACCGCAGACTCGGCCGCGAGCTCGGCCTGTTCGACACCGACCCGCTGATCGGCTCGGGCCTGCCGTACTGGCTGCCCGACGGCGCGGCCGTACGGCACGCGCTGGAGGAGTACATCCGCGAGGCCGAGCGGAGAGCCGGCTACCGGCACGTGTACTCGCCGGTGCTGGGCAAGCGGGAGCTGTACGAGATCTCCGGGCACTGGTCGCACTACAGCGACGACATGTTCCCGCCCATGGACCTGGGCGGCGAGCAGGTCGTCCTGCGGCCGAGCCTGTGCCCGCACCACGCCCTGATCTTCCGTTCCCGCTCGCGCAGCTACCGTGAGCTGCCGCTGCGCATGGCCGAGCTGGGTGGCATGTACCGCTCGGAGCTGTCGGGCGTGCTCGGCGGGCTGACCCGCGTCCGGGCCATCCAGCTCAACGACGCGCACATCTTCTGCACCCTGGAGCAGGTCGCCGACGAGGCGGGGGCCGCGCTGGAGATGATCCGCCGGGCGTACCGGGCGCTCGGCATCAGCCCGGCCCGCTACCGGCTGTCCCTGCCCGGTCCCGGCGGGAAGTACGTCGCCGCCCCCGAGCTGTGGCGGCGCTCCACCGAGTTGCTGACCGAGGTCCTCGACCGCTCCGGCCTGCCGTACGAGGCGGCCGAGGGCGAGGCGGCGTTCTACGGTCCCAAGATCGACATCCAGGTGGCCGACGGCGCCGGCCGCGAGTCCACCCTGTCCACCGTCCAGGTCGACTTCCACCAGCCCGAACGGTTCGGCCTGCACTACATCGGCGCGGACGGCGCCAAGCATCGGCCGGTGATGGTGCACCGCAGCATCATCGGCAGCGTGGAGCGCGCCGTGGCCCACCTCATCGAGTACCACGGCGGCGCCTTCCCCGCCTGGCTCGCCCCCGTCCAGGTGGCGGTCCTCCCGGTGTCCGACGCCGAGCTGCCGGACGCCGCCGCGCTCGCCGAACGCTGCGCCGATCTCGGGCTGCGGGCCGAGGTCGCCGGGCCGGAGCACGGCAGCCTGGGCGCCCGGGTACGGCAGGCCCGCCTCGTGCCCTACCAGGCGGTCATCGGTGCCCGGGAGGCCGCCGCCGGCCACGTCGCCCTGCGGCTGCGCGACGGCCGCCGGCCGGAGGGGCTGCCCGCCGCCGAGGCGCTGGCCCGCATCCGTGCCCTCGTCGAGTCTCATGGCACCGACCTGTGGGACACCGGTGCCGATGCCGACACCGGCGCTGACGCGGGCACCGGCGGGCGGGCCGGCCTGACCGCGGGCTGAGCCGAGTCTCCGGAAGCGCCCCCGTGGTCTCGGACCGGTCCTCGGGGTCAGGTGACGGCGAGACTGCGCTCGACCGCCTTGACCACCAGCTCGTCCACTTCCTCGGGGGCGAACAGCTCCGGGAGCGTCAGCGTCTCCACGATCAGCCAGTTGAGCGCCAGCATGAGGAGCTTGACCGAGATCACATCTCCCGGCAGGCCCCGCTCCACGTGATAGGCGACGTTCGCGTCCACATCCGCGCGCACCCTCTCGGTGAGCACGGCGCGCAGCTCGGGCCGCCGGGTTGACTCCAGTCGCAGCTCCAGCATGGCGAGATAGCCGCTGCGGAATCCGGCGACCCGCCCGACCGTCTCCCGCATCAGCTCGACCACCTTGGCCCTGTCCTGCGGTCCCGCTTTCGCGGCCGCCCAGGTGGCCTCGTCGGGCATCCACCGCTGGTAGACCCGCTCGGCGATCTGCATGAGCAGGTCGTCGCGGTTGGCGAAGTAGTTGGTGGCCGTGCCCACCGGGGTGCCCGCCTCGGCGTCGACCGCCCTGAAGGTCAGGCCGCGCGCGCCTTCCTTGGCCAGCACCTCGATGGCCGCGTCGAGGAGCGCGTTCCTGCGCTGGTCGTTCTTTCGCATGTTGACAGCCTAACGGCGTAGTACTACGTTTGCACCACTTCAACTGAAGTACTACATAGGGAGTGACCAAGTATGCGAAAGCTCGTCTACTACGTCGGCGTCTCCATCGACGGCTACATCGCCGGCCCCGGCGACGAGATCGACTTCTACCCGGTGAGCGACGACATGGCCGCGTGGATGAACGAGCGGTACCCCGAGGTGATCCCCACGCACATCCGCGCGCACGTCGGCCTGGCCGACGCGCCCAGCAAGAGGTTCGACACGGTGGTGATGGGCCTCGGCACCTACCGGCCCGCCCTGGACGTCGACATCACCAGCCCCTATGCCCACCTGCGGCAGTACGTGGTGTCCTCGACGCTGGAGAAGATCGACGACCCGTCGGTCGAACTCGTCTCCGGCGACCCCGTCGGGCTGGTCCGCGAACTCAAGGCGGAATCCTCCGGCAAGGACATCTACCTCGCCGGAGGCGGCAAGCTGGCCGGGGCGCTGCTTCCGGAGATCGACGAACTGATCATCAAGTGGTACCCGGTGGTCGCCGGCGCGGGCATCCCGGCCTTCCAGGGCGGGTTCGACCCCACGCTCTTCACCCCCGTCCAGCGGGAGTCGTTCAGCAACGGGGCGCAGGTGACCTGGTTCCAGCGCGCCGCCTAGCCGCCGGGCGACGACCCCGCGAGATCGAAAACTCCTCTACGAAGGGCTCATATGCGAAAGCCGATCCAGATCAAGCTGCCCGCCTCCCTCACCGTCGCCACCGCCCGTCCCGGCGACCCGCGCTCGCCGCGCCGCTCCGCCGTACCGGCCCGTGCCCTGAACCCCACGGCGCAGCCGCACCTCACGCGCCGCTCCACCGCCGCCCCGCGCCGTGCCGCGTACTGACGCGTGACCACCGGACCGCCCGCCGAAACCAACGACCGCGTCGTCCGTCGGGAGCCGAACCTGCCCTCGCCGCACCTTCGGTCACCACGGGCTCAGTGCCCTCCCCGTTCCGATGGCCGCGCACCCGGCGCGGCCCGGAACGCCCGGCGGTAGGCGCCCGGTGTCGTGCCCAGGGTGTTGAGGAAGCGCCTGCGGAGATTCGTGGCCGAGGAGAGGCCGACGCGGCGGGCGACGGCGTCCACCGGGAGGTCGGAGGACTCCAGCAGGTCGCGGGCCGTGGCGATCCGCTGGGCGAGCAGCCACTGCCCGGGGCTGGTGCCGAGCTGCTCGGCGAACCGCCGGGCGAGAGTGCGCGTCGAGACGCCCGCGTGCGCGGCCATGCCCTCGACGGTCACCGGCTCACCGAGTCGCCCGGTGGTCCATTCCAGCAACGGCGCGAGTGTTCCGTCGATCTGGGCGGGGTGCGGCGGCGCCGAGTACTGCAACTGCCCGCCCTCGCGGTGGGGCGGCATGACCATGGTCCGCGCGACATGCGCGGCGTACCCGGCGCCCTGGTCGCTGCGGACCAGGTGCATGCACAGGTCGAATCCGGCCCCGGCTCCGGCGCTGGTGGCCACGTCACCGTGGTCCACGTACAGCACGTCCGGATCGACCCGGACGTTCGGGAAACGCGCGGCGAGCTCTCCCGCCAGCGCCCAGTGGGTGGTCGCCCGTCGTCCGTCCAGCAGACCGGCGTGCGCCAGCGCGAAGGCGCCGGAGCAGATGCTGACCACCCGCGCTCCGCGGGAGTGCGCGCGGCGCAGCGCCCGGACGACCGCGGGTGAGGGCGGCTCCCCGGCGGGCAGCCAGCCCGGGACGACCACGGTGTCCGCCCGGTCGAGCGCGTCCAGCCCGTCGGTCACGAGCATGTCGTACCCGGCGTACGTCGCGACCGGGCCGGGGCGCTCCGTGCACACGCCGAAGGCGTACCGCGTCGGAAAGCCCGGCCGATCGATCCCGAACACCTGTGCCGCGCAGGCGAGCTCGAAGGTCGACTGCGGCGGACGGACGAGCGCCACCATCCGATGCATGGCAGGAAAGTACCTCAGGATGTCTTTCCTGACACTCGGCCGGGCGGCGTGGTGCCCGTCAGGCTGATCTCATGACGACAGAACAGAACACGCCCGCCTACGTGTGGTCCTCCGTCCAGGACGCCCCGGTCCGCGAGATCTTCCCGGGCATCCGTGCCCGCATGCTGTGGACCGGGAGCAATGGGGCGAAGGCATGTGTGCTGGAGATGGACGCGAACACCCGCTGGCAGGGGATCGACGTCCACGAGCCGGGTCCCGAGGAGGTCTTCGTGGTCTCCGGCGTCTTCAACGACGGCGACCGAGACTACCCGGCCGGCTCCTTCATCCACGCCCCCGCGGGCAGCTCGCACGTCCCGCAGACGACGACGGGCTGCACGCTGTTCCTCTTCTACCCGGAAGGTTAGGCCGCCCGCGGTTCGCGACGTCGTCTCGTGACCGCCATGAGGGCGTCGTCTCGTGACCGCCATGAGATGGGCGAGTGGGTCCGCGGACCCGGCCGATGGCCGTGGGCTGCCACCGGCCGGGGGACGCCCCGGGCCGGACGCCGGGGCGCTACGAGTGAGCCGCCTCGTGCTCGGGAAGCGCGGCCGGGGTGTCCTGGGCCGCTGGGCGCATCGTCAGGACCAGTACGGCCAGCCCGGTGAAGATGACCGCGGTGACGACGCCGGTGACGTGCAGGCTCGCGGTGAACGCCTCCCGCGCGGCATCCAGCAGCTCCGCGCCCTGCCCGGCGGGAAGGCGCTCGGCGGCGGCGAGCGCGGCGGCCAGCGAGTCGGACGTGCCGCCCATCCGGTCGCGGTAGACCACCGCGGCCACCACGCCGAGCAGCGCGAAGCCGAGCGAGCCGCCGAAGTAGTTGCCGGTCTCCGACATCGACGCCGCCGAACCGGCGCGCTCCGGCGGCACGGACCCGAGGACCAGCCCGGTGCCCAGCGCGAACAGCGGGCCGGTGCCCAGCGCCAGTACGGCGATGCCGGTCATCACCAGCGGCAGGGCGCTCACACCGCCGACGCCACCGTCACCGCTGACGCCGACCAGCAGCAGGCCGCCCAGCGCCGACCCCGCCAGCCCGCCCGCGATCGCGGTCGCCGGCCTCATCCACCGGGTCAGCGTCGGCGCGGCCATGGTGCCGGCCGCCACTCCCAGGCCCATCGGCGCGAACAGCACCGCCGACGTGAACGGCGAGAAGCCCAGCACGCCCTGCAGATACTGGGTCACCATCAGCCCCGTACCGGCCATGGCGACACCGGCGAAGACCAGCCCGACGATCACGGCTGTGAACGGGCGGTTGCGCAGCAGCCTCAGGTCCAGCAGCGGCGTCTCCAGCCGCAGCTGCCGCCGTACGAACACGACCCCGACGGCCGCGCCGGCGACGAGTGCCACCGCGGGCACGGCCGACACGCCCTCGACGGTCAGCTGCTTGACGCCGTAGACCATCGCGAGCACCGCCACGAGCGACAGCCCGACACTGGGCAGGTCCAGCCGGCCGCCGGCCCGGTCGTCGCGGAACTCCGGCAGCAGGAACGGCCCGGCGAGCAGCAGCACCGCCATCGCCGGTACGGCGATCAGGAACACCGACCCCCACCAGAAGTGCTGGAGCAGGAACCCGGCGAGCACGGGCCCGAGCGCGCCGCCGGTGAACTGGCAGGTCGCCCAGATCGCGATGGCCTTCCCGCGCTGCCGCTCGTCGCGGAACATGTTGGTGATCAGGGCGAGCGTGCACGGCGCCAGGGTCGCTCCGGCGACGCCCAGCAGCGCCCGCGCGACGATCAGCATCAGCGGGTCGGCCGCGAAGGCCGCCGCGACCGACAGCACCGCGAACGCCGCCGCGCCGATCAGCAGCAGTCGCCGCCGTCCGATCCGGTCGCCGAGCGTGCCCATCGTGATGACCAGCCCGGCCACCATGAACCCGTAGCCGTCGCTGATCCACAGCTGCTGGACGCCGGTGGCCCCCAGATCGGCGCTCAGCTGCGGGAGCGCGAGGAGCAGCGCCGTCGCGTCTATCGCGACGAGCAGTGTCGGCAGCGTGAGGAGCGCCAGTCCCAGCCATGCCCGGTCGACTCTCATATCGGAAAACCCCTGTTCTCTCGACGTCTCGCCGCTTGGTCGGAGCGGCCGGGGACTTCTTGACATCCGTACGGCGGGCGATCGCCGGTGCCCGCCACGTACGGCGGGGGTCACCCGGGACGGCGGCCCCGGAGGCCCCGGCGGCACGCCGGTACTGCGGCGTTGCGGCGCGGCGCGGCGGCGAAAGGCCCCTCGCGACATGGCGGCGAAAATCTTGTGCGAAAGTTCCGGCGGGGATGTCAAGACGGCGGCGGCCGCTCCGACCGACCGGCGAAGGGCCCGGACGGGGCCCGCGAACCACGAGGAGTACGGGATGCAGTTCCTGATCAGCATGCACATCAACCCGGCCGTGCTGGACGCGCTGACCGACGAGGAGAAGACCGCGATCGGCGACGGCCACGGCAGGTTCATCGAGATGCTGAAGCGGTCCGGTGAGCTGATCACCACGCAGGCGCTGGCCGACCCGTCGCAGGCCGCCGTGGTGTCCGTGCGCAACGGCCAGCCGGTGGTGACCGACGGCCCCTTCCTGGAGGCGAAGGAGTACCTGGGTGGCTTCTACCTCGTCGACTGCGAGAACAAGGAGCGGGCGATCGAGCTGGCGGCGCAGATCCCGGACGCCGCGGTCGAGGGCCTGGGGATCGAGGTGCGCCAGGTCATGTTCGCCGATGGACAATTGGAGATGTGACCGCACCACCCATCGAGGACCTGCTGCGCGAGCTCGCGCCGCAGGTCCTCGGCACGTTGATCCGCCGGCACGGCCGTTTCGAGGAATGCGAGGACGCCGTCCAGGAGGCCCTCCTCGCCGCCACCGTGCAGTGGCCCGCCGAGGGGGTGCCGGACAACCCGCGCGGCTGGCTGGTGACCGTCGCGTCCCGGCGGCTCATCGACCAGATCCGCAGCGAGCACGCGCGCCGCGAGCGGGAGACGGCGACGGCCACCGCCGAGACTGTGCCCGAGGACGTGCCGGACACCGACGACACGCTCGTCCTGCTGTTCCTGTGCTGCCACCCGACGCTGACCCCGGCCTCCCAGACCGCCCTGACGCTTCGGGCGGTCGGCGGCCTGACCACCGCCGAGATCGCCCGCGCGTTCCTGGTGCCGGAGGCCACGATGGCGGCCAGGATCAGCCGGGCCAAGCAGCGCATCAAGGCCGCCGGCAGCTCGTTCGGCCTGCCCGAAGGCCCGGAACGCGAGGAACGGCTCAGGGTCGTCCTGCACGTGCTCTACCTGGTCTTCAACGAGGGCTACACCGCCTCCTCGGGCAGTGAGCTGCACCGCGCCGACCTCGCGCACGAGGCGATCCGGCTGACCAGGATGGTGCACGCGCAGCTCCCCGACGACGGCGAGGTGGCCGGGCTGCTCGCACTGATGCTGCTGACCCACGCCCGCCGTACGGCACGCACGACCGCGGCCGGCGACCTGGTGCCGCTGGACGAGCAGGACCGTACGCGCTGGGACCGCGAGATGATCGACGAGGGCCTTGAGCTGGTCAAGGCGTCGCTGGCCGGCCCGGCGCTGGGGCCGTACCAGCTGCAGGCCGCCATCGCCGCCACGCACGCCGCCGCGGCCACGGCCGCGGAGACCGACTGGCGGCAGGTGCACGCGCTCTACCTGATCCTGGGGCGGATCGCACCCAACCCGATGGTCACCCTCAACCGGGCGATCGCGCTCGCCGAGGTCGAGGGCCCGGCGGCCGGGCTGGACCTGCTGTCCACGCTGGACGGCGACGAGCGGATGGCCGGGCACCACCGGCTGCTGTCCGTACGGGCTCACCTGCTGGAGAAGACCGGCGACGCGGCCGGGGCGTACGAGCACTACCGGCGCGCGGCGAAGGCCACCGCCAGCATCGCCGAGCAGCGCTACCTGGAGTCCCGCGCCGGGCGGCTGCGAACGTAGCGCCCTGAACGCCCCTCCCGGAAACGTGGCGCCTTGAACACCCCGTTCCGGAGCGGACGGGTTCGTCGCGAACTCCACGGGCACGGGCGGGTAAGGCGTCCCCGGACAGGGGTCCCGCGTTCTATGATCACGGGCCTATGAGCCAATCGCCCACACTGTCCGCCGCGGAGATCCCCTCGGAGCGGCTCCTGCTTCGCAGAGCGCTGCTCGACACCGATCGTGAAGGGCTCATCGAGCTCTCGACCGATCCCGACGTACGGGCGTACATCGGTGGTCCCCGGCCCCGGAGCGAGGTCGAGCAGCACTTCGATTCGGTCCTGGCCGCCGACGCGACGACCAGGCCCGGCAGTTACGTCATCGCGGACAACGCGACGAACCGGGTCATCGGGATGGTGATGCTCTCCCGCCGGTCGGCCGGCAGCCCCGGGCCTGTCACCGGGGACGGCGAGGAACTGGAGCTGGGCTACGAACTGCGGCGCGGCGCGTGGGGCGCGGGATACGCGTTCGAGGCCGCGACGGCCGTGTTGCGCGCCGCGGCCGGCGAACTCCCCGACCAGCCGGTCCTGCTCACGACCCAGACCGCGAACACGCGATCCCTGAACCTCGCCACCCGCCTCGGCTTCCGCCCCGTCAGCACGTTCGAGGAGTACGGCGCCGAGCAGACCCTCTGCACCGCTCGTCTGTCCATGTTCCGACTCTGATCCCGGCCCCCGCCCCGACGCCGCCTCGCACCGGGTGGTCGGCACCCGGTAGCGGAAGGCGGGACGGATCGCGGATCCGGGCGCGGCGAGGCGGGTGGCCGGTCAGCCGCGTCGGCGCAGTTCGGCGTTGATGCGCAGGGCTTCGGTGAGCTGGTCTTCCAAGATGATGATGCGGCAGGCCGCCTCCAGGGCGGTGCCCTGGTCGACCAGTTCCCGGGCGCGGGCGGCCAGACGCAACTGGTAGCGCGAGTAGCGGCGGTGGCCGCCTTCGGAGCGCTGCGGCTCGATCAGCTTGGCTGCGCCCAGGCTGCGCAGGAAGGCCGGGGTGACGCCGAGGATCTCCGCTGCCCGGCCCATGCTGTAGGCGGGGTAGTTCTCATCGTCGAGTTTTTGGCCGGGCTTGTCGTCGGCCGTATCGGAAGGCGTCCGTGCCGCCTCCGTCTTCGCTTTCCCGGCGGTGTTCCGGGGGTGGGTGACTGTTTGATCCATAAAACCTTCCCTAACGCCGACAGGGGCCCCGGCGCCATGATGCGCCGGGGCCCAGTTGAGGTTCAACACCATCTACCGGTCCTGTGACCGGTTCACTGCTTCCGCACCGGCCTCCCGAGAAGGCGGGGGTGCGGGGATCGCGTATGCGTGACCGTAAACCACCATCCAATCCGTGGAGGTGCGGTACCCGTGCGGCGAACTTCAGCCGACGACGGGCGATCCTGATGGCGTTCAACGCTCCCTTCGTTATCTCTACTTCGACTTCATCTGCCACTGCTCCGGCAGCGCGTCCACGGCCAGGACCCTTCAACCTCGTCGGCCCCGGCACGTCCGACCTTCTGCCGTCCATCTACCTCATCTTCTGCTGTCCACGTGCGTCCGGGCAGTTCGTCGTGATGCCTGATACTGCTCTGCCCTCGTGGATCCGTCCCTTGCGATGCCAGAAACCCTACCCTCCCCCATCGCAAATGTCTACCGTCGTCACTACAGATTTTCGGTAGCAGAGAAGGCAGACCCTCCCCCGGGTCCGTGCGACCAGGGGCGAAGTGACGAGAAGGACCGCGGGATGGAGGAACAGCGGGACAGCCGTTCCTGGAGATTCAGGGGCCCGCTATGTCGAGGCGGCGCGCAGCGTCGCGATGACGGCCGCCGCGTGATCGGGGTCGGCCATGACCCGATCCCCGTAGACCAGGTTGAAGTGGGCGTCGTAGGCGGCCTTCCTGGCGTCGGGCGACAGAGCATGGCGCGTCGATATCGCCGCCTGCCAGCGCGGCCGGACCGCCTCCCGCTCCTCCTCGCCCGGACGGTGATGCCACCCGCAGCTCGGGCAGGCCGGCATGCCGGTCGCGGTGTCGAAGGAGAAGATGTTGCGCCCGCCGTCCGGGGAGCGGTGCGGACCCGCGGACGGGCCGGCCATCCACTCGCCGGTGGCCTCGTCGATCGGATGGCCGGTCAGCTCCGACTCGTAACCGCGGATGAGCTCGGCGAGCGGGGAGCCGTGCCCGACCGGCGTCGTCTCGCCCCGCTCGGCCGAAGCCAGTGCGGCGGCGAGCACCGGATGGTCGGCCACGCCGGCCACCCCGCACTGGCGGCGGGCTTCGGCGACCGCGGCCCGCCGCTGGAGGTCAGGGGAGGCGTCGTCGATGGCCTCGGCGAGCTTCCGGTTGACGATCCGCAGGGCGTGCCGGGCGAAAGGGTCGCCTTTCCGGGGATCGTCGGGAGCCCGGTCGGTGATGACCCCGCCCAGCAGCGACCCGCCCAGCAGTTCGGGGGTGAACAGCACTCCGGAGATACGGCTGGCCAGGGCGAGGGCCGCGGGAACGGAGTCGGGCAGGTACTGGAACTCCTCGTCCGGTTCGGGTTCCAGGCCCAGCTCGCGCATGTCCTCGTTGAGGGCGTCGGGGTGGCTGCCCCAGCGTTCCTGGGGCGTCTGCGGGCGAAAGGCCGTGCGGATCCGGCCGTCCGCGGCGTGTTGGAAGTCATGCGAGGCCGCGTAGTTATGGCGCATGACGGAGACGGCCTCACCGCCGTCGCGGGTCAGCTCGCGCAGGGTCTCGGGCCGGGTCCCCTCCCAGCCGTCGTATTCATAGGCGATCGTCCAGTCACCGGCCCGGGTCACCATCACCATGTCGCAGCAGCCGTCGGTCTCCAGGACGCGCTCCATGACCTCCTCGTCGTCCACCGGATGGATGTTGCCGTCGACCACGCCGAACCGCCGGAGCGTCTCGCGCTCGTCCAGGCCACGGACGAAGGTGACGGTGTAGATCTCCATCGGCCAGCCGGGCTCCCACGCGTAGTCCGCGGGCATGATCTTGCGCATCGGTCTCCTCGGCTCTTCCCTTTCATGATCACGGTGAGTGTGGCAGGCGGATCCGACATTCCCGGCGGCAGGAGGGATCGGCTCGTCGCACGTCCGGCCCAGGAGTCCCACCTCGGATCCGGGACGATGAACGAGCCGCGGATGGCGCCCGTCCGGTGAGCGACAGGAGTTGTTCAGCACCGATGAGCAGGACGGTCTCACGGATGCCGGGGCCGGTGTGGCGGAGAAAAGGACCTAACCATATTGGGTGGTCGGGCAGTTGGGCCGCCGGTACAGTTCGTTGGGAATGTATCGCCGCCACTCTTCAGGAGTGAACGACCGGCCCGCGATATCGCATACCGCTTGCAGGAGACCCTGAAGGTCATACGGTAGCCCGACATTCCAGATCCGCACCGTGCCGTCGATTCCGGCGGAGGCCAGACGGGTGCCGTCCGGACTGAAGACCACCGAGGACACCTGACCGGTGTGTCCGGTGAAGGGGATGCCGACCTGCTTTCCGGTGGCCACATCCCACAGGCGCACCGTGCCGTCGGCTCCGGCGGAGGCCAGACGGGTGCCGTCCGGACTGAAGACCACCGAGGACACCTGACCGGTGTGTCCAGTGAAGGGGATACTGATCTGCCTGCCCGTGCTCGCGCTCCACAGGCGCACCGTGCCGTCGATTCCGGCGGAGGCCAGACGGGTGCCGTCCGGACTGAAGACCACCGAGGACACCTCGCTGGTGTGTCCGGTGAGGGAGGCACCGGCCTGCTTGCCCGTGGCCACATCCCACAGGCGCACCGTGCCGTCGGCTCCGGCGGAGGCCAGACGGGTGCCGTCCGGACTGAAGACCACCGACTGCATCACTCCGACGTGTCCCGTGAGGAGGGCGCCGGCCTGCTTGCCCGTGGCCACATCCCACAGGCGCACCGTGCCCTCGACTCCGGCGGAGGCCAGACGGGTGCCGTCCGGACTGTAGGCCACCGAATACACCCAACCGGTGTGTCCGGTGAAGGGGGCGCCGACCTGCTTTCCGGTGGCCACATCCCACAGGCGCACCGTGCCGTCGACTCCGGCGGAGGCCAGACGGGTGCCGTCCGGACCGAAAACCACCGAATACACCCAACCGGTGCGTATGGCGGGAACGCCGATCTGCTTGCCCGTGCTCACATCCCACAGCCGCACCATGTTGCCCATTCCGCCGCTGGCCAGGCGCTTGCCGTCCGGACTGAAGGCCACCGACTGTCTCACTCCGACGTGTCCAGTGAGGGGGGTGCCGATCTGCCTGCCGGTGGCCGTATCCCAGAGCCGAATCGTGTTGTCGTCTCCGCCGGTGGCCAGGCGTGTGCCGTCCGGACTGAAAACCACCGAATACACCCAACCGGTGTGTCCGGTGAAGGGGGCGCCGATCTGCTTGCCCGTGCTCACGTCCCACAGTCGCACCATGTTGTCCATTCCGCCGCTGGCCAGGCGCTTGCCGTCCGGGCTGAAGACCACCGAGGACACCGAGAAGGTGTGTCCGGTGAGGGAGGCGCCGACCTGCTTGCCGGTGGCCGCGTTCCATAGCCGCACCGTGTCGTCGACTCCGGCGGAGGCCAGGCGGGTGCCGTCCGGACTGAAGACCGCTGATAACACCACACCGGTGTGTCCGGTGAGGGGGGCGCCGACCTGCTTGCCCGTCGCCACATCCCAGATCCGCACCGTCTTGTCGCCCCCGGCGGAGGCCAGGCGTTTGCCGTCCGGACTGAAGGCCACCGAATACGCCCAACCGGTGTGTCCGCGCAGGGAGGCGCCGACCTGCTTGCCCGTGGCCACATCCCAGATCCGCACCGTCTTGTCGCCTCCAGCGGAGGCCAGGCGTTTGCCGTCCGGACTGAAGGCCACCGACTTCACCATTCTGAGATGTCCGGTGAGAGGGGCGCCGACCTGCTTGCCCGTGGCCACATCCCAGATCCGCACCGTCTTGTCCATTCCGGCGGAGGCCAGGCGTTTGCCGTCCGGGCTGAAAGCCACCGAATACACCCAACCGGTGTGTCCGCGCAGGGGGGCGCCGACCTGCTTGCCCGTCGCCACATCCCAGATCCGCACCATGTCGTCGCCTCCGCCGGTGGCCAGACGGGTGCCGTCCGGACTGAAAACCACCGAGGCCACCGAGTTGGTGTGTCCGGCCAGGACAGCACGTGCCGGTCTGCTGAGAAGCGCGGCCAGGCTCACCCGTGCCTCGTCGGTGTCGGCGATGGCTTGCGCCGCGAGGGCCAGACGCGCCGACGTCTCCGGGTCGTCGGACAGAGCCTGGCTGTAGGCGGCCGTCTCCCGGGATGCGGCCTGAGCGCTGCGGTCCAATGCCCAAGCACGTTGCCGGTCGGCCTCGGCGCGCTGCCGTTCGGCGTCCTGGCCGAAGCGCACCGCGGCCACCGCGGTGATGACCGCGACCACCAGCAGCCCCGCCAGCACCGTGAACCGGAGCCGCTGGCGACGCCGGGCCCGGGTGGCGGCGCGGCTGCCTTCATGCAGGAAGGCCGCGGCGGGGCCGGGCAGGCCGAACCCGGCATAGCGGCCCGGGTCGGCCCGCCAGCGCGCGACGGCCTCTTCGGCGGCCTGCAGGCGAATCCCGCCGTACAAAAACGACGCATCCCGGCCATGCCGGTCCCACTCGGCGGCGTCCTGCAGGATCTCGGTGTGCAGGACACGGTCGGCGCGCTCGTCGGCCAGCCAGCCGCGCAGCCGCGGCCAGGAGCCCAGCAGCACGTCATGGGCGATCTGCACCCGGCCGGCGTCGACGACGACGAGCCGGCTGCGGGCGAAGACCTCCAGCACCTCATCGACCGCGGCGCGCCCGGCCTCGGTGCGGCCGGCGTGCAAGGCGGCCCGCTCGACGGTACGGCGGGCCAGCGCGCCGTCGCCGGTGACGGCCGTCAACCGCTCGAACACCCGCCGCGCCGCCTCCTGCCGGTCCGGGGCCAGAGCGGCATAGACGGCATCGGCGCTGGAGGCCACCGCCTTGGTCACCCCACCGGTGCGGGCATATCCCCGGCTGGTGAGCCGGTCGTCCTCGCGGTGTTCCCAGACGGTCAGCATCGTCTGCGACAGCAGCGGCAACGCCCCCGCCTCATACCCGCCGCCCGCGGCGCGCAGCTCGCTGAGGATCACATCGACCAGGCCGGGCTCGATGGCCAGGCCGGCGGCGTCGGCGGGGCCGGTGATCGCCCGCCGCAGATCCGGCTCGGTCATCGGGCCCACGACGAACGCCCCGTCCCGCAGGGCGGCGGCCAGACGCGGATGGGCGGCGCAACGGTCGACGACGTCGCCGCGCACCGCGAGCACCACCAGCGCCGCCGCGGCGCCGTGCGGCCCGCACCCGGCGGTCGCGGCCTCATGCAGCGCGGCGATGAACGCCTCCCGCTCCGCCACGGCCCGCTCATCGGCGTCGGAGACGAGCGTGAAGACCTCCTCGAACTGGTCGACGACCAGCACGAGCCGGCCCCCGGCCACGGCCGACGACGGCAGGGCGCGGCGGCGGGCGTCGGCCTCGACGGCCTGGCGCACCAGCAGCGGCGCCTGCCCGGGATCCTCCCGCAGGCCGCGCACCACCTCCGGAGCCGAAACACCCGCCAGCGCACCCAGCGCGGCCGCCAGAGCGACCAGCGGAGAGCCGGCCGGCTCCAGGACCTGCACCGGCCAGTGGCGGGCCGCCGCCGTCAGCTCACCCCGGCCGATCGCCGGCAGCAGGCCCGCGCGCAGCAGCGAGGACTTACCCGCCCCTGAGGCGCCGGTCACCACCACCAGGCCCGGGGCGGCCAGCCGCCGGGAGACGGTGGTGAGCAGTTGCGCGGTGGTCACCTCCCGGCCGTGGAAGACCTCGGCGTCGGCCTCGCCGAAGGGCACCAGCCCCCGATACGGACACCCGTCACTCCAGCGCGCCCGGACGGCACCGGGTGCGCCGCCGGGGGGTTGCCGGGGAAGCTCGGCCACCAGCTGCAACAGCAGCCGGATGTCGGTCGCCTGCCGGTACTGCAGATCCACCACCAGGCCCAGCTGCGCCCCCTGCGTATCCTGGCCGTCGCGCAGCACCCGCAGCTGATCTTCGACGGCGGTCAGCGTGAAGGCGAACTCGGCGAACTCCCGGCCCAGGCCGGCCAGGCCACGGGTCAGATGCTCCTGCAGGTCACGGTCCCCGGCCTGGATCGTCGCCTCGATCGCGGCGCCGACCGCGCCGACCTCCTCCAGCAGGTGCGCGATCTCCGCGCGCAACTCCTTCGCCTCGGGCCCGCCGCTCTCCAGGACCTGCTGGATGCGCCGCTCCAGCTCCGCCTCCAGCGCCTGCCGCGACGCCTCACCGCCGCCGGCGTCGGCGCCGTCGCCGCTGTTTGGGCCGAGGCGGGCGATGCCCGTTTTGACGATGTCGGTCAGCAGGTTCCCGCCGACCGCGGTGGCGGCTCCGAGCATCGCGGCCCCCGCCGTGGCCTCACCCGGTTCCAGGAACGCCCCGAACGCCCCCGCCGACAGCAGCGCCAGCAGCGCCGGAGGCGACCAGCGGCGCGCTCCGGAGACCGAGGTGCGGGCCAGCCGCGCCACCCGGGCCCGCACCCCGGCCCGCATCAGCTCCGACCGAGCCTCCCGCCCCTCCCCCTGGTGCTCCTGGTGCTCCTCAGCGCTCACCCCGCCACTATCACCCACCCCAGGCCGGAAAGTCCGCACAATCCCCGATCATCTGCCGCCCCCAGAGGGTGCCGGCTGACAACCCGCCCGGACCCGCCCCGGTTTCCGCCCCGTCAGCACGTTCGAGGAGTACGGCGCCGAGCAGGCCCTCTGCACCGCTCCCCCGTCCATGGTCCGAACTAGATCACCTCGACCCCGTCAACTGCGATCAGCAGCCCGATAAGGTGCCGATCGCCACATAACAGTCGGCGTCACACATCGGGGAAGTCCTCCGGTCCGCCTGCCAGCCGCAGGACGCCGGATGGACATATCAGTTGGGAGTCCGTCATGACCACCGCACTCATCATCGGTGACATCCAGCGGGGCATCACGAGCAGCTATCCGTTCGCCAGGCAGGTTGTGCCACCGCTCACCGAACTGCTCCCGCGCGCCCGTGCGGCCGGTGCTCTCATCGTGTTCGTGCACTTCGCCGTCCGGGGCAACGGAGCCGACCTGCCGCCGGGCAACGCGATGTTCAGGACGTTCTACGAAGCGGGGGACGCCTTCCACGAGGGATCGGCCGGAACCGAGATCGATCTGCCGGTCGCCGACGAGGACGTCGTCGTGACCAAACGCCGCGCCAGCGCGTTCGCCGGCACAGACCTCGACCTGGTACTCCGCGCGGGCGGCGTCGACACTCTTGCGATCGCCGGTGTCGCGACCAGCGCGATGGTGGCCGCGACGTGCTACGACGCGGCGGACCGTGGCTACCGGCTGACCGTGTTGCGTGACGGCTGCGCCGACGGCGACCCGGCGATGCACGACTTCTTCATGGATTCCGTCTTCCCGAGCCGGGGGGTTGAGGTCGTATCCTGCGCCGGTTGGCGGCCGGCCGGCGAGGACATGTGACCGCGGTCGGCCTGACCCGCTCCGGGAGCGGGTCCGCTCCCCTGAGTTCCGGTGGCCTGACATCGACCGGTACGGCGCTGCCCCGTACGGCGTCGAAGGGGCGATCCACGCCAGGCTGAATCCGGACGCCGCGCGAGAAGGACTCCTCATGGCCCGTCCGGCCGCCGATTTGACCTCAACCGTGATTCAGGTTGGAGGCTGAGCGGGACGGTCTCTCCCGATGAAGGGTGCTTCTCATGCGTGCGATCCAGGTGGCCGAGTTCGGCGGTCCGGAAGTGCTGACCCCGGTGGAACTGCCCGACCCGGTGCCCGGCCGCGGCCAGGTCGTCGTCGGCATGGCCGCGGCGGACGTCATCTTCCTCGACACCCTGCTGCGCAGCGGCTGGGGCAAGGAGATCTTCCCGCGTGAGCTGCCGTACATCCCGGGCGGCGGCGGAGCCGGCGAGGTGGTGGCGATCGGCGAGGGCGTGGACCCGGCGTGGATCGGCCGGCGGGTGGTCACCCGTACCGGCACCGGCTACGCCGAGCGGGTCGTCGCCGACGCCGATGAGATCATGCCGATCCCCGACGGAATGGCCTTCGAGACGGCGGCGGCGCTGGTGCACGACGGCACGACCGCGATCATGATGGAACGGCTGGGTGTGGCGGAGAAGGGCGAGTGGGTCCTGGTGACGGCGGCGGCCGGCGGAGCGGGATCGCTGCTGGTGCAGCTGGCGATCGACGCCGGCGCCCGGGTGGTGGCCGCCGCGTCCAGCGACGCCAAGCTGGCGCTGGCCCGTGAACTGGGCGCGGAGGCCACCGTCGACTACACGCGTCCGGACTGGATCGAGTGGGTCCGCGAGGTGACCGGCGGCGGCGCCGCGCTGGTCTACGACGGCGCGGGCGGCCCGCTCGGTACGGCCGCCCTGAACGCGCTGGCCGACGGCGGGCGGTTCGTCACCTACGGCACCGCCGAGGGCTTCGCCGCCCCGGACCGGGAACTGGCCGCGCGTCGCGGTCTCCGGGTGTTCACCCCGCTGCTCGACGGCCCGCCGGCCCGGGAGGCCGCGCGTGAATGGCTGGCCCTGGCGCTGGAGCGGGCCACGGAAGGACGGCTGCGACCCGCCATCGGCGCCGTCTACCCGCTGGAGCGGGCCGCCGACGCCCACCGCGCACTGGCCGAGCGCGCCACGGTGGGCAAGTCACTGCTGCTGCCCGGCGCCACCGGGGCCTGACCGGGCCGCCGAGCCGCCGGGCCGGCATGGCTGAGATCGAGCTCGCTCAGCGTGCCGGGGCCGTCTCGTGCAGGAACCGGATCAGCAGGTCCGTCACTTCGGCGGGCCGCTCCAGGCTGGGCAGGTGACCCGCCCAGGGCAGCTCACTGTGACGGGCATCGGCGAGTCGTTCCGGTAGCCGGGCGGCGGTCTCCCGGAAGTCCACCAGGTCGTGGCCGCCGGAGAGAGCCAGGCACGGGGCCTTGATCAGCGAGAGATCCACCTCCGCCTCGGTCGGCGCGAACTCCTCCACTGCGGCCAGCTGCACGTCGAATGCGTGTCGCTGCATCCGGCGGACCTGCTCCCGAACCGTGTCATCGGCCTCGGGGCCCAGCCAGTTCTCCACATTCAGCTCAACGGCCCCCGCGATGTCACCGGCTTCGATCAGCGCCTCCTCCTGTTCGGCGAAGGATCGCAGCACGTCGCTGGGCGCGTGCCCGGGTGGAGCGGAACAAAGCAGCACCAGGGCCGTGACCATGTCCGGCCGGCGGGCGGCCACCTCCATGGCCACCTGCCCGCCGTACGAGGACCCCACCAGCGCCGCCCGTTCGATGCCGAGGTTCCCGAGCAGATCCACGACATCATCGGCGTCGCCGTACGGACGGTCCGCCACCGGGGACTCGCCGAACCCCCGGAAATCACAGCGGACCACCCGGTATCCAGCATCGAGCAGGGCCGGCCACTGCGGATCCCACATGCGCCGATCGCACACCCCGGAATGCAGCAGCACCAGCACCGGACCATCGCCGGCCATGTCATAAGAGAGCGTCATCCGGCAGACCTTAGGCGGAACCACGCTCGGCGGCATGTCGATATCGCCGCCGATCTTCGTACGCCCCAGGGCACGGAGGTCACGACGGCCGGGCCGGGCCGGTGGCACATCGGCGCGATGGCCTCACCTCCGGGTCAGGCGAAGCAGTCCAGTCCGGTGAGCTCGCTGGAGATGGCCCAGAGCCGGGACGCGGAGTCGGGATCGACCGCCCACGGCTTGACGCCTCCAACGAGCATGTCGTCGGTGGTCGCGGGTTCGGCGATGTCGCAGTCCTGGCAGTAGGCGCCGCCGTACTCGTCGAGCAGAGGCGATGTGGCCGCCCATACGGCCGTCGCCGCCCCCTGCGCCGGGGTCTTGAAGCCGTCGGCCTGGTGGCCTTCCCGGGTCATCCAGCCCTGGGCGATCTGCTCCGCGCGGGGGATGTGCCGTTGCAGTGGGGTGAGGATGCTGCCCGGGTGCACCGCGAAGGCGCGCACGCCACCGGCCGCGCCCAGGGTGTCGAGGTGGACGGCGAACAGGGCGTTGGCCGTCTTGGACTGCCCGTAGGCCCGCCAAGGATCGTAGTCATGACGAAAGTGCAGGTCGTCCCAACGGATGTCGGACAGGAAGTGCCCTGAAGAGGCGACGGACACCACTCGCGCCCCGGTGGGGGCCAGTGCCGGACGCAACCGGTTGACCAGGGCGAAGTGCCCGAGGTGGTTGATGGCGAGGTGCGCTTCCCATCCGGATTCGACGAGCCTCTGCGGGTAGGCCATGACGCCCGCGTTGTTGATGACGATGTCGAGGGTCCGGCCGGTCTCCAGGAACCGGTCACTGAACCTCCGGATACTGTCGGAGTCCGTCAGATCGAGCTCCCGCACCTCCGTCCGCGGAACGTCGCGCAGCGCTTCCATCGCCGCGGCGGGACGGCGGGCGGGCACGATGACGTGCGCCCCGGCGCGGACCAGTGCGCTCGTGGCCTCAAGGCCGAGACCCGAGTAACCACCGGTGATCAGGACGTTCTTGCCGGACAGCTCGATTCCGGCCAGGACGTCGTCCGCCGTGCTGTGAGCGCCGAACCCCGAGCCGATCTTGTGTTGCGTGATTGCCATGCGCTCAACGCTAAAATCTAGAGTGCGAGCTAGGTCAAGCTACGGCGGTACGGCATGAGCAGGAACACGGACGGCCTCTCCATCGGAGACGTCGCGAAGGCGACCGGCCTGGGCGTGCACGCGTTGCGGTTCTTCGAGCGTGAGGAGCTCTTCCTCCGTCCGATTCCGCGCACGGCCGGAGGGCAGCGCGTCTACGAACCGGCGGATGTGGAGTGGCTCCTGCTGTGCAACCGACTGCGGGAGTCCGGCATGCCCATCGCCACCGTGAAGAGGTTCGCTCAACTCGTCCGATCCGGTCCGGGTAACGAGGCGGAGCGGCTCGCACTGCTGGAGGAGCACGAGAGAACCATCCGGGACAGGCTCGCCGACCTGACGGCCAGCCTGGAGATCATCCACGACAAGGTCCTCACCTACCGCAGGCATGTCGAGGACGGCACCGCGGCCGGGCTCTGGTCGCCGGCATCCTCCTCGAAGCCATAGTCACAGCCGAGCCCTCCAAGGAGGCCGGCGCTCAGGTGCGCGGCGGGCCGTACGCGGTCTGTGACGTTCATGTGCTTTTCTGCGGTCAGCCCCGAGTCCCCGCTCGGCGACCGGCCTCCCTTCGGACGTCGGTGACCGACGGATTCGGGGACCGGAGAAAGGAAAGAACGTGTCCGAACAAGAAGTCAGCCGGCGTCGGCTCCTGGCCTCGGCGGCGGCCGTCGGCGGTCTGTCATTAGGGCTTTCACTCGTCCCCACCGGGGCGCACGCCACGTCTTCAGCCGGCGGCCGCCCCCGCCGAGCCGACGCCTCGTGGGAGAACGTCATCAAGAAGTCCTCCTTCAGCAGTTCCTCGGCCTTCAGCCAGAACTGGAACCATCTCTACCCCTGGGACGCCGACGCCGACACCCACAACGGCGCCGCCAGGATGCACTCCGGCCAGGTCTCTCTCGCCCAAGGCGTGCTGACCCTGAAGGCGACCCGGCTGGCCGAACCCGACGGAGACAGCCCGCACGCGCCGAACGCTCCGCTGTGGTACCGCTCAGGCGCCGTCCACGCCAAGAAGCAGATCCTCGTCAACGACCGGTTTCCCGAGTACGACATCGAAGGCGAGTTCCGCACGCAGACCGGGAAGGGCATCTGGCCGGCTTTCTGGACCACCGGGATCTGGCCGGACTGGCCGCCGGAGAGCGACATCCTGGAATACGTGGGGAATTCCACCAACCTTTTCAACACCTGGAGCAGGAGCGCCGACGACAATGAGCACGTCGAGCGTAAGCTGATCAGCGGCCAAAAACCCGACGCCTGGCACAGGTACCGCGTCCGGATGTCCAAGCGGGGAAACGACGTCATGCTCGACTACTACTTCGACGGAGTCCGGAAGGCGACCCACCGGGGAGTCGGCTGGGCCGGTGTCCCCCAGTGGCTCATCATCAATCTGCAGATGGGATCCTGGGCTTCCGGAATCGCGCCTGGCGGTCCCGGCTGGGACAAGCAGCCGGGTCCCGCCGGCAGCACCTACCTCCGTGCTCGCAACGTGCGGGTCGGTCGCATGCGCGCCCGGTGACGCATCACCCCGGCAGAACGCGACGTCCGCCCGAAGCCTGCGTGGCCGGGGAGCGGCGAGCCGGCTCTCCGGGACGGGCTCGATCGCCGCTCGCCATCTGGGGGCGGTGAGACAGCCGTCGCGGACGAGGTGGTCGGCCAGCGTACGGCGAAGCCGTCCGGCCAGGTCGAATGTCTCGCGCTATGGGATTGCTAGGCAGATTTCTTAAACTCCTCATAGCGACTCATAATCGCAGCAATGCTAGGCCGATCCTGGCGCAGTTTAGGAATTTTCAGCGCAATCCCATCCATCTCTTGAAGACCATGACGCAGCATAGGCCCGTCTTCTTCATCGAGGAGATCTTCTCGAATCTCCACAGTATAGTCGGGGCGAATACCTAAGAAGTTTTTGTCATAGGCGGCGTGATGAATCTTGCACAACGCTAGGCCATTTGAAACCGCGGGGATACCCTCCGGATGACTGTCACGCATGATGTGCGCAGCATCCAGCAAAGAAGCATGGCGAAGATTACATATAGCGCAGCTTCCCTCATAAGCGCGCAGCACTTGGGCTCGAAAAACAGGCTGATGGAGACGCTGACGAGTCAATCGCTCAGCATAGCGCCGCTGAGCCACCGATGCTTGACTACCTACAGGTATCGAAAGCTGAGCCTCGTCAAGAGCAACCGCAAATTGGAATTGGTCTTTCTCTTCAGCGATAAGCCAAGCTGGGAAGCGCGGCAAATAGAGCCCGGGCGCTACCCCGTAAAACCATATCAGAGGAAGTTTTCGCTCATGAGCAACACGCAATGCTACATTATCCGCTTGTTTATCATCTCTTCCACGATACTTATATCGGAGCAACCCGTCAGGCCCAGGCTTGTCGTCATACGGTGGACGCTTACCGGGCGCCGTGTAGGTTGTTAATATGGAAAGAGCTGCAGTCATGTACTTAGGCTTGCGAATCCCCCGATTAGGGTCTACCAGAGGGATCCTTTCACCCTCGAAATGAAACCCAAGTAGCTCGTCACGACGCACTACAGGATCTTCGTCCGTACAGCGCAACCTAAGCCAGTCCATTGCGGCCGCTCGAAGTCGGGCGCTGAACGCGTCTTCCATGTAGCTATCGCTCATGGCGTAGTCCTACAGCACAGCAGCAAGTCCACAGACGCAAGAAGCAATCAATTTGATTACAAATTAGACCGATCTGGCTATTCTTCGCCTTATGGGACATACCTTCCTAATGCGCTTGGCCGACTAAGGAACGCTGGGTCAAGCTGTAGATCGCCAGATCGATCCGCTAACCCTGGAGCTTGGGGGCACTTCAAAGGATGTGCATGCGGACGCCGAGGCGGCGGATGCGTTCGCGGTAGCTGTAGCGCTCCAGGTCCAGCAGGGTTCGTACGGCCTGCTGGGCCATGGGGTGGTTGCGGACGAGCATCGGGGCGATCTTCTCGGCGCGTTCCAGCTCGGCCACGGCGGCATCGCGCTTGCCGCACCACAGCAGCCCTCGTGCATAGTCCAAGTAGTGATATCCAGCCCGGCCGGCTTGTAAGTTCTTCGGAAGCCGCACTGCCTGGGCTCGCTGTACAGCTTGTGGGCCATCACCAAGTTCGACGGCAATGGCGACGCCATGGATGTCGATGTTGGTCTGGTTGGTGGATAGCTCGTAATAGTTTGTACGCTGGCGAGCGCCAAGTCGGGTGACCGCTTCCGCCGCGAGCCGATGACGTGACCACGCCTCATCGGCATCGTTCTTACGCGCGGCCGTGATCGCGGCTCTCAGCTGGAGACCTCCCCACACGGCCAGCGCTTCTGAGGTGCCTGCGGTGTATTCGCGCTCGATGCTCGCGCACGCCGTGTCGAGCACGGCCATCGCGTCGTTCCATGAGGTACTGGCCCACAGGTTGCGGCTTCGGATGTAGGCGAATATGGCCTCGTTGTAAAAGTCCCCGGCGCGGCCTCCTGCCCAGCGAACCCGATTGGCAGTGATCACAGGGAGGTCGGCGTAGCCCAGGTTATAGGCAACCGCGTCGGCTGCTCGATACGCGAAGGAGAGCAGACCAAAGGCCGCGCTTCGGTCGGGTTCCTCGTACAGGTGCGTCGCGGCCTGGAGTTCGGAGAGCAACGCGGGAAGCTCGTCCGCCAGATCGGCATAACGTGCCTCTCTCCTCAGCCAGCGGGCACGTTCGATCACCGCGCGCAGATCCGACAGCGGTCGCACCGCGTCTTCCCACTCCGGGTCGAGATCGTAGCGCTCCAGTTGGCGGCGGATCTCGGGGATTGCGGAGTGGCCTCGGTCCTCGCTCGGGCTGTCGCCGCGGTAGGGGCGCGCGGTGAGCTCGTTGGGGTGCATGCGCAGGGCGCGGGCGAGGGCGTTGATCAGCGCGACGGAGTCCAGGGGGATGCTGTCGTTCTCGACTCCGGACACCCAGGACTGCGCACGGTTGAGCCGCCGGGCCAACTCGATCTGAGTGATACCGGCGCGCTTCCGGGCACGCCGTACACGGGTTCCCACGCTCTCCGCCGCCGGATCTGAGTAGGCCATGGCCTCAAAGTAACCCTGCTGGATGGCTTTGGCCTTACCCATCGCCGAAATATCAACGGCACTGATGTCCACGCCGCTGTGCTTCCATACATTCACTCTCCGTGAGGGATAACGAGCATCCGAACGGCCCCCGGCATCCGCCTGAAGCGTCGGCCGTAGAAGCCGCCGAGCGGCTGCGGCGGGCGCTTGAAGCACTGGGTGTCGTGGCCGATGTCCATGACGGTTACGAGCTGGCGCTCGTGTCGGTGTGGGACGGCCTGGTGGTGTGGTGCAACGGCGACCGGTTCTGGTGGCAGGCCGGGTGGGACGAGCAGTGGGGGCGACCCGCCTACACCTTGCGGCCGGTGTCTGGAGCCGAGGAGGTCGCCCGCCTGGTCGCTGCTCGATGCGCGGAGCTTCGGCGAATCCGGTTCGGGGAGCGGGCCGACCCGAGGCAAGTCCGGCCTGGGGAGCGGGCCGAGTCGCCGCGAGCCCAGGCCGACGAGCGGGCGGTGATACCGGAGCCTGAGCGGCCCCAGGGTCCCGTCTGACGGTCCGCGAACTTATCCACAGCCTGTGGAAACAACTCCCAGGCGAGTCCCGGAACCCTCATAGTCCAAAGAGAACGGCCCCACCAAGCGAGGCCAAGTCGCCTGGCAGGGCCTTGATCGCACACAGGAGGTGCGACCCGTGTCCAACCCTAATGGAGCCGTACGGATCATCCGGGTCCGTTGGCACGCCGAGCAACCGCCCACCCCGCTCGGGTGCCGGTGGTGCGGGCATCCGCCGTACGCCCACGACGCCGCCGGCCTGCCGCATCGGCCCGGCCACCTGTGGGAACAGCCCACGAGTGTCCAGGTCCGCGCCCGGATGGCCGCCCGGCGGCGGCTCGGCCTGTGCGACCGCCCCTTCCCCGGTACGGCGAAGCCTGCAGTGGCCCGCTCCCCGAAGCTGTTCCACTCGCCCACGGGCTCGGTAGGCAGGCCGACCGCTGGGTCTCCGTCGAGCAGGCCGTCCCCGGGATTCCCCACGGGCCAGGGGCGGCACGCGCGACCGGCGGCGACCGCCGTCGCACCGTACGGACGGGGGCCGCACCCGCAGGACCCGTACGTGCGGGACTCGCCACCGGGGTCATGCTCGCCGTACGGGAGCAGGCGCGGGGCGCGCCGCGAGGGGGTGGCGGTATGAGCCCGGAGCGTCGGGCCGACGGCCCGAGGGACCCGGTTCCGCGGTCCCGGCCGGGCAGAGAGCCGGGCAGAGAGCCGGATAGGCGGCTGGGTGAAGAGCCGGACCGAGAGGAGGTGGAGAGGGCGGCGCGGTTGCTGTCGCGACTGCTCCGTGTACTCGTCCGGCGCGCCGGAACAGCGAACGGCCCCGCTGGCATGCACACCAGCGGAACGGCGAACGGCCCCGGCGGCGCGAACCCCACCGGAACGGCACGACCGAACACCGCCGGACCAACACAGCCGAACACCACCGGACCGGCCCGGCCGAAGACCACACGGACGGAGGCGGAAGCCGCGTGGCCGCCGCGCCCCGGACGGGCCGGGACCGACCTTCCGGTGATCTCCCACTGCTTCCCGGCGAACCGCGACCAGATCAGGCACGCCCGCGACTTCGTCGCCGGACTGCTCGGCGTCGGCCACCCGCTGCACGACGACGCCGTACTGCTGACCAGCGAACTGACGACCAACGCCGTCGAGCACGCGTGCGGGCCGGGCGGGAGGCCGAACGGCGAGTCGGGTAAGCCAGGCGGGCCGGACGGTGCGGTGGGCAGGCCGGCCGGACCGAACGACGGACCGCGGGAGTTCCTCGTCACCCTCGCCTTCGTCGAGCGCGGCGTGCTGGTCACCGTCCAGGACCCCGGTTCCGCACGGATCCCCTGCCCGCGTGACCCCGGTCCGGACGCGGTCGGCGGGCGCGGGCTCGCGCTGGTCAACACGCTCGCCGCCCGCTGGGGCTTCCACCGTGATTCCCTCGGCACCGTCATCTGGTTCGAACTGCACTCCCCCGGCTGACGGCCCACCCGTCTCCGCGTCCGCCTTCGGCCGAAGCAGCCTCGGTCACCTGTTCGATCTGATGCCAGACTCCGCCGGAGCACGTCACCGTCCGGGTCGTGCGGTCACTTACCGCAGGGCGGGTCGTAGGCCAGGGCGGGTGATACGTAGTCCCTCCACAGATCGGGGGTCATGGCCCCACGTGTCGACGCGCACAGGAGCGCGAAGGCGCGGTCCGCGTCGGTCTGCCAGAGCCGTACGGTGCCGTCCTCGCCCCCGCTGATCAGCAGGCCGCCACGCGGGCTGAACAGCAGGGCCTGGACGAAACCGTTGTGCCCGGTGACCGGAAGCCCGTAGGCGGAGGTGGCTGCGGGGGTGGAGGTGTCCCACAGCCTGATCTGGCCGAACGCACCGCCTGCGAGCAGCTTGCCGTCCGGGGCGAAGCCGACGCTGTAAACGACACCGCCGGCGGGCAGTGGATCTCCGATGGCCATCGGGGAGCGGGGCCGTGACAGGTCCCACAGCCGGACCGTGTCGTCCCTCCTGCCCGTCGCGGCCAGCCGTGAGCCTGGATCGATGGCCAGGGAGAAGATCGGCTGGTCGCCGGCAACGTGACCGGAGAGCATGGGGACGGCTCCGTCGCCCGTCCGCCAGGCGCGGATGGTGCCTAGGACATCACCGCTGTAGAGGTACGGTCCCTGGGACGCGGCGGCCATGCCCCTGACCGGAATGTGCTGTTCGCGCAGCACATCGCCGAGCGCGGCGGGACGCGCCGGATCCGACACATCCCAGGCGCGCAGGTCGCCGAACAAATCGCCCTGCAGGTTCATCGAGGCCGCGACCAGCGTGTGCCCGGTGGTGTCGAAGACCAGCGCGGAGATCGATTTCCCTCGTCCAACCGATACGTCACCGGCCTCCACCGGGTGGGCCGGCGCCGATACGTCCCACAGCCGCACGCTGCCTTCTTGGTCACCGGTGGCCAGGACGTTCTTCCCGGAGGTGACTGACCGCCCGGATCTGAAGGCGATCGCGTCCACGACGGTGCGGAACCGGGGGAGCGCGCCGAGTGGTACGAGGCGGGTGGGATCGGAGACGTCCCAGAGCGTGACCTGGTGGCCGGAGGCCACCGCGAGCAGGCGTCCATCGCCCGTGAGCGCCAACGCGTTGACCGACTGGCCGCCGCTCATGACGGCCAGCGTCGGAGGTAGCCGCCAGAGCCGCACGGTGGCGTCTCCGCTGCCGCTGGCCAGCGTGCGCCCGGTGGCGTCGAAGGCCAGGCTGTTGACGACGGTGGTGTGCTCGTGCAGTGCGGGGCCGAGCGCCCTGGGCTGCCGTGGAAGGCCGATGTTCCAGAGGACGATGGTCCCGGAGCTGTCCCCGGTGGCGAGCACGCGCCCATCCGGGCTGAAGGCGACCGAGCTCGCAGTGGCGGCCGTGGACAGGGTGGCGCTCACCTCCGGCCGCCGCCGGTCGGTGACGTCCCAGACCAGCACCCTGTTGTCGTCCCCGGCGGTGGCCATCACCCGTCCGCCTGGACTGAACGCCACGTCGTAGACGATGCCCGTGTGGCCGCCCAGCTCGCCGCCCAGCGCTGTGGGACGGGCCGGGTTCGACACGTCCCACAGCCGGACCAGCAACCTGCGATCGGGACCTGGGCCGAGGCCTCCGGTGACGGCCAGGGTGGTCCCGTCCGGGCTGAACGCGACGGAGTTGACGCTCTGACGCCGCAGGGACACCACGGTGCTCAGCCGCCGGGGGTGTCGCGGGTCGGCGACGTCCCACAGTTGCACGTCGCCTGTCACCGTGTCCCCAGCCTGCCGGGTGCTGAGGGCCAGGCTCCGGCCGTCGGGGCTGAACCTCAGGCTCACCACCGAACCGCCTGGGGACACGACCACGGGCTCCGACAGCGCTACCGGGCGCCTGGTGTCGGAGACGTCCAGGATCCGTATGGTGCCGTCCGAGCCGCCGCGGGCCAGCAGGTCCCCCCGCGGGCTGTAGGTCACCTGCTTCACACTGACTGCTTTCCCGGCGCTGAGCACAGGGGCCAACGGGGCCGGACGGGCCGGGTCAGAGGCGTCCCAGATCCGCAGCCGGTCAGCGCCGGTGGCCAGCGTGCCGTTCGGTCCGAAGGCGACCGAGGGGGCGTTCGGATACCGTCCCGGCAACGTCGTGGCCGATACGAATCCCGCCTGCGTCATCAGCACCGTGCGCAGCTCCGCCGTCGGCCGCATCCGGTACGCGATCAGGTCGAGCTGCGCGGCGAGCGCACCGCTGGTCTCGCGCCGGCGGTCGGCCTCCGCGGTGACCCGCTCGAAGATCGCGTCGTCGCGCTGCCTCAGGGCGTCGCTCCGTTGGTTCAGCGCGAATACGGCCAACCCTCCGGAGAGTAATGCCAGCACGCTCATGGTGGCCATGACCGTGCGCCAGAACCGGCGGCGGAGCCGCTCGCGCTGTGCGGAAGCGGCGAGGAACTCCCCGGCCAACAGGGTGACGTCCTCGCGGTGCGCATCCGCCCAGGCGCGGGCCAGCTCCAGTCTGGCCCCCTCGTAGAGGATCGTCGCGTCCCTACGGCCGCCGCGCTCCCAGGCGACGGCCGCGTCCCCCACCTCCTGTCGCAGGAGCGCGCGATCGACATCTCTGTTGTCCGCCCCGACCCAGTGGCGCAGCTCCGGCCAGGCCCACAGCAGCGCTTCATGGGTGACCTCGACGGTGACCGGGCTCCCCTCCCGCTCCGCACCCTGGGTGATCAGGCGGGCGCCGGTGAAACGCTCGATGACCTCCGCGACGGCCTTCGGGTCGTCGGCGGCCAGCATCAGGTCCTCACGAGTCCGGCGGCGGCTGGTGACCTCACCGTTCTCGCCGACCCTGACGAGACCGCGGAACAGCAGCGGCGCCGCCTGCTTGGCGGCCGGTATCAGCTTCCCGAACTCCTCCTCCGCGGTGTCGGCGACCGCGCGGTCGATACCGCCGGAGTCGCGATAGCCGTCCACGGTCAGGACCTTGCCTCTGCGGTTCAGCCACGTGACCCGCAACGCGTGGGCGAGCAACGGCAGCCGCTCACCCCGGTAGGCGCCGCCGTCCTGACCGGCGCCGCCGCGCAGATCGCCCAGGATGACGTCGACCAGGCCGGGCGCGAGCGACAGGCCGCTCCGCTCGGCCGGCTCGGTCACGGCGCGGCGCACCTCCTCGTCGGTCATGGCGCCGACGATGATCTGACGGTTCGCCAAGGCGTCACGAAGGTGGGGGAAGGCGGTGCAGGAGCCGTAGAAGTCGGCACGCAGGCCGTAGAGGGTCAACGCGATGGGCTGCTCGGCGCCGGATGGGGCGTCGGACGTCTCGGTCCCGGTCAGGCCCGCCAGCGCGGCGACGAACCGGTACCGTGCGGACTCGTCCCGGCAAAGGGTGAACAGCTCCTCCAGCTGGTCGACGACGAGTACCACCCTGCCGTCCGGAGGGAGCCGGAGTCGCTCGCGCACCAGTGCTGTCAGCTCCCCGGGACCGGCGCTCATCGCGTCCGCGACCTGCGTCTCCTCGGCCCCGGTGAGTGCCCCCAGCTTCGAGGCGAGCTCCTTGAGCGGTTCGGCCGTGGGGGTGAGCAGCAGCTGTGGCCACTGCTCGGAACCATGCAGTTTTCCCTCGGCCAGCTCTGGCAGCACCCCGGCACGCAGCAGTGACGACTTGCCGGCGCCGGAGGGTGCGACGACGACCAGCGGGCTGTGATCGGTCAGGCGCCGTTCGAGCTCGACCTTGGCCTTGCTGACCAATGCCTCCCGCCCGAAGAACCACTTGGCCTCACCTCTCTCGAACGGGCGCAGCCCGGGGTAGGGGCACTCATCGCCCGTCCCCACGCCGTCGTCCTCCGGGTTCGGCCCGCGTCCGTCCCGGATGCCGGCCTCTTTGCGGGCTTGCTCCCAGCGCTCCTTCCACAGGTCGTGCTGGTTGCGCCACCAGGGGTGTCTCAGGTCGTAGCGCGGCTGGTCGCCCGCACGCTCCAGCAGCGCGCGAACCAGCGTCCACAACAGTACGAAGTCCTGGGCGGCGCTGCCCCGGTTGATCCAGTCGCTGACCGTCTGCGGGGTCAGTCTCGCCGGGATGCGCTGCTCGGCGAACAGCTCGTTGGCCCGGTCGATCAGAGCGCTTCGCCGCAGTCCGGGTGCGCGCTCGCGGGCGCGTTTCTCAAGCGCTTTCAACGCGTCCCGCAACACCGCCCGCGAGGCGGGCAGGGGCTCACCGCCGGTCATGTCCCGACCCCGTCGTGGTGGGTGCCGTCCCGGCGCGTCCGGCGCGTCCGGCCGGATCGACGCCGGAGAGCCGCCTTACCTGGGCGATCACGATGTTCTTCCGGCCGCACCGGTATCTGTTGGGCCGCCGGGGAGGGCGCGCTGAACTGACACCGGCGGAGCGGCCGATCCCCCGGCCGCGGGTCAGAGAAAGGACCGCGTCGATGAATCCTGTGGTGTGGGCTCTGGTGCCGATGGCCGGCCTGGCGTGTGTGGCCTTGGCCGCCGTGCTCATGGTCTTCGCGGCCACCAGGGGGTGCGCCTCGGCAGAACGCGCACGGGTGCTCCGCGCGGTCGCCGAGGTGGTCCGCGCGGTGTGGGGCAAGCGGTGACCAGGCGACCGGAACCACCGGGGAAAGGGCAGGGGTCGCGTGCCTCCGGCTCGCCCCCGCCTCCGGTCGGTCCGGGCCGCACGTGGGGGCCGCCCGCCGCTGAACCGCGGACAGGTGGTGCGCTCGATCCACATCATCTCCGGCCGTCCCTCGCCTTGAGCCCAGCCTCTTTGAAGGTAACAACGGTCGACGAGATGAGCCCGGCGGTTCATCAAACCGCAATCAAGCGCATACAGAAGGTCATATCAGCGGCCGGGAAGGCGCTGCCATCGGACCTCTCGGCCCTGATATGCGATCACCGGATCCCACCCAAGAATCCGCGGGCCGCTCACCTCATCCGGGTGAGCGGCCCGCGGATCCGTCGAGGGACGCCGGGGCATCCGGCCTATCTGGCGAAGGCCGCGAGCGCGATGCCGAGGCCGCGCTCGTTCTGCCCGGCGGCCTTGGCGTCGGTGGAGTTGATCGAGTAGACGACCGTGCGGCTCAGGTCGCGGGTGGCGCCGACGCCGGTCGCGCTGCCGTACCTGGCTCCGGTCTTGCCGAACGCCACGATGCCGCCGGGCAGCTCCAGCCTGGTCAGGCCCGAGGTGTAGACCGCGGGCTGGTCGCCGCCGTACATCGTGACCTTCGGCACCGTGAACATGGGCTCGATCTGCGCGGCGGGCACCACCTTGCCGCCGAACAGGGCCTTGATGAACTTCTCCAGGTCGGCCGTGGTGGAGATCAGGTCGCCGGAGGCCCAGGTGGAGGTCACACTGGTCTCGGTCATGTCCACGACGTAGCCCTGGCCGTACTTGACGGCGTCCGGGAAGCCCTTGGGGACGACCTGGTAGCCGTGGTTGTGCCGCCCGCGGATCTTGATGGACTCGCCGGGGAGGTAGCTGTCGCGCATGCCGACGGGCCGCAGGATCCGGGTGGTCACCTCGTGCTCGTAGGACCTGCCGGTGATCTTCTCGATCAGCAGGCCCGCCACGAACGTGTTGGTGTTGAGGTAGTGCTGCTGCGTGCCCGGAGTGAACTCGATCGGGTTCTTCACGGCCTCGCCGACGTACTCCTCGGGGGTCACCTTCTCGAACCTGGTGGCGTAGACCCGCTCGAAGCCGCCGTCGTTCGTCGGCGAGGGCAGGCCGCTGGTGTGGTTGAGGAGCCGGCCGACCGTGATCGTGGGATAGTCGGCGGGCAGCAGCCCGGGGAGGTACTCCTGCACCGTGCCGTCGAGCGAGACCTTGCCCTCGGCCACGAGCTGCAGCACGACCGCGACGGTGAAGATCTTGGTCACGCTGCCGGCCCGGAAGCGGGCGCCCTCCCTGGCGGGCCGCTCGGTGCGCAGGTCGGTCACGCCCGTGACGCCGCGCCAGGAGCCGGCCGAGCCGCCCACCCTGACCTCGGCGGCGGTGGCGTCGGCCGCGGGCAGCCCGGCGATGCTCCGCTTCAGCGCCGCCTCGTTGATCGGCGGTACTTCGCTCCGTACGGCGGACGACCCCGCCGTGGTCGCGGACGACCCCGCCGTGGCGGCGGCGATCGCCGGGGTGCCCGCGGTCGAGAACAGGGCGGCGAGGGCGAGACCGGCGGCGGCGACACGGGTGCGCTTCATCGTGGACATCTCCAGGGTCAGGTGAGGAAAGTGCTGGTGATGCCGTCGATCCTGCCGATCCGGCCCCGCCGCGCGGATCGCCGACGCAGGTGATTTTCCCGCTCCCTCCCGGGAGGGAGATCCTCCCCGGCCACTCCCCCGCGACGGGGGAGGCACCGTTTTCCGTCTGGTCGTCAGGGAACTATGGGTGTCCGGCGACGAAGGCGTGCATCGGCCATACCGCGCCCTTCGCCTCCTGTTCCTTGTCCTGATCCGGGTCGCGCAGGTATCCGGCGCGCAGCGCGACCCGCTGGGAGGCGAGGTTGTCCCGGTGGGCCCACAGCCGTACCTGCACCAGGCCGAGGTGCCGAATGGCCCACGAGGTGAGCAGGGCCAGGGCGCGAGTCGCCGCGCCACGGCCTCGCGCTTCGGCCGTCAGCCAGTACGAGATCTCGCCCACCCGGCCGTCATGGCCGAGCGCGATGTTCCCCAGCTTCGCGCCGGTGGCCGCGTCGCAGACGACGAACCCCACTTCACCGTCCGAGGCGCGCATCCGGTTGATCGCGGCGAGTACCTGCGCGGCGTCCAGCGTGGGCGGGTCCGTGGTGAAACGCTGGATCTCCGGATCACGCGCGCTCTCGGCATACCAGGCCGCATCATCGTCCGCCCAGTCACGAAGCCGGACCACTCCATCGTCCAAGTCCTGATCGCCCATGAGCCGCAGTCTCACAGTCGCCGGACGCGGCTGGAAGTCCGCGATCCCTCTGGAGGCTTCCGCCCGGCCGTAAGACACACAGGCCCGGTACGGCGCCGCGGGCCAGAGGAGGGCGCGCCGCCGTACCCCGGTGTCAGGCCGAGGGCAGGAAGGTCAGGGCGCAGAGCGCCAGGAACAGGGCCGCCACAGCATCGGGCCAGATCGCCTTCGCCGCCCCGCGGCGAACCGAGCTCACCCTGAGATGGAAATACGAGACATGTAGCACCAAAAGTCCCTCTTTCGCCTCGGTGGAACGGCCTCTTCGGGCCCGTCGGCAACCCTTTCCGGCTCGGTCACGTCAGATGGATCATGATTCTCGGTTCCTGTGCCGTCGTGAGCTGGGTCGCGCTCGGCGCGGCGTACTACTTCTACTTCTGGCTGGACGACGGCATCCTGTCGCCGTGGCTGCTGGCCTACCCCGTGCTGTGGATCCTGGCGGTCGGGCTGACGACCTGGTGGGCCGTCCGCCTGGGACGGCGGCGGAGCCGGGGATGGGCGGTGGTCATGGTCTGCCAGCTCGTCGCGGCGGTGGTGATCGTCGGGGTGGTCCCCTGGGAGCGGTTCTTCCGGTGGAGCTGGTTCGAGACGCACCGGACGGCCTTCGCGGAACTGGCGCACCTGGGCGAAGGGCTCCCGCCGGATCGCTCCCCGCTGCCGGAGCGGTACCGGGCGCTCGCTCTCGGCCGGGGTGCGGTGCAGAGGATCCACGACCCCGAAGTGCCCGGAGGGGATGTGCTGTTCCTCGCCGTGGCGGAGTGGAAGCCCGAGCGGATCGGCTTCGCCCGCGTGCTCGGCGGGAAAGCCGGCACGGACCCCTGCTCCCTCCTCAACGTGGCGTATGACGGAGATTTCACCTGCGCGGCCCTGGGCGACGGCTGGTGGTGGATGGGGGACAACTGGGAGATCGAGCGATGAGCGGCCCGCGGGCGCGCGTGACCAGCTCGGCGAGGGCGGCCAGGTGTACCAGCGCGGCGATCGACTGGATGATCGTGAGGGCGGGCAGGTACCACGGGGGGATGTGCTCGCTGAATCCAGACTGGTCGTCGGTGAGCACACCGGTGCTCAGGGGGTTGTACACCTGGGCCACCACCAGGGCGAGCAGGTAGAGAACGGTGAGGACACCCGACGTGAGCAGGGCGCCAGGCCGTGTGCGCAGCCGCGGGTGCGTGCCGAGGATCGCCAGCGCGACCGCCGGGACACCGAGAAAGGCGGAATCGACGAACATCGCGGTCCGCGCGGCCGATACCACGTGCTCGACGAGGGCGGGGTCGGCCGCGTTCTCGGTCAGCCGGATGGCCGTGTGGTTGAACGCGGTGACCACGGCGACGAAGACGGGACCGAGTGCCATCAGTGGAATCGCCCGGGTGCGTCCCGCCGGGACGGCCGGCTCCCCCGTCGTGTCCTCTGCGGGAGCCGCCGTGTCCCCCGCGGCCTCCCCCGCGGTCTCCTTCCGGGTGTACCAGCGGACGGTGGCCGGCCGTGCCAGCAGGATCAACCCCGCGAGCTGGCCGGCCCAGCCGAGCACGAGGAGCGCCGCGAGAGCGGGCAGGTACCAGGGCGGGGCGGCCGCCGCCATGTCGAAGGGCGCTCCGCTGAACAGGGCGCCGTTCACCGGGAACAACCGCGGGCCGTAGCCCGTGACGGGGTTGAGGCCGGCCACCAGGACCAGGCCGATCGTGTGGAGGACGGCGAGCACGCCGGCGAGCAGCGGAACCGCGGGCCACCGCCGCGCGCCCTGCCAGGCGGCCCGGGCGAGCAGCCCGAACGCGAGGGCGGCGGCCACGAAGAAGAGCCCGATGAGCGCCGTCCGCCCCCAGGCGAACCCCGCGTACTCGCGCAACGCGACGGGGACGGCTTCCGCGTTCTGCGTCACCGGCGCGTGTGGGAGCCGCCGGTCGGTCATGACGAGCGCGACGCCGTTGAGCACGGTGACGGCCAGACCGTGTGGGACCACCGACCACAGCAGCGCGATCGTGATGCGCACCTGCCGCGGCGACGTGCGTGCCGTATCGATCACAGTGGGTTGGACTTCCCTGCGGCATGATCGGTTCCTCCGCGGCGCCGGGCCCCGGAATCACCGTCAGCGGGTCCGGTGGAGGGCGCGCCGCCGTACCCCGGGTGTCAGGGTGATGGCAGGAAGGTCAGGACGCAGAGCGCCAGGAGCAGGGCGGCGGGTACGGCGCGCCACGGCCAGGCGAGGCGCGGCGCGGTGACCAGGGCGGCGAACGGATAGGCGAGCACGCCGCTGAGCAGGATGAGGACGGATCCGCTGTCCCCCGCCCAGGACGACTGGGCGAACCGCCAGATCACCACCAGGAAGAGGACCGCCGCGACGGCGACGGGCCAGGCCGGCCGTACGCGCAGGAGATACAGCAGCGGCCAGGCGAGGATGACCGCCACCCAGCGCCCCACGAACCAGGTGAAGCCGATGGCGCCGAGGCAGGCGAAGGACTGTTCGCAGGTCCCCGAGCCGGTGAGGGCCCGCATCATCAGGAAGGCGGCTCCCACGAGGAGGGCGGTGAGGATCACCCCGGTCAGTGCGGCCAGGAGCAGCCTCCGGGGAAGTCTCCGATCGGCCGCCGGCTCGCTTTCCCTGATCGCTGTCACCTTCCGAGGATGGCACGCGGAGGTCCCATCGGCCCAGGGATGAGGGCCGGCGTTCCCGGGACCCATCGACATCCGGACGAGCCTGGACAGGGCGGGCCAGCACGGGCCAGGGCAGGACAGGACGATCCCGGACGGATCATGGCATGGGTCCGGACGGGTTTGCCTGACGTCAGTGACAAGGTTCTAGCGTGCTCCTGATGGGCGTGCGGAGGGCGTCGGGCGCGGATCGGCGAACCGGTCGTACGCGACGCGGGACGAGCACGCGTCGGTCGACCGGAGGACGACGATGAAGTTCGCGATCAGCTACAACACGGCCTACTACGGCGTCGATCCCGAGGAGGTCGTGTCCTTCGCCCGGCATGCCGAGGACTGCGGTTTCGAGGCGCTCTACCTGCCGGAGCACATCGTGCTGTATCCCGGTGCGATGTTCGGGCCCCATGAGGTCCCGCCGTCGCTGCCGTACGTCGATCCGCTCGACTGCCTGAGCTTCGTCGCCGCGGCCACCCGTCGGATCCTGCTCGGCACGGGCGTGCTGCTGCTGCCGTACCACCACCCGGTCATCCTCGCCAAGCGCCTGGCGACCATCGACGTGCTGTCCGGGGGACGGATGCGGCTGCTGACCGTGGGGCTCGGCACCCTGCCGGGTGAGGCGCACGCGATGGGGGTCGACTTCGCCGCCCGGGGCCGTCGTGCCGACGAGGCGATCGATGTGCTGCGGCTGCTCTGGGGCGGCGGCGAGGAGGGCGTGAGCTTCGAGGGGGAGTTCTTCTCCTTCGACCGGCTGGTGAGTTTCCCCAAGCCGTCCGGGGTCACTCACCTGCCGATCCACGTCGGCGGGTCGAGCCGGGCCGCCGCGCGCCGGGCCGGGCGGCGGGGCGACGGCTACTTCCCCGGCGGCGCGCTCGGCCCCGAGGAGCGCGCCGTACAGTTGGAGATCGCCCGGTCGGCCGCCGTCGAGGCCGGTCGTGACCCGGAAGCGCTCGAGTACACGCGCTGGGGGTCGATGGACATGACCGCGGAGCGGGTCGAGGAGCTCGCCGCGCAGGGGGTGACCCGCGTCGTGGTGAATGCCACCGCCGCCGATCCGGAGGGGCGGCGCGAGGAGATGTCCGCGTTCGCCGAGCGGTTCGCCCTCCCACGCTGAATCGCCGGAACCCGTCCGGGCCGCTTTCAACCTTTCGGCGCGGAGGAGCGTCAAAGTTCAAAAGCGCGATGGGAGAGCGGACATGACCAAGTGGGCACACCGGTTCTCGGCCGCCGCGGTGGCGGCGGTCACCATCACCACCTTCTTCCCGGCGACGGCGATGAGCGCCGTACGGTCCCCGGCGGCCTCACCGGCCCGGGAGGCGGCGTCACAGACCCGGGAGACGGCCTCGCGGTTCCGGGAGGCGGCCTCGCCGGCCCGGTGGACCGCCGTCAATCTCAAGGTCACCGAGAAGGTCCGCCACTCGCTGGCCGACGCCTACTGGGCCCAGTACTACGGCCCGAACCTCAGGAAGCACCACCCGGGGACCAGCCGCAGGAAGGTGGACGGGCCGAAGAAGGTCTACTACGGCAAGGTCAGGAGCGCAGGCAAGGACGTGTACTGGGCGGTCGGCTCCATCGGCGTCAAGGGCGACCCGATCAGCTACCAGGACGGGCCGCACGTGTGGCGCAGGAGCGCTCACGGCGCCTGGTCGTACCGCGGTGACACGGGCGGCTGCCTGGACAAGGCGCCGAGGGCGCTGCTGAAGCTCTGGCACCTGCGCTCGTACTGCTGAGCCGGACGGGAGCCCCGCCCCGGGCGTCGATCCCGGGAGGGGCGTGACCCGAAAACCACATCTGTGTACGCCGCCGGTCGTGAACGGGTTCCTCCGCTCGTAGCGTGACGGGGACGCCGGAGGGGAGCCGTCAGATCAGGACGGTGAGCCAGGTCCCGACCAGCCGCAACCCGAGCGTCTCGTACACGCGCCGCGCGGGGTTCCCCTCGGTGACCGCCAGGCCGATCTCGGTCAGCCCGTCGGCGGCGGCCCGGGACAGGGTCGCCGAGAGCATGAGCGAGCCGAGGCCGCGGGGCGATCGGTCCGGGTGCCGGAAGACCTCGGTGACCCACGGGCCGTCGTTCGAGTCGGTGACCAGGACGCCGCCCACCACCTCGTCTTCTCCCCCCGCGTCGTCCCGTACGGCGAGGACGCCGCACGGGAGCAGGGGGCCCATCACCTCGCCGCGCATCAGGGGCGCGAGCTCATCGTCGAGGGTCATCTTCCGGGACCGGTGGTCGGGATGGCCGGGCGGGTAGGCCGCGAACCACGCGGGGAAGACCTCCGCGGGCTCGCGGTCCCAGGGCGTGAACCGCAGGCCGTCGGGGGCCGCGTCCGCGGCCGGCCGTACGTCCGACAGGTCGCACCGCATCCGGTGGACGTGCCGCAGCGTCCGGGCGCCTCGCGAGACGAGACGCCCGGCGAACTCGACCGGCGCCGACACCGCCCAGCCGGGCAGGCGCGACATGACGGCGTCGACGGCTCCCGGGCCGAGCTCCTCGACGTTACGGGCCCAGGGACGCCCGTCACGGACGTCCTCCACATAGCCGATCACAGGGGCGCCGTCGGCCCCGGTCAGTGTCCGTCGTTCGCCACTCATGACGGAGAGTCTGCCAGCCGCGGCGGAAGGGTCTGTCACCCGCGGTGGGAGAGCCTGTCACCCGCGCAGGGAGAGTCCGCCGGCCGCGGCGAGAGAATCCGTCACCCGCGGCGGGAGAGCCACGCGGCCGGGGCCGTTCCGGATGGCACCACAGCCGGTCCACCGGCGTCCCCGGGCCGGCGGGTCAGCCGGGTGAGGAGGTCGGCGTGGGGTTGGCCCCGGACCTCGGGGCGGACTTCGCGTGGGCGGCGCATCCGGTGTCCCACTCCGGGACGCGGATCAGCGCCGGGTTGGCGACGCCGTCCTCGCCCCGCGATCCGCTCGACGTGCTGGCGAAGGCCAGGCCCTCGACGCAGATCCGGGCGATGTTGGGGAAGTTGTCGGCGTTGCGGAAGACCTCGACGTAGTCGACGTCGCCGATCCGGTCGGGCGGGGCGCCGTTCTTGCCGCCGCGGTCGCCGAGCTGGTCCGAGCATCCGGCCAGCAGCAGTACGGCGAGAGCCGCTCCCGCCGCCCGGCCGACGGTCGCCGAGTGTGCCATCCGTCGCTCCCGTCACCGGAGGGGGACGCCGCGGCGGGCGCCGATGATCGCCGAAATTCTACAAAAGAAGGATCGGTCTCATACGGCTTACCCGGGATGAGTTGGATGGCCTCGGACCCGGTCCGGACACGGTCGCCCGCGGTGCGGTCAGGCACCGTCGCCGGGCCTCGGCAGGCGCGGCGGACGGTCAGACGCGGTCACCCGGCTTCCACGACGCGGTCAGACGCGGTCGCCCGGCTTCGGAAGGCGCGGCGCGACGTAGTCGTCGCCATCCTTGGGATCGGTCACGATGGACACCCGCGGGGGCGCGTACTGGTCGGGCAGGAGCAGCACGTCCGTCACCTGGTCGAGGGGGTAGCCGGCGCCCATGAACGTCTCGACGGTGTGGTGGTACCGGTCCTCGGCCGTGTGGTCCATTCGCATTCCGGCCGTGCCGCACGTCACCACCGTCCGCTGCCCGGTGACCGCGCACACGGCCAGCTCGATGAACCGTGACGACAGCGCCCATTCCGTCCTGCCGGTGAAGCGGATGTCGACCCGGATGACGTTCTGCGGCGGAAGGGCGTTGTTCCTGTCGTGCTCCCAGCCGGCGATCCTGGCGGTGACTCCGGAGACGTCGTTGCCGGTGACGACGACCTCGTGGGCGGCCGGTCCCGGCGCGCGGTCCCCGTCGGTCTCGGGATCGGCGGCGCACCCGCCGGCGGCCAGGATGGCGCCGATGACGCCCGCGGCGGCGACGCCGCGAAGCAGTGATCCGATGACGTCCGTGGCGGCGACGGCACGCGCGGCGACGCGGCGGAACGGTGAACCACCGCGCCGGGCCGTGATCGACGGATGCTCCACGGCGCGCAGCCTACCGCCCCCCTTTTCCGGAAGGACGGTCGTGTCCCGAACACGGCTTTTCGCATCAGGTATATGGCTTTGCCCGCGCCAGGAAGGGTCGCTAGGGTCGGCGCGGGAAGGACCCGTGATCACTCCTGGAGAAGGGGGGCTGATGAATATGGCTGCCGACAGCCCTGTTCAGCATGCCCTCGACCGGCCCGCGTGAGTTCGGAGCGTGGCCGGTCGCCCGAACGACCAGGAGTGTCACATGTTCTCTTTCTTCTCTTCGGCCGGTACCGACCTGGTCACCGACCGCCTCGTCCTGCGGATCTGGCCCCGCGATGAGGTCGACGCCGTTCTGCGGGACGCCCGGTGCGCGCACTGGGCGGACGACTTCCCCGCCGAAGGCGACCGCGTCATCGCCGGCCTGTTCGGCGAACATCCCGAGTGGCTGGGCGAGTACGGCCACCGCCAGATCATCGAGCGCGACAGCGGTCTGGTGGTCGGCTCGCTCGGCCTGTTCTGGCCTCCGAGCGACGGCACGGTCGAGATCGGCTACGGCGTCGTGGCCTCCCGGCGGGGCCGCGGTTACGCCCCCGAGGCCACCCGGGCCCTGACGGAGTTCGCCCTCACCGCCACCGATGTCCACACGGTGTACGCCAAGGTGGAGCCGTCGAATCCGCCCTCGATCCGTGTGCTGGAGAAGGCCGGTTTCCGGTGGGTGAGCTCTGAGGAGGGCACGTCCCGGTTCCGTGCCACGGCACCGTACCCGGCCCTGCCCTGATCCCCGGGGCCGGCGGCGCGTGCCGCCGGCCCCGTCCCACGCCGGCCTCGCTCCCGTCCCGCGGCGGTTCCGCCTCCGGCCCCGCCGGCCTCGTCCCGCGCCGGTCCTGCCCCCGGCCACGCCGGCCTCGTCCCCGGTCGGTCCCGGTCCTCCGTCGTCACCGGGCTCGGGTGGCGGCGAGGAGGTCGCGGAGCGCGTCCAGCACCGCGTCGGGCTGCTCGATGTGCAGGTACTGGTGGGAGGCGCCGGGCAGCTCCCGGCGCTCCCCCCGGGGGACGGACGCGGCCAGCGCGGTGTGCATGGCGCGGATGCCGTCGTGCGCGGCGCGCATCTGCTCCTCGGTCATGAAGTGCGCCCAGTACGGGTTGCGCCCGCCCGCGGTGAGGAGGATCAGCGGCACGTCGGGGAGCGGCCCGCCGTTCCGCAGCTCGTCGTAGATCTCGGTCTCGAAGTTGGCCGTCTCGTGGAGCTGGGTCCGCCAGTCGGTGAGGTGGTACTCGACGAGCGCTTCGCGGACCCCGTCGGGCCATGCGGCCAGCAGCCCGGTCAGCGCGGCGCGGGCGGACGCGAGCTGCTCACCGGTGAGGTCCGGCATCGTCTCGGGGTCCGGTTTCATCCGCTCGTTCAGCTCGGCGGCCCCTTCGGGCAGGTGGTCGAAGATGTCCTCGTGGCCGGGGTCCAGCAGCAGCAGTCCGGCGACCTCGCCGGGGAAGAGCTGCGCGTAGCGGCGGGCGTAGAACGCGCCCAGCGAGTGCCCGGCCAGCAGGTACGGGCCGGGCACTCCGGCGGCGCGCAGCAGGTCCCGGAGCTCGCCCGCGACCTCGGCGGCGGAGCGGGGCAGGCGGGCCGGGTCGCTCCAGCCGGTTCCGGCGCGGTCGTAGACGACGGCGGTGGTGAGCCCGGCGGCCCGCTCCTGGAGGTTCAGGAAGTCCAGCCCGACCAGGCCGGCGCCGGGCAGGAACACCACGCTCGGGCCGCCGGTGCCCGCGCGGTGCAGCAGCAGCCGCCGGCCGTCCACGTCGTGGTGGCGTCCCAGCGGCGGCGCCGTACCGGCCGCCGTCGCGGGACTCGCGGGACTCGCGGGACCGTTCTCGGCGGGCTGACCGTGCATCGTCGCTCCTTCGGACGGGGGTGGACCGGGCGGGTGCGCGGCGGCCCGGGTGAACACGCGACGGCCCCGGAGGCGGCCGGGCGGACACGCGACGGCCCGGCAGGCGGGCCGGACCGGACGCGCGGCCCGGCCTTTCACGTGCCGGACCGGACGCGACCCGACCTTTCGCATATTTGAGAACGGTAAACCCGATCGGCACCGTTCGCAAGATTGCGAAAGGTCGGGCGCTCTGCGAGCATGACGCGGTGGACGCGTTGGAACTGCTCGCACACCCGGTACGGCTGCGCGTCGTGCACGCCATGTCCGGTGGACGGATCCTCACCACCGCCCAGTTGTGCGACCGGATACCCGACGTCTCCAAGGCCACCGTGTACCGGCACGTCGCGCTGCTCGCCGAGCACGGCCTCCTGGAGGTGGCCGGCGAGCAGCGGGTGCGCGGCGCGGTGGAGCGCAGCTACCGGCTGCGCCGGGAGCGGGCGGTCGTGGACGCCGGGACGGCCGCGTCGCTGTCCCCCGAGGACCACCGGCGCGTGTTCGCCGCCGCCATGGCCACCCTGATCGCCGAGTTCGGCGCCTACCTCGACCGGGACGGCTCCGACCCGGCCGCCGACCTGGTGGGCTACCGGCAGCACGCGGTCTGGCTCGGCGAGGAGGAGCGCGCCGAACTGATCGAGGAGCTGCGCGCCGCGATCCTGCCCCGGCTGGCGTACGGCCCGGCCCCGCACCGCACCCGGCACCTGCTCAGCCCGATCCTGTTCCCGGCCGAGGAGCCGCCGCGGGAAACACCGTAGGGGTGGCATTGGAGGGGGGCACGCCGGCACTCCAGGCCGAGGTCCTCGACGTCGAGCGGGCAGCGGGAAGGCGCGGTCATCCGGTGAGCGCGGGCTCAGACACAACCGCGCGGCTTCAGGGACTTGGACCAGGCCGGGAGTGTGTTGGTGATCTGCGGACGGGTTATGGACCAGAGTTCACGCCCCTTCCCCGGCACGAGTTCCTGGCCGCCCAGCAGGGCGTAGGAGGTCTCGTCGAAGATGAGGGATTCGCGACCCCGGTCGTCCACCCGGGTCACGGCGATGCCCGATTTGCCGGTGGCGTCCTTGACCTCTTCCGTCTCGATGCCCGGCAGGGTCGCGGCGATCTCGAAGAGGGCCGCCTGCTGCTTGGGCGGGACCGGGCTGCCGAGGACGGCGACGATGCCGTACCAGGTCCGGGTCGCGGTGTCCTTGTTGAGGACGATCTCGTTACCGCGTTCGGCCAGCTTGTGCCGGAGCTCCTCCCGGTCGGTCGGCCACCCGCGGACGTCGGCGTAGGTGGGGCCGCCGCGGCCGGGGCACCTGGTCCGGAGTTCCTTGTACTCGTGGTCCTGAGGCCTGGACTTCGACGGCTTGTGCCACCGCAGTTCCGGACGGGAGCCGTCGACGGACTCCCAGATCTCGCCCGTGATGTGGCGCGGACCGACGTTGGGAACCCCGTTCTCGCTGCGCGTCTCCGCGATCCGCTCGTAGTGGAGGTACTGGTCGTCGCGGGGTTCCGGCCACGGGGCGGCGGCCGTGGCCTCGGCCGCCAGCCTCAGGACCTCGGCGGCGCTCGCAGGCGCGGCGGGCTTGAACGTCTGGACGGCGATCACTCCCGCGGTCATCGCCGCGACCAGGCCGCCTGCCAGCGTCATACGCCGCAGGCCGGCCCTTCGGGCCCGGGGCCGGCGCTTCACGCGGGCTTCGGCCAGGAGGGCGGTACGGGCGGGGGCGAGGCGGTCCGCCGTGGGATGCGGCTTGTCGGCGAACAGGTCGCGCAGTTCGGTCAGTTCGGTCAGGTCGTTCAGGTCGTTCATGAGGTCTGCTCCGTCGTGGGGTCGGTGCTGCCGAGGGCGTCGCGGACGATGGCCCGCGCGCGGTTGAGGCGTGAACGGACTGTTCCGATCGGGATGGACAGGGCGTTGGCGACCTCCTCGTAGGTGAGGTCGGCCCAGGCCACGAGGAGGAGCACGTCGCGGTCGCGGGCCTTCAGCGAGGCGAGCGCCTGGGCGAGAGGCCGGCGTACGGCATGCGCGCTCGCCCGCTCAAGAGCTTGTTCCGCGGCGTCGTCGGCGTCGGGAAGCACGCCCATTTTCGAGTACGCCCTGTAGCGGTGTACCTCGGCGCGTTGATGCCGGCGGATGAAGTTGGTCGCGAAGCCGTACAACCAGGGCAGGGCCTCAGGACGGGCGGTGTCGTAGTCGCGGCGCTGCCTGAACGCGGCGAGGAACGTCTCGGAGACGACGTCGTCGGCCGTGTCGTCGCCGAGCCGGCGAGCCACATAGCGGTGGATGTGTCCTGCGTGCCGGTCGAACAGCAAGGCGAAATCCTCGGGATCTCGCCATGACCGTTCGATCAGGGCGGCGTCAGACAGGGTCGTACTGAGCGGCATGGGGGTGGGCCTTTTCAAGGAAGCAGTGTCGCCCGTCTTTCACACCAGCCGGGAAACGGGTTCACGGGACGCCGCCGACCGACCGGCCCGCGCCCCAGCTATTCGGCGTTGCTAAGTACCGGTAGTCAGTGTTACTTTCTACTGGTACCTAGCGACACCAAGTAGCTGAAAGGAGGTGTTCCATGGGCAAGCTCGTCACGGAGATGCTCAAGGGAACGCTGGAGGGCATCGTCCTCGCGATCCTGGCCGGCCGGTCCGCCTACGGCTACGAGATCACTGCCTGGCTGCGCGACCAGGGCTTCTCCGACATCGCCGAGGGCACCATCTACGCCCTGCTGGTCAGGGTCGAGCAGCGCGGCCTGGTCGACGTGGAGAAGGTCCCGTCCGAGAAGGGGCCGCCGCGCAAGGTGTACTCCCTCAACGCTCAGGGACGGGAGTACCTCGAAGAGTTCTGGACGACCTGGAGCTTCCTGGCCGGAAGGCTCGAACAGCTCCGCGAAGGAGGCAAGTAGCCATGGCGGCAGAGCCGAACGAGCCGAAGAACCGCTACCGGCGGTACCTGGAGGTGGTCACCGGGTCGCTGGAGGACAAGCGGCGCTACCGGCAGTACAAGACGCGCATCAGGCAGCTTCCCCCCGACTACCGTACGGCGGCCGAGGCGATGGAGCGGTACCTGCTGCACCTCGGGCTGACCGACGGCGCCGACGTGACGATGTACGAGGACCTCGCCGACCTGTTCGAGCGGAGTGCCATCGACGAAACCCCGATCCGTGACCTCTTCGGGGAGGACCCCGTGGAGTTCGTGGAGGCGTTCGTCGCCAACTACCCGGCCGGACAGTGGCGGAACCGGGAGCGCAACCGTCTCACCAGCGCCATCAAGCGCGCCGCCGGCGAAGAGCCCGCAGGAGAGGACAGGACCGAATGATGACGACGCAGCAGGCCCCGGCGATCCAGGTGCGGGGCCTGGAGAAGTCGTACAAGGAGCTGCGGGTGCTGCGCGGCGTGGACCTCACCGTGGCGCGGGGCAGCATCTTCGCCCTGCTCGGCTCCAACGGGGCCGGCAAGACCACGGCCGTGAAGATCCTGTCCACGCTGCTCAAGGCCGACGCGGGCACGGCCCGCGTCAACGGCTTCGACGTCGCCACGCAGGCCGCGGACGTGCGCGAGTCGATCAGCCTCACCGGGCAGTTCGCCGCCGTGGACGAGATCCTCACCGGGCGGGAGAACCTCGTGCTGGTCGCCCGGCTGCGGCATGTCGGAAATCCGGGCAAGGTCGCCGACGACCTGCTGGAGCGCTTCTCGCTGACCGACGCGGGCGGGCGGAAGGCGTCGACGTACTCCGGCGGCATGCGCCGCCGCCTCGACATCGCGATGAGCCTGGTCGGGAATCCGCCGGTCATCTTCCTGGACGAGCCGACGACCGGGCTCGACCCCCAGGCGCGCATCGAGGTGTGGCAGGCCGTCAGGGAACTCGCCGCGCGCGGCACGACGGTGCTGCTCACCACGCAGTACCTCGACGAGGCCGAACAGCTCGCCGACCGGATCGCGATCCTCCACGAGGGCCGGATCATCGTCAACGGCACCCTCGCCGAGCTCAAGCGGCTGCTGCCGCCCGCCAAGGTCGAGTACGTCGAGAAGCAGCCGACCCTTGAGGACGTCTTCCTCACGCTCGTCGGCGCCGACGGCAGGAACGGCCATGACCGCAACGCCGGCACGGACGCATAAGGAGCAACGATGAGCAAGCACTTCCTCGGTGACACCGCCGTCCTGCTGGGACGATCCCTGCGCCACATCGCGCGCAGCCCGGACACCATCATCACGACCGTGGTCATGCCGATCGCCTTCATGCTGCTGTTCGTCTACGTGTTCGGCGGCGCGATCAACACGGGGTCGGACTCGTATGTGACCTACCTGCTGCCCGGCATCCTCCTCATCACGGTCGCCTCGGGCATCGCCTACACCGCGTACCGGCTGTTCATGGACATGAAGGGCGGCATCTTCGAGCGGTTCCAGTCCATGCCGACCGCGCGGTCGTCGGTGCTGTGGGCGCACGTGCTGACCTCGCTGGTCGCCAATCTGATCTCGCTCGCGGTCGTCGTGCTCGTCGCCCTGCTCATGGGCTTCCGCTCGACGGCGGGAGTGTCGGCGTGGCTCGCGGTCGCCGGCATCCTGATCCTGTTCACCCTGGCGTTGACGTGGATCGCCGTCATCCCCGGCCTGACGGCCAAGACCATGGAAGGCGCGAGCGCGTTCTCCTACCCGCTCATCTTCCTGCCGTTCCTCAGCTCGGCGTTCGTGCCCACCGGCACCATGCCCGGCCCGGTGCGCGCCTTCGCCGAGCACCAGCCGGTGACGTCCATCGTCAACGCCATCCGCGCCCTGTTCACGCAGCAGCCGGTCGGCACCGACATCTGGATCGCCCTGGCCTGGTGCGCCGGCATCCTCGTCGTCGCGTACGTCCTCGCCATGAACACCTACCGCCGCAGGATCTCCTAGAGGCCCCGCGAAGACAGCAGGCCGAGAAGGTAGAGCGCGAGGAACGCCGCGGCGATCGCGGCGCGCCACAGCCGGGTGAGCCCGGGCCCGGCGACCAGGACGGCGCACGAGTAGGCGATCAGGGCGCTGAGCGCGATGAGGTCGATGACGATGCCCAGCGGAGGCACCGAGGACAGGGCGAACTCCCAGATCGCCACCAGGAACAGCCCGCCCACGACGGCGACGGGCCAGGCGGGCCGTACCCGCAGGACGTACAGCAGCGGCCAGGCGAGGACGATCGCCACCCAGCGGCCCACCTCCCAGACGCGGACGAGAGAGCCCAGGCACCCGATGAACCCACCGCACATCCGGGAGGGGAACACCTCGCTCATCACGTACGCCCAGCCCAGAAGCGCCACCGGGAGGATCGCCCCGACCATCATGGCGCCGAAGACCCTCCTGCCGACTCTCTCTTTCACCGTCGTGGGTTCCATCGTCGTCCTGCGCCGCCTTCCGGTTCTCCGCGCGTGGCGCGTTCGGTGAGCCCCCGAAGGGATTCGACGCCCGGAGCGGGCGGGGAGTTCGGCGGAACCCACCGGCCGGCTTCCCCCGCCCGTCCCCTACCCGCAGGTCTTCGTCTCCGGGGAGCAGAACATGACCTCGGGATGGCGGGGCGATGGTTTCCTCAACAGGGCCTGCGGCTTCTCACGGAGGTGGAGGTCGAAGAAGGCCCGGACGTATCCGCGGGTGATCTCCACCGTGCGGGGTCCGGAGAGGGTGCCGCCGAGGTCGACGCCGATCTGCCTGGCGAGCAGGTCGTAGTCGGTGAAGGACGCGTGCACCGCCCCGGTCACCACGAGCCAGCGCTTCCAGCCGGTCAGGTGTCTCCAGTCACGGTCCCATGTGGGGTCCTCGCCGCTTCCCGGGCTGTGCGGTCCCCGTACGCCCAGGAACATGAACGGCCGCGCCAGCCCGCTCGCCGGAATCGGGGCGAACATCTGGCCGTCCATGTTGATCCCGGCGCGCACCCGGGGGTCCTTCAGCATGGTCTCGGCGACGCTCGCGCCGCCGAGGGACTGACCCGCCATCGCGATCCGGGACGGGTCGATCAGGGCGCCGCCCCGCCACTTCGAGCGTGGCCCGACCAGCTCGGCCAGCACGAAGGAGGTGTCGGCCGCCCGGCTCTTCACCGCCTTCCCGCCGAAGTCGTCGGTTTCGAGCTCGCACGCGGCGCAGGTGGCGACCCGCCCGTCGGGGAAGGTCGTGGCGAAGGTCTCGTAGGTGTGGTCGATGCCGGCCACCACGTAGCCGCGGCTCGCGAGCTCCTCGGCCAGGGCCGTCAGCGAGCTCCTGGGCCAGGTGAAGCCTGGAGAGAGCACCACCAGGGGCAGGCCGCGCCTGCGTCCGGCCGGGCTCGCGTCGCGGAACGCGTTGGTGCGCGTCCTGCTCAGCGCGTCGGCCGGCACGCCGGTCATCCCCGTTCCCTTCAGGACGAGCTCCGACTCCTTCGGTGTCATGTACGGCGCCCGCCGCCCGCCCGGTGACTTCGCCGGGTACCAGAGGGAGACCATGAGCTCCCTCGCCTTCACCCCGGGCACCCAGGGGTCCGGCCGGGAGAGGTCTCTCAGATGCAGGGACGTCGTGCCGACCGGATGGGGGCCGGTCGGCCTGGGCAGGTACGGCGCGCCGATCGGGGCGCCGGCGGGTGTGCCGCTCGGGGTACCGTCCGGCGTGCCGCTCCGCGCGGCCGGGGGGCCGGGGGAGGCGGGCACGGCGACGGTCGCTGTGGCTACGGACGCGGGCACGGTCGAGGCGGAGGCCGGCGTGGACGCGCCGGGGGCGGTGACCACGAGGGCGAGCAGCGCGGCGACGATGGCCAGGGCGCCCCTCGGCACGGGCCCGGCGCCGCTCCGCTCCGGCTTCGTGCCGCTCGGACGGTGGCCGGTCCGGGTCACGTGCCCGTCTCGGCTCCCGGCTCCCAGCGCCGGGAAGGGATCTTCGTATGGCATGGAAAGATCCTGCGGATTCGGGCTCCCGGCGATATCGGCCCAAAGTACGGTTCACGGCATCTCGAACCGTCCATCTGGCCGGTTCACCGGATCCTCGCTCCCGGCTCGGTCCCGGTGAACCGGCGCCGCGACGGCCGTGAACCGTCGCGGCGGGCCGGTGGGCCTTTCCAGGGGCCGTGCGACGGTCAGGACCCTTCGGGGATGACGGCGTCGCGGGGGCCGCCGTAGACCGGGTTCCGGTCGTGGTGCTCCTTGGTGACGAGGAGGCGGATCACCCCGGTTGGCGTGTCCTTCGGCCCCTCGATGACCTCCTCCGCCTCCCAGACGGTCCAGTCCTCGCCGACCGGGGTCTTCTGGACGCGCAGTTCCCCGTAGCCGCCGGGGTTGCCCGGAGGGAGGGCCATGATCACGTAGACGACCTTCAGGCCGCGCTTCTCGATCTCCGGAACGACCTCGCCGACGGTCTTCTCGTCCACCCGGTACCCGGCGAGCGAGCGGCCCTTGGTGGTGGCCAGCCGGTAGGGCGGGTGGATCTCCTTCGGTTCGGGCGCGTCCACCAGCTCGCAGGGCCCCACCGGGCCCTCCATGAGGATGGTGCTGGTGCTGGTGCCGCCGGTGTTGTTCTTCCCGATGGTCCAGACGAAGGTCTGGCCGGGCTTGAAGAGCCGGGTGTCGATCCGCATCCGCCAGCCGTGCTTCTCACCGGGGATCGACTCGGGCACGTGGTACAGGTCCCGCGGGATGTCCTCCACGTGCTTCCCGCGCGGTTCCCGGCACATCTTGCCCTCGGGGACGTAGTCGACGATGGCGGGGATGCCGAGCCTCCGCAGCTGGTCCGACAGCCCGGCGGCGTCGCGGGAGTCGCGGAGCTCGGCGTACACCACCCCGTTGGCGTCCCTGGTGACGGCGTAGGCGGACTCGCCGCCGCCCCCGAACACCGCCGGGATCGCGACGGCGGCGCAGACCCCGGCCGCGACGGCCGCGGCGGCCAGGAAGAGGCGCCCCCGCGGCCTCCTCACCGGCACCGGCGTCGACCGCGCGGCGATGTGCTCCTTGAGCTCGGCGAGCTGCCGCTCCTCGAACCCGGCAAGACGTCTCTCACTGGTCGTCATGACGTTCCTTTCGCGATGGCGGGTTCCGGACGGCGGGCGTCGAATTCGGTCCTGAGCAGGCGGCGGACACGGTGCAGCCGTACCCGGGCGGTCCCGACGCGGATGCGCAGGGCGGCGGCGGCCTCCTCGACCGGCAGGCCGTCGAGGTGGACCAGCTCGGCCACGGCCCGCAGCCCCTTCGGCAGGGCGGCGATGGCCGACAGGAGGCGGCGGGCGTCCCGTTCGGCGTCGATCCGCTCCTCCAGCCGGGCGATGTCGTCGGCGTCCAGCGGGCGCCGGCCCGCGGCCCGGTCCGCCTTATGGACCTCCCGGGCGGCCCTGCGGTGCTCGGTCGCCACGACGTTGCGGGCTATGCCGTACAGCCAGGCGGCCTGACTGCCGCGCTCGGGACGGTAGGTGCCCGCGGCGTCGACGGCGGCCAGGAAGACCTCCATCGTCAGATCCGCCACCGTGTGCGGGTCGGTCACCCGGCGCGCCACGAAACGGCTGACGGACTCGGTATGTCTTCGGTAGAACTCCTCGAACGCCTCCGGATCGCGCATCGTCCGCCGGAGGTCCTCCGTATCGGGTGCGGTGTTTGCCACCTGCTCCGCCCTTTCGCCGACCGTGTTCTCCTTCTTTCTTGTGGGGCGGGAAGGGGGAAATTACATTTTTCATGGCATCCCGCCCCGGTTGGGGCGGGCAGTACCTGGAATGCCCGAGGTCAGGCACCTCTCAGCGGGCGTTACGGACGGTCAGCCACTCCGCGGCGGTCACACGGTAGCCGAGCTCGGAGTAGAGGTACCCGGTCACGGCCGTCATGTGGAGCGCGCCCCACGGCACGCCCACCGTGATCCGCTCTCCGCGCCGCTCCCGGTGGACCTCGCCGAGGCAGTCCAGGAGCAGCCTGTCCCGGTCGTGGAGGATGAACTCGCGCCAGGCCCTCCTCACCCGTCCTTCGGTCCACCCGTCATGTCCGGTGAGGTCGGTGACGTCCATGCCGCCCGACGGGAACTTGAGCGTCGCGAGCCAGTCCGGCACGGCGGTGAGGGCGTCGTCGACGACGGTGGCCCACCGGGTGGACCTGCCGTTCCGACTCCTGTCGGGCCAGAGGAGGGGAACGTCGAGTGCTTCGAGATCGAGGGCGACCGTCTGGTGCACGAGACCGTCGAGGCGGACCCTGGCGATCTTCCGGTGCAGGGCGGTCTCCGCGTTGGGCCGGCCCTCGGCGACGATGAGGCCGCAGCCGCGCAGCCGCTCCGCCACCTGGTCGTAGAAGGAACGCTCGGCGATGTGCGCCATCGGGACGAGGAGGAACGCCGGCCGCGAGTGTGGCCGCCGGAATGTGAGGACGGCGGAGCGGACACCGATGATGCTGGTCTCGATGAACTGCATGACGCCTCCCCGCGCAGGACCGTCCCCGGTTCAGCGGCTCTACGGGAGAAACCTCCTAAAGCGGTGGTGACTCCGTCAGGGCCGGTTCGGCCGTCTCCTCCTCTGCATTCCCCGGACGCCTTGCTTTCATCGAACGATCGGGGAGCTGCCGAAATCTCCCGAAGGCATCGGTCTCTCCGGACATTCGGCCGCCGCCTGTTCGAGCACGCCGTCACCGCCGCACGCGGCCTCGGCTTCGCCCGGCTCGCCATCGAGGCGGATCCCAATGCCGAGCCGTTCTACCTGGCCAGGGGTGCCGTCCGGACCGGCGAGGTCCCGTCGGGGTCCGTCCCCGGGCGGCTGCTGCCCCTGCTGGAGATCACCGTCGCCTGAATCCATCGGCGTGAACACCCTGTTAGGGTTTGCGGGCGGCTGCCGTTGATCATGACTTGAGGGGCGGTTGAGGGACATCGCCACCGACGACGTGGCCCTCGCGGGAGTGCTGGGGTTCGACCCGGAGGTCTGGGCCGGCGCGGGGAGAGGCGTCCGGGAGGCCGCCGACGAGCTGGCCCGGGGCGTGGACCGGTTCTGCCGGGCGATGGACGAGCGGCCCTTCGGCCAGGACGACCTGGGCCGCGCGTTGTTCGACGGCGATCCCGGGGCGGGCGTGCCGGGGTTCGCCCGGATACGCGACGACCTCCTGAGGGACCTCGCCCTGGCGGTGAATCTGCTGCGCGAAATGGCGGCCGGAATGGTCGTCACCGGATGCGAGTACGCCGCGGCCGAGGAGGCGAACGCGGGGGTCCCGTACGTGCCGCTGTGCCCGGGATGGCTGAGGGACCCGGAGGTGTACCGGCCCGAGCCGGGCCCGGGCGGCCTGCCGTCGACCACGCCGCCGCCCGGCTTCGTGAGCCAGGCGATCTGGTTCCTGGAGTCCGTGGGATTCGGGGCGGCGTGGCCGGACGGCGATCTCGACGGGGTGGCGCGGCTGCTCGACGCCGCGACGGCGATGGCGCGGGTGGTCGGCGACGTTCAGGAGCAGATCGCCGGGCAGTCCGGGCGGGTGGTCCGGGCCGGGTCCGGGTCGGCCACGGCCGCGTTCGGACGGGCCGCGCGACTGGTCCACGGCGAGCAGGGGTGGCTGGCGGACCTGCGGCGGCGATGCGAGCACCTCGCCGACTGCGCCCGCATCGCCCATGACGCGATCATCGAGGCCAGGCAGCGGTTCATGGCGTCCGCGGCGTTCGTGCTGACGCTGATGCTCCTCGCGAGGCTGCTGGCCCCCCGACTCGGCCCGGTGCTCGACCTCGTGGTGAGGAAACTGCTCCGGCTGGAGGGCCTGGCGCTGCGGATCGTCCTGCTGATGATCCGCCAGGCCGCGCTGGGCGCGATGTACTCCGGCGGGCTGGGGGTGATCGACCAGCTGTTCGCCACCGGAACCGTCGACGGAGCGGAGCTGGCCCGGGACCTGTCGCACGGAGCGCTCGCCGGCGGGTTGATGGCCGGCGCGCACGCCGCGCTGCCCGCCCTCCTGCGCCGGGGCGGCCCCACGCTCACCGGCCTGGCCGAGGCCATGGAGTCCGCCACGTGGGAGCGGGCGTTCTCCCGGACCCTGGTCGGCGGGGCGGTGAGCACGACCGTGCTGGCGACCGCGGGATGGGCCGGCGGCGCCGGCTGGGACTGGAAGCACGCCGCCGGGATGGGATTCGGCATGTCCGTGCTCAGCACCGGCGCGGGCCTCGCCGCCCGGTCCTGGCCCGCCCCGGGTTACGCGAGCCTGAGGGGCAGGGACTGGAAGCAGAGCCCGGCCAAGCGGTGGCACGACGTCAAGTGGGCCCTGGGGATTCTCACGATCACCGCCCCCGTCGTCTCCGTCTTCGCGCTCGCGAAGTTCGCCGAGGACCGGAGGAACCCGTTCTTCCTGCAGAAACGGGTCGGCCAGTTCGGCCGCGAGTTCGACATCGCCAAGGGTCGCACCATGTCGACGACTGACGGCAAGGACGGCAGCCTCGGCGCGTCGGATCCGCGGCGTACGAGGGTCGGCGCCCTCTGGGCGAGGACTAGCCTCGACGAGTTCGTCCAGCTGGCCTACAACGTCCTCTACAAGAAGGACATGTCGGTCATCAACGACCGGCCGCTGCTGGAAGCCGACAGGCAGAAGACGAGAGAGGCCGTCGGTCCCGTCCTGGGGCCGCGCTGGAACGAGGCGGACCTGGCCGGTAAGCCGGGACTGTTCGGCCCGTTCCCCAACAAGACCGTCGAGCTCGGCCTCAAGCCGAAGACGGAGATAGGTGCCTACGACGTCCAGCGGGGCTTCACGGGCCTCTGGCACGACCAGCACGCGAGCCTGGCCTCGGACCGGAAGATCCTCTGGGACTTCATCTCCACATACTGGCAGCGCATCTCCTAGCCCTGGGTAGCGCGCACTCGTCGTCCTTGTAGAGGGCCCGTGCTTGAGAAGTCGAGGCCTTCTCCATGCATCCGCTGGCCGAGACCATGCCAACCTTACCCTGCCACAGGCCTACTTGGAGGAAAGGCCGAACGACTGGGCTGCTCCACATGCAGAAAGGCCAACTCGCCGTAGATAGATTACCGATCCACTTCCCGGATTAATGAGGGGTTACGCAGCACAACCAGGTGTGCCATTGAGTCGACGCCATCGAAACATGGAGGATGATGATGTTGCTCAGGAAGCTCACGTGGCCCCTCTCGATCTTTTCTCGCCGCAATCGACTCTCTTCCTTGGCCCCGCAGATATCCACAAAAGCAGAACTGCTGAACATGACGCTGGTCAGGCTGGGAGTCTTTCAGACGTACATTCAGCACGCTGACGCGAAGGCCGGAACACTCGTCGCGATACATGCGGGAACCGCCGCGCTGGCCGCAGGGAATGTGGACACGGCCACCGCGCTCTGGAAAGCCGGGGTGGCGCCGGGAGTTGTAGGCGTGGCTCTGCTGGCCTGCTTCGCCTGCGGATTCCTGATCGCGGGCCATCATCTGATCGCGGCCATTCGCCCCAGGCTCAAGGAACCTGCGGGATCCAATCGGTTCGGCTTGGCCGGCTATGCCCCGGGCGCCACCGAGGCTCAACAGAGACAGGACGATCTGGAGGAACAGGCAAGAGAGGCAGAAAGGTTGATCAACGTTCTCGCCGATGTCGCTCGTGCCAAGTACGCCCGGATTACGAGAGCGGTTCCCTGGATGGTTCTCATGTTCGTCACCACGGTGACATGGATGGCGCTGGGAGCGTTCTTTCCGTGAACGCTCCCATGGCCCTCGGCACTTACGAGACGAGGGGTCCTCCTGCGGGGGGAATCACATCTCGTCGACCGAAATCAAAAAAGTGTCCTGCTCCATGGCAGGCAAGGGGATGCCCATCACTTCCAGGGTCCGCCTGAGGACCGTCTCACTGTTGACGATCACGTCGAGGATGTCGGCCTGCTGGAGCGAGTCCGTGATCTTGGCGATCACGGACAGGAGCTGCTCGGCGTTCTTCTGCTGTTCGGCAAGCATGTCGGTGAAGACCTGCGTCACGTTGCCGGGGTTCTCTGCGAGCTGGATGGCCGGTCGCGCCTTAGGGCTCTTCTCGACGGCGGCCAGGAAGCGCTCCCAGGCGAGCCTTAGCTCGTCGGTCTTGACTATCTGAAGAGCCTTGGTCTCGGCTTTGCTGTATATCTTGTATTTTTCCACAGCGACCTGCTGCTTGAGTTCCCTGACTTCTTCTGGGATGGAGACCTCGGCCCGGGCCCACCAGCGCAGGGTGAACCGCCGGTCTCCTTGGGCGATCTCATCCAGTCGCCTTTGGATGTGCTCGTTAACCGCGCTCTCTGCTTTATCGGGGTCGAATATGGAGAACCGGCGGGTGATCTGTCGGGCCACCTCCCGAATCAGACCTCGCACATGTTCCGACTCGGACTGATCGTCCAGCCACGAGCCGGCGCTCCTGGGCCGGCCAGCGAAGCTCGCAGTGCGGTGAACCGTGACGGTGAAGTCGTAGGCATCGTCGCGCGCAGGAGAGAGGAAGCTCTCCGGCTCCTCTCTGACAGGCTCTTCCGGTTCCTGAACCAACTCGAACCTCTTCCACAACATAGGTCAATTCCCTTCGGCGAGCCGATTGAGGTGTTTGTAGAGGGTCTGAGAGATGTGTCGGCGTTGCCACCACATCCGCAGATACAGGTGGACGAGTTGCCTCTCCGCTTTGCGATCCGCGCTGCGGAGGACCTCGTCGATCACAGGTCGCAGGTTCGGCTGCTCCTCGTAGCGAGAGATCCACCCGCCGAGGAAGAGCGGCCACGCCTCAGGGGTCGCACGTGGCCGCCTGCCGCCGGTGATGTTGGGGGTGTACAGGCCGAGTGCATTGCGCCAGAGCGTGATCAAGGCCTTCCGTAGCTCTTGGTCTTGGAGGTCGAGGCTGGTGAGCACCGGCCGCGCCGGATTTCCCGAGGGCAGGGCGGCGAGCCTCGACAGTGACAGGGCGGCGGTGTTGCGTCCACCCTGGCCGTCCTCTCGCGCCCAGGAAGCCAGGTCCAGGAGAATCGCAACGGCGGTCTCCTGGGAGTACAGGTAGTAGACGGATTGGGCCACCGCCGGGTTGAACTCCTTGTCGAGCCGGAACCCCAGCTTTCGGAACACCCTCATGGCCATGTCAGGTGCATCGGTCCCTATCTGCGAGGCGTAGGCCCGCACCACTATCGCTCGTTCTCCCCGGGTTCCACTTGCCATCCTTTGAAGCTGAAGATGTACGCGTGTCGTGAGATCCGGGTCCTGGGCAGCGGCCTCCAGCATCAGCGCAGCCAGGCGCCGACTCCTCACCCGATCGGAGCGGCTCCATGGTTTGAGAAACTTCTCATCGACGACGCGGAAGTTGAAGGTAGCCAGTCGGCCCACGGCATGTGCCACCTTCATCTGAATCTCCGGGTCAGGGCTGTCCCCCATAGAGTGCAGCCAGGTGATGAGCTGGTTTCGGATTGTCGGCTGGTCCTCCCAGAGGACGCGGAGCATCACGGCCGCGTTTTTGGGCTGTCTGAGGCGTACGGTCATGCCCCCTCCCACCATGGCAATGGGGAGGGTAGTGGCTCGCGCGTAGTCGAGCCATGCGGGGAGCTGCTCCCAGATGGGGATCGGTCGCGTTTTCGCCTCACTCCTCCATTCGTCGTCGATGAGCTTGGCCAGTGAGAGTGCGGATTCCGAGACAACCGTCTCCGGCAAGCCGTGCAGGACCGCGATGCTCGCCATGAAGCAGCGGCCCAGGACAGGCCTTCGATCGTGGAGTTTTTTTCGGATCTCCTCGCGGATTCGGTTCGGCAGATCTCCTAAGATTTCCTCGACGGAACGGCCGGATGACAAGCCTCGGACGACGCGGCAGGCAAGTCCTGCGGCTTTCCTCGGCGCCGTTTCATCGCCCAGCTCTTCTTTGATCTCTTTGGGAACATGTGATGCGAATGGCACTGCGAGTTTCGCAGCGTGCGCCTCATAGGAGAGTCTCCGCTTGAAGACCTCGATGCCAGGGGGAGGCTGATGTTCGACGATCGCTTCAGTGGGGGCTAGACTTTCGCTCGGCACCAATATCACCACCCGGCAGTCGTTCTGATCAGCCAAGCTTCTGAGCTGACGTATGCGGGAGTCCAAGTCGGCGTCGGCCAGCTCCATCACGTAGCCGTGACCCTCCAGCAGCTCAAGGTCACGGAGCCGGGGCCTTGGTCCTTCTAGGCGAATCCACCCCACCGGCGGATCCTCGTCTCGTCGTCTTGCGAGCCAGGCCCAATCCAGTAAAGCCGCCATGGCGGCCGTGGCCCGTCCCGTGTTTTCTGAACCATGTATGAGCACGACCCTCTCGCGATCAAGCAGCTTGCGTGTCTCCTCCTGGGAGGATGTGGGGACGAGAGGCATTAGCAAGCGTTCGGCCTCTTGGGTGGAGATCAGATCGACTGCCACACTTGATTCATCGGCGCCACCTGCGTGGTAGTGCAGATCTCGACCCGCCTGGTTCAGATTGCCGTTCCTGACCCGGTTGGTGACGCGACCGTATGAATCACGTCCGACCCATGACGCCCGCTCCTCATAAAACAGCTCATCCAGGTTTTTCTCGCGCTGCAGCCGATCGACTTCGGCCTCTGCCACCTCCTCTTGAATGGAGCGTTTTGGAGAATCTTTCTCTTCTTCTCCGGCCACCTCTTTTTCGTCCGTGGTCCGGTTTTCAGGGGGCGCAGGCGGAAGCTCTTTCACTTCCGCGTGTTTCGGCCTCTCACTTTCGGACCGGGGCACCCCGTCTCCGGTGACTGCGGATTCCTCACCTCGCGAGCCGGAGGAAGCTTCAGTGGCGGAGGGCCCATCTGGGGGAGCCTGTTCCGAATCGCTCACTTCTTAGGGCCCCCCATTCGGCGAGAGGAGATGCGCTGGTCCCGTCCAGCACTGTTTATGTCACCGTTGGTCACGTGGTTGGACAGCTGCCCGATCGCATCGCGGCCAGCGTGGATGGTCGGGATGTGCGGCGTCTCGGCCGGCCCGGATGGTGCCCGCTCCCCCGGAGGGGCAGATGTGTCCGAGGTGTGCGGATCGGACTCCACGGCGAACTTCACCAGTTCCGGGCTGCTGTGCGGGTCGAACCGCGGCACGTACAGGTAAGCGGTGTACCGCTCCGTCTTCTCCTCGGTATGAACCCTCAGAAACTCCGAAGGTGCCGGCCTTCCGGACAGCTGAGTGACGTGATCGTTGTAAATCGCCTCAGAGACGATGACCACCAGTTCGGCGGCGGGGAAAACGCCGAGTGCGGCACGAGCCGGCCGGGAATCCCGTAGCCTGACCACTTCCACGGCGCGTGGTCCCGGCCACCCGGCCGCGCCTGTGGAGTCGACGAGTCCGGCATCCAGAGCCAGCCGTAGCCGCATGGGTGACCACGCCGGTTCAGCTCGTCTGCGGTTGTGGAAGCCGATCGCCGCGTCGAGTTCGCGTACGAAGTTGTCGAGGATCCGGTAGACATCGGTGCCCCCGGGCAGCAGAGCGGTGATGGAGTCGCCGACCATCTGCCGGACCCAGAGGTGGCGGTCCAACTCGGCCCTGTCGGCCGCTTCGTCGACCACCTGCACCAGCGCGCTCTGCAGCGTGCGGTGCTCAACGTAGTTGCGACCGCCATAGTTCTCGACGTCGACGCTGAGCAGTACTTGGTACTCGCGGCTGGGATGCTCGTTCACGGTACCTCCATGGCGTAGGTGACGACGTCCACGGTGATCGAGGACCCTGGCCGGCAAGCCATACAAATAGGGTTTTCGCCGCGGTTCTCTGCCGAATTATTGGGTGACGCCAAGCTGCCCTGTAGATCATTCATCGGGCGCTGCGACACGATTATTTGCCACGAGATCGCAAGCGATACCGACGATGCCGTCCCACGACATGTTCGGCGGCCAGCTCGACCCGCGTGTCGGCGAGATCTCGTTCACATGGAGCATCGGGACCGACCATACGGGCAGGACGATGACGGTCCAGACCGTCTGGTGGCCGGGCGCCGGTCATCCACTGAAGGGAGCCATCGTCACCACCCGGTTCAGCTGGAGCGTGAAGGCCCTCATCTCGGTCCCCGCCATCACCGGAACTGAGCGGACCCCTGCAGCGACGACCTGGTCGACGCCTACGGCGTCCGAAGCCGGTGACGTCACTCCGATCCAGTGATCGTTCTCGGTTACAACGCTAGGGAAGCACCGATGCCTGATCCGGTGGTAGGTCGGCGAAGCTCGTCAACCCCTTTGGGTCGGTAATGACGATGGTGCGATAGCCGCTCTTCAGGAGGCCTTGAGTGGCGAGCGCCCGCAGCGCTTTATGCACGGTGCCTTCCTTCGCACCTACGAGCCCGCCCAACTCGGCCTGAGTGATCGGTACTCCGATGTTCAAGCCCACACCGTCGGCTTCGCGTCGGCCATGCCGAGCAGCGAGCGCAAGAAGGACACGGGCCAGGCACACATCCGTTTCGTAACCTGCCAGGTCCAGTCGTCGCTGGTTGGACCATCGCAGCCGCTCTGCCGTGATCCGGTTCAGTTCCAGAGCGGCGGCTGGATAGCGCTGGAGGAAGGAAATGAAAACCGGCCCTTTGATGTGCTCGTACACGCCGTGCCCGCACGTGGTGACCGTGGCCGAGCGCGGTGCTCCGTTCAAGACGGCCATCTCGCCGACCAGATCACCGGAAACACGTACCGCGAGCAGGGCTTCAGTGCCGCTTTCCACCCGCGCGGTCACCTTGACCAGGGCGTCGAGCAGCAGCCACACGGATGTACTGCTGTCGCCCTGGTGTATGAGCACATGACCGGACGGCAGCGTACGAAGCATGCCGATCTGGAGGAGCTCGGTTCGTGCAGTAGCCGGGAGCCGATGCAGGAGGGTGCCGATCGGCCAGTTGCGATCGTCAGCCATTGACGCGTGGGACACGGTGATCCTCCACTGGTACACAGGTGACGCTGCTGCTCACACATACGTCACACGTTGGAACGTGGCAATGTCCAGGTGCGGCCATAAATCAGGCATTTCTTCACATGCAGAGCGATAACCTAGGCCGAAAAGGGGCGTGCCGTGCACGAGCTGAGCAGGCTGCTGGAGGCGGCCGGACGCGGGGACTTCCCGGCCGCCGACGGCTCCGTGCGGCTCACCGTACAGCCGAGCCCGCGCGACTGCGGCGTCATCGCGTTCACCGCGCACAGCGTGGTGTTCGCCGACGTCGACCACGAGTGGCTGCGCGGGCTGCTTCCCGCCGATGACCTGTCCGCGCCCCTGCACCCGCGCTTCCTGCGCGCCCTGGAGGAGCGCACCGGGCGGCGGGTGGACAACGTGGACATGCTGCTGACCGCCGGACCGCTGACCGGCCCGCCGCCGCTGCCGCTCACGGAGCTCACCGACCGCGGCCACCCCCGGGTACGGCGGGCCCTGCGCCACCGCGACGACGTGCGGGTGTGGGAGACGGACGGCGGTGTCGTGCTGCTCGGCCGGGGCGTGGCGGGCCGCTGGGAGGTCGCGGGCGAGGTCGATCCCGGCCACCGGGGCGCGGGCCTGGGCAGGCTGCTGGCGCTGGCGGGCCGGCACCTCCTCACCGCGGTGGACGGCGCCGCCCACACCCTGTGGGCGCAGGTGGCGCCCGGCAACGCGGCCAGTGTGCGGGCCTCCCTCGCGGCGGGCTTCCGCCCGGTCGGCGCCGAGGCCCTGCTCATGCAGCCCGAGCGTCCCTGACCGGGCTGCACCGGTCCGACCAGCCCTGTAAGAGCCGGCCAGGACCGGCCAGGGACGGTCAGGAGGCGGCCAGGGACGGTCAGGGGGCGGCCAGGGACGGTCAGGGACGGTCAGGGGGCGGCGCAGACGTCGCGGTACGGCACGCCGCCGAGATACTCGCCCCACTCCCGCCGGGTGAGCGTACGGCCGGCCCGCGCGCAGACCTCGGCGGCCATCAGGCCGGGGGCGACGGGCAGCTCGTAGACGTGGCCTCCGACGCCGGCCGGGCGCAGCCGGGTGCCGTCGGCGGTGAAGGCCGGGTAGAGCCCGAGATACTCGTCGGCGTCGTGGACGTCGATCCCCGCCCCGATCGGCTGCCGGGTGGCGGTGTCCCACAGCCGGATGATCTCGTTGTCGTCCACGGTGACGAGCACGTCCCCGCGGGGGGAGAACACCGTGGGGCCGGAGTCGCGCGCCGCGACGGGCAGGTCCGGGGGCAGCGGCCTGTGGTTCCGGATGTCCCACAGGGTCACCCGCTCGCCGTCGCCGACCGCGAGCCACCTTCCGGTCGGGTCCGCGGTGACGTTGACCGCCCCGCCGGGAGTGCTGACGTATCCCCCGCCGGCGGACCTGCCCGTCGCGGTGTCGACGAGACGGCCCTCGGCCGAGGCCAGCGTGCGGCCGTCGCGCAGGTAGACGATGCCGGAGACCTGGGTGTCCAGCTTGACGGTCCGGATCTCCCGGCCGGTGCGCGTGTCCCACACGTGCAGCCGGCAGTCGCTCCGCACGGGGTAGGCGGAGGTCTCCGGGGCCTCGTCGCCGGTCTTCCCCGGGTCGGCGGCGGGGTCGCCCCGGGTGTCGCAGTCGGCCACGGTGAAGGTCCGGCCGTCGGGGCTGAACGCCCGCCCGGTCACCTTCCGGCCCGCGCCGAGCCTGTGGCTCCACAGTCTGCGCCGCGTGGCGACGTCGAGCACCTCCACCCGGTGGTCGTCGTAGACGACGGCGACGCTCCTGCTCGTGGGGTCGAACATCGAGCGGGGCATCACGGTCGGGTCGTGGGGGAAGGTCCCGGCGAGACGGCGCCCGGGGACGTCCCAGAGCATCAGCCGGGAGGCGTCGGACGGCTCGGCCATGAGCCACCGGCCGTCGGGGCTGACCGTCTGGACGTCGTGGATGCCGCGGAGCCGCCACTCCGGGAGCCGGGACCGCACGGCGAGGCCGACTATCCGGTCGCCGAGCCGGTAACGCAGGGTCCGGCCGTCCGGGGTGAACCAGACGGCGGAGACGTTGGCGGGAGCCCGATAGGTCAGGATCTCCCGGTGGGCCTGGACGTCCCAGACCCAGATGGACGTCCCGGCGTGGCCGGCGGCCAGCCGGTTGTCGTCGCTGAGCCGTATCCCGGAGGCGCCGTCCAGCGCCACCGGCGGGTCCGCGCCCGCCCAGGCCCACATCCAGTTGTAGCTCTGCTCGTGCGCCTCGGCGGCCTGCCGGGCGCGCCGGCCCGTCGCCGTGTCCCACAGCTCGATCCGCACGCCGCCGCAGATCAGGAACCGGCTGTCGGCGCTGAAGCTCACCACGTTGACGTCGCCGCCGCAGCCGCGCGGGAAGCGGCGGTCCTCCACGACGCCGGGCAGCCGCCACACCCGGACCCTGCCGCCGTTCACCGTCGCGCCGATCCGCCCGGACGGCGCGACGGTGAACGAGGTCTCGTACGGGGACCACCCCATGCGGACGAGCCGGTCGCGGCGCACGTCCCAGAGCCGTTCGGAGCCGCTGAGCGCCAGGAGGTGGCCGCTGCCCGCGAAGTCGGCCTCCAGCCCTTCCGGGCTCACTCCGGGCATCGACCGGCTTCCGGCGAGGCGGCCGGTGCGGGTCTCCCACACCAGGATGGCCTGGGAGACCGTGACGGCCAGCAGGCGGCCGTCGCCGCTCAGATCGGCGTGGCCCACTCCCCCGGACAGCCGGGGCGAGTTCCACTCGGCGACCTGCCGGCCGGTCGCCACCTCGTACACGCGCACCCCGCGCTCACCGACGAGGGCGAGCGTCCGGCCGTCGCCGCTCACCGCCTGCACGGCGGCTCCCTGCGCCGCCGGGGGCCGGAACACGCCGACCTCCCTGCCGTACATGGCGTCGGTGAGGCTGGAGCGGCTCTCGAACCCGGGGGCGAGCCGCCAGGCGGCGACGCTGAGCAGCATGGCCTTCACCGGGTCGGTGGTGCGCAGGTCGCCGGCGACGCGGGCGATCTCCCGGCCGCGGGCCTGGTCGCGTTCGGCGGCCACCCGGTCGCGCTGCTCGGCGACCTGGGCGCCCTGGTAGACCGAGGCGGCGGCGCCGGCCAGGGACAGCACCAGCAGCACCGCCAGCGCGACGGTGAACAGCCGCCGGCGGCGGGCGCGACGCCGGGTGAGCCCGCCCGCGGCGGCGAGGAAGTCACGTTCCAGCGGGGTGAGGGTCAGGTGCCGCCGCCCGGTGGCGGCCCAGCCGAGCGCCGCCTGCAGCCGGCTGCCCTGCGGCAGGTCGGCGTCGCGGCGGCCGTGCGCGTCCCAGACGCGGGCGGCCCGGCCGATCTCGGCGAGGACCGGCAGCCCCTCGCGGTCGGCCTCCACCCACGAGCGCAGCCTGGGCCAGGCGCGCAGGACGGCGGGGCGGGAGATGGCCACCTCGCCGTCGCGCTCGGTGACGAGGTAGCCGAAGGCGTCCAGGATGCGCCGGCGGGTCTCGGGACGCTCGGGCAGCAGCTCGTCCGCGGGTACCCGCCGTACGGTCTCCAGGCCGTCGGCGTCGATCGTGACCAGCCGCAGCAGCAGCTCGGGGACGAACTCCCGCTCGCCGGGCCCGAGGGTGGCGTAGGCGTCCTCGGCCAGCGCGCCGAGGGCCGGGTCGGCCGGGCCCGAGGTGTGCAGGGCGCCGGCGCGGCGGCCTGCGCCGAGCAGGTCGCCCCCGGCCGGGAGGTCCGCGCCGAAGCCGCCCAGCGGGCCGGCCTCCCCGGAGCCGCCCGCCGTACCGGCCGCCCAGAGGCCGCCGGCCGTACCGGTCTCCCCGGGACCTCCGACCAGGGCGAGCAGGAGGTCGCGGGCGGACGGGCGGCGGTCGGGGTCCTTGTCCAGCGCGGCGGCCACCAGCGGGCGGACGGACGGCGGCAGCGCGCCCAGGTCGGGGTGGTGGGTCAGCACGCGGTGCATCACCGCGCCGAGGTCGTCGGCCCGGAACGGGTCCTCGCCGGTGGCGGCGAACACCACGACGCACCCCCAGGCGAACACGTCGGCCGGCGGTCCGGCGCGCTGTCCGGTGAGGATCTCGGGGGCCATGTAGGCGGGGGTGCCGGCGACGGCGCCGCTCGCGGTCAGCGACATCTCCGCGGTCCGGGCGATCCCGAAGTCGATCACCCGGGGCCCGTCCGGGCCGAGCAGGACGTTGTCCGGTTTGAGGTCGCGGTGCACGACGCCGGCCTCGTGCACCGCGGTCAGCGCGGTCGCGACGGCCGTCGCCAGGCGGTGCAGGTCGTCCCCGGTGAACCGCCGCCCGGCGCGCCGCAGATTGACGCCCTCCACGTACTCGCTGACGACGTACGGCCGGGCCGCGTCCGGGTCGGCGTCGATCACTTTGGCGGTGCAGAACGAGGCGACGCGCCGGGCCGCGGCGATCTCCTTGCGGAACCTGTCGCGCAGCCCGGGGTCGGTGGTGGCGTGCAGGACCTTGAGGGCGTAGCGGGCGCCGTCGGCGTCGTACGCCTCGTACACCACCCCCTGCCCGCCGGAACCGAGCCGTCCGGCCAGCCAGTACCCGCCGATCCGGTCGGGGTCCCCCGTGCCCAACGCTTCCATCGCACCTCCTCGGAGGGGTTGGACGCGCTTCGGGCGCCACGGGTTCATCAGGACGCGCGGGCGGACCTGTCCCGGACGAGCGTCGGGTCTCAGCTCCCGCCGGGTTCCCCCGGCGGGAGCGACCGGTGCCGCGCGCCCCAGTCCCAGAGCGCCTGCAGGACGGGGCCGAGGTCGCGGCCGTGCGCGGTGAGCGTGTAGCGCACCCGGGGCGGCCAGCCGGCCCGCCGGTGCCGGTCGATGACGCCCATCCGCACCAGGTGCGCCAGCCGTTCGGACAGGACCTTGTCCGAAAGCGCGGGCAGGGCCTCCCGCAGTTCGGTGAAGGTGCGGTCGCCGCGCAGCAGCTCCCGGACCACCAGGGTGGTCCAGCGGCCGTGCAGGGCCGCGAGGGTGATCTCCACCGGGCAGGCGGGGGTGGGTTCGGTGACGCCCGCGCGGGGGTCGTCGGGCAGGCCCGGCCGTACCGGGTGACCAACCGTTTGGTGAGCCACGAGAGCGCCTCCTAGCGTTTCCGCGTCCGGGTGATTTCTACCTCACGACCCACGATTCACGACCCGCCGCCCGGCGGCCCGGTGGGAGGACCGGCGGCGGCCCGGCCGCCCGGCGGCCCGACGGAAAAGACCGGGCGGCGGCCCCTACGGAAGGACCTGTGCCGATGACGCGGCAGCTTGCCGAACGCCCCGAGGACGTGCCCGCGGTGTTCGCCGAACGGTTCAACAGCGGCGACCCCGAGGCGGTCGCGGAGCTGTACGAGAGCGGGGCGGTGTTCGTCCCCGAATCGGGTGCGGCGCTGACCGGCCCGGACCTCCACGCCGCCAACGAGCGGTTCCAGTCCCTCGGGGTGCCCATCACCGTACGGCCGCGGCACGTCCACTCCGCCGGTGACGTCGCCCTGCTGGTCGTCGACTGGGTCATCGAGGGCACCGGCCCCGACGGCCTGCCCGTGCTCATCGAGAGCACCGCCGTCGACGTCGCCCGGCGCGGGCCGGACGGGCGGTGGCGATACGTCATCGACAGCCCCTTCGAGGGGACCCGGGCGGGCCGCGACCAGGGATGACGCGGCCCCGGGACGCCGTCGTCCGCGGACGGCGCGCGGCGCCGGGTGACGCGGACCGGAGCCGTGCTTCGTCCGGCGCCCGTGAACGACGCGCGGCGCCGATGACGCCCGGCCGCGGGGACCGGTTCAGGAGAAGGTGATGTCCGGGGCGGGGGCGCCGGGGACGACGAACGCGTGGAGCCGTTCGGCCTCCTCGGCCACGGATTCGGTCTCGCCCGGTGTCAGGGGCCGGAACGGGAGGACGGCGAGTGTCGTGCCGCGCAGCTCCCAGATCCCGCGCACGAAGCCGTCGACGAGGAAGGTCGGCAGCACCAGCGCCCGTCCGGGCATGACCCGGGCGCGGTCCTCGTCGCTGATGATCCGGGTGCGGTCGGCATGCCCGAGCAGGACGTTGTCGTAGGCGGGCAGGAACCGTACCGGGGCGGGCGCGTCCTCCTCGGCGAGCGGCGCGCCGGGGAGGTCGAACAGCTCCCTGCCCTGCTCGTCCCGGACGACGCGGAGCTCCGGGCGGAGACGGTCGACGACCTCGCGCAGCCGGGTGATTCCGGACCACGCCTGGACGTCCGTGACGCCGGCGGGCCCGAAGGCGGCCAGGTAGCGGAGGACCATCGCCTCGACGGACGGCGCCGTCTCCATGGGCTCGCCGATCCAGGCGTCGGCGAGGGCGACCTCGATCGAGGGACGGGTGCCCCAGCCTCCCCAGACGCCGATCCGCGGGGAGGTCACCAACGGCACCTGAAGCTCCAGGTTCCGGGCCAGCATCATGCCGTCGCGGCCCGGGTAGCGCTCGGCGAACAGTCCGGCCAGCATCCGGCGCGGGACGACCCGGTCGCCCAGCAGTTCCCGGCCAGTCTCGGCCAGCTCCGCCAGGTCCAGCCCGGCGGCCGGCTCGGCGTAGAGGGGCCGGCGCGCGGCGCGTTCGATGAAGGGCTGGATCAGGGGACGCAGCCAGCGGAAGTCGTCGGCGGCGACCAGGTGCTGGGTACGGCGCAGCGAGGTGGAGCGCACGACGGCGCGCTCGTGCAGCAGCGACTCCAGGTCGCCGTGGGTGAAGGGGCTCATCCGCGTCCAGAGCCCGACGTAGGGCCAGTTGGGCTCCTGGCTCTGCACCGCCACCAGGTGCCGCACCACCTCCAGCGCGGGCCGGGAGGTACGGCTGGTCAGGAACTGGCGGCTCAGCAGCGTCCGGTTGAGGGTACGCCGGGAGACGACGGGCACGGCGGTCATGGGACGGGGGCTCCTTCGGGGATCGGGCCCGCGGCTCCGGAGTCCTGCGGGGCTCCGCGAGCCTAGATCCCATACCGGTCAGTTCCCGTCCGGTTCACTCGCCTTTTCGGCGCGGGCTCGGAGGACCCGTCCGGGCCAGGACGGGTCCTCCGGATCCGGGGTCTCAGAGGCGGCCGTTGCGGCGGAGGACGTCCACGGCGCGCACGGTGGTGTATCCGCGCCAGTCGAGGGCGCCGGCGGGCGAGATCGTGGCGTAGTCGACGGTCCACCCGCCGTCGTCCCGCTGCAGACCGGCCAGCCGGTCGAGGTCCGCGTCGATCACCTCCTGGGTGAACAGCGCCCGCGCCGGGCGGTCCGGGAACGGGGCGAAGTCGAGCGGGCGCAGCGTCTCGTCCTCGGTGCCGCCCTCGACGCGCATCCGCCCGTCGGCGGGGATGTACTCGCCCAGGCGCTTCAGCAGGCCCGCCGCCTCGGGGGCGGTGCCGTGGACGGCGTCGAGGAACCGTACGGCGAAGGCCAGCACATAGGCGTGGGACGTGTGGTCCACCTCCTCGACGGCGGTCAGGCAGTAGCGGACGGCCCGGTCGAGCCAGGGGTGTTCGGCGACCGCCGGGTCGCGGGCGGCGACGCGGAGGGCGGCGGCCGCGGTCACGGACGTGATCTGCAGCGAGGAGACCGTGGTGTCGGCGCCGGCCCACCAGGGGGCGCATCCGGCGCTGGAGGTGACGGGGAGCGCGAACGGCAGGCCGCCGTCGGGCAGCGAGACCGACTCCAGCCAGTCGCACAGTGCTGTGGCCTGCGGCGCCGTGGCCGGGGCGATCTCCTCGAACACCTCGAAGGCGTGCGCGGCGGCGCCCGTCTGGCTCTCCGGGGAGCGCAGGTCGGGCTCCAGGCCCCAGCCGTAGCCGCCGTCGGGGTTGCGATAGCCGTCCAGCGCCACCAGCACGGCGGCGGGATCGCTCTCGCCCAGCGGCAACCCGAACCGGCGGCGGTCCAGGAGGCGGGCGTGGGTGGCCATGAAGGAGGAGACCACGGAAAGGTCAATGCTCATATCGCAACCCTGCCTCATCCGACCGACGGTTCCGGGCTCCCCGGCCTGCGGATCCTGGGCGGCGTCCCCCGCGCCGCGGCTCCCGCCGCCCCGGTGATTCGTTTCCCGTTCCGCACCCGAGCCATTCCTTGAGGGCTTCCCGGGGCGTTGCTATGGTGCGCGGGAAAGCGGGGAATGGTGAAACACGATTTCATCGGGGGACATTCGATGCGAATACCGCGAACAATGGCTGTGAAGGCTGGGAGAGCGGGTCTCGCCCTGCTGGCGGCGGGTGTCACGGCCGCGGCCTGGCCCCAGGTCGCCCGGGCGGAGCGGGACGGGAGCCAGGTCCGGATCCAGGGCCCGGAGCTGGGCCGTGATCAGGGCCGCGATCAAGGCTGGGAGCAGGCGCGAGGTCGGGAGCTGCAGAGTCCGCAGGGCCAGGGCCAGGGCCGGGAACAGCGGGGGCGGGAACAGGAGTGGCAGGGCCACGACCGGGAGGCCGGACGCAACGTCAGGAACGCCAACAGCGGTAAATGTCTGCTCGTGCGCGGGGACGCCGACGGCGCGAAGGCCGTGCAGTCGTCCTGCGCCGACTATCCCGACCAGAAGTGGCGTTTCATTCCTGAGGACGCCGACTCCGAATACAAAAGCTATCGGCTGGTGAACGCCAACAGCGGTAAATGCCTGCTCGTGCGCGGCCCGGAGGGTTCCCCCGCTCTCCAGTCCTCCTGCGGCGACTACGACGACCAGATATGGGAGGTCATGTCCGCCAGGAACGGCTACTTCCAGCTGAGGAACCTCGCCGGCCAGCAGTGCCTGGTCGTGCGGGGAGACGAGGACAACGCCCACCCGGTCCGGTCCGACTGCGACACCGCCTACACCGACCAGTTCTGGCGCGACGAGGACGGGTCCTCACGCTGAACGCTGAGCTCGGAACAGCCGGAGTCGCCGGGCCCTGAGACGGGCCCGGCGGCCCCGGCCGCGGTCGATGACGGGTGACGTCAGGAGGCGGGCCCGTCGTCGGTCCAGCCTGACTCCAGCGTGACGTCGGAGTTCCACACGGTGCCCGGCTCCATCCCGGCCTGGGGACCGCCGGGCCGCACCACGACGTTCTCGGTGGCCAGCGCCTGTCCGGTCTCCTCGTCGAAGATCAGGCGGGTGCGCAGGACCCCGTCGTTCCCGGCCGCCGCCTTCCCCATGGCCGACGCCTCCGGCTCGTCGATCGTGACCGCGGTGCCGGCGCGGCCCTCGGCGTCGGTGACGTCCCGGGTGACCTCGATGGACGCAAGGCCGGCGAGCATCCGGAACGCCGCGCCGCGCACCTCGGGGGTGACCGGCATGTCGGCGATCAGGCCCGTCGTGACGGTGAACAGCCAGGCGTCCCGCGACATCGGGGCGCTCGACTCGGTGCCGTGCCCCTTGTAGGAGCGCAGCAGCCACGCCTTGAGGGCGTCCGGCTCGGACGGCAGGGCGCGCAGGTCCCGCACGCTGACGTTGCGGCCCAGCCAGAACACCTTGTCCCCGTCGGGGAGGGGGGCCTGGCCCTTCTGGACCTCCCCGGGCCCGGTGGACAGCGACAGCTTCGCACCCTTCTTGCCGGGCACCACGACCGGGATCTCGGCCGGGGCGCCGGCCTCGCGCCACGCCGCCTCGTCCTCGGGGGTCGCCGGCTGCGCGCCGAGCGACTGCGAGCCGCTGTGCTGCCGTTGCTCGGGGCCGGTGGCGGACGGGGTCCAGCTCTCGGTCCGCTGCCGGTCCACGACGGTGTAGTCCGCGCCCTCGGCCCGGAACAGGGTCCGGCTCACCGACACCGTGTGCCACCAGGCGCCGGTCTCGTCCGGCTGGCCGGCGGCCCGGTGGGCGGCGGCCAGCAGCACGGTCCGCGCGGAGAGCCGGACCTGCCCGTCCGGAGCCGTACGGCCCGGCGAGGACCCCGGGGACTCCGGGGACCCCGGGGACTCCGAGGACGACACCGCCTGCCCGGTCCGCGCGGCGGACGGCGAGGGCGCCGTACCACCGGTCCCGGTGATCGCGACGGCCACCGCGGTCACCGCGGCGGCGGCTCCGGCGAGGCCGAGCCCCCACGCCGGCCTCGCGATCGTCCGCCTCCCCGGTGCCCGTCGCGTCCGCCGTTCCTGGCGGGGCTGCGCCATGGCGCGCGTGAGCTCCGCCGCCCGGGTGTGCTCGTCGACCGGGGTGTCCCCCAGGTGCGCGGGACGGGCGGCTCGCAGCCTGTCGATGGGATCGTTCATGACAACTCCTCGCTGAGGTTCCTCACCCGGGGCCGAGGGCTCACCGGGTTCTCCATGGCGCGGCCGAGCCGTTTGCGCGCGCGGTGCAGCCGTACGCGGAACGTCGCCTGGGAGCAGCCGATGACGCGGGCCGCGTCACGCGGGGAGAGCCCCTGCCAGGCGACCAGGACCAGGATCTCCCGGTCGTCCTCGGGCAGCTCCGCCAGCGCGGCCAGCACGCCGAGGCGCTCGGTCACCTCGTCGGCGACGTCCGCCCGCCGTACGCCGTCCCCCGTCGCGGCGGTCCAGGCCCGCAGCTCGGCGCCGAACGCCTCCCGCCGCGCCTCCGCCCGCACGGTGTCGCGCAGCACGTTGCGGGCCACCCCGAGGAGCCACGGCAGAGCCGGTTCCGGCACGTCCTCCAGCCGCCTCCAGGCGATCGCGAAGGTCTCGCTCACCACCTCGTCCGCCACCTGCCGCCCGGCGCGGCTGACCACGTAGGCCCACACGCGCTGCCGGCACTCGTCGTACATGCCGGTGAACCTGCGTGAATCATCCGTCAACGCCCGGCCCCTTTCGTCCCGGATGTTCTTCTGACACCGGGAAGTGGTCCGGGCCCGCCCGTTGTTACGGGCCACCCCGGAGAATTTCACGGCCGCGGCGGACTCGGCACCGGGCCGGGACGTGGGCTCCGCGCCGAACCGGGACACGGGTTCCGCGCCGAGCCGGAATGTCGGACCAGGTCACTACCGTTGCGAGAGCCGGCCCGCCGGGCCGGCGCGGGCGCGATCCGGCGCCCGCCCCCGCGAGCGAAGGACCCGCACGTGATGGCCGACCGCAAGCACGGCGTGCCCGAGCCCCACTCGACCATCCGGTCGGAGGACTGGGACAGCGAGGACCTCTCAGGCAGGCGATACGAACGGGTCGCCTTCGTCGACGTGGACATGACCGAGGCGACGAGCCGGGGCGCGACGTTCCACGAATGCGTCTTCCGCGACGTGCGGTTCAACGCCTCCGTCCACTCCGACAGCGCGTTCACCAACTGCGCTTTCAAGAGCTGCGTGTTCTTCGACGCGACCTTCACCGGTTGCAAGCTGGTCGGCAGCGTGTTCGACGACTGCTCCTTCAGCCTCCTGAAGGTCGAGGGCGGCGACTGGTCGTTCGCCGGGCTCCCCGGGGCCGATCTGCGCGGCGTGACCTTCAAGGACGTACGGCTACGGGAGGCCGACCTCACCAAGGCGCGCTGCGAGGGCGCGGTGCTCCGGGACGCCGACCTGTCGGGCGCCTGGCTGCACAGCGCCGATTTCACCCGCGCCGACCTGCGGGGAAGCGACCTGTCGGCCCTCGACCCCCTCGTCGCCAAGCTGAAGGACGCGGTCATCGACGTACGGCAGGCCGTCACGCTCGCCATGGCCCTGGGCCTGGAGGTCCGCTCCGACTGACCCGCCCGCCACCATGCCCGGCCCGGCTGCCCGCCACGACGAGGCCCCGGAAGACCACGAGGCCGGACCCTACCTCCGAGGCTCGGTCATGTGGCTGAGGCTCCCCACCTCAGCCACATGATCCGAACCTCGAACGGCTCCCAGGCGGGCGGCGGCCCGAGTGACGAGCCGCGTCCCGGTCCAGCGCGCCATGACGCCGCGCCGTTCCAGTTCCAGGACGGCGAGGAGAGCGAGGACGGGCATGAAGCCGCCGACGGCCGCACCCCCGACGAGGGCGAGGTACGGCGCGGCCGAGCGGGCCAGCCGCCGGAGCACAGGCGCGGGCCGCCCGGTCGCCGAGTGGCAGACCGCGACGTGCACGGCCGCGCGGCCCGGTGTGGCGCCGTCCCTGCGCGCCGCCGGGAAGAGTGCGAAGATGACCAGCCCGATCACCGCGTACGACAAGTTGGGCAGGATGTCCCGCAGGAGGGCATCGTCGGGCATCGGGCCACCCGTGACGAGCCGGTAGCCCTGGACGGAAAGCAACCCGAACACCGGCGAGGCGAAGAACCACACCACGCCGTCGAGCAGCATGGCGAGCGCCAGTCGGCCGGCGGTGGGCGGGGCGAGGTCCTGGCGGGGCGCCGGCCATGGCCCTGGCAGCAGCCGCGCAGCCGGGCCCGCCAGTGTCCAGCCGAGTCCGGCGCCGACCGTATTGATGATCAGGTCGTCCAGGTCGAACAGCCGATACGCGCAGGGGTAGAGGCCCCACAGGCCGGTGAGCTGGGTCAACTCGATCGTCAGCGAACCGGCGAGGGAGATCGCCAGGGTGCGTGCCACGCCGAGCCCCTGCCGGTAGCGCAGGAAGAAGCCGAGCGGCACGAACAGGGCGACGTTGAACACGATCTGCAGCACCGACCTGCTGTACAGCGCGGCAGGCAGACCTCGTCCCGCGTTCTCTCTGATCACGTCCTGGATGCTCGACAGCGGCTGCCAGCGCGGCGTCGCGAGGCTCTGCCGGATCACGCAGAAGTCCGGCGTCACCTCAGGGAGCGGAAAGAGGGTGAAGGCCACCACGCCGCAGGCGTACAGGACGAGCATCGCCGTGACGAAACCCGACCATCGCCCGATGTGCCCGAAGCGGCCGTATTGGCGAGACACGAAGGGCAGCGACAGCAGCGCGATGGCCAGCGGGGCGAGAAGCAGGGCGATTTTCGCCTGGGTCAGGTAGATCTCCACAAGCCGCGAAGTCTAGCCAAAGAGGATATAACGGCACATTTATGGATATAAGCACGTCCTCAGGGTCCTTCCTGGCGAACCATGCCGACGGCCCGCGCTCGCCCACGCCGCCGATCTCCGGGCCTAGATGGGCTGTTCGAGGATGTGCCGCATCGGGGTGAAACCGGCCGCCTCGTAGAAGGCCCGTGCGTCGGCGTTGAAATCCCACACGTCGGTGAGCAGGCTGGAGCACCCCTCCCGTCTGCCCGCCGTACGCACCGCCTCGACCAGGGCGGTGGCGACGCCGGTCCGGGCCGCCCGGGGATCGACGGCCAGGTGCTCCAGGATGACGAACATCCTCGGCCGCACGAGGGCGTCGCCCGGACGGTCGGCGATGACGGCGAGGGCGTAGCCGACCGGCCGACCGGCGAGGTGGGCCACGAAGGCGCGGACGTCCTCGCGGGCCAGGTGGGTCTCGAAGATCGGCACCAGTTCGGCGTGGGCGGCCCCGGAGCGGAAGACGTCCGGCCGGTTGCGGGCGTGGACGGAGTGGACGAAGTCGTTCAGCCGGGCAAGCAGGGCGGCGTCCCCGATCGAGGCGGGACGGACCTCCGGCGCGGGACGGGGTTCTTCGCCGGCCGGGGGCACGGGCCGAGGTTGGGACGCGGGTTCGGTGGGTGTCATGGCCCGGATGGTGACGCACGCCCCGCGACCGGTGCCACCCGTTTTCCGCCCGGCCCGGCATGCGGCGCCTTCCGGAGAAAAGGCCGGTGCTTTCCGGAGAAAAGGCCGGTGCTTTCCGGAGAAAAGAGCTGCGCGCCCGTTCCGTAGTGGAATCGGGCGCGCAGCCGGGACGTTCCCGGTTCGCCGATGTCTCGTTCAGGTGCGGTGCCGCGGATACTCCGCCTTCCCCGGCACCGGGTCCTGCCGTCCGCCCGGGAGTGGGAAACGGGTCCGTCCCTGTCCGCGCACGGTCACGCGCGGAGACGGTCTCAGTCGTCGTCCTCGTCGTCGCAGTCCTTCTGACCGTGGCGGTCGTTGTCGAAGAATTCCTGCAGGGCCAACGCCAGGAAGAACTCGTCGTCATTGTCGCCGTTGCCGACGCCCAGGGGGATGCCCACACCCCCGGCGGTGACCGGAGCCACGGACGCGGCCTGAGCCGGAACGGTGTAGGCACCGGCGAAAACGACTGCGCCGAGAGCGGCCGCGGCGAGCGACGCGGCGGTCTTGATTTCCATGCGATCCTCCGATTTTCAGGAGGACAGATTCGTCCTCATGAGTTACCGACGCCCTAAGAATGCCCATCGTCGGATACCAAAAGAAACCGCAAAGCACTTATACTTCGGCAAAGCCGGGAAGAGGTACATAAATAAGAAGTGAATTGGACATTTCGCCTTATTTCAGGGTGAATCGCGTTCCGTCGGGAATGAAGGCCCGGCGTTCACCGGCCGCCGGGCCGGTTCCCGGGCCCGCGCCCCGCCGGGAAACGAGCCGGAGACCTGGGGAAAAGATGGCCGAGCGCCTTCCAGGGGATGGGAATGCGACGGGTTACGTTGGGGCGATGGACTCTGGTTTCGGGTATTTCGCCACGCACGACGCGGTCGGCCCCGCCGTGATCGCCGGACTGGTCGAGGAGCGCGGCCACCAGGCGCTGCTCTTCAGCGAGCACACCCACATCCCCGTGGGGGAGAAACTGCCCGAGCGTCCCGAGGGCGGCGAGCTGCCCCGCAAGTACTGGCACACCTACGACCCGTTCGTGGCCTGCACGGCGGCCGGGCTCGCCACCACGCGGCTGCGCGTGGGCACCGGGATCTGCCTGGTGCCGCAGCACGACCCGATCGGCCTGGCCAAGACGGTGGCGAGCGTGGACGACCTCACCGGCGGGCGCTTCGAGTTCGGGATCGGGGCCGGGTGGAACGACCCGGAGATCCGCAACCACGGCGTGGACCCGGCGCGGCGCTTCGCGGTGATGAAGGACCACGTCCGGGCGATGCGGGAGATCTGGACGCACGACGAGGCCTCCTACGAGGGGGAGTTCGTCGCCTTCGGCCCGATCTGGTCGTGGCCCAAGCCCGCGCAGCGTCCCTGCCCGCCGATCCTCGTGGGCGGAACGGGGCCCAAGGTCTTCGACCGGGTGCTCTCGTACGGCGACGCCTGGCTGCCGAACTACTCCCCCGGCATCCTGGACCGGGTGAAGGAGCTGTTCCGGCGGGCCGACGACGCCGGGAAGAACGTCGAGGTCATCATGATGTCGGCGCCCGCCGACCCCGACGTGCTCCAGGCGATGGAGGAGGCGGGGGTCGGCCGGGCGATGGCGTGGCTGCCGTCGGCCGGGCTGGACCGCGTCCGGCGCGAGATGGACGCCTTCGAGACGGCGCTCGCGGAGGCCCGCGGCGAGTGAGGGGCGCCGGGTGAGGGACGCGGCGGGTGAGGGACGCGGCGGGTGAGTGGCGCCGGGTGAGGGACGCGGCGAGTGAGGGGCGCCGGGTGAGGCTCCCGGCGCCCCGTGGCATCGGGGGGAAACCGCCCGGTGTCCGCGAGGGTTCCGGTGTGGCACGCTGTCCCGGACAGCGCACGCCAACACGGGATAAATCGCGAAATGACCGACAGGGATGCCACCGGCCAGGGCAGCGCCATGGACCTGCTGGAACGGATCGGCTCGGTGGTGCTCCCGGTGGGCATCGCGCTCTACGCCTTGCTGTACCTCGGCGTCCAGCAGATGTACGGGATCTTCAACATCAGCCCCGAGCAGGCGGGCATCGACCAGGCGACCATGTTCGGACGCCTGGTCGGGTCCCTGGTCCTGCTGATCCTGGCGGGTTCGCTGGTCCTGGGCGCGCTGGTGGCCGTCTGCTGGCTGGTGAACAGGGCCACGCTGGGGCACGCGGCCAGGCTGGCCCGCGCCGTACGGGCACGGCCGTGGGCGGCGGCGACCCTGGGCGCGGTGTGGTGCGGCGCGACGTACTGGGGCTTCCTCGGCTACCTGGACCTCGACGAGGGCGCCGGGCTCGCCTCGATCGTGCTGGTCGCCGCCGTCATCGGGACCGTCTCCTTCCTGGTGCCGTTCCGGCTGCTGCGGCGCCGCCCGACGGGCCGGGCCGGGATGCGGGTGGTGATCGCCGCGTTCACCGGCATCGGGCTCGGCTTCGCGCTGATCGGGCAACTGGAGGCGGACGCGGAGGCGCTCGCCGCCACGGGACGGGGAAGCATCGTGCTGAGCCTGGCCGGCTTCCAGGACCAGTGGGTGGTCGCCGTCACCCCCGCCAAGGGGACTCCCCTGTACGGCGGGACGCCCCTGCTGCTGCTCGGCGAGCACGAGGGCACCTACGCGTTCTATGACTGCGCCCGGCGGGAGACCTTCCGCCGCCCGATGGGCGCGACCGTGCTCCAGGGGATCGAGCTGGAGCCCGACCACGAGGGCTTCACCTGCGGCGAGCCCGCCCCCGCGAAGGACACCGCCGCTGAGAGGACCCCCGCCGAGGACGCCTCCACCGGGAACGGTTCCACGAGGACCGGCTCGGCGAAGACCGGCTCGGCCAGGACCGGCCCGGTGGAGAGGGGTCCGGTGGAGAGGGATTCGGTGAGGACCGGCTCCGGAAGGACCGCCACGCCGGCCCCTTCAGCCGGCCAGGGCGACTGAGCGCAGGAACCCCGCGACGGCGGCGGCGACACCCTCGGGGTCGGCCGCGTAGACGAAGTGGTCGGTCCGCAGTTCCACGAGGCGGGTGCCGGGACGCCGCTCGACCATGGCCCGGGCGTCCTCGGCGGAGATGACGCCGCCCTCGGCGGCGCGGATCAGCAGGGCCGGGCAGGTGCTCGCCGTCCAGTCGGCCCAGTGGTCGCCGCGGTTGGACTGCTCGGACTCGTGGATGTCCTCGGGGTGGAACGGCAGGCGCCAGCTTCCGTCGGGGTTCTCCCGCAGGGCGTCGGCGAAGAACGGCGCGAAGTGCCCCATCCCCTCGATCATCGCCTCACGGGTGGGCGCCTCGTACGGCAGAGCGAGCACGAAGGCCAGCGGGTCGGGGCCGCCGTCCAGGCCGAGCCGTACCGGCGCGTCCATGTTGACGAACGCGGAGACCCGCTCGGGGTGGCGCGCGGCGAGCTGGTAGGCGTTGATGCCGCCCAGTGAGTGGCCCATGACCACGGCCCGGTCGAGGCCGAGGTGGTCGAGCAGGGCGACGACGTCGGCGACGTATCCCTCGCGCGAGTAGTCGGGTGCCCGGTCCGACTCACCGTGCCCGCGCTGGTCGGGGGCGATGACCCGCCACTCCGGCGCCAGCGCGGCGGCCACCCGGGCGAAGCTCGCCCCCTCGGACATGTGGCCGTGCAGGGCGATGAGGGGACGGCCGGGGCCGCCGAAGTCGACGTAGGACAGGCGTCGCCCGTCGATGCGGAACTCGGCCCGGACGGGGGCGGTCGCCTGGGGGGTGCTCTGGTTCATGGCTGACCCTTTCGCGGTCTAGCGGTCACGCCCCGGTGGCGTGTGCTCGGAACGTTACGCCGATTTGCGCATATGCGCAAGACATATGCCTAAGGCAGGTGCGCAAGGGCATGCCGCCGAGCGGAGAGGGAGGCCAGTAGCATCCCGGCATGGGAAATCGCGAGGATCTGATCGCCGGCGCCCGGCGCTGCCTGGAGGAGAAGGGTTGGGCGCGGACCACCGTCCGCGACATCTCGGCCGCCGCCGGAGGGGTCAGCATGGCGGCCATCGGCTACCACTTCGGCTCCCGGGACGCGTTGCTCATCGCGGCTCTCATCGAGGCGATCGACGAGTGGGGCAGCGAGACCGGGCGCACGCTGGCCGCCTACGGCGAGGCGGGGTCCTCCTCGGCGGAGGAGTACGAGGCCATGTGGACGCGGATCATCGAGTCGTTCACCGCCAGCCGGAGGCTGTGGCTGGCCAGCATCGAGGCGGCCCTGCAGGCGGAGCACTCCCCCGAGCTGCGGCGTCACCTGTCGGGAAGCCAGCAGGAGGGGCGCCGCGGGCTGACCGCGCTGCTGTCGGGGGTCCCGGAGGAGGAGGTCGCCGACGCGGCGACGCGCACGCTCGGCTCGGTGCAGATGGCGCTGCTCTCCGGCGTCATGGTGCAGTGGCTGATCGACCCGGAGAGGTCGCCGACCGGCCCGGAGGTGGTCGAGGGACTGCGGGCACTGGTGGATGTCATCGGCCCGCCCCCGGCCTCGGGCACGGCCCCGGTCTCGTGACCGCCCCCGGGACCGGATGACGGGCCGCGCGGTCAGGCGGTCTGGTAGACGGGGTCGTAGGTGAGGCAGTCGGCCCCGTTCTCCCCCGCTCCGACGGTGATGCCGGGAGCCTGGCACTCGAACTGGTCGTTGTGCCGGCAGTCGGCCATCTTGCACGCGCCGACCCGGCCGGTGCCGCCCGGGTCGCCGCCCTTGACCGAGTCGGTGAAGAAGGTGTCGCAGCGCGCGTGCCGCCGGTCGCCCACGGTGATCGCCAGTGCGTGGCACCCCTGGTTCCTGTTGTACGCGCAGGCTTCGGCCTGACATCGGTTCACGATGGGCATCTCCATCGGAAGTCCTCCTCGCACCCTTGAAGAAAAATCACGCTGAGTAGGAGGTTCGTACCGAAAAGCGACCTTCACCAAGCCCGACGCGGCCCCAAATCTTCACCAGCCATCGTTCCGGCGCTCCGGCCCAGGGTCCCCCCGGACACTCCGATCGCCGCGTTCCACCGGGCACCGCGCCACTCCGGCGCCGACCGCGCCGGGACGCCTCCCCGGCGCCGCACCTCATCAAGCCCGGGTCCCGCCGAGTCCGCGTTCCGCCGGGCGTCGTACCGTGCCACATCGGAAGCCATACTTTTTACAGAAATCTCGGTTGAGACGTAACACCGCGCCGTACCCGGACAGGTGCAAGGTGACGAGCACCCGGCGAAAGGCGACAGCGTGGGCCCCCCTGACCCGAAGGGGCGCTTCGAGGAGATCTACGAGGCGCACTACCCCGACCTGCTCGCCTACGTGCGACGCCGTACCGACTCCCCCGACGACGCCGCCGACGCGCTCGCCGAGACGTTCACCACGGCCTGGCGGCGGATGCGCGACATCCCCGACGGTCACGACGCGAAACTCTGGCTGTACGGGGTCGCCCGGCGGGTCCTGGCCAACCGGCGGCGCGCGGAGACCCGGCGGTCCGCGCTGGCCGTACGGCTGCGCGCCGAGCTGACCGTCTGGGCCGAGGACCTCGTGGAGGACGACGCCGACGGGGTGCGCCAGGCGTTCATGCGCCTGCGTCCCGAGGACCGGGAGCTGCTCGCCCTGGTCAGCTGGGAGGGTCTGAGCGGTGAGGAGATCGCGAAGGTGCTGGGGTGCTCGCACGGCGCGGTGCGGCTGCGGCTGCACCGCGCCCGCAGGCGGCTCGCCAGGGAGCTGCAGGCGGAGGGGCTCGACATGGCCAGGTACGGCTCGCGCGCGGTCGCGCTGGTGAAGGGTGGATCCGGTGCCTGACATCGACCGTCTCGTCGCCGGGATCGCCCCGGACCCCGGCCCCGGCATGACCCCCGGCGCCAGGGAGCTGCTGGACGAGATCACCGCCATGCCCGTTCCCGCCGCCGGCGGGCTCCGCCGATGGCTCACCGTCCCTCACGGTCGCCGGTGGCAGGGCCTCTCCCGGCCCGCCCGGCGGTTCGCCGCGCCCCTCGTGGCCGGGATCACCGCCGCCGTGACGATGCTGAGCTGGGCGCTTCCCGGCCTGTTCGGCACCGCCCCGGCCTCGGCCGCCCTCGACATCAGGCGGGAGGGCGACAACATGCTGATCATGGTCAGGGACATGTACGCCGCCCCCGCCGCCTACCAGCGCGAACTACGGGACCGCGGCCTGCGGATCTCGCTCGTCCTCGATCCGGCGCCGCCGAGCCTCGCCGGCCGGATGGTGGTGATGGACCCACGCTCCAGTGGTCTGTCCAACGTGGAGCTGCGGCGCAGGAAGGACCTCATCAGTACGATCGACCGTCCCGGGGGCTGTGATCGGCCATGGGGGGACTGCCCGATCGGGATCAGGGTCCCCGTCCGCTACCGGGGACAGGCCGAGATCTCCCTCGCCCGCCCGGCGCGACCGGGTGAGACCTACCGGTGGCGAACCAGTCTCGCCGCGCCCGGCGGGCTGCTCCACTGCGTGCCCTTCGTCAACCGCCCCCTGTCCGAGGTGCGTCCGCTGCTGGAGAGCCGCGGCGTCAGCGTCAGGACCATCTCCTACGGCGGCAGGCAGGCGGGGAAGCCGGCGCCCGGCCGGTGGTACGTCCACGACGCCGTCCTGGAGTCCGCGACTTCGGCACTCGTACTGGTCTGGCCTGCCAAGAAGGAACTCGCCCTGCCCGAGGCGGTGGGCGCCCCGGAGAACATGTGCCGGAAGGGCTCGCCGAAGACCGGCTCCTCCGACCCGGAGACGGGGGTCTCGTGATCGGCACCTCTCCGGGGGGTTCACCGGAGGGCGAGCCCTCCCACCCGAAATCGGGGACCTGGTGACCGGGTCCTCCCCCTCGGAGGACCCGCTTCACCTGACGGCCCCCTCGGAGGATCCCGCATCCGGCTGACGGCCCCGCCGGAGGACTCCGCCTACGCCTGAGGGCTTCTCGCCCTCCCCCGCTCTCCGGGGATCGCCGCCCTCCTGCTCCCTGGAGAGCTCTCGCCCTCCGCGCCCCGCGGCCGGGCGCCCCTTCCCTCGCGTTCCCTCACGGCGCCGGCTCCGCGCCGCGCGCTCTCCTCGGCGTGCCCGACCGCGGCACGCCCGGCCTCCGGCACGCCCGACCCGGCGTACCTGACTTCGGCATGCCCGACTTCGACGTGCCCGGCTCCGGCGTGCCCGGCTCCGGCGTACCCGGAAAGACGATCGGACCCCGCATGTTCACAGACACCCGCCCGGCGACGGCCCCCCGGCCGCTCCGCCCGTCCACCGCCGTCCGCCGCCCGCTCGTCGCGGCCCGTCACGCGCTCGTCGCCGTTCGCCGCGCGCTCGCCCGGCACCGCGTGTTCACGGTGGTCCTCGTCCTGGCCGCCGCGCTGCGCGTGATCACGATGCTCGGCTACCGCCCCGCACAGCTGTACTGGTACGACTCCTTCACCTACCTCGACATGGCCGTCCGCCTGCGGCCGTCGGCGACGTTCCATCCGATCGGCTACCCGCTGCTGCTGCGCGCCCTGTGGCCGTTCCACAGCGTGGCGGTGATCGCGGCCGTCCAGCACCTCCTGGGCCTGGCCACCGGGGCGGTGATCTACGCTTTGCTGCGCCGCAGGTCCCTGCCCGGATGGGGGGCGTCCCTGGCGACCGTGCCGGCCCTGTTCGACGCGTCGTTCCTGCGGCTGGAGCACGGGGTGCTGTCGGACATGCAGTTCATCTTCCTGATCGTCACCGGGGTGGCCGCGCTGATGTGGTCGCCCAGGCTGTCGCCGCGGGCCGCCGCGGTGGCGGGCCTGCTGTTCGCGGCGGCGGCGCTCACCAGAACGATCGCGCTGCCGCTGCTCGTCCTGGTCCTCCTGGTGCTGGCCGTACGGCGGGCCGGGTGGCGCCCGCTGGCGGCCCTGGCGCTCGCCGGGACGCTCCCGCTCGCCGCCTACGCGGGCTGGTACCGCGCGCACCACGGCGCGTTCGCGCTCAGCGGCGCGGACGGGGTGGCGCTGTGGGCGCGCACCATGACGTTCGCCGACTGCTCGGTGATCGACCCTCCCGCCGAGGAGGCGCGGCTCTGCCCCAACGGCACGGTCGTGGACGCGGCGTCGGAGTACGTGTGGGCCCCCGGCGCCTCACTCAACCGGCTTCCCGGCGACCGGTTCTCGCACAACGCGCTCGCCCGGTCGTTCGCGCTGCGCGCCATCGCCGCCCAGCCGCTCGACTATCTCCGCGAGGTGGCGAAGGACACCTCGCTCGCCTTCCCCTGGACCCCCGTCCCCCACCCCAAGCGGGTCAACGCGGCCTTCGGCTTCGCGCTCGGGGACTGGGCGCTGCCCACCCAACCGTTGATCGACCAGGTCAGGCGGGAGTACGACCCCGGTATCCGGGGGCTTTACTCGGTCCGGCCGTACGCGGACTTCCTGGTCGCCTACCAGTACCCCGCCTACCTGCGCGGCCCGATGCTGGCGGCGATCCTGCTGACGGGCGCGGCCGGGGCGGTCTTCCGGTGGCGCTCGGTGATGCTGCCGTGGGCGGTGGCGGCGGGGCTGCTGGTGGGTCCGGTGGCGGTGCTGGACTTCGACCACCGCTACGTCCTGCCGGTCATCCCGGTCGCCTGTCTGGCCGCCGCGCTCGCCGTACGGGAGGGGGCGGAGGTTCTCCGGCCTGTGCCGCGGCGGGTGCGGAGATGAGCCCCGGACACCCCGGCTACGGCCCCGCCGCAGGCGGGCGGCGTGACGGGGCTTCGCGAGAAGGGTGTCCCGGGGCGGGTGTCCCGGCGTGGCTCTCCCGGGCCGGGTTCCGGAACGGGCGTCCCGGGGCGGGCGCGGCGGGCGCTCCCGCCTTAACCGGGCGGCTCCGCGGGGTCAGGGGATCCCGGTCGTGCCGGGATCCGGGGATTCCGGCCGTGCCGGGGTCAGCCAGAAGTGATCATGAGTGCCAGGCCGAGCAGCACGATGACGGGGATCAGCCACACCACGGCCTCGACTGCGAACTCCTTGTACACGGTCAATTTCTCCTTTTAGGTCCTGCTCAATACCTGGTTCCAGCCATGGGAAGCATATGCGTCTACCGGGATGACGTCGCATCGGACCCGGCCCGGCCCGGCTCCGCGCCCGGTCCCGCGGCCCGTCCGGCGCCGCGCGCGACCCCGGAACCCGCCCGGTGTCTCAGCCGGGTACGGCCCGCATAGTCCGCCGACGGCCGGGTACGGCCAGCACAACCGCCGACGACCGGGTACGGCCCGGCCGGGACGACGGTGGTCCGGTGCGGAACGGCCGGGACGACGGTGACGCACGGCGCGGCGCCGGAGACGAGTCCCCTTGACCGGCGGACCACACGATGAGAAGACACAGAGCTGGTAGGAGGACATATGACGATGAAGAGCGCGGGCGAGGAGCAGGTGAACATCGTCGACGAGCGGCTCTACCTCGGCAGGGGCTTCGCCGACGACGAGCGTCCCGGGATCGTTGAACGGTTCACCCCGCTGGAGAAGCGACTGCGCTCCCACCCGCTCAGCTCGGTCGACCTGCTGCTGAACGTCAAGAACCGCGACCGGGCCGAGCAGAAGGTCACCCTTGAGTGCCGGCTGGCGGGCGCCGACCCGCTGGTGGCGACCTCCGGCGAGGAGGACATGACCTCGGCGCTGAACGAGGTCCGCGACGACCTCCTGCAGCAGCTCGACAAGCTCAAGACCAAGCGCGACCCCCGGCAGGACCGTCACCAGCAGCGCCGCCCCTGACACCGCCGACCCGCCGACCGGCCGGGGACGGCCCGGCCGGTGATCGGGGCGGCCGGTGATCGGGGCGGCCGGAGATCGGGGCGGCGACCCGCCCGGAGCGCCCGGCCGGGGACCGGACGGCGTCCGCCCGGAAGACCCGGAAGGCGGAGGGCGCCGGCCCGGGTTCAGAGGGCGGAGCCGCCGGTGGCGTCGAGGGTCGTGCCGGTGACCCAGCGGGCGTCGGCGGAGGTGACGAAGGCCACCACGTCGGCGACGTCCTCGGGCGTGCCGACCCGGCCCAGGGCCGCGAAGCCCGCCGCGTACGCCTGGGCCTCGGGGTTGCCGCGCAGCCAGTCGGCGTTGATGTCGGTGTCGACGAACCCCGGGGCGACCGAGTTCACCGTGATCCCGCGCGGCCCGAGCTGCTTGGCGAGGGTCCGGCCCATCACCTCGATCGCCCCCTTGGTCCCGGTATAGGCGATGGTCCCGGGGAGGGCGATCCTGGTCACCCCCGAGGTGATGTTGACGATGCGCCCGCCGTCCCGCATGAGCGGGAGCGCCCGCTGGATGATGAAGAGCGGCGCCTTGACGTTCACCGCGTACACCCTGTCGTACAACTCGGGCGTGAGCTCCTCGATCGACGCCGAGGCGTTGACCCCGGCGTTGTTGACCAGGATGTCCAGTCCGTCGATCTCCGGCTCCAGCGCGGCGAAGAGCGTGTCCACGTCTCCGGGCACACCCAGCTCGGCCCGTACGGCGAAGGCCCGGCCCCCGGCCCCGGTGATGGCCTCCACCGTCTCCTTGGCCGCAACCTCGTCCCTGCCGTAGTGGACGGCCACCCGCACACCGTCGCGTCCCAGCCGCAGCGCGATCGCCCGGCCGATCCCCCGGCTCGCACCCGTCACCAAAGCGGTCCTCATGTCACTCACTCCCATCTTTAGCGGTCGCTACAGAAAGGACCGTAGCACGGTTCTTTAGCGGTCGCTACAATTGGGGACATGGGCAGGCAACGCGAGTTCGACCGGGACGCGGCACTGGAGAGCGCACTGCGGGAGTTCTGGCGGCACGGGTACGAGGCGACCTCGATCGCCTCACTCACCGCCGCCATGGGCATCCGCCCGCCCAGCCTGTACGCCGCCTTCGGCGACAAGCGGCGGCTGTTCGACGAGGTGGTGGAGCGCTACCAGCGCACCCACGGCGCCTTCACATCGCGGGCGCTACGCGAGGAGACGACCGGCCGGGCCGCGGTCGCCCGTTTCCTGCGCCAGGCCGCCGCGGAGTACACCGACCCGTCCCACCCGCCCGGCTGCATGGTGATCAGCGCGGCGGTCAACTGCGGACCGGGGTCGGCGGAGGTGGAGGAGAGCCTGCGCCGGCTCAGGGAGGCGGGCAAGGCGGCGATCGCCGAGCGCATCGCCGGGGACGTCGCGGCGGGCCGGCTCTCCTCGGACACCGACGTCGACGCGCTGGCGACCTTCTACGCCTGCGTCCTCCAGGGCATGTCCACCCAAGCCCGCGACGGCGTCGGCCGCGAGGAGCTGGAGCGCGTCGCCGACCTCGCCATGCTCCCCTGGCCCGCCGGAGACGGCGACCGCGACGGCCCCGTCCCGGACGACGCGGAGCGACCCGGCCGCGCGGACTGACCGACTCGGGCGGCCCGGGGCGACCGGGCCGTCCGGGCTGTCCGGGCTGTCCGGGCTGTCCGGGCTGTCCGGGCTGTCCGGGGCGACCACCCCGGACGGCCGGGACCGGGCGGACCGGTCGGTCCGGGCGGCCGGGCCGGGATCACTGGCTCTTGGCCGAGCTGTCCTCCGGCGCCGTGTCGCGTGTGGTGGCGCGGAGCCAGCGCGTGCCGTACGGCTCCAGTGTGAACCTCACCCGGCCGTCCGGGGGAAGTTCCTGGGTGCCGTCCACCAGCAGGTCGACGAGCACGTCGCAGTGGCCCAGGTCCTTCAGCACGAGCTCCACCTCCGCCTCGCGGCCGGCGAAGTTGTGCACCGCCACCACGGTGCCGCCCTCGGCGTCGGCCCGGTGGGCCAGTACGGCGTCGTCCCCGGTGTCGAGCACCTCGTAGGAGCCCCAGGCCAGCTCCGGGGACTCGCGGTAGCGCTCGATCAGCAGCTTCATCCAGTGCAGCAGCGAGTCCGGGTCGCGGCGCTGGTCGCTCACGTTGACGTTGCGCGGGCCGAACCTCCCGTCCGGAGAGGGGACGGAGACCTTCGGGTCGGGCGAGAAGCCGCCGGAGGGCGACCACTGCATCGGGATCCGGACGGCCATCCGGCCCTCGCCCGCCAGGTTCTCACCGAGGCCGATCTCCTCGCCGTAGAAGAGCACCGGCGTACCCGGCAGGCTGAACAACACGCTGTAGGCCAGCTTGAGCCGGCGCGTGTCGCCGTCGAGCATCGGCGGGAGGCGGCGGCGCAGGCCCCTGCCGTACAGCTGCATGTCCTTGTCCGGGCCGAAGGCGTCGAAGACCTCCTGCCGCTCGGCGTCGGTGAGCTTGTCCAGGGTCAGCTCGTCGTGGTTGCGGACGAACATGGCCCACTGGGAGTCGTCGGGCGGCTCGGGCCGCTCACGCAGCGCCTCGGCCAGGACGCGGGGGTTCTCGCGGGCCATCGACAGGTGGAACCGCTGCATGGCGATGAAGTCGAAGCACAGGGTGACCTCGTCGCCGTTGCCGTCACCGAAGTACTTCATCAGGTCGGGGTACGGCAGGTTCACCTCGCCGAGCAGGATCGAGGAGCCGTCGCGGCGGTTCATGAAGGCGCGCAGATCGGCCAGGAACTCGTGGGGGTCACCGTTGATGTCCTCGATCAGGAACGGCACCGCGTCCACCCGGAACCCCGACAGCCCCAGCTCCATCCAGAACCCGAGGATGCGCGCGATCTCGTCGCGCACCTCGGGGTTGCCCGTGTTCAGGTCCGGCTGGAAGCGGTAGAAGCTGTGGTAGTAGTACTGCCCGGTCTTCTCGTCGAGCTCCCAGACGCTGTCCTCCTTGTCGGGGAAGACGATCGCCTTCGGGTCGAACGGCTCGGGCTCGTCGCGCCAGACGTACCAGTCCCGTTTGGCCGAGTCGCGGCTGGACCGGGCCTCCTTGAACCAGGGATGCCGGTCGGAGGTGTGGTTGACCACCAGGTCGGCGATCACCCGGATCCCCCGGTCCCTGGCCGTGCGCATGAACTCCACGAAGTCGCCCAGGGTGCCGAGCCGGGGGTCCACCGAGTAGAAGTCGGTGATGTCGTAGCCGTCGTCGCGGTCCTCGGTCGGGAAGAACGGCATCAGCCAGATGCAGGTCACCCCGAGCCGGTGAAGATGGTCGACCTCCTGGGCGAGTCCCCGGAAGTCGCCGATGCCGTCACCGTTGCCGTCCTTGTAGGTCTCGACGTCAAGGCAGTAGACGACGGCGTTCTTCCACCACAGGTCGGCTGTGTAGGTCATTCGCATGCATCCGCACTACCCTCGCGTGACGATTTCATGAGGAAAGCGCGGGTCGCGGAGCACACCCCGCACGGAGAAGGCACGGGTCCTGGAGTGCGGCCCCGCATGGAGAAGGCACGGACCGTGGCGTACGACCTCGCACGGAGAAGCCGTGGAGCCCGGCTCGCATGGGAAAGGCGCGGACCGTGAAGCCCGCGCCTTCCCGTTCGTCCGGTGCCCGCCCACTCCACCGGCGTGCCGGTCACGTGTGCGACCCGTCGGCCGGAGGGCCCTTCACAGGGCCCTCCGGCGCCTCACACGGCCGGTGGAGCGGGATGTCCCCGCTCAGGGCGGTGGGATCAGCACAACGGGACGATCGCGGTGGTGCAGACCGCGCCGACCGGGTAGGCCCGGACGACCCCCACGACGGGACGGGTGTAGAACACCGGCCGGGTGTACACCATCGTCCTCGGGTAGACGACCTGCTTGGGCGGATAGACCACGGTCACCTGCCCCACGGGGCCCTGCAGACCGGTCACACCGGATGTCCCGGCGGGTCCGGGAGGACCCTGCGGCCCCTCGGGTCCGGGCGGGCCCTGCGGTCCCTCGGGTCCGGGCGGACCCTGAGGACCCTCAGGTCCGGGCGGACCTGTCAGGCCGATGTCACCCTGCGGGCCGATCGGACCCTGCGGGCCGACCGGGCCGACGTCACCTTGCGGGCCCTGGGGGCCGATCGGGCCGACGTCACCCTGCGGACCCTGAGGACCAGCCGGGCCGGTGTCACCCTGCGGACCCTGAGGACCAGCGGGGCCGATGTCACCAGGCAGACCCTGCGGGCCAGCCGGGCCCTCCGGACCCTGCGGACCCGCCGGACCGGTGTCACCCTGCGGACCAGCAGGACCAGGCTCACCCTGCGGGCCCTGCGGGCCGGTGTCGCCCTGCGGCCCCTGCGGACCAGCGGGGCCGATGTCACCGGGCAGACCCTGCGGACCGGGCTCACCCTGCGGACCCTGCGGACCGGTGTCACCCTGCGGACCCTGAGGACCAGCCGGGCCCTCCGGACCCTGCGGGCCGGTGTCACCTTGCGGGCCCTGGGGACCGGTGTCACCCTGCGGACCCTGAGGACCGGCCGGACCGACATCACCCTGCGGACCCTGCGGACCGGTGTCACCCTGCGGACCCTGAGGACCAGCCGGGCCCTCCGGACCGACATCACCCTGCGGACCCTGCGGACCGACATCACCCTGCGGACCCTGAGGGCCGGTGTCACCCTGCGGACCCGCCGGACCAGGCTCACCCTGCGGACCGGTCATGCCCATCGGCCCCATCGGACCCATCGGGCCTTCCGGACCCTGCGGACCGGGAAGCCCAGGCAGACCCTGCGGGCCGGCGGGGCCGGCCGGACCGGCCGGACCGCGCTCGCCCTGCGGGCCCGGAAGGCCGGGCAGGCCCTCGGGTCCGGACTCGCCCTGCGGACCGGCCGGACCCTCCGGACCCTGCGGACCCGCCGGGCCCTGCGGGCCGACGCCACCCTGCGGGCCGACCGGACCCGCCGGACCGGACGGACCGGACGGGCCCTGCGGACCCGCCGGGCCCTGCGGACCGGTGTCACCCTGCGGGCCGACCGGGCCCTGCGGACCGACCGGTCCGGGCGGGCCCTGCGGGCCGGCCGGGCCCTGCGGGCCGGGAGGACCGGGGGGAACGGCACAGAGGGATTCGGGAAGACGAAGCCACCTGCACAGCAGGATGTAGTTGCCTGCCGCCACGGGCGGAGCGGGAGCGGGAGCGGCCGCCGGCGGGGTGGGGGCGGGACGAGGCACCGCCGTACCCCACGACGAAGTACAGAACGAGTGGAAGGTCACCATGAGCGGGCTGTCGTCACAGAAGGGGTCAGGACCCCCCTTGCTGCTCTGCACCTGCTTCGGCACCTGCTTGGGTGCTGTGTCGGCGAACGCCGGAGCGGACGCCTGAGCGAGGACGGCCCCGGCGAGTGCACCGCTCGCCAGGACGCTTTTCATAAGGGTAGCCACGACGTCTTCTCTACTCTTCCGGCGCTCGCAAAAAACCCGGTGCGGGCACTTTTGAACCACGGCGGAGAATCAGGAAACGGTGTCCCCCAGAATCGTTTGACACACCTGACAAGGAGAGCGCGTTTCTTTACCCATCACCCCCACAAAACGTCGAATAAAAGCAGATTTCCTTAACGACTGGCCAGCTCCGCCAAATGCCTTATCGCGCCCGATGCCGACAACATCGGTGAAGTCGCTAAAAAGCCATAAAGCCGCACATCATCCTGAAAGGGAAACGCTCCGGAGAAGTGGGACGGAAGCGTGGCCGTCCCCCGGCGGGGACTCCCGACGGGGAAACCGCGGACCCACGGTCTCCCCAGGGCCGCGATCGCCCGCTAATGTGCTTGACGCCCGATCCCCCACTCCCGGAAGGCGGACGCACCCATGACGAACGACTACGCGACGACTTTCAAGATCATCGACGTCGACGGTGACGGCCTGATCTCGCTTGAGGAGTTCACCCGCCTCATGGAGGTGCTCGGCCAGCCGGTCACCCCCGAGACGGCCCGTGCCGCCATCGCCAAGCTCGACCAGGACGGCGACGGGCTCATCTCGCTTGAGGAGTTCGCCGGATATCTCCGGTAGGCCGGGGGGACGCGCCGTCCCTCCCCGCTCTCCGCCGGTCGCGCCGGGCGCGGATGGGCGCCCGGCCCGCGGATCCCCCTTGCAGGCCACGACGGGCCAGCCACGGACCGGACGCAGTTCAGGTCCATTCCCGGCTCTCCGGGCCGTGACACCTGCCGGAACCACCGCTCGTCGGCGGCCGCATGCCCATATCCTCCTCACCCCGGACATTCCGTACTCCGTTCTCAGGTCCGGTGGCTTTTCGGCCGCTCGTCGGCCGGGCCGGGCCTGCGGACGTAGACGGGGTCCCCGGGCCGGATCATGTCGTAGATCGGCCTGGCGTTGTGGAGCGGAATGCGGATGCATCCGTGCGACGCCGGGTGCCGGGGCACCTTCTCGGAGCCGTGGAAGCCGATCTCGCCGTTGAAGTAGACCGTGTAGAACTGGTCGCCCAGCGGTCCGCTGGTCCATCCGGGCGTCCGCAGCCAGGCGCGGAAGTCGCCGGTCGGCGTGACCGCGACCCCGCAGTGGCCCTTCTCGCAGTAGTGCTCGCCGTTCCCGGTGGAGATGTGGGTGACCAGCTCGGGCCTGTCGTTCCGCCATACGGTCAGCAACTGCCGGCGCAGGTCGATCTCCACCCGCGTGGGGCCGCCGGACGGCACCAGCGGCCTGATCCGCGCGGGGTGGGCGAGCGCGCGCCAGGTGGGGCCGTCCACCTCGTCGACCGGGGGCAACCCGTTCGCCTTCTGGAAGGCCCACACGGCCGCGCGCATGGCGGGGCCGTACGTGGGGCCGGGCGGGCCCTTGTCGAAGCCCAGCCGGCTCAGCCTCCGCCGGACCGCGAGGACGATCGTCCCCTCCGCGCCGGGCCGCAGGACCGGGAGGCTCACGGCGGCGTGCCCGCGGCCGGAGACCGGCCGCCCCGGCGGGGCCGCCAGGGCACCCGGGGCGCCGGGGACTCCCGGCGAGCCCGCGGGCACCGGAGGACGCGACGGCGCGACGTCGCCGGGTGAGAGCCGGAACGGCAGGACCGCCGCCAGCAGGAGAGCCGCGTTCGCCGTCAGCAGGCAGCTAATGGTCTTTCGCATTTTCCACGCCCATCCGCGGTAAGAGGAGAACTCTCAGAAAGAGCGCGAGTATCGCCGCTCCTCGACGGCCGTCCGCACCAGTCCGACGGCCTCCCGGGCGCACCCCCAGGAAAAGCTGAATCCGGCGCCGCCGTGCGCGAAGTTGTAAACGACCTGGTCTTCCTCGTCCCATTCCAGGCAGACGTTCTCGCTGCGGAACGGGCGCAGGCCGACCCGCACCGGCTCGTCGGGGTCGATCCTGGCGCGGCGCAGCGCGGGCATGAACGCGAGGCACCGCTCGTACATCTCGCGGATGGGGGCGTGGTTCTCCAGATCGATTCCGGTGTCCCACTCGTCCTTTTCCGCCAGCCCGCCGAGAACGAGGAGATTCCGGTTCCGCGGGACGATGAAGACGATGTCCTGCTCGTCGTGGCGCTCGTCGTGGGAGACGCAGTGGGCCTCCTCGATCCGGGGGCCGCGCAGGCCGCCGTTGCGGACCCGGACGAGCGCGCCGCGCAGCGGGTACATGGGGACGCCGCGCAGCTCGGCGGTGCCGAGCCCGGCGCAGCAGACGACCAGTCCGGCGCCGAACCGCTCGCACAGCTCGTCCCGCCGGGCCGCCAGCGGGCCCTCGACGCGGTGCCGTACCACCCGTACGCCGTGGCGGACGACCTCGCGCATCAGCCACACCATGTACCGGTCGGTGTCGATCATGGGCGCCAGGTGGGAGTAGGCGTCGACCACGCCGTAGTCGGGGTTCACGCCGTTGCGCTCGGCGAGCGCCGGGTCGCGGAGGAAACCGCGGACCTTCCCGGCGAGCTCCCGCATCTTGTGCAGATCGTGCGGGTTCTCCTCGACACGGTGCCGGAAATAGAAATTGGACCTCCGCATGGCCACCCCCGGCACCTTGGCGCGGGCCATTTCCTCGAACATCCGGTACGAGGTGAGGCACCAGTCCTTGGACCGGGCGAGTGATATCTCGTCGTGGTGGTACCCGCACACCGCGGGCGGCCACTCCCACAACGCCCCCGCGACGACCGAGACGATGTCGGGCGCGAACCTGTCCGCGACGACGGTGACCCGGAAACCCTCTCTGGCCAGACACAACGCGGTCGTCAATCCGCTTACACCGGCCCCGACAACGAGTATTCTCTCCGAATTCGCGCGCACCTGAGAACGCCTTCTTCCTGGATTCTCCCGGATCGACCGGTATTTCGGCGCGACCGGCCGCGAAAAAGCCGCCCCGCCGTCCCACTCAAACGCTCCAAGGGTAGATCCGGGCGCCGACGCCCCCCGGAGCGTCGGCGTGTCCGGGAAATCCCGCGAACGGCCATGGAACCAGGACGAACGATGAACGATCAGAGAGATCGCCTGGACCGGACGCGGGTAACCCCGGCGGCCCGCCGAATGATCCGATGACGGCCGGTCGGTCCCGGGCCGACCTTCACCGGCCGATCGGCGCCATCGGCCGGGTGGAAGGTTGACGCTTTTTTGGCCCGGCCGCAGGAATGCACGGCTCCCGGTCCGGGCGCAAGGGGGGAGATTGCCTGCGTTGCTCGGCAAGCTCGCCTATTCGCCCCCGGTGGTATCGATGGGTGGAGGCGGCCGGGCGAATCCCGCTTGTACGGGAACCTGGCGGCAAGGAGGGGATTGGGCCCCGCATGACGGACGCCCCGCCGAAGAGCCGGCGGGGCGTCCCGGGTCGGCCGCCGATCCGCCGCCGGGTCCGCCGGAGCGACGCCCGGACGGTGGTCAGGCGGTGGTCAGGCGGTGGTGAGGTAGACCTGGCTGACGACCTCGGCGAGCTTCTTCAGGTCACCGGCCGCGTCGGTCTCCGGCGTGGCCGGGTCGTAGATGGCCGCGATACGGCGCTGGACCGGGGCGAGCTTCTTCAGCTCGTCCCAGACGGTCAGCCGGTTCACCGTGCCCTGGGCGGTCCGGACGCGGGTCCAGAGGTTCACCTGCTGGGCGGCGCCGTCCTTGACCGGCGCGGACACCCGCATCGCGACCTGCTCGGGGGCGACCTGGCCGACGACGCCGGTCTCCTCGGCGGCCACCTGGGTCAGGACGTCCCAGGCGCGGGCGCGGACCTGGATCCACTGGTTGCGGTGCGCCTGCTCGGCGTCGATCTTCCAGGTCTGGTAGCCGCCGTACAGCAGGCCGGTGTCCAGGGAGAGCTGGTCGAGGCGCCCCGCGTTCACGTAGCCCTCGACCTTCTCGGGGGTGAGCAGCGGGTACCGCTTGGTCATCTCGGTCTTGCAGGCGGCGTCGGCGCCGCAGGCGAACTCGGGGACGACCGTGTGGACGCCCAGCCGCTTGCCCGGGGCCGCCTGGCGCAGCGCGGCCGACGCGCCGGTGACGAAGGCGGTGACCTCGGCGTCCGTCGCGAACGTCTTGTTGTAGCCGAGCTGCGAGGTGAAGCGGATCCCGGTCACCTCGGGCCGCGCGGCCAGCGCCGCGACGCGCTTGACGGCCGCGGCGAAGTTCGCCTGGCCCGCCTTCCAGTCGTCGGCCAGCTCGGTGTCGAGCCAGACGCGCAGCCCACCGCTCCGGGCGGCGGTCACCGCCTGGCCGGTGGGGGTCTGCGCGGCCGCGGTCACCTCCTGGGCGGTGGGAGCCTGCACGGCGGGCTGGGCGCCCTGCGTGCCCTGGGTGGTCGCCGGGGTGGCCGTCGTCTTCGCGCCGGTGCCGCCGGGGCCGGTGAAGCTGCCGTTGTCGGGCCCGGTCACGCTGCCGTCACCGCCGATCCCGTGCCCGTCGGTCGAGCACTGCTGGCCGCCCTCGCACTCGGGGCTCCCGCCGTCCTCGGCACCCTCCGGCCAGGGGGAGCCGTCATCGCCGACCGCGCCGTCGCCCTGGAGCTCCGCGCAGTAGTTGCCGGGGGCCGAGCAGTCGATGAACTTGCCCTGCAGCGGGGTGGCGTCCTTGAGGTTGGCGCCGTCGTCCTTCAGCCAGAACTTCGCGATGTCGAGGGCCTCGTCGGGCTTGGCCAGCCAGTGGCACACCACGTACGCCGGGGCGTCGGCGCTCAGCAGATCGTTGCAGCTCCGGGGATCGTCCTGGGAGTAGGCGGCGACCGCGGGAGTCACCGCCCCGATGACCGTGAGCATGGCGCCGACGGCCAGGGTTCGCCGCAGAGTGAGTCGCATTCTTAAGCTCCCGGGTGAAGCCGGTCAAAACGATCGTTTGGCACTCTATCCGGATCATCCCTATCTCAACAGGTTTTGTCAGGAAGTCAGCAGACTCCCCCTCGCCCCATCGGCCCGCCCCGCACACAGCCGCCCGGACCGTTCTCCCACCGCCCCCGGTCATCCGCGCCCCACCGGATTCGCGCCGCTCAGGCCATGTCACCCCAGGTCGTGGCCATGCCGCCCCGGCCGCTCCCGCACCGCCCGGCCGACCCGATCGCGGACCGGCACCGCCCTGCCCGGCCGTCCGGCGGCGGGGTGCCGATAATCGAAGCATGATCCCCGTACGGCGGGCCCGCTGATGGCGGCCGAGTCCTCACAGACCCTGGAGCGCGGTCTCCGGCTGCTCCGCCTGCTGGCCGACGGCCGGCGTGGCCGTACCCCCACCGAACTCGCGACCGAGCTGGAGCTGAGTCGCCCGGTGGTCTACCGCCTGCTCACCACGCTCCAGAACGAGGGTTTCGTCCGCCGGGGCGGTGACGGCCGGGTCCACCTGGGGTTCGGGGTGCTCGTGCTGGCGCGGGCCGTACAGCCGCTGCTCCGCGAGGGCGCCCTGCCGACACTGCGCGGGCTCGCCGAGGAGGTGGGCGCGACGGCGCACCTGACCGTGGCCGAGGGGGACGACGGCCTGGCGGTGGCGGTGGTGGAGCCCTCCTGGACCGACATGCACGTCGCCTACCGCGAAGGGTCCCGCCACCCGCTCGGCCGGGGCGCGGCCGGGCACGCCATCCTCGCCCTGCGGCAGGGCCGTACCGGCTATGTCGTCACCGAGGGCCAGCTCCAGGAAGGCGCCCGCGGCGTGGCCGCGCCCGTCACCGGCCTGCCCTGGCTGGAGGCGTCCGTCGGGGTCGTCGCCTTCACCCCGCTCGACCCGGCGGCCGTCGGCCCCCGGGTCGCCGCCGCGGCCGCCGAACTGGGCCACGCCCTCGCCTGACGGAACCCGCCGTATCAAGCGATCGGTTCGAGGAACTCCAGGCGGTTCCCGTGGGGGTCCTCGCTGTGGAAGCGCCGCATTCCCGGGAAGTCGTCGTCGAAGGTCACCGGGTGACCGGCCTCCGCCAGGCGCCGGGCCCACCCGTCAAGGTGCTTCGTCCGCGAATCGCACCGCCGTCCATCGCTCCACCCGGTCACCGCTCCGAGGTCGCCGGTTCTTCGGGGCGGGAGCGCGCCCGAGTCCCCGGGGTGTCGCGGTAGAGGTCGCGCAGCAGCAGCGCCTCCGCGCCGTGGTGGACGACCTCGCGGTTGATGTGCAGGACCAGCGCGGCCATGGGGTGGTCGGCGAACGGACCCTCGGCGGGGCCGCAGGGCCGGGACAGGCCCTCGGCGCCGAGCTCCCGCACGCCGTCCGCCCAGGCGGCGTACACCTCGTCGAGCTGCCTCAGAGCCTCGCCCGCCGTACCGGCGTAGGGGAAGGTCGGGTACTCGACGGCGGGTCCCCCGAAGTGCGCGGCGGCGCGCGCCCCCAGGACCCCCACGATGATGTGGGCGAGACGCCAGGCGATCGTCGTCACCGGCGGCGGACTCGGCTCGGGGCGCACGAAGTCGATCACGAAGTCTCCATTCCCGAGGGTGCCGGACGCGGCGCCGGCGCCGCGGGGCCGTACGCTCCAGCAGCCGGCCACCGGCTCCCAGAGGTATTCCTCGTCGGTCAGGCCGTCGAGCCGGGGCCGCAGGTGGTGCCGCCAGTGCCAGTCGAGCTGGTCGGAGAGCAGGTCGTTCCAGTCCAGGGTCGTACCGGGATGAGTCATGGCGGGACGATATGAACGATCGGGGACCGTATCGGTCCTCGATCTCTGGCAATCTCGGCCCATGTCCCACACACCGGCGCTGGACACCTCCGCCAGGCTGCTGAAGCTGCTGTCCCTGCTGCGGTCGCGCCGGGACTGGCCGGGCGCCGAGCTCGCCGCGCGCCTGGGCGTCACCCGCCGCACCGTCCGGCGCGACGTGGAACGGCTGCGCCTGCTCGGCTACCCGGTCAGCGCCACATCGGGTGTGGCGGGCGGATACCGGCTGGAGGCCGGGGCCACGCTGCCGCCGCTGCTGCTCGACGACGAGGAGGCCGTCGCGGTGGCGATCGGGCTGCGCCTGGCGGCCGGCGGCGCCGTCACCGGACTGGAGGAGACCTCGGTCCGGGCACTGGCCAAACTGGAGCAACTGCTCCCGGCTCGGCTGCGGCACCGCCTGACCGCGCTGCACGCCGCGACCGTGCATCTGCCCGGCCGGGCCGCGGCCGTGGACTCCGCGGCGCTGTCGACGCTCGCCGGCGCCTGCCGCGACCGGGAACGGCTGCGGTTCGCCTACCGTGACGCCTCCGGCGTCCCCAGCGACCGTACGGTGGAGCCGTACCGGCTCGTCCACGCCGGGCAGCGCTGGTATCTCGTCGCCCTGGACCTGGTGCGCGACGACTGGCGCACCTTCCGGGTCGACCGGATCGGCGCGCCGCGGCCGACGGGAGCCCGCTTCACACCGCGGGAACCTCCCGACGCCGCCGCGTTCGTCGCCGCCTCCGTGTCCACCGGCCCCTACGCCTTCACCGCCCGGGTACGGCTCGCCGCCCCGGCGGACGCCGTCGCCGGGCACGTGCCGCCGACGGTCGGCGTCCTGGAGGACCTCACCGACGGGACGTGCCTGCTGACCACCGGATCGGACTCCCTGGACGCCCTGGTCGCCCACCTGATCCTCATCGGCGTGGAGTTCGAGGTGCTGGACCCGCCCGAGCTGGCCGACCGCGTCCGCGCCACCGCCCAACGCCTCACCCGCGCCGCATGTTTGACAGGGCCCGGACCGGTGGCGGAAGGTTGTACGTATAAAGGACAGTAGTGTCCGATAAACGGACATACTGTGTCACCATCTGCAGGCTCGGAGAGGCGCATGCCGTACTACCGCATGGTGGGAGAGGTCCCCCGCAAGCGACACGTGCAGTTCCGGCGGCCCGACGGCGGGCTGTACGCCGAGGAGCTGATGGGCGAGGAGGGCTTCTCCAGCGACTCGTCTCTCCTCTACCACCGGCACCTGCCCACGGCGATCCTCAAGTCCGAGGCGGTCGAGCCCACGGCGGCGACGGCACTGACGCCCAACCTGCCGCTGTCGCCCCGGCACTTCCGCACCCAGGACCTCCCGATGAACGGCGACCTGGTGACCGGGCGCGGGCTGCTGGCGGGCAACGCCGACGTCCGCATGTCGTACGTCGCGACCGAGACGCCCAGCGAGCTGTACCGCAACTCCATGGGTGACGAGTGCGTCTACATCGCGAGCGGCCGGGTCCGGTTCGAGTCGACCTACGGCGTGATCGAGGCCGGCGAGGGCGACTACGTCGTCATCCCGACCGGGACCATCCACCGCTGGGTGCCCGAGGGCCGGGTCACGGCCTTCACCATCGAGGCCGCCGGGCACATCCGGCCCCCCAAGCGCTACCTGTCGAAGCACGGGCAGTTCCTGGAGCACGCCCCCTACTGCGAGCGCGACCTGCGCGGCCCGCAGGAGCCGCTGATCGTCGAGGGTGAGGAGGTGCCGGTGCTGGTCCGCACCCGCGGCGGGCTGACCCGGCTGGTCTACCGCAACCACCCGTTCGACGTGGTCGGCTGGGACGGCTGCCTGTACCCGTTCGCGTTCAACATCAACGACTTCGAGCCCATCGTGAAGCTCACCCACGCCCCGCCGCCGGTGCACCAGACGTTCGAGGGCCCGAACTTCGTGATCTGCTCGTTCTGCCCCCGGCCGCTGGACTTCCACCCCGAGGCCATCCCGATCCCCTACAACCACCACAACGTCGACTCCGACGAGCTGATGTTCTACGCGGGCGGCGACTACACCGCGCGCCGCGGCTCGGGCATCGACGTCGGCTCCATCTCACTGCACCCGGCCGGGTTCACCCACGGCCCGCAGCCGGGCGCCGTCGAGGCCGTCATCGAGGCCGTACGGCAGGGCCACTCGACCACCAGCGAGCTGGCCGTGATGGTCGACACCTTCCGCCCGCTCGACCTGGGGCCGGCCGCCCTGTCGGTCGAGGACCCCGCCTACGCGTGGACCTGGGCACGATGAGCCTCTTCGAGGCCCTCGTCGACGACGCGGGGCTGTTCCCGCCCACGGCGCTGCCGATGGCCGACGCGCTCCGGCGGCACCGCGACGACCTGGTCGCGGGCAGCCCGGTGCTCACCCACCGGTTCCTGTGCCCGGCGAGCCGCCTCGCCGAGCTGCGCGCCCACCTGGAGCAGGCGGGATTCCCCGGCGCGGGTCCCCGGGCGGACGAAGCCGGCCGGGCGGGCCGAACCGAGCGGCCGGACGAAGCGGACCGTATGGGCCGGACCGAGCGGGCGGACGGGGCCGGGCGGGTGGCGGAGCCGATCCGGCTCGGGCTGATCCTCGACACCCCCGAGGTCCCACCGCTCGACGGCCTCACCGTCGAGCTGGTCGAGGTGCCGGGCGGCCGGGCGGTCGCCCTGGACATCCCGGCGCGGCAGTTCGTCGAGGTCACCGCGGCACAGCTGCCGATCGACCCGCCGCCCGGGGTCGGGCTGAAGATCAGGTGCGGCGGCCTGACGGCGGCGGCCTTCCCCACCCCGCGGGAGCTGGGCGCCTTCATCACCCACTGCGCCGAGCGCGGCATCCCGTTCAAGGCGACGGCGGGCCTGCACAACGCGGTCCGCCACTTCCATCCGGGGCTGGGGACCGACCGGCACGGCTTCCTCAACCTGGTCCTCGGGGTCTGCGCGGCGGTGGAGGGCCGCGACCCGGTCCCGGTGCTGACCACCACCGACGTGGGCGAGCTGGTACGGCTCGCGCAGGCCGTACCGGACGGCACCGCCGAGCGCGCCCGCCGACTGCTGGTCTCCTACGGCTCGTGCAGCACGAGCACGCCGATCGACGACCTGACCGCCCTGGGGCTCATCGGTGCGCAGCCGGCCGCGACGGGGTACGGGACCGGCGCGGCCATCGGTCCCGCGACGGCCGGCGCGGCCACCGACCCGGCGACGAGGGAAGAGCCGCCGACCCGATGACGAAGAAAGAGGAGGAAGCGTAATGTCCTGGGGCCTTTCCAACCTGCCCTACGGGGTCTTCACCCGGAGGGAGGGTGAGACCCCGCGCGTCGGCGTGCGGTACGGCGACCACGTGCTGGACCTCGCCGCGGCCCTGCACGACGAGGTGTTCGCCACCGGGTCGCTCAACGCGTTCATGGCCCGCGGCGTCACCGCCTGGCGCGAGACCCGGACGCTGATCCAGAACAGGCTGAGCGACGACCCGGCGGTCACCGCGTACCTCGTCCCGCTCGCGGAGGTGCGGATGCACCTGCCGTTCGAGGTGGCCGACTACGTCGACTTCTACTGCTCGCTGGAGCACGCCTCCAACCTCGGCCGGATCTTCCGCCCGGACGACGAGCCGCTGAAGCCGAACTGGCGGCACCTGCCGGTCGGCTACCACGGCCGGGCCGGGACCGTCGTGCCGTCCGGCACCCCGATCGTGCGGCCCTCCGGCCAGCGCGGCGCCGGGACGTTCGGCCCCTCGGTACGGCTGGACATCGAGGCGGAGCTCGGCTTCGTCGTCGGCACGCCGACCGGCCTGGGCGAGCGGGCGGGGCGCTTCGAGGACCACGTGTTCGGCGTGACGCTGGTCAACGACTGGAGCGCCCGCGACATCCAGGCGTGGGAGTACGTCCCGCTGGGCCCGTTCCTCGGCAAGTCCTTCGCCACCTCGGTCTCGCCGTGGATCACCCCGCTGGAGGCGCTGTCGGAGGCCCGGGTCGCCGGGCGGGAGCAGGACCCCAAGCCGCTCGGCTACCTGCGCCGCGAGCGGCCCTGGGGACTGGACCTGACGCTGGAGGTCCGGCTGAACGGCGAGGTCGTCTCCCGCCCGCCGTACCGGGAGATGTACTGGACGCCCGACCAGATGCTCGCCCACATGACCGTGAACGGCGCGAGCCTGCGCACCGGCGACCTGTACGCCAGCGGCACGGTCTCCGGCGCGGAGCCGGACCAGCGGGGTTCGTTCATCGAGCTGACCTGGAACGGCACCGAGCCGATCAAGCTGGCCGACGGCTCGGTCCGTTCGTTCCTGGAGGACGGGGACACGGTCACCATCTCCGCGACCGCCCCCGGGCCGGGCGGCGAGGTGATCTCTCTCGGAGAGGTGTCGGGCACGGTCCGGCCGGCCCGGTGAGCCGCCTCGCGCGGACCCCGGTCCGCGCGAGGGGGGAGGCCGGATCCCGCGGTCCGCGCCCCGCGGGATCCGGCCGCGTCCCGCGGGCGCGGCCCGCGCGGCTCGGCCGCGCCCGTACGCGAGGATCGCGCGGGTCATGGCGCGGCGCGCGGCCCGCGCGGCTCGGCCGCGCCCGGTGCGGGGACTCCTGACGGCTCGCCGGTCCCGTCATACCGTAGGAGAAGGAACCTCTCGGGCATCTCACTCGTTGTAACAAGCAGGAGGGCCGGCGTATGGACGAGTGGACCATCTGGTTGATTCTCGCGGCGGTGCTGGGCATCGCCGAGATCTTCACCCTGACCACCGTCCTGGGCCTGCTCGGCGCCGCCGCCCTCTTCACCGCCGCCGCCGCGGGGCTCGGCCTGCCGGTGCCGCTCCAGCTCCTGGTCTTCGCGGCCGCGTCCGCCGCGGGACTGCTGGGGGTCCGCCCGATCGCCAGGCGCCATCTCCGGCAGCTTCCCCAGAGCCAGCGGTTCGGGGTCCAGGCCCTCGTGGGTAAGACCGCCTACGTCCTGCGCGAGGTGACCGGTCAGGACGGCCGGGTACGGATCGGCGGGGAGGAGTGGTCGGCCAGGGCCTACGACGAGACACTGGTGATCCCGCCGGGGGCGGTCGTGGACGTCATCGAAATCGAGGGCGCGACCGCGCTCGTCTATCCCCGAGAGTGATCCTCTGACCGACTCACAGACTTCCCGGATGTGACCATGGACCCATTGCTGCTCGTCGGCCTCCTCATCGTCCTGTTCGTGGTGTTCACCGTGGCCCGCTCGGTGCGCATCGTCCCGCAGGCCAGGGCCCGCAACGTGGAGCGGCTCGGCCGCTACCACACCACGCTCAAGCCGGGTCTGAACTTCGTGATCCCGTACATCGACCGGGTCTACCCGATGATCGACCTGCGCGAGCAGGTGGTCTCCTTCCGCCCGCAGCCCGTGATCACCGAGGACAACCTGGTCGTCGAGATCGACACCGTGTTGTACTTCCAGGTCACCGACCCGCGGGCCGCCGCCTACGAGATCGCCAACTACATCCAGGCGATCGAGCAGCTCACCGTGACGACCCTGCGCAACGTCATCGGCTCCATGGACCTGGAGATGACGCTGACCTCCCGCGACACGATCAACAGCCAGCTCCGCGGCGTGCTGGACGAGGCCACCGGCAAGTGGGGCATCCGGGTCAACCGGGTCGAGATCAAGGCGATCGACCCGCCCAAGACCATCAAGGACGCGATGGAGAAGCAGATGCGCGCCGAGCGGGACAAGCGCGCCGCGATCCTCACCGCCGAAGGCCAGCGGCAGTCGCAGATCCTCACCGCCGAGGGTGACAAGCAGAGCGCGATCCTGCGTGCCGAGGGTGAGCGCAGCGCCGCGATCCTCAAGGCCCAGGGCCAGTCGCAGGCCATCGACGAGGTCTTCCAGGCCGTCCACCGCAACGACCCCGATCCCAAGCTGCTGGCCTACCAGTACCTCCAGGTGCTTCCCGAGCTGGCCAAGGGCGAGAGCAACACGTTCTGGGTGATTCCCAGCGAGGTGACCTCCGCCCTGCAGGGCGTGTCGAAGGCGTTCACCGAGGCGCTGCCGCAGTCGTCCGCCACCCGGCAGGCTCCGGCCGTCAACGAGGCCGCCGAGCGGGAGATGGCCGCGGCGCAGCGGGCCGCGGCCGAGGCGGTCGCGGAGGCCTCCGAGGCCGACGTCGGCCCCCGCCAGCTCGGCCCCGGCGCCCCGGCCGCCACCGACCCGCTGGCCGGGCTGAACGAGGAGCGCCCGGCCGCCGCCGTCCGCCGCGACGGCGCGGGCAGGGCCGATGGGAGCGCGGGCGGGACCGGCGCCAACGGCACCGGAGACCCGGCCGGCCCCGCCGGTCCCGGCGCCTGACCCCTCGTCCACTGCTCCTCCCGGTCATTCCCGCCCGCCGTACGACCCGCAGCGCCGTACGGCGGGCGGTGCCGTACGGAGGGCGGGAATGACCGGGATGATCCCGGGTAGGGAGGCCCCGTCTTTGCGAGCGTGAAGCAGCGCTGTGGGCGGGTTTAAGAAAAGCGCGATGGACACCTCCGGAGCCGACCGGGCACAGTGCGTAAGGTCGTAACCGAGGGGGGATCCGTATGAAAGCGCTGGTCAAGGCGAAGGCCGAGCCCGGTCTGTGGTTGATGGACGTACCGGTGCCCGAGGTGAGGCCGGGTGAGGTGCTGATCAAGGTGCTGCGCACCGGCATCTGCGGCACCGACCTGCACATCCGGAGCTTCGACGCCTGGGCACGGCAGACGCTGCGCACGCCGCTGATCATCGGGCACGAGTTCTGCGGCGAGGTCGTCGAGGTGGCGCCCGGGGTCGAGGACGTCGCGGTCGGCGACTTCGTCAGCGGCGAGGGCCACCTGGTCTGCGGCAAGTGCCGCAACTGCATGGCCGGGCGGCGCCACCTGTGCCGCAACACCGTCGGGCTGGGCGTGAACCGCGACGGCGCGTTCGCCGAGTACCTGACGCTTCCCGCGTCCAACGTCTGGGTGCACCGCACGCCGGTCGACCCCGACGTCGCGGCGATCTTCGACCCGTTCGGCAACGCCGTGCACACCGCCCTGACGTTCCCCATGGTCGGCGAGGACGTCCTGATCACCGGGGCCGGGCCGATCGGCCTGATGGCCGCGGCGGTGGCGACGCACGTGGGCGCCCGCAACGTGGTCGTCACCGACCTCAGCCCCGAGCGGCTGGAGCTGGCCCGCAAGCTCGGCGTCTCCCTCGCGCTGAACGTCGCCGAGACCCCGATCGCCGAGGGTATGCGGCGGCTCGGCATGCGCGAGGGCTTCGACGTGGGCCTGGAGATGTCGGGCCACCCGCAGGCGCTCCGCGACATGATCGCCAACATGACGCACGGCGGGAAGATCGCCATGCTCGGGCTGCCCGCCGAGGAGTTCTCCGTCGACTTCGCGACCATCGTGACCTCGATGATCACCCTCAAGGGCATCTACGGCCGGGAGATGTTCGAGACGTGGTACGCCATGTCCGTGCTGCTGGAGAAGGGCCTCGACCTCTCCCCCGTGATCACCGACCGCTTCTCCCACCGCGACTTCGACGCGGCCTTCGACACCGCCGCGAGCGGTAAGACCGGCAAGATCATCCTGGATTGGACCGCCTGATGTTCGACAACGTCCGCGACGACCTGCGCGTGACCCTCGACGAGATCGCCTCCGCCGGGCTGCTCAAGCCCGAGCGGGTCCTCACCACCCCGCAGAGCTCCGGCATCGCCGTCGCCGGGGGCGGCGAGGTGCTGAACTTCTGCGCCAACAACTACCTGGGCCTGGCCGACCACCCCGAGGTGGTCGCCGCCGCCAAGGAGGCGCTCGACCGCTGGGGCTTCGGCATGGCGTCGGTCCGCTTCATCTGCGGTACCCAGGAGGTCCACAAGGAGCTGGAGGCGCGGCTGTCGGAGTTCCTCGGCCAGGAGGACACCGTCCTGTACAGCTCGTGCTTCGACGCCAACGGCGGTGTGTTCGAGACGCTGCTCGACGACCGCGACGCGGTGATCTCCGACGCGCTCAACCACGCGAGCATCATCGACGGCATCCGGCTGTGCAAGGCCCGCCGCCTGCGCTACGCCAACCGCGACATGGCCGAGCTGGAGGCCCGGCTGAAGGAGGCGTCCGACGCCCGGCGCAAGCTGGTCGTCACCGACGGCGTCTTCTCCATGGACGGCTACGTCGCCCCGCTGCGGGAGATCTGCGACCTGGCCGAGCGGTACGGCGCCATGGTCATGGTGGACGACTCCCACGCGGTCGGCTTCGTCGGCCCCGGCGGCCGGGGCACCCCCGAGCTGCACGGCGTGAGGGACCGGGTGGACATCATCACCGGTACCCTCGGCAAGGCGCTCGGCGGGGCCAGCGGCGGCTACGTCGCCGCCCGCCGGGAGATCTGCGCGCTGCTGCGCCAGCGCTCGCGCCCCTACCTGTTCTCCAACTCCCTCGCCCCGGTGATCACCGCCACCTCGCTGCGCATCCTCGACATGATCAGCGGTGACAGCGACGCCCGGGACCGGCTGCGCGCCAACACCGAGCGGTTCCGCACGAAGATGACCGAGGCGGGGTTCGACATCCTGCCCGGCGACCACCCCATCGTCCCGGTGATGATCGGCGACGCCGCCGAGGCCGCAGCGATGGCCGAGCGGCTGCTGGAGCGGGGCATCTACGTGATCGGCTTCTCCTACCCGGTGGTGCCGAAAGGCCAGGCCCGCATCAGGGTCCAGCTCTCGGCGTCCCACTCGGCCGAGGACGTGGACCGCGCGGTCGAGGCGTTCATCGCCGCCCGCGGCTGACCCCCGCCCGGCCCGTCCTCGCACTCCGTTCCGTCCTCGTGCTCCGGCCCGTTCCCGCGCTCCGGCCCGGGAGCGGGCCCGCGGCCTGGGAACGGGCCCGCGGCCGGCGTTCCGGAACGGCGAGGGGCGACCGGCCGGGGGGAGCGGCCGGCGCTACCCGCCGAGATAGGCCAGGACCGCCGCGACCCGCCGATGACTGTCGGGGCTGTTCTCCAGCTCCAGCTTCATGAAGATCGAATTGACGTTCTTCTCGACGGCGGAGACCGACAGGTGGAGCGCGCGGGCGATGCCGCCGTTGGACCTGCCGTGGGCCATCTCGCGCAGCACGTCGCGCTCGCGCGGGGTCAGCTCCTCCCCCCGGTGACCCCGTACGGCGTGGCGGGCCATCAGGGCCTCCACGACCTTGGGGTCGATGACCGAGCCGCCACCGGCCACCGCCCGCACCGCGCCGAGCAGCTCCTCCAGGTCACCGACGCGGTCCTTCAGCAGGTAGGCGAAGCCCTCGGCGCCGTGCTTGAACACCTCGAAGGCGTAGAGCGCGTCGGAGAACTGGGAGAGCACCACGACACCGGTCGCCGGGTGGTCGGCGCGGATCCGGTGAGCCGCGTCGATGCCCTCGAAGCCCGGCCGGAACGGGCCGCCCGGCATGCGGATGTCGGTGATGACCACGTCCGGCCGGAGCCTGCGCACGGCGTCCAGCAACTCGCCGGCGCTGCCCACCGCCCCGGCGACGACCGCCATCCCGGACGTCTCCAGCAGCCTCCGGACGCCCTCGCGGACCAGGTAGTGGTCGTCGGCGACGACGACCCTCGGCCGCCCCTCGACCCGCTCCGGCTCAGTCATGGACCGGCACCCAGGCTCGCACCCTCGTCCCCTCTCCCTTCGCGCTCGCCACGTCCAGGCCGCCGCCGAGCGCGGCCAGCCGGTCGGCGAGGGCCACGAGCCCGCGCCGGGTGACCGTCCCCGGGTCGAAACCCTCGCCGTCGTCGGCGACCGTGACCCCCAGCCGCCCGCCGGACAGCGTCAGCCGTACGTCCACGGTGGAGGCACGGGCGTGCTTGAGCGTGTTGGCGAGCGCCTCGCTCACGGTGAAGTACAGCGCTCCCTCGACCTCGTCGGGAAAGCGTCTCACACGCGGCTCCGGGTCGACGCGCACCGTCGAGGGCACCGGCAGGCGCGAGCAGCGCTCCTCCAGGGCCTCGGCCAGCCCGCCCTGGCTGAGCACCGACGGGTGGATGCCCGCCGCCAGCTCCCGCAGGTCGTCGAGGGTCTGCCTGGCCTGGTCCCGCAGGAGCGTCAGCGTCTCGGCGTCCCCTCCGGTGGCCCTGGCCAGCTCCAGCCCGGCGATGAGCGCGACGACCTCCTGCTGCACGCCGTCGTGGATGTTGCGCTCGATCCGCCGCCGCTCGGCCTCCTGCGCGTTGACCAGCCGGGCGGCCAGCCCCGTGCTCTGGATCGCCAGCCCGACCGGTACGGCCAGCGCGCGCAGCAGCCGCCGGTCGTCGCGGGTGAGGCCGCCGTCCCGGGGGCCGCAGGCGATGTGCCCCTGCCCGGCGGGGACGGTCAGCTCCGGCTCGCCCTCCTCCTCGCCCGCCACGACCCGGGTGCCGTCGGCGAGCGTGACGGCCGCCCACCGGACGTCCAGGCCCGTCCGCACGGCCTCGGCCAGCCGCCCGAGCAGCTCGCCCGGCTCCGCCTCCTCCAGGCCGGGCGCCAGCTCCGAGAGCAGCTCGTCCACCGTGGGCCGCAGGTCGAAGACGAGGAAGAAGCGCGATCCCCGGACGCCCACCCGGATGTCGAGCATGTTGTGCCGGAACACGGCCACCCCGATCGCGGCGGGCAGCGCGCTCAGCATAGGCGTGAAGGAGATCCAGGCCGCCGCCATCGACTCCGCGAAGATGAAGAACATCGCCAGCGGGAACCCGACGAGAGTGACGGCGAGCCCGGCGGCCATCCAGCCGAGCCGGCGGCGCTCCGGCCCGGAGGCACGGCGGGTGCGCACCACGAGGGAGCCCAGCACCGCCAGCGCCGTACCGAACACGGTCAGCTGTCCCAACCCGTTCAGGGTCGCCACGACCAGCCCGGCCGGCCCGGTGACGCCGAGCGGGTTGCTGAACCACGAGACGGCCTGGGCCTCACCGGAGAACAGCAGCATCCCCAGCCACTGCACGGCGATCGCCACCCCGGCGATCCACACCCCCACGCGCCAGCGGCGCGAGGGAAGCCTTCCGTCCGGGAAGAACAGCGGGATGAAAACCCAGGAAAGCCCGTAGAAGAGCGTGAACAGGGAGGACAGCAGGACGGCGAGGACGAGCATCGGCGTGGGCCACCCGGCGTCCGCGAAGACGAGAAGCCCGGCCCCGAGGGATCCCAGCCCCAGGCAGTCCGCGGTGGCCAGGAGCAGCCAGCCGTAGAGGTTGTCCGGCCGCCGGTGGGCGACGAGCCAGCCCAGCGCGGGCAGCGGCGACACCAGCACGATGAACATCAGCTGGGAGAGCGGCGGGCTGCCTTCCAGCACCGTGCCGGCGACGATGCCGAGGATCGCCACCGCCGCCATGGAGGCGGCGAGGACACGGGTCGGGGTCGGGGAGAGCACGGAACGCAGTGTGGCCCCTCCGGGTGACCAGCGTCTATGAGGCTGTCCTCACATCCGCCGGCGGACGGCCGCACCCCGCAAGCCGGTGGCTCGCCGGATACCCCCGCCCGCCGCGCCCTTCCTAGCGTGAGGGCCACGGCCGTCACCGTGGCGGTGGCGGCGAACCACAGCCTTTGAAGCAGCCCATGAAGGAGAAATCCGTGCACCTCCGGCCCCGAACGACCCGCGCCCTGGCCCTGGCCGCCCTCGCCGTGGCCGCCCCACTGACCCTCGGCGGAACCCTCCCGGCCACCGCGGCCACCGTACTGCCCGCCGCGGACGCCGTACGGCTCGCCGCCGCGCCGGCGCGGCAGGCCGCCGTGGAGACCGCCCCCGCAGCCGCGGCCACCGCCACCGCCGCCCCGGAGATCCCGGACAGCCCGGCCGGGCGGCAGCTCCGCTGGTTCCTGGACGCCACCACCCGGGCGCCGCTCCCCGCGGGCGAGATCGAACAGCACGTCGACGCCGCTTTCCTCAAGGAGGTGACCGTCGACGGCTTCAACGGGTTCCTCAAGGGCCTGGCCGGTGTCCGGCTCGACGAGCTGACCAGGACCGACCCGGGCTTCCTGGCCGGCACGGTCACCGTCGCCGGACAGAAGTTCGACCTCCGGCTCGACGTGGACACCGCGGGGAAGATCAACGGCCTGCTGGTCACGCCGTCGATCCCGCCCGCCCCCACCGGCTGGGCCGAGCTCGACGCCCGGCTCCGCGAGATCGCCCCCCGGACCGGCTTCCTCGCCGCCGAGATCGACCGGCAGGGCCGGTGCGAGCCCGTCCACGGCGTCGGCGCGGACACCGCCCGCCCGCTGGGGTCGGTCTTCAAGCTCTACGTGCTGGGAGCGGTGGCGGACCGGATCCACACGGGCAAGCTGGGCTGGGAGAAGAAGCTCACCGTCACGCCCGAGGTGAAGATCCCCGCCGCGGACGGTCTCGGAGCCCGGCCGGACGGCAGCACCGTCACGGTCCGCGAGGCGGCCAAGCTGATGATCTCGATCAGCGACAACACCGCCACCGACCTGCTGATCAAGACGGTCGGCCGCAAGGCCGTGGAGAAGAAGGTCCGCCAGTGGTCCGGCCACGCCGAGCGGAACCTCCCCCTCCTCACCGTGCGGGAGAGCTTCCTGCTGAGGGGCGTCGACTACCCCCGGCACGCCCGCGCCTACCTCGCGCGCGGCACGCAGGGGCGCCGCGCCTACCTCCGCGACGTCGTCGCCGGCCTCCCTCTCTCGAAGATCAAGGTGTGGGAGCAGCCCCGCGAGATCGACACCCTCGAATGGTTCGGCTCCCCCCGCGATGTCTGCCGCGCCTACGCCGGCCTGCTCAAGCGGAGTGACGCCCGCCTCAATGAGGTGCTCTCGGCCAACGACGCCGGACTCGGCCTCGACCCCGCCGAGTGGCCGACCGTCTGGTACAAGGGCGGCTCCGAGCCCGGGGTCTTCGACATGGCGTTCCTCGGGCGCACCGCCAAGGGGAAGACGTACGTCGTCACCACGCTGGCGAGCGACACCCGCGCCCCCATCGACGAGGGCGCCGTCGCCCCCCAGGTGATCTCCATCAGCAGGGGCGGTTTCGGCCTGGTCCGGTGAGCGGCCCGCCGGGCACGCGCACCCCGGGCGCTGCCCGACAATGAGGGGGTGATTGACACCCGGCGGCTGCGGACCCTGCGCGCGGTGGCCGACCACCGTACGGTCACCGCCGCCGCGGCGGCCCTCCACCTGACGCCGTCCGCGGTCTCCCAGCAGCTCGTCGCCCTGGAGCACGAGGTGGGGCACCGGCTGCTGGAGCGCGACGGCCGGGGCGTGCGGCTGACCGCCGTCGGCCGCATCCTGCTCGGTCACACCAACGAGGTGCTCGCCCAGCTGGAGCGCGCCGAGGCCGACATCGCCGCCTACACCACCGGTACGGCCGGCGAGGTGAAGGCCGCCTCCTTCGCCACCGCGATCGGCCTCGTCGTGGCCCCGGCGGTGGGCGCGCTGCGGAGCAAGGAGCCCGGCATCCAGGTCCGCGTCCTCGACGCCGAGGGCGACCAGAGCCTCACCATGGTCCTGGACGGCGCGGTGGACGTCGCCGTGGCCGTCGAGTACCGCGGGGCCCCGGCCGAGGACGACCGCCGCCTGTCGCGCATCCCGCTCTACTCCGAGCCGTTCGACGTGGTGCTGCCCGGCGACCACCCCCTCGCCCGCGGCTCCGGGGAGCCGGGGGAGGCCGGGGAGCGCGGGGATCTCGACGAGCCCGGCGCGGCGAGGCGGGAGGTGGCCGTGGCCGACCTGGCCGGGGAGACGTGGATCGGCCCCTACCCCGGCAACCCCTGCCACGACGTGATCGCGCTGGCCTGCGAGCACGCCGGGTTCACCCCGGAGTTCGCCCACTCCTCCGACAACTTCAGCGCGGTGGTCGCCCTGGCGGCGGCCGGGGCGGGCGTGGCGATGGTGCCCCGGCTGGCGCTGCGCGCGGCCGACCTGTCCGGCGTGGTCGTCCGCCGGGTCGCGGGCCCGGAACGCCGGGTCTTCGCGGCCGTACGGCGCGGCGCCGAGCGGCACCCGCTGCTGGTCCCCCTGCTGGACGCCCTCACCGACGCCGCGGCGGACCTGCGCCGGATCCCGCCCTGGTGAGAGGGCCGGGTCCGAAAGGCCGCCGTTCCGTCAGGCGGGTACGGCGCGCAGGAAGTCTTCGAGGATCTCGTTGAAGGCGTCCGGGCGCTCCATGTTGGGGTAGTGCGCGGTGCCGTCGACGGTGGCCTCGCGGCCGTCGGCGACGGTGCGCGCGAGGCGGCCGGCCATGTCGATGTGGTCGCTCGAATCGAGGCCGCCGCTGACGGCCAGCACCGGGACGGTGACCTTCTCCGCCCGCTCCCAGGTGCCGGTCACGGGCACCTGCCAGTCCCGTTCGGCGCCGGTGTGCTTGGCGACGGTCCGCATGGTCATCTCCCGCAGCCGCCGTACGACGCCCGGGTCGACGTCGTCGAGCGTGCGGTGCGGGCCGGCCGCGAACAGCGTGAAGGCGTCCACCCAGCCGGCGACGTCGTCGGCGGCCAGGGCACGGGCCTGCTCGGCCCTGACGCTTCCGATCCAGGGATCGCGGAACTCCGGCTCGCTGGTCCCGGCGCCGACGACGACCAGGGCGCGCACCAGTTCGGGGTGTTCGAGCGCGGTGTCGACCGCGACGGCCCCGCCCATCGACACCCCGACGAGGACCGCGGGGTCGGTGTCGAGATGGCGCAGCAGCGCGGCGAGGTCGTCCGTGTGGCGGAACGGCCCGGTCGCGTTCGAGGACCCGCCGTGGCCGCGGGCGTCGGGGACGATCACCCGGTGGTCCCGGGCGAGGACCGGCAGCTGGTCGTCCCACATGTCGCCGCTCAGGAAGCCGCCGTGCAGCAGCACCACCGGCTGCCCCGCCCCGGCCTCGCGGTAGGCGAGACGACCGTCGCCGGCCGCGAACGTGAACGTGTCTGAAGTAACGGTCATGACAACCAAGGTGCCATTTTTGCGATGGTTTGACAACCAAGGTGTCATCATGGAGGGGTGGCCGATACCGAACGACCCCTCGCCCCCGATGATCTCGCCCACCGGCTCACCGAGGTGTTCGACCTCGTGGGGCCCCTGTACCGGCGCGCGCAGCGCAAGGTGGAGGAGGGCGTGCCGATCGAGGGGCTGTCCGTCGGGGTGCGCGCCGTCCTGAACCTGCTCCGCGAGAACGGGCCCATGACCGTTCCGCAGATGGGCCGCGCGCAGGCGCTGAGCCGGCAGTTCGTGCAGCGCACGGTCAACGACGCCGCGGCGCGGCGGCTGGTCGAGAGCATCCCGAACCCCGCCCATCAGCGGTCCTCACTGATCCGGCTGACGGACGACGGCAGGGCGGCCATCACCGCGGTGATGACGCGCGAGCACGCCCTGCTGCGTCAGGTCGGCGGAGACCTGACAGGCGCCGACGTGACGGCCTGCGTGCGGGTCCTCACGGCGATGCTCGCCTTCCTCGACAACGTCGACGTGGACTGACCCGCGCGCCGCCGCGGCCGTACGGCCCCGCCTGACGAGACCGGTGACGTCGAGGCGGGGGTCGTCGCCCTCGCCGCGCGTTCGACGGCCGGCGAGCACCCGGCCCTGCGGCGGCCCAGTCGGCCTCGCCACCGTCGCCCCCCGGAGCCGGGGGAAGCATTCCGCAGCCCGTCGGCAGGGCCGCGAGCGCGGACGCCGCCACGGACGGTGCGATCTTCCCGTGCGTCCTGGGGTCGCCTTCACCCGTGGACGGCCAGGGCGACCTCCATCCCGACGCTCTCCCCCTGCTCCAGCAGCCCGATCTGGCGCAGGCGGGTCAGCTCCACATCCAGCCCGCGTTCCTCGGCCGCCACCAGCAGGGCGAGCACCGCGGGGTGGGTCGCGCCGTCGACCACCGGCACCGGGTCGTCGAACCGCCAGCGCACCGCCAGCTCCGGCGTGGCCTCGACCGTGCCGGACTCGACCTCCCACCCCGGCACCGAGAACCCGTCGGCCGGCGGCCGGGCGACCGGCCAGCAGCAGACCACCTCGACCTCGCTGTCACTGCCGGGTACGGCCCGCAGCGTCGACCAGAACGGCCCGACCGGCGCGTTGCCCTCCTCCGCCAGCGCCCGCCAGAGCGCGGCGAACCCCTCGTTGGCCCGCTCGTCCGCGTTCTCGACGTCCTCCGTCGTGGGGTTCTCCCCGCCGGGCACCCGCAGCACGACGCCCGCCCAGTGCCGCCGCTCGGCCCGCCGTTCCACCACCTGCCATTCGTGACCCCCATCGCCACCGAGCAACCGGTCGAGCGTGTCGAGGGCGGCGTCCTGGCGCTCCCGCTCCGCCGCCAGCCGGGCGCGGTGCCCGGCGAGCGTCGCCGCGGCCGTACGGGGGTCGTCCAGGAACGGAGGGGCGTCGGCCAGCGGGACGCCCGCCGCGCGCAGCGCCTTCAGCCGGAGGGCCGGTTCGAGCTGGGCCGCGCTGTAGCGCCGGTGCCGTGACCAGGGGTCGACCGAGGCCGGCTTGAGCAGGCCCTGCTCGTCGTAGAGGCGCAGGGCCTTCAGGCTCAGCCCGGTCAGCTCCGCGAATTCGCCGATGCTCATCATGTGACCAGTGTGGAACCTCCCCCAGGGGCAGGTTCCAGCCGCGCTCCGCATCGTGCGCCGCTCGGTCACCGGTCGGGCGGCTTCCCCCTGAACCCGACCACGACCTCCGGGCCAGAGCCGTCCATCACGTTGGACGGCCCCGCAACCGCGACCCCGAACGACGCCACCGCACCTACCCTCGTGCCGTCAAGCGCGCCCGACGCGGCGGCTACCGCGAACGCCGCCCCTCCGACAAGGCCATCCGCTGTTGCGGACCACCCACCGTCCAGCTCCTGACCGCCGGGCACACCTTGCCCAAATGATCTATCTGAGCGACGTAGGCCTCCAGTGGGGACTTAGCGCCTGTACGATCGAAAATCGTAACGATCTTCCCATCCCTCACAGGCGTCACAGGGTTCTGTGGGGACGGTGGTGCTCAGCGAAAGGAAGGGCATGAACATTCGGACCAAGCTCGCGGCATTGGCCGGCGTCGCGGTGGTTTCCACCGGCCTGGTGGCCGGCGCCACGCCGGCAAGCGCGGCCGGCCCCTGCGGCGGCGGCTACTACCAGATCGACGTGTACAACATCTCGAACCTCGCGGGCAAGACGGTCGGCCGCACTCATCTCTACTACTCCAGGTCCACCAAGAAGAACTGCGCCGTCACCTACGCCACGCCCGCCAAGCGCGGCTACAAGGCCGTGAAGCTCCGCCGCTCGGGCACCTTGAAGTGGACCGTCGACGCGGGGACCTTCAACGAGTACGCGGGCCCGGTTTACGTCTCCGCTCCGGGCAAGTGCATCGACATCGAGGGGTACATCGGCGGCAACGGCGCCACGTACTACAGCAGGCACTGCGGCTGAGCCGTTCCAGGGCCTGTACGGAATACGGATCTTCACCTGGTCCGAAGGTTCCGGATCCACAAGACGGCTCCGTGTAGATGGAGGCCGGCGAGGTAGCTGTCGGGGTCTTGCCGAAGCACCGCGGCGGCCAGGGGTTCAGGCGCTCTGTCGGGCCTCGGCGTTGCTGGTGCGGATCTGCTGGATGCGCTGCTTGGTCAGGCCGAGCAGCTCGCCGATATCGGCGTCGGACAGCCCGAGGCTCGACAGGTGCTCGACGCGCGCCCTGGCGGTGCGGCTGTAGTCCTCGGCGATCGCGGCGGCCCGGCGCTGCAACTCAGCGAAGGCGCTGAGGTCCTCCCCGGTCAGGCCGGGCAGCGTGTAGTGGAAGACGGGCGCCGGCGGCTCGGCGCGGTCGCCGAACAGGAACGGCAGCCCCTCGGCGACGTCGGCGTGCAGCTCCTTCAGCGAGCGGGCGGACATGCCGCCGGCGACGCCGTCCACGGTGGCGAGCCACAGCGTGCCGTTCTTGGTGACGTGAACGTCAACGCTGTCGTCGGCCATCAGTCCTCCAGCCAGTCGTCACCGAACAGGGCGGCGAGCCCGCGTTCGAGGGCTGCCACGAGTTCGGGTGTCTCACCCGGGTAGAGCGGGACGATCGCGCGCGCCGCGACGCGCCCGGCCGGGTCCCACAGCAGCAGGAAGCGCTGCCGCCTGCTCGTCTCCGCCCAGTCGCAGCGCAACCCGTGGGCACGCGCGAGGGCCACGAGCCGGTCACGGATGGCCGCGTAGTCGTCTCGTTCTACCACACGCGGCAGACTATACCCCTTGTTTCACACCGACAATGCCCCTTGTCGCTGCATTCCGGCATGGCGTGTCCTCACCGCCCGGCGAACATGGGGACCGGAAGGCCGGCGGGTCCCGAGAAACGCGAGGGCCCCGGCCGGGACCCTCGCGGCGGGAGGGTCAGACGGTCACGGGCAGCCCCGTGAGGCGCCAGGTGCCGGGGTCGGGGACGCGCAACCCGGCCGGCGGCACGGCCGGCGACAGGTCGGGGAAGCGGCGCAGCAGGGCGGTGAGCGCGACCTCGGTCTGCACCCGGGCCAGCGACGCCCCGACGCAGAAGTGAGGCCCGTGGGAGAAGCCGAGGTGGCTCGCCGTACCCGGGGTGCCGGAGACCCGGGTGACGTCGAGCCGGTCGGGGTCGGCGAACGCGCGCGGGTCACGGTTGGCGGCGGCGACCGCGACGGTGACGGCCTCGCCCTTGCCGATCGGCACGCCGTGCAGCTCGACGTCCTCCCGGGCGTGGCGGGGGATCGTCAACAGCGTCGGGCCGCACCAGCGGATCAGCTCCTCGACGGCGCGCGGCACGATCACGGGGTCGGCGCGCAGCGCGGCGAGCTGTTCCGGGTGGTCCAGCAGGGCCGCCACGGCGTTGGCGATGAGGTTCGTCGGCGTCTGACCGGACAGCACGAGCTGCCAGACCAGCATGACCAGCTCGGTCTCGCTCAGCCGGTCGCCGTCCTCGTCCCGGACCCGGACGAGGTCGGAGAGCAGGTCGTCGCCGGGCTCCTCGCGCCGCCGCGCCACCGCCGCCTCGGCGCCCCGCATGATGGCCGGGATCGCCGCGGCGAACGCCTGTCCCGCGCCCGCGGCGATGGTCGCGCCGTACTCGCGCCAGCTCGGGCGGTCGGCCTCGGGGATGCCGACCAGCTCGCAGATGACGTCCATCGGCAGCGGGCGGGCGAAGTGCCACAGCAGGTCCACCGAGCCGTCCTCGGTGTGAGCGGGAAGGTCGTCGAGCAGCCCCTCGACGATCCGCTCGATCCGGGGCCGGAACCCGGCGGCGCGGCGCGCGGTGAACGCGGGCGCCACCAGCCGCCGCAGCCGCAGGTGCTCCGCCCCTTCCATCTCGCTCATCGTCCGCATGTACGGCAGGCAGTCGGCGGGCACGTCGGGCCACATGAAGCTGCTCTCGGTGATCTCGAACCGCGGGTCGGTGAGCAGTGCCCGTGCGTCCTCGTGCCGGGTGACGGCCCACATCGGCATGCCGGGGATCAGCAGCCGCGCCAGCGGGGAGCGCTCGCGCGCCCACCCGTAGGCGGTGAAGGGGTCGCGGATCACCCCGGGGTCGGTGAGATCGACCTCGGGGACGCCGCCTGCCTCACGGTCGCCGCTCGCTTCGGTCCCGCTCATGAACTCTCCTCAAATCCAAATGTCATGAACATATACACTTATCATTCGGATGGTAACTGTATTCGGATTTGCCGGACGCGACAACCTGAAGCGGGAAGGAGGCCGGCTCGCCGGAACGCGGGCACGGGAGGGCGACCGGGCAGGCCGCCGACGGCCGCTCGGATAAGACTGAGATGACAGAAATTTGTGTTATTTCAGATATTTGAGTAACTTCATGCGCGTGACATTCGATGACGAGCTCGCCTTCGCCGACGAGGTCGGCCGGCATTTCGCCCGGCAGAACGGCCTCCCACCGATCACCGGCCGAGTGGCCGGATGGCTTCTCATCTGCGATCCGCCGCAGCAGAGCATCGCCGAACTCAGCGAGGCGCTGCGGGCGAGTCGCAGCGCCGTCAGCGGCGCGGTCTCCGCGCTTGAGGAGTGGTCCTGGATCCAGCGCTCACGCGCCGCCGGCGAGCGCATGGACCGCGTCAGCCTCCATCCCGCGATCTGGCTGAGGATGACGGACAAGTCAACGGAGTACGCCTCACTCGGCGCGCTGGCACGACACGGGCTCTCGGTTCTGGGCGACGCTCCCGCGGCCCGCCGGGCCCGTCTCCTGGAGACGGTGGCCTTCGCCGACTTCCTCCTTGAGCGGATGCCCGCGCTCGCGGCCGAGTGGCGCGCCCACCGCGACGCCCTGCGCGCCTCGGGTGAACTGCCCGGCGACCCCGGAGCGCGCTCTTCCTGACCCTCACCACGCGAGGCCGCTTTCCCGTTTTCCCGCTTTCCTGCTTTCCCGTCGCCGCCCCACCGGCGCCGGTTCCCCCACCATGCCCGCACCACGGCCGCGCCGGTCGTGAGCACCTCCCGATCAGGAGAATTCCGATGACTTTCGACGCCGCCCGCTGGCAGGCCCGCTTCGACGTGCTTCGCGCCGCCCACCATGTGCCGGGAGCGTCGCTGGCCGTACTGGTCGATGGTGAGATCCACGAACTGGCCGGCGGTGTACTGCACCGGGGGACCGGGGTGGAGGTGACGACCGACTCGGTGTTCCTGTCCGGTTCGCTGGCCAAGGTCTACACCGCCACCCTGGTGATGCGGCTGGTCGACTCCGGCATGCTGGACCTGGACACGCCGGTCGTGGACGTCCTGCCCGAGTTCGCCACCCCGGACCCCGAAGCCACCAAGGCGATCACCATCCGGCGGCTGCTCAGCCACACCGGGGGGCTGACCTGCGACTTCAACTACGACTCCGGCCGGGGCGACGACTGCCTGGCCAGATACGTGGAGGCCGCCAAGGACGTCGCGCTGGACTGCCCGCCCGGGACGGCCATCTCCTACAGCAGCCTCGGATACGTCGTACTGGGCCGCGTCGTCGAGGTGCTCACCGGCACGACCTGGGACCAGGCACTGAAGGACCTGCTCCTCACCCCGCTCGGGCTGGAGCACTCGATGACGCTGCCCGAAGAGGCGCTTCGCTTCCGCGTGGCCATGAGCCACCTGGGCGGGCCCGGCCAGGATCCCGACCCGGCGCCGGCCTGGGATCTGATGCCGCGTTCGGCGGGGCCGTACGGGAGGGTCATCATCTCCGCGGGGGACGTCATCCGGTTCGTCCGGATGCATCTGGACGGCGGCACCGCCCCCGACGGCACCCGCGTGCTGTCCGCCGACGCCGTCGCGGCGATGCAGCGGCGCGAGGTCGACAGCCCGGACAAGTGGACCGTCAGCGCCGACGGCTGGGGCCTGGGCTGGACCCTGTACGACTGGGACGGCGTCCCCGGCTACGGCCATGACGGCAGCGCCGTCGCCCAGCACTCCTACCTGCGCGTCGTCCCCCACGCGGGCGTCGCCGTCGTCCTGCTGACCAACGGCGGCGGCACCGACGGGCTTTACGCCGAGCTGTTCCGGGAGTTGCTGGCGGAGCTGGCCGGGGTGCGGATGCCCGCCCCCTTCGGTCCCGCGGCGAACCCGCCCGCGGTGGACATGACGCCGCTGGTGGGCACCTACCGGCGCGAGGGCGTCGTCACCACCGTCACCCAGGACGAAGGCGGCCGCGCGCACATCCGCTACGAGTTCGTCGACGGTATGAAGGACTTCTCCCCGCCGCTTGAGATGGACCTGCTGCCGGTGTCGGAGACGGTGTTCGCCGCCTCCGGCGGCCCCGCCTCCGGCGGGGGCCACATCCCCGTCGTCTTCTCCACCCTGACCGACGGCACCCCGTGCGTGTACATCGGCATGCGCGCCACGCCCAAGACCGCCTGACCGCTCACGTCGTCCGGGAGGAAGCCGCGGTGGGGGCGAGCTTTGGGGGCGCGTCGAACGCGGACCGGCCCGGTGCCGCGCGTCTCACCCGATGGCGGGGCCGGGGCCTCGGTAGGGCAGGGTGCGGCTGTAGACGATGTTGGTCGTCGTGCCGCCGAACGCCGCCAGCTCGTTGACGACCTGTTCCAGGTGGGGCATGGACGTCGCGGCGACTTTCAGGACGTAGCAGTCCTCGCCCGTGGTGCGCAGGCACTCCAGGATCTCCGGACGCTCCCCGAACAGCCGGTGCAGCGGCTCGTGCCGGCTGCCGGGATACTTCAGGCGCACCACGGCGAGCACCGGGAACCCCGCCTTCTCCAGGTCGACATCGGCCCGGTAGCCGGTGATGACCCCCGCCGACTCCAGCCGCCTGACCCGCTCGGTCGTCGCCGAGGCGCTGAGGCTCACCCGCCGCGCCAGCTCGGTGAGCGGAACCCTGCCGTCCCGCTGGAGCTCGGTGATGATCGCCCAGTCGGTCTGGTCAAGATTCTCGGCCATTCGCCAAAAATACCGTCATATCCTCGGCCGATCCCCCGTCATGGCGTGAGGAATCCCTTCCGGATCGGCCGGCCGGATAACTAGCCTCGATCAGGTGGAAATAGGAGTCAATGTCCCGAATTTCGGGCCCGGCACCGACCCGGACACGTTGCGCCGCTGGGCGCGGACGGTGGAAGGACTGGGCTTCGACCTGCTGATGGTCTCCGACCATGTCGTGGTGACCCCGGACGTCGCCGAGCAGTACCCGGCGCCCTTCTACGAGCCGTTCACCACGCTCTCCTGGTTGGCCGGCGTCACCGACCGGATCCGGCTCGGCACCACGGTGCTCATCGTGCCCTACCGGCATCCGCTGCTCGTCGCCCGGATGGCCGCCAACCTGAACCGGCTCAGCGGCGGACGGCTGGTCCTCGGTGTGGCGGCCGGCTGGGCGCGCCAGGAGTTCGAGGCGCTCGGCGTGCCGTTCGAGCGGCGCGGGAGGCTCACCGACGACCATCTGCGGGCCATCCGCGCCGCCTGGGAGGAGGACGACGACTACCGCGCCGGCGACATACCGTTCTGGGTCGGCGGCCACAGCGACGCCGCGCTGCGCCGTGCCGTACGGCTGGGCGACGCGTGGCACCCGCTGCGGTTCACCCTTCCCTGGCTGACCGGGGCGCTGGACCGGCTGAAGGCCGTCGCCGCCGAGGAGGGGCGGACCGCGCCCGCGCTGGTCCCTCGCATGATCCTGAGGCTCACCGAGACGCCGGTCGCCGGGCCGGACAGGCTCGCCGGGGAGGGGACGATCGACCAGGTCACCGAGGACCTGGAGCGGCTGCGCCTGCTCGGCGCCGAGACCGTCGTGCTGGACCCGTTCGGCGGGGACCCCGCCGAGACCCTCCACCCGGAGACGGCATGGCGGGCGCTCGCGGCCGTCGCCGACCGGCGGCGAACGCTCACGACCGGAAACACCATCGCACGCGAACGGAGCGATCATGACGGGTGACGACGAGCGGTTCCTCCGCAGGGCCATCGAGCTGGCCGCCGAGGCCAGGGCGGGCGGGAATCCGCCGTTCGGGTCGCTGCTGGCGGGGCCGGACGGCGGGATCCTCGCGGAGGAGCGCAACACGAGCGTCACCGACGCCGACATCACCGCCCACCCCGAGCTGAAGCTGGCCAGGTGGGCGGCCCGCGAGCTGGACCGGGCCACCGCGGCCGCCACCACCATGTACACCAGCTGCCGGCCGTGCGGCATGTGCGCGGGCGCCATCGAGCGGTCCGGCCTGGGCCGCGTCGTCTACGCGCTCTCCCCCGAGCAGCTCGCGAGCCTCAAGTCACCCGGTGCCACGCCGGTCGTCTTCCCCTTCTCCGAGGAGGGCCCGGCCCTGTTCGACGAGGCCCGCGTCCCGCTGCAGGGCTACTACTGAGGACCGGGCCCCGGCAGCCCGGCTCGCCCCCGGGAGGGTCGAGGATTCGTCGATCACGACGCCGTGAAGGCCCGACGCGGGCCGGACCGCCACGGCGTCGTGATCGACGGCCGGCCGGCGTGGCGCACCGTCAGGTCAGCCGGCCCGCGGCCCTCAGGTCGTCGAAGATGAGCTGGTCGACCGGGGAGACCCGGTCGCGGTCGGCGTACGACAGCCAGGCGACCTCCTCGATCTCGCTGCTCGCGGTGAGGGTGCCGCGGTAGTCGCCGGTGTAGCAGGTCATGCGGACCACCGTCCCCTCCGGGTGGCCGTGCGCCTGGGCCTCGTAGGTGCCGAGGAGGGCGACGGTCCCGGGGAGGATCGCCACGGTGAGCTCCTCGCTGATCTCACGCGCCAGCGTCTGCGCGTCGCTCTCCCCGGCCTCCCGCTTGCCGCCGGGGAAGTAGTAGGTGTCCTTGCCCCGGGAGCGCGTGCTGAGGACCCTGCCGTCCTCCAGCCGTATCCACGCCACCTTGTCGATGAGCACCGGCATCACGTGTCCCCGTTCCTCGTGGTTGATGAAAGACGCGGCCGCGGACGCCGGGCCGAGGCTCCGGCGTGAGGGCTTCAACGACGTGCGATGAGCGGGAGCAGCAGGTCGTCGACGACCGACTCGATCTGCTCGTCGGTGCTCTTGGGCTGTCCGCTGACGCAGTGGTAGAGGAGCATCGCGGGCCCGGCCGCGGCGATGGCCGTCTCGCTCGCACCCGGTGCGACGCCTCCGTGTCTCTCGATCAGCTCGATGACGCCCCTCTCGCAGGGCACGGTCACCGACTCGTGGAAGAGCACGCGCAGCTGGGCCGTCTCCTCGTCCCCCGCGGCCGCCACCGCCTGGAAGGCCGTGCCCCTGGAGTCGTACAGCGCCTGGTTGAGATACCGGAGCAATGTCAGCAGGCCGTCGCGGAGCGGCGTGTCCGGCGGGATCTCCGGTGGGGCGGGAAGCAGGTCGCGCAGCGCGTCGCGCACGAGTTCGTCCTTGTTGCGCCACCTTCGGTACAGGGCCGCCTTGCCGGTGCCGGCCGCGGCGGCGACCCGGTTGGTGCTCAGCTTGGCGTAGCCGACTGTGCCGAGCTGCTCGATCACCGCGTCGAAGATGGCCCGCTGCAGCGCCTCACCACGCCGTCGCGTGGAGGGCGGCTCCGGCCGCGCCGGTCGTTGCGCCGATGTGGTCATCGACACCTCCTTCACACCGGACCGGTTGCGCTCCCACCCTATCGGCCAAATATAGTGAACCACCTAGTTCACTATTGAGGCTTCAGCCTCGAAGGAGGAAGAGGAAGATGCCGAGCCCACCCGAACGATCCGCCACCGAAGCACCGGCCGCTGCCGCCGAGGCGGCGCCGAAAGCCACCGATGTGAGGCTGACCGGCGCCGCCGCGATGACCCTGGGGGTGATCGTCTCCTGCGAGCTGGTCCTGATGCTCGACGCGACGATCATGAACGTGGCCCTGCCCCAGATCCGCGGTGGCCTGGGATTCACCCCCGCCGGACTGTCCTGGGTCACCAACGCCTTCCTGCTCACCTACGCGGGCCTGATGCTGCTCGGCGGGCGCGCCGGCGACATCCTCGGCCACCGCCGGGTGTTCCTCGCCGGCATGGTGCTGTTCACCGCCGCCTCCCTGCTGGGCGGGCTGGCCCCCAGCCCTGAGGTGCTCATCGCCGCCCGCGCCGCGCAGGGTCTCGGCGCCGCGCTGGCCGCGCCCAGCACCCTGGCCCTGCTGACCACCAACTTCCGGGGCGAACAGCAGGTCAAGGCGCTGGGCGTCTACTCCTCCGTCACCGCCTCCGCCATGACCCTCGGCCTCATCCTCGGCGGCGTCATCACCACCGCGCTGTCGTGGCGCTGGGTGCTGTTCATCAACGTCCCGATCGGGCTGTTCTCCGTCCTGATCGCACCGCGTTATCTCGCCGAGTCGCCGCGACGGTCCGGCCGCTTCGACGCGGCCGGGGCGCTGACGTCGATGTCCGGGCTGGTCGCCGTCGCCTTCGCGCTGATACGCGCCGCCGAGCACGGCTGGCGGGACCCGGCCGCCCTCGCGGCACTGGTGGGCGGGATCGTGCTGCTGGTCGCGTTCGTGCTGATCGAGTCACGGACGAGCCAGCCGATCATGCCGCTCCGGCTGTTCGCCGACCGCACCCGCGCCGGCGCCTTCGCCGTCCTCCTGCTGGTCCCCATGGTGACGATGAGCATGCAGTTCTTCGTCGTCCAGTTCCTGCAGCAGGTGCTGCGCCACAGCCCGCTGCAGGCTGGGCTGGCATTCCTGCCCATGGCGATCGGGATGCTGCTGACCGCGCAGAACGCGTCACGGGCGATCGCCAGGTTCGGCGGCAAGGCGGTCGCGCTCACCGGCGTGGCCCTGCTCACGGCCGGCGTCGCATGGCTCGTCCCGATCACGGCGACGACCGGCTACGCGGCCGGCATCGCCGGTCCCCTGCTGCTGACGGGGGCGGGGCTGGGACTGGTGGTCGTGCCGTTCAACATGGCGATCATGTCCACGGTCGACCCCGCCGAGTCGGGAGCCGCCGCCGGGGTGCTCCAGACCGCGATGCTCACCGGCGCGTCACTCGGCATCGCCGTGCTGTCCGCCGTGTACGCCTCGACCATCGAAGAGAACGGCGACTCCGCGACGCGGCCCACGGTCCACGCCATCGCCGAGGGCATGGGAACCGCCTTCACCGTCGGTCTCGCCTTCGCGGCCGCCGCTCTCCTGATCACCCTCCTGGTGGTCAGGCGAACGGGTGCGCGATGAATCCGGCGGGCGCTCAAGACGTGGTTCACGCGGAGCCGCCGACAGTCGACCAGCGTCGGACACCGGTGGCGCCCCCCTGAGACCCGGCGCGGGGCGGGACCGCCGGTCCTCGGGCGAGACCGGCGGGGTCAGTCTCGGGCGGGTTTCCGCTGCTCCCAACGCTCCATCATGAGCAGGATCTCGTCGTGGCAGAAGGCGAAGAAGTCGCGCATCTCAGCCATGGTGCGGCCGGGACGGCTGTCGGGGCCGCCGATCGCGGCTATGCCCTCGTCGAGGGTGTCGGTGATGAGCTGCAGCCGGTTCATCTTGCCGATCGTCGCCTCCCACCAGCTCTGGCTGCTCAGGAGGTACAGGTCGCGCCGGGAGCCCGGGACCGGCTCCCGGCGGAGCAGGTCCATGTCCACGAGGTAGCGCACGGCGCCCGAGATGGCGCCGGAGCTGGCGCCGAGCCGTTCGGCGAGGTCGGCGGCGCTGAGCGCGTCCTCCTCGGCGGTCATCACGGTCAGCAGCACGCGGGCCGCCATCGGCGGGACGCCCATGGCGGCCAGCATCCGGCCCATCCGCTCCACGAACCGGCGTACGGCCTCCTCGTCGCGCATCCATCCCCCCCCTGACGTCCTCCCGCATTCTCCCGCGTCAAGAACGCATATAGATACTTTCACTTTTCTCTGAAGCCTCTATACATTCTAAATCATGAGCAACGTCATCTCGGTGTCCGGCGTCACGAAGCGATTCGGCCGGACCCGCGCGCTGGACGGCCTGGACCTGGAGGTCCGGGCCGGCGAGGTGCACGGCTTCCTGGGCCCGAACGGCGCCGGGAAGTCGACCGCGATCCGCGTCCTGCTCGGCCTGCTGCGGGCCGATTCGGGCACGGTCCGCCTGCTGGGCGGCGACCCCTGGAAGGACGCCGTCGAGCTCCACCGCCGCCTGGCCTACGTGCCCGGCGACGTCACGCTGTGGCCCAACCTGTCCGGCGGAGAGGTCATCGACCTGCTCGGCCGGCTGCGCGGCGGTCTCGACCGGGATCGCAAGAGGGAACTGATCGAGCGGTTCGACCTCGACCCGCGCAAGAAGGGGCGGGCCTACTCCAAGGGCAACCGGCAGAAGGTCGCCCTCGTCGCCGCGCTCGCCTCCGACGCGGAGCTGCTGCTGCTGGACGAGCCGACCTCCGGGCTCGACCCGCTGATGGAGGCGGTCTTCACCGACTGCGTCGCCGAGGCGCGGGAGCGGGGGCGTACGGTGCTGCTGTCCAGCCACATCCTCGCCGAGGTCGAGAAGCTGTGCGACCGGGTGAGCATCATCCGCGACGGCCGCACCGTCGAGACCGGCACGCTGGCCGAGCTGCGCCACCTGACCCGCACGTCGATCACCGCGGAGCTGGCCGGCCCGCCCGACGGGCTGTCGGACCTGCCCGGCGTCCACGGCCTGCGCGCCGGCGGCGACCGGGTGACGTTCGAGGTCGACGACGACCGGCTGGGTGACGCGCTGGCGCGGCTCGCGGCCCGCGGCGTGCGCTCGCTCACCAGCCGGCCGCCGACCCTGGAGGAGCTGTTCCTGCGCCACTACCGGGACGGGGACGCCCGTACGGCGAACGGGAGCACCCGTACGGCCGGTGGAGACGCCCGGCCGGTGGACGGGGACGCCCGTACGGCCGGCGGAGACGCCCGATGACCGGCACCGGCTCGCTCGTCCGGCTGATCCTGCGGCGCGACCGGCTCGTTCTGCCGCTGTGGGTGCTGCTGCTCGCCGTACTGCCGATCACCCAGACCGCCGGCATCGCCGAGCTGTACCCGACCGAGCGGGGGTTGCGGGAGTTCGCCGCGTCCTTCGGCGCCAACCCCGCGCTGGTCGCGCTGTACGGGCCGTTCACCCACTGGAACGCCGCCGCGCTGGGCGTGTGGCGTGCCGGGTTCACCCCCGTGCTGCTGGGTCTGGCCTGCCTGCTCACCGTGGTCCGGCACACCCGGGTGGAGGAGGAGACCGGCCGCCGCGAGCTGCTCGGCTCCACCGTCCTGGGTCGCCAGGCGGGGCTGTCGGCGGCACTGGCCGTGGCCGCGTCGGCGAACCTGGCCGTGGCGCTGGTCGTCCTGGCCTCCTTCGCCGGGCTGGGGTATCCGGTCGCCGGCGCGCTGGCCACCGGCCTCGGCTACGCCGCGACCGGCATGGTGTTCGCCGCCGTGGGCGCGGTCGCCGCGCAGCTCACCGAGAGCGCGGGCGGGGCCCGGGCGATCGGCCTGTCGGCGCTCGGCGTCGCCTACCTGATCCGGATGGCCGGTGACTCGACCGGCGCCTCGTGGCTGTCGTGGCTGTCGCCGTTCGGCTGGAGCCAGCGGATGCGTCCCTTCGCCGGCGAGGTCTGGTGGCCGCTCGCCCTGTCGCTCGCGGCGGTCGCGCTGCTGTCGCTCACCGCCTACGCCCTGGCCGGACGCAGGGACCTCGCGGCGGGTGTGCTGCCGCCGCGGCTGGGTCCCGCCGACGCCGCGCCCGGCTTCGGCTCGCCGCTCGCGCTGGCCTGGCGACTGCACCGGGGGCCGCTGCTCGGCTGGAGCGCGGGCTTCGCGGTGTTCGGCGCGGTGGTCGGCGCCGCGGCGAAGACCGCCGCCGACACGATGGCCGGCAACGCGCGGCTCATGGAGATGATGGCCCGGCTGGGCGGCTCGGCGAACGTGGCCGACGTCTTCGTCGCGAGCGTGATGAGCATCTTCGGGATGGGCGCCGCCGGCTACGCCGTGCAGGCCGCGCTGCGGATGCGCGGCGAGGAGACGCTCATGCGCGCCGAGCCGCTGCTGGCCGCCCCGGTGGGCAGGGCCCGGTGGATGGCGGGTCACCTGGTGTTCGCGCTGCTCGGGCCGGCCGTGGTGATGCTGGTCCTGGGGGTCGCGGTCGGGATCGCCTACGGCGTGAGCACCGGCGACGTCGCCGGCCGGCTCCCCGGGGTGGCGGGCGCGGCGGTCTCCCAGCTCCCCGCCGTGTGGTCGCTGGCCGGGCTGGCGGTCGCGCTGTTCGGCCTGCTGCCACGCCTGACCGCGCTGGCGTGGGCGGCGCTGGCGCTGTTCCTGCTGCTCGGCCAGGTCGGCGCGCTGCTGGACCTGCCGCCCGCGGCGCTGGACCTCTCGCCGTTCAGCCACCTGCCCAAGCTCCCCGGCGGGGAGGTGGCGGCGACGCCGCTGCTCGTACTGACCGTGATCGCCACCGCGCTCGTGGCCACCGGCCTGTACGGCTTCCGCCGCCGCGACGTCGGCTGACGCCGGCGGGCACGGTCCGGCGTCACCGGGGTCCCGCCGTACGGTTCGCGGGCCGTACGGCGGGACCCGGGGGCCGCGCGAGGAGGGTGCGCGGACGGGCGGCCGATCGGGGTTTCGGCAGGTGGGAGCCGGTGAGGAACGAGGAAGGAGCCGTCCGCCTCCGGCGGGGGCCCGCAGGGGGGCGGACCGGTGCCGCCGGGGATGAGCGCCGCGCCCGGGGGCAGGGTCTCCCGGGCACCCGTCCGCACCGCCGAAGGAGGACCGCATGGCCGACACCGCCATCATCGACGTCGACGGCACCCTGGTCGACACCAACTACCAGCACGCGCTCGCGTGGTACCGGGCTTTCAACCGCTACGACGTGGTGCTGCCGCTGTGGCGCATCCACCGGCACATCGGCATGGGAGGCGACCAGATCGTGGCCGCCCTCGCCGGGGAGGACGTCGAGCGGGAGCACGGCGACGCGCTGCGGGAGGCGTGGACCGAGGAGTTCGACAAGATGATCGACGAGGTGCGGCCCTTCGAGGGCGCCACCGACCTGCTGGTCGAGCTGGGCCGACGCGGGTTCGCCGTGGTCCTCGCCTCCTCCGGCAAGCCGGAGCACGTCGATCACTTCCTCGACCTCATCGACGGCCGCGAGCACTGCAGGGCGTGGACCACCTCCGAGGACGTCGAGAAGACCAAGCCCGCCCCCGACCTGATGAAGGTGGCGCTCGCCAAGGTCGAGGGCGCCTCGGGGGTGGCGGTCGGCGACTCCACCTGGGACTTCCTCGCCGCCGGCAAGCTGGACCTGCCCGGCATCGCGATCCGCACCGGCGGGTTCTCGCCCGAGGAGCTGCGCGAGGCCGGCGCCGCCCATGTCTTCGACTCGATTCCCGACCTGATCGACGGGCTCGACCGCACGCCGCTCCGGAAGGCCACCTGACGACGTCGCCCCCGCCCGGGGGCGGGGGCTTCCCGGAGGTTTCCGATGAACTGGTACCCGCTGCGTCTCAGCAGCCCCGTCCGCGACTACGTCTTCGGCGGCCGGGCCATCGCCGAGCGGCTGGGCCGTACCGGCCTCCCCCACGGGCCCATCGCCGAGACGTGGGAGGTGAGCGACCTGGAAGGCGAGAGCGCGGTGGTGAGCAACGGCCCCCTCGCCGGGTGCACGCTGCGGGAGCTCGTCGAGGACCGGCCGGGCGAGCTGGTGTGCCACGGCTGGAGCGGGCCGCACTTCCCGGTGCTCACGAAGTTCGTCGACGCCACCGGCATGCTGCCGGTGCACCTGCACGCCGACGACGCGACCGCGCGGCGGCTGCAGGCCCAGCCGAACGGCAAGACCGAGGCGTGGCACATCCTGGACGCCGCACCCGGCGCCACCGCCCTGGTCGGCGTCAAGGAGGGCGTGGGCCACGACGAGCTGCGCGCCGCGCTCCTGGAGCAGGACTTCGACGCGGTGATGCGGCGGCTCCCGGTGCGGCCGGGCGAGACGGTGTACGTGCCGGGCGGGACGCTGCACAGCTTCGGTCCCCGCACCCTCGTCTATGAGATCGAGCAGACCTCCGACATCCAGCAGCACGCCATGCCCTGGCGCATGGAGGACGGCTCCCCCCTGGGGAGAGGCGAGTGGCACGCCGGCGTCGAACGGCTGCTGGAGGAGTGGCGGCCGGAGCCGCGGCCCGACTTCCAGCCGGGCCTGCGCATCCCCGCGGGCGAGGACGTCGAGCGGGTGATCTGCTGCGCCGGGCCCTACTTCGCCCTGGAGCGCTGGCGGGTGGCGGCCGGCGTGTCACCGGCGTGCCGCTTCGACACCGCGCTCGTGGTGAGCAACGCCGGCGGCCCGGTGGCGGTCGAGGCCGGCGGGTGGTGCGAGACCCTCGGGCCGGCGCGGACGCTGCTGCTGCCCGCCGCACTCGGCCTGGTACGGGTCAGCGGGCCGGCCGACCTGCTGGTCGGCTACCTGCCGAACCTGGAGCGTGACATCCGCGCCCCGCTGGCCGCGAGCGGCTACGGGCCGCAGGTCATCGCCTCGCTCGGGGAGGTTCCGGCGGCCTGAGCCGCGCGGTGCCCGGCGGCCCGGGACGCACGGACCCGGCGGCCCGGGACGCGGGAAGGAGCCCCCGCGGGGGGCGCAGATGAGTTATCACGTCTCTCACCTGGGCAACCAGCAGGGATGGACCATTCAGAAGCACCGGTGCTGGAGGCGCTCGCCGCCTACCACGCCGAGAAGCAGCTGCCGTTCACCCCGCCGGGGCACAAGCAGGGACGCGGCGCCGACCCGAGGGTCCGCGCGGTGCTGGGGGACGCCGTCTTCCACTCCGACGTCCTGGCCGTCAACGGCCTGGACGACCGCACCTCCTCCAAGGGGATCCTGGAGCGGGCCCAGGAGCTCATGGCCGACGCCGTCGGCGCGGACCACACCTTCTTCTCCACCTGCGGCAGCTCCCTGTCGGTCAAGGCCGCCATGCTGGCGGCGGCCGGGCCGCACGAGAAGCTGGTGCTCGGCAGGGACGCCCACAAGGCCATGGTGGCCGGGCTGATCCTGTCCGGCGTCCGGCCGGTCTGGGTGGACCCGAACTTCGACCCGGACCTGCACCTGGCCCACCCGCCGTCGGTCGAGGCGTTCACCGCGGCCTTCGACGAGCACCCCGACGCCAAGGGCGCGCTGGTGACCAGCCCGACGCCGTACGGCACCTGCGGCGACCTGGCCGGGCTCGCCCGGATGTGCCACGAGCGGGGCAGACCCCTGCTGGTGGACGAGGCGTGGGGCGCGCACCTGCCCTTCCACCCCGACCTGCCGGTCTGGGCGATGAACGCCGGCGCCGACGTCTGCGTCACCTCCGTCCACAAGATGGGGTCGGGACTGGAGCAGAGCTCCGTCTTCCACCTGCGGGGCGACCTCGTCGACCCGGAGGCGCTCAAGTCGCGCGCCGACCTGCTGAGCACCACCAGCCCGTCGGTGCTGATCTACGCCGCCCTGGACGGCTGGCGGCGGCAGATGGCCGAGCACGGCCGTGAGCTGTACGACCACGCGCTGGCGCTGGCCGGGAGCCTGCGCGAGCGGATCTCCGAGATCAAGGGCATGCACGTCCACACCCGGGACGACTTCTGCGGGCCCGGCCGGGCGTCCGACATGGACCCGCTCCAGATCATCATCGACATCTCCGGCCTGCGCCCGAGCGGCTACCACGCGTCCGACTGGCTCCGCGAGCACCACCGGCTCAACCTGCACCTGTCCGACCACCGCCGGATCAGCGTCCAGCTCACCCACGCCGACGACGAGGAGTCCGCCGCCAGGCTGCTCACCGGGCTGAGGGACCTGGCCGAGCACGCCGGTGAGCTGCCCCCGGGCCCGTCGATGGACGTCCCCGACCCGCGGGAGCTGCGGCTGGAGCAGGCCATGCTGCCGCGGGACGCGTTCTTCGGCCGTGCCGAGCAGGTGCCGTGGCGGGAGGCCGTGGGCCGGGTCTCCGCGGAGATGCTCACGCCGTACCCGCCCGGCATCCCCGCCGCGGTGCCCGGTGAGCGGCTCACCGAGGCGGTGCTGGACTACCTGCGCACCGGGGTGGACGCCGGGATGGTCGTACCGGACGCGGCGGACCCGGAGGTCAGGAGCGTCCGCGTCGTCGCCGGGGAGTGACCGCCGCCCCCGGCGGGCGGCCTCCGCCCCGGCGAGGGCCGCTGCCGTCCGATGGCGGGGCCGGATCGCGAGGGCGGCACCGAACGGCCGGGGCACCCCGACCGTTCGACCTTTTCCGACTTTTCCGGCTTTTCCATCCTCGATGCGCCCTTTCGATCGCTTACGCCTTGACCAGGGGAAGACGACCCTTTACAGCCCTTTGACATGACTGTACGTTGTCGTTAAATCACCCTGTGCATTCGAGGAATGTAGGTGAGACCATGCCCGAAAACGGCAGCGAACGCCCTCCCGACCCCCGGGTGGCGTTCGCGAGCGCGGCGGAGGCCAACGCCGGGGAACGCAACGAGCGTCCAGGGGCGGCCGACCGCGCCGTCATCACGGTGACCGCCGACGAGCACCTCCCGCCCCTGGCCGAGCAGGCGCTGGACGACCGGCCGCTGACCCTGCGATTCACGGAACCGGAGGAGTAGGCCATGGAGCTGCACTTCCGCAACCGCTACGTGTCCAGGGTCTGGGTGGCGATCATGTTCTACAGCCCCGTCACCTGCCGCGACTACGGCCAGTGGGGCACCCGCGGCTGGTGGGCCATCGACCCGGGCGGTGAGGCGTTCGTCCTCAACACCGACAACCGCTACGCCGCCTTCTACGCCGAAGCCGCCAACGGAGCCGTCTGGACCGGCCCCTACGGCCCGATGTACGTCTACCAGACCGCCTTCGACTCCTGCCTCAACATCGGCAGCACCGCGGCCAGGCGCGTCGGCACCCGTCTGGTCGACATGAACGGTTACTCCCGCTACTACGTGAACCTCGTCGCCTGACGAGGCCCCTCACCGGGCGCCGGTCCGGCACCGCCGGTCGGCATCGCGGTGAGGATGCCCCCTTGAGCGCCTCCTGGGAGACGGCTCCGAGGTCCGTCCGGCCTCGTGTCTCCTTCCGCTGACCCGTCCCCCTCCGACCGGGAGGCGCTCACCCCGAAACCGGCCGCCGAGGCGCCGGCCCCGAAGACACCCGCCGGTCCCGAACCCGCCCGCCGGCCGCCGAGGCGCACCTCGCCCGTCCGGGACGCCTTTCCGTACGGCTCGCCGCCCCGGCCGACGCCGGCTAGGGCTCGATGTTCTTGCGCAGCGCGGCGAAGTAGAACCCGATGGCGATGGCGCCCACCAGCGCCACCATCCCGACGGTGGTCCCCTCCGCGCCGAAGAGCGAGGTCAGCACGATCGCGACGGCGAAGACGAGGGGCACGCCGATATCGAGCCTTTTGCGGTTCACGATCCTCCTTCTCGGTTCGCCTCGCGGCTTCACCGCCCGTCGTCCAGGGCGGCGCCGTCCGGCGAGGCAGGATCAACCTAGCGCCCCGCACGCGAACCCGCGCACGGCCGCCGTCCCGCGACCCGGCGGGGCACCCGCCGAGCACCGGCCCCACGGCCCGGTGGAGCACGCCGGCCGGGTCGCCCGGCCGCCGGTTCCACGGCTCAGCGGGACGCCCCCGGGCCACCGCGATCACCTCGGCGAACCGGCGGTAGCGGGTCAGCTCCTCTCCCACCGGGTCCAGCACGAACTCCCGGGCGACCTGACCCACGCTCGCCCGGAGCGCCCGGGACGCCCGGCGCGCCCGGCGGCGCCCGCCCAGCCACGCGGCCACCCGGCAGAGCAGTGCGATCACCAACCCGAGGAGCACCCCGCCGAGCAGCAGCAGGGTGGGCCAGGGCAGCTCCCCCACGGTCGGCATGTAGGGCCGGGGAAGCCGCAGGTAGTCCATGGCGATCAGGCCGAGCAGCCAGAGCGCCCCGGAGAGCGCCACCAGCAGCACCAGCCACTGCGCCAGGCCCGCCGCCCTCCACCACGCGGGCCGTCCCGACGCGCCGAGCGAGGTGGTCGCCACGGCGCGGTCGAGGCCGTCCTCCAGCTCGTCCGCGCGTGCCCGGGCCGCCTGCCGTACGGCCGCCGCCCACGGCTCGGGCAGGCCCTCCGAGGCGGTCCCGGCGGTCTCGCGGACGGCGGTGTCCATCCGCGAGCGCTGTACGGCGGACGTGGCCGGGATGGAGGTGCGGCCCACGGGCCCGGCGCCCTCCGGCGTCGCGGACCCGGCGGCCCCCTCGTCGCGGACGGGGCGGGAAGGCCCAGGCGGAGGCGGCGCAGCGGGTCGGGCCGCAGCCGGCGGATCCACCGGGTCGGCGGCCAGCCGGTCGCGGCGACGGAGCGGTGCCGGTGCGACTTGGCCACGGCGGCGACCACGACCGGGACCCCCGCCGCCTCCGACAGCGCGCCGGTCAGCGGCCCCGCGAGGCCGTCCAGGGAGACCTCCGGCGGCGCGGCCACCTCGATCGGGCCCGTGGCCGAGGCGCCGGCGTCGCGCACCACCCCGAAGGCCGGGCCTCCGCCGAGTCCGGAGCCGGAGCCGGGACCGGAATCGGGGCCGCCGGCGTAGAGGTCCGTGCCGGCCATGATGGACTCCCCGTCGTGGAGACCGGCGCCGCTGGAGGCCAGGGCGAGCGCGTCCGAGGCCGTGCCGACGTCGGCGGCCAGGCGGGCGGCCCACGAGCGGCGGTTCGCGACGCGCGAGGCGAGCAGGGAGCGCAGTTCGTCCACGCCCTCCCCGGTGCGCGCCGAGACCGCGACCAGCGGCACCCCGGCCAGCCCATCCTCGTCGAGCAGCCGCCGCAGGTCCGCAAGGCAGCGTTCCACGGCGGCCGGGGACAGGCGGTCGATCTGGTTGAGGACGACCACCGTGACGTCGCGGTGCCGGGACAGCGGGCGCAGGTAGCGGTCGTGCACGGCCGCGTCGGCGTACTTCTGCGGGTCCAGCACCCACACCAGCAGGTCGACCAGCTCGACCAGCCGGTCCACCTCCAGCCGGTGCGCCGCCTCGATCGAGTCGTGGTCGGGCAGGTCGAGCAGGACCAGCCCGGGGACCTCCCCGCTCGCCCAGCCCCCGGTGACGGCGTCATCGGAGGCCCCGGCGTCCACCTCGTGGCGGCGGGAGATCTCCAGCCAGTCGAGCAGCGGCCCGGCGCCCGTCCCCTCCCAGAGGGCCGCCTGCGCGGCCGAGGTGGTCGGCCGGGTGATCCCGACCGTGGCGAGCGTGGTGCCGGACAGCAGGTTGAACAGCGAGGACTTGCCGCTGCCGGTGGCGCCGGCCAGCGCCACCGCGGTGTGGTCGACCGACAGGCTGCGCCGCACGCCGGCGCGGGCGACCACCGAGCGGGCCCCGGCGACCGCGACGGGGGCCAGCCGCCCGTCGGCGAGGTCGGCGGCCTCGGCCAGCGCGTCCAGCCGGTCGTCCAGGGAGACCGTGGTCCTGCGTCGCAGCAGCTTCACGCCTCACGCCCCTCGGTGCCGTTCAGCGGAACGGCGTCCGCACCGCCCCGCGGCACGCCGCCCAGACCGTCCATGCCGTTCACGCCTCCGGTGGCGCCGCCGGGCGGCAGCGCGCCCCGGCCCTCGGCGGCCGCCGGGATCTCGCGCCGGTGCTCCCGTACGGCCCGCGCCGCGGCCCGCAGCGCCCCGGCGGTGTCCCCGGGCGGCTGCACGGCGTCGAGGAGGTCGGTGAACCGGGTGGCCTCCGCGCCGAGCAGGGAGGCGACGCGGGCCCGCAGGTCGGCCCGGGCCTTGACGGTGAGGGTCCGCACCGCCTGGTCGCCGAAGACCGCCTCCAGCAGCTTCTGGCTCAGCACGCTGGTTCCCCCGGCGATGCCGACCTCGATGCCGGTCAGGCCCCCGGTGGAGGCGAACACCGCGAGCATCAGCAGCAGGCCCGCCCCGTTGAGGCCGTAGGAGGTGACGCGGGCGGCGGTCCGCCGGTCGGCGCCCTCCTCGCGGACCAGGCCGAGGACGTACTCCTGCCAGCCCCGGACGGCGGCCTCGGAGCGGGCGGGCAGGTCGGTCGCGGCCCGGCCCAGGCGCCCGGCCGCCGCGACCCCGGCCTCCTCCAGCAGGGCTCGCCCGGAGGGGTGCGACGACCACGACTCCAGCGCGCGTTCGGCGGCGTCGTCGGCCGCCGCCCTGATCAGCGCCTCCACCCCGCTCTCCAGGGCGACGCGCAGTTCGCTGTCGGGTGCGGGCCGCCCGGTGAACATCGCCACCAGCCGGTCGCGGAACCGGCCGACCCGGCTCTCCAGGGAGCGCATCAGGTCGCCGGTGCCGACGAAGTCCTGCCAGCGGGCCAGCACCTCCCCGCGCAGCAGCGAGCCGTCCAGCATGCCCTGGTCGAAGGCGGCCAGCCCGCCCGAGTAGGCGGCGCCCGTCATCGAGCGGAGGTCCTCGGCCGCGGCACGCTGGCGGTCCACCGCGTCGGCGAGGGCGGGGACCCGTACGGCGAGGCTGTCCAGGGCGCCGGACAGCGTCTGGCGGACCACGTCCGCGCGGGCCTGGGCGTCGGCGGCGATGCCGGTCAGCCAGTCGGCGATCGGCTGGACCGCCGGGCGCGGCAGGCGGGCGTTCTCCTCGGGCAGGACCAGCTCCGGCACCTCGAACAGGCGTGTCCCGCCCAGTCCGTTGGCCTCCAGCAGCCGTCCGAGGTCACGCTCGACCACGCCGACGGCCTCGGGCGGGACGCGCGACAGGATGACGGCCAGGGCCGTGCTCCGTTCCCGGGCCGACCGCAGGAACCCCCACGGCACCTCGTCGGCGTAGCGGGAGGCCGTGGTGGTGAACAGCCACAGGTCGGCGGCGGCGAGGAGCTGGGCGGCCAGTTCGCGGTTGGCGGCGACGACCGAGTCGATGTCCGGCGCGTCGAGCAGGGCCAGCCCCGGTGGCAGGCCGGCGACGGTGACCACCCGCAGCGTGCCGGGCTCCCCGGAGCCGCCGCCGGTGACGCGGGGCAGGCCCGGCAGGACGTGCTGTTCGGTGAACCACGCCTCGTCGGCGGGGCTGGTGACCAGGGTGGGCGCCAGCGTGGTGGGCCGCAGGACGCCGGGCGTGGTGACGTCGGCCCCGACGATGGAGTTCACCAGGGTCGACTTGCCCGCCCCGGTGGAGCCTCCGACGACGGCCAGCAGCGGGGCGTCGATCGCGCTCAGGCGCGGGATCAGGTAGTCGTCGAGCTGGCCGGCCAGCTCGCGCAGCGCCCTGCGGTCCGCCTCGACACCGCCGGTCTCCAGGGGCAGCGGGTCAGGATCGAGGCGGCTCCGCAGCTCCCGCAGCGCCTCCAGCAGACCGCCGTTCCCGTTCATAGGACCGGTCCTTCCCGAAAGGGAACGGCCTAGACGTCCAACGTGATCGGTTCCGCACATGAGAAGGGCCCCGCCGTCCGACCGGATCACGGGGGCGAATCCGGTAGGCGACGGGGCCCGAATCCCCGGTGCCCGAGGGCGGACCGGAACGGTCTCGCCTCCCCCGCAGCTGGAGGCGAGCCCTGATCCGCCACGGTCACGGGGAGATCTGGGGTGATGCGGTGACCATTGGAGCAGCCGAACCTCAGGGACAGATGAGGCGAACCTGAGTATTCGCTGAAAGTTCAATCATCCCGGGGAGGGCGCAGGACGTATCCCACGCCCCTCAGGGTGTGGATGAGGCGGGGCTCGTTCACGTCCACCTTCCGGCGGAGGTAGGAGACGTAGGACTCCACGACCCCGGCGTCGCCGCCGAAGTCGTAGTTCCAGACGTGGTCGAGGATCTGCGCCTTCGACAGCACCCGGCCGGTGTTGACCATGAAGTAGTGCAGCAGCTTGAACTCGGTGGGCGACAGCCGCACCGGCTCACCCGACACCCAGACCTGGTGGGCCTCCTCGTCCAGTTCCAGCGTGCCGACCTGCAGCCGGGCGGGGATGTCGAGGTCTCCCCGGGTACGGCGCAGCACGGCCCGGATCCGGGCCACGACCTCCTCCAGGCTGAACGGCTTGGTCACGTAGTCGTCGGCCACCCGCAGGCCGGCGACCTTGTCGTCGGTCGCGTCCCGGGCGGTCAGGAAGAGCACCGGCGTCTGGCCGCTCACGTCCCGCAGCCGCCCGGCGACCGAGAAACCGTCCATGTCGGGCAGCATCACGTCCAGCACGACGAGGTCGGGGCGGGTCCGCTCGGCGAAGTGCACCGCCTCCCGCCCGTCCGCGGCGGTGATCACCTCGAACCCCGACCTGCGCAGGCTGGCCGAGAGCAGCTCACGGATGTTGGGCTCGTCGTCCACGACGAGCAATCTGGCCTCGGCTCTGTCCAGCACGATCACGAGGTTCGCTCACCGCCCTGGAACGCAGCTCAGCCCAGGCTGAACATTTGCTGAGAAAACGATTTCAGTACGCGGACCGCCGCCGCCGGGAAACGGACCCGGCGAACGGCTCGTACCCGTGAGCGGACCCGATTCCGGCCCCCCCTTTCCCGCCGGGGATACGGACCCGGTCCCGGACCGCCGTCGCCGCCGGGCCCGCGCCCGCCCGTCACCCCCGGCCGCCGCCCTCGCTGATCGCGGTGGCGGTGATCGAGCCGTCCCCGGCCCGCTCCCCCTGGACGACCACCGCGCCACCGGGTTCCAGGTCGGCGACCTTCCCCTTCTTCGAGACCCGCACGGTCGTGTCGTCGCCGGTGTTGACCGTCACGACGGAGCCGTCCCTGGTCTGGACGTAGACCTTCGTGCCCTCCACCCGCTGCACGGTGCCGACGGCCGCCCCGCCGAACCCGCCCCGGCCGCCGAAGCCGCCGCCCGGCCCGGTCCGGCCGCTCTGCGTGCCCTGGTCACCCTGGTCACCCTGGCCGTTCTGACCGGGCCGGCCGTTCCGCTGGCCGCCGCCGAAGCCCCGGCCGTCCCCGAAACCGCCACCGGAGCCATCGGAACCGCCGGGACCGCCGGGGCCCTGCCGTACCGCGGCGTTCGACGCGGCGGGACCCGCGGCCGGGCCGCCCAGCGCCTTGTGCGCCTGGATGCCCAGGATGATCCCGGCGACGAGCACCACCCCGGCGCCCAGCACGAGCGTGAGCGTGGACGGGCCGCGTCGCGGCGGGCCCGTCGGTTCCGTCTCCAGGTCGTCCCCGAAGGGAGAGCTGTCGAGCACCTCCCCGGCGGGGACGGTGCCACCCGGCCCGTCGGCCGGTCCCGCGCCCTCGTGTTTCCCCTTGGGCCCCATGTGTCTCTCCTCAGCCTGAATGCGCGCGGCGCGCGCCGTACCGGGTCACTCGTGGCGCAGAGCCTGGATGGGGCGGAGCTTGGCCGCCCGGTTGGCCGGGTAGCCGCCGAAGAACAGCCCGATGCCCACCGAGACGCCGAGGGCCAGCGCGATCGAGGACGGCACGACCACGGGCTGGATGCCCGCGACCGGGAACCGGCTGCCGGCCAGCGCGACCAGCACGCCCGCCAGCCCGCCCGCCAGGCTCAGCACCGTCGCCTCCGTCAGGAACTGGCCGAGGATCGCGCTCCGGGGCGCCCCGATGGCCTTCCTGATGCCGATCTCCCTCGTCCGCTCGGTCACGGTGACCAGCATGATGTTGGTGATGCCGATGCCGCCGACCAGCAGGGAGATCGCGGCGACCGCGCCGAGCAGCGCGGTGAAGACGCCGATGGTCGAGCTGACCGTCTCCTGCAGGGCGGCCTGGTTCAGGATGCGGTAGTCGGCGGCCCCGCCGGGGGCGATGCCGTGCCGCTGGTCGAGGATGGCCGTCACCTCGTCCTGGGCCGCGTCCGTCGTGTCGGCGCCGGTGGCCTGCACGATGATCGAGCCGAGCGGGCCGAACCCGGTCAGGCTCTGCTGTACGGCCGGCAGCGGCACGATCGCGACGTCGTCGGCGTCCTGCATCCCCGACGAGCCCAGCTCCCTGAGCACCCCGACCACCGTGAACGGCACCCCGGAGACGGTGACCTGCCGGCCGACCGGGTCGGCGGCTCCGAACAGCTCGTCGGCCACGGTCCGCCCGACCACCATGACCTTCCGGGCGGCGACCACGTCGTCGTTGACGAAGTACGACCCCTTCTCGACCACCTTGTTGGTCGCCTCGAAATAGCTGGGGTAGGTGCCGACGAGCTGGGAGACGGTGTGGCTCGTCCCCTCGTACACGGCGGCGGTCCCGTTCGCGGTCACCACCGGCGACACGCTCCGGACCGACGGGGCCTGCGCGCGGTCGGTCAGCGCCCGCGCGTCGTCCAGCGTGAGCTGCCTGGCCTGGGTGCGCGGCCCGCCGCCCCCGCGCCCGCGCCCGCCGGCGAACCCGCCGGGGCCGCCGCCCGCGAAGGACGCGGAGACGGTGAGGGTGTTCGACCCCAGCCGCTGGATGTTCTGCTGGATGGACCGCGAGGCGCCCTCGCCGAAGGCGACCAGCAGGATCACCGCGGCGACCCCGATGAGGATGCCGAGCGTGGTCAGGAAGCTGCGCAGCTTGTTGGCCGCCAGCCCGCGCAGCGCGAACCGGAGGATCTCGAACCGGCTCACGCGGGCACCTCCGGCGTGCGGGCCCGGGGCGGGGCGCCCTCGACGGGCGCCTGCCGGCGGTCGTCGACGATCCGGCCGTCCACCAGGCGGACCACCCGCTTGGCGTGCTCGGCCACGTCGTCCTCGTGGGTGATGATCACGATCGTCCGGCCGGAGACGTTCAGCTCGTCGAAGATCTCCAGGACGTCCCGGGTCGAGGCGGTGTCGAGGTTGCCCGTCGGCTCGTCGGCGAGCAGCAGGGACGGCGCGGTCACCAGCGCCCTGGCGACGGCGACGCGCTGCTGCTGGCCGCCGGACAGCTCGTTCGGCTCGTGCCGGACGCGGTCGGCCAGGCCGACCCGCTCCAGGGCAGCCAGGGCGCGGGCCCGCCGCTCGACCGCCCCGACCCCTCCGTACGCCATGGGCAGCTCGACGTTGGCGAGCGCGCTCATCCGGGGGATCAGATTGAACGACTGGAAGACGAAGCCGATCTTCCGGTTGCGCAGGACGGCGAGGCGGCGCTCGTCCAGCGACCCGACGTCGGTGCCCTCGATGAGGTAGCGGCCCGAGGACGGCACGTCCAGGCAGCCCAGGATGTTCATCAGCGTGGACTTGCCGGAGCCGGAGGCGCCCATGATGGCCACGTAGTCGCCGCGCTCGACGGTGAGGGACACCCCGCGCAGGGCGTGGACCCGGGCGTCGCCCTCGCCGTACACCTTCGACAGGTCGCGGACCGACAGGACGGGGACGCTCACCGGCCACCGTCCCCGCCGCCACCGCCGCCGATCCGGCCCAGGCGGCCGGTGCCGCCCCCGCCTCCGCCGAGGCCGGGGAAGCCGCCCTGCTGGGAGGTGCCGGCGGCGGCCGGGCGGACGACCTGGTCGCCCTCGGCGAGACCGGACGTGATCTCGGTGAGGGTGAGGCCCCTGACACCGACCTCGACCGGGGTCGTCACCTGCCGGCCGTCCCGCAGGACCGTCACCGTAGTGCGGCCACCCGCCGTGGAGACGACCGAGGAGGGGACCGCGAGGACGTTCTCGGCCCGGCCGACGGTCACCTCGACGGTCGCCGTCTGGCCGAGCCTCACCTCTTCCGGCGCCTTGGCGAAGGAGATCGTCACCGGGTACTGCACGACGTTGTCGCTGGTCGTGGCGGTCGGCTGGATCTGGGTGACCTCACCGCCCGCGGTGACACCGGGCAGCGCGTCGAACCGGACCGCGGCCTGCTGGCCGACCTTGAGCCTGGTGACGTCGGACTCGGTGAAGTTCCCGACGAGCTGGAGCCTCCCGGTGTCGGCGAGCTCGATGAACCCGCCCGACCTGGCGGTGGAGCCGTTCGACGCGTTACTCCCCGACGCGCCCGAGCCGGACCCCGAGCCCGAGGCGGACCCCGACCCCGAGCCGGAGGCCGAGGCCGACGACCCCGAGGCCGAGCCGCCGACGGTGCCGTTGACCGCGGTGACCGTGCCCGCGAACGGGGCCTTGATGACCGTGCCCGCCACGGTCCGCCGCGCCTCCCGGTAGGTGTTCCTGGCGGTGACGTACCGGGCGTAGGAGGCGGCGGTGGAGGTGTCGTCGTCGGCGGAGTCGAGCGCGGCCGCCGCCGCGTCCAGACTCTCCCGGGCGGCGGTGTCGTCCAGGCGGGCGAGGATCTGCCCCGCGCGCACCTTGTCACCGGGGGCCACGTAGATCTTCTCCACCGTGCCGCCCGTACCGAACCCCAGGGAGCGCGACCGGGCGCTCGTCACCGCTCCCGAGGCCGACACCGAGGCGACCACCGTGCCCCGGGTCACCGCCACGGTCCGCGCGGCGGCTCCGGCGGACCCGGCGGCCTCCGCCGAGGAGGACTCCCCGCCCAGGGAGGAGTAGGCGATCCCCGCGCCGCCCAGCAACAGGACGGCGAGCGTCCCGTTGACGATCAGCGCTCCGCGCTTGGTCGACAGCTTCACAGGGCGGTACCTTGGCGCACCTTCCTTAGGCGCAGCCTCTAGATCGCTGAAGGTTTCCTGGGGACCCGCGGGGCTCCGGTGGAGATACGCAGGAAACCCTCAGGTGTTCCTGAGGAGAGAGTGGATCGGGCACGCCACAATGGTCCGCCATGAGACCGACTGATCTCCCGAAACCGGTACGGACGGGAGGACTCGCCCTGGCCGCCCTCGTCCTGGCGGGCGCGGGCGTGCTCTACGCGCTCGACGACGGCTCCGCCCCGGCGCCCCGGGTGGAACTCGCCGCCGCCCGGCGGGGGACGGTGACGGCCGAGGTGTCCGCGGCGGGCGAGACGGTGGACGGCCACACCCGCGAGCTGGCCTTCGGCGCGTCCGGCACGGTCACGAAGGTCCATGTCAAGGCCGGTGACAAGGTCGGCCGGGGCGACGTCCTCGCCAGGATCGACCCGGCGGCCGCCCGCGAGCACTACGCCGCGGCGAAGGCGCAGCTCGCGGCGGCCCAGGAGGCGCTGGACGACGCGGAGACCTCAGCGACCTCTGTGACCTCCGCGCCGCGGGCCACCCGACAGGCCGCGCAGCCCCGTCAGCCGCAACAGCGGGGTCGGGAGCAGGTCCCCGCGACCTCAGGCCCCACCGTCCCCGCTGTCCCCACCGCCCGCGCCACCTGCGTCCCCACGGTCCCGACGGCCCGTCCCACCTCCGCCCCCGGGCCCAGCGGCACCACCGACCGTACGGCCCGCCCGACAGGCGCGCCCGCCCCGACCGGCGCGCCGGCCGCGCCCACACCCGGGTCGCGGGAGCCGGTACGGCAGGTCACGGTGGCACCGGCCGGTGGGATCGCGCCGGCCGGGTACTTCCTCGCGCCCGCCCGGATCCCTTCGTTCGCCGGAATCCCTTCGTCCGTCCAGAGCCCTTCGTCCGTCCGGAGCCCGGAGCGGACGCCCACCCCCACGCCCACGGTCAGCCCGACGGCCGTCCCGTCGCCCACCGGCGACTCCACCGACCCGGAGCCCGCGCCGACGGTGACCGTCACGGTGACGGCGACCCCGACGGCGGCCCCCACGGTGACCGTGACCGCCACGGTCACCGCCACGGCCACGGTCACCGCCGCGCCGGGCGGGGACCGCCCGCCGGTCACCACCGGGCCCACGCGTCCCGGGACGGAGCCCACCGCCGGACCGAGCGGGCACCCCACCGCCGGGCCGGGCAGGCACCCCACCGCCGCCCCCACCTCGACCGGTCGGCGCGGATCGAGCCCCACCCCGACCGTCGGCCGCACCCCCGGGACGCGCACCACCCCGGCCTGCCAGGAACAGGGCTCCGGCCGCGACCGGACGGCCACCGACACCGGAGACGGCACCGGCACCCGAACCGGGACCGGCACCCGAACCGGGACCGGAAACGGCACCGGGACCACCCGGTCGGCCACCGCCACCGGGGACGGCGCCGGCGGACGGCAGGCGCTCAGCGTCGAGCAGGCCCGGGCCGAGGTGAAGCGGGCGGAGGCCGACCTCACCGACGCCCGCGAGGAACTGGGCGGCGTGCGGATCGTCGCGCCCGCGGACGGGACCGTCCTGTCCGTGGCGGGCGCCGTCGGCGACAGCGCGGGCACCGGCGCGTTCGTCACCCTCGGCGATCTCGACGAGCTCCAGGTGGAGGCGCTGTTCACCGAGTCCGACATCGGCCGGCTGAAGCTCGGGCAGCGGGCCCGGGTCACCCTCGCCACCCGGGAGGGCGAGGAGCACACCGGCACGGTGACCCGCATCGCCCCCACGGCCACCACCAGCGGGCAGCTCGTGCGGTACGGGGTCACGGTGGCGTTCGACGAGCCCCCGGCCGGGCTCCTGGTCGGCCAGACCGCCACCGTCCGGGTGACGGTCGCCGAGGCCGAGCAGACGCTCTATCTCCCGGCCCAGGCCGTGCGGTCCCGGGCGGGCGGCGTCTCGGTGGTCACCGTCCAGGGCGGCGTCGAGCGCGTCGTCGAGACCGGGGTCCGCGGCGACCGGTACGTCGAGATCGTCTCGGGTCTGACGGAGAACGACCGGGTGGTGCTCCCCGGCGGCACGGCCACCGGCGGGTTCCCCGACAGCGGCTGGCCTGAAGGGATGTGAGCCCGTACGGTTCCGGGGCCCGGCCGGGTCCCGGGACCGTACGGCTCATCCCGGGAGATCCCGCCGCCCCGGAACGCGGCCCGTGACGACCCGGACCAGGGAAGGGTCAGTCGGCCTCGGGGGCGAGGGGGAGGGCGACCCGGAACGTCGCCCCCTCGCCCGGGGCGGACTCCACGGCGACCCGGCCCCCGTGGGCCTCGACCATGGCGGCCACGATCGCCAGGCCGAGCCCGCTGCCACCGCCCTCGGGAGTACGGCGGCCGCGGGCCGAGTCGACGCGGTAGAACCGCTCGAAGACGCGTTCGCACTGCTCGGCGTCGAGCCCCGGCCCCTTGTCGGCCACCTCGATGACGGCCGTGCCGTCCTCGGCGCGCACCCTCACCTCGATCGGGGTGCCTTCGGGCGTGTGGGTGAGCGCGTTCGTCATCAGGTTGCCCACGACCTGGCGGAGCCGTACCTCGTCGCCCGAGACGATGAGCGCGGCGCCGTCCACGGTGAGCGTGACGGAGCGGGCGGGGGCCAGGATACGGGCGTCGTGGACGGCGTCGGCCGCGATGGCGAGCAGGTCGACCGGGCGCGTCGCCATCGGGCGCTGCTGGTCCATCCGGGCGAGCATCAGCAGGTCGTCCACGAGCAGGCCCATCCGGACCGCCTCGGACTCCACCCGGCGCATCAGCGGCGCGACGTCGACGTCCGGGGCCTGCCGGTAGAACTCGGCGAAGCCCCGGATCGAGGTCAGCGGGGTGCGCAGCTCGTGTGAGGCGTCCGCGACGAACCGGCGCATGCGCTCCTCGGAGCTGCGGGCCGCCGCCTCCGACTCCGACCTCGCCCGGAAGGCGGTCTCGATCTGGGTGAGCATGCCGTTCAGCGACTGGCCGAGGCGCCCGACCTCGGTGCGCGGGTCGGCGTCGGCGACGCGGCGGCTCAGGTCTCCGGCGGCGATGGCCTGGGCGGTGGCCTCGATCTCCTCCAGCGGGCGCAGGCTCCGCCGGATGACCATCACGCCCGCCCCGGCGAGCACCAGCATCAGCCCGCCGCCGCCCAGCACCTCCACCAGGGCGAGCTGGCCGACGATCTGGCGGACCTCGGACATGTCCACGGCCACGACCAGGCTCCCGCCTTCCGGGAGGGGGGTCACCCGGACCCGCCACTCCCCGCTGGTGAACGACCCCGGCCGACGCCACGCCGGCACGTGCGGGCCGGGCTTGTCCTCCACCTCCGAGCCGCTGAACGGCAGGAGGACAGCGCCGTTCCGGTCGCGGATCTCCACCCTGGTGTCGGCCGAGAGCGGTTTGCCGGCCAGCATGGTGTTGCCCCGCTGGACGCGGCGCAGGGCGGTCGCGGTGGTCAGGGCGGTCTGGTTGTCCACCCGGTCGATCAGGTAGCCGTGCATGATCGAGACGCTGCCGATGCCGATGAGGGTGAGCGCGATGACCAGCAGGACCAGGATGATCACGATCAGTCTCACCCGCAGCGGGGTGCCCTTGAAGGTCATGACCCGCGGCGGGGCGGCCATGAGGGTCCTGGCCCGTGACGGGACGCCCCGGCGGATCATGCGCCGGGCGGGAGTCGCAGAACGTAGCCGACGCCGCGCAGGGTGTGGATGAGCCGGGGATCGGTGTTGTCGATCTTGCGGCGGAGCACGGAGACGTAGGACTCGACGATCCCGACGTCGCCCCGGAAGTCGTAGTCCCACACGTGGTCGAGGATCTGCGCCTTCGACAGCACCCGCCCGGCGTTGGCCATGAAGTAGCGCAGGAGCTTGAACTCCGTCGGAGACAGCGCCACCGCCCTGCCGTCGCGCCACACCTCGTGGCTCTCCTCGTCGAGCTCGATGTCGGCGAAGGTGAGCCGGGGCGGCCGGGCGAGCACGTCGCCGGACCCGGTACGGCGCAGCACGGCCCGGATCCGGGCCACGACCTCCTCCAGGCTGAACGGCTTGGTCACGTAGTCGTCGCCGCCCAGCGTCAGTCCCTTGATCTTGTCCTCCACGGCGTCGCGCGCGGTGAGGAAGAGCACGGGGGTGTCGGTGCCGCCGCCGCGCAGCCGCCGGACGACGTCGAAGCCGTCCATGTCCGGCAGCATCACGTCGAGGACGATGAGGTCCGGGCGGTGGCGCTGCACCGAGGCGACGGCGTCGGTCCCGTTGCCCGCGGTGTTCACGCCGAACCCGGCGAACCGCAGGCTCGCGGCCAGCAGTTCGAGGATGTTGGGCTCGTCCTCGACGATCAGGAGTCGAGCCTCGGGGGAGTCGGTCACGACGGTTATCTTCACTCCCCCAGATGAAAGCGCAGTTAAAAGGACGACACCGAGGTTAGCCCCACAATATGCCTGGCGATTGCCAGACTGGACGTCGCCGCAGGCGAAGGGGCGTTTCTCACCAGTGCCACCCGGCCCTGGACGTCGACGGAGAAGTCGTCCAGAAGGGCGCCGTCCCTGTCCACGGCCTGCGCCCGGACGCCGCCCTCGACCCTGACGAGGTCGCCGGCGGTGAGGGCGGGCACGTAGCGGCGGGCGGCGGACAGGAAGGCCCCCTTGGACAGCGAGCCGAGCACCTCCCGCACCCCGGTCCGCCAGTGCCGTACGGCCAGCCGCCGGGTGCCCCGCCAGGCGAGGATCCGGCGCAGGTCGCCCGGGTCGACGTCGCGCCAGGAGTAGCCCTCCAGCGCCAGGGCCATGACCGCGTTGGGGCCGACCAGGACCTCGCCGTCGATCCGGCGGGTCAGGTGGACGCCGAGGAACGGGTAGCGGGGGTCGGGGACGGGATAGATCAGCCCGCGGACCAGGTCCCTGGCCGTGCCGGCCAGCGCGTAGTACTCCCCGCGGAAGGGGACGATCCGCACGTCGCCGGGCGCCCCGGTCATCCGGGCGACGGCGTCGGTGCCGAGGCCGGCGCAGACGATCAGCCGGTCGAAGCGGAGCCTCCGCCCGCCGGCCAGCACGTCCACCCCGCCCGAGGTCTGCCGCAGGGCGCGGACCGGGTGCGACAGGAGCACCGAGCCGCCCAATTCCTCGATGTCGCGGGCCAGGCGGCGGGCGACGGCGGGGAAGTCGGCGATCGCGGTGTGCGGGGAGTGCACGGCGGCCACCCCGACGGCGTTCGGCTCGACCTCGCGCAGCGCCAGGGCGTCCAGCTCGGCGATGCCCGGCACGCCGTTGGCGCGGGCACGCTCGGCGATGTCCCGCAGCCCCGGCCGCTCGGCGGCGGTGGAGGCGATGACGAGCTTGCCGACCTCGTCGTAGGGGATGCGGTGCTCGGCGCAGTACTCCCTGAGCATCGCCGCGCCCTCGCGGCACAGCCGCGCCTTGAGCGAACCGGGCCGGTAGTAGATCCCCGCGTGCACGACGCCGCTGTTGTGCCCGGTCTGGTGGGCCGCGACGTGGTCCTCCTTGTCGAGGACGGTCACCGTGGCGCCGTCCAGGGCCACCTGCCGGGCCACCGCCAACCCGACGATTCCCGCGCCGACGATCCCCACGCTCCCGCGGGGGACGGCGCCGCCGGACGCACCGGCCTCCAGAAAGGGCATGCCCGCACGCTAACGGCAACACTTCCCCGCGGTGAAGCCCCTTCCGCTGATCGTCACCTTTTGCCCACATACCACCTGAAAGGCGGGGACCACGCGCCAGAGCCGCCCGCCGGGGCCACGCGTCGGGACCGCGTAGGAGCCACCCGTCGGGGCCGCGTAGGAGCCGCGCGTCGTCAGCGCATCCTGCCCACGGCCGCCCGCAACCGGCGCACGTCCCTCAACCGGGCCTCGTAGGTGGCGCCGAGCGCGACGAGCAGCAGCCCGCCCGCCGCCATCGGCACCCACCGCGGCACGGCCACGACGGCCAGCGCCACCCACGGGGCCAGCTCGTGCAGGACGACGACGGCCAGCGTGAGACCGCCGAGCAGGGCCGGCGCCTGGAGTCGCAACCGGGCCCCGGCCAGCAGCACGGCCATCGAGACCAGGCCGAGCAGCAGCGGCCGGACCCAGCCCTCGCCCTGGAACACCGCGAAAGCGCTGGGCAGCAGGCCGGTGGCCAGGCCCGTGCCGTAGGCGCTCCAGGAGGAGATCCTCGCCCCGCGCGCCCGCCACCGGCCGAAGGCCACCAGCACCAGCGCGAACGGGACCGTGTACGCCTCGATCACCGACACGTCCCAGGCGAGCAGCCGCAGCCAGGAGGCCACGAGCAGGAAGCCCGTCCCCACGTATCCGGCCTGCCGCCGGTCGGGGCGCAGCGCCGTACCGGCCATCAGCACGCCGACGACCGCGCAGGCCAGCGCCATCACCGGCAGGTCCGCGCCGGAGCCCGCGCCCATGGCGGACCCCGCGAGCGGCCTCGTACCCCCGACGGCCTCCGGGAGCGAACCCGTGACGGCGAGGATCAGGCCGGCGGCGGCGAGGGCGTACCCCGCCGCCTCCACCCCGGCCGCGAACGCCGACCGCCGCAGGCGGCCCGCGACGACCGCCGCCGCACAGGCCACGGTCAGCGCGCCGAACGCCGCGTACCGTACCGGCCACCCCGCCGCCAGACCGGCGGCCAGCGCCTCGCCGCCCAGGAGCAGCGTCGCCACGCACGCCGCCCCGGCCCGTACGGCCGACTCTCGGGCGGTCGCCGCGACCGCCGCCCCGATCGCCGCCACCGCCGGAAGCGCGGCCAGCGTGGCGGATTCCGCCGCGAGCGCCCAGGAGACCGCCATCGACACCGCCCACAGCGCGCCGGCCGCACCGGCCACTCCGGCGGCGCCGATCGCTCGGGGCGCTCCGGCCACGGAGGCCGTCCCGCCGTCACGGCCACGCGCCGCCGCCCACGCCGCCGGAACGATTCCCGCGACCAGCAGCGCCACCTCCACCCCGTACGGCGGGGCGGCCGAGGCCGCCAGCGCCGCCGGCACCACCGGCCCGGCGGCCGACGCCGCCGCGAGCGCGCCGACCCGTCCGGCGGCCCGGCCGCGGAACGCCGCCAGGGCGGCCACCGTGAGAACCGCCAGGACGACGAGGGACGGGTGCTGCCGGACGTGCTCCACCGGCGGCGCCCAAGGGCGGGCGAGCGGGTGGTAGAACCCGTGGATCCCGGCGGCGAGCACGGGAACCGCGACGAGCCCGGCCAGGAGACCGGCGGAGACCGCGGCGGCCGGGCGGATCCGCACACCCCCGCGGACCGGCGTGCCCGCTGCTCGGCGGATCCGCGCGTTCACCGGGCCCGGCAGGTGCAGCGCGACCGCCGCGACGACCAGCGCCGCGGTGACCTGGGAGACGGCCCACCACTCCCCCGGGAGCAGTGCCCGGAGGGGCGCGGCCAGGCCGACGGCCGCCACGAGCGCCGACGCGGCCGCGAGGACCGTGCGCGCCGGAGCCCCCAGCCGTACGGCGACGGCCACCCCGATCACGGCCAGCGCGACCAGCAGCGCCCCACCGGTGAGGCCGGCTGCCATACCGTCCGTGAGCGTGGGAGAGGCCGGCACCCCGAAGGAGGTGTGGAGGATTCCGCAGAGGGCGGCCGACGCCCAGGCGAGACCGAAGCAGGCGGACGCGGTCACCCGCGCCCATCGCCCGCCCGCGCCCCGCCCCGAACCGCGCGTTCCCGGCCCCGGATCACCCGCCCCCGGCCTCGGGCCATGCGCCTCCGGCGCCGTCCCGGGGACGGAGGCCGGGCCGCGCGCCCCGCGGGCGAACAGGCCCACGAGAACGGCGTCGATCGCGGCCGTGGCCACGAGGGCCGCGGTGCTCCGTACGTCCACCCCGTGCACGAACAGCAGTGGGAGCGGGAGCTGGGCGAACCCGATCGCCACCGGCAGCGGCAGCCTCAGCGGCAGCAGCCGTGAGTACCCCGCCATGGCGAGCGCGACCACGGCGGACAGCAGGGCGACGTAGTCGCGTCCGGCGAGGCCGGCGGCTCCCGCCAGGCCGACACGCCGGACCGCGTAGCCGTCCAGGAGAAGCAGGGCGACGCCGAGCATCGCGACGGTCTCCGCGGTGGTGACGAGTGACCGCCGCACCAGGAACCGCGGCGCGGCGAGGGTCAGCGCGGTGAACCCGGCGAGGATCGCCGCCCGCCCGCCGATGCCGATGCGTCCCCAGTTCACCACGGTGAAGGCGACGGCCGCGACGACGAGGAGCAGGCCGCCGAGCGTGAGGAGGAGGTTCTGCACGGCCCGCGGTGAGAAGTCCCGGCGCGGGGCGGCGGAGCCGCCGGGACCACCGGGACCATCAGGACCACCGGGACTGCCGGGGGAACCCGCGGGCACCGGCCCGGCGGCCGGGGCGTGTTCCGCCCTGAGCCGGGCGAGCAGTCCACCGCGCCGCTCCAGCAGCTCCGCCTCTTTGGCCCGCAGGTCGGCCAGCGCCCGGTCCACGTGCCACAACTGGGTCGCCACCGGCCCGCGCAACGGCAGCGCGCAGCGGGGACAGCGGTCGTACGTCGCGTCGATGGGCGCGTCGCACTCCGGGCAGCCCGTTCCCAGCGGGCGCCGCGCACCGGGGGGCGGGGTTCGATCAGGCATGGTGCCGACGATGGCAGGCGCCGGTTGCCGTTCGGTTGCGGAAAGCACTCATCCCGGCCCGCCGCCGGGCCCGAGGCCCCCGCCCGGCCGCCGAGTCCGAGATCTCTACCCGGTTATCGGGTCCGAGGCCCCCGCCCAGCCGCCGAGTCCAAGACCCCTGCCCGGCCATCGGGTCCGAGGCCCCTGCCCGGCTACCTGGCGCGGCGGGCGATGAAGGTGATGACGCCCGTGGCTCCCGCCGCGACGGCCAGCCACAACGCCACCGCCCGGTTCGGCACCCCCGCGTCGGCGTCGGCCGCCCGCGCGTCACCCCGGGCGTCCGGCCCGGCGTCGGCGGCCGTCGTGGCCCGGCCGTCCGCGCTCCCCGTCGGGGTCGGCGCGGCCTTGCGGTCCCCCGCGGCCTTCGCCCGCGTCGCGTCGATCTCGCGGAGCACCCGCTCGGGCAGCGGGACGCGGTACACAGGGCTGCCGACCCCCTCGCTCCCGGTCAGCAGCGCCCTGCCGTCGGACGTGTAGGCGATGGACTCGGCCTGCTCCAGCGGCGGCATCGACACCCGGGAGATCTCCTTGCCCGGCGCCCGGTAGACGGTGGCGGAGAAGTAGGTGCGGATGACGAAACTCGACCCGTCGGGGGCGTAGGCGGCGTCGGTGGCCATGATGGGCGCGGAGCCGACCCTGCGGAACACGTTGATCCGGTCGGTGCGCAGCCGCTTCGGCGCCGCGTAGACCCCGCCGGCGAACTGCTTGGTCACGACGTAGAGCCGCCCGGTGCGGGGGTGGACCATGACGCTCTCGGCGTTGTGCTTGCCGTCCTCGTAGCGGAACCGGTAGCGCACGGCGGGCAGGGTGGCGTCACGCATCGTGGTGGGCTCGTCCACCCGGTAGACGGAGACGTCCGGCCACGCCCCGTCGAAGTTGTCGCCGATGTCGGCGAACCAGAGCACCCCCCGGCCGGTCGCCGGGTCCTTGGACGCCGCCATCCCCTCCCAGTCGCGGGCCGACGCCCCCCGGAGGGTGAACGTCGCGCGGGTGCGGCCGTTGGGCCCGACGGCGTAGAAGACCGGCCCGGCCGCGCTGTCGTTGTGGGTGTAGTAGACGTCCGGGTGCGTCGGCGAGACCGCCAGCCCGCTCGACTCGGTGATCCGCCGGTCCTTGAAGGTGAACAGCGGCCTCCCCTCGTCGTCGTCCCACGCCGCCGCCCGCGTCCCCGTCCCCGCCTGTGCCTGCGCCTGCGCCTGCTCCTGGGGCGTCACCGCCTGGGACCGCTCCGCCGTACCCTCGCGGGCCTGTGCCCGCGCCTGCGGTCCGGTGAGCGCCATCGCGCCGGCCAGCACGACCGCCCCGGCCGACGCGAGCGTACGGACCACGATCTCCCCCGCCTTACTCCCCATCCCGCCATAATGCCCTGCGATCGGCCCGCGGAAGCGGCCTACCCGGTCAGCCCCGCGCCTACGTTGCCCGCCCCGGCCGGTCATCGCTTGTCCACCTCCAAACGATCTTAGAGGTATACCCCTTAGAGTTATAGTTCTAAGAGGTATGCCTCTAAGGAGCGCGACAGTGATCAGGAAACCCGAGTACGTCTTCGCCCGGGACACCGAATGGGCCGCGCTGAGCCGTTTCGCGGAGAGTGAGGCGCTGAGCACCCGGCTGGGCGTGGTGAGCGGGCGGCGCAGGCAGGGCAAGACCTTCCTGCTCAATGCCCTCGTCGAAGCCGTCGGCGGTTTCTACTTCGCGGCCAGCGAGGATACCGAGACGGAAGGGCTCCGGCGGTTCGGCGAAGCCCTGGCCTTCCACGCGGGCGGCGGAGGACGGTACCAGTTCGACAACTGGGACCAGGCCATCGACCGCCTGTATGCGACGGTCCCCGACGGCATCGTCGTCATCGACGAGTTCCCCTACCTCACCAAGGCCAGTCCCGTTCTGCCCTCGCTGTTCCAGCGGGCCCTCGATCCAGGTGGCATCGCGCGCCGGTCGAGGACCAAGACCCTGCTCTGCGGATCCGCGATGTCGGTGATGGGCGGCCTTCTCGCGGGTGACGCACCACTCCGGGGACGGGCCAGCCTCGAACTCGTCGTCAGCCCCATGGACTACCTCACCGCCGCGCGCTTCTGGGGATGCGACTCCGACCACGAGCTGGCGGTGCTCCTCCACTCCGTCGTCGGCGGGACGCCCGCGTACCGGCACGAGTTCATCCACTCCGACGCGCCGTCGTCGCTCGCGGAGTTCGACGACTGGGTGGTCAGGACCGTGCTCAATCCCGTGGTCCCCCTCTTCCGGGAGGCCCGTTATCTCCTCGCGGAGGAGACCGAGATCCGCGATCCGGCCCTCTACCACGCCGTTCTGGGGGCCATCGCCACCGGGCACAACACGCGCGGCGGCATCGCGGGATACCTCGGACGCCCCTCGACCCACATCGGCCATCCCCTGACGGTGCTGGAGGACAGCCGCCTGATCCACCGGGAACAGGACACCTTCAGGCCGGGGAAGTTCACCTACCGGATCACCGAGCCGCTGATCACCTTCTACGAGAGCGTGATGCGCCGCACCTGGAGCTTCCTTGAGCGCGGGCTGGCCGGGCAGGCGTGGGAGGTGTCCAGGAGCGGTTTCCTCTCCCAGGTCGTCGGCCCGCACTTCGAGGAGCTGTGCCGGGAGTTCACCATCGCCAACAGCCTGGACCTGTTCGGCGAACTGCCGGGACAGGTGTCCCCGGGGGTCGTCCCGGACCCCTCCAACAGGAGATCGATCCAGGTCGACGTCGCCGCGGTCGCCCCGGGCGAGGCGGGTGCCCGCCCACGCGTCATCGCCCTGGGCGAGGCGAAATGGGGGAAGGTCATGGAGCTGCGCCATCTCGAACGGCTGCGCAGAGCCGGAGAGCTGCTGGCCGTCAAGGGGTACGACGCCGAGGGCACGTCGCTGCTCTGCTACAGCGGAGCCGGGTTCGACGCCGAGCTGCGCGCGGCGGCCGCCCGCGACGGCCGAATCATCCTCGTCGACCTCCCCCGCCTGTACGGCCGGGCAGCCGGGTGAGGCGAGTGATCGATGAGAGGGCCGCGCGCGGGGGCCGGCCCCCGCCTGGTCCCCGCGCGCGGATCGGTGAGCGCCTCAGTCCCGGCGGGCGGGCGGTTCCGGTCGTTCGTCGGTCCAGCCGATCGCCTGGTACGAGGTGGACGAGGGGAGCTCCACCGGCCGCCCGTCGGCACCCTTGGCCACGTTCATCCGCATTTCGGCGAGCGGCAGGCCGGTGCCGGGATCGACCACGAAACGGATCTCGGTGAACAGGCCCGGCTCGGCCTCCTCCTGATAGACGAGCGCCTGCCCGCGCCGGCCCAGCGGATCCGTGATCTCCCCCCCGGCCCGGATGCCGGGCAGGGACGCGAGGATCCGGTAGGCGGACGCGCGAGCCTCGGGGGACACCGGCAAGCCGGTGATCATCCGTATGCAGACCGCCCGAAGGAGCCGCGGCATCTCCTTCTCCACGTCCATCCCGGAGTCAGGGTGCGCCACCTGCCGCCGGACGTACCGTTCCAGGTACGTCCGGAGCCTCCCGGGGTCGCCCGGGATCGCGCGCGCCTCCTGCCAGGTGATCGAATCCCATATCAGGTCACCGGCCGTGCCCTTCCAGCGGCCGCGAAGCCGCTCGGCGGTCCGCTCGCCCGCCGCCGCCTCCAGCGACTCCCCGGGCGGCGGGGCGGCGAACTGTTCCTTCTTCACGTCCTCGGGGTACCGCCAGCTGGTGGGCGCCCCCGCGGCCCGCCATGCCTCCTCGTCCCGCGGGGTCGCGGGCCTGGCGCCGAGATACCGCCTGATGCGCCAGCTCTGCAGGTCCGGCCGCTCCGCCAGCCATTCCTCCCGGGATTGCTTGGTCTCGATCACATAGCTGCGGGTGGGGTCGGTCAGCGTCGACTGGTCGACCATCGCGATGCGCCAGTAGTCGCCGCTCGCGGGGGCCTTCTCCACGGCGACGGCGGCGGCGAGCAGGACCTGTCGGGCGGTCAGTTCGGTCGTGGCGGGAACCGACGTACCGGTGCGAGGTGCGACGGACGTCCCGCTGCCGGACAGCCCCATGGGGACGAGAACCGCCGCCGCGGCCGCGACCGCGGTGAGGCTCAGCCCGATGCCGACCCGCCGGCCCCGCCGGCCGTGCCGCCTCCGCCGTGCGGGTTCCAGGCCGCTGACCGTGGCGGTCGCGGCCGCCTCGGCGAGCAGCCGGGCGCGGCCCTCCGCGACCGTGCGGGATGAGGGTTCGTGGGATCCCAGCAGGTGGCGTACAGCGGTCACGTGGTGCGGCTCGACCGGCTGACGGAAGTCCTGGTCGTCGTGCGGCTCATCCATCGGATCCTCCAGATTCAGCAGTGATGTCGTTCAGCGCCGCGCGCAGCTTTCTGCGGACCCGGTTGAGCCGGGAGGCCACGGTGCCCAGAGGGATGTCGAGGGCTTGGGCGATCTCCTCATAGCTGAGATCGCCGTACGCGACAAGGAGCAGCACGTCCCGCTCGCCATCGGGCAGCCGGCTGAGCTCCGCGGCGAGTCGGCGCTGCGTGGCCGCCGCGGTCACCCGCGCCGCCACGCGGTCGGCGTGCTCGCTTTCGGCGGGACTGGCCACCGGAACCCTGGCCAGCGCTTCCAGCCTCCGGGTCTCGCTTCGGCGATGGTCGGCGAGGAGGTTGGTGGCGATTCCGTACAACCATCGGCGTACCGCGCCACGCTCGGGATCGAAGCCGTCTCGCTTGCGGAACGCGACCAGGAAGGTCTCGGAGGCCAGATCGTCGGCGGCCTGCGGTCCGATCCGCGCGGCGACATAGCGGTAGATATCGCCGAAGTGGCGGTCGTACAGCGCGGCGAAGGACTCGGGCCGATGCCGCGACTGCTCGATGAGCGCGGCGTCGTCAAGTCTCCCCGGCGAATCGGGGGGAGCGGTCATCCGCATGGTGTCCCTTCTTCCAGATACACCATTAGTCCGCCGCAGAGCCCGTCCGACTTCGCGGCCGGCGCCGGCAGGTGCGGGAGGTGGCCATCGACGACGCCTGTCGGCACCGGAGTTCCGCGCGGCGGGCTCGCCTGGAGTGCGCTCCAGGTATTTAGGGTGAAGGTCATGGATTACACACAGCTTGGCCGTACCGGCCTGAAGGTCAGCCGCCTCTGTCTCGGCACCATGAACTTCGGCCCCGTGACCTCGGAGGAAGACTCCTTCGTGATCATGGACCGCGCCCACGAGCTGGGGATCAACTTCTTCGACACCGCCAACGTCTACGGGTGGAAGAAGGGCGAGGGCATCACCGAGAACATCCTCGGGCGATGGTTCGCCAAGGGCGGCGGCCGCCGCGAGAAGACCGTCATCGCCACGAAGCTCTACGGCGACATGGGCGACTGGCCCAACGAGGGCCGCCTGTCGGCGCTCAACATCCGCCGGGCCGCCGAGGCGTCGCTGAAGCGGATGCAGACCGACTACATCGACCTCTACCAGGCCCACCACGTCGACCGGAACACCCCGTTCGAGGAGTTCTGGGAGGCCATGGACATCCTCAAGCAGCAGGGCAAGATCCTGTACGTGGGGTCGTCCAACTTCGCCGGCTGGCACATCGCCAAGGCGCAGGAGACCGCCCGCCGCCGGGGCGGCCTCGGCCTGGTCTCCGAGCAGTCGCACTACAACCTCATCGTCCGCGCCGCCGAACTGGAGGTCATCCCGGCCTGTGAGGACTACGGCCTGGGTCTGATCCCGTGGAGCCCCCTGGCGGGCGGCCTGCTCGGCGGCATCCTCCGGAAGATCGACAAGGGCCGCTCGGCCGCCGAGCACATCGTCCAGGAGCTGGAGAAGCACCGCGACAAGATCGAGCGGTACGAGGCGTTCTGCGACGAGCTCGGCGAGGACCCGGCCAACGTCGGCCTGGCCTGGCTGCTGCACCAGCGTGCCGTCACCGCGCCGATCATCGGCCCGCGCACGACCGAGCAGCTCGACGGCACCGTCAAGGCCCTGGAGATCACACTGGACGACAAGGCGCTGACCCGCCTGGACGAGATCTTCCCCGGGTTCAGGACGTCACCCGAGGAGTACGCCTGGTAGCGGACGACCGGCGGCGACGGCCCGCGGATCCCCGCCCCGGCGGGGGCCGCGGGCCGTACGGCGGGGGCGCGCGGAGACCGCGCGGCGGAGCCGTACGGCGGGAGGCCGGGAGAGCCGCGGGGAGCCCTGGGAGCGGACGGCGAGGGCCCGGAAACAGGCCCGGGGAGCCTAGGAGACGAGGGCGCCGATCACCACGAGCAGCACGAGCAGTGCGAGCACCGTGGGCAGCAGCCAGCGACGGGGACGATCCACGCTTTGGAGCTTAGCCCCGCTCACCGGGTGCGGGCGCCGCGAGGGGGTACTCCTCGATCGTCTCGTAACGGACCGTCGCCCCCAGGTGGCTGCGCACCAGATGCACGGCGTCCGCCTCCCAGGAGGACCCGGTGAACGCGGCGAAGGCGTCCACCAGGTCCTGGATGTCGACGCCGGAGCGGGTCCTGGCCAGCGACAGGTGCGGCCGGAGCCGCCGCCGGTCGGCCTGCTCGGCCCCGGCCCGGAACGCCCCCGCCCCGAGCGAGTCCGCCAGGCGGACGAGCCGGGGTTCGGGGCCGCGCAGGCCGGTCCAGAAGACCCGCGCCCGGCGGGCGGAGGGGAAGGCGCCCCCGCCCGCGAACGACAGCGTCATCCGCTCGTAGCGCGACGCGGCGCGCGCCAGCCGGATGCGCAGGCCGGGCAGGACCGTCTCCGGGACCTCGCCCAGGAACGACAGCGTCACGTGCCAGCTCTCCAGGTTCAGCCAGCGCAGCTCGGGCCAGGCCGCCCGGTGGGGTTCCAGGGCGCGGGCGAGCTCGTCACGCACCTGCCGCGGCGGCAGTAGTCCGACGAACAGCCGCATGCGTCCTCCTGCCGATCACCCTGGTCAGCATTATCGCCGCGCCGACCCCGAGCATCGTGAGCACCCCTCCGATGACGACGCCCGTGCGGGGGCCGCCGACCTCCGCGACCCAGCCGAGCAGCGGCGCGCCGATCGGGGCGCCGCCGGTGAAGACCAGCACGTAGATGCCCATCACCCGGCCGCGCATCTCCGGCGAGGCGGCGAGCTGGACGCTGGTGTTGGCGGCGGTGTTGACCGTGATCAGCGCGATCCCGGCGGGGATGAGGAAGAGCAGGTAGAGCGGGTACCACATGGCCAGGCCGCTGACGATCTGGGCCACGCCGAAGGACAGCGCGCCGCCGATCAACAGCTTGCGGCTGGGCCGTACCCGCCGGGCCGCGAGCAGCGCGCCGCCCAGCGCGCCCACCGCGAACATGCTGGAGGCCAGGCCGAAGGAGGACGCGCCCGCGCCGAAGACCTGCCGGGCCATCAGCGCGATCGACATCGAGAACGACTGGGTGAACAGCGACACGAAGGCGACCAGCAGTATCGGCAGCAGCAGCTCGGAGCGCGCCAGCACGTACCGCAGGCCCTCGCGGAGCTGGCCCTTGGCCCTGGGCACCGGGTCGGGAGCGGTCAGCTCCGAGGCCCGCATCATCCCCAGGCCGGCGAGGACCGCGCCGAACGACAGCGCGTTGACCAGGAACATCGGGCCGGTGCCACCGAGCGCGGAGATCAGCACGCCCGCGATGGCCGGGCCGACCACGCGGGCCAGGTTGAAGCTGGAGGCGTTCAGCGCGACGGCGTTGGACAGGTCCTTGCGGCCCACCATCTCCACGACGAACGACTGCCGGGTCGGCACCTCGACGCAGGAGATGAGGCCCAGGACGAAGGCCATCACGTAGACGTGCCAGACCTGCGCGCTGCCGGTCACCACGAGCACGCCCATGGTCAGCGCCAGCAGGCCCATGAGCGACTGGGCGGCCATCAGCAGCGGCCGCTTGGGGTAGCGGTCGGCGAGCATCCCGCCCCACAGCCCGAACAGCAGCAGCGGCAGGAACTGCAGCGCGGTGGTCAGGCCTAGAGCGAAGGCGCTGCCGTGCGCCAGGTCCAGCACCAGCAGGTCCTGCGCGGTGCGCTGCATCCATCCGCCGACGTTGGAGATCACGCCGCCGATGGCGAACAGCCGGTAGTTGTAGATGCGCAGCGACCGGAACATCCCGCCCGTCGACTTGGGGACGGGCTGAACGGTCCTGGTCTCGACGGCCTGCAGCTCACCCGCGGCCGCCGCCCGCGCGGTCCGGCGGCGGCGCGCGGCCGCCCGCCACCCGGGCACCGCGCGCGTCACCCGCCGCGTGACCCGTCGTACCGGCCCCTCCTCCGGTACGGCACGCGCCTCGGCGTCCTGCGGGGTCGCCGAGGCCCTGGGTTCCTCAGGTTCGGCTAGATCCGGCTGAGCTTCTCCAGAATCGGAGCCGCCTGCCGCAGCACCGCCCTCTCCTCGGGCGTCAGCTCCTTCAACTGCCGTGTCAGCCACGCCTCCTTGCGGCGGCGCTCCTCCTTCAGCAGTGCCGATCCCGCCTCGGTCACGCTCAGCGTCACCTGGCGCCGGTCGGTCGGGTGCGGTGTGCGCGACACCAGCCCTCGCTCGCCCAGTACGGAGGTCACGCGGGTCATCGAGGGCGGTTGCACCTTCTCGAGCTCGGCCAATTCGCCGGGGGTTATCCCGGAATGCCGTTCCACGGCGGCGAGCGTCGCGAGCTGGGTGGGGGTCAACGAGTGTCCGGCGGCCTGCCTGCGCAGGCGTCTGTTCAGGCGCGCCAGCGACACGCGCAGCGCCGAGGCCAGACCGGCGTCGCTGCGCAGGTTCGCGCGCTGGTCCTTGCTTGGGTTCATTATCATGCGTCATTACCTTTGCTAACTATATACGACGCTACGGAATTCCCGGCGGGACAGGGGTTTCTCGCGCGCGTCACCGGCCCCGGGCAGCGGCGCCCGCCGCATGTTCGCAGAGTACGGCGAGCGTCCTCCGCCCCTCCGCCGGACCCCGCGAAGGGTCCTCCGCGCGGCCGTCACCCGGTCCGCCGGGCGGCCCGCCACCGTGGTGCTGTGCTCCTGGTCGATCTGCCCTCCCGCTTCGGGAGGACGGCCCCTCTTCTCGGGCCCGGGTGACCCGGGCCCGTGCCGCCTTACGGGTCCGTACGAAACGGGAAAGGCCGTCGTGGCGGCCCGTACCGCCACGACGGCCTTTCCCGCGCGTCTCTCAGCCGACGCCGAGGAGGGACTTGATCGGGCCGAGGGCGAAGTAGAGGACGAACAGCGCCGCGACCACCCACATCAGGGTGTGGATCTCGCGGACCTTGCCCTTCGCCAGCTTGATCAGCACGAAGCTGACGAAGCCCGCGCCGATGCCGTTGGCGATGGAGTAGCTGAACGGCATGAGCACGATGGTGAGAAACGCCGGGATGGCGATCTCGTAGTCGGTGAAGTCGATCTCGCGGATGGCCGTCATCATCAGGAAGCCCACGACGACCAGCGCCGGGGCGGCGGCCTCGTGCGGGACGACCGCGACCAGCGGCGAGACGAAGATCGCCAGCAGGAAGAGCACGCCGGTGACGACGCTGGCCAGGCCGGTGCGCGCACCCTCCCCGACGCCCGCCGCCGACTCGACGTAGGTGGTGTTGGACGAGACCGAGCCCGCGCCGCCGACCGCCGCGCCGATCGAGTCGACCAGGAGGATCTCCCGGGTCCGGGGCAGCGTGCCGTCCTCCTCGATCAGGCCGGCCTGCCCGCCGACGCCGACGATCGTGCCCATGGTGTCGAAGAAGTCGGTGATCAGCAGGGTGAAGACGAGCAGCAGCGCCACGATGACCGAGACGGAGCCGAACGCGCCGAACGGGTCGAACTCCTTGAACAGCACCAGCGGGTTCTCGAACCCGAAGATCTTCTCCGGCATCGCGGGCACGACGAGCCGCCAGCCGCCGGGGTTCGGCTGGTCGGCCGTGCCCGAGCCGCCGACCTTGGCGACGGCCTCCACGACGATCGCCAGGACGGTGGTCGCGACGATGCCGAGGAGGATGGCGCCCTTCACCTTGCGGGCCACGAGCATGACGAGCACCAGCAGGCCGGCCACGAACACGAAGATCGGCCAGCTCGTCAGGTTGCCGCCGATGCCCAGCTCCAGCGGCACGGCCGGCGCCTTGCGGACGAAACCGGCGTCCACGAAGCCGATCAGCGCGATGAACAGGCCGATGCCGACGCTGATCGCGGTCTTCAGCTGGGGCGGGATGGCGTTGAACACCGCCGTCCGGAACCCGGTCAGCACCAGGAGGGCGATGATCACGCCTTCGAGGAAGACCAGGCCCATGGCCGCCTCCCACGACATCTGCGAGGCGATGCCGTAGGTGACGAAGGCGTTCAGGCCGAGCCCGGCGGCCATCGCGAACGGGACCTTCCCGACGACGCCCATCAGGATGCACAGCACTCCGGCGACGAAGGCGGTCCCGGCGGCCACCAGGCCGGTGGGCGCGGAGGTCGCGTCGGCGATGAACTGGCCGTCCGCGTCCTTGGCGGTGGCGATGATCAAGGGGTTGAGCACCACGATGTAGGCCATCGTGAAGAAGGTCGCCAGGCCGCCCCGGACCTCCCGGCCGACCGACGATCCGCGCTCGGAAATGCTAAAGAAACGGTCAAGACCGCTCAATTGGGTGGGTTTACTGTCAGTCACGGACGCAGGGTGACAGTGCGTGTCCGCCGCCGGAAGGGCCAGGCCGCGATGGTGATGTTTTCGCGACCGATTCGCGATCTCACAGGGCCAGGTTGCGGGCGGTGAGCCCCCGTCGCCTACGCTGGCTCACGTGAAGCAGTCTCGCCCCTCGGATCTCCAGCCGCTGAAGACCAACGACACGGCCACGATCCTCACGGGCATCGGCCTGTGGGCGGCCGCCCTCGTCGCGCTTCTGATCGTCGGCCCCGACGCCGGGCACCGCTGGTGGATCTGGACCTGTGTCTCGGGCATCTGCGGCGGCGTCTTCGGCCTGTGGTTCGTCCGGCGGCGCGACCGACACGCCCCGGCCTCGGCCCCGGCTCCCGGTGAGGAGCCGGTCGAGCCCGCCACCGCGATCCCCCCGATCTCCCCCACCCCGCCGTCCGCCTGACCGGGGGTCGCCGCGCGCCGGAGTGTCACGGTGTGGTTTCGGCCGCGGCACCGCTCGGCAGGAGGGCCAGGAGCTGCCGCGTGTGGCCGGGCAGCTCCGCCTCCGCGAGGCCCTTGATGAGGTCCCTCAGCGGCATGGGCTGATCGAGCAGGACGGTGTCCTTGGACAGGAGCCGGGTGGGCACCGGTGTGTCGAGTTCGGCGTCGCTCAGCATCGGCCCCCCGAGTGCGCAGAGGGCGTCCGCTTGGAGACGGATGCGGTCTCGAAGCCCCGCGTTGCCGCCGGCGAGCGCGATGAGGCGTTCGATGGTCCAGGTGTCGAGCGCCATGCGGTTGTCGTAGGTCGTGTTCGTTCCCGAAGCGACGGCTGAGACGGCTGCGATGGTGGCCGCGTTGACGATGGCGACATGCGCCAGGATCTGGTCGGCGTTCCACTCACCGGCCGGTGGGAGGGGACTGGGCTCGCCGGAGCCGGCCACGGTGGCAGCGGCGTCCAGCAGCGCGCGGTAGGCGTCTCGCAGGGGGATGGTGTCCATCGAAGTCCTCTTTCCGCGGGCGGGGGTGAACGGGAAGGGTCGTGTCCGATGCCGTCTCAGGCATGTGCTTCGTGCATCTCCCATGGCGCCTGTGGGAGGACCTCGCCGGTCTCGAGCAGCGACTTGAGGTTCGCCAGCACGGCCGGCCATCCGCGTGAGATGCCGTCGAGCATCTCCTGGTCGGGAAGATTCTCGTGGGTCACGGTGAGGCGGACGATGTCCCGGTGCGGCTCGACGAGAAAGGTGACGACCGACGGCTCCCTCGGTGATTCGGCGTCGGGGGCGTCGTCGAAGGTGATGACCAGGCGTGTCGGGGGATCGGCCTTGATCACTTGGCCGGCGACGTCGACGACGCCTGATCCGTCGACGCGCCGGTGCTCCCAGGCCGAGCCCGGCTGCCAGTCCGACACGTTGGCGTGCCCCCAGTAACGCGCCGTCAGGTCCGCGTCCGTCAGGGCTTGCCACACCTGCTGCGCGCTTGCGCGGATGTAGGTGACATAGACGTAGGTCGGCACGGACGCGGGTCCATTGGTCATGGCGTACTCCTCTGCCTGGTTCTTGATGGCACTGACCGCTTGCAGGCGGGGCTTGTCGAACCCCGAGATCCAGCGCTCCTCGATCTCGTGGATCGGTATCGGGTTGAGGTAGTGAAGCCGCGCCCGTCCGCGTCGTACGACGGTCACGAGGTTGGCCCGCTCAAGGATGTCGAGGTGCTGGGTCGCCGACTGGCGTGCCATGTCCAGGCGTTCGCACAGCTCGCTCAGTGTCTGGCCGTTGTGCTCGCGCAGACGGTCGAGCAGAAGTCGCCGGGTGGGGTCGGCCAGCGCTTTGAAGACCGAGTCCATCGCTTCGAGGCTCACGCCCCCATTATGCAGGCATCTGCCTGCATAACGTCAAGTGATGGATCTCCACTCGCCTGACTTCATGACCATCGGGCACGACCAGGCACTACGCGCCCACCCGGCATGACGCACAACGCGCCGCCCGGAACGATTCCGGACGGCGCGTCGCTACGGAGCGGACGTTGCTCGATGCGGGCTAGTTCGTCGAGGCGGTCCAGCTGTCCAGGTCGGCCTCGGCCAGCAGCAGCGGCACGGCCGCCGGGTCGCGCAGCAGCGCCGCCACGGCCAGCCGGTCGCCCCACTGGCCCGACGCCCAGGCCAGCCCCCGCGCCAGGCCCTCCACGCCCGAGGCGTGCACCTGGCCCTCGAAGAACCGCCAGGCCGCGGGGACGCCGTCCACCAGCAGCTTCTCGTGCTCCACGTACGTGGCGGGCGCGGTGGGCAGCAGCGATCGCACGGCGGGCGGCACCTCGCGGGCCGCGCCCGAGGAGGTCACCTCACCGGCCGCCTCCTCCCCGGCCAGCGGCAGGTCGAGCAGCTCCGACAGCGCCTCGGCGAGGTCGAACGGGGCCAGCACCAGCGGCCGGCCCGCCACCAGCGGCAGCAGGTCCGGGGCCTCCACCACGACCGGCTCGGGCACCTCCGCCCCGGCGCCCCCGACGCGGTCGGGTCCCGCCAGCAGCCGCCCGTTCTCGGCGTCCACGACGACGATCTCGCCGTCGAGGATCGCCCGCACCGCCCGCGGGGGCGCGACGCGGGCGGGCTCGACACCGGCGAGCGCCACCCACAGCGACCGCAGCTGCGCCCGGTCCACCTCGGCCGAGGGGTCGCCCAGCAGGTCCAGCAGCTCGTCGGGGCCGCCGTGCGAGGCGAGCAGGTCGGTCAGGGTGGTCCGCACGCCGATCATGGCGAGCGCGGCCTCGTCAATCACCGAGGGCGCGTCGCCGTACAGGCCGAACAACAGCGGGTCGGCGGCGGGCAGCCGCAGCTGCGTGGGACGCCGGCCGTCCAGCACCGGGTGGGTGGACAGCCACCACGCGGTGTAGGACGGCACCTCCACGACCTCGCCGGCCGCCAGGACCCGCAGCGGGTGCAGGACCGAGCGAAGCGGCGGGCGCGACAGCAGGGCCAGGGCCGACGGCCAGTCGGCGACGTACTCCAGGTCGCGGACGGCGGAGAACTCCCTGGCGACCGGCGGCACGTCGATGTCGGGCAGCAGGTCGAGCACCGCCTCCAGCCACTCCTCCTCGCGGTCGAGGTCGTGGTCGAACTCGTCCGGGTCGAGCATGACGTCGGCGTCGTTGACCACGGCGAAGCCGTCGAGCACGCCGGCCGCGGCCAGCACCCGCGGGCCGTACCGCTCCACCAGGTCGGGCGCGGCCGTGCCGAAGTGGGTCTCGGCGTCGAGCAGCCCGGCCAGCGCTCCGTCGGCCAGGAGCAGCTCACCCGCCGGGTACAGCTCGCCGTCGGCGCCGCGAAGCGCCAGCTCCGACAGCCACGGGGCGTCACCCGGGACCAGCCCGGCGGCGTCCACCAGCGCGAGCACCGCCTGCGCCACCGGCTCGGGGTCGGGGCCGTCCAGCGACTCCGCGACGGCGGAGCGGGTCAGCGGGTCCTCCAGGACCGTCCTGGGAGTCGCCTCGGCGGCGCCCAGGCGCAGCAGCAGCGGGTGGGCGGCCTCCGGGTGCACCACGCGCAGGCCCAGCGGGCCGAGCACGGCCGGGTCCAGCGCCGAGCCGTCGCTCAGCAGCAGCGTGCCGCGCGGCCCCCGGACCAGGCGGCCGTCGGCCAGCGGCACCGGCAGCGCGCCGAGCGCCTCGGGGTCGTCGGCGGGCAGCACCTCGTACAGCGACCGCCACCATTCGGGACCGAGATCGGCGACGGCGTCCCCGGAGAGCATGTCCACCACGTCGGACAGCTGCACCCGCCGGACGCCGAGCGCGGCGATCGCGGGGTGCCGGGACGGCCACCCGGCCGGCAGCAGCCCGGGGACCATGCCGGCGATCTTCTCCAGCAGCTCGCCCGGCGCCGCCACCACCACCGACGCCTGCCGCCCCGTGACGACGATGTCCTCACCCGGCGCGCCCGCGCCCTCGGCGGCGGCGTCGGCGGGCGGCGACAGCGCCGGGAGCAGCGGCAGGTCGGGGAGCCTGCGCAGGATGGCGCGGCGGATCCGCGCGTCGAGCTCACCCCTGCCCATCAGGCCGGGGACGAGGTCGAGGAGGGCGGGCGTGCGGGGCAGCCCGGCCAGCAGGTCGAGGTAGGCGTCGGCGGCGCGCTCCACCAGGAAGTCGGTCAGCGGCCCCATGGCCACGTGCCGCCGGTCGGTCGCCATCGGGAAGGAGGCGATGAGCAGGGCGGGCAGGTCGAGCGGCTCGTCGCTCGGCGTCGGCGCGTGCACAACCGGCCGGACCAGCTCGGGCAGCGGCCGGGGCTCCCCCGTCTCCCCGGCGACCGGTACGGCCCAGCGGACCAGCCAGTGCGGCCGGCTCCGCTCCTCGGTCGGCCGGTCGGCGAACAGCTCGGTCACCTCCTCGGGGGTGAACCGCCCGGACGCCGAGACCACCCGCCAGCCGTCCGGCAGGATCGTGCGCATCTCGCCGTCGAGGTCGATCTCGATCGACTCCAACGCGGGCAGCCCGAGCAGCAGCGCCGGACCGGCCTCCCGCAGCATCCGCCGTACGGCGTCCTCGGACGCGGCGTCGCGCAGCGGCAGCCGGACGAGCGTGTCGAAGCCCGGTGGCACCTCCACCGGGCCGGCCGGGAACGGCAGGCGCAGCAGCGGCACGTGCCCGCCGCGCTCGGCCAGTTCCGCGGCGAGCACCGGCTCGGCGGCCACCAGCGCGGCGGTCTGGGAACGGGACCAGCGGACCACCCCCGACCCGAGCGAGCCGATCACCGGCTCGTCGGTGACCGAGACCACGGCGGCGAAACCGACGCCGAAGCGGCCCGCGGCGTCCTCCTCGCCGCGCTTGGCGGAGGCGCGCAGCGTCGACAGGCTCTCGATCCCGGCGGCGTCCACCGGCGCACCGGTGTTGGCGGCCGACAGCACGCCCTCGCGCAGCGACAGGCGCAGCCGCCCCGGCACCCCGGCGCGGACCGCGGCGTCGGCGGCGTTCTGGGCGAGCTCGACGATCAGCCGGTCGCGGTAGCCGCCGAGCGCGAAGTCCTCCTCGGCGTTGGCGTCCTCACGGAACCGCGCGGGCGAGGCGGTCCAGGCCGCGAGCACCGCGGAGCGCATCCGGTCGGTGCCGAAGGTGTCGGGGCCGAAAATGTCAGTCACAGCGATGAGTCCAAGGGTCGAAGGGATCCAGTGGTCACGTCGCGCACCGGGCCGCCGGGCCGTGAACGGCCCGCCCGCGCCGGACGGCCCCGCGGGGACCGGGACGCGGCCCCGCGGGAGGGGGCCGGGTCAGGAGTGGCCCAGCGGCTCGGCCGCGGCGTCGTCCACCGAACCGCCGCGGTCCGCCCCCGGCAACTCCTCGGCGAGGTGCTCGGTGATGTCGTAGGCGAGTTCGTCGAGGATCGGCGCGGTCGGCTCGACCTGGGGCGGCGTCACGGCCGCCTCCGAGTGCGCGCCGCAGCCGTGGTCGGCGGCGACCACGCGGCCGTCGTCCGGGGCGAACTCGTTGGTGCAGACGCCGAACGTCGCGCCCAGCGCGCCGGCGAGCGGCCAGTAGAAACCGCAGGTGGAGCACTGGGCGGGCGCGGCGTGCGCGATCGGGGTGTGCGGCCCCGCCTCACCCGCGTGCCAGCGCCGCACGGCACGGTCACGGCCGACCGGGGACAGCACCCGGGCCCTGCCGAGGCCGTACTCGAAGAACATCTCGCGGTCGGTCTCCTCACCGGTGTCGGTGAAGCCGGGCGCGAGGCGGACGTCGTCGGCCGCGGTGGGCAGCAGGTCGCCCACACCGAGGTCGCCGGGGCGCAGACGCTCGCTCCACGGCACCCACTGCGGCGGCAGCAGCGCGCCCTCGCCGGGCACGAGCACGACCTCGCTGACCGTGACGTTGCGCGCCCGCGAGGCGCGGGCGACGGTCACCGCCCACCGCCAGCCGGCGTAGGCGCGGTCGAGGCAGGCGAAGTAATGGGTGACGACCCGCTCGCCCTCGCTCTGCGCTCCGAGGTGCCCGCCCACCTCGTCGGGCCGGACGTTCTCCTCCACGGCGGAACGGGCCAGGTCCACGGCGTCGGCGCAGGCGGGGTCGAGAACCGGGGTGCGGGTCCGGACGCGGCTCACGAGCCCGCTCCCGTCGGCCCCGCAACCGGACGGTCGCTGTGCTTGCTCGCTCGCTCGTTGCGCTGACTCACAGTTCATTCTCACCCATGTCCGGAGCGGACGGCACCGTACCTCCCCTGGGGCGGGAGGGGCGAGCCGTGGCCATCGGACGACCTGGCCATCACCATTTTTTCAGGAATAGGCGCCCGGCGCGAAAAAGGCGTCCCGACCCCGCCGGAAGCGCGCCGCGGAACGGGCCGGTCCGGTCCGCGGGCCGATCGTAGGGCGGGATCGATCGGGTAAGACTGGATGCGTGGGAAACGGGTGGAACCGGGCGCGGCGGGTGGTGGGCGAGGCGTCCCGCCGGACGGGCCGGGCGGCGGCCGGGGCGGGGCGTGGCACCGTACGGGCGGGCCGGGGCGCGGGGCGGGCGGCGGCGCGCGCCGGTCGCGGCACGGCCGGTGGAGTGCGGCGGATGGGCCGGGCCACGCGGCGGCTCACCCACGCCCAGGGGGCCGGCCGCACCGGGCTCGGCCCGCTCATCGAGCTGACCGCCGGGCAGAGCGCCGGCGACGCGCTGGTCACCGCGGCCCTGGCCGGGACGCTGTTCAAGCTCCCGGTCAACGAGGCCCGCGGCCAGGTCGCCCTCTACCTGCTGATCACGATGATCCCCTTCGTGGTGGTCGCGCCGTTCGTCGGCCCGGTCCTCGACCGCTTCCGCTCCGGCCGGCGCTTCGTGATGGCCGGCACGCTGTTCGGCCGCGGGCTGCTGTGCTTCGCGATGGCGGCGGCGTTCGTCAGCGGCGACCCGGTCACCATCTTCCCCGCGGCGCTGGCCGTACTGGTGCTGTCGAAGGCCTACAGCGTCTCCCGCGCCGCGATCATGCCGAACGTGCTGCCGGCCGACATCCCGCTGGTCACCGCGAACGCCAGGGTCGCGCTGTTCGCGCTGGTGGCGGCCGGGGTGGCGGTCCCGATCGGCGCGGGCGTCAGCGCCTGGGTCGGCGGCGACTGGATGCTGCGCGGGGCGACGGTCGTCTTCCTGCTTCAGGGCGTGTGGGCCGTACGGCTCCCGCGCCACGTCGACTCCCCCGACCTGGAGGAGCTCCGTGAGGAGGGGGAGGAACGCCCGCACCGCTGGCGCACCCTGCTGAACGTCGGCCCGGTGGTGACCGAGGCGATGCGGGCCAACATGGCCATCCGCGCCCAGTCCGGGTTTCTGCTGTTCTACCTGCTGTTCCTGGTGCAGGACGGCAAGCTGCCGGGCCAGGCTCCCGCGGTGACCATCGGCCTGCTGGCGGTGGCCGCCGGGGCGGGCGGCCTCGCCGGTACGGCCGTGGCCTCCCGGATGCGCCGCCGCTCGCCCCAGGTCATCGTGCTGGCCACCCTGGCGTTGACGACCGTGGCGACGATCGTCCCGGCGGTGGTGTTCACCCTGTGGACGGCGGTGGCCGTCGCCCTGGTGGCCGCGTTCGCCCAGGGGCTCGGCAAACTGGCGCTCGACGCCATCGTGCAGCGCGAGATCGGCGAGGAGGTGCGCTCGTCCACCTTCGGCGTGGTGGAGGCGATCCTGCAGATCACCTGGGTGGCCGGCGGCCTGTTCGGGCTGCTGCTGTCGCTGTTCGCCGGCGGCCGTACCGGGCTCGCGGTGATGGCGGCGCTGCTGGGCGGCTCGTTCGGCTGGCTGGTGGCGCGGCGCCGCGGGCGGACGATGGCGGTTGAGGAGCGGGTCCAGGCCGCCCGGTCCGCCTCCGGCGCCCCCGCCGTCACGACGGTCGCCGGGGACGACGCGCCCGGTTCCGAAGGGCCCGCCGCCCCGCCCGCGCCGGACGGCGGCCCGCAGGGCCCCCGTCCGGCGGTCCCTCGCCGGACGGCCCGGTGCCCGGCGGATCGACGTCCGGCGGCCCGGAGGGCGGGCCGTACGACGGCTCCCCGGCCTCCGACACGCGCCGGCTCCGGTGGACACGGCGCGCCCCGAAGCCCACCGGACCGACCACCGCGATCGTGCGGCACGGGGACCACCCGGCGGACAAGACGGAGAAGCACACCAAACCGCTGACCAACCCCCACGGCTGAACGCGGGAACCGGTCGCGGGGCCACGGGGGTCACCGCCGGAGCGCGGTCAGGCCTCCAGGTCGTCGGCCACCGTGCGGAGAATGGCGGCGATCTTCCTGGCATGCGCCGGCTCGGGGTGCTTGCCCTTCTGGTACGACGTGGAGACGGTGTCCAGGAGCTTGATCAGGTCTTCCACGATGACCACCATCTCGTCGGGCTTCTTGCGCTTGCCCTTCGGTTTGGCGGCCCTGGCGAGCGTCGGGGGCTGGTCGATCACGCGAACCGAGAGCGCCTGCTGGCCACGGCGCCCCTCGGCCACACCGAACTCGACCTTCTGCCCTGGCTTGAGGGAGTCCACGCCGCCGGGCAGCGCGGAGGAATGCACGAAGACCTCACCGCCGTCGTCGCGGGTGAGGAAGCCGAAACCCTTGTCGGCGTCGTACCACTTGACCTTGCCACTCGGCACAGGGGTGACCTCGTTCAGACTGTCGTGAAAAGGAATGGATGTAGGTTATGCCCACAGGGCGCCGGGGGCGACCGTCTATTTCCCCGGAATTACGCGACGACAGCGGTGTTTCGCCAGCCGCCGAACCACTCCCCGAACTCGGTCAGATCCGCCAGGACCACGTCGGCCCCGTGGTCGCGCAGATCCTCCGCCGGATGACCGCCGGTGGCCACCGCCACGCTGACCGCGCCGCCGGCCCGGGCCGCCTCGATGTCGGCCACGTGGTCCCCCACGTAGGCGGTCGCGCCGAAGTCGGCGAGGGCCGGGCCCTTGGCGGCCCCGAAGACCGACCCGGCGACCATGTCCACCTCAAGGCCGAGGAACTCGACCGTCCGCGTCGCGTCGATGGGGTTCTTCCCGGTCACCACGATGACCCGGCCACCGCCGCGCCGTACGGCCTCGACGGCCTCGCGCGCGCCGGGCATGAGGACGGTGGCGGGCACGGCGAGCGAGGGGTACAGCTCCCGGTAGAGGGCCACGGCCGGCGGAACCTCCTCCGGCGGCAGCCAGTTGGCCAGCTCCCACTCCAGCGGCGGCCCGAGCCTGGCCACCACGACGGCGCTGTCGATGAACACACCGAGCCGCAGGGACAGCTCGTCGAAGACGGCCGCGATGCCGGCGCGCGTGTCGGCGAGCGTCATGTCCAGGTCGAATCCCACCGACGTCATCGGACACTCATCTCCGGCTCACAACTCCTCGTCATCCGCCGGAGGGTTCGCTCCGCGCGCTCCCCGCAGTGTGCCAAATCCCGCCGGTTCAGGGGTAATCGCCGCCGGGGAACGGGCCTGGCGCCGACGTGCCCGGACTTTCCCGTACGGCCGGACGCCGACGTGCCGCGCTTTCCCGTACGGCCGGGCGACGGCGGATCCGGACTTTCCCGGACGGCGCTTTGTCGGGGACGCCTCTTACCATTGACGGAATGAGCACGGAGTTCACCGAATGGCTGCGCGGCCGGAGCGACGACCGGCTGCGGGCGCTCGTCGCCGCGCGCCCCGAGCTCATCACCCCGGTCCCGGCCCACATCGAGGGGCTGGCCGGGCGGGCGAGCAGCCCGTCGGCGGTCGCCCGGGTGCTCGACCGGCTCGACCGGTTCGCGCTCGCGGTCCTGGAGACGCTGGTCGTGCTCCCCGAGCCGGTCGGCTACGACGCCCTGCGCGGCCGGCTCGCCCTGGCGCTGCCCGGGGCCGCCGGACGGCCGTTCCGGACGGCGCTCCGGGAGACGGTCGAGCGGCTGCGGACCCTCGCCCTGCTCTACGGCCCCGACCGCGCCCTCGCCCCGGCGCCCGGCGTGCGGGAGGCGCTGGACGCCCCCGCCGGGCTCGGCCCGCCGGCCGCCGAGGCGTTCCGGCACCACTCCCCGAGCGCCTGGCGGAGCTGGTCCACGACATCGGCGGCCGGACCGGCGGCACCGGTGAGCCCGCCGGGCGCAACGGCGCCGCTCCCGGGCCGAACGGCGCCCATGACCGGCCGGACCGCGGGGGCACCGGCGGGCGGGAGGCCCTCGCCGCGCTGCTCGGCGACGACGCGACCGTCGGCCGCCTCCTCGACGAGGTCTCCCCGCAGGCCCGCGCCGCCCTCGACGAGCTGACCTGGGGCCCGCCCAGCGGCCGGGTGCCCAACGCCCGTCGCGAGGTGCGGGCCGCCACCGCCCGGTCGCCGATCGACCAGCTCCTCTCCCGCGCGCTGCTGGCCGCGACCGGCGAGGAGACCGTCGTCCTGCCGCGCGAAGTGGGCCTGTTCCTGCGCGGCGGCCGGGTCCACCGCGACCTCTCCCCGCTCCCGCCCGTGCTGGAGGGCCCGGCGCGCGACCCCGAGCTCGCCGACCGCACGGCGGCGGGGCAGGCGTTCGCGTTCACCCGCGCGGTGGAGGAGCTGTGCGAGCAGTGGAGCGCCGATCCGCCGGGCGTGCTGCGCGGGGGCGGCCTGGCCGTACGCGATCTGAAGCGGTGCGCGGCCCTGCTCGACCTGCCCGAGTGGGCGGCGGGCCTGGTCATCGAGGTGGCGCACGCCGCCGGGCTGGTCGCCGCGAGCGGCTCGGTCGACGGCGAGTGGCTGCCCACCCCCGCCTACGACGCCTGGCGGGTGAAGGGCACCGAGGACCGCTGGGTGGCGCTGGCCACGATGTGGCTGACCATGGACCGGGTGCCGGGCATGATCGGCGACCGCGACGAGCGCGACCGGCTGCTCAACGCCCTCCACCCCGACCTGCGCACCTCCGTGGCCTCCGAGGTCCGCACCACCGCGCTGGGTGTGCTGGCCGTCGCGGGCCCCGGGGTGGCGCCGGCGCTCGCGTCGGTGCGCGAGCGCCTGGCCTGGGAGCAGCCCCGGCGCCGCGGCGAGCGGCGCGACCGGCTGGTGGAGTTCACCCTGCGCGAGGCCGAGCAGCTCGGGGTCACCGGTCTCGGCGTGCTCGCCGGCCACGGCCGGGCGCTGCTCCCCGGGGTCCTCGACCACCAGGATCCCGCGGAGCCCGGTGGGTCCGGCGACCCCCGCGAGTCCGGCGGCGTCCGCGCCGGGACCGCGGGCGAGCTGCTGCTCCCGCTGCTGCCCGAGCCGCTCAACCACGTGCTCCTGCAGGCCGACCTGACCGCCGTCGCCCCCGGTCCGCTCACCGGCGAGCTGAGGCGGTGGCTGGCGCTGGCCGCCGACGTGGAGTCCACCGGCGGCGCGACGGTGTACCGGTTCGGCGAGGGGTCGCTCCGGCGGGCGCTGGACGCCGGGCAGGGCGCCGACGAGATCCTCGCCATGCTGGAGCGCCACTCGGCCACCCCGGTGCCGCAGCCGCTGACCTACCTCGTCACCGACGTGGCCCGCCGCCACGGCCGGATGCGCGTCGGCACGGCTAGCGCCTACGTCCGCTGCGACGACCCCTCACTGCTGGACGAGGTGATGGCCGACCGGCGCTCGCTGCCGCTGCGGCTGCGCCGCCTGGCCCCCACGGTGATCGCTTCCAAGGCGTCCCGGCAGACGCTCCTCGACGCGCTGCGCGCGATGGGGTACGCCCCGGCGGCCGAGTCGCTGGAGGGCGACGTCATCATCACCCAGCTCGACGTACGGCGGACCGAGGGTCAGCCCGCCGTCCGCCCGCCGGTCGCGTTCACCGGGCTGGAGGCCGACGTGGTGGCGGCGGCGGTCCGGGCCGTGCGGGCCGGGGACGCGGCCCACCGGTCCCGCCGCGCCCCGGTGAGCGCGCCGGAGGGCCGGCCGCCCCGCTCGCCCTCGACCGCCACCGTCGACGCGCTGCGCGAGGCCATCCGGCAGGGCTCCCAGGTCTGGATCGGTTATCTCGACTCCCAGGGAAACGCCACGAGCCGGATCCTGGAGCCCGCCCGGATGGAGGGTGGTTACCTCACCGCCTACGACGAGACCCGGGCGGCGGTGCACCGCTTCGCCCTGCACCGCATCACCGGCATCGCGGGCGTCGAGTGACGCGCGCCCCGTTCCGCTGTGGCCGGGATCCCGGCCCCATATCGTGATATCTGTTGAAGCTGGTCTGCCCAACCGAAGTGAGAGATCCACAGTGAGCAGCGGTCACCCCGAAGGCCCCAACGGCAACCCGGACGACTGGAGGAACCCGTACGGCCCCGGCCCCGGCCAGACCCCCGGGTACGGCCAGTCCGGCGACCACGGCCAGGCCCCCGGATACGGCCCGCCGCCGGGCGGCCACCCGACCGGCGGCCAGTACCCCCCGCCGGGCCAGGGATACGGCCAGGGGTACGGCGGCCAGGGATACGGCGACTCCGGCTACGGCGGTCAGGGGTACGGCGGCCAGGGGTACGGCGACCCCTCCTACGGGCAGTCCGCACCCGGGTACGGCTACGGCGGTTACGGCTACGGACCCGCGCCGCAGGGCGGCAACGACGGCGTCCGGACCCACGCGATCGTCGCGCTGGTGATCAGCATCATCCTGGCTCTGAGCTGCTACGTCACCCTGGGCGGCATCGCCGGAGCCATCCTGTCCGGCATCGCGCTGGGCAAGGTCGAGCGTGAGCCGCAGACCGCCAGGAACCTCCTCAAGTGGACCTGGATCAGCATCGGCATCAACGTCGGCCTCCTCATCCTGGGCGTCGGCGGCGTGATCATCGCCGGGATGAACGGCGCCTTCGACTGACCGGCGGCCCCGGTGGGAACTCGGGCTCCGGTCAGGGACTTATCGGGGGCCCGTGTCCGTTGAACACCGGGTGGGCCGCACGCGGAGAGCGGGATGACACGGCCACCCGGACCGGCCGCGCGGATCCCCGCCACGGAGGATCCGCGGTGGATCCGCCACGCGGGCCCGGAACACACCGGCCGCCTCCTCGCCGATGCGAGCATGGGGTTCGCCGGCCGCGCAACGAGGGAGAAGCCTTGACCGACGGACCACTCATCGTGCAATCGGACAAAACCCTGCTGCTGGAGGTCGAGCACGAGCGGGCCGACGAGTGCCGCAAGGCGATCGCGCCGTTCGCCGAGCTCGAACGCGCCCCCGAGCACGTGCACACCTACCGGGTGACCCCGCTGGCGCTGTGGAACGCGCGGGCCGCCGGGCACGACGCCGAGCAGGTGATCGACGCGCTGATCGGCTACAGCCGCTACCCCGTCCCGCACGCGCTGCTGGTGGACGTGGCCGAGACCATGGCGCGCTACGGCCGGCTGCGCCTGGAGAAGCACCCCGTCCACGGGCTGGTACTGACCAGCACCGACCGCGCCGTGCTGGAGGAGGTGCTGCGCTCCCGGAAGATCCAGCCGCTGCTGGGCGAGCGGCTGGGCGACGACGGCGTGGCGGTGCACCCCAGCGAACGCGGCAACATCAAGCAGCACCTCCTCAAGCTGGGCTGGCCGGCCGAGGACCTCGCCGGATACGTCGACGGCGAGCGCCACCCGATCAGCCTGGCCGAGGACGGCTGGACCCTGCGCACCTACCAGCGGGAGGCCGCCGAGGCGTTCTGGCACGGCGGGTCGGGCGTGGTGGTGCTCCCCTGCGGCGCGGGCAAGACGATCGTGGGCGCGGCGGCGATGGCGCACGCCCAGGCGACGACGCTGATCCTGGTGACGAACACGGTCTCGGCGCACCAGTGGAAGCAGGAGCTGATCCGGCGGACCTCGCTGACCGCGGACGAGATCGGCGAGTACACCGGCACCAAGAAGGAGATCCGGCCGGTCACCATCGCCACCTACCAGGTGATGACCACCCGCAGGCAGGGCGTCTACCGCCATCTGGAGCTGTTCGACGCCCGCGACTGGGGCCTGATCGTCTACGACGAGGTGCACCTGCTGCCCGCGCCGATCTTCCGGATGACCGCCGACCTGCAGGCCCGGAGGCGGGTCGGGCTGACCGCGACGCTCGTGCGGGAGGACGGCCGGGAGGGTGACGTGTTCTCCCTCATCGGCCCCAAGCGCTACGACGCGCCGTGGAAGGAGATGGAGAACCAGGGCTGGATCGCCCCGGCCGACTGCGTCGAGGTGCGGGTGACGCTGAGCGAGTCGGAACGGCTCGCCTACGCGATGGCCGACGCCGAGGAGCGCTACCGGTTCTGCGCGACCACGCCGGCGAAGCTGCGGGTGTCCGAGGCGCTGGTCCGGCGGCACCCGGACGAGCAGGTGCTGGTCATCGGCCAGTACATCGACCAGCTCGACGAGCTCGGCGAGCACCTGGGCGCCCCGGTGATCAAGGGTGAGACGAAGGTCAAGGAGCGTGAGCGGCTCTTCCAGGCGTTCCGCGACCGGGAGATCCAGGTCCTGGTGGTGTCGAAGGTCGCGAACTTCTCCATCGACCTGCCGGAGGCCGCGGTGGCCATCCAGGTGTCGGGCACCTTCGGCTCGCGCCAGGAGGAGGCCCAGCGGCTGGGCCGGGTACTGCGTCCCAAGTCGGACGGGGGCGGCGCCCGCTTCTACTCGGTGGTCAGCCGGGACACCGTCGACCAGGACTTCGCCGCCCACCGTCAGCGGTTCCTGGCCGAGCAGGGGTACGCCTACCAGATCATCGACGCTGACGACGTGCTCGCCGGCGAGTGACACCGCCCGGCGAGCACGCCCTCACATGTCCCGGTCCGTCGACCGGTCAGGTCCACGAGATACCGCGGGTCTTCGGCAACCACACCACCCCCTCGACAAGGCCGCGGCGGCCATTGGCGACATACCCCCATGATCTGCGGGAGTCACCAGATTTGCTCCCCTTTTTTGCGATTTTCGAGTAGTGTGACGGAGGGTGACAAAGGGGTCGCTGTGGGAATTGGAACGTTCCTCCGGTCGACCCCGGCACGACCCTCCGTCCCTCCGGCCCCACCGCGCCTCCCCCGGAACGCCGAGTCCCGGCGCTCCCGCCCTCCGGAGCGAGCCCGTACGGCCCGCACCCACCCCGGCGGATCCGCCCGGCGCCGGATCCGGCGATCGGCACGACCGTCGCGATACCCGCCGCACCGGCCCCCGGTCACCCGCTAATCCTTTTGAGACGCCCTGGGACCGCGGCTAAGCTAGTCGGTTCGCTGCCTGATCACCTCCGTTTACCGAATGGGAGGCGTTTTCGTATGCCCGCACACCAGCTGGCCCCCGACATAGCCGACGACCCCGACGACCCCGGCCACTCCGGCGACTCCGCCCGTTCCGCCGGTCCCGGCGACGGCGACACCGCGGCGGTCCTCGAAGCCGAGCGACGGCACCTGGCCGTCTCCCGCGCGGCGCTGCGCGCGATGCGCGAGCACGCCCAGTCCCTGTCCTCCGACGCCGCCGGCGACTGGGTCTCCCAGCAGATCCTCCAGGCGCTGCTGGACCAGCGCGTCGCGGCGCTCGCCGACCACTCGGGCACCCCCCTGTTCTTCGGCCGCCTCGACCGCACCGGGGGTGACGACCTCCCCGGCACCATCTACGTCGGGCGCCGGCACGTCCACGACGAGCGCAGCCGCCCCCTGGTGATCGACTGGCGGGCGCCGGTCTCGCGGGCGTTCTACCAGGCCACCCCGGCCGACCCGATGGGCGTGGAGCTGCGCCGCCGGTTCGGCTACCACGGCGGCGACCTGACCGCCTACGAGGACGAGCCGCTCACCGGGGGCGGCGTCCTGGCGCAGAGCAGGATCCTCACCGAGGAGATCGAGCGTCCCCGCTCCGGCCCGATGCGCGACATCGTCGCGACCATCCAGCCCGACCAGGACGAGATCGTCCGGTCCGAGCTGGGCGGCACGGTGTGCGTCCAGGGGGCGCCGGGCACCGGGAAGACCGCCGTCGGCCTGCACCGGGCCGCCTACCTGCTGTTCACCCACCGGGAGAAGCTCGCCAGGTCCGGCGTGATGATCGTCGGTCCGAACCGCGCCTTCCTCGCCTACATCTCCTCGGTGCTGCCCGCGCTGGGCGAGGTCAAGGTCGACCAGACCACCGTCGCGGGGATCCTCGGCGAGTACGCCGCGCCGGAGGACCCCGCCGCCGGCACGGTCAAGGGCGACGCGCGGATGGCTCCGGTGCTGCGCCGCGCCCTGTGGACGCACGTCGTCAAGCCGACCGAGGGCCTGCTGTTCACCAAGGGCGTCAACCGCTACCGGGTCGCCGACCACGAGGTCCGCGAGATCGTCGCCTCGCTGCGCGGCACCACCCGCTACGGCCCCGGCCGCGCGGCCCTCGCCCAGCGGCTGGCCCACATGGTGCTGGTCCGGATGGAGCAGCGCGGCGAGTCACCCGACGACCGGGTGCAGGACGCCGTGGCCCGGTCCAAGCCGGTCAAGCAGCTCGTGGACGCCGTGTGGCCCAAGCTGACCCCGCAGCAGGTGCTCCACCGGCTGTTCAGCGACCCCGCGTTCCTCGCCGCCGCCGCGAAGGACGACCTCACCGCCGACGAGCAGGCCCTGCTGCTGTGGGCCAAGCCGGCCAAGTCGCACCGCTCGGCGAAGTGGTCGGCGGCCGACGGCGCGCTGATGGACGAGCTGGCCGACCTGATCGAGCGGACGCCCTCCCTGGGGCACCTGGTGGTGGACGAGGCGCAGGACCTGTCAGCGATGCAGCTGCGGGCGCTCGGGCGGCGGTGCCGTACCGGGTCGGCCACCGTACTCGGCGACCTGGCGCAGGGCACCACCCCCTGGTCGGCCCGCTCGTGGACGGAGGTCCTCACCCACCTGGGCTTCGAGAGCGGCGCCGTCACCGAGCTGACCCTCGGCTTCCGCGTGCCCCGCGAGGTCCTCGACTACGCCGCCCGGCTGCTGCCCGACGTCGCCCCCGGCCTGGCCGCGCCCCGCTCGCTGCGGCCCGGCGCGGGCTCCCTGACGGTACGGCGGGTGCCCGACCTCGCCGCGTCCCTGCCTGAGGCGGCGCGGGAGGTCCTGGCGCGGGAGGGATCGATCGGCGTGATCGTCCCGGACGCCTCGGTCGCCGCCGTGTCGGCGTCCCTGGCCGGCCTGGACCACCGGGTGCTGGGCCCCGACTCAGTCGAGGAGCACCGCCTGCTGGTGGTGCCGGCGTCCCTGGCCAAGGGCCTGGAGTACGACCACGTGATCGTGACCGAGCCGGCCGACATCGTGGACGCCGAACCGCGCGGCCTGGCCCGCCTCTACGTGGTCCTCACCCGCGCGGTCACCTCGCTGACCGTCCTGCACACCCGGGACCTGCCTCCGCGACTGCGCTGACGCGGGCCACGGCCGGCCCGGGGAAAGGGGCCGAGGAAAAGAGGCCGTGAAAAGGGTCCGGAGAAAAAGGCGGAAAAGGACAGCGGAAAAGAACCGCGAAAAAGCGGAAAGGCGGCCCCGGAGATCCGGGGCCGCCTTCTCGTTCGCGTGAGACGACGGACTAGAAGTCCATGTCGCCGCCGCCCGGCATGGCGGGAGCGGCCGGGGTCTTCTCCGGCTTCTCGGCGATGACGGCCTCGGTGGTGAGGAACAGCGCCGCGATGGACGCCGCGTTCTGCAGAGCGGAACGGGTCACCTTGGCCGGGTCGAGGATGCCCGCCTCGAACATGTTGACGTACTCGCCGGTGGCGGCGTTCAGGCCCTCACCCGGGGTGAGGTTGCGCACCTTCTCCACCACGACGCCGCCCTCAAGGCCGGCGTTGACGGCGATCTGCTTCAGCGGCTCCTCCAGGGCCTTGCGGACGATCGCGGCACCGGTGGCCTCGTCGCCGTTCAGCTCCAGCTTGTCGAACGCCTTGGCGCCCGCCTGCAGCAGCGCCACGCCACCGCCGGGGACGATGCCCTCCTCGACGGCCGCCTTCGCGTTGCGAACGGCGTCCTCGATGCGGTGCTTGCGCTCCTTGAGCTCGACCTCGGTCGCCGCGCCGGCCTTGATGACGGCCACGCCGCCGGCCAGCTTGGCGAGACGCTCCTGGAGCTTCTCGCGGTCGTAGTCGGAGTCGGTGTTCTCGATCTCGGCGCGGATCTGGTTGACCCGGCCGGCGATCTGCTCGGCGTCACCGGCGCCGTCGACGATGGTGGTCTCGTCCTTGGTGACGATGACCTGGCGGGCCCGGCCGAGCTGGTCGAGCGCGGTGGACTCCAGCTTGAGGCCGATGTCCTCGCTGATGACCTGGGCGCCGGTCAGGATGGCGATGTCGCCCAGCATGGCCTTGCGGCGGTCGCCGAAGCCGGGGGCCTTGACGGCCACCGAGCGGAACAGGCCGCGGATCTTGTTGACGACCAGGGTCGCCAGGGCCTCGGCCTCGACGTCCTCGGCGATGATCAGCAGCGGCTTGCCGGACTGCACGACCTTGTCGAGGACCGGCAGGAGGTCCTTGTTCGCGGAGATCTTGGAGTTGACGACGAGGATGTACGGGTCGTCGAGAACGGCCTCCATACGCTCCGGGTCGGTGACGAAGTAGGGCGAGATGTAGCCCTTGTCGAAGCGCATGCCCTCGGTGAGCTCAAGCTCCAGGCCGAAGGTGTTGCTCTCCTCGACGGTGATGACGCCTTCCTTGCCGACCTTGTCCATCGCCTCGGCGATCATCTCGCCGATCTGCGGGTCACCCGCGGAGATGGAGGCCGTGGAGGCGATCTGCGCCTTCGTCTCCACGTCCTTGGCGAGCTTGAGCAGCTCCTCGGAGACACGCTCGACGGAGGCCTCGATGCCCTTCTTCAGGCCCATCGGGTTGGCGCCGGCGGCCACGTTGCGGAGGCCCTCGCGAACCAGGGCCTGCGCGAGGACGGTGGCGGTGGTGGTGCCGTCACCGGCGACGTCGTCGGTCTTCTTGGCGACTTCCTTGACGAGTTCGGCCCCGATCTTCTCCCACGGGTCCTCGAGCTCGATCTCCTTGGCGATGGACACACCGTCGTTGGTGATCGTGGGGGCGCCCCACTTCTTCTCCAGGACGACGTTGCGGCCCTTCGGGCCCAGGGTCACCTTGACGGCGTCCGCGAGCTGGTTCATACCACGCTCGAGACCGCGCCGGGCGTCCTCGTCAAACGCGATCATCTTGGCTGCCATACGGCTAGACCTCCCGAACACAGGGTGGCTTGCACCGGATCGAGCCGACGCCCGCGACGGCATCGGATCCGCGACTCCGTTCGGCGGATCCCATCGCCCCGATCCAGGGTTGGCACTCACCCGTGGGGAGTGCCAACAAACTATTTAGCACTCTACCCTGCCGAGTGCAAGCGACGCCGCGTTGACCTGCCCCGGGAGGCGACGACCTCAGGCGGCCCGGCGCGGCCACCGCTTCACCCGGCCTCGCCCCGGCGGCCACGTCGTACGACGGAGTCCGGCCCCGGTACGGCGAAGGCCCGGCCCGCCGAGGGGACACGGCGGACCGGGCCGGCGTGCCGAGGGCCCGCGTGGACTGCGCTGCCACGGGGGCCGTCCGGCACGCCCCTGCGCACCTTAAGGAGACGGCTGCCTCAGACGGCCCGGACGGACTCCGCCTGCGGACCCTTCTGCCCCTGGGTGATCTCGAACTCGACCCGCTGGCCCTGTTCGAGTGAGCGATAGCCGTCCATCATGATCGCGGAGTAATGGACGAACACATCCTTACCACCGTCTACCGCGATGAAGCCGTAGCCCTTGTCCGCGTTGAACCATTTGACGGTGCCTTGCGCCACTTCCGACTCCTCTTACTGGACTTGAGGACGTCGCCCATTCCTCTCGCGGCGCCCTCAATCTCCGAGGCGGACACATCGCCTGCGTCGATCGTTCTCGACCATACCTGTGGTACGCCGTAGGGCAACAGAGTCAACCAGCAAACTGCCGCTTTACGTACGAATACAGCACGAGAACATAGTTTTGCTATCCAGGCCCGCTGATCAAATATTGCATTATTTCACCAAGCGCCGATATGGACACCCTCCCGAAAGCGCGACACCCGCCCCGAACTGGACCGGGGCGGGTGTCGGTGGGCGCCGTACGGCACGGCGGCCCGGAGCGCGGAGGGACGGATCAGCCCCCGGCGACCGCCGGGATGATGGAGATCTGGACGCCCGACGGCGTGGCGGTGTCCAGGTTGTCGGCGAAGCGGACATCCTCCTCACCGACGTAGACGTTGACGAACCGGCGAATCTTGCCGGAGTCGTCGAGAATCCGGGCGCCGATCCCGGGGAAGTCGGCGTCGAGTTTCCGCAGCACGTCGCGGAGGGTCTCACCCTCGGCGTTCACCTCGGCCGCACCACCGGTGTACGTCCGGAGAATCGTCGGAATCCGTACAGAGACACTCATTATTAAGCACCTTTCCGGTGATTTCAGGCGATGACCGAGCGGAATTCGTCAAGCGAGGGGCGGATGACGGCGGTGGGACGGGCCTCGCCCGCCACCGCGTCGAGGGTCTTCAGGCCGTCGCCGGTGTTGAGCACCACGGTCTCGGCGTCGGGGTCGAGCCGCCCCTCGGCGACCAGCTTGCGCAGCACGCCGACCGTGACGCCGCCGGCGGTCTCGGCGAAGATGCCCTCGGTCCTGGCCAGCAGCCTGATCGCGTCGACGATCTCGGCGTCCGTGACGTCCTCCACCGCGCCGCCGGTGCGCCGGGCGATGTCCAGCACGTAGGGGCCGTCGGCCGGGTTGCCGATGGCCAGCGACTTGGCGATCGTGTCCGGCCGTACCGGGCGGATCACGTCCTGGCCCGCCTTGTAGGCGGCCGAGACCGGGGAGCAGCCCTCGGCCTGGGCGGCGAAGATCCGGTACGGCCTCTCCTCGACCAGCCCGAGCGCGATCAGCTCCTTGAACCCCTTGTCGATCTTCGTGAGCTGGGAGCCGGACGCCACGGGGACGACGATCTGGTCGGGGATCCGCCAGCCGAGCTGCTCGGCGATCTCGTACGCCAGGGTCTTGGAGCCCTCGGCGTAGTACGGGCGCAGGTTGACGTTGACGAAGCCCCACCGCTCGCCCAGCTCGTCGCCGATGAGCTCGGAGCAGAAGCGGTTGACGTCGTCGTAGGTGCCCTCGATGCCGACGAGCCTCCCGCCGTACACCGAGGCCATGACGATCTTGGCCTGCTCCAGGTCGGCGGGGATGAACACGCAGGCGTCCAGCCCGGCCCGGGCGGCGGCCGCGGTCACCGCGCCGGCGAGGTTGCCGGTGGAGGAGCACGACAGGGTGTGGAAGCCGAAGTTGCGGGCCGCCTCGACGGCGATGGCGACCACGCGGTCCTTGAACGAGTGGGTCGGGTTGCCCGAGTCGTCCTTCACGTGCAGCGAGCGCAGGCCCAGCTCGCGGGCGAGGTTGCCGGCGTTGACGAGCCTGGTCCAGCCGGGCGCCATGTTGGGCCGGGCGGCGACGCCGTCCGGGACCGGCAGCAGCGCGCGGTACCGCCAGATGCTCGCCGGACCGGCGGCGATCTGCTCGCGCGTGACGCGCCCGAAGTCGTAGGCGACCTCCAGGGGGCCGAAACACTCGACACAGGCGAAGTTCGGGCCGAGGTCGTAGCGGGCGCCGCACTCCCGGCAGGACAGGGCCACGGCGGGGCCGAAGCGGCCGTCGAGCGCGGTGTCGGCGGAGACGGAGGCGGTGGGGATCTCTGTTTCTGCGAGCGCCATGAAGCGAGGCCTTTCCCTCATCTTCGTCCGCGACCACCCTGGTCGCGAACCGGAATTGGCACCTGTCCCGGCCGACCCCGCCATGTCGCGAGTTTGAACCGGGAGGGTTGCCGGGGCTTCGCAGGGCCGGTCCCTCCACCCCTCTGGATGAGCAATATGAAGTTGTGGGCCCGATGGACGGGTCTCCTGCACTTTACCCCGGCCATCGGTCGTTCCAACCGTATGTCTCACTCCGCGAGACGACCGGTGTCATCCTCCGGACGACGGCGGGCCCGTCACGGGTGGCGGAACCCGGGAGGAAGAGGGGATGTCCGGGGAGCGCCCGGCCGGACCGTCAGAAACCGTAGGCGTCGCCCAGGGCGCCCTGGACGTATTTGCGCGCCTGGTGGATGCGTGACTTGGCGGTGCCGAGCGGGATGCCGAGCTGCTCGGCCACCTCGCTGTAGTCGAGCTGGCAGATGTCGCGCAGCACCAGCGCCTGGGCGAGGTCGGGCTTCTCCGCCTCCAGCGCCTCCATCGCGTCCAGCAGGTCGAGCCGCGACCCGGCGATCACGCTCACCCGGGCGACGTCGGGCCGCTGCACCGGCAGCTCGTCGGAGCTCTGCTCGGCCGAGCGCCGCTTCAGCGAGCGGTAGGTGGTGCGGGCGCAGTTGGCGGTGATGATGTGCAGCCACGTGCTGAACCGGGCCCGCCCCTCGAACCGGCCGATGTTCCGCGCCACCGCCAACAGCGTGTCCTGGCACGCCTCCTCGGCGTCCTGCCGGTAGGGAAGGATCCGGCCGCAGTGCCGGAGGATGTCGGGTTCGATCCGCCTCAGCAGCTCGCCGAGCGCGCGGTGATCACCTCGGGCGGCCAGCCGGGCCAGTTCCTCGGTCGTCTCGTCCAGCGCCATCACGAGCTCCTGATCGACGGTCATGGTCGATCGCCATCTTAAGCTCCGGCGGCCCTTTCCTTGGCGTCACCTTGACCGTCCCCCCGCTTCCGGCGGCTCCGGCGGCCCGGCGGACCGGGGTGCGACCCCCCTGGGAACCCGCACAGGTGGAAGACCAGGGCATTTTGCCCGAGGCCCGGTTAACCTTTCAATCCAGGCAAGCGCGTCCCTCTGCCGAAGGGATCCCGATGAGCGGCCCCATCCTGCTGGCTTCGAACCGCGGCCCCGTCTCCTTCACCCTCTCCGACGACGGTTCCCTGACCATGCGCCGGGGCGGCGGGGGTCTGGTGTCGGGCCTGTCGGAGGTGTCGCGGGACTTCGACCTGCTGTGGATCTGCGCCGCGCTGTCCGACGGCGACCGCGGCGCCGTACGGCTGGCGCCCGGCGGCCGGCTCGACCACGCGGGCTTCGACACCGGGGCGGTGCGGATGCTCGACATCCCCCCGGCGACCTTCCACCGCGCCTACAACACGGTGGCGAACTCCACACTGTGGTTCGTCCACCACCTGCTCTACGACACGCCCAACAGGCCCCAGTTCGACGCGAGGTTCCGCCGCGACTGGGAGTCCTACCAGGCGTACAACGAGGCGTTCGCGACGGCGCTGGGCGAGGAGGCGCCGCACGAGGCCCGGGTGATGGTCCAGGACTACCACCTGTCCCTGGTCCCGGCCATGCTGCGCGGCGAGCGGCCCGACCTGCGGGTGGCGCACTTCTCGCACACCCCCTGGGCCCCGCCGGAGTACTTCTCCCTGCTCCCCGACGACCTGCGGGTCGAACTGCTCGAAGGCATCCTCGGCGCCGACCGGGCCGGTTTCCTCACCGCCCGGTGGGCCGGGGCCTTCATGGACTGCTGCGAGACGGTGCTCGGCGCCCGGGTGGACCGCGCGCACCGCACCGTCACGCACGGCGGCCGGACCACCCGGATCGGCGTGCACCCGCTGGGGGTGGACGGCGAGGCGCTGTGGGCGCGGGCCTCGGAGCCCGATGTCGAGTCGCACATGGCCGCGCTCCGCGACCAGGTGGGCGACCGCAGGCTGATCGTGCGGATCGACCGGACGGAGCTGTCCAAGAACATCGTGCGGGGCCTGTCGGCCTACCGGGAGTTCCTGGCGGCGCACCCGGAGTGGCACGGCCGGGTGGTGCACCTGGCGTTCGCCTACCCCTCCCGCCACGACCTGCCCGAGTACCGCGAGTACACCGCCGCGGTGCAGCGCTGCGCCCAGGAGATCGAGGACGAGTACGCCACCGAGGACTGGAACCCGCTGATCCTCAACGTCAACGACGACTACCCGCGCTCGCTGGCCGCCTACCGGCTGGCCGACGTGATGCTGGTCAACCCGATCCGCGACGGCATGAACCTGGTGGCCAAGGAGGGGCCGCTGCTGTCACCGGGCAGTGCGCTGATCCTGTCGCGCGAGGCGGGCGCCGCCGCCGAGCTGGGCGAGAACGCGCTGCTGGTCAACCCCTTCGACGTCTCGGCCACGGCGGCCGCCATCCACCGGAGCCTGATCATGCCGGAGGCCGACCGCGTCCGCAGGGGCGCGCGGCTGTCGGCGGCGGCCACCGCGCTGCCCCCACGCCGCTGGTTCACCGACCAGCTCTCCGCCCTGGGATGAACGCCCGGCTCAGGCGCGGTCCGTCCCCCCGGCCTCGATCGCGTCGGCGATCGAGGCGAACAGCTTCATCACCCCGTCGGGACCGTCCACCACGATGTCGGCCTCCACCTCCAGCTCGGCCGACCCGCTGAACACCGTCACGCCGGGCAGGCCCGACGTCCGTACGGCCTCGAACGCCGCGATGTCCCCGAGGTCGTCGCCGGCGAACAGCACCGAGCGCGCGCCGCGCTCGCGCAGGAACGCGCCGAGCGCCATCCCCTTGTCCATCCCCGGCGGGCGAAGCTCCAGCACGAACTTGCCCGGCTCCACCGCCAGCCCGGTCTCGACGGCCAGTTCGGTGATCGGGTCGCGCAGCGCGACGAGCACGCCCTGGGGGTCGTGGGCCCGCCGGGTGTGCACGGCCAGCGCCCGCTCCTTGTCCTCGATCACGACCCCGTCGAACGGCTCGACCAGCCGGGGCAGGTCCGCCCGCGCCCGATCCAGGCCGGGGTGCGGCGGCGGTGAGGTGACCGTGTCCGCCTCCCAGCGTTCGAAGCCGTAGTGGCCGAGCACGACGACCCCGGGTATCCCGGCCAGGGAGCCGTACTCCACGGCGGTGGCCGCCGGGCGGCCGGTGACGACCGCCACGGCGCCGACCAGGCGGCCGAGCCTGGTCAGTACGGCGACGCCGTCCGGATGGATCCTGGCGTCGGCGGGGTCGGGCACGATCGGGGCGAGCGTGCCGTCGAAGTCCACCCCGATCACCGCCCCCGCGGGGTCGGCCGTGATCGCGCGCAGTCCGTCAGGGAAGTCAGTGGTCATGCTCGCTCGCTCCGTCGTCGGCCCGGTCGTCTCGCCGGATCACCGGCTCACCGTCGTCTCACCGGCTCGCCCGGCGTCCGCCGGGGTGCCCGCTCGCAGTGCCGTACCCCTCTATTTGATGATTTATCCGAAATAGGGGTTATCACCGGGGTCGCCGGGCGGCGCGCCGGGCGAGGCATCGGGCGGGGCCGCCGGGCCTGCGCGGCGGACGTCCCGGTCGCGGCGGCGCGTCTCGCGGAGCCGGCGCAGGCGCTTGACCAGCATCGGGTCGTGGGCCAGCGCCTCCGGACGGTCGACGAGCTCACCGAGCAGCTGGTAGTAGCGGGTGGCCGAGACGCCGAAGGTCTGCCGGATGGCCTGCTCCTTCGCGCCGGGGCGGCGCCACCATCGGCGCTCGAAGGCCAGCAGTTCCCGCTCCCGTTCGGTGAGGGCACGGGCGTCCGGCTCGCGTCCGGCGCCGGCGTCGTCGCCGGGGATCGGTGCGCCGTCCATCGCCCTCCTCCTCGGTCGGGCACCCGGCGACGACGCCGGGCACGCGCCCGGAAGTCAGGATAGTCCGGAATTTCTGTCTGTTCACGGCGGAGGCCCCGACGTACAGTCACCAGGTGTGACCTCAGTCATCACCATTCTCACTGACTACGGCCTGCAGGACGGCTACGTCGCCTCCTGCCACGGCGTGATCGTCGGCATATCACCGGAGGCGCGGATCATCGACGTGTGCCACCAGGTCCCGACGGGGGATGTGCGGCGCGCGGCGGCGATCCTGGCGCAGACGGTCCCCCACATGCCGCCCGCCGTCCACATCGCCGTGGTGGACCCCGGGGGCGGGGCCCGGCGCGCCGTGGCGATCGAGGCGGGCGACCACGTGTTCCTGGGGCCGGACAACGGGGTGCTGTCATGGGCGGTCCAGGCGAACGGCGGCGCGCGGGCGGCCTACGAGCTCACCAACGAGGAGTTCTTCCACCGGCCCGTCGCACCGACCTTCCACGGCCGCGACGTCTTCGCGCCCGTGGCGGCGTTCCTGACGGTCGGGCGCCGGCCGCCCGAGCTGGGGCCGCCGATCCCGCTCGACCGGCTGGTCTCGCTGCCCGCGCCGACCTCGCGGGTGCGCGAGGGCACGGTGGAGGGCGAGGTGCTGTCGGTGGACGGCCACGGCAACACCCAGCTCTCGGTCACCGGGGGCGACCTGGACACGCTGGGCGCGCGCCCCGGCGGCACGCTGGTGGTCTGGCTGGGCAGGCGGCACGTCACCGTGCCGTTCCGCGAGACGTTCGCCGCCGTCGCGCCGGGTGAGCTGGTCGCCTTCACCGATTCGGCGGGGCTGCTGTCGCTGGCGGTCCACGCGGGCGACGCCTCGCAGCGGCTGGGCCTGCCCCCCGCGCCCACGTGCGTCTGTCGGTCCACCCGTGACCCGCGCGCCCCGCACCGCCCGCCCGTGACTCGCCCGCCCATGACGGGCACCCCTCCCCTCCAGCCCGGCGCCGCCCGCGGCCCCCGCGGTCTCCGCCGTCCGTTGCGACGCGCGGGACCGCAACGGGCGTGGCCGTACGGCGCTGCGCGGGTGTTATGCCCGCTTGTGCACCGCTATGGTGCTGCGATCATTGCCGCCGCCTGACCTTCTTGGCACCGCCCGTAGACGTGCCGCTGGATAGTCTCACTCTCGCTACTTCGCGTGGTCACGCGCATACGCGGAGTGTCAAGGCCAATCACTGGCGCGATTTCCTTTCGGGGGGAACACAAATGATTCGTCGTCTTCTCGTCACCTCGGCGTGCGTCGGCCTCGCCGTCCTCGCCCCGGCCGTCGCCGCCTCGGCGTCCACGGCCAAGACGGCCAACTGCTGCGGTGCCGGCGCCTTCATCCCGACCAGCACCGTCACCTACGGCCAGGTCGTCACCCCGGTCGCCGTCGCCAGCTCCGCCAACTGCTTCGGCTACAGCGGTGTCGCCCTCGCCGGCGGCAACTGCTTCGGCTACGGCGCCGGCTGCTACGGCGGCGGCTTCTACGGCGGCGGCGGCTACTACGGCGGCGGGCTCGTCCCGGGGGGCTACGGCCTCGGCGGCGGCGGCTACCTCGGCGGCGGCAACAACATCAACACCCTCAGCCCCGGCACCGGCGTCGTGGGCAACGGCACGGGCATCGGCGGCCTCATCGGCGTCGGCAACCTGGGCATCGGCGTCCTCTAAGGAGCGATGCCGCCGGCCGGTTCCGCGCACTGCCGGCGGGCGCCGGCCGGCTTCTCCGAGCACCGAAAAGGGCGGTGCCCCCGCACGTCACCGTGTGGGGGCACCGCCCTTCGGTCGTCTCCGGCGCCCGGCCGGGACCGGCGGGCCGTACGGCCCCGGGAACCTCACGCGCCCGGCCGGCGGCGCGGCCGGCGCGTCGCGCGACCGCCCGCCGTACGAGCCGTATGAGCGGAGATGGCCCCTACACGTGCACCACGTCGTGGGTCTCGGCGAAGTGGCAGGCGCTGGCGTGCCCGGTGCCGGGCCTGATCTGCAGCAGCGGCTCCTGCTGGGCGCAGATGTCCTGCGCCTTCCAGCACCGGGTGCGGAACCGGCAGCCCGACGGCGGGTTGGCCGGGGACGGCGGGTCACCCTGCAGCACGATCCGCTCGCGCCGCTCACGCCCGTCGGGGTCGGGCACCGGCACCGCCGACAGCAGCGCCTGGGTGTACGGGTGCGCGGGCCGATCGTAGATCTCCACGTCGGTGCCGATCTCCACCATCTTGCCCAGGTACATCACGCCGACCCGGTCGGAGATGTGGCGGACCACCGACAGGTCGTGGGCGATGAAGATGTAGGCGAGGCCGAACTCCCGCTGCAGCCGCTCCAGCAGGTTGACGACCTGCGCCTGGATCGACACGTCGAGCGCGGACACCGGCTCGTCGCAGACGATGATCTCCGGCTGGAGCGCCAGGCCGCGGGCGATGCCGATGCGCTGGCGCTGGCCGCCGGAGAACTGGTGCGGGTAGCGGTTGACGTGCTCGGGGTTGAGCCCCACGACCTCCAGCAGCTCCTGCACCCTGCGGCGGCGGTCGCCCTTGGGCGCGACCTCGGGGTGGATCTCGTACGGCTCGCCGATGATGTCGCCCACGGTCATCCGGGGGTTCAGCGAGGTGTAGGGGTCCTGCATCACCATCTGGATGTTGCGGCGGACCTTCTTGAGCTCGGACCCCCGGGCGTTCGCGATCTCCCGGCCGTTGATCTTCACCGAGCCGGAGGTCGGCCGCTCCAGCGCCATCAGCACCTTGGCCAGCGTGGACTTGCCGCAGCCGGACTCGCCCACGATGCCGAGCGTCTCGCCGCGGCGCAGGTCGAAGGAGACCCCGTCGACGGCCTTGATCGCGCCGACCTGCTTCTTCAGCAGGATGCCCTGGTGCAGCGGGAAGTGCTTGACCAGGTCGCGGACCTCCAGGATCGGCTCACCTGCGGCTGTCATCGAAGACCTCCCTCCAGTAGTGGCACGCGCTGCCGCGGGTCGGCCCGATCTCGTACAGCGGTGGCGTGTCGGTGACGCAGTCGTCCTGACGGTAGGGGCACCGGGGGTGGAAGGCGCAGCCCTGCGGCATGTCCAGCAGGTTCGGCGGCATGCCCTTGATGGCGTACAGCTCCTGGCCCTTGAGGTCCACCCTGGGGATGGAGTCCAGCAGGCCCTTGGTGTACGGGTGGGCGGGCGACCGGTAGATGTCGTGCACCAGGGCGTTCTCCACGATCCGCCCGCCGTACATGACCGCGATCTTGTCGGCCACGTCCGCCACGACGCCGAGGTCGTGGGTGATGAGGATCAGGCCCATGTTGCTCTCGCGCTGGAGCTCGGCGAGCAGCTCCATGATCTGGGCCTGCACCGTCACGTCGAGCGCCGTGGTGGGCTCGTCGGCGATCAGCACCTCCGGGTCGAGCGCGATCGCCATCGCGATCATGATGCGCTGGCGCATGCCGCCGGAGAACTGGTGCGGGTAGTCGTTCACCCGCTGCCGGGCCGCGGGGATGCGGACCCGGTCCATCAGCTCGACGGCCTTCTTCGTGGCGTCGCGGCGGGACATGCCGCGGTGGACCCGGAACATCTCGCTGATCTGCCAGCCCACGGTGAACACCGGGTTCAGCGCGGAGAGCGCGTCCTGGAAGATCATCGAGATGCGCTGGCCGCGGACCTGCGCCCGCTGGTCCTCCGGCAGCCGCAGCAGGTCGGTGCCGCGGAAGCGGATCTCGCCGCGGGGGATGCGGGCCGGCGGCATGTCGAGGATGCCCATGATGGCCTGCGCGGTCACCGACTTGCCGGACCCGGACTCGCCGAGCACGGCGAGGGTCTCGCCGGGGTTCAGCGAGTAGCTGACCCCGTTGACCGCCTTGACGACGCCCTGCCGGGTGGCGAACTCCACGTGCAGGTCGTCGACGGCGAGCAGCGGACCGTCGCCCGGGGCCGTCCGCGCCGGCAGCACCGGCGTCGAGGTCTTCTTCACAGCGGGTCCCCCTTACCGCAGCTTCGGGTCGAGGGCGTCGCGCACGGCGTCGCCCAGCATGATGAAGGCCAGCACGGTCAGGCTCAGGAACAGCGCCGGGAACAGCAGCGGAGCCGGAGCCTCCAGGAACCGCTCCCGGGCGTCGGAGATCATCAGACCCCAGGAGATGTCCGGGGAGCGCAGACCGACGCCGAGGAACGACAGGCCCGCCTCGGCCGCGATGAACGTGCCCAGATTGATCGTAGAGACCACGATCACCGGCGCGACGGCGTTCGGCAGGATGTGCCGGAACATGATCCTCGGCGCCGAGGCGCCGAGCGCCCGCGCGGCGACGACGTAGTCCTGGCTCTTGGCGGTGATCACCGCGGCGCGCATGATGCGGAACGTCATCGGCCAGGCCAGTACGGCCAGCGCCAGCGTGACGGTCCAGACGTTGCCGGTACGGAAGACCGCGAGGATGAGCAGGGCGCCCAGGATCGACGGGATCGCGAAGAAGATCTCGGTGATCCGGGAGAACAGGGTGTCCACCGCACCGCCCTTGAACCCGGCGACCAGGCCGAACAGCCCGCCGACGACCGCGGTGACGATCGTGGTGCTCAGGCCGACCACGATCGAGTTGCGGGCGCCGTAGAGGGTGCGCGCGTAGACGTCGCAGCCGAGGTTGTCGGTGCCGAAGAAGTGGGCGCCGCTCATCGGCTGCCGCGCCTTGGCGAGTTCGCAGCTGGCGGCGTTGAGCGGGTCGACCGAGGTGAAGAGCCCGGGGAACACCGCGATGACCAGGATGACCGCGATGAGGACGGCCGAGCCGATGAAGAGGGGGCGGCGGCGCAGGTCGTGCCAGGCGTCGCTCCACAGGCTCGCCGCCTTGGGCGGCTTGGCGGTCCCGCCGCCGTGCTTGCGGCGCCGGGCGGACGGCGCGATCGTGTCACTCATAGCGGATCCTCGGGTCGAGCACGGCGTACAGCAGGTCGACGACCAGGTTCGCCAGGATGTAGACCAGCACCAGCACGGTCACGATCCCGACGACCACGGACTGCTCGCGCAGGTAGACGGAGCTGAACAGCTGCTGGCCGATGCCGGGCAGGTTGAAGATCGTCTCGGTGATCACCGCGCCGCCCATCAGCGCGCCGAGGTCGGCGCCGATGAAGGTGACGAGCGGGATCAGCGCGTTGCGCAGCGCGTGCCGCCCGACGACCCGGCGGCGGGGCAGGCCCTTGGCCACCGCCGTGCGGATGTAGTCGGCGCGCAGGGTCTCGGCCAGGCTGGTCCGGGTGAGCCGGGTGAGGTAGGCGATCGACACCCCGGCGAGCACGAAGCCGGGCAGCAGGTAGCTGCGCCAGCCCTCCGTCACGCCCGCGATGGGGAACAGGTCGACCCCGGCCGTCTTGAGCTTGACGCCCAGCAGCAGCTGGAGCACGAAGCCGGTGACCAGCGTGGGGATGGAGATCAGCACCAGCGTCGAGGCGAGGATCAGCGAGTCCGCGGGCCGGCCGCGGCGCAGCGCCGCGTACAGGCCGAGGCCGATGCCGATGACCGCCTCCAGGACCAGCGCCGTCGCCGCCAGGTTGATGGTCACCTGGAACTTGCCGGCCATGAGGTCCGTCACCGGCACGCCGGCGAAGGTCTTGCCGAAGTCACCGCGGAACAGTCCCGTGAGGTAGTACCAGTACTGCACGATGAACGGGTCGTTCAGGTGGTACTGGTCGCGCAGGATGGCGACGATGTTGGGGTCCATCCGCTTCTCGCCCGCCAGCGCCGCGATGGGGTCACCGGGCAGCGCGAAGACGATGGCGTAGATGAGCAGGGTGGCGCCCAGTAGGACGGGTATCGCCTGGATCAGGCGCCTGATGATGTAGCGGCCCATTCAAGCCTCCCTTGTGCCCCGCCGCGGCCCTCCTTCCGGCACCCGGGGGTGGTGGTGCCGGGAAGGGCCGCGGCCGTGAGGCGGTTCGTGCGGCCGGGCTCGGCGCCCGGCCCGCGGGGCGTGGGTCAGGCGACCTTCTCGACCTTGGTCCAGTCGACCTGGTTGAGGAGGTTGATCTTGACGCCCTTGATGTGCTGGGAGAAGGCCGCGTTGGTCCGGTAGAAGTACACCGGGATGTACGGCAGGTCCTTGATCAGGACGTCGTCGGCCTGCTGGTAGTACTTCAGGCCCTCCTCCTGGGTCGGGGCGGCGTCGCCCTTCGCCAGCAGCTCGTCGAACTGCTTGTTGGACCAGCCGGCGTAGTTGGAGCCGGTCTTGATCGCGACGGTGGAGAAGACCGGGGTCAGGTAGTTCTCCGCGGACGGGTAGTCGATCGCCCAGCCCATGCGGAACATGCCGGTGTAGCTCTTCTTGTCCAGGTCGTCGAGGATCGAGGCGAACTTCTCGAACGGCTTGACCGTGACCTGCACGCCGAGGTTGGCGCGGAGGTTGTTGGCGACGGCCTCGATCCACTCCTTGTGCGGGCCGTCGGTGTTGTAGCCCAGCTCCAGCGTCTTCGGGCCGCCCGCGGCCGCGTACTGCTCCTTGGCCTTGGCCGGGTCGTAGTTGCAGACGGCGCAGGCGCCCTGGCGGTAGCCGTCCAGCAGCGGGTTGATGAAGTCGTCGGCCGGGGCGCGGGTGCCGGAGAAGACGGTCTCGGCGATCGTCTTGCGGTCGATGGCCATGGAGATGGCCTCGCGCACCTTCACGTTCGAGTAGATCTTGTTGTACTGCAGCGGGAAGCCGATGTAGCCGACGCCGGCGTCGGCCGCGTCGATGTAGCGCTCGCCCAGCTCGGTCTTGGCCCGGGAGATGGCCGACGGAGGCAGCGAGTCGTGGACGTCCAGGTTTCCGGCGACCAGGTCGTTGAACGCGGTCTCCGGGCTCGTGTAGAGCTTGAACTGGAGCTTGTCGAACTTCGGCTTCTCCCCCGGGAACTTGTCGTAGCGGGTGAGGTCGATCGTCTGGTCGGTGCCCTTGTTGTAGGGCTTGTCGAGCTTGAAGTAGCCCTGGCCGATCGGCTGCTTGGCGTACGCGTCGGTGATCTTGCCGTCGGGGCCGAAGGCCGCCTTGGGCAGCGGGTAGAACGCGGTGTAGCCGAGCATCGTCTTGAACTGCGAGAACGGCTTGCTGAGGGTCACCTTGAAGGTGGTCTCGTCGACGGCCTTGAGGCCCTTCATCCCCTTGGCGGAGACGGTCTTGCCCTCGCCCGGGTTCAGGTCGGCCCAGCCCTCGACGCGGCTGAAGAAGCCGTTGGCGCCCTGCGCGTTGTCCTGGTCGGCCGCGTAGTTCCAGGCGTCCACGTAGTTCTGGGCGATCAGCTTCTCACCGTTGTGCCAGGTGTAGCCCGGCTTGATCTTGATCGTCCAGACCTTGTTGTCGGTGGTCTTGATCGACTCGGCGACGTCGTTGACGACCTGCTTGTTCTCGTCGTAGTCGACGAGCGGGGCGAAGATCGCGGCCAGGACCTCCGCGCCCTCGGACTCGGTGGTGTCGCCGGGGTAGAAGAGCTTCTGCGGCTCACCCAGCTCCATGCGCACGGGCTGGTCGCCGCCGGCGGCCGACCCCCCGCTGGTGGAGGACTCGCTGCCACACGCGGCGAGCCCGAGCGCGAGCAGCGCGGTGCCAGCGATGATCCGTGCGCCGTTAGTAACGCGCATTGTAGGTTTTTCCTCCCTTTACAGGCGGACGCCGCCGATGAACTGCCGAAGACCGGGGCACAACGGAAGAGGATCTTGTGGTCCTCGGGTCCCCGTCACCCTGGGCAACGTGCCGACGCCACACCAGTCAGACGCGACTATCCCGTACCGCTCCACACCGAGTCGCCTCTGTGATGTTGCAGTTCGGTCACGCCAGTGCCGGTTCAACGTCATAAGTCTGCCAGCACCGCCCCCACAAGCTCCCATCGAGGTATTAACCAGACATAGAGGCACATGTGGGACGTGAACGACCAGGCTAAAATACCGGCGCACCGGCAGTGCTCGCACCCATTGCCCCTCTGATGACCTTGAGCTGGGCTAACGTTGGGCGGGGCACGGGGGACCTGAGGCCCACCGGCAAACCACGCGAATTGCCGTGGAACCTCTTTCTCGGAGATCCCGTCCAATGTGTGCGGCGGACCCCCGCCGCAGGCACTTCAACCACTCGCATCCAATAGAGTCCTTGCCATGAGCCAGCCGGAATCCGCGATCGCGGACGCCCAGGCGGGCGGCCCGAAGAACGGCACCCCCACCAAGGGGCAGGAGCCGCTGGCCAAGCTCGCCGAGCGTTACGGACTTCGGCGTGCCATCGCACGCCCCAGTCTGCCCGTCTACCTGCGCCAGTTGTGGGAACGACGGCACTTCATCACGACGTACGCCACCGCGCGCAACGTCTCGAAGTACAGCAACTCAGCCCTGGGCCAGCTGTGGCAGGTCCTCACGCCGCTGCTCAACGCGGCGATCTACTACGTGATGTTCGGCCTCATCCTGGGGGCCAAGGGCGGCATCGAGAACTACCCGGCGTTCCTCATCACCGGGATGTTCGTCTTCACCTACACCCAGCGCTCGGTGAGCAGCGGCGCCAAGTCGATCTCCGGCAACCTGTCGCTGATCCGCGCCCTGCACTTCCCCCGCGCGGCGCTCCCCCTCGCCTACACCATCCAGGAGTTCCAGCAGCTGCTGATCTCCATGGGCGTGCTGGTCGTGCTCGTGGTCATCACCGGCGAGCTGCCCACGTGGCTCTGGCTCCTCGTCCCGGTCGCCCTGGCACTGCAGACCATGTTCAACATCGGCGCGAGCCTGGTCCTGGCCCGCGTCGGCGCCTCGGCCCGCGACCTGAACCAGCTGCTGCCCTTCATCATGCGCACCTGGCTGTACGCCTCCGGGGTGTTCTTCTCCATCCAGGACCGGGTCGTGAACGCCGCGCACCTGCCGCAGTGGATCGCCGACGTCATGTACTTCAACCCGGCCGCCGCCTACATGGAGCTCATGCGCGATCTACTCATGAAAACGCACGAGCTGCGCCCCTATATCTGGCAGGTCTGCGTATTCTGGGCAGTGTTCGCCCTGATCGGTGGCTTCTGGTACTTCTGGCGAGCCGAGGAGAAGTACGGCCGTGGCTGAGTTGACCGAGGAGCTGTCGCACGTGAAGGCCGAGGAGCCCGGCGTCCCCAAGACGGACGTCAGGGTGCACCCTGACCCCGAGCCCGCCGGCAAGGACAAGGAGCGCGTCCCCACGGTCATCGTGGACGACCTGCACATCATCTACCGCGTGTACGGCGCGGCCACCGACAACGAGAAGGGCAACGCCGCCAACGCCCTGATGCGCCTCGTCAAGCGCCAGGGGCGGCCCCAGATGAAGGAGGTGCACGCCGTACGCGGCGTGTCCTTCGTGGCCTACCACGGCGACGCCATCGGCATCGTCGGCCGCAACGGCTCCGGCAAGTCCACGATGCTGCGCGCCATCGCCGGCCTGCTGCCGCCGCACTCCGGCGCCGTCTACACCGACGGCCAGCCGTCCCTGCTCGGCGTCAACGCCGCGCTGATGCGCGAGCTCACCGGCGAGCGCAACATCGTGCTCGGCTGCTACGCCATGGGCATGAACCCCGCGCAGGTCAAGGAGAAGTACGACGACATCGTCGACTTCTCCGGCATCGGGGAGTTCGTACAGTTCCCCATGTCCACCTACTCCTCGGGCATGGGCGCCCGCCTGCGCTTCGCCATCGCCTCGGCCAAGTCCCACGACGTGCTGCTCATCGACGAGGCCCTGGCCACCGGCGACCGCGAGTTCAAGCGCAAGAGCCAGGAGCGCATCAAGCAGATGCGCCAGGAGGCCGGCACGGTCTTCCTCGTCGCCCACAACCTCGACGTGATCGAGGAGACCTGCAACCGGGTCATCTGGCTGCACAAGGGGAAGATCAAGATGGACGGCGACCCGAAGACGGTCCTCGCCGCCTACAACGCCTGACCCGGGCAAGATGGGAAGGTCCGAAAGACCGTCCCACCGGAGGTGAACCTGTGTCCTCGCGGCCACCGATCCCCTACGACTTCCTGCCCGAGGTCCCCGCGCTGACCGTCGAGAGCGACGACGTCCGCGACGGCGAGACCATGTCCCAGACCCACGTGTTCGACGACTGGGGCTTCACCGGGGAGAACCTCTCCCCGCACCTGCGCTGGTCCGGCGCCCCCGAGGGCACGCTGAGCTACGCCGTCACCTGCTACGACCCCGACGCCCCCACCGGCAGCGGGTTCTGGCACTGGCTGCTGTTCGACATCCCCGCCGACGTGACGGAGCTGCCGAGGGGCGCCGGGAGCGCCGACGGCGGGTTCGGCACCCACGGCCGCAACGACTACAGCGCCAACGCCTACGGTGGCGCCGCCCCGCCGCCCGGCCTGCCGCACCGCTACATCTTCGCGGTGCACGCCCTCGACGTGGACAAGCTCGACCTGGGCCCCGACACCCCGCCGGCCGTGATCGGTTTCAACATCACCGCGCACACCGTGGCCCGCGGCTACATCGCGCCGGTCTACGAGAGCTGACCGCCGCCGCGCCGTCCCGCTCGGGACCGCCCCGGCCGGGACCGCCGGAGGGCCGCCCGCCCGGGCGCGTCCCGGCGCGCCGAACGGGGCCCCCGGCGCGTCTCCGGCGCGTCCGCCCCGATCCGCTGACACGACGATCAGCGTTCCGCTATGATTCGAACGTTGGTTCGATCATTGGAAGCCGTCATGGAGTGGGGGAGCGCGTTGCGAGAGCTGTCGACCGCGATCGACCACCTGGCCGTCGAGGACCCATCCGAGATTCCCCGCCTCCAGCTCGCCGAGCAGCTCATCGAGCTGCACTGGCAGATGGCGCGGCTCCAGGCCCAGATCGCCCGCCGCACCGCCGTACGGGCGCCGGGGGCCTGAGCCCGAGCGGGCCCGCGCGGCCCCGGAGCGTTCGGGAGACCCGCACGGGATCCCCGGCCCCGGGAAACGCGGCGCACCTTACGTCCACCCGGAAGGCGCGCGAGACCGGACTTCGGCGGCCGGTCGCGGCGCGCGGCACGACGGAGAGGGGCGGCCGACACATGTCGGCCGCCCCCTCTCCTCGTCACGGTCATCCGGCCCCCGGCGAACGCCGCGGCCGGCGCCCGTCCCGGGTTCCGTCCCCGCGGAATGATCCGCGGGGACGGAACCGGACCGTCCGGTGGCGCCCACGATCGTCCACGCGGGCACCGCCCGGCCGCCGTCAGCGGCCCATGACCACCAGCGGCATGCCGCCCATCGGCATCCCGCCCATCTGCGCGCCCATCTGCGCGCCCATGGGCATGCCGCCCATCGGCATGCCACCCATGGGCATCCCGCCCATCGGCATGCCGCCGCCCAGCGGCATCATCATGGGCGGCACGCCCGTCTCGCCGCCGCCGTTGAGGCCGAGCGACCCGATCGGCTGGCCGAGCAGGTTGAGGTTGTCGAGCTGCAGGCCGAGGATGCCCAGCAGGTTGTTGTTCCCGCCGATACCGCTGTCCGTCGCCGCCTGGGCGGGGGCGCACACCGTCGCCGCGACGCCGAACGCCGCGACGGCCACGGCCGTCTTGATGATCTTCTTCATGGTTGCCTTCCCAGCTTCTCTTCGGCCCGCTTCGTTCCCGGACTCTTTTCGGGAAGCGGGCTCTGGACCCTGTGTCGCCGGCGGGCGCGATGTGAAGGGTGCGCGGTGAACGCGCCGGCCGGGAACCGCTCGGCATTTGTATCCCAGGCCCGACGGCGCGAGATCGGCCTTTGGCCAGCTGATTACCCTCCTGGTCCGGGCCCTCCCGTCCCCGGGTGCCCGCTTGACCGATCGCGGCGGATACGGAGTCCTCCACGTCCCGGCCTTTGGCTTTCCCGCCGGACGGCGCACCTTCCCCACCGCCCTTCCGGCGCCGAGCCGCACGACCCTCCACGCACCCCGCCCTCCCCGGCGCTCCGGCCGACCCGGTGCCCCGCCCTCCCCGGCGCTCCGGCCGGCCCGGCGGCACTCCTCCGGAAATCACCGGATTCACCTATCGCGATATATCTTGTCCGCGTACAATCGGCGCATGACCTCCCTCGACCCCGCCGCCCGCGTGTCCGGCCTGGCCCCGCACGGGTCCGACCCCGCGCTGCGCGCCTCCGACGCCGACCGCGACCGCGTGGCGAGCGTGCTGAGCGAAGCCCTCGCCTCCGGCAGGCTCACCAGCCTCGAACACGCCGACCGCCTGGAGGCGACCTACAACTCCGTGACCGTGGGCGAGCTCGCCCCGATCATCCGCGACCTGCCCGACACCACCCCGGCCGGCACCGGCGCCGCCCCCGTCCGGCAGGAGATCGGCGCGGTCTTCAGCAAGGTGATCCGCGACGGGCGCTGGATCGCCGGACGCCACACGGCGCTGAACGCCACCTTCGGCGCCCTGATCGTCGACCTGTCCGACGCCGTGCTCCCCGGCCGGGAGATCACCCTTGAGGTCGACTGCCGCTTCAGCAAAATGATCGTCAGGGTCCCCGAGAACTCCCACGTCATCGACGAGGTCGGCGCACTGTTCGCCAAGCGCAGCATCTCCGGCGGCGTCGGCGCCGCGGACGGGCCCGTCATCAGGGTCGTCGGCAACGTCGCCTTCGGGAAGATCGTCATCTCGCGGGAGACCACCGACTGGAACCTTCCCCCCAGACGCTGAGCCCCGCACCGGTGAGCCCCGGCACCCCGGAGAACCGAGCCCGCGGTCGTCCCGCCTACGATGCGGGCATCCCCTTTCCCGCACGAGGTGACCGCTTGCCTGACACCGACGCCCCAGGCGTCCCGCCCATCGCCCTGGACGCCATGGGCGGCGACCACGCTCCCGACGAGATCGTCGCGGGGGCCGTGCGGGCCGTACGGGAACACGGGGTGCCCGTCCTCCTCGTGGGCGCGCCCCGACCCCTCCACGAGGCGCTCGCCCGGCACGACGCGCTCACCGAGATCCCCATCGTGCGGGCCGAGGAGGCCCTCGCCATGGACGAGGGCGCCCTGGCGAGCCTGCGCCGCCCGCGCTCCAGCATCGCCGTCGCCTGCCACCTCGTACGGCGGGGCGACGCCTGCGCCGTGGTCTCCGCCGGATCCACCGCCGGGGTGGTCGCCACCGGCAAGCTACGGCTCCGCAGCCAGCCCGGGGTGCTCCGGCCCGCCATCGCGGTCGCCCTGCCGACCCGGCCCGTCCCCACCATCCTGCTGGACGCCGGAGCGAACGCCGAGGTCAAGCCCGAGATGCTGGTGCAGTTCGCCCACCTCGGCGCCGCCTACGCACAGGCCTGCCTGGACATCCCCGACCCCAGGATCGGCCTGCTCACCATCGGCAGCGAACCGGAGAAGGGCAACAAGCTCGTCCGGCGGGCCCACGAACTGCTGGCCGCCGCGCCGGGACTGAACTTCACCGGCAACATCGAGGGACACGACCTGCTCACCGGGGTGGCCGACGTCATCGTCACCGACGGCTTCACCGGCAATGTGGCGCTCAAGACCATGGAGGGCAGCGTCCGCTACGCCTTCTCGGAGCTGGGCGCCACGCTCCGGGAGAGCCACGCGGCCCGGCTGGGCGGCCTGCTGCAGCGCAGGCGTCTTAGGGGCCTCCACCGTCGGCTCGACCCGGAGGTCCACGGCGGGGCCGTACTGCTCGGCCTGAACGGAACCGTGGTCATCGCGCACGGGGCGTCCCGGGCCGGCGGCGTCAGCGCCGCGTGCGTCCTGGCGGCCGAGCTGGCCCGGCGGGGGGTGGTGGCGCGGGTGGGAGAGCGCCTGGCCTCCTCCCGGCCGCACCGCCTCTGGGGACGGCCGTCCCCGCCCGCATCCCCGCCCTCATCACCGGCGGCGTCCCCGTCGAACCCCGGCGACGGCCACCCGGGGTGAGACCGCCGCACGAGTGAGACCGCTGGAACCGCGCACCGGACAGACCCCTCGCGTGGGTGGAACCACCGCGTCCAGTGAGATCACCGGACGAGGCGACGCGAACCCCGCACGACCTCGCCGGCGGCCATTTTCAAGATCATGTCATCGGTCGATATATCGCCGGTTCACCGCAGGCCAACCGATACCCTTGATGCATGACCGACCCGCAGCTCGTGCTCACCGAGCGCGTCCAGCAGGCGCTGGCCGCCGCATTCGGTGCGGAGTACGCCACCGCAGACCCGCTGATCCGTCCCTCGCAGTTCGCCGACTACCAGGCGAACGTCGCGATGAGTCTGAGCAAGCGACTGCGACGGGCCCCGCGCGAGGTCGCCCAGGAGATCGCCGACCGCCTCTCCGGCGCGAGCGGGGAGGGCCGGCCCTTCCCCGGCACCGTCGAGGTCAGCGGCCCCGGCTTCCTGAACATCACCCTCTCCGACGACTGGATCACCGGCCAGGTCGCCGAGCTGCTCACCGACCCGCGGGCCGGCGTCCCCGAGACCGCGTCGTCGCAGACCGTCGTGATCGACTACTCCGCGCCCAACGCGGCCAAGGAGATGCACGTCGGCCACCTGCGCACCACCATCGTCGGTGACGCGCTCGTCCGCGTCCACGAGCACCTCGGCAACCGGGTCGTCCGGCAGAACCACCTGGGCGACTGGGGCACCCCGTTCGGCATGCTCATCGAGCACCTCCTCGACATCGGCGAGGACGCCGCCGTGGCGCAGCTGGAGGCCGGCGAGGGCAACGCCTACTACCAGGCCGCCCGCGCGAAGTTCGACAGCGACCCCGAGTTCAACCGGCGCGCCCGCGCCCGCGTGGTCACCCTCCAGGCCGAGGAGCCGGAGACCATGCGCCTGTGGCACATCTTCATGGACGCCACGGTCCGCTACTTCAACAAGGTCTACACCCAGCTCGGCGTGACGCTGACCGACGCCGACATCGCCGGCGAGAGCATGTACAACCCCATGCTCGCCCAGGTCTGCGACGAACTGCAGGAGCACGGCATCGCCGTGATCAGCGAAGGCGCGCTCTGCGTCTTCCCGTCCGGCTTCACCGGCCGCGAGGGCCAGCCGCTCCCGTTCATGATCCGCAAGAGCGACGGCGGGTACGGCTACGCCACCACCGACATGGCGACGATCCGCTACCGCGTCCAGGACCTCAAGGCCGACCGCATCCTCTACGTGATCGGCGCCACCCAGGCCCTGCACATGTCGATGCTGTTCGCCTCCGCCCGGATGGCCGGCTGGCTGCCCGACCACGTCAACGCCGAGCACGTCCAGATCGGCAGCGTGCTGGGCAGCGACGGCAAGATGTTCAAGACCCGCAGCGGCGAGTCCATCAAGCTGCTCGACCTGCTCGCCGAGGCCGAGACCAGGGCCGCCGCGGTGATCGCCGAACGCGACTACGACGAGGCGACCCGCGCGGAGATCGCGCACGCCGTCGGCATGGGCGCGGTCAAGTACGCCGACCTGTCGGTCAGCCACGACAGCGAGTACGTCTTCGACTTCGACCGCATGCTCGCCCTGACCGGCAACACCGGCCCCTACCTGCAGTACGCCACCGCCCGGATCCGCTCCATCTTCCGCAGGGGGGGGATCGACCCGGCGGAGGCGACCGGACCGATCGTCCTCGGCCACCCGGCCGAGCGCGCCCTCGCCCTCCAGCTCCTCGGGTTCGCCCCGGCCGTGCTGGAGATGGCCGAGGGTTCGGTCCCGCACAAGCTCGCCGCCTACCTCTTCGAGACCGCGAGCACCCTCACCACCTTCTACGAGCACTGCCCCGTGCTCAAGGAGGGTGTCGAGCCGGCCACCCGCGCCTCGCGCCTGGCTCTGCTCGCGCTGACCCTGCGCGTCCTGGTGACCGGCCTGGACCTGCTCGGTATCCCGGTGCCCGAGCGCATGTGAGATCATCGACCGAATGATCGCCTTGATTCGGTAAATCGAGGCGATCATCCGGCAAAGTTGGATTCGGCGCGCCTCCCGACGGGGATGACCGGATCGCACTACGCTGGCGCGGTCAGTCGGTCACGATTTCGGAGAGTTCTCTGCCTTGAGCACGGACCTGACCGCGAGCCCCCGCATCGGAACGGAGTCGCACCGCTACGCCGAGGCGCTCCTGACAAGCCTGACCGCCGGAACCGGCGCCGGCCTCCCGATGCCACCGGAGGCCGCGGACGCGCCCGAGCACTGGCTGAGGCCCGCCGTCCAGGCGCTTGAGATGATCCTGCGGGGCGAGGACGCCCTCGAACCCCTCGGCCGCGCCGCCCAGCTCGACGGCCGGCGGACCGCGCTCTTCCTCTGCCTCGCCCTGGCCGTCGCCGGGCAGGGCGAGCAGATCCACGCCTCCTGGCTCGGCATCGCCTTCGGCGAGCTGTCGCTGGACCAGCCGGTGACCCACGGCCAGCGCGCGCTCTGGCTCGCCGCCGCCCGGGGCGCGTACGGCCCCGCCGGCAAGATCTTCGTGCTCCGCAGGCTCGACGCGGTGGCGATCCCCGCGCACACCGAGCCCGAACGCTGGCTGAGCGCGCTGACCCCGCACGAGCCCGCGATGGTGGTGCCGCCCTCGCTGGTCGACTTCCCCGAGCTCGCCGAGCTTCCCGAGCTGGCCGAGCCGGTTGAGGCCGCCGCACAGCTCGCCCGCCTCCGCGGCCGCTGCACCGAGATCACCTCCACCCGGCAGAACGGCTCCGGCCGCAAACCGGCCACCCCCGAGGGAAGGCCCGCGGAAGCCGAGGAGAAGCTCCTCGTCGCGCTACGCCACCTGATCGGCTCCGCCGAGCCCGAGACGCCGCCCGGCTCGCTCATCGACCATCTCCTCGCCGACCTGCGGCCGGGCTCCGACCTGCACCTCGCGGGCATCGCCCTGCACGTGGCCGCGCCCATCGTGCGGTCCGCCGCGGAGACCCTCGTCACGACCACCCAGGCCGAGCCTCCGGAGTCGGTCACCATGCCGATCCTGGGACACAGCGTGGTGCTCCGTCCCGAGGGTCCGGACCCCGAGTCGCTGGCCGCGGCCGAGGAGCGGATCTCCGTCGAGGGTGTGCCGGACCGCGGCCGTCCCTGGATGGGTTACGCGCTCCTCGCCTTCGGCGTGGCCGTACTGGCGACGGCGTTCGCCACCTCGGCGACGCTCCCCCTCGCGGGTCTCGCGCTGGCCCTGTTCGCGGCGGGCGGCTACGGGCTCTGGCACCGGCGCAGGCGCGAGCGGGCCGACGCCGAGTACGTCACCGCGCAGCTCTCCGAACTGCGGGAACTGGCGGAGGGCGCCGTGTGGGCGCTGCACGAGTACGCCCGGGAGAACGAGAAGCGCGTCCAGGACGCGGCGGCGGACCTCGCCGAGCTGACCCGTCTGCTCCGCAGGGGCCCCCGCGCCCGCTAGGTTCCGTCCTGCGGGTCGTCCCACCCTGCGCGGGCGACCGGACGGAGATGCACGGAACCGGAACCCAGGTCACGCCGCCTCCGGACACGGACGTGCCCGGAGGCGGCGTGGCATCTCCGGGCACGTTCCAAGATCGAAAGGGTCAGCCGGTGGTGATCTCCACGTCGGCGGGCGCCAGCAGGAAGACCTTCTCGGCGATGCGCTCGATACGGCCCTCGCAGCCGTAGGCCAGACCCGCCGCGAAGTCGACCATCCGGGTGGCCTCGGCGGTGCTCATGCAGTTGACGTCCATGATGACCGTCTGACCGTCACGGAAGTGCCGCCCGATGAGCGGCGCGTCGTTGTACTTGCGCGGCGTCAGCATCACGATCTGCGAGGGCTCGCTGGTCGAGTGCCAGCGCCTGGCCGCGCGCTCCGACGCGGACTGCCAGTCCTCACCCTCGCCTTCGACGTCGTCCACGTACTCGTAGGACTCGTCGTAGTCCTCCACACCGCTCAGGCCAAGGTATGTCGCCACCTTGCGCACTGCCCCCATCGGCTCGTCCTTTCCTACAGGACCACGCCGCAGCCGGCTTGTCCCTCCACCTTGGACGGTAACCGACGAATTGAAGTTCGCCGCGCGACACGCCCAGGGCTTATTCCCACTTTGTACGGCTAGCGCACTGGTCCACCCGACCCTCATACCCACTTCTGGGCGGATATTGCATCACGACTAGCATTATGGACATGCGCATCTACACGGTCGATTCATTTACCGACCAGTTTTTCAAGGGTAACCCGGCGGGGGTCTGCCTACTCGACAATCCGGCACCGGACGCCTGGATGCAGGCCCTCGCCGCGGAGATGCGGCACTCCGAGACCGCCTTCCTCCTCGGAGGAGAGGCCGGCGAGCCGTACTCGCTCCGCTGGTTCACCCCGGCGACCGAGGTGGCCCTGTGCGGACACGCGACCTTGGCGACGGCGCACGTCCTGTATTCCACCGGAACGGCTCCGGAAACCCTGAAGTTCGCCACGAAGAGCGGAATCCTCGCCGTGACCAGGGACGAAACAGGTCTGATCACCATGGACTTCCCCGCCAAGCCCCTGGAGGAGACCGATCCGCCGGAGGGGCTGACGGAGGCGCTGGGGGTCACTCCCCGGTGGGCAGGCAAGAACGTCTGGGACTACCTCGTGGAGGTGGAGTCCGAGGACGCCGTACGCGCCGTCTCCCCCGACTTCCCCGCCCTGGCGGCCGTGGACGCCCGAGGGGTCATCGTGACCGCCCCCTCGGCTCGTCCCGGCGTCGACTACGTCTCGCGGTTCTTCGCCCCCAGGGTCGGCGTCCCGGAGGACCCGGTCACCGGTTCGGCCCACTGCGCCCTGGCGCCGTACTGGACGGCCAAGCTCGGCCCGGCCACCCTCCTCGGGGAGCAGCTCTCCGAGCGGGGCGGGACGATACGCACGACCGTGCGGGGGGACCGCGTCGAGCTGTCGGGCCGGGCGGTGACCGTCCTCTCCGGCGAGCTCCACGCCTGAGACCCCGAGCGCGTCATCCGAGACCCCGCCCTGAGGCTCCGAACGCTTCCCAGAGACTTCAGGCGTGCCGACTGGGGCCATGGGCGCTTCCCGGAGGTTCCGAGGCGCCGGCGGAGACTTCAGGTCGTGTCGGTCCCGCGGCCCGTCGGGAGCCACGATCCCCAGCCGGTTCGCGCCGAACGCGCTCGAACAAAAGCCCGTCTGACGTTTGGACACGAGAATCCCGGCAGATGGAAAAGAACCGCACATACTAAAAAAGCGCCTCACCCGGGCAGTGGAAAAACATGCATGAATCGCGAGAGAACCCCGGAAACACAGAAAGGGCCGCTCCCCCGGTGAAACCAGGGGGCGGCCCTCTCCAAAAGATTGTCCGGCGGCGACCTACTCTCCCACACCGTCCCCGGTGCAGTACCATCGGCGCTGAAGAGCTTAACTTCCGGGTTCGGAATGTAACCGGGTGTTTCCCCTTCGCCATAACCGCCGTAACACTATGAAACACACAAACACACGCACCCAACCCGAAAACCAGCCGGCTCCGGGGGTGCAGACGGTGCCTGCTGCCTCAGAATCACACAGTGGACGCGAGCAAAACCAGTGATCACGCGCTGCTCCGGACCCGGCGAAGAGTACAGAGCGCTGCAGAAAACCACACGAATGCTTTATGGTCAAGTCCTCGGCCTATTAGTACCGGTCAGCTCCACACATTACTGCGCTTCCACCTCCGGCCTATCAACCCAATCGTCTATTGGGAGCCTTACCCCCTCACGGGGTGGGAGACCTCATCTCAAGGCAAGCTTCCCGCTTAGATGCTTTCAGCGGTTATCCCTCCCGAACGTAGCCAACCAGCCGTGCTCCTGGCGGAACAACTGGCACACCAGAGGTTCGTCCGTCCCGGTCCTCTCGTACTAGGGACAGCCCCTTTCAAGTCTCCTGCGCGCGCAGCGGATAGGGACCGAACTGTCTCGCGACGTTCTAAACCCAGCTCGCGTACCGCTTTAATGGGCGAACAGCCCAACCCTTGGGACCTACTCCAGCCCCAGGATGCGACGAGCCGACATCGAGGTGCCAAACCATCCCGTCGATATGGACTCTTGGGGAAGATCAGCCTGTTATCCCCGGGGTACCTTTTAGCCGTTGAGCGACGGCGCTTCCACATGCCACCGCCGGATCACTAGTCCCAGCTTTCGCTCCTGCTCGACCCGCCGGTCTCACAGTCAAGCTCCCTTGTGCACTTACACTCGACACCTGATTGCCAACCAGGCTGAGGGAACCTTTGGGCGCCTCCGTTACCCTTTAGGAGGCAACCGCCCCAGTTAAACTACCCACCAGACACTGTCCCTGATCCGGATCACGGACCCAAGTTAGACGTCCAAAACGACCAGAGTGGTATTTCACCAATGACTCCACCGGAACTAGCGTCCCAGCTTCACCGTCTCCCACCTATCCTACACAAACCGTTCCAAACGCCAATGTCAAGCTGTAGTGAAGGTCCCGGGGTCTTTCCGTCCTGCTGCGCGTAACGAGCATCTTTACTCGTAGTGCAATTTCGCCGGGTCTGCGGTTGAGACAGCGGGGAAGTCGTTACGCCATTCGTGCAGGTCGGAACTTACCCGACAAGGAATTTCGCTACCTTAGGATGGTTATAGTTACCACCGCCGTTTACTGGCGCTTAAGTTCTCACCTTCGCACACCCGAAGGCATGCTAAGCGGTCCCCTTAACGTTCCAGCACCGGGCAGGCGTCAGTCCGTATACATCGTCTTACGACTTCGCACGGACCTGTGTTTTTAGTAAACAGTCGCTTCCCCCTGGCCTCTGCGGCCCCCACCAGCTCCGAGTGCAAGACTCATCACCAGCGAAGGCCCCCCTTCTCCCGAAGTTACGGGGGCAATTTGCCGAGTTCCTTAACCGCAGTTCACCCGATCGCCTTGGTATTCTCTACCTGACCACCTGAGTCGGTTTCGGGTACGGGCCGCCATGACACTCACTAGAGGCTTTTCTCGGCAGCATAGGATCACCCACTTCGCCACAATCGGCTCGGCATCACGTCTCAGGATATACGGACCGCGGATTTACCTACGGTCCTCCCTACACGCTTACCCCAGGAACAACCATCGCCTGGGATGGGCTACCTTCCTGCGTCACCCCATCGCTTACCTACTACCAGATCAGGTCAGGCGTTCAGCCTCACCCCAGACCCGAAGGCCCGGAGGGCTTAAGGACCCTTAGTATCACTGGGTTCAGTATGGGCGCATCACAGCGGGTACGGGAATATCAACCCGTTGTCCATCGACTACGCCTGTCGGCCTCGCCTTAGGTCCCGACTTACCCTGGGCGGATTAGCCTGGCCCAGGAACCCTTGGTCATCCGGCGCAGAAGTTTCTCACTTCTGATTCGCTACTCATGCCTGCATTCTCACTCGCACGGCCTCCACAACTGGATCACTCCGCTGCTTCGCCGGCCGCACGACGCTCCCCTACCCATCCACACCCCTCGACAAAAGCCAGGGTTGATGTGTGAATGCCACGACTTCGGCGGTGTACTTGAGCCCCGCTACATTGTCGGCGCAGAATCACTTGACCAGTGAGCTATTACGCACTCTTTCAAGGGTGGCTGCTTCTAAGCCAACCTCCTGGTTGTCACTGCGACTCCACATCCTTTCCCACTTAGCACACGCTTAGGGGCCTTAGTCGGTGGTCTGGGCTGTTTCCCTCTCGACTACGGAGCTTATCCCCCGCAGTCTCACTGCCACGCTCTCACTTACCGGCATTCGGAGTTTGGCTGACGTCAGTAACCTTGTCGGGCCCATCGGCCATCCAGTGCTCTACCTCCGGCAAGAAACACGCGACGCTGCACCTAAATGCATTTCGGGGAGAACCAGCTATCACGGAGTTTGATTGGCCTTTCACCCCTAAACACAGGTCATCCCCCAGGTTTTCAACCCTGGTGGGTTCGGTCCTCCACGCGGTCTTACCCGCGCTTCAACCTGCCCATGCCTAGATCACTCCGCTTCGGGTCTGCAGCATGCGACTCAAACGCCCTATTCAGACTCGCTTTCGCTACGGCTACCCCACACGGGTTAACCTCGCCACACACCGCAACTCGCAGGCTCATTCTTCAAAAGGCACGCAGTCACATCACGAGCAGGGCGAACCCCGCTCACGCTCCTACGGCTTGTAGGCACACGGTTTCAGGTACTATTTCACGACCCCTCACCGGGGCACTTTTCACCTTTCCCTCACGGTACTAGTGCACTATCGGTCATCAGGGAGTATTTAGGCTTACCAGGTGGTCCTGGCAGATTCACACAGGATTTCTCGGGCCCCGTGCTACTTGGGATCCCCTCCAGCAGTCGACAGGATTTCGCCTACCCGGCTCTCACGGTCTCCGGCGCCCCTTCCCAGAAGCTTCGGCTACCCCATCGATTTCTCACTGCTCGTGGCTCCGGCAGAAACCACAAGAAGGTCCCACAACCCCGAACACGCAACGCCCGCCGGCTTTAACACGCGCCCGGTTTAGCCTCTTCCGCTTTCGCTCACCACTACTCACGGAATCACTATTTGTTTTCTCTTCCTACGGGTACTGAGATGTTTCACTTCCCCGCGTTACCACCAACCGCCCTATACATTCAGGCGGAGGCAACACCACATGACTGGTGCTAGGTTTCCCCATTCGGACATCCCCGGATCAACGTCTGGTTGGCGACTCCCCGGGGCTTAACGCAGCCTCCCACGTCCTTCATCGGCTCCTGATGCCAAGGCATCCACCGTGTGCCCTAAAAAACTTGGCCACAAAGATGCTCGCGTCCACTATGCAAATCTCAAACAACACGCAGCGACCATCACGACCCCACCACCAGACACCCACACGAGCCGGAAGCCAACAGCTTCCACCTCATCCGAGCCGGTATGACAGGCGGACGGTCCCGCAGAGGGAAACTCAGAACCTCACCAGCTGCGCGGTCTCCCGCGAAGCTGGCCGCCACACGCCACCACTCTTCACGAGTGGCGCCGCACGGCGGCTGGTCCGTTTCCTCAGGACCCAACAGTGTGTTCACCCGGACCTCACCCCGACGACCCCGTTCCCACTCCCGTCCCCCCGAAGGGGGCAGGCGGTACTAGCGGCCCGGCGACCCGGTCCGACTGACTAGCCAGTGCTCCACTAATGAGCGCGCCACGCGCAGGACACTCGCCTGCGACCGTGGCTGGATCAGATCGACTCGCTCGCTGAGCGGGCCGGCTGATCGGATGCTCCTTAGAAAGGAGGTGATCCAGCCGCACCTTCCGGTACGGCTACCTTGTTACGACTTCGTCCCAATCGCCAGCCCCACCTTCGACCGCTCCCCCCCAAAGGGTTGGGCCACGGGCTTCGGGTGTTGCCGACTTTCGTGACGTGACGGGCGGTGTGTACAAGGCCCGGGAACGTATTCACCGCAGCGTTGCTGATCTGCGATTACTAGCGACTCCGACTTCATGGGGTCGAGTTGCAGACCCCAATCCGAACTGAGACCGGCTTTTAGGGATTCGCTCCACCTTGCGGTATCGCAACCCTCTGTACCGGCCATTGTAGCATGTTTGCAGCCCAAGACATAAGGGGCATGATGACTTGACGTCATCCCCACCTTCCTCCGAGTTGACCCCGGCAGTCCCCCATGAGTCCCCACCACCCCGAAGGGCGTGCTGGCAACATGGAGCAAGGGTTGCGCTCGTTGCGGGACTTAACCCAACATCTCACGACACGAGCTGACGACAGCCATGCACCACCTGTCACCCAGTCCGAAGAGGGCTCTGTCTCCAGAGCTTTCCGGGCGATGTCAAGCCTTGGTAAGGTTCTTCGCGTTGCGTCGAATTAAGCAACATGCTCCGCCGCTTGTGCGGGCCCCCGTCAATTCCTTTGAGTTTTAGCCTTGCGGCCGTACTCCCCAGGCGGGGCGCTTAATGCGTTAGCTACGGCGCGGAAACCGTGGAAGGCCCCCACACCTAGCGCCCAACGTTTACGGCGTGGACTACCAGGGTATCTAATCCTGTTCGCTCCCCACGCTTTCGCTCCTCAGCGTCAGGTAAGGCCCAGAGAACCGCCTTCGCCACCGGTGTTCCTCCTGATATCTGCGCATTTCACCGCTACACCAGGAATTCCGTTCTCCCCTGCCTACCTCTAGCCAGCCCGTATCGAATGCAGACCTGGAGTTAAGCCCCAAGCTTTCACATCCGACGCGACAAGCCACCTACGAGCTCTTTACGCCCAATAATTCCGGACAACGCTTGCGCCCTACGTATTACCGCGGCTGCTGGCACGTAGTTAGCCGGCGCTTCTTCTGCAGGTACACGTCAACTTCGTCCCTGCTGAAAGAGGTTTACAACCCGAAGGCCGTCATCCCCCACGCGGCGTCGCTGCGTCAGGCTTCCGCCCATTGCGCAATATTCCCCACTGCTGCCTCCCGTAGGAGTCTGGGCCGTGTCTCAGTCCCAGTGTGGCCGGTCGCCCTCTCAGGCCGGCTACCCGTCGTCGCCTTGGTAGGCCGTTACCCCACCAACAAGCTGATAGGCCGCGAGTCCATCCCCAACCGAAAAACTTTCCACACGCATCCCATGCGGAAGCGTGTCGTATCCGGTATTAGACCCAGTTTCCCGGGCTTATCCCAGAGTCAGGGGCAGGTTACTCACGTGTTACTCACCCGTTCGCCGCTCGAGTACCCCGAAGGGCCTTTCCGCTCGACTTGCATGTGTTAAGCACGCCGCCAGCGTTCGTCCTGAGCCAGGATCAAACTCTCCAAACAATGTCTACAGAGTTTCTCCCGGCTGAAAGCATCCCCGTCCCGGCAAAGGAGACGAGGTGCATCAACCAAAGGAATCCGTCCTCCCACCGAAGCGGGTGGGACGGGGTTGTGCATCATACACTGGCTTTTAACACACTGTTGAGTTCTCAAGAAACGGACGCGTTCACCGTCGATCCGGACCCTCAGGCCCGTTTCTCCGGGGCGTTTCGTTCGTTTCGTTGTGCCTTTATTCTTTCAGACCGGCTTTTTCGTGTCAAACCGCTCTTTCGGAGCGACTTTCTTCGATTCCACCGACCCGAAGGGAATTCGGGCGGCCCCTTTCGAGGCAACCCCTCAAACTTACCAGCCTCTGAGCGGCTCTGCGAACCGATCAACGCGGCGGTGCGTTTCAAGGGGATATCGGGGAACACAGTACAAGCCACGCCGAAGTCACCGAAGTGATTGGAGTGGTTTGGCCGGTCCCTGCCGACCACGAAAGATTAGCAGTCCCCGCGGACCGCTTGAGCCGTAACGGCAGAACATCTCCCCGCCCTGAACCGAGCCGAGCCGAGTCGGGCCGAACTGAGCGCCGGACCAAGCGGAGCCGGACCGAGCCGGACCGAGCCGTGCCGCCGAGCCGTGACAGCCGAACCGCCCTCCGGAGGGTGCCCCGGGGAAGACCCCGGACCCCCGGGGACGGGTCCGGCGGGAAACATAGACTCGGCGGGTGAGCAGTCAGATGCCGCCCAAGGCGAAGAAGGTTCCCAGCGAGCGCGTACACCACGGGGACACCGTGATCGACGAGTACGCGTGGCTGACGGTCAAGGACGATCCCGACACGATCGCTTACCTCGAAGCGGAGAACGCCTATACGGAGCAGGCGACCGCTCATCTCAAGCCCCTGCAGGAGACGATCTTCCAGGAGATCAAGAGCCGGACGCTGGAGACCGACCTCTCGGTCCCCAGCCGGAAGAACGGCTGGTGGTACTACTCGCGGACCGAGGAGGGCAAGCAGTACGGCATCCAGTGCCGGGTCGCGGCCACCGGGGAGACGCCGCCCGAGCTGAAGGCCGGCGAGCCGCTTCCCGGTGAGGAGGTCCTCCTCGACGGCAACGAGCTGGCCGGGGACAGCGACTTCTTCGCCATCGGCACCAGCGCGGTCAGCCCCGACGGCACCATGATGGCCTACTCGGTGAACTTCACCGGCGACGAGCGCTTCACCCTGAGGGTGAGGAACCTCGTCACCGGGGAGATCCTCCCCGACGAGATCCCCGGCATTTTCTACGGCGGCGCCTGGTCGGCGGACGGCACCGCCTTCTTCTACACGACGGTGGACGAGAGCTGGCGGCCGTACCGGGTCCACCGGCACACGATCGGCACCGCGGCCGAGGACGACGTCCTGGTCCACGAGGAGACCGACGAGCGGTTCTGGCTGGGCATCGGCCTCAGCCGCAGCGAGCGCTACCTGATGCTGGCGGCCGAAAGCAAGATCACCAGCGAGGTCAGGATCCTGGAGGCGGACGACCCCGCGGGCGAGTTCCGCGTCGTACGGCCCCGCGAGACGGGCGTCGAGTACGGCGTCGAGCACGCCGGCGACCGCTTCCTGGTCCTGCACAACCGGAACGCGGAGAACTTCGAGCTGGCCACCGCCCCGCTCGACGACCCCGGCACCTGGACCCCGCTGATCGAGCACCGCGCCGACACCCGGCTGCTCAACGTCGACGCGTTCCAGAGCCACTCCGTCGTGCACTTCCGCCGGGACGGCCTCACCGGCATCCGCATCCTCCCGGGGGACGGCGAGCCGTACGAGATCTCCTTCCCCGAGCCGATCTACGACGTCGGGCCCGCCGGCAACCCGGAGTTCGTCACCGAGCGGCTGCGCCTGGGCTACACCAGCATGATCACCCCTGCGTCGGTCTACGACTACGACCTGGCGACGCGCGAGCTGATCCTGCTGAAGCGCAAGCCGGTGCTCGGCGGTTACGACCCGGACGACTACGAGCAGTTCCGCGAGTGGGCGACGGCCTCCGACGGCACCCGCGTCCCCATCTCGATCGTGGTCAGGAAGGGCACCGAGCGGCCCGCGCCCACCCTCCTGTACGGCTACGGCAGCTACGAGGTGTCGATCGACCCGTCGTTCTCGATCCCCAGGCTCAGCCTGCTCGACCGGGGCTTCGTCTTCGCCATCGCGCACATCCGGGGCGGCGGCGAGATGGGCCGCCGCTGGTACGAGGACGGCAAGTTCCAGCAGAAGAAGAACACCTTCACCGACTTCGTCGCCGCCGCCGAGCACCTGAAGGCCGAGGGGTGGTCGAGCTCGATCGTCGCCCGGGGCGGTTCGGCCGGCGGGCTGCTGATGGGGGCGGTGGCGAACCTCGCGCCGGAGAGCTTCGCCGGCGTCGTCGCCCAGGTGCCGTTCGTGGACGCGCTCAACACGATCCTCGATCCGTCGCTGCCGTTGACGGTGATCGAGTGGGACGAGTGGGGCGATCCCCTGCACAACGCCGACGTGTACGAGTACATGAAGTCGTACACGCCGTACGAGAACGTGGACGACCGGGTCTACCCGCCGATCTTCGCGATCACCAGCCTCAACGACACCCGGGTCTTCTACCACGAGCCCGCCAAATGGGTCGCGAAGCTCCGCGACACCGCGCGGGGCGGGCCGTTCCTGCTCAAGACGGAGATGGGCGCCGGCCACGGCGGACGCAGCGGCAGGTACGACGCCTGGCGCGAGGAGGCTCTCGTCCTCTCCTGGATCCTCGACACGGCCAAGGTGACCAAGTGACGTACACGGCGGCGGAAGACCGCTACGACGGGCGGCAGCCGTACAACAGGGTCGGCAGGAGCGGGCTGAGGCTGCCCGCCGTCTCACTGGGCCTCTGGCACAACTTCGGCGACGACAAGCCCTTCGAGACCCAGCGGGCCATCCTGCGCCGGGCGTTCGACCTGGGGGTGACCCACTTCGACCTGGCCAACAACTACGGCCCGCCGTACGGCTCGGCGGAGACCAACTTCGGCCGGCACCTGCGGGAGGACTTCGCGCCGTACCGCGACGAGCTGGTGATCTCGACGAAGGCCGGGTACGACATGTGGCCCGGCCCCTACGGCGAGTGGGGGTCGCGCAAGTACCTGCTCGCCAGCCTCGACCAGTCGCTGAAGCGGATGGGCCTGGACTACGTCGACATCTTCTACAGCCACCGGTTCGACCCGGACACCCCGCTGGAGGAGACGATGGGCGCGCTGGACCACGCGGTCCGGTCGGGCCGGGCGCTGTACGCGGGCATCTCCTCCTACTCGCCGGAGCACACCGTCGAGGCGGCGCGGATCATGCGGGAGATGGGCACGCCGCTGCTCATCCACCAGCCGTCCTACTCGATGCTCAACCGGTGGATCGAGGGTGGGCTGCTCGACGCCCTGGAGCAGGAGGGCATGGGCTGCATCGCGTTCTCGCCGCTGGCCCAGGGCATGCTGACCAGCCGCTACCTCGACGGGATCCCCGAGGGGTCGCGGGCGTCGCTGGGGAGGTTCCTCACCCCCGAGATGCTGACCGAGGAGACGATGCGGCACGTCCGCCGGCTCAACGAGATCGCCCAGGGGCGGGGGCAGACGCTCGCCCAGATGGCGCTCTCCTGGGCGCTGCGCGACAGCCGCGTGACGTCCGTGCTGATCGGCGCGAGCAGCGTCGGGCAGCTTGAGGACAGCCTCGGAGCGGTGCGGAACCTGTCGTTCACCGACGACGAGCTCGCGGCCATCGACAAGGACGCGGTCGAGGCGGGCATCAACATCTGGGCCCGGTCGAGCGAGGCCTGACCTTCCGGTGCCCGGGACCGCGGTCCCGGGCACCGGAAGGACCTCGGGTACGGGGTTCCGCCGCCCGTGGCCCTCGCCCGGAGGAACCCCGGGTACGGGGCCCCGCCGGGCGGAGCGTCCTACAGCGCCTCGTGCCGCTGGAGGTAGGCGAACGAGGCCCACCCGGGCAGGACCGGCAGCCAGAAGGTGAACAGCCGGAACAGCAGCACGGCCGACGTGGCGATCTCCTTGGGCAGGCCGGCGAGGGTCAGGCCGGCCGCGAGGGAGACCTCGACGGCGCCGAGGCCGCCGGGGGTGGGGGCGGCGGAGCCGATGGCGTTGCCGGCGAGGAAGACGATCGCCACGGCGGTGAAGTCGAGGGAGCCGCCGAAGGCCCGGATGGAGGCGTCGAGGCAGGTCACGAAGAAGATGGTCAGCATGAGCGTGCCGGCGAAGCCCTCGAAGAGCTTGCTGGGCGTCTGCAGGACGTCCAGCAGGCGCGGGACGACGCCCGAGAACAGGCTGCGGACCCGGGAGGTGACCATCCTGCGCAGCCGCGGGACTCCCAGCACGCCCAACGTCACCAGGGCGACGGCCAGCAGCGCGAACACCAGGGTCCGCGAGGGCGTGAACGACTGGGCGGTCCGGGAGCCGGTGACGTAGGCGAACAGCAGCAGCAGGCCGATGTGGAAGGCCAGGCCGATGACCTGCGAGGCGCCCACGCTGGCCACCGCCTGCCCCGGCGGAATGCCACGTTTCTGCAGGTACCGGGTGTTTATGGCGACGCCGCTGACCGCGGCGGGCGCGACGAGCTTGACGAAGGACCCGGCGAACTGGACGAGCACCGTACGGCCCAGCGGCAGCTTCTCCGGCACGAAGCCCTTGAGCATCAGGGCGGCGGCGACGTAGCTCAGCATCGCGGCGGCGAGCGCGACGACGGTCCAGCCCCACTTGGCGGAGCTGAGGACGTTCAGGTTGATCTGGCTGAGCGAGCCGACCAGGAAGTACGCGGCGACGGTGCTGGCGATGATCGTGACGAGGGTCCGCGGGCGGAAGCGCTCCAGGCGGACCTCCTCGCTCTCCACCTTGGGGGCGAGTTCGACGATCCGCTCCCGGATGTCCGGCAGCAGGCCCTTGTTCCGGTTGAGCGCCGCCCGGGTCTCGCGGGTGAGCGCGATGGGCTGCAGCAGCGGCAGCGCGCCGGCCAGCACGCCGGGCCCCGCGACGGTGGCGGCGGCGTCGACCGCGCGCTCGGCGCCGACGCGCAGGCTGAGGTAGGTGAGGAGCTGGGCGACGTCGAGGCGGAGCAGCAGGTCACCGGCGGCGATCTCTCCGCTGCGGGCGTCCATGAGGACGATGCGGCCCTCGTCGTCGACGTGGATGCTGTCACCGGTCAGCCTGCGATGGGCGAGGCGCTGGACCTGCAGGAGCAGGACCTGCTCCCAGATCTGGGCGAGCAGGTTGTCGTCGATCTCCTCGTCGGGGATGTCGTCGAGGGGACGGGTGGGGACGTGCGCGTAGGCGAGCAGTGCCGCCTCGGTGCCGATCTCGCTGGTGCCGACGAGGCGGGGCGTGCTGACTCCGGCGGCCTGGGCGGCGTACGCCATCAGGGCCTCACGCTCCAGCTCGGCGCGGAGCGAGCGGATGGCGCGGCGGCGGGTCTCGCTGTTGAGCCTGATCCGCCGCCAGAGCCGGTAGAGAAGCCCGGCGACCTGGCGGTCGCGGTCGAGGACGGTGACGTCGAGGCGGTTGCCGTCCCTGAGGTCGACGGCGTAGCGCCTGCTGCTCTGGTGGTCGTCGTCCATCCGCCGGGCCTTGACAGGCTGGAAGCCCAGCTTGCGGAGCGTGGTGATGATCGCGCTGCCCGGCGGGCGGGTGTTGGGGCTGCCCAGGCCGTACAGGGTGGCGTAGCCGACGGCCAGGCCGACCAGGAGGGAGACGGCGACGCCGAGGAGGGTGGCGGCGCTGCCGGCGAAGAGCGCGATGGTGTTGAGCGCGACCGCGCTCCACAGGGCCGCGCGCCAGGTGGGGCGGCGGGAGATGCGCACCGCGGTGACGTAGGCGATGACCGAGGTGACCAGCGTGTTGAGCGGCTCGATGTCGCCGCGGCCGTTGGTGAACAGGAACCGCAGCTCGGCGGAGCCGAACTTGATGATCCACTCGCCGAGTGCGAAGGAGAGGACCATGCCGGCGATGGCGGCGAAGACGCCTTCGGCGACCCGCAGGCCGTCGCGGTGGAGCACCCGCTCGATCGCGTAGGCGGCGGGGACGCCGAGCATGGCGGCCCCGCTCAGCACGCCCACCACGCCGCCGAGGAGGAACGGCAGGTGGTTGGTGCTGTCGGCCACGTCGCCCTCAAGGCCGTTGAGCGTCTTCTGCGCCACGAGCGCGAGGAGCACCACGGCCGCCAGCACGATGACCGTGGCGAGGAAGCGCAGCAGGTCGGAGGGGCGCCGGATGCGCTGCGGGAGCAGCGGTTCGATGACGAGCACGGCGGTATCGCCGCTCGCCGGGGGCCTCTCACCGCCGGCGGACGACGCTTCTCCGTGCTCTCTGATTTCGGTCACCACCCGCGATTCTGCACGTTCTCCATTGCTGTTGCGTCATCGATCTTCATTACGGATACGTCACCGATCTTCCTTTCGTGCCGGCGCCCGGAGCCGTGAACACCGTGCCGTCCGGGCTTCCGGCCGTCCGGCGGTTGGCTTCCATTCTGCTGTGCGGAACCGGAAAAGAAGCCCCGCCCTCCCCCGTACGGGGATCCCGGCGACGACCGACGGGGCGAATCGATCATGAAAGGCACGTTCCAGGCCCGGCTTCCCGCGCGCCTACGCCGCCGGGGACGACCCGTCAAGTAGGGAGGGGGGAACACCCCGAACGCTGATTCGACTCCGCTCGATAACGAATGTCGGAGCGGTCTTTAAAGATCAAGATTGTCCGGACTACGTTCTGTCCCATCGCGATCACGGGGGATTTCCGGCATCACCGTTGTTCTCCAAAGGAGTCCGCATGCGCGCACGCGCGTCGAGGGGTCTGGTAGCCGCGGTCACCACCGCGGCGGCCGTGGCCCTGCCCGTCGTCTCCGCCGTCCCGGCCAGCGCCGATCCCAACCCGGCTGGGCTGAGCCAGTCGGTCAAGGTCCCGTCCGTCAAGCAGCACCTGGCGAAGTTCCAGCAGATCGCCGACGCCAACGGCGGCACCCGGGCCTCGGGCACCCCCGGCCACGAGGCCTCGGTGGCCTACGTCGCCGGCAAGCTGCGCGCCGCCGGGTACGACGTGACCCTGCAGGAGTTCGAGTTCCCGTTCTTCCGCGAGATCACCCCGGCCGTCATGGAGCGGGTCTCCCCCTCGGCGAAGACCTACGCGCGCAACACCGACTTCAAGGTCATGACCTACTCCGGATCTGGGAGCGTCACGGCCCCGGTGCAGGGTGTGGACCTGACGCTGCCGCCGAGCACGACGCCCAACAGCTCGACCTCGGGGTGTGAGGCGAGCGACTTCGCGGGCTTCACCGCGGGCAACATCGCCCTGATGCAGCGCGGCACCTGCAACTTCCAGGTCAAGGCCGAGAACGCCCAGGCGGCCGGGGCCTCGGGTGTGATCATCTTCAACGAGGGCCAGCCGGGCGAGGGCACCAACGACCGCCGGACCCTGCTGAGCGGCACCCTCAACGAGCCCACCACGCACATCCCCGTCGTCGGCGCCACCTTCGCGGCCGGCAGCGAGCTGGCCGCGACCGGGACGACGGTGCGGCTCGCGGTGAGCACCGAGAGCGATCTGCACCGCAAGACCCGCAACGTCATCGCCGAGAGCCGCAAGGGCGACCCGGGCAAGGTCGTCATGCTGGGCGCCCACCTCGACAGCGTTCCCGAGGGACCGGGCATCAACGACAACGGCTCGGGCAGCGCGGCCATCCTGGAGACCGCGCTGCGAGCGGGTCACCTGCCCACCCGCAACCGGCTGCGCTTCGCCTTCTGGGGCGCCGAGGAGCTCGGCCTGCTCGGCTCCGAGCACTACGTGGACGGCCTCTCCGCCGAGGAGAAGGCCCGGATCAAGCTGTACCTGAACTTCGACATGATCGCCTCACCGAACTACACGCTGGGGATCTACGACGGCGACGACTCCGACAAGACGGGCGCCCCGGCAGGCCCGGCGGGATCGGACGAGATCGAGAAGCTCTTCGAGACGTACTACCGGACGATCCGCCAGCCGTACGTCGGCACCGACTTCACCGGCCGGTCCGACTACGGCCCGTTCATCGCGGTGGGCATCCCGGCCGGCGGCCTGTTCACCGGCGCGGAGGGCATCAAGAGCCCCGAGGAGGCGGCCAAGTTCGGCGGCCAGGCCGGGGTCGCCTACGACAAGTGCTACCACCAGGCGTGCGACACCATCGCCAACATCAGCGACAAGGCGTTGACGATCAACACCGGCGCGGTCGCGACGGCGGCGTTCGTCTACGCCTACAGCCGCGACCTGCCCGGCGGCGGCACGCCCGCCGCCACCCGGGCGGGCACCGGGGGCGGCGGCCTCGGGGCCGACCACGACCACGGCGACGTCTCGAAGTGACCCGCGGGGGCGTCCGGGTGACGTGTCCGGGCGTCCCAGAGCTCCAGGTGTCCCCGGGTGACGCGCAGGGGTGTTCCGGGGTGACCCGCGAGGGCGCCTCGGGGTGACCTGGGAAAGGGAGGGGGGTACGGCCACGCCGGCCGTACCCCCCTTCGGCGTCCACGGCTAAAGTCGGAGCCATGTCGCTGGGTGATATGGGTGAACTGCGCGTTCTGGGGGCCTGCCCGCTGGACTGTCCCGACACGTGCTCGTGGGTCGTGACGGTGCGGGACGGCGAGGCCCTCGGGATGCGGGGCAACCCCGACCAGCCCTACACCCGGGGCGCGCTCTGCGTGAAGGTCAACCGCTACCTGGAGCAGGTGAAGTCGCCCGACCGCATCCTGTACCCGCTGCGCCGTACCGGTCCCAAGGGGTCGGGGGAGTTCGAGCGGATCACCTGGGACGAGGCCCTGGAGGAGATCTCCGTACGGCTGCGCCGGATCGTCGACGAGCACGGCGGCGAGGCCATCTGGCCCTACCAGGGCACCGGCACGCTCGGCTACATCCAGGGCGTCGAGGGCGAGGCGGGGCGCCGGTTCTGGAACGTGCTGGGCGCCTCCCGGCACGTCGCGAACATCTGCTCGGCCGCCGGCAACGCCGGCCTCACCGAGATCAACGGCACGCCCGGCGGGATGGACCCCGAGACGTTCGCGCTGTCGAAGCTGATCCTGCTGTGGGGCACCAACACGCTGACCAGCGGCCACCACCTGTGGAAGTTCATCCAGGACGCCCGCGCGGACGGAGCGCACGTGGTCGCGATCGACCCGATCCGCACCCGCACCGCCGACCAGGCCGACGAGTACCTGCCGATCCGGCCCGGCACCGACGCGGCGCTGGCGCTGGGGCTGCTGAACGTGGTCCTCGCCGAGGGCGCGGAGGACCGCGACTACCTCGCCCGGCACACCGAGGGCTGGGAGGGCTTCCGCGAGGAGATCCTCCGCCACCCCCCGGAGGTGGTCGCGGAGATCACCGGGCTGCCCGAGTCGGACATCCGGGCCCTGGGACTGCGGCTGGCGCACACCCGGCCCACCGGCATCCGGGCCACGATGGGCATCCAGCGGCACGCCGGCGGCGGCGCCGCGCTGCGCACGATCGCCGCCATCCCGGCGGTGACCGGCGACTGGCGCCGTCCCGGCGGCGGGGTCGCCTACTCCACCAGCGGATACATCCACCTGAACATCGACACCCGCGACGACCTGCTCGCCCGGCCGGTGCGGCGGCGGACGATGACCCGGCTGGCCGACGAGCTGGACGAGTCGGTGAAGTGCCTGTGGGTCTACGGCGCCAACCCGATGGCCTCCACCTCCGACCAGAACCGCATCCGCGAGCGGCTGCTGCGCGAGGACCTGTTCACGGTCGTGATGGAGCACTTCCCCACCGACACCGTCGACTACGCCGACATCGTGCTGCCCGCGACCATGCAGATCGAGCACACCGACCTGCACGCCGGCTACGGGCACATGTACCTGATGTGGAACGAGCCCGCCGTCCCGCCGCCGGGCGAGTGCCTGTCGACGATGGAGACGTTCCGCCGGCTGGCCCGGCACATGGGCCTGACCGAGCCGTCGCTGTACGACTCCGACCTTGAGCTGGCCGAGCAGCTCCTGTCCTCCGGCCACCCGTCGCTGGCCGGGATCACGGTGGACCGGCTGCGCAAGGAGGGGTGGGTCCGGCTGAGCGTGCCGCGGCCGTTCACGCCGTTCGCCGACGGCTTCCCCACCCCCTCGGGGAGGCTCCGGTTCGGCTCCGGACCCGCCTACGTCCCCCCGCGCACGGCCTCGGCCGCCGAGGGGCCGTACCCGCTGACGCTGGTCACCCCGGCCTCGCACATGTTCCTGAACAGCACGTTCGGCAACAACCCCGAGCTGCTTCGGCGCTCCCGGGGCCCCCGGGTCCTGGTCAACCCGGCCGATGCCGGGTCGCGGGGGCTCGTCGACGGGCAGCGGGCCCGGGTGTTCAACGACGTCGGCGGGTTCGAGGCCGTGGTGGAGATCAGCGACCGGGTACGGCCCGGCGTGGTGGCCGCCACCAAGGGCCACTGGCGCAAGCTGAGCGCCGGAGGCTCGACGGTGAACGCCGCGGTGGAGGCGCGCGACGCCGACCTGGGCCGGGGCGCCGTCTACCACGACAACCTGGTCGAGATCAGCCCGAGTGCTTCGTGACGAACGCCGTGATCGCCTGAAGCGCCTTGTCGCCCTGCTCGGCGGTGAACAGGGCGCTGGCGTGCTCCCGGCCGTTCAGCACGAGGAGCTGGCGGTCGGCCGACTTCTTCGCCTCCTGGTAGACGGCCCGCGCCAGTTCGAGCGGGGCGGTCGAGTCCTCGTCGGCGGTGACCTGGAGGAAGGGCGCCTTGAGGGCGGTGACGTCCCCGGGCTGGGTCGTGCCGCCGGAGACGCTGATGACCCCGGCCACCGGGAACTTCAGCAGGCCGGCCGCGAGCACGGACTGCCGCCCGCCCATCGAGCCGCCGATCAGGAACACCTTCTCGACGCCCGCGTCGTGCAGCCGCCGGGCCATCTCCACGGTGTCCTTCTCGGGGCTCACCACGTCGTTGCGGTCGAACAGCAGGACGCGGCGGCCCTCGGCGACCAGCCGCTCGGCCAGCGGCAGCCAGTCGCACACGGTGCCGCGGCGCTCGTAGGAGACGACCGCGCCGACCGTCCCCTTGCCCATGATCACGCCCTTGGTGACGGTGCCGTCACGGGTGTACTTGAAGATCTCGCCCTTGTCCGCGGTGACGCAGCCGGCGATGTTCTCCCCGGTGGGGCTGGGACTGGAGTTCGGGGTCGGCAGGCCGGTCGGGGTGGGGCTCGCCGCGGCGCTCTCCGTGGCGCTCGCGGCGGCGCTCGTGGTGGCGGCCGGGGCCGCCGCCGGGTCGCCGGTGTTCCCGCCGCAGGCCGCCAGCAGCATGGCCAGGGCTCCCAGCCCCAACGCGTGTCGTCTCATATCGCCCGTCCCGTCGGCTCGTGTCGTTAGCGGTGGGGACGAGGATAACGATCAACTCAGGGTGAGCTTGTATCCCTCGTGGGAGGCGACGAAGCCGAGCGAGTCGTAGAACCGGTGGGCGTCCTTGCGGGCCTTGTCGGTGGTGAGCTGGACCAGCGCGCAGCCGCGGGCGCGGCCCCGCTCGACGGCCCACTCCATCATCCGGCGGCCCAGCCCCCGGCCGCGCAGCGGGGCCGCGACGCGGACCGCCTCGATCTGCATCCGCAGGGCGCCGCGCCGGGAGATGCCGGGGATGTAGGTGAGCTGCATGGTGCCCACCACCTCGCCGTCCAGCTCGGCGACGACGAGCTCGTTGCCGGGGTCGGCCTCGATGGCGTCGAAGGCGGCGCGGTGCTCCTCGCCGAGCTCGCCGGTGCGGGCGGCCGCGATGGCGTCGTCGGCGATCAGGGACACGATGGCCGGCAGGTCGCCGGGCCGGGCGAGGCGGAATTCCACGGGCATGGCGACCAACCTACCGGGGCGGGAATCCGGCGAATCCGCAGGGTGCGGGGGGCATGGAGCCGGCGCGAAGCCGCAGGGCGCGGGGTCAGGGTCGAAATCAGGGTCTCTCCCCGATGCGGGCAGGGGGGCTCGGGAGGCACCCTGAACGCATGAGCAACGAACTGACTCGTCGTGACGAGATCTCACTCGCCGGAGCCGCCCTGCACGGCGCGCCCTGGAAGGCCGCCGCGGTGACCGGCGGTACCGCAGCGGCCGTCAGCTTCGGCCTCGGCGTGATCCTGCCGGGAAGCGCCGACCTGACCTGGGCGCTGTCGCTGGGCATCGTCCTGTTCAGCCTGGTCACGGCCGTCGGCGCGGTCTCCAGGCCCGAGAGGGGCGACCGGGTGACCCGGCAGGCCCGGCTCTGGGCCCTGCGCCACCCCTGGCGCTTCTCGCTCTACCCGGCGCTCGGGGCCGCCGCGCTCATGTATCCGGTCCAGCTCGTCGTGGACGGCGAGGGCGTGTTCGGCGCGGCGTTCGACGCGCTCCAGGGCGGCGTCGCGGTGTACCTCATCACCGCGTTCCTGGCCCTGGTCTTCCGGGGACGGGGCCGCGAGCACCGCTCCCTGCCGTACGGCGGCTAAGCGCAGTCCCGCCGCACCCGGCCGCCGGCCTTCCCGGTACGGCCCGCCGGCTCCCGGTCGGGTCCGTCCAGTCGGTCAGGTTTGTCAGGTTTGTCAGGTCCTCGTGGCGGGCGCGGAGCGATCAACCGCCGGTGGACGGCGGCGCGCCCACCGCCTCCGCCGCCGCCTTCAGGCGCTCCAGGGTCCGCAGCATGTCGGCCCGCTCGCGGGCGGCCCGGTCGCGGACGCCGGAGACGAGCCCGCCCAGCAGACGCAGGACCGGGCCGCGGGTGTCCCAGGTGCTCTGCTCCACATGGCAGCCGGTCCCGGAGGGGGTGATCTCGAAGCGCCGGATCGCCACGTCCAGCAGGCCGCCCGCGCGGACGCCGTAGGCGAAGACCCGGTGGGGATCGGCGACGGTGACCGTGCAAAGCGTGGACCACCGCCGCCGGCCGTTCCTGTCGCGCCCGCGGAACCTCGCGCCGGGCCGCGGCCCGCGGATCGGGCCGACCCATTCGGCGCTCTCGCACTCGACGTTCCAGCCGCTCATGTCCGTGACACCGGTGACGAGCTCGTAGACCGTCTCGGGCGGCGCCGAGACATGAATGCTCACGGACGCGCTCGGGGGGCTCATGACCGCAGCATTCCCGAGCGAACATCATTCCGGCAAGACCCGCCATCGCACGGGGACCGGCCGCCCCTGAGGCCCCGGGCCGTCCCGGGGCCGCCGCACATCCCAGGGCCCTTGAACCTCCCGGGGCCGTCGCACATCCCAGGGCTGTCGTGCGCTCCGCGCGGGGACCGGCGTCAGGACCTCTCGTACTCGGCGCGGCAGACGCAGAACTCGTTGCCCTCGGGGTCGAGCATGGTCACCCAGCCCCTGCCGTCGGAGGCGCGCCGGTCGTCGTGGATCGTGGCGCCGAGCTTCAGCAGCCGCTCCACCTCCTCCTCGCGGGTGGTGCCGTCGGACCCGGTGACGTCCAGGTGGATGCGGTTCTTGACCGCCTTGCCCTCGGGGACCTTGATGAACAGCAGGCCGGGCGTGCCCGGCACGAGGATCTCGTCGTCGCCGGCGCTGCCGTCCGGGTGGATCGGCCGTCCGGTGGCCTGGCTCCAGAAGGTCGCCAGCTCGTACGGCTCGGCGCAGTCGAAGGTCACGTATTCGATCGCAATCATGCCCCACACCTAATCGCGACACCGTCTAAGCCGTCAAGCAGGTTACGCGGCACGCCGGAACCGGCACCGAGGCCAGGCGCGGGCCCTCGCCGTACCGGCCGGGACAAGGGCCCCGCCGTACCGAGGGCGGCCCGGCGCGGCCGTCAGGCCGTCTCCCACCACACCGTGAACCACCGCTCGCGCGGGAGCGGCCACATGCCCAGGGCGACGGCGGCCCCGGCCACCTCCCCCACCCGGTCGGGGGTGAGGCAGAGCCTCCGGCAGGCGCTTTCGGCGAGCTCGTCCAGCGACGCGTAGCGGGGCAGCGGAGCCGCGTGGGACTCGTGGCGGACCTCGTGGCCGAGCGCCCCGGCGACGGCGATCAGGTCGTGCGCCGTCGGCCGGGCGGGGCGGGGAAGGCCGTGGAAGTGCCTCCACAGCGGGGTGAGCCAGCTCATCGGGTGATGCTCGGTGAGCTCCAGGACGACCCGGCGCCGGGCGTGGCCGGTCAGCTCGGACAGGAAAGCGGCCAGGTCGGGCACGTTGTAGACGACGTGGGCGGCGACCGCGACGTCGGCCACCGGGGTGCGGGCCGCCATGTCGGGCCAGCGGCCCGGCACCGTCCGGACCGGGACGCCGAGCCGTTCGGCCCGGGGCGTCAGCTCGGCCAGCATCCCGGCGGAGGCGTCCACCGCGATCAGCTCCCCCAGGCGGCCGGCCAGCGGCAGCGAGGCCGCCCCGGTGCCGGCGCCGACGTCGAGCACGCTCCCCCGGCGGGCAGCGCCTCGGCGATCCTGGTCAGGGACGGGCCTTCGGGGGCCGCGAGCGCGTGCTCGGTGCGCTGGGCGAACCGCGCCGGGGAGTGTCCCCAGGGGCTCACCGGGGCCCGCCTGAGGATGTGCTCGGGGATGTCCCACCGCGCGAGGTCGGCGCGCCACCGCCCGTCCACCGGCGGGTCGCCCGCCGGTCCCCGCCCGCCCGTCCCGCCGTACGACTTCGTCATGTCCCGAGGGTACGGCGGCGCGTCCCGCAGGCCGGCGGACCGGCAGGCCGGAACCCGGAGGTCCCCTGGGTAAAGGGTTTCTCCAGGGCGTGTGACAAACGTCCCATCATTGCCGTTTTTTAGGGGTTACTCGCGGGTAGCATTGTCGGTAAGGTTACTGGCGAGTATGCAAGCGTCCCGGTTCACCCGTGTGAAGGAGCCGACCCCATGGGCCACTACAAGAGCAACATCCGTGACCTGGAGTTCAATCTCTTCGAGGTGTTCGGGCGCCGGGACATCCTGGGCAGCGGCCTGTTCGCCGACATCGACGAGGACGTCGTGCGCAGCGTCCTGGACGAGGTGAACCGCCTCGCCTCCGGCGTGCTGGCCGACTCTTTCGAGGAGGGCGACCGCAAGCCCCCGGTGTTCGACCCGGCCTCCGGCACCGTCACCATGCCGGAGGGTTTCAAGAGGTCCTTCGCCGCCTACCGTGACGCCGGCTGGACCAACCTCGGCCTGCCCGCCGAGCTGAACGGCCCCGGCCTGCCCAACAGCGTCAACTGGGCGCTGGCCGAGCTGGTGCTCGGCGCCAACCCGGCCATCTGGATGTACTCCAGCGGCCCCGCCTTCGCCCACGTGCTGCACACGATCGGCACCGAGGACCAGAAGCGCTTCGCCGAGCTGGCCATCGAGCACCAGTGGGGCGCCACGATGGTCCTCACCGAGCCCGACGCCGGCTCCGACGTGGGCGCCGGCCGTGCCAAGGCCGTGCAGCAGCCCGACGGCACCTGGCACATCGAGGGCGTCAAGCGCTTCATCACCAGCGCCGAGCACGACATGGCCGACAACATCTTCCACCTCGTGCTGGCCCGCCCCGAGGGGCACGGCGTCGGCACCAAGGGCCTGTCGATGTTCCTGGTCCCGAAGTACCACGTGGACCTCTCCACCGGTGAGCTTGGCGAGCGCAACGGCGTCTACGTCACCAACGTCGAGAAGAAGATGGGCCTGAAGGTCTCCACGACCTGCGAGCTCACCTTCGGCGAGAAGCACCCGGCCGTCGGCACGCTGGTCGGTGACGTGCACCAGGGCATCAAGCAGATGTTCATGATCATCGAGCACGCCCGCATGATGGTCGGCACCAAGGCGATCGCCACCCTCTCCACCGGCTACCTGAACGCCCTGGAGTACGCCAGGCAGCGGGTGCAGGGCTCCGACCTCACCCAGATGGCCGACAAGTCCGCCCCGCGCGTGACCGTCATCCGCCACCCGGACGTCCGCCGCGAGCTCATGCTCCAGAAGTCGTACGCCGAGGGCATGCGCGCGCTGGTCCTGCTGACCGCGACCTACCAGGACGCCGTGCAGATCGCCGGGTCCGAGGGCCGCCGCGACGAGCACGCCGAGGCCATGAACGACCTGCTGCTCCCGCTGGTCAAGGGCGTCGGCTCCGAGCGCTCCTACGAGCTGCTGGCCCGCTCGCTGCAGACCCTGGGCGGCTCCGGCTACCTGCAGGACTACCCGATCGAGCAGTACATCCGGGATGCCAAGATCGACTCCCTCTACGAGGGCACCACCGCGATCCAGGGCATGGACCTGTTCTTCCGCAAGGTCATGCGCAACCAGGGCGTCGCCCTCGGCACGATGTACGGCGACATCAAGGCGTTCGCCGCCTCCGACGCCGGCAACGGCCGCCTCAAGGAGGAGCGCAAGCTCCTCGGCGAGGCCGCGGACGAGGTCAAGGCCATGGCCGACACGATGGCCGGCTGGGCGATCTCCTCTCTGGAGACGCCGCAGGAGGTCTACAAGGTCGGCCTCAACACCACCCGGTTCCTGCTCGCCCTGGGCGACGTGGTGATCGGCTGGCTGCTGCTGCGCCAGGCCGAGGTGGCCCTCAAGGCGCTCGGCGAGTCCGACCGGGACAGGGCGTTCTACACCGGCAAGGTCGCGGCGGCCTCGTTCTTCGCCCAGACCGTCCTGCCCCGCGTCGCGGCCGAGCGCCGGGTGCTCGCCGCGACGAACCAGGACCTGATGGAGCTGCCCGAAGAGGCCTTCTGATCCGCTGATCCCGGCCTTCCGAAGACGCCCCGCTCCCGCGGCAGGTGGTGACGGGGGCGGTCCCGCTCGCGGGACCGCCCCCGTCCGCGTTCCCGGACCTTCCGCGTCCCGGCCTCCGGCGCCCCTTTTCCGGCCTTCGCCTCCGCCTCGGCCGCCCGGCGCCTTCCCCTGATCACCGCCCCGGGCCCCTTTTCCGGTCCTCCGTTCCCGGTCTTTCCGGGCGGGCGCGCATCGGGCCGGTGGTGGGATCGCGCGGGAAGGGGTATGAGGGATCACAGACGCTCTCTTTGCCTGATTACTACCTGTGTCCGGAGGGTCCGATGGGTGTCGGGGTCAGCATCTTCTTCCTCACGATCGGCGCCATCCTCCGGTTCGCCATCGAGCCCGACGTCCTCGGCGACAACGTGCACATCGACGTCATCGGGGTGATCTTCATGATCGTCGGCGCCGTCGGGGTGGTGCTGAGCGTGGTGCTGGCGCCCCGGCGCGGGGCGACGTCGGAGGGCCGCCTGATGCACCGGGAGAACCGCCCGCCGGAACTGTGACGGCGGCCTGACGGCGCGCCGTACCTCCGGCAGGGCTAGACGACGAACTGCACGGCCGCCCGTGAGGCCAGGATCGGCTTGATGTGTTCGGCGATCACCGCCTGGTGGACCGGGTGGTCGCGGTAGACCAGGTAGTCGTCGAGGCCGTCGAAGTCCGCGACGACCGCGAACTCGTGGTTGCCCGGATTCACGCCCGCGTCGGCTCCGACGGCGTAGGCGCGGATCTCCGGGATGATCCCCGGGAGCCGGCCCAGCTCGGTCGCGACCGCGGCCTTCTGCTCCTCGGTGGCCGTCTCGGACCAGGTGAACAGCACGACGTGGCGGAACATGGTCTTCCCTTCGCTCGGATGCCCCGCCAGCGTACGGGGCCGGGCCCTCCACGGCCCCTCGTGCCCCTCCGCGGTCATCCCGCGTTCTCGCCCTCGGGCCCGGCGCGCGGGCTCGCCGTACTACCTGTCCGAAATGCCTGGATATCTGCTATTTATTTGGTATTTATACACATCTGTGCGCCTTTGCCAAGCCATAAGTGGTTTGCGGTGACTTGGTCGCTCCGGCTCCGGCACGCTGTGAACTGTCCAGCAATCCAGGAGGACGGGTCACGTCTTCTCGTGGAATCGGAGGACCGCATGAAAAGCAGAACGGCCGCCTCGTTCGTCACGGGCCTGATGGGCGCCGGGCTCATCGCGGGAGCCCTCGTAGCCGGACCCGCACAGGCGTCGTCCTCGACCACCACCTCGACCCCGGCCGTCCAGGGAGTCACCGCGTCCAACTTCGTCACCGGGTGCGGCTGCGGTTGCCGCCGCGGCTGCGGTTGCCGCCGCTGCGGGTGCGGCGGCGGCTGCGGCGGCGGCTGGGGCGACTGGTGGTAAAGGCCCGCGGCACCCGATAGGCGCCTGAGAACCGCACGACCGGAAAGGCGTGCCCGCCTTTCCGGGCCACATGGAAAAACCGCCCCAAGAAACGCCCGGGGAGGTTTCTGCTCATCGTTTTCCGGGGTGGAATTTCCCAGGATCGAAGCCCCGCGGCGGGCCCGTCCCCTTTTCTCCGGGGACGGGCCCGCTTTTCGTGGGTCCCGGCCTGCCCAAAGGGCTCAGCCGTTTTTACGGCTTTCAGCAGGTTTTACGGGATCAGCCCCAGGCGAGCATGCGGAGCGGGTCCTCCAGCATGGCTCCGACGTCGCGCAGGAAGAGCGAGCCGAGCTCCCCGTCGATGACCCGGTGGTCGAAGGAGAGCGCGAGCGTGCAGACCCTGCGGGGCACGACCTGCCCGTCCACCACCCAGGGCAGGTCCCTGACCTGGCCGAACGCCAGGATCGCCGACTCGCCCGGGTTGAGGATCGGGGTGCCCGCGTCCACGCCGAACACACCCACGTTGGTGATCGTGATCGTGCCCCCGGACATCTCGGCGGGCTGGGTACGGCCGGCCCTGGCCGTCTCGGCGAGGGAGCCGATGGCCCGGGCGAGGTCCGGCAGCGACAGCTCGTGCGCGTTCTTGACATTGGGGACGAGCAGGCCACGCGGGGTGGCCGCGGCGATGCCGAGGTTCACGTAGTGCTTGACCACGATCTCCTGGGCGGCCTCGTCCCACATCGAGTTGATCATCGGGTACCGCCGCGCGGCGACGAGCACCGCCTTGGCCACCAGCAGCAGCGGCGAGACCTTGACCTCGGCGAAGTCGGGCAGCGCCCGGAGGCGGGTCACGGCCTCCATCGTGCCGGTGACGTCCACCTGCAGGAACTCGGTGACGTGCGGCGCGGTGAACGCCGAGGCCGTCATGGCCTGCGCGGTCGCCCGGCGCACCCCCTTGACCGGGATCCGCTCCTCGCCGCCGCGCGCGGCCGGAACCGCCTGCGGGGCCGTACGGCCGGCGTCGGCCACCGCCTCGACCGCGGCGTGGACGTCCTCCCGGGTGATCGTGCCGTGCGGGCCGGTCGGGGGAACGGTCGCCAGGTCGACCCCGAGGTCCTTGGCCAGCTTGCGCACCGGGGGCTTGGCGAGCACGGCGGCCCGCCGCGCCGCCGAGCCCGCCGCCGAGCCCGTGGGCGGCGCCTCCCGGCCGGCGGGCTCCGGCGCCGGCCGCGCGGGGACGGCCGGAGCAGCCGGAGAGGCGGCCGGGGCAGCCGGGGCAGCCGGGGCGACCGCGGACGAGGTCGCCGGGGAGGCGGCCGAGGGCTTCCGGGGACGGCGGCGGGCCGCGCCGGGCTTGACGCCGTACCCGACCAGGACGGGCTGGCGCTTCTCCGCGGGCGGCTCGTCCGCCGCGGCGGGCTCGGGCACCATGTCCTCGGCCAGGGCCTGCGCGCGGGCGCCGGCCGTACCCTCGCCCACGGCCGGGGCGGCGGGGCCGGAGCCGTCGTCCACGGAGATGATCGGCCTGCCGACGTCGACGGTCTCGCCCTCGTCGGCCATCAGGGCGGCCACCACGCCCTCGAACGGGCAGGGCAGCTCGACGACGGCCTTGGCCGTCTCGATCTCCACGATGATCTGGTTGACCTTGACGGGGTCGCCGGGCTTGACGTGCCAGCGGACGATCTCCGCCTCGGTCAGGCCCTCGCCCACGTCGGGGAGCTTGAACTCCTTCATCCTCGTCTCCCCCTCAGAACGCGAACAGGCGGTCGACGGCGTCGAGGACGCGGTCCAGGTCGGGCAGGTAGTGGTCCTCCAGCCGGGAGGGCGGGTACGGCGTCGACGGACCGCCGACGCGCAGCACCGGGGCCTCCAGGTTGTAGAAGCACCGCTCGGTGAGCCGGGCGGCGATCTCCGCCCCGAACCCGCTGAAGACCGGAGCCTCGTGCACCACCGCGCAGCGCCCGGTCCTGGCGACCGACTCGGCGACCCGGTCGATGTCCAGCGGGTTGAGCGAGCGCAGGTCCACGACCTCCAGGGAGCGGCCGTCCTCCTCGGCCGCCGCAGCGGCCTCAAGACAGGTCCGCACCATGGGGCCGTAGGCCAGCAGGGTGGCGTCGGCGCCGGGCCGTACGACGCGGGCCTGGTCGAACGGCGTCCAGTCGTCGGCGGGGGCGGAGGTGTCGACGTCGGCCTTCTCCCAGTAGCGCCGCTTGGGCTCGAAGAAGATGACCGGGTCCTCGCACCGGATCGCCTGCTGGATCATCGTGTAGCCGTCGGCGGGGTTGGAGCAGGCCACGATCCGCAGGCCCGCGGTGTGGGTGAAGTACGCCTCGGGGGACTCGCTGTGGTGCTCGACCGCGCCGATGCCGCCGCCGCAGGGGATGCGCACCACGACGGGCAGCTTCAGCTTGCCCAGCGATCGCAGCGGCATCTTGGCGAGCTGGGTGATGATCTGGTCGGCCGCGGGGAAGACGAACCCGTCGAACTGGATCTCGCAGACCGGGCGGTAGCCCCGCAGCGCCAGGCCGATCGCGGTGCCGATGATGCCGGACTCGGCCAGGGGGGTGTCGATGACCCGCTGCTCGCCGAAGTCCTTCTGCAGCCCGTCGGTGACCCGGAACACCCCGCCGAGCTTGCCCACGTCCTCGCCCATGACGAGGACCTTGGGGTCGTCCTCCATGGCCTTGCGCATGCCCTCGTTGAGCGCCTTCGCCAGCGTGAGAGTCGTCATCCCTCGAACCCCTCCAGGTAGGCGGCGAACTGTGCGCGCTCCTCGTCCATCAGCCGGTGCGGCTCGGCGTAGACGTGGTCGAAGATGGCCAGGGGCTCCGGATCGGGCAGTTCGAGACAGCGTTTGCGCACGTCACGGCCCAGCTCGTCGGCCTCGGCGTCGATCGCGTCGAAGAAGTCCTGGTCGGCGATGCGGTTCTTGAACATGTAGGCGCGGACCCGCTCGATCGGGTCCTTGAGCTTCCACGCCTCCAGCTCGTCGGCCAGGCGGTAACGCGTCGGGTCGTCGGAGGTGGTGTGGGCGCCCATCCGGTAGGTGAACGCCTCGATCATCATCGGGCCCTGCCCGGACCTGGCGTCGGCCAGCGCCTTGCGGGTGACCGCCAGGCAGGCGAAGACGTCGTTGCCGTCGACCCGGACGCCGGGGAAGCCGAAGCCGCTGGCCCGCCGGTACAGCGGGATCCGCGTCTGCTTCTCCAGCGGCTCGGAGATGGCCCACTGGTTGTTCTGGCAGAAGAACACGATCGGCGCGTTGAACACCGACGCCCAGATGAACGACTCGTTCACGTCTCCCTGGGAGGTGGCGCCGTCGCCGAAGTAGGCGATCGTGGCGGCGCCGTTCTCCCCGACGGCGCCGTCGCGCTGGACGCCCATGGCGTAGCCGACCGCGTGCAGGGTCTGGCTGCCGATCACGATGGTGTAGAGGTGGAAGTTGTGCTCGGCGGGGTCCCAGCCGCCGTGGTTGACCCCGCGGAACAGGCCGAGGAGGTTGACCGGGTCCACGCCCCGGCACCAGGCCACGCCGTGCTCGCGGTAGGTCGGGAAGACCATGTCCGACTCGGCCAGCGCCCTGCCCGAGCCGATCTGCGCCGCCTCCTGGCCGAGCAGCGAGGCCCAGATCCCCAGCTCTCCCTGGCGTTGCAGGGCGACCGCCTCCAGGTCGACGCGGCGCACCAGGACCAGGTCCCGGTACAGGCCGCGGACCTCCTCGGGGGTCAGATCGATGTCGTAGTCGGGATGCTCGACCCGCTCGCCTTCGGGGGTCAGCAGCTGGACGAGTTCCGGGGGTGCTTCCGCACCACGAGGGGGCTCGGTGGTCACGCGCCTCTCCTGTGTGCTCGGGGCCGTCGGGACGGGTTCTCCGCCTCTGCCCGGCCGGTCAGGGAAGCATGCGAACCGAATGATGGTGGTTCGTATGCGTTTGTGGACATCGTGGCAGAGGTCACATACCTGCGCGCAAGACCTGTCCCGGCTTCCATAAGCTCCCAGTTCCCGACACGCACCCCGCTTACGCCCGCACGCGGGCCCCCGGCCCCGCGACGAGCCGCCACGGCGGGCGGCTACGCTTGAGGCCCCGATCCATCCCCGCTTCCAGCAGGAGGAACACCGTGGCGCGCGTCATCGTCGACGTCATGCTCAAGCCCGAGATTCTCGACGCGCAGGGTCAGGCGATCGCCCGTGCGCTCCCGCGGCTGGGCTTCTCCGCTGTCGCCTCGGTACGGCAGGGCAAGCGATTCGAGGTCGAGCTCGACGGGCCCGTCGACGACGCCGCGCTCGCCGACGTCCGGAAGATGGCCGAGACCCTGCTGGCCAACACCGTGATCGAGGACTACACCGTCACCGTGGAGCGGGCCGAGTCGTAGGCCGCCCGCCGAGCCCGTGAACCACGGGCCGCGGGTCGCGGGTCGCGGGTCGCGGGTCTCACCGGCGGGCGGCGCGTTCCGCCCGCCGAACCTCGCCGTGTCACGCCGGCGCGGTTCATGCCGTATTCCGCCGGGTGGGTTCCACTATGGATGGCCGTAATCCCACGGCTTGACCAACGCTAAATAAGATCAGGGTTATTTTGCGGTTAGCCCGGATTCTGTGGGGAAGCCTTGACAGGGTGACGTCTGGCCCCGGGAGGAATCCGGTGGATATCGAGTTCTCGTTGGCACTGCCGAGAGAGGCCATGGGCATTCCCATGGTCCGGCGGGCGCTGGGCGACTCCCTGCGTTCGCTCGGCGTCACCGAGAGCTGCGTCTCCGACATCCTCCTCGCGGTGACCGAGGCGTGCGCCAACGCGGTGCGCCACGGCGGACCCGCCAACCGCTACGTGGTCGAGGTCTCGATCGGGCACGGCCGCTGCGACGTCCGCATCATCGACCGCGGCCACGGGCTGCCGAGGGTGCCCGACCGGTATCCCCCGACGGACGCCGAGCACGGCCGGGGCATCCTGATCATGCAGGCCGTGGTGGACGAGATCTCCTTCGACATCACCCCGGGACGGGGGACCACCGTGCACCTGCGCAAGCATCTCGCCTGGGACGACGAGCCGATCATCCCCCGGCAGCGGGCGCTCGCCGCCGTCTGACCCTCCGTACGGCCCGCTGGGGCGTTCCGCGCCGCCGTTGTGCGATCCTCCGTACGGCCCGCTGGGGCGTTCCGCGCCGCCGTTGTGCGATCCTCCAAGGCGGGCCGTCCGCGCGAAGCGGCAGGTTGTGCGATCGGACGGATCCCGTGCGTTCCCACCGTCGGCGAGCGGATAGCCTGGGCGCACCGCCGCAGACCGCCGTCCGCTGGGTGAGACGGCCGGCGCGGCGCTCGTTTGTGGAGGGGAACGCTGTCATGAGTGCTGCCCGCGTGGGCGTGGTCACTTTTCCCGGGACTCTTGACGATCAGGACGCGGCCCGCGCCGTACGGCACGCCGGTGGCGAGGCCGTGCCGCTGTGGCACGCGGACCCCGACCTCAAGGGGGTGGACGCGGTCTTCCTGCCCGGCGGGTTCTCCTACGGCGACTACCTCCGGTGCGGGGCCATCTCCCGGTTCGCGCCGCTGATGGAGGAGCTGATCCCCGCCGCCAGGGCCGGGCTCCCGGTCCTCGGCACCTGCAACGGCTTCCAGATCCTCTGCGAGGCCCACCTGCTGCCCGGCGCGCTGATGCGCAACGCCGGGCTCCACTACATCTGCCGCGACCAGCGCGTCCGCGTCGAGAGCACCGCCACCCCCTGGACCTCCGACTTCACCGAGGGCCAGGAGATCGTGCTGCCGATCAAGCACGGCGAGGGCCGCTACGTCGCCGACGCGGCGACCCTGGCGGCGCTGGAGGCGGGCGGCCAGGTCGTCTTCCGCTACGCCGGGAGCAACCCCAACGGCTCCATGAACGACATCGCGGGCATCCGCAACGAGGCGGGCAACATCGTCGGCCTCATGCCCCACCCCGAGCACGCGGTCGAGGACCTCACCGGCGCCCCGAGCACGGACGGCCGCGGATTCTTCTCCTCGATCCTGAAGAGGCTGGTGAACCTGTGAGCGAGCGACCCGGCGAGCACGGCGTGACCCTCGACACCGTCAAGCGGGCCGAGGACACCCCCGACGAGCGCCAGCCGTACGCCGAGCTGGGCATGAAGGCCGACGAGTACGAGCGGGTCCGGCAGATCCTCGGCCGCCGCCCGACGAGCTCGGAGCTGGCCATCTACAGCGTCATGTGGAGCGAGCACTGCTCCTACAAGTCCTCCAAGGTGCACCTGCGCCAGTTCGGCGCCAAGGCCCCCGCCTCCGACGCGCTGCTCGTCGGCATGGGCGAGAACGCCGGCGTGGTGGACATCGGCGACGGCTGGGCCGCCACCTTCAAGATCGAGTCGCACAACCACCCGTCGTACGTCGAACCGCACCAGGGTGCGGCGACCGGCGTCGGCGGCATCGTCCGCGACATCATGTCGATGGGCGCCCGGCCGATCGCGGTGATGGACGCCCTGCGGTTCGGCGCGGCCGACGCCCCCGACACCCGGCGGGTGCTGCCCGGCGTGGTGGAGGGCATCAGCCACTACGGCAACTGCCTGGGCCTGCCCAACATCGGCGGCGAGGTCGTCTTCGACCCCTGCTACATCGGCAACCCGCTGGTCAACGCCCTGTGCGTGGGCCTGCTCCGCAAGGACCAGATCAAGCTGGCCACCGCCCCGGGGCCGGGCAACAAGGTCGTGCTGTTCGGCGCGCTGACCGGCCCCGACGGCATCGGCGGCGCGTCCGTCCTGGCGAGCGCGACCTTCGAGGACGAGTCGCAGGCCAAGCGGCCCAGCGTCCAGGTCGGCGACCCGTTCATGGAGAAGCTGCTGATCGAGTGCTGCCTGGAGCTGTACCAGGCCGACGTGGTCGTCGGCATCCAGGACCTCGGCGCGGCCGGCGTCTCCTGCGCCACCACCGAGCTCGCGGCCAAGGGCACCGGCGGCATGGACGTCCGGCTCGACCTCGTCCCGCTGCGCGACCCGTCGCTGCGGCCCGAGGAGATCCTGATGAGCGAGTCGCAGGAGCGCATGATGGCGGTCGTCACCCCCGACGACATCGACGCCTTCATGGCGATCTGCGCCAAGTGGGACATCCCCGCGACCGTCATCGGCGAGGTCACCGACGGCGGCCGGCTGGTGATGACCTGGTACGGCGAGACCATCGTGGACATCCCGCCGGGCACCGCCGCCGACGAGGGCCCGGTCTACGAGCGGCCGTTCCACGAGCCCACCGGCCAGGCCGCGCTGAACGCCGACGACCCGAGCCGCCTGCCTCGCCCCGACGACCTGCGAGCGACGCTGCTCACGCTGCTCGGCTCGCCGAACCTCGCGTCGAAGGAGTGGGTGACCTCCCAGTACGACCGCTACGTCCGGGGCAACACCGTGCTGGCCCAGCCCGCCGACGCCGGTGTGCTGCGGATCAGCGAGGTCATGCCGGGCGCCGAGGAGACGACCCGGGGCATCGCGCTGGCCACCGACGGCAACGGCCGCTACGCCCGCCTCGACCCCTACGCCGGGGCCCAGCTCGCCCTGTCGGAGGCGTACCGCAACGTCGCCGTGACCGGCGCGCGGCCCCTCGCGGTGACCGACTGCCTGAACTTCGGCTCTCCGGAGGACCCGGAGGTCATGTGGCAGTTCGCCGAGGCCACCCGCGGCCTGGCCGACGCCTGCAAGATCCTCGGCGTGCCGGTGACCGGCGGGAACGTGTCGTTCTACAACCAGACGGGCACCACCGCGATCCACCCGACCCCGGTCGTCGGCGTGCTGGGCGTGATCGACGACGTGGCCCGGCGGGTCAGGAACGGCTTCACCGGCGAGGGCGACCGGGTCGTCCTGCTGGGTGAGACCCTCGCGGAGTTCGGCGGCTCGGAGTGGGCCCACGTCGTCCACGGCCACCTCGGCGGCCTGCCGCCCCAGGCTGACCTGGAGGCCGAGCGGGCCCTCGCCCACGTCCTGACCGAGGCCGCCGCCCAGGGCCTGCTGACCGGGTCGCACGACCTGTCCGACGGCGGCCTGGCCGTCGCGCTGGCCGAGGCCGTCCTCGCCCAGGGCGTCGGCTGCTCGGTCTCGCTGCCGGGCGACGACGCGTTCACCGACCTGTTCAGCGAGTCGCCGGCGCGCGCGCTGGTGACGGTGCGTCCCGACTCCTTCGACGCCTTCGCCGAGCTGTGCGCCGCGCACGAGGTGCCCTGCCAGCGGCTGGGCGTCACCGGCGGCTCCTCGCTGGCCGTCGAGGGCGTGCTGGACATCCCGGTCGCCGAGCTGCGGGAGACCCACGAGGCCACCCTGCCGGGCATCTTCGGCTGATCCTCCGGAGAAGAGAACTTCCGGAAAAGAGAAGGGGAGGCGCGGGCCGGGCCCGCGCCTCCCCTTCTGTCCAGGCCGTCTCCGGCGGCCTCACATGTTGATCATGTGGCCGGCGAGCCCGTGGACCGCCTCCTTGACCGCCTCGCTGAGCGTGGGGTGGGCGTGGACGTTACGGGCCACCTCGTGGACCGTGAGGTCCCACTGCTGGGCCAGGGTCAGCTCGGGCAGCAGCTCGGTGACGTCCGGGCCGATCATGTGGGCGCCGATCAGCTCGCCGTACTGGGCGTCGCTGATGAGCTTGACGAACCCGGTGGCGTCACCCAGGCCGTGGGCCTTGCCGTTGGCGGTGAAGGGGAACTTCGCGACCTTGACGTCGTAGCCCAGCTCCCGGGCCTGCGTCTCGGTGTAGCCGAAGCTGGCGACCTGCGGCTGGCAGTACGTCGCCCGGGGGATCATCACGTAGTCGAGCTCCATCGTCTCGGCGTCGCCGATGGTCTCCGCCGCGATGATGCCCATGGCCTCCGCCGTGTGCGCGAGCATCAGCTTGGCGGTCACGTCGCCGATGGCGAAGATGTGCGGCACGTTCGTCCGGCACCGGCCGTCGACGTCGATGGCCCCGCGCTCGGTCAGCGCGACCCCGGTCCGCTCCAGCCCGTAGCCCTCGACGCGCGGCTGGAAGCCGATCGCCTGCATGACCTTGTCGGTCTCCAGGACCTGCTGCGCGCCGTCCCGCGAGACCGTCACGCGCACCTTGTCGCCCGACTCGTCGATGGACTCCACCCGCGTCGAGGTCAGCACCTCGATGCCGAGCCGCTTGTAGCGCTTGGCCAGCTCCGCCGAGACCTCCTCGTCCTCCAGGGGGACGATGCGGTCGAGGAACTCCACGATCGTCACCTTGACGCCGTAGTTGCGCAGCACGTAGGCGAACTCGACGCCGATCGCGCCCGCGCCGGCGATGACGATGCTCTCGGGGAGCTTCTCGGTGAGGATCTGCTCCTCGTAGGTCACGACCCGGTCGCTCACCGAGGTGCCCGGCAGCAGCCTCGTGGTCGCGCCCGCGGCGATGATGCAGTGGTCGAACGTCACCGTCTCGGTGCCGCCGTCGCTCTTGGCCACCTCGATCGTGTTGGCGTCGGTGAAGGTGCCGCGCCCCTCGTACTCGGTGATGCCGTTCTTCTTCATCAGGTAGTGGACGCCCTTGACGCGCCCGTCGGCCACCTTGCGGCTGCGCTGGAAGGCCGCGCCGTAGTCGAAGGTGACCTGGCCGTCGACCTGGATGCCGAACGTCTTGGCCTCGTGGGTGAACAGGTGGGCCAGTTCGGCGTTGCGCAGCAGGGCCTTGGAGGGGATGCACCCCACGTTGAGGCAGACACCGCCCCAGTACCGCTCCTCGACGATCGCGGTGCGGAGGCCCAGCTGGGCGGCCCGGACGGCGGCCACGTATCCGCCGGGGCCGGCACCGAGAACGACGACGTCATAGTGAGAGCTCATGAACCGGACAATAGTCAACGCTCCGACCGGATAATGCCGGACGGTCGGACAGAGCGGCGGGACGGCACGTCCGCGGTCCGTTCGCGGACCTTCGGCGGCCGCGGCGGACCGGCCGGGTCTCCTGAGGAGACCCGGCCGGTCGTCATGTACGGCGCGCACGAGACGCTCGTACGCGGGGCGTCATCCGTGTACGGGTGTCATCCGTGTACGGGCGTCGGCCGTGTACGGGCGTCAGCCCTTCTTGGCGCAGACCACGTAGGCGGTGACCGTGACGTAGGCACCGTTGGTCTGGGTGGCCAGGCCCTGCGCCTTGCCGCCCGTGCCGGGGGTGGGGTTGGAGGTGGGGGAGCTCTTGGCGGCGGAGTCGGCGGACTCGTCGGACTTGTTTCCGGTGAGGGAGGAGTAGGAGTTGCCCTGGCTCACCTTCACCACCCAGCCGTTCCCGGAGGGCATCGACGCCGAGACCAGGTAGCTGCCGTTACCGTTCATGGAGTAGCCGCCGCCGGTGGCCAGCTCACCGGTCTGGCAGCTCACCGAGACGGATCCGTCACCCTTGATGTTGGAGCTCTGGTGGCGGGTCGTGACGGCCGCCAGACCGCCGTCCTGGCCGTCCTTACCGTCCTTGCCGGGCAGGCCCTGCTTGCCCGGGGCGCCATCCTGACCGTCCTTGCCGGGCAGGCCCCGCGGGCCCTGCTCGCCCTGCTTGCCCGGGGCGCCGTCCTTGCCGTTCTCGCCCGGCTTGCCCTGCTCGCCCTGGGGACCGCGCTCGCCCTGCTTGCCGGGAGCGCCGTCCTGGCCGTCCTTTCCGGGCAGGCCGCGCTCGCCCTGCTCGCCCTTCGCCCCGGGGGCGCCGTCCTTGCCGGGCGCACCCTGCGGGCCCTGCGGACCCTGCTTACCCTGGAAGCCGCGCGGGCCCTGCGGACCCTGGGGACCCTGCGGACCGGCGGGACCGGGCCTGCCCTGCGGACCCTGGGGGCCCTGCGGGCCGGCGGTGCCGACGGTCTGGGAGCCGCCGCCCTCACCGCCCCAGGTCACCCGGACCTCGGTGGTCCGGCACCTCGCCGACGCGTTGACGATGCGCGCGTAGCGCGTCTTCTTGTTCACGCACGCGTGGATCTCCGCGTCCGCCGAGGATGCGACGGCGCTGCCGCCACCGACCGTCAGCATCGTTCCGGCCAGTACTCCGACGGCCGTGACGGTGATCATCCGCCTGCCCGGCAACCTGATAGCCACTGGGCTTCCTTTCTGCGACGCCAGAGACTGGCGTGTTCCATGGATACGCGTGATACACGTTTGAACCGTTCCAAGAGATGACGTGACAAACATCACAGTTCGGCATCACTGTCCGCCGGATGCGGGTCGCCCACGAACCGGCCCGGCCGGGGCCGGGCCGGCGGCGTGCCGTACGTCACACTGGGCGGCATGGTCTCCGCCCCCCAGGACCCGCGTCCCGGCACCCGGGCCGCCCCGAACGCACCGAGCCCGCCGGGTCCGCCGGGTCCGCAGAGCCCACCGGAAGTGCCGGGCCCACTGGGCCCGCAGGACACACCGGGCGCGCCGGACCCACAGGACGCCTCGAACGCGCCGGGCCCGCAGGACGTGCCGGACCCGCGGGACACGCCGGGCTCGCCCGAGTACGCCGCCCGGCTCCGCCACGCGTGGCTGGTCTGCTCCGTGACCGGTCTCGGCCTGGTGCTGATCGGCGTGGCGGGCAACACGCTCAACGTGGCGCTCCCCGAGGTGGTCAGGCACTTCCACGCCGACGCGTTCGCCTCGGGATGGATCCTGCTGGCCTTCATGCTGGTCAACACCGCCAGCCTGGTGTTCTTCGGCCGGGTGGCCGACCTGCTCGGGCGCAGGGAGGTCTACCTGGCGGGCTTCGCCCTCTTCACCGCCGGGTCGCTGCTGGCCGGGCTCTCCCCGGGGGTGTGGTTCCTGATCGCCATGCGGGCCGTGCAGGCGGTCGGGGCGTCGATGATCCTGGCCAACGGCACGGTGATCATCACCGACGCCTTCCCGCCCGACCGGCTCAGCCAGGGCATGGGGGTCTACATCGGCACCCTCTCCGTCGCCCAGCTCGCCGGCCCCACGCTGGGCGGCCTGGTCGCCGAGACGGCGGGCTGGCGGTGGATCTTCTGGATGAACGTCCCGGCCGGCCTGCTCGCCCTCGTCTGGGGCGCGTTCGTGCTGCGCCGGGTCGCCCCCGGCCCCCGCGAGCCGGTGGACGCGGCCGGGAACCTGGTCATGTTCGCCCTGCTGTCGGCCGCGCTCGTCGCGCTGTCGGAGGCGGGGTCGCGCGGCCTGTCCAGCCCGGTCGCGCTCACCGGCGCCGTCGTCGCGGCGGCCCTGGTGCCGGTGCTGGTGGCGGTGGAGCGCCGGGCGGCGCGGCCCGTGCTCGACGTCCGGCTGTTCGGCGAGCGCATGCTGGCCTTCGCCAACGCCGCCTCGTTCTGCAACGCGCTGGCCCGCGCGTCGCTCATCCTGCTGGCCGCCCTCCACTTCCGGGCGGCCATGGGCGTCGGGCCGGTCACCGCCGCCCTGGCCGTGCTCCCGGTCCCGGTCGGCATGGCCGTCGCCTCGCCGCTCGCCGGCTCCCTGGGCCGCCGGGTCTCCCCGCACGCGCTGTCCGTCGGAGGGGCGCTGCTGAGCAGCGCCGGCCTGGCCGTGCTGATGCCGTCCACCGCGCCGGGCACGCCGTACTGGATCGTGGGAACGGGACTGTTCCTGTGCGGGTGCGGCAGCGGGACGTTCCTCACGGGCAACACCACCCAGGTCATGGCCGCGCTGCCGGCCGGCAACCTCGGTCTGGTGAACGGCTTCCGCCTCATGATCATGAACGTCGGGATCGTGCTCAGTGTCGCGCTCACGCTGAGCGTGCTGACCGCGCCGGTCAGCGCCGAGCTGCGCGGCCGGGTGTACGCGGGCACGCTCTCCCGCGTCTCCCCGGCCGCCGTGGAGCAGTTGATGACCGGCTTCCGCAACACCTACGCCGTGCTGCTGGGCGTCGCGCTGTGCGGGGCCGTGTGCGCGCTGCTCGCCCGGCCTCGGCGGCGCGGCGAGGGACCGTCCGGACCGTCCGGATCGCCTGGACCGTCCGGGACGCCCGCGGCTCAGCCGTCGAGCCGGGCCGCCATGGATTCGATGCCTGACAGCAGCAGGTCCACGCCGAACGTGTCGTAGAGCTCGGCATCGCCCCTCTCGGTGAGGGGCACGGCCATCCGCACGATGTTCGGGTAGGTGTCCGGCGGGAGCGACTGGAAGCGGACGCGCTTGAGGCGGACGTGCTCCGCGTGCCCCTCCGGCCCGCACCTGCGGTGCTCCACCGAGCCTCCGGCCAGGGCGATGGCCCCCTGGAGGATGTACCGGGTGATCAGGCAGCTCTCCCGGGCGCCGAACCCGGCGCGCAGGGCCAGGCCGAGGGCGGTGTCCCACACCCGCAGGAAGGCCGGCACCTCCATCTTGTCGACCTCCTCCAGCACGGCCTCCGCGCAGGGGTGGCGCCGCAGCATCCGCACCAGCCGGCCGACGAGTTCGCGGAGCTGCTCCTGCCACGGGCGTGAGCCGTCGGGGGTGATCTCGAAGCCCTCGATCAGATGGTCGGCCATGCCGACGACCAGCTGCTCCTTGTTCTTGAAGTGCCAGTACAGCGCCATCGGTGTGACGCCCAGCTCCTGGGCGAGCCGCCGGATGGTGACCGCCTGAAGCCCTTCGGCGTCACCGATCTCCAGCGCCCGCTCGACGACCGCCTCGCGCGTCAGTTTTCCCATCACGCTTGACAACTATACGCGGTACAGGTTCCACTATGCGCTGTACATGTACGACGTACAAGTACAGCGTAGAGGAGCTGTTATGTCGCAGGACCGCAGGTGGTGGGCTCTGGGAGCGATCTCCCTCGCCACTTTCATGACCTATCTGGACAACAACGTGGTCAATGTCGCGTTGCCGACGATCCAGCGGGACCTCTCGCTGGACGTCTCGGGCCTGGAATGGGTCGTGAGCGTGTACGTCCTCATCTCGGCCGGGCTGATGCTGGCCGGTGGGCGGCTGGCCGACCTGTTCGGAAGACGACGGATCTTCCTGGCCGGCCTCGCCGCCTTCACCCTGTCCTCCCTCGCCGCCGGCCTGGCCTCGGACGGCGGCGTGCTGACCGCCACCCGGGTGTTCCAGGGCGTCGGCGCCGCCCTCCTGGCGCCCACCGCCCTCGCGCTGCTGACCACGGTCTTCCCCGATCCCAGGGAGCGCGCGACCGCGGTCGGCCTGTGGAGCGCGATCGGCGCGCTGGCCATGGCGCTGGGGCCGCTGACCGGTGGGGTGATCAGCGAGCGGTGGCACTGGGGGTGGATCTTCCTGATCAACGTCCCGATCGGGATCGTGGCGTTCGGGCTCGGCCTGTGGGCCATCGCGGCCGCCCCCCGCGACCCGGTACGGCGCCGCCTCGACCTGCCCGGCATCGTCACGTCGAGCCTGACGATGGTCTCCCTGACGTACGCCCTCATCGAGGGCGGGAAGGCCGGCTGGACCTCGCCGGAGATCCTCGGCGCGTTCGGCCTCGCGCTGGCCTCGGCACTGGTCTTCGTCGCGGTCGAGCTCCGTACGTCCGAGCCGATGATCGACCTGTCGCTGTTCCGGTCACGGGTGTTCAGCGGCGGCACCCTGGTGACGGGGCTGTGGTCGTTCGCGGTGTTCGGGATCTACTTCTTCACCGCCCTCTACCTGCAGAACGCGCTGGGCTTCTCGCCCACCGAGGCCGGGGCGTCGTTCGTGCCGATGGCACTGGTCATGTCCGTGGTCGCGGCGGTCGCGCCCCGGGTCACCGCCCGGCTCGGGACCGCCCGCACCGTGGCCGCCGGGATGCTGCTGATGGCCGTGGCGATCTTCGGGATCTCCTTCGTCGGAGAGGGCGGCTCGTTCGCCGACCTGCTGCCGTGGTTCCTGCTCTACGGGCTCGGCGGCGGACTGCTGGTGCCGCTGACCACCGCCATCCTCACCGCGTTGCCCGCCGGCCGCGCCGGGGTCGCCTCGGGGGCGCTGAACGTCTCACGACAGGTGTTCGGGCTGCTCGGCGTCACGGTCCTCGGTGCGATCCTCAGCACCCGGCAGGCATCCCTCCTGACGGACGGCGCCGCGCCGGCCGCGGCCTTCCTGGACGCCTACCGGTACGCGCTGGTGGTGTCGGCGGCGATCGTGCTGGCCGGCGTGCCGATCAGCCTGTTCGCGCTGCGGACGGCCCGGACCGCCGGCCCCGGGGCCGAACCCGCCGGGGCCGCGGCCGCGTCCGAGCCGACCGGTGTCGCGGGGAGCCCCGCGGGACCGCGGGCGGCCGGAGCCGTCGAGCCCGCCGGGGCCGCGGCCGAGCCCGTCGGGACGACGGCCGCCACGGCGCCGATCGCGTGGGGCGCGGTACGCCGGACCAGCGTGGCTCCCCTTTTTTCGCGACACGGCACACATAATTAAGACGAACAGCTTGGTCAGGACGGCGATCCGGGAGTCCTCACCCGGGTCGCCCCGGGCCCGGGCCGTGGGCCCCCGCCATGGTGGAGGCCGCGGAGCGGGCTTCGGGTGAGCGCCCCTCCACCGTCACCCATGCCGTGCCCGGCGGAGGCACTCAGCCGGCGCGGGCACCCGTCCGGGCAGGAGGAGCGCATGCGTCTCGCCATCGGCGCCGGGGTGGCCGCCGTCTTCCTGGCGGGTCCGGCCGTCGTGGCCTGGCCCGGCGCCGCCCCGGTCGCGGGTGCCCCCGCGCCCGGCACCGCGGCCGCTCCCGCCCCCGGTCCCGGCGCGAGCCCGAACGCAGGCGTCGCCCCCGGTCCCAGCCCCAGCCCCAGTGCCAGTGCCAGTGCCAGTGTGAGTGCCAGCCCCAGCGCCACGGCCACCGCCAGTGCCACCGCGAGCGCCACGGCCACCGCCAGTGCCACCGCGAGCGCCAGCGCCACGAGCACGGCCTACGTCAGGTCCCGGACCGATCAGACGGTGTTCACGCCGTTCACCAGGGGGCGCAACCACATCCCCCGGCTGCTGAGGAAGGTCCCGTCGCTCCGGGTCCTGCCCTTCGACCCCCGCCAGGCCAGCCACGTCCGGATATTCGTGCACTGCCCCAAGACGGCGAACCACGCGCTCATCGGCTCGACCGCCTTCAACCTGAAGGGATCGCGACGGATCTACCGGGAGGTCGGGCTGGGCCTGTCCAACAGGGGCCTGGGGCACCGCGCCGCCTCGATCTCCTACTACGCCCTGCCGGGTTTCCACGAGGTCTGCCTGAAGTGTGTGAAGGTCACGATGAACCTCAGGACCCGCATCCGGCACATCCGGGTGGTCGGCCGGGCCGCGGTCCCCCTCATCGTCCGCAGGTTCAGCATCTGGCAGTACTTCTGAACTTCTGAGGTCGCCGGGACGCCGTACGGCGGCGCGGACGGGCCCTACGCGTCCCGGCGCCGGAACGAGACGATCGCGGCGCCGAGCGCGGCGACGGTCCAGCCGGTGACGACGGCCCACCTCCCCCCTGCGCCGAGCACCCCGCCGGCGCCCGTACCGCCGCCGGGCCACAGACCCGCGGTGCCGGGCAGGTACGCGGCGAGCGCGGTCCGGCCGGCCAGGTAGGGGCCGACGACGAAGTGGTGGCCGAGAAGCACCGTGACGGCTGGAATCGTCCCTCGCGTCAACGTCGCCACGGCGGAGGAGAGCAGTGCGGTGAGGACGAGGTACGCGGCCGCCCCCGCCACGGCCCGGACCTCCCCCGGCGCGTCCACCGGCCCGGCGGCGCCGTACGGCGGAGCGTGCGCGGCGAGCGCCACGCGGGCGGCGAGGACGCCGGATCCGGCGGCCGCCACGGCGACGGGAAGGGCCGTCACGGCGAGCGCCGCCGCCTTCGCGAGCTGCACCTCGACCCGGCGGGGCACGCACGTCAGCGTCGTCCTGATCTGCCCGCCCCGGTACTCGGAGGCGGCGGCGAGGACGCCGAGGACGACGAACCCGGCCTGCGCGTACCCGACCGGGGCCAGACCCGGGTCCGTCCCGGGGCCGGGCCCGTTCCCCTCCCCGGCGGCGGCCGAGACGGACGCGACCGCCAGGAGCGGGGCGACCGCCCAGGTGATCGCGGCCGTCAGGTACAGCGCCGGGAGAGTGAGGAGCTTCAGGACCTCCGCGCGGAACGTGCCGGCCACGGCGCGCGGTCCGGACGTACCGGAATGACCGGACCCGCCGGACGCACCAGACAGACCGGACGCACCGGACGGGCCGGGCCTCGGGAGACGGGCGGCGGCGGTCACGCGTCCCTCCGGAGGAAGACGGCGGCGGCGACGCCGAGCAGCGCGAGCGTCCAGGCGGCCATGACGGCGCCCCCGGCGAGGGGCGGGATCTCTACGGAGGACCGGAACGTCCGGATGAACATCCGCGCCCCGGCCAGGTCGGGCAGGTAGTTCGCCAGGGGCGTGACCCGGGTCAGCAGGTAGGTGACGCTGACGACGGAGGTGTTCAGGATGAGCACGACGAGCGGCACCACGCCGCCGCGGGTGAGGAGGGTGAGCCCGTGGGCGAGCAGCGCGGTCAGCACCCAGTAGGCGACCACGCCGAGGACACGCGGCGCGTCGGCGGAGGTGAGCGGCGCCGTGAGCTCCCCGGGCACGACCCGGCTGACGGTGAGCGTGGCCGCCGTGGAGAGGGCGGCGAGGACGGCTGCGGCCAGGATCAGCGCGCCGGCCTTCGCGGCGAGGAACCGGACGCGGGACGGCACCGCGGTCAGGCTCGCCGTGATCTGCCGGCCGCCCGCCGAGTCCCCGCCCTCGGCGAAGTACTCGCTGCTCGCCGCGACGACGCCGAGGACGACCACGCCGATGACCCCGAAGGCCAGTTCCTGGAACCCGGCGTCGACGCCGGCCGGGTCGGAGCCCCCGGCGGCCCGGCCGGCGCTCCGGGCGCCGGCGTTGAGGGCCGCGACGGCGAAGGGCACGACCAGGCCGATCACGACCGCCACCCACGCCGACGGGATCCCGGAGAGCTTGAGGAGTTCCGCGCGGAGCGCCCTCACGGCCGGCCCCCCTGCCCCGCGCCGGGACCCGTGCCCGAGGTGAGGGCGAAGAACGCGTCCTCAAGGCCGCGGTGGGCGCCGGTGACCTCGGCGAGGGTGCCCAGCGCCACGACACGCCCGCGGTCGATGACCACGACGTCGTCGACGGTCTCGGCCAGCTCGCCGATGAGGTGACTGGACAGCAGCACGGTCCCGCCGGCCGCGGCACGGTCCCGGAGGAGCCCGCGGAGCCGGCGGATGCCCTCGGGGTCGAGCCCGTTGACCGGCTCGTCGAGCACCAGCACCGGCGGGTCGCCCAGCAGGGCCGCCGCGAGGGCGAGACGTCTGCCCATCCCGAGCGAGTAGCCGCCCACGCGCCGGCCCGCGGCCTCGGTGAGGCCGACGAGGTCGAGGACCTCGTCCACCCGGGCGCGGGGCAGCCCGTTGGAGGCGGCGATCCAGCGCAGGTGCCCGCGGCCGGTGCGGGAGCGGTGCGCGCCGCCGCCGTCGAGCACCGCGCCCACCGTCGTCAGGGGCCGGCGCAACCGGGCGTACGGCCGCCCCGCCACGAGGGCGACGCCGCCGTCGGGGCGGTCCAGGCCGAGGAGGATGCGCAGGGTGGAGGACTTCCCGGCCCCGTTCGGGCCGAGGAACCCGGTCACCCGCCCCGGGCGGGCCTCGAAGCCGACCTCGGTGAGGATCCGCTTGCTCCCCCGCCGTTTGCTGACCTGGTCGATCGTGATCATGTGTCTCCCGTCGTCACCGGATCGCCGCCGTCCCCCGGGTTCCGTTCCGCGGGTCTCCGCCGTGTCGGGGCCCGGTCGGGCGGCCCCTCGGCGACCGCGGCGGGCGGGACGATCCGTGAAGCAGGACCCCAGCCAACGGCCGTCACCGGGGTGGGCGCATCGGTCCCGGAGCGGGTCCGCGGGGGCGGGCTCGGCCCGCGGGACGTCAGTCCCCGGTCCGACGACGCCGGGGCGGGCGGACCGTAGGATCGGGGCGATGAACACCCCGGGACGGCCGGTGTGGCGGTCACGCGTGCGATATCTCGCCGGGACGGCCTTCGCCGTACTGGCCGCGATCCTTCTCGGGGTCGGGGCGAGCGGCCCCCTCGCGGTCGTCGTGCCCCCGGTGATCACGGTGGCGGCGTTCGGCGTCGCGGTATGGGCCGTCCGCCGGGGCCGCGCCGAGCGAGCCGCCCACGAGGCCAGGCTCACGGAGTGGGCGGCGTCCGAGGCGGTGCTGGTCGAACGGCTGCGCGTCGCCCGCGACCTGCACGACATCGTCTCCCACGGCCTCGGCCTCGTCACCGTCCGCGCCGCCGCGGCCCGGCACGTCATCGACGCCGGTGACACCGCCTGTGACCCCGCCTGTGGCGCCGCCGTCCGCGAGGCGCGGGAGGCGCTGGCGGACATCGAGGAGGCGAGCCGGCACGCCACCACCGAGCTGCGCCGCATGCTCATCGTGCTCCGCCGTACCGACGGGCCCGAGACCCTCGACCCCGTGGAGGACCTCGGCCGGGTCCCCGGGATCGTGCGGGCCGCGCGGCTCGCCGGGCTGCGTGTCCGGCTCGACCTCGGGCCGGTCGGGGAGGTGTCGCCGGGCGTCCAGGTGGCGGTCTGCAAGGTGATCCGCGAGGCCCTCGACAACGCCGCGCGGCACGCCGGCCCCACCGGCGTCCGGGTCCGTCTCCGCCGTGACGCGGACGCCGTCGTCGTCACCGTCGACGACGACGGTCCCGTGGGCCACTGGACGGCCAGGCCCGGCGCCGGTCACGGCCTGCTCGGGCTGAACGAGCGGGTGACCGCGCTCGGCGGCGTCCTCGGCGCGGAGCGCGCCGGGCGCGGCTTCCGCGTCACCGCCCGCATCCCGGACGGGGAGGCGGCGTGACCGCGCCCGGCCGTACGGGACGCCCCGGCGGGACGACGCCGGACACCGCCGGGGTCGTGACCCCGGACGGCTCTCCGGGAGCCGTTCCGGAAGCCGCCGCGGACGGCGGTGAACGCCCGATCCGGGTGCTGCTCGTCGACGACCAGCCGCTTCTCCGGCGCAGCCTCGCCATGGTCATCGACCACGACCCCGGTCTCACGGTCGTGGGTCAGGCCGGCGACGGCGCCGACGCGCTCGCCGCCGTCCGGGCCGCCCGCCCCGACGTCGTGCTGATGGACGTGCGGATGCCCGTGCTCGACGGCATCCAGGCCACCCGCCGGATATGCGCCGACCCGCACCTGGCGGCGACCCGGGTCCTCGTGCTCAGCATGTTCGAACTCGACGAGTACGTCCACGAGGCCCTCCGCGCCGGGGCGTCCGGGTTCCTCCTCAAGGACATCCAGCCCGGCGAGCTCATCGCCGCGATCCGGCGCGCCCACTCCGGGGAGGCGCTCTTCGCCCCCTCGATCCTCACCAGGCTCGTCGAGCACTACCTGAGGACGCCGGCCGTCCGCGAGCCCGCGCCGGTCGGCGGGCTCACCGCCAGGGAGGTCGAGATACTCGCGCTCGTCGGCGCCGGGCTCTCCAACGGAGAGATCGCGGACCACCTCACGATCTCCGTCAAGACCGTCAAGACCCACATCTCCCACCTGCTCGCCAAGCTCGGCGCGCGGGACCGGGTCCACCTCGTCATCGCCGCCTACGACCACGGGCTCGTGGCCCCCCGCGCCGGCGCCTGACCGGCCGCGCCGCCCCGCCTCCGCGCGTCGGGCGAGAGCGGCCCACCAGGACTCCGGACGGGACGGCGGCCGGCGGCTCACCGGCCGCGCCGCTCCCGGGGGCGGGCATGATGGGGGCGTGCCGCCTCACAAGCCCGATCCCGCCAAGGTCCGCGCCGCGCTGGACGCCCAGCTCGCCGCACTCGACGAGCCGCCCTACGACGGGCCGGGAAGCCCCGCGGCGCTGCTGGCCGCGTGCGTGCCGGTGGTGCTGCGGGTCTACGACCGCGATCTGCGGCCCGAGCGGGACATCGCGCGGCTGGCCGTACGGCACCTGCTGGACCGGCTGGCGACGGCGGCTCCCGGGCGGACCGTCGAGGTGCGGGTCCCGCCGTACGCCGCCGTGCAGTGCGTGGAAGGCCCCCGGCACACCCGCGGCACCCCGCCGAACGTGATCGAGACCGACGCGCGGACCTGGCTGGAGCTCGCCACCGGGCGGGTGACGTGGGCCGAGGCGACGGCCGCCGGGAAGGTCTCCGCGAGCGGGGCCAGGGCCGACCTGTCGGCGTACCTCCCGGTGCCCTGAGGGCGATCCCGGACCCCGGTCCGGCCTTCCACGTCCGACATCCGGTCCCGGCACCCGCGTCCGGACGTCCGGCCCGATCACACCGGGTTCAGCCGCACCCGTCAGGGCAGCCCGTCCGACGGGCGGGCCGGATCCCGCCGGGAGAGGCGCGCGGTCACCGTCCGGCGGTCACGGCGTGCTCACCTGGATGCCGAGCCGGTCCTCGATGCAGCGCCGCTGGAGCTCGGGCGACAGGTTGGCGCAGTCGCCGACCTTGCTGTAGAGCCAGCTCAGGAAGACCACGGCGATGATCAGGGTCAGCGCGCTCAGGATGATGCCCGCCCAGCCGCGCCCGCGGCCGGAGTTCTTCGCCACCGCGACGATGCCGACGATCAGTCCGGCCACCGCCGTCAGCACGCCCAAACCGCACACCAGGAGCAGGAAGATGCTCACGATGCCGAGCACGAGCGCGGCGGTGCCGATCCCCGTCCTCGGCTTCTCCGGCGCCCACCGGCCCCCCGGATACCCCGGGTAGGGCGCCGGCCCCGGGTAGGCGCCGCCCGTCCCGTACGGCTCGCCGCCGCCCGCGGGCGGGTAGGCCGGCGTCTCCCCCGTGCCTCCCCCCGGGTAGCCGGGGGTTCCCCGGTACGGACCGCCCCCCTCGTACGGCGGGGCTCCCTGGTACGGCGGAGCGCCCTCGTACGGCGGAGCGCCCTCGTACGGCCCGCCGCCCGGCGGCGGCGCGGCACCCCGGCCCGGCTCCCCACCGGGCGGCCCGGCCCGGTCCGGCTCACCGGCTCCGCCCTGCCCGCCGGTTCCGCCCTGCTCACCGGCTCCGCCCTGTCCGCCGGTTCCGCCCGGTTCGTTCACTCCGCCCGGTCCTCCCGTTCCGCCCGTTCCGCCCGTCTCGGCACGCTCGCCCGGTCGCTCCGGCTCACCGGGCTCGCCCTGCCGTTCCTCCCCGCCCGGCGGGGGGTCGAAGCGGGAAGGCTGTGCGGCGATCGGCGGCACGCCCGGCTCGCCGAGCGGCTCGTGGGCCGCCTCCTCGGGCGCGCTCTCCCACCCGGGGTAGGCGGGCGGGGTGGAACCCGGCACGACGTAGGGGGTCTCCGGCTCCGACCGGATCGGCTCGGGGACCTCCGGTGCGGTGGGCACGTCCGGGTGACGGGGCGGCGTGGGCTCCGAGGGGGTGGAGACCGGCGGCTGCTCGGTGTCCTCGTCCTCACCGGGGACGCGCGGTTCCGGGGAATGTGGCCGGGTCTCCTCCGGGCCCTCCTCTCCCGGCTCCCGCCGGGGGTCGGGCTGGCGCGGATCCTCAGGTGTTGTCACGTCTCTTCTCCCGACGCTAGATATGCCGGATACCTCACACTCCCCCCGCCCTTTGCCCCGAAACAGGCCGACACGGCAAACGACAGATCATAGTTCGGTCAAGGCCGGACGACCCCCGGAGCGCGAGCAGCGATTCGGCCGACCTAGACTGAAGCATGTGCTGAAGGGCGACGGCCGGCTGAGCCATGACCTTGATCCCCAAGACCGTCCTCCGAAGGACGCCTGCGGCGTCTTCGGTGTCTGGGCGCCAGGGGAAGAAGTTTCCAAACTCACCTACTACGGGCTGTACGCGTTGCAGCACCGCGGACAGGAGTCCGCGGGCATCGCGGTCAGCGAGGGCAACCGCATCCTCGTCTACAAGGACATGGGCCTGGTCGCCCAGGTCTTCGACGAGTCGGTGCTCGGCACGCTGCGCGGCCACATCTCCGTCGGCCACTGCCGTTACTCGACGACCGGGTCGAGCGTCTGGGAGAACGCCCAGCCGACGCTGAGCTCCACCGAGGACGGCGGGCTCGCGCTCGCCCACAACGGGAACCTGATCAACACCCCCGAGCTGGCGCGGCGCCTGGCCCCCGGCTCGACCAGGGCGACCACCGACACCGAGGTGCTCGCGGCGCTGCTGGCGCAGGACCGCGGCCGGCCCATCGAGGACGCCGCGGCCGAGCTCCTCCCCCAGGTCAGGGGCGCCTACTCCCTCGTCTTCATGGACGAGAAGACCCTTTACGCCGCCCGCGACCCGCAGGGCATCCGCCCGCTGGTGCTCGGCCGCCTGGAGCGCGGCTGGGTGGTCGCCTCCGAGACGGCGGCGCTGGACATCGTGGGCGCCACGTTCGTCCGCGAGATCGAGCCGGGCGAGCTGCTCACCATCGACGAGCGCGGTGTGCGCTCGCGCGTCTTCGCCGCGGCCGACCCCAAGGGCTGCCTGTTCGAGTACGTCTACCTCGCCCGCCCCGACACCACGATCGCCGGCCGCAGCGTGCAGTCCACCCGCGTCGAGGTCGGGCGGGTGCTGGCCCGCGAGCACCCGGTCGAGGCCGACCTGGTCATCCCGACCCCCGAGTCGGGCACCCCCGCCGCGGTCGGCTACGCCGAGGAGAGCGGCATCCCGTACGGCCAGGGCCTGGTCAAGAACTCCTACGTCGGCCGGACCTTCATCCAGCCGTCCCAGACGATCCGCCAGCTCGGCATCCGGCTCAAGCTGAACCCTCTGAAGGAGGTCGTGGCGGGCAAGCGCCTGGTCGTCGTGGACGACTCGATCGTGCGCGGCAACACCCAGCGGGCGATCGTCAAGATGCTGCGCGAGGCGGGCGCGCGCGAGGTCCACGTCCGGATCTCCTCCCCGCCGGTCTCCTGGCCGTGCTTCTACGGCATCGACTTCGCCACCCGGGCCGAGCTGATCGCCGGCTCGCTCAGCGTGGAGGAGATCCGCGCCTCCCTCGGGGCCGACTCGCTCGGCTACATCTCGATGGAGGGCCTGACCCAGGCCACCACGCTTCCCGCCGAGCGGCTCTGCCGGGCCTGCTTCGACGGTGTGTACCCGATTCCCATCGACCGCGACAACGTGGGCAAGTACGTCCTGGAGGCCAAGCTGTGACCAGCTACGCCGCGGCCGGCGTCGACATCGACGCCGGCGAGCGCGCCGTCGAGCTGATGAAGTCGAAGGTCGCGCGGTCCCGGCGGCCCGAGGTGGTCGACGACCCCAGCGGCTTCGCCGGCCTGTTCGACGCCTCCGCGCTGCTGTCCTACCGGCGGCCGCTGCTGACCGCCTCCACCGACGGCGTCGGCACCAAGGTGATGCTGGCGCAGGCGCTCGGCAAGCACGACACGATCGGCGTCGACCTGGTCGGCATGGTCGTGGACGACCTGGTGGTCTGCGGCGCCGAGCCGCTGTTCATGACGGATTACATCGCCTGCGGGAAGGTGGTCCCCGAGCGGATCGCCGAGATCGTGGGCGGCGTCGCCGAGGGCTGCCGCCTCGCGGGCTGCGCGCTGATCGGCGGCGAGACGGCCGAGCACCCCGGGGCCATGGGCGCCGACGAGTACGACCTCGCGGGCGCCGCCACCGGCGTGGTGGAGGCCGACGCGATGCTGGGCCCGGACCGCGTCCGCGAGGGTGACGTGGTGCTGGCCCTGGCCTCCTCGGGCGTGCACTCCAACGGCTACTCGCTGGTCCGGCACGTCATCAAGCTGGCCGGCCTCTCCCTGGAGGCGGAGGTCCCCGAGCTGGGCCGGACGCTGGGCGAGGAGCTGCTGGAGCCGACCAGGATCTACTCCCGCGACTGCCTGGAGCTGGCCCGCGCCGTCGACGTCCACGCCTACGCCCACATCACCGGCGGCGGCCTGGAGGGCAACCTGTCGCGGTCCCTGCCGCCGACCCTGGACGCGCTGCTCGACCGGTCCTCCTGGACCCCTCCGGCGGTCTTCGAGGTGCTCGCCGGGCACGGCAAGGTGGCGCAGGCCGACATGGACCGCACCTTCAACCTGGGTGTGGGCATGGCGGCGGTGGTCGCTCCGGACGCCGTCGACGCCGCCCTGGCCCTGCTCGCGGAGCGGAACCTCCCGGCCTGGGTGCTCGGCGAGGTCGTCCCCGGCACCGGCCTGGCCCGCTACCGCTAGGTCAGGGGGACCCGCCGCGTCGTCCCGCCCGGCCGTACGACTCCGCCTCGCCGTACGGCCGGCGCCGGTCCCCGGGCGGCCCGATACGACGAAGAGCGCCCCGGGGATCCGGGGCGCTCTTCGGTCAGGACACGGAGAAAACACCCGGTGGCCCGAGGCCACCGGGTGTTCAGCTCACGCTCCGTCTGAAGTTGGGCCTAACGGCGACCGGGCGGTCCGCTGTCGCGGTCGTCGAAGTCGTCGGCGTAATCGGCATAGCGATCCGCCAGCTCGTCGTAGGAGTCGTTGGCGTCGTCACCGTGGTTGGAGTCGTCCCTGACTCCGAGCTCGTTGCGAAGACGCTCAAGATCAGTGCCACCGCTGTTGTACTTCAGCTGGCGAGCAACCTTGACCTGCTTGGCCTTTGCTCGGCCGCGCCCCATTGGCTCGACCCCCTCGTGTGGGGTCGTGCCCGACCCCTCGTCGCTAACGCACCACGCACTGACGCCACCTGACTTGAGGCGTCAGCTCTCGTTCGACTACAACCGTACCTGTTTTACGCCCGGCTCGGTACGCCGTATGGGCGCGAGGCGCTAGTGGCCCAGCCAAATGCCCCTAATTCGCCCGACTTCCGACATTCTGCGTTCCGCCAGCCTATCGGCTGCGACCGCCGGGGGGACCCCGTCCTCGGCGGCCATGGCGAAGATCTTGAGAGTCGTGTCGTAGATCTGGGTGGCCTTTGCCTTCGCCCGGTCCATGTCGAAACCGCCGATCTCATCGGCGACCTGGATGACCCCGCCGGAGTTGACCAGGTAGTCGGGCGCGTAGAGGATGCCGCGCCCGGCGAGCTCCTTCTCCACCCCGGGGTGGGCGAGCTGGTTGTTGGCCCCGCCGCAGACGATCCTGGCACGCAGGCGGGCGACCGTCTCGTCGTCCAGCGCCCCGCCCAGCGCGCACGGCGCGTAGACGTCGAGGTCGGCGCCGGTGAGCTCGGTCTTGTCGGTGACGACGTTCACCTCGGGGTGCCGTGCCCTGACCCGCTCGACGGCCTGCTCGCTGACGTCGCAGAGCACGACCTCGGCGCCGTCCGCGAGGAGGTGCTCGACCAGGCGGTGGCCGACCTTGCCCACGCCCTCGACGCCGACGCGCCTGCCGCGCAGGCTCGGCGAGCCGTAGGTGTGCTCGGCCGCGGCGCGCATGCCCTGGAACACGCCGAAGGCGGTCAGGATCGAGGAGTCGCCCGCCCCGCCCTGCTCCGGCGTGCGGCCGGTCACGAAGGAGCACTCGCGGGCCACGACGTCCATGTCCTCGCTGTAGGTGCCGACGTCGCAGGCGGTGTAGTAGCGGCCGCCCAGTGACTGCACGAAACGGCCGTAGGCGCGCAGCAGCGCCTCGCTCTTGTCCGCCGCCGGGTCCCCGATGATGACGGCCTTGCCGCCGCCGAGGTCGAGCCCGGCCAGGGCGTTCTTGTAGGCCATGGCCCGCGAGAGGTTGAGCACGTCGGCCAGCGCCGCCTGCTCGCTCTCGTAGGGGTAGAACCTGGTGCCGCCGAGCGCCGGCCCGAGGGCCGTGTTGTAGATCGCGATGATCGCGTACAGACCGCTGCGCTCGTCGGAGCAGAAGACCACCTGCTCGTGCTTGGTCTGGCCGTTCGAGGGGCTGATGTCCTGGTGGGACAGCCCGAAGACGTCGGTCACTGTGGTGACTCCCGGTCGTTCAGGTCCGCCGCTCCGTCGCGGCGGAGATCAGTCTCAGAGTAACCACAACTTCCGGGACAGCGGAGGAGGAAACCCCGCCTTCCCACCAGGTGGGACGGCCTGGCGGCGGCGGACGGCCCCGGGCCCGCCCGGCGGGCACGGGGTCGATACCGGACAGGAAGCGGTTCTTCATGACACGATTACGGTCGTGCTGCCCTATGCCGCCTACCTCCGCGTCTACGAACCGCTGGCCGCGTTCGCCCCGCAGGAGCGCGCCTCCTGGGCCGCCTACGCCGAGGCCGCCGACCGGCCCCGTCGCGCGGGCGCCCTGCGCGCCGAGCACGGCGAGGCGGTACGGCGCCTGCTCGGCGTCCCTCCGGTCCCGGCGCCTCCCCACGAGAGCCCCAACGCCTATCTCAGGCGTGTGGAGGAGGTGCTGTACGTCTGCCCCTGGCAGAGCCGGCTGAGGTCGTGGCTGGCCTTCTCCCGCTTCCGGGGGGCGACGCCGGCCCGCCTCGCGGAGCGGTTCGTGCCGTTCACCGTCGCCCAGCAGACGGCCGACGACTTCGACAGGTTCAAGCGGCGCGGCGGTTCGGCGGCGCTGCGAACCAACATCCGGACCTCGACGTGGCACGTTCCCACGGAGTGGTTCGTCCCCTTCGACCACAACGAGCGGTGGCTCGTCCTGGACGACGGCCGGCCCCGGAGCGGCGCGACCACCACGCGCAACCTGATCTACGTGACGTCCATGGCCCACGCCAGGCGCCGCAGCGCCCGCGCCCTGCAGATCGTCCGCAGGCACGTGGGCGATGACACGCTGATCTCCGGGATCGAGGAGGTGGCGCGCTGGCTGGAGGAGTTCCATCCCCACTCGCTGGTGGAGCTCGACTACGGCGGCATCGTCCACCTCATGGACGACGACACGCTGCAGGCCGACCACTCGGTCGCGGAGGTCTCGGCGGCCCTGACGGGTCTGGAAACCGGCGAGGAAGAGTTGGCCTTCACCATGTACCGGCGGGTGATTCTCCGCTGGAGATCAATACAACTTCTCGAATCAGCAAACTGAGTCGCAAATCATCCCTCTGACCTGCATAAGTAGTTCAGTCGATGACCGGCGACACATCTACGAACTGAGTAGTTTGCCGTTTTCACTGCGATACCACGAAACGTGTCGCTAGAATCACCGAGCGTGACAACAACAGGTGCACAAGAGAGATGAGCCCCGCAAAGGCTCGCCAATCGCTCTACGTGGCTGTATGGTCACATCGGGTGATGCCGCATATGGTCCGAACAGCCGCACGCAAGGGGCCATAAGCGGACATCCGTGACAAGCGTCAAGTCGCAGGATCGCTGTCGCCGGTCCACATGGAGGAGAGGCCGCACAAATGTCAGCTCGTACACCCGAGGCAGAGCCGCTGCTCACCCCGGCGGAGGTCGCAACCATGTTCCGCGTCGATCCCAAGACCGTCACCCGGTGGGCGAAGGCGGGCAAGTTGACGTCCATCCGCACCCTGGGTGGTCACCGCCGCTACCGGGAGACCGAGGTCCGGGCGCTGCTCGCGGGGATTCCGCAACAGCGTTCCGAGTAAGACGGGGATCGATCGCTTCAGAAACTAGGGGGACCAACCGCGCGCTCACGCCGTGGGCGCGCAGACCACACCGGTTGTGTGGGGAGCGGCGCCGCCCGCCCGGCGCCGCCCCGGCACGGCGCCGGCCGCACCGGTCGTACCGTGCCGTCCGTGCCGCCCATGCCGTCCGCACCGGGTCACACACCCGCGCGCGCCCGGGGCCGACCGGGCACCTGAGGCCGACCGCGCCTCGCGCGCCGATCGTCTTCCGCCCCGTACGGGCCGCCTCGTCCGGGGCCGTCCGCGCGTGTCGCGAGCCGGCCGGGCCCGTCCGGTGAATCGTTCCGTATCCGCTCCGTAACCGGACGGGCGGACCCGCCCGGATCCGCCCGGCGGCCCGCCGCCGTTCTCCCGGGCGCCACGCCGCGCCGACGACGCTCTCGGCGACCCTCCCCCGGTGACGTCCCGCCTGGTCAGAGGCACCCTGCGCGCGGCACACCGCCCGGTGCCCGCCCGTACGGCCCGGCACCCGCGGCCATCGCAAGATCGGACTTCCTGAACACAGGCCGTACCCCTTCGGGTTCTCGATCGTTTTGAGTGACAGGTGCCCATCCACCATCACGGGGGAGAGCCATGTCAGGTCCGCCGATCAATGTCACCGCCACCCGAGCCCGCGGGCTCACCGAACCCGTCGCGCCCGACGGCTACGGACCGCGCCCACGGCCGACGATCCGTAACGTCGCCGAACGCGCCGGCGTCTCCAAGTCGCTGGTGTCACTCGTCCTGCGCGGGTCGCCGCACGTCAGCGAGCACCGCAGGCAGGCCGTGCTGCAGGCGGCCAGGGAGCTCGGCTACCGGCCCAACGCGGTCGCCCGCAGCCTCGTCGAGGGCCGCACCCACCTGGTCGGCGCGCTCGTCGCCGACCTGCACAACCCCTTCTACGCCGAGTTCCTGGACGGCCTGCAGGAGAGCCTGCACGGCGACGGGCTCCGGCTGCTCATCGGCAACAGCCAGTGGGACCCCGCCTTCGAGGACGAGGCCGTGGGAGCGTTCCTGGAGCTGCGGGTGGACGGCCTGGTGCTCCTCGGCATCGCGCCCACCAGCGAGACGCTGATCGAGGCCACCTCCTACACGCCCACGGTCGTGGTGGGCGAGCGCGAGACCGACCTCGGCGGCGTGGACATCGTCGTCGACGACGACCAGCTCGGCGCGCGCCTGGCGATCGACCACCTGGTGGAACTCGGCCACCGCCGGATCGCCCACGTCGAGGGCTCCCGGTTCTCCTCGGGGTGGTTCCGCTGCGAGGGCTACCTGGTCGCGATGCGCCGCCGGGCGCTGGCGCCGTACATCATGGTCGAGCAGGGCGACTGCACCGAGGAGGGCGGCGCGGCGGCGGCACGCGTCCTGCTCACCCGCACCCCCCGGCCGACCGCGATCTTCGCCGCCAACGACACGGTCGCCATGGGCGTGCTCGCGGTGGCGGCCGAGCTCGGCCTGCGGGTGCCCGAGGACCTGTCGGTGATCGGGTACGACAACACCCACCTCGCGGGGACCGCGCCGATCTCGCTGACCACCGTCGAGCAGCCGCGCCGGAACATGGGCCGCTCGGCCGCGGCGCTGCTCAGCGACCGGATCGGCGACCCCGGCAAGGCCTCGCGGCTGCGTCAGGTGACGCCGCGGCTGGTCGTACGGCGTACCACCGGCCCGGCTCCCGACTGAGGCGTCCGCCTGGATGCGTCGCACCGCGCCCAGGCGGGCCCCAGTTTCCCGTCAAGACCTGGTCAACCCCCGAAGTGGCGGAAAGCCACCGGTGTTCACTCCTGTGTGACAAGAGGGGGTTGACGATGCGTGATCCAGAACTGGTTTCATGCGCCCAGCGCGCGGCCGCCGAGTTGGAGCGGGCGTGGGCACACTGGAGGGCCGCCCGAGGCCGCGCCGGAGACGTCGGCGCCGAGTCCGTGGCGAGTTACGTGGCCCATTCGATCGACCATCCGTGGGGGCGCCCGCGCGTGGTCCTGGGGCTGGACGCCGAGGACGCCCGGGAGCTCGCCTCGCTCCTCACCAAGCAGGAGATGGGCGACCACGTCTGGTGACGGTGGCGCCGGTCACGTTCCGAGCCACGTAAGTTGGGTGGTTGACGACTCCTTCGAGGGGGATGAGCGTGACCAGTAAAGCACTGGCGACGGTCCTCGTCGCCTGCGGCCTGAGCGCCGCCGCGTGCGGTGGCGGCACCACCGCCGCGGGTCCGGCGCGTGACGCGGAGCCCGCGCCCCGCGCGGCGAATCCGGTGACGGCCCCGAGCGGTCCCGCGGCGGAGACAGCCCCGGCGACCACGGCGCGGACCACCCCGCCGGCGGCCGGGACCACCTCGGCGAAGCCGCTGAGCGGCAAGACCGTGGTCATCGACCCGGGCCACAACGGAGCCAACTACAAGTACCCAGCGAAGATCAACAAGCAGGTCGACGTCCTGACCCAGCGCAAGGCGTGCGACACCACCGGTACCGCCACCAACAGCGGTTACAGCGAGGCGGCCTTCACCTGGGACGTCTCCCGGCGGCTGGAGAAGATCCTCGAAAGCCGGGGCGCGACGGTGAAGCTCACCAGGCACGGCAACAACGGCGTAGGCCCATGCATCACCGAGCGGGCCGCCATCGGCAACAAGGCGAAGGCGAACGCGGCGATCTCCATCCACGCCGACGGCGCGGGCCCGGCCGACCACGGCTTCCACGTGATCATTCCGAAGAAGATCGGCGGCCCGGTCGACCCGGTGGTGGCCGACTCCCGGCGGCTCGGCATCGACGTCAGGAACGCCTACCGCTCGGGCACCGGCATCCCGTACTCCACCTACGTCGGATCCAAGGCGCTGAGCTTCCGCAGCGACCTGGGCGGGCTGAACCTCTCCACGGTTCCGAAGATCTTCATCGAGACCGGCAACATGCGCAACGCCGGTGACGCCGCCAAGCTGGAGAGCCCGGAATTCCGGCAGCGGATCGCCACTGCCCTGGCCAACGGGCTGCAGACCTACCTGAGGTGACGCGCGGCCTCGCCGCCGGACCGTCCGGGGGGTGCGCGGTCCGGCCGGGATTGGCATGATCTGAAGGCATGACTGATCTTCTGCCGCGTCCTGTCCTCTTCGACCGGACCGGCGGGTCCTTCGACCTTCCCTCCGGGGCGGGTGTCACGGGCCCCGCCGGACCGGTGGACTCCCTGCGCCGGGCGCTGCCCGTGCTGGACCTGCGTCCCGCCGGGCACGGGCCGGTCACGGTGACGGAGGACCCGGCGCTGGGCGAGGAGGCCTACGCGCTGGAGGTGACGCCCGAAGGCGTCCGGATCACGGCCGGCGGCCGGGCCGGCGCGTTCTACGCCGGCCAGACGCTGCGGCAGGCGCTCGGCGCCGAGGCGTTCCGCGCCGCGACGGCCCGCGACTCGTGGACGGTGCCGTGCGGCCGGGTCGAGGACGCGCCCGCGTTCTCCTGGCGCGGGGTCCACCTGGATGTGGCGCGGCACTTCCTGCCCAAGCGCGAGGTGCTGCGGATGGTCGACCTCATGGCGGCGCACAAGCTGAACCGGCTCCACCTGCACCTGGTCGACGACCAGGGCTGGCGGATCGAGAGCCGTGTCGCGCCCCGGCTGCACGAGATCGGCTCGCACCGGCCGCGCACGATCACCAGCATCCGCGGCGAGGAGGACGCCTTCGACGAGGTGCCGCACGGCGGCCACTACACGCTCGGCGACCTCACGGAGATCGCCGCCTACGCCAGGGCCAGGGCCGTGACGGTCGTGCCGGAGATCGACGTGCCCGGTCACGCCTCGGCGATCCTCGCCGCCTACCCCTCGCTCGGCGCGCGGGCCGCGGACGGCCGGGAGCCCGCGCCCTTCACCGTGCTGGACCGCTGGGGCATCTCCCCCGCGATCCTGTCCCCGCTGCCGGAGACGATCGAGTTCCTGACCGCCGTGTTCGACGAGCTGCTCGGCGCGCTGGGCGAGACGCCCTACGTGCACATCGGCGGCGACGAGTGCGTGCTGGACGACTGGGCCGCCTCACCGGCCATCACCGCGTTCCGCGAGGAGCTGGGGCTCGCCGAGCCGAGCGACCTGCACGCCTGGTTCCTGCGGCGGCTGGCGGACGAGCTGGCCGGGCGGGGCAGCCGGGCGGTCGTCTGGGACGAGGCGTTCGTCAGCGGCGCGCTGCGGACCGACACGATCGTGATGCCCTGGCGCGGGATGGAGGTGGCCCGGCGCGCCGCCGAGGCGGGCCACGACGTGGTGCAGACGCCGGTCTTCCCGCTGTACTTCGACTACGCCGAGTCCGCCTCGGAGGACGAGCCGATCGCCATCGGCGACGCGATCACCCTGGCGGACGTGGCGGCCTTCGACCCGGCGCCGTCCTCGTGGACGGCCGGGCAGCGCGGGCGCGTGCTGGGGGCGCAGTTCCAGCTGTGGAGCGAGCGGCTGCCCGACGGACGGGCGGTGGACTACCGCGCCTGGCCCCGTGGCTGCGCGCTGGCCGAGGTCACCTGGTCCGGCGCGGCCGGCGCCGACTTCCCGGAACGGCTCACCCGCCACCTGGACCGCCTGGACGCGCTGGGCGTCGAGTACCGCCCGCCGTCCGGGCCGCGCCCCTGGCAGCTCGGCGGCGCTGGGCACCGCCGCCACCGGCCGCGGGCCGTCAAGGTGGAGGAGGTCATGCGGCGGCTGGAGGAGATGACCCACCTCGCCGACTCCACGCGGCCCAGCATCGCCGGAGACGGGGCCTGACCGGCCCCGCGGGCCGGTCGCCGGCGGCCGTACGGGGCGTGGCCTGACCGGCCGCGCGGGTCGTCCGCGCGGCATCGGGTCCGGGGTGCCGCGCCGTACGGCCCGCGCCGGCCGGGGCGCGGGTCAGCCGGCGACCTCGTAGCCGGCCTCCTTGATCGCGGCGCGGATCGCCGCGTCGTCGGGGGAGTCGCCGGAGACCTCGACCCGGCCGCTTCCCAGGTCGACCTCGACCCCGGTGACCCCGGGGACCTCGCCGACCTCCTCCTTGACCGAGCTGACGCAGTGGCCGCAGGTCATCCCGGTGACGGTATACGTGATCACGCTCATCAGCGCCTCCCACCCTCGTTTCCTCCGGTGAGGGTATCGGCCCCGGTCGCCGTGAGGCCGATGACCTCTCGCAGGTCGGTGACGCCGCGGCGGCGCAGCCGGCGGGACAGCTCGCGGTGGATCCGGTGGGCCCACAGCGGTCCCTCGTAGATCATCGCGCTGTAGCCCTGGACGAGGGTGGCCCCGGCGAGCAGGCGCTCCCAGACGTCGTCGGCGTCCTCCACGCCGCCCACCGAGACCAGCGTCAGGCGGTCGCCCACCCGGGCGCGCAGCCTGCGCAGCACCTCCAGCGAGCGGTCCTTCAGCGGACGGCCGGACAGCCCGCCGGTCTCGTTCCAGTGCTCGTCGGGCCGGCCGCCCCGCCCGGCGGCGTCCAGGTCGCGGCGGATCGTGGTGTTGGTGGCGATGATGCCGTCGAGGCCGAGGCCGAGGGCCAGGTCGGCGATCGCGTCGACGTCGTCGTCGGCCAGGTCCGGGGCGATCTTGACCAGCAGCGGGGTGCGGCGGGGGGTGGCGTCGGCGACCTCCTTGACCGCCGCGAGCAGCGGCCGTAGGAGCTCGACGGCCTGCAGGTCGCGCAGGCCGGGGGTGTTCGGGGAGCTGACGTTGACGACGAGGTAGTCGGCCAGCGGGGCGAGCTCCCTGGCGCTCGTGACGTAGTCCTGGACGGCCTCGGACTCGGGCACGACCTTGGTCTTGCCGATGTTGACGCCCACGACGGCCGGGACCCCGCGCGGCCGGCTCAGCACCCGGGCCGCCGCACCCGCCCCGGCGTTGTTGAAGCCCATCCGGTTGACGATGCCGCGGGCGCGGGGAACGCGGAACAGGCGGGGCCTGGCGTTGCCCGGCTGGGCGTGCGCGGTGATCGTGCCCACCTCGACGTGACCGAAGCCGAGCGCGGACATGGCCTCCACGCACCCGGCGTCCTTGTCGAAGCCCGCCGCCAGCCCGAACGGGCCGGGGAAGTGCACGCCGAACGCCCGCACGCGCAGGGCGGGGTCGCGGGGGGCGAGCCGCCGGTGGACGAGCCGCTTGACCGCGGGCGTCACCGACAGGAGGCGGAGCGCGCGGACCGTCAGATGGTGCACATCCTCCGGGTCGAAGCGGCTGAGGACCTGCGTGAACACGAATCGATACATCACCGATCAGGTTAGTACCCCCGGCGAGCGGTACGGCTCGCCGGTGGACGCCCGCTCAGGCCGGCCGCGGGGCGCCCACCGTCCGCCGCGGGGCGGCCGCCCGGCCCGGCCGGCCGCGGGGCGCCTGATCGCCCCGGCCGGTCGTCGCGGGGCGCACGCTCACCTCGGCTCGCCCGCCCCTTCCCCCAGCACCTCGGCCGCGAGATCGGCCACCCGGCGGCGGCTGTCCCTGGCCCGCTTGCGCAGCCCGGTGAACGCCTGGGCCGCGGTGAGGTCGTGCTTGCCCATCAGGTAGCCGATGGCCCGCTCGATGACGACCCGGTAGTCCAGGGCGTACTGGAGCTGCTCGGCCAGGGCGCTCTTCTCCTCGGCGGCCATCGCGGCGCTGAGGAGCTGCTCGATCACGTCGGCGTAGGCGTAGAGGGCCTGGACGTCCGACTCGTCCCACTCGTACGGCTCCGACTGGTAGACGTTCAGGGTGCCCACGGGGTCGCCGCCGAGCCGTACCGGGACCCCGGCGACCGCCCGCACCTCGGGGTGGAGCAGGTCGGCGAGCTTCGGCCAGCGCGGGTCCGAGTGCACGTCGGTCGAGGTGACCGCGGTGTTCTCCGCGTAGGCCGACACGCACGGGCCCTGGCCGAGGTGGAGCTGCGCGCCTTCGAGGCTGCGTCCCCGGTCGTCGGTGGCGACCAGGTAGCGCAGTTTGCCGCCCTCCTCGGCGAACATCAGGCCGGCGCCCGAGTAGCCGAAGAGGGTGTCCACGACGTCCACGGCCCGCTCCAGCTGGTGGACGATGCCCTTCCCCTGGGCGGACGAGGCCGTCTGGAGACGTCTGAGACTCGCGACCAGTGAGTCCGGATCGACATGGGTCATATGTGTGGCGCCTTTCAGCGTCGGCCTACCTACTTGACGTGGGCGTTACGACTGCCCAGAAATAGGAGAAATAACGGTTATTACCTTTGGGGCGGCCACCGCGAGTCCAATGGGACGCTCTCCTGCCGGGGTTTCACGGGCTGCCGTTCACGGCCGTTCCGGACCCGGAACCGGACCGATCGGATCCCGCGAACCGGGCCGGGCCGGGGAACCGGATCGCCCGGGTTCGTGAACCGGGCCGGGCCGGGGCCGGGAGCCCGGTCACGGCCGGTCGGGCCGCCGGATTCCGGGCGGCCGGTCGACGTGCCGCCCGCGCGCGCCGGCGCGGGGAACACCGCGCGAGGGGTCCGGGTCGTAGCCGACGGGCCGGGATGGTCCATCACCTTGAGTCATGGGAAAAGCTTCCTCCGAGCCGAGGTAGCTCCGCGGACGCAAGGCGGAATGATCTGCGGCAAAGACTAGTGCCGTCCGGTGCCTTGGGCCAATCGCTCCCGGCGGGCCGCCGTCCGGCGCGTCCCGGGGCACGCTCCGGAACATCCCCGGCCCCGGTCCGGCACACCCCCGGACACAGTCCGGCACACTCCGGGCGCCGTCCGGGCACACCCCCGCAACCGCCGTCAACAGGGTTTTAAGTGATCAGCAAGTGGAAGGCGGCAGAGTGAGGCATATGAGCACTCTGTCACGTTCCGCAGCAGTCCGCCGCCGGCGCACCCTGGCCCGTGTCGTCCTCCGCGACCTGGAGGAGACCGGCGCCACCACCGTGCCGCCGTGGTGGGAGCCGGAGATCGAGCAGGAGTTCGGCGGCCTGGGCGGGTTCCTCGCCGAACTGAGCCGCCAGTGGTGGACCGCCTACGCGGCGCACCTGGACGCGCTGCTCGAACTCGGCGCGGGTGACCCGGCCCAGGCGTGGCGGGACGTCACTGAGCAGATGCCGTGGCTGCGTGCCGTACTCGACTCCTACGCCGGAGAGGCCGCCCTCGCCGAGGCCGAGCGGCGCCACTGCGACGTTCTGCGCTGGACCACCCGGCGCGAGGCCCGGCGCGCCGCCTGACGGCGGCCTCCCGGTCACCGCGACCGGGACACCGGAGACCGGCGGCTTCCCTTTTACGGTCTCCCACGCATATCCGGGCGTCCTCGGGTACCCGTATGGAATGCTCAAGTTGCCCGGCCGCCATGACAGGAAGGCGTCGGACCGCCGTCTGGGTACGCGACTCACCCTCGCGGTGGCCCTGGTCGCGCTGTTCGCCGTGCCGTTCATCCTGCTCCTGGTGTTCGTCGTCTCCTCCTTCACCCCGCTGAACGACCTCGACGAGAGCGTGGCGCGGAGCCTGCACACCCGCGCCCTCGCGGAGCCCCGTTACACGCACTTCCTGAGCGTGGCGACCGAGGTGCTGGGGCCGAACGTGTGGCGGGCGCTGGTGGTGGCGGCGGCCCTGTGGCTCTGGTATCGCGGAGCCCGGCGGCTGGCGGTGTGGGCGGTGGTCACGATCACCGTCAGCGGGCTGCTGAACCTCGCGGTCAAGGAGATCGTGAACCGGGCGCGGCCCGTCCTGCCCGACCCGGTGGCGACGGCGCCGGGCGCCTCCTTCCCCTCCGGGCACGCGATGGCGGCCGCGACGGGGGTGTGCGTCCTCGTGCTCATCCTGCTGCCGTCCCTGAGGAGCACGGCCGCGCGCATGACCGCGTGGATCGTCGCGGCGGCCATCGCGATCTTCGTCGCCTACACGCGGGTGGCGCTCGGCGTCCACTGGCTCAGCGACGTGACCGCCGGGCTCACCCTCGGCGTGGTGGTGGTCGCCGGGACCGTCGCCGGGTTCGAGAGCTGGCGGCGCGAGGAAGGCCGCAGGCCGGTCGAACCGCACAAGGAAGGTGTCGAGCCGGAACGTTCTGAGGAGATGTTTTAGGGTAGTTCGCGCGCCATGTCGAAAACGTCGATCGACTTCAAGAACGCGGCGCGCCTCATCCTCCTGCCGCTCGTCCTCATGGCCGCCCTGACGATCGGCGTCGGGCTCCTCATCACCAAGGTCCTGCAGACCACGACCCTCATCGCGAACGACGAGGGGGTCAACGCGGCGATGACCAAGGACCGCAACGCCTTCTGGAACTCGCTGACGGACACCTTCACCGCCTTCTCCGACATGCCGACGATCATCGCCGGCACCGCGGTGCTCATCATCGTCTTCCGGTTGGCGTTCAAGCGCTGGAACGAGTCGGCCTTCCTGACGCTGGCCGTCTTCTCCCAGTCGGCCATCTTCCTGCTGGCCACGGTCTTCGCCCAGCGCAAGCGGCCGGAGGTGCAGCACCTGGACCCCGCGCCCCCCACCTCCAGCTTCCCCTCCGGCCACACCAGCGCGGCCGTCGCCTTCTACTGCGGCCTCGCGCTGATACTGACCCTGCACACCCACCGCTACAAGATCCTCAACGTGCTGTGGTGGGTGGTCGGGCTGGGGATCCCCCTGATGATCGGCTACTCGCGGATGTACCGGGGCATGCACCACCTGACCGACGTGAGCTGGGGCTTCCTGCTCGGCCTGGTGTGCGTCGCGGTGGCCGCCAACGCGCTGCTGCGGAGGCGGCCGATCGCCGCAGAGCGGCCCGTCATCACCAAGGACACCGCGGGGAACGACGCCGGGAGGACCACGAAGAACACGGTCACGACATAGTGACCTCGTCGAGATCGGCGATCCGGACGCCCGCGACGGCGAGCTCCTCCTCGACCCTCCGGGAGACGGCCGCGGCGGGCTCGCCGGCGTCGTAGGTGGCGTGGGCGCCGCGCACGAGGGTGACCGGGTGGCCCCGCTCCAGAGCCGCCAGGGCCGTGGCCCGCACGCACCACTCGCTCTGCATCCCCGCGACGACCAGCGGCGCCGCAGGCTGCAGGAGCGACGCGAGGCCGGTGCCGAGAAAGGCGTCGGGGCTGTGCTTGTCGATCACGTGCTCGCCGGGGAGCACGTCGTGGACGAGCTCCCAGCCGGGGGTGCCGGGGAGGTCGGGGTCGCCCTCCCCTCCGTTGTTCCGGACGAAGACGACGGGCGCGCCGGCCGTACGGGCGCGTTCCAGCAGGGTCGTGAGGGCGAGCGCGACCTCCCGCGCGGCGGGCACCGGCTCCGGGGGTTCGAGCATGTTGCGCTGGACGTCGACAAGAAGCAGGATCTTCGGCACAGTCGAACACTAGTTCACCCACTGTTGCGGGAAAAGCCTATAGTGACGGGAGCCTCCCTCCGGGAGGCGCGACGAACACCCCAAGATCGCTTTCCGTATCCGCATGATCGCTCTATGACACGAAGTACGATGGAAGTCCCGACAGGGAGATTCACTCCTTCTCCTCTGGGCAGGAGCAGTCAGCCGATCGGGTCTTCATCGTCCGGCGGCCCCCTCAGGAAGGAATCCCGCCCATGGATCGTCAGCCCGTTGTCTGCGCCACCTGCAACGGTGTCCCGCCCGCCGCGGACGCGCGTGCCTACACGGCGCAGCGAGCCCGGCTGATCGTGGCGAACGGATACTGCGCCTGCCGATCCGCCGCGGACGCCGCCCATGCCACGGCGGCCCCCGCCGAGGCCGTCCACCCGAATCAGGGCCGCCCCGAGCAGGCGGGTTCCACGCAGGCCCGGCCGCAGCGGCCCGGTTCCGCCGAGGGGACGCCGCACCGGAGTCCGGCCCGCAGGGCCGTCCCCGGGAGGAGCGTTCGCCCGCGGAGCAGGCCGCGATGGTGCGCGCCTGATCCGGCCCCCCTTCCGGTCGGTCCCCCTCCCGTCCGCGGCCGGCCCTTTCCCCTGATCCCCTGCGTCTCCGCGCCCGGCATCCGCCGCGGCCGGCGCGCCTCCATGCCCGGCGCCGGCCGCGCCAGGCCCGTCTCCCGACCCGATGCTCGCCATAACCGGCAAACGGGGCAAACATAGAGATGAGGGGACATACAGCAGGGCGGGGGATGCCATGCGGGCACGTGACGAAGGTCTGATCGTCGTCGGATACGACGGCTCGGAGGCGAGCGAGCAGGCGGTGCGCTGGGCCGTCGAGGAGGCACGGATGCGGTTCGTCCCGCTGTCCGTCTGCCACGTCTGGCGGCAGCCGTACCCCGTGAACTTCGTCGATCCCGCGACGATGGACGTCCTGGCGCACATGGGCCGGTACGTCCTCGACCGGGGGGTCGACCTCGCCCGGGGGCTGGCGCCGCGGCTGGACGTCAGGGGACGTCTCGACATGGGCTCGCCCGCCGCCACCCTGCTGGCCGAGGCGGCCGCCGCCGATCTGGTGGTGGTCGGCCAGCGCGGAGCGGGCGGTTTCGATGAGCTGCGCATCGGCTCGACCGCCGCGCAGCTCGCCGCGCACGCCTACTGCCCGGTGGCGGTCGTCAAGAACCTCCGCCGGTCGCGCGAGGGCCGCGTGGTGGTGGGCGTGGAGAGCACCCGCATGGAGCGGGGCGAGCTGAAGGTCGCGTTCGAGGCGGCACGGATCAGGCGCGTGCCGCTGTCCGCGTTCTGCCTGTGCCCGGCGGGCACCGACGACCCCAAGCCGTTCGCCAAGCGCTTCTACTGCGACATCTCGGTGTGGGAGGAGAAGTATCCCGGGGTGGAGGTCGAGAGCACCGTGGACTCCCGTCCCTACACGCGGCTGCTGCACCGGGCGGCCGAGGACGCCGCCCTGGTGGTGATCGGCGACTTCGGGGACGACGACCCGGTGGAGCTGCCCCTCGGCGTGGTCTGCCAGGCGCTGCTGCGCGAGGCGCCGTGCACGGTCATAGTGGTTCCGTCTCGGAGGTCTGCCACATCCTCTCGGTGACGTGCCGCCGCTCCGCCCGGATGATGTGGATGACCGCGTTGATCAGCGCGAGGTGGGTGAACGCCTGGGGATAGTTCCCCAGGTGGCGCCCGCTGTAGGGGTCGATCTCCTCGGCGTAGAGGCCCAGCGGGCTGGCGAAGGACAGCACCTTCTCGCAGAGCTTGCGGGCCCGGGTGTGCTCCCCGATCTCCACCAGCGCCGACACCAGCCAGAACGAGCAGATCGTGAAGGCCCCCTCCTCCGCGGCCATGCCGTCGTCGGTCTCCTTGGGGTCGTAGCGCAGCACGAGGTCGTCGACGGTCAGGTCGTCGGCGATGGCCAGCACCGTGGCGCGCACCCGGGGGTCGGTCGGCGGCAGGAACCGCAGGAGCGGGATGAGCAGCAGCGACGCGTCCAGCGCGTCGGTGCCGTAGTGCTGCCGGAAGGTCCCCCGCTCGCTGACGCCGTGGGCGCACACGTCCTCGTGGATCTCGTCGGCCACCGCCCGCCACTTCTCGGCCAGCTTCAGGTCGTCGCGGAGCCGGGCGAGCCGCGCGCCCCGGTCGACCGCCACCCAGCACATGACCTTGGAGGAGGTGAAGTGCCGGCGCTCGCCGCGCACCTCCCAGATGCCGCGGTCGGGCTCCCGCCAGTACTTGATGGCCGACTGCACCTGACGTTTCAGGACCGGCCAGATCCGCTCGTCGAGGTGGTCCCGGGACCGGGTGTGGATGTAGAAGGACTCCAGGACGGCGCCCCAGACGTCGTTCTGGCGGTGCTTGTAGGCGGCGTTGCCCACCCGGACCGGCCTGGCCCCCTCGTAGCCGCCCAGCCGCTCGATGACATGCTCCTCCAGGTCGCGCTCCCCGTCGACGCCGTACATCACCTGGATCTCCTTGTCGCGCTCGGCGACGTCGGCGATGAAGGCGAAGAAGTCCTCGGCCTCCCAGTCGAACCCGAGGGTGTACAGGCCCCAGAGCGCGAAGGTGGAGTCGCGGATCCAGGTGTAGCGGTAGTCCCAGTTGCGCTCCCCGCCCGGGGTCTCGGGCAGGGACGTCGTCGCCGCCGCGACCAGCGCGCCGGACGGGGCGAAGGTCAGGCCCTTGAGGGTGAGGGCGCTGCGTTCCAGGAACCCGCGCCACGGGTGGTCGGGGAAGTCGCCCCTGGCGAGCCAGTGCTGCCAGTGGTGGGCGGTCCACACGAGCCTGCCGTACGCGTCCTCGAAGGTGCGGGGCGGCTCGTGGGCGGTCCAGGAGAGCGCGCAGAACCGCGTCTCACCCTCCCGGAGCAGGGTCCGCGCCTTGGCCCGCGCCTTCTCGAACCCCAGGCGCATGTCCGTGGTCAGCGTGAGCTCCAGATCGGCCCCGTCGGCGCGGGCGACGCCCTGGTGGTAGTTCTGGCCGGTGTAGTCCCACCGGGCCGGCCTGCGGCCGTAGTCGAACACCGGCTCGCAGTCGAGGGTGACCTGCATCTCCCCGCTGACGCAGCGCACCGTGCGGAGCAGCACGTGGGCGGCGTCGTAGTCGGTCGGGGCCCTGCGGTGGGTGTGCGACAGCTCGTCCTCGTGGTGCCACGGGCCCATGAGCAGCGCGTCGCGCACCACGATCCAGCCGGTCGGCGAGCCCCAGCTCGTCTCCAGCACCATGGTGCCGGGCAGGTACCGGCGCGCGGAGGGCACCCTGAGGTCGGTCGGGCCGATCCGGAACCCCCCGGCGTCCCGGTCCAGCACGGCGGCGAACACGCTGGGCGAGTCCATCCTCGGCAGGCACAGCCATTCGACGTTCCCGCTCGGCGCCACGAGCGCGGTGGACTCGCAGTCGGACAGGAACGCGTAGTCCGCGATGTGCGGGAAGGGGGAGAACTCGTAGAGCCCGGCGCCCAGCGGCGGGTCGGTCGTCATGGATGCCCCCGCTCTCCCCGGGGACTCGCTCGTTCCCCGGGGACTCGTTCGGGCGGGCCCGCCGACCGGGCGGACCCCGGCGGCCCGTCCGTACGGCGCGGGCCGGAGTGGCACCGCCCGTACGGCGTCGCCCGTACGGCGTCGCCGGGATCAGCCGGTACGGCCAGCCGGGCCGAAGCGGCTGATCACGAACGCCCTTATCACTACTTTAGGCATGAAACCGCAGGTAGGGAAGGTGGGGCGGTCGCCTGGCGCGGGCCGTCAGGTCGCGGAGCCGGCCATCCGCTCGAAGCCGCCGGGGAGCTGCGAGGCGACGTGGCCGAAGACCTCGTCGCTGACGGTCTCGCGGAGGACCCTCAGGACGGCCCGGACGCCCTCGGTGGCCGCCTCGGTGTTCAGGCCGGCGTGCCGGGCCACCCGCGTGATGAAGTCGTCGAGCCCGAACTGCTCGCTCCTGCCCTCTGCCGGGATGAGCTCCCCGAGGGAGTCCGGCAGCCGTTCGGCGAGGTAGCGCGCCTCGCCGGAGCTCAGCCGGGTGCCGAGCGTCCGCATCACCGCGCGGGTGAGGTCCGCCGCCTCCTCACGCGTCAGGACCGTGCGGTCGGCGACCGTCTGGACGAACTCCTTGTATTCCACTTCGGTCTCCTCTCGTCGTCCGGCTAGCGTTCCCGGCCGCTCCGAAAACGAACACTGGGCATGAAATAACCCAAATGATTTGAAACTCGGCACGGGAACGGCCGGCCGTGCCGCGGGCGGGCGAGAGGGACGCCGCTCACGGCGCGGCCCGTGGCGAGGTCATGCGGCGCCGACGGGCGCCGCCCGGGGCTGCATATGGCGACGTTATGCAAAATCGTGGGGTTCTCCGGCCCCGGAGTCGATGACAGCTTGGTGGCGACCCGGAGCGCCGGGTCCGGACCGGCCCGCGGTCACCGTACGGCCCCGTCACACCCGGGCCGGTCCGGACCGGCCTCCGGCGCCGGGCGCGTCCGGCAGGCCGTACGGCGTGCCGCCAGGGCAGGCGGGTCCGCCCGGACGCGAGGCATGTTTCCCCGAACCCCCGAGGAGGCCACCGTGGACGCCGAGAACACCCGACCCGAGAACGCCGAGGAGAACGGAGGCGGGGGCATCAGCCGCAAGACGCTGCTGAAGGCCGCCCTCGTGGCCGTACCGGCCGCCCCGCTGCTGGTCGGCCGGGCCACGGCGCCGGCGAGCGCCGTGACGGACGGTCCGCTCCCCCTCACCCCGGCCTGCGACGACGGCGACGCCCCGACGATCGAGCAGATCGAGGGCCCCTACTTCAAGCCCGGCTCGCCGCTGCGGACCTCACTGGCCGGGCCCGGCACGCCGGGTGTCCCGCTGACCGTCAGCGGGTACGTGTTCGGCCGCTCGTGCCGCCCGATCGCCGGGGCGCTGCTGGACTTCTGGCAGGCCGACAACAACGGCGCCTACGACAACACGGGATACACCTTCCGCGGCCACCAGTTCAGCGACGCGCAGGGCGCCTTCCGGCTCACCACGATCGTGCCGGGCCTGTACCCCGGCCGGACCAGGCACATCCACGTCAAGGTCCAGGCGCCGAACGGGCCGGTGCTCACCACCCAGCTCTACTTCCCCGGCGAGCCCCGCAACAACACCGACACGATCTACAACCCGGCCCTGCTCATGACCGTGCGCACGGTCGGGTCGGGCAGGGAGGCGACGTTCGACTTCGTGCTCAACGTCGCCGCGCCCAGCCCGAGCCCGACCCCGACGATCACCCCGCCGCCGAACGGGGGCGGGACCTGGAAGGCCGGGACGAACTACCGGGCCGGCGACCAGGTCACCTACGGCGACGTCACCTACCGGTGCATCCAGGCGCACACGGCCTACGCAGGGTGGGAGCCCCCGAACGTCCCTGCTCTGTGGCAGCGCGTCTGACGCGCCGGCCACGGGCGCTCAGGGCGCCGGCGCGCTCGCCGTCCCGTTTCAGGGGTCCGCGACCTCAGGAGGGGGGTCCGTGATCTCGTGGGGGGGCAGGGCGGCGAGCGCGCACAGGGCCCGCAGGAAACCCTCGCGGTCGCCCTCGGGCAGGCGCGCCAGCAGGCGCTCCTCCCGGCGGCGGATGCCCGCCTGCGCGGAGTCGCGCAGGCGGCGGCCCTCGGCGGTCAGTGACAGGAGGCGGGCGCGCCGGTCGGCGGGGTCGGGGACCCGCTCGATGAGCCCCCTGCGCTGGAGGTCGTCGAGCACCCCGATGATGCGCGTCTTGTCCGCGCCGATGGACTGCGCGAGCGCGGCCTGGGTGCGCAGCGGCCCCTCCTCCAGCGCCAGCAGGACGCCGTACGCCCACATCGACAGGTCGTGCTCGGCCAGCACGGGCCGCTCGGCGTCGATCAGCGCCCGGGTCAGCGGGAGGAACATCGCGGCCAGGTCGGGGCGGTCCGTCACGGCATCCCACTATACGTTTGACAGATGATAAGCCCCTGTAGATGATAAGCATCTGCTTATTTATTTTGGGGGCGACCGTGGACATCAGAGAAGCCGTGGACATCCGGCAGCTGGACGAGCGCGCGGTCCGGGCGAGCGTGGACCTGGTCGCCGGGGCGTCGGCCGCCGACCTCGCGCGACCGACGCCGTGCGAGGGGTGGACACTGGCGGACCTGCTCGCCCACATGACCGCCCAGCACCACGGTTTCGCCGCCGCGGCCGAGGGCCGCGGGGCCGACCCGGAGGTGTGGCGGGTCGGCCCGCCCGGCGCCGACGCCGTCTCCGCCTACGTCGAGGCCGCCGAGCGGGTGACGACGGCGTTCGCCGCGGACGGCGTGCCGGACCGCGCCTTCGCCCTGGCCGAGTTCGGGGAGGGAGCGGTGTTCCCCGCGCCCCAGGCCATCGGCTTCCACTTCATCGACTACCTCGTGCACGGCTGGGACGTCGCCCGCTCGCTCGGCGTCCCCTTCACCCCGGACGCGGACCTGGTGGAGGCCGCCTGGCCGATCGCCCTGGCGATCCCGGACGACGAGCGGCGCCTCGCCCCGGGTTCGGCGTTCCGGCCGGGCCTGGCCGCCCCCGCGGACGCCCCCCGCTTCGAGGTGATCCTCGGCATGCTCGGCCGTTCCCCGGCCTGGGAGCCGTCCGGACGGTGATCCCCGCCCGGACGGTTCCCAGGCCGGACGGCGGGTCGCGTCCGGGCGGTGGTTCCCGCCCGGACGCCCGTCAGGGGCGGAAGGCGTCGGCGTGCTCGGCGACCCACCGGGCGAACGTGCGCGCCGGGCGGCCGGTGACCCGCTCCACGGTGTCGTTGACGATGTTGGGCTCCTCCGGCACGTTGGCGAACACGCCGATGAGGAAGTCGATCAGCTCCTGCGGCTGCCCCTCGGCGGCCATTCGCTCGCGCGCCTGCTCCTCGGTCAGCTCGACGAACCCGACGGGCCGGCCGATCGTCTCACCGATGACGCGGACCTTGTCCCGGATGGACAGCCGCTCGGGACCGGTCAGGCCGTACGTCCTGCCCGCGTGGCCGTCCTCCACCAGCGCCCTGGCGGCCACGGCCGCGATGTCGGCCTCGTGGACCATGGCGGTGGTCGCGTCGCCGAACGGCTCGCGCACCACCCCCTCGGTGCGGATCGGCTCGGCCCACCCCAACGCGTTGGACATGAACTCGGTCGGGCACACGAAGGTCCACTCCAGGCCGGCGGCCCGTACGGCGGGCTCCAGCGTGCCCTGGTCCCAGCCGCCCAGGACGGTGACCCGGCGCACACCCGCCTTGACCGCCAGCTCGGCGATCTCCCGGCCGTTCCGCAGCAGCCCGTAGTCGTCCCCGCCGAAGTTGATCAGGTGAACCCCGGTGACCCCGTCGAACGCGGACACCAGGCTGTCCGTCACGGTGAGGTCGCCGGCCACGACCTCCACCCCGGCGGGCATGGCGGCCCGGCCCGGGTCGCGGGTCAGGGCGCGCACCCGCCGGCCGTCCCGGACGAGCTCGTCCACGATGTGGCGGCCGACGGTTCCGGTGGCCCCGGTCACGAGAAAGGTCATTGCGGTCTCCTGCGCTCGTCTCCTGCTACGAGAAAGAAACTACGAGCCGATGCGGAAAGATTCTTTCCGCAATTACGAAGCCCGCGACTACGAAGTTCGCGGCGGAGAACGTCCGGATCCGGCGGCGGGCGACCCGCCTCCCGGCCAGCCGTACGGGACATATGGCGGGCTTGCGGACATATAACCGGATACCGATAGTTTGCCAAGCATGAACGTCGCCATTACCGGTGGATATGTCGTACCTGTTGACGGTGAGCCGATCGACGGCGGAACCGTACTGATCCAAGATGGCAAGATCACGGCGGTCGGGCCCGCGGCCGAGGTCGCCGTTCCCGAGGGCGTCACGACCGTCGACGCGGGCGGCTCGTGGGTGCTGCCCGGCTTCGTCGAGGCGCACGCCCACCTCGGCGTCCATGAGGAGGCCGAGGGCTGGGCCGGCCAGGACACCAACGAGATGACCGACCCCGTCGGCGCCCGGATGCGCGCCCTCGACGCGATCAACCCGGCCGACCTGGGCTTCGCCGACGCCCTGTCCGGCGGCGTCACCACCGCCGTCGTCAAGCCCGGCTCCGGCAACCCCATTGGCGGGCAGACGGTCGCGGTCAAGTGCTGGGGCCGTACGGTCGACGAGATGCTCGTCCGCCAGCCGGTGAGCGTGAAGAGCGCCCTCGGCGAGAACCCCAAGCGCGTCTACGGCGACCAGAAGAAGCTGCCCTCCACCCGGCAGGGCGTGGCCGCGGTCATCCGTGACGCGTTCACCAGGGCGCAGGACTACCGGGCCAGGCGGGAGCACGCCGCGGCCGAGGACAAGCCGTTCGACCGGGACGGCACGCTGGAGGTCCTCGTCCGGGTGCTCGACGGCGAACTGCCGTGGTGTCAGCACACCCACCGGGCCGACGACATCGCCACCGCCCTGCGGCTGGCCGACGAGTTCGGCTACCGCGTGATCCTCAACCACGGCACCGAGGGGCACCTGCTCGCCGACCTGATCGCGGAGCGGGAGGTGCCGGTGATCATCGGCCCGCTGTTCACCAGCAGGTCGAAGGTGGAGCTGCGGCAGCGGTCGCTGCGCAACCCCGGCATCCTGGCCAGGGCCGGCGTCGAGCTGGCGATCACCACCGACCACCCGGTGGTGCCGATCCACTTCCTCGTGCACCAGGCGACGCTGGCGGTCAAGGAGGGCCTGGACCGCGAGGCCGCGCTGCGCTCGATCACGGTGAACCCGGCGCGGATCATGGGCCTGGACGACCGGGTCGGTTCGCTCCGGCCGGGGCTGGACGGCGACGTGGTCATCTGGTCGGGTGACCCGCTCGACGTCATGAGCCGCGCACTGCGGGTGTTCGTCCAGGGCCGCGAGGTCTACTCCTTCTCGGCGGAGCAGGGCGAGGGCGAGGTGGCCGACCCCTACTACCGGGAGTCCTGACCCGCGCGTCACGGGAGTTCCGGCCCGAGCCGGAACTCCCGTGTCTCGTCCGGCCCGCCTGCCGGGAGGAGGACACCGGCGCGACACACCGCCAGAGAACCGCGCTTCGCCGTTTTCCACCGCTTAACCTGCGAAAACAGGATCAGGCAACAGCCGGCTCGCAAGCTCTCCGCCTCTCCGCCGGACGCGGGCGAGCCCCGGGGTGGGGGCATCAATGAAGATCGGTTACAAGCTCGCGTCCGAGGCGTTCGGCCCGAACGACCTCATCCGGCAGGCCGTACGCGCCGAGGACGCCGGGTTCGACTTCGTGGAGATGAGCGATCACTTCCACCCCTGGCTGGACGTCCAGGGGCACTCGTCGTTCACCTGGACGGTGCTGGGCGCCATCGCGGCGAAGACCGAGCGCATCGGGCTGGCGACCGGCGTGACCTGCCCGAGCATCCGCTACCACCCGGCGATCATCGCCCAGGCCGCCGCGACGACGGCCCTGGTGTCCGGCGGGCGCTTCACCCTGGGCATCGGGTCCGGGGAACGGCTCAACGAGCACGTCGTCGGCCTCGGGTTCCCCGACACCGTGCAGGTGCGCCACGAGATGCTCCGCGAGGCGCTGGAGATCATCCGGCTGCTGTGGCAGGGCGGGTACCGGTCCTACGAGGGCGAGTACCTCCGGCTGGAGGACGCCCGGGTGTTCGATCTGCCCGATGAGGCTCCACTGATCATCGTGGCGTCCGGCGGCCCGCACGCCTCCCGGATCGCCGCCGAGCTGGGGGACGGGCTGTTCGCCACCGAGGACAAGCCCGACCTCGTCCGGCACTACCGCGAGGCCGGCGGCGACGGTCCCCGCTACGCCGAGGTTCCGGTGGCGTGGGCGTCGGACGAGGGGGATGCGGTACGGGCCGCCCTGGAGACGTCCCGGTGGGCGGTGACCGGCTGGAAGGTCATGAGCGAACTGCCCAACCCGGTCAACTTCGAGGCCGCGAGCGCCACCGTCCGCGAGGACGACATCCGCGCGCAGTTCGCCTGCGGGCCGGACCCGGCGCGGTACGTCGAGAAGGCGCAGGGGTTCGTCGACGCCGGCTTCGACCACCTGGTGATGCAGAACGCCGGGCCCGACCCCGACGGCTTCATCGACTTCTACCGGAACGAACTGGACGAACGGCTCCGCGCCTTGACCCCGTCACACTGACCCGCGCGCCCGGCCCCGCGCCCTGACCCCCTCGCACCGACCCGCGCGCCCGGCCCCGCGCCCTGACCCCCTCGCACCGACCCGCGCGCCCGGCCCCGCGCCCTGACCCCCTCGCACCGACCCGCGCGCCCGGCCCCGCCGCACCGGTCCGCTCCCGGACCCGGAGCGTGGGGCTCCGCCCAGCGGCGCGCGGCGTCCCGGCGAGACGCGGCACCGGCGAGGGCTCCCCTCGGATCACCACAGGATCCAGGGGCTCTCCACGCCGCCGCTGTAGGAGGCCGTACCCGCCCGCCTCCACCGTTGGCGGACGTCGTGCTTGGTGCCGATGCGCGGGACCGTCACGGTGAACGGCCCGCACGTGGCGATCGCGCCGTCGCCCGGCGGGGCGACGCCCGCGCAGATGAAGGGCCGGGAGATGTTGCCGTCGTTGTCGGTGTCGTACAGCTGGACGTGGACGTCCGAGCGGACCGAACTCGATCCCCTGATCCGTCCCATGAGGTGGAAGACGTCGCCCACCATGGCGATGCAGGGCGACATCTCCGTGCCGGTGCCCGCGCCGGTGGCGATCCACTGGCGGCAGCGCCAGGCCGGCTCCGTGACCTGACGCGGGGGCTCCGCCGTACGCTTGCCGGCCGGTTCCGGCTCGGTCGCGCTCTTCGACCGCTCCGGCTCTGCGGTGTGGGGCTCCGGACTCGGGGTACGGCGCGCGGCGGTTTTCTCCGGGCTCGGCCTCGCGGGCCGCGTGGGAGCGGCCGTCTCCGTGGTACGGCTTCGCGCCGGCCGTTCCTCCGGGTCCTTCGAGCCCTGCGGGTCCTTCGAGCCCTTCGGGTCCTTGGGGTCCTTCGGCGAGGGGCCGGGCGACTTCTCCTTCGAGCCCTCCAGGGTGGCGGTCACCGTGCCGTCGACCGGTCCGCCGGTCGATTCCGCCTCCGCGACGACCCCGTCCCCCGCCGCCTCGGCGTCCAAGGTCCGCCACGGCGCCGCGAAGACCACCGCCGCGGCGGTGAGCGCCAGCGCCGCGCCGACGGCCGCGAGGACGGTCGGCCTCCGGAACGGCCCGCGCCGCGCCGGCGTCCCGGCTCCCTCACCTCCGGAGGCGATCGGGCCCGCCCCGGGCGCCGCGGTCTCCCGGGCGCCCGGGTGGGCGCCGTCCGCCGGAGGGGACACGGCCCCGTCGGCATCCGGCCCCGGGCGTACCGCGTTCCCGGGGAGCCGCGGCGCCGCGCGCGGCCGGACCCTGACCGGTGACGTGCGGCGAGGCGGACATCCCGTGGGCGGATGGACCCGGGCCGGCGACGTGCCACGCGGGAGGCGTCCCCTGGACGGCCGGATCCGGACGACCGGCGGGCGCGGGAAGGGGCTCGGAGGTGACGGCCGGGGCGTCCTCCCTGGCCACCGGGGGCAGGGCGGGCAGCCCGGCCAGCGACGGAGCGGCCCCGCGCAGCGCCGCGGCCACCTCCCCCGCGTGCGGACGTCCCGCCGGGTCCTTCGCGGCGCAGTCCGAGATGATCCGCCACAGCGGGTCCGGCATCCCGGGAAGTCTCCGGGGCGCGGCCGTCGCGTGCAGCCGGAGCAGGGCCATCGGGTGCTCGCCGACGAACGGCGGGCGGCCGGCGAGCAGCTCGTACAGGATCAGCCCGGCGGCGTACACGTCCACCGCCGGGGTGGCGGCCCCGCCGTCTGCCACCTCGGGCGACAGGTAGGAGGGCGTGCCGATGATCGAGGTGGTCTGCGTGAGCCCGGGGCCGTGGACGATGCGGGCCACACCGAAGTCCGTCAGCCGCGTCCGCCCGGTGGCCCCGTCGAGCAGGACGTTCCCCGGCTTGACGTCGCGGTGCACGATGCCCAGCGCGTGCGCCGCCGCCAGCGCCTCGGCGACCTGGGCCATCAGCCCGGCCGCCTCCGCCGGGGGCAGCGTGCCGCGCCGCCGGAGCAGGGCGCGGAGGTCCCCGCCCTCGACGAGGTCCATCACCAGGGCGAGCCGCTCGCCCTCGATGACGAAGTCGCGCAGCGTGACGATGTTGGGGTGGCGCAGGCTTCGCATCACGTTGCGTTCCTGCACGAACCGCAGGACCAGGTCCTCGTCGCCGGCGAGGCCGTCGCGCAGCAGCTTCACCGCGACGATCTCACCGGTGTCCCGGTGCCGCGCCCGCCAGACGCTTCCCATCCCGCCGGCGCCGATCTCGTCCAGGAGCACGTACCGGCTGCCCAGGGACGCCCCGGACCCGTCCGCCGCCATCGCCCGCCCTCCCCTCACTCGACCGGATGGAGATCACAATAGTGAGGAAGATCCGATTCTGGGAAAGCCTTCGGTGAGGCCGTACGGCCCGGAACGCCGCCGCGGGCCAGCACGGAACGCCCGCCGGACGTCGCCGGACCACGGGTGCGGTGACCGCCGGCCTGACGCGGTGATCGGCTCCGTCCCCGTCCCCTCCTTCACGGGAGATCACCTCCACTGACGCCCTGATGCGAGGGGTGCGCTCTGCGTACATTTTTCTTAGGTTAGGCTAACCAAAGTTTAGATAGCTTTTGGAGGTTTTCATGCATCGCCGTCCCATTCGGGGCCGCCTGTTCGGCGCGCTCTTCCTGCCCCTCCTGCTCACGCTCGCCGCGTGCGGGGGAACCACCGGGACGAGCGCCTCGGCCGCGGCCGGAAGCACCGGAGGCACCGGAGGCGCTGGCGATGTGACCGTGACGCACGCCAGGGGAACGGCCAAGGTCCCGGCCTCCCCGAAGAAGGTGGTGGTCTTCGACGTCGGCGTGCTGGCCACCCTCGACGAGCTCGGCGTCCGGGTGAGCGGGGTGCCGGTCGTGGAGAACCTGCCGGACGGCCTGGCCGAGTACGCCACCGACGCCTACCCCAAGGTCGGATCGCTGTTCGAGCCCGACTACGAGAAGGTCAACGCGCTGGAGCCGGACCTGATCGTGGTGGCCGGACGTTCCTCGGCCGCCTACCCCAAGCTCGCCGAGATCGCCCCCACCGTGGACCTGACGGTGGACAACGCCCACTTCCTGACCAGCCTCCGCCAGCGCGCCGAGGCCCTCGGCACGATCTTCGGCAAGCAGGCGGAGGTCGCGCGACGCCTCGACGCCATCGACGCCTCCGTCACCCGGGTGAAGGCCGCGGCGGGCGACCGTACCGGCCTGGTCGTGCTCACCACCGGCGGAAAGATCAGCGCCTACGGCCCCGGCTCCAGGTTCGGCCTCGTCCACGACGCCCTCGGCGTGAAGCCCGCCGCCGGCGGTCTGTCCACCGACGTCCACGGCAACGCCGTCTCGGCCGAGTTCATCGCCAAGGCCGACCCCGACCTGCTGTACGTCGTCGACCGCGACTCCGCCATCGGCCAGGACGGCGCCGCCGCCAAGCAGGTGCTGGACAACGAGCTGGTCAACGGGACCAAGGCCGCCAAGAACGGGAAGATCGTCTATCTCGACTCCTTCACCTGGTACGTCGCCCCCACCGCGCTCAGCTCGGTCGAGGCGATGATCAAGGCCGTCGGCGACAGCCTGTCGTGAACCGCCACCCGTCACCCGGGCGGCTGCGCGCGTGGCACCTGGTGGCCGGGGCGGTGCTGCTCGCCGTCCTGGCCGCCGGGTCCCTCCTCGTCGGCGTCGGCGACCTCACCCCGGTCGGCCTATTCGGCGGACGGCCCGGGGACGTGCGCCTCCTGATGGAGTCCCGGCTGCCGCGGCTGCTCGCCGTACTGCTCGCCGGCACCGCGACGAGCGTGGCCGGCCTGGTGATGATGCACATCACCGGCAACCGCTTCGTCTCGCCGTCCACCACCGGCACCGGTGAGTCGGCCGCCTTCGGCGTGCTGCTGGCCACGCTGTTCGCCGGCGGCGAGGCCGTTCTCGTCAAGATGGCCATGGCCGTCGGGTGCGCGCTGCTCGGGACGTTCTTCTTCGTGTGGATCCTGCGCCGGCTGACCTTCCGCGACATGATCCTCGTGCCGCTCGTCGGCATCATGTTCGGCGGGGTCATCGGTGCCGCCACCACGTTCTTCGCCTACCGGGCCGACCTGCTGCAGAGCCTCGGCGCGTGGACGGCGGGCGACTTCTCCGGCGTGCTGCGCGGCCGGTACGAGCTGCTGTGGGTCGCCGGCGCGGTGACCGCGCTCGGCTACCTGTACGCCGACCGGTTCACCGTCGCCGGCATGGGCCGCGGCTTCGCCGTCAACCTCGGCGTGCGCTACGACAGGGTGGTCAACACCGGCCTCGTGCTCGCCGCGGTCATCACCGCCGTCGTCGTGGTCACCGTCGGGCAGATCCCGTTCGTCAGCCTCGTCGTGCCCAACCTCGTGACCCTGGCGCTCGGCGACAACCTGCGCCACGCGCTGCCCGCGACCGCGCTCGCCGGAGCGCTGCTCGTGCTGCTGTGCGACGTCGCCGGCCGGCTCGTCAGGTTCCCCTACGAGATCCCGGTCTCCACCGTCGTCGGCGTCGTCGGCAGCGTCCTGTTCCTGGCGCTGCTGCTGCGCGGCGGCAGGCGGATGGGGCTGCGATGACGCCCTCACCCCCGTCCCCGGCCCCGGTGTCTCCGGCTCCGTCCCCGGCCTCCCCGGCCTCCCCCGCCGTGGCACGGACCTCACCGCCGGCGGCCCCGAGAGGGCTCTCCCCCGCGCAGGCGGCCGCGCGCCGCCGCGAACGCCGCGTGCTCGCCGTCCTCGCGCTGCTCGCCGTCGCCGCGGTCGCGGGATTCTGCCTGATCGGGCTCACCGGCAACTGGGAGTACGCCCTGGGCCTCAGAACCCGGAAGATCGCGACGATGATCGTGGTGGGAACCGCGGTGGCCTGCTCCAGCGTCCTGTTCCAGACCGTGACGGGCAACCGCGTCCTCACGCCCGGCGTCATGGGCTTCGACCAGCTCTTCGTCCTGGTCCAGACGCTGGTCGTGTTCCTGTTCGGCGCGCTGGCGCTCAGCTCGGCCGACCCCCGGCTGCTGTTCGCCGGTCAGGTCGCGGCGATGGTGCTGTTCGCCGGCGCCCTGTACCGCCTGCTGTTCGGCCGCGGCGGGCGCGACCTGTACGTCCTGGTCCTCGCCGGCGTCGTCTTCGGCACCCTGTTCGGCAGCCTGTCCTCACTCGCCTCCCGGCTGATCAACCCGAACGACTTCGTGGTGCTGCAGGACAGCCTGTTCGCCAGCTTCAACCAGGTCGACCCGGACCTGCTCGCCCTCTCCGCGCTGCTCGTCGCCGCGGCGGCGGTGTGGACCGCGAGACTCGCTCCCCGGCTCGACGTCGTCGCCCTCGGCCGCGACCACGCGCTCAACCTGGGCGTGCACCACGCCCGGGTGGTCAACCGGGTCCTGGTCGTCGCCGCGGTGCTGGTGTCGGTGTCCACGGCGCTGGTGGGTCCCGTCACCTTCCTCGGCCTGCTGGTCGCCAGCCTCGCCAGGCAGCTGACCGGCACGTTCCGCCACGGCACCGTACTGCCCGCCGCCGCGCTGCTCGCGGTGACCGTGCTGGTCGGCGGGCAACTGGTGCTGGAGCGGGTGTTCACCATGGACACCGCGCTCAGCGTGATCATCAACTTCGCCGGCGGTGTCTACTTCATCGCCCTGCTCATCCGGGAGTCACGACGGTGATCGAGATCAAGGACGTCACCAAACGGTACGGCGAGACCGTCGTCCTGGACGGGGTGTCGCTGACCATCGCCCCGGGCGGCGTGACCTCCGTCATCGGCGCCAACGGCGCGGGCAAGTCGACGCTGCTGTCCGTCGTCAGCCGGCTCGTCCCCGCCGACGGCGGCACCGTCACCGTGGACGGCATGGACGTCGCCACCACGCCCGGTGACCGGCTGGCCCGGCGCCTGGCCGTACTCCGGCAGGACAACCACCTGTCGGTACGGCTCACCGTGCGCGAACTGGTCGCCTTCGGCCGCTTCCCCCACTCGGGCGGCCGCCTCACCGCGGCCGACCGGGACCTCGTCGAGGAGGCCATCGATTACTTCGAGCTGGGCGACCTCGCCGACCGGCACCTGGACCAGCTGTCGGGCGGCCAGCGGCAGCGCGCCCACGTGGCCATGGTGCTCTGCCAGGACACCGACTACGTCCTGCTCGACGAGCCGCTGAACAACCTCGACATGCGGCACTCGGTGCAGATGATGCGCCGGCTGCGGCGCATGGCCGACGACTACGGCAAGACCGTGGTCATGGTCGTGCACGACGTCAACTTCGCCTCCTGCCACTCCGACACCATCGTGGCCATGAAAGACGGTTCGGTGGTCGCGCAGGGGACGACCGCGGAGATGATGACGCCGGAGGTGCTCAACGCGGTGTACGACCTCGACATCGACGTCCACGAGATCGGCGGCCACCGCATCGGCGTCTACTTCTCCTGACGGCGCGGCCGGCTCTCCGGCGGCACGCCCCGGTTCTCCTGCCGGCGCGCCCCTGCCGTCGCGAAGAGCCACGGCGTCTGTGGTTTTCCACACCCCTGAACGGCCACGTGCCTCATGGTGGCCGTACCCTGACCGTTCCTAGTCTCGGACGCATGACGGAATGGCTGATTCACCTGATGGAGATGCTCGGCGCACCGGGAGCCGGGATCGCGATCGCGCTGGAGAACCTCTTCCCGCCCCTCCCCAGCGAGGTGATCCTGCCGCTGGCCGGTTTCACCGCCTCCCGGGGAGAGATGGGCCTGCTCGCCGTACTGCTGTGGACCACCGCCGGATCGGTGATCGGGGCGCTGGCGCTGTACCAGGTGGGCGCGCTGCTCGGCCGCGAGCGCACGCTGGCCCTGGCCGCCCGGATCCCGCTGCTGAAGGTCTCCGACATCGCCAGGACCGAGGCGTGGTTCCTCAGGCACGGGCGCAAGACGGTGTTCTTCGGCCGGATGATTCCGATCTTCCGCAGCCTGATCTCCGTTCCCGCCGGGGTGGAGCGCATGCCGCTGGGCGTTTTCACGCTCCTGACCACGGCCGGCAGCCTGCTCTGGAACACCGTCTTCGTGCTGGCCGGCTGGACACTCGGCGAGAACTGGTCGCTGGTGCGGGCATACGTCGACCTGGGTACCAACGCGGTCATCGCCGCGGTGGCGCTGGCGGTGCTGGTCTTCGTGGGCGTGCGGCTGGGCGAGCGACGCAAGGGACGGCATGCGCTGGACGGCTAGCGGGCTGCGGCTCGTCGGGGCGGTGACCGCCGGTGCGGTCACCGCCCTTCTGGGTTTGCTCTTCGTCCTGGTGACGGCGCCGTTCGCCGACCGTCCCGCGGTACGCGCGGCGGCCGCGTGGCTGACCGGGCTGGAACTGCGGCGACTGCGCCTGGACCTCCCCGACCGGCGCGAGGGGGATGAGCGGCGCTTCCTGGCCGCCCGGGTGCCCGTGGGCGTCCTGGGCGGCCTGGTGGTGTTCCTGCTGGTGTTCGGCATCGACGTGGCGACCGGGCTGGTGTGGTCGTGGAGCCGCGGGGAGGCGTTCGACGGCATGCTGCCCACCCCGCCGCTGCTGGCCTACATGTTCCTGTCGGGCTCCGTCCTGCTCTTCCTGGAGGCGACCGGCCTGGTGGGGGTGGACTCACTGGATCGGCGGCTGGCCGTACGGCTGCTCGCTCCCGACCCGGCCGAGGCGCTCCGGCGGCGGATCACCGAGCTGACCGAGAGCCGCGCCGGTGTCGTCGCGGCGGTCGACGCCGAACGGCGGCGCATCGAGCGTGACCTCCACGACGGGGTGCAGCAGCGGCTGGTGGCGCTGTCCATGCTCGCGGGGCGCGCCCGCCGGGGCCGCCCCGAGCTGCTGGAGCAGCTGCACGAGCAGGCCCAGCAGACCCTGGTGGAGCTGCGCGAGGTGGCCTGGCGGGTGTACCCGTCGGGGCTGGACGCGCACGGGCTGCCGGAGACGCTGGCCGGGGTGGCCGAGCGGGCCTCGGTCAAGGTCACGGTGACCTGCGACCTGCCGGAACGGCCCCCGGTGGCGGTGGAGACCGCCGCCTACTTCGTGGCCAGCGAGGCCGTGACGAACGCCGCCAAGCACTCCGGGGCCACCCTGGTCACCATCGGAGTACGCCAGGAGGGCACCATGGTCATCGTGCGAGTGGAGGATGACGGCATGGGCGGGGCAGACGCCACCGGCGGCGGGTTGACCGGACTGGCGCGGCGGGTGGCCGCGCTGGACGGCCGGTTCACCGTGACCAGCCCGCCCGGCGGGCCGACCGTGATCGAAGCGGAGCTGCCGTGCGGGTGATGCTGGCCGAGGACTCGGCCCTGCTGCGGGAGGGCCTGGTGCGGCTGCTGAAGGAGGAAGGCCACGACGTCCTGGCCGCGGTGGGCGACGCCGACGCGCTCCTGGAGGCGGTGGACGGCGGGCGGCCCGACGCGGTGGTGGTCGACGTGCGGATGCCGCCCACCCACACCGACGAGGGCCTGCGCGCCGCGTTGGAGATCCGGCGGCGCCGGCCGGAGGTCAAGGTGCTGGTGCTGTCGCAGTACGTCGAGAAGAGGTACGCCACCGAGCTGATGAGCGGCAGCATCGACGGCGTCGGCTACCTGCTCAAGGACCGGGTGGCCCAGGTCGGCGACTTCCTGGACGCGCTGGAGCGGGTGGGCGCGGGCGGGACGGCGTTCGACCCGGAGGTGGTGCGCCAGCTGCTGGTCCGCACCAGCCATGCCGACCCGCTGGCCCGGCTCACCGCCCGCGAACGCCAGGTGCTGGAGCTCATGGCCCAGGGCCTGACCAACGCCTCCATCGCCCAAACCCTGCACGTGTCGCAGAGCGCGGTGGAGAAGCACGTCAACGCCCTGTTCGACAAGCTCGCGCTGTCGCACACCACCGGCTACAGCCGCCGCGTGCTGGCCGTACTGCGCTACCTCGGCACCTGAGCGGCCCCGGCCCTCCACGGACGCGGTTCTCCGCAGCCGCGATGGGGGCTGTGGTTTTCCGCAGCCGAGATGGGCGGCGCACCTCGGCTGTGGTTTTCCGCAGCCGAGGTGGGCGGCGCACCGCATTCCGCCGCGAAGTCGATCTCCATAGCGTTGAGCACATGATGCAGACGATGATGAACGTGCTGGTGGCGGCGGCTGTGGCGACGGGCGGCCAGGCCGTGGACGTACGCTCCGACCTGGAGAGGATCGTGTCGGGCGGCGGGGCGACGGCCGCCCTGGCGCGGGTCTCCGACGGCCACCGCGCCTGGACCGGCGCCGCGGGCGTGCGCGACATCGAGCGCGGAGGACGGCCGTCGCCCGGCGGCCACTTCCGGATCGGCAGCGTCACCAAGACCTTCGTCGCGACCGTGGTGCTCCAGCTCGTGGACGAGGGCAAGGTGCGGCTCGACGATCCCGTCGACGAGTACCTGCCCGGCCTGGTGCCCGACGGCGAGCGGATCACCGTCCGGCGACTCCTCAACCACACCAGCCACCTGTACGACTACATGAGCGAGCCCGGATACTCCACCAACCGCTGGCGCGGCGACGCCCGGTTCCGCTCCTACCAGCCGCGCGAGCTGCTCAAGGTGGCCTTCGCCAAGAAGCTCCCCGACGACGGGAAGTGGCACTACTCCAACACCAACTACGTGGTGCTCGGACTGCTGGTGGAGAAGCTGACCGGCCACCCGTACGGTGAGGAGGTCACCAGCCGCATCCTGCGCCCGCTCGGGCTGCGCCACACGGTGATCCCGGGCGACCGGGCAGGGCTGCCGTCACCGCACGCCAAGGGGTACGAGCCGCTGCCCGGCCTGGTGGACGCGACGCGGATGAACCCCTCGCTGGACTGGGCCGCCGGGGAGATGATCTCGACCGCCGCGGACCTGGAGCGGTTCATGTCCGCGCTGCTCGGCGGCAAGCTGATCAGCAAGGCGTCCCTGCGGGCGATGCGCACGACCGTCGAGACGGGAGCCGGGTTCGGCTACGGGCTCGGGCTGCAGGCATACCCGCTGCCGTGCGGCACGGTGTGGGGGCACAGCGGCGAGCTGATCGGCTACCTCACGTTCACGTTCCGCTCGGACTCCGGCACGTCGATGACCCTGTCGATCAACCCCTCGACCCGCAACCCGACCACGGAGGAGGTCATGGGGATCGCCGTCAGGACGTTCTGCGGATCGGCGGGCCAGGGCGGCGGCGCGCCGTCGCCGTCCGGTTCGGCGAGCTCGCCGGCCGCCGTCTCCACGGCGCCGTCATCGCGTCCCTGACGCTCCGGCCCACGACGTCGGCAGGCCGAAAACCAGGTGCGGACCGCCGGCGCGGTGGAGTGTGATCGGGGCCATGACGATCGTGTTGGGTGAGCCGGAAGTCGACGGGCTGGGCGAGGTCGTGGACGTGCTGCGGGAGTGGCAGCACGACGGGGCGCCGATACAGCTGCACCCGGGGGACCTGGGCTGGTTCTGGCGGTTCGGCGCGGAGGCGACGGCCGCGGCGGTCCGGACGTGGAGCCGGGACGGGCGGATTCTCGCCGTCGGGCTGCTGGACGGCCCCGGACTGTTACGGCTGGCGTTCGCGCCGGACGCCCAGCGGGACGAGGAGCTGGCGCGGCGGCTGGTCGAGGACGTGACCGAGCCGGAGCGCGGCGTGCTGAGCGCGGGGAAGGCGGACATCGAAGCGCCCATGCGCGCGCTGGTCCAGGACCTGCTGTCCGAGGCCGGCTGGAACGCCGACGAGCCGTGGACACCGCTGCGCCGCGACCTCACGGAACCGGTGGAGGACCCGGGCGTGCGGATCGAGGTGGTCGGGCCGGAGCGGGTGCACGTGCGGACCGCCGTACAGCGGGCGTCGTTCGGCGTGTCGACGTTCACGGACGACCGCTGGCACGCGATGGCGGCCGGACCGCCGTACGCCGACGCCCGCTGTCTGGTCGCCCACGACGACCGGGGCGACGCGGTGGCGGCGGTGACGGTGTGGTCGGCCGGTCCGGGTAAGCCCGGGTTGCTCGAACCGATGGGCGTGCACCGGGAACATCGCGGTCGCGGCTACGGCACGGCGATCACCGTCGCCGCGGCGGCCGCGCTCCGGGAGCTGGGCTCGTCGAGCGCGGTCGTCTGCACCCCGAGCTCCAACGTCGGCGCCGTCGCCACCTACGTGTCAGGCGGCTTCCAGCGGCTCCCCGAGGTCCGGGACAAACACCGGGACGCCTGACGCCTCCCACGGCCTCTCCGTCTGATCACGCCCCCGGCCCGCCGCAGAACGGCGGCGGACCGGGGGCGAAGCGTCAGACGCGGCTTCGCGAAGATCGAACGGCGGCGGGCCGGGGGCGAAGCGTCAGCCCCGGCTTCGTGAAGATCGAAACGGATCCGAGCGATCACCGGCCGTTCTCCCCGGGCGAGGCGTCGTCCCGTGAGGCCGGCACCACGATCCGTCCGGTGTCCTCGTCCTCGTCCTCGCCCTTGTCACGCGTCACCCAGAGATGGACCAACGCGCCGATGAACAGCACGATCGAGGTCCACTGGTTGATCCGCAGCCCCAGGAGCGTCACCGCGTGGTCCACTCCGCCCACCGGGTCGATCCGCAGCCCCTCGATCCAGAACCGCCCCAACGTGTAACCGGCGACGTAGAGGGCGAACAGGCGGCCGTGGCGCAGCGTGAACCGCCTGCCGGCCAGGATCAGCCCGAAACCGAGCGCCGCATCCCACAGCGACTCGTACAGGAACGTCGGGTGGTAGAGCACGCCCGGCTCGCCGCCGTGCGCCTGGTCGATCTCCAGACCCCACGGCAACGTGGTCGGACCGCCGTACAGCTCCTGGTTGAACCAGTTGCCCCAGCGGGCGATCGCCTGCCCGAACGCGATGCCGGGCGCGACCGTGTCGGCCACGGCGCCCAGGGACAGCCCCCGGCGCCGGCAGGCCAGCCACACGCCCACGCCTCCCAGGGCGACCGCGCCCCAGATACTGAGACCGCCTTCCCAGATGAACAGCGCCCGGTAGGGCTCCTTGACCGCGCGCGGGCCGAAGTAGGTCTGCCAGTCGGTGATGACGTGGTACAGGCGCGTACCGATCAGGCCGAAGATCACCCCGGGGACCGCGATGTCGCCGATCACGCTCTTCTCGCCGCCGCGGTCGCGCCAGCGGCGCTCGCTGAGCCAGATGCCGAAGCCGATCCCGAGGATGAAGCACAACGCGTACGCCCGGATCGGGACGAATCCGAGATACCAGACCCCCTGGGAAGGGCTGGGAATCAAGGCAAGGGACATGCCGGCGAGGCTACTCAGCCTGAGACCGCTTGACCGCCTTCGTGACCTGATCGCAAGGGCGCCGGAGACTCCCCCTGCGGCTCTTCCTCGTTGATGCCCGGCGAGATGACCGCATCGTCAGCGTTGTCGGCAAGTTCAACGAAAAAGCCCCGAGCGGTCATCGCCCGGGGCTTCTCTACTGCTCAAATGTGGTGGTCAGGGGCAGGGTCGAACTGCCGACCTTCCGCTTTTCAGGCGGACGCTCGTACCAACTGAGCTACCTGACCTGGATGGTGGTGCGACACCTACCAGAGCGGTCCTGACGGGACTTGAACCCGCGACCTCCACCTTGACAGGGTGGCGAGCACTCCAAACTGCTCTACAGGACCTTGCTTTGTCGGAAACTTTCGTTTCCGTTTTTCTCGGCCCGCCTAGCTTACCAGTTCTTCGGAGGTCTTCGACCTGCCGTTTTCCCGGTGAGCTTATGCTCGGCCGTGCCCCCAACGGGATTCGAACCCGTGTCGCCGCCTTGAAAGGGCGGTGTCCTAGGCCACTAGACGATGGGGGCTCGGGACTCTCATCCCGTTCCGTGCCGTCTTCCGCTGGAGACCTCTGAAGCATAGGGGACTTTTGCCCTCGATGCCAAAGCGGCGTTCCGGCGGCCCACGGACTTACGGAGCCTTGGTGTCGGCGGCCTCCCCCGTCGGAGAGGGGGTGACCGCCGGCCCAGGAGAAATTGTACGGCCCGGGTCGGTCTCGACGTGACGTTCGATCTGTACCGACTGCTCACCCAGCCCGCCCAGGGTGATGTCGTCCCAGGCCCGGAGCCTGTGGGTCTTGCGGTCGAAATACAGCACGGAGGCCGCGACCGGCGTGGGCTCGTCGTGTTCCAGGGCGCGCAGGCCGGCCCCTCCGGTGGAGCCCTGGACGAGGACGCGGGTGCCGGACGGCAGCAGCTCGGTGGACCGCTCGTGGGCGTGCCCGGTGAGGACCATCGGCACGGCGCCGGAGAAGGCCCGGGCGATCGTGGGGTCGTGCACCGCCACCAGGTCGACCGGCTGCTTGAACGCCTGACCCAGCCGGGTGGCGTAGGCGTGCCCCAGGGCCGTCAGGGTCTCCGGGGCGGAGTCGACCTCCACCGACTTGTCGGGGGTGAACCGGGGGTCGCCGACGCCGTAGATGCGCAGTCCCGCGACCTCCTTGACCGTGTCGTCGAGGACGACGGCGTGCTTCTGCTTGGCCACGGCCCGCTGGGTGGCCTTGGAATCGTGGTTGCCCCGGACGAAGACGTACGGCACGCCGAAGGTCGGGATCTCCTCGACGAACTTGTCCTCAGGGGAGGTGCCGTGGTCGGTCAGGTCCCCGGTGTCCACGATCGCGTCGATCTTGAACTGGCCGATGACCGAGCGGATGAGGTTCCACGCGACCGGGTTGAGGTGGATGTCGGAGACGTGCAGGACCCGGATCGAGGTGGGGTCGGAGTCGTAGATCGGCAGGGAGGAGACCGTGTCGTAGAGCTGGGAGACGTTGTTGACCAGCTTGGCGAGCTGGGACCGGTAGGACTCGAACCTCGTCACGATCGACTCGGCGCTGCCGACCAGGGACGGCGCGCCGGCGAGGAGGCCGGTGTACTTGGGCTCCACCACCGAGTTCGGCCGGAAGGTCAGGGCGGCGCCGGCCCCGGTGGCGGCCATCGCGACGACGACGCTCAGCAGTCCGGCCAGGGCCGCCCCCGGCCGGCGGAAGACGATCAGGGAGACGAGCAGCGCGCCGAGGAGGCCGCACAGCAGTGCGCGCAGCGCGAGCGTCTTCACCCCCTCGCGCAGTTCCTTCTCCAGGAGGGTGGGGAGCTGGCTGGACAGCCGCGGGTCCTCCAGCAGCGCGCCGGCGCGGGCGGGGTTGATGTTGTCCAGGGTGACGCGCAGAGCGACCGGGGCGTCGTGCGTGTCGAAGGTGAGGGTGCCCAGCGGGTGGACGTCCACGACGGTCTCCCCGGACCACGACGGCGCCGCCGACATGCCGATGTCGACCGGGCCGACGCTGGTACGCACCGGACCGCCGAGCGAGATGCCCAGCCAGGCGCCGGCGATCGCGATCACGACGATCGCCACCCCGCGTGCGAACGGCCCCCTGACGGAGGGGACGAGACTTCTTGTCCGGCTCATGAAACCCATGCGGCTCCCTCACACCCGGAAACGCGGGCACAATGGCTGTTGTGATCGAGGTCTCGAGAGAGAAGTTCGAAGAGCTCGTGGCCGAGGCACTGGACACGATCCCTCCCGAGCTGACCAGGGTCATGGACAACGTGGTCGTGGTGGTCGTGGACGATCCTCCCGAGCCCGGTCTGCTGGGTCTCTACACGGGCATCCCCCTTACCGAACGCGGCGACTGGTATGCCGGAGTGTTACCCGACCGGATAGAGATCTACCGCCACCCCATCTGCACAATGTGCACATCTGAGAGTGAAGTGGTGGAAGAGGTGCGGATCACCGTGGTTCACGAGATCGCCCACCATTTCGGCATCGACGATGACCGGCTCCACGAACTCGGCTGGTGACCGCCGGCGACGGTCGGTGACCACGCCCATCATCCCCGAACCCCACGGAAGACGGCGGCTTTTCCCCGGTTTCTGATTACGGCTTGCGCGCGGTTGGACGCTTTCAGTTGCGCCAGGGCGCTCGAACAGGCACCGTAGGTTACACACTGAACACCCACAGTCAATGCGCCTGCGAGCCCACCGGAGTCCTATGGCGGCCACCACGCCCGGCCGGCTGCCCGGGCGGCACCGCCGTCCGGCCGAGCGCCGGGCAACGTACGGCGAGGTCATCGCCATCGGCGAGTTCCGCGCCCTCTGGCTCGGCCAGGGTCTTTCGCTCCTGGGCGACCAGCTCTCCCGGGTGGCGCTGTCCGTGCTGGTCTTCCAGGGTACGGAGTCGGCGCTGGCCACCGCGTCGGTCTACGCGCTGACCTACCTCCCGCCGATCATCGGCGGTCCCCTCCTCGCGGGGCTGGCCGACCGCTACGCCCGGCGGCGGGTGATGATCATCTGTGACCTGCTCCGGGCCGTCATGGTGGCGCTCATGGCCGTCCCCGGCACGCCGTTCCCGGCGCTGTGCGGGCTGGTCTTCTGCGTGGTGCTGCTCAGCGCCCCGTTCTCCGCCGCGCGAGCCGCGCTGCTGCCCGAGCTTCTCGCCGGCGACCGCTACGTCATGGGGTCCGCCCTGCAGAACATGACCAACCAGGGCGCCCAGATGCTGGGGTTCGCGCTCGGCGGAGCGCTGATCATGGGGATGGGCCCGTACCGCGCGCTGGCCCTGGACGCCGCCACCTACCTCGCCTCGGCGCTCATCCTCGCCTCCGGGGTACGCCGGCGCCCCCTGCCCGGGAACGGCGAGACCGGCCGCCCCTCCATGTGGACGACGACCCGAGCCGGAGCGCGACTGGTCTTCGGCGATCCGCGGCTGCGGACGCTGGTCCTCTTCGCCTGGCTGTGCGGCTTCTACGTGCTGCCCGAGGGGATCGCGACGCCGTACGCCGCCACGCTGACCGCCGATCCGGAGCGGATCTCCTTCGTCGCGGGCCTGCTGATGGGGTCGATGCCGACCGGTACGGTCGTCGGCGCGTTCTTCTTCAGCCGGTACGTCACCCCGTCCCGGCGTCTGCGGTCCATGGGGTGGATGGCGATGCTGACCTGCGCGCCGTTGATCCTGTGCGCGGCACGGCCACCGCTCGCCGCGGTGCTGGCCCTGTGGTTCGCCTCCGGCGTGGGCGGCGCCTACCAGCTCGCGGCGAACGCCGCGTTCGTGCAGTGCGTGCCCGCCGAGCGCCGGGCCATGGCCTTCGGGCTCGTGCAGTCGGGCCTGCTCGCCGTCCAGGGGATCGGCATCCTCATCGGCGGCGCCGCCGCCGCCGAACTCGGCCCGGAGGCCGTGGTGGGGCTGGCCGGCGCGGCGGGGCTCGTCGTCGCCGCCGCGCTGGCCGTACTGTGGTCGGGATCCCGCAAGGAGATCATCGAGAGGGTCCGCGCCGAGGCGGCCGCCTGAGTCACGCCCGCGGCTCGTCATCCCGCCGCGGCGGGGTGGTCGGCGTGGCGTAGGCGTCCTGCGGAGCGGCCGGGCCGGAGTAGTAGGGGGTGGGGTCGGCGTAGCCGGGGTGGCCCTGACCCGGGTGGCCCTGGGGGCGGTTCTGGCCGGTGGTCCTGGCCCAGTGCTCGGCCTTGGCCCAGCCCTCCCTGGCCTTGACCTTGGCGTCCTGCCAGACCGGGTCGTCCTTGTGCTTGTCGATCAGGCGCTCCAGGACCGACGTGCCGGTGGTCTCCGAGGGCATGAGCAGCCATCCGACGAGGTAGATGCCGGCCCCAAGGCCGCCGAAGAACGTGGTACCGGCGATGATCACGCGGACGACGTTCGCGTCGATCCCGACGTACCGTCCGATGCCGGACGCCACACCCGCGACGATGCGGCCGTCCCTGGTCCTGTAGAGCCGCTTGACACCCGAGAAGTCGTTTTCTTCCATGTCTTCAGACTGCCCCGCGAGGAGCCCCGATCCCATCGGGATTCGCCCTGGCACGACCCTGACCTTCCATCCGGCGGCATCCGGATTACCCTGACACCGGGCCCAGGGTGCCCCAGGGAGAAGGGAACAGTCCATGGACGACCTGCTGCGCATCGACGACACGTTCTCCGAGGAACAGCGCCTGATCCGCGACACGGTACGGCGGTTCGTGGCCGAGCGGGTACTGCCCCACGTCGGCGACTGGTTCGAGGAGGGCGTCTTCCCGGCGCGCGAGCTCGGCCCGGCGCTCGGCTCCCTCGGCCTCCTCGGGATGCACCTGGACGGCTACGGCTGCGCCGGCATGGACGCCGTCTCCTACGGCATCGCCTGCCGCGAACTGGAGGCCGGCGACTCGGGCCTGCGGTCGTTCGTCTCCGTGCAGGGCTCACTCGCCATGTTCCCCATCTGGAAGTACGGCTCGGCGGAGCAGAAGGAGGAGTGGCTGCCCCGGATGGCGGCCGGCGAGGCGATCGGCTGCTTCGGCCTGACCGAGCCGGACCACGGCTCCGACCCGGGCGGCATGCGCACCCACGCCAAGCAGGACCCCTCCGGCGACTGGATCCTCAACGGCTCCAAGATGTGGATCACCAACGGCTCCATCGCGGACGTCGCGGTGGTCTGGGCCCAGACCGAGGACGGCATCCGCGGCTTCGTGGTCCCCACCGGCACGCCCGGCTTCTCCGCCCCGGAGATCCACCGGAAGATGTCCCTGCGCGCCTCGGTGACCTCATCGCTGTACTTCGACGACGTCCGCCTGCCCGCCTCCGCCGTACTGCCGGATGTGCGGGGCCTGAAGGGCCCGCTGTCGTGCCTGTCGGAGGCGCGGTACGGCATCCTGTGGGGCGTGGTGGGCGCCGCCCGGGCCTGCCTGGAGACGGCCCTCGACTACGCCACCAGCCGGGTGCAGTTCGACCGCCCCATCGGGGCCTTCCAGCTCACCCAGCGCAAGCTCGGCTGGATGTACGTCGGCCTGGGGCAGGCCCAGCTCACCGCCCTGCACCTGGGGCGGCTGAAGGACGCGGGCGCCATCACCCCGCAGCAGGTCAGCTTCGGCAAGCTCGCCAACGTCCGCGCCGCCCTCGACATCGCCCGCGAGGCCCGCTCGATCCTCGGCGGCAACGGCATCACGCTGGAGTATCCGGTGATCCGGCACATGAACAACCTGGAGACCGTGCTGACCTACGAGGGCACCGAGGAGGTGCACCTGCTCACCCTGGGCCGGGCGCTCACCGGGCTGGACGCCTTCCACTGAGCCGGCCGGGTCCGCGCCGGAGACGGGCACCGGGTGGACGCCTCCGTCCGCCCGGCCGTTCAGGCGTCCGGGCGCTCAGGTGTCCGGGCGTCCGGGCTTCTCACCTGGCCCGGCGGCTTCCACCGGCCCGGTCGTAGAGACCGCCTGGCCGTAGAGGTCGCCCGGCCGTAGAGACCGCCTGGCCGTAAAGGTCGCCCGGCCGTAGGGACCCGCCGGCGCTACCGCTGGAGCGCCCGGCGCTGCGGCAGGCCCAGCGGATGCCACTCGGGTGCCCGGGTCGCCGCCGACTCCAGCTTCTCCGCCCAGGAGACCCCTCGGCGCAGGTAGAAGCGGAGCAGCTCGGCGGCGGCGCGGGCGTCGACCAGCGCGTGGTGGGCGTCGGAGAGCGGGATGCCCGCCCGCTCGCAGCAGGCCGACAGCGTCCACTTGCCGTGCGGGATGAACTCGGGGGCGAGCTTCTGGGTGCACAGGGTCTCGGTCAGCCACTGGCTCCCGGGCAGGTCCCGCAGGAAACGCAGGTCGAACGAGGCGTTGTGGGCCACCAGGACGCGCCCGGCGATCCGCGACCACACCTCGTCCAGCACCTCCTCGATCACCGGGGCGCCGGCGACCATCTGCTTGGTGATGCCGTGGACGTGCGCGGGCCCGGTGTCCCGCAGGGGGTTGATCAGCGAGTGCCACTCGTCGACGATCTCGCCGCCGGTGTCCAGGGAGACGAGCGCGATCTCGCAGATGCGGTCGCCCCTCGCCGGAGAGAACCCGGTGGTCTCCACGTCGACCACGACATATCCCTGCCGAGCGGACACCCGGTGCCCCGGAAGCGACTCCAACCCCCAACTTGTCATGAACGCCAGCCTATGGGGCGGGCGACCGTCGTCACGCGGCGTTCGGCGAACCGGGAGGCCCGACGGGCCTGGCGACGGACGATAGTGGACACTATCCTCGGTACGCTGTCTCCAGCGGGGCGTTAGCTCAATGGTTAGAGCTGCGGACTTTTAATCCGTAGGTTCTGGGTTCGAGTCCCAGGCGCCCTACCTCACTGAACTGGGCGGACTTCCCGATCGTCATGACCGGGGAGCCCGCCCGGTCGCATTTCCCGTTGCAGTCGCCGCCGTTCCGTTGCGTCAGGAGTCCCACAGCGCTCGACCCATCCGGGCCGCCGCCTCGCTCGCCAAGGTCTCCGTGATGTGGGTGTAGCGCTTGGTCGTGGTCAGTTGGGAGTGACCGAGGACGGCCTGAACCACTCGGATGTCAACGCCCTGCGCCAGAAGGAGCGTCGCCGCTTTGCCCTTGCCCTTCGGCTTGACGAAGGGCAAGGCGGCGGCGCGGCGCGCCGCCGCACGGACGCCGCCCGAGCGTGCGGCGTGGGCGCCGGTCTCGGCCGGCGGCAGGACCACGGGCCGCCCACCGCACCGCCCGCGCGCCGTACCCGACCATCGGCCGCCGTACCGGGGCCGCACCGCCGCCGTACAGATGCAGCACGACGATCGCCATGCTGTGGTCGGCCATCACACGAGGTCGGGGGCGATCGGAGGCATGGGACTTCGTTCCTCAGCCCCAGTCCAACGGGATGCGGTGGTAACCGCTGATCAGAGTGCTGATGTCAGGAAGGCACATCACGATTGATGTCCGTGTCTGTGGCGGGAAATCCCAGCTCTGCCAAGCCGGACCGGACCGCCTTCGATTCCTGATCGAGCAGGCTCCGCGCCCTTGTGCCCCAATTGGCGTCTATCCGGAAGCTGTCTCCCTCGAAGCGAGGGAACACATGCAGGTGAAAGTGGAAGACCTCCTGAAACGCTGCCTTCCCGTCCGCCAGGAAAACGTTCACGCCCTCACATCGCAAACCAGAGCGCCGTAAAGCCCGGCCCATCCGATGGCCGATCGTCCATACATGCGCACTCGTCTCCTCATCAAGGTCCTCCAGTCCCACGGCATGAACGCGTGGAATGACAAGGAGGTGACCAGGGGTGACGGCTCCTATGTCCATGATTACCATCACGCGGTCGTCCGCGTAGGGAACGCTCGCTTCAGCCTCGCCGCGAAGAATCGCGCAGAATACGCAGTCCGATCCGCCAAGATCTCCCATGGTCAACATAGTGACAGCGAGCGGCATCCCACAGCGAATGCTTTTGGCTTGAACAAGATCCGGCATGTGCGCGTAACGCACCTCTAGCCGTTGGAGCCTCGCCGAGCCCGCCGGAAGCCCTGTCACGGGCAGGGGGATCGAGCTGATAAGTAAGAGGTCGGCTCACGCTGCCGTGCCCGTCGCGTGCCCGATGGGGTGGGAGACGAGGGGGAACAGCGGGGAGTCACGGGGAATGCGATCAGTGCCGTGAGCTGCGTCTTCGCAGGTGGAGCATGATCGACATGCGTCTTTGCAAGCAGGATGCCAGGAGCTCGAATCTCCTAGGCTCCACCACCCTCCCGACACGAAGAAGCCCAGGTTCAGTCGCAATTCCCGTTGCAGTTCAGGGCCGTTCAGGGCGGTTCACGGTGGGCCGCCTACACCCTCTGAACTGCATTGAACCGCTCGGGACCACACGAGATCGATCTTTTAATCCGTAGTTTCTGGGTTCGAGTCCCAGGCGCCCTGCCAGCGGAAGCGGTGGTTTCCGACCTTCCTGGGAAGACGGTGTGCAGCCACCTTCCACAGCCGAAGGGCCGGTCCTCGCCAGGAGGCCGGCTCTCATGCGTGTCGTGGTCATCCGAACAGCTTCTTGGCGACCGCGTCGACGGCCGCGCGTTCGATGTCCGGGAGCACGTGCGTGTAGGTGTTCATGGTCAGCCCGATCTGGCTGTGACCGCGCGTCTTCATCACGGTCCGCGGTGAGGCGCCGGAGGCGAGCAGGAACGAGGCGCAGGCGTGGCGCAGGTCGTGAAGCCTCAACCGGTCGAGCCCCGCCCTCTTCCGGGTGGCCCGCCACCGGGTGCTGAGGTTGCCCGGTTCGATGGGGGTTCCGATCGTGGACGGGAAGACGAGCCCGAGGTTCTGCCACCGCTTGCCCGCGGTGAGCTGTTCGGCCGCCTGAGCCCGCCTGTGCCTACGGAGCGCCGCCAAGGTCGGTTCCGGCACGGGGACGACCCGGCGGGACCGGTCCGTCTTGGGATCGACGAACCGAAGGGAGCCGTCCGCCCGTTGGAGCGTCTGCCGTACGGCGAGCAGCCCGCCGGCGAAGTCGATGTCATCCCAGAGGAGCCCGAGGAGTTCGCCGCGCCGCAGGCCGAGCGTCAGCGCGCAGATCCAGAAGGCTTCCAGCCGGTCGTCTCTGATCACGTCGAGCAGTCGTTCGGCCTCCTCGATCGTGAGGACCCGCGCCTCTTCCCGGCGCACGGCCGGAGGCTTGACGAGCTTGGCGACGTTCCGGTGCACCGGCTCCTCCCGCCGGGCATCGGCCAGCGCGTTCCGGATCAGTTCGTGAATCCGCTTGACGGTGGCGGCCGTAAAATCTGATCCGGCGCTTTCCTTCTTTCACTTACGCCGACTCCGCATCGAACTCTGCTGACGCGGCATCCCGTTGCTCCTTGAGGACCACCCCTACGTTCCATGGGAATATATTTCTGAATCAAGAGATGTCTCACGGCTGCGTGATGCCCTGACTTGCGCCTTCAGACCCTCGATCGCAAAGGGCTTTCGCGATCAAACGCCCGGTGATTAAGTGTGATCGGACCGCAGCATAGGGTGCGGCTCACCATCGTTCCATTTGACTCCAGGCAGACCGACCACGTCTGTTTGCTCAGGTTGGCTGAGCGTATTGCGCGCTCGCCCCCAGGGCGAGCAGGAGCGGATCATGAGGATTCGCAGATAAGGAAAGACGCTCCCGATTTAGATGCAACAGCCCAAGTGGGCACTCTCAGACGCTCTGTGGGTTCAGTCGCCGCCGGACCCCGGGACCGGAGGGATTTCACGCCGAAGAGGGCGTCCAGCAACTCCGAGATCTCGCCTCGCGGATTCCATCATGAGATATCTAGCCTGCCGCTTCACGCTTGGATCAGTAATGAGGTCAGGCTTTCTCAGGCCAATGTGCAGTGCGTACGTGTAGTCATGCACACTCTGTGCCAATTCAGGGGAACAGACGAGCTCAACGCTTTTCTTGGCCAGCCATAACTGATGAAGACCCTCCTGCGCGTCCACTTCACTTGGCGAATCCTTAGATTCAGCGCGTCTGTCCAGGATCATCTCGATTCGCTGGGCCGCATCGAGAAAAGAAAGGATTGCGGCCTTCCGCTCAGTGCGCATAGCGACAAGCTGGTCATGTTCCAAGCGCCTCCTGTCAACACGCGTGGCCAGGTGCTGGCCCAGGAGAGTTCCACCTGTCCCCAATAGCACGCCGAGCAGGGGCAGAACAGTTGTACTGAGCGCCTCCCAGTTCATACGCAAATGATCCAGGAGCGATAGCGTCTTGTATAGAGCGCGCCATCAGCCCCCTCCCTTTCGGCCGGCAGGCACGGGTATGACGCCGTCTCATCAGATCACGGTGCCGGCGTAAGACGGTGTCCGGGCGAACGAGGAGCCGCAGCCGACGCAGGGCCTCGCGGGGCGGCGACGTCAGCGGGGCGGCGAGGAGAGCACGGCCCTCGGGAGCGAATCTCACCCGCGTGTCGGCACCGAACCGCCGTTCGGGAGCGAACGCGCTGGCGCCGACGGCGCCCACCCGACCACGCCATGCTGATCAGGGCTGATCAGAGGCCTGTCAGGTGATGCCGTTCAGCGCTGAGCGGCACTACTGGCCGCCCTCTTCCCTGTCGGCCGCGGACATGGCGAGCATGTCGTCGACGCACCTGCGCATCAGTTGCTCGAACTGAACGAGGTCCCGGTCGCTCCATTCGGCGAACGCGGAGTCGAGGAGCCTCTGCCGGGCCGCCTCGAGCGCGTCCGTGATGCGACGGCCCGCACTGGTGATCGCGGCTTCCTTGACCCGTCGGTCCGCCGGGTTCGGACGCCGCTCGATCAAGCCGAGCTCGGCGAGTTTTGCCACCTGCCGGCTGACGGTGGTGTGGTCGCGTCCTGCCCGTTCGGCGAGTTCGACCACGCCGATCGGCCCGAACCGCCGGATTCCGACGATCAGTTTGAACAACGCGCGGTCGAGATCGATGCCTGCTTCGGCCATGAGGTCCTCGTCGCGTTGCGGCAGGTTCATGAGCGCGATCAGGTCGACGAGCGATTCATGCAGGCGCCGGAACGCGATGTGCCGGCGGTGTTGGGAAGCCATGCTCGCCACCGATGCCTTACGTGCCCTTGCGGACGGACGGGGAGATGCCAAGGCGAGAATACCGGCAGCCTCCGGCAGGCCGGCGGTGCCCGGCGGAGACGCCGCCTTCGCATGGCGAGGACGCGGATGCGGGTGGCGAGGCGTGGCGGGGGCCGTGCCGTTCCCGCGATGGGTGATCGGTCACCTCACGCCCGGCGTGGGAACGGATGGTCACGACGATCACCCCCGTGTAGATGTGCTCATGATACACATAATTTTCCACCACTGGGACGGTGCGGTCGCGACACCTGGATCAGAATTTCCTCTATGTGCTGATGGCTGTGAAAGACCAGTTCAAGCCGCTTTTCTCGATAGTCGGGAAGCCGTCGGGGTGATGTGCCGGCCATGGAGGAGGGCTTGACGACCGCTTCGACTGCGGAACATACTCCGTGCTAAATACACATAAAGTCGAACCGGGCGGGATGGGCTGCCCGGCCGACCGCCACCGACGGAGATGTGAACCGTGACACGCAACGAAGACCTTGATGTGATCATCTGTGGCTCCGGCCCGGCGGGATTGACCCTCGCCATCGATCTCGCCCGCAGGAACGTCGCGTTCCGGTTGATCGACAAGGCGCCGCACCCGTTCATCGGCTCACGCGGCAAGGGCATCCAGCCGCGCACCGAGGAGGTGTTCGAGGACCTCGGCGTGGTCGACCGGATCGTCGCCTCGGGAGGTGAGTACCCTCCCATGCGCACGTACACCCACGACGGACCGGTCGACAAGCACGCCGGGATCCTGCCGGAGCCGACGCATGCCGAGCCGTACCAGATCCCGCTGCTCGTTCCGCAGTTCCTCACCGAGCGCCGGCTGCGGGAGCGGCTGACCGAACTCGGCCACGCCCCGGAGTACGGTTGCGAACTCGTCGGCTTCGACCAGGACGCCGACGGCGTGACCGCGCGGATCGCCGCCCCCGACGGGGAGCGGACCGTGCGAGCCGCCTACCTGGTCGGCGCCGACGGCGGATCGAGCTTCGTTCGCAAGGCCCTCGGCATCGAGTTCCGCGGGAAGTCCCTCGACGTGCGGGCGCTCGTGGCCGATGTGCGGGTCGACGGCGCCTCGTCGCGCGTCTGGCACCGCTGGGGCAACGAGAAGCCCGAGCGGAGCGTCTCGCTGTGCCCGCTCCACGGCACCGACATGTTCCAGTACATGGCCCCGGTCCCCCTCGGCGTGGACGTCGACCTCTCGGCCGAAGGGCTCACCGCCCTGCTCCATGAGCGCGGCGGCCAAGACGACATCGTGATCCGCGAGGTGTCCTGGGCATCGGTGTTCACGATGCAGGCCCGGCTGGCCGACGCCTACCGGCGTGGGCGCGTGCTCCTGGCCGGGGACGCCGCGCACTGCCATCCGCCGACCGGCGGGCAGGGCCTGAACACGAGTATCCAGGACGCCTACAACCTTGGCTGGAAGCTCGCCGCCGTGCTCGACGGCGCGCCGGAGTCGCTGCTGGCGACCTACGAGGAGGAGCGCCGACCGGTCGCCGAGGCGGTCCTCGGCCTGTCCAAGAAGCTGCTCGAAGAGGCCAAGAACCGCGACATGCGCCGGGGCCGCGAGGTGACCCAGCTCGATGTCGGCTACCCGGACTCGTCCCTGTCGCTGACCGGCCTGGAGCCCTACAAGGGCGTGGCGTCCGGCGACCGCGCACCCGACGCTCCCGTCACCGGCGCGGGCGGGCTCGCCACGCGGTTGTTCAGCCTGTTCCAGGGCCCGCACTGGACCCTGCTCGGCTACGAGCCCGGCGACGCCCCGGTCCCGGAGCCGCGCAGAGGCCTGCGCATCCACGTCATCGGCGGCGACATCCTCGACACCGGAGGCCACGTCCAGAGCGCGTACGGGCTGTCACCCGAGGAGTGGGCGCTCATCCGGCCGGACGGATACGTCGCGGCCGTGGTCGGCACCGCCGAACTCGGCGCGATCGAGGCCTACCTCGACGGCGTCGGTGTCCGTCCCGTGCGGTGACGCGTCTCCACCCGAGCACGACAGGTCCGCGCCCGGACGGCGGGATCGCCGGTTCGGGCGGCGCGGACACCGAGCGGTGGTCGCGGATCCCGGCGCCGGAACGACCCGAGTGCTTCACGGAAGCTTCACGATCTCGCTCGTACGGGCCACACGGCACACCGGTTTCCTACCGGTCATGGACAGCTCTCACCTCACGCGAAAACTCGTGGTCGCGGCCCATGCCGGGCTGGCCGGGTCGCTGGTCGGCGCCACCGCCCTGCACATCGGATGGGCGAAGCAGGTGGACACCGTGCGGCACACGGTCAGCGACTACGCGCTGAGCAAGAACGCTGCCGCGGTCTTCGCCGGAACCGTGGCCAGCCTCTCGGCGGGTTCGGCGGCGCTGCTCGCCGGACTCGTGCGGTCCCGGCTGCCGATCGGAGCGCCGGCGACCGCGCTGCTGGGCGTGTGGTGCGGCGGCATGGCGCTCACCGGGATCTTCCGGACCGATCCGCAGGGCGGCGTCCCCACGGCCCGCGGGCTGACGCACCGATACGCGGCGGGCGGCGCGATCGCGACACTCCCGGCCGTCGGGCTCCTGATCGCCCAGCGGCTGCAGGGCGTGCCCGGCTGGGAGAGGAAGGCGCGGCCCCTGCGCCGCATCTCCTGGGCGAGCGCCGCCGGCGGCCTCGCCTTCCTGGCCGCGCACGTGTCCGCCACGGCCGCCCGGCCCACCCCGGCCGTGCGGGCGATCGGCGGCTGGCTGGGCCTGGCCGAGCGGGCGGCCCTGACCCTGGAGCTGAGCCTGCTGTTCCAACTGGCCGAGGCGGTGCAGGCGAGCCGGGAGGAACGGTGACCTGGCTCGCCATCGGCCTGGCGCTGCTGAACGCGTGCTTCTTCACGGCCGGGACCTGGCTGCAGCACAGTGCCTCGGGGGACGCGCCGTCCCTGGTGGCGGCGGCGCGGCGGCCCCGCTGGCTGGCCGGTCTGGCGCTGCTGGCGACCGGGGCGGTGTTCCAGGTCATCGCGCTGCGGCTGGCCCCGGTGACCGTGGTCGAACCGGCGGGCGTGATCGGGATCGTGGTGGGCGTGCTGCTGGGGCTGCGGGCGCGCAGAGACCGGCTGCGCCGGAGTACCGGGTGGGCGCTGGCGGCGATCCTCGTCGGGACGGTGGCGTTCGCGGTGCTCGCCGCGCTGAACACCGTGCCCGTCCCGATCACCACGGGAGCGCTGCTCACGGTCGGTGCGGCGGTCTCCGCCGTGGTGGCCGGCTGCCGGCTCGCCACCCGCCTGCTCAACGGCCGGGCGAGGTTCCTGGTACTGGGCATGGGCGGGGGCGCCGCCTACGGCTGCACCTCCACGCTCGTGCGGGCCGCCACGGAGCGGTACGCGGCGCACGGCGCCGACATGGAACTGCTCGGCATCCTCATCGGTCTCGCGGCGGCGGTCCTCGCGGGCTTCTGGCTCGTGCAGCGCGCCCACGCCGACGGGCCGCCCGAGGGCACGGTGGCGAACCTCACCGTCACGGACCCGCTGGTCGCCCTCTCCATCGGCATCGGCGTACTCGGTGAGGCACCCGGCCTGACCTGGCCGATCGCCGGTCTGGGACTGGTCTTCGCCGCCCTTGCGATCGGCGGGGTCGTCCGCCTCTCCCGCGACATCCCCACCGGCCCCGACTCCACCCAAGAACCTCCTTCCTGCGGCGCCTTTCACGACAGGAGCATCACATGCCCGGCGGCCACACCCAGCGCATCGTCATCGGCGCGGACACCTATCCTCCCGACGTCAACGGCGCGGCGAACTTCGCGCACCGCCTGGCCGTCGGGCTCGCCGAGCGTGGTCACGACGTCCACGTCATCTGCCCCGCCGCCCAGGACGCCGTATCCGAGCGCGTCGTGCGCGGCGGTCCGACGGTCCACCGCCTCGCCTCTTACGGCACCCCGTTCCATCCCACCTTCCGCGTCTGCGTGCCCTGGCGGATCCGCGGAGCGGCCGCCCGGTTGCTGGACCGCATCGCACCCGACGTGGTTCACGTACAGTCCCATTTCGGCGTAGGCAGGACGCTGACCGCCATCGCGCGACGCACGGGCGTGCCAGTGCTGGCGACCAACCACTTCATGCCGGAGAACCTCATCGGCTACGCCCCGCTGCCCGGCCGGCTCGCCACCGCGATCGGCCGGCTGGCCTGGCGTGACTGCCTCCGGGTCCTCCGCCGCGCCCGGATCGTCACCGCGCCCACCCCCCGCGCCGTACGACTGCTGTGCGAGCAGGGCCTGGACGGTACGGTCCTTCCGGTGTCCTGCGGGCTGGATCTGCGCCGCTTCGCGCAGTCTCCGGCGAGGAGAGCGGACGACGGACCGCGCGTGCTGTTCGTGGGCCGGTTGGACGCGGAGAAGAACGTGGACGTCCTCCTGCGCGCCCTGCCGCTGCTACCCGAGCGGCTTCCGGTCACGGCCGAGATCGTGGGCGACGGCTCCCGCCGCGGCGAACTGGAGGATCTCGCCCGCGCGCTCGGCGTCGCCGACAGCGTCGTCTTCCACGGCCTCATCGACGACCAGGAGGTCTTGGACGCCTACGCCCGCTGCGACGTGTTCTGCATGCCCGGTACGGCTGAGCTGCAGAGCCTCGCCACCATGGAGGCCATGGCCGCCGGAAAGCCCGTCGTCGCCGCCGACGCCATGGCCCTGCCCCACCTGGTGCGCCCGGGAGTCAACGGACTGCTCTTCCCGCCCGGCGACGTCCCGGCGCTGGCCGCGGCCCTCGGCTCGGTGCTGGGCGACCCCGTGACCCGGACGCGCATGGGCGACGCCAGCCGCGAGACCGTCGCCCGGCATGACATCGCGGACACCCTGGACACCTTCGAGACCCTCTACCAGGAAGCGGCCGAGACGCCCCGGCACTTCCGGATCGCCCGGGACGGGGGCAGGCATGAGCACCCAGCGCATTCTGGTCGTTGACGACGAGCCCAAGATTCGTATGACGGTACGCGGCTATCTGGAGGCGGACGGCTTCGAAGTCCTGGAGGCCCCGGACGGGCCGTCGGGCCTCGCCTCGATCGCCCGCGAACAACCCGATCTGGTGGTGCTCGACGTGATGCTGCCCGGGCTCGACGGGTTCGAGGTGCTGCGCCGGATCCGTGTCACGAGTCAGGTGCCGGTGATCCTGCTGACGGCGCGAACGGAGGAGGTGGACCGGGTCATCGGCTTCACGGCGGGCAGTGACGACTACGTCACCAAGCCGTTCAGTGCCCGGGAGCTCGCCCTGCGGGCGCGGGCCATCCTGCGCCGGGCGGACGGCCCGGACCCGGCGCCGGAGGACCGCACCCTGCGTTTCGAGGGGCTGGCCATCGATCCCGACGCGCGGACCGTCGTCGCCGAGGCCGGCCGTACGGTGGAGTTGTCCGCGCTCGACTTCGACCTGCTGATGGTCCTGGCCCGCGCGCCGGGCCGGGTGTTCACCCGCCGGGGGCTGATCGATCACGTATGGGGCCGCGACTTCTTCGGCGACGAACGCGTGGTGGACGTCCACATCCGCACGCTGCGGCGCGCGCTCGGCGACGACGCGAACGCGCCCCGCTTCGTGGGCACGGTGCGGGCCATCGGCTACCGTTTCCTCGCCCGGCCCGCCGGATGAACCGCCGGGGAGCCGGGCGGGCCGTGGCGACGCGTATCCCGGTCGGCGGCGCGGCACGGGAGCCGGCGTCGGCCGTGCGCGTGGTGCGGTCCCGCGCGGCGATGGCGGTCACGGCGCTGTGGTGGCGGCTGCCGCCGCTCGTCCGCCGGGTGTCGTCCCGCGCGGCGAAGCCGGTCGTGGCGTTGTGGCGATTGCCGCCGCCGCTGCCGTTGACCGTCCGCCTGGCGTTGTCCCATGTGGCGGTGCTGGCCGTGACGCTCATGGCGGTGAACATCGCCGCCGACGCCTTGGCCGGCTTCGACGACTACGACGAACTCCGCAGGAGATTCTCCAGCCTCGAATCGGCGGTGGTCGAGCTGCTCGCCCGGGGCATCCAGGAGAAGGTCGGCATCGAACTGGTCTGGCCCGCGCTGACCGTCGGCCTGGTCACGGCGCTCGTGTTGTCCTTGGGGTTCTCCCGGTTCCTGCTGCGGCCGCTGCGCCAGGTCAGCGCCGCGACCCACCGCCTCACGGAAGGGCACTACGACGACGTCCTCGACGTCCCCCGCGAGCCGGGACTGGCCGCCCTGGTCGAGGACGTCAACCGGCTGGCGGCGGCGCTCGCCGACATGGAGCGCCGCCGCGCCCGCCTCGTCTCGGAGATCGCCCACGAGATGCGCACCCCCCTCACCATCCTCAGCGGTCAGATCGAGGGAATGGCCGACGGCATCTTCGCCCCCGACGACCTCATGTTCGCCTCCCTCGCCGACGACCTCAACCGGCTGCGGCGCCTCGCGGACGACCTGTCCAACCTCTCCCGCGTCGAGGAGGGCGCGTTCGTCCTGCACCACACGCCCACCGACGTGACCGCGCTGGCGGTGAGCACCGCCGAACGGCTGCGGCCCCAGTTCGACGACGGCGGGATCACGCTCGGCACGATCCCGGGCCCACCGGTCATGGCTCTGCTCGACGCGGGCCGCATCACCCAGGTGCTGGTCAACCTCCTGGGCAACGCCCTGGCCGCCTGCGATCCCGGCGGCCGGGTGGCGGTGAGCGTGAACGCCACCCGCGGCCCGGAGCCGCAGGTCGAGATCCACGTCCAGGACACCGGCATCGGCATCGCCGCCCACGACCTCACACGGATCTTCACCCGTTTCGAACGCGTCCAGCACCTGGAACGCCCGGCCCCCGCGGGTGGCAGCGGCATCGGCCTGACCATCGCCCGCGGCATCGTCCGCGCCCATGGCGGCAACATCACGGCCACCTCGCGGGGCCTGGGCCTAGGGGCGACCTTCATCGTCCGCCTGCCACTACGTCCGGGCCGGCCCGCCTGATCCCGACCTCCTCGGAACGGCCGACCTGGCCCAGCGGGCCGCCGGTGTGGACCGTATACCGCTTCAAATCCATCGCGCAGGGCTTGAGCCGGGCGTTCTCCGGAGCGGCTACGCGGCTCGGCACCGACCGCAGGTGCCGTTCACCGTGGATCAGCATGCGGTCGGCGCACTCGGCCCGTACGGTGCGCACCCACCGCTCGGCGTAGCAGCCGGCCCGTTCCCAGGCTGACGGCACATGGACCGAACAAGTGAGGTTGTCGGGCCTCGCTGCCATGATCTTCGCGTCCATCGCTCTCGCGGGAAGGCATGAGAATGAGCAGCGCTACGGCGGCAGCCTACAAGTGGCTCTGCCGGGAGTTCAGCGACGACCTCGGAGAGATATGGCTCTTCGCCGGCTTCGTCCGGGACCTGTCCCCCGAACACGCCCTGCAACGCATCGGCGTCATCCCGGGGTCCCTGGGGGAATCCGGATTCGGCGTCGCGGCCTATGCGGCCGACGGTGGAACCGCTCTGATCGAATACGGCTGGGCCGGCATCATCTACGACCACGATATGGAGCTGTCCGAGGGCACAGCCGCGGCCGTGGTGCGGGCGACCATCAACAACCGGGACTTCACCTGTTCCGTCGACGGCCGCTTGATCACCACGTTCAGTCTGTGCTCCTACCGTTTCCGGGAGGGGGCCGACCCCGACCGGCTCCAGGCGGATGTCGAGGACCTCGGCATGGACATCGACGGCGACCGGCTCGGCTTCCCCGACGATCCCGTCTCCAGCGCTCTGGCCCTCGCCGAACGCGCCACGGGCGTCCACCTGTCTTCCGCCCGTTTCGCCCGTCCGGCTCTGATCGGATCCACCGACCACATCCATCCCTACTGCTGACGCCCTCGGCTCATGAGGATCCGGAACATACGCAGGGCCTGTCCGGTGAAGACCGGGTGGTCGGCGATGGTGGCGGGGACCGCGGCCGAGGTGCCGACGAGCAGCATCGCCGAGGCCGCGCCGACGGGGGCGGCCAGGGGTCTCATGCGGCGTGCTCCGGCAACGTCGAGGTGGCGGCCGGGGCGGCCAGGACCTTGCGGGTGATGCGTTCGGCGATGGCGGCGACCAGGGTCCTGGGGCGGCGGGGCGTCAGATGTGCCGTCAGGGCGTTGCCGAGTCCGGGGGCGACGTAGCCGCGGTCGCGCTCCAGCGCGCGCAGCGCGGCGCGTACGACGGGCTCCGGGGTGGTCATGGAGCCGGTGACGGCCGCCCGGCGGGTGCCGATGGTGTCGAAGAAGGCGGTCTCGACCGGGCCGGGGCACAGGGTGAGCACGCGGATGCCACGCCGGCGGTACTCCTGACGCAGGGCGAGGCCGAAGTTGAGCACGAACGCCTTGGCCGCACCGTAGACGGCGAAGTACGGGGAAGGCTGGAAGGCGGCGTTGGAAGCGACGTTGACGACCGAGCCGCGGCCGCGCTCCAGCATGCCGGGCAGCAGCTCATGGGTGAGGTCGACGAGTGCGACGACATTGACCATCAGCTGGTCGTGGTCGCGGGCCCCGGATATCTCCTCGAAGCGGCCACAGGTGCCGAAGCCGGCGTTGTTGACCAGCAGGTCGACGCTCAGACCGCGGGCGGCCAGCCGGTCGGCGACGCGGCGGGCCGCGTCCGGTTCGGCGAGGTCCTGGACCAGCACATGGGCGCGCACGCCGTGCTCGGCGATCAGGCGCTCGGCGAGAGCGGCGAGCCGGTCGCCGGAGCGCGCCACCAGGATCACATCGTGTCCCTGGGCGGCGAGCTGCGCGGCGAACTCCGCGCCGAGGCCGGACGACGCTCCGGTGATGAGGGCGGTGCTGTGCACGGGTTTCTCCTTCAGCCGAGATCAACTGAGAGGAGAAGGTACCAGTAATCCAGATAACTGCAACAGGGTTGATTCAGATAAGGCCAATGTCGCATCAGACATGTATTGTCTCTCTGGATGAGCGGTCTGGCGGGAGGCGTGATGGGTGAGACGGCGGCACGATCGTTGCGGGCGGACGCGGAGCGCAGCGTGCGTGCGATCCTGGAGGCGGCCGAGCGGCTGCTCGTCGAAGAGCCCGGTGCATCCATGGAGCAGATCGCCGCGGCCGCGGGAGTGGCCCGCACGACGATTCACCGGCGGTTCGCCAGCCGACAGGCGCTGATCGAGGCGCTGGCGTCGTCCGCGGCCCGCCAGCTCGCCCAGGCCGTCGAGGACGGCAGGCCGGACACCGCGCCGCCGCTGGTGGCGATGCACCGGATCACAGCCAACGTGCTCCAGGTCAAAAGCGCCTGGGCGTTCGCTCTGGAGCTGCCGGCGGACCCGGACAGCGAGGCCGCCGTCCTCCAGCGGGACATCGCCCGCCGCTGCATCGCCGTACTGAAGCGGGCCCAGGCCGACAAGCTCATCGACGAAGCAGCCGACCTCGACTGGGTGCGCCAGGTCTACTACGCGCTCATCCGGGAGTCCCTGCACGGCGACGCGGACGGCGCCGACCCGGACGCCCTCGCCGCCCGCATCATCGACACCCTGCTGCACGGCGCCGGCCCACGCGCCTGAGCCGGGGGCCGCGGCGCCGGACGTTCCATGTCGGCTCGGCGACGACGTGGTCGGGCGCGGCTCCGTCAGGGTTCGCCCGAAGGCAGCGGTCCCGTCATCCCGCCACCGCCGGCTCTCCGCCGGGAACCCCGGCGGCGCCGTCCGCGGACACGGGCTTGGTGAGGAAGGCCGTCGCGTCGTCGGACGAATCCGTGCGGTAACCCTGGGCGCGGTAAAGGCGGATGTTGCGCCGGCTCCGGGCGCCGGTGGACAGCACGATGCGGTGGCAGCCGGCTTCGACCGCGGCTTCGGCCTCGCGCAGCAGCCAGCTCCCCACACCCTGGCCGCGCAGGTCGGGGACGACACCGAGGCGGCCCACGTGCCAGTCGTCCTCCACGCGGCGCGTGCGCACCATGCCCAGGAGCCGGCCGTCCCGCCACAGGCCCGTGGTCCGCCAGGTGGCCAGCCATGCGCGCACCTGCTCAAGCGACTCCTCCAGGGCGGGGATGGCCAGGGTGTCGTTGGCCAACGCCTCCTCCATCCAGCAGCAACGCTGGAGCACCAGAACCTCTGGGGCGTCGTCCGGGGTCAGCGCTCTCACGTACGACCCCGGCAGCGGTCCCGCCCCCGAACCCGAGCGGGTTCGCTCGCGCATCGGCCGCAGAGCGTGGGCGAGGCGGACGAGCTCGTCCAGGACCCCGACAGCGGTCTTGTCACGGCCGGCGTCCGGGCGGAGCCGCCCGCCGTCCACCGTGTCGGCGATGCGCAGGGCGACCGTGGCACCCAGCGGCACCAGCCGCAGCGTGGTTACCACCTGCTTGGCGTGCTGGACCGACCGGGTGCCCGCCGAGGTGTTGCCGTAGCTGACGAACCCCATCGGCTTCCATGCCCATTCCCGGCCCAGGTAGTCGAGGGCGTTCTTGAACGCCGCCGGCATGCCGTAGTTGTACTCGGGGGTGACCGCGATGAAGCCGTCCGCCGCGTCCACCATCGCGCTCCACCGCTTGGTGTGCTCGTTCCGGTAAACGCCGGAGGCCGGCTCGTCCTCCTCGTCGAGGAACGGCAGTGCGAGGTCGCCGAGGGTCACCGGCAGGAGATCCACGCCCAGTTCCGCGGCCCGTGGCGTGATCGCGTCGATCAGCCACCGGCCCACCGCCGGGCCGAGAGCGCCGGGACGGGTGCTGCACACGAGGACAAGGATCCGCACAGGTTTCGTTGACATGGAAACGAACATAGCTGGTAACTTGTTTACATGTCAAAGAAGTGGTCCTCCGAGGCGGTGCGCTGGCTCGACGCGGACGAGGAACGCGCCTGGCGCGCCCTGCGCCGGATGATGATCGCGATCCAGTCGCGCACCGCGCACGACCTGGCCGCGATCGGCCTGTCCGACCCCGACTACGAGGTGCTCAGCACGCTCTCCGAGCGTCCGGGCCGCGCCAGCACGCTGCGCGAGCAGGCCGCCAAGATGGGTTGGTCGCGCAGCCGCCTGTCGCGGCACGCCAGCCGCATGGAGGCTCGCGGTCTCGTGCGGCGCGAGCCCGACCCGGACGATGGCCGGGGCTGTTATCTCGTCCTCACCGAGGACGGCCTGGAAGCGCTTGAGGACGCCGCCCCGATCCACCTGGAATCGGTCCGCCGCCACGTCATCGACCGGCTCTCGCCCGCGGACCTGTCCGCCCTGGAGAACATCGCCCGCAAACTGGAAGAACCCGCATGATCATCAGGTGAGCGTGCGCCTCCTCGGAGATCCCGGCGACAGGTGTTGATACCTGGCGGATACACGGGTGAGCGCGTATGGATACCCAGCCAACACCGAGCGGAGGAGAACGGCCGCCAGGGTGGCCACGGCGCCGCGAGAGGCGGCGCGGTTCCGCCATGTCACGGTGAAGGAGTACTCCATGCGTGTGCTGATGCGCTGTCTGCTCGGTCTCGCGGTGCTGACCGGGTGCGGTGCGAACGCCGTCCCCGTGGCCGACGGCGGGAACGCCTCGATGGACAAGGCCCGCGAGCGGGAGAACGTCGTCGCCACCTGCATGAAGCAGAAGGGTTTCTCCTACACCCCCTCGGTCAGCCGGCCCAAGCGGTCCGATGCGAACCCCGCCGACTACGCGGCGATGAAGGCGGACCGCAGCAAGAACGGCTTCGGAGTCTTCTCCGCCATCGTCTATCCGAAGCCGCCGGAAGCGCAGGCGCCGGACGCCAACCAGGCGACGATCGACGGCCTCTCCGGCGCTGAAAGGGACTCCTACCTCAAGACCCTGAACGAGTGCCGGGTGACCGCCCTCCGGCAGGTGAACGGCCTGAAGGTCACCTCGGTCGCCGACTACCAGGACCAGATGAGCACGGAGATCGAGAACATCGACAAGGAGCTCGACGGCGACCCCAGGCTCCTGGAGCTCGCCGCGCCCTTCGCCGAGTGCCTGAAGTCCAAAGGCGAGCGGGTGACCTCCACGAGGCCGCTCGCACTGAGCGTCCGCGGCATGGATGTGTGGGGCGAAAAGATCGACCGGCTCGGCAAGGCGGGCACCGTCACGGCGGAGGCGGCCAGGCCGTACCTCGCCAAGGAGATCACGTCGGCGCTGGTCGACCTGGAGTGCGGCAAGGACTTCTACGCCGCCTTCATCCCCCTGCAAAAGCGGCTCACCAACGAGGCCAGGGTGAAGTACGGGTTCCAAGAGCAGTGATGCGCACCCCTCGTGGAAAGCTGCTGCTCGTGCTGGCCGTGGTCCTGGTGGTGGCGGGGACCGGCTGGGGAGTGGGCACCCTGCTGCGCTCTCCGGCCGACGAGGCGGCGGCGCGCAAGCCGCCCGAACCGTCGCTGGTCACCGTCGCGGTCGAGCGGCGCGAGCTGGTCGCCACCGTCGTGGTCAGCGGCACGCTGGAGTACGGCTCGCCGTATCCGGTGTCGCTGGCCGGGGTGGTGGGCGGCAGCGAAACCGCTCAGCGCGCCACCCGTGCTCCCCGGCGGGGCACCCTCGCGGAGGGCGCGGTGATGATGGAGGTGAACGGACGCCCGGTGTTCGTCTTCTCCGGCAGGGTGCCGATGCACCGCAGCGTCGTCCTCGGCGCCAAGGGGGCCGATGTCCGGCAGTTGCAGAAGGCGCTGCGCAGGCTCGGTTACCGCGCACCGGCGACCGGCGTGTTCGACCAGGCGACCGCTGCCGCGGTTTCCCGCTTCTACGCCAAGAGGGGCTATGAGGCGCAGCAACCCACCTTGGAACTGCGGCAGAGGCACGACGACCTGCGCCGGGCCGTGCGGACCGCGCAGGAAGTGCTCGCGACCGAGCGTAAGGCCCTTGACCAGGGCAAGGACGTGCTCCCGCTGAAAGTCAGGCTCGCCAACGCCCGGCAGGATCTGAGGGAGGCCGAACAGGCGCTGAAGAGCGCGCGGGCACAGGACCACACCACCGAGGACGAGGCCAAGGCCGAGGCCGCCGAGAGCGCCGTACGGGCGGCCGAGGAGAAGCTGCTGGCGGCTCGGCAGGAGCTCGCCCAGGCCACCGCGACGCCCACCGCGACGCCGACCCCCGCGCACACCCTCGGCCCCAGCCCCACCACGGAGCCCACCGCGGGTGCCACGGCCGGGCCGCCTGCCGACACCCGTCTGCTCGAACTCCGGGTCGCCAACGCCGGAGCCGATCTGGCCGCCGCCAGGTCGGCTCTGGAGCGCGTACGGGAAGAGGCCGATACCGAGCGGGCCAGGCGGCTGACCGAGCTGACGAAGAACGTCCGGGTGGCTCGCGAGGCCGTCGTCACCGCCGAGCAGGCGCTCAGGCAGGCCAGACAGCTCTCGCCCGTCAAGCTGAAGGTGGCCAACGCCCGGAGTGACCTGGCCGCGGCGCGGGCGCTGCTGGCCGAGTTCTCCCGCACCTACGGCACCGTCGTCCCGCCGGGAGAGGTCGTCTTCCTGCCCAGACTGCCCGCCCGACTGCATAGGCCGACCGTCAGGGCGGGCGAGCTGGTGGACAGGTCGATCGCCACGGTGACCAGCTCCACCTTCGTGGTCTCGGGCTCGGTGGACGCGGCTGAGGCCGAGCGGCTGAAAGCGGGTCTGAACGCGAGCATCGAAACCGAGGCCGGAAAGATCGTCCCCGGTACGGTGACCTCCCTCGGCGGGCGCGACGCGAAGGGCGCCGTGCCGGTGACGATCACTCCTGCCTCGATGAAGGGCCTCAAGAAGCTCGCCGGCGCGCCCGTCACGGTTCGCGTCACCATCGGAGCCACCGATCGGGAGGTGCTCGTGGTCCCCGCCGCGGCGGTCGTCACCGCCGCGGACGGCAGGGCCCGGGTGCAGGTGGAGACCGCGCCCGACCGGACCAGGGAGGTCGAGGTACGCACCGGCCTGTCCGCCGACGGAGCCGTGGAGGTGACCGGCGACCTCAAGCCGGGCGACATGGTGGTGATCAACAGTGCCTGAGCCGGTCATCCTGCTCGACGACCTGACCAAGGAGTTCCCCGCCGATCCCCCCGTCAGAGCGCTCTCCGCCATCGACCTGAGAGTCGAGAGATCGGACTATGTCGCCATAGTCGGCCCCTCGGGGTCCGGCAAGTCCACCCTGCTCAACATGCTCGGCCTGCTCGACCGGCCGACCAGCGGCGGCTACCGGCTCGACGGCATCGAGACCACCACGCTGAAGGACAGCGCGCGGACCACGGTGCGCGGCAGCCGTATCGGCTTCGTCTTCCAGTCCTTCCACCTGCTGCCCCACCGCAGCGTGCTGGAGAACGTGATGCTGGCCGAGGTCTACGGCAGGGGGTCGCGCAGGGGGCGGCGCGAGCGCGCGCTGCGGGCCCTGGAGCGGGTACGGCTGTCGCACCGGGTGGAGTTCCTGCCCGGCAGGATGTCCGGTGGCGAGCGGCAGCGCGCCGCCATCGCCCGCGCCCTGATGGGCGGGCCCGCGCTGCTGCTGTGCGACGAGCCCACCGGCAACCTCGACAGCAGGAACACCCACGCCGTGCTCGACCTGTTCGACGAACTGCGCGCCCAGGGCCTGACCATCGTGGTCATCACCCACGAGAACGAGGTGAGCGAGCGCGCCGCGCGCCGGGTGCGCATCACCGACGGCACCTTGGTCGAGGAGTAGATGTGCACCCGCGCGACCTGCTGAACGAGGCCATGGCGGGCCTGCTGGCCCGCCCGGTGCGCTCGGTGCTGACCACGCTGGGCACCGTGCTGGGCATCACCACCCTCGTGGTCACCCTGGGCGTCGCCGCGACGGCGGGCAACCAGATCGTCGGCCGCTTCGACGAGCTGACCGCCACCTCCGTCACGGTCGAGGTCCCGGAGAACCCGTTCCCCTTGGTCGATTGGGCCGACGTCGGCCGGGTGACCCGACTGCGCGGGGTGGTCTCCGCCGCCGCCCTCGCCGAGTCGGAACAGAGCGCCAACCTCAGCGTCCGCTCCAACGACGTGGTGGACCCCACCCGGGTCACCGACCAGACTCTCACGGTGGTCGCCAGCAGCCCGGGGCTGCCGGCCGCGGTCAAAGGCAGGATGGTCGAGGGCCGCTACTTCGACGCCGGGCACATCGCCCGCGGGGACAGGGTCGTCGTGCTGGGCCGGCACGCGGCCGACATGCTGGGCATCACCCGGCTGGAACGGGCTCCGGCCGTCTTCATCGGCACCCAGGCGTACACCGTCATCGGTGTGCTCGGTGACCTGAAACGTGAGAAGAGCCTTGCGAGCGCCGTCATGCTGCCACCGGCCGTCGGCAAGCGCTACGGCCTGAGCACCGTGACCCGGGTCCTGGTCAACACCGGCCTCGGCGCCGCCGAACTGATCGCCAGGCAGGCGCCGGCCGCGCTCAGCCCCGGCAACGAGGCCCTCCTCCAGGTCATCTCGCCGTCCAGCCCCACCAGAGCTCGCGATGCGGTGGAGGGCGACGTCAACGCCCTCTTCCTGATCCTCGGGCTGGTCTCCCTGGTCGTCGGCGCGGTCGGCATCGCCAACGTCACCCTGGTGACCGTGATGGAGCGCATCGCCGAGATCGGCCTGCGCCGCGCCCTGGGCGCCGCCCGCCGTCACATCGCCGCGCAGTTCCTGCTGGAGTCCACCCTCACCGGGCTGACCGGCGGCGTCGTCGGCGCCTCCGTGGGGATCGTCGTGGTCGTCGCGGTCTGCGCCGCCAAGCAGTGGACCCCGGTCCTGGACGTACGGCTGGCCGTCATGGCGCCTGCCGCCGGTGCCGTCGTCGGGCTGCTCGCGGGTCTGTACCCGGCCCTGCGTGCCGCTCGCATGGAACCTGTCAACGCACTTCGGTAGATATGGTGCTTTTTCATGACATCCCTGCTGCTCGTCGAAGACGACGCGGTGATTCGCGCGTCGGTCAGCCTGGCCCTGGAACGCTACGGATTCCGAACCGCCACCGCCGCTGACGGGCTGAGCGGCCTGGAGGCGGCCCAGGCGGGCGGCCACGACCTCCTGCTGCTGGATGTGATGTTGCCCGGCCTGGACGGCATCAGCCTGTGCCGCAGGGTCCGGGAGACCAGTCAGGTGCCGATCCTCATGATGTCGGCCCGCGGTGACGGACTGGACGTCGTCGCAGGACTGGAGGGTGGCGCCGACGACTACGTGGTCAAACCGGTCGACCTGTCGGTGCTGGTGGCCAGGATCCGGTCACTGCTGCGCAGGGCCGCCTTCGCCCGGCCGGTGCCCGCCGAACCCACGGCGGGGCAGGCCGTCGCGTTCGCCGTACTGGACTTCGGCGAGCTGAGCATCGACACCGGCGCGCTGGAGGTACGGCGGGCCGGGCAACGCGTCGAGCTGACCCCGACCGAGCTGCGGCTGCTGCTGGAGTTCGCCGCCCACCCCGGCATCGTGCTGGAGCGTGCCACGCTGCTGCGCACCGTCTGGGACTACGGCTGGGACGGCGACAGCCGCGTCGTCGACCTCTGCGTGCAGCGGCTGCGCAAGAAGATCGGCGCGGACCGGATCGAGACGGTGCGCGGGTTCGGCTACAAGTTGCGCACGTCATGACGGTGGGCTCGCTGCGGTGGAAGGTGGCGGTGCTGATCACACTGGCCTGCTGCGCGGTCGCGGCCGTGGTCGGGGTCCTGGTCCACCGCACGACGCTTGAGCGCACGATGCGGCAGGGTGAGGAGCGGGCGCTGGTGTGGGCCGAGATGGTCGCCAAGGAGTACCGCGCGGGCACTCCCCCCGAGGGGCCTGTCCCGTGGACCGAATCGATCAAGAGACCGGATGAGCTGCCTTCGCCCCTGCGCGAACGGCTGGCCGTGGAGTCGCCCGCCACCTGGTACGACGACCGGAAGCCCGACCAGCCGTGGATGTGGGCGGCGCAATGGGTGGACGGGGGACTCGTGGCCACCTCCACGATGGAGGTGGGATCCGACATGATCCGGCTGCGTGCCCTCGACCGGGCCATGGTCCGGGCCGCGCTGATCGCGCTCGCCGTGGTGGTGCCGATCTCGGTGTGCCTGGCCGAGCCGGCCAACCGGCGGTTGCGGCGGGTCGCCCGCACCGCCCGCAGGATCGCGAACGGCGACCTGGACGCCCGCGTCGCCCCGGCTCCCCCGCGCCGGGGCGGCGGCCTGGCGCGCTGGGGCGGGCATGACGAGATCGCCGACATCTCCGCCGCCGTGGACTCCATGGCGGCGAGCCTGCAGCACCGGCTGCTGGCCGAGCAGCGGTTCACCGCCGATGTCGCCCATGACCTGCGTACTCCGCTGATGGGCCTGGTCGCCGTGGTCGAACTGCTGGAGGAGGGCGAGACGACCGATCTGGTACGCGGCCAGGTGCGGGTGCTGCGCTCGCTGGTGGAGGACCTGCTGGAGGTCTCCAGGCTTGACGCGGGCGCCGAGGTCGCCGAGCGGGTACGGGTGCCGCTGGCCGAGTTGGCCGAGGAGTCCGCGGCCCGGGTGGGGGTCGAGGTGCGGGTGCTAGCTTCGGGGAATCCGGTGGCCGAGACGGACCCGCGTCGCCTTGACCGGATCCTCGCCAACCTCGTGCTCAACGCCCACCGCCACGGTGCGCCCCCGGTGGAGATCATGGTCCGGGACCACGTGATCGAGGTCCGTGACCGGGGATCGGGCTTCCCTCCGGAGCTCCTTGCCGACGGCCCGAAACGCTTCCGCACGGGTGCCGCCGAACGCGGCCGCGGTCACGGCCTCGGGCTGACGATCGCGCTGGGGCAGGCCCATGTCATAGGCGCCGATCTGACCCTGGCCAACGCCCCCGACGGCGCCGTCGCCGTCCTCCGCCTCCCCCGTCAGCCGTCGGGCTGATACGCGGGTGATACTCAGCCAAGCGCGGATGGAGACACGGCCACGGCCGGACGGACACGTGGGCAGCCCATCGTGTCCGATATGCGACGTTCTTTGGTGTTCCTCCTGCTGGTGAGCGCCCTGTTCGGCTGCGGAACGGTGCCGCCCGTCTCCGGCGCCGTTCCCGGCATGCCCCTGCCGTGGCCGTCCGAGGGCCAGGCGGCGGTCGAGGTGGAGGGCGTGGGCGGTCTGGGCGTCAGCGGCGAACCGAACCCGGTGCCCATCGCCAGCGTGACGAAGGTCATGACCGCCTACGTGATCCTGCGCCGCCACCCGCTCCGGCCGGGCGACGACGGCCCGCTGATCAGGGTGGACCGCACGGCCGCCGACGAGTCCTACGTTCCGCAGGAGTCCACCGTCCCGGTCAGGGAGGGCCAGCGGATACGGCTGCGCCGCATGCTGGAGTTGATGATGGTGGTGTCGGGGAACAACGTGGCCCGCCTCCTGGCCCGCTGGGACTCAGGTTCGCAGGAGCGCTTCGTCGAACGGATGAACGCCACCGCCCGCCGTCTGGGCATGTCCGACACCAGGTACACGGGTGCCAGCGGCAGCGAGGACAGCACCGTCAGCGTCGCGGCCGACCAGCTCAAGCTGGCCAGGGAGGCGATGCGCGACCCGGTCTTCCGCGAGGTGGTGGCGCAGGCGGACACCGCCGTCCCCGGCGACACGAGAAAGCTGCCCAACACCAACACGCTGCTGAACAGGCACGACGTCATCGGCATCAAGACCGGCTCCGGCACCGCCGCGGGAGGCAACCTGATGTGGGCCTCCCGCGTTCGGGGCCGCCTGGTGCTCGGGGTCATCCTCGGCCAGGCGGCGGGCACCAACCCGGTCGCCGCCAAGGAGGCGGCGCTGGAGGCGGGCGGGAGGATGAGCGCGGCGGTCGAGCAGTGGCTGCTCAGGCAAGCGGCTCTCGCGTCAGAGCCCGGTCCCGCCTGGTCCTCGACCTCCTGAGACGACCCGTCCCGCCCACCGGCACCGGCCGCGCCTGCCGCGCCACTAGAAGGTGAGAAACGCTCAAGGATCTGGCCGTCCGGCGGGGCCGCGAGGGTCGTCGGCAGACCGCCCGCCCTCGATCCTGAGATGTCGGGCATTGACCCCCGCGCTCCCCAAGGGCAATGATCTTGATTGACAGCAGTGGTGAGCGGGACTCATGTTTATTCGGGTGCCCTTCGCCGGCCGTTCTCGGGGAGTCTCCCCGGCTTGGGATCGAGAGCGAGGAGATGTCGATGAAGAAGAAGAAGCTCGAAGTCAAGATCAGGAAGCTCGAGAAGATCGAGACCACCATCAACCGCGGCGGACAGAGCGGCTGATCCACCGACACACAGAACCGGTCGGCCATCGTCCGACCGGTTCTGCTTTTCACCGTGTGAAGGGGAGGGCGGCCGAGTGCCTCTGCCCAGGGTGAAGCGCGTTCACCAGCCGTTCGTGTTGCCCGGGAATCGCATCGTCATCGGACTGTCCCAGTTCGGGGTGGCCTCGGAGATAGCCGACGACGAGGACGGCAGCATCGCCACGATCGTGGCCCTGATGGACGGCACCCGGACCGTCGACGAGATCTGCGCCGACTTCGCGAAGACCCATCCCGGCGTGGACGACGACAGCGTGCGCGACGTCATCGCCGACCTGACCGAGAGCGGCTTCGTCGAGGACGCCGAAGCGCCGGTGCCGGCGAACCTCACCGAGCGGGAGGTCGCCCGGCACGAATCGGCACGCCACTTCTTCAGCTGGATCGACACGTCGCCGCGCACGTCACCGCACGAGGTCCAGTCCAAGATCAAGGACGCCAGGGTGAGCCTGCTCGGCGTGGGCGGCACCGGATCAGCCGTCGCGGCGGGGCTGGTGTCGAGCGGCATCGGGGCACTGCGGATCGCCGATTTCGACAGCGTCGAAGAGTCGAACCTGACCCGCCAGCTCCTGTACGCCGAGTCGGACGTGGGCAAACCCAAGGTCGACCAGGCGATCGAGCGGCTGCGGGCGATGAACGGCGCGGTCCTGGTGACCGGAAGCAACACCAAGGTGACCGGCCCTGATGACGTCGTGGAGCTGATGACCGGCTGCGACCTGTTCGTCCTGTGCGCCGACGAACCGCATCCGGACATAGTCGAGTGGACCAACGAGGCGGCCCTGCGGACCGGCACCCCGTGGTTCATGAGCCTGTACACCGGGCCGATGGTCGTCGTGGGCTCGTTCGTACCGGGTGAGACCGGCTGCTGGGCCTGCCTGGACCGGCAGGAGGAGGCGCGCAAGGAGAAGGAGCTCGGACGGCTGCTCACCGAGCCGCGGCCGAACGCGGTGGTCGCGGCCAGCGCGAACATCAGCGGCCACCTGTGCGCGCTGGAGGTGCTGTACCAGCTCGGCGGCCTGCCGGCGCAGACCCGCGGCAGGGTCTTTCACTGGAATCTGGCCGTCTGGGACCACCAGTACCACATCGACGTCCCGCGCGACGACGACTGCCCGCTCTGCGGGCCGACGGCTCGGTGAGCGCCCCGGCGGCCGAGGTCGGCGCGGGCAGCGTCGTACGCTTTCACCGGCTCGTCGTCCGTCCCGACGACGACGCCCCGGACGCGATCATCGTCGGCCGCCCGGACCTCGGCGAGTTCGTCGAGCTGCCCGCGGTGTGCGGAGACGTGATCCGGCTGCTCGGCGAGGGGCGTCCGGTCGCCGACGTCGAAGCCGCCGTCGCCGCCGAGCACGACGTCGAACTGGACGTGGCCGACTTCGTGGAATCCCTCGCCGACCTCGCCTTCGTGGCCGAGATCGACGGGCTCCCGCTGCCCGGCCCGGCGTCCGAGCCGGTGACCGGCCACTTCATGGGCATCACCGAGCGGCACGTCCGCTGGCTCTTCGCCAGGCCCATGAAGCTCTTCTGGCTCGCCGTCGTCGCGGCCGCGGCGCTGACCGTCCTCACCCGGCCCGGCCTGTTCCCCCGGCACCAGGACTTCTTCTGGAGCGGGTACACCGGGCTCTCGGTGCTGGTCAACACGGCCTTCTTCTCCGTCGTCGCGAGCGTGCACGAGATGATGCACCTGCTGGCGGCGCGTTCGCTGGGCGCGCCCGCGAGGATCGCGTTCGGCACCAGGCTGCACTACCTCGTCGTGCAGACCGACGTCACCGCCATCTGGGGGGTCCCCCGGAGGCGCCGGTACCGCGTGTACCTGGCCGGAATGGCCTCCGACGTCTTCCTCATCGCGACGATGGTGCTGGCCGTCGCGTACCTGCCGCTGCCCGACCCGGCCCAGGCGCTGCTCCGGGCCTTCACGCTGACCACGCTGCTGTGCCTGCCCCTCCAGGCTCAGATCTACATGCGGACCGACCTGTACTTCGTGCTCCGCGATCTGCTCCGGTGCAAGGACCTGTTCGGCGACGGGCTCCGCTACGTCCGGTATCTGTTCGACAGGGCGGTCGCCCCGTTCAGGAAACCGGGCTCGCCGGTGACCGACCCCACCGGCGACCTGGCCCCGCACGAGCGGCGCACCGTCAGGATCTACGCCGTCGCCCTCGCGCTGGGCAGTTCCGTCACGTTGACGGTCTTCGCCCTCTACGGCGCCCCGATCGTCATCACCGGGCTGGCCCACGCGCTCACAGCCGTCTGGGACGGACTCCACGGCGGCCCCGTCCTCGCCGCGCTCGACGCCGCGCTGCTCGTCTTGGTCGAGGGCGGCATCCAGGTGCTGTTCCTGGTGACGTTCATCCGTACGCGCCGGTCGAGGTCGTAGCCGGGTCGGCGCGCGGGCGTCCGCCCAAGGGGACGGCCGGGGCCGCCTCCCTTCTCTACGGTCATCTTCCGGCCGGGCAGGCGGAACAAGACTGTTTCTTCGGCCTGTACGGCTGTCAGGCTGTGACCATGAACGCCACAGGTGGTGAGGTCTGGGATCCGTTCGGCACCCTGCACGGCGCCCTGTGGATCGGAGGCGGCCAATGGGCCGGCAAATCCACCGTCGCCAGGCTGCTGGCCACCCGATACGGGCTGACCGCGTACCACTACGACCATCACGACGCGCGTGCGCACAATGACCGTCGGATCGCACGCCGGGTACGGCTTGGCGAGCCCACCGCGGACCCCGACCCGGACAGCGTCTGGGTGAACACCAGCCCTCGGGAGATGGCCGACGAGACCCTGGCCGGTTTCCCCACGCGGTTCGAGTGGGCTTTGGACGACCTGCGCGGCCTGGTATCGGGGCGGCCCATCATCGCCGAGGGCTGGGGACTGCGTCCCGAACTGGTCGCCCCCATCATCGACTCACCCCGTCGAATGATCGTGATGGTGCCGACCGAGGAGTTCCGTGAGCGTCAGCTCCGCGAACTGCCCCGTGCCGCCGCCGTCGATCACGCGGTCAGCGACCCTGATCGAGCACGGCGCAACCGGCTCGCCCGAGACCGCCTCGTCGCCGACGAGGCCGCCCGCTCCGCTCGTCGCCTGGGCATACGGGTCCTTGAGGTCGACGGGCTCGACGACGCGGAGGCCGTGGCGGACATCGTGGCCGACCACTTCCGCCCCTATCTGCCGCTGTCGAACGTCCACATGCCCTGACCGCGCGGCCGATCGTCGCACTCGTGCCGAGCTCCACGGACGCCGCCGACGACCCGTCCCGGAGGTGCGGTTCGCTTTTGATGCGGTACACGGCTCAGCGGGGACGGTGGCCTTTCCTGCCCCGGCCGGTTTGCGCCCCCCGGCGGCCCGACCGGTCCGGAGCGGGACTCCGCGGCTGCTTCCGTGTCTTCCCCGGGGCAGGCTCGGGGGTACGGCCCCGCGAGCTGTTCATCGTACGCCCGCGGACGATGCCGATGAAGTCCTCCACCAGCTCGGTCGTCGCCTCCGTGGGCCAGGCGAGCGCGATCTGCGACTGCGGCGCCTCCACGACCGGCCGGTAGGTCAGGTCTTTGCGGTGGTACAGGCGCGCCAGCGACTGCGGGACCAGCAGCAGCCCGGCCCCCGCCGCCACCAGCTCGATCGCCTCCGCCGTCGTGTCCGGGCGCGTGAAAGCCGGCAGCCCGGGCAGGGCCGTCCACTCAAGGGTGTCGTCCATCGGATGGAGCACCTCTTCGTCGGCGAGATCGGCGACGGTCACCTCGTCGGCCGCGGTCACCAGGTGATCCTTCGGCACCACGACCACGGTGGTCTCGACATAGAGAGGAATCACGCTGAGCCCCTCGCGGTCCACGGGCAGCCGCACGAGCCCGGCGTCGGCGCCGCCGTCGCGCAGGGACCTCACCGCCTCGGCGGCGGCGACGGGGACCAGGGTGAGTGGCACGTCGGGCACACGCTCGGCCCAGACGCCCGCCCATTTGGCGGGCGTCACCCCGGGGACGTAAGCCAGCCGGAACTCCCTGTCAGTCACCTCCTCACGGTACCGGTGTCAGGGGAAGCGGCTTCACGCCATACCCTTGACATCATGACCAAGCTCAAGACCACTCAGACGATGAAGCCCGCGACCGCGGCCAAGAAGCTGGGTGTGCTCCTCTCGGCCACTCCCGCCGAGTTCCAGGAGGGAGTCGTCTCCCGGGATGAGCTGAACGCGCTGCAGGCCGATCCGCCGGCGTGGCTGGCCGATCTGCGGCGCAACGGGCCGCACCCCAGGCAGGTCGTCGCCGTGAAGCTGGGCGTCTCCAACTCGGGCCTGGCCAGGGGCGGCATCACCGGGCCGCTCACCACCGCCGAGATCGACGCCATCAAGGCGGAGAACCCCGAGTGGCTGCAGCGTGAGCGGTCGGTTCAGGCCGAGGTGCGCAAGGAGGCGCAGCGCCTCAAGCAGCGCTAGCCGGCCGCTGGAAGCGGCGGCCCGGTTCGGTCCGCCGCCGTTCGGGCCTGCCGCCGAGTCTTTCCGGCGCGGCCCTGCGCATGATCCGGTCCGCCGTTCGGGCCGGCCGTTGAGTCTTTCCGGCGCGGTCCTGCGCATGAGCGGCTGAGTCCGGTGTGACCGGTGTGGCCGGTGTTCGTTGTGGAACATCTCAACCCCACACAGGGCATGCGCGGAAGACGGCGCCGATTTGTCGGTGCGGCGATCTAACGTCCCGGCCATGACTTCAGCGACGCAGGCGTACACGTACGCCGCGCCCTCCTCCCTCGTCGACGGCCGTCTCGGATTGGCGACCTCCGGCGGCCGGGCCCTGTCCGGCCCGGCCGTGGCCCCCCGGTTCTTCAGCGGCGTGGTGACCCAGGCGGCCCCCGCCGCGGCGGCCCTGCTCGGCGTCGCGGATGTGGCGCTGGCCCGCTACCACCAGCCGCAGGCGCGGCCCGGCTGGGTGCGCGACCCGGTGGTGACGTGCAACGGAGACCGGCTGCGGTTCGAGTCGTTCTCGGCCTGCGGCGGCGTGTACGCCCGGCTTGATCTGCTGAGCGGCGCGCTCGACGGCGAGGTGTTCGACCGGGGCACCACCAACGTCGACGTGAACGCGCCGCTCCGGGAGGCGCTGGCGCGCATCGGCGCGCGTGACCCGTTGCACCTGGGAGTGGGCCTCGACGAGCTGGTCGTGACCACGATGGACGGCGCGGTGGTGGAGAAGAAGGTGCCGCTGCCCGAGCGCTGGCTACGCGGCTTCGCCGAGGTGCAGGTCATCGCCTCGGGCATGGACCAGCGCGGTGAGCTGACCGGAATGGCGGCGGTACGGTTCCTGCGCGGGCTGCCCAGGAAGGGCACGGTGTGGGTGGCGCAGGCGGGGCGGGAGCTGAAGGTCTCCGACCGTCAGGTTGCGGGCTCGGTCCAGCTCGACGGCCCCAACCGGCTCGGCACCCTCCTGCCGCTGCTGCGCTTCGCGAAGTCCCTCCGGATGTACGGCCCGGCCGACGCCGCCTCCAGCGCCTGGGAGCTGGAGCTGCCGGGCATGCGCTACACGCTCACCCTCTCGCCCGAGCGCTGGCGCGGCTTCTCCGGCGAGGGCGCGGTGCTCGACGACCTGGCCACCGACGAGGCCGAGAACGACGCCGACGTGGTGGGCATGCTGCTCAACTTCGAGCCCGAGGTCGAGATCGGCCTGCTGGCCGACCGCGCGGGCATGCCCGCCGACCGGGTGCGGGCCGCGCTGACGCAGCTCGGCGTCGCCGGCCGGGTCGGCTACGACCTGTCGGAGGCCGCCCACTTCCACCGTGAGCTGCCCTATGACAAGGACAACGTGATCCTGCTCAACCCGCGGCTGGCCAAGGCGCGCAAGCTCGTCGACGCGGGCGCCGTGCGCCTCGAAGGCGAGTCGGCCACCGTCCACACCGCGGGCGGCGCGCGCCGGGTCTCGCTGGCCGACGGATCCTGCACCTGCGAGTGGTGGTGGGACCATCGCGGTTCCCGTGGGCCGTGCAAACACGTGCTGGCCGCCCGGATCGTCGCCCGCGCCGCCGTGGAGGTCCCCCGATGACCCTCTGGACGGAGATCTGCGACCTGGTCACTCGCAACCAGGTCCACCGCCTGCCCGGGGGTGACGGACACGGCTCGGGCTCCGGCCGTCGGGAGGCCGGCCCCCGTGCTTTCCGTGGTCAGGACAGGCTGATCGAACAGGCGATCGTGGATCTCCGCGCCGGCGGCGAGCGGATCCACGCGGTCCGGCGTGGATCCGCTCACCCCGTCGACCGGCGTTCGATCAGTTCGGCGGGGAGCCGGGTGCTGGTCAGGGGGCGGTCCGGGTCGGCGATCCGGCGCAGCAGCAGGTCGACCGCGGCCGTGCCCGCCTCATCGGCCGGCAGCCGGATCGTGGTCAGGGCCGGCTGGAGATACGCGGCGAACGGGTGGTCACCGTACCCGAGTACGCGCACGTCATCGGGTACGGCCAGGCCGCACTCCCGGACGGCCCGGTAGACGCCCAGCGCGAAGTAGTCGTTCGCGGTGATCATCAGGTCCGGGTGGTTGTCCGGGGTGATCAGGTTGGCGGCCAGGGCGTACGCGTCGTCGGGACGCCAGGGCAGGCTGGCGCCGCTCGTACGGCGGGTGGGCACCTTCAGCACGAGTGAGTGCTCGTGGGCGATGCCCAGTTCGTCGAGCGCGCGCCGGAAACCCGCGATCCTGGCGGCGACCGTGCTGACGCGGAGGTCCTCCTCCAGCAGCCAGATCCGCCGGACGCCGGGACGGGCCACCCGGACCACCGCGTCGGCGATGGCCGACTCCACGTCGATGCCGACGAAGTCCAGCCCGCGGCCGGGGATGTCGCGGCTGATCTGCACCACCGGGATGTTCGCCTCGCTCAGCCCGTCCCACACGTCACTCCTGGACTGGGTGGCGACGCCCAGCACTCCGTCCACGCCGAACCGCAGGAGCTGCTGGACCGCGCGCTCCTCGTTCTCCTCGGAGTCCTCGGTCACGAGGAGCAGCACAGAGTAACCGGCCGCGCGGCACTGCCGTTCGACCGCGGAGATCAGCGCGGCGTAGAACGGGTTCGACGGGTTGGTGATGACCAGGCCGACGACCATGGTCCGGCCGGACACCAGCGAACGGGCGTGACTGTTCGGGACGTACCCGAGCCGCTTGGCCTCGGCGACGATCAGGGCCCTGGTGCTCTCGCTGACCTGGTCCTTGCCGGTCAGCGCCCGGGACACGGTGTTCGCCGACAGGCCCAGCCGGTCGGCCACATCGCGTAGCGTCACCCGTTGCGAACGTGCCATCCCGTCATCCTCCGGCTCAGCTCTTGCCGACCAAGTAGATGCGAAGTCTGGCAGCCGGAGTCTCGTCGCCGGAAACCCGGCAGCGTACCCTCAGCCACTGGCCGAAGCCGGTGACCAGCCAGCTCGTCATCCCGGGCGTCTCGACGCGAACCTGCGGCACGTCGGCCGGGCACCAGGTCAGGCCGTCCGGCGAGATCTCCGTGGTCAGCTCCAGCGTCCCGGTCAGCTCGTGCGCCTGGACGAAGAAGCGCGCCTCCTGTGCCCACGGTAGCTCGTACGGCTCGGTGGCGAGTTCGTCGTTCACCAGTGCGGCGCGCTCCAGCACCGCGGTCATGGTCGATCGCATCGTCATCACCAATCCACCGAGATGAGCACGGAGTCGAGGAAGAGGAAGTTGCGGATGTCGGCGTGGGTCCGGACGGAGAAGTAGAAGTTGAGCAGGTTGTCCAGGGTGCTGTAGCGGTCGGGGTAGACCGGTACCGGGACGTCCCTCATGTCCATGACCCGGTCGTTGAGCCGGAGCTCCACGTTCGACCGCGTGCGGGTGTCGATGTCCCAGCGCAGGTAGTGCCAGTTGATCTTGGTGGGCACCTCGTTGACGCACAGCTCCAGCGGCTTGTCGAAGTACCGCCAGTCGTCCGGGTCGGGCGCGGTGAAGTCGGCCGCGTACGGCAGGGCGAACTTGCCCTCCTGGTGGTCGCGCGGCGTCGGCTCGGGCACCACCGGGTACATCCACTGCTGGGTCATCTCGCCGGCGAGGTTCGTGTTCTGGTAGCGGATCACGTTGTGGTAGCGCACGCCGTTGTCCGCGCAGATGTCGGTGGCCACGGTGAACGCGCCGAACTGCGCCTCCGACGGGTGCCGGTTGCCGTCCCAGGCGACGCTGGCGGGCAGTTCGCGGCCGACGGTCGCCTCGGCCTTGAACGCGAAGTACGCCTCGATGCGCACCAGGCCCCGGCCGGCCATGGTGAGCCGGCGGATGCCGGTGGCCGTGTGCCCCCGGTGGGCGCGGGTGGCGAGCTTCAGCGCGTAGTTCCCACTGAGCGTGCCGTGCGTGCCGACGTCGAAGAAGGAGCAGGAGGAGAGCTGCGGCGGCCGGAAGTCGCGCATGTGCTCGTCGACCGTGCTGAGGTCACCCCGGCCGTTGTAGTTGCCGATCAGCTCGGTCCAGCCGTGGGTGGTGGAGTCGAACCGGTCGAAGCACAGGATCCGGCCGAGCGGATCGTACTTCGACAGGCCGGCGTCGATGACCGGCGCTGTGGGTCCCATGTGCGGTCCTCTCATTAACGCTCATGTGAACAGCTCAATGGCCGAAACCCTTGACCTGCGGAGCAGGCCACTCGTAATGTTGCGGCCACATTAACGTTAATGGTTCGAATGCAGAGGCGCAATCGACAAGCTGTGATGAGGGAGTCAACGATGACACTGCGGCTCAGCCGGGCCACGATCGCTTCCACCGTCGGCACCGCGCTCGAGTGGTACGACTTCTCGCTGTACGGCACCGCCGCCGCACTGGTGCTGCCACTCGTGTTCTTCCCCGCCGGCGACCCGGTGGCGGCGACCCTGTCATCACTCGGCACCTTCGCCGTCGGGTTCTTCGCCCGGCCGGTCGGCGGCATCATCATCGGCGTCCTCGGCGACCGCATCGGCCGCCGCACGATGCTGTTCGTCACCCTGCTCCTGATGGCGGTGGCCTCGACGCTGATCGGCCTGCTGCCCTCCTACGCCGCCGTCGGCCCGGCCGCGCCGATCATGCTCGTGGCACTGCGCGTGGTGCAGGGGCTCGGCGCGGGCGGCGAGTACGCGGGGGCCATGCTGATGTCCGCCGAGCACTCCGAGACCCGGGCGCGCGGGCTGAACGCCAGCACGCCGACCCTCGGCAACGCGATCGGCTCGCTGGTCGCGACGGGCGTCTTCTTCCTCGTCTCCTCGGTCATGTCGCACGACGCGTTCATCGCCTACGGCTGGCGCATCCCGTTCCTGCTCAGCGTCCTGGTGGGCGTGGCCGGCGTGATCGTGCGACTGAAGGTCTCCGACAGCCCCGAGTTCCGTGAGGCGCGGGACAGCGGCGGCAGCGTGCAGGCGCCGCTGCGGGCATTGTTCGCCTCCTCCCGCCACAAGATCATTCCCGGCATGCTCATCAGCGTCGCACCGAACGTGATCAGCTACCTGCCGTCCGTCTACGCCCTGACCTACCTGACCACGCACGTGCACGCCGAGTCGTGGATCGGCCTGACCGGCGTGGTGATCGCCAACTTCGTCAAGATCGTCACCGTGCCGACCGCGGGCTGGCTGTGCGACCGGTTCGGACGGCGACCGGTGATGGTCGCCGGATCGGTCGCGGCGGCGGTGCTGTTCTACCCCTTCTTCTTCATGCTCGACACCGGCACGCCCGTCGTGATCTGGGCCGCCTTCGTGATGATCTTCACGCTCTGCAACGACCTGACGCTCGCCTCGCAGGCCACGATGATGTCGGAGCTGTTCGACGTCCGGTACCGCTACACCGGCGTCACCTTCACCCGGGAGATCGCCGGCGCCGTCGTCGGCGGCTGCATCCCCTTCGTGGCCGCCTGGCTCGACGGCTGGTCCGGTGGCCAGACCTGGCCCATCGTGGCGGTGTCCGCCCTGCTGTGCCTGCTCTCGGCGGTCGGCACCCGGTTCATCAGCGAACCCGCCCACCTGCGGGAGCCCTCACCGGTGACGGCGCGCAGCGGCGGCGCGGTCGTATAGCCCGCTCGCCGGCCCGGAGGGGCGGGCGTGCCGTACCGGCGAGGCTCCTCGCGGATCGGATCGTGTTCCGCCCGCCGGGTGATCGTCACCCTGCCGTGTGCGCGAGGATGGCGGCGGCCAGCTCCTCGTGCGCCTCCGGCGGCAGCGTGTGCCCCATGCCCTCCACGATCATGAGCCGCGCCCCCGGGATCCGCTCGGCGATGACCGCGCCGTGGCCCGGCTTGACCGGCTCGTGGCTGCCCTCGATGACCAGTGTGGGCGCCTTCACCCGGTGCAGCACGCCCACCGGCTCGAAGTCGGGCTTGGCCATGGCGGCCAGCCGGTGGTTGGCCGCCGCCGACAGGTCGCGGGCCCGCTCGTGGATCCGCTCCTGCAGCCGGCGGGCCGCGTCCTCGTCGAACGGCAGGCCGGTGCCGTGCAGCACGCGCTGCTCGGCGATCATTCCGTCGATCACCGAACGCCGGTCCTGCGGCGGCGGGGCGGCCATCAGCGCGCGGTAGAAGGCCACGAACTCCGGCGCCGGCTCCGGCAGGGCGCCCTCGGACTGCGGCTGCCCCGTCAGGGCCCGCACGAGCACCTCGCCCTCGCCGCCGCCGAGCGGCGAGGAGGCGATGACGGTCAGCGAGCGCACCCGCTCCGGCCGCTCCACGGCGATGAGCTGGCCGAGCAGCCCGCCCGCCGAGTGGCAGACCAGGTGCGCGCTCTCCAGGCCGTGGGCGTCCATCACACGGTAGACGTCGTCCTTGATGTCGTCCCACATGTACGGCTCCGCCTCGAAGTCGACGGTGCCGGACATGCCGGTGTCGCGGTGGTCGTACCGGATCACCCGGCGGCCTCCGGCGGTCAGGCGGCCGACGAACTCGTCCGGCCACAGGACGCCCTGCGACATCGAACCCATGATCAGCAGGATCGGCGCGTCGGTCTCGGCGCCGAACTCTTCACTCCAGATGTTCACGTTCTGCATGCCTCACAGCATGCCGTCCCCGGCCACGGGCGCCTTCTGTAGAACTACCAGTCGCGCCAGGTCCGTACGTGAGCCGATGCCCAGCTTCGGATAGATCTTGTACAGGTGGTACTCGACCGTGCGCGGGCTCAGGAAGAGCTTGGCGGCGATCTGCTTGCTCGACAGTCCGTCGGCGACCAGGCCCGCGATGCGCAGCTCCTGCGGGGTCAGCGCGTCGAGCGCGGTCGCGGGCGGGGCCTGCCCGCTCTCGCCCGCCGCCCGCAGCTCGTCCTGCGCGCGCCGCGCCCACGGCCGCGCGCCGGCCCGCTCGAACGTCTCCCACGCCGTCCGCAGATGCGCCCGCGCCTCGCCCGGCCGCTGCGCGCGGCGCAGGCGCTCACCCAGCAGCAGGGCCGTCCTGGCCGCCTCGAACGGGTTGGTGTGCAGCCGCAGCGCCTCGCCGAAGGCGTCCTCGGAGGCGTCGATCAGGCCCCGGCAGCGGGCCAGCAGCGCGCGCGACTCGGGCGTCGCGGCATGCGCCGACCACCGCTCGTACGCGGCCAGCGCCGCCCTCGCGCCCGCCTCGTCACCCGCGCCCAGGGCGGCCTCGACGTGGTCCGGCGCGGACCGCCACACCACGGTCGGATGCCCGGCGCCCGGTCCCGCCGCGGCGATCGCCGTGAAACGGTCGCGCGCCGCCGCGTGGCGGCCCAGGCACAGGTCGAGCATCGCCAGCGCGTACGCGGCCACCCCCGCGCGCAGTCCCACCCGGTGCGGGATCGCGATGGCCAGCGCCTCACGGGCCTGCCGCTCGCACGGCTCCTCCTCGCCGCGCAGCGCCGCCAGCACCGCCAGGTTGGCCAGGTGCGCGGCCACCGTGTTCTCGTACCCGGCCTCCCGGGCCAGCGCCAGGCCCTCCTCGGAGACGGCCTGGCTGCGTGCCAGCCGTCCGGCGATGCGCTCGGCGGTCGCCACGAACTCCAGCACGACGGGGAGCTGACCGGTCATCCCCGACACCCTGGCCACCCGCCCGGCCCGCTCGGCCATCTCGGCGGCCAGGTCCGGCTCGCCCAGAGCGCTGGCCGCGGCCGTCACCCACAGGTATCCCGTCGCGTCCTCCTGCTCGTCGGCCCGCGCCAGCGCCCGGCGCAGCAGGCCCGGCCCCGCGGCGTCACCGTCCATCGTCAGGCCGATCCCGGCCACCGTGTCCCGCAGGAACCCCTCGGGGTACGCCACCGCCCGCCGGCCGAGCTCGGCGACGGCCGCCGTGTCGCCGACGTACGAGGCCGCCTCCATGGCATCGGCCAGCATGTCCAGGCCGTCGCCCGCCGCCAGGATCCGTACGGCCTCGGCGGCGTCGCCCGAGTTCAGCTCGAACCGGCCCCGGAGCTGGGCGATCTCCATGGCGAGGGCGGCGTCCTCACCGGCCCGTTCGCGCGCCTCGGCCAGCAGCGACTGCGCCTGTCCCGGACGGCCGCCGAGCCAGGCCGCGACGGCGGCGTCCTTCAGGCGGACGGCACGGGCGCGCGGCTCGGGAGTCAGCTCGGCGGCCCTGGCCAGGGCGGTGGCGGCGGCGCCGTACCCGCCGCGGTCGCGTGCCCGCTCCGCGGCGGCGACCAGCGTGGCGGCGACCTGCTCGTCCTGGCCCAGGACGGCTCCGGCCAGGTGCCAGGCGCGGCGGTCGCCCTCGGTCAGCTCCGCCAGGACGGCGCGCACGCGGCGGACGTCGGCAGGGGCGGCCGCCTCGTGGAGCGCGGATCGGATGAGCGGATGGCGGAAGCGCACGCTCGTGCCCGACACCCCGGCCAGTCCGCTCTCCTCCAGCTCGGCCAGCGCCGCCCGCCCGGTCACCGCATCCTTGCCGGGCGGCGCCGGCCGTCCGGCGGACAGTCGCCCGGCGGCGCGCAGTACCAGGTCGAGGTCGGCCTCGACGGCGGCGACCAGGGCGACCAGCCGGGCGGGGTCGGACAACCCGGCCACCCGATCGCCGAAGAGCCGGGCGCCGCCGGGCAGCGGATCGGGCAGCGGTTCGCGCCCGGCGAGCTGCGCGGGCGTCAGGCGGGCGGCGATCTCCCCCAGGGCGAGCGGGTTCGCGCCGGTGAGCGCGGCGAGCTCCCGTTTCACCTGGGCAGGCAGCGTACCGTGGCGGGACTCCAGCAGCTCGGCCGCGGCGGACTCGGCCAGGCCCCGCACGTCCACCGTCAGCGGCACGCCCTTGACCGGAGCCTCCCCGCGTACGGCGAACAGCATCGCGATCCGTTCCGTCCCCAGCCGTCTGGCGGCGAACAGCAGCGCGTCGGCCGAGGCCCGGTCGACCCACTGGAAGTCGTCGATCACGCAGACCAGCCCGTCCGGCACGGCCGCCTCGGCCAGCAGCGAGAGCACACCGGCCCCCACCAGGAACCGATCGCCGGCACCGCCCGCGGCGAGTCCCAGGGCCGCGCGCACGGCATCGCGCTGCGGCTCGGGCAACGCGTCGAGCGAGCCGGCCACCGGCCACAGCACCTGGTGCAGCGCCGCGAACGCGAGATCGGACTCGGACTCGACACCGGTGGTCCGCAGCACCCGCATCGCGCCGCCGCGCGTGGCCGCCGCGTCGAGCAGGGCGGTCTTGCCCGCACCCGCCTCGCCCCGCAGCACCACCGCGCCGCCGGAGCCGTCGCGGGCCCGCGCGATCACCTCGTCGAGCGCGCTGATTTCCGCAGATCTGCCATAAAGCACGAAAACCCACTGTAGAAGGCCCCCGTACCGTCCCGTCCCCGCGGAGCCGCTTCTCACAACCGTCGCCGCGGCCGTCCGGTGACGGGTCCGCTCCGCCCGGGACCGTGCGACGGGCCCGCGATGTGCATCGCGGCCCGCGTGGACGAGGTCTCGGCTTCTACCCCGGGTCGGGCAGGGCGAGGCAGAGGGCGTCCAGCGCGGCCGTGAACGCGTGCTCGGGCGGTGTGCCGTACCCGATGACCAGGCCGTCGCGCGGTGGCATCGTGCTGTCGGGGTGCAGATAGGGGCTCAGGCCGTCCAGGGCGAGGCCGAGGCGGCGTGCGGCGCGGAGGGCGGCCTGCTCGGTGCCCGGGGGAAGCTCGAGGACGGCGTGCAGCCCCGCGGCGATACCGCTGATCGTGATGTGCGGGGCGCGTTCGGCGAGCACGGTCGTGAGCAGGTCGCGGCGGCGCCGGTAGATCCCGCGCATCCGGCGCAGCTGGCGGTCGTAGGCGCCGCCGGCGATGAAGTCGGCGAGCGTGAGCTGGTCCGTCACACCCGACCACAGTTCGCGCGAGCCCTTGGCCGCGACGATGTCGTCCACCAGCCGGCCGGGCAGCACCATCCAGCCGAGCCGGAGCGCGGGCGACAGGCTCTTGCTCGTCGACCCGAAGTAGATGACGCTGTCGGGATCGAGTCCCTGGACGGCGCCGACCGGTTCGCGGTCATAGCGGAACTCCCCGTCGTAGTCGTCCTCGAGCAGCAGGCCGCCTGTGACGCGGGCCCAGTCGATGACCGCGGCTCGGCGCCGCGGGTGCAGCGCGCCTCCGGTGGGGTACTGGTGCGCGGGCGTCAGCAGGACGGCTCGCGCGCCGGTGGCCGGGAGCTCCTCGATCCGCGCCCCGCGGGCGTCCACGGTGAGCGGCATGGTCGTCAGGCCCGCGTCGGTGAGGATGGAGCGGTGGAAGCCGAGTCCGTACGACTCGACCGCGATGGGACCGCGCAGCACCTGGCACACCAGGCGCAGCCCGTGCGCGAAGCCCGAGCAGATCACGATGCGGTCCGCTTCGGTGCGCACGCCTCTGGTGCGCGCCAGGTACTCCACCAGCGCCCCGCGCAGCTCCGGCCGGCCGCGGGGATCGCCGACGCCGAACGCCTCGCTGGGCGCGGCGGCCAGCGCGCGCCTGGCCGAGGCGGACCAGGACGTACGCGGGAAGGCGGAGGCGTCAGGGGAACTGGGCATCAGGTCGTACGTGACCCTGTGGCGGGTCGGGCGCGCGGGGAAGCGCCGGTGGCCGGGTTCCAGAGGCGCGGCGCGGTGCGCGACGTGGGTGCCGGAACCCTGACGGGCGGTGAGCCAGCCTTCCTCGGTGAGTTCCGCGTACGCGGCGGCGACGGTGTTGCGGGCGATGCCCAGGTCGGAGGCGAGAGCGCGGTAGGGCGGAAGCCGGGTGCCGGGCGCCAGCCGGCCCGATCCGATCGCCTCGCGCAGGGCCCGCATCAGCCGTACGCGCGCACCGCCCTCACCGGTGAGCTCCAGGTGCAGGTCGCTGCCGCCTTCCGGGCCGGAGCTCATCGTCCGCCCTCACGCCGGTCCGGACAGGCGACATGTCGGGAATTGGCCCACGAATCGTCCACGGAAATGCACCCTACTCCGGGTCACCTGCCGCCTTAGGTTCGTTGACATGACGAATGTCGCTATTTCCCCGCGTATGAACTTTTCGGCTGTCGCCCCCAGAGTCTTCAAGGCCGTGCTGGCCCTGGACGCCGCGGCCCGCGAAGGACTGGACCCGACCCTGCTCGAACTGGTGCAGATCCGCGCCTCCCAGATCAACCGGTGCGCGTACTGCATCGACTACCACACCGGCGACGCCCGCCGGGCGGGTGAGAGCGAGGCGCGCGTCCACCAGCTGAGCGCCTGGCATGAGTCCAGCCTCTACACCGCCAAGGAGCGCGCCGCCCTGGCGCTGACCGAGGCGATGACCCTGCTCCCCCAGGGGGTCCCGGACGCGGTGTACGACGAGGCCGCACGGCACTTCGACGACAGGGAACTCGCCCAGCTCATCGCGCTGATCTTCACGGTCAACACCTGGAACCGCATGAACGTGACCACGCGCAAGACCCCTGGAACCGAGTAACGGGACCCCGGTCCTCGTTCTCCCCTGTCCTCGTTCTCCCCGGCTCCGGGCGGTGGCCGTTCCTTCGCGGCCACCGCCCTTCGCATGACCTCTCAGAAAGGCCGACACCGTGACATCCGTCGACGTCCCGGCACCGGACGCGCCGCAGGACACGAGCCGATCACCGCTCCGGGGCTGGCTCGCGGTCCTCGCCGTGACGCTGGGGATCTTCGCCCTGATGACCTCCGAACTGGCTGCCCGTGGGGCTGCTCACCCCGATCGGCACCGCGTTGGACGTCTCCGAGGGCACCGCCGCCCTCATGGTCACCGCGCCCGGACTGGTCGCCGCCGTCGCGGCGCCGCTGGTCACCGTGGCCACCGGCAGGATCGACCGCCGGCTGGTGCTGGCCCTGCTGATCGGGACGGTGGGCGCGGCCAACCTCGCCTCCGCGTTCGCCACGAGCTTCGCCGTCGTCCTCCTCGCCCGGTTCCTGATCGGCGTCGGCGTCGGCGGCTTCTGGTCGCTGGCCGGCGGCATCGCCCTGCGCCTGGTGCCGAAGCACCATGTCGCGCGCGCCACCGCCGTCATCTTCGGCGGCGTCGAGACCGCTTCCGTGCTGGGCGTGCCCGCGGGCACCCTGCTCGGGGACCTCAGCGGCTGGCGCGTCGCGTTCGCGGCGGTGGGCGCCCTCGGCCTGATCTCACTGGCCTGCATGGTCATCGTGATGCCGAAACTGGAGTCGGAGCGGGTGATGACGTTCGGGGACCTGCCGCGGGTGTTCCGGGCGCACTCCGCGCTGCGCGTCGGGATCGCCATGACCTTCCTGGTCATCACCGGGCACTTCACCGCCTACACGTTCGTCCGGCCCCTCCTCCAGGAGGACGGTGTGTCCGACGGCATGATCAGTGTGTTGCTGCTGGTCTTCGGCGTCGCCGGCATCTGCGGCAACTTCATCGTCGGCGCGTTGGTCACCACGCGTCTCCGGCAGGTCATGTGCGGCATCTCCGTGCTCCTCGCCGTGGCCATGACCGCTCTCGCCGTGACCGGCCCCGGCGTCCTCCCGGCGGCGGTGATCCTCGCCGTCTGGGGCCTGGGCTACGGCGCCGTCCCGGTCGCCTTCCAGACCTGGATCCTGAACGCCGCTCCGGCGGCCCCCGAGGCCGCGTCCTCCCTGTACGTGTCGATGTTCAACCTGTCCATCGCCCTGGGCGCCCTCGTCGGCGGCATCGCGGTCGACATCGTCTCGACGGTGAGCGTGCTGTGGATCGGCGGCGCACTCGCCGTTCTCGTGCTCCCGCTCCTCGGGAGGCGCACGTCGCCCTGAGGTTCTCCGCCCAGGTCCGCCCGGGGGACGGAAGCGTCCCCCGAACGGCCCGCGGGTCGCGTGGAGTCGGGGAGCGTCGCTATTTCGCGATCGCCTCGCGGACGGACGGGACGATCTCCTGGGCCCAGCGGGCCAGTGTGGTGAGGTCGGAGACGCCGTGGTCGGCGGAGAAGAGCACGAAGCCCGACGCACCGTGCTCCAGCACGGCACCGGTCAGTTCCTCGGCCCATTGGCCGACGGAGCCGCCGATCCAGCGGCCGTCGCGGTCGCGGGTGGCGGGCAGTGGCCGATCGGTGATGCGCCCGGGGAAGTTGAAGACCGTGCGGATCTCACCCGGGTCGCGGCCGGCGGACGCCGCCGCCTCGTCGATGACCGGCCGCGACGTCCGGTAGCGCTCGCTGAGCCAGTCGGCCGCGTGGCCGGGGATCCAGCCGTCGGCGACGCGGCCGGTGGCGGCCAGGCTTCTCGGCCCGTTCGACCCCGTCCACACCGGCACCGCGGCCACCGGCGCGGGCTCGATCCGGTTCACCTGGTAGTGGCGGCCCCGGTGGGTGACCGGTGGGCCGCCGCCCGAGAGCTTCTTGATCAGGACGATGGCCTCCTCGAAGGCGTCCACGGCGGCGCCGGGCGTCTGCCGCGGCACCCCCATGTCGGCGATGCGGTCCCACAGTCCGCCCGCGCCCATGCCCAGCACGACGCGGCCGCCGGACAGCGCCGACAACGACGTCACGGTCCTGGCCAGCATGGGAGCGGGCCGGGTCGGCAGGTTGGTGACGTTGGCGAAACCGGCGATGTGCCGTGTACGCCCGAGGATGAAGCCGAGGGCGGCGTAGGCGTCCAGCCGCGCGCCGAGGTAGGGGTGGTCCGACAGCGAGAAGATGTCGAGCCCGTCCCGTTCCGCCTGCTGGACCATGCGTAACAGCTCGGGTATGTCGTCGATGTTGGGATGCGCGCCGAAACCGAAGACCACATCAGGTGCGGACAAAGTACTGCCTTTCCGTAGTGCGAAGAGAGAGGTTCACCATGCGTACGGCCTCGGACGTTCCATCCCGAGGTTCATCGTGCCCATGACGAGCCGGGACACCGACAGGCCGCTGTGACCCGGCCGGGTGCGGTCCGTGTCAGGCGGCGCCGAACTGCTCGGTGAAGCGGCCGGTGAACAGGTCGGCCCCCTTGTACGCCGAGACGGTCTCGGCCGGGACGACGACCGGTCCGTCGGGGCTGGGTCAGCGCCCGCAGCGAGCCGGCCGAGTTGACGAAAGCGTCCCGGGGATCGACGAGGGCGACGTCGGCCTCCGAGTCCAGCGCCTTCGCGACGGCGGCACCACCGTAACCTCCGCCGACCACCACGACCGTACGACTCATGATTCACACTCCAACACGAGAAAAGAGGGGTTCAGTTCGCGTCACGAACAATATTAGTTCGTGGAACGAACTTCAACCCCTCTCTCGGTCAGTGCGCGGCGTCAGGCTCCATGAAGACGACGGGCACCTTGTTGTCCGTCACCACGCGGCCGAGCAGGGCCGCGAGCATGTCGCGCTCCGCCGGGGTGAACCCCGAGGTCAGGTCCTCGATCCGGCGGCATGCCTCGGTGTGGAACTCCTCGGCCAGCTTGGCGCCGCGCCCGGTCAGGGCCACCCGTACCGCACGGGAGTCCTCGGGATCGGGCTGGCGCCGGACCAGGCCGTTGCGTTCGCTGCGATCCACCAGGCCGGTCAGGCTCGACTTGGCGAGGCCGAGCATCGCGCCCAGCTCGCCCATGCCGTACGGCTGCGCCATCAGCACGCACAGCAGCTGACCCTGCTGCTGGGTGATTCCGTGCTCACGGGCGGAATCCACATACACGGCGTTCACCAGAAACGTGGACCGCACCAGCGCGGCCACCGTCCCGATCGGGCCGTCGGCATTCTTGCTCATTGGCCCAGAGTAACGAATTCGTGGCACGAACTACCGGTTCCGCTCCCTTTCGGTGCCGGACGCGGGGGAGACGGTGCGACGAGCCAGGGCGACCCGCACGGCGCACGCCGTTCCGATCGCGAGGAGGACGACGCAGGCCGCGGTCACCCGCACGAGACCCTCGGCGGAGGAAGCCGCCGCGAAGTAAACGCTCCCGAGCCCGGCGATGGCGGTCACCCCGGCGAGCACGGGTCCGGTGGAGTTCAGCGCCGAGATCGCCGAAGCCAGCCGCGGCTCCACCAGAGAGGTGATCTGCGCTATCAGCGGACTGTACCCGGCGGCGTGGCCGGCCCCGGCGAGGAGCAGCAATGACGTGGAGCCGAGCGGATGCCACCGGTCACGGTAGAGGAGCACCAGCAATGCCGCCCCCGCCGCGAACATCACCGGCCCTGCTACCGGCAGCGCGTTCTGCAACCACTGCGGGTAGCGGTTCCAGCTCAGGCTGAGAACGCCGAAACCGAGGGTGTATGGAACGAACGCCAGCCCGGCCTGAAACGGAGAATGACCGAGCGCGGTCTGCAGGTGCAGGGTCAAGGTGAACAGGAAGACGGTGTAGCACCCCATGATGATCCAGCAGGCCGTCAGCCCCGGCCTGGTTCCGTCCGGCCGCAGCGCCTCCAGGTCCAGCAGCGGATGCCGCGCCCTGGTCTCATGGCGGACGAACACCACCAGCAACGCGACACCGCCCGCCAGCGAGATCCACGCCCAAGCGGGCCAACCGTGGTCTCGGCCGAAGATGAGCGGGACGGTGAGCGCCGTCATGGCGACGGTCAGCAGCGCCACTCCGGCCAGGTCGAGCCGTACCCGCCGGTCCGCGCGGGGGTTCGGCAGGACCCGGGGGCCGACCGCCGACAAGACCAGGCCGATTGGAACGTTGATCAGAAAGATGGGTCGCCAGGAGAGGCCGAACAGGTCGGCACCCGCGATCAGGCCCCCGACGACCTGCCCCAGCGCGACTCCCAGGGCGAGCACCATGCTGTAGACGCCGATCGCCCTACGGCGTGCCGCTCCGTCCCAGTGCATGTGGACGAGGGCGAAGATCTGGGGCGTGAGCAGTGCCGCCCCCATGGCCTGAGCGATACGGGCGAGTACCAGCACGGTCGCGTCGGGGGCCAGTCCGCACAGCAGCGACGCGCCGGTGAACCAGCCGAGCCCCCACAGGAACGCCCGCCGGTGTCCGACGACGTCGCCGATCCGCGCGCAGGTGACCAGCAGCACGCCGGTGGTCAGCAGGTAGCCCGACACGATCAACTGAATCTCGGCGTCACCGGCGTGCAGACTCTCACGGATGGTCTCCGCCCCCACCGACACGATCGACCCGTCCATGGACGCCATGGCCTGCCCGGTGAGCAGCACGGCCAGCATCCGGCTCCGGTGGGCGGCCGTCACCGGCGGAGGAGAAAGATTGATCATGCGTCCAGCATCGGCCTGTCCGTGCCCGCCCGTCTTGAACGAATATGCGGATGGCACCGGCGGTGGTGATGCGTAGGGTTGTCCGGTGCGTACCGCGAAAAGGCTGATCGAAAGCCCGCACTTCGTGATCAACTCGGTTGAGTGCTCGGACGATCACGCCGGCTGGTCCATGCCGGAGGCGTCACCCGCGGCCCAGATCGTGCTGGTCCGGCAGGGCCGGTTCCGGCTGGACTCCCAGGGCCGGCGGATGACGGTCGAGCCCACCGTCGGCTACCTGCACCGCCCGGGGTGGGAGATGCGCTTCGCCCACCCCGCGGGCGGTGACGTATGCACCTCGATCACATTCATCGGTGACGCGCTGACGGCCGGGCTCGACGCCGCCCGTTCTCCCGCGGTCCACGTGGACGCGCGGCTCGAACTGGCCCATCGCCTGCTCCTGCGTACCGGCGCCGACCCGGACTTCGCCGCCGTCGAGGCCGTCCTGGACCTCCTGCTGCTGGCGCTCCGCGAACAGTCCCAGGACGTGCCTTCGCCGGGACGGCAGGACCTGGCGGACCACGCTCGGGAGGCGATCCTCTCCGGCGAGCCGGACTGCGCCGACCTGGTGACCCTGGCCCGCCGGCTGAAGACCTCCCCGTCCCACCTGAGCCGCACCTTCCGCCACCACGTGGGCATGCCCTTGAGCCGTTACCGCAACCGGGTACGGGTGAGCCGCGCGCTGACGCGGATGGATCAGGGTGAGACGAACCTCGCGGCGCTCGCGGCCGGCCTCGGCTTCAGCGACCAGGCCCACCTGACCCGGGTCATGCGCGACGAACTGGGTCACACGCCCGGCCGGGTCCGTGCCCTTCTCGCCTCCGGAGGGACGGCCGCCGGCGGCCCCCGGTGAACCGCTCCGATGCTCCGTGGAGGTCGCGCTCGCGGACGCGGTGTACGAGCTTCCCGGCTCCGGCACCGGACCGGGTGATCCCCGGCCGGCGACGGGCGCCGTGTCAGTCGGCGCCCGTCGCCTCCAGGAGCGCGTCCGAGGTGTCGTCACCGGCCAGGAAGCCCCCGGACTGGTGGTGCCAGAGCCGGGCGTAGGGCCCCTGAGCCTGGAGCAGCTCGCCGTGGGTGCCCTGCTCCACGACGCGTCCCTGGTTGAGGACGACGAGCCGGTCCATGCGGACGACGGTGCTCAGGCGGTGCGCGACGACGAGCGCGGTGCGGTCCTGCATCAGCTTCCACAGCGCCTCCTGGACGAGGAGTTCGCTCTCGGAGTCCAGGGCGCTGGTCGCCTCGTCCAGCAGCAGGATCGGGGCGTCGCGCAGGATGGCGCGCGCGAGCGCGACGCGCTGCCGCTGGCCGCCGGAGAGCTTGACGCCGCGCTCGCCGACCAGGGTGTCGAACCCCTCCGGCAGGGCCTCGACGAACTCCGTGACGTGCGCCGCCTCCGCGGCCCGGAGGATCTCGGCCTCGGTCGCGCCCGGCCGGGCGAACGCGATGTTGTCGCGCACGGACCGGTGGAACATGGCGGGTTCCTGGGGGACGTAGGCGATGAGGCCGCGCAGGTCGGCCTGGCGCATCCGGGCGATGTCCTGGCCGCCTATCAGGATCCGGCCCCCGTCCACGTCCATGAGGCGCAGCAGCAGCCGGGTGAGGGTGCTCTTGCCGCCGCCGGACTGGCCGACCAGCCCGATCCTGGCGCCGCTGGGGATGTCCAGGTCCAGGTCCTTGAACAGGGGCGGGCCGTCGCCGTACCCGAACGTCACCCGCTCGAAGCGGACGCTCGCGTCGGCCGGGCGCAGCGGCTGCGGGTCGGCCGGATCGACCACGGTGGGCGGCACGAGGAGCAGCTCGGTGAACTGGGCCGCCTCGGTGAGCAGGCTCTCCATGCGCCGGTATATCTGGTTGAACTCGAACATGATGCTGATCGCGTTCGAGTAGTAGGTGAAGGTCACCACGATGGCCTCCGCGCCGAGACCGCCCCGGAGCGCCACGGCGAGGAGCAGCCCCAGGGCGCTGGTGAGCACCGACAGCGGGGCGACGACGGTGTCCACCCTGAGGTTGCCGTAGTCCCAGGAACGCAGGGACAGCCTGCGCTGCTCGGCGACCCGGACCCGGTACTCGGCGGCCTCGCGCTCCTCGGCGGCGAAGGCGCGGACCGTGTCCATGTTGGTCAGCACGTCGGCGACGTGGCCCGACACCAGCACCCTGGCGGCCTCGCGCTCGTCGACCAGCGCCTGGCGGCGGCGGATGAGCGGGGCGACGAGGAGGCCGGTGACGGCGATGAGGCCCACGAGGACGAGGACCAGCAGCGGGTGGTACCGCCACAGGACCACCGAGGCGAAGACCAGGGGCACCACCTTGGCGATGACCGAGAAGGTGAGCGTGTCGAAGAAGTCCTCGAACCGGGAGGAGAACCCGATGACCCGCTTGGTCAGCGAACCGGCGAAGTTGTCGTGGAAGAACGCGGTGTCCTTTGACATCAGCTCGTCCATGCCGACCACGCCGAGCCGCTCGATACCCCGGGCGTCGGTGCGGTTCAGGAAGTGCAGCCCCAGCCGCCACAGCACCTCGCCCGCCAGCAGCAGCGCGCCGAAGCCGAGGACGTACGGCAGCAGCGCGTCGAGGGTGCCGTCCCCGCCGCCGGCCAGGTGCCCCACGAGCCCGGCCACCATCAGCGGCGCCAGGTAGAACAGGCAGATGTTGCCCATCGCCGGCAGCGTCATCGCGGGCGCCGCGACCGGCCACTGGCGCCTCAGCTCACCGCAGTAGTGGCGCAGCGCCAGCAGGACCGCCGACCTGCGCGCGGATGAACCGTCCTCAGAGCCTTCGCGTGATCCGAGCACCGCCGCCACCCTCCCCGGATGCCTACCCCGCCTCGGCCATGCTGCCTCAGGGGCGTGCGGAGGAGCGAGCGGTTTTCCCGACGCCCCGCCTAGGGTCGTCGCCATGACCGATTTCTTCGCCGGGGATCCCCGTACCAACCGTGAGCGCATGCTGGCCGGAGACCTGTACATCGCCGACGACCCCGAGCTGGGGGCCGCCCTCGGACGCGCCGCCGCCCTCGCCCACCGGTACGGCGAGCTCTACCACACCGACCAGGAGGCCGCCCGGTCCGTCCTCGCGGAGCTGCTCGGCTCGATCGCCCCCGACGTCCACATCCGGCCGCCGCTGTACGTCGACTACGGCTCCCACATCACGGTCGGTTCCGGCACGTTCGCCAACTACGGGCTGACCGCCCTGGACGTGGCCCCCATCACCATCGGCGACGACGTGCAGATCGGCCCGAACGTCCAGCTGCTCACCCCCACACATCCCGTCGAACCCGAGCCGCGGCGGGCGAAGCTGGAGGCCGCCAGGCCGATCGTGATCGGGGACAACGTCTGGCTCGGCGGCGGCGCCATCGTGCTCGCCGGGGTGACGATCGGCGCGAACAGCGTCATCGGCGCCGGCGCCGTCGTCACCAGGGACGTCCCCGCGAACGTCGTCGCCGTGGGCAACCCGGCCAGGGTGGTCCGCCACCTCTGAGCGGCGGCCGGGCGGCCCTTTTCGGCCCGGGCGGGGTCTCAGGCGTTGGTGGGGAAGCCGAGGTTGACGCCGCCGTGGCTGGGATCGAGCCAGCGGGAGGTGACGACCTTGCCCCGGGTGTAGAAGTGCACGCCCTCGGTGCCGTGGACGTGGGTGTCGCCGAAGAGCGACGCCTTCCAGCCGCCGAAGCTGTAGAAGGCCATCGGCACCGGGATCGGCACGTTGATGCCGATCATGCCGACCTCCACCTCGTTCTGGAAGCGGCGGGCGGCGCCGCCGTCGTTGGTGAAGATCGCGGTGCCGTTGCCGTACTCGCCGTCGTTGATCAGTCGTAGACCCTCGGCGTAGGAGGAGACCCGCACGATCGCCAGGACGGGGCCGAAGATCTCCTCGGTGTGCACCCGCGAGCCCGGCGGCACGTGGTCCAGCACGGTCGGGCCGAGCCAGAAACCCGGGGTGTCGGCGGCGGCGCCGCCGCCCAGGATCGGGGTGCGCCGGCCGTCGACGACCAGGGTGGCGCCCTCGGCCACGCCCGTCTCCAGGTAGGAGGCGACCTTGTCGCGGTGCACCTCGGTGACCAGCGGGCCCATCTGGGAGGCGGGGTCGTCGCCGGGGCCGACGGTCAGCTTCTCGACCCGGGAGACGATCTTGTCGACCAGTTCGTCGCCGACCGGGTCGACGGCCAGCACGACGGAGATCGCCATGCACCGCTCGCCGGCCGAGCCGAAGCCCGCCGACACCGCCGCGTCCGCCACCAGGTCGAGGTCGGCGTCGGGCAGCACCAGCATGTGGTTCTTGGCGCCGCCGAGCGCCTGGACCCGCTTGCCGTGCGCGGTGCCGGCCTCGTAGACGTACCGGGCGATCGGGGTGGAGCCGACGAAGGAGACCGCCCGCACGTCCGGATGCTCCAGCAGCCGGTCCACCGCCGCCTTGTCACCCTGCACGACGTTGAAGACGCCGTCGGGCAGGCCCGCCTCCTTCCACAGCTCGGCCATCAGCAGCGACGCCGACGGGTCCCGCTCGGACGGCTTGAGGACGAAGGTGTTGCCGCAGGCGATCGCGATCGGGAACATCCACATCGGCACCATGACCGGGAAGTTGAACGGGGTGATCCCGGCGACCACGCCCAGCGGCTGGCGGATGGAGTAGGAGTCGACCCGGGTGGAGACGCCCTCGGAGAAGCCGCCCTTGAGCAGGTGCGGAATGCCGCAGGCGAACTCGGCGACCTCCAGGCCGCGGGCCACCTCGCCCAGGGCGTCGGAGTGGACCTTGCCGTGCTCGGCGCTGATCAGCGCCGCCAGTTCGCCGGCGTGGGCGTCCACCAGCTCGCGGAAGCGGAACAGCACCCGGGTGCGCCTGACCAGCGAGGTGTCGCGCCAGGCGGGCCAGGCCGCCGCCGCGGCGGCCACCGCCTCATCGACCTGCTCGGCCGCGGCCAGGTGGACCCGTCCGGCGACCGTCCCGGTCGCCGGGTCGAAGACGTCGGCGGTACGGCCGGAGCCCTCGACCGCGGCTCCGCCGATCCAGTGGGTGATGTTCTTCACGATCCCGCTTCCCGCGCGCCCACGGCACGCTGTCCTCCGCGCGCCCACGGCACGCTGTCCTCCGCGCGCCCGCGACGCGCCGGTCTCCACGTTGACGAATTCGGATGCCGGGGCCGGGGCGACGGCCGGTGCCCGCCGCCCCGGTGCCGGGTCCGGCCGATGGCCGGTGCCCCGGGCCCGGCCTCAGGGCCGCGCGTCGGCCCTGAGCGCCATCTCCACCACCTCGGCGACGGCTCCGTCCGCGCACGCCCCGACCACGGCGTCGGCCGCCGCCCGGACGTCGGGGTGCCCGTCGCCGACCGCGACCCCGAGTCCGGCCGCCGCGATCATGTCGATGTCGTTGGGGTTGTCCCCGACGGCCGCGATGTGCTCCATCGGCACGCCCCGGAGCGCGGCCAGCTCCCGGAGGGCGGTTCCCTTGGTCGCGTCCGGCGGCAGCACCTCCAGATAGGTCGCCTCGGACTGCACCATGACGGTCCCCTCGATCTCCCAGCCGGGCAGCGGGTCGCCGATCAGCATGCACTTGGTGACCCCGCCGGGCGGCACCGCCGTCCAGTCGCCCGGGTCGCGCAGCGTGATCCCGTCCCGCCGGGCGTAGTCGCGCAACTCGGGCGCGTCGTGCACGGCCAGCGCCTCACCGCCGGAGAACACCACCGGGTGGACGCCCTCCGGAAGCTCCTCGAACAGGCCGAGCAGCGTCTTCCAGGCCGCCTCCGGCAGGTGGCGGGAGCGCAGCACGGATCCCATGGCGAGGTTCACGGTCCGCGCGCCGTTGTAGAGGATCGCGGCCCCCTCCAGACCGAGTTCGTCGTAGTAGCGGCGCGCCGACAGTTCCATCCGCCCGGTCGCGATGATCACCTCTCCGCCCGCCTCGCGGAAGCGGCGCAGGGCGTCCCTGCTGGCGGGCACCATGGCCAGGTCCCGCCCGACGAGGGTGCCGTCCAGGTCGGTGACGATCCAGCGGATCACGCGTCCCACCCCGCCGGGACGACCTCGGCCATCACCGAGCCCGCGAGGTCGAACCCGTCGACGCAGGCGAGGTAGCCGCCGGGGACGAAGACGCTGCCGGACAGCGGGATGTAGACGCCCCCGGCCTGCCTGACCAGCAGCGACCCGGCCGTCACGTCCCAGGCGTTGACGTGCGTGCCGTAGGCGACGTCGGCCCATCCGGCGGCGACGTGCGCCAGCTTCAGCGCCGCGCTGCCCGGTCGGCGGGTGGAGGCGAAGGCTCCGACCATCCGGGCGAAGCGGTGCAGCGCCGCATCCCCCTCCCATCCCAGGTCGCGCGGGCTGGGGTAGCTCGACAGCAGCATCGCCTCCCGGTCCGTGCGCGCCCCGGAGCTGCGGATCGGCTCGCCGTTGCAGAAGGCCCCGCCGAGCCAGGCGGTGAACTCGTCGTCGCGGACCGGGTCGTAGACGACGCCCGCGACCACCTCGCCGTCCACGGCCGCCGCGATGGAGGTGCAGAAGAACGGCAGGCCGGCGGCGAAGTTCGCGGTGCCGTCGATGGGGTCGACGTACCAGCTGATCTCGCCGTCCCCCCGGGACCCGCCCTCCTCGCCCACCACGACGCTGTCCGGGCAGCGCCGGTCGAGGACCTCGCGGATGTGCTCCTCGGCCGCCTTGTCGTGCTCGGTCACCGGGTCGTGGAAGTCGCGCTTGGTCCGCACCTCGGGGCGGGAGCGGAAGGCGCCCCTGAGCCGGTCGCCGACCGCCCTGGCCGCCTCGACCGCGATGGCGGCCAGCTCTCGCGAGGTGTTCACATCCATGTCTCCTCCAGGAGGCTCAGCAGGCCGTACGGGTTCTCGACGGTGGCGTGGGGGCGCTGCCGCACCGGGTACGGGACCTTCTCCGTGCTGCGGGACACCATCAGCACGGTGGCCCCCGCCCCGGCGCGGGCGCCGCAGACGACGTCGCGGTCGTGGTTGTCGCCGACGTACCAGACGTCCCCGGGGTCGACGCCCAGCGCCCGGCAGGCGATCCAGATCATCTCGGGGTTGGGTTTGCGGACGCCGACCTCGTCGCTGTAGACCTGCACGGCCATCTCGCGGTCGAGGCCGCTGCCGGCCAGGTAGTCGCGGTGGACGGTCCCGCACAGCGCGTTGCTGACGACCGCGGGCCGGACGTCGTGCTCCCGGCAGGCGGCCAGGAGGTCCTCCATGCCGGGGCGGACCTTCCGGTCGCTGCGCAGCTCCCCCATCCGCCGGCACAGCGGGGTCGCCTCGGCCGTCACCAGCGCGCGGGCCTGCTCCGGCCAGTCGGCCGCGACGTAGTCGGCCCAGAACCCGCGGTGCGTCATCTCCCGGGGGGCGAGCTGCCGGGAGGTGGAGTCCTTCCAGTAGGAGTCGGCGCGCGCGCCCGCCCTGATGTCGCTTTCGACCTCGTCGGCCCGGAGGCCGGTGAAACCGGCCCGGCCGAGCATCTCGTGCACCTCCGCGGCGAGCTCGGCCGCCCAGGAGGGACGCCTGGCGGTCTCCACGATCACCCCGCCGAAGTCCAGCAGCAGCGCCTTGGGCCGGATCATGCGCCGGCCTCCACCCTGTCCTCGGAGGAGTCGTCGGAGGGGTCGGCGGAGGAGCCCTCGGAGGGGATCCGCACGCCGTCCGCGTCGAACAGGTGCATCTCCTCAGTCCAGCAGGTCAGCACGTCGCCGGGGACGGCCTGGACCGGGGTGTAGGAGAGCGCGTACAGCTCGGTGTCCAGGACGCGCAGCCGTACCGTCCAGGAGGAGCCGGCCGGCAGCACCGCCTCGACCAGCGCCTCCTCGTGCCAGGCGGAGGCGGGCGGCGCGCCCAGCCGCAGGGCCTCCGGCCGGATGCCGACGGCGGCGGGCGGGACCCGCGTCGAACGGGACTCCGTGAAGCGCAGCAGGGAGGCGGCCAGCCCGGTGGGCGAGGGGCCGACGTCGACGATCGCCATCGGCGGGCTGCCGACGAACTCGGCGACGAACCGGTTGGCCGGCCTGGCGTACATGTCCATCGGGGCGGCGAGCTGCTGCAGCTCGCCGTCGTTCATGACGGCGATGTCGGTGGCCATGGTCAGGGCCTCCAGTTGGTCGTGGGTGACGAAGACGATCGTCGCGCCGGACTCCTCGTGGATGCGTTTGAGCTCGGCGCGCATCTCCAGGCGGAGCCGGGCGTCGAGGTTGGACAGCGGCTCGTCGAGCAGCAGCACCGAGGGGTTGACCGCCAGCATCCTGGCCAGCGCGACGCGCTGCTGCTGGCCGCCGGAGAGCTGGGAGGGGTAGCGGTCCATGGCGGCGTCGACGTGGACCATCCGCAGCGCCGCCTCGGCCCGCGACCGCCGCTCGGCGGCGGGGACCTTGCGCATGCGCAGGCCGAACTCGACGTTCTCCCGGATCGAGAGGTGCGGCCAGAGCGCGTAGTTCTGGAAGACCAGTCCCATGCCGCGCTTCTCCGGGGGGACGTAGAGGCCGCCCTCGACGGAGTCGAGGACCCGGTCGCCGACGGCGATGGTGCCCGCCGTCGGCTGTTCGAGTCCCGCGATCATCCGCAGCGTGGTGGTCTTGCCGCAGCCGGACGGGCCGAGCAGGCACATGAACGCGCCGTCGGGGACGGTGAGGTCGAGGTTCTTCACGGCGTAGTCGCCACCGCCGTAGCTCTTGGCGACTCCGCGCAACGTGATGGCCGGCATCTATCCTCCTAGGCCGGACGCCAGGCTGCTGTTGGTCAGGCGCTGGGTCAGGTACGTCATGGTGAAGGAGACCAGCGCGATCATGAGTACGACCGCGTTGGCGAGCTGGGTGTATCCGTAGTCCACAAGACCGATCGAGAGCGTCGTCAGCAGCTGCGTCCCGGTGGTGGTGAGCATGATCACGATGCTGAGCTCCTTGAGCCCGGAGATGAACGGCAGCACGATGCCGGTGACGAGGGCGCCCTTCTGGATCGGGAAGACGATCCGGCGCATCCGCTGCCACCAGGACGCCCCGGCGATCTGCGCGGCCTCCTCGGGCTCCCGGCCGAGCTGCGTCATCGCCGCGATGCCCGAGCGTGAGCTGTACGGCAGGTGCGTCACGGCCATCACCAGGATCAGCAGGAACGTCGTGCCGTACAGCGCGGGGACCGGGCCCCGGGCGACGGCGAACAGCGACAGCGAGGCGGCGGCGAACGCGATGCCGGGGACGAGGTAGGGCAGGAAGGAGACCTGGCGCAGGAAGCCGGCGATCCGCGGGGCCGTCCCGCGCACCACGACGTACCCGACCAGCAGGCCGGCGACCGCGCAGATCAGCGAGGCCAGGCCGACGACGCGCAGCGAGTTCCAGGCCGCCTCCCACAGCTCGGAGCCGCGCAGGACCCCGTGCGGGAAGCCGACCGCTCCGGGCAGCCGCTCGGCGAACCAGTAGTCGAGGGTGAAGGTCGACAGGTCCAGCGGGGTGCGGGTGACCGTGGACAGCAGCAGCGTGAGCACCGGCACCAGCACGCTCACCGCGAAGACCAGCAGGCCCAGCGCGAAGGCGGGCCAGCGCCGGCCGCGCAGGTCGCTCAGCCGGTCCATCGCGCCCTTGCCGCCCACGGTGACGAACCGGCGGTGCTCCCGCATCAGCCGCATGTCGGTGAAGACGATCAGCACCCCGATGACCACGATGACGGTGGCGATCACGGAGGCCACGCCGGTGCTGCGGTCCCGGATCGACTGGAAGAGCCCGGTGGACAGCACCCGGTAGTCGGCGGGCAGTCCCAGGACGTACGGCGTGCCGAAGGTGCCGAGCACCCGGCCGATCACCAGCAGCACGGCCGACGACAGTGCCGGGAGCATCAGCGGCACCACGATCCGCCGGATGACGACGCGCCGCGGGGCGCCGAGGACCCTCGCGGAGTCCTCCAGCTGCACGTCGATGCGGCGCAGCGCGTTGCCGACCAGGAGCAGCACGAACGGGTAGTAGTGCAGCCCCAGCGTGACGATGATCGGCAGCGCGCCGTAGGCGAGCCAGTCGGGCGTGTGGACGCCCTGGGCCTGCAGGAAGCCGACCTGCCCGCCGGCGCGCTCGTTCTTGAACAGTGACAGCCAGGCCAGGGAGAAGGTCCACGACGGCAGCATGTAGGGGACCACCAGCGCGCCGGCGAGCCATTTGCGGCCCGGCACGTTGGTCCGCGTCACCAGCCACGCCATGCCGCCGCCGAGGACCAGCGCGAACAGCGTGGTGCCCACCGCGACGACCAGCGTGTTGAGCAGCGGCTCCCAGAACAGCAGGCCGCTGATCTGGGAGCGGAAGACCCGCCACAGGTAGTAGCCGGTCCACTCGCCGGCCCGCTGCCCGGCGTGCACGTCGTCGCCGTACTGCAGGCGGAAGGCGTCGGAGATCACCGCGACCAGGGGCGCCACCACGAGGTAGGCGAGCAGGATGACGAGGATCAGGCCGAGCGCGGCGGTGGGGTCGTGGCGCAGTACGCGGAGCCGGTACACCAGCCTGCGCCGTCTCGGCGGGGCGGGCGGCGGCTCTGTCTTGGTGAGAACAGCCATGGACACTTCCTTCGGGGGGTCACGGGGGTCACCGCGGTGTGTGGTCCGCCCGTCTTGCGGACTTCGCTCCCTCGCGGGGTCTGTCGTGGTCGGCGGCTTCGTCCGCGCGTCGTGGGTGGGTCGTGGGTAGGTCGTGGGCGGCGCCGTGGGCGGCTCCGTGGTCGCGTGGTCAGTGACTTCGTTTGAGCATCGCGTCGGCGAGCGCGTCGGCGGACTCGCCCAGCCGCCGGCCCACCGCGTCCAGGCGCGAGAGCAGCTCGCGCTCGCGCAGGGTGTCCATCTCCAGCGGTCCGGCGAACAGCTCGGTGAGCCGGGCCTGGTAGAGCTGGCGGACCCGGTTGCACGCCTTCCGCGTGGCCAGCACGGCCACGGTGACCGAGCCTGGGTCGTCGAACACCTTCGGCAGGGCCCGGTCCAGCTCGTCGAGCCCGCCGATCACCGCCTGCAGCGGCTCGGCCGCGAAGGAGAGGTCCGCCGGGCCGAACAGGTCGGCCTCGCGCACGTAGTCGCGCAGATGGTCCAGGACGTCGTCGACCGAGCGGGAGAGCCGGAACAGGTCCTCCCGGTCGATGGGGGTGGCCAGGGTCCGCAGCAGGGCCCGGACGAGCTCGGCCCGTGCCGCGTCGCCCTCGTGCTCCACCTCGGCCATCCGGGTGCGCGCGGCGGACCGGTCGATCTCGCCGGAGGCCGTCGAGCAGGCGAGTACGGCCCCGGCCCGCGCGACGGCGACCTGCCCGCGGACCAGGTCCATCACCCGCCGTCCCGACCGGCCCCGCAGGTCGTCCCAGGCCCGGGCGAACCGCCGGGCCCGCCCGGCGGCGTCGCTCACAGCAGCCTCAGCGCGAGCCCGGCCAGGCAACCCAGCGTCATCGACGCCGGGAGCGTGACCAGCCACGCGGTACCCATGCTCAGCACGCTCTGCCATCGCACCCTCCTGCTTCCCTCGCTCGCCGCCACGCCGACGACTCCGGCGGTGATGGACTGGGTCATGCTCACCGGGCTGCCGAGGGCGGAACTGCCCAGGACGGCGCTGGTGGCCGCCGCCTCGGCCGAGACGACGTGCAGCGGCCGGGTGATGACCAGCCCGCGGCCCAGCCGCTCCCCCACGCGGGTGAGGCTGCTCAGGGAGCCGGCGAGGAACAGCGCCACCAGGACGGCCATCCACGCCGGGGGGACCTCGACGGGCCCGACCGCTCCCGGCCCGTCGTGGCCCACACGGACCGCGACGCTCACCACCGCGATCATCTTCTGGCCGTCGTTCACCGCGTAGGCCGCGCACTGGGCCGCGTAGGCCAGCAGGTGGGCGGCGAGCACGAGCCGCGGCATCCGCCTGCTGGACGGCACCCGGCGCGAGACGGTCCCCAGCGCGTAGCCCAGGGCCAGGCCGACCAGGGGCGCGCCGAGCCCGACCGCCAGCACGGCGGCCAGCCCCGACCACGACACCGGCAGTCCCGAACCGAGCCCCGCCCCGGTGATGCCGCCGATCACCGCGAGCGTCAGGCTGGTCGGCAGTCCCCGGCCGGACAGGACGGCGACCACGGCCACCGCGATCACCACTCCGGCCAGGAACGCCGCCGCGCCGCCGGGGGCGTTCAGCTCGGTGAGCCTCCCGGTGAAGGTCCGCGCGACCGCGACGCCCATGACGTACGGCCCGGCGAACAGCACCGCCGCGAGGAGCGCGGTGACCGCCCATCCCGGCGCGCGGGGGAACCGCAGCCCCAGCCCGATCAGGGTGGCCCCGTCGTTGGCCCCGCTGATCAGCACGAAGAGGATCGCCGTCGCGGCGAACGCCGCCGTCCAGCCCATCACAGGTAGGGGCGCTGGTCGCGTTTGGCGTCCTCGTAGCGCTCCCGCGCCGCCTTGGTCACCGGGTCCCGCGACACCTCGGCGACCGGGACGTCCCACCAGGCGGTGGTGTCCGGAGCCGGGCCGGGGACCGTCTCGACGTACACGACGGTGGTCCGGTCGGCCTCCCGCGCCTTGACCAGCGCCTCGCGCAGCGATTCCCGGTCGGTGGCGCGCAGCACGTCGGCGCCGAGGCTGGCGGCGTTGGCCGCCAGGTCCACCGGCAGGTAGGGGCCGTCCAGCTCCCCGGCGGGGCCGCGCGTCCGGTGGGCGGTGCCCAGCCGGTGCGCGCCGACCGCCTCCGACAGGTTCCCGATGGAGGCGAAGCCGCGGTTGTCCACCAGGACGACGACGAGCTTGACGCCCTCCTGCACGGCGGTGACGATCTCCTGGGCCATCATCAGGTAGGAGCCGTCGCCCACCAGCACGAACACCTCCCGCTCCGGCGCGGCCAGCTTCACCCCCAGACCGCCGGCGATCTCGTATCCCATGCAGGAGTAGCCGTACTCGACGTGGTAGTTGCCCGGGTCGGCGGCCCGCCACAGCTTGTGCAGGTCGCCGGGCATCGACCCGGCGGCGTTGACCACCACGCCGTCCGCGGCGATCTCGTTGAGCACGCCGAGCAGCACCGGCTGGGTCAGTTCGGCCCCGCCGTAGATCCGGTCGGTCTCGGCCCGCCAGCCGGCGGCCAGGCTCGCCGCCCGGTCGGTCCAGTCGGCCTCGGCCCGCCAGCCGTCCGGCCACAGGGCCCCCAGCGCCTCGCGGGCGTCGGCCACCAGCGTCTCCCCGCTGTGCTTGGCGGCGTCGAAGGCGGTGACGTTGACGTTGAGGAACGCCGCCTGGCCGAACAGGCTGCGCGAGGCGGTGGTGAAGTCGGTGTAGCGGGTGCCCACCCCGATGACCAGGTCGGCCTCACGGGCCAGGGTGTTGGCCGCGGCGGTGCCGGTGTGCCCGACCGCGCCGACCGCGCACGGGTGGTCGTGCGGCAGCGCGCCCTTGCCCGCCTGGGTCTCGGCCACCGGCACGCCGTGCCGGGCGGCGAACGCCGCCAGCGTCTCGCACGCCCCGCTGTACTTCACCCCGCCGCCGGCCACGACGAGCGGCCGCCGGGAGCGGCGCAGCATCTCCAGCGCCCGGTCCAGCGCGGCGGGTTCGGGCACCGGCCGGGCCACGTGCCACACCCGGCGGGTGAACAGCTCCTCGGGCCAGTCGAACGCCTCGGCCTGCACGTCCTGTGGCAGGGCCAGGGTGACCGCGCCGGTCTCGGCGGGGTCGGTCAGCACCCGCATCGCGGCCAGGAGCGCCGCGGGCAGCTGCTCGGGCCGGTCGATCCGGGCGAAGAACCGCGACACCGGCCGCAGGGTGTCGTTGACCGACAAATCCGGGCTGCGGGGGTCCTCCAGCTCCTGCAGGAGCGTGCCGGCGGCCCGGGTGGCGAAGACGTCGCCGGGCAGGAGCAGCACCGGCAGCCGGTTGATCGTGGCCAGCGCCGCGCCGGTGACCATGTTGGTCGCGCCGGGCCCGATCGAGGTGGTGCAGGCCAGGGTGGACAGCCGGTCGCGGGTGCGGGCGAACCCGACCGCGGTGTGCACCATGGCCTGCTCGTTGCGGGCCGGGTAGTACGGCAGCGCTCCGCCGGTGCCGGCGCCCTGCTCGGCCAGGGCCTGACCGATGCCGGCCACGTTGCCGTGGCCGAAGATGCCCAGGCATCCGGCGATCAGGCGCTGCTCGGCGCCGTCGCGTTCGGTCCACTGGTTCGCGAGGAACCGCACCAGCGCCTGCGCGGTGGTGAGCCTCATGGGGTACCTCCGGTAAGTCCGCTCCGGATCTCGGTGACGCGGCGCGCCACGCGCGGGTCGATCGTCTGCTCGGCCCAGGAGGAGCGGACCCAGGCGTGCCGGGGATCGTCGGCGCAGGCCATGGTCCGCTTCTCGGCGGGTCCGGCCAGGACGTTGAGGTAGTACAGGTCGTAGCCGGGGGCGGCCATCGACGGGCCGTGGTAGCCGCGCGGGACGAGCACCACGTCGCCGCCCGCCACCTCCGTCAGCGTCTCGTGGCCGCCGTAGACCCGCTGGTAGCCGGGACCGCCCTCGAAGTAGTAGATCTCCTCCAGCACCGCCTCGCACGCGGAGGCGGTGTCGTGCTTGTGCGGCGGGTAGGACGACCAGTTGCCGCCCGGGGTCAGCACCTCCACCGCGACCAGCCGGTCGCAGTCGAAGGCGTCCGGCGCGCAGAAGTTGTTGACCTGCCGGGTGGCCTGCCCGGCCCCGCGGATCTCGACGGGGACGTCGCGCGCCGCGCCGTACCGGACCGGCAGGGAACGGGTGGCGCGGGCCGAGGGGAGCGCGACGCGGCCCGAGCCGGTGATCCGGACGGACGTCCCGATCGGCAGGTAGGCGAAGTCGGTCACCCCGTCGAAGACCGACGCGCGCCCGGACAGCGACAGTCGCCGCCCGGCGGCGACGACCTCGCAGGGACCCGACAGCGGCAGGACCAGCATCTCCTCGTCGCCGGTGTCGAACTCCACGGGACCGTCCGCCAGGTCGGCGACCCGCAGCCCCGCGTAGGTCCAGCCGGCCGTCCCGGGAGTGATCTCCACCGTCCACGGGGGCGCGGCGGCGGAGCCGCTCGGGATGTACGTCATGCCGCCTCCAGAAGGCTCACCGCGGCGTCCACGGCCGCCGCCACGTCGTCGTCGGGCGGGTAGAGCAGTGCCCGGCCGACGACCAGGCCCCGCACGCCGGGCAGGCGCAGCGCCTTGTCCCAGGTGTCGAGCATCCGGTCGGGCCCGGGGTCGCCGCCGAGCAGCATGACCGGCAGCGTCGTGGCGGCCAGGACGCGTTCCATGTCCTCGACGACCGGAAGCTTCAGCCAGGTGCGGGCGGAGGTCGCGCCGAGCCCCTGGCCGACGCTGATGGCGTGGATCATCGCCTCCGGCGACAGGTCGTGCCGCACCACGCCCTCGACGCGCTTGGACCAGAACGGTTCGACCATCGCCATCAGACCGTGCCTGGCCAGCCGGGTGACGGCCTGCCCGCAGCTCGCCAGCGTCGCCGCGGTCGAGGTGTCCTCCAGCGCGATCCGGCAGAGCATCTTGCCGCCGTCGAGGCCCATCTCCACGAGCGAGTCGGCGTCGTAGGCGGTGAAACGGTCGTCGAACTCGAACGCCGCCCCCTGCACACCGCCCCGGTTCATCGAACCGATGACGATCTTCTCGTCGAGGGCGCCGAGCAGCAGCAGGTCCTCGACGATGTCGGGGGTGGCCAGCAGCCCGTCCACGCCCGGCCGCGCCAGCGCGGTCATGAGCCGGTCCAGCAGGAGGGTCCGGTTCTCCATGGCCATCGGGTGGCCGGCCGCGCCGAGGGACCCCCTGGCCGGGTGGTCTGCCGCGATGATCAGCAGGCGGTCCCGGTCGGTCAGCAGCGGTCTGCGCCGGCGCGCGGCGGCCGCCTCGGCCACCCGTTCCGGGTGCCAGGCCCGCTCGTCGCGCAGGCGGCGGTAGTGGTCCTCATGCATCTGCGACGCCTCCTCGCGGGGAGCCGGTCGGTGAGTCCGGGGATCCGCCCGCCAGGACGGCCTCGATCTCCTCCGCCGTGGGCATCGCGGGGGCGCACGCCAGCCGTCCGGCCACGATCGCCCCGGCCGCGTTGGCGAAGCGCAGCGTCCGCGCGAGCGGCCAGCCCGCCAGCAGACCGTGGCAGAGGGCGCCGCCGAAGGCGTCGCCCGCCCCCAGCCCGTTGACCACCTCGACCTCGACGGGCGGTATCTCCACCGCCGTGTCGGCGGTCATGCCCAGCACCCCGGCCGCTCCCTGTTTGATGATCGCCAACTCCACCCCCGCGTCCAGCAGCGCCCGCCCGGCCGCGTGGGGATCGCGCGTGCCGGTGGCGACCTCGGCCTCGTCCAGATTGCCGACCGCGACGGTCACCTGTCCCAGTGCCGCGCGCACCCGTTCCCGGGCGGTCTCCGCGTCCGACCAGAACATCGGCCGGTAGTCGAGGTCGAGCACGGTGTGCCGGGCCCGGCCTCGCGCCCGCCAGGCGGCCAGGTGCGCGCCGAGCGACGGCTCGGCCGACAGCCCGGTCACGGTCGCCCAGAACAGCGCCGACGCGGTGACCGCGGGCAGGTCGAGTTCCTCCGGGAGGATCTCCAGGTCGGGGGCCTTGGGATGGCGGTAGAAGTAGAGCGGGAAGTCGTCCGGCGGGCGGATCTCGCAGAACGTCACCGGGGTCGGCAGGTGCGGCACCGCCGTGACGTAGCGGTCGTCGACGCCGTACTCGGCCAGCGCGTCGTGGACGAACTCCCCGAACGGGTCGGCCCCGGTGCGGGTGATCACCGCGCTGGAGCGGCCCAGCCGGGCCGCGGCCACGGCCACGTTGGTGGGGCTGCCGCCGAGATACCTGCCGAAGGACGTGACCTTCCGCAGCGGCACGCCCACCTGCAGCGGGTAGACGTCCACCCCGACCCGTCCCATGGTCAGCACCTCGAAGGCGGGGGGCGGTGTCCCGGGCCCGTGCGCGGGGGCGCTCATGCGGTGATCCCCCGTAGGAAGGCCAGGCTCGCGCGGACGTCGCCGGCCGGGTCCGCGTCCTCGGAGGTGAGGACGACGTCCTGCTCCATGACGTACCAGCCGGCGTATCCGGCCGCGGTCAGGCCGGTGACGATGCCGGCGACGTCGACGTCCCCCCGGCCGAGCGGACGGTAGATCCCCGCCCGCACCGCCTCGGTGTAGGTGATCTCACCGGCCCGGACCCGCCCGGCGAGCGCGGCGTCGACGTCCTTGAGGTGGACGTGGGCGATCCGGCCGGGGGCCCGGCGGACGACGTCCAGCGGGTCGGTCCCGCCGGCCAGGAGATGGCCGGTGTCCAGGCAGAGGGGGACCCCGCTGCCGTCCAGCACCCGGTCCACCTCCGCGCGGGTCTCCACCATGGTCCCGATGTGCGGGTGCAGGGTGACCGGCCGGGGCGTCTCGCGGTGGATCCGGTCCAGGTTGCCCAGGAGCGTCCGCCAGCCCTCGGCGTCCAGGACGGGGCGGGCGTCGTAGCCGTCGGCGCCGGTGGCGGCGGCCAGGACGACCACCGCGTCCGCCGGGAAGGAGGTCAGTACGGCGCGCAGCTCCGCGAGCGGGTCCCGGTCGGGGTCGTGCAGGACGACGGGGACGAATCCGCCGATCGCCCGCAGGCCGTACCGGTCGAGCAGCCGGGTGCGGTCCTCCGGTTCCGGGGGCAGGAACCCGTCGGGGCCCAGTTCGGTGGCGGTCAGGCCCGACTCGGCCATCTCCGCCAGCACTCGGTCCGGGGTGAGTTGGAGGCCCCAGCCGGGCACCTCGCACACGCCCCAGGAGATGGGGGCGGCGGCGATCCTCACTTGGCGACCTCCAGGAGACGGACGGGACGGTCGGTACGGCGGGACAGGTCCGCCGCCTCGGCGATGTAGAGGGCGGCCAGGGCGTCCTGGACCGTGCAGGGGCTCTCGCGCTCGCCGCGCGCCGCCGCCAGGAACGCCTCCATCTCCGCGACGTAGGCCGCGTCGAACCTGGTGAGGAAGTCCGGCCACGGCTCGCCGTCCGGGGTCAGGCCCTCGACCGAGCGCAGCGGGGTCCGGTCGCCGAGCCCGACCGCCCAGGTCGCGCGGGTGCCGGCGATCTCCATCCGCACGTCGTATCCGGCGCCGTTGTGGCGTGAGCCCTGCAGGGTGACCAGCGTGCCGTCGTCCATGGTCATCAGCGCGGAGCTGGTGTCGACGTCACCGGCCTCGGCGAAGAAGTCCTCGCCCCGGTTGGCGCCCGTCGCGTAGACGACGTCCACCTCGCGCCCGGTGACCCAGCGCAGGATGTCGAAGTCGTGGATGTGGCAGTCGCGGAAGATGCCGCCGGAGAGCGCGACGTATTCGGCGGGCGGCGGCGCGGGGTCGGCGGTCACCAGGTGGACGCGGTGCGCGTCGCCCAGTTCGCCGCCGCGCAGCGCCTCGCGCGCGGCGGCGTAGCCGGCGTCGAAGCGCCGCTGGAATCCGATGTGCACAAGGGTGCCGCTGCGTTCGACGGCCTCGACCACCCGCAGGGTCTCCGCCACGCCGGGGGCCACGGGTTTCTCGCAGAACGCCGGGACTCCCAGCTCGCACGCCCGGAGCAGCGCCTCCGCGTGGGTCGACGTCGGGGTGGCGATCACCACCGCGTCCGCGTCGAAGGGGTCGGCGACCCGGGCCCCGAGCCGCGCCGCCACGTCCTCGGCTCTGGCCCGGTCGACGTCGGAGACGACGAGTTCGTCGGCGAGCGTCGAGAGGGTGGTGGCATGGAAGAGGCCTATCCGACCAAGGCCCAGCAAACCCACACGCATGTTGGCTCCTCGTCCAGGGGACTCCAGTTCTAAACGACCATCAAGCACTAGTCAATACTTTGTCCTGACATTCGGATGAACTGACATCCGGCGGAGTCGCCGAGCGCCGTGCGGCCGGCGCCCCGCCCGGCCGCCCCCGGCGCCCCGCACCCTCAGCGCTCCACGAGCGTGACCTCCAGCGCGTAGTGGGAGGCCCGGTAGACGTGCGAGCCGTGCTCCACGGCCCGGCCCTGGTCGTCGTAGGTCGTGCGGACCATCGTCAGCAGCGGGCAGCCGCGGCGCTCCTCCAGCAGACGGGCCTCGGCCGGGGTGGCGGTACGGGCGCCGATCCGCTGGTTGGCGACCCTCATCCGGACGCCGGCCGAGCGCAGCAGCTCGTAGAGCCCCCGCGCCTGGAGCGCCTCGGCGGTCAGGGACGCCACACCGGCCGGCAGCCAGTTGTGCAGCAGGGCGAGCGGTTCCCCCGAGGCGTACCTGATCCGCTCCAGCCGGAGCACCGGGGCGCCCGGAGCGACACCGAGGACGCCGGCGACGTCCTCCTCCGCCGGGACCGTCTCGATCGACAGCACCCGGGTCTCCGGCTGCTGACCGGCCCGGCGAAGGTCGTCGTAGAGGCTGGTGAGCTCGACCGCCCGCTTCACCTGGCCGTGCACGACCTGGGTGCCGACGCCGCGCTTGCGGACCAGCAGCCCCTTGTCCACGAGGTACTGGATGGCCTGGCGGACGGTGGGGCGCGACAGTCCCAGCTGGTCGGCGAGCTGCACCTCGTTGTCGAGCCGGGTGCCCGACGGCAGTTCACCGTTCTGGATGGCCTCCGCGATCCGTTCGGCCATCTGGAAGTAGAGCGGAACGGGGCTCGATCGATCGAGGTCGATGTCCAATCTCGTCACAGTCACAGGAAAACGGTAACTGACATCAGAATGTCCTGACCAATGGTCAAACCGCTCGACCTCGCCCGGTCACGGAAGTGTTCCGGATGCCGCAGCTAAGTAAGTATGTCTTGACAAATTATTCACATGACGTTCATCGTTGAGCAACCGCGGCGCCGGATCGGGGGCTCTGGGCGGCGCCCACCACCCCGAGAGGCAAGAGGAGTGACGCCACTTGAGGCGTACCCGGAAGATCGTGCCCATGGCACTGCTGGCGCTGGCCGTCGCGGCCTGCGCCCCCTCCACCGCCACCGACGCCCCGTCGTCGGCGGCGACGGCCGCCCAGCCGCTTCCCGCGGCCTCGATGGACGCGACCCTCGACCTGGACGCCCTGGTCGCCGCCGCCAAGAAGGAAGGCAGCCTGCTGGTCTACGACTCCAGCGGTGACATCGAGGAGGTCGCCAAGGCGTTCACCGCGAAATACGGCATCGCCATGGAGGGGGTCAAGTCCGACACCCCGCAGACCGCCGAGAAGATGATCAGAGAGCATGCCGCGGACAACGTCACGATCGACGCGGCGATGTACGAGGACGGCGGGGTCCTGGTGGGCCAGCTGATCCCGCAGGGCGTGGCGCGGACCTGGGTGCCCGCCGACCTGAAGGACCAGATCCCGGCCGAGAGCCGGAATCCGCTGCTCGCCCTTTCCAAGGCGACGGTCTTCGCCTACAACCCCAAGCTCTCGCCCGGCGGGTGCCCGGTGAAGAACGTGTGGGACCTGACCGAGCCGGAGTGGGCCGGCAAGCTGGTGATGCAGGACCCCCTGGGCAAGCCCACCGTGCTGTCGTTCTTCACCCAGCTGGACGCGCACGGCGACCAGGCCCTGCAGGAGGCGTACCAGGCGAAGTACGGCAAGCCCCTGGAGATCAAGGAGAAGAGCGCCGCCTACGAGTGGATCAAGCGGGTGGCGGGCAACCGGCCGGTGCTGACCGGCTCCGACGAGGACATCTCCGGAGCGGTGGGCGCGCCCAACGCCACCGACAAGAAGATCGGCTTCATGTCGATCTCCAAGTTCCGCAACAACGAGGACAAGGGGTACGCCCAGAAGACGTGCGAGGGCATGGCGCCGTTCGTGGGCTTCAGCTATCCCAAGTTCGTCGGGATCGCCGCCAAGAGCAAGCACCCCAACGCGGCCAAGCTGTACGTCCACTTCATCATGACCGAGGAGGGCGTCAAGCACGAGATCGGCGAGGGCGGCGTCTCCGGCAACAGCACGGTCAAGCCGCTGGTCGTCCCGCCCGGTCTGCCCGACTGGCAGGGACAGCTCTTCCACACCGATCCCGCCTCGCTCCTCGGCGACCTGCGCGGCCGTCAGACCGTCTCCGACTTCTGGCGGGTCAACCACGGCTGATCCGACGGCGGGCGGGCGGCGCACGCGCGAGGGGAGCACCCCGGTGGGGGTGCTCCCCTCTTGGCGTCCGGCCCGGTTCTCGGGCGCACCCCCGGCGCCCGGCCCTGACCTCCGGCGAACCTCCCGGCGCCCGGCCCGGTTCTCGGGCGCACCTCCGGCGCCCGGCCCTGACCTCCGGCGAACCTCCCGGCGTCCGGCCCGGAGCCGGGGCGGGCACGCGACGGCCCCCGGCGCCGGGCACCGGGGGCCGTCCGTCACTCAGGTCACTCAGTCACGCGGGTCCCAGCCGTCGGTGTCCACGTCCAGGTCGAGCGGTTCGGCGATGTCCTCCCAGGGGGTGAACTTGAAGTTCGTGATCTCCCGGCCCGGCTCGGCCGGCGTGTTCTCACCGTCGTGCGCGACGAACAGCCCCTCGTCGAAGTCCCCCAGCGGGACGTTCAGCACGGTCGAGCCGTCGCTGTGCTCGACGCCGTCGATGCCGTTGTGGTCACCGACCCGGAACTGCCCCAGGTAGGCGTTCGTCCCCTCCCTGCGGTAGGCGGCGAAGGTGCTGTCACCCTGGCTGGAGGCCAGCAGGTAGCCCTTGCCGTCCTCCCGGTAGTAGATCGTGAGTCCCTCGGCGTCCGCGGTCAGGTGCCGGCCGCCGTAGCCCGGGTCCGCGCCGGGGGTGCACTCGTCCGTCGCCGGGTCGTAGGTGCCCGGCACGCCGTACTCCCGGACCTTGTCCACCAGCGTGGGGGTTCCGGTGAGGTCCGCCCGGATCCGCCAGATGCCGACGTCCTCCTGGGCCGCGTAGAGGACGTCCTTCTCCTGGTCCACGACCATGCCCTCGACCTGCGGCTGCACGCCGGGCTCCAGGCAGGGCGTCCACGTCCGGCCGTTCGGCAGGGTGAACGACGTGGGGAGGTCCAGCGTCCTGACGAGCTGGTATCCGATCTTGCCGCCCGGCTTGGAGAGGAGCTTGACCAGGCCGACCGAGGTCTTGTGGCGGCGGCTGACCAGCGCGTAGGTGCCGGTCGAGTCCTTCCAGGTGGCCAGGCCGTAGGCGGTCTCGGCGTCGTTGACCTGCTGCTGGGTGGTGTTGAACACGAACGGCGCGGCGGGGTCGGTCACGTCGGTGAGCCGGCCGTCCGAGATGGCGTAGATCCGGAGCTTGTCCTGGCCGCGGTCGGAGACGACGGCCAGATCCCGCCTGCCGAAGTCGTAGGTGACGTCGACGTTGTTGAACCGCCCGGCCTCGTCGTCGGGTCCCGGGGCCGCGGGGGCGGGAATGTGCTGCAGCTGCCGCCCGCCGAGGTCGTAGACGAAGAGTCCGGCCTTCTTGGCGGTGGCGATCACCACGCTCTCGTCGTCGTCGGAGGGGTTGACCCAGATCGCGGGGTCGTCACCGTTGGCGTCGCCGCCGGCCTCGTCGTCGTACAGGGCGGGGGTCTCCACCTTCGGAGCCACCGATGGGACGGCCAGGCCGGACGCGGGCACCGCCAGCCCTCCCGCCAGCGAACAGGTGAGGGCCGCCAGAAGAAGTCGGGACAGGGGACGCATTGCGCCTCCTCGATTGGGGGGAAGTTCTTGCCCCACGAACGTAACGACAGATTTACTTCAAATCAATAGGACGTACATATGTCAGGACATAAGGACGCAAGCTGATCCCTGGCGAACAGGGCGACGGAGCGGGCAGGACGGCCGCCGGAACGCCACCGGCCCGCCCGCGGAAGCCGGGCGGGCCGGTGGCCCCGCGGGTCACGCCTTCGTGATCACCGGCCGGTAGTGGCGCATCTCCTCGATGTCCGACACGTAGGGCCGGATCTCGGTGAAGAACTCCCCGAAGAACTCGCTCCGGCGGAAGCCCTGCATGTGGTCCTCCTCCGAGGTCCAGACGATGCGCAGGATGTAGGTGTCCGCCGCCTCGGTGCACTTCGACAGCTCGTAGTCCAGGCACCAGGGCGACTTGCCCAGCGGCACGACCGCCCGCTGGTAGGCCGCCTCGAACTCCCCGGGGTCGGGGACGCGGTAGCGGATGTACTCGACGATCATGTTCAACCTCCGGTGGGATGCGGAGCGGCCTCGGCGACCCGGTGGGAGATCCGCGTGTCCGGGTCGTACGGCCCGGCGCCCCGGCGGGGCGCGAGCGTGGAGTACAGCGGCCGGCGCGCCCGGCACCTCGTCGTCAACGGACGTGCGACCGACCCCGTCACCCTAACGAGCAGATCGTCCCCGCGCCCGGGGAACCGGCCGTGACCCGGGCTGGCCGGTCAGGCCGGGTCACGGTCGCGGGCGCGGGTGACGGCCCGCCGGGTGAGCACCCGTGCCAGGTGGGCCCGGTACTCGCCCGAGGCGACGTCGTCGGACTCGAAGACGCCGTCGAGCCGGGGCTCGGCGCCGTTGCCCGGGGCGGCCGCCGCGGCGTCCTCCAGCGCGGGGACCCGGCGGGCCGGTCCCGGCCCGCCGCAGACGGCCACCCGGCAGGCGCCGACCGCGCCGCCGGGGCGGAAGGTCACGCCGACCGCCACGCCGCAGAGCGAGGAGAGCGCCGCGGGTTCGGCCAGCCTCTCGTAGGCGCCCTGGGCCGTCGTCGCGGGGATCTCCACGGCGACGATCACCTCGTCGCCCGCGGGTCCCTCGCCGGCGAGGAGCCGCTCGACGGAGACGCGGCGGGACCGCGCGCCCCCGCTGCGCAGGTGCAGCCCGGCCTCCAGGGCGATGAGCGCCGCGGCCACGTCGGCCCCGGCGACCACCGCGCCGCCCACCGTCGCCCGGTTCCTGACCTGGGCGTCCGGCATGGCCGCCGCCGCGTCCGCGAGCAGTCCCCCGGCGTGGGAGCCGCGCACCAGCGGGTCGGCGACCAGGTCGGCGATCGTGGTCGTGGAGCCGATCTCCAGCCCGCCGTCCGGGCCGCGGCGCACGCCCCGCAGCTCGTCCAGCCGTCCGAGGTCGACCAGCAGCGGGATCCGCCGGGCCCGCCGCTTCATGTCGAGGATCAGCCGGTGCCCGCCGCCCATGGGGCGGGCGCCGGGGGTGGCGCGCAGGGCCTCCAGCGCCTCGTCGAGGGTGGCCGGCGCCGTGTAGTCCAGCAACTCCATGATCAACCCTTGGCCTCTCGGATGGCCCGCCAGATCTTCTCGGGGGTGTACGGCATGTCGAGGTGCCGGACGCCCGCCTCGCGCAGCGCGTCGCACACGGCGTTGGCCACGGCCGCGGTCACCGGCACCGTCGCGATCTCGCCGGCGCCCTTGACGCCGAGCGGGTTGTGCGGCGACGGCGTCTCCGTGGTGTCCATCACGAACCGCGGGATGTCGTGGGCGCGGGGCATGGCGTAGGTGGTCAGGTCGGCGGTGAGCAGGGCGCCCGTCTCGTCGTAGCGGGCCCGCTCCATCAGGGCCTGGCCGAGGCCGTGCGCGATGCTGCCCTCGAACTGGCCGTTCACCACCAGCGGGTTGCCGACGGGGCCGACGTCGTGGACGGCGACGTAACGGACGATCTCCAGTTCGCCGGTGGTCTCGTCGATCTCGACGACGGCCAGGTGCGAGCCGTACGGGTAGTTGAAGTCGGGCGGGTCGAAGAAGGTCGTGACGTCGAGGGTGGGCTCCATGCCGGGAGGCAGGCTCCAGCCGTACCACAGCGCCATGGCCATGTCCTGGAAGGTCTTCGACGCCCCTTCCTTACCCGGTACGGAGAACGTCCCGTCGGCGTACTCGACCTGGTCCTCGGGCACGCCGAGGAAGTGGGCGGCGGCCGTCCTCATCTTGGCGATGACCTGCCGGGCCGCCAGGGCGAGGGCGGGTCCGCCGACGCTGTAGGAGCGGCTGCCGTAGGTGCCCTGGCCGTAGGGGGCCTTCTGGGTGTCGGCCTGGAAGATCGTGACGGCGGACGGGTCGATGCCGAGCTCGGAGGCGACGATCTGCGCGAAGGTCGTCGTGTGGCTCTGCCCGGTGGAGGTGGACCCGATGGTGGCCGCGACCTCGCCGTTGGGGTGGACGCGGATGTTGGCGCTCTCCCAGGTGCCGCCGAGCATGCCCTCGGCCTGCATCCGGGTGGAGGGGCCAACCCCGCAGATCGCCACGAACGAGCCGATGCCGACCCCGAGCAGCTTGCCGCGCTCGCGCGCCTCGCGCCGGAGGACCTCCAGCTTGGAGTAGTCGGCGAGCTCCAGGGCGCGGCGCAGCGCGGCGGCGTAGTCGCCGGAGTCGTAGGTCCAGCCCAGGCCGTTCTCGTAGGGGAACCGGTCCGGCGGGACCATGTTGCGCAGCCGGACCTCGGCGGGGTCGGCGCCGATCTCCTTGGCGTACAGGTCGAGGACCCGTTCGGTGATCGTGGTCGCCTCGGCGCGGCCCGAGCCGCGCTGCGCGCCCAGCGGGACCGTGTTGGTGAAGACCGCGTGGACCTCGCAGAAGGCGTTCGGGATGGCGTAGGGGCCGGTGACGCTCCGGCCCATCAGCGCGGTGGCGACGCCGGGGCCGATGGTGGAGGGGTAGGCCCCGAGGTTGGCGTAGCTGGTGCAGCGCAGCGCCGTGATCCGGCCGTCGCGGGTCCCGGCGAGGGTGACGTGCTGGAGGTGGTCGCGGCCCTGCACGGTGGAGCGCATCAGGCCCTCGCGGGTGTCGGCCCACCGCACCGGCCGGCCCAGCGTGCGGGCGAGGAAGAGCACCAGGGGCATGTCGGGGTAGAGGTAGCCCTTGGTGCCGAAGCTGCCGCCGATGGGCGGGGCGATGACGCGGAGCTTGTTGAACGGGATGCCGAGGACCAGCGCGGACAGCAGGAAGCGGTGGTTGTGCGGCGACTGGGTGGTGGCGTAGAGGGTGTACTCGTCCTTGACCGGGTCGTAGTCGCCGATGGCGGCCCGGGGCTCCATCGGGTTGTTGATCGTCCGCTGGTTGTACAGGTCGAGCTCGACGACGACCTCTGCCTCGGCGATGGCCGCGTCGGTGCGCTCGGCGTCGCCGCAGGTCCACAGGGCGTTGAGGTTGCCGGGCACGGCCTCGTGGAGCTGCGGGGCGCCCTCGGCGAGCGCCTGCCGCGGCGTGGTGACCGCCGCCAGGGGCGTGTAGGCGACGGCGGCCTTCCGCGCCGCGGCCCTGGCCTGCTCGGCGGTCTCGGCGACCACGGCGGCGACGGGCTCGCCGATGAACCGCACCACGCCCTCGGCGAGGACGGGGCCGGCGCCGGGCACTCCGTACGGGTGGGGCGGGAAGTGGCTCTCCACCCCGCCGGGGATCCAGATGCACGGCATCGGCATGAGCTTGCCGGCGAGGTCCTCACCGGTCACGACGGTGACCACGCCGGGCATCCGGCGGGCCTCGGCGGTGTCGATCCCGTCGATCCGCGCGTGGCCGTGCTCGCTGCGCACGAACTCCATGTGCAGCATGCCGGGGAGGCGGAGGTCGGAGGTGAACGTCGTGTCGCCCCGGAGCATCGCGGGGACGTCGCGGTCCTTGAGGCCCGCGCCGAACGTCTCGGTGGTCATGACTTGTCCTTCACCGCCTTCTGCACGGCGCGCACGACGGCGCCGTACCCGGTGCACCTGCACAGGTTCCCCGCGATCCCGGCGCGGATCGCCTGCTCGTCCGGTGCGGAGTCGTGTTCCAGGAGGTCGGTCAGGGACATGACCATCCCGGGGACGCAGAAGCCGCACTGCGCTCCGTGCTCCTCCCACAGGGCCTCCTGCAGGGGGGTCAGCTCCCCGTCGCCGGAGAGGCCCTCGACCGTGGTGACCTCGGCCCCGTCGGCCTGTACGGCCAGCATCTGGCAGCTCTTGACCGAGCGGTCGCCGAGCCGTACCACGCAGGTGCCGCACTGGCCGGTGTCGCAGCCGACCTTCGCGCCGGTCAGATCGCAGGTGTCGCGGAGCAGGTCCACGAGGAGGACGTTCGGCGGGACGTCCTGCTCGACGCGGTCTCCGTTCACCGTCAGGGTGATCCGCATGGTCGTCACTGCGCCGTGGCCAGGCGCTTGGCGAAGGCGTCCGCCAGCGCCGACGACGAGTAGGGGTTCTGCCCCGTGATGAGGTTGCGGTCCTCGACGACGTGGGAGTCCCAGATCGCCTCCGCCTTCTCGTAGCGGGCGCCGAGCCGTTCCAGCTCCATCTGCAGGACGAAGGGCAGCTGGCCCGCCATGTCCGTGACCATCTCCTCGTCGTGGGAGAAGGCGGTCATCCGGTAGCCCTCCAGCGGCCAGCGGCCACTGGAGTCGCGCAGCGGCAGCAGCGCCGACTGGCCGTGGCACACGACGGCCAGGGGCAGGTCGAGTTCGAGGATCCAGCGGACCACGCGGGCCAGGTCGGAGCTGTGCGGCATGTCCTCCATGGCGCCGTGCCCGCCGGAGATGTAGACGCCCGCGTATCCGGCGAGCCGTTCGCGGGTGATGCCGGCGACGTCCGTCGGCGCCTTCAGCGCCGGCAGGGAGCCGATCACCTGTTTGTAGTGCTCGACGTTCTCCTCGTCGTGGTCGGGTGAGCCCTGGGGCCTGGTGAGGCCCACCACGTACGGGGTGAGGCTGCCCTCGTCCGGGGTGGGCGCCTCACCGCCCACCGTGGCGATGTCGACGTTGTGGCCCTCGGCGACGAGGCGCTCGTACGGTACGACGAACTCCTCGGCCCAGAACCCGGAAGCGTGCTGCCTGCCGTCCAGCAGGCCGAGGGTCTTCGCCTTGGTCATCAGAATGAGGACGTCGGCCATCTCGGTCACTCCTTCTCTTTCCGGGCATTTCAAGCACACGATGGCGGCAGTTCCGAAAGGCGGCAATGGTGGGACGGAGCGGCGGGCGCACTTGATTATCTAGAACGCCGGACTTCATGACCTCGGCAAAATACTGCCGGGAATGGCGTGGACAGGTGTGGTCCCGAGGGGACGGCCCATCGACAATCGTCCCCATGAACTTTCCACTCCCCCAATGGTTCACCGAGCGGGTGGACCCCGTCCCCGACCACGAAGAGCTGCGGGTTTCCACAATCGAGCTCTTCTTCGACCTGGTATTCGTCTTCACGGCGACCCAGCTCACGGTCCTGCTGGCCGCCGACTTCGGCAGCCTGCCCCAGGTGCTGCTGATGTTCGGCGTCATCTGGTGGATGTTCGCCAGCTACGCCTGGGTGACCAACGCCGTCCCCCCGCTGCGGGTGGCCCGCCGGTTCTTCATGCTGCTGGCGATGGCCGGCTGGCTGATCATCGCGCTGGCCGTGCCCGGGGCCTTCGCCGAGAAGGGCACGGGCTTCGCGGTCGGGCTGCTCCTGGTCGTCGTCGTGCACGGCCTGCTGTACCTGCAGTCGACCTGGCGCTTCCTGCGGATGTTCACCACGAACCTGACCGGCGCCGTGCTGATCCTGCTCGCGGCGCAGGCCGACGGCGGGCTGAAGTACGCCCTGTGGGCGGCCGCCCTGCTCGTGATGTGGATCTCGCCGTACCTGACCGGTCAGGAGGGGTTCCCGCTGCACCCCGGCCACGTGGCCGAGCGGCACGGCCTGGTGGTTATCATCGCGCTGGGCGAGTCCGTCGTCGCCATCGCGGTCGGCATCGGCAACGGGCACGGCCCGCTGGACGCGCCGACGATCGGGACCGCGCTGATCGGGCTGGCGCTCAGCGCCAGCCTGTGGTGGGCGTACTTCCACGCCGACCTGGAACGGGCGGAGCAGGCGCTGGTCCTGGCGACCGAACAGGTACGGCGCACCCGCCTGGTGCTGTTCGGCTTCTTCTACGCCCACATGCCGATCCTGCTGGGCATCATCGCGGTGTCGGCCGGGGTGAAGAAGGCGGTCGCGCACCCCGGCGACCCGCTGTCCATCGGCGCGCGGCTCGCCCTGGCCGGCGGGGTGGCCGCCTTCCTGCTCGGGTCGGCGGCGTTCCGGGCGATCCTGGGGCTGCCGGGCGGGCGGGCGCGGGCGCTGACCGGGCTCCTGGCGCTGGTCACGATCCCGGTCGGCGGGGTGTCCGCGGTGCTCCAGCTGGGCCTCGTCGCGGTGCTCCTGGCGGTCGCGCTCGCCGTGGAGGAGCGGGCCGACCGCCTGCAACCTGTGTGAATGTGGCGGCAAACTTCCAGAAGTATCCCCCTATTTCTAGACAACCTCCCCTAAACCGCGTTTCCGTGAGGAAGCACGGCCGATGCGAAAAACGGCCATCTCGAAGCGCCGCCGGTTCCGGTGTCAACCGGCGCGAAGCGCGGTACCCACTGACAGGTAGGGGAGAGAAATGTCTGCTACGCAACTTCCGGCGCTGCTCGACAAGCAGATCGGACAGCTCAAGGCGCACGACCTCGACGCGATGATGAACAATTACCACGAGGACGCCGTGGTGATGCGGCCCGGCGCCGTCGCCCGGGGCCGCGAGGAGATCAGGGACTTCTTCGCCGAATACCTGAAGATGAACCCGCAGATCGAGGACATCATGACCGCCGACGGCACCGAGGACATCATCCTCTACTACGCGACGATCAGGATCGGCGACCAGGCCCACAAGGACGTGGGCACCTGGGTGCTCAAGGACGGCCTGATCTGGCGGCAGACCGCCGTCCTCGTCTCCGAGGACTAGAGCAGCAGGCACCCCCACTCCGCTCTCCGGGCGGGACCGTACCACCGGCCCCGCCTGGTGAGCCCTGCCCGGAAGTCCACCGACACGCGGAGTCCACCGTGACCAAGAAGATCCTGATCATCCTTTCCGAGTACGGCTACTGGGGCGAGGAACTCGTCGGACCGCTCGGCGTTTTCGACGACCACGGGTACGAGACCGTGATGGCGACGCCCACCGGCGGGCGGCCCAGGGCGCTGCCGCCCAGCATGGACCCCGGCTTCCTCGACCCGCCGCTCGGCCGGTCGGTCACCAGCGAGGACATGGCCCGCCGCGTCCGCGAGGTGGACGAGTCCGACCGCCTGGCCAAGCCGGTCGACATCTCCTCCTGGGTGCCCGAGCGCCCCTACCTCAGCTCGCCCGGCTACCTGCGCGAGCTGGAGGCCTACCACCGCGCCCTCACCGAGCTGCGGGCGACCGTCGCCGACTACGACGCCATCCTCATCGTCGGCGGCAGCGGCCCGATCGTGGACCTCGCCAACAACGAGCGGGTGCACGCCCTGATCCTGGCCTTCCTGGAGGCCGGCAAGCCCGTCGGCGCCGAGTGCTACGGCGTCGCCTGCCTCGCCTTCGCCCGCGACTGGGACAACCGCAAGAGCATCATCTGGGGCAAGCACGTCACCGGGCACTGCAAGGAGTACGACTACAAGGACGGCACCGGCTTCATCGGCGTCGACTTCAACATGGGGCCGCCGCCGTACCCGCTGGAGTACATCCTGCGCGACGCCACCGGCCCCGAGGGCCGCTACCACGGCAACGTCGGCCACCCCGTCTCGGTGATCGTGGACTATCCGTTCGTCACCGGCCGCTCCACCCCGGACTCCGTCACCACCGGCGAGAAGATGGTGGCGGTCCTGGAGCACGGCCTGCGGCGCTACGGCTGGTAACCCGTGGCCGCCACGCGCACCGGCACCTCAGCGCTCCTGGAGCAGCTCCGCGCCGACGGGATGACCACGATCTTCGGCAATCCCGGCACCGTCGAGCAGGGTCTCCTGGACGCGCTGAGCTCCGCCGGAGACTTCCGCTACGTCCTCGGCCTGGCCGAGGCCCCCGTCGTCGGCCTCGCGGACGGCTACGCCCGCGCGACCCGCAGGCCCACCCTGGTGCAGCTGCACTCGGGCGTCGGCCTCGGCAACGGCATCGGCATGATGTACCAGGCGATGCGCGGCCACGCCCCGCTCATCGTGATCGCCGGTGAGGCGGGCGTGCGCTACGACGCCTTCGACGCCCAGATGGCCGCGGACCTGGTGGGCATGGCGCGGCCGGTGACCAAGTTCGCCACCCGCGTCGTCGACCCGGGGTCGGTGCTGCGGGTCCTCCGCCGGGCGATCAAGATCGCGGCCACTCCCCCGTGCGGCCCCGTCTTCGTCTCCCTGCCCCTCGACGTGCTGGACGCGCCCAACGACGAGCCCGCGCTGCCCACAGTGATCCCCGACACCCGTACGGTCCCCGTGCCCGAGCTGGTCGCGCGCGCCGCCGGACTGCTGGCCGGGGCCGAACGGCCGATCATCGTGGCCGGCGACGGGGTGGCCGAGTCCGACGCCCAGTACGAGCTGACCCGGGTGGCGGAGCTGCTGGGCGCCGAGGTCTGGCTGGCCGACAGCTCCGTGGTCAACATCGACGCCGGCCATCCCCTGCACCGGGGGGCGCTCGGGCACATGTTCGGCGAGGCGAGCGCGGCGGCCGTCCGGGAGGCGGACGCGGTCCTCATCGTCGGCACCTACGTCTTCCCCGAGGTCTTCCCCTCGATGCGCTCCCCGTTCGCGGCGGGCGCGCGGGTCGTGCACGTCGACCTGAACGCCTACGAGATCGGCAAGAACCACCCCGTGGACCTCGGCCTGGTCGCCGACCCGCGGGCCACGCTCACCGCCCTGGCCGCCGACCTGGAACGGCGGGGCGCGCCCGCGGCGCCCGCCCGCCCCCGCGCCCAGGCGGCCCCGGCCGGCGACAGCGTCTACGAGCTGTTCCTCGCCGAACTGGCCGCGCAGCAGCCCGACGCGGTCGTCTTCGACGAGGCGCTCACGTCGAGCCCCGCGCTGGTGCGGCACTTCCCGCCGCGCCGCCCCGGCCGGTACTTCCTCACCCGGGGTGGCTCGCTCGGGGTGGGCATCCCCGGCGCCATCGGCGTCAAGCTCGCGATGCCGGACGAGACGGTGATCGGCTTCACCGGCGACGGCGGCAGCATGTACACGATCCAGGCGCTGTGGACCGCGGCGCACCAGCGGATCGGCGCGAAGTTCGTGATCTGCAACAACGGCAGGTACGAGCTGCTCAACGAGAACATCTCCGTGTACTGGAGGGAGCGCGGCGTCGCGCCGCACCCCTTCCCCTCCTCCTTCGACCTGAGCGGCCTGCCCCTGGGGTTCACCGACCTCGCCCGCGGCATGGGCGTGCAGGCCGTACGGGTGGCCGAGCCCGAGGACGTGGGCCCCGCCGTCAAGCGCATGCTCGCCGACGACGAGCCGTTCCTGGTGGACGTCGCGGTGGACGTCCCCCTTCCGCCGAACGGAAAGGACTGAGCACGTGAAGCAGATGACCCCGCCCGACTGGGTGGTCGAGGAATGGGTGGCCAACTGGTACCGCGCCCTCGACCGGCACGACGACATCGAGCGGCTCTGGTACCACCTGGCCGGCGACGAGGACCTCGTCATGGTCTTCCCCGAGGCCACCGCCCGCGGGCACGACGACTTCCGCAAGTGGTACGAGACCGTCACCAACCGCTTCTTCGACGAGCAGCACCGGGTCACCTCGGTGAAGGTCGGCGCGTGGCGGGACGGCGCGGCCACCATCGAGGTCGTCGTGAACTGGCAGGCCCGCGTCTGGAACCCGCCGGCGCCCACCAGCCTCTGGCTCGGCTTCGACGCCTACCAGACCTGGGAGATCGTCGCCGACGGACCCGACCACCCGCGGATCAGGAAGTACGTCGTGGACCGTCTGGAGCCGATGCCGGGGAGCGCGGAGCTGTGAGCACACGAGAGACGATCGACCTCTACTACGAGTACGCCAACGCCGGCGACTGGTCGAGCTGGTGCGACCTGTTCGCCGACAAGGCCGTGGTCGACGAGCAGCTCGCCGGGCGCCTGGAGGGCCAGGACACCCTGCGCGAGGCCGTCGCCGGCTTCCCCGAGATGTACCGCTCGTTCAAGAACGTCCCCCGCCACGTCGTCGTCGACGGCGACCAGGCCGGCGTGGTGTCCCACCTGAGCGCGGTCACCGCCGGCGGCGAGCCCATCGAGGCCGAGGTCATGAACTACTTCCGGCTGGAGGACGGCCGGATCTCCTACATGGCCAACTTCCACGACACGCTGCCCTTCCGCGGGCCCCTCGGGATGGAGGGCCGATGACGACGGAGGAGTTCGACTACGTCGTCGTCGGCGCGGGCGCGGCCGGCTCGGTGCTGACCCGCCGCCTGGTCGAGTCGGGCGAGGGATCGGTGCTGCTGCTGGAGGCCGGCGGGAGCTGGATCCCCTCCGGCGTGGACGCCGCGCCGCTGTGGTTCACGCTGCTCGGCTCGGACATCGACTGGGACTACCGCAGCGTGCCCCAGCCGGGACTGGGCGGGCGCAGCACCCACGAGCCGCGCGGCAAGGTCATCGGCGGCAGCAGCAACCTCTACATCATGATGCACATCCGCGGCCACCAGTCGGACTTCGACAACTGGGCCTACCAGGGCGCCGCGGGCTGGTCGTACGCCGACGTCCTGCCGTACTTCCAGCGCATGGAGGACCAGGAGGACAAGACCTGGGAGGGCACCGGCAGCGGCGGCCCGCAGACCGTCGTCAACGCCGGCCTGCACGACCCCAACCCCTACTCCCGGACCTTCCTCGACGCCTGCGCCGAGCTGGGCCACCCGATCATCCCCGACTTCAACGGGCCCGCCATGGCCGGCGCGGGCTGGCACCACATCAACGCCGAGGCGGGCCGCCGCCGGAGCGCGATGCACTGCTTCGTCGAGCCGATCCTCAACGACGAGCGGCTCACCCTGCGGCCCCGCGCGCGGGCCACCCGCCTGCTCTTCGAGGGCGACAGGTGCACCGGCGTGGAGTACGCCCAGGAGGCACCGGTCCCGGAGAGCGGCGAGGGCCGCCGGCTCGCCGGGCGCGCGCTCGACGAGTCCGGCGGCACCGGCCTGCGGCGGGTGCGCGCCCGCCGCGAGGTCATCGTGTGCGCCGGGGCGATCGAGTCCCCCAAGCTCCTGATGCTCTCGGGCATCGGCGACCCCGGCCACCTGCGCGAGGCCGGCGTCGAGGTGCGCCACCCGCTGCCGGGCGTCGGGGCGAACTTCCACAACCACGTGCTCACCGGCGTCATCCGGGAGACGAGGGAGGCGGTCCCGCCGGGGGCGAACAACCTGTCGGAGGCCGCGCTGTTCACCTTCTCGCAGAGCGGCCTGCCCGCCCCCGACCTGCAGATCGCGTTCGTCCACGTGCCCTTCGACATCATCGTCGGGCAGAGCCACCCCAACGCGGTCAGCATCCTGCCGGGCGTCGTACGGCCCGCCTCGCGCGGCTGGGTCAGGCTGGCCTCCGCCGACCCGTTCGCGCCGCCCCTGGTCAACCCCAACTACCTGGGCGACCGTTCCGACGTCGACCGGCTGGTCCAGGGCGTCGAGCTGGCCAGGGAGATCTTCGCGACCCGCGCCTTCGGCGAGGTGCTCGGCGACGAGCTCCTGCCCGGCCCGGCGGCGGCCGGCCGCGAGGCGCTCACCGCGTTCGTCCGCGAGCGCGCCGACACCTACCACCACCAGGTCGGCTCGTGCCGCATGGGGACCGACGACGACGCCGTCGTGGACCCCCGGCTGCGGGTGCGCGGCGTCGAGGGGCTGCGCGTCGCCGACGCGAGCGTGATGCCGGCGGTGACCTCGGGCAACACCCACGCCGCGATCCAGATGATCGCCGAACGGTGCGCCGACTTCGTCCTGGGAGGCTCCCGTGGCTGACCTGCGCGGGGCGCGCGTCGCGGTCCTGATGGAGAGCGACTACTACGAGCCCGAGATCTTCTACTACCAGCGCCGCTTCGCCGAGGAGGGCATCCGCCTCGACCTGCTGACCCGGCTGTGGGGGCAGCCGGAGATCACCTTCACCGGCCACGAGTACCGGGCGCCGCTGACGGTGAACGGGTCGCTGGAGGGGCTGGACGACGACGCGCTGCGCTCCTACGACGCGATCGTCGTGCCGTCGGGCATGGTGGCCGACCGGCTCCGCTTCAGCGAGAAGCCGCTCGATCCCTCCCCGGCGACCGAGCTGATGCGGCGGGCGTTCGCCCTGCCCGAGGTGCTCAAGGGCGTCATCTGCCACGGCATGTGGCTGCTGGCCAAGGCGCCGGAGACGGTCCGCGGACGCCCCGTCACCTGCCACAACAACCTGGTCGGCGACGTGCTGAACATGGGCGCCGAGTACCGCGACGAGGACGTCGTGGTCGACGGTGACCTCGTCACCGGCCGCAGCGGCGCCCACTGCCACCTGTTCGCGCGCGCCCTGCTCGGCGAACTGGCGGCGCGCAGGAACGGGGAGAGGGCCGCATGAGGTGGTCGCACACCGCGCTGAACTGCAATGACGTGGACGTGACCGCCGAGTTCTACTGCCGGTGGTTCGGCTTCGCCCGCGCGGCGAGCTTCCCCGTGGGCGACTCCAAGATCCTCTTCCTCCGCAAGGGCGACGTCTACCTGGAGTTGTTCCAGGCCGGGGACGGCGCGCCCGGCGGCGACGGGCCGACCGCGGCCGGCACGCTGCGGCACATCGCCCTGCAGACCGACGACATCGACGAGGCCCTGGCCGGGATGGGCCCGCAGGCCCAGGTGTCGCTGGGCCCACTGTGCTTCGACGACTTCATCCCGGGCTGGCGCACGGTGTGGGTGAAGGACCCCGACGGCACGGTCGTGGAGATAACCCAAGGTTTCAAGGACCAGACTTCCGAAGGCGGAGCAGATGGCCAGTGATGTTGGCTTCCGGTTCAGCGACCTGATCGCGGGCAGGGTCACCACCCCCCTGGACGCCAAGGGGACGTTCGGGCTCACCACGGCCGACGGCCGCGAGTTCGACGTCACCGTGGACGACACCACCTCCGCGGAGGTGCTGCGCAACCTCGAACACCCCTACCTCGACGCCGCCGACCACCGCGACGACATGATCAGGCCGGGTCAGGACCTCTTCGCCTACGGCGTGCACGCCCCGCAGGACCGCGGCTGGGAGTTCGACGCCAAGCGGCTGGTCTTCGTGGGCCGCCGGCCCGGCGAGTACCGCTTCGAGGAGCCGGACTGGTGGATCCACCAGCTCGACCGGATCGCCGCCTTCTACCGCAGGGCGCAGTTCGGCTCCGGCCCCGTCGACTACCGCGACTACCGCACCGTCCTGCGGCTCGACGGGCGGAAGACCTCAAGCCACGTGCAGGAGACCGACACCATCTCCCGCCTGGTGTACGGCATGGCCTCGGCGTACATGCTCACCGGGAAGGACGGGTATCTCGACGTCGCCGAGCGCGGTGTGGACTACCTGCGCGAGCACATGCGGTTCGCCGACCCGATGCACGACGTCACCTACTGGTACCACGGCATCGAGGTGCAGGAGGACCGGCCGGAGAAGAAGCTCTTCACCTCCGAGTTCTCCGACGACTACGACGCGATCCCGATGTACGAGCAGATCTACGCGCTGGCCGGGCCGACGCAGACCTACCGGGTCAACGGGGACCCGGCGATCCTGCGCGACGCCGAGGGCACGATCAGGCTGTTCGAGAACCACTTCCGCGACACCAAGGGCGGCGGCTACTTCAGCCACATCGACCCGATCTTCATGGACCCGCGGCACCCCTCCATCGCGCCCAACGACGCCAGGAAGAACTGGAACTCGGTCGGCGACCACGCGCCCGCCTACCTGATCAACCTCTACCTCGCGACGGGCCGCGAGGAGTACGCCGACTTCCTGGAGCGCACGTTCGACACCATCGCCGAGCACTTCCCCGAGGACGACTACAGCCCGTTCGTCCAGGAACGTTTCAACGAGGACTGGAGCCCCGACCGCGGCCACACCTGGCAGCAGGACCGCGCGGTCGTCGGCCACAACCTCAAGATCGCATGGAACCTCATGCGGATGAACTCCCTGCGCGCCAAGAAGGACTACCGGGAGCTGGCCGAGCGGATCGCCCGGCGCATGCCCGAGGTCGGCAGCGACCAGCAGCGCGGCGGCTGGTACGACGTCGTGGAACGGACCAAGCCCGCCGGTGACCGGTGGTACCGGTTCGCCTGGCACGACCGCAAGGCCTGGTGGCAGCAGGAGCAGGCGATCCTCGCCTACCTCATCCTGGCCGGCGTCACCGGCGACCGGGAGTTCCTCCAGGAGGCCCGGCGCGCCTCCGCCTTCTACAACGCCTTCTTCCTCGACCACGACGAGGGAGCCGTCTACTTCAACGTGCTCGCCGACGGCATGCCCTACCTCCTCGGCACCGAGCGCTTCAAGGGCAGCCACTCGATGAGCATGTACCACTCCTCCGAGCTGTGCTACCTGGCCACCGTCTACACGAACCTGCTCGTCGAGAAGGAACCGCTCAACCTGTGGTTCAAGCCCATGCCGGGCGCCTTCCCCGACCGCACGCTGCGCGTCGCCCCCGACCTGCTGCCGCAGGGCTCGATCCGGATCGAGTCCGTGGAGGTCGACGGGAGCCCGTACCACCGGTTCGACGCCGAGGAGCTCCAGGTGGACCTCCCCGACACGCAGGACCGGCTCCCGGTCCGCGTCACCCTGTCCCCCGTGTCAGAGAAGTAAGGACGAGAGACGAGATGTCCACGCGAACACTCGACGTCACGGTCTCGAAAGAGGGCGAGCTGGCGGTGGTCGCACTCACCGGCGACCTGGACAGCAGGACGGCCCCCGTGGTCCAGGAACATGTCGGCAGGGCGCTGGCCGAGCACCGGCTGCTGGCGCTCGACCTGTCGAACCTGCGCTACATGTCCAGCGCCGGCCTGAGGGTCATGCTGCTGTCCTACCGGCAGGCGCAGTGCGCCAGCGGCCAGATGGCCGTGGTGGGACTGTCGGAGGAACTCCGGATGCTCATGAGCGCCGTCGGCTTCCTCAACTTCTTCACCGTCGCCGAGGACCTCGGCAAGGCGGCCGAACTGCTGACGGAGACACCATGACCAGTCCGATGCTGGACCGGATCGACTCCTACCCCACCCACCGCGTCTCCGGGTTCCCCGTACGGCACGGCAACCCGCTGCTGCCCGGCGCGACCTTCCTGCACGGCGGGGTGAACTTCGCCGTCTGCTCCGAGAACGCCACCGCGGTCAGCCTGGTGCTCTACCACCACGGCGACAGCGAGCCGTACGCCGAGCTGCCGATCCCCGACTCCTTCCGCACCGGGCACATCTGGGCGATCGTCGTCTACGAGCTGGACGGCCTGGACGACCTGGAGTACGGCTACCGCTGCGAGGGGCCGGCCGGCGAGCCGGGCGGGGTCCTGTCCGACCCCTACGCCAAGCTCGTGGCGGGCCGGGAGGTCTGGGGCCGGGAGCCCGACTGGTCCGAGCCCTACCAGCACAGGTCGCGGCTGATGTTCCACGACTTCGACTGGGGCGACGACACCGCGCCGCGCATCCCCCGCGAGGAGCTCGTCATCTACGAGGCGCACGTCCGCGGGTTCACCCGGCACCCCAGCTCCGCGGTGACCGCGCCGGGGACGTACGCGGGGCTGCGCGAGAAGCTCCCCTACCTGAAGTCGCTCGGCATCAACGCCATCGAGCTCATGCCGATCTTCGAGTTCGACGAGTTCGAGAACAGCCGGGTCAACGCCGACACCGGCGAGCGGCTGTACAACTTCTGGGGCTACTCCACCGTCTCCTTCTACGCCCCGAAGTCCGGCTACGCCGCCAGCGGCAAGTACGGCATGGCCGGCGACGAGCTGAAGGCGCTGGTCCGCGAGTGCCACAGCCACGGCATCGAGGTGATCCTCGACGTGGTCTTCAACCACACCGCCGAGGGCAACCACGAGGGCCCGACGATCTCGTTCAAGGGACTGGACAACGACGTCTGGTACATGATGACCCCCGAGGGCTACTACTACAACTTCAGCGGCACCGGCAACACGATGAACTGCAACCACCCGGTGGTCCGCAAGTTCGTCCTCGACTGCCTGCGCTACTGGGCCGTCGAGTACCGCATCGACGGCTTCCGCTTCGACCTCGCGGCCATCCTGTCCAGGGACGTGGACGGCACGCCGCTGCCCAACCCGCCGATCCTGCAGGAGCTGGCCTTCGACCCGGTGCTGCGCGGCTGCGTCCTCATCGCCGAGGCGTGGGACGCGGCGGGCCTGTACGAGGTGGGGTCCTTCCCCAACTACCACCGCTGGTCGGAGTGGAACGGCCGCTACCGCGACACCATCCGCCGGTTCGTCAAGGGCGACACCGGGATGGTGGGGGAGATGGCCACCCGCTACGTCGGCTCCCCCGACCTCTACGCCGGGCGGGCGACGGCCGCGTCGATCAACTTCGTCACCGCGCACGACGGCTTCACCCTCTACGACCTGGTCTCCTACAACGACAAGCACAACGAGGCCAACGGCGAGGAGAACCGGGACGGCGCGAACGACAACAACAGCTGGAACTGCGGCGCCGAGGGTGAGACCGACGACAAGGAGATCAACGACCTGCGCCGCCGCCAGGTCAAGAACTTCCTCGCGCTGCTGCTGACCAGTCAGGGCGTCCCCATGATCCTCGCCGGTGACGAGCGGGGCCGCACGCAGTGGGGCAACAACAACGCCTACTGCCACGACAGTGACCTGAGCTGGGTCGACTGGACGCCCAACCCGCTCACCGACGAGCTGGTCAGGTTCACCGGCGACCTCGTCAGGTTCCGCGCCGCCCACCCGGCCGTCCGTACGGCCGAGCACCCGACGGGACGCGAGGTACGGCCCGGTCTGGCGGAGATCAGCTGGCACGGGGTGACCGCCTACGCACCCGACTGGTCGGACGGCAGCCGGCTGATGGCCGTCATGCGCTGCGCCCCGATGGGCGACGCCGTCGACTGCGTGTACGTCGTGGCGAACACGCACTGGGAAGAGCACGACGTCGAGCTGCCCCTGCTGCCGGACGGCGCGCTGTGGCGCCTGGCCGCCGACACCGGGGCGGCCGACTGCAGCTTCCCGCTGGGAGAGGAACCGGCCCTGGACGACCAGCACGTCCTGCGCGTCGGCCCCCGCTCGACGGTCGTGCTCTGCGCGCAGACCGTGTGATCAACCCGGATGACAGGGGATACGACATGTTCCAGGCAGATCTGATCACCAGTGGAGACACCGTCACCATCCAGATGAGCGGCGACCTCGACGCGCTGTCCGCGCCGAGCTTCCACGAGATCCTCCAGCAGGTGGCCACCCGCTCGCCCAAGAAGCTGTGCCTGGCGATGCACGGCCTCTCCTACATCTCCTCCGCGGGGGTGCGGGGGCTCGTCTTCGCGCGGCAGAAGATGGGCGACGACATGGAGGTGGTCGTCGAGGGCGCCAACGAGAACGTCGCCGAGACCATCCGTATGACGGGGTTGCAGCACGCGATCACGATCCGTGAGTCGTTCTCCGCCTGACGCGCACCCGCATGGAGACCTTACGGGTGCCCGCGACCGTCGCCTCGCTGGTGGCGGTCGCGGAGTTCATCGGCGGCGCCGTGGCCGTCGCCGGCCTGGGCGACAAGGACGCCTACCGGTTGCGGCTCGCCGTCGACGAACTGATCACCAACGTCATCACGCACGGCTATCCGCCCGCCTCGGCGGGCGAGATCGAACTGCACTCCTCGGTCAGCGACGGCTGGGTGCTGTTCCTCATCGTCGACTTCGGGACGGAGTTCGACCCGACGTCCGGACACCGTCCGATCCCCGTCGTCGACCCCGACGACCTGCCGGTGGGAGGGTTCGGTTTGAGCCTCGCCAGGATGAGCGCCGACCGGCTCATCTACGAGCGCGTCGGAGGGCTGAACCGGACGATCGTCGTCGTCCGCCGCTCCGGCCGCGACCTGGTCGCCCATGACGACCGCCGGCCGCCATGGATGAGCTGACGCTCCTGGTCGTGGAAGGACCGGAGGAGAACGCCGCCGCCGAGACGCACGAGCTGACCAGGGCGCTGGCGGAGTGCGGCAACCGGCCGGTGCTCTCCTCCGGTCCGGAGGTCCTCGCGGGGGCGCACGACGCCCTCGAACCGGACCTCCTGCTGCTGCACGCCTCGCTGACCGCGAAGGAGGTGGCGCTGTTCGGCCAGAAGTGGCAGCATCTGCGCACGCCTCCGGGGGTGCTGCTGTTCTGCGGGCCCGACCACATCCCGCTGGACGCGCACCTCGACCACGAGATGGACTTCCTCGTCCCGCCGTTCACCCCGACGCTGGTCCGCAACCGGCTCGAACGGGGGCACCAGCGCAGGCGGCTGGCCCGCACCGCCGCCGAACTCGACCCCTACCCCTCCCTCAGCCTCCTCCAGCACGACCGCGACCTGAAGATCGGCAGGCAGATCCAGCAGGGGTTCCTGCCGCCGGAGCTGCCCTGCCCCGACGGCTGGGAGGTGGCGACGGGGTTCGAGCCCGCCCGGGAGGTCTCCGGCGACTTCTACGACGGGTTCTTCATGGCCGGCGGGCGGCGGGCGGCGTTCCTCGTCGCCGACGTCTGCGACAAGGGCATCGGGGCCGCCCTGTTCATGGCGCTGGTGCGCACCCTGCTGCGGTTCTCGGCGCAGAACCTGTGGGCGGGCGGGGCCCTGGCGCCGTTCCTGCTGCCGACCCAGCAGGTCTTCCTCAGCTCGCCGAGCATCGGCGCCCTGCCGCTGCTGTCCACCGTGCACGGCGCCAACCGCTACCTCACCGCCAACCACCTCCAGCAGGCGTATTTCGTCACGCTGTTCTTCTGCGTGACCGACCCGGACTCCGGCCGGCTCCTCTACATCAACGCCGGGCACAACCCGCCGGTGCTGCTGCGCGCCTCCGGGGGGCACCGGCTGCTCCGGACGACGGGGCCGGCCGTCGGGCTCTGGCCCGACGCCGTCTTCACCATCGCCAGCGTCACCCTCGGGCCGTCCGACACGCTCTTCCTCTACACCGACGGCGTCACCGAGGCGAGGAACGCGGAAAGGGAGCTGTTCGGCCTGCCCCGCCTGGTTCGGCTGCTGAGCGGCATGTCCGGCGCCGGGGCGGGCGACATGGTCGGCAGGACCCTCTCGGAGGTCCAGGCGCACACCGGCCGGGCGCCGCAGTCGGACGACATCACCATGCTGGCGCTGCGGAGGCGCCGGTGACGGGGATGCGGATCGTGAGCGTCTCCTCCTCGTACGGGGGGACGGGGAAGACCACGCTGGCGGTGAACGTCGGGGTCGCGGCGGCGCGGAGCGGCCTGCGGGTGGCCATCGTGGACACCGCCATGCAGTCGCCCGGTCTGGCCGACGCGCTCGCCGTGCCGGCGACCTGGTCGCTCGCGGACTACCTGTGCGGCGACTGCGACATCGCGCGCGCGGTCCACCACCTCCCGCCGTGGGCGGCCGGCGGCGAGGGGGCGCTGTTCGCGGTGGCCGCGATCCGCGGCCACGAGGACGCGGCTGGCGCGCTGGTCGGGGGCTACGACCCGGGCCTGCTCGTCGAGGGGTGCCGGCGGCTGGTCGACGCGCTCGACCTCGACCTGCTCCTGCTGGACACCCCCGCCGGGCTCACCACGGAGGCGGTGGTCTGCGCCGGCATCGCCGACGTCAGCCTGCACGTGGACCGGATCCGCGGCAGGCCGCCCCTGCGGCTCTCGCCCTCGTTCCTGGTGGTCAACATGGTGCCCGCGTCGCTGGCCGAGCCGGACGTCCTGCGCCAGGCCCGGTCGGTCCACGGGGACGTTCCCATGGCGGTCCTGCCGTACTCCCCGGAGTTCGCGCTCGCCGGCGCCGGGGAGGCGTTCGTCACCGCGCACCCCGAGCACGGGCTGTCCTCCCGGATCCGGGCGGTCGCGCGGGCGCTGACCGGGCAGCCGTTCCCGGGCCCGGCGCCCGGGTGAGCGGGCACCGGGCGGGAGCGGGGACGGGCGGACACCGGGCGGGAGCGGGGACGGGCGGACACCGGGCGGGAGCCCGGGTGAGGGGGAGCCGGGTGCGCGGCGCCGGGCGGGCCGCCGCGGGCCTTCCGCTTCACGGTCCTTCGGAAAATGATTCACATCGTTGATTCAACCGGTTGTCACCGTCCGCGTCACGGTCGGTAATCCGGTTCCGTTCCGCATTTCCCGAAGAATAAGGCCGGGCCGGTTTCCCGTTCGGACGAGGACCCAAAACAACAGAACGTCGCCGCACCCCGGGCCACAGTGACGATCGATGATCGATTTGGAAAGTTTTTCGCGCTTCTCGACACGGACAGATCACAGATGTACTTTGATCTGTGGCCGATCCGGCATCGGCAAGACGCACCAAAGGGCACGAAAGGGGTCACGGGTGCCGTCAGCAAAACAGGGGCAAAGCCGGCTTGGATCATCTTCCCATATCGCCGCCCTTGTCAGGGAGGAGATCTTGGAGGAGTTCTGTAGAGAACTTCTGGGATCGCTGAGCCGACGAGATCAGCGCAGGTGGGGGTGGATGTATATTCGGGGACTTCTCGTCTCCGACGGGCGGAAATCAATGCGCAGCATAGCCGCGACCTGCCGCCAGCCCGCCTCCCAGCAGAACCTCCAGCAGTTCGTCAGCAACTCCACCTGGCAATGGATGGAAGTCCGCCGGCGACTGGCCAGGATTATCTGCGGAAATCTCAAGGTCACCTCGTGGGTCATCTCACCGCTTGTCATTCCCAAGGCGGGCAGCAATACCGTCGGAGTTGACACGCAATTTGTCTCCCATTTAGGAAGGTCTGTCAACTGTCAGCGGGCGCTCGGCATATGGCTGGCACAGCCCGGGATGAGCTGCCCGATGGACTGGCATCTCGTCCTGCCGCCGAGCTGGACCGACGACACGTTCCGACGCCGTTCGGCCGCCATTCCGTCCGATGTCAAGAGCGGTTCACCATGGGGAATCGGCCTCGACGCGCTTGTCACGATCATCAATGACTGGGGACTGCCGGTACGGCCCGTCGTCCTGGACGCCCGCGAGGCCGACGCCGCGGAGGCGATCGCCGAACTGCACCGGCTGCGCATCCCGTTCATCGTCCGGGTGAACCGCGCGACCCGGTTCACCCGGACGGGATGGGGCGACGGCCGGCGGCACGAGGAGACGGGACAGTCGGCCGAGTCCCTGGCCAGGTACCTCAAGGAACAACGCAGGGTGGTTCAGTGGCAGGACACCGAGCAGAGCGCCCACCAGGGGATCCTGGCCGCCGCGATGCACGTCGACGTGCCCGGCGCCGACACGGAGCCGGACCCCTCCCCCTCCCCTTTCACGCCGGTCAGCACCGACCTGCCGCCGGGACGGCGGGCGTTCGTCCTCATCGCGGAGTGGCGCGACTCGGTCCAGGGCAGGCCCAGCTTCTGGGTGTCCAACCTCACCCGCATGTCGGTGCCGTCCCTCCTGGCCTGCGCCAACCTGGGCCGCCAGGTCTACCGGGACCAGGAGCGCATCAGCAGGCTCGTCGGCCTGTACGACTTCGAGGGCAGGTCGTTCGGCGGCTGGCACCGGCACGTCACCCTCGTGTCGGCCGCGCACGCCTTCATCGTCCTCAACCGCCTGCACACGCTGCTGGGCGAGACCCCCCGCGCCGGGAGCGCCACCACGACGCGGAACGCGAAATCTCCTTGGCAGGAGACCTGACTCATCTCCTGACAGGAGACCTGACTTGAGGATCGAGGTCACGTGATGACGGACGACAGGCTGAGCGCACTGCTGCGGGAGGCGTCGCGCCTCGAACACGACATCCGCAGCGGGGAGGGGCCGGATCTCGGCGAGGACGTCGCGCGGCGGCTGCGCGACAGTGTGATCGCCCCGTTGCGGAGGGCCGCCGCCGGGGACGGCGGGCCGGGCGGGGACGGCGGTGTGGACGGCGGCGCGGACGGTGATGGCGCGGGCGGCGGCGTGTACGCGGGCGGCGGTGTGGGCGGCGACGGCGGCGCGGGCGAGGGCGCCGGCGGCACGCCCGCGGAGCGGCTGTGGGCCCTCACCGTGGCGGCGACGGCCGAGCGGGCACGGGCCGCCGGTACGGCGAGCGCCGGGCTGCAGGAGGCGACCGCCGCGCTCCAGGCGCTCTCCCTCCCGGCGGCCGGGGGCGAGGACGGGGACGGGGACGGGGCCGAGCGTCTGGCGGAGCTGCGCCGCCTGATGGCCGGGGTCGAGAGCGGGATCGAGGTCGCGGAGGACGGCCCCTACCTCGCGGCCAACGTCACCCTCTACTCCTGGCTGGGGGAGAGGATCGCCACGTGCCCCCAGGTCGCCCTGTGCCGGTGCGGCGCGTCGGAGACCAAGCCCCTGTGCGACGGGAGCCACTCCCGGGTCGGCTTCTCCGGCGCCAAGGACCCCAAGCGGGTACCCGACCAGGAGGACTCCTACCCCGGTGTCGGCGTGACCGTGCTGGACAACCGGGGGCTCTGCGCCCACTCGGGCTTCTGCACCGACCGGCTCGCCTCGGTGTTCCGGCTCGGCCGGGAACCCTTCGTCGCACCCAGCGGCGGACGGGTGGACGAGATCATCGCGGCGGTGCGCGCCTGCCCGTCGGGCGCGCTGGGCCTCGCGATCGACGGCCGGGAGGCGCGCGAGGTGGCCGACCCGGTCAGGGAACCGGCCGTCGAGGTGTCCAAGGACGGCCCGTACCGCGTCACCGGGGGCATCCGCCTGACCGGCGAGGGCGGCGCCGCCGTACCGCGCAACCGGGGCGCCTCGCCGGAGCACTACAGCCTGTGCCGGTGCGGGCACTCCCTCAACAAGCCGTTCTGCAGCGGCATGCACTGGAACACCTCGTTCAAGGACCCGGTGCCGGACCCCGACGGCGAGGTGACGCTGTTCGAGTGGACCGGGGGGCTGCCCGCGCTCGCCCGGATGACCCGGCTGTTCTACGGCAAGCTCGTCCCCGAGGACCCGCTGATCGGCCCGTTGTTCGCGAGCATGTCGCCCGACCACCCGATCAGGGTCGCGAAATGGCTCGGCGAGGTCTTCGGCGGCCCGCACGCCTACAGCGAGGGATACGGCGGGTACGAGCGGATGATCTCCCAGCACGTGGGGAGGTGCCTCACCGAGGAGCAGCGGGCGCGCTGGGTGGCGCTCATGTGCCGGGCAGCGGACCAGGCCGGGGTGCCGCAGGACGCCGAATTCCGCGCCGCCTTCGTCGCCTACCTGGAGTGGGGGTCGCGGATCGCGCTGGAGAACTCCCAGCACGACGCCCAGCCGCCCGCGCACATGCCGGTGCCCCGCTGGTGGTGGGTGTGCGACGCCACCCCGGGAGCCCGACCCTCTGCCCTCGCCGTACCGGAGGAGAAGGAGCCGGTGACGCTGCCCGCCGACGGCGAGGCCGTCTCCTACGACGCCCACATCAGATCCCTGTTCCGGCCGCAGGACCGCAACGCCATGCGGTTCGCGTTCGACCTGTGGTCCTGCGAGGACGTGCGGACGCACGCGGAGGAGATCCTGAAGCGGCTGCGCAGTGGGAGCATGCCGTGTGACGGGGCGTGGCCGGCGGAGTGGATCACCGCCTTCGAGCGGTGGACCGAGACCGGCATGGCCGAGTAGGACGCCGTCCCCGCGACCCCCAGGTCGCCCCGGTTCCCCCCGGACGCCGTGGGTATGGCCAGGCCATGAGCACTCCAGACGAGAACCAGCCGAAGACCGACACCGAACACCTGCTGGACGCCGCCCGGGAGGAAGGCGAGCAGGCGGAGGAGCGGCGGACCGGGGGCCGGGCCGCGGAGACCGCGTCCGGCACCGGATCCGCCGGTGACACGGAGATGAACGAAGCCGACTTCATGCGGCTGAAGGAGCTCAACCCCGACGACTTCGAGTGAGCCGGCCCGCCCGCGGCTCCCGGACCGGTGGTCCGGGTGACGGGCCCGCACGTCCTCGACGAGGGACCGGCTCTCAGCCGCTCGCCCTGGCGATGACCTCCTCCGCCGTGAGGGGGGCCCTGGGGTGGTGGGTCAGGCACATCGGGACCCGCGTCCTGGTGAACGCGCTCCCCTCAGGAGCCAGGTAGAACTGCCCCGCCGTCAGGCGGGAGACGTCGGTGACCTGCCCCCCCTTGGCCCGCGCCATCTCCTTGGCCGCCTCGATCTGGGCGGGGGCGTTGAGCAGGCCGAACAACTGGGTCGCCGCGTTCCCCGGGATCTGGTTGTGCAGCCCCTTGGGCGCCTGGGTGGCGAACACCAGCCCGAGCCCGTACTTGCGCGCCTGGGCGGCCAGTACCAGCGTGCTCCGCGTGCAGGGGGTCATCGCGCCCGACGGCGCGAAGGTCTGGGCCTCGTCCATCACGAACAGCCCGCCCAGCGGACGGTCACCGGCCGGGTGTTTCCTGATCCAGGCGAACAACGCCATCTGCAGCTGGTTGACGAACCCCTGCCGCTGCTCGTCCGACTGCAGGCCGACGAAGCTGATCACCGACACGCGCGCCCGCCTGCCCGGCGGCGGGGTGAGCAGGACACCGGGGTCGGCCGGGGTCCCGGTACCGGCGAACAGCGGGTCGTTGACCATCGCGGCCTTCAGCGTCTGGGCCAGCCCGGCGGCGACGCGCCCGGCGTCGCCGAGCCCGCTCACCCCGTCGGGCAGGTCGGCCAGCAGCTCGATGAGGCCCGGCAGACCCTGTCCGCCCGCGCGCCCGTAGTGCGCGACGGCCTCCCGGAGGACGGCCTGCCCGATCAGTGCCCCTTTCGCCTTGGAATCGAGCTTGGCGCGCGGCACGAGGGAGGAGACGGCCGCGTCCACCGCGGCGGCGAACTCGTCGGCGTCCCCGGCGACGCCCGCCAGGTCGGGGAGGGGCTGGAAGCTGAGCGGCCGTCCGGCGACGCGGCCCGGCGTCCAGACGACGACGTCGGTGGCGGCCAGGTAAGCCGCCGCCTTCTCCGCGTCCCCGGGGCCCCACCGTTCCGGCGGCTCCGGCCAGCCGTCCCCGAGCCGCGCCAGGTCGTTGTTCGGGTCGAGCACGATCGCCGAGACGCCCTGGAGCGCGCACTCCTCGACCAGGCGGCGGATGAGGACGGTCTTGCCCGAGCCGGAGCCCGCGAAGATCACCGCGTGCTTCCTGAGCGCCTCCAGTTCGATCCCGACGGGCCGCCCGCCGAGGACGGTGACACCGAGCGGGATGTACGGCGCGCCGTCCCCTATCCCGGTGGCCACGCGCCCGCCCCCGATCCCGTTGGCCACATGTCCGGTCACGGGTCCGTCGGCCGCGGGGGCGGTGAGCGGGGTCTCGGTGAGCACGGATGTGGCGGCCATGGCCCCGGCGGCCCCACTGACCCCGACGGTCACGGGTACCGGGACCACGGAACCGGTGGTCACCGGTTCGGAGACCACGGATGCCGGGGCCGCGGAACCGGTGATCACCGGCTCGGAGGCCACCCGCCCGGGGTGCGCCGTCCCGGCGTCGCCCAGGGTCTCGGCCAGCAGCCTGACCTCCTGCGCCGGTCGCCGCGCGGCGAGCCAGGCCCGCAGGTCCGGCGGGTTCTCCGCGTACAGCTCCCGCAGCGCGGCCAGGATCCTGAGGTCCTCGTCGTCCACGTCCAGCACCCTGCCGCCCGCCCGCTCGAACTCGGCGAGGGCGGCGACCGTACGGGGCCCCTTCGACCAGGGGATCCCGCGCAGCACGAACAGCCGCCTCCGGGGGACCTCCGCGGTCAGCCCGGCCATCACCGCTGCGGCGCGCAGCCGGCTCAGCGCTGCCACCGGGTGGGGAGCGGCGATGGCGCGGAACGCCCAGTGCGCCTCGTCCTCGGTCTCCTCGTCCAGGGTGAGCCGGAGACGGGCGTGCAGCGGCGGCCTCTTGCTGGGCGGCGGATCGACGCTGAACCGGCGCCCGGCGTCACCGAGCCCGTCGATCCACGCCGACAGCCCCGCCGCCAGCAGCGCGGGCATCACCGCGTCCTCGATGTCGGCGTCCAGGGCGTCCGTCACATGGGCCTTCTGCCGGAGCTCGGCGAACCGGGTATCGATGTCGGTAAATCGAGAGGGGGTGCGGACACGAGCCGGATGCGGATCCGCTGTCCGGTCGAAGGATTCCAGTTCACGTGCTTCCCCATCGTCCAGGCAAGCTGTGACATGCTCATCAATCTTGATCAGGAGTCGCCTCGGGGTGTACTCACCAGCCGCTCCGAACGCAGCCGTCCGTATAGGCCACGTCGGATAAGGCGGGGTGAAACCGGACTCGACGAACCTGGTGGCGAACCGCTTCTCGACCAAGGCACGAGCGGTATCGGCATCCGGCAGCGGCTTGAGACTGGGCATTACGCGGAACCTGTCACGAGCGGTGCCGGTAGCGTACTTCTCGACGAGAACCCAGGTCTGGTCCAGACAGGAAACGATGGTCAAGGTCCTGCGGGTGATCTCGCGTAGCGCCATCAACCCACCCGCCACCTGATCGATCACGATCAGCTCACGCCAGTCGTGCACCGCCGCACTTTCACCGGTGACCGGGGACTGCGCGACGAGGACGTCGATCTGGTCGACAGCGATGATGGACGGCCCGGTCAGCGCGAGGAGACGGGAAAGATCCCGGACGATCTCCTGCGGCGTCTTCGGAAGGTGCCGAATGCCCCAGGCCGCACGTCCGCCTGGTTCTTCCTCTGGGAGCGCGAGCAGGAATCCATCGCCGATGTCCTGCACGCGGTAGTCGGTGTTCGCGCGTAGAACGAGAGCACGCAGAGTGTCCTTGGCGTCCTTCCCGACGTGCGGGTTGAACCGGCGCAGCGCGTCGGAGAAGGCGTCGAGTCCATCGCGCGTCACGGCACGATTTCCGATCACCTCTCGTTGCACCCAGCGCGGTACACCGGTCAGCTCGGACAGTCTCCGCAGCAGGATCTTGAGCTGGCTCTCGCCCTCGCTGCCGTCCCGGGAGAGCCCATCCAGCATGGAGATCAGGGTGTTCTCCCAGAAGGTCCGCGCGTCCAGCAGGCCGACCAGGAAGAAATAACCGCCCTCCCGCTGGATCCGCTCACGGACCCAGCCGAGCAGATGGGTCTTGCCCGTACCTCGCTGTCCGCGCAGGACCAACCCGATCGGGTTGACGGCGCCGCCGCCGACCACGTCATCGAGCCCACTGGCGATTGCGCGCTCCACCGCCGGGTTCAGGCCCTCCACGTGGAAAGCCGATGGGCTCCACACGTCCTCCGGCCCTTCTGCCCAGTTGAATCTGAGCGTCTGGAGGACCTCCAGTTCCCGGCTGCTCATCGCGCCTCGATCGAGATGAGGTGCTTGTCCTCTCCACCGACGCTCACCGCTGCTTTTCTGGCTTCGGGGGTGAGTACCTTCTGGTTGTGCTCCGGCACGATGCTCACCTCCGGCAGGTGGATCATCCCCTTGAGCGCGCGGTCCACCTCGGCCTGGGTGAACCCGCCGAGCAGCGGGCGCAGCCGCGCCAGGCCGACCCAGGCGCCGGCCTCGGGGGCGAGTTCGGCGTAGGCGGCGCGGATGCGTTCGGTGACATCCGCCTCCGCGGCGGGCGGTCCGGCGGACACCGCCGTCTCCCCCACAGCGCCTGGAGCCGTGTCGGGGACGGCGTCGCTTCCGGGGTGGAAGAAATCGGCCGGCCGCTGCCCGGTCCGCGACAGGAACCGGCTCAGCCCGGTCAGCAGGGCGCGGCACATCGCCGCGGCCGAGCCGCTGGGCAGCGGGATGCCCGCCTCGATCATCTCCGCCATCCGGGCCCAGCCGGCGTCGGTCAGGGTGTGGACGAAGGCGCGACCTTCCTTGCGGCTCTCGACGAGCTTGAGGCCGTTCAGCTTCTCGCGTGATCGGCCGTCGAGTTTGAGGCCGTAACGTTCCTTGAGTTCGGGATTGGAAATTCCATCCGTCTCGGCCATCAGCACCACCAGAACCGACATTTCCGGAAGCGAGAATCCTGTTTCGGGCATGTCCTCATCCTTCTGACGGGCCACGGCGGGCTTGGAGAAACTTCTTCAATTCGCGGAGTACGGAGGGCAGGTCGTTCATGACGCGGTCGTTGTCGAATCGCAGGACCGCGTAGCCGTCGCCGCGGAGCCGCGCGTCCCGCGCCCGGTCCCTGACGCGGTTCTCCGGACTGCGGTGCTCCGGGCCGTCGAGTTCGACGACGCAGCGCTCCGCCCGCCACAGCAGGTCCACCCGGATGGGGCCGGTCAGCGGGCTCGGCTGGTACGTCTGGTTCCAGGCCCGTCCCGTGGCCCAGGCGCAGGAGCCGAGCGCCCGCTCCAGCGCGGACTCCACCGGGCTGCCCGGGTGCGGGCGCCCTTCGGCGGGGGACCCGGCCGGTCGCGCGGGCCGTACGGGCGTCTCCTCCGGGTCGCGGAACCGTCCGGGGCCCGGAGGAGGCGCGGGCCGTACGGGGCCCGGACCGCGGAACCGTCCGGGGCCCGGAGACGGCACGGGGCGCGCGGGTGGCGCGGCCGGCGCGGGCCGTGCGGGTGGTGTCCTCCGCGATGGGGGCGGCCCCGGCTCCACGGTCACCACCGGAATCCGGCCCGGGGCCGTGGGGCCCGCTCCGGTGAGCCAGAACCCCAGGTCACCGTGGTGGATGAGCCATTCCCCGGCTCCCAGCAACCTCTCCTCCCCGGCGGAGGACAGCCCCTCGGGGACCCGGACGAGGATCGCCGTGCGTGGACGCCCGAAGCTCGCGGCGTACGCCAGGGCCAGACCGGCGGCGCGCACTTCGGGGGGCGTCCGCGGAGGGTTTCGGAACGTTCCATCCGTCAGTGAGCGCGCGGCGAGGTCGGCCAGGAAGGGGGCGAGACCGCGCCTGCCGGACGCCATCCGCCCGGCGAGCTCCCGTACGGCCAGCACCGCGGCGCCTCCCGCCCCGCCGATGCCCTCGGCGCCGGGCGGCCACGCCGGGAAGAGGGCGACGACGGCCCGCTCCAACTCGTCGAGGACGGCACCGACGACCTCACCCGTGGTCCGTGCCCCGCCGACGGAACGACCGGCCCGTTCCCGGCCGGCCGAACAGGCGGCCTGTTCCCCTCCTGGGGAACGGGCGATCCGTTCCCGGTCGGCGGAACAGGTGAGAACGGCGGGAAGACCTTCGGGAAGCGCGTCCGCCGGCACCTCCACGGGCGCGGAATCCGCTCGGCGCACCCGGACGACATGTCGCATCGGCACTTCGGTCCACGACTGCGCCACGCCGTTTTCCTTTGACATATGAACGCTTCGACCTTGCAGAGGTTAGGGGAGCGAACAAGGTTACGCATGCGTTTTCAGTGAATTGTCGTGGAAATTCCACCGGTTCCACTTCTGCGACCCGGTGACCGGCTCTCCGCGCCTCGCGGCCGGCTCACGTTGTCCGGAAGCCGGCCGCACCGCCCAGCACTGCTCACCACTGCTCACCGCGAAGAGCCGGGCTCGTGTCAGGGTCACCGCCGCGGGCCGTGCCCGGCGACGGACGGTACGCGGTCTGACTATCTCGCGCCGAATAAAGTGGCCCCATGAGCGGTGAGACGGCGGAACGAGCTCCGGACGCGATCGACCTGGTCATCGAGGAGTGGCGCCGGGAACGGCCCGACCTCGACCTGTCGGCCATGGGGGTCTTCGGCCGTCTCTCCCGGCTGACGCGGCTCCTGGAGGCGGCGGTCGAGGAGGTGTTCGCGCGGCACGGCCTGCGGCAGGGCGAGTTCGACGTGCTGGCCGCGCTGCGCCGTTCCGGCCCGCCGTACACGCTGATCCCCTCGGAGCTGTCCGCGGTGCTGATGACGTCGCGCGCAGGCATGACCAACCGGCTCGACCGGCTGGAGGCCGCGGGGCTGGTCAGGCGGAGCCTGGACCCCGCTGACCGTCGCAGCTTCCGCGTCGCCCTGACCGACGCGGGCCGCGAGGTCATCGACGCCGCGGTCACCGACCACGCGACCGGCCTCGCCCGGCTGGCGGCCGGCCTGCCGCCGGAGGACGCCGCCGAGCTCGACCGGATCCTGCGCGCCATGCTGGCGGCCCGCACGCCGTCATGACCGCGGGGCCGCCGGCACCGCCGGCACCGTCGGCGCCGTCAGCGCCGGTGTGACCGCGTGGGCGCCGGTCCGGCGACGCGGCCCTTGTGAGCATCGGCTCGACCGGACGCCGGCCCGGCCGTCAGCGTGACTGCCGGACGCCGCGGCGCCAGACGTCGATGACGGCCCGGGTAGCGGTGATGTCGCCGGTCGGGTCGCCCTCCACCAGTACCAGGTCCGCGCGGAGCCCCGGAGCGATCCGCCCGCGGTCGGTCAGCCCGAACCAGCGGGCCGGTACGGCGGTGGCGGCGGCGAGGGTCTCCTCCGGGGTGAGCCCCGCCTCGGTCAGGAGCACCATTTCCCGGTGCATGCCGGCGCCGTGCAGCGGGGCGAAGGGGGTCGCGTCCGTTCCGGCCAGCAACGGCACCCCGGCCCGGTGCAGCGCCCGGGCGGCGTGCAGGGCTCCTGCCACGCCCTCGGAGTAGACCGGGAGGGCGTCGGTGTCGCGGTCGCCGGCGGCCCGGGCGTGTTCCGGCAGCCGCGACCGGATGCGCTCGTCCCGCATCAGTTCCGCGCCACCGGGGCTGCCGGTGATCGCCTCGAAGTAGCTCAGCGTACTGACGACGAAGACCCCCTGGGCGGCGATCCGGGCCGCGAGATCATCGGCCGCGGAGTCCAGCGGGTCGGCGTCGAAGCAGACGTGCGCCAGGCCGTCGACGCCCGCGTCCAGGGCGACGAGGGCGTCCTTCGTGGTGACCGCGTGGGCGATCGCCTGGAGACCGGCGTCGTGCGCGGCCTCGACCAGGGCGGCCACCACGTCGGGCCCGAGGACCGGCAGCGGCGTCCCGGACACCGTCCCGCCGTCGATTGCGATCTTCAGGTAGTCGGCGCCCTCGGCCAGTCGCGCCGCCACGAACGCCCGGGCCTGGCCGGCGTCCGCCACCGTCTCGAACGGCCCGACCGCGTCGCCCAGGGCGGCCATCCCCTCCGCGGCCATGAGCTGGCTCGGATGCCCGCCGGGGGCGGTGGCGAGGACGCCCGCGCTGCGGAGGTCGGCGACGTCGTCGCGTTCGGCGGCGATCCGCCGCTGCCGGGCGAGGTTCTGCGGCAGGCAGAACATGTCGAGCTCCGTGGTCACCCCGAACGTCAGCGCCTGCGCGAGGTCGCCGTCGAAGACGTGGGTGTGGGCGTCGATCAGGCCCGGAAGGACGGTCCTGCCGGAGCCGTCGATCTCGACGTCCGCCGGGCGGCCGTCGGGCTCGGCGATCAGGGCGCCGTCGATCAGGACGTCGGCGCGGGGGACGGTCCGCTCACCGTCGAAGACGCGGACATCGCGGATGAGGGTTCGCATCGGCATCTCTCTTCTCAGCCTCGCACTTTTGGTTAGCGATCGGATAGTAAGACGTCGAACTATCTTGGGTCAAACATCATCCCGGGCACCCACGCGCCCCGAAGGGAGCGGAGTTACGGTGGATCCATGCCGAAGGCGCGCCTTTCCGGTGCGGAGGCCACAATGCTGGCCACGCTGTACTGCAGGGCCCTGGACGCCCGGTCGCCGCGTCCGATCCTGGGCGACACGCTGGCCGTGGCGGCCCTGCGGGAGATCGAGTTCGATCCCGCCGACACGGGGGTCCGCCGCGGCGACCATGTCACCATCGCGCTCCGGGGAAGGTTCCTCGACTCCTGGACCCGCGACTTCCTCGCCGGCCACCCCGAGGCGACCGTGCTGCACCTCGGCTGCGGCCTGGACAGCCGGGTGCACCGCGTCGATCCGGGTCCGGGCGTGCGGTGGTACGACGTGGACCGGCCCGCCGTGATCGATCTCAAGCGGGGGCTCTACCCGGCGCGCGACGGCTACGAGCTGGTGGCCGCATCCGTGACGGACCCCGCCTGGCTGGAGGAGGTGCCCGCCGACCGGCCGGTCCTCGTCGTCGCCGAGGGCCTGACCATGTACCTGGAGGAGGACGAGGGCCGGGCGCTCTTCCGGCGCGTCGTGGACCGCTTCTCCTCCGGGCGGTTCGTCTTCGACGGCTTCAGCGGGCTCGGTGTCCGGATGCAGTGGGCCAACCGGATCGTCCGGAAGGCCGGTGCCACTCTCCACTGGGGAATCGACGGCTGCGCGGAGCTGGAGACGATCGCCCCCGGGCTGCGGTGCACGGCGTCCGAGAGCGTCTTCGACGACCCCGGCTACACCGAGCTGAGCCGGGGATACCGGACGCTCGCGGCGGTTGCCCGGCGTCTGCCGGTGATGCGGCGGATGTCGGTCTACTACCGGCTGGACTTCTGACGCGCTCCCGAGGCCCCGTACGGTGGACCGCCTTCGCCGGTTCTCTCGCGGCCACGGCGGTCCGGGGCTCCCCGGCCACGGCGCGAGAAGGGTCTTCGTCCGGAGGAGCCGGGAGGCGCGGACCGCCGGAAGGCGGGCCGGTCAGCGGTCGCGGCGCGTGAGCCTCCACAGGGCGGCGGCGGCTCCCGCGACCGCCCCGACGCCGGCGCCCGTCGCCACGCCGGCGGCGAACCCGGCGCCGTCGTCGCCGGAGCCGCCGAAGCCCGCCACGGCCCACATGCTCACGACCGCGAGGAGCACGCAGGCGGCCAGGATCAGCAGGAACCGCGCGCTGAAGAACAGCCGCCCGCCGGGCGCCGGGGGCGGGGAGCCGATCTCGGCCGCCGGGCCCACCGAGGCGGCCCCGGGACGCTTGAAGTACTCGTAGAGGAACCAGGTGCCGCAGGGTTCCCAGCCGTCCGGGGCGAGCCGCTCGGCCACGGCGCGCCTGCCCTCGGGCCACACCGTCTCCCGGCGGTACTCCCAGCGCTGCGGCCGCTCGGGGTCCCGGTGGCTGACGAACATTCCCCGCCGGTCGACCCGATCGACCTCCCAGCCCTGCTCGCCGAACTCGTTGAGCCGCCGCTCGTCGGCGAAGATGTCGGCCGTCCACGACCAGTTCTCCCCGGCGGCGGCCGTCCGCTCGTCGCCGGCGGTCCCGCCGTCCCCGGTGACCCCGGTGTCCCCGCCGAGGCTGTCGGCGAAGGCGGCGACGGGGCCGAACTCCTCCTCCGGGTCGGCGCCGCTCTCCGCGACGTGCCCGGCCAGCTCCTCGATCGTGGAGGCCACCCGCTCCGCCGGGACGCCCCTGTCGCGCAACAGCGCGGCCAGCTCGTCGAAGTAGTCGCTCATCCGGCCGCCCCCTTGGTCAGCATGGCCCGTACGGATTCGTCGAAGGCGAGCCACAGCCCGCTCTGCTCGGTCAGCGTCTCGCGGCCCCGCTCGGTGAGCCGGTAGTAACGGCGGCCGGGGCCGCGCTCGGTGACCCGGAACTCGGCGGCGAGCAGACCCGCCTCCTCCAGCCGGTTGAGCACCGGGTAGAGGGTGCCGCCCTTGATCTGGCCCAGACCCGCCTCGGCGAGCGTCTTGGAGATCTCGTAGCCGTAGCTCTCGCCCCCGGTCAGGCTGGCCAGCACCAGCAGGTCGAGGACGCCTTTGAGCCAGCTCGCGCGTCGGTCGGTCGCCATGACCTCATCCTCGCACGGTAGCGGCGCTACCTAGCGTGTCCCGCTTACCCGCCGGGACGAGGAGCAGCGAGCGGATGTCGGCGACGGCGTGCAGGAGGATCGGAAGCAGCAGGTTGCCCGTCCTGAGGTACAGCACGGTGAGGCCGAGCCCGACCAGCGTCACCATGGCCATGCCCCGCCACCCCTGGTAGAGGTGACCGGCGACGAACACCGCGAGGGCCAGACCGGCGGCGACGGGAAGGGGCAGGCCGAGCACGCGCGTGCCCAGCGCGATGAGCAGCCCCCGGTAGACGATCTCCTCGCAGATCCCGGCGCTGACGGAGAGCGCCAGGGCGCCCCGCCGCTCGGCCGGGGTGCGCGGCAGCATCGCCCGGAAGGCGGCCTGGCCGGGCACCGGCCTGCCCGCCCTGTTCATCCGGACGGCCATCAGAACGGCCACCGCCGACGCGATCGCGGCGCCGACCAGCATCCCGGCGGTGGTCGCCGGGTCGGCCTGGAGGACGAGGCCCACACCGGCCAGGTCGATCTCCGGGGAGAGGCCGACGATCAGGAGGGCCGTCGCCGCCAGCGCCCACAGCTCGGCCGTCCACGCGGTGAACATCCGGGTCAGGATCCCCCTGTCCCGGTCACGCTCGCGCTCCAGGCGCTCGTAGGAGCGCTTGCCGAACCAGGGGCTCACGAGGGCGAGATGGATGACGAGGGCGGCGGCGAGCACCAGGGAGGGCATGGGGGTTCCTTTCGTTAGTTCTGCCGCCTAAACGATAGAGCAACCTAGTTAGAATTACTACCTATATAGGTGGACGACCAATGGGGAGGATGAGGACCCGCCGACCCCAGGGTGAAGACTCGTCGTGGATCTCCGTCGACCGGCCGCCGCCCCGCCGGGACGGTCTCTCCGGGTCGAACGGGATCCACGCAGGAAGGGCCCTCCCTCCCCCGGGAACCGGCGCGGGAGATCTCCCGGGAGCCGGTGCGGGAGGCGTTCTCCACGCCGCGCGGAGGCCCCGCGCCGAACAGGAAGGCATCGCATGCCCGAGATCACATCCCCCGCACCCGCCTTTCGGACGCCCGAGGCCGAGAGGCGCTTCTCCGCCGCCTACGGGCGCGTCCTCGCGCGGTGGCCCGTCGCCCCCGAGGAGATCGACGTCCCTTCGGAGTTCGGCACCGCACGGGTGCTGGCCTGCGGGCCCGGGGACGCGCCCCCGCTGGTGCTGTCACACGGCGGCGGGGCCACTTCGGCGGTCTGGTTCGCCAACGTCGCGGCCCTGGCCGCCACGCACCGCGTCTACGCGATCGACCGGATCGGCGAACCGGGGCGCGGCACGCGGGGCGACAGGCCGATCCGCGGCGAGGACGACCTGCTCGACTGGCTGGAGGCGACGTTCACGGGCCTCGGCCTCGACCGGGCGGACCTGTGCGGACATTCGTACGGGGCCGAGCTGGCCCTCGCGTTCGCGCTGCGCGCGCCGCACCGGGTGCGCCGTCTCGCGCTCCTCGACCCCACCCGGTTCTTCACCGGGTTCAGCCCGCGCTACCTGCTGCGCGCCCTGCCGATGCTGCTGCGCCCGACCCCCGGGCGGGTGCGGGCCTTCACCGCCTGGGAGGCGGGCGGCACGCCCGTGGACGAGGACTGGCTGGAGCTCTACGTCTCGGGCTCGACGGACTTCCCGCGATCGAAGATCATCCCCATCCGCCGCCCGGACGCCGCCCGGCTGCGGGCCTCGGCCGTACCGACGCTCGTCGTGGCGGCGGAGCGCAGCCGGGCGCACGACGCCCAAGCGGTCGTCGCCGGTGTGCGGCGGCTGATGCCGCACGCCGAAACGGCCGTGCTGCCGGAGGTGTCGCACCACGGCATCCCGACCGAGCGACCGGAGGCGCTGAACCGCCTGCTGCTGGAGTTCTTCACCCCCGAGGACGCGGCGCCGCCCACCGCCGGGTGAGCGTGTCGCGCCCGATCACACGGGACCGCGCGCCGTACCCGATCGCGTGGGACGGCGCGCGCCGTGGCCGGTCACGTCGGGTGGGCGATCGTCGACAGCAGCGCGTTCTCGGCCTGGCGCGAGTCCAGGCGGGTGTGCTGGACCACCACGGGGACGTCGCTGCGGATGACCGAGGCGTACGGCGTGTCACGCGGCACGGGCTCGGGGTCGGTCAGGTCGTTGAACCGCTGGTGCACCGTGCGCCGCGCGGGCACCGTCACCCGGTACGGCCCGGCCGGCTCGCGGTCGGCGAAGTACAGCGTGATCTCGACGTGCGCGTCCTCGTCCGCCGCGTTGAGGATGCACGCGGTCTCGTGACTGAGCATCTCCGGCTCGGGGCCGGTGCCGCCCGAGGGGATGTAGCCCTCCGGGATGGCCCATGTGGTGGTGCCCACCGCCGTCATCGCGCCTCCTGCCCCCGCGTCCGGCACGCGTCCGTCGCCGTCCTCGCCGCTCTCCGGACCTCCGTGTGTCCGTCGTCACCCCCGCCATTCCCGGTTCGCGGGCGTGTGTACCCCCCGTCACGCAGGGAAACGAGTCCGCATGACTTCATTGACGACGTACGGCCGCGGCCACCGGCCCGGTTCCCCCCGGTACGGCCGCGGCCACCGGCCCGGTTCCCCCCAGCCGACCGGGTCCGCCGGGCCGTGCCCGGACCCGCGCGACCGGTGACGGGACGGCCGCCGATGCGGTTCCACTCCGACCTGCACATGCACTCGAAGTACTCCAGGGCCTGCAGCAGGGACAGCGACCTCGAACACCTGACGTGGTGGGCGCGGCGCAAGGGCGTCACGCTGATGGGCACCGGCGACCTCACGCACCCGGTGTGGTTCGAGCGGCTGAGCGAGAGCCTCGTCCCGGCCGAGCCGGGGCTGTTCCGGCTGCGCGAGGAGATCGACCGCGACGTCGCCCGCACGCTGCCGCCCGGCCTGGCCTCCGCCGAGGTGCGGTTCATGCTCTCCACCGAGGTCTCCACGATCTACCGGCGCGGCGACCGTACGAGGAAGATCCACCACCTGGTGTACATGCCGGACTTCGCGGCGGCCGAGAGGTTCAACCGCGAACTCGCGAAGGTCGGGAACCTCGCGGCCGACGGCCGGCCGATCCTCGGCCTGGACTCCCGCGACCTGCTGGAGACCGTCCTGGACAGCGGTGAGGGCGCCTATCTGGTGCCCGCCCACGTCTGGACACCGTGGTTCGGCGTGTTCGGCTCGAAGTCCGGCTTCGACACCGTGGAGGAGTGTTACGGCGAGCTCTCCGACCACATCTTCGCGCTGGAGACCGGGCTGTCCAGCGATCCGGCCATGAACTGGCGGGTCTCCGCCCTCGACCGCTACCGGCTGGTCAGCCACTCCGACGCCCACTCGCCGCCCATGGTGGCCCGCGAGACCACGGTGTTCGAGACGGAGCTCGACTACTTCGCCGTCCTCGACGCGCTGCGGACCGGCGACGGGTACGCCGGGACCGTCGAGTTCTTCCCCGAGGAGGGGAAGTACCACGTCGACGGGCACCGCGGGTGCGGCGTCCGGATGACCCCGCGGGAGACCCGCGAGCGCGGTGGACGGTGCCCGGTGTGCGGCAGGCCGCTCACGGTGGGCGTGCTGAGCCGGGTCGAGGACCTGGCCGACCGGCCCGAGGGCGCCCGCCCGGCCGGCGTGCCCGGCTTCCGCAGTCTCGTCCCGCTGCCGGAGATCGTGGGCGAGGTCCTGGGCGTGGGGCCCAAGACCAAGAAGGTCGCCCGGGAGATCGACGACCTCACCGCCGCCCTGGGCCCGGAGCTGGCGATCCTCCAGGACGTGCCGGTGGACGACATCGCGACCCACTCGCCGCCGCTGGCCGAGGCGGTCGGGCGGCTGCGCCGCGGCGAGGTGATCCGGGACCCGGGCTACGACGGGGTGTTCGGTTCGATCCGGTTCTTCCGGCCCGGTGAGCTGGACCGGGTGGCCGCGGAGGCCGCCACCCCGACGCTTTTCTAGCCTCTCCGGCTTCCCCGGCCCCCGACTTCCGGGAGCCGGGGGCGGGATGGGTGTCCGGGGCCGGATGCGTGTCCGGGCGGGTCAGCCCTGACGCCAGTCCCCGGACTCCAGGGCTCCGGCCGCCTGCGGGCCCATGAGCCCCAGCCCGCCGTCCACGAAGACCGACGAGCCCGTGACGTAGGACGCTCCGGGGCTCGCCAGGAAGGCGATGACGGCGGCGACCTCCCGGGCGTCACCGGGCCGGTCGATCGGATAGCCGGGGCGGCTGCCCGGCTGCGGCGGCTGGTCGTCCTGGCCGGTCATCGGGGTGGCGATCTCCCCCGGGGCGACGGTGTTCACCGTGATCCCGTACGGCGACAGCTCCAGCGCGAGCACCCGGCTCAGCATCCGCAGGCCGCCCTTGGCCGCGCAGTACGGGCCCGAGCCGACGCGCGGGTACTCCTCGTGGACGCTGGTGACGTTGACGATGCGGCCTCCCCGGCCGGCGGCGACCATGCGCCGGGCCGCCCGCTGGGAGCACAGGAAGGCGCCGTCGAGATCGACCGCGATCACCGACCGCCACCGCCGGAAGTCCATCTCCAGCAGCGGCTCGCTGCTGCCGGTCCCGGCGTTGTTGATCAGGACGCCGAGGCCCCCCAGTTCGTCGGCCAGTTCGTCCACGACCGCGGCGGCCGTCTCCGGGTCGGTCAGGTCGTGCCGGCGCACGGCCGCGTTCCGGCCGTGGCCGCGCACCTCCCCGGCGGTCCCCTTCGCGCCCTCCTCGTCGGAGTGGAAGGTGATCCCCACGTCGAAGCCCTGCTCGGCAAGGGCCACGGCCGTCGCCCGGCCTATGCCGGAGTCGGCTCCGGTGACGATCGCCACCCGGTCGTAGTCGCCGCCTCCCGCGCGGCCGGGCGGGGAGCCCGCCCGTGACGTTCCGGCCATCGCCGCTTCCTTTCCCGGGCGCGCCCCCGGCGCCCCTCCCGAAGCGCGCGTACCCCCGGGGTGGGATCCCTACTCGCCCCGGGTCCGGCCGGCCGTACGGGAGCCGTCGGCTGTCGGATCCGGGCTCGGGCGAGTGACCGCGGGTCGCACCCGCCGGCCGCGGGTCACGCCCGCGACCGCCGGCCGCGGGTCACGAAGTCACGCCCGCGCATCCGCCGGCCGGGTGGTCACGGGGCTGCACCCGAATGGCCGCCAGGCCCGCTTCGCGGGCCCTCGTCGTGACGACGGGGGCCCGCGGAGCGGACCCGGCGGACCCGGCTCGCCGTCCCGCGGCACGGTGCCGCGGGACGAACCCGAAAGCCGGCGGTCCGCGGAACGGTTCCGGTTTCCGACCGGCGCCCTCTAACGGTCGGCGAAGTAGTCGTCGGCGGTGTCCTCGGCCTGGGACTCCGTCCGGGAGCCGCCCGCCGCGACGAGTTCCTCGCGCAGCCGATCGAGATCCATCCCGTGGCTGCCGTACTTGAGCTCGCGCGCCACCTTCGCCTGCTTCGCCTTGGCTCGACCCCGGCCCATTGGCTGTACTCCCTCACGCAGGTCCTGCTCGACCTCTTGTCACCGGTTGCGTTCAGCGGCGAACACGGCCCGGCACGGCCTGGCGCGGTCGGCAGGGCGCGCTCGCCATGGCCGTCCTCGGCGGCGCCCCGCCTCGTCCCCGACCGGAACGGGCTCGGAGCTGGCCGGGCGGTACGGGAGAACAGGCCATTACCATTATCCTACCCAAGATCGTTTCAATGTGAAAAACTCCGCCATTCCCGGGAATGGCAATCGATGATCTTCTCCTGCACCATGTAAATCACTTCCGGGCGGAGAAAACACATCGACACGGCGAACTCTCGCGAGCGTCAGGACGTGCCGAGCATCCCGTTCGGGTCCAGGACGTACTTGCGGGCGGCTCCCCGGTCGAACTCCCGGTAGCCGCGCGGCGCCTCCTCCAGCGGGATCGGCGTGGCGTTGACCGCCTTGGCGATCTGCACCCGGTCGTGCAGGATCGCCATCATCAACTGCCGGTTGTACCGCATGACCGGGCACTGGCCGGTGAAGAAGGCGAGCGACTTGGCCCATCCGAGGCCCAGCCGGATCGACAGCGTCCCCTCCCTGGCGGCCTCGTCGGCGGCCCCGGGGTCCCCGGTCACGTACAGGCCGGGGATGCCGAGCGCGCCGCCGGCCCGGGTGACGCCCATGAGCGTGTTGAGCACGGTGGCCGGGTGTTCGGTGGCGGCCTCGGCCCCGTGGCCGCGGGCCTCGAAGCCCACCGCGTCCACGCCGCAGTCCACCTCGGAGACGCCGAGGATCCGCTCGATCTGGTCGCGGGGATCCCCCTGGGAGACGTCGACGGTCTCGCAGCCGAAACTGCGGGCCTGCGCCAGGCGGTCGGCGTTCAGGTCACCGACGATCACCGCGGCGGCCCCGAGGAGGAGCGCCGAGGCGGCGGCGGCCAGGCCCACCGGGCCGGCGCCCGCGATGTAGACGGTGGAGCCCGTGGTCACCCCGGCGGTCACGCACCCGTGGTAGCCGGTGGGGAAGATGTCCGACAGCATGGCCAGGTCGAGGATCTTCTCCATCGCCCGGTCCCGGTCGGGGAACTTCAGCAGGTTCCAGTCGGCGTAGGGCACGAGGACGTACCTGGCCTGCCCGCCGACCCAGCCGCCCATGTCGACGTAGCCGTACGCCGATCCCGGCTGGTCGGGGTTGACGTTCTCGCAGATGCCGGTCTTGCGCTCCTTGCAGTTGCGGCAGCGCCCGCAGGAGATGTTGAACGGCACCGAGACCAGGTCGCCGACCTTGATGAACTCCACGTCGGGGCCGTTCTCGACGACCTCACCGGTGATCTCGTGGCCGAGGACGAGGCCGTGGGGGGCGGTGGTGCGGCCGCGGACCATGTGCTGGTCACTGCCGCAGATGTTCGTCGCGACGGTCTTGACGATCGAGCCGTGCGGGACCTTCCGGCCGACGTTCGCCGGGTTGACCCCCGGCCCCTCCTTCAGCTCGAACACCGGGTAGTCGAAGTCCTCGACCACGACCCTGCCCGGCCCCTCGTAGACGACGCCCCTGTTTCCGGCCATGGCGCACCCCCAGGCGGTTCCCGCTTCTCTTCCGGGGCATACCCGCGGCTCAATATGGAGATGTACGGCTATGCGAAGTTTGACCAGATTTCCGATGGTTTGGGGGTGCGGTGCCGGGCGCCGGGAGGCGGCACCGGCGGTGGTCGCCGTCCCGCTCGGTCAGCCCCCGGCGGTCGAGGTGCTCCAGCAGCGGCACCGCGACCCGGCGGCTGGTCCCCAGGGCCTGCCGGGCCTGGCTGACCGTGAACGGCTGCGGCAGCCGGGCCAGCACCCGCGCCGCCCGGACGTCCGCGCCGGGCAGCAGCACGATCCCGTCGGCCACCCGCAGCAGCGCCCCCGCCGCCACCGCCGCCGCCAGCTCCCGGGGCCCCAGCCCCAGCTCGGCCAGCCGTCCGGCCTCCGGCGCCAGGAACGGGCGCGCGGACAGCTCCGTACCCAGCCGGGCGACCGCGCGGGCCACCGGGGCGGGCAGCGCGGGCCGGCCGCCGGAGATCCGCCCGTCGGCGACGGAGAGCGGCGGCCGGACGAGCGCCGCCACCAGCCGCCGGTCGGGCAGCCCCAGCGCGTGCCGGGCGGCCTCGACCGGCATGCCGGGCTCCAGCGGATGCCCGGCCGCGTACCGCCGCACCGCCTCGGGCAGCCGCGCCACCAGCCGCGACCAGTGCTCCGGGTCGGCGTGCCAGTCGCCGCACACCGGCTCGTCCGCGGGCGGGCAGCCCATCGCCCGCAGCTCGCCGGCGCGCAGCAGCCGGTGGGTGCGCAGCAGGGCCGCCGCGCCGGGCACGGCCCCGGCCAGCTCGGCCGCGCGCTCGCGGGCCGCGCCCCGGCGGCTCACCGACGGCGGCCGCACGTCGAGCACGCTCGCCCCCGCCAGCACCCGCACCTCACCGCGCTCACGGCCCGGGTCGCGCAGCAACAGCACGTCGCCCACGTGCAGCGGCAGCGGCCGGGCCAGGCGCAGCCGCACGACGCGGCCGCCGAGCGGACGCACCGAGCACACCACGGCCGCCGAGCCGATGTGGGCGGTCAGCCGGGCCGGCAGGCGGTCCACCGGCGCACCCGGCCCCTCCCGCCCCTCCGCCGCTCCCCGGCCACCCGGCACGTCCAGGCCCCTTCCCGGACCGCCCGGCCCCGCGCCCCGGCCGTCCGCCCCGACCGGGGAGAGCCGTACGTCGACGAGGTCGGTGACGGTCCACGCGCCCGGCGTGACCAGGGCCTGCCCCCGCTCGGGGACGGCCCGGCCGCGCAGGTTGAGCGCCACCCGCGCCACGCCGGTCACCGCGGGCAGCGGCTCCTTCAGGGACTCCAGCGCCCGGACCCGCACCGGCCCGCCGGGCAGCTCCAGCTCGTCGCCCGCGGCGATCCGGCCCTCGGGCAGCGTGCCCGTCACGACCGTGCCGCTGCCGTGGACGCTGAACGCCCGGTCGATCCACAGCCGCACCGGCGCCTCGGGGTCGGGCGCGGGCAGGCCGGCCACCAGCCGGTCCAGCGCCCCGCGCAGCTCGTCGAGGCCCTGCCCGGTGCGCCCGCTCACCGCCAGCGCCTCGACCCCGGCGAGCCCGCCGGCCGCCAGACGCGCCCTGGCCGTCTCCATGGCCGGGGCGGGGTCGGCGAGATCGGCGCGGGTCACCACGAGCAGGCCGTGCCGTACGCCGAGGGCCTCGACCGCGGTCAGGTGTTCCTCCGACTGCGGCATCCAGCCCTCGTCGGCGGCGACCACGAACATGACGGCGGGCGCGGAGCCGACCCCGGCCAGCATCGTGGCGAGGAAGCGCTCATGGCCGGGCACGTCGACGAAGGCCAGCCGTTCCCCCGAGGGCAGGGCGGTCCAGGCGTAGCCCAGCTCGATCGTCAGGCCCCGCCGCCGCTCCTCCTCCAGCCGGTCGGGCTCCATCCCGGTGAGGGCCCGTACCAGCGTGGACTTGCCGTGGTCGACGTGCCCGGCCGTGGCGACGACGTGCATCAGCGCCTCCCCCCGCGCCCGGCCCCGGAACCGTTCGCCCCGCCGCCCCCGGAACCGGCCATCCCGCCGTCCGCGGAGCCGTTCTCCCCCGCGGAGGCGGCCCGGAGCACCGCCCGCGCCACCTCGTCGTCCGCCTCCGGCGGGGCGGCCCGCAGGTCGAGCAGGAGCCTGCCGCCCTCGATCCGCCCGACGACCGGCGACTCGCCGGTCCGCAGCGGTACGGCGAGCCGCGCCGGCAGGCTCACCGCGGCGCTGGGCAGCGTCACGCCGGGCGCCCCGCCGCCCCCACGGTGGCCTCGCTCGGCACCGCCCGCGCGTCCGTCCCGGCCGCGGCCAGCCGTACGGCGAGCGCCTCGGCCCGCTCCCGCAGGACCGCCGGGTCGGCGTGCAGCGCCCGGTGTACGGGGGTCTCGGGACCGCGCAGCGTGGCCTCCAGCGCGGCCAGGGTCAGCTTGTCCACCCGCAGCGCACGGGCCAGCGGGTGCCGCCGGCACCGCTCGACCAGGTCACGGCGGCCGAGCAGCAGGCCCGCCTGCGGTCCGCCGAGCAGCTTGTCGCCGCTGGCGGTGACCAGGTCGGCCCCGTCCCGCAGCGCGCCCGCCGCGTCGGGCTCGTCGGGCAGCAGCGGTTCCCGGGACAGCAGGCCCGAGCCGATGTCGGCCACGACGGGCACGCCCAGCCCGGTGAGCGCGGACACCTCCACCGACCCGGTGAACCCCTCGATCCGGTAGTTCGACGTGTGGATCTTGAGGACGAACCCCGTCTCCGGCCCCACGGCGTCCCGGTAGTCGGCGTAGGAGGTCCGGTTGGTGGTGCCCACCTCCCGCAGCCTCGCCCCGGTGGACACCAGCAGGTCCGGGATGCGGAAGCCGTCCCCGATCTCCACCAGCTCGCCCCGGCTGACCACGATCTCCCGCCCGGCGGCGAGCGCGGTGGCCGCCAGCACCAGCGCGGCGGCGTTGTTGTTGACCACGTGGACGCCCTCGGCGGCGGGCACCGCCCGCGCGAGCGCCTCCAGCGCGCCCCGTCCACGGCGGGCACGACCCCCGGCGACCAGGTCGAACTCCACGTCGGTGCAGCCCGCCGCCGCGGTGACCGCCTCCACCGCGGCCGGCGACAGGGGCGCCCGGCCCAGGTTGGTGTGGACCAGCACACCGGTCAGGTTGAGCACCGGCCGGAGGCCGGCGGCGTACCGGGGCAGCGCCGCCACGGCGGCGTCGGCCACCTCGGCGGGGGCGAGGCCGCCCTGCCGTACCCGCCGCTGGGCCTCGGCGACGGCCTCCTTGACCACCGTCCGCCCGAGTCTGCGCTCCGCCGCGGCGAGCCGCGGGTCGGCGAGGACGGTGTCGGTGCGCGGCACGTGCCTTCGTGGGTCCACGTAACGAAAATAGAGCCGAACCGGAAGGGAACCCCACCCGCCCTGCCGTCACGGCCCGCCGCGTGGCCGCAGGCGGGTGAGCGTACGGTGAGCCGGGTAGGGAAGGGCGGTGCGCCGACCGGCGCGCCACGGGCACCGGGAAGGACACGGCATGACGGGAACGACGGCGGAGCCCGGCCTCGGGGCGGACCCTGGCACCCCGGCGCCGGGGAGGATCCGGCTGACCCAGTACGCGCACGGCGGCGGATGCGCCTGCAAGATCCCGCCCGGGGAGCTGGAGGCCGTCGTGGCGGGCCTCGTGCGGCGGCCCGCGGCGGACGGGTCCGCGGAAGGCTCGCCCGCGCCGCTGGGCGAGCTGGTCGTGGGCCTGGACGACGGCGACGACGCCGCCGTCGTCCGCATCGAGGGCGGCCGGGCCGTGGTCGCCACCGCCGACTTCTTCACGCCCGTGGTGGACGACCCCTACGACTGGGGGCGGATCGCCGCGACCAACGCCCTGTCCGACGTCTACGCGGTGGGCGGCGAGCCCCTCGTCGCGGTCAACCTCCTCGGCTGGCCCCGCGAGCGGCTGCCGATGGACCTGGCGAAGGAGGTGCTGCGCGGCGGCCTGGACGTGGCCCGCGCCGCGGGCTGCCACGTCGCGGGCGGCCACAGCGTGGACGACCCCGAGCCGAAGTACGGCATGGCCGTCACCGGCCTGGCCGACCCGGAGCGGCTGCTGCGCATCGACGCCGGCCGGGCCGGGCTGCCGCTGTCGCTGACCAAGCCGCTCGGCGTCGGGGTGCTCAACACCCGGCACAAGGCGACCGGCGAGGTCTTCCCGCAGGCGGTCGCCGCGATGACCACCCTCAACCGAGACGCCTCCCGGGCGGCGCTCGCCGCGGGCGCCCGGTGCGCCACCGACGTGACCGGCTTCGGCCTGCTCGGCCACCTGTACAAGCTGGCCAGGGCGAGCGGCGTCACGGCCGTGGTGGACGCGGCGGCCGTGCCGTACCTGGAGGGCGCCCGCGAGGCCGTGCGCGACGGCCACGTCAGCGGCGGCACCCGGCGCAACCTCGCCTGGGTGGAGCCGCACCTGGACGCCGGGAGCCTGGCCGAGGAGGACGTGCTGCTGCTGGCCGACGCCCAGACCTCCGGCGGCCTGCTGGTGGCGGGCGAGGTGCCCGGCGCACCGGTCGTCGGCGAACTCGTCCCCTTCGACGGCGCGGCCCTGCGGCTGCGCTGACCGTGAGGATGCGGGTGAACGCTTCCGGCGAGTTCGTCTCATCCTGAGGTCGCAGGTCAATGGCCTGGTGCGGCGTCGTGTGGGACTGCTCGCGCCGGCGGTGGGCCGGGATCACGAGTGGTGATCATCCGTCATCGGGCGATCTCGGTACCGTGCACGGCCGTGGCCACGCTCTCCACGCGTCCCGGGCGGACGCCCCGCGCCAGCCCGATCAGTCCGGCGGCCATCAGTACGCTCACCACGAGCTTGGGCGCCACACCGTTGGAGACGAAGTCGAGCACCTGGCCGCCGGTGAGCACGAGTGGCACCCACAGGGACACCAGGCCGGCTCGCCACGCACCGAAGGCCAGGACCAGGAGCCCGATCATCCAGCCCAGGATCCAGACCGCGAACGACGCCATCACCAGCGGGTCCTTGTCGAGGGCGTCGACGACCGGCCGGACCGCCCCCACCTTCACGCCCCCTCCGGCGAGGGCCCCGAAGAAGGCGTTGTAGTGCCACAGGTGGATCGCCGAGAAGTAGAGAGCGGGAACGGCGAAGGCTCCACCGATGGTGGCGACCAGGCGCCTGCGGCGGCCGACCGCCACGATCAGGCCCGCCACCGCCGGCAGGAGCAGCAGGTGCGCCAGCGCGAAGAGGATCGTCTCGATCCGCCAGGCGCCGAGGTCGGACGCGGCCACGTCCACGTTCGCCGCGGTCTCGGACACCTCGTCGGGGAACATCACCCAGTAGAAGGCGTTGGCGACGGCGTAGAGAACGCCGCCACCCGCCATCGCGATCGCTGCGAAACGCCGGCCGTACGGCCTGGCGGCCTGGTCATCCATCGACATCTCCCGTCGTGATCCGTTGACGATGCAGAGGCTAGGAGCGCCGTACCGCTCAGGTCGTCGGCCGAGACGTTGATCGACGGGTTGACGCCGCAGGACGCCGCTCCACCCGTGGGTGGATGTCAGGCGGCGGGCGGCTCGAATATGCTCCCCGCCATGGGATGGCTCCGGGGCGTTGGACGGCGTCGGCGTGACCTCGGGCCTGTCGCAGCGGGCCTCGCGCTGTTCGGGTTCGGCTCGCTTGAGATCTACGTGCCACTCGCCCCGTACGTCGAGGGCGAGAGCCTCGATCTCGCCGCGCTGCCCGCCGGCTGGCTGGCCGTGCTGACCGTACTGCTCGCCGGCCACTGCCTCGCGGTCGCGGCCTGCGGGTCGTACCCACGGGCCGCGGTGGTCCTGGTCGGCGTCTGTTTCGTCGCGCAGAGTTTCACGCCGGTCCTCCCCGAATGGCCGGTCGTGCCGCTCCTGGCACTGGTCGTCGTCTGCTTCGCGTGCGTCGCCGTGGCCGGCCGCCACGGCCCGGTGATCGCCGGTGTCTCCTACTTCGTTTCGCTCGGGATCGAGACCACGGTCGCGGACGACCCGGACTGGGCCTTCATCGTCTTCGTCGCGCTCGCGGTCATGGGACCGGCCTACGCCGTACGCATGCGGCGTGCCCAGGCGGAACGTCTGGTCGCGCTGGCCGCCGAGCGGGAGGCCGCCGCCCGCACCGACGAGCGGCTCCGGATGGCCCGGGAGCTGCACGACATCGTCTCGCACGGCGTCGCCGTGATGGTGCTGCAGGCCGGAGCCGCCCAGGTCATGCTCGACTCCGACGTCCGGCAGGCCCATGAGTCGCTGGACGCGGTGCAGGAGGTCGGTCGTGACGTCGTCACCGAGTTGCGTCGCCTGCTCGTCATCCTCCGCGGTGAGGGGAGTCTGGAGCGGCTGCCCTCGCTACGGCACATCGAGCCGCTCCTGGCCGGAGTCCGGACCGCCGGTGGACGGGTCGACGTCGCCGTCAACGGCGACCTCGGCAGGGTGCCCGCGGCCGTCGACGTCAGTGGCTACCGGGTGCTGCAGGAGGCCCTGACCAACGCGGTCAAACACGCGCCGGGGGCCACGGTCTCGGTCGCGATCGATGTCGGGCGCACCGATCTGAGGATTCACGCCGTCAACGACGGCCCGCGGATCGTTCGCCACGGCGACGGCAGCGGCCTCGGATTGATGGGGATCAGCGAGCGCGTGGAACTCTTCGGGGGCACGGCCGCCGCCGGCCCGCGGGAAGGCGGTGGGTTCGAGGTGCGGGTGGAACTGCCCCTGAGCGGAAATTCCGCGGCCCCCGTGCCGTCGCATACGGGAGCGTCGGCGTGACGCGCGTCCTCATCGCGGACGACGAGGCGCTCGTACGCACCGGCCTGCGGATGATCCTCGGCGCTCAGCCCGGCATCGAGGTGATCGCGGAGGCCACGGACGGCGAGGAGGCGCTGAGGCTGACCATCCGGGAAGAGCCGGACGTCGTGCTGATGGACATCCACATGCCGAGGCTTGACGGCGTGGCCGCGACGGAGCGGATCCTCGCGGACCGCCCCGACCGTCGCGTCGTCATGCTCACCACGTTCGGCCTCGACGAGTACGTCTACCGGTCGTTGCGCGCGGGTGCCTGTGGATTCCTGCTCAAGACCACCCCGCCGAAGGAACTGGCGGGTGCGCTGCACGCCGTCGCCCGTGGAGACGCGCTGCTCTCACCGGAGATCACCCGCCGTCTGATCGACCACTACACCTCCCAGGCGCCGCCGGTCACCGCTCCCGGTCTGGCCGACCTGACCGCCCGGGAGACCGAGGTGCTGCGGTTGCTGGCTCGGGGGCTGTCCAACCGCGAGATCTCCGGGGAACTGCATCTCGGCGAGGCGACCGTGAAGACGCACATCAACCGCATCTTCGCCAAGCTCGGTGTGCGGGACCGCGTGCAGGCGGTGGTGCTCGCGTACGAGGCCGGCGTGGTGCGGCCCCGGCGCGAGACGCGCGACCGGTGAAGGGACGTCCGCCGGCCTACGGCCAGGAGCGGGCGGGGGCCGCGGTGGAGGCGCGGTCGCCTGATTCCAGGCGTTGCCGCTGGGGCACCACGGTGTACTTGGGGTCGGCGGCGGAGGCCCGGCCGGCCTCCAGGACTCCGAACCGGGTGCACAGGGCGCCGGCGGTCAGCGCGAGGCCGGACAGCGCGGTCAGCGCGCGACTGCGGCCGGCGACCGTGGCGAGCAGGCCGCCGCCGGCGGTGAGGGCGCGGGCGGCCCGCATCAGGCGGCCCGACCTCCTCCCGGTACGGCTCGCCGACCAGGCCGAGCCGGCGTTCGATCACCGCGCCCGCGGCCAGTTCGACGGCCGCCCCCGCCGCGGCGGCGACGCGGGCCGGACCCGCCTGGGCGCGGGGGTGGCCAGCATGCCCATGGCGCCCGCGCTGGCCAGCGCGCTCCCGGCGAACAGGAACGGCAGTTCCCGGTGCGCCTCGTGCCAGGCCGGCACGGCGGTGTCGGCGACGAGCACGGCCGTGTAGGTCGCCATCAGCGGGCCGGTCAGGGCGGTGGCCACGGCCGCGGCGTCGCCCGCGGCGGGCAGCGCGGCGGCGACCCTCCGGGGCAGCCGGGCGGCGACGGCCGAGGCGGGCGCGGCGGACGTCACCGCCGAGGCCGTGGCGAGCGCGCTCAGCCCGCTGTGCGCGGCCAGGATCCAGGAGCCCACGCTCATCGGCGAGGTGGGCTTGAAGATCCGCAGCATGTTGAGGAACCGCTCGGGCCGGCCGAGCTCGGCGACCAGGAAGCCCGCGCCGAGGGTGGCCCCGGCGGCGGCGGTGACCCGGGCGGTGAGCCCGAGCCGGTCGTGCCCGGCGAGCCGGGCCGCGGCCGACATCAGCGACGCCCCGCCGGACAGCCCGCCCAGGTAGAGGTAGAGCGGCATGTGGGGCACGTGCCAGACCGGGGCCTTGATCACCGGCTGCCCGTAGTAGGACCGGAACTCGGCCTCCGGCACCATCGCGTCCTCACGCCTTGCCACTGCTTTACCGCCTTCTCCGCAGGAACGCCGCGGCCATGACCCCGGCCATGGACAGTGCCGCGCCCGCGGCCCAGCCCCACATCGCGGGCAGGTCGCGGGTGGTGACCACCGGGTCGGGCGGCAGGCCGTACACCTCGGGGTCGTCCATCAGCAGGAAGAACGCGCCGTCGCCGCCCACGCCGTCGTTTGGGTCGGCGCCGTACAGCCGGGCCTCGGTCCTGCCCTGCCCGTGCAGGTCCGTGACCCGCCGCTCGGCGCGTTCCAGGAGTTCGTCCAGCGGGCCGAACTGGATGGAGTCGGTCGGGCACGCCTTGGCGCAGGCCGGTTCCAGCCCGCCGCGCAGCCGGTCGTAGCACATCGTGCACTTGAAGGCCCGGCCGTCGTCCTCCCGGCGGCCGATCACGCCGTAGGGACAGGCCGGCACGCAGTACCCGCAGCCGTTGCACACGTCGGCCTGCACCACCACCGTGTGGAACTCGGTGCGGAACAGCGCTCCGGTGGGGCAGACGTCCAGGCAGGCGGCGTGCGTGCAGTGCTTGCACACGTCGGACGCCATCAGCCAGCGGTCCACCGGCTCGCCCACCACGGCGCCGGGCCGCTCGCCGTCCGCGCCGGTCTCGACGCCGGGGCCCACGGAGTCGGCGGGCAGCTCGCCGGCGCCGGACGGGCCGCCGGGCCCGCCGTTCCCCGGGGCGGGGACGCGCTGCTCGATGAACGCCACGTGCCGCCAGGTGCTCGCGCCGAGGCCGCCCGTGTTGTCGTAGGAGGTCGCCCGGAAGACGAACCCGTCGTCGGGGACGTCGTTCCACTCCTTGCAGGCCACCTCGCACGCCTTGCATCCGATGCAGATGCTCGTGTCGGTGAAGAACCCCACCCGCTCAGCCACGGCGGTACTCCTCCATCAGTTCGAGCAGCGCCTGCCCCCTGGGACGCCGGCCGGGCCGTACGTCGCAGGTCGCGGCCTTGCCCTCCTGGATGTAGACGTTCGGGTCGAGCACCATGGGCATCAGGTCGTTGGTCACGTCGCCGGTCGCCACGCCGCCGCTCCAGCCCCAGTGGTACGGCAGGCCGACCTGCTCGATCCGGCGGCCGTCGAGCCGCAGCGGGCGGATCCGGCCGGTCACCAGGACGCGGGCCTCGATCGCGGCGCGCGTCGTCACGATCGTCGCCCAGCCCCCGTTGACCAGGCCCAGCTCCTCGGCCAGCCGGGGCGACACCTCGCAGAACAGCTCCGGCTGGAGCTCTGCGAGGTACGGCAGCGACCGGCTCATGCCGCCCGCCGTGTGGTGCTCGGTCAGCCGGTAGGTCGTCAGCACGTACGGGAAGCGCGACGACCCCGCGGGGTTGTAGGGCACCTCCGGACGGTCGTAGACCTTCCGGCAGGGGTTGGCCCGCCGGCCGTACAGCGGGTTGGGCACCGGCGACTCGTGCGGCTCGTAGTGCGTGGGCAGCGGTCCGTCGGCCATGCCCGCCGGGGCGTACAGCCAGCCCTTGCCGTCCGCCTGCATGATGAACGGCGTGCTGCCGGAGATCGCGTCCTCGGCCCTGGCCTCGTCCGGGGGCAGGTAGTGCGGCGGCTTGTCCTTCTCGAAGTCCGGCACGTCGTGGCCGGTCCACTCGCCCTTCTCCTCGTCCCACCAGACGAGCTTCTTGCGCTCGCTCCACGGGCGGCCCTCGGGGTCGGCGGAGGCGCGGTTGTACAGGACGCGCCGGTTGGCCGGCCAGGCCCAGCCCCACTCCGGGGCGATCCTGCCCTGCTCGTGGCGGGACTTGCGGCGGGCGGCCTGGTTGACCTCGTCGGCGTAGACGCCGCAGTAGATCCAGCAGCCGCACCGGGTGGAGCCGTCCGGCTCCAGCTCGGTGTAGGCCGACAGCGCCCGCCCGTCGGGGCCGGTGCCGTTGATCTCGCGCAGCACCGCCTCGGCCGACGGCTCGGCGTGCTCGCCGTGCTCGGGGTAGTCCCAGGTCAGCTCGCGCAGCGGCAGGTCGATGTCGTCGTCGGTCAGCCGCCGCCTGATCCGCTTGCCGAGGTGGTAGTAGAACCACAGGTCGCTGCGGGCCTCGCCCGGCGGGTCGACCGCCTTCTCGCGCCACTGCAGCAGCCGCTGGGTGTTGGTGAAGGTGCCTTCCTTCTCGACGTGGCTGGCGGCGGGCATGAAGAACACCTCGGTGCCGATGTCCTCGGTGCGCATCTCCCCGGTCTCCAGCTCCGGGCCGTCCTTCCAGAAGGTGGCGGTCTCCACCAGCCGCAGGTCGCGCACCACCAGCCAGTCCAGGTTGGCGAGCCCGAGACGCTGGAGCCTGCCGGAGGAGGAGCCGACCGCGGGGTTCTCGCCCACCACGAAGTAGCCCTTCACGGTGCCGTCGATCTGCCCCAGCACGGTCGTGTAGTGGCCGTGGTCGCCGGTGAGGCGCGGCAGGTGGTCGAAGCGGAAGTCGTTGTCGGCGGTGGCCGCGTCACCCCACCACGATTTGAGCAGGCTCACCATGTAGGAGCGCTTCCTGCCCCAGAAGCCGGTGTCGGCACCGGCGGCGGCGAGGTAGCCGTCGAGGTCCTCGTGCCGGTGGGCGTGCGGCATCGGCAGGTAGCCGGGCAGGATGTTGAACAGCGTCGGGATGTCGGAGGAGCCCTGGATGCTGGCGTGGCCGCGCAGCGCCAGGATGCCGCCGCCGGGCCGCCCTATGTTGCCGAGCAGCAGCTGCAGGATGGCCCCCGCGCGGATGTACTGCGCGCCCACCGAGTGCTGGGTCCAGCCGACCGAGTACACCCAGGCGGTGGTGCGCTCCCGGCCGGAGTTGGCGGTGATCGCCTCGGCCAGCTCGGCGAACGCCTCCGGCTCGATGCCGCACGCCTCGGCCACCATCTCCGGGGTGTAGCGGGCGAAGTGCCGCTTGAGGATCTGGTAGACGCAGCGCGGGTGGTTCAGCGTCGGGTCGGTGGACGGCGTGGCCAGCATGGCGGGACCGCCCGAGCCGTACTCGTGCGGGCCGGCCGCCTCGGCGTGCTGGGCCCCGCCCTCAAGCTGCTCCCGGCGCTGCCCGGCCGCGGCCTCCTCCTCCGCGCCCTCGTAGGCCCAGCTCGACGGGTCGTACTTGCGGCCCTCGGCGTCGTAGCCGGAGAACAGCCCGTCGAGGTCCTCGGTGTCGCGGAAGTCCTCCGAGATGATCGTCGAGGCGTTGGTGTAGGCCAGGACGTACTCGCGGAAGTCGAGCCCGTTCGTCAGCACGTGGTTGATCAGCGCGCCGAGCAGCACGATGTCGGTGCCCGCGCGGATCGGCAGGTACCGGTCGGCGAGCGCGCTGGTCCGCGTGAAGCGCGGGTCGATGTGGAAGACCTTCGCCCCCCGGGCCTTGGCCTCCATCACCCACTGGAAGCCCACCGGGTGGCACTCGGCCATGTTGGAGCCCTGGATGACGATGCAGTCGGACTCGGCCAGATCCTGCTGGAAGTCCGTGGCGCCGCCACGCCCGAAGCTGATCCCCAGACCGGGGATGGTGGAGGAGTGTCAAATACGGGCCTGGTTCTCCACCTGTATGGCGCCGAGGGCGGTGTAGAGCTTCTTCATCAGGTAGTTCTCTTCGTTGTCCAGCGTCGCTCCGCCCAGGCTGGCGATGCCCAGGGTGCGCCGGACGACCTTGCCGTCCTCCTCCTGCTGCCAGGTCTCCCGCCGGGTGCGGACCACCCGGTCGGCGATCATGTCCATCGCGGTGTCGAGGTCGAGGCGCTCCCACTCCGTGCCGTGCGGGCGCCGGTAGAGCACCGTCGTCTGCCGGTCGGGGTGGTTGACGAGCTGCTTGCTGGCCGAGCCCTTGGGGCACAGGCGCCCCCGGGAGATGGGGGAGTCGGGGTCGCCCTCGATCTGGGTGACCCGGCCTTCCTTGGCGTAGACCAGCTGGCCGCAGCCGACCGCGCAGTACGGGCACACCGACCGCGCGACCTTGTCCGCCTGCTCGACACGGGGACGGAGCGCGTCGGTCCGCGCCGACCGCGCCGCGTCGCTCCGGGGATCCTCTCCTCTGAGCTGCCGGAGGACCGGCCAGCGGAGGATTCCCCTCTCCCGTGTCATGCGCCTCTTGTTACCCATGCCTCAGCGACCTAACCGGCTTTTAGGTTTTCTTCATATCTGCTGTCATGTCGTCTTCTGGGTGGCCAAGGACCGGTAGGCGTCGCGGACGACCAGCAGCCGGTCCAGGCGGAACCGTCCCGGACCGGCGTCCCGCACCCGCCTGCCGCGCTCGGTCCAGAACGCCTCCCCGGGCACCTCGTCCTGACCGGGCGGGACGAACTTGACGACCTCCTCCATCGCCGCCACGGCGACCGCCAGCACGGGCGCGGCCTCGTCCGGGCCGCCCGCCGGGGCGTTCCCGGCGACGGTGTCCGCCACCCAGAGCCACTCCCCGGCGTCCAGCAGCCGCGACGGCTCCGGTCCGCCGAACGCCGGGAACCGCGTGGGCGCCACCTCCCGCTCGGGCAGCCCGAACAGGAACTCCCGTGCGGCGCCGCAGCCGGAGCAGGTCCCGGTGTAACGGGAGACCGGCTCGCCCACCACGGTCACCAGCCCGCTCTCCCAGGCGGTGTCGGCCGACCCGCAGGCGCACGGGCTCAGGTCGAGGTACAGGAACGCCTCGTCCCTGCTCCGCGCCACCGGAAACGGCATCGCATCCTCCCTTCCCCGGTCCTCTCCGGCCCGCGAGTCGTCCTCCTCCTCTGATCCTCCCGTTCACCCGGCCCGTCCGGGCACCGTACGGCGGGCCACCGGGTCGCCTCGCTCACCCGGCCCGTCCGGCTTTCCGGGGCAGGTCGGGAACGGTGAGGGTCATCCCCGCCCGGAGCCTGCCGGGGTCATCGCCGATCACCTCACGGTTGTGCTCCCAGATGACCTTCCAGTGGCGGCCCTCGCCGTAGTACTGCTCGGACAGCGCCCAGAGCGAGGTGTCCCGGGAGATCTTCACCCGGCGGTCGGTCACCGGCGCGTCCCCGCCGTCCCGCGGGCGCGGGTCCTCCGGCTCGCCGGGTTCCGGGGCCGTGCTCTCGGAGGGGGCCGGTGAGGACGCACGCGGGGAGGGGACCGGTGACGTGCCGTCCCCCGGCGTCCGCGAACGCCGCCCGCAGACGCACGGCTCGTCGGACGGGCAGGTGCACTCCTCCGGCGGGATCCAGCCGGTGGTGTTGGTGAGCCGGCGCATCCGCCCCCAGTACTCGTCCCTCGTCTCGACCCGCGGCTCGGAGTGGTTGAGCAGGCCGTCCAGTCCGAGGCCGGAGCCGATCCGCCCCGCCCCGCCGGCCTCCCAGGGCGGCACGGGCGGGACATGGCCCTCGAACAGCATGAGCTGCCGCAGCCCGTTCATCTCGTGCGCGTAGTAGGCGCGCTCGTCGTCGGTGCGGGCCGACCGCCAGCCGTCCGCGAGGTGCCCGTACTCGTCGTAACGGGCGTCCATGCAGTAGTCGTGGCGCGCGATCTCGTCGACCGCGGCCAGCAGCCGACGGAACGGGACCGGACCGGCCCGGTGCTCGGCGGCGGCCTTCCGCTGCAGGGCGTGGCCGACCTCGTGGCCCACCATCCGCGCCACCATCTTCGGGTCCGGCCGGCTCGTCAGGATCATCTCGGACGGGTCCTCGGCGCTGCCCGTCCGCAGCTTCGTCCGCGCCATCAGCCGCGACGACGGGCCGAAGTGCACCACCGGCATCCCCGCCGAGCGGTCCCAGCTCAGCCGCCGCCTGGGCCGGCCGATCCGGACCCGGAAGTGGTGCGTGTCGCCGTTCCGCAGCTCCACGATCAGCGTCGAGCCGTCGGCCGACCAGCGGTGGTCCCGGACGCCCCGGCCGAGGACGGACGGCCCGGCCTGCCGCAGCGCCGTCTGGACCTCGGCCGTGGTCAGGTCGGCCAGGTGCGGCGCCCGGATGTCCACCGCGAACGCCGTCCCGGGGATCTGCGGAGCCGTCACCGAGAACGAGCCGCCCCCCGCGGAGGGAGCGCCGCCCGGCGCGGAGTTGACGGAGCCCTGGTAGGTGCCGCCGACCGGCTGGGCCTGGCTCCCGGCGTGCGGCGCGGCGCCCGGCGCGTGGGCCGTCGGAACGCCGGGCGGGGTCAGCTCCTGGTCGACCAGCGCGGTGAAGTCGCCGCCCTCCGGCAGCCGGCCGTGGAGGGCGCGCAGGTCGATCCTGCCGTTCGCGGCGGCCACCAGCCCCGGGGGAGCGCGGCGAGCGCGTCGGCGAACCCGCCGTCGGGCACCCCGATGACCCGCCGGCCCGACGGGTCCAGCGCGGCGCTCAGCAGCCCACCGTCCGGCGTGGCGAGGTAGGGGCGCGCGACGCCGCCGGGCTCGCGGACCTCCAGGTGGATGGGGACGCCCAGCTCCCGGGCGAGTGCCCGCGCCTCGTTCACCCGCGCCGCCTGCCACTCCGGGCCGGCGTCGACCGTGAGCAGGAGCGGCGTGCCGGACCTCCGGATGCCCGGCGCCCTCCGCAGCGTGTGCTCGGCCAGCGACCGGTACGGCGCGACGGGGTCGAAGTCCGGGCTGCTCTGCGACTGCCGGGACAGCTCGTCCAGTGAGAACCGGGTCGTGGGCCGGCCGCTCCCGCGCCCCCACCGGGCCCGCCAGCCGCGTCCGGGCTCGCGCCGGACCGCCGGTTCGCCGAAGCGCCAGCCGCCGCCGCGGACCGGGGGCGCCTCCTGCTCGCGGCGGGCCTCGGCCATGCCCTCCTCGAACAGGGTCACGTCGGCCGTGCCGGTCGCGGCGTTGAGCATCTCGACCCGCCGGTAGAACGGCCTGCCGGGGACGACCGACTTGATCTCGTACGTGATGTGGTAGTCGATCCGCGTCCGGACCGTGGTGACGTCGCCCTTGCGGAAACCGCTCGTCTCGTCACGGTTGCCGCCGCCCTCGGAGATCCGCTCGGAGGTCGACCGCCCGGTCGAGCCGTGCACGTTCACCCCGGAGGGGCCGTAGCCGCTCCCTCCGGAGACGCCCAGCGACTGGCCCGACTCGACGGCCCCGCCCGAGGTCGCCTGGAAGCGCTCCACGTCGCCCAGCTCGACGTCCGCGCGCCCCGCGGCGAGGACGCGCACCTGCGAGGGAACCGCCCGGACCCGCACTTCCACCACCCGGCCGGGACGGCCCGGCACGGGGAACCGGGCGATCCGGTGTCCGTTCGGCCCGGCCATCTTCCGCAGGTTGGCGTTGCGCGCCATGGCGGTGAGCGCGTGCTCCAGATCGTTCCGGTACCGGCGGGCGCCCCGGCGGCCGAGGACGTCGGAGCGGGACAGTCCGTCGTACGCGGCCTGGAAGAGCCCGGCGGCGCGCGTCGACTCGGTGAAGAACGTCCTCGGGAACGCCAGCGGCCGGGTGTCCGTCGACGCCGACGCCTCCGCCGCCTTCGCCGCCTCCACCAGCTCGGACGGCACGAGCCGCGTCATCCGGCCCGTCAGCTCCGTCACGACGGGCCGGCGTCCGCCGCGCCCGCGGCGGCCCGGCCGGTCGACCTCCACGGTGACCTTCACCGCGTGGGCGACCCGGTCCATGCCGTTGAAGGAGGCGATCCGCTGGATCCCGGTCAGCTGCTCGCCGGCCGTCCCGGAGGTGGAGTGGTTGACGCCGGCCTGCACCTTGGCGTCCCCGCCCACCGCGCCCTTGAGGGCCGCGGGCGCGCCTTCGCCGCTCACGCCGCCGCCGAAGGCGATGTTGAACGCCTCCGACCAGGAGCTGTCCCGGTAGGTGTAGTCCTGGACGATCACGCCGGCCTCGTCCGTCCGGTTCAGCAGCCTCGGCGGGCCGACGAACTCCATCTTGACCCGGACGGTCAGCGGCCGGCCGTCGTTCCCCCGGACGCGCGCGGTGTAGGTGTGCGGCGCCCCGTCCGGGTCCAGCATGCTGTCGAGCTTGCCGTGCCACCGCTTGCCGCTGAAGTCGCGGAACAGGCTGCGCCACAGCGCCCGGTTCTTGCGCAGCGCCCCGGGGGCCTTCTTCTCGACCGCGGCGAGCACCTCGTCGAACAGCTCGGTCTCCGCGCCGTTCCGCTTCAGCACGAGCTCCTCGACGCCGGTCTGGCCCATGGCGTCCCTGAGGTGCTCGGGGAGCGTGGCCACCTCCGGGGCCACCGCCCGCTCGCGCCTGCTCAGCTTCGCGTCGGGATCGTCCAGCAGCTTCTCCAGGACCGCAGCCCGGGCGCGCTCGTAGGCGATCATGCGGGCCAGGCGGCGGCCCGGGTTCCGGGTGTGCCCGAGCCCGCCGTACCGGCCGTCGGCGGCCTCGGTGAGCTTCCCGACCATCCGCTCGGCGGTGTGGTCGGCGGTCAGGACGGGCAGCGGCGCGCCGGAGTCGCGGGCCGCACTCTGCTCGCTGAGGTAGCGGCCGACCAGCGGGGCCGCGACATCCGGGGCGATCTTCAGGTTGCCGTCGAGGAACCGCTCCATCACGTCCGCCACCTGGTCCAGCGGCAGCCGCAGCTCTCCCTGGGCGTACAGGCGCAGGACGTCGCGTTCGGGGACCATGTAGACGACGGGGCGGCCCGGCGCGCTGACCACCTTGGCGTTCGCGGCGCCGGGGACGCCGACGGTGACGTCGAAGTCGGCGCTCATCCGGAAGACGTAGTGCTTGCCGGTCTCGATGACCAGCCGCTCCCGGCCCCAGATGCCCAGCTCCTGCGCGGAGAGCCCGGTGGTCCGCGACGCCGATCCGCTGAGCCCGGCGCCGCCCTTGGGCGGCGCCGCCTGGCTGAGCCCACCGGACAGCGAGCCGTCACCCGCGTGGCCGCGGGTCCGGCCCGCGGAGGCGGACTGGCTGCCCAGGGTGAGGTTGATGTCTCCGCTCACGTAGTCGACCGCGGTGACGAACTCCGACTCCCCGGCGCGGCCGCTGACCCACACCGGTGAGCGGAAGCGGCGCGTGCCCCGGGACCGTACGGCGAGCTCCATGCCGGCCCGGCCGAACAGCCGGTCCGGCTGCGCCATGAAGCTGCGGACGTTGAGGAAGGCCGCCAGCATGTTGGCGATGACCGGGTGCGACCGCACCCACCGCGGCAGCTTGGGCATGACCCGTTGCAGCAGGTCACCGGTGTCCACGGCCCGCAGCGTGGCGCGGCGCAGCGTGGCGCGGGAGGTCGGGTGCGGCGTCGGGGTCCGCGCGGGGCCGTTTCCGGAGTCGTCCTCGGGCAGCAGCCCCGCGGGCGTCATCAACAGGGAGCTGCCCTGCTGGGTGGTGATGGGGTCCGCCATGGACGAGATGTCGGCGATCCTCACCGTGTGCTTCCGCCTGGCGACCCCCGTCAGATCGCCGTTCTCCCCGAGGATCACCTGGTTGACCGTGCCGCCCTGGGTCGCTCCGGCGTTGAGGCCCCTGCTGTAGGTGTAGCCCCCGCCTCGTGAGGCCGCGACCTCCTCGTCGGCGTTCGTGTCGCCGCGTCCGCCCTCGAACCTGATGTCGTGGCCGGTCGACTCGCTGCTCGACAGCCCGGACGTCTCTGAGTCGATGTCCAGGTCGACGGGGACCTCCGCGTCGGTGTGCTCCCAGGAGTCCACCTCGTGCTGGTCGATCGTCAGGACCAGCGTGACCGTCTGGGAGGCATGGCCGGTACGGTGCCGGCTGAAGGTCATCGGGATGCCGTCCTGGGCGCCCTGGTCGTAGGCGGCCGCCACCCGGCGCTCGTCGAGCTGCTCCTCCAGCTCCCGGGCGTTCGCCTCGTGGCTGGCCCACTCCAGCGGGTCGGTCGACGGGATCTCGTTGCCGTCGGCGTCCAGCGGGGCCAGCATGCCGCGCTCGCGCAGGTACGCCTCGACCTCCGCCCGGTCGATCGGGGTGAACTCCTGCACCTCCGACGGTCCCGCGCCGCGGACCCTGACCGGATCGCCGGTCTGCCAGCCGGACGGGGCCGCCTTCCGGCCGGGCGGCGGCCCGGGCTTGCGGTCGTCCCGGAACACCGGAGAGCCGTCGGGGTTGCGGCGCGGCGCGCCGGAGTCGTCCCGCTCGATCGCGTTGGCGTCGACCTCGGCGCCATAGTCGTAGGCGTGCGTCAGCGGGATCCGCATCAGCGCCCGGGCGCGCTGGACGAACGTGGGGCGGGGCTCGGCCTCGCCGAACCGGTGGACCGTGATCTCGTGGACCACCACGGCCACGTATCCCTGGGTGTCACCGGAGTAGCGGTACACGCCCGGGCGGATCTCGGTGCCCCCGGTGTTCGCGCCCGTCGACCTCGACCGTCCCCGGGTGTAGCCGAACGCCCCCTTGAGCTTGGTCTTTCCGCCGAGGGACGACGTCCCGGGGAGGGCGCCCTGGCCGCCCACGGTGACGCCGGTGCCCCTCGACCGGCCCGACGACGTCGATCCCGACGTGCCGGAGAACTGGACGCGCAGCCGTTCCTGGTGGTGCTTGTTGGTGGCCGAGCCCACCGGCTCCATCGAGGGCGCCGGCGCCCCGTCCGGGGCGGGGACCCACTCGATCCGGCTGCGGACCCGTACCGTGCCGAGCGGCCGGCCGCCGTCGGTGATGGTACGGCTGAGCCCGCGCGGGCGGTTGAACGCCTCGTACATCCGGCCCGGCAGGTCCTCGGCCATGAAGGTGCGGATCTGCCGGCGGGCCACGTCGCCCACCGCGGGCCCGCCGAGCAGCTCGACCGTGCGGTCGACCCGCTCGTCCGCCCCGCTCATCGAGATCACCACGTGCTCGGGGAACCGGCCGTTCGGATCGCGGCGGTTGGCGGGCTGCTGGACGGTCTCGGCGGGGGCGTGGTCGGCGTAGGCGTGCGAGACGAGCACCCGCAGCCGCTTGGCGTCCCCGGCCGACGCGATGACCTCGGCCTCGCTGCCGGAACGGGCGTCGACCGTTTCGGTCGCCGTCCAGTCCGTCTTCCCCGCCGGGCGGAACTCGACGTCCCAGGCGACGTCGGCGACGTCCAGCAGGATCGACTCGCCCCGGTTGTCCTCGACCCCGCCGAACAGCGCGAACTCGGAGGCGTTGCCGCCCTCGCCCCTCGACCGGGACCTGCTGTGGCTGCCCTCAAGCTTGAAGAACGGGTCCAGCACGTCCTCGATGAACCTGCGCACCCCGTTGTGCGGCGCCAGGAACATCCCGGCCAGGGTCTTGGCCAGCGCGATGGCGTTGAGGCCGAACGACATGCCCTTGTTCCGGCTGCCGCTGGTGCCCACCGACCGGCCGCCCTGGGGGAGCGCGCCGATCATCGTCTCGGAACCCTTGACCTTCGGATCGACGATCTCCGCGAGGTCGCCCATCCGCAGCCTGATCCGCAGCTCACCCCGCGTCGCGCCGCCGACCTGCAGGACGACGCCGTCGTCCGACGTCACCCGGCGGAACCGGGACCCCAGGACGTGCTCCAGCTCGTCGGGGGAGAAGGTCTGGTCCACCCCGTGGCCGGCCAGCACCCGGTTGACCACGCCGGTCAGCTTGGTCATGTGGGGCAGCCGGTCGGCGGGCACGCTGCCGGTCATGGCGTCGCGCGGCGGCAGCGCCTCCTTCATCGCCTCGTCGTAGGCGGCGACGGCGTCGGCGGCCTCCCGGGCGAGCCGGGCCACCTCGGCGACCCGCTGGGCGGTACGGCCCGCCGGCTCCTCGGCGGCCAGGGCGTCCAGGGCGCGTGACGCCTCCGCCACGGCGGCGCGCGCTTTCTCCGCCCGTACGCGGGCCTCCTGGTAGCGGACGGCGACCCGCTTGTGGCGCGCCCCGGTGTCCCGCTCCACCCGGACCTCGGCCAGGGCATCGCGGTGCCGCTTCCGGGCTCCCCGGTCGCGCTCCTTCTTCGCCTTCTCCGCTTCCTTGAGCTTTTCCGCGATGTTCTTCCCGGCCTGGCGGGAGGCGTCCCGGTGGGACTTCACCCGCTCCTCCAGGCCGGTCTTGGCGCCGGCGAGGGACTCGCCCAGTTCCCGCACCCGGCCCGACAGCTCGGAGAGCTCGGGCGAGGTGGCGGGATTCGCGCCGGTGCTCGGTCCTGTGGCGTTCGACGCCGCGGGGTCCGGGGTCAGTGCCTCCGCCAGCCGGGCGATCTCCTCCGCGGTCCGGGCCTGCGTGCCGGACCGCAGATCGGCGTGGGAGTCCTCCGGATTCCTGAGGTGGTCGGCCGCGTCGCGCATCAGCCGCCGCTCGCCGTCACCCAGCCGGGCGGGGTCCCACTGACCGGCGGTGTCGACCATCAGCTCCAGCGTCACCCGCACGGCCGCGTCGTTGGTCTCGGGCGCCGCCTCGGTCAACCGGTGGAGCGCCGCGACCGCGCCCTCGGTGTGGTTGCGGCCCTCGACGTCGGCGATCCCGGCGCCCAGCCAGGCCGCCGCCTCGGCACGCAGCCGTTCGGAGGTGGCGCGGTCCGCGGCCCGGAGCGTCAGCCTCCCGCGCACACCGCCGAGGAAGTCGGCGGAGAGGTGGACGATCTCGCCGCTCGGCCCGGTCAGCCGCAGGTCGCCGTTCCGCAGCAGCATCGCGTCGGGGGCCACGATCTTCAGGACCTCGTCCAGCGCCGTGCCGGCGAGTCGCGACGCGGTCCCGGGGTCGGGGGCCGTTCCGGGAGCGGCCGCGGGGTCCGGGGCCGCGGCGGAGGCCGGAGCGGCGGGGTCGGGCGCCGCCGCGGGGGTCGCCGCCGGGTCGGGAGTCGCTGCGGGGGTCGCCGCGGGGTCGGGGGTCGCCGCCGGGTCGGGCGCGGCCGCCGTGGCGGGGCCGGACGTCGCCTGCTGGTTCGGCGTCTGGGAGGGGGCGGCCCCGGCGGGGTTGGCCGGCGCCGCGCCCGTCACCGGGGCGACCGGGGTCGCGGGGGTGGCCGGGGTCGCGGGGGTGGCCGGGGTCGCGGGGGTGGCCGGGGTCGCGGGGGTGGCCGCGCCGCCTTGGGCGGTTCCCGCGCCGCTCTGGGTGGGCGACGGCGCCGCTCCCGGGTCCGTTCCCGATGCCGGCGCGGCTCCCTGCGTAGAGGAAGAGGATGCTCCGGAGGAAGCGGGGGCGGCCTGCGGATCCGGTGCTCCCGACGTGGCGGGTGCGCCCGCCGGCGCGGTCCCGGGCGCGGTCCCTTGGGCGTTCCCGGACGTGGGCGCGCCGCCCTGGGCGTTCCCGGACGCGGCCTCCGGCGCAGCCGCGGGTGCCGGCGTCCCGCCCTGCGCCGGGGTGGCCGGTGCGGACGGCGCGCCCTGGGCTCCGGGCGTGCCCGCCGGAGGCTGGGCGGCGTTGTCCGGTGCGGCGGGTCCGGTGGAGGCGGTGTTCGGTCCGCCGGAGGCCCCGGCGCCGGAAGCGGCCGCTTGAGCGCCCGTCCCCGTACCACCCGGCGTGGAAGCCGCCTGCGTGCCCGGGGACGGTGCGCCCTGGGCGGGGGACGCCGGCGTGCCCGCCGTACCCGGCGTTCCCGAGGCACCCGGCGTTCCCGCCGTTCCCGGGGTGCCCGGGGTGCCCGGCGTGCCCGGGGTGCCCTGCGCGCTCGGGGACGAGGCGGCCGGGGCGGAACCGGGCTGGGCTGCGCTCGGGGCGGGGGTGGCCGACGGGGTGCCGGCCGTACCGACGGGGGCCACCGGTACGGTGCCCGCGACCTGCGGGTTCTGCGCCCCGCCCGCCGCCTGACCGTTCCCGGCGGGGGCGCCGGACTGGTTCGCGCCGTTGCCGCCGTTCCCGCCGTTGCCGCCGTTCCCGCCGTTCCCGGCGGCCGCGACCGTCGCGGGGTCCGGCGTGGGGGCGTTCGCGAGGTTGGTGCCGCCGCTCCCCGGGTCGGGCTGGTTCCCCGGGTCGGGCTGGTTCCCCGGCGTCGCCGCCGGGCCGCCGGACCCGGCGGGCGGGTCGCCGCCGGCCAGGCGGGCGTCGGCGGCCGCGGCGGCCGCGTAGGCGCTGTCGAGAGCCGCCCGGGGGTGGGTGATCGCATGGGCGACTCTGGGGTCGGTCGGGCCGATCGTGCCCGCCCGGCCGCCGCCGCCCGCCGCGGCCCCGAGGAGCGCCTCTCCGTCCGGCAGCGCCTCAAGCGGGTTCTGCCCGTAGACGAACGTGTTGGCGATGATGCTTCCGCCCGGCGAGGCGACCATGTTGTTCAGGCCCGTCTGCACCACGCGGGCGGGGAACCGCTTGACGGCGTTCATGATCCCCGGGTCCGTGCCGCCGAATTCGTTCAGCCGCCGCAGCACCGGCATGCTGTTGGAGAACCTGTTCAGCATGGGGGCGGCCTTCATGCCGATGACCGCGCCACCGGCCGCGCCGACTTCCGCGGCCAGGAACCGCTGCCAGTCCATGCTGGTGCGGGTGCCCATGTCCATCTGCTTTTTCTGGGTCAAGTAGTCGATCGCGCCCTCTTCACCCATCTCCTCGGCGATCTCCCGGCCCACGTGACCGGTGAGGAGCGTCCGGAGCCCCTTCGCGGCCCCACCCGCGGCGGTCGCCCCGTGGGTGGCCGCCCCGCGGGCGGCCAGCCGGGTGACCGCGCCTTCGGGGGTGCGCCCGGCGACCACGGCGAGCCGCTGGAGGATGCGGCCGATGTTGGACCGCGCGGCCGCGGCGATGGGGCCGAGCGCCGAGGTGGTCGCGCCGGCGCTGAAGAAGGCGGCGAGCAGGGCGATGTACGTCGCGATCACTGCGATCCAGAACGCGACGTTGATCGAGATCTTGGAGTACTGCACCTCGCGCGCGAAGTCGTCGGCCTGCTGGAAGTAGGTCGCCGCCTGCCGCGCCAGCGCGGGCACACCCGAGTCCTCGGAGTACGCCTGGATGAAGTCCTCGGCGAACTTCTTGCTCGCCGGCGCCGTCCACGACTGCAGGATCATGCCGCCGGCCGTGACGCCCGGCTCGACGGAGGTGTCCAGGCCCTCGTACAGCTCCCGGTTGGCCGTGGCGATCTGCCACAGCAGCCGCTCGCTCGACTCCGGCCAGTTCTGGCCCGAGGCGAGATACGAGATCAGGGTGTTGGCCCAGGCCGGAAGGCTCTCGCCCCATGCGGGCGTGACGTCGGGGGCGGCGCCGCCCGCGACGTCGGGCGGAGTCCCCCCGGCGGCACTGGGGTTGATCCCGGTGCGGCTTCCGGCGGAATCCGTGTTGACGGCCACGCCATCTCCCCCGTTGTGGTGCTGTCAGGTCACCGGACGGGCGTCCGGCGCGTCCGGGTCCTCATCGCGCCGGCGGCGCGGAAGGACGGTTCGGTGCCGGTCACACCTCTTCTATGAGCCTGTCCATGGCCGCGCGTTCGCGGTCGTCCGTGGCCCGCGTGGTGCCGATGTTGTTCCGCACCTTCAGCCCGGCCTCGGTGACCGTCTTCACGATGCCGTCGCCGTACTCGATCATCTTCTCCGGGCCGCCGCCGTTCATGTAGGCCGCGTAGAACGCGGAGCCGGCGGTGTCCCGGCCCCAGGGCTCGAGGGCGTTGAGCGCCCGGATCCGCTCCACCTTCTCCGTCCACAGGGTGTGGACGTCGTCCGACACGGTGTCCCATCGGACCAGGCCGTGCGCCACGCCCTGGTAGTGGACGCCGACGCCCTCTTCGTAACCGCCGTACTCGCTCACCGGGGTCACCTCTTCCCGAGCATCTGGGCCGCCATCCGCTCCAGCACGCTTTCGAGATCGCCCTCCAGGTGCTCCTTCATCTGCTCGCCGGGGACCAGCGGCTCGAACAGCTCCACGACCCTGGCCCGGGCCTTCTCCGTGGCCCGGTGGACGGTGTCCGTGATGACGTCGGCGAGTTCCCGGGAGTCCTGCCGCCGGTAGATGCGGGGATCGAGGTCGAGCCTGATCAGGTCGCCGCGCGCGCCGACGGTCGCCGACACCAGCCCGTCCCGCGACTTCTCGGTCACCTGTACGGCCCGCGCCTGCCGGTGGATCTCCGGCCCCCGCTCCTGCAGGCGGGTGAAGGTGGCGCGCAGTTCCTCGGCGTAGGCCTGCATGCTCCTCGCCTCATCCGAGACCGCGAAAGGTTCCACATCGACCTCCCCTCGCAGCGCGGGACCGGTGGCGGTGGCCGCCGCGACCACCCTGCCCCCCGCGCCCCCGCCGCCCCCTGGACGATTCGCACGTTAAATCTTCGTGAATTATCGATCATCCTGACATCCGCCACTGTGGTACGGCAAGCACCAAATGCCACTGAAAACGCTCATACAACGCCATAAGCGACGTCGTCCTGCGGAAGGACGCGGCGTCGCGGACCCGTAAGCCGCGGACGCGGGTCAGAGTTCCAGGAAGACGACGTTCTCCCGGAGATCGGTCACCTCGTGCCTGGGCACCCAGCGACGGTGGACCCCGCGCTCGACCCGCTCCAGCTCCAGTTCGCGGGCGACCGGCAGCAGGCCCCCGACGTATTCGAGGAGCAGCGTGTCACCGCGCCGGTCACGCACCTGGAACGGCGCGCCGCGCCACTCGCAGACGGTCGTGACGAAGGAGATCGACTCGCACTCCTCGGCCCGCACCGGCCGCACGAAGCAGTGCGGTTCGACCTCCTCGAAGCCCTCGGCGGGCTCCGTGACGCGCAGGCGTACCCACACCGCGTCCGGACGCGGATCGGGGCTCGCGGCGTACTCCGTCCCCCGCCAGCGTGCCCGGTAGGAATGCCACATCACGCCGCCCCTCCCGGACCGCCCGCTCCCCGGTGGAACGGGCCATCGGACGCCTCGCCCGCCGGTACGTCGTCGATCAGAACCCAGCGTCCGAGGTCGCCGTCGTACACCGCGCGCCGGTACTCCACGCCGTCCACGGTCAGCTCCCAGATCTCGGTGCCGTGGGGCAGGCCGACGCCGTCCACCTTGTACTCGCGGATGACCTGGTCGGCGTTCGGCACGAGCCCCATGCCCACGAACGGCGGCTCCTCGATCACCCACCCGGCCACCGCGACCCGCGACGCCTCGTCGACGCCGCCGTAGGGGGTGCGGTACAGGTCGAGCCCGACCGCGCGCCACCGCAGGATGTTCACCGACCCCTCGTCGGTGACCACCCCCTCCTCGTGCGCCCGCCCGAGCGCGTCCGCCAGGACGGCCGGGGTCGCGATGTGCGCGACGTCCCGGGCCCGGTGGCAGTATCCGGAGACCCGGGACTCGCCCTCGGCGAGATGGGCGTACAGGTCCGCGGGCCGGAGCAGCTTCTGCATGATCGGCGACCCGGAGCCGGGCTCGGCGAGGCGCTCCTGGACCAGGGACGGCACGGCGAGCCTGGCCACCGTACCGGCCTCCAGGAAGAAGGACGTCGTAAGGCCCGGGTTCACCGCCAGCCCCCACCGGGGGTCGGGCCAGCCCGCGGCCAGCTCGGCGAACGTGACGACGCGGACGTGCTCGGCGGTGTCCCCGAGAACGACGCGCATGGCGTCGATCGAGGTGTAGGCGGCCATCCAGGTGCGTCCGCCGCCCGTGAAGGTCGGCCAAGCGGTCGGCTCCCTCCCCTCCGCGGCGGCCGGGGTGACCGGCAGGCCGATCTCGGCCTGCCGCAACAACCCCAGACAGACCGGGAGGTCTTCGGCGGCGAACGCCGCCTGGAGACGCTTCTCGAACGGGCTCTCGGGCCGCCACTCCTGCACGACGACCACCATAGGACGTCCGCCGCCGCCGGGCGCGGGGGCCGTACGGGAGATCATCGGAGAACCGGGCCGCGCGGGAGAACCGGATCCGCCGGGGGTCGCCGGACGCGCCGGGGGCCCGGCCCCCGGAACCCGCCGCACCGGAGGGCCGCCGGTGGCCGTACGTCCTGCTCAATGACGATGTACAAGATCCCGGGCATCAATGTATTAATAGGGCTTTAACCGAAGATTATTCGATTAGGAACATCAACGGACGAGGCTCTCACCACCCGACATCTTTCCGACATCCGCGTTCCGTTCCCGGTTAGGAGCCGTTGCTTGACGGAGCCATCTCCCGGCCGTCCGGTCGTCCCCATGGAGGTCGACCATGACCAGCTGGAGAACGTGGTCGCCCCCGGGTTCCGGGTGGCCGGCGGTGACCTCCGCGAGGCGGTCGCCCGCGCCGCGAGCGCCCTGGCGGCCCTCGGGGCCCTGCCCGCCGACGAGGAGACGGACCGGCGGTTCCTCCAGTGGTTCACCCCCAAGCGCGACCAGATGCTGGAGCTCACCCGTGACCTCGCCGGCGCCTACGGCGACATCGGGGAGGGGCTGCTCATGACGGGGCGGAACGTCTGGAACGTCGACTGGGGCCTCGCCGAAGACCTGGCGAGGGTTCCCGACTACACGGCCGACGGCCCGCCACTGGGACCGCCGCCGGGCACGGCCTCACCCGGTCCGGTCCCCGGCCCGGCGCCCGCTCCCCCGGCGGCGCCGCCCTCCGGCCGGGCTCCCACGTCCGCCCCCGGCCCGACCCCCGGTCCGTTTCCCGACCGGAACGGCCGATGACGCCGCCGTTGCCGCTCTCGCCGGTGTCCCCCACCCGCGGCATGATGCTCCTCCTCGGGACGGGCACCGCCGCCCTGGCCGCGCTGAAGATCTACGCCGGGGTGACCGCCCCGGAGATCCCGCCGGAGCGGCTGCGGGAGATCGCGCGGATCTTCAACCGGCTGGCCGACGACATCGACGGCGGGAACGGCTCGGGCGGGAAAGGCCCGGGCAGGAAAGGTTCGGGCGGGGGCATCGCCGGCCGGGCCGACGCCCTGGCCGAGGCGGTGTGGAACAACCCCCGCAACGGCGGCGAGGCCGTCGAGGCGTTCCAGACCCTGTACCAGGGGGTCGTCCGGGGCTACGCGCCGCAGCTCGCGAGGGACTGCCGCGTCGTGGCCGCCGGCTGCGAGGCGTACGCGCAGCTCGTCGAGACCACCCGGAAGAACCTCGCCGACATCGAGGACCTGCTCCTGCAGATCCTGTGGCTGGTGATGTTCCAGCCGATGACCACGGCCATCTACGGCTTCGCCGCCGCCCGGATCGCCGCGTTGATCAAGGTGGCCCAGGGCATGAAGTCCGCCTTCGCGCTGAGCGCCGGGAGGATCATGGCGATGACGTTCCCGAAGTACGCCATGACGACTCTCCTCTACATGATCCTGGACGGCGCGGCCTACGGTTCCGTCTCGCTGGGCATCACCAGGAGCGTCCAGGCGTCGCACGGCCTGCCGACGGGCTCCGCCGGGGAGAACGCCACCGAGTACGGCAGGATCGCCGCGGCGAACGGCGCCTACGCCCTCGTCTACGACGGGGTCAAGGCGACGGCCCTGCGCGGGGTGGCGCCCACCCGCGCCACCGAGCTGATCGCCCGCCTGTCCGGCTCCGGCCTGGGCTACACCCCCGCGTACAACCTGATGAGCGACGACGGCGGGGAGGTCCTGACCACGCCCGAGCAGTGGGCGGCCAAGCTGACCGGGCACGGCCTGCGGGCGGCCATCTTCCCGCCCGGCTGGAAGTTCAGGTAGGCGCGGCCGGGGACCCGGCGCTCCGCCGGGCTCCGGTGAGCCCCCGCCGCCCGGCCGGTCGCCGGAAGCCGGGCACGGACACGAACACGGACATGAGCCGGACCGGCCGGGATCCGGACATGGACACGAGCCGGACCGACCGGGATCCGGGCACGAACACGAGAGGACGACCCGTGCGACACCCCGACGACGCGGCGCTGCGCCGGATGGAAGAGGAGCTGGGCGAGATCACCGGCACGGGCGAGGCGGCCGGCGGGCTGGTCCGCGCCGTCACCGGACCGTCCGGCCGCCTGCTGGACATCGTCTTCGACCCGCGCGTCATGCGCCTGGACAGCCACGAGCTGGCCCGGGAGGTCGGCGCCGCCGTACGACGGGCACAGGAGGACGGCGAACGCAGGGCACGGGAGCTGGTCGACGGCACGCTCGGCCCGGCGGAGTCCGGCGGCGCCCCCGGGGAGCCCCTCGACCACGCGCGGTTCTGGAACGGGCTGGAAAGGATGAGCCGGGACTTCGAACGGTCGATGGCCGAGCAGGAGGCCGAACTCGCCCGCCGGCTGGGAAACCTGGACCGGTTCTGACCCGGAGGCGACCGGCGCGGACGCTTCGAGGACTTCCCCGCCCCGGGCCCCGGGCCGGCCCCGACCCGGGAGGACCCCGCCCAGGCGCGTGAACCCGGGCCGGCCCCGGGGCGCGTGGCCCCGGGGCATCGCCAGCGGAGGCGGACGGGAATCGAACCCGCCGCGCCGAGATGCTCGACGCCACCGGTTTTGAAGACCGGGAGGGCCACCAGACACCTTGACGCCTCCGCGGGCGATGCTACCGGCCTCCGGCGCCCCCGCTCACGCCGCCCCGGCTCAGGCCGGGCGACACACGCGTGGGAAAGGAGTGTTCCGGACCGCGCTGGTTACGATGTCCGGGACGGCGACGCCGCCGGGTGCGGCGGCGGGCGGCCGGAGCTCCCCCGCGCGTGACGGACCCGACGTATGCGGAGGAGCAGGCCGTACCCGGCCGACGAGCACATGACCGAGGACCAGCCGGCCGAATCCGCGGGAGCGGAGGGAAGACCGCGCGGCGATCACGGCGCCGCCGGCCGCGTGACGGTCGTGGTGGCCACCCGGAACCGCCGCCGCGACCTGGAGCGGTCGCTGCCGCGCCACGAGGCGCCGGTCATCCTGGTCGACAACGGCTCCACCGACGGCACCCCGGCCTTCGTCCGGGAGCGGTTCCCGCACGTCGAGGTGGTCGAGGCGGGGCGCAACCTCGGCGCGCCGGGGCGTGATCTCGGCGTCCGGCTGGCCCGGACCCCCTATGTCGCCTTCGCCGACGACGACTCCTGGTGGGCGCCGGGCGCGCTCGCCCGCGCCGCGGACGTGCTGGACGCCCACCCCCGCCTGGCGGTGCTCGCCGGGCGGGTGCTGGTGGGACCGGAGGAGCGCCCGGATCCGACCTGCCACGGCATGGCCGCCTCCCCTCTCCCCGCCGAACCCGACCTCCCCGGCCCGAGCGTGCTGGGGTTCCTGGCGTGCGGGGCCGTGGTGCGCCGGGACGCCCACCTCGCCGCCGGCGGTTTCGACGACGTCGTCTTCTTCTTCGGCGAGGAGGAGCGCCTCGCGCTGGACCTGGCCGCCGCCGGCTGGGGGCTCGCCTACGTCGACGACGTCGTGGCCCACCACCACCCCTCGCCGTCCCGGGACCCGGAGGGCCGTCGGGCCCTCGCCGTCCGCAACGCGGTGCTGACGGCCGTCATGCGCCGCCCGTGGCCGGTGGTGGCGCGCGCCGTGCTCACCGCCGCCCGCGGCGGCCCGGCGGGACGGCGGGGCCTGCGGGACGCCGCACGCCGGCTGCCCCGGGCGCTGGCGCGCCGCCGTACGCCGCCGTGGCGGGTGGAGGCGGCGCGCGCGTCGCTGGACGCTTCCCCGGTCGGCGGGGCTTACCCACTTCCAGCGGGGATTTGGGCAGACCGGGTGGCTGCCGCGCGAAAGTGCCGGGTAGGCGAGCCTCCGGAAGGAGGAAACACGATCATGGCGAACAAACCGAACCCGATCGACCTGCAGAAGCACCTGTCGGGCGTCGACTATCCGGCCAAGCGGGACGACCTCGTGCGGGTGGCCCGCGAGAAGGGCGCCGACGACGCCCTCGTCGGCACCCTGGAGAAGATCCCCGACCGGGAGTACGACGGGCCCAACGCGGTCAGCAAAGCCGTGTTCGGCGACGGCTAAGGCCGATCCCGCGGGTTCCCCGTCGCGGCGGGGGACCCGCGGGACCCGGCTCCGCGGCGCACCCGGCCGATCCCGGAGTCACCACCGGTGATCAGGGCTTTCCTGCCCGCCGGGAGATCGCGGCCGACGTGGTCGCGCGTCCCCGGCCCGGCCCCGGGACCCGCCGCCCGGCGGCCCGTTCACACCGGCCTACCCGGGTCGGCGGCCCGTCCGCGCGCTCCGCAGGGCGTCCTCCGCATCGTCGTACAGCTCGAAGAACGCGGTCAGGCCGGTGATGCGCAGCATGCGGAGCACGCCCGGAGGAGGCGCGGCCACGATGAGGCGGATCCCGCGTTCCTCGCTGTCGGTGCAGATCGACACCAGCGTTCCCAGCCCGGTGGAGTCGCAGAAGGTCGTCGCGGCGAGGTCCAGGACCAGGCACCCGCCCGCGAGGTCGTCCCACATCGTGGAGACCTTGGTCCGCACATCCGGAGCGGTGCTCCAGTCCAGCGCGTCGCCCAACCGGATGACGCCGATCCTGCCATGCGGTTCGAGGTCGGAACTCAAGGTAGTTCCCTCAGGTGGTTGCACCATCGGCTCAAGCTCCCCACGGCGAAGTCGCCTCATCAGGCATTTATCACGCACAAGATAAGACAAATCACCGGCTCAGACACATCGGCGCGCGTTCCCGAGACGGCACGGCGCCTTTTCCGGAGGCCGCACGGCGCCCGTTCCCGGGACCGTACGGCCGTACGGCGCCCTTTCCCGAGGTCGTACGGCACTCCTTCCGGACACCGTACGGCATCGCCTCCGTCCGCGGCCGGAAACGACCGCGGACGGCCGGCGCCGTCACGAATCGCCCGCCGCGACGAGTGACCCGGTCGAATCGGGTGAGGTATCCGGTGACGCGAGAAGCGAGGGGGAGACGAGACCATGGCAACCGTCGCAGAGCAGTTCATCGAGGTGCTGCGCCAGGCCGGCGTCGAACGGGTCTACGGAGTGGTGGGCGACAGCCTCAACCCCGTGGTGGACGCGATCCGCAGGACACCCGGCATCGAGTGGGCGCACGTGCGCAACGAGGAGGCCGGGGCGTTCGCCGCCGCCGCCGAGGCGCAGATCACCGGCCGCCTGGCGGTCTGCGCGGGAAGCTGCGGGCCGGGCAACACCCACCTGATCCAGGGACTGTACGACGCCCACCGCAGCGGCGCCCCCGTGCTCGCGCTGGCCTCGCACATCCCCAGCTCCGAGATCGGCACCGGGTTCTTCCAGGAGACCCATCCCGAGCGGCTGTTCACCGAGTGCAGCGGCTTCTGCGAGATGATCAGCACGGCCGAGCAGATGCCCCGGGTGCTGCGCGTCGCCGTCCAGCAGGCCCTCGGCAACGGCGGCGTGTCGGTCGTGGTCCTTCCCGGCGACGTCGCGGGCGAACAGGCCCCGAACGAGACCGGGCACCACCGCTTCGTCACCCGGACCGGCACGCTCGTGCCCCCGCCGGAGCAGGTGGAGGAGCTGGCCGCGGCGCTCAACACCGCGCAGAAGGTCATGCTGTTCTGCGGGGCCGGGGTGCGGGACGCCCACGCCGAGGTCATGGAGCTGGCCGGGCGCACGTTCGCGCCGGTCGGCCACGCGCTGCGCGGCAAGGAGTGGATCCAGTACGACAACCCCTACGACGTGGGGATGAGCGGGCTGCTCGGCTACGGCGCCTGCTACGAGGCCATGCACGAGGCGGACCTGGTGGTGCTGCTGGGCACGGACTTCCCCTACCCGGACTTCCTGCCCGGCCGCAAGACGGTCCAGATCGACCGGAACCCGGCGCACCTGGGCCGCAGGACCCCGATCGAACTCGGCGTCAACGGCGACATCGGCGCGACGCTGCGGGCGGTGCTGCCCTCCGTCAGGCAGAAGTCCGACCGGCGCTACCTCGACAGGATGCTGAACCGGCACCTGAGGACGCTGGACCAGGTCGTGGAGGCGTACACCCGCAACATCGAGCGCCACGTGCCGATCCACCCCGAGTACGTGGCGGACGTCCTGGACGAGCTGGCCGACGACGACGCGATCTTCACGGTGGACACCGGCATGTGCAACGTCTGGGCCGCCCGCTACCTGACGCCCAACGGCCGCCGCCGCGTCATCGGCTCCTTCTGGCACGGGAGCATGGCCAACGCCCTCCCGCACGCCATCGGCGCGGCGTTCGCCGCCCCCGGACGGCAGGTCGTCTCGCTGTCGGGCGACGGGGGCCTGAGCATGCTGCTCGGCGAGCTGCTGACCGTCCGGATGCACGACCTGCCGGTGAAGGTCGTGCTCTTCAACAACTCCTCGCTCGGCATGGTCAAGCTGGAGATGCTGGTGGACGGCTTCCCCGACTTCGGCACCGACTCCGCGCCGGTGGACTACGCGGCCGTCGCCGCCGCGATGGGCATCCCCTCGGCGACGGTGGAGAAGCCCACGGAGGTCCAGCAGGCGCTGGCCACCGCGCTCGCCACGCCGGGACCGTATCTGCTGAACGTCATCACCGACCCCGACGCGCTGTCCATGCCGCCGCGCGTCACCCAGGCGCAGGTGAAGGGGTTCGCGCTGGCCGCGGGCAAGGTCGTGCTCAACGGCGGGGTCGGCCGCATGATCAACCTGGCCAGGGCCAACCTGCGGCACATCCCTCGCCCCTGACCTCGCCGGCTCCGGGGCGTCCCAGCCCTTTCCCGCGCCCGGCGCGGGCGGGCCGCGGGCCGTCTCGCCGTCCCGCTCCGCCGCGGCCCCGGATGCGGCAGGCTTGCGGGGTGAGCAGACTTGAACGCCGGATCACGGCGGCCGCCGAGGCCGCGCTCGCGCAGCGGAGGTTCGTCACCGCGATCGACGTCCTGACGGGCCTCGGCTGGCTGCACGCCCGGCACGTGGACGTCTGGCGGCAGGGCCGGGCCGCCACGCTGGAGGAGCTCGCGGCCGTCGACGGCGCCAGGATGACCGACGCGGTGGCGGTGCTCCGGCGCTGGGCGCTCTCCCGGGGGCTCGTCCCCGGCGAGACCGCCTACCTCTCCGGTGGCCGCGACCGCCGGGAGCTGCGGTTCGTCGCCGATGGCGACGACGGCGCCTTCCGGGTCCACTGGGTGTCCCCGGAGATGGGGGAGGCCGGGCGGCGGCGGCTCGCCGAGCGTCAGAGCAAGGTCCCCGACCTGGTTGTGGTCGAGCCGGAGAAGGCGTGGACGTGCGCCGGCTGCGGCGACACCGGTCCCTACCTGATCATGGAGGATGCCGGTCCGCACTGCCTGACCTGCGCGGACATGGACCATCTGGTCTTCCTCCCGGCGGGTGACGCGGCACTCAGCCGCCGGGCGAAGAAGGAGAGCGGGCTGGCCGCGGTGGTGGTCAGGTACAACGCGCGGCGCAGGCGCTACGAGCGGCGGGGAATCCTGGTCGAGGAGGCCGCTCTGCGACTGGCCGAGGAGCTGTGCCTGGCCGACGAGGAGGTACGGCTGCGCCGCCGGGAGCGCGACCGGGAACGGCGGGCGGGCGAGGACGTGGTGTTCCAGGTCCGGATGGCCGAGGCGATCCTGCGGATCTTCCCCGGCTGCCCGCCCGAGCGGGCCCGGGACATCGCCCTGCACGCCGGTCTGCGGGGCAGCGGCCGGGTGGGCCGCACCGCCGCCGCCAAGGTGCTGGACGAGAAGGCGATCACCCTGGCCGTCGTGGCCTCGGTGCGGCACCTCGACACCGACTACGACCGCCTGCTGATGTCCGGTGTGCCGCGCGCCGAGGCCAGGGACCGGATCCGCCCGGACATCGACCGGGTGCTCGGCGGCTGGCGCGGAACTGTCGGTGGTTCCGGCCATGATGACCGCCATGGATGAGTGGCGCGAGACCCGCCGGACACTGCGCGAGTTCGCCCTCGGCCTGCCCGAGGCGTACGAGGACCACCCCTGGGGCGACACCGTCGTCAAGGTCAACAAGAAGATCTTCGCGTTCCTCGGCGCGGAGGAGCCGGCCGGGGACCGGCGGCCCGCCGTCTGGCTGAAACTGCCCGAGTCGCACGGCCACGCGCTCAGCGTGGCGGGCGCCGAACCCTCGCGGTACGGCCTCGGCCGGGCGTTCTGGGTGACGATCCCGCTGGACGGCGGCGCGCCGCCGGAGATCGAGGTGCTGCTCGACTGGGTCGAGGAGAGCTACCGCGCCGTCGCCCCCAAGAGGCTCGTGACCGCGCTCGACGCCCTCGGCGGGCTGTAGCCGGCCGGGGCACGCCGCGGTCGACGCTCGATCGATGAGCGAACCTCCGGAGGCGGCGGAGACGCCGTCTTCCCCCGATCGGGCCGATACGCCACTCACCGGATCGGATCCGCATTCTGTCGGCGTGCCTCCACACAACGACATAAGGCGACTGTAAGTATCTTTCCTGCGACGCTGAGTGATCAGCGTAGGCGGGAACCGCTGTTCCGGCCGACGGGTCAGTCGCGGCCGTAGGGCCGCGTTCCAGAAGGAACGGTATCTCCATGGTCACGCCCAACTCCGAAGACGCCACGGCCACGTCCGTCCGGCCGAAGGGGCAGCGCCCGGTGAGGGGCCTGGCGGCGCTGGGGGTGGCCGGGTCGCTCGTCGCGGCCGTCGCCGCGATCGCCCAGCCCTCCTCCGGCGCGGCCCCGGCCTCCGCCGCCCACCTGCGGCCTTCCGTTTCGCCCGGCCCCCGGGTGTCCGGGCACGCCCAGGGCAGGGGGGCCGGAGCGGACGACCCCGGCGCACCGCGCGGGCTCAGGAACGACCGGCGGCCGGGGCACGGCTCCGCCCACGGAAACGGTGCCCACGGGAACGGTGCCCACGGGAACGGTGCCCACGGAAGCGGCGCCCGCGCGAACGACGCTCATGCGAACGGTGCTCGTGCGAACGGTGCTCGTGCGAACGGCGCTCACGGGAATCGCGCCCGCGCGAACGGCGCCCGCGCGAACGACGGATCCGCCGCGCTCGGCCCGGTGCACAAGCCGGTCAGCCCCACCAAACGGTTCGTCACACCGGGCAAGCGCGGCGGTTTCATCAAGCTGGGCTTCGCCCCCGAACCCACCGAGGTCCGGCAGCCGACCCCGGCCCCCACGCCGACCGTGACGACCACGGTCACGGCCACGCCCACCCCCTCGGTCTCCGAGACTCCCAGCGCCACCCCCAGCGCCGCCGCCACCCCCAGCGCGAGCGCGAGCGCCACCGCCACCTCCTTCGCCGTGTCGAGGTCCGTGGTGAGCCCCAGCCCGAGGCCCGGGCGGCCCCACCTGCGCCGCGGCTGGGACGACATCTGCCGGCCCCGCTTCCTCTTCAGGATCGACCAGTTCCACCCGAGGAACTTCTTCCTGGCCCGCACCCACTTCATCGACGGCCCGGGCGGCTCGGTGACCGCGACGGTGACCCGGCAGCACCGGGTGTACTACGAGGTCGAGTTCGAGCGGGAGAAGATCCAGCACAGGCTCAGGGCCCTGGAGATCACCAGGGGCCCGCGGCTCGACCGGGAGGAGGTCCTCCGCCTGATACGGAACAACCTCAACCCGCTGATCGCCGAGGAGTACATCGTCGAGGCGGGGCACGAGTACACCCACGAGATCTCCGACGACATGTACGGCCACCTGTGGTACCGCGTCTTCGGCTACCGGGTCGGGTTCTCGGCCTGGTTCCGGACCAGCACCTGCCGCTTCCACAAGGTCGTCGCCGGCATCGCCAACGTGCCCGCCAGGGTGGAGGGCTGGAAGTACTGGGAGACCAGTCGCCCGGTGTTCCACGGCCACGTGCTGTGGGACTGCCACACGAAGGGCTGCCGGCGCGGAATCGACCCCTGAGCCCGCCCCTTCGCTCCCGAGGTCCGCCTACCCGTGCCGTGCCGTACGGTCGCCGTACGGCACGGCACGGGCGGGCACGGCCGACCGGGCCGCGGTCAGGTGACGGCCAGCCGCCGCCGGTAACGCTCGTCCCGCCACAGCTCCTTGCCGAGCACCTCGGCCAGGGCGGTGGCCGCGTCGTGGACGTCGGCGAAACCGATGTAGAGCGGGGCGAAGCCGAAGCGCAGCAGATCGGGGGCGCGGAAGTCTCCGTGGACGCCGCGGTCGATCAGCGCCCGCATCACGGGATAGCCGTCCGGGTGCCGGAAGCTGACCTGGCTGCCGCGCCGCTCCGGGTCGCGGGGCGAGACCAGCTCCAGGCCGTACGGCGCGCACGACTCCTCGACCAGGTCGATGAAGAGCGAGGTCAGCGCCACGCTCTTGGCGCGGATCTGCGCCATGTCCACCCGTTCCCAGATGTCCAGCGACGCGTTGAGCGGGGCGAACGACAGCACGTGGGGGGTGCCCACGGAGAAGCGCCGGACACCCTCGGCGGGCCGGTAGGCGGGCTCGAAGGCGAACGGCGCCGCGTGCCCGTGCCAGCCGGTCAGGATGGACTCGGCGTCGGCGTGGTGGCGCGGGTTCGCGTAGAGGAACGCGGGGGCCCCGGGACCGCCGTTGAGATACTTGTAGGTGCAGCCGACCGCGAAGTCGGCCTCGGCCACGTCCACCTGGTAGGCCCCGGCGCTGTGGCACAGGTCCCAGATCATCAGCGCGCCCGCCCCCCGCACCCGGGCGGTCACCTCGGCGGTGTCGAGACGCGCCCCGGTCCGGTAGTCGACCTCCGACAGCAGCACGCAGGCGACGTCGTCCGACAGCGCGGCGTCGAGGGCGTCCGGGCCGTCGATGTCCCGGATCTCGTAGCCGCCGAGCGAGCCGACCAGCCCCTGGACCACGTAGCGGTCGGTCGGGAAGTTGGCGGTGTCGGAGACGATCACCCGGCGTTCCGGGCGGAGGCGCAGGGCCGCAGAGACGGCCTTGACGATCGCGATCGAGGTGGTGTCGCCCACCACGACCTGTCCGGGGCCCGCGCCGATCAGCGGGGCCAGCCGGTCGCCGGTGGTCAGCGGCAGGTCGAACCAGCCCGAGGCGTTCCAGCCGCCGACCAGTTGCCCGCCCCACTCCTCCGCCACGACCCGCGCCGTCGCGGCCGCGGCCGTCCTGGACAGCGCGCCGAGGGAGTTCCCTACCAGGTAGACGGTCCCGTCGGGGAGGACGAACTCGTCCCTGAAATGCCTGAGGGGGTCGTCGGCGTCGAGTGCCAGACAGTCCGCACGGCTGATGGTCATGAATCATCTCCGGGATGAGGCCTTCGGTCCGTCCATCATCGGCCATCGGCACCCGGCGGTACACCGGCCACCCCGGCCGTGGATCGGGCGTCCCGGCCACGGAGGCGGGACGCTCCGCCGTACGCCCCGGTCATGGGGCCGCGCCGCGCACCGGCCGTCCCGACCGTCCCGGCCGTGGATCGGGCGTCCCGGTGGGCATACGGTTCACTGGCCTCTGCGGCGGAACACCTCTGTGTCAGGACGCCGCCGCATCCGGGCACCGCATCAGGGCACCGCCGTATCAGGACACCGCTTTATCGGGACGACAAGCAGGAGGACCCATGGAGACCCGCACCGAGACGGTCACCGTCGCCGACGGCTCGTTCGACATGCACCTGTGGCTGCCGGAGGGGGGTTCGGGCCCGGTCGTCCTGCTGATCCAGGAGATCTACGGCGTCGGGCCGTACATCCGGAAGGTCGCCGAAGACCTGGCGGCGCTCGGGTACGTCGTCGGCGCGCCGGACCTGTTCTGGCGGCTGCGGCGCAACTGGGTGTCCGACCACGGCGAGACCGGCACGGCGGCCTCGCTGGAACTGGCCTCCGGGTTCGACCTCCCCCAGGGCGTGTCCGACTCGGCGATCGCGCTGGCGCACCTGCGGGCGCTGCCGGAGGCGCGGGACGGGGCGGGGGTGGTCGGGTTCTGCCTGGGCGGCTCGGTCGGCTACCTCCTGGCGGCGACCGCCGAGGTGGACGCGGTGGCGTCGTTCTACGGCTCGGCCGTGCCGGAGGCCACCGGCATGATGGAGAAGATCACCGCTCCGCTGCTGTTCGTGTTCGGCGGCTCCGACCCCTACATCCCGCGCGATCAGGTCGCCATCGTGGAGCAGGCCGCCGCCGGACGGCCGAACGTGGAGATGCACGTCGCGGAGAAGGCCGGGCACGCCTTCCACAACCACGAGGCCCCGCAGTTCTACGACCCCGAGGCCGCGCCGGTCGCCTGGGAGCGGGCCGTGGAGTTCCTCCGGCGCCACCTGGGATGAGCGCGACGCCCTGAAACGGGGCCTGCCCGGAGGGCCACCTTTCCCTATCCGGGGGATCGCCCACCCGGGACGACACCCGGCACCATTGCCCCCAGGCGGCAGGCATAGGAGTAATGGTGAAATATCACCGTTGCTCCGCTTTCGGCGGTTCGACCGGTCCTCACGGCTGCCCACCCGCCGGCCCTCCGCCCCGACCGGGTGACCCCGCCGACGACGTGCTGGTGAACACGGCGGGTGCTGTTCCGGCGACGACGACCACCCGCCGGTGGCGGGCATCCCGGATAGCGGCCGGGACCGTTCCTCGGTAACGGCCCGGTGAAACGCACGGAGATCGCCACACGGGCACGTTCCTCTCAAAAGAAGCACGCGACCAACCTCTGTATCTGTGCGATCGTGGACAAGACGGGGCAAGTTCTCTGGAGACGCCAAACCCGGTTGGTGACAGAGGGTGATCAAACGTGCAGCAATCCCCGGTACCTCCCGAGCCCCCGATCTACCGGCGCATCGCCGACGAGCTTCGCGAAGCGATCTTGTCCGGCGAGCTCCGAGACGGGGACCGGCTTCCGGGCGAGAACGCCCTCATGGGGCGGCACGGCATAGCCCGTGCGACCGCCAGACAGGCATTGTCCGTGCTCATCAACGAAGGACTAGCCGTGCCCAGGCGCGGCTCGGGGGTGTACGTCCGGCAGTTCCGGCCGATCAGACGGCACGGTTCGCGCCGGCTGTCCCACGAACAATGGGGACGGGGGCAGGCCATCTGGGAGTCCGACACCAGAGGCCGTCCCTACACCGTGGACGACATGAACATCGAACGGGAGACCGCGGAGGAGGCCGTGGCCCGCGTGCTCGGCGGCGCGGACGTGTGGGTCCGGCGACGACGCTACTCGGTGGACGGCAGACCGGTGCAGCTGTCGGTCTCCCACTTCCCCGCCGATCTGGTGGACGGCACCTCGATCACACGGGAGGACACGGGACAGGGCGGCGTGTACGCGCGGCTGAGCGACCTCGGCCATCCTCCCGCGCACTTCAGTGAGGAGGTACGGGCCCGCATGCCCCACCCCCACGAGACCGTCCTGCTCGACCTGCCGGCCGGCACCCCGGTCATCGTGATCTTCCGGACCGCCTACACGGCGGACGGCAGACCCCTGGAGGTCAACGAGATGATCCTCGACGCCGCCTCCTATGTACTCCAGTACGACTTCAACGCATAGATCAAGCCGATCTGTCAACCGGTAGGTTGACCTGTCCCTCACGATCATTGATTTCTCTAGAGAGGTGCCGCACCGTCGAAGGTGGAGCGTCACACAGTCGGGACCGGGCGCGGGGAAGGTGCGGGGATGTCATTCGACCGGCATCTAGCGGAAATCGCCCGGGAGTTTCCCGACTGGACGATCTGGCGGAGTGACGCGGGGCGGTGGTGGGCCACCCGCCACCACCCGCTGACGTCCGCGCAACGCGAGGCCGGCTGCGCGATGACGATCGACGCCGACGAGCCCGAGGGACTACGCGAGCAACTGCTCGACCAACAGGAACGTTCCGGCGGAACGTGCCGATGAGAGAGCCGCCCGGTGCCGGGGCCAGCGATTTCCGCGGTCCCGGCACCGGGCCCCCAATCGCGGAAGCCCCCGGGCCCTATCGGGGGCGGGGGTTTCCGCCTGGGCCGCCGCACCCGGACCGCTCCGCGCGGTCCGCGTGCGGAGCGGTCCGGGTGCGGCGCGGTCCCCACGACCGGGCCGGCCGGGCCGGGCAGAAGCCGAGCCGGATCAAAGGCTGAGCCGGATCAGAGGCCGAGCCGGATCAAAGACCGTGCCCCGGATCAGAGTCTGACGGTCGGCGCGGCCGGGGTTCGATGACCGTCGGCGCGACCGCCATCCGCGCCATCCGCCTCGCCATCGCCGTCCGCACGGTCCCCGCGACCCGCGCGACCCGCGTGGTCCGCACGGTCCTCGCGAGCCGCGTGGTCCGCACGACCCGCATGGTCCGCACGACCCGCATGGTCCGCACGACCCGCATGGTCCGCACGGTCCGGACCGCGCTCGTCGCCCGCACCGGCCCGGCCCTCGGCGTCCTCGGCGTCCCCGGCGTCCCCGGTCGCCTCGTTCTCCTCGTCGTCCTCGGCCACGATCACGCGGACGGCTTCGACGTCCGCCTCGATGCCCGCGTCCCCGTCGGCGCCGCTCTCCGCGTCCGGGCCGGCGACGTCCACGACCTCGTCATCGGAGCCGGGCACGGCCCCCGGCGCCGGGACGGGCGCCCCGGGGAGCGCCTGCGTCTCCTGGCCCGCCGGAACCGGGATCGGGGCGGGCCGTACGGGCGCGGGCGGCAGGACGGCGTCCTCGTCGACCAGGGGCCCGGCCGCGCCCTCCCGGTGGAGCAGGTCGCCCAGGACGGCGCCCATCTCGGTGAGACGGCGCACGACCTCCCGGTGGGTGTCGGTGAGGTAGGTCACCCGGCGGCCGGTCGTCTCGTCCAGGGCCGCGGCCCGCTGCTGGGCCGCGGTCAGCGTCGAGTGCGCCTCGGCGTTGGCGGAGGACACGGTCGCCTCGGCCTGGGCCCTGGCGTTCCCCACGGTGGCCTCCGCCTCGGCGCGGGCGCCCTCGACCATCCGCTCCGCCTCGTTCCGCGCCGCGGTGAGCACCCGCTCTGCCTCGGCGCGGGCCGCGCCGAGGGTCTCGTCGGCCTCCGCCCCCGCGTGGGTGAGCCGCTTCTCGGCCATGGCGGTGGCCTCGGCGACCCTGCGCTCGGCCTCCTGCTGCCCCGCCGCCAGGATCGCCTCCGCGCGCTCCCGCGCCGAGCCCACCAGCCGCTCCGCCTCCGTCGCGGCGTCCTCACGCAGTTTGCTCGCCTCGGCGATGGCCGCCTCGCGCTTGGCGGCCGCCTCCTCCTCGGCCAGCTTCAGTATCTGGCTGAGCCGCTGGCCGAGCTCGTCGTAGTCCTGGGGGGCGTCGGAGAGTCTTCGCCGGGCGTCGGCCAGCTCGACCCGGCTCCGTTCTACCTGCTCGGCCGCCCGGGTGAGCCGCTCCTCAAGGTCGCGGATCTGCGCGCGAGTGCGGTTCATGTACTCATGAACCTGGCGACGGCTGTAACCGCGCATCGCGACCTCGAACAGGTTCTCCTGCATCAGATCGGGAAAGCTGTCGTGCTCGTTTGTCATGCTGCTGCCCGTGGAGGTTGGTGGCGGAAAGGAGACGTCGGTAGACGACTTTCCTGCTTACCGGCCAAGTCCGCAACCGGAACGCCTCACCTGCTTGCGGAAATATCGGGCAAGCTCACGCCGCGTAACATCGGACGCGTGACTACCAACCCGTACATCGCCTCCCTCGACGGTGACGCGATCCCCAGCATCCACCCGGACGCCTACGTCGCCCCGGGCGCGGTGGTCGTCGGCCGGGTACGGATCGGCCGCGCCGCCGGCGTCTGGTACGGATCGGTCCTCCGCGGCGACGACGAGCTGATCGAGGTCGGCGAGGAGTGCAACGTCCAGGACCTGTGCTGCCTGCACGCCGACCCCGGCGAGCCCACGGTGCTCGAACCGCGGGTCAGCCTGGGCCACAAGGCCATGGTGCACGGCGCCCATGTGGAGACCGGGGCGCTGGTCGGCATCGGGGCCATCGTGCTCGGCGGGGCCAGGATCGGCGCGGGTTCCCTGGTCGCGGCGGGGGCGCTGGTGGGCCCCGGCAAGAAGATCCCGGCCGGGGTGCTCGTCGCGGGCGTCCCCGGCAGGATCGTCCGCGAGCTCACCGACGACGACCGCGCGTCCTTCGCCCGCACCCCGGACAACTACGTGGCCAAGGCGGTACGGCACCGCGCCGCCGTCCCGGTCCCTTCCGACCGGCTCCCCTGACCGCCGCCCCGCCGTTCCGGCCCCTTCCGGCCGGCTCCCCTGACCCCCATTCCTCCCGTCCCGGTCCCGGTCCCGGTCCCGCCCGTCCCCGCCGACGAGCACGGGCCCGTGAGAGGCGCGACGCCGTACCGCGTCCCCGGCCGCCCCGAGGCCCGGGACGGCCGGGGAGGCCGCGGGTAACATGGCCGCCGTGTCGCGCTGGGACTGTTTCGACGCCATCGAGGGCGACGTGCGCGCCATGGTGGCCGATCCGCGGTGGGCGGCGCTTCCGGAGCCCGCGCGGGCCCAGGCCATCGCGTCGCGCGTCCTGGCCGCCCCCGACGGCGGGCGCTGGCTGTTCGGCGCGCACGCCCGGTGGCATCGCCACGACCCGGCCGGCGGCCGCTGGCACCCGGCCGCGCCCCCGGTCGACCCGGAGTTCCGCGCCGCGTCGCGGGTCGCCCACGACACGTCCGTGATCCCGCGGCACCTGGTCCCGCACGGCCCGGACGTCACCGCCGACCGCGGCTCGGTCCAGGGGTTCGTCGGCCCCGACGTGCCTCCCCGGATCACCGACCGGGTGCGCGAGCTGCTGGCCGCCCAGCGCGGCAGGCGCCGCGAGGACTTCCCTCTCACCGGCCCGTTCACCGAGGTCTTCGCCGAGGAGGTGGCCAGCCCGGTGGCCGCCGTCTGGGGCACGCTCATGTGGTGTGCCTACGCCCCCGCCTTCGACGGCAACGAGGTGCTGCTGTCGGTGTTCGGCGAGTTCCTGGCCCGCCCGCTGCCCGGTGACGAGTGGGTCCGGTGGCTGTCCCCCTTCTCCCTTGAGGACCTGGCCGCCCTGTACGGCGAGCGGGTCAGGGCCGGGCACCCGGAGGCCGGGCGCCGCCTGGTGGCGCTCATGGCCGACACCGCGGGGGTGATCCGCGACGACCCCCGCTTCCGGCCCCGGGCGGACGCCCTGTCGGCCATGCTGGAGCCGGTGCTCCGCCGTACGGGCGCCGACCCCTCAGCCGCCCAGGCCGGCGACCACACCGTACGGCGGGCGTGGCTGGAGCGCTGCCCGCCCCACGTGACGCTGCCGGAGACCTCGCCCGGCGAGCACCTCCAGCACGTGGTCTACGACCTGGTCGTGGCGCTGGGGTTCGTCGCCGCCAAGGGGGCCGATCCCCGGGCGATAGCGGCCTCGCTGCTCGCCGCCGACCTGTCCGAGGCCGCCCCGGGGGCGGTCGAGGAGCTGTACCCGTGGCTGGAGCCGGAGCTGCGCCACATGCTGCGGGTGGCGCTGGACGATCCGTCGCACCCGCTGCGCAGGTGCTGGCCCCGCGCCGGGGAGCTGCCCACGGCCCTGCACCCGCCGGACCGGGCGGCGGCCGCGGCGCTGCTGGGCACGTCCTACGCCGCCGGGCTCGCCTGGTGCCGCCTCACCGGGACCCCGGTTCCCGAGCGGGGGTTCGCGACGGCTTCGGCGGTCGTGCACCGGCTGGTCCACGAGCGCGACGATCCGGTCCCGGACGACCCGGCGGACTCCGGAGACCCGGGGATCCCGGAGGTACCGAACGTCCCCGGGACGCCGTTCCGTCACTTCTGACAAAGATCCATTCAGTTAAACCACAAATGGAGTTATTTCTCACTTACTCCGCTTATAGCGTTCTCAGACGGCCGGTACCGCCGATTGGCTGAATTGTGATCTCGCAGCCGGGAAATGACCCCTCCGAGGGTGTGGTGGGGACGCCAGGAATGGTCCCGATGGGCCATGGGAACGCGGGGACCCTCCGCCGTAACCTCGAAGTGGGTGTGGGCTGCGGAAGGAAGGACGACGCGGTGGGGCACGACGACCTGGACTCTAGGGTCCACGACCGTGTCGCGTTGGACGAGATCGCGCTCTATGCCGAGGTGCTTACCGCCGTCGCCATCAGCGAACGGCCGCTTACCTTGGCGGAGCTCGACAACGCGCTCGGGTTGAGTGCTTCGGCGATCTGCTGAAGCCGTTGGGATGACCAACCGTCCGGAAGACCGGAAAGCGTCCCGGGCTCCCTCGAAGGGGTCCGGGACGCCCTTGTCCGGGTGACCTCCCCGGCCGCCGGGTGACTAGTCACGACCGGACGAGACGGGCGATGGCCGCCGATGCCTCCTTGACCTTCTCCTCCGCCTCCGGGCCTCCGCTGTTGATGGCGTCGGCGACGCAGTGGCGGACGTGGTCCTCCAGCAGGCCGAGCGCCACCGCCTGGAGCGCCCGGGTGGCCGCCGAGACCTGCGTCAGGACGTCGATGCAGTACGAGTCTTCCTCGACCATCCGCTGCAGGCCCCGAATCTGCCCCTCGATCCGCCGCAGGCGGGTCAGATAGGCCTGCTTGTCTGCGCTGTACCCATGCATGTCCCAACGGTACCCGCGTCAGGCGGGGCGAGCGGCGGCCTCGATCAGTTTCTCCCAGCGCTCGGCCACCGAGGATGCCCGGTGCGGGGCGGCGGCGGCCAGCGCGCCGGCCGCGAGCTCCCGGCGCCGCCGTTCGTCGTCGATGAGGGCGAGCAGCGCGGACGCGTACGCCCGGACCTCGCTCTCCCCCTCGGACCCGGCGCCGTCTCGGGCCTCACTCTCCCCCGCGGGTCCGGCGCCGCCCCCGTCCCCGCCCGGCCCCGGGGGGACCAGGACCCCGCTGCGGCCGTCGGTCACGAACTCCCCCGCCCCGCCGGGGCCGTCGAACCCGATCACCGGCACCCCGCTGGCCAGGGCCTCGATCACGGTCATCCCGAGCCCCTCGGCCCTGGCGGTCGTCGCCACGATCGACGCCTTGGCGAACTCGCCGGCGAGGTCGGGGGTGGTGCCCATGAAGTACACGTGGTTGTGCAGGTCCAGGTCGGCGACCAGGGCGCGCAGCCGCCGGTCCTCGGGGCCCCCGCCGTACAGGCGCAGCCGCCAGTCGGGGCGCTTGTCGGCGACGGTGGCGAACGCGCGGATCAGCAGGTCGTACGCCTTGGTCGGCACCCAGCGCCCGCCCGCCACGACGAGGCGGTTGTCCATCCGCGAGCGCGGCCAGGGGCCGTCGGGAAGCGCGTCCGGGATCGTGGTGACCCCGACCGTCCCCCCGACCAGGCGCTCCCACTCGGCGCGACCGGTCTCGGTGGCGGTGACGACCGCGTCCATCCTGGGGTAGAACCGCCTGATCGACGCGGTGACCGGCGGGCGGCCCCACTCGCGGGCGATCCGTACGGCGTCGCGGGGCGCGTGCCTGGCCGCCTGGACGCTCAGGCCCGGCCTGGTGCTGATCAGCACGTCGGTCTTGAGGGAGCGCAGCCGCCGCCACAGGGCGACGTCGGTGCGGACCTGCCCCGGCGGGAGCAGGTGCCGCACGCCGGGCCGGTCGTCGACCACCCACGACAGCCGCACCCCCGCCGCCACCGGGAAGAACGGCCGCTCCCGGTGGCGGCGGACGCTGAGGATCTCCACGTCGTGCCGCCGGGAGAGCTCCCCGGCGAGGTTGACGACCGACCGGGCGTCGCCGCGCATGCCGTAGACGGATGGGACGAGCAGGCAGATCCTCACCCGCCGACCTCGATCCTGAGCTCGTCGTCCAGCGTGTAGCGGGGCTGGATCGGCACCCCGTCGATCTGCGCGGCCGGGTAGTGCAGGCGGCGGCGCTTGCCGTCCACGTCGTCCAGCCAGGATCCCAGGCGAAGCGGCTCGGCCAGGTCGTCCACCTCCAGCGAGGGCTCCCAGGTGCCGGGGTGCTCGGGCGCGGCGGCCAGCACGTCGCACAGGGACAGCGCGGCGTGGAAGCGCACCCCCTGGACCGTCGCGCCGACCGTCAGCGCGGCGTCGGGCCGGCTGCGGCGCAGCGCGAGCCGCGCCTCGTGCCGTGACTCGTCGTCGTCGAGCCCGGTGAAGGCCAGGACCCCGGTGACCTCGAAGCGTCCCTCCCGGAACCACACCGCCCGCACCTCGGCCGCGGGCGCGACCCGGTCCACCCGCAGGGCCAGGAAGCCGGTGCGGGTGCGGTAGCAGCGGTAGGCCAGGGTACGGCGGCCCAGCGCGTAGGTCTCCAGACGGTCCAGGGAGAAGCCCGGATCGACGCTGTGGATCCGGGAGCGTGTCTCGCCGCGTTCGAGGTAGGCGTCCCAGCGGCCGGGGTCCAGCGACAGCGGGGCGAGGGAGACCGCCAGTGTCGCGTCCCGCGCCTCGGTCCCGAAGGGCCCCAGCGGCACCCGGCGCTCGGTCCCGGTGGCCCGGTGGCGCAGGACCAGGTCGGCGTGACCGGCGAGCGGCGCGTCGGCCGCCACGCGCAGTGACAGGACGTCGGCCAGGGTGACTTCGGCGTCGGTGACGATGACGCGCATCACCGGCCCCCTCCCGTCGAATGAGCTGTGCGACGTTGAGGTTACCGTGATTTACCCGTTATGTGGAGAAAGAGTTTCAGACCCGATGTCCTTTTCTCGCCACCTTGACCGGTTGTCAGCGTGCCGGGCAAACACGGACCGTGGTCATGCCGCCTCCACGGAGTAAGGCCCGGGGCCCCGCCTGAGCGGGGTCCCGGGCCTCACCGGAACGTGGTCCGAACCTCTTCGGAACCGCGGCGCCGAGCCTCAGACCGCCGTCCCGGCCGGCTCGGCCGGCGGCTCGGCGGGCTGTCCCTTGATGGACCTGATCAGGAGCTGGGAGACGTCCACGACCTCCAGGCTCTCCTTGGCCTCGCCCGCGTTCTTCTTCTCGTTGATCGAGTCGCCCAGCATGACCAGGCAGAACGGGCAGGCGGTGGAGATGGTGTCGGGGTCGGTGGTCAGCGCCTCGTCCACGCGCTCGGTGTTGATGCGCTTGCCGAGCCGCTCCTCCATCCACATCCGCGCGCCGCCGGCGCCGCAGCAGAAGCCGCGGTCCTTGTGCCGGTGCATCTCCTGGGTCCGCACGCCCGGCACCTTGGCCATGATGTCGCGCGGCTGGGAGTAGACCTTGTTGTGGCGGCCGAGGAAGCAGGGGTCGTGGTAGGTGATCTTCTCGTCGATCGGCGTGACCGGCACCAGCCGGCCCTCGTCCACCAGCCTGGCCAGCAGCTGGGTGTGGTGGACGACCTCGAAGGTCCCGCCGAGCTGCGGGTACTCGTTGGCCAGGGTGTTGAAGCAGTGCGGGCAGGTCGCGACGATCTTCTTGACCCCGGCCTCGTTCAGCGTCTCGATGTTCTGCTTGGCCAGCATGTCGAAGAGGTACTCCATGCCCAGGCGGCGGGCCGGGTCACCGGAGCACGCCTCCATCGGGCCGAGCACGGCGAACTTCACGCCCGCGACGTGCAGCAGCTCCGCGACCGCCTTGGTGGTCTTCTTGGCCCGGTCCTCCAGGGCGCCGGCGCAGCCGACCCAGAAGAGGTACTCGGTGTCCTCGGGCATCTTCTCGTCGACGAGCTGGATCTCGATGGGGTCGTCCTCGCGGGAGGCGAGCTCCTCGATCCAGTCGGCCCGCTTCATCTCGGACATCCCCCAGGGGTTGCCCTTGTTCTCCAGGTTGCGGACCATGACGCCGGCCTCGGTGGGGAAGTTGGACTCCACCATCGCCTGGTAGCGGCGCATGTCGAGGATGTGGTCGATGTGCTCGATGTCCACCGGGCACTGCTCGACGCAGGCGCCGCAGTTGGTGCAGGACCACAACACGTCCGGGTGGATGACGCCGTCCTCGCCGACCAGCGGCTTTTCGAGCAGGGCGAGCACGTCCTCGTGCAGGTCGGCGCGCTGCTCCTCGGTCGCCATGAGGTACGGCGCGATCTTGAAGGCGTGGTCGCGCTGGTCGAGGATCAGCATCTTCGGCGACAGCGGCTTGTCGGTGTTCCAGGCCGGGCACTGCGACTGGCAGCGGCCGCACTCGGTGCAGGTGTAGAAGTCGAGGAAGCCCTTCCAGCTGACGTCCTTGAGGCTGCCGCGGCCCAGCCGGTCGCCGTCGAGGTCCTCGTCCTCGAAGTCGACGACCTTGCCGTCGATCCGCAGCGGCTGGGCGGGGCCGTTGCCGTCGGGGCGGCGGGAGAACATCACGTTCAGCGGCGCGGTGAAGATGTGCAGGTGCTTGCTGTTCACCACGATGACGAGGAACACCAGCATGACGCCGATGTGCAGCAGCAGGCCGACGCCCTCCAGCACCTCGTTGGCCGTTGCGCCCAGCGGCCGCAGCAGCGCGGCGGCCGCCTCGGAGGCGAACGCCCCGGAGGCGTAGGGCAGGTTGCCGGTGTTGAAGGCGGCGCCGCGGAAGAGGAACATCGTCCAGATCACGTTGAAGATCATGAAGAGGACGAGCCAGGCGCCGCCGAGGTGCGAGCCGGAGAAGCGCGACTTGCGGCCGAGCTTCTTGGGGGAGTTCTTGATCCGGATGACCGTGAAGGCCACCAGCCCGATCAGGGCGGCGACCGCGATGAAGTCCTGCAGGAAGCCCAGCACGGGCCAGGTCCCGACGAGCGGGATGTGGAAGTCGGGCCGGCCGGTGACACCGCCCTGGATCAGCGCGCCGTACGCCTCAAGGTAGACGGTGGCCAGGATGAAGAACGCCCACATGACGAAGAAGTGGGCGGTGCCCGAAGGGGTCCACTTCAGCAGCTTCTTCTGCCCGAAGACCTCGACGAGCTGGGCCTTGATCTCCGCGCCCACGTTGTTCCTGGCGTACTCGATCCGCTCGGGCGCGGGTGGCCCGGCGGTGGCGAGGTTGTAAAGGAACAGCACGCGACGCGCGGCGAGTGTGACCGCGACGGCTGTCATGACCAGCCCGATGACCGCTACCCAGAGCACGGGGTCCTCCCACAGACGGCTTTGGCTGCCAGCGTACGACCGCCGGTCATCCAGGGTGACGACGGGTCACCACGGATCCTACCCATCGGTAACATGTCGTCCGTCCCGGACCCGCGGTGACCGTGGTCACCATACGGTCAATCCGCGTCCAGAACAATGCTCTACGGGCGCGGCGGGAGCCGTACGGCGGACCCGGGCGGACCGGTCAGTCCCCGTCCAGATACCGCTGGATCGCCGGCGCGAACAGCGCGACCAGCTCCTCGACGCCGGCCGAGGCGAGCGGATCGAGCCGCAGCACGTGCCGCATCACGATCAGGCCGAACATCTGGGAGAAGGCCGCCTCCATCCGGATCCGCGGAATGTCGAGGCCCCGGGCGGCCCGGTCCAGCAGCTCCTCGGTGAAGAACTCCCGCACCATGGCGGCCACCTGGTCGTTGGTCATCGCGGTACGGATCATGGCCAGCAGCGGCTGGCGTGCCTCCGCGTCCGCGGTCAGCGTCAGGACGAACCGGACGATCCGCTCGCCGACCTCCTCTCGCGGCCCGTCGACGAGGACCGGGACGACCTCCTCGGGGTTCAGCGGCAGGTCCATGACGGCGACGAACATCCCCGCCTTGCTCGTGAAGTAATGGTGGACCAGCGCCGGGTCCACCCCCGCCTGCCGGGCGATCCCCCGGACGGTCGCCCGGTCGAACCCCTTCTCCGCGAAGATCTGGCGCGCCGCCGCCAGGATCTGCCCCCGGGTGTCCGCCGACCCCGGCCTGCGCCCCGGACGCCGCCTGACCGCCGACGCGTCCTCCGCTCCCACGTCCCCGCCCGCGGTGTCCGCCGTGTCACCGGCGCGTCCCGCGTCCCTCACGCCCACGTCCCTACGTCCCTCAGGCCTTCGAGGGCGCGGTGAGGTGACGGCGGGCGAAGGCCAGCGCCTCGGTGAGGTCGTCGATCCGATCGGTACGGCTGGCCGCCTTACGCGTGTTGATCTCCAGCACCACCAGACCGCCGAAGCCGCTGCCCGCCAGGCGCTCCAGGATCGGCGCGCACGGCTGGTTCCCCCGGCCGGGGACCAGGTGCTCGTCCTTGTTCGCCGTCCCGAGGCCGTCGGCGAGGTGCAGGTGGGCGACCCGGTCACCGAGCTTGCCGAACATCTCCATGGCGTCGACGCCCGACACCGCCGTGTGCGACAGGTCCAGCGTCACCTGGGGGAAGTCGTAGTCGACCGGGTTCCAGCCCGGCGAGTAGGGCACCACCTCGTTGCCCCTGGCCCGCAGCGGGAACATGTTCTCCACCGCGAAGACGATGTCGGTCTCCTCGCGCATCCGGGCCAGGCCGGTCTCGAACTCGCGCGCGTAGTCGCGCTGCCAGCGGAACGGCGGATGCACCACGACCGTCCGGGCCCCGACCCGCTCGGCGGCCCGCTGCGCCCGCTGGAGCTTGGCCCAGGGGTCCTTGCCCCACACCCGCTGGGTCACCAGCAGGCAGGGGGCGTGGATGGCCAGGATCGGCAGCTGGTAGTGGTCGGACAGACGCTCCAGGACGTCGACGTCCTGGCTCACGGGGTCGGCGCCCACCATGATCTCGACACCGTCGTATCCGAGACGCGCGGCCAGCTCGAAGGCGTCCGGGGTGCGTTCGGGGTAAACCGACGCGGTGGACAAAGCGATCTTCGCACTGGATTCCCGGACAACGCTCATCTGTCTTTCCCTCCGGTTCGGAGCTCGCACGAACGGGCGTCGCGGCGTCCACCGGTCCGCACGTCCGCCCGGGTCTCCGGACCGCCTACCCGGGACGCGCGCGGGCTTGCCTCCCCGCGCCCGGCGTCCCATCCGCTTCGCTCGCTCACCTTGCCAGCCTAAGCGCGCCGGACGACCTGTGGAGTCGGCCTCGCGGATGCGACGGAGAACACACCGCTACCGTGAACGCATGCCGAGGCCGTTGAGGGGCGCCATCCCCAGCCCGAACATCTGGAACACCCCGCACGTCTACGAGTTGGAGAACCGCGCCGTGGACCCGGAGGGGCGCGCCGAGGCGGCGATGGCCGCCATCCGGCCGTGGGACGGCGCGACGGTCCTCGACATCGGCTGCGGGACCGGCTACCACCTGCCCTCCCTGGCGGCCACGGCCTCCCGCGTGATCGGCGTCGAGCCGCACGAGGGCCTCGCCCAGCTCGCCCGGCGCCGCTGCCGGGCCCTGCCCGGCGTCGAGGTCCACGTGGCCACCGCCCAGGCCCTGCCGCTCCCGGACGCGTCGGTGGACGTCGCCTTCGCCCGCTGGGCCTACTTCTTCGGCCCCGGCTGCGAACCCGGCCTCGCCGAGCTCTCCCGCGTCGTACGGCGAGGCGGCGCGGCCTTCGTCATCGACCTGGACGCCACCCGCGGCGCGTTCGGCCGCTGGTTCAGCCGCTCGGTCCCCGCCGCCTACTCCGCCGAGGCCGTCGAGCGTTTCTGGACCCGTCAGGGGTGGCACAGCCGGCCGCTGGACCTGCGCATGTCCTTCGAGCGCCGCGCCGACCTGGAGGCGGTGCTGCGCATCGAGTTCACCCCCGAGGTCGCCGAGCAGGCCGTCGCCGAGACCTCCGGTCTGGAGATCGACTACCCCAACGTGCTGCGCTGGCGGCGCTTCTGACCCCGGCCGGCGAGGGCGGGCCCGGGGCCGGGCCGGGAACGGGATCGCCCGCCGTACGGCTTGACCTTGACGCTGACGTCAACGCCTACCGTGACGGGTGAGGAGGTCCGAATGCGGATCGGAGAGCTCGCCAGACGTGCCGGGGTCAGCACCCGGGCGCTGCGCTACTACGAGCAGCAGGGGCTGATCACCGCGCGGCGCGCCGCCAACGGCTACCGCGAGTACAGCGAGGCGGACCTGCGGCTGGTCACCGAGATCAGGTCGCTGCTCACCGTCGGCTTCACGCTGGAGGACGCCCGGCCGTTCGTGGCGTGCCTGCGGGCCGGACACGAGTCGGGGGCCTCGTGCCCGGAGTCGGTGGAGGTCTACCGGCGCAAGCTGGCCGAGATCGACGGCGAGATCCACACGCTGCTCACACGCCGGGCCGAGGTGGCCGCCCAGCTCGGCGCGGCGTGCCCCGGATGCATGTTCGGGCCGCCTCCCGACCGGAACGAGGGAGAATCATGATCAATCTGACCACCGACAACTTCGCCGAGCAGGTGCTGGAGAGCGACAAGCCCGTCCTGGTGGACTTCTGGGCCGAGTGGTGCCCGCCGTGCCGGATGATCGCGCCGGTCCTGGAGCAGATCGAGGCCGAGTACGGCGACCGCCTCACGATCGCCAAGCTGAACTCCGACGAGCACCCGGAGATCGCGGCCCGCTACGGCGTCACGGGCCTGCCCACGCTCAACCTCTACAAAGGCGGCGAGGTGGTCCGGCAGATCGTCGGAGCCAAGCCCAAGCGCCTTCTCCTCGCCGACCTGGAGGGCCACATCTAGGTTCCGCTCCGCGGACCTTCACGGTGGCGGGTCCCCCACGGGACGGAGCCGGGTCGAGGCCGGGGCACGCGGACGCCGGGACCGGAAGGTCCGGGCGTCCCGCGCGGGCCGGGCGGCTCAGTGCCGGGTCCAGACCCAGGCCTCGCTGTCCTCGTCGTAGTCGGGGTTGCCGCCGACCGCGACGACCAGGTCGCCGTCCGGGGACCGCGCGAGGTCGTTCACCACGGGGCCCGACTGGGTGCCGGGCGTCCTCCCGTACGTCCAGCCCGCGCCGTCGAAGTGGAGGATCGTCCTTTCCCCGGCGCCCCGGCTCTCGCCGCCGGCCCAGAGCCCACCGTGCCCGTCGGACTCCACGGCGGTGAGGCGCGTGCCCTGCGGGAGAGGTCCGGCCTCCCTCCACCGGCTCCCGTCCCAGCGCAGCAGGAACTGGCGCCTCTCCTGGTCGGACACCTCGGCCGTGCCCAGCGCCCACGCCTCGTCCGGTGACACCACGAGCACGCGGTCCAGGACCGCGCCCCGCGCGCCCGGCACGGGCGGCGCCGGTACGGGGTCCCACCGCTCCCCCGCCCAGTGCATGATCATGGCCTGGCCGCCCGACCGGCCCACGGCCCACACGTCGCGGGGCGACAACGCGCCGAGGTCGTTCACCTCCGCGCCGGGCGGCAGCGGCGGCTCCGACCAGCCCGAGCCGTCCCACCGGCCGAGGAACGGCCGCGCGGGGTCGCCCCGGGTCGTGCCCGCCGTCCACACGTCGCGCGGTCCCGCGACGGCCGCCGCGCGCAGCCAGAGCCCGCCGGACCCGGCCGCGCCGCTCGTACCCGTGCCGCTCGTACGGTCCGGCCCCGCCGTGCCGTTCGTGCCCGCCGTACCGCTCGTGCCGTCTGCGCCCGTCGTGCCGCCCAGGCCGCCCCGGGCGGCCCACCCGGTGCCCGTCCAGCGCCAGGCGCGCCCGTCGTCGGAGAACACCCACAGGTCGTCGCGGGACGACGCCGCCAGCAGCCGGAAGAAGACCTCCCGCCTCCGGACGGGCGGGGCGACCTCACGCCAGGCGCGGCCGTCCCAGTGGGTGATCAGGGCCTCGCCCTCGTCCACCGTGCCGGCCGCCCAGACGTCGTCGGCGGCGAACGCCAGCGCGCTCGTCATCGACCCGCCCCACTCGCTCACCTCGGTCTGGGTCCACGGGGGCGCGGACGGGTCGGGCGACGGCGACGCGACCGGGGCGCGCGAGGCCGTCGTCACGCCGGGCGATCCCCGGCCCGGACCGGCCGTTCCGGGCGGCTCCCCGGCCGAGGGCGACCGGCCGGCCGTACCGCACGCCGCCAGCAGCGCGACCAGCGTCACGATCGTCACCAACCGTCCGGACATGGCCAGATCGTACGCGCCGCCGCCCGGCCGCGGCAGTCCCTCCCGCCCGGCGCGCGCCGCGGACGGGTGAAAGTTGTCGGTCGATGCCGGTAGCGTGCGGCCATGGCTAAGAAGGTCGGCTATCGCTGTGGTGAGTGCGGTTGGCAGACCGCCAAGTGGGTGGGTCGCTGCGGTGAGTGCCAGGCCTGGGGCACCGTCGAGGAGGAGACCGCGCGCGCCGGCGTGCACGTCGCCTCCGCCGGGGCGGTGTCGGCCCCGGCCGTCCCGATCGGGCAGGTCAAGGCCGAGGTGGCGCACGCCCGCGGCACCGGCGTGCCCGAGCTCGACCGGGTGCTCGGCGGCGGCGTGGTGCCCGGTGCGGTGATCCTGCTGGCCGGGGAGCCCGGCATCGGCAAGTCCACGCTCCTGCTCGACGCCGCGGCGAAGATGGCCCGGCAGCAGACCGTGCTGTACATCACGGGTGAGGAGTCGGCCGCCCAGGTGCGGGTCCGGGCCGACCGGATCGGCGCGATCCAGGAGCACCTCTACCTCGCGGCCGAGACCGACCTGGGCGCCCTGGTCACGCACGTCGAGAAGGTCCGGCCCGACCTGCTCGTCGTCGACTCGGTGCAGACCATCGGCTCGGCCCAGGCGACCGGCGTGCCCGGCGGCGTCACCCAGGTCAGGGAGGTCGCGGGCAATCTGGTCCGGCTGGCCAAGGAGCGCGGCATGTCCACGGTCCTGGTCGGCCACGTCACCAAGGAGGGCTCGATCGCGGGCCCCCGTACGCTGGAGCACCTGGTCGACGTGGTGCTCCACTTCGAGGGCGACCGCCACTCCCGGCTCCGCATGGTCCGCGCGATCAAAAACCGCTACGGTCCCGTCGACGAGGTCGGCTGCTTCGACCTGCACGAGGACGGCATCGAGGGCATCGCCGACGCCAGCGGCCTGTTCGTCTCCCACCGCACCGACCCCGTGCCCGGCACGTGCGTCACCGTCACCCTGGAGGGCACCCGGCCACTGCCCGCCGAGGTCCAGGCCCTCGTCGCCCGGACCGAGGCCCAGCAGCCGCGCCGCTCCACCTCCGGGCTCGACGCCTACCGCGTCACGATGGTGCTGGCCGTGCTGGAGCGGCGGCTCAACGCCAAGCTGGGCGGCTGCGACGTCTTCACCGCCACCGTGGGCGGCATCAAGCTCAACGATCCGGCGATCGACCTGTCGGTGATGCTCGCGGTGGCGAGCGCGGCCGGGGACAAGGCGCTGCCGTCCGGGCTGGTCGTGATGGGCGAGGTGGGTCTGGCCGGTGAGCTGCGCCCGGTGCGCGACGTACGGCGCCGCCTGTCGGAGGCCGCCCGGCTGGGCTTCACCCGCGCCCTCGTCCCGGCCGGCTCCCTGGACAGCGGTCGGCGCAAGGGCGCGGACCGCTCCCTGGTCCCGGTCGGCGGCCGGGCCGCGGGTTTCGCGCCCGGCTTCGACGTCATCGAGGCGGAGAACGTCTGGGACGCGCTCACCCACGTCACCTGAGGCTCCGGCTGAGGACCCGCTCTCCGGGTTCCGGTGAGGCTTCGTGGGTAAGCTGGGCCTGACGCGCAGACCACGGGGGTCAAGTGGCAACGACGTACAAAGGACTGGACGAGCGCCGCAGAGCCGTCCTGGCCGCCGTCGCACCGGGCACCGCCCTCCGCGACGGCCTGGAGCGCATCCTGCGCGGTCAGACGGGCGGCCTGATAGTGCTGGGCTACGACCGCACGGTCGAGGAGATCTGCAGCGGCGGCTTCGAGCTCGACGTCGAGTTCTCCGCGACGCGGCTGCGTGAGCTGGCCAAGATGGACGGCGCCATCGTGCTCAACTCCGGCGATCTGCGGATCGTCCGCGCGGCCGTGCACCTGATGCCCGACCCGTCCCTCCCGACCGACGAGTCCGGCACCCGGCACCGCACCGCCCAGCGGGTGGCCGTGCAGACGTCCCTGCCGGTGATCACCCTCAGCAAGTCCATGCGGATCATCGCCCTCTATCTCGACGGCGTCCGCTACGTGCTGGAGGAGTCCGCGGCGATCCTCTCCCGGGCCAACCAGGCCCTGGCCACGCTGGAGCGCTACAAGCACCGCCTGGACGAGGTGTCCGGCACGCTCTCGGCGCTGGAGATCGAGGACCTGGTGACGGTCCGCGACGTCGCGGTGGTCGCCCAGCGCCTGGAGATGGTCCGGCGCATCTCCGAGGAGATCGCCGGATACGTCGTGGAGCTCGGCACCGACGGCCGCCTGCTCTCCCTGCAGTTCGACGAGCTGGTGGCCGGCACCGAGACCGACCGCGAGCTGATCGTGCGCGACTACCTCCCCACGGAGGGCCGCCGGCGCGGGTTCGCCGAGGCCCTGCACCACCTCGACGAGCTCTCCTCCAGCGACCTGCTCGACCTGTCCGTCGTCGCGCGGGTCCTCGGCCATCCGGGCAGCGACGCCCTGGACACCTCGGTGAGTCCCCGGGGCTACCGCCTGCTGGCCAAGGTCCCCCGCCTGCCGGGCACGGTCGTCGACCGCCTGGTCGACCAGTTCGGCAGCCTGCAGAAGCTCCTGGCCGCCAGCATCGGCGACCTCCAGGAGGTGGGCGGCGTCGGCGAGGCCCGGGCCCGCCACATCCGCGAGGGCCTCTCCCGTCTCGCCGAGTCCTCCATCCTGGAGCGCTACGTCTGACCCCGTCGCGGGACCGTACGGGCCGGAACCCGCCGGGCTTCTCCGTCACCTCAGGTGGAAGACCGCCCTGTCGCCCTTGAGGCTCGGGGTGCCGACCGCCGCGACGTACGTGCCCGGCCGGGCCGCCGCGCCCTCGATCGCGCAGTCGGCGCCCGACCGCCGGCGGTCCCAGACGACCTCCCGGACGTACGGCACGCCCCGCTCCAGCCGGTGGAAGTCGTCGGCCCCGCCGCTGACGCAGTCGGCGGAGGACCACACCCGGTCGGCGCCGGAGGTGATCCGCACCTCCATGGCCCGCGGCCCGACGTCGGCCCGGCACGGCGTCTGGCCGGTGTTGACGAGGGTGAGCAGGAACTTCGGCTGGACGCCCGGCCCGTAGATCTCCCCCGTCCCACGCACGCTCAGCACGAGGTCGGCCGGGGAGCAGGAGCCGCCGGGCCGCCCGTCCGCCGAGGACGACGGCGACGGGGACGGGGACGGTGACGGCGGGGACGGCGTCCCGGAGGAGGAGGTGACCGTCACGGTCGGCAGGGCGGCCGACACCGCGTCCGGACCGGCCGGCCGGTCGGCCGAGCCCTCCTTCCGCGGACGCTCCGGCTTGCTCGACGAGCAGGCCCAGGCCACGACGGCGACCACCACGAGCACGCCGATGAGCGCGACCACCCGGCGCCGCCAGTAGACGTCCGCCCCTATTCCGCTACGGAAAGTGTCCGGGTCCATGCGTACAGTATGGGGACCGTGAGTGGAGTGGCAGGGGAGACCCGCCGCTGTCACGCGTTTCACGTCGGCGGGAAGGGGGCAGGCGGTCTCCGCCCCGCACTATCGTCGAAGCGTGCCCGAGTCGAACCCTCTCCTGGACCCCGTGCTCGGCTGGTACGCCGAGCACGCCCGCGACCTCCCCTGGCGGGCCCCCGGGGCCTCCCCCTGGTCGATCCTGGTCAGCGAGATCATGCTGCAGCAGACGCCCGTGGTCCGGGTGCTGCCCATCTGGACCGAGTGGATGGAGCGCTGGCCCACGCCCGCCGCCCTCGCCAAGGAGCCTCCCGGCGAGGCCGTACGCCACTGGGGACGCCTCGGATACCCGCGCCGCGCGCTCAACCTGCACGCCTGCGCGCGGGCGATCACCGAGCGGCACGGCGGGGAGGTGCCGTCCGACCACGCCACCCTGCTGGCGCTGCCGGGCGTCGGCGAGTACACCGCGGCCGCGGTGGCCAGCTTCGCCTTCGGGGGCCGCCACGCGGTCCTGGACACCAACGTCAGGCGGGTCCTGGCGCGGGCCGTGCGAGGCGAGGAGTATCCGCCGAAGGCGACCACGCCGCCCGAGCGCAGGCTCGCCGAGTCGCTGCTGCCCGGCCCGGACGAGGCGCCCGTCTGGGCGGTCGCCGTCATGGAGCTGGGCGCGCTGGTCTGCACCGCCCGGGCTCCACGCTGCGCCGACTGCCCGGTCAGCGCGCTGTGCGCCTGGCGCCTGGCCGGCAAGCCGCCCTACGACGGGCCCGCCCGCCGGGGGCAGTCCTACGAGGGCACCGACCGCCAGTGCCGGGGGCGCCTGCTGGCGGTCCTGCGCCAGGCCCACGGCCCGGTCCCCAAGGCCGCCCTGGACGCGGTCTGGGAGAGCGACACACAGCGGGAACGCGCCCTGGACGGCCTCGTCGCCGACGGGCTGGCCGAGGTACTGGACGACGGCACCTACCGCCTGCCCGGCTGAACCGCCGACCGGCGCTCAGGCGGCCAGGCGCAGGCCGAGCGCGGTGAGGTTGGTGCGGGCCCAGTCGAGCTCGTCGGCGAGGGCGGTGACCAGCGCGCCGGGGCCCTTGGCACGGACCGGCACGGCCAGATCGTGGGTCTCGACCTCGATGTGGGCGGTGCCGTTCACCGCGCCGGAGAGCATCGCGGTGAGGGTGTCCTCCAGGATCGAGCGGGTGCTCGGGAGCTCCCGGCGGGCGTCGCTCACGTGGTTGTGGACGTGACCGAGCTTCACCACCGGGGCGCCGGCGTCGGCCAGGCCGCGCAGCGCCGTGCCCGGCTCCTCCGCGCCGCCGGCGAGGTGGCAGGCGTCCAGGCAGACGCCGAGGTGCTCGGAGTCGATGTCGCAGACCCGGTCGAGGGCCTGCTTGGTGGTCTCCAGCACGCAGCCGGGCCACGGCTCGAAGCCGACCCTGATGGTCTTGCCGGTGACGCTGTACAGGCCACGCAGCTCACGCGAGAGACGCTCCAGGCGGCGGGTCGCGATCGCGTGCAGGTCGGACGGCCAGTCGCGGCGCCAGCCGATGGGGATGGTGGAGATGCTGCCGAAGCGGACGTCCTCCGGCAGCAGGAAGGCCAGGATCTTGGCCAGCGCCATCGTGTAGCGGTAGCGCTCGGGCTTGGCCCAGTCGGGGCCGGGAGCGTCCTGGTTGCGCCCGCCGGTGCCGTTGAGGCTGACGACCTCCAGGCCGCGCTCCTCCAGGGAGCGGCGCAGCCGTACCAGTTCGATCCGGTCGGCGATGAGGTGGTCGGCCACCCCCGGAGACAGCCAGAGGCCGACGCCCATCCGGTCGACGCCCAGGCGCTTGCGCACCGGCACCGCGTACCGGGTCAGGTGGGCGATGAGGTTCTCCAGGTCTTCAGCGGGATGCACGCCCGCGTTGTAGGACAGGTGAACGAGCGTCCCGTCCTCGTGCCGCAAACGCATCCGATGCCTCCAAGACGTGCTCTGTACGGCGATCCCGGACGCCCGCGCGGAAACCCGAGCCGCGGGCCGGCGGGTCCTTTGCCGCCGAGGGTTCGACCGGATCCGCCGAGCTTCCCGCTTGGGCCCCGGTCCCCGCGTCATCCCCGGAGCCGATACGTCGGTACGTCGGCGGGCTGACGTCAGGACCGGTCACGACGTCGTGACCGCCGAACCAGGTCACGCCGATGAGCCGGCCGAATCACTCTACAGAGTGTAGTACTACTTACGGTGGCGGTATACCTTCTTCCAGAACAAAAGAGCGGACCCCGCCGTGAGACTGCTCACGGGGGGTCCGCTCAAAGTTGTGCCACCACGTCGTACCACCGCCGGATCGGCGCCGGGCCGGCACCGATCCGGACCGGGTCAGTGCTGGATCGGCTCCGCGATCGCGGCCGCCGAGTCGGGGACCCGGTCGGCCGGCGCGGCCTCGCCGACGAAGACGAACTTGGCGGCGTCGCCCTCGCCCTCGATCGAGACCTTGACGATCTGGCCGGGACGGAGCTCGCCGTACAGGATCTTCTCCGACAGCGTGTCCTCCAGCTCGCGCTGGATCGTCCGGCGCAGCGGCCGGGCGCCCATCACCGGGTCGTAGCCGCGGTCGGCCAGCAGCTTCTTCGCCTCCGGCGAGACCTCCAGGCCCATGTCGCGGTCCTTCAGACGCTCGGCGACCTGCGCCAGCATCAGGTCCACGATGCTGATGATCTCCTTCGGCGTGAGCTGGTGGAAGACCACGATGTCGTCGACGCGGTTGAGGAACTCGGGCCGGAAGTGCTGCTTGAGCTCCTCCTGCACCTTGGCCTTCATCCGGTCGTAGTTCGACTCGGTGTCGTTGGACTTCGCGAAGCCCACCCCGATGCCCTTGGAGATGTCCCGGGTGCCGAGGTTGGTCGTCATGATGATGACGGTGTTCTTGAAGTCCACCACGCGGCCCTGGGCGTCGGTCAGGCGACCGTCCTCCAGGATCTGGAGCAGCGAGTTGAAGATGTCCGGGTGGGCCTTCTCGATCTCGTCGAAGAGGACCACGGAGAACGGCTTGCGCCGCACCTTCTCGGTGAGCTGGCCGCCCTCCTCGTATCCGACGTAGCCGGGAGGCGAGCCGAACAGCCGGGAGACGGTGTGCTTCTCCATGAACTCGGACATGTCCAGCATGATCAGCGCGTCCTCGTCCCCGAACAGGAACTCGGCCAGCGTCTTGGACAGCTCGGTCTTACCGACGCCGGACGGACCGGCGAAGATGAACGAGCCACCCGGGCGGCGCGGGTCCTTCAGACCGGCGCGGGTGCGGCGGATCGAGCGGGACAGGCCCTTGATGGCGTCGTCCTGGCCGATGATCCGCTTGTGCAGCTCGTCCTCCATGCGGAGCAGCCGCTGGGACTCCTCCTCGGTGAGCTTGAAGACCGGGATGCCGGTGGCGGTCGCCAGGACCTCGGCGATGAGCTCCTCGGTGACCTCGGCGACGACGTCCATGTCGCCGGCCTTCCACTCCTTCTCCCGGCGCTCACGCTTGAGCTGGAGCTGCTTCTCCTGGTCGCGCAGCGCGGCGGCCTTCTCGAAGTCCTGCGCGTCGATCGCGGACTCCTTGTCGCGCCGCACGTTGGCGATCTTCTCGTCGTACTCGCGCAGGTCCGGCGGCGCGGTCATGCGGCGGATGCGCATGCGCGAGCCGGCCTCGTCGATCAGGTCGATCGCCTTGTCGGGCAGGAACCGGTCGCTGATGTAGCGGTCGGCGAGCTGCGCGGCGGCCACGAGGGCGCCGTCGGTGATCGAGACCCGGTGGTGGGCCTCGTAACGGTCGCGCAGGCCCTTGAGGATCTCGATCGTGTGGCTGAGGCTGGGCTCGGCCACCTGGATCGGCTGGAAGCGGCGCTCCAGCGCGGCGTCCTTCTCCAGGTGCTTGCGGTACTCGTCGAGGGTGGTGGCGCCGATGGTCTGCAGCTCGCCGCGGGCCAGCATCGGCTTGAGGATGCTGGCGGCGTCGATCGCGCCCTCTGCGGCGCCCGCGCCCACGAGCGTGTGCAGCTCGTCGATGAACAGGATGATGTCGCCGCGGGTGCGGATCTCCTTGAGCACCTTCTTGAGGCGCTCCTCGAAGTCACCGCGGTAGCGGGAGCCCGCCACCAGCGCGCCGAGGTCCAGGGTGTAGAGCTGCTTGTCCTTGAGCGTCTCGGGAACCTCGCCCTTGACGATCTTCTGGGACAGGCCCTCGACGACGGCGGTCTTGCCGACGCCGGGCTCACCCACCAGGACCGGGTTGTTCTTGGTCCTCCGGGAGAGGACCTGCATGACCCGCTCGATCTCCTTGTCGCGGCCGATGACCGGGTCGAGCTTGCCCTCACGGGCGGCCTGCGTCAGGTTGCGGCCGAACTGGTCCAGCACAAGGGAGGTCGACGGCGCCGACTCCTGCGGACCGCCCGCGGCGGCCGGCTCCTTGCCCTGGTAACCGTGGAGCAACTGGATCACCTGCTGCCGGACGCGGTTGAGGTCCGCCCCCAGCTTCACCAGCACCTGGGCTGCCACGCCCTCGCCCTCACGGATGAGGCCGAGCAGGATGTGCTCGGTGCCGATGTAGTTGTGACCCAGCTGCAAGGCCTCTCGGAGCGACAGCTCAAGGACCTTCTTGGCGCGCGGGGTGAAGGGAATGTGCCCCGAAGGCGCGGACTGTCCCTGGCCGATGATCTCCTCGACCTGCTGACGCACACCTTCGAGGCTGATGCCGAGGCTCTCCAGAGCCTTGGCGGCAACGCCTTCACCTTCATGGATCAAGCCAAGAAGAATGTGCTCCGTACCGATGTAGTTGTGGTTGAGCATCCGGGCCTCTTCTTGGGCCAGGACGACAACCCGCCGTGCGCGGTCGGTGAACCTCTCGAACATCTCGTCGCTCCTCACAGAGCGGTCAGGCAGGTCCGGGATATCCGGGCCCTGTCATCCCGCATGGTAGCCCCGCCCAGACGACCGCTCTATGAACGAGACGTTCCCCGGGAGCAGGGCGTTCACCCTCCATCCAACTACTTACCGGGGGTGAGATGTTCCCGCTACGCCGCAAGCGAACGACGTTTATAGACGATCAAACGCGCCATGCGGTCATGGCCGCCACCGGACCCCACCGTGGCCGCCATAACCGCATGATTCAACGATCCCGCGAGCAGTCGCGCGACACTCGCTAGTGAGCCGCTTCGTACTGCTCGACGATCTTGGAGGCGATACGGCCGCGCTCGCTGACATTAAGGCCGTGCGACTTCGCCCAAGCCCGGATGTCGGCACTCTTCTCCCGCGTGAGAGCCCTGCTGCCGCCGGCGCGGCGGCGACGCGGAGCCGCGCCGGAACGGCGGGCGCTCTGCACGAAAGGCGACAGGGAGTCGCGGAGCTTCTTCGCGTTTACTTCACTGAGATCAATCTCGTAGCTCGTGCCGTCAATCGCGAAGGCGACCGTCTCATTGGCCTCGCCCCCATCGAGGTCGTCGATGAGAATCTCCTGGATCTGCTTGGCCATCTACGCAATCCTTTCGCGGAGTATTGTTTCATTCGCTAGCCAAACATATACCCGCCATCGGGGGGCGGCAATTCCGGGACCCCGGCGATTCTCCTGGGAACCCGACCGGAACCGGACGGCCGCGATCATCCGTCCTGGGACCCGGCGGTCTCCTCCCGTTTTGCCGGACGCCGACCGGCGGCTTCACTGCGAAGAAGCTTGACCGCTCCGTAGATGAAGGCCCCGCCGACGACCACCGGGGGTATCAACGCGGACAATACGTCGTTCATTCGTCCTCGCTCCGCAGCGTGGGTGACTTTCTGGGAACCGTGGAATTCCTGGGACGGCGTGGCCCGCCCGCGGACGGGAAGCCGCCGGGACCGTGGGCGCCCGCCCAGGGACGACCTTAGCGTCACCGGGGGGCGGCACGGGCCCCCGGGACCGCCCATCTCCACCTTAATGCTTCTCTCCAGCCGTCTTACCGGTTGCCGTCCGTAAAGCCGAGGGGAAAAAACCGACAGGACGATCATCTGATGATCACTCCGCCGAAAAACCAATGTCAACTACGGCCACTTGACAGCGACTCCCTCCCGACGGCCCCGGAAACCCCCTGCTCACAAGGGTTTTTCGACCGCAACAGAAAAGATCTTGCCGAAGCTCCGGATCATCATCACCGGGTCGGCGGCGGTAATGTCAAGAGGACGGGAACACCCGGGTGGAGCCCCGTCGGGCCTCGCCCTCTTCGGTGGGCGGCCGGTTCCGCGGTACGCCTTCGTCCCGCGGAACAAGACGGATCTTCATCGCTTTCTTCCCAAGCCTACGGCCCCCCGGGCGCAAGGAACATAGTCGTAGCCCTTATAACCACCAAACCGCCGGGCCGGTGACGCCCCGCTAACCCGGGCCGGATCCGCGAGAACGCCTTCCCGGGCGTGGCGGGAAGGCGCGCCGGCATTCCCCCGCCGGGCCGGGAGAAGACGCGGGAAGTCGCGGGCGGCCGCGGCCCGGCCCGCCCGTCACCCGCCATTCGCCGGACGTCACGGAAGTTCCCCCGGTAACTGTCACCCCATTGACGCCCGATAGGCACCCGGCGTGACGGCACGGCCGATCCACGGGGTTTGTCGTGACCGGAAGCACACTTGGAAGGCTCCATAACGCCCTCCCCGGGGAAGCCCGGAAGAAGGCCCATAACGCCCCGCACGGACACGCCCGGGTTCACACCCCGCCACAACCGCCTCCGGACGCCGTTACCGTCCCTTCCGGAGTGCCGTTACCCCGCTCGTTTCCCTTCACACACGAAAAAACGGGGCCGGCGGTTCAACCCGCCGGCCCCGTTTTTTCGGGAACTGCCGGAACTACCTGGTCTTCACGACCGTCGTGGCGGCGGCCTTGTCGTGCAGGCACTGGTGCAGCGGCTTGTCCCACAGCTGCCAGAGCACGTTCACCAGGGAGAAGATCCCGATGATGAAGCCCACGAAGGGAATGCCGCGCAGTATGGACGGGCCCCACAGGACGCCCGCCCGGCTCATGGCCTTGTTCGAGGGGAGCCCCTCTGCCTGGGGCGCCCCGCCGACCGGCACGACCTTGATGCCCATGGCCATCTTGCCGACGGTCTGCCCCTTCGCCTTCAGCATCAGGAACTCGTAGACGAAGTAGATCAGCCCGCCGACGAGACCGGTGAGGAAGGTGGCGAGGAACGTCCCGCTCCCGACGCTGTACTCCCCGGTCTCCATGTTGAAGGACGGGGCGGTGACCAGGATCCCGGTCAGCACGAGCGTGACGACGAACGTGGGGATCGCCAGGATCAGGCCGTCGATGATGCGGGCGACCAGGCGCTGCCACCACTCGGCGAGCGGGGCCGACACGCCCGGGGCGTGGCCGTCGCCCCACTGCGGGGTGTAGCCCTGCTGGGCGTACGCCTGCTGCTGGTCGTAGGAGGGCTGCTGGCCGTAGCCCTGCTGGGCGCCGTAGCTCTGCTGGCCGTACGCCTGCTGCTGGTCGTAGGACGGCTGCTGGCCGTACTGCGGCTGCCCGCCCTGGCCGTAGGCGCCCTGGTCGTAGGAGGGCTGCTGGCCGTAACCGCCGGGCTGGGAGTTCTGCTGGCCGTAGGACGGCTGCTGGCCGTACCCCGGCTGGGCGCCCTGCTGGCCGTACTGCTGCTGGTCGTACGACGGCTGCTGGCCGTAGCCGGGCTGGGCGCCCTGGCCGTACGCCTGCTGCTGGTCGTAGGAAGGCTGCTGACCGTACCCCGGCTGAGCGCCCTGCTGGCCGTACCCGGGCTGGGAGGCCTGCTGGCCGTACTGCTGCTGGTCGTACGACGGCTGCTGACCGTAGCCGCCGGGCTGGGCGCCCTGCTGGCCGTACCCCGGCTGGGAGCCCTGCTGCCCGTAGGACGGCTGCTGGCCGTAGCCCGGGGCGCCCTGCTGGCCGTACGCCTGCTGCTGGTCGTAGGACGGCTGCTGGCCGTAGCCCGGGGCGCCCTGCTGGCCGTACGCCTGCTGCTGGTCGTAGGACGGCTGCTGGCCGTAGCCCGGCTGGGAGCTCTGCTGGCCGTAGGCGCCCTGGTCGTACGACGGCTGCTGACCGCCGTACCCCGGCTGTCCGCCCTGGCCATAGGCGCCGGGCTGACCGTAGCCGGGCTGGCCCTGTCCCGGACCGGTGTTGTCCGTCCGATATCCCACGATTGTCGCGTCGGGATCGTGTTCGTCGGGGCCTCTGCCCATGTCGTGCGAGCCGTATCCGGAGTGTCCCGACGGTGTGCGGTCGCGGTCGGGATCATCCTGCGGATACGGCGGCTGTCCGGTGGTCACCGCGTCACCTCACTTCGACTACGCATGTGGCGCGTTCAAGACTCACATGCACGTTGCAGCACAAGGTATCGAGATAGGCGTCCGAGAGTCACCTTTTGTCACAGTCGTAACCTCGGTCACCGCGTCAGAGCTCGGGCGGCAGATGGAGCAACATCCGCGTGTTTCCCAAGGTGTTCGGCTTGACGTGCTCCAGATCGAGGAACTCGGCGACGCCTTCGTCATAGGAGGCGAGCAATTCGGCGTAGACCTCGGGCGAGACGGGCGTGCCCTGGATCCGCCGGAAACCGTGGCGGGTGAAGAAGTCCACCTCGAAGGTGAGGCAGAAGACCCTCCGCAGGCCGAGCTCGCCGGCCGTGCGGATCAGCGCCGAGACGATCAGATGGCCGATGCCCCGGCCCCGGCACTCCGGATCGACGGCGACGGTGCGGATCTCGGCGAGGTCCTCCCACAGGACGTGCAGCGCCCCGCAGCCCACGACGGCCCCGTCCCGCTCGGCCACCCAGAACTCCTGGACGTCCTCGTACAGGGTGACCGTGGCCTTCTCCAGCAGCCGCGGCCCGGCGCCGCCGTAGGTGTCGACCAGCCGCCGGATCGCCCGCACGTCCGGCGTGCGGGCGCGGCGGACCGTGATGCCAGCGAACCCGGCGGACCCGGCCGTCGTCCCGGTTTCGCCCTCCCGGGCCCCCGGCGCCGGGGAGTGTCCTGCAACCTGCTCCATGACCGATCAGCGTACGTCCTCGGCGTACCCCCATTACGGTCCAGCCGTAACTTCGGTCACAACGGCACCGCCCGGCGCACGGCGTCACCGCCGTCCCGCCCGGCCGGAAACGCCGGTGACGGCGGCCATTCACCCTCGGCATGGACCGGGAACTGCGATGACATAGGCGGTATGCCGCTCGGAGCGGCATAGGTCCAGGTTGACAGGTACCTGGATCATGAAAGTATGTGATCTGCCCGTGACTTTCCGGTTGTGAAAGCTCTACCGAGTTTGTGGTTCTGGTTGAGCATGAACCTCCAATTGCACTAATGTCCGTGCTCGATGTCAGCGTCCCCCGAAAAGCTGACCCGCCGAATCCCCGGACCCGGGGAGCCGGGGACCCACCCTCCACGCGTCCCCAGGGGTGAATCCGAGCCGCCACCGGCGCGCTCGGTAGGGCTGCCTCCGGCCCGAACCCGACAGCTAACCCGGTAGGCGGCCACGAGAGGAGCCTGTTGGTGAAGCGCATGCCGAGCCGTGGCAGTAGGCGTCCGGCCGGACACGTCCCGATGCGGGAGCACGCCTCCCGCCGCCTTCCCGGCCGGGCGGCGTTCATCGGGTTGGCGCTCACCCTCCTCGCCGTCGGCGCCCCCTTGACGTCCGCCGGCGCGGACCCGAAGCCCGACCTCCAGCAGCTCGCCAAGCAGGTCGAGAAGCTCCACGTCGAGGTCGAGACGCTCAGCGAGCAGTACAACGGCGCGCGGGTGAAGCTCAAGCAGGCGCAGCGCGCCGCCGAGGTGGCCAAGAAGAACCTGTCCGCCAGCGAGGCGGAGCTGGAGTCCCGGCGCGCCAAGGCCACCCTCCTCGCGCAGAGCGCCTACATGTCGGGGGGCCTGGGCTCCACGCTCGCCTTCACCCAGTCGAGCGACCCCGACTCCTTCCTCGACCAGGCCACCACCAGCTACGCCCTCCAGCAGCGGCAGAGCGAGGAGGTCGCCCAGGTCGCCCGGGCGCTCAAGGTCGCCGAGCAGGCCCGGGCCGGCGCCACCGCCCGGTCCGCCGAGGTCAAGAAGCTCCTGGGGGAGCTCGGCGACAAGCGCTCCAAGATCGAGCGCCTGGTCGGCAAGTTGGAGGGCAGCCTCTACCGGGAGGTCCGCGACCGCGCCGAGAACATGCGCGGCCGGGCCACCAGGCTCAGCGTTCCGATCGTGGGCCAGGGCAAGGCCGCCGAGGCGGTGCGCTGGGCGCTCACCCAGCAGCTCAAGCCGTACGTCTGGGGCGCCGAGGGGCCCAACTCCTTCGACTGCTCGGGCCTGGTCATGTGGGCCTACCAGAAGGTCGGCATCAGCCTGCCCCACTACACCGGTGACCAGTGGACCGCCGGCACCCACGTCTCCCGGGACGACCTGCGCCCCGGCGACCTGGTCTTCTTCTACAGCGACCTGCACCACGTCGGGATCTACGTCGGCGCCGGCCTGATGATCCACGCCCCGCAGACCGGCGACGTGGTCCGCATCGCGCCCATGGGCAACCGGCCCTTCGCCGGGGGCGTGCGCGTCGCCGACTGAACCCGGCCGGACGTACGGATCGAACCCGGCCGGACGTACGGCCGAACCCGGCCGGGTCCACGGCTGAGCCAGCCGGGCGTAGGACGTCAGATCAGGCGGCGGCGGGCGGCCCAGGCCACGGCCTCGATCGCGGTCGCCACGCCGATGCGGTCGCAGATCCCGCGCAGCCTGCGCCGGACCGTCCTGCCGCTGATGTCGAGGCGGCGGCCCACCCTGTCGACGGTGACGCCCTTGGCCAGCTCGGCCAGGAGCACGAGATCCTCCTCGCTGAGATCGATATCCTCCGTACCCGAAAGGCTTTCGCCGCGGCGGGAATCCACTTCCGGATATGCCATCTAGCCACTCCCCCCGCAACGGGACTCAGGCGTGAGCACGCTGGAATCGATGTCGCCCGTCAGGAACGGTAAACGCCCCGTTCAAAGGTCGTCAAGCTCTGCTCTTCATAGAGGTGATGCGCACTATTGACAGAGCAGGCGTTACATGAAGTACTCATGATATGTCGGGCCCATTGTGATTAAGAGGCGGCCGGCCCGGAAGTCGTGCCGCCGAACCGCCGTCGCGTCCGAGGTCATCGCCATGATCCGCCCCGCGGAACCGTGCCGCGGGCCACGCCCCGGAGCCGTCCGCCGGGACGAGCCGTACGGCCGCCGCACTCCGCATTTCCCCGGAAAAACGACCTGCTCGGTGTGCGTCGCGCATCCCCGTCGACCGCGGCCCCTCGGCCGCGTCCCCTGACGGCGCCGAGAAAATCACCGGGCAATGGATGTCGGATGAAACCGGCTTTCCGGCATTCCCCGGGGGCCGGATCGCCCGTCATCCGGATCGTCGGCGAAATGACGCCTCCGCGCCACGGGAAGCCACGGCAGGCACGAGAAGCCAGGGGAAGGTGCGGGAAGCCGGGGGAAGACGCGGGAAGGTGCGCCGGAAACCATCGGGCGACCGGGGCTCCCGGGCAACGGAACGAGCCCGCGGTCCATGGGGACCGCGGGCTCGTCCGGCGGGACCGGCCGGCCCAACCGGGCCGGCGACGCTCAGCCGGTGGGCTTGACCAGCGGGAACAGGATGGTGTCGCGGATATTCTTGCCGGTGAAGGCCATGACGAGGCGGTCCACGCCGACCCCCACGCCACCGGTGGGCGGCATGCCGTACTCCAGGGCGGTGAGGAAGTCCTCGTCGAGCTGCATGGCCTCGGGGTCGCCGCCCGCGGCGAGCAGCGACTGCTCGGTGAGGCGGCGGCGCTGCTCGATCGGGTCGCTCAGCTCCGAGTAGCCGGTGCCGAGCTCGGTGCCGAACCCGATCAGGTCCCACTTCTCGGTGAGCAGCGGGTTGTCCCGGTGCGTCCGGGCCAGCGGGGAGGTCTCCAGCGGGTAGTCCATGACGAACGTGGGCTGGATGAGGGTGTGCTCGACCAGCTCCTCGAAGAGCTCCTGAACGAGCTTGCCCTGACCCCACTTCGGATCCCAGCGGATGTCGCGCGCGTCGGCGAGCTTGCGCACGTGCTCCAGCGGCGTCTCGGTCGTCACCTCCTCGCCCAGCGCCTCCGAGACCGACCCGTAGACGGTGATCCGCGGCCACTCCGGCAGGCTCAGGTCGATCTCCTGCCCCTCGTGGACCACCACGGAGTGGCCGAGCGCGGCCACGACCGCGCTCTGGATCATCCGCTGGGTCAGGTCGGCGATGCCGTTGTAGTCGAGATAGGTGCCGTAGGCCTCCATCATCGTGAACTCGGGGTTGTGCGTGGCGTCCGCGCCCTCGTTGCGGAAGTTGCGGTTGATCTCGAAGACCTTCTCGATGCCGCCCACCACGAGCCGCTTGAGGTAGAGCTCGATCGCGATGCGGAGGTAGAGCTCCATGTCGTAGGCGTTGATGTGCGTCTTGAACGGCCGGGCCGAAGCGCCGCCGTGGATGCGCTGCAGCATCGGCGTCTCGACCTCGAGGTAGCCCTCGCCGTGCCAGAAGTCGCGGATCGCCCGCACGACGGCGCTGCGGGTGTAGGCCATCTTCCGCGCCTCGTCGTTGACGACGAGGTCCACGTAGCGCTGGCGGACCCGCGCCTCGGGGTCGGTCAGGCCGACGTGCTTCTCCGGCAGCGGGCGCAGGCACTTGGAGGTGATCGCCCAGCGGTCGGCGAGGATGGACAGCTCGCCCCGGCGGGAGGTGATGACCTCGCCCTCGATACCGATCTGGTCACCGAGGTCGACGTCGCGCTTCCACGCGGCCAGGGATTCCTCACCGACCTTGTCCAGGGAGATCATGACCTGGAGGTCGGCGGAGCCGTCGCGGATGGTGGCGAAGCAGAGCTTGCCGCCCGTCCGGGACAGCATGACGCGGCCGGTGACGCCCACTTTGTCGCCGGTCGCGGTGTCAGCGGCGAGATCAGCGTATTTTTCGCGGATCTCGCCGTTGGTCGCGGTACGCGGGAAGGTCACCGGGTAGGGATCGACACCCTCGGCGCGGAGGCGGTCGAGCTTCTCCCGGCGCACGCGCATCTGCTCAGGCAGATCGTCGGCTGGGTTCGTCAGGTCAGCGGTCACACAGCCAAGGGTACCGATGTCCGGCTAGGAAACGTTTCTGTTATAGATCAGCCTGAGCCCGATCAAAGTGAGCCACGGCTCGTGGACGTCGATCGAGCGGGCCTCCCCCACCACGAGCTGCGCCGCGCTGCCGGTGGCGACGACCGTGACCTCGTCGGGGTCGTCGGCCAGCTCGGCCGCCATCCGCTCGACGATCCCGTCCACCTGCCCGGCGAAGCCGTAGATGATGCCGGCCTGGAGCGCCTCGACGGTGTTCTTGGCGATCACCGAGCGCGGCCGGACCAGCTCCACCTTGTGCAGCTGCGCGCCGGCCGCCGCCAGGGCGTCCACCGAGATCTCGATGCCGGGCGCGGTGACCGCGCCGACGTACTCGCCCTTGGCGGAGACGGCGTCGAAGGAGGTCGCGGTGCCGAAGTCGACGATCACGCAGGGCCCGCCGTACAGGTTGATGGCGGCGAGCGCGTTGACGATGCGGTCGCTGCCGACCTCCTTGGGGTTGTCCATCCTGACGGGCACGCCGGTGCGGACGCCGGGCTCGACGATCACGGCGTTGACGTCGCCGTAGTAGCGGCGGCACATCTCCCGCATCTCGTTGAGCACCGACGGCACCGTGGAGCAGATGACGATGCCGTCGACGTCGGTGCCCTTGAGCAGCGGCGACTGGCCGAGCAGGCCCTGCAGCACCACGGCTATCTCGTCGGCCGTGCGCCGGGCGTCGGTGGCGATGCGCCAGTGCTCGATGACCTCCTCGCCCTCGAACAGGCCGAGAACGGTGTGGGTGTTGCCGACGTCGATGGCGAGCAGCATCAGTATCAGTTCCCTCGAAGGTCCATGGCGATGTCCAGCGCGGGCGCCGAGTGGGTGAGCGCGCCCACGGCGAGGTAGTCGACGCCGGTCGCGGCCACCTCGCGCGCCGTTTCCAGGGTCAGACTCCCGCTGGACTCCAGTCGTGCCCTGCCGCCCACCAGTCGTACGGCCCGCGCCAGGTCTTCCACGCTGAAATTGTCCAACAGGATCTCCTCGGCTCCTTCGGCGAGCACCGGCTCGATCTGGTCGATCCGGTCGACCTCGACCTCGATCGGCAGCCCGGGGTACGCGTCGCGGACGGCCCGGAACGCCTCGGCCACCCCGCCGGCGGCCACGACGTGATTGTCCTTGATCAGGGCGGCGTCCGAAAGCGACATGCGGTGGTTGACCCCGCCGCCGCAGCGGACGGCGTACTTCGCGAGCGCCCGCAGGCCGGGCAGGGTCTTGCGGCTGTCCCTGATCCGCGCGCCGGTGCCCGCCACGGCCTCGACCCAGCGGCCGGTGAAGGTCGCGATGCCGGAAAGGTGGGTGAGCAGGTTGAGGGCGGTCCGCTCGGCGGTCAGCAGGTCGCGGGTGGGGCCGGTGACGGTCATGAGCACGTCGCCGCGGGATACCCGCTCACCGTCCTTGACGCGGCGCTCGACCACGACGTCGTCCCCGCCGACGCGGAAGAAGACGGCCTCGGCGAGGGCCAGCCCGCAGACCACCCCGTCCGCGCGGGCCACCACGTCGGCGGTGTCGGTACGGCCGGCGGGGATGGTGGCGGCGCTGGTGACGTCGCCGGCCTCCTGGAGGTCCTCCCGCAGCGCGGCCGTGACGACCGCCTCCGCCTCGGCCGGGTCGAGGCCCGCCTCGGCCAGGTCGGCCGCCAACCGCGGCGGCAGCCCGGTCGCGCGCCGCTCGTGGGGCACGTACGTCATCGTCATTCCCTCCGATGTCAGGGTCAGGTCCAGGTGGCCCAGCCACCAGGCATCATTCCGGTCGGGGAAGTCCTCGCGCCAGTGCGAGCCGCGGGTCTCCTCCCGGTTGCGGGCCGCCGCGACCAGCGCCGACGCGACGGTCAGCAGGTTCGTGGCCTCCCACGACTCGGTGCACGGCTCGACCGCCACCGGGGTCCACCGCGCGCCCAGCAGGGCCCTGGCGACCTCGGTCAGCGACTCCTCGCCGCGCAGCACGCCCGCGCCCCGGCTCATGTGCGCCTGGATCCGGGAGCGGGTCCGGGGGTCGGCGAGGCCGGACGGCCGCTCGTCGGGGACGGGGACGCCGGGCGCGGGCCGTACGGCGTGGATGTCGGCGGCGATCCGCTCGGCGAAGACCAGCCCTTCGAGGAGCGAGTTGGAGGCCAGCCGGTTGGCGCCGTGCACGCCGGTGCAGGCCACCTCGCCGCAGGCGTACAGGCCCGGCACGTCGGTACGGCCGCGCAGGTCGACGCGGACGCCGCCGCTGGCGTAGTGGGCGGCGGGCGCGACCGGGATGGGCTGGGTCACCGGGTCGATGCCGTGTTCCAGGCAGACCGCGTGGATCGTCGGGAAGCGGTTGCGCCACTTGTGCTCGCCGAAGTGGCGGGCGTCGAGGTACATGTGGGAGGCGCCGGTCTCGCGCATCCGCCGCATGATCGCCTTGGCCACGACGTCGCGGGGGGCGAGGTCGGCCAGCTCGTGAACGCCCTGCATGAAGCGGGTGCCGTCGGCGTCGACGAGCACCGCGCCCTCGCCGCGGACCGCCTCGGAGATCAGCGGCTGCTGGCCGGTGGCCTCCTCGCCCAGCCAGAGCACGGTCGGGTGGAACTGGACGAACTCCAGGTCGCGCACGACGGCTCCGGCCCGCAGTGCGAGGGCCACGCCGTCGCCGGTGGAGACGACGGGGTTGGTGGTCACGGCGTACACCTGGCCCATGCCTCCGGTGGCCAGCACCACGGCGCGGGCCCGGACAGCACCCACACCGTCGCGCTCGCCCTCGCCCATGACATGGAGGGTGACCCCGGCCGCCCGGCCCTCGGCGTCCTTGAGCAGGTCGAGCACGAGGGCGTGCTCGATGACCTCGATCGCCGACTCCCGGACCGCCTGCACCAGGGCCCGCTGCACCTCGGCGCCGGTGGCGTCGCCGCCCGCGTGGACGATGCGGTCACGCCGGTGGCCGCCCTCGCGGGTGAGCTGGAGCCCGCCCGCGGCGTCGGTGTCGAACCGCGCCCCGGTGGCGATCAGCCGGCGCAGGGCGTCCGGGCCCTCGGTCACCATGGCCCGCACGGCCTCGGTGTCGCAGAGACCGACGCCGGCGAGGAGGGTGTCGGACAGGTGCTCCTCGGGGGTGTCCCCGGGGTCGAGCACGGCGGCGATCCCGCCCTGCGCCCAGCGGGTGGACCCCGACGACAGCACGTCCTTGGTGACGACCAGGACCCTGGCGGCGGGGTCGAGGGCCGCGTACCGCAGGGCCAGGGTCAGGCCCGCGACGCCGGAGCCCACCACGACCACGTCGGCCTCGACCGTCCAGCCCGGGGAGGGCGCGGTCAGCCTCTGGGGGATGGCCGGGATCGTCATTGCCGCCTCCTTGTGGGATGGGTAAGGCACCTGATTTCGTCAATGTGACGATAACGGGTGCCGGGCGATGCTTCTTCCCCGGGGTGCCCCCAACGCCGACCCACGGCCTCCTCGGGGCGCCTCCGCACCTGGCCCGCAGACCCCTCGGGACACCTTCAGCCCCGGCCTGGGCCCCTCGGGACGTCTCCACCCCTGGTTCACAGAGGGTCTTTCATGGGATGATCAGATGATCTTTTCTCATCGAGGCCCTCCCGGAAGGTCCGAGCGAGGCCCGTCGCCCCTGGAGGTCCGTCATGCGCCAGCCCGTCACCGTCGTGACCGGAGGCAGCCGCGGCATCGGCGCCGCGATCTGCGCCCGCCTCGCCGCCGACGGCCACGACGTCGTCGTGGGCTACCGCTCCGACGCGGCCGCCGCCGAGGCCGTCGCCGAGACCGTCCGCGCGGCCGGCCGCCGCTGCCTCACCGTCCCGTCCGACACCGCCGACGAGACCTCCGTGGACCGCCTCTTCGACGCCGCCGCCGAACTCGGCCCGGTCACCGGGCTGGTCAACAACGCCGGGATCAGCGGCGGCAACGGCCGCCTCGCCGACGCCGACGCCGAAGGCATGCGCCGCGCGCTGGAGGTCAACGTGCTCGGCTACCTGCTGTGCGCCCGCCGCGCCGTACGGGACATGTCGCGGACCGGCGGCGGGGCGATCGTGAACATCTCCTCGGCCGCGGCCACCCTCGGCAGCCCCGGCCAGTACGTCCACTACGCCGCCACCAAGGCCGCCGTGGACACCATGACCGTCGGCCTGGCCAAGGAGGTCGCCGCCGACGGCATCCGGGTCAACTGCGTGGCCCCCGGCATCATCTGGACGGAGTTCCACGCCGACCCGCAGCGCCCGGCGAAGCTCGCCGGCACCATCCCCATGGGACGCGCCGGACAGCCGGAGGAGATCACCGGAGCCGTCTCCTGGCTGCTCTCGGCCGACGCCTCCTACACGACGGGGGCGATCCTGCGGGTGGCGGGAGGCATGTAGGGGCCTCCCCCGGATCCGGCGAACACCACCGACCCTCAGATCACCGGTGCGCCGGGCGGGGACCGTACCGGCGGTCCCACCTGGCCCGCCCGGCCGGAACCGTTCACCGCCGTCGCCGTCGCCGACATGGGCGGATTCTCCCCGGAGGCCGACGCTTGACCTCGTAAGCTAATTGCATTAGCTTTCAGGCTATGGAGATTACCCGAGAGGGACGGACGATGACCGAGACGCTGAAGGTCGACGGCGGCGAGATCGCGTACCGGGTGGCCGGGGAGGGCCCGCTGGTCGTCCTGTCACCCGGCATGGGCAACGGCATGGAGGCGTACCGCTTCCTCATCCCCCGGCTCACCGCCGCCGGATACCGGGTCGCGGCCGCCGACCTGCGCGGGCACGGCGAGTCCACGCTCGGATGGTCCTCCTACACCCGTACCGACACCGCCGGCGACCTGATCGCGCTGATCGAGCACCTGGGCGGCCCCGCCGTGATCGTCGGCCACTCGTTCTCCGGCGGCGCGGCCACCATCGCCGCCGTGCGACGACCCGACCTGGTCGGCGCCGTCGTCGAGATCGGCCCGTTCACCCGCCCGCAGCGGTTCGACCTCGGCGGCCTCCTGCGCGTCCGCCGCCACCGCGCGGGCATGCTGCGGCTCCTGGGCGCGACCATGTTCAAAAGCCCCGGCCTGTGGAAGAGCTACCTCGACGTGGCCGTCCCCGGGGTCAAGCCCGCCGGCTGGACGGACTACCTCGCCTCCCTGGAAGCCGACCTGCGCAGGCCGGGCCGGATGGCCGCGGTCGCATCGATGGGCCTTGCCGCCCCGAACGACGCCGGCGAGGCCCTGCCGGAACTCCGGTGCCCCGCCCTTGTCATGATGGGCGACCTCGACCCCGACTGGGCCGACCCCGAGGCCGAGGCCCGCGCCATCGTCGACACCCTGCCGGAGGGACAGGGGTCGTACGTGATGATCGAAGGCGCCGGGCACTACCCGCACACCCAGTTCCCCGAGGAGGTCGCCGCCGCGATGCTGCCTTTCCTGAAGGAGCACACCCGTGCCTAGGGCCTCCCTGTCCCGAGAGACCGTCGTCGGCCTCGCGCTGCGCGTCGTGGACGAGGAGGGCCCCGCCGCCCTCACCCTGTCGGCGGTGGCCGCCCGGGCCGGGGTGGCCACGCCGTCCCTGTACAAGCACGTGCGGAACCTGGCCGAGCTGCGCGAACTCCTCTCCGCACACGTGATGGGCGAGATCTCGGCCCGCATCGGCGACGCCGTGCTCGGCCGCTCGGGCGACGAGGCCCTGCACGCCCTGATGGCCGCCTGGCGCTCATACGTCCGGACCCACCCCGGCCGCTACGCGGCCATGATCCAGAGCCCGCAGCCGGGCGTGGCCGAGGCGGGAGAACGCCTGGTGGACGTCATGTTCGCGGCCCTGCGCTCCTACGGGCTGACCGACTCCGAATCGGTCCACGCGGTCCGCTGCCTGCGCTCGGCCGTACACGGCTTCGTCCTGCTGGAGGCCGCGGGCGCGTTCGGCCTGCCCGAGTCACTCGACGACACCTACGAGCTGCTCACCCGTATGATCACCGCCGGCCTGCGCGCGCCCCGGCCCTGACCTCGGAACGTCCCGTACGGAGATCGGGACCCCGAACGCCGGGAGGCACGGCTCGTCACCGCGTGGAAGGACCCGGACCACGGCCGGTCCCGGAATCCGCGGTGACCGGAAGCCCGAGACCCGCCGAAACGCCTACGCCGGGACGTGCCGCTCGTCGCCGCGCAGGAGGTCCTCGGCCCCCGGGACGACCGGATCCGGTGCCTCGGCGGGGTCGTGGCCCAGGCCGGTGACCCGGTTGCCGCGGTCGACGTGGACGATCCGGGGCCGGAAGCTCCGCGCCTCGGCGTCCTCCATCTGGCCGTACCCGATGATGATCACCAGGTCGCCCACGTGGACGAGCCGGGCGGCGGCGCCGTTGATGCCGATGATCCCCGAGCCGCGGGGGCCGGGGATCGTGTAGGTCACCAGCCGGGCGCCGTTGTCGATGTCGACGATGTGCACCTGCTCACCGGGGAGCAGTCCCGCGGCGTCCAGCAGGTCCTCGTCGATGGTCACCGATCCCACATAGTGCAGGTCGGCCTGGGTGACGGTGGCCCGGTGGATCTTGGAGGTGAGCATGGTCCGAAGCATGCCTCGAAAGCCCTTCCGTACGGTCGCGCCGCCCCGTGGCGTGCACGCCTGATGCGGAATATATCCGAGCCCGCCCAGGGCTCCGCCCGGCCGCGTGCCCCGTTCCCGGCCGGCCCCCACGGCGAGGCGGGACCGGGAGTGCCACCGAGGCCCGCGCCCGGGAAGCGCACGGCGGCGTCAGAGCGTGACGGTCACGTTGTCGATCAGCCGGGTGGAGCCCACCTTCGCCGCCACGGCCAGGATCGCCTCCCCCACGTGGTCGTCGCCGACCTCCTCGAAGGTGGCCGGGTCGACCAGGATGAGGTAGTCGAGGGACACCGCCGACTCACCGTCCAGCACCTCCCGCGCTGCCCCGCGGATCTCCGCGGGCGTCCGCCGCTCCGCCCCCGCGAACAACGCCCGGGACAGGCTCAGCGCGGCCCGCCGGTCGTCGTCGGACAGGTAGCGGTTGCGGCTGGACAACGCCAGGCCGTCGCCCTCGCGGACCGTGGGACCGCCGACGACCGCGACCGGCACGTCGAGGTCGGCGACCATCCGGCGGATCATCGCGAGCTGCTGGGCGTCCTTCTGGCCGAACACCGCCACGTCCGGCCGTACCAGGTTGAACAGCTTGAGCACCACGGTCAGCACGCCGTCGAGGTGGCCCGGCCGGAAGGCGCCCTCGGCGACCGTGCCCATCCGCCCCGCCGACACGCCGACCTGCCGGTCCGGCAGGTACATGTCGTCGGCGGAGGGGGCGAACACCACGCTCACCCCCTCGGCGGCGCACACCTCCAGGTCCGCGTCGAACGTCCGGGGATAACGGGAGAAGTCCTCGTTCGGGCCGAACTGCAGGGGGTTCACGAAGACGCTCACGGCCACGTGGTCCGCCTGCTCCCGGGCCAGCCGCATGAGCGAGCGGTGCCCCTCGTGCAGCGCGCCCATCGTCGGCACCAGTGCCAGCTCGGCCGTACCCCGGGAGATCCCGCCGTGCGCCCCGAGCGCCCGGCGCACCTCGGCCAGCTCGGCGCGGTTACGCGCCACGATCACGTCCATATGTTGCCTCCCAGCGCGTCCAGGAGGCGCTCGGCGGCCTCGGGCTTGAGCAGCCCGGCCGCCAGCGCCCGGTCCGCCGTGAGCCTAGCGAGCGCCACATAGGCGTCCGCCGCCTCGGGGGCGGCCAGGATGAGGGCGTCGATGTGCTTGCGCACCGTCCCGGCGTCCCCGCGCACCACCGGCCCGGTCAGCCCCGCGAGGCCGAGCCGCAGCACGTTGTCCAGGGCGGCGCCCAGCAGCGGGCCGAGCATCCTGCCCGGCTGCTCCACGCCGATCCGCCCCAGGAGGTCGGCGGACTCGGCGATGAGCGTGACCATGTGGTTGGCGGCGCCGGCGAGGGCGGCGTGGTAGAGCGGCCGGTCGGAGTCCTCGATCCAGACCGGCTCGCCCTCCATCTCGATGACCAGCGCCTCGGCGACCGGGCGGAGCGGGCCGGGCGCGGTGACCCCGTAGGAGATGCCGACGAGGCGGCGCAGGTCGTCGTCCCGGCCGGTGAAGGTCATCACCGGGTGGAGCGCCAGCGGCAGCGCGCCCGCCTCGGCGGCCGGGTCCAGCACGGCCAGGCCGTACGCGCCGCTGGTGTGGGCCACCATCTTGCCGCGCAGGTCGGCGCCGGTGCCGGCGAGGCCGGAGACCAGGCCCGGCAGGACGTCGTCGGGGACCGTCAGCAGGACGAGGTCGGATTGCGCCACCACCTCCTCGGGGCGGGACGGGGCGACGCCGAGCCGCTCGGCCGCCCGTTCCCTTGAGGAGTCGGAGACGCCGCTCGCCGCGACGATCCGGTGGCCCGCCCGCGCCAGGGCCGCGCCGAGCGCCGAGCCGACCCGGCCCGCCCCGACCACCCCGACGGCCAGGCGCGCCGGATGATCACCTGCGTCCATGTTGTCCCGTCCTTGACCGCATCGGGGGCTCCGTGTCCAGTTGACCAGAGTAACGGGCGTGGCTTTCCCGCCCACGCACCGGCACGTGCCCGCACGCCCGCGCCGTACGGCCGCACGCTCAGTGGATCACCGGTCCGCGGTCCGCCGAACCCGTACGTCACACGTCCCGGTGATCATCGATCCACGGAACCCGCCGGACCTGTAGCGTCGTGAGCGTGTGGCTCACCTGGCGCGTCGCGATGGAGCAAGCGCTCTACGGCGAGAACGGCTTCTACCTGCGGGAGCGCCCCTCCGGGCACTTCCGGACCTCGGTCGGCGCCTCCCCCGTCTTCGCCGAGGCGGTGCTGCGCCGGCTGGTGGCGGTGGACGACGCGCTCGGCAACCCGCCGGTGGTCGACCTGGTGGACGTCGGCGCCGGGGAGGGTGAGCTGGCCGCCGGGGTGCTCGCCGCCGCGCCGCCCGGCCTCCGCGAGCGACTGCGGGTGACCGGGGTGGACCTCGCATCTCGGCCGCTCTCGCTCCCGGCGGAGATCCGGTGGGCGCACGCCGTACCCGGCGGCATCCGCGGCCTGGTGATCGCCAACGAGTGGCTGGACAACGTGCCCCTGGACGTCGCCGAGCAGACGGCGGACGGTCCCCGGCTGGTCCTGGTGGACCCGGCGAGCGGCGCGGAACGCCTCGGGGATTCCCCCTGCGACGCCGACCTCGCCTGGCTGGCCCGCTGGTGGCCGATGCACTCGCCCGGTGAGCGGGCCGAGATCGGCAGGCCGCGCGACGAGGCGTGGGCCTCGGTGATCGTACGGCTGGCCGCCGGGGAGGCCGTCGCGGTCGACTACGCGCATTTCCTGGCCGGGCGCCCGCCGTACGGCACGCTGACCGGTTACCGCGACGGATCCCTGGTCCCGCCGGTGCCGGACGGGTCGTGCGACATCACCGCCCACGTGGCCCTGGACGCCTGCGCGGCGGCCGGGGAACGCGCCGGGCGCGCCGGAGCACGAGACGCCGGCGCCGAGGCCAACGGAGGCGCCGGGGGCGTCGGGGGCGTCGTCACGACGCTGACCACCCAGCGCCGGGCCCTCCTGGATCTCGGCGTCACCGGGACCCGCCCACCCGTCGAGCTCGCCCACACCGACCCGCGCGGCTATCTCCAGGCCCTCACCAGGGCGTCCCAGGAGGCGGAGCTGATCGCCACGGGCGGTCTGGGCGACTTCGGCTGGCTGGTCCAGTCGCGCCTCTGAGCGGGCCGACCGGCCCTGGCTCACCCCCGAGTGTGCCGGTCAGACCTGACTCGTCCCCGAGCGTGCCGGCCTTCTCCGGCTCATCCCCGAGTGGGCCGGCCTTCTCCGGCTCATCCCCGAGTGGGCCGGCCTTCTCCGGCTCGTCTCCGAGCGGGCCCCGCCGATCCTGTCGCGTCGACTGAGCCGTCCCTCCCCTCCGGTGCCGACCGGGTCACCCGGCCCCTCCGGTCCCGCCTGACCGGCTTTCCAGGGACCTCGATTTTCAGGAACCTCGGTTTTTCCGGGAACCGGGGATCGGGCCCGTGGCAATCACCGGTGTCATGACAGACAGCGAGAGGCACCAGATGCGACAGGAGAGCCGAACGGCGACGCCACCTCGGCCCCCGGACCCGGAGGAGATCGACGACGCCGCGGTGATCGCACGATCCCGATACGAACCCGAACGGTTCGCCGTGCTGTTCGCCCGCCACGCCCCGGCGCTCAAGCGCTACGTCATCAGGCGGCTGGGCCAGGACCCGGCCGAGGACATCGTCGCCGAGACCTTCACGCTGGCCTTCCAGCGCCGGGAGTCGTACGACCCGGCCTACGGCGACGCGCGGCCGTGGCTGTACGGCATCGCCACCAATCTCATGAGGCGCCACCGCCGCCAGGAGATCAGCATGTACCGGGCGCTGAGCCGCACGGGGACGGACCCGGTGGTCGAGCCGTTCACCGACGAGGTCGACCGGAGGGTCACCGCGGACGGGCAGCGACGCCGGATCGCCGCCGCGCTGGCGGGCCTCTCCCGGCCGTACCGGGACGCGCTGCTGCTGGTGACCTGGGGCGACCTCAACTACGAGCAGGCCGCGCTGGCGCTCGGCGTCCCGGTGGGAACGGTGCGCTCGCGGATCAGCCGGGCCCGGGAGAGGCTGCGCCGGGCGCTCGGCGGCATGGACCCGGCCATCGAGAGCGAGAGGAAGATCGGATGAACGAGATCGAAATCGTCAGGAACCTGCGGGACGAGGTTCCGCACCGGCCCGACGTGCACGCGGAGGAGCGCCGCCTGCTCGCCGAGATCCGCGGCGGCTCCCCGTCCCCCGGCCGACGGCCCGCGCGCCTGGCGTTCCGCCCGCGCTGGGGTCTCGCCCTGGCCGGGGCGGTCCTCGTGGCTGGCGCCGTGGTCGCGGTCCAGGCCGGCGGGATCGGGGAACCGCGGGACCGGCCTACCGTCGCCGGGCCTTCAGCCGACCGGCCGCCCAGCGCGGCCGTCGTCCTTGAGAACGCCGCGCTCGTCGCCGCCCGTGCCGAAGCCGCCGACATCCGCCCGGACCAGTGGGTCTACCGCAAGGAGTCACAGCACTTCCCGCACGGTGACCTGCCGACGTTCGAGATGTGGGCCCGGATGGACGGGCAGAGAACGGCCGTCCGGGAGGAGGGCGGGGAGCTCAAGATCGGAAAGGGGGAGAAAGGACCGATGAACCCCGCCACGACCCAGCGCGACGTGGACGCCCTGCCGACCGATCCGGACGCGCTGCTCGCCCACTTCCGCGGCATGGATCGGGACATGTCCCCGCTGTCGATCTGCCAGCCCAACTGCCCCGCCGGGACCGAGACGGACGTCAAGGCGTTCGGGACGATCGGGTGGTACCTCAAATTCGGTCCCACGATCCCTCCGGAGAAGACCGCGGCGATGTACCGGGCCCTGGCGAAGATCCCGAACGTCAGGATCGAGGAGAACGCCACGGACGGGGACGGCCGCCCGGGGATCGGCGTCGTGCTCGACCTCGGACCGGCGGGCAAGGGGTACTACATCCTCGACGCCCGGGACTACCGCTACCTCGGTACGAAGGTCGTGACCGGCGACGACACCGCCGCCATGTCGGTGCTGGGCTCCGGCGTCGTCGACGAACCCGGGCAGACACCCTGATCGGACACGACGAACACCGGTGAAGGGCGCCCCGGCCGGGCGCGACGGTCGCGGGGGCGGCGTCGGACGGCGGGGGCGCGTCCGTCCCGTACGGTCATGTCCGTCCCATGTGGCATGTCCGTCCCGTGTGGCGTGTCCGTCCCGTACGGCGGGTGCGACAGATGTGGCGGGCGCGGTGGTCCCTCAGGCGCCGACGGTCCCGTCGATGCCCTCGCGGAGGAAGTCGGCGTGCCCGTTGTGGCGGGCGTACTCGTGGATCAGGTGCAGCATCACCAGCCGCAGCGAAACCTTCTCACCCCACCTGGGGTTGTACGCCGTCACGTCGAGCGACTCGGCCTCCCGCTCGATCCGGCGGGAGTGCTCGACCTCCGCCCGCCATGCGTCGAACGCCTCGGCGCGGGTGGCCGTGCTCGCGTCGTAGGCCACCTGGTAGTCACCCTCGTCCGACCAGACGAGCGGGATGTCCTCGCCGTTGATGACCTTGCGGAACCATGTGCGTTCCACCTCGGCCATGTGGCGCACCAGGCCGAGCAGCGAGAGCGTCGAGGGCGGCATCGACCGCCGCCGCAGTTCCTCGTCGGACAGGCCGTCGCACTTCATGGCCAGCGTCGCGCGGTGGTAGTCGAGGAAGGCGCGCAGCGTCTCGCGCTCCCCCGCGGTCAACGGCGGACCGATCCGCTCGGTGATCACTGCCCACCCCTTCCGATCGTCGGTTCCCCGGCGCCGGGCCGTACCGGCTCCGAACACCGGAACGCGCCACGCCGCCCTGGGAGAACATAGCGGCACGCCGTCGGCGCCCGGGACACCCCGGACGCCGTTCCGGTGCCTTCCGGAAGGTTCAGTCGGGGATGGCGTAGGTGTACGACCACACGAACCGGCTCGCAGCGTGCACACCACGCGCGTACTCGACCACCTGCCCGCCGGCCGTACGGGTGACGCGCCACACCTCCACGACCGGTTCCCCTGACGGAAGATCGAGAAGGAGCGTCTCCTCGGCGGTGGGCATACGCGCCTGGATGTCCTCGGTGATCTCATGCGGGGGAAGACCCCGGTCGGCCAGCACACGGAATCCGCCGCCCGGTCCGGCGATCCCCGGTGATGGATCGACCAGAGGCGTGCCCTCGACATGGGCGGGGAGGTAGTACGAGGTCATCGTGTGAGTGGGAATGCCGTCACGGGTCATGACACGTGCCCGTTCGTACACCGGAGATCCCACCTCGACACCGAGCGCGGCGGCGACCGGTTCGTCGGCGGCGACCAGGGACACGTCCTGCGTCTGGTGCCCCTGCTGCCGGGTGGAGTCACTGCCCGGGACACCGGTGGCGAACGCCTCGACGCCGGTCTGCTCCCAGCGGTGCCGCGCGTAGCGATCCGGTCCCAATCGGCGGATCGGATACGCCTCGCGCACGTAGGCGCCCGAACCGTGCCGGGTGACCACCAACCCTTCGTTTCTGAGCAGGATCAGTGCCTTGCTCGCCGTACTGCGGGAAACGTCGTAACGCTCGGCGAGATCCCGGACGGAGGGCAACTTCGCTCCGGCGGGCAGACGACCGGCCGCGATGTCGTCTCGCAGATCGGCCACGATGCGCTGCGCGGGTGACTGAGGATCTGGGTGCATATGGGCACCCTACCGAAGTGTCGTAGGCCATTTCCTTGACGATAAGCCTGACCAGCCCTAACTTTGGGTGTCCTACGACACTTATACGGACCCGCCAGGACGCTCGCAACGCCTGACGGGCCCTTGATCAGGAAGTGACTCCTGACCCATGACGAACACTAGTGCTTCGGTGCTCGACCGGGCCGTGGCCGGTAGATGCGGTTGTTTCGCAGACGAGCCGCCGATGCCGATGGGGTGTGCCCGGTGCGGACACCCGCCGTACGAACACGGCTGTCCCGGCCGGATCACCGACCACGACTACGCGCAGCCGTCCGGCGAGCTGATGACCGAGCGGATGGAGGCGCGCCACCGGCTGGGGCCGAGGCGTGTGCCGCGTTTCGCGCCGCCTACTGCCGTGGCGCCGGCCGAGGTGATCCCCCTGGCCCCCACCCAGCGCCGCCCCGGACCGACCGCCCCGGCCGTCCGGCGGACCCCGGCCTCCGTACGGCAGGAGCCCACGGCCCGGCACGCTCTGGACGCGCGGTTCGCCCCTCAGGACCTCGTCCCGCAGGAACCCCGGGGCGTGGCAGCCCCTTTTCCTCCCGGCATCGACGCGAACAGCGAAAACCGTGCGATCACCGACACAAACGGTGGAACCCGCATCACCGCCGAAACGAGCGGAGAGATCCGCGCGGCCCCTGGAACCGACCCGTCCGGCGCCACCGACGTACGGACAGGCCCTGGACACGATGACGGAGGTCTGAACCGTGGAACAGCCCGAGACCGTACGACCCCGACCGGTGATTCCCGGGTGGCGGATCATCCGCAGCGACGCCGGACGGTTCTGGGCCAGCCGGGAGCTCCCCTTCGCCGAGGGGTCGCGGTGGGACGGCCCGCCGTACCGGACCGTGGACGCCGACACCTTCGAGGAACTCCGAGCCGAGGTCATCCGGCAGGAGGAGGCGGCCCGGGGACCCGGCCCGCAGGACACCATGGGAGAGGTAGCCCGATCACCCGGTCCGCGAACCGGCGTCCCACCGCGTCGGCACGGGGATCGGTACGGCGGCACGCCGTAACACGTGACCGCCCCCTGAACCGGCATGGCGGTGCGGAGCGCCCCCGTCCCACACCGCCATGCCTCCAGGAACGGGCCTCGGAAACGATCTCTTTTGAAGAGACGACTGCGCCGTCGACGACAAGGACTCGACCACATCGAGTTCGACCAGGCCCAAGGTTATATTGACGAAGTGCTGGCCATGCTCCCTGTAGCGGCCCGGCAGATCCTGGAGGCGATGATGCGCACCGGCACACGCGAGTACAAGAGCGAATACGCCCGCCACTACTTCGGCCAGGGCAAGGCTCAGGGCATCGCCGAAGGCGAAGCCAAGATGCTGCTGCACGTCCTGGCCGGACGGGGGATTGAAGTTCCCGAGGACGCCCGTGCCCGCATCCTGGAGTGCACCGACCCGGCGCAGATCGAGCGATGGGGTCGCCGCGCCGGCACGGTCGACACCATCGACGAACTCTTCGCCTAGTCCGGCGCCCGTACGGAGGGCGTCGGGCGACCGCCGGCAGGGTCGGCGCCCGGCCGTGAAACCGGGGAAGGCGGCGCCGGACCGTGCCGTGGGTCAGCCCAGGATGAGGAAGGTGAAACCCATCACGTCGCGGTAGCCCCGCAGCCAATAGGAGCGATGCTGGTCCACCTTGGCGCGGGTGGCCTCGGCTTCGGGATGGTCGGGGTTGGCCACGAGCCACTCCTCCACCTCGGCGGTGAAGCCCGACTCGAACTCCGCCCACTCGTCGCCGGTGGCGGTCTCGATGCGCAGCGGCCGGAATCCGGCGGCCGTGGCCCGGTCCACGAGACCGGCCAGGTCGGTGCAGTCGTCCACGGAGGTTCCCGGCCACATTCCGGCCAGTTCACCCTCCGTGGGGACGCGCTCCCAGAACTCGGCGCCGAACAGCAGGCGGCCGCCCGGGTTGACCAGGGTGCGCAACGTACGCAGCGCTTCCGGAACGTCGCCGAGAGCGTGGTAGGCGCCGACGTTCAGCACCAGGTCGGCGTTGCCGAGGTGTTCCTCGGCCGGGCCCTCGACGAAGGTGACGCGGTCGGACAGACCACGAGCTGCGGCGTCGGCCCGCCCGCGCTCCAGATCATGTCCGCGGATGTCGACGCCCACCCCGCGCGCCTTCGGCACGGCCTCCAGCACGCGCAGCAGCAGATGGCCCCATCCGCAGCCCAGATCGAGCACGGTCGACGGCTTGGCGGCGGCGAGGACGGTCGTCAGCCTGCCGGCTCGTTCTGCGGACAGCGGCCCGTTGAAATCCAGCCGGGTGCCCGCTGCCAGCGGGGGAGGGTTGGTCATGGGACGCACTGTAGGAGATCGATCAGGACCACCGCGAAGGTTTTTCCGCGCGGAAAACCCCTGAGATCCGGCACGGTCGAGGCGGGTGGACGCGGTCTGCGCGCATGGCCGATCATGGGGCGATGTCGCTCCGCACGCACGAGGTCGATCTGTTCGAGAGCTCCAGGGGCCGCCTGGAGGCGATCGCCTACCGGCTGCTGGGGTCGGCCGGCGACGCGGAGGACGCGGTGCAGGACACGTACCTGCGCTGGCATGCGGCGGACCGGGAACGGATCGAGACACCCGCGGCGTGGCTGACGAAGGTGCTCACCAATATCTGCCTCAACCAGCTCACCTCGGCGCGGGTCAGGCGGGAGACCTACGTGGGGCAGTGGCTCCCGGAGCCGGTGCTGGACGGAGACCGGATCCTCGGCCCCGCCGACACCTTCGAGCAGCGCGAGTCGTTCTCCATGGCGATGCTCACCCTCATGGAGCGGCTGTCCCCCAACGAGCGCGTGGTGTATGTGCTGCGCGAGGCGTTCGGGTACGCGCACCGCGAGATCGCGGAGATTCTGGACATCACCGAATCGAACTGCCAGCAGATCTACCGGCGTGCCAAGCAGCATCTGGCCGTCGAACGATCCCGTACGGAGATCGACGCGGCCACCGCGCGGAAGATCGTCGAGGAGTTTCTCTCCGCGGCCCTCAGCGGTGACACCGAGCCGCTGATCCGGCTGCTCGCCGATGACGCTGTCAGCATTGCCGACGGCGGCGGTAAGGTCGTCGCCCGCAGGACCCCGGTCATCGGAGCGATGGGCATCGCCCAGTACCTGCGTGGCATGTTCCAGCGGAGCGACTCCAAGCGAACCCTCGTCGGCGGCGATCCCACCTTCTACGCCGTCATCGTCAACGGCGGTCCTGCCGTGCTGGTCAAGGTCGGCGAGAAGGTCATCGGCGTGATCTGCCTCGATGCGACCCCCGACGGTCTGGCGTCGATCCACATCCAGGTCAACCCGGACAAACTTCAGCGCATCGCGCGGCAGTGGGCCGCCACCGGACCCCATCACCCTCTGGCGGAGAACTGGTGACCCATATCACACTCATTCGCTGTCAGGGATCGCGCGGCTGCCCGGTTCAGGAGGTGAACGCAACCGGATAGGAGCCAGCCATGAAGCACCGCATCGTCGTCCTGGGAGCCGGATACGCCGGAGCCAACGCCGCCGGCCGCCTCGCCAGGCGGCTGCACCGCGATGACGTCGAGATCACCCTGGTCAACGGCGATGCGGAGTTCGTCGAGCGGGTACGCCTGCACCAGCTCGCCGGCGGACAGGACCTGAAGCCCCGCCCGCTGCGCGACCTCTACGCGGGCACCGGCGTACAGGTCCGGACCGCACGGGTCACCGCCGTCGACGTGGAGGCCAAGACCGTCGATCTCGGCGGTGAGACCCTCGCCTACGACACCCTCGTGTACGCCCTGGGCAGCACCATCGCCGATCACGGCGTCCCCGGCGCCGCCGAGCACACCCACAACGTGGCCGGCAAGCAGGCCGCCCTCCGGCTGCGGGCGCGCCTGAGCAGGCTGACGCCCGGCGCGACCGTGCTGGTCGTGGGCGGCGGCCTGACCGGCATCGAGGCGGCCACCGAGATCGCCGAGGCCCACCCCGGCCTCAAGGTCGCGATCGCCGCCCGCGGCCGCGTCGGCGACTGGCTCAGCGACAAGGCCCAGCGCCACCTGCGCGGCGCCCTGGACCGGCTCGGCATCACCGTCCACGACCACGCCGACATCACCCGCGTCGACGCCGACGGTGCGCTCACCGGCACGGGCGCGAAGATCCCGGCCCAGGTGACCGTGTGGACCGCGGGGTTCACCGTGCACCCGATCGCGGCCGCCACCACCCTCCAGGTGTCCGACACAGGGCGGATCATCGTCGACGCCGGCATGCGCTCGGTCTCCCACCCCGACGTGTACGCCGTCGGCGACGCCGCGCTCGCCCAGGGAGCGGGCGGCAGGCCGCTGCGGATGTCGTGCGCCTCGGCCAACCCGATGGCGTGGCTGGCGGCCGACGTCATCGCCGCGCGCCTGACCGGCCGCACCGTTCCCCAGACCACGATCGGCTACTCCGTGCAGTGCATCAGCCTCGGACGCCGCGACGGGATCATCCAGCGCGTGACCCCCGACGACCAGGTCACCTCCACCGTCATCACGGGCCGCACCGCCGCCCGCCTCAAGGAGATGATCTGCGCCAGCGCGGCCTGGAGCGTCTCCCACCCGACCATGATGATGCCGAGCCGCCGCCGCCACCTCACGGCCACCGACACGGCGGCGACCCGGCTTCCCACCCGGGCATGACGAAGAACGCCACCGACACGGAACCGCCGGGCGAGCGTGACCACCCGCTCGCCCGCCGAGCACGAGCGAACCACCCGGGCCGACCGGTCCGCGCCCTTCTGCGAAAGACGCGAACCGATTCGACCTCCGCGGGACGCACGGGCGGGGTCAGATCGTCACGTTGAGGGCGGTGAGGCCGCGGATGATGTAGCCGGGGCCCCAGGACGGCTCGGCGGTGAGCTCCATCTTCGGGGCCCGGCGCAGCAGTGCGCCGAACGACTCGATCAGCTCGATCCGGGCGAGCGGAGCGCCGAGGCAGAAGTGGATGCCCGCGCCGAAGGAGATGTGCGGGTTGTCCACCCGTCCCACGTCGAGGCGCTCGGGGTCGGCGAAGACCTCGGGGTCGCGGTTGGCCGAGCCGAACAGCAGCGCCACCTCCGTGCCGCGCGGGATGTCCACCCCGCCCACGGTGATGTCCTCCAGCACCCAGCGCTCGAACATCTGCAGCGGCGTGTCCCAGCGCATCAGCTCCTCGATCGCGGTGGGCAGCAGGCCGTGGTCGGCGCGCAGCCGTTCCAGCTCGGCCGGGTTGCGGAACAGCGACCACCAGCCGTTGCCGGTGACGTTGACCGTGGCCTCGTGCCCGGCGTTGAGCAGCAGCACGCAGGTGCCGACCAGTTCCTCCTCGGTGAGCCGGTCGCCCTCGTCGACCACCTGGGCCAGCGCGCTGATCAGGTCGTCGCCGGGGTCGGTACGGCGGGCACGCGCCAGCTCGACGAGGTAGGCGGAGAACTCCTCGGCGGCGCGCACGGCGGTGTGCTGGGCCTCGATCGAGGGGTTGAGCTCGTACATCCCGCAGATGTCGGCCGACCAGGGTCGCAGCAGGTGCCGGTCGGCCTCGGGCACGCCGAGCATCTCGGCGATCACGGTCACCGGGAGCGGCTCGGCCACCTCGGAGATCAGGTCGCCGCCGCCGCGCTCGGCGAACGCCTCGACCAGTTCGCCGGCGATCCGGGCGACCTTGGGGCGCAGCGCCTCGACCATGCGCGGGGTGAACGCCTTGGAGACCAGCCGCCGCAGCCGGGTGTGCACCGGCGGCTCGACGTCGAGCATCCCGGCCCTGACCACCCGCCAGAACGGGTCCTGGAACTCCGGGTCGTCCGGCCTGCCGAACTCGGCGTGGGTGGCCACGTGCAGGTAGGACCGGCCCAGCCGGCGGTCGCGCAGCAGCGCGTTGACGTCGGCGTGCCGGGCGATCAGCCACTGGCCGGTCGGCTCGAAGAAGCTGACCGGCCGCTCACGCCGCAGCTCGTCGTAGACGTCGTAGGGATGGGCGACGAATTCCGGATTCCAAGGATCAAAGTGCACGTAGACATCGTAATGTCCCAGGTAGTCGGGCCCCAAGACCCCGAAGATCCGGGGGACGCATGTCCGCATTCCGAGACGCGGAGCTTGCGGCGGGACCGCGGTGGTCGGTTATAGTCCCCGGTAGGTCATGAGTGCCAGCGACAAGCCCCGGCTAGCTGGCCGGCAACCCTCGCGTCCGCGGCGGGGTGCCCCGGGTGAGGACCTGGTCCGGCGCGAGGTGCGCCGGGCAAGCGCGGGCTCCACGCACCAACGCCGTGGCTTGGGGTCCGATGACCTCGAAGGAGAGCCGGCGTGTCCACCCTGACGATCTTCGCCTCCACCGCCCCCGCCGACACCACCCCCGCCCCCGCTTCCGGCGACGTCGCCGATGCCGTCCGCACCACGCGGACCACCGCCCCCACCGCCCCCACCGCCGGAACCGTCACGCCCCCGGCCGCCGCCGTCCCCGTGACCCGCGCGCCCGAGGGTCGGCGGATCCCCGCGGTGCTCGGCGCGGACCTTGAGGTGCCGGTCCGCGGCGGCCGGCTGGCCCCCTATGCCAACCTCGACTACGCCGCCAGCGCGCCCTGTCTGGAGCCGGTGAGCGCCGCCGTCGCCGCCGCGCTCCCGGCCTACTCCAGCGTCCACCGCGGCGCGGGCTACGCCTCCCAGCTCACCACCGCCCGTTACGAGCGGGCCCGGCACACGGTCCGCGCCTTCGCCGGGGCCCGCCCGGACGACGCGGTGGTCTTCACCCGCAACACCACCGACGCCACCAACCTGCTGGCCCGCTGCCTGCCCGAGGGGACCACGGTCGTGGTCTTCGACACCGAGCACCACGCCTCGCTGCTGCCCTGGCGGCACACCGTACGGCTGGCACCGCCCGCGTTCCCGGGCGAGGCGGTCCGTGCCGCGGACCGGGCGCTCGCCGAGATCGAGGGCCCCAAGCTGCTGGTCGTGACCGCCGCCTCCAACGTCACCGGGGAGCTGTGGCCGATCGCCGCGCTGGCGCACATCGCCCACCGGCACGGCGCCCGTGTCCTGGTGGACGCCGCCCAGCTCGTCCCGCACCGTCCGATCAACCTGACCGCGCTCGACCTGGACTACGTGGTCTTCTCCGGTCACAAGCTCTACGCCCCGTTCGGCACGGGCGCGCTGATCGGCCGCCCGGACTGGCTGTCCGGCGCCGAGCCGTACCTGCGCGGCGGGGGCGCGGTGCGGGCGGTGAACGTCCCCCAGACGGGTGAGGCGGACGGCTGGGAGATCGACTGGCACGACGACCCCGAGCCCCGCCACGAGGCCGGCACCCCGAACGTCCTCGGCGCCGTCGCCCTCGCCGCCGCCTGCGACGCGCTGACCGCCACCGGCTGGACCGCGCTGATCCACGAGGAGGAGCGCCTCCTCGCCCGGCTGCGCGCCGGACTCGCCGGGATCGAGGGCGTGCGCGAGCTGTCCCTGTGGGACCCCGCCCACCCCCGCGTCGGCATCGTCTCCTTCACCGTGGCCGGCCGTACCGCCCGCGAGGTCGCCGAGATCCTGTCCGCCGAGTACGGCATCGGCGTCCGGGACGGCAAGTTCTGCGCCCACCCCTTCGTCCGCCACCTCCTGGACGCCCATCGCCCGGAGGCCCACCCCCGGGACACCCACCGCCCGGACACCCGCCTCCAGAACGCCCACGTCCAGGACACCCACGTCCAGGACACCGCGGACGGCGGCTGCGACGACGGGGCCGCCTCGGCCGTCCGCGCGTCGATCGGCATCGGTACCACCGACGAGCACGTGGACCGGCTGGTGTCCGCTTTGCGGGAGATTGCCGCGCGGCGCTGACGTGGGAACATGGCCCTATGAGTGAGCGTCACGCCGAGGGGGCGTCCCGGGAGCTGCACGTGGGCATCGGGGCCGGGGCGGAGGCCGTACGGCCGGTCCCGGTTGACGGGCCGGCGGCTCCCGGCGCGCGGGGCAAGGAGCTCGCCACCGAGGACATGGTCCTCAACATCGGGCCGCAGCACCCCTCCACCCACGGGGTGCTGCGGCTGCGGCTCACCCTGGACGGCGAGCTGATCAGCTCGGCCGAGCCGATCGTGGGCTACATGCACCGCGGCGCGGAGAAGCTGTTCGAGGTGCGCGACTACCGGCAGATCATCGTGCTGGCCAACCGGCACGACTGGCTGTCGGCGTTCGCCAACGAGCTGGGCGTGGTGCTCGCGGTGGAGCGGATGCTCGGCATGGAGACGCCGCCCCGGGCCGTCTGGACCCGCACACTGCTGGCCGAGCTGAACCGGGTGCTCAACCACCTGATGTTCCTCGGCTCCTACCCGCTGGAACTCGGCGCGATCACCCCCGTCTTCTACGCGTTCCGCGAGCGCGAGACCCTCCAGGCCGTGATGGAGGAGGTCTCCGGCGGGCGGATGCACTACATGTTCAACCGGGTCGGCGGCCTGAAGGAGGAGCTGCCCGAGGGCTGGTCGGACCGCGCCGCGCGGGCCGTCGCCGACGTGCGGCGGCGGCTGCCCGACATCGAGAACCTGATCGTGGACAACGAGATCTTCCTGGCCCGCACCCGAGGGGTGGGCGTCCTGGACCGCGAGACGATCATGCAGTACGGCGTGAGCGGCCCGATCGCCCGCGCCTCCGGGGTGGACATGGACCTGCGCCGGGACGAGCCCTACCTCGCCTACGGCGAGCTGCCAGTTCGGGTCGTCACCCGGGAGGCCGGCGACTGCCACGCCCGGTTCGAGGTGCTGCTGGAGCAGGTGAAGGTATCCCTCGACCTGGCCGACGCCTGCCTGGAGCGGCTGCGCGATCTGCCGCCAGGACCGATCAACCAGCGCCTGCCCAAGGTGCTCAAGGTCCCCGAGGGCCACACCTACGCCTGGACGGAGAACCCGCTCGGCCTCAACGGCTACTACCTCGTCTCACGCGGCGAGAAGACCCCGTGGCGGCTGAAGCTCCGCTCGGCCTCCTACAACAACGTCCAGGTGCTGCGCGAGACGCTCCCCGGCCACCTGGTCTCCGACATGGTGGCCATCCTCGGCTCGATGTTCTTCGTGGTCGGCGACATCGACAAGTGACGCCGCGGCGCCGGACCCGGCGTCTCCGGTAGCCCGGCGGACGGCGCCCCGGCGAACCGGCGGACCACGACGCCGGACCCGGCCGGTCGCCGGGACGCGGATCTCAGCGCCCGGCTTCCTGGCCCTTCTCGGTGGGGTCCTTGGGCACCCGGCAGCAGTGCTCCAGGTACAGCGCCGCGCAGATCAGCGCCACGCACCCGACGAACGAGCCACCGGCGATGAGGAAGTCGCGGCGCGGCACACCCTGTTCCAGCAGGTCGGCGGTGTAGAAGGCGAACCCGGCGAAGACGCCCGCGAAGACGGCGCCGCCGTACGCCGACGCCTGGGCCAGGGCCGCCAGGCGGGCCACCGCCATCGGCTCGACGGGTTTGGTGCCCGGCTTGCGCCTGATCCGGGCCCTGGTCATCCACCCGGTGTACGCCTCGCCGATCGCCAGCAGGAAGACCGTCGGGATCGCCGTCCACGGCACGGTCGGCAGGGACGAGTAGAACGGCCTCAGCGCGATCCAGGTGAGGACCCCGAACACGACGATGAGCCCGACGATCACGTCGGGGCGGCTGGGCTTCACTCGGGCCTCTGCAGCGTCAGATCGGCGCGCAGCCGTACACCTTCCTGGTCCAGCCCGGCCAGCAGGTCGGTGACCCGCCGCCCGGCCAGCGTCGCCTCCGGATCGACCCGCGACCACGGCACCAGCACGAACGCCCGCTCGTGCGCCCGGGGGTGCGGCAGCGTCAGCTCGGGGTCATCGGAGACGACGTCCCCCACCGTGATGAGGTCGACGTCGAGGGTGCGCGCGCCCCAGCGTTCCATCCGGATCCGGCCGAAGGCGTTCTCCACGCTCTGGGCGCGTTCGAGGATCGCCCGGGGGTCCAGGGAGCTCTCGGCGATCACCACCGCGTTGAGATAGGCGCCCTGCTCGGGGCCGCCGACCGGGTCGGTCTCGTAGACCGGCGACACCGCGACGAAGCCGAACCCCGGCGCGTCGAAGAGCGCGTCCAGCGCGCCCTGCAGGGTGTCGAAGCGGTCGCCCAGGTTGCTGCCGAGCGCCAGCACGACCTTCATCCGCGACCCTCCCGGCTCCTCCTGATCGTCACGACCACGTCGTCGAACGGAAGCGGGATCGGCGCGGCCGGCTTGTGCACGCTCACCTCGGCCGACTCCACCGCCTCGTACGCCAGGCAGACGTCGGCCAGGCGCTGGGCGAGCGTCTCGATCAGGTCGACCGGCTCGCCCTCCACGACCTTCACCAGTTCCTGGGCGAGCTCGCCGTAGTGCACGGTCCTCGTCAGGTCGTCGGTGGCCGCCGCGGGGGCGGTGTCGAGGAAGAGCGTGACGTCCACCACGAACTCCTGGCCCAGCTCCCGCTCGGCCGCGAGCACACCGTGCCGCCCTCTCGCCCGCAACCCCCGCACGCTGATCCGGTCGGTGCCGGTCGGGTCTGTCACGCCGCCTCGTCCTCCTCCTCGTCGTCGTCGCTCTGCAGCACGGGCGAGCCGTGGTGCAGCCAGAGCCTCCAGCCCTCCGCCGTCCTGACGAAGGTGTTGCTCGCCACCACCTTGCCCGCGGCGAAGCTGGAATCACCCTCGTCGCCCGCGGTGAGGATGTTCTCTTCGCAGGTGAGGATGGCGACGTCGCCCATCACCATCACCCGGACGTCGGTCAGCACGAACTGGATGTAGGGGGTGTTCGCCATGAGCAGCGCCCAGGAGCGCAGCACCTCCGGGCGGCCCGACACGATCGGCCACCCGGGATGCACGCAGCTCACCTGCCGGCCGTCCATGTCGTCGGCCCAGATCTCGGTCATCCGGTCGAGGTCGGCGTTCTCGATCGCGGTGTAGAACGCCTGGTTGACCGTCTCGACGGCGGTGGTGTCGACGCTCATGATCTCGCTCCCTGGACGGCGGCGGCGACGCGGACGGCGTCCGCGTTCGGGCGTACGTTGTGCACCCGCACACACCACGCCCCCTCCCGGGCGACGATGGCCGTCACGGCGAGCGTGGCGTCGTCGCTGCGGTCGAAGGATCGTGGTGTACCGTCCGGCTCGGCGAGCAGCCGCCCCAGGAAACGCTTCCGGGACGCCCCGATGAGCAGGGGATGGCCGAGCTCGGCGAGCCGGTCGAGCCCGGCGAGCACCGCCCAGTTGTGCTCGGCGTTCTTTGAGAAGCCCAGCCCCGGGTCGAGCACGATCTGCTCCTCGGCGACGCCCTCGGCCAGCACCGAGGCCACCCGCTTGGCCAGTTCCTCGCGCACCTCGGACACGACGTCGTCGTAGACCGCGCGGCGGTCCATCGCGTGGCTGTGGCCGCGCCAGTGCATGACCACGTACGCCACGCCGGTCGCGGCGACGACCCTCGGCATCTCCGGGTCGGCCAGCCCGCCGCTGACGTCGTTGACCAGCACGGCCCCGGCGTCCACGGCGGCCCGGGCGACCTCGGCGCGCATGGTGTCGACGCTGACCGCGACACCCTCGCGGCTGAGCTCCCGGATGACCGGCTCGACCCGGGCCAGCTCCTCGTCGAGCGGCACGCGCGCCGCGCCGGGCCTGGTGGACTCCCCTCCCACGTCGACGATGTCGGCGCCCTGCTCGACCAGTTCCAGACCGTGCCGCACGGCCGCCTTCGGGTCGAACCAGCGGCCGCCGTCGGAGAACGAGTCGGGGGTCACGTTGACCACGCCCATCACCAGGCACCGGCCGAGACCGGGCACCCCCGGCACCTTCCACGTAGTCATGCCGACAAGCCTAGGCGTTCCCCATACTTCGCCCATATCGTGGGTCCGGCTTGCGGGACGACGGGTCCGTTCCGGCCGGTCGGGGGGACGGGAGGCGCCGGGACGGCGCGGAGGGCGGTGGACGGCACTTCTCGCGATCATCTTCCGCGTGGGTCGCCTTTCCCGGCCAGCCGATCGAGGAAGCGCTCGGAACAGAAACTCGGAGCATGCCGGACGGTCGGCAGGTGTGGCGATACTAACCCGATCCGGGGAGGCTCGACAGCCTTTCGCCCGCACCGTACGGCGAAGCCCCGCCGGAACCGCGGGGGCGGCTCCGGCGGGGCTTCGAGGCCCGGACCCGGTGGACGGGCGGCCCGGTGGATCCGGCGGATCCTGTGGGCTCGGCGAGTCCCGCGGGCCCGGTGGGCTCAGTGGGCTCAGTGGGCTCGGTGGACTCAGTGGATGATGAGCGACATCGCCTCGGCGCGGGTCTTCTCGCTGTTGCGGAAGTCGCCGCGCACCGCCGAGGTGATCGTCTTCGCGCCGGGCTTGCGGACACCGCGCATGGTCATGCACAGGTGCTCGCACTCGATCACGACGATGACCCCCCGGGGCTCCAGCACCCGCATGAGCGCGTCGGCGATCTGGGAGGTCATCCGCTCCTGCACCTGCGGGCGGCGGGCGTACACGTCGACCAGCCTGGCCAGCTTGGACAGGCCGGTGACCTGCCCCTTCTGGTTGGGGATGTAGCCGACGTGGGCGACGCCGTGGAACGGCACCAGGTGGTGCTCGCAGGTGGAGTACACCTCGATGTCCCTGACGAGCACCATCTCGTCGTGGTCGACGTCGAAGACCGTGGTCAGCACGTCTTCCGGGGTCTGCCGCAGTCCGGCGAACTGCTCGGCGTAGGCGCGGGCGACCCGGGCCGGGGTCTCCTGGAGGCCGTCCCGGTCGGGATCCTCACCGATCGCGATGAGGATCTCACGGACGGCCTTCTCTATCCGGGCCGAGTCGACGCTCACCGGCTGTTCGACTTCCACGCTCAGCTACCGTCCCTCGGGGCGGTGTCCGGGTAGACGCCCGACGTACCCGCCGGGAGCGCGCCGTTGCCGGACTGCTCCTTGGGGGTGAGGATCGGCGGGCGGTTGGACGGCAGCCGCTTGCCGTAACCGGAGTAGGAGGGTCGCTTCTCCTTGACGACCACCGGGGCGAAGATCTGGAGGACCTGCTCGCGGGAGAGGGTCTCCTTCTCCATCAGCTCCAGCACCAGGTTGTCGAGCACGTCGCGGTACTCGACGAGGATCTCCCACGCCTGGTCGTGCGCGGACTCGATGAGGCGGCGGACCTCCTCGTCGATCGCCGAGGCGATCTTCTCGGAGTAGTCGCGCTCGTGGCCCATCTCGCGGCCCAGGAAGACCTCGGCCTGACCGGTGCCGAACTTGCGGGCGCCGAGCTGCTCGCTCATGCCGTACTCGGTGACCATGCGCCGGGCGATGGAGGTGGCCTTCTCGATGTCGTTGGAGGCGCCGGTGGTGGGCTCGTGGAACACGAGTTCCTCCGCCGTGCGGCCGCCCAGCAGCATCGCGAGCTGGTCCATCATCTCCGAGCGGGTCGCGAGGAACTTGTCCTCCATGGGCAGCGTCATCGTGTAACCGAGGGCGCGGCCGCGGGACAGGATCGTGATCTTGTGGACCGGGTCGGAGTTGGGCAGCGCGTGCGCGACCAGGGCGTGACCGCCCTCGTGGTACGCGATGATCTTCTTCTCCTGGTCCGACATGACCCGGGACTTGCGCTCGGGGCCGGCCATGACGCGGTCGATGGACTCCTCAAGGGTCTCCATCGTGATCAGCTTCTGGTCGGCGCGGGCGGTGAGCAGCGCGGCCTCGTTGATCACGTTGGCCAGGTCGGCGCCGGTGAAGCCGGGGGTACGGCGGGCGATGACGTCGAGGTCGACGCCCTCGGCGAACGGCTTGCCGCGGCCGTGGACCTTGAGGATGCCCTTGCGGCCCTCCAGGTCCGGGCGGTCGACGGTGACCTGGCGGTCGAACCGGCCGGGACGCAGCAGCGCCGGGTCGAGGATGTCGGGCCGGTTGGTCGCGGCGATGAGGATCACGCCGCCCTTGACGTCGAAGCCGTCCATCTCGACGAGGAGCTGGTTCAGCGTCTGCTCGCGCTCGTCGTGACCGCCGCCGAGACCGGCGCCGCGGTGACGGCCCACCGCGTCGATCTCGTCGATGAAGATGATCGCCGGGGCGTTCGCCTTGGCCTGCTCGAACAGGTCGCGCACCCGGGAGGCGCCGACGCCGACGAACATCTCGACGAAGTCGGAACCGGAGATCGAGTAGAACGGCACCCCGGCCTCACCGGCGACCGCCCTGGCGAGCAGGGTCTTGCCGGTTCCGGGCGGGCCGTACAGCAGGACGCCCTTGGGGATCTTGGCGCCGATCGCCTGGAACTTGGCCGGGGCCTGCAGGAACTCCTTGATCTCCTGCAGCTCCTCGATGGCCTCGTCCGCGCCTGCGACGTCGGCGAAGGTGGTCTTGGGGGTGTCCTTGGTGATGAGCTTGGCCTTCGACTTGCCGAAGTTCATCACCCGCGAGCCGCCACCCTGCATCTGGTTCATGACGAACAAGAAGATCAGGACGATGAGGATGATCGGCAGGAAGCTCACCACGAGGCCGACGAGGATGTTCTCCTTCGGCACGTCGACGGTGTAGCCCTTGGAAAGCTTTCCGGCATTCTGCGCTGTCTGGAGCTGGTCGGCGAGCTGGACGCCCTGGCCGGTCACCCACGAGGAGTAGTAGCGCTTGCCGTCGGCCAGTGTGACCTCGATGCGCTGATCCTTGTCGATGATCTTGGCGTTGGAGACCTTGCCCTCGTTGATCCAGCTGACGATCTGGGACGTGTCCCTCTTCTCGAAGCTGCCGTCGCCACCCCACATGGTGCTTACGAGCAAGAGCAAGACGACGATGCCCAGGATCCACAGCAGTGGCCCACGTGTAAATCGCTTGAGATCCATCCGATGCGGAACCCCGGCGGGCCCGTCCCTTCCTGACCATGGCCTGGAGACCCCGGGCGAGCCCGGGGTTGCGGCATCCCTAACCGCTTCCAACTGACTACCCAGAGACGGCGCTATAGACCTTCTCTTAGAAGTCCGAAGGTACACCGGCGTGCCGCGCAGGGTAACCGCTGAGGCAGTACCGGCTTTGCCCTACCAACGTACGTCAGGTGGGTGTGTGTTCCCTGCGTCGGCGGGCGATGTCGCCTTTTCGGACGGCCTGCTTCGCGCAGGGCGTACTTTTCAGGCCTCTCCGTACACGTGCGGCGCGAGAGTCCCGATGAAAGGGAGGTTCCGGTAGCGCTCGGCGTAGTCCAGCCCGTACCCGATCACGAACTCGTTGGGGATGTCGAATCCGATGTACTTCACATCGATCGGAACCTTGACCGCGTCCGGCTTGCGCAGCGCGGCGCAGATCTCCACCGAGGCGGGGTTGCGCGACTTCAGGTTGTGGACCAGCCAGGAAAGGGTCAGGCCGGAATCGATGATGTCCTCGACGACCAGCACGTGACGCCCCGCGATGTCGGTGTCGAGGTCCTTCAGCACCCGCACGACGCCCGAGGACTTGGTGCCGGCGCCGTAGGACGACACGGCCATCCAGTCCATCTGGACCGGCAGGTGCAGCGCCCTGGCCAGGTCGGCCATGACCATGACCGCCCCCTTGAGCACGCCCACGATCAGCAGGTCCTGGCCCGCGTAGTCCTCGTCGATCCGGGCCGCCAACTCCTTGATCTTGGCCTGGAGGTCGTCCTCGGAGATGAGGACCCGCGCGAGGTCCTTGTCCATGTCGGCTGCGTCCACCTGGGATTTCCTTACGAAGCGGGACTGGCTGGCTGTCTGGCGAACACCAGGGTGCCATACCGGCGGACCACCCCAATCCCCCCGGGGACCTCCACGCGCCGCTGCCCCCGCCAGCCGGTGACCAGGCCGTCGATCCGCAGGACGTGCCCGGCCGCCAGCGTGCCCGGAGGCGAGCCCGCCTCGACCGCGGCCCGCCGCAGCACCCGCCGGCGGACCGCCGCGGGCGCCTTCTCCAGCTCCGGTACGGCCAGCGCGACCCCGCCGATATCGCTAAGAGCGCAATCGGCGACGGCGGCGCGGGCGTAGACCTCGTCCGCCCAGCCGTCGAGGGCGTCGGCGTCGTCCCGGCACAGCGACGCGGTCCGGGCCAGCGCCTCGGTCACCCCGGGGCCGAGCTCCTCCTCCAGGGCGGGCAGCAGCCGCCGCCGGACCCGGACGCGGGCGTAGCGGTCGTCGACGTTGTGCGGGTCATCCCAGGGGACGAGGCCCAGCGCGGCGCAGGCCGCCGCGGTCGTCCGCCTGCCCAGCTCCAGGAACGGCCGCCGGTACAGCCCGGCACGGGCCGGCATGCCCGCCAGCGACCGGGTGCCGCTGCCCCTGGCCAGGCGGAGCAGCACGGTCTCGGCCTGGTCGTCCCTGGTGTGCCCGAGGAGCACGGCCGCGGCGCCCAGCCGCCCCGCCGCCTCCGCCAGCGCGCCGTACCGGGCCTCCCTGGCCGCGGCCTCCGGTCCCCGGCGGTGCCGACGCGGACGGCCGACGCCTCGGCGGGGTCGAGCCCGAGGGCGTGCGCCAGCCGCACGACGTCGGCGGCCCGGGCGGCGGAGCCCTCCTGCAGGCCGTGGTCGACGGTCACCAGGCCGGCGCGCAGGCCCGCGCGGGGCGCGGCGAAACCCGTGGCGGCGGCCAGCGCCAGGGAGTCGGCGCCGCCGCTGCACGCGACGAGCACGAGGGAACCGGGCGCCAGATCACCCAGCGCGTGCCGTACGGCACGGCGGACGTCGGCGACGGCCGGAGGCGGACCCATGCCCGCCATTGTCCGGCCTTGGAGCGACCGTCGGCGCCACCGGCCTCGCCGAAGCCCGTCGTCAGCCCTCGGCGCCGTCGGGCTTCGGGGTGTCCCCGGTGTCCGAAGTGCCGTCTCCGGCGCCTGGGGCGCTCTCTCCGGCGTCGCCCGTCTTCGGGGCGGCGCCGTCGCCACCCGCCGGAAGGGGCGTGCCGCCGCCGGCTCCGGGAACGGCCTTCGCCTCGGCCACCCTGGCGATCCACCGCTCGGGGTGGGCGATCTCGTCCGTGGTGGGGAGGGTCTCGGGAGACGTCCAGACCTTGTTGAAACCGTCCATGCCCACGCGGTCGACGACCGCGCGGACGAAGGCGGAGCCCTGGGCGTACTGCTTCATCTTGAGGTCGATCCCGAGCAGCCTGCGGATCGTGCGGTCGAACCGCGAGCCGCCCTCGCGGCGGTGGTGGAACTTGCCGCGGATCTCGGCGACCGAAGGGACCACGGACGGCCCGACGGCGTCCATGACGTAGTCGCCGTGCCCCTCGACCAGGGTCATCACCGCGGTGAGCCGGTCGAGGATCGCCCGCTGCTCGGGCGTCTGGATCGCGTCGATCAGGTTGCCCTCACCGCCCCGGACGGCGTCGGCCACCGCGTCGGCGGCCGAGCGGAACCGCTCCAGGAGCGTGCTCAGGTCGATGTCCGAGGCGAGCAGGAACTGCGTGGTCTGGGAGCGGACGTATTCGCGCAGCCACGGGACGCCGGTGAACTGCACCCGGTGGGTCTCCTCGTGCAGGCAGACCCAGAGGCGGAAGTCGTCCGGGTTGACGTCGAGCTCCTGCTCGGTGTGCACGATGTTGGGGGCGACCAGGGTCAGGCGACCGGTGGGCGCCTCACCCCTGGGATCCGGCGGCAGGAACAGCTCGTACTGGCCGAGGACGCGGGACGCCAGGAAGGCCAGCACCGCGCCGACCTCGACGCCGGTGACGCGCGCGCCCATCGAGGTCACGATCGCCGGGGTCTGCGCCCCGCGGGCGGCCAGCCGGTCGGTCAGCGGTTCCAGCACCACCCGGAAACCGGCGACGTTGGCCTTGATCCAGCCGGGACGGTCGACGATCGTCGCGGGCTGTGGCGCGGTCTCGGTGTCGATTCGGGTGAACTCGCGGACGTGCCCCTCGGCCTCACGGGACAGCCGCCGCAGTTGTGCGACGGCCTGGCGGGCCTCCTCTCGGCTCACTTGCGGCCCGGGGCGCACCAGGCGCGTTCCGGTCGCTACGGCAAGATCCCAGTCGATCACCTGCATACCGTCCACCGTACGTGGTGAGCGTCCCGATCGCGCCATCCGCGTCGTCCACGTCGTGGGAAGCCATGGGAAGTCGTGGGAATCGGCCGCCGGCGACGGTCCGGCCACCCCTGAGCGGCCCCGCGCCGGACGCCGGAGCCGTCCCGGCCGCGGCACGAGCGGTGGGCACCGGCCCGCGGCGGGCGTCAGCCCATGGCGGGCGTCAGCTCGCGGCGACCCTTGCGGCGAGCCTGTCGAGGGCCGCCTCCGCCTTGCCCCACCCGGGCGGGACGTCGTCCGCCATGAAGGCGAACGCCACGAGCCGGCCCTCCCGCGTGGTCGTCACCCCGGTCAGGGTGTTGACGCCGTTGAGGGTGCCGGTCTTGGCGCGGACCAGGCCGTAGACGGATTGGTTCTTGGTGAAGCGGTGACCGAGGGTGCCGGTGAACCCGGCGATGGGCATGCCGCTGATCACCGAACGCAGGTGGGGGTTGGCCGGGGAGGCCGCCAGCGCGACCAGCCGGGCCAGGCTCGCCGGGGCGATGCGGTTGTCAGGGGACAGCCCGCTGCCGTCGAAGACCTGTACGCCCTGGGTCACGCCCAGCCTGGCCAGCACCTTCCGCACGGCCGCCGCCCCGCCGTCGAAGGAGACCGGCAGGCCCTCCTTGAGGGCGACCTGCCGGGCCAGCGCCTCCGCCAGGTCGTTGTCGCTGAGCGTCAGTGCCCGCTCGACCAGGGCGTAGACGGGCGCGGAGTCGACCCTGGCGATCTCCTGCGCGCCGGCCTGGGCCCTGCCCCGCGTGGCGCCGCCGCCGGAGACCGCGACGCCGTACTTGGGCAGCAGGGTGGTGAACACCCGGTACGCCGTCCGGGAGGGATCGGCGACCCGCTGGCGGACGCCTGGCGTGACCCTGCCCTCGTCGACCATGAGGGCCGTGACCGGGGCGGCCTCGCCGTCGGGAATGTAGTTGGGCTTCCAGGACGGGGGGACGCGCGGGCCGGTGTAGAGGCTGTCGTCGTAGGTCACGGAGACCTTGGTGATCCCGGCCGCCTTCAGGGCCTTGGCCGTCCGCCGGGCGAGGACCGGCAGGGACGCCTGCGCGGGGTAGACCGGGCCGGCGAGCGGCTTGGGACCGGCGAGCGTGGGGTCGCCCCCGCCGACCAGGACGATCGAGTTCGCGGTCGCCCCCCGCACCACGCGCGTGCTCAGCCTGGCGTCCGGCCCGAGAGAGGCCAGCGCGGCGACCGAGGTGACGACCTTGGTGGTGGAGGCCGGGGTGATGCCCGTCTCGGCGTCGCCGGCGAAGATCACACCACCGGTCTGGACGTCGAGGACCGCTCCGCCGACCCTCTTGCCCAGTGCGGGGTCCCCCAGCGCCTTGGTGAGAGCCCCGGTCAAAGTACCCTTGGCAGGGAGAGGTCCGTTCCCCCCCGAGACCAGCACCGGACCCGCGGTGACGACCGGGACGGGAGGCGGCTCGGCCGAAGCGGTCGACTCGGGCGCCTTCTTGGTCAGCAGGTCGCTGGTGAGCAGGTGGGCACCGGCCGCGACGACGAAAAGCTGCAGCAAGACGAGAGTGACCAAGGCCACCAACCGCTCGCGCCGCATCACGTCGCCGACCTTTCGCCAAACGGTACCCAACAGGTTCAACGCCTACGAGACACTAATGCCCATCCGGGTGTACCCGGGGGCTTGAGCGGAGGAACAGCGGTGGAGTTCGACGTTCTCGTTGAGATTCCCAAGGGACAGCGGAACAAGTACGAGGTGGACCACGAGACCGGACGGATCAGGCTCGACCGGCTGCTCTTCACCTCCACGCAGTACCCCGCAGACTACGGCTTCATCGAGAACACCCTCGGTGAGGACGGCGACCCCCTCGACGCGCTGGTGCTGCTCCAGGAGCCGACCTTCCCCGGCTGCCTGATCAAGTGCCGCGCGGTCGGCATGTTCCGCATGACCGATGAGAAGGGCGGCGACGACAAGGTCCTGTGCGTCCCGGCCACCGACCCCCGGATGGAGCACATCCGCGACATCCACCACGTGGCGGAGTTCGACCGGCTGGAGATCCAGCACTTCTTCGAGGTCTACAAGGACCTGGAGCCCGGCAAGTCCGTCGAGGGCGCCAACTGGGTCGGCCGGGTCGAGGCCGAGGAGGAGATCGCGCGCTCGATCAAGCGGGCGGAGACCGCCGGCGAGCACTGAGCGGACGGTCGCCGGCCCGGTGGTCGCCAGACGGGCGATCGCCGGGCCGGCGGTCACGGCGCGGGTGTCCGCCGAACGGACGGTCACCCGCGCCGGGTGACCGCATGACGGCCGCCGGGCGGACGGCCGTCGGGCAGGCGGCACCTGATCGGGTGCGGCCGGGCCGACGGCTGAACGGGCGGCCACCGGGCGTCACGCCGGGCGGGTGGCGCCGACGAGGTCACCGCGCCACATCGGCGCGATCCGCACGACGTCCCCGGTCTGCGGGGCGTGCACCATCAGCCCTCCGCCGATGTAGATCCCCACGTGCCGCACGTCCGCGGGGTTTCCGGTGAGCCGGCCGAAGAACAGCAGGTCGCCCCGGTGGAGCCGGTCGAGCCGTATGTGCCGTCCCGACGTCCACTGGGAGCCCGTCCAGTGGTCCAGCCTGATCCCGGCCCGCTCCCACGCCCGCATGGCCAGTCCCGAGCAGTCGTAGCCGCGGGGCCCGCTGGCCGCCCAGACGTACGGTTTGTCGAGCTGCGTGAGCGCCCAGTCGGCGACGACGTCGCCGGGCATCTGCCACGGAGCGGGGTCGAGCCACCAGTCCGGCTCCGGCCATCCGCCGCCCGCGCCCCGCCCCCAGGAATCGCCCCCGGAACGTCCCCGCAGGGTACGGCCTCCGATCACGCGGGCCCCGGCGACACGTTCCCCGGCCACGCGGCCTCCCGCGGCGCGTTCCCCGATCACCCGGCCTCCGGCGAGGCGGTTCCCGGTGGCGCGGGCCCCGATCACGCGGCCTTCCGCGAAACGACTCCCGCCGACACGGGCTCCGGCCGGGCGCCCCGTCCTGAGCGCCCCCGCCGGCCGCCGGGTCCACCGGGCCGCCCCGGCCCATCCGGCCGGACCTCCGGTACGGCCCAGCACCGCGCGCCGCACCAGCCTGATCCCGCCGTACGCCCACGGGCCGGCGGACCCGCCCCGGACGAACCCCAGGGGACCCACCGGTCCCACGCCTCCGGTACGGCCGCGCGTCGCGCGCCCCGCGCCCGCGGCACCGCCGCGTGCCGCATGCCGTACGGCCCCGGTACGGCCGGCCGGCGCATGTCCGGCGTGCCCGGTACGGCCCCGCGCGGCGCGCCGCTGCCCGGCTAGGCGGGCCGCGGCGCTCCTGGCCGCGGAAGCCCTGCCCCACAGACGGGTCCGCTCGGCCGTGATCCGCCGCACCTCGGCCAGCCGGGCGGCCGCGTCCGCCTCGGCCACCGCCCGCTCGGCGGCGGCCCGGTTCGCCGCCGCCTGATGCCGTACACGGGCGTCCTCGGCGCGGGCGCCGAGCGCGAGGAAGAAGTCCCGGGCCCGACGCAGCCCGTCGAGCCTCTCGCCCGTCGACGGCGCTCCCCCCGCTCCGTAGGCGAGGGTCTCCTGGAGTGAGGGGACCGTGAACCCGGCCGGGAAGTCGCCCGCGAGGGGAACGGCTGGTGGCGGAGGGTTCATCCCGGGGAGGGCGAGCCGCGGTGAGAGGCCCGCCGGTGCGGGAAGGGAGGGGTGCTGCGGGGGTCCCGCCGGGGGTGGAGGGGGACCTGCCGGGGAGAGGACCGGAAAGGGGGGCCGGGATGAGAGGGCCGCTGGGGCGAGGGCTCCGTACCGGTCGGGGAACCCGGCCCGTTCCAGCTCGGCCTCGGCCTCGCGGGCCCGCTCACCCGCCTGTTCGGCCAGCATCCGCGCTCGGGCCGCCTCGGCCAGCTCGCCGTCATGGATCTCGGTCAGTCTCCTCACTCTGGCGGCCAGCTCGGCCGCCCCCTTCCGGGCGCTCGCGAGCCGGTCGGCGGCCGCGCGCGCCTGTTTACTTCGCTCGACGGCTCTGGACCGGGCCTCCGCCACCTCGTCGGCGGACGGGCCCGGCCTGCCCTGCCGCGCGTGGACGGGCAATCCCGCGCCCGTGATCAGGCAGCAGGCCAGGCCCGCCACCGCCACGGCGTGGCAGTGGCGTCGTTTCTTCCCCGCGGAACGCATGGGTCCGATCTCCGAATCACTGTGTGGCACTGTGCCGATACACGTCACAGCGCGATCACTGATTGCCTCAGGATTCCCATTCGTCACTCTGCACACACATGCAACTCACGCACCGTGATCAATTCGCCGGGCGGGCGGGCCACCCGTCGGGGTCGCCGGAACCGCCGGGGCGTTCAGCGGCGCGCGGCGAGGTCTAGGGACGCTGCCACTCCGAAGCAGTGGCGGGCCGCTCCGGCCCCGAGGGCACGGCGGGCTGATCCGGGGTGGCCGGGGTGGGCCGGGAGCCGGGCGGACAGGGCCGGTCGGGCCGGTCCGCGCGGTGATGCCCTCGCGAGTGATGCTCCCGCGGCACATCGCGCCGCGGAGGACGCTCCTCGGACGCGGGCGGACCGGGCCGGTGGGGGCCGGGCCGCCCGTCGGAGTCACCGGAACCACCGAGTCCGCCGGAGCCATCAGGGCCTCCATGCCCGTCACGGCCGTCACGGCCGTCACGGCCGTCGTTGCCACCGGGCCCGATGATCGGGCCGCCGGTCGGGCCTCCGCCTGTGGCCCCGGTCCGGGTGGGCCGTGCGGTGGGTGCCGAGGTGGGTCCGGCCGTGGGCGCGGGGGCGGGCTCGTGGCCCGGGGTGGGGGCCGGGGTGGGGTCCGGTGGCGGCAGGGGCTCCGGAACGGGACCCCCGACGTGCCGGTCGTCCGCTCCCCGGGCCCGGTGAAGGCGATCGGCACGATCGGCCGGGGCGGCCCGGACCCGGCCGGACGCGCGGCCTCCCGCCCGCCCAGGGATCTCAGGACCGCCGGAGGACCGGCCGGGCCGGGGGTCCGCGGCAGGAGGGTGCCGAGCGGCTCCCCCGTCACCGGCCGCGTCTCCGGCGCGCCGGCGGCGTCCTCGCCGAACTCACCGATGAACTGGACGGACATCACCGCCACGGCGGCCGTCGCCGCGAGCGCAGCCACCGCGCCGGCCACAACGCGAGCCCCGCGGCCTTTCCGGTGGTCCGGGCGGCGGGGAAACCCGGCGGCGTCGAGCAGGCCGGCCCTCCGGGCGACGTAGCGGCGGTAGGGGACGAGGTCGGGGTCGGTGAAGCAGCTCATCACCCGCACGCGCAGCGTCCCGGGCGGCACGACCGGCGGCAGGACCGCGAGGACCTTGCTCGCGGAGACCTGCCGGGCCCGGTGCGGGGCGCAGGCGTCGCAGCCGCTCACGTGGCGGGCGGCCCGCCGCCGGGCCTGCGGGGTGAGGCGGCCGGGTGGTCCGTCCAGCGACCGCGCCAGGTCCGCGCAGTCGTGGTGGTTCCGGTGGGCGAGGACCTCCACCGTGATCGCGTCGCGGAGTCGCTCCCGCGCCGCGTCGTCCATCGCGCCGGCCCGCCTGACCGGCACCCCCAGCACCCTTGCCAGGTCGGCGACGGACAACCCGTGCCGGTGAAGGAGTTCGAGGACCTCCTGGTCCTGCGGGGACAGGCTGCGGACGGCGTGCCACGCCGACGCGGCCAGGCCGATGGCGCCGTCCCCCGGGAAGGCCGAAGCGACACCGTCTCCCGGGGACGCCGGAGCGGGGGCTCCGGACCGCGGGGAGCCGGGCCGCGCGGCCTCCGTAGCCGGGGCCGCCGGGCCCGGCATCCCCGGCTCCGGGCCGGCCGCGGGGCGTCGCCGTACGCACTCCCCCCGAGCGAGTGCGTACAGCCACGCCCGCAGCAGGCCGGGGTCGGCGAGCTCGTGGACGCGGGCCTCCGCGGTGATCATGGTGTCGCGGAGCGCCACCTGAGCCCCGTCGGGGCCGCCCAGCATGAACCAGCAGTATTGGTAAAGGCCCGGGGCGTGGAAGTCGTACAGCGCGGCGAGAGCGCCGGGCTCACGCCCGCGGAGGGCTTCGACCAGAACACCGTTGTCCATGTGACAGACGGTAAACGATTGGTAACTGAAAGTTCTACCGATTCCTTCGCGTTGACGGCCGTTGTCAACGTTCCGTCGGCGAAGCGGACAACCGGTCCTCTCCGGCCTCGGGGACGGACCCCTTTGGACTGCGGGGGTTCACGGTGATCCGCCGGATCCGTGACGCGGCCGGGTCGTCAGGGGCGGGCGTCGGCGGTGAGCGTGGCGGGCCTGCCCCGGTCCTTGGCGAAGGGCGCCGTGGTCGGCTTGGCCGTGTTGACCGGGACGATGCCGCCGAGGGCCAGCGCGTCGTACGGGCGGCTGGTCGACCCCCAGGTGCCGGCGTGCACCTCGGCCCGGTCGATCTTCCCGGTGTCCTGGACGCTCTGGATGTTCAGGATGAACCTGCGCTTGGCGTTCGCCCGGACGTCGTCCACGAACGTGCTGCCCCCGCCGAGCAGCCTGCCGTTCCGGTCCCGCAGGAGCGCGGTGACCACCAGGTTCCCGGCCGGCAGGCGGTACGGCGAGCCGACGTACCCGGTGACGAGGTAGCCGTGGTCCTGCCGAGCCGTCAGGACGCCGGTGACGGGAAAGTCCTCGAAGGCCGAGACGATCCGGGCGGCCGGGCGCCACTGGGCGGAGCCGTAGGTGACGGTGACCTGCGAGGGCTTGCGCGCGGCGGTCGTCTGGCCGCTGAAGGGGAGCGTCCCGCCCGGCGGCACCGCGTCCAGCTGCTGCTCGGTCCGCACGATCTCCCGGCCCAGGGCGTCCTTGGCGACCACCGTGGCCACCACGTGCTCCCCGAAGTGCCAGGGGTTGGCGTTGGAGAGCACCCCGGCCCAGTTCACGACGTAGCCGTCGTCGCCCTTGACGACGGAGGAGACCTGCTCCCTGACCGTGAGCGGCCGGAGCGGGGCCGCCTGCCGCTTCTCCGTGCCGGAGGAGCATCCGGCCAGGAGCAGCAGGGCGATAACGCCGACGATTCGGGTGCTGTGCGTCACCCCATGGTGATAACCCGTATTCGGGACGTCCCCCAGGGGACACACGGGGAACGGCGGCATTCTTTACCGTTCCGATCGGTGGCCGGGGGCGGATCCCGGGCCTGCGTCCCGGCATCGGCGGGCAGGCCGCGGGTCCGGGCGGCCCTACCGCGCGCGGACCACCCGGCTCTCGTCCCAGACCGGCTCGGGGGCCTCGTAGACCTTGCCGTCGGAGCCGAACACCAGGTAGCGGTCGAAATCGTCGGCGAACCAGCGGTCGTGGGTGACCGCGACCACGGTGCCGTCGAAGGCGTCGAGCCCCTCCTGCAGCGCCTCGGCGCTGGCGAGGTCGAGGTTGTCGGTCGGCTCGTCGAGCAGCAGCAGCGTCGTGCCCGACAGCTCCAGCAGCAGGATCTGCAGCCGCGCCTGCTGCCCGCCCGACAGAGTCCCGAACCGCTGCTCGGCGACGTCCCCGGCCAGCTCGTAGCGGGCCAGCGCCTTCATCGCCTCGTTCTTCAGCCGGGCGTGCTCGGTCATGACGATCTCGCACGGCGTCCGGCCGATCAGCTCCGGGCGGGCGTGGGTCTGGGCGAAGTGGCCGGGCACGACCCGGGCTCCGAGCCTGGCCACGCCGGTGTGCCGGACGTCCTCGCCGGCCAGCAGGCGCAGGAAGTGCGACTTGCCGGAACCGTTGGAGCCGAGGACGGCGACCCGCTCGCCGTACCAGATCTCCAGGTCGAACGGCTTCATCAGGCCGGTGAGCTCCAGGCCTTCGCAGATCACCGCCCGCTTGGCGGTCCGGCCGCCCTTGAGGCGCATGCTGATGAACTGCTCCTTGGGCGCGGCCTCGGGCGGGCCGGCCTCCTCGAACCTGCGCAGCCGGGTCTGCGCGGAGTGGTAGGCGGCGGCCATGGTGTCCATGTACTTCGCCTTGTTCTTCAGCGTGTTGACCAGCTGCTTCAGCTTGGCGTGCTCCTCGTCCCAGCGCCTCTTCAGCTCGTCGAGGCGCTCGTTGCGCTCCCGGCGCGCCTGGGCGTAGGTGCGGAAGCCCCCGCCGTGCACCCAGATGTTGCCCGACTCGACGGTGATGATCCGGTCGGCGGCGTTGGCCAGCAGCTCCCGGTCGTGGCTGACCAGCACCACGGTCTTGGGCGTCTCGCGCAGCGCCCGCTCCAGCCAGAGCTTCCCCGGCACGTCGAGGTAGTTGTCCGGCTCGTCCAGCAGCAGCGTCTGGTCGGGCCCGCGCAGCAGCGCCTCCAGCACCAGCCGCTTCTGCTCGCCGCCCGACAGCGTGTTGACCTCGCGGTACTTGCACCGGTCGTACGGCACGCCGAGGGCGGCCATCGTGCAGGTGTCCCAGAGCACCTCGATGTCGTAGCCGCCCGCGTCGGTGTAGTCGGTGATGGCCTGCGCGTAGCGCATCTGGGCCTTCTCGTCCTCGCGCTCCATCATCACGAGCTCGGCGGCCTCCAGGCGCTCGGCGGCCTGCCGTACGCGTTCGGGGGCGACGCTGAGGAGGAGGTCGTGGACGGTCCGCCCGTCGCGGATGCCGCCGATGAACTGCCGCATGATCCCGAGCCCGCCGGAGCTCGCCACGCTCCCGTCGACCGGCTGGAGGTCGCCCGCGATGAGCCGCATGAGCGTGGTCTTGCCGGCGCCGTTGGGGCCGACGAGCGCGGCCTTGACACCGTCGCCGATCCGGAACGACACGTCGTTCAGCAACGGCCGCCCGTCCGGCAGCACATACGTCAGATGCCCGACCTCGACGTGTCCCACGGCGTTTTCCCTCTCTCAAGCTCCCGGGAAGAGTACATGCCGGTTTCGATGACGGGCATCCGGATTTCGGGTGACGGCGATCTGGTACGCGCCGTCGTGCCCGGTACGCGGCGGAGGGAAGGCGGGTCACAGCCGGCTCAAGCCGTCCGAGGTCACGGCCGTACGGCTCCGGTGGCCGGCCGCGTGGACCCGGTCGGCGCACCGGCTGTACGGCTCCGGTGGCCGGCGACGTAGACCCGGTTGGCGCAGCGGACGCCGCAGAAGCGGCGCCGGCCGTTGCGGGAGGTGTCCACGTAGGCCACGTCGCAGCCGGGGCGGTCGCACACGCCCAGCCGGGTGTGGTCCTCGCAGATCGCGTGGGCCAGGCCGGAGGCGGTGTAGGCCCGCAGCCGGTCGACGATGGGCCCCCGCTCGTGGGCGAAGTGCAGGTGCGGCGCGCGGCCGTCGTGCCGGGAGATGTACGGCCGGCTGACGGTGACGGCCAGCAGGGCGTTGACCGCCTCCACCCGGCGGTCGAGGTCGGCGTCGGCGAAGACCGGGCGCAGCCGGTCGGCCCAGCGCAGCAGCTCCGCCGCCTCGGCGGGGTTCACCTGCCGGAAGGGACGGTAGTCGTGCTCCCGCAGCATCTCGGTGATCGTCTCGGGTGAGGTGCCGGGCTCCAGGTTCACCAGCGCGGCGGCGAGCTGGGCGGCGGCGCCGCCGTAAGGGTTGAAATGCATTGAACAATGACATCACGCTGGTGGCATGATCAACGAGATCGCGGCGGAAACGGGTCCCGACTGTCCGGCGTGCGGGCGGGCGGGCGTCACGGCCTCCACCCACGGCAGCGCGGAGGGGACGGTGGGCTACGCGCGGTGCGGGTGCGGCCGGTGGCTGGTCGTGCTGGCCGGACGGGTGATCGGCTTCACCATGGGGTGAGGCTTCATCGTGGAGCGGGGTCTCCTCGTGGGACGGCCTCGGCGGAGGCTCCGGGGAGTGGGCGGCACGGCCGGAGACGGCCCGGTCGCCCGAGCGGTTCCCGGGCGCCTCCGCCGGGCCGGCCGTACCCCATGGTCATGACGGCGCCGGAGGAAGATGATGGCGGGGTGCCGGAAACCCCCCGTTCCGCTCGCGTGCCCGTCGCCGTGACCGCTCTGGCCACCCTCGCCGCGCTGCTGGCGGTGAGCCCCCGCTACGGGTACCACCGTGACGAGCTGTACTTCCGCCTGCTGGGCGAGCACCCGGCGCTCGGATACTTCGACACCCCGCCGCTGACCCCGATGATCGCCCGCGTCTCGATCGGGCTGTTCGGGGACGGCGTGACCGCGCTGCGCGTCCTCCCCGCCCTGTCCGCGGCCCTCGTGGTGGTCCTGACGGCCCTGCTGGCCCGGGAACTGGGCGGCGGACGGACCGCCCGGATCGTCGCCGCGGCGGGCGTCGCCACCACGACCCTGGTCCTGGTCGCCGGGCACACCCTGCTCACCCTGAGCGCCGACCTGCCGCTGTGGGTCGCGGCGATCCTGTTCTGCGTCCGGGCGCTGCGGGGCGACGGCCGCTGGTGGCTCGCGGTGGGGGCCGTCGCGGGCGTCGCGACCTACAACCGGCAGCTCGTCGTGCTGCTCCTGGTCGCCGTGGGCGTGGGTGTCCTGGCCGTCGGCCCGCGCGACGTGCTGCGGGACCGCCGGCTCTGGCTCGGCGTCCTGGTGGCCCTGGTGCTCGCCGCGCCCAACCTGGTCTACCAGGCGACGCACGGCTGGCCGCAGCTGCAGATGGCCGCGGCGCTGGAGGCGGACGACGGCGCGGAGAACCGGGTCATGTTCGTGCCGCTGCAGATCCTGCTGCTCGGGCCGGTCCAGGCCGTGCTCCAGGTGGCCGGTTTCGTACGGCTGTGGCGGGAGCCGCGCCTGCGGTGCCTCGCCCTGGCCTACCCGGTGGCCTGCGCGCTGGTGCTGTACTCGGGAGGGCGTGCCGACTACGTCGCGGGCCTGCTCGTGCTGCTCTTCGCGGCGGGCTGCGGCCCCGCCGAACGCTGGATGACCGGCGCGGGGCGTACGGCGGAGCGGGCGGCGGGACGGCCGGCGGAAGAGACGGCGGAGCGGGCGGCGGGACGGGCGACGGAGCGACCGCCGGGGCGGGCGGGACGGCGCGCGCTGCTCGGCGGGTTCCTGGCCGCCGGCGCGCTCGTGTCGGCCGTCGTCGCGCTGCCGGTCGTCCCGTCCGCGTCCCTGGAGGGGACCCCGGTCGCCGCGCTGAACGAGGTGGCGCGCGAGTCGGTCGGCTGGCCGGAATTCGCCGCGCGGGTCGCCGCCGTGGTCCGGGACCTACTGCCCGCGGACCGGGCGCGGACCGTGCTCCTCACCGAGAACTACGGCGAGGCCGGCGCGCTGACCCGCTACGCCCGGCGGTACGGGCTGCCCGCCGTCTACAGCGGCCACAACGAGCTCTACCGGTACGGCCCGCCGCCCGCCTCGGCGCGGGTCGCGGTGGTCGTGACCGACGACCCGGCCGGTTACGCGCGGTCGTTCGCCTCGTGCGAGCGGCACGGCCGGATCGACAACGGTGTCGGCCTGTCCAACGAGGAGCAGCACCTGCCGATCCTCGTCTGCCGTGACCCGGTGGCCCCGTGGGACCGGCTGTGGCCGCAGGCCCGCCACTACAGCTGACCTTGGCCCGCGCCGCGGCCGGCGGTGATCGGCGGCCGTCCCCGGTGACCGCTCCAGCCTGCTCGAAGCGACCGCCCGGCACGATGACCCGGGGACGGCGGTCAGGGGACGGCGGTCAGGGGACGGCGGTCAGGCGGGGCCGGTCGAGGCGCGGACGTGCAGCCGGGCGGGGATGACGACCGGGCCGTCGGCCGGTTCCCCGTTGAGGCGGGCGATGAGCAGCTCGACGGCCGCCCGGCCCGACTCCTCCGGCGCGAGGTCGAGCGCGGTGATCGCGGGAGAGGCGATGCGGGTCTGCTGCGCGTCCGACCCGGCCGTCACGAGCAGGTCGTCCGGCACGGCCACACCGAGCCGCAGCGCCTCGGCCAGCACGCCCGACGCGTGGCGGCCCGTCTGGCAGTGGACGGCGTCGGGGCGCTCCCCGCGCCGGTGAGCAGCCGCCGGGCGGCGTCACGCCCGCCGTCCTCGCCGGCCGCCTCGGGGACGCGCAGTATCCGCGCCGGCATGGCGTGGCGCGCGGTCCACTCCCGGTAGGCCAGCTCGGCGTCGACGTTCCAGGCGTTGTCGTCCGTACCGGCCAGGAAGGCGACGCGCCGGGCGCCGCGCGAGCGCAGCAGGTCGAGCATGCGCTCGGTCTCCCGGGAGTCGTCGGTGCCGACCCAGTCGGTGAAGTCCGGCCGCCCGGGGTCGCGGCCCACCGCGACGACCGGCACGGACGCGTCGAGGAGCCGGGTGAGGACCGGGTCGTCGCGCGTCGGGTCGCCGATGACGTAGCCGTCCACGCCCAGGGCGGCCCGGGAGACGTCCGAGCGCGTCAGGTCGGGCACCAGCATGAGCCCGAGGCCGTGGTCGAGCGCGGTGACCGCCGCCGCGCCGGCGAACCGTACGAAGTAGTCGACGCCCTCGGGGATGTAGGAGCCGATGGCGTCGAGGGGGCGCATGTCGAGGCCGAGCACGCCGGTGCGCCCGCGGCGCAGGCCCCGCGCCATGGGGTGGGCGCGGTAGGCCAGCCGCTCGGCGACGGCGAGCACCTTCCGGCGGGTCTCCTCCGAAGCCGTGCCCTTGCCGTTCAGCGCGTGGGAGACCGTGGTGACCGAGACTCCGGCTTCGCGGGCGACGTCTCTGATCGTCGCGCGCGCGGCGGGGGGCGGCGCCTCCTTCGACATAGGTAAAGAGTAGGACACAAAACCTTTTACTAGGGGTTTTTCTCCGGTACCGTCCATTTTCCAAAACGTTTTGTGCGTGGTACCGCCGCCGATCGCGTCGCAGGGGCCACTCACTGCCCCGCGACGAGCGGTCACCCACCGCCCCGCTTCGGGGCCGACCCCCTTCTGAAGTGTCCGGAGGACTGAGGATGCGTATACGTGCGACGGCGGCCCTCGCCGTCACGCTCGGCCTGGGCCTGTCCGCGTGCGGCGACGGAACGGCCGGCGGCCCGGCCGCCCCCGCCGGCCCGGCGGCCGCGCGGCAGACCGGCGACCTGCTCGTCACCACCCCCGCGGCGAAGGGCGAGCTGGACAAGGCCACGTGGAACCTGCCGTTCGGCGAGCCCGCGTCGCTCGACCCGATCAAGGCGTTCAACTACCCCGAGAACACGGTCGTGGCCAACCTCTGCGAGGGCCTGATGCGGCTCGACCCCGACTACTCGGTGAAGCCCAACCTCGCCGAGAAGGTCGCCAACCCCGACCCGAAGACCTGGGTCTACACCCTGCGCGAGGGCGTGACCTTCTGGGACGGCGAGCCGATGACCGCCGACGACGTGGTGTTCAGCCTCCGCCGCCACCTCGACCCCGACGAGGGCAGCTACTGGGCGTCCGACCAGATCACCGGCAACATCGACTCGATCGAGAAGACCGGTGACCACGAGGTCACGATCCGGCTGAAGCAGCCCGACGCCACGCTCAACTCCTACATGGTCACGCCCGTCGGCGTGATCGTCGAGAAGGCCCAGCGGGAGAAGGCCGGCGCCAAGTACGGCACGCCCGAGGGATCGGTCATGTGCACCGGCCCCTTCAAGGTCGCCTCCTGGCAGAAGGGCTCCAAGATCACGCTGGACCGCAACGACGCCTACTGGGACGCGGCCCGCAAGGCCAAGACCAAGCAGCTCGACCTGCAGTTCATCGTCGACCCGGGCGCCATCGCGAGCGCGCTCGACACCGGCGCCATCGACGGGTCCTACGACGTGCCCGTCGGCGCGCTGGACCGGCTGTCGGCGTCGCAGAACGGCAAGCTGTACCTCGGCAGGTCACTGCAGATGGTCGCCGTCATCAGCACCGGCAACGGCCTCCTCGGCGACCCGGCGGTACGGCGCGCGCTGGCCATGGCCACCGACCGCGAGGCGATCGCCCAGACCGTGTTCGCCGGGACCGCCCAGGCGTCGCGCTCGCTGGTGCCGCGCGGCGGCTGGTCCTACGGCGACGAGGTGTTCGGGCCCGCCTACGACGCCCTGCCGGACACCAAGAAGAACATCGAGGAGGCGAAGAAGCTCGTCGCGGGCAAGACCGGCGGCGCGCCGATCGTCATCGCCTACCCCAGCGAGCGCCAGTTCTACGCCGACATCCTGTCGGAGGTCGCCAACGCCGGCCGCGAGCTCGGCCTCACCATCCAGCCCAAGGGCGTGCCGAGCGCGCAGTACGGCGCCTTCTTCTCCGACGCCAAGGCGCGCGCCGGATACGACGGGTTCATGACGACGAACTACATGGACATCCCCGACCCGCTCGCCTTCCTGCGCACGATCGCGGCCAAGGGCGGTTCGCAGAACTTCAACGGCTACGAGGACCCGCAGGTGCAGGACCTCATCGGGAAGGCCGCGGCCACCGCCGACGACGCCGAGCGCGCCAAGGTCACGACGGAGATCCAGTCGAAGGTCATGGAGCAGACGCCCTGGATCCCGATCGCGGCCCCGGCCGTCCAGCTGTTCCTCAACAAGCGGGTGACCGGGGTCCCGGCCTCGTTCGTCTACCTCTACTCCCCCTGGGCGGCGAGCCTGGGGGCGGCCTGACCACGACCGGCCCGGGGCGCGGCGACGCGCCCCGGACCTCCGTAACGGAGTCCTCGTGCAACGCTTCGTGATCCGGCGGCTCGGCGCGCTGGCCGTCACCCTCCTGTTCTCCAGTTTCGTCATCTACGGGGCGATGTACCTCGCGCCCGGCACCCCCGAGAGCTTCCTCGTCCAGGGCCGGACGGTCAGCCCCGAGGTCCTCGCCTCGATCCGCGCCCAGTACGGCCTGGACGACCCCTTCCTGCTGCGGTACTGGCACTGGCTGACCGGCGTGCTCACCGGCGACCTCGGCGAGTCCCTCACCACCCGCCAGGACGTCGCCTCACTGCTGGCCTCGCGCATCCCCACGACCGTCTGGCTCACGGCCTACGCCGCACTGCTGATCGTGGTGTTCGGCGTCGTGGCCGGGGTGGTGGCCGGACTGCGCGGCGGCCTCCTCGACACGGCCGTGCTGCTGGGCTCCAGCGTGGGCTTCGCGGTCCCCACCTTCTTCGCGGCGCTGCTGCTGATGAGCGTCTTCTCCGTGACGCTGGGCTGGTTCCCGGTCTTCGGGGCCGGCTCCGGCTTCTCCGACCGGATACTGCACCTGACGCTGCCGGCGGTGGCGCTCGCGCTGCCCGCGGCGGCGGTGGTCGCCAGGATCACCCGCACCGCCGTGGTGGAGGAGCGCGACACCGAGCACGTCTCCGTCGCGCTGGCCCGCGGCGTCCCGTGGCGTACGGTGGCCCGCCGGCACATCGTCCGCAACGCCATGCTGCCGGTGACGACGATCGTCGGGGTGAACATCGCCGCGCTCGTCGCGGGCGCGACGGTCGTCGAGCACGCCTTCACCCTCGACGGCGTCGGCGCGCTGCTCATCAACGCCGTGCAGCAGAAGGACTTCGCCGTCGTCCAGGCCGTCGCACTCGTCCTGGTCGCGGTGTTCGGCGTGGTCAACCTCGTGATCGACGTCCTCTACGCGGTGATCGACCCGCGAGTCCAGCTTGGAGGTGAGAGCGCGTGAAAACCGCAGTCTCCGCCCCGCCCGCCCGGCGACCCGGCGGCCCGGCCGGACGACGGCGGCCCGGCGGCGGCCTGTCCGGGCGGCTGGGCCCGCTCGGCGTCGCCGCGGTCGCGGTCGCCGCGCTGCTCGTGCTGGCCGCGCTGCTCGCGCCGGTGCTCGCGCCGTACGAGCCGGACATCGGCAGCATCGTCCAGCGCTACCTCCCGCCCGGCCCCGAGCACCTGCTCGGCACCGACCAGTCGGGCCGTGACCTGCTGTCCCGGCTGCTGTACGGCGCGCGGACCAGCCTGCTCGGCGCCGCCGCGGTCGTGGTGATCGCCGGGGTCGGCGGCACCCTGCTGGCGCTCGTCGCCACCTGGTTCGGCGGGCGCGTCGACGCCTTCATCGGCCGGGTGCTGGACCTGCTGTTCGCCTTCCCGAACCTGCTGCTGGCGATCATCGTCGTCGCGGTGTTCGGGACCGGCATGGCGCAGGCCACGGTCGCGCTCGCCATGGCGTACGTGCCCTACACCGCCCGCGTGCTGCGCAGCGTCGCGCTGCGGGAACGGCGGCTCCCCTACGTCCAGGCGGCCGAGCTGCAGGGCCTGTCCGGGGTCACGGTGAGCGGGCGGCACCTGCTGCCCAACATCGCGCCGCAGATCCTGACCGGCGCCGCCATCAACTTCGGCTACGCGATGATCGACCTGGCCGCGCTGTCGTTCCTCGGCCTCGGCGTCCAGCCGCCGACCGCCGACTGGGGACTGATGGTCTCCCAGGGGCAGGACTCCCTGCTGCAGGGGTACCCGCAGCAGAGCCTGCTCGCGGGCACGTGCATCGTCGTCGCGGTGGCCGCGTTCAGCGTCATCGGCGAACGGCTCGGCGGCCGCGCCGCGGGAGGCAGGGCATGAGCGTTCTCGAACTCGACGACGTCCGTCTCGCCGTACCGCATCCCTCCGGGGACCGGACGCTGCTGCGCGGCGTCTCCCTGTCGGTGGCGCCCGGCGAGGCGCTCGGCCTGGTCGGCGAGTCCGGCTCGGGAAAGTCGATGACGCTGCGGACCGTGCTGCGCACCGAGCCGCGCGGCGCCCACGTCACCGGCCGGGTGCTGCTGGACGGCCGTGACGTGCGCGGCCTCGGCCCGGCGGAGCTGCGCCGGGTCCGCGCCGAGTCCCTGGCGATGATCAGCCAGGACCCCCGGGCCGCGCTGAACCCGCTGCTGCGCGTCTCGCGGTTCCTCGTCGAGGGGCTGTGCGACGCGCGCGGGGATGACGAGCGGACGGCCACCCGCCGGGCCCGCGACCTGCTCGCGCAGGTCGGGATCGCCGACGTGGACCGCTGCATGAACTCCTACCCCCACCAGCTGTCCGGCGGCATGCTCCAGCGGGTCGTCATCGCCGCCGCCGTGGCGGGCTCGCCGCGGCTGCTGCTCGCCGACGAGCCGACGACGGCGCTCGACGTGACCACGCAGTCGGAGGTCATGGCGATCCTCGACGAGCAGCGGCGCGAACGCGGAATGTCAATGATCTTCGTCACCCACGACCTGGAGCTGGCCTCGGCGGTGTGCGACCGGATCGCCGTGATGTACGCCGGGGAGATCGTCGAGATCTCGACCCCGGAACGGCTCCACGCGGCGCCGCGGCACCCGTACACGCGCCTGCTGCTGGACTCCCGGCCCAGCCTCACCGCGCGGGCCCCGGTGCTCCCCGTCATCCCGGGGCGGCCGGTCGCCGCCTACGAGGTCGGCGGGGGCTGCGCGTTCGCCGGCCGCTGCCCCTGGTCGGAACCCGGGTGCACCGACGGCGAGATCCCGCTCGTCCAGGACGGGGACCGCGCCGTACGGTGCGCGCGCGAGGAGGAACTGGCCGGCGAGCTGGCCCACGCGACGGGGACGGAGGCGACGGCGTGAACGACGACGTGAAGGGCACGGACGGCGCGGGTGGTTCCGGCGGGGACGTCATCCGGATCAGCGGGCTGCGCAAGCGGTTCGTCACCGGCCGGGGCTCGGGGCGCCGTACGGTCGACGCCCTCGACGACGTCAGCCTCACCGTGGCCGACGGAAGCTGCCTGGCCGTGGTCGGCGAGTCGGGATCGGGCAAGTCGACCCTGGCCCGGATCCTCGTCGGGCTGGAGGCCGCGGACGCCGGGGAGGTCGTCCTCGCCGGACGTCCGGTGGCCCGGCGGCCGCGCCGGGCCGAGCGGCGGGCCCGCGCCCGGGACATCCAGATGGTGTTCCAGGACCCCAACGGGTCGCTGAACCGCCGCCGCACCGCCGGGTCGGCGATCTCGGAGGTGCTGGCGGCCCACCACCGGGTCACCGGCGCCGAGGCGCGCCGCCGCGTCGAGGAGCTGCTGGAACAGGTCGGCCTGCGCCCCGCGCACGCCCGCTCCCTGCCCGGCGAGCTGAGCGGCGGCCAGCGGCAGCGGGTGGCGATCGCGCGGGCGCTGGCCGCCGAACCCCGCGTCCTCGTGCTCGACGAGGCCGTGGCCGCGCTCGACGTGTCGGTGCAGGCCCAGGTCCTGAACCTGCTGTCGGAGATCCGGCGGGACCGCCGGCTCACCTATCTGTTCATCACCCATGACCTGTCCGTCGTACGACAGGTGAGCGAGGAGGTCGTCGTCATGCGACAGGGCCGCATCGTGGAAGGCGGGAGCACGACCCAGGTGCTGGACGATCCGCAGCACCCCTACACCAGGCTGCTGCGCGACAGCGCGCCCCGGCCGGGATGGCGGCCGGTCCGCGCCATCGGCCGCGACGCCACGGAGGTGGAGGCGTGAACCGCCGCGCGCACCTGCGGCTGGAGGAGACCCGCCCCCGCGCCCGCGGCCGGGAGCGGGGCCGCCGGGCCGCCGCCGAGATCGCCCGGACCTGGCGGACGTACGCCGAGCTCTTCGACGCGACCGCCGCGGCCGGGGGCAGGTCGCTCGACGTCCCCGAGCTCGCGCTGGCGAGCGTCGCGGCCACCCGCGCGTGGGCGCCGGACCTCGTCGAGGAGATGGAGGGCGTGGCCGAGGGCGCGGACGTGCCGCTGTGGGTCGTCGCCGCGCTCAACGCCCGGACCGAGATCCTGTCGGAGGCCGCCGCGCCCCGCGCGGGCGAGTGCTCCACGGTGGTCCACGTGGGGGCCTCCCGCTCCGGGACCTCCGCCGGAGACGGCACGGCGAGCGGCGCGGGGAACGGCGCGGGGAACCGTACCGTGGGCGGTCAGAGCTGGGACTGGCACGAGGAGCTGGCCGACGGCTGGCACGCGCAGTCGGTCCGCGGCGCGGCGGGCGACCCGGCGGACGGCGGCTCGCTGGCGTTCACCGGCATCACCGAGTACGGCATCCTGGGGAAGATCGGGCTCAACGAGGCCGGGGTGGGCGTGCTGTTCAACATCCTCGGCCACGCCGGCGACGGCGCGGGCGGTGTGCCCGTCCACCTCGTCGCCCGCAGGGCGCTCGGCTCCGCGGCGTCGTTCGACGAGGCGATCGCCGTCATCACCGGCGCCCCGGTCTCCGCCTCCACCGTGATGACGGTCGTGACCGCCGGCCGGGCCGCGTCGGTCGAGGTCAGCCCGGCGGGCGCCGCGGTGGTACACCCGGACGCCGAGGGCTGGCTGGTCCGCACCAACCACTTCCAGGACCCGGTGCTGGCCGCCGGGGAGCACCGCGGGCGGCTGGAGCCGGAGACCTACGACCGGCTGCGCGTGCTGGGCGAGCGGGTCCGCGGGCGCGACGGGATCGCCGGCCCCGACGACCTCGCAGCCCTGCTCACCGCCCATCCCGGTGACGGGGCCGAGGTCTGCTGCCACGCCCCGGCCGGTGGACGGCTCGGCACCCGGTGGGCGACCCTCGCCACGGTGCTGGTGGAACCGGCCGCGGGCCTGTTCCAGGTGCACGACGGCGGCCCCTGCACGGCGGGGCCTGGGACGTGGGAGACGCTCGCCGTCCCCACGGGGTGAACTCCGGCGCTCGGATCCGAACGGCCGATTTGCGGAATGGAGTATTCCGTTCTGGTATGATCGACACAACGGATCGCGCCGGAGAGGCGGCGCCGACCGGGCCGGAGCCGAGAAGCGGGGAAACGAGATGAACGAGAACGCGACCATGTGGACCGTGCTGGCCGAGGCCCACCGGGCGCTGCGCGACGCTGTTCGCGGGGTCGCCGCCGGGGACTGGGACCGGCCCACCCCGTGCGCGGAGTGGAACGTCACCCAGGTGCTCCAGCACGCCGCGGGTGACCAGATCGGCTTCGCCTCGTTCATCACCGGAGGGCCCGGCCCGGCCGAGAACCCGTTCGCGCCCTCCGGCAGGCTCGCCGCCTCCCCCGAGACGGTGGCCGAGGAGGCGATGCGGGCCTCCGCCGACGCCTGGGCGACGGTCGGCGAGGACGAGCAGGAGGTCCCGGTCCCCGTCCCGCCCAACAAGCTGCCCGCCCGGCTCGGCGTCGGCGCCTGCGCCCTCGACGCCGCGGTGCACGCCTGGGACATCGCCGTCGCCACCGGCCGGCCCTCCCCCCTCACCCCGGAGCTGGCCCGCGAGCTGACGGACGTCGCCAGGCGAATCGTCGAGCCGCTCCGCGCCTTCGGGGCGTACGCGCCGGCGCTGGAGGCCCGGGACGATGACGACGACGCCGCCGCCCTGCTGCGCTATCTCGGCCGCCGCCCCGACTGGACCGCCTGAGCCCGCGGGCGGCAGAAGAGTCCCCGGGACATCCTGAGCCGGCGGTCAGGGGTCCCGGGGCCGGCCTCAGTCCTCCGCCTTCCTGCCGTTCGCGCCGACGGCGTACCACTCGTCGCCGAAGCTCTCCACATCGTGACCGGTGACGTCACCGGGCCGATGGTCCTTGACGTAGTAGTAGAGCGGGTGGCCCCCGTAGGTCACCTGCCTCGTGCCGCCCGTCCGCCGGACGGTGCCGAGCAGCGACGCCCTGACGCCGTTCCCGGCCCGCGGCCGGTCCCCGGTGAGGTACGGCGGCCACACCCCGGCACAGTCGTCATAGCACCTGGACCTGCCCTTCCGGTCCTTCTCGAACAGGTACAGGGTGCGGCCCCCGGCGCCCGTCAGCACCTTCCCGAGCCTCGTCTCGCCCAGCCCGACCCGGGACCGGGTGGTCGGCGAGACGGACGGCCCGACGTGGGTGGGTGACGCCTTGACCTGGTCCGCGGCGACCGGCCCGGTCGCCCCCGCCTCGCCCGCGCCGCAGCCGGCCGCGAGCAGCCCGAGAGCGAGCACGCCGATGGGGAGTGTTTTCTTCATCTCCGGCCTCCAGGAGAGTGTGATCGACACTCCTGCCAGGACACAGGTGATCATCCGCATCCGGCTCCGCGACACGAACCGCTTGGCCATGCCTTTACCCGCCCCCGCCATCGCTTCCCCGGCTGATACGGCAATCGGCAATCAACCCGCACGGCCCGCACATCTACCCTGAAGACATGATCTCCCGGGCTGAGTTGTTCGCCGGTGCCGCCACCTACTACGCGCGTCACCGTACGGACTACGGGTCAGAGGTCGTCGAGCACATCGCCGGCGAGCTGGCCCTCGACGCCGCGTCGCGGGTGCTGGACCTGGGCTGCGGGCCCGGCACCCTGGCCATCCCCCTCGCAGCCAGGGCCGGCGAGGTGGTGGCCGTCGATCCCAGTGAGGAGATGCTCACCGAGGGCGCCCGGCACGGCGTCCCCGGGATCCGCTGGGTGCGAGGCGACTCCTCGATGCTCGACGAGCTGCCGCTCGGCCGGATCGACCACGTCGTCATGGGCCGCTCCTTCCACTGGATGGACCGCGAGCGGGTGCTCGACGACCTCGACCGGCTGCTGCCCGCGCACGGCGCGGTCGTCCTCGTCGGTCCCGTCCACGACCCGGAGGAACCCCCCTGGGAGCCGATGGCGCAGGCCGTACGGCGGGACTTCGGGCTGGAGTGGCGGGCGAACAGCGAGTCCTACGAGCAGACCGGGCGGCACCACGACGACGTGCTGCGCGAGTCGCCGTTCCGCCGGATGGAGTCCCGGTGCTTCACCCGCGTGGTCCGCCGCTCCGCCGAGGACATCGTGGGCCTGCAGCTGTCGTTCTCCTACTCCTCGCCCGCGCGTCTCGGCGACCGGCTGCCCGCGTTCACCGAGGCGCTGCGCGAGGCGCTGGCCGCGGCGAACCCGGGCGGGGCGGACTGGGAGGAGGAGGACGTCACCGACGTCCTCATCGCCCGCAGACCCTGACACGACGATTCGTGGAACGCTCCTGGCGTCCCTGGAGAAGCGCGGCGCCCCGGAGTTCGCCGTCACCTCACGGTCGCCACTGGAGATCCAGGGGGTCAGCCGCCGAGGAGCGGCAGGTCGAGCCGGTTCAGGCGGTCGGGGTCGGACAGCACGTCGATGGCGGCGATCCGCCCGCCGGTGACGGTGAACGCCATGACGGCCAGCGGCCGCCCGTTCGCGGCGACGACCACCCCGGCGGTCCCGTTGACCAGCGCGGGCCGTACGAACGGGGAGAACCGTCTGAAGGTGACCGCCTGCCCGGCCACGGTCCGCGCGCCGCGGAACGTGACGGTGTGGCGGGCGCGCGCCGTACCGCCGTCGGACCGCAGCACGACCTCCGGGTCCAGCACGGCGACGAGCGCGTCGAAGTCGCCGTCGCGGGCGGCGGCGAAGAACGCGTCGACCACGCCGCGCTGCCGGGCGAGGTCGGGGTCGGGCACCGGGGCCTGCCCGCGCACCCGGCGGCGCGCCCGGCTCGCGAGCTGCCGCGCCGCGGCCGGGGACCGCTCGATCACCGGGGCGATCTCCTCGAACGGCACGGCGAACATGTCGTGCAGCACGAACGCGAGCCGCTCGGCCGGTGACAGCGTTTCAAGCACCACCAGCAGCGCCAGCCCGACCGAGTCGGTCAGCACCGCCTCGCGCTCGGGGTCGGTCCCGGACTCCGGGCTGACGATCGGATCGGGCATGTACGCCTCGAAGGGGTCCTCGCGCCGCTGCTCGCGCGAGCGCAGCACGTTCAGGCACACCCGCGCCACCACGGTGGTCAGCCACCCGCCGAGGTTCTCCACGCCGTCGGCGCCGTCGCGGTCGAGGCGCAGCCACGCCTCCTGGACCGCGTCGTCGGCCTCGCTCACCGAACCGAGCATCCGGTAGGCCACCCCCCGCAACCTGGCCCGATGTTCCTCGAAACGCTCGGCCAGCAGGCTGCGCTCGTCCACCGTGTCACATTCCTTCCTCGCGGCGTGTCACAACAGTAGACCCCCGAAAACGGGTCGAAACGACCGGGAGATCACCTCCCGGACCGGACGAACGTGGAGAGATCATGACGTCACCCATCCTGGTCACCGGCGGCACCGGCACCCTCGGACGCCTCGTCGTGCCGCTCCTGCGGAACGCCGGCCGCGACGTGCGGGTACTGAGCCGCCGCGACCACGAGCCCACGGACGGCATCGAGTACGTGGGCGGCGACGTGAGCACCGGTGAGGGACTCGACGCGGCGCTGAAGGGGGTCGAGACCATCGTGCACTGCGCCGGGAGCGCCAAGGGCGACGAGGTCAAGGCCCGGAACCTGGCTCGGGCGGCGGCCGGGGCCGGCGCCGGGCACCTCGTGTACATCTCGGTCGTCGGCGCCGACCGGGTCCCGGTCGTCAGCGGCGTGGACCGCGCCATGTTCGGCTACTTCGCCGCCAAGCGGGAGGCCGAGCGCGTCGTGGCCGGGTCCGGCGTGCCGTGGACCACCCTGCGCGCCACCCAGTTCCACGACTGGATCCTGACGACGCTGGGGCAGATGGCCAAGCTGCCGGTGATGCCGCTGTGGGCCGGCGCCCGGTTCCAGCCGGTCGACGCGGGCGAGGTGGCGGACCGGCTGGTGGAACTGGCGCTGGGCGAGCCGGCCGGCCTCGTGCCCGACATCGCCGGCCCACGCGTGTACGGCATGGCCGAACTGGCCCGCGACTACCTGCGGGCCACCGGCAAGCGCCGGCTGATCATGCAGGTCAGGACCCCCGGGAAGGCCGCGGCCGCCTATCGGGAGGGCGCCAACCTCGCCCTCGACCGGGCCGTCGGCCGCCGCACCTGGGAGGAGTTCCTGGCGGAGCGGGCGGGCCGGGCCCGGTGACGTCCGGCCGCCTCCGAGGCTGCGGGCCCTCGCGGACGGCCGGAATTCCGCCGGATGGACCTGCCGGACGGGCCGCCCGCCTACCGCGGCGGGCCCTTGGCGCTGCTGGACCGGCCGACACGCGCGGCGATCGGGGAGCTGGACGGGATCATCGACACCCGGGCGGCGACCGCGGCGTGGGAGGCCGCGGCCGGGCCCTGTCCATCGCGCTCATCGCGCTGCCGTACTACCGGGACACGAACCCGGCGTTCGCGGCACTCGCCCGGCACACGATCGGCGAGGTCCTCACCGACCACGAACACGCGCGGTCCTAGTGTCGGCCCGGGGGGGTCACCGGGTCGGCGTGCAGGGAGCCGCCGCCGCCCGGACGGCGCTGATCGCCTCCGGTCGGCACCGGACCGTTCATCCGTTGCCGGGTCGGTCCGCCGCCAGGTGTGCGCGTACCGCGTGGTCGTAGCGGGCCCGGTCGACGTTCCACGCCTCGGTGTGCTCGCCCCGCGCGAACTCTTCGAAGGTGATGTTCCAGCCCAGTCGCCGGCCCGTGGCCACCAGGCCGCGGGCCTCCTCGATCGGATGATCGGTGTCCGGAGTGGTGTGGATCAACAGCAGCGGCGGCCTGACCTTCGGCGGGTGGCGGATGAGACTGAGCCGGTCCACCTCCACGCCGGTCCTCCACCGGACGACCTGGTTCGACAGCGAGGCGACGAACGCGGGCAGGTGGTGGTTCCACGCACCCTGCTCGGCCGTCATCCGTACGTCGATCATCGGCGCGTCCATGATCACTTTGTTGACCAGACCGGCCAGTTCGGACCTGGCCAGAAGCTGCCCGATGATCTGTCCGCCCATCGACGTTCCGTACAGCACGAACCGCCTGGCCCCCAGCCGCCGCGCCTCGCGCAGTGCGGCCTCCAGGTCACGCCACTCCGAGTCGCCCAGGTGGAGCAGCCCGTCGGGGGAGGCCGGCGCGCCTTCGTCGTTGCGGTAGCTGATGTCCAGGAAAGGCAGTCCGAGGTCGTGCACCACCGGAAGGACCTTGAGTTCGGCCTTGCGCCGCCCGTTCTGCCCGTGCACGGCCACGAACCACGTGGTGCCTCTGCCGGGTACGTACCAGGCGGGGGCGGGTCCCAGCTCGGTCGGGATCATGATCTCGGAGAAGTCGATGCCCCAGGCCACTTTGGGATCACCCGGTGGGACATTGCCGAAGTATCCCGGTGTCCCCTGAGAGGGAATGGACCCGCGCAGCACCTGACGCGTGACCTTTCCCGGCGACCGCGTCACGATGCCGCCCAGCATGGTGTACGCGCCCGTCCATCCCAGCCAATAGGTGCCGGGTTTGATCGTCTCGTGCGTTTCGGTCAGTGTGACCGTTCCATCCCCCACGGCGAGTACGCGGGTGTTGCTCTCGCCGTAGTGAACGACCTTCACGCCGGCTTCGCTGCCGAACCAGGCACCGAAAGCGACCGCGCCCACCACCAGCACCAGCACGATGACCAGGGCCTTCCTGAGCACTGAGGCCATTGACAACCCTCCGTACGTCCCGTTCGCACAGCTCTCTGAAGACGAGCTCGCCCGGCCCGGCGTGCCTTCCGATTCCGCGACGCCTACGTATACAACGTACACAAGAAGGTTAACGGCGTATACCTTTTGAGATCACATGCTCCGGATCGTGGATCGCCGTGCCGGCGCTCCGCTTACGCGGTCCGGATGCCGGCCCGCTTCCATCGCCGGAACCCCGGCTGTCCGCCCGGCCGGACTCCCGATTTTGTCGGTGACGCCTGCGAGGGTCTCCCCATGCCGACGTCAGACCTCGCACCCATCGCCGCCTTCTGGGACACCGTGGCGGACGCCTTCGACGACGAAGCCGACCACGGCCTCCGGGATCGGCAGGTGCGTGCCGCGTGGACGCGACGACTCGCCGAATGGCTTCCCGGCGACCCCGCCGATGTCCTGGATCTGGGCTGCGGCACCGGTTCGCTGACCCTGCTGCTCGCCGAACTCGGGCACCGTCCCACCGGGGTCGACCTGTCACCCCGGATGATCGAGCAGGCCGGGCGCAAGCTGTCCGCGGCGGGCTTCGACGTGCCCTTCATGGTCGGCGACGCGGGCAATCCGCCCGTCGCCGCCTACGACACCTTCGATGTGATCCTCGTCCGGCACCTCGTCTGGACGCTTCCCGACCCGCGGGAGGCCCTCGACCGCTGGCTCGGCCTGCTCAGCCCCGGGGGGCGGCTCATCCTCGTGGAGGGCCGCTGGAACGCCCCGGGCGGCGAAGACCCCTACGTGCCCGACTCCCCGCCGCTGCCCTGGCTCGGCGGCGTCCCCGCCGCGCGGCTGATCGAGACGCTGGAGCAGCGGGCCCGCATCGTCCACGTCGAGCAGCTCACCGATCCGGCGCTGTGGGGCAAGCCGATCGACGACGAGAGGTATGTCGTGATCGCCCGCCCGGAGTTCGCCGGATAGGGCCGCCGGCGAAAGACGGTGTTGTCGTACGTGGCCGCCGATGTCTCACGCCGATCGGGAAGAGACCCGTCTCTCCGCCTCCGCCACGGGCGAGAGACCGGGACCGGCCGCTGTCTATGAGGCGTCGTGGACGACCAGGGCCAGCTGGACGCGGTTGTCCAGGCCCGCCTTGGTGAGAACGCGGGAGATGTAGCCCTTGACCGTTCCCACGCTCATGTGCAGCTCACCGGCGATGACGGCATTGGTCTTGCCCTGCCCGACCGCGAGCGCCACCTCCCGCTCGCGGTCGCTGAGCGCCGACAGCACCCGCCGGGCGTCGGCCCGCCGCCGGTCCTCCTCCTCGGGCAGCAGATGGGCGATCAGCCGCCGGGTGACGCTCGGCGACAGGCTGGGCTCGCCTGCGGCGACGCGCCGGATCGCCTCGACGATCCCCTCGGGCGGCGTGTCCTTCAGCAGGAACCCGCCGGCTCCCGCGCGCAGCGCCCGGAAGACGTACTCGTCGGCGTCGAACGTGGTCAGGATGATGACCTCCGGCGCGTTCTGACGAGCACGCAACCTGCGGGTCGCGTCGATGCCATCGATGCCGGCCATCCGGATGTCCATCAGCACCACGTCGGGGGAGTACTCACCGACCGCGGCCTGGACCTGCGCGCCGTCGGCCACCGCACCCACCACCTGGAGGGCGGGCGTGCCCCTGAGCATCAGCGTCAGCCCGGCGCGGACGAGCGCGTCGTCGTCGACGATGAGCACCCGGATCGCGGCGGACGCGCTCCCGGGCCCACCGAGGGACGCACTCGCCACCTCACCCGCGGACGCACTCGCGGACCTGCTCGCGGGCGGACCCGCGGCCCCACTCGCGGGCGGACCCGTGGACCCGCTCGCCGGCTCACTCACGGGGCCGCTCACGTGGCCGTTCACGTGGCCATGGTAACCGCGCCGCCAGCCGGAACCCACCGCCGTCGGTGCGTCCCCGCTCCAGGCGCCCGCCCGCCAGCGAGACCCGTTCCTCCAGCCCGGTCAGCCCGGCCCCGGCTCCGGTCGTGGCCAGCCCCTCCGCCTCCCGCCCGGCGGGCGGCGGGTTGCGCACCTCGACCGTCAGCTCGCCGCCGGCCGCACCGGAGACCACGACGGTGACGGGCCGGCCGGGCGCGTGCTTGCGCGCGTTGGTCAGCCCCTCCTGTACGACGCGGTACGCGGTGCGCCGGGTCGTCTCCGGCAGGTCGGCGAAGCGTACGTCGTGCTCGTGCAGCTCGATGCGCATCCCGGCCCGCCGCGACTCATCCACCAGCGGCGCGAGCCCGGTCAGCGGAAGCTCGGCCGACGGGCTCTCGCGCAGCACGGAGATGACCGCGCGCAGCTCCTGCAGTGCCTGGTGGGCGCTGGCCCGGATCACCCCGGCCGCATCCGCGACCTCGTCCGGCCTGGCGCCGGCGTTGAACTCCAGCGCCCCGGCGTGCACCGCCAGCAGCGACAGCCGGTGGGCGAGCACATCGTGCATCTCGCGGGCGATGCCGAGACGTTCGGCACGCCGGGCCTCCTCCGCGCGCAACCGCTGGTCGGCCTCGGCGCGGCGGGCCCGTTCCGCCAGTGACGCCAGCAGCTCCCGCCGGGTCCTGGCCACGATGCCCCAGCCGGTGATCGCCCCGCCGAACAGCACTCCGACCAGCGCCCACACCGGGTACGGCGCCAGCCCTGGCGGCCGCCAGGCGAACCTGACCAGTGTCGCCGCCACCCACGCCATCCCCACCGCGACGGCCGCGGGCGGTCGCCGGTACAGCGCCGCGAAGAGCGTGGCGATCCCCGCGGCCACCGACGCGGCCGCGGCCGGGACGGACAGCGCGATGACGGCCAGCGGTGCGGCCACCGGCCACCGGCGGCACAGCCATATCCCCGCGCACGCCAGGACCCCACCGGCCACGTCGGCCCACAGGTACCAGCCGGGCGCCCCCGGGACCAGATCCCCCCAGACCACCGCGGCGGCCCCGGCCACGGCGAGCACGACGCCGCCGGCCCCGACCACCCGATCACGTCGCGACCGCCCCGAACCCGGCCGCCGGTCCGCCCCCGGGCCCCGGCGGCTCCCGGTCGCGCCGCCGCTCGCGGCTCCGCGGTCCCGTCCCGGGCCGTCGTCGGCTGCGGTCACGCGCTCCTGTCCCGGGCCGTCGTCACCTGCGGTTGCGCGGTCCCGTCCCGGGCCCCCGCCGTCCGCGGCTTCTCCGTGTCTTCGGGGCTCCCCGTCCCGGCGGCCCTCGTCCCGGCCCTGTGCTGCGAACACAACCGCAGAGCGTATCCGCCGGCCTTCCGCCTCGGCGACCATGAAGTCCGCCGGTCTGGTCAGGCTCCGGGTGGAGAACGGCAGGTCCTGCTCGGTCGGCTTGGACTTCGCGATCTTCTTGATCTCGCGCCGCTCGGACAGCGTGAAGGTCTTCGGGCGCCCGCCGGAGTACTTCGGATACAGCGAGTCGAAGCCGTCGGCATTGAAGTCGTGGATCACGTCCCGGACCCGGTCGGCGCCGGTGAACGTCACCTCGGCGATCTTTGTCACCGGCATGCCCTGGGCCGACAGCGGCACCATCCGCACCCGGCGCCAGGTCACCACCGACCCGGTGCCCCTGCGATGATCCGCGGCAGCCTTCCGCCCTCGTCGTCATCGATCTCAGGGACCCGCACTCGCTCTGCCATCAGCACAGCTTGCCGGGCGCGTGCCGCCGAGGTGGAATCCGGACGGTGCGTCACCTCAGCACAGCACCAGGGTCGCTGATGCGGCGCTAGCCGAGATTCAGAATCTCATCGTCCGCGTGCGCGCCGAACTCGGCGACGCGCACCTCCGCGATGTGCTCGTACCGGTTGATCCGGTCGGTCCACTCCGTGTCGACACCGAACGCCACCTGCGGGCTCGCTCTGCGCGGCGGCGGGTGGGAGGACGACGCAGCGGCTTCGTCGGCGGCGACGTCGCGGAGTTCCTCGCGGGCGCCCGGCGCCGCGCACAACGCAGCGGCGCACAAAGAACCGCAAGGACCGGCCGTGACGGCCGGATCCCCGCGGGCGGGACGAAAGGGAGGGGGAGGTTACCGGCTCACTCGGGTTTCGGTGCCCGCCAGCACGTTGCCCGGGTCGGTGGCGACCAGGACGAACGACGCCCCGGAGGGGTCGACGTACACGTTGAAGTTCGCCGAGCTGTCGCCCAGGTGGAACGACGCCTTCCCGCTGCAGTCGCTCTTGATGTTGTAGGAGAGCGTGATCGGGGTGTGGTCGTTCACCAGGGCGTCCTTCACCACGAAGGTGGCGATGCCGGTGCCGCCGCCCTTGCCGTCGAAGTAGTCGAGGCCGCCCGTGGAGATCGGGATGCTCTCGCCGCTCGAGGGCACCGACGTGCCGTTGGCGCCGAAGATGTAGTGCCCCTTCAGCGTGGCGTTGCTGCACTGGATCGTCGACTTGCTGGGCTCGGCGGTATCGGCGTTGGTGGGACCGATGAACGTGAGGACACCCGCGGTGGCCAGGGCGCTGGCCGAGACAAGGGCGGCGATGCTCTTGCGCGGGCCGATCCTGGAGATGAGTGATCGGGACATGGGTCGCTCCACTTCTGGATGTTCGGGGGCGTGAAAGGCTCAGGCGCGCTGGAGATACTTACATCGTTCGCAAACCGATGCTTCTTCTTCTTTGCGGTCATGGTGGTTTGTTTCCGGCCGTAATAGCCGCCGCCCGGGGAAGGCGGCGGGAGGCCCGCCGAGGAGAAGGAGGGGACAATCGTGAATGGCTGGGCTGACCCCATCGCCGACCCGGCCCTGATCGACCAGGACGGTGACTCGTTCGGTGGTCACTCTTTGGACATGGCGTGGACGCATTCCTTCGGCGACTGGTTCCTGACGAGTTGTGGGAGCTGTTTCAGCGCGTGGTTCCGTTGGCGCCCACCCGACCGCAAGGCGGTGGACGGCGGCGCGCAGACGACCGGATGATCCTGGCCGCGATTGTGTACGTGGCCACCACCGGGTGCGCCTGGCGACAGCTCCCGCCGGTCTTCGGCGCCTCCTTGTAGACGGTGAACCGTCGTTTCGCCGAGTGGAGCGCCACCCGGGTGTGGGCCAGGCTGTATCGGATCATTTTGGACGAGCTGGGCGCGCGCGGAGAATTGGACTGGTCGCGATGCGCGATTGACTCGGTCAGCGTGCGTGCCATGAAAGGGAGAGCTGACCGGCCCGAATCCTGTCGATCGCGGCAAGGCCGGGTCGAAAATCCACCTCATCACCGAGCGGACCGGTCTGCCGATCTCTGTCGCAATCAGCGCGGCCAACACCCATGACAGTCGCCGGCTGCCGACGCCTTCACCGGCGCCACGAACGCCGCGCTGACCACTTCGCGTCCTTCGTTGCCATCGCCGCTGCCCTTATTCGCTACCGCCGCGTGACCGAATGAGTCACGGTCTGAGCAACCAAGGTCGCCGCCGCCGCACCCGCCATGGCAACCAAAGTCACAGCCGGGAAGCGACCGAAGAGGTCACGGACCGGTCTGGCGGCAGCAGCGCGCCGCACCCGCCGCGGGAGACCGTGGGCGCATGGTCACCTCACGAGCACGCGGCCGGTGGGCCGCGCTCCTGCTGGCCGGGCTCACCCCGGTCGTCGCCGAGCTCACGCTAGGCAATCCGCCTCTCCGCCAGGCGTGGCTGCTCCTGCTGTGGATGCCGATCTACGGCGCCGGCACCGTACTGATCCGCGAACTGGTACGCCGTACCGGCCGGGGCTGGCCCGCCGTCCTGCTGCTCGGGGCGGCGTACGGGATCGTGGAGGAAGGGCTGGCGTTGCAGGCGCTCACCAGTCCGACCATCTACGGCGTGGCCGACTGGGCGCCCAGGATCCTCGGCCTCAACAGCGCCTACACCGAACTGAACATCCCCTACCACGCGGTCTTCAGCGTGGCGCTGCCGATCCTGCTGGTGGATCTCCTCTTTTCGGATCTTCGTCATCGGCCCTATCTGGGGCGGACCGGGCTGGTCGTGGCGGGGGTGGTGTTCGTGCTGGGCGCCCTGCTGCTGCGGTGGACGACGGCCTTCATCGACCCCGGCCACCAGGCGCCACCGGCGGCACTGGCGGCATTCGTGCTGGCGATCGCGGCGCTCGCGGTACTCGCGCTGCGGTTCGTCCCCCGCCATCCGGGCCTGCCGACCGCTGCGTCCCGGACGGTCCCCGCACCGCAGTCCGCCGCGTCCCGGACGGTTCCCACGCCGCCGAGCGCAGCGCCCGGGGCGGTTCCCGTGCCATCGGTCGTCGCGTCCCGGGTGGTTCCCACGCCGCCGGTCGTCGCGTGCCTGGCCGGGGTGGTGGCGTTCGGATATCTCGCGTTGCTGTTCCCCTTCGGCGGCGCCCGGCACCCGGCCTTCACCCAGGGCGGCTGGGTGGTGGTCCCGATGGTGGCGGCGGCGCTCCTGGCGGTGGCGGCGGGGATGCTGCTGCGCCGGTGGACGGCGCACGGCGGATGGCACGACCGGCACAGCCTGGCACTGGCCGGCGGGGCGCTCGTGGCGCACACCGTGTTCGGAGTGATCGCCAACGGCGAGAACACCACCGACCGCGTGTCGCTGGCCGCGCTCGGACTCGTCATGATCGGCCTGCTGGCCCTGCTCGGCCGGCGTACGCGGTGACCACGGTGACGGCACCGAACACCCCGGATCCCGGGCGATGGACGCCTCGCGAGCCGCGACACGGCTTCGCGTCCCTGCTCTCAGCTTCCTCCGTGGGTGGACGGGGCGAAGATGCTCAGGAGTGCGCAAGGACGGCCGAGGGGCGGGTACGGCGCTGGTAGGAGCGGGTGCAGAGGGCGAGCGAGACGCCCAGGCCGGCGAAGGCGAGTCCGCCCACGTAACCGACCCAGGAGGACCAGCCTTCGGCGTCGCCGATCGTGAAGCCGACGGCGGAGGCGATCAAGGTGGCGAGACCGTAGGGGGCGAGGATCAGCGCGCCAGCCCAGCCCGGGACGAGCAGCATCCAGCGCGGCAGCCGCTCACCCCAGGGCCGGGCCAGCGCCGCCAGCAGCAACACCCCGACAAGGGCGCCCAGCACGGTGAAGTCGATCCCGTGCTGCTCCATCCACACCAGCGCCTCGGGCGCGCCGTTGGCGCGCATCCCAGCGCCGAGATCACCGGCCGGCCGACCGGCGTTCCCGCCGAACGCCCAATAGGTCTTCATCAGGATGTAGGGAGTCAGCGCAGCGATTCCGAACCACATGGCCTTGAGGGGCTTCACCGAGGTCATGCCGCTGAGCATGGCACGGCCCCGGATCCGGAACCTCCCGGGGGCCGACCGGCTCCCCGGCAAGGGAGATTGACAACGGGCGGGAGGGCCTTCAACGATTGAACCAAGATCTCGTAGTGGGAAGAACCACCAAGCAGAACGCAGTGACCGGCAAGAGGATGGAGAGTCCATCCCAGATGCCGAAGCTGAACTCAGGGTCAGGGATGACCGTTGCGACAAAGCTGATCAGCAGGAGTCCCTCAAGCAGAACCGCGACAGTCCATACCCGCGCTTTCCGAGAACTCCACTTCACCGCCACCCAGCAGATCAGCAGAGCGAGGACGATGCTGATGAAGGGTAAGCCGATCCCCATTAGTTCAAAATCATCCTGTGTGCCGAGCATGAAGAGGAGCAGAGACACCCCTCCGAGAAGAGTCAGTATCCCCTGGATCATCATGATGGACTGAGTGCTCTTCGCCGTGAGCGGCATGCGATCGACTTCGGGCGTTTCGACCATGGGGGTTCTCCAGCCAGGAAAAGGTCAGGCTTATTGCGCCCAACCCAAACAGGATGCGCCGGGGCTCCGCCACCCCCAGCCACTCACCGGATCCGTTGCCGTATTTCGCTGCTGTACGGATACGACAGAGGCCCTCACCGGATCCCGGTGAGGGCCTCTGACCTGGAGCCGCCTTCGGGATTCGAACCCGAGACCCCTTCATTACGAGTGAAGTGCTCTGGCCGACTGAGCTAAGGCGGCATGCCGTGTGGTGCACACGGCCTATGGCAGTCTACAGGCTTCCGCGACCGTTCGCTCCCCCGAGCGGCCCCGTATCCGCCCCCGTATCCGGCCCCTGCCATCCGGCTCCCCCTATCCGGTCGGCCATCTCTCCCGCCCGACCGACCGCCTCCGTGCTCAGGTCGGCCGCTCCCGTGCCTCAGGCCGGCCATTCTCCCCTGGCTTGGACCCTCGTTCGGGCCGGCCGCCGCCCCACTCAGCCGATCTTCGGGCAGTGGGTCCCGTCCCGGGGGACCTTCAGGTCGATCAGGTAGTCGTCCACCAGACGGTCGACGCAGGACGAGCCGGTCAGGTAGGCGGTGTGCCCGTCGCCGTCGAAGCCGACCAGCACACCCGAGGAGAGCTCGTCGGCCAGGGCCTTCGCCCATTCGTACGGCGTGGCCGGGTCGCGCTCGGTGCCGACGACCATGATGGGGGCGGCGCCGGGGGCGTCGGTCCGGTCCAGGGGCTTCCCCTTGACCGGCCAGTAGACGCAGGGCAGCGATCCCCACGTGGCGTACTGGCCGAACAGCGGTGCCTTCTCCGCTGCCTGGCCCGCCGCCTCGGCGAAGGCGGCGGAACCGGCCGGACCGGCGGGGTAGCGGGCGTCGACGCAGTTGATGGCCATGTTGGCCTCGGTCTGGTTGGAGTAGTCGCCGTTCTCCTTGCGGTCGATCATCAGATCGGCCATGCGCAGCAACAGGGTCCCGTCGCCCTTGAGCGCCTCGCCCAGCGCCTGGCGGAGCACCTGCCAGGCCTGCCGGTCGTAGAGGGGAGTGATCAGGCCCAGGGTGGCCCACGCCTCGCTGACCTGCCGGTCGTCGCCGATCCGGTTCGCGAGCTGATTCCGGTCGGCACGGCGCAGCAGGTCGGCGACCTCCCGCCGGGCGGACTTCACCGTGCCGGTGAACGGGCAGTCGTCGGCGGTGAGGCAGTCGGTCAGGAAGGCGTCGAGGGCGACCTCGAAGCCGTGGGCCTGGGCGGCGCTCATCGCCATCGGAGACAGCGAGGTGTCCACGGCGCCGTCCAGCACGAGGGCGCGGACCCGGGCGGGGAACAGGTCTGCGTAGACCGCGCCGAGCTGCGTGCCGTACGACTTGCCGAGGTAGGTGAGGCGGCTGTCGCCGAGGGCCGCGCGCAGGCGGTCCATGTCGCGGGCCGCGTCGGCCGTGCCGACGTGCGGCAGGAGCCGCCCCGACCTGGCCTGGCAGCCGGCCGCGAACTTCCGCGAGCCCTCCTCCAGGGCGGCCACCTCGGCCGGGGAGTCGGGGGAGGCGTCCAGGCCGACATAGGCGTCGAGGTCGCCCGACGACAGGCACCGTACGGGCGAGGACCCGCCGACCCCGCGCGGGTCGAACCCCACCACGTCGAACCGGGCGCGGACCGCGTCGCTCAGCACGGAACGCGCGCTGCGGGCGTACTCGACACCCGAGGCGCCCGGACCACCGGGGTTGATGAGGATCGAGCCGATGCGGCGGCCGGTGGCGGGGAGCCGGATCACGCTGATCTCGATGCGCTCGCCGTCCGGCTTTCCGTAGTCCAGCGGCACGGGCAGCTTCGCGCACTCGAAGCCGTCGCCGCAGTCCTTCCACGCGAGCCCGGTGTCCGGCCTGGTCACCCCGGTGCAACCGGTGGCGAGGACGGCCAGTGCCGTGAGGACCGCGACGACGGCGGTGACGGCCCGGGAGGCGGCCGGAACCTCGGAGGGCGGGTGCCCGGCACGTCTACGCACTGCTTCGTCCTCCAGACCTGGGGCCCCGGATCACCCGGCGAACCGCGCCCGCCCTCGGGGAAGGAGGGTCGCCGCGCCGCGTCCGCACCCGCCCGGACGGGCGGCGAGGACCACGCTAACCCCACCCGCCACGCCATGGAACACCCACCGGCGCATCCGGCACCGCCCCGTTTGTCGATCCATGAGGCGCTTGTTCGGCCCAAAGTAACGTTTTCCCCAGCCGCGCGGGTCACCATCGGCCGATAGCGATGAGCGTGGTACGAACATGAACCAATGCATTCTGAGTCTCATTCTTCATAACCGGCGGGACACATTCCCACTGACGCGGAACGTCCCGCCCCTCACCCATCCGGGTGACTCCGACCAGGTAGCGGCGGCGACGCGCGGGAAACCGGAAAGAATCCATGGGAAGCAGCCATTTCACACGCCCCCTCGCCGGCCCGGGCGGTTCGAGGGCCGCGGACGAGGTGGCCGCCGGACGGCCCGGCCTGGGCAGGCGACTGCGGACGCTGGCGGGCGTGGACGAGGGTGTCCTGGGCCGCATACCGCTGGAGCGGACCCGCTACGTCGGCCTCGGCGGCGTGGTCCTGGGCACGGCCGTCGTCGCCGGGATCTCGATGTGGTTCGCGCTGAGCCAGGTCCTGGGCGGCGCGCACGTCGCCATGCTCATCCCCGTCGTGGTGTGGGCGCTCATCGTGCTCAACCTCGACCGCTGGCTCGTCTCGACCGTCACCGGAACCTGGCGGGCCAGGCTGATGCTGCTGGTCCCCCGGCTGCTCGTCGCGGTGGTGCTGGGTTTCATCATCGCCGAGCCCCTGGTCCTGCGGGTCTTCGAGACCGCCGTGGTCCAGCACGTGATCAACGGCCGCGAGACCGCGCTGATCGCGGAACGCGATCGGCTGCTGGAGTGCAACTCGCGGGTGCCCGGCAGGACCTCCGGCCACCGGGACTGCACGAACGCCAGGCTGCTGACCTCGACGGCCGACGCCGACCTCAACCGGCTGAGCAGCCTGGAGCGCGACGCCGGCACGCTGCGGACGCAGGTCGCCGCCGACCGGGATCGGTACGACAGGCTGGTGGACCAGGCGACGGCCGAATGCGCCGGCGAAAGCGGTGAGGGCCTGAGCGGCAGGAGGGGCATGGGGCCGCTCTGCAGACGCCTCGACGCCGCCGCCAAGCGTTTCATGGACCGCAGCGGGCTGGGGGAGAACCAGCGGAAGCTCCAGAGGCTGGAGGGCCGGATATCGGCGCTGCGTGGCCCGCTCGCCGAGCGGCAGGCCGACTTCGAACGGCGGCTGGACGCGCGCGTCGAGGAGCGGCTGGCCGCGATGCCCGGCAAGGACGACCCCGTCGGCCTGCTGGAGCGCATGCGGGCGCTGCACGAGGTCACCGCGACGAACGTCTACCTCAGGCAGGCGACGTGGCTGCTCCGCTTCTTCCTGATCCTCGTCGACTGCCTGCCCGTCCTCGTCAAGATCATGAGCGGGATGACTGCCTACGACCGCATGGTGGACCGGACGAACCAGGCTCAGGAGATGGTCTACAACAGGCGCGTCCGGCTCGACACCGAGGCTCGCCTGGAAGAGTTGGAGCTGCGCGCGCGGCGCGGCGCGGATCGGCGCCGCCGGGAACACCGCGCGCTGGACGCCACCGCCGGCACCCGCGCCGGCCTCCTCCCCTGACCCCGCCCGTACGGCGCGGCCTCCACGACCCACGGCCACGGCCTCCCCCACGGCCCGCCGCTACGACTCCACGGCCTGCCGCTACGGTCCCACGGCCCGCCTCCACGACCCCATGACCTGCCGCTACGGTCCCACGGCCCGCCTCTGCGACCCCGCCCCCTCCCGCAGCTTCCCGTCGCCGTCGTCCCGATCCCGGTCCCGGTCCCGGGGGCGCTCTACAGCGCCGACAGGAAGTCCTTCAGGGCGGCGGTGAACTCCGCCGGGCGCTCCAGCGGCGGCAGGTGGCCGGTGTCCGGGAGGGCGACCCGGCGGGCCTGCTCGATCCCCCGTGTCACCAGGTCGGCCAGCTCCAGGATCTCCGGCCCGTCCGCGAGGCCGGTGACCATCAGGGTCGGCACCCTGACCTCATCGAGCCGGCCCTTCGCCGGGGGATTCAGCTTGCGGGAGGCGGCCGGCGGCCCCTCGGTCCAGGACCGCCGGTTCAGCAGCCGGTCCATCTCCAGCGCCGCCGCCCACACCTCGGGAGCGAGGTCGTGGCGGTCGCGATCCGGCCCGGCCACCAGGAACTCCGTCTCCGCCGCCGAGTACGCCTCCAGCTCCGCCTCGTCGAGGGATTCGGCCTTCCCCTGGCGGTACCACCGGAGCCGGTCCACCCCGATCACGTCGTGCACCCGCTCCCGGTACCGCGCGAGCATCGACGCCGGCCACTCGTGACCGGACACGGCGGGGGCGACCAGGACGAGCCCGGTCACCCGCTCGGGCGCGGAGAGCACGGTGTCCAGGGCGATCCCGCCGCCGGCCGAGCCGCCGACCAGCGCGGCCCGCTCCACGCCCAGCGCGTCGAGCAACGCGAGCAGGTCGTCATGGTGGGAGAAGTCACCGGTCGCGGCGTCGGTCTCGCCGTACCCCCGCCAGTCGTAGCGGATCACCCGGTGGGTCTCCGCCAGCGCCCGGAACTGGTGGTCCCACATGCGCCGGTCGGCGCAGCCGGCGTGCACCAGCACGACCGCCGGGCCGTCGCCGGCCTCGTCGTATCCGAACTCGGCCCCGTTGATCCGGATCCTCGTCATGCCCGGGACCGTACCGATCCCTCCTTCGCGCCGCCCAGCCCTCTTCGCCGAGGGCGGAGCACCCCGGCCCCGGTGTGAGGCCCGGCGACCTCCGGGCCTCACGCCGGGCCCGGGACCGTCCGGCGTGAGGCCCAAGGGCCGACCTCCCGGTCCCGGCTCAGCGGAACGCGCCTCAGGCGGGAAGGGGCTTGCGGGCCTCGATGAGGAAGCGGGTCGCGTACGCGACGAAGGGCCCCTCGTCCTGTATGCGGTCGTGGAGCTCCCGGAGTTCGGCGCGGTAACGGCCGACGGAGAAGCCGGGGACGATCCAGATCACCTTCCGGAGGAAGTAGACCACCGCGCCGACGTCGTGGAAGACGGTGAGCAGCCGCTCAGGCCGGAGGTCGAGCACCTCCAGGCCGGCGCCCTCGGCGGCGGCCCGGGTCAGCTCGGGATCGCGGGCGGTGTCACGGGGCTGCGGCCCCAGGAAGAACTCCGTCAGCTCCACGACGCTCCGCGGGCCGACCTGCTGGGAGAAGTACGTCCCGCCGGGCCGGAGCACCCGGGCGATCTCCTCCCACCAGGTGGTCACCGGGTGGCGGCTCGTCACCAGGTCGAAGGCGCCGTCCCGGAACGGGAGCCTCGGCTCGTCGTCGTCGGCGACGACCGCGACCCCGCGCGGGCGCAGCCTCGCGGCGGCACGGGCGATGTTCGGCGGCCAGGACTCGGTGGCGACCGTCACGGCGGGAAGCCGCGGAACGCCCGCGAGCACCTCACCGCCGCCGGTCTGGACGTCCAGTGCGGCGTGGGCGCGCGCCATGCGCCCGGCCATCAGCCGCGAGTATCCCCAGGAGGGCCGTTCCTCGGTCGCCCGGCCGTCCAGCCAGGAGAAGTCCCAGCCGTCGACCGAGACCGACTCGGCCTCCGCCACCAGATCGTCGAACGACCGCTTCGCCGCCTCCGCAACCATGATTCGAGGCTGACAGCCCTCCGGGTGGATCGTCCAACGGATTTCCCCCGTGTCGGAACACACACCGGCCCGCCGTCATCGCGCGGGCGCCGTCCACCCCGGTCTCGCGGCTCAGCCGGCCTCCGCTCCGGCACCGGCCCCGACCTCCTGCCGCACCCACCCCGGCCTCCGGAGTCCGTCTAACCTCCGGAGGTGGTCTCCGGCGCCGTGCCGTACATCGCGTCGTGCTGTTTGCGGGGTGAGCAGACCGAGGCCGACGGGCAGGCGCAGCGGCGGCCGCCCTCGTCCAGCCGTACCGTCACCGAGTCGGAGGGGACGTTGCGCCCGACGACGGTGCCCGGCCCCTCGGGGGTGTCCACCTTCGCCCCGACCCGGGGCATCGTGCGGTTGGCCTCCATGTAGAGGGGGTGCTCGTACTTCAGGCAGCACATCAGCCGCCCGCACGCCCCCGCGATCCGCATCGGGTTGACCGGGAGGTTCTGGTCCTTGGCCATCCGCACCGAGACGGGCTCGAAGTCCTTCAGGAAGGTCGCGCAGCACAGGTCGCGGCCGCACGGGCCGATGCCGCCCTGCAGGCGGGCCTCGTCACGCGGGCCGATCTGCCGCAGCTCGACCCGGGCGCGCAGGTTTCGGGCGAGGTCGCGGACGAGGGCGCGGAAGTCGACGCGGTGCGGGGCGGAGAAGTAGACGGTGTAGACGTTGTCGGCGTCGAGGTAGTCGACGCCGACGACCTTCATCGGCAGGGTGTGCCGCTTGATGAGCCGTTTGGAGACGCTTCTGGCCTCGGCGCGCCGCCGCCTGTTGCTCTCGTCGCGTGTCAGGTGCTCCTCGCCGGCGATGCCCGCGCACACCGGCAGGTCACCGATCTCCTCGCTGGTCCACTGCGGAGCCCACACGCACTCGGCCACCTCGGGTCCGGCGTCGGTCGGCACGAGCACCTTGTCGCCGACCTTGGGGCTGTGCTCGCCGGGGTCGAGGTAGTAAAGACGGCCGTAGCGGGTGAAGCTCACCGCCATGATCATGCTCATAAGGCTCCAAACTGCAGGGGGTACGGCTGGCGCCCTCCACGCCACCCTACGCGCCGGACCGCCGTCGCGGACCCCCCGGATCTCCCCGCGACCGGCTGCCGCAGGGCCCTCTCGCACCCTCCACAACCGATCACCTCGGACCCTCCGGGATCCTCTCCGCTCAGTCGGGGTGGACGGTCATCCCCCGCTCGAAGGGGTGGCGTCCGGGAAGGTCATTTCAAGGAAGGAGCACTGCTGCGAGTCATCCGACCACGGAAGCCTGCTCTTGACGATTCCCCACAGGGAACCCTTCTCGAGCAGGCACCGGGTGTCGACGGCGTTGGACACGCCGGGCAGCCCGCCCGCCGCCCGCGTCAGGGCCAGGGAGTCCGTACCCGGCTTGACCCGGAGCCGGAATGCCTCGGGCATGTCCTCGCGGCGGATCACGTTGAGGAGCGCGGTGTCGTCCGCGTTCTGCCGCCGGAAGTTCTCCCAGTTCGTCCGCTGATCCTCGAAGGTGACGCTCTCCACCTCGGGCCGGCCTGCCAGCGTCCGGCGCAGCTCCTCCCGTCCCGCCTCGGTGACCCCCTTACCCCCGCAGTTGGGGAAGGGGGCCTGGTCCTTGCACAGGAAGACCGAGACGTCGGCCATCCCCGACGGCCCGGTACCGCCCGCGGCCATGGCGACGACCATCGCCTCCCCGGGCCGCGGAGAGGGCGCGGCGAGGCTCGTGACGCCGACGGCGACGGCCGTGACGGCCAGTGCGGCGGCGGCGATCCGCATCGGGAGCCGCGTGCGCCGGCGGACGGGTACGGCCAGCGGGCGGACGTCCGCGACCGTCCCGGCGGCGGCCGACAGGGCTCCGCGCAGGCGGTCCTCGGTGATGTTCCGGTCGGTGCTCATGATTCCTCCCCAAGCGTCCGGGCGAGGGCGGCCAGCCCGCGCGCGATGGTGGACCGGGCCGTTCCGGCCCTGATGCCCATGACCTCCGCGATCTCCTGGTCGGGCAGGTCGAGGTAGTAGCGCAGGATCAGCGCCTCGCGCTGCCGCTTCGGCAGGCCGAGCAGCGCCGTCAGGACCTCGCGTCGTTCCTCGCCGAGCAGCGCCGCGTGTTCGGCCGACCAGACGGGCGGCTCGTACGGCGCGGCCCGCCGGAACGCCACCGCCCGGCGCCGCAGCACCGACCGGGCCCCGTTGAGCACCGCCGAGCGGACGTAGGTCAGCGCGCGCCCGGGATCGCGCAGGCGGCGCCGCCCCGCGTGCGTCCGGGCGAACGCCTCCTGCACGACGTCCTCGGCGGTGGCCTGGTCGCCCACCATGAGCAGGGCCAGCCGCACCAGGCCGAAGTGGTGTTCGGCGAACAGTCCCGCGACGTCGACGCGGTCCCTCGCCGGGCGCTCCGCGCGGGGAGGAGCCTCGGTCTTCGGTTCCGGGGTCGTCCCCGAGAATGACATGGTCACGTCACAGAGACGCCGGACCGGGCCGTCTGCTGCTCGGTCCGGCGTACATTTTCCGGCGGCCTTCCCCGGCGGATCCCTCAGCGAGCCCCGGCGGCCCGGTGGATCCTCGGGCGGGCCCCGGTGGATTCCCAGCGGCTCACCGTACGGCGACACGACGGCACGGCGGCTCGCCGTACGGCGCCGCGTCAGCCGGCCAGTTCGGCGAAGGCCCGCTCCCAGCGTTCGGCGACCACGGACATGTCGTAGCGCGCGGCCGTCTCCAGCGCGTTGCGGGCCATCCGGTGCCGGCCCTCCTCGTCGTCGATCATCCGGAGCAGCCCCTCGGCCAGCGCGTCGACGTCGTCGGCCGGGACCAGCAGGCCGTCGTGACCGGAGGTGATGATCTCGCGCGGCCCTCTCGGACAGTCGAAGCTGACCACCGGCACCCCGCAGGAGAACGCCTCGATGATGGTCATGCCGAAGCCCTCGAACCGGGAGCTGACCGCGTGGATCGACGCCTTGGCGAGCTCTCCCTCGATGTCCTCGGTCGGGCCCATGAACGTGACGTTGTTGTGCAGGCGCAGCTTGACGGACTGCCGGACCAGCTTGTCGCCGGAGCGGCCCTCGCCGTAGATCCGCAGCTTCCAGTCGGGCCGCTTCTGGACGACCTGGGCGAACGCCTTCAGCAGCCGGTCGTAGCCCTTGACCGGCACCAGCCGCCCGGCGGCCAGCACGATCCTGTTCTCCTGCCGGGAGCGGGGCCGGGGCGTGGCGGGCAGGCCGTTGCCGATGGTGATCACCCGCGTCCGCCCGCCGCCCAGCATGGCGCGGTAGTCCCGCTCGTCGGCCTCGGTGAGGGTGATCACCGCGTCCAGGTTGGGGTACCACTCCCGGATCTCCTGGAAGATGCCGGGCTTGTGCGCCTCGAAGTGCAGGTGTTCCTGGGCGATGGTGACGACCTTCCGGCGTGCGAACCTGGCGGCCATGATGTTCAGCCCGGCCCGGGTGGTGATCAACACGTCGGTGCGGAGCCGCCGCAGCTCGCGTCTGAGCACGTCGTCGCTCCAGGCGCTGAAGGAGGCGTAGGCGCGCTCCTCCGGGTGGATCAGCGCACTCTCCTGCCCGCTCAGCCGTTCGGCCCGCTTCGTGTACGGCCAGCGGACCCGGGCCCCCTCCCGCAGGTCCACCAGCGAGCGCAGCCGCACCCGGGGGCCGAGCCGCAGGAAGGGCCGGTCGACGTGCTGGAAGACGCTGATCACTTCGACGTCGTGACGCAGGGACAGCTCGGTGGCGAGGTCGAAGGTGGCACGGATCGTCCCGCCCATGCCGTAGGCGTTGAGGATCAGAAAGGAGATCTTCACGTACCCTCCTCCTCGACGGTCAGGGCCACGGCCAGGGAGTCGGTGTCGGTGTAGTACGGCCGCACCCGCACCTGTCCCACGTGCTGGGCGGGGAAGCGCACCTTGGTCTTCTTGTCGGTGACGTCGTCGAGGCGGGCCGCCAGCGGCAGCCGCGCTCCGTCGGCCTCGGCGTACAGGTCCCAGAAGGTACGGCGGCGGCGCTGTCCGTCGGCCATCGGCTCGATCCGGACGCCGCCCTCGAAGCTCCGCCCGTGAAACGCTCCCGGGCCGCCGACCGGCTCGGCCCCCTTCCTCGGCACGGCCACCAGCCGGGCGGGGCCCTCGATCGGCTCGCCGTAGGCGATCATGCCCGTCACCCCGACCACTCCGTCGTCGGAGACGACACCGGTCACCTCGACGTACGGCCGGACCTCCCGGACGGTCAGCGCGAGCGTGCCGACCGAGGTGCGGAAGGCCCGGATCTCCCGCTCGCGGGGCATGGCGGCGTAGGCCGTCAGGCCGTCCAGCGAGAAACCCGGGTCGTCGGTGGCGATGGGCTCGCCCCGGCACGACACCACCCAGATGCCCGGCGCCAGCCCGGCCAGGGCGGTGCCGGCGTGCTCCTCGCCGGTCTCGGCGTGCCGCAGGACGATGTCCCCGTCCTCCGCCCCGGACCGTCCGCCGTCCGGGTCCGGCCACTCGACCCTCAGGACGTCGTCGCCGTCCACCCTGCCGGTGACCGCTCTCCTGCCTCCGGCCACGGCCGCTCCGCCCTGCGTTCCCGTACCCACTGAGGGACCCCCGTCTTGCCTGCTCGCCCCGTAGAGCACGCATAGAACTTAAATTGGCAACAAGTGTGTATAAATTCGCTGGGAATTCTAACGATCTTCACTTCCCCTTCGAGGGGATTTGACGCGAAAAAACGCCACTGATCAGTACGGCGGCGTGAGCGCCGCCCCGCCTCGCGCCCGTCGCGGGGCCCGGGACACCGCCGGGCGCCACACCCCGGCCCCTGGAACGGTCCGCACCACCGGACGCCGCACCCGGACTCCTGAGGCGACCCGCACCGCCGGGCGCCACACCCCGATCCCGGGACGATCCGCACCGCCGGATGTCACGCCGCGGGGCGGCGCCGTACCGCCGGGCGCCTCGCCCCGGAGCCGGGCGGCGTCCCCGGCACAGAACGCGCCGGCCGCGGTCTCGGCTCCCCGGTGCGACAATCCCGGAAAATCACACTGCATACCTTTAAAGACTCGAAAGCCATCCGTAAGGTTGCATGCTCCGGCGGACCAGAAACGGACCCCGCCCGGCTACGCACTCGGTACCGGCCGCTGACCTGTGAAAACATCGCCGGAAGCAGCGAAATCACGAAAAAAATGAACCGCCCGGAAACCGGAGACCGCGTCGGCACCGGAAAGGAAACCGGAACCCGGGTCGAAACCGGAGAACGGGCTCTGAAGCCGCGTCAGGGACAGAACCCGGGACGAAGCGGAAGGACCCGAACCGGGATCAGGACCGGGAGCGGAACCGGGTCAGGAAACGGGCCACCGCAGCGAGAGGGTCATCGCCTCCACGGCCATCTGCGGGTTGACGTTGGCCGCCAGCCGCTCCCGGCACAGCATGATCGAGTCGATCCTGCGCAGGGTCTCCTCGGGGGTGGCGGAACGGGCCTGGCTCTCCAGGTCGGCGCGGCGGTCGCCGTTGGCCAGCTCGACGGGGGCGCCGAACTGCACCGCCAGCACGTCGCGGTAGAACGCCACCAGATCGAGCAGGGCCGTGTCGATGACGTCGCGCTTGGTCCGGGTGGCCCGGGACTTCTGCCGGTCCTCCAGCTCCTTGAGCGCCCCGGCACCGCCGCGGATCAGCCCCCTGTTGAGCCCCTTGCCCGAGGAGCCCTCGCCGTAGACCTTGCGCAGCTCGGTGATCTCCGACTCGTTCAGCGCCGTGGTGACGGCGGCTGCCTCCTCCTCGGCCGTCTTCACCAGCCGCTCGGCGGCCGTCACGCACTCCGCCACGCCGGCGAGCGAGGCGGGGATGGACAGCACCGCCTCGCGGCGCCGGCGCGCCTCGGCGTCCAGAGCCAGCCTGCGGGCCCGGTCGATCTGCCCCTGGGCGGCCTTGGCCGCGAACTCCGCCGTCTCCGGCGGCACGTTCTCCCGGGTGACCAGCATGTGGGCGACGGCCGCGGCGGGCGGGGTGACGAGCGTGACCACCCGGCAGCGGGACCTGATGGTGATCATCATGTCGTCCGGGGAGGGCGCGCACAGCAGCCAGACCGTCCGCGGCGGCGGCTCCTCGATCGCCTTGAGCAGCGCGTTGGAGGCGCCCTCGGTGGCGCGGTCGGCGTCCTCGAACAGCACGACCCGCCAGCGGCCCAGCGTCGGGGCTCCGGCCGCGCGGAGGATGAGCTGGCGGGTGTCCTTGATCCCGTAGGAGAGCCCCTGCGGGCGGACCACCTCCAGGTCCGGATGGGAGCCGACGGTCACCTGGTGGCACATGTCGCAGTGGCCGCACCCTTGGTCGGGGCAGAACAGCGCGGCGGCGAACGCCCTCGCGGCCTCCTCCTTGCCGGACCCGGCCGGACCGGTGAACAGCCAGGCGTGGGTCATCCCCGCCCCGCGGCCTCCGGACAGGATCTCGGCCGCCGACGCGGCGGCCCTGCGGAGCGTCTCGACCGCCCGCTCCTGGCCCACCAGGTCATCGAAGACTCCCACCCGACCAACCTACCGCCGGGATCAGTCGTGGATGACCGGGATGGTGCTGGTGGCGTCCTCCGCCTCCCGGGGAACCGGGTCGGGCAGGATCTCGCGCACCCGGTCGTGCACGATCTCGGAGATCACCCTCTGGTCGAGGGTGCCGTCGACGACGAGGTAGCGGTCCGGGTGGGCGGCGGCCAGCGCGCGGAATTCGCGGCGCACCCGCTCGTGGAACTCCAGCGGCTCGGACTCGATCCGGTCGGCGGCCCCGCCGAGCCGGGTCAGCCCGATGGACGGCGGGGTGTCGATGAGCACGGTCAGGTCGGGGACCAGCCCGCCGGTGGCCCACTCGTTGACCTTCGCCACGTCCTCCTTCTTCAGGGACCGCCCCGCGCCCTGGTAGGCCAGCGAGGAGTCGACGTAGCGGTCGCAGACGACCATCGACCCCCGGTGGAGGGCCGGGCGGATGACCTTCTCGACGTGCTCGGCCCGGTCCGCCGCGTACAGCAGCGCCTCGGAGCGGGCCGACAGCCCCTGGTGCACGGCGTCCAGCAGGATCGCGCGCAGCCGCATGCCGACCTTGGTGGAGCCGGGCTCGCGGGTCTGCACGACGTCGTAGCCCTGGTCGCGCAGCCAGATCGCCAGCAGGCGGGACTGGGTGGTCTTGCCCGACCCCTCGCCGCCCTCGAACGCGATGAACATCCCGCGCGGCTGCTCGGCGACCTCGGGGACGAACCGCTCGCCGCGCACCGCCGCCAGCAGGTCGGTCAGGATCGGGACTCCCCTGCGGTCGTCCATCTGGCGCAGCGCGAGGAACCCGACGACCGTCGCGAGCAGCCCGCCGACCAGCAGCACCAGGTTGGAGCCGTCGAACTGGTACACCGTCTCGCCGCGCACCCGGACCAGGTGCCTGCCGAACAGGCCGGCCAGGGTGGGCGCCACCGCGACCACCAGCAGCAGGGTGACCCGGGCGAGTGACTGCAGGAACGAGAACGTACGGCCCCGCAGGCCGTCCTCCACGTCCAGCCCGATCATGGTGTAGCCGATGATCCAGGCGGTTCCGGCGCACGCCCCGAGGACCACCGTGAGCATCACCACGATCACCAGGTTGTGGACGACCGCGACCGCGGCGAGCACCAGCCCCGCGACGATGATCGACAGCCCGAACAGCCTCGGCCGCGACAGCTCCCGCAGCAGCCTGGGCCCGAAGAACATGCCGCCGGCCATGCCGAGGAAGACCGCGCCGAACACCACGCCGTAGGCGGCGTCGCCGCCCCCCAGCGCGCCCACGTATATCTTGGCCACGCCGACCACCGCGCCGCCGGCCGCGAACGCGCCCAGCATGCCGATGATCAGCCCCCGGATCGCCCGGTTGCCGCCGACGAACCGCCAGCCTTCGACGATCTGCCGCAGCACCGACGGCGTGGAGATCACGATGTCCCCCGAGGGGACCCTCCGGATCTCCTTGAGCGTGAACACGATGACGGCCGACACCAGGTAGGCGACGGCGTTGATGAACAGCGCCAGGTAGGTGTCACGGCCGGAGAAGTACGGGATGAACCGGCCCAGCGCGTCGTCGGCGACCGACAGCACCGCGAACAGCAGCGCGGCGACCGGGGCGGTGCCGTAAGTGACCAGGAGGTTGAGCTGGTTGGCCGACTCCAGCCGGTCCTTGGGCACCAGGTTGGGGACCGTGGCGTCCTTCGCCGGGACCCAGAAGAGGTTGACGCACTCGACGAGGAGGGTGGCGATGATCACCCACTGGTAGTTGCCGACCGAGGTGAGCGACAGCACCAGTGGGATCGACAGGATCAGCGCGAACCTGAGCAGGTCGCAGGTGAACATCGTCAGGCGGCGGTCGAACCGGTCGGCGAACGCGCCCGCGACGGGACCGAGCAGGACCGCCGGCAGCATCTTCGCGACGAAGACGCCGCCGATGGCCAGGCTCTGCGTGGTGTACCCCTGCCCGGCGGTGAGGTTACCCGCCAGGGCGGTCAGCGCGATGATGTTGAGCCAGTCTCCCAGGCTGCACACCGACATCGCCATCCACAGCTTGCGGAACGGCGTGTGGGCAAGCACGTGAGGCGGCTTGCGTCGTGCGGTGCTCGGGCCAGGGGTGGTCATGGTCTCAGCGTATCGAGACGCCCGCCTGGCTGGGGAGAACACCGGTGAGCCGATATGCCCATCCGAGTGATGAGCCGGGTGATACGCACCACCCGCCCGCCTCGACCGTTTTCACCCCCCCTTCATCTCACCCGCCGGACCACGCCGTCCCTCGTCCGGCTGCCACGAGGCGCGGCGGACGCCCCGTGCCCTCGCCCGTGCCGCCTGCCCTCGTCCGCCCGCCGTGCCGTTCAGCCGCGCAGCTCCAGCAGCGTGATCTCCGGCGGCGCCCCCACCCGGACCGGCGGCCCCCAGAAGCCCGCGCCCCGGGTGACGTACACCCGGGTGTCGCCCACCTGGCCGAACCCGGAGACGATCGGCTGCTGGAGGGAGACGAGCAGGTTGAAGGGCGCCATCTGCCCGCCGTGGGTGTGGCCGGACAGCTGGAGGTCCACGCCGTACCGGGCCGCCTCGTCCGCCTGGACCGGCTGGTGGGCCAGCAGGACCGTGGAACGGGAGCGGTCCCGGCCGCCCAGCGCGCGCTCGAAGTCCGGGCCGCCGGACGCGCCGTCCGCCGGGCCACCGGAGATGTCGTTGACCCCCGCGAGGTCCAGCACGGCCCCCGCGTGGGCGATCTCGACGCGCTCGTTCTGCAGCGGTCGGACACCGAGCTGCCGGAGCTCCTCGATCCACTCGCCGGGGCCGCCCGCGGTGTAGTACTCGTGGTTGCCGGTGACGAAGTAGGAGCCGTAGCGGGATTCGAGGTTCCGCAGCGGTTTGGCCTGCGGGCCGAGCTCGGCCACCGTCCCGTCGACCAGGTCGCCGACGATGGCGACCACGTCGGCCTCCAACGAGTTGATCATGCGGACGATGCGCTCGGTGTGCCCGACCCCGGTGAGCGGGCCGAGATGGATGTCGCTGACCACGGCCAGGCGCAGCCCGTTCAGCCGCGGGTCGAGCCGGGGCAGCCTGACCCCGGCCGACTCGATCACCGGGTCGCCGAGCGCGGTGCGGACGCCGCTCCCGACGGCGGCCAGCGCGCCCACCCCGGCGACGGCGGCGACCGTGCGGCCGATGAAGAGCCTGCGCCCCACCGGCGCCCCGGCGGGACCGCGCGATCCGGCCGGGTCTCCCCGGCGTCCGAGACGCCCGCCGCGCCGGGGTCCCGCGTCGTGTTCTGGGAGCCCTCCGCGCCCACGGCCCCGGTCACATCCGGGGAATCCGCGACGTCCGGGGAGTCCGGCACTCCCGCGGCCCCCGGCACGGCCACCCCGGACCCCGTGGACCCCGCGGACGCCGGTACGGCCACGCGCTCCGGTTCCCGCCCCGGCTCCGGAGCCCTCCGCCCGGCCCGCCGTACGGCCAGCAGGGCCAGCGCCCGCGGGATCTCCAGTACCACCAGGAAGACGAACAGGTAGAACATCACGGCGAGCCAGAGGTAACCCGGCCAGGCCAGCAGGTGGCCCCACGCCAGCCGTTCACCGGCCCGCATCACGATGAGGAACGCGGCCAGGGCCACCAGCACCGCGGTGAGCACGACGCGCACCCGCCCGGGGGCGGTGGTGTCTTTCACCAGGCGGCGCCACAGGTAGTAGTGGACCAGCACGACCACCGTCAGGACCATCGCTATGAAACCCACGCCCGCCACCGCTCGCTCTCCGCGCCCGCCATACCCACCGCCGCGCCCGCCGTATTCTGCCGCCGTGCCCGCGCCGGGTCACATCGCCCCGGCACGACCGCCGCGCTCGCACCGGACCGCACGGTGACCCGGGTGATCGCCGTACTCGCACCGGGCCGCACCGTGATCGGGCGACCGCCGCATTCACGCTGGACCGCGCCGCGACCCGGCGTGCCCGGTATGTCCGGCGTGCTTTCGAGAACGCCGGACACGGGCGGCGCGTTCCCGCGTACCTGAGAGCTTCCTCAGGTACGCGGCGGCCCCGGCGGCACGGCCCCTGCCGTCAGGTCTTGGTCTTGGCCTTCGGGCGGGCGGCGGGGCGCTTCTTCGGCGCCGGGCCCCGGGCGCGACGGTCCGCCAGCAGCTCGGCGGCCCGCTCTGTGGTGATCTGCTCGACCTCGTCACCCTTGCGCAGCGAGGCGTTCGTCTCGCCGTCGGTCACGTAGGGGCCGAACCGCCCCTCCTTGACCACGATCGGCTTGCCGGAGACCGGGTCCGCGCCGAGCTCGCGCAGCGGAGGCGCGGCGGCGGCACGGCGCCCCCTGGTCTTCGGCTGGGAGAACAGCTCCTTGGCCTGCTCGATGGTGACCGTGAACAGGTCGTTCTCCGACGCCAGCGACCGCGAGTCGGAGCCCTTCTTCAGGTACGGCCCGAACTTGCCGTTGTGCGCCCTCACCTCCTCGCCGTCCAGCTCGCCGACGAGCCTGGGCAGCGTCAGCAGGCGCAGGGCGTCGTCGAGGGTGACGGTGTCGAGGGACATCGTCTTGAACAGCGACTCGATGCGCGGCTTGGGGGCGTCGGCCTTCTTCGTCCTCTTCTTCGTGCCCTCGGCCGGGGGCTCCTCGGGGAGGATCTCCGTCACGTACGGGCCGAACCGGCCGTCCTTGGCCACGATCAGGTTGCCGGTGGCCGGGTCCCGGCCCAGCTCGCGGACGCCGGTCGGGCGGGAGAACAGCTCCTCGGCCACCTCGGCAGTGAGCTCGTCGGGCGCCAGGTCCTCCGGCACGTTCACCCGGACGCCGTCACGGTCCAGGTAGGGGCCGTAGCGGCCCACCCGGATCATGATGTCGGTGCCGGAGATCGGGAAGGAGCTGATCTCCCTGGCGTCGATCTCGCCGAGGTCGGTGACCAGCTCCTTGAGCCCCTCGTCGCCCTCGCCGCCGTCGCCGTAGTAGAAGCGGCGCAGCTCTGGCACCCGCTCCGCCCGGTCGTTGGCGATGTCGTCGAGGACCTTCTCCATGTCGGCCGTGAAGTCGTAGTCAACGAGGTGGCCGAAGTGCCGCTCCAGCAGGTTGACCACGGCGAACGCCAGGAAGGACGGCACCAGCGCCGTGCCCTTCTTGAACACGTAGCCGCGGTCCAGGATCGTTCCGATGATCGACGCGTAGGTCGACGGACGGCCGATCTCCCGGTCCTCAAGCTCCTTGACGAGCGTGGCCTCGGTGTACCGCGCCGGCGGCTTGGTGGCGTGCGCCAGAGCCTTGAGCTCGGCCGCGGTGAGGCGGTCGCCCTCGGCGAGGTTGGGCAGGCGCCGCTCGGCGTCGTCGCGGGCGGCGGCCGGGTCGTCGGCGCCCTCGACGTAGGCCTTGAGGAAACCGTGGAAGGTGATCGTCCGGCCGGAGGCGCTGAACTCCACCCGCTCGCCCGCGCTGGACGTGCCGCCCACCTTGACGGTGACCGACTCGCCGACCGCGTCCTTCATCTGCGAGGCGACGGTCCGCTGCCAGATCAGCTCGTACAGCCGGAACATGTCACCGGTCAGCCCGGTCTCGCCCGGCGTGCGGAACACCTCGCCGGAGGGGCGGATCGCCTCGTGCGCCTCCTGGGCGTTCTTGACCTTGCTGGTGTAGACCCGCGGCTTGTCGGGGACGTAGGCGGCGCCGTACAGGTTGATCGCCTGGTTGCGCGCCGCGGCCACGGCCGTCTCCGACAGCGTGATGCTGTCGGTCCGCATGTAGGTGATGAAGCCGTTCTCGTACAGGCGCTGGGCGATCTGCATGGTCGACTTCGCCGAGAAGCCCAGCTTGCGGCTGGCCTCCTGCTGCAGCGTCGTCGTCCGGAACGGCGCGTACGGCTTGCGGGTGTACGGCTTGCGCTCGACGGACTCGACCCGGTAGGCGGCGCCGTCCAGCCGCGCGGCCAGGGCGCGGGCGGCGGCCTCGTCCAGGTGGACCACGCCGGCGCTCTTGAGCGTGCCGGTGGAGGCGAAGTCGCGCCCCTGGGCGACGCGCCTGCCGTCCACGCCGGTCAGCGTGGCGGTGAACTCGCTCGGCGACTCGTCGCGGCCGGTGTCGAACAGCGCCTGCAGGTCCCAGTAGGTCGCGCTGGTGAAGGCCAGGCGCTCACGCTCGCGCTCGACGACCAGCCGGGTCGCCACGGACTGCACGCGACCGGCGGACAGGCGGGGCTTGACCTTCTTCCACAGGACGGGGCTGACCTCGTAGCCGTAGAGGCGGTCGAGGATGCGCCGGGTCTCCTGGGCGTCGACCAGCCGCAGGTTCAGCGACCGGGGATTGGCCACCGCCTCCTGGATAGCCCGCGGGGTGATCTCGTGGAACACCATGCGGTGCACCGGGACCTTGGGGTTGAGCACCTCGCGCAGGTGCCAGGCGATCGCCTCGCCCTCGCGGTCCTCGTCGGTGGCGAGGTAGAGCTCGTCGGCGTCCTTGAGCAGCTGCTTGAGCTTGCTGACCTGGGCCTTCTTGTCCGGGTTGACCACGTAGAGTGGTTCGAACTCATGCTCCACGTTGACGCCTAGGCGGGCCCACGACTTGCCCTTGTACTTCTCAGGGATGTCATCGGCCTTCTCGGGGAGGTCGCGAATATGCCCGATGCTGGACTCCACGATGTAGCCGCGGCCGAGGTACCCGGCGATGGTCTTCGCCTTGGAAGGCGACTCGACGATCACCAGGCGGGTTCCGCCGGCGTTGCCGTTCTTGGCTGGCACGCTGCTTCCTACCTCGCTGTTCGCATTCGTTCCCCGTTCACTTCCCCTCGGGTTACCCGATCCAGATCGGGCGCACTCCCAAGGAAAGCCGCAAGGACGCACAATAAAGCCCTATGAGTGCTGACGTCCCCCAGCCCATCCTCGGAGACTAATCGCTGTGCTGGACTACTCCTACTTGGTTCTCCACCTTCCGCGCGGTACGACCCGGGACACGGCCCGCCAGATCCTGACCGAACACGCAGAATACGGCGGCTGGGAGCTCGACCGTCTGCGACTGTATCCCGACGGCCGCAGGGACGTCCGGTTGCGTCGCAAGATCATACGTGTGGCCAGGACGATGTGACCGGCCGCGGTCCCCGTGACCCGCGAAGGCGGTGGACCGACATGGCTTTGCCCGCCCCGGGCCGCGCCCCCGGAACGGGCAAAGCACTCCCGCTCCGCCCGGCGATCGGAACCCGGGCCGCCTGGGCCCGCGGTTCCTCTCACCGGCGGCGGAGCGCCTGCGCGTCTCCCCCAGCGGCTCTGAGGGGACATGACCAAAGAGTTACTGATGTATTACCTGCCGTCTCGCTTCCCGCCCCGTTGTCCGGCGGTCGGCTTCCGACTCTGCGTCCGGCCCCGCGTCCGGCTCTGGGTCCGGCCCCGGGTCCCGCCCTGTGTCTGACCCCGCGTCCGGCCCTGTGTCCGGACCCGGGCCCGACTCTGTGTCCGGCCCGGGTCCGGATCACCGCTCCGGCTGGTTCCGGACCGCCTCGGCGTTACTTCCGACCGAGCCGGAAGCGACGGGTGGCCGCGAGCAGGGTGGCGGAGAGAGCGGCCATGGCACCGACCAGAAGGGCGGCCAGGGCGCCGGAGTTCATGCCGGCCACACCCGCGGGCCGGGCGGCGCTCATCAGGCCGAGGTCGCCGGCGGGCAGCGCACGGCCGACCGGGGCGGAGGTGACCGCGCCCGGAGCGCCGACCTGGCGGCCCGGGTGCTGCGCGACCCCGCGACCCGCGTTCAGGCCGGACTCGCGACCCGCGCTCTGACCGGATCCGCGGCCCGAGCGCTGGGCGGCCCCGCGGGTGCCCGGCAGGACGGGGATCTCGGGCAGTAGCGCGGTACGGCCCGCCCGGGCGGCGGTGGGCATCGCGGAGGCCCCGGAGCGCCCCGGCCCGCCGGCGTGGGAGCCGCCCAGGCAGCCGGCAGCGGCGTCACCGAGGACGGCGACCGCGTTGCCGCAGATGTTGACCGGAGCGGTGATCGGCGCGACCACCTGGTTGCCGCCCAGCACGGACCCGCGCCCGGAGGTCACGTTGCCCCCCGCACCCCCGGCGCCGCTGCCCCCGCCGGAACCGTGGACGGACGCACCACCCCGGCACCCCGCGGCCGCCCGGCCGACGACCGCGACGGAGTTGCCGCACACGTTGACCGGAGCGGTGATCGGCGCGACCACCTGGTTACCACCCACCACACTGTGGTCACCGTTCGTACGGTTGCCACCCGCCCCACCGCCACCGCCGCCCTCGACGGAGGCACCGCCCTGGCATCCGGCGAAGGCCCGGCCGATGACGGCGATCGCGTTGCCGCAGATGTTGACCGGAGCGGTGATCGGGGCGACCACCTGGTTGCCGCCCAGCACGGACCCGCGCCCGGAGGTCACGTTGCCCCCCGCACCCCCGGCGCCGCGCCCCCCGCCGGAGCCGGGAACGGACACCCCGCCCGGACAACCGGCCGCGGCGTTGCCGACAGCGTTGCCGCAGGTCTCGACCGGTGCGGTGATCGGCGCGACCACCTGGTTACCGCCGCCGACGCTGAACCGGCCGTCGGTGTCGTTTCCGGTGGAACCCGGACGCGGACCGGAACCGCCGTCCGGCTGCCCGGGACGGCCGGGGCCACCAGGCTGACCGGGACCGCCGGGCTGACCCGGGCCACCCGGCTGACCGGGGTGACCGGGACGACCTGGGTGACCGGGACCGCCGGGGCGGCCGTGCCCGTCCGGCTGCCCGGGACGGCCGTGGCCGCCCGGCTTACCGGGCTGACCGTGCCCGCCCGGGTAACCAGGCTTGCCCGGACCGCCGGGGTGACCAGGACCACCCGGGTGACCAGGACCGCCGGGCTGGCCCGGACCGCCCGGGTGACCGGGACCGCCGGGACGGACGGGTCCGTCGTCACCGACCTTGGCTCCGCCGGCGCAGCCGGAGAAGGCCCGGCCGATGACGGCGACCGCGTTGCCGCAAATGTTGATCGGAGCGGTGATCGGCGCGACCACCTGGTTGCCGCCCAGCACGGACCCGCGCCCGGAGGTCACGTTGCCCCCCGCACCCCCGGCGCCGCTGCCCCCGCCGGAACCGTGGACGGACGCACCACCCCGGCACCCCGCGGCCGCCCGGCCGACGACCGCGACGGAGTTGCCGCACACGTTGACCGGAGCGGTGATCGGCGCGACCACCTGGTTACCACCCACCACACTGTGGTCACCGTTCGTACGGTTGCCACCCGCCCCACCGCCACCGCCCCGCGAGACCGACGCGCCGCCCCGGCAGCCGGCCTCGGAGCGGCCGAACAGGGAGAGCGCGTTGCCGCAGGCGTCGATGGGCGCGGTGATCGGGGCGTTGACCTGGTTGCCGCCCAGGACGCTGCCCCTGCCGGAGGTCTCGCCGGGGACGCCGCCGGTGGCGCCGGCGGAGGCGCCGCCCGTGGAGCCCGCCCGGGACTTCCCGGCGACCGCGGCGGCGTTGCCGCTGATGTCGATCGGCAGGGTGATCGGGAGGTTGACCTGGTTGCCACCGCCGACCGAATGGTCACCGGAGGTGTCCGCGAAAGCCGTACCGCTGCCGAGTGTCATGACACCCAGCGCGAGCAGTGCCGCGGGGGTCGAGCCCTTAACCCACGTACGCATGTTTGATGCTCCTTGCGGTTGTTCGGGGGGAATACCTGACGTCTCGTGGCGGGCATGCGAGGCCGCGCGAGAACCTGACGGGAACGCGTGCAGCGGAAAGCCCCGACGGCCGTCACGAGGAACTGGAGATCACCGGTCGTCCGGCGGACGGAGCGACTCCCCGGAGAGGGGAGGCCATGACGCGCTCCGCGGCCGGTGAGCGTGTCCGGTGGGGAAACCCGGGCACGCGGGACACGGCGTCAGTCAGGAGAGAAGGAGGGGTCGTCCGCCGCTGTGCGGACGACAGGGGGGAGCACGCACGCCAGCGGGGCGCGCCGCGCCATGGGCCGCGGGTCGTAGACGAACCTCGCGACATCCCCCACGCCCGGCCCGGAGGGGCCGGAACCACCGTTGCCCTGGGGCAGGAACCCATCGGTGCCGGAGCCGTGGTCAACGGCGGCGGGGGCCGGGGACACCGGCCCGGACTGGCTGGTGAGCCCGTCCACGCCTCGCCCGGCCATCGCTTCGGCGTCGCCCGACGCCGAAGGCGTGCCGCTCTCCGCGGGGAAGACACCGGCCCTGACGGCCGGTCCGGAAGCGGCGGAGACGGGGGCACGCGAACCGGCCGGTCCGGCCGCCGCGGTGGTGTCCGCGGCGGCCGGAGCGGCGCCGAGAAGCCCGAAGACGACCGCGAGCAGCCATCCGGCGGCCAGCAGGCCGCCGATGGAGAGCGCTCGCCTGACGATCAGCCGGGAGCCGGCCGCGAACCGCGCCATCCGGTCATCCCGCGCGAAGACCGCGCCGTCGGCGGAGACGGCCGCGGGCACGCGCCGGACGGCGGGCGAGAACGCCCCCCACCGCCCATACGGCACGCGTGCCACGCAGCCTCCTCGAAGCTCTGGTGGACCTGCTTTTCGCATGGTCCGCCCCCATCAACGGAAAGCCACGTTAGCACTACACCGAGTCACCGTAATGCTTTTCCGAGGATCGGTTCAGCAGGCGTCCAGGAAACGGTCAAGAACCCGTACGCCGAACTGCAGGGAGTCGACCGGCACCCGCTCGTCCACGCCGTGGAACATCCCGGAGAAGTCCAGGTCGGCGGGAAGCCGCAGCGGCGCGAAGCCGAACCCGCGCATGCCCAGCATGCTGAACGCCTTCAGGTCCGTGCCGCCGGACAGCGTGTACGGCACGGCCAGCGCCCCCGGGTCCTCCGCGGCCAGCGCGTCGGCCATCGCGCGCACCAGCGGCCCGTCGAACCCGGTCTCCAGGGCGATGTCGTGGTAGACGAACTCCCTGGTCACGTTGGGGCCGAGCAGCTCGTCGATCGTCTTGAAGAACTCGTCCTCGTAGCCCGGCAGGAATCGCCCGTCCACGTGCGCGGTCGCGGTCTGCGGGATGACGTTGGCCTTGTAGCCGCCCTGCAGCATGGTCGGGTTGGCGGTGTTGCGCAGCACCGCGCCGATCATCCGCGCCAGCGGGCCGAGCTTGGCCACGGTCGCCTCGGCGTCGTCCAGGTCGAGCTCCACCCCCAGCGCCCGGGAGGTCTCGACGAGGAAGGTCTCGACCGTGGGCGTGAGCCGTACCGGCCACTCGTAGCGGCCGATCCGGCCGACGGCCTCGGCGAGCTCGGTGATCGCGTTCTCGGCGCTGAGCATCGAGCCGTGACCGGCTCGGCCGCGGGCGGTCAGCCGCATCCAGGCGATGCCCTTCTCCGCCGCCTCGATGAGGTACAGCCTGCGGTCGTCGTCGAGGGAGACGCTGAACCCGCCGACCTCGCCGATCGCCTCGGTGCAGCCCTCGAACAGTTCGGGGTGCTCTTCGGACAGCCACTGCGCGCCGTACGCGCCGCCGGCCTCCTCGTCGGCGGTGAACGCCAGCACCACGTCCCGCGGCGGGCGGCGGCCCTCGCTGAGCCGCTGCCGGACGACCGCGAGGATCATCGCGTCCATGTTCTTCATGTCGACCGCGCCGCGTCCCCAGACGCAGCCGTCGGCGATCTCCCCGCTGAGCGGGTGGTAGGTCCAGTCCTCGGCGTGGAAGGGGACGACGTCGAGATGCCCGTGCAGGAGGAGCGCGCCACGGGAGGAGTCCTCTCCCTCGATGCGGGCAATCACGCTCGCCCGGCGGTCGTCCGACTCCAGGATCCGGGGCTCCAGCCCGACCTCGGCCAGTTTCCCGGCGACGTACTCGGCGGCGGCCCGCTCGCCGGGGCCGGTGTTGTCCCCCGTGTTGGTCGAGTCGATCCGGATCAGGTCACGACACAGCTCGGCGACCTCGTCCTCGCCATTGAGCACGGTCATGTCGACTCCTTACGCTTGGTACGGCTTGCTCTCCCATCCTGCCGCCGCCGGGGCCGCGGGGCATCACCGGGAGGGCCGCCGGGCAACCGATATGACGCACGCCCAAGAGTTTGCTAACCTAAATCCGCCGACGAGCGATGACGGTCTCTCGTGCAGGCACCACGTCCGGGTGGCGGAATAGGCAGACGCGCTAGCTTGAGGTGCTAGTGCCCTTTGCGGGGCATGGGGGTTCAAGTCCCCCCTCGGACACATTCGATAGCTCAGGAGTCCTGGTCGCCGGAAGAGCGGCCAGGACTTCGTGCTTTCCCGGGTCGTGAACCGGTCGAGGACCCGGCATGCCGCAGGTCGTGACCTTCCCGGCGAGGCCCGCCGCCCGGATCGACGAGGTCCGCCGCCCGGAGCGTTTCCGACGGCGTCCGGCGGGGGCGGACGCACCGGGAGGGGCGGTCCCGCCGGCTCGCCGTCCGGTCACATCTTGAGCCGGAAGGGCAGCAGGGCGACGACCACGTCGAGGTGCTCCCGCAGCACGAGGGCCATGAAGAGACCGCGCTGGTTGTGCAGTATCCGGTAGCGGAAATGCCTCGGCTCGATGAGGGGGATGAGGACGATCACCCGCCTGCCCGTTTCGTCCGCCGCGCGGACGTACTCCAGAACGGGATGCACCACCGTGCGGTGGGGGTTCACGATGGTCTCGAGCCGGACGCCCGGGTCCCACCTCGCCCACTGCCCGCGTATGCGGTCCGCGCCCGCGGAGTCGGAGCACACCGTGACGGCGACGACCTCTCCGCCGAGCGCCAGGCCCGCGCTCAGGGCCCGCTCCGTCATGGCGGTGACGGCGCCGACCGGGATGATGACCAGTTTCTCCCGGCCGGCCGTCTCGGCGGGTCCGGCGGGTTTGGCCGGTATCCGGTGTGTCCCCAGTTCGGCGCCGACCTCGGTGTAGTAACGCTGGATCCGGCTGAACAGCAGCATGAGCAGGGGGACGACGATGACGACCACCCAGGCGCCCTCCCTGAATTTGGAGACGAGCAGCACCAGGGCGGCGACGCAGGTGAGCAGAGCGCCGATGCCGTTGAGCAGCACGTTGCCGGGCCAGCGGGGCGGACGCAGGCTCCACCAGTGCTTGACCATGCCGACCTGGCTGATGGTGAAGCCGATGAACACCCCGATGGCGAACATCGGGATGAGTTTGTGGGTCAGTCCGCCCACCGCGATCAGCAGCACGGCGGCCAGGACCCCCACGACCGCGACGCCGTAGCGATAGACGGGGCGTTCGGTCCGCAGCGCGAACAGGTGCGGCAGGCGGTCGTCACGGGCCAGCAGGCTCAGCAGGACCGGCAGGCCGCCGAAGCTGGTGTTCGCGGCCAGGGCGAGGCCGAGCGTGACCACGATGTTGGTCATGTAGTACGCCCAGCCTGTGCCGTAGGAGCCGGCCGTGAGCTGGGAGAGGATGGTGACCCCCTCCCGGGGCAGCACGTGGTCCCGGTGGATGAGCACCGCCAGTCCGAGCAGCATCGAGCCGAGCAGCAGTCCGAGGGTCAGCTCGGCCCGCCGTGCCCGCACGGTCCTGGGCTCGCGGAACATGGGAACGCCGTTGGCGATGGCCTCGACGCCGGTCAGTGAGGAGCAGCCGGAGGAGAACGCCTTCAGGATCAGCAGCGCTCCCAGCGTCTCGGTCACGGGAACGACCATGGGCTCTCCCACCACCGCCACCGGCCGGGAGCGGGCCAGCCCCAGTATCACGACGCCGGCGATGCACACCACGAACAGGATGGTCGGCGCCATCAGCACCCGCGCGCTGTCGGAGATCCCGTACAGGTTGAGGACCGTCAGCAGTGCCAGCCCCGTCAGGCAGGTCTCCGTGAGGTACGGGGCCAGAACGGGGAAGGCCGAGGCCAGGCTGGCGGCCCCGGCCGCGAGGCTGACCGCCACGGTGAGCACGTAGTCGACGATGAGCGCCGCGGCGGCCAGCATGCTCACCCGTTCGCCCAGGTTCTCCTTGGCCACCCCGTAGGAGCCGCCGCCCTGGGGATGCGCGGCGATCACCTGGCGGTAGGAGAGCACGAGCACCATGAGCAGTCCCACGATGACCAAAGTGATCGGCAGCGTGCCGCCCACCGCGAACGCGCCGGCGCCCGCCAGGACGAGTGCGATCTCCTCGGGTCCGTAGGCGACCGAGCTGAGCGCGTCCAGCGACAGCGCGGCCAGTCCCTCCAGGCTGGTCAGATGCTGCCTGTCCCCTTCGCCGTGGCGCAGTTGGAGCCTGCGGTGGGCGGCCGAGGCCCTGGAGCCCAGGCGTTTCCACCGCGGGAGTGAGGGCATGTCACGAGGCCTTCACGACGCCCCGGAGCCCGTCCTCCGGCCGGCCGTTCTCCTGATCGTGGGACCGGCGGCGGAGGAGGGCCGGGAAGGGCTTCCGTTTCCCGCCGGCACGGGCGTTCTTGGCTTTTCACTGGTTGACATTTTCCCACTTACGTCTCGACGTCCGTCCGGATTTCCCGAATTCGCCGGCGACCTCAGTCGTGGTTAATACCCGCATATCTGGTCAATGCAATGAATAAAATGATTGACCAGAGCGTGACCCCTTGCGGTTTTTGCTGGCCCGGGGGCCCGGGAATCATCGCCGCAGCGCGTGGGATCCCCGCGTCCTGTCACACCGTCGGAGTCCAAGGGGTTGGCGTCTTTGTCCTCGGCACCCGCACCACCGGATCCGGAGGAGCAGACGACCCACCCGGAGAGACCGCGGGGCCTCGACTTTCTGCGCACCGTTCCGAAGGGTGTCGCACAGGTCGATTTCCAGTCGAGTCTCTGGACCGGCCTGGTGTTCCTTCTCGCGTTGTTCGTGGGGGGCTGGCGGTTCGGTGTCTTCGGACTGCTGGGGACGGTGGTCGCCACGCTCACCGCCTATCTGCTCGGCGTCTCCTGGCCGGACCGGGTCTGGCCGGGCCTGGAGGGTTTCTGCGGCACGCTGATCGGTGTCAGCCTGGTGCTCTATCTGGACGTCCGGTGGATGACGGTCGCGCTCGTCATCGTCGGCGCGATCGCCGGAAGCGTGCTCACCTCGGCGCTGAACGTGCTCCTCACGCCGTACCGCCTGCCGACCCTCACCGCGCCCTTCTGCGCGATCACCTCGGTGATGGTGATCGGGGGGCCGTCCTTCCACCGGATCTGGGCGGGCCACGCGGGCGCGGCCCCGCCGTCCGCCACCGCTCCCGGCACCGCGATGAGCTGGACCTACTTCTGGCAGGGCACGTTCAACGGCGTCGGCCAGGTGTTCTTCCAGAACAAGTGGTACGTCGGCGTGATCTTCCTGGCCGGACTGTTCGTCAGCGGATGGATGACCGGACTGGTGGCGTTCGTGTCCAGCCTGATCGGCCTGCTCACCGGCTGGGCGCTGGGCGCGCAGGCCGCGGACCTGGGAGCGGGACTGTACGGCTACAACTCCACGCTGACCGGGCTCGCGCTGTTCGGCACCTTCATCGCGGTCACCCCGGCGAGCGCCGCCTACGCCGTGATCGGCACCGTGTCGGCGGCGGGGCTGACGGCCGCTGTCGGCAATCTGTTCGAGGTGGTCGGAGGTCACACTCTCACCTGGCCGTTCGTGCTTGTGACCTGGGTGTTCCTCGTCGCCGTCCCGATGCTCAACAAGATCAAGCGCGCCGGATGACCGTCGACGGCCGCGGGCGCGGAAAGGACCACCAATGAACCTCACACCGCGGGAAATGGACAAGCTGGTCATTTTCACCGTCGCGCAGATGGCACGGCAACGCCGGGATCGGGGCCTGAAGCTCAACTACGCCGAGGCGGTGGCGCTGATCAGCTCGGCGATCGTGGAGGCGGCCCGGGACGGCAAGACCGTCGCGGAGTGCATGGAGCTGGGCAAGCAGATCGTCGGGCCCGACGACGTCCTGCCCGGTGTGCGCGGCATGCTGAAGCTGATCCAGGTGGAGGCGGTCTTCGACGACGGCACCAAACTGGTCTCCTGCCACGACCCGGTGGGCGGGAAGTGAGGCCGGACCGTCGCAGGGTCCTGCTGGTCGGCGGGCACGAGAGCCGGGACGGCCGGTGCCTGCCCGGCCCGGTGGAACCGGGCGGTCCCGAGGTGCGCGCCGTGGGGCGCGACCTGCACGCCGCGCTCGTCGGCCGCGACCGGATCGTGGCGGTGCCGATGACGCTCGGGCGGGACCCGGAGCTGTCGGCCGTCGCCGCGCAGGCCCTGAGGTGGGCGGCTCGTGAGCGTGCGCCGGGGGACCTGCTGCTGGCCGGGCCGCTGGGCACGACCGGGCATCTGGTCGGCTGGATCAGGGGTGCGGTGACCCGGGCGCTGCGCGACGGGCCGCCGCGGCAGGCGGTGCTGCTGGTGGCGCCCGCGGCCGGGCCCGAGCCGGACGCGGAACTGTTCAGGGTGGCGCGGCTGGTGCGGCAGTACACCTCCGTGCGCTGGGTGGAGGTCGCGCTGATCGGCGGTGACCCGGACGTGGACGAGGGCGTGGAGCGCTGCCTGCGGCTGGGGGCCGACGGCGTCGTGCTGGTGCCCGCCTCGTTCGTTCCGGTGGCCCCGCGGCCCGGCGTCCGGACCGCGGGCCCGCTCCTGGGGCCCGCCTCGCTCGCCACGCTGGTCCGCGAGCGGGTGGCCGAGGCGGAACACCGGTGGGACCGGTACGGCGACGACGGGCTGGCGACCGTCCGCCACGGCCACGAACACGGCCACAGCCACGAGCACGAGCACGGCGGTGAACACGGGCACGGTCACGGCCACCGCGACGAGCACGACCACACAGATCGTCACCGGAACCCGTCCGTGCCGGTGACGGCGAACCTGAAGGGGGCGGCATCCCATGTCGGATGACGTTTACATGTACGGCGAAGGGCAGATCGAGCTGAACGTCGGCCAGCCCAGGGTGACCGTCACGGTCCACAACACCGGCGACCGCGCCGTCCAGGTCGGTTCCCACTTCCACTTCTTCGAGGTCAACCGGGCGCTGAGCTTCGACCGCGACCAGGCGTTCGGCAAACGCCTGGACATTCCCGCCGGGACCGCCGTCCGGTTCGAGCCCGGGGACACCAAGCAGGTGACCCTGGTCGAGTACGGCGGCGGTCAGCGGCTGGTGGGCTTCGGCGGACTCCTCAACGGCAGCATCCGCTCCGGCGAGGCGCACCGCAGGGCGCTGAAGAGGATGCGTGAACGCGGCTACCACGACGAGCCCGGCACATCCGAGGCGTCCGGCGCGTCCGGGGAGAAGCCGGCCAAAAAGCCGAAATCCACGAGCTCCGGGAAGAAGGGCTGAACCGCCATGGCCACGATGAGCCGCAAGCAGTACGCGACGATGTACGGGCCGACGGTGGGCGACAGGTTCCATCTCGGGGACACCAACCTCATCGCCGAGGTGGAGAAGGACTACACCGAGGGGCACTACGGGGACGAGACCCAGTACGGCGGCGGCAAGACCGCCCGGGACGGGATGTCGGCCGACCCGGCCTCGGACAGTTCGGTCGCCCTGGACCTGGTGATCACCAACGCGGTGATCATGGACCCGGTGCTGGGCATCGTCAAGGGCGACATCGGCGTCAAGGACGGGAAGATCGCCGGCATCGGCAAGTCCGGCAACCCGCACACCCAGAACGGGGTCGACCGGCGTCTGATCGTCAGCGCGAGCACCGAGGTGATCTCCGGCGAGAACCTCATCGCCACGCCCGGAGGGATCGACACGCACGTCCACTTCCTCACCCCCCAGCAGGCCCAGCATGCGCTGAGCAACGGGATCACCACGCTGGTCGGCGGCGGCACCGGCCCGGCGGACGGTTCCCGCGGCTGCACCACCACGCCCGGCCCGTGGAACATCTCCCGCATCCTCCAGGCCTACGAGGCCGTCCCCATCAACATCGCGGTGTACGGCAAGGGGAACAGCAGCCTGCCGGCCCCGCTGGAGGAGCAGATCCGGGCCGGGGCCTGCGGCCTGAAGGTGCACGAGGACTGGGGCACCACCCCCGCCGTCATCGACTGCGCGCTGTCGGTCGCCGACGAGCTCGACATCCAGATCAACATCCACACCGACACGCTGAACGAGGCGGGCTACGTCGAGGACACCATCAGCGCGATCAACGGCCGCACGATCCACACCTACCACTCCGAAGGCGCCGGCGGCGGGCACGCCCCCGACATCCTGCGGGTCACCGGCGAGCCCAACGTGCTCCCGGCCTCCACGAACCCGACGCTGCCGTACACCGCCGACTCGGTGGACGAACTGCTGGACATGACGATGGTCTGCCACCACCTCAGCTACGACGTGCCCGAGGACGTGGCGTTCGCCGAGAGCCGGGTGCGCGCCGAGACCATCGCGGCCGAGACCGTGCTGCACGACCTGGGCATCATCAGCATCATCGGGTCGGACTCGCAGGCGATGGGCCGGGTGGGCGAGACGTTCACCCGGGCCTTCCAGGTGGCCCACCACAACAAGGACAAGCGGGGGACGCTGCCGGAGGACTCCGCCCGCAACGACAACTTCCGGGTGCTGCGCTACCTGGCCAAGGTGACCATCAACCCGGCCCGCGCCTCCGGGATGGCGGACACGATCGGCTCGCTGGAGGACGGGAAGCTCGCCGACATCGTGCTGTGGCCGATCCACTCCTTCGGGGCCAAGCCCGCCATGATCGTCAAGGGCGGCCTGATCAGCTGGGCCCAGATGGGCGACCCGAACGCGTCCCTGCCGACACCGCAGCCGGTCTACTACCGCCCCACGTACGGGGCCTTCGGCAGGGCGCTGTCGAGCACCTGCGTCACTTTCATGTCCGGCGCCGGGATCGAGGCGGGCGTGCCGGAGAGGCTCGGCCTGCAGCGGCTGATCCGGCCCGTACGGCAGTGCCGGACCGTCGACAAGCGCCACATGATTCGCAATTCCACGCTCGCCCGGATCGAGGTCGATCCCGAGACCTACCGGGTGACCGTCGACGGGGAGCCCGCGCACATCGAGCCGGCCAAGAAGCTGCCGCTGAACCGGCTGTACTTCCTGGCATGAGCACACCTCCCGGCACCGGCGACCTGGACCCGCTGCTGGCCCAGTTCCAGCTCACCGACTCCGGTTTCCCCAGCGGGATGTACACGTTGTCGCACGGGCTGGAGGGGTACGTCCAGCTCCGGATCACCGGTCCGGAGAACCTGCGTGAGCTGCTGACCGACCTGCTGTACAACGCGGTGGGCCCGGCGGACGCGGCGGCCCTGGTGCTGGCGCACCGCGCCGTCGGCGAGGGGGACTGGGAGCGGCTGGTCCAGGTCGACCGGCGGCTGCACGCGATCAAGCTCAACCGCGAGCAGCGGGCCGCCTCGGCGCGGACCGGCCGGCAGGTCCTCGACACGGCGGTCTTCGCCTTCCCGGTGCCGGAGGCCGCCCGGCTGGCGGAGCTGGTGGCGGAGAAGGCCACACCGGGCAATCACGCGGTCGTGGTCGGCGCGCTCTACGCGGGGCTCGGAGTGCCGGTGGCGCACGCGGTAGCCGCCGACCTGTACGCCTTCGCCGCGAGCTGGACGGCGGCGGCGGTGCGGCTGGGCCGTACCGACTTCCGCCGCGCGCAGGGGCTGTTGCGCGAGGTCCGCCCGGATCTCGCGCGGGTCGCGCGGACGGCGCTCGCCGCCGGGGATCCGCGGGATCTGCACGGCTCGGTGCCCCTCGCCGACGTCGTCTCGGCCGCGCACGAGCGGGCGGAGGCCCGCCTGTTCGCCACCTGATCCGTTCGTACGGGAGAGGAACGAGATGGAGCTGGAGAAGGTCTTCAAGGTAGGGATCGGCGGCCCCGTCGGATCCGGCAAGACGGCGCTGATCGAGGCGCTGGTCCCCCACCTGCAGGCCCGGGGGCACCGCATCGGCGTGATCACCAATGACATCTACACCCAGGAGGACGCCGAGCACGTCCGCCGTACGCTGGCCGGGACGCTCGACCCCGAGCGGATCGTGGGTGTCGAGACGGGGGCCTGCCCGCACACCGCGGTCCGGGACGACCCGACCATGAACCTGGCGGCGGCGGCCGAGATGCTCGACCGCTTCCCCGACCTCGACATGCTGCTGTTCGAGAGCGGCGGCGACAACCTGACGCTCACCTTCAGCCCGGTGCTGGCCGACGTGTACATCTTCGTCCTGGACACCGCCGAGGGCGAGAAGATGCCGCGCAAGCGCGGTCCGGGCACCACGGACTCCGACCTGCTGGTCATCAACAAGATCGACATAGCTCAGTACGTCCGCACCGACCTGAAGGTCATGGAACGGGACGCGCGGGCGGTGCGCGGCGACGGCCCGGTCGCGCTGACCGACTGCCTCACCGGCACCGGGGTCCCCCAGGTCGTCGACTTCATCGAGGCGCGGGCGGGAGCGGCGTGCAGCTCGCCGGCGTAGGGACGGTGGACGGCTCACGGAGGACCGGCGACCGCCTCTCACCGGAGTGGTACCTCCCCGGCTGGGTGCCCGAACCGGTGCGGCGGCACGCCGGCACCCCGGACATGCTGCCGGTCGGCAGCCCAGGCAAGGTCGGGATCCTCGACCTCGCGTTCGAGCGGATCGGTGACCGGACGGAGCTGACCGGCCACTACCAGAAGGCGCCGCTGCACATCACCCGGCCGCTCTACCGTGACCCCGAGGTCCCGGGCCTGCCGTACGTCATGATCATGTCGTCCGGAGGCGGGGTCCTCCAAGGGGACCGCTACCGCGTCGACGTCTCCTGCGGGCCGGGAGCGGCCGTGCACCTGACCACCCAGGGCGCCACCCGGCTCTACCGGATGGAGCAGGACTACGCCACGCAGCTCGTCCGCCTCGCCGTGGGGCCCGGCGGTCACCTGGAATACCTGCCGGACAGGACGATCCCGTTCGGCGGCACGCGGTACTACCAGCGGATCGACGTCACCGCCCACCCCGACTCCACCGTCGTGCTGGGCGAGACGTTGCTGGCCGGCCGGCTCGCCCGGGGGGAACGGCACGCGTACACGGCGTACTGCGGCGACGTCGAGGTACGCGACACCGCGGGGCGGCTGCTGTTCGCCGACCCGCTCCGCCTGGTGCCGGGGGAACGGGCGGTGACGGGACCGGCGGTGATGGACCGGTACGGGGTCCTGGCGTCCCTGTACGTCGTCACCGGGGTGCGACCCGCGCGGGTCCTGGCCGACGCGATGCACGAGGTGCTCACCCGCACCGGTTCGCGGGCCGGGGCCGGCGTCCTGCCGGGCGAGCGGGGCGCCTGGGCCCGTGTCCTCGGGGAGCGATCGCCCGAGGTGGAGGCCGCCTTCGGGCAGGCCCTGGACGCCGTCCGCGGGCTGCTGCCGGGAGCGTCGGCGCCCGCCCCGCGCGGACGCTGACACCGGCCCGGCGCTCTCGATGGCGAGAAGACCTGGAGGAGAAGGTCATGGAGTCCCCGGGAAGGGCGGAGGGGCATCTGCTCCACCGCGAAAGAGCCGAGGCGTCCGTCCCTGGACCGGCGCAAGGAGGGGCCGCCCCGCCATCCGGGGGTCCGGCCCGGCGCGCTCCTCGACATCGCCGTCGGAGGAGCACTCGGGGCCCTGCTGCGTCATCTGATCACCGAGGCGATGCCCGGGGGGCAGGGAGGCTTCCCCTGGGGGACCCTCCTGGTGAACCTCCTCGGCTGCCTGTTCATGGGGACGCTGACGACGTACCTGCTCAAGGGCCGGCCGCATGCTTTCACCCGCCCGCTGCTGGTGACCGGCTACCTGGGCGGTTTCACCACGTTCTCCCATCTCATCGACGGGATGCACGCCCTCGGCCGCGCCGGGAGCTGGGACCTGAGCGTCACCTACGCGGTGGTCAGCGTGGTGGGCGGCTGGATCGCGATCGTGGCGGGGCTCCTGCTCGGGGGGCTGGTGCCACATCGCACAGACGGGTCCGAAGGCGGCGCGTCGTCATGATCCTCCTGCTGGTGCTCATCGGAGGGGCGTTCGGCGCCGTGCTGCGTTACGTCCTCGACGCGGCGGTCAAGAGGCGGTTCGGCAAGGCGTTCCCGTGGGGGACCCTGACGGTCAACCTCCTGGGCGCGGGGGTTCTGGGGGCGCTGCACGGAGCGGGCGTGGGGATCGGGGCGGAGGCCCTGGCCGGCACGGGTTTCTGCGGCGCGCTGACGACGTTCAGCACCTTCGAGCTGGAGGCCGTCCACCTCTTCCAGGACGGGAAGTACGCCGGGGCCGTGACGAACGTGATCGTCTCCATGGTGCTCGGCTTCGTCGTCCTCACGCTCCTGTACGTCTTGTTCCGGGCGGTGTGACGGCCGCCGAGCCGGGTGCTGTGACGGCCGCCGGGCCGGCACGCTCCGTCGGGCTCCGGCGGGCTCCGGCGGGCTCCGCCTCACCCGCCGCCGTGTTCTGCACAGGGCCGCCGGAGAGGAGGGTCCGCGCCGATCCGCGGAAGGCGTCCTCAGCGCCAGTGCTCCGCGCCGGGACGCCTGGCGGCGACGTACGCGATCAGGGTGCATCCGGTGAGGATGAGGACCGCCGTCCACAGCGGGGCCGCCGGGAAGAGCAACCGCCGCAGCGTGCCCGAGACCAGGGCGCCGGCCAGCAGCGCGCAGATCGAGACGAGTCTCCGGCCCTGCCTGGCGGGCACGACGGACTCGGCGAACAGCGAGGTGAGCGTTGTCGTGACGACCGTGGTGTTCAGGTCGGACACCCTGATCCCACGTACGACCGCGTACTCCCAGCCCAGGGAGAAGGCGAGCATCATGATGACCGGCCATCGCGTCCGGGGATCGGTGAACCCGTACCGGGAGGCCAGGATCGAGGCGCCGCAGACCAGCACCGTCTGGACCGCGGTGCCGGCGGCCAGCAGCAGGCCGCGGTGCCGGTGCCCGGGCCACGACAGGATGGTTCTGCCGCCGCCGGCCGCTCCCGCCGCGAAGGACATGAGCGACAGCGCGGAGGGCAGCGGCGTGCCGTGACCGGCCAGACCGAGGCCGAGGCCGAGGATGATGACGTTCCCCGTCATGGCGGCGACGAAGATCTGGCCGAGGTCCAGGAAGCTCACCGCGTCGATCATCCCGGTCGTGAAGGCGAGCGCGACGAGCACGTACGGCAGGGGCCCGTCGGCCCGGCCGCCGCCCCGCGTGTCGTCGCCGGTCACGGCCCCGCGCCGACCGGTCTCATCCGATCCGCAGCTCGGTGTCGAGGCCCGCGGTCTCCTCGCGGGGGCTCGGGCGGAAGGTGAACAGGGCTTCCACGGCCTTGCCGATGAGGTAGGTGAGCACGAAGGTGTAGCAGCCGACGGCGAGGACGGCGACCACCTGTTTGCCCAGCAGGGAGACCGAGCCGCCGTAGAAGACACCGGCGACGGGCTTGGCGTACTTGCCGGTGGCGAAGAGCCCGAGGAGCACCACGCCGACGATGCCGCCGGCCCCGTGGATGCCGACGACGTCCAGGGTGTCGTCGTATCCGACGGTCGTCTTGACCTCCACGGCGTAGGTGCAGACGACGGCGACGACGATGCCGATGATCGTCGCGCCGAAGAGGTTGACGTACCCGCAGGCCGGGGTGATGGCCACCAGGCCGGCGAGCGCGCCGGTCGTGCCGCCCAGCCTGGAGAACCGCCCGAACCGGACCCGTTCGAACAGCATCCAGACCAGCATCGCGACGCAGCCGCACATCATGGTGTTGACCACCGCGTTCGCCGCCAGGGCTCCGTCCGTCAGGGCCGATCCGCCGTTGAACCCGAACCAGCCGAACCACAGCAGCCCCATGCCCGCCATGACCAGCGGGATGTTCTTCGGCTCCGGGGGCCCCTCCCGGCGGAAGGACAGGCTCGGCCCGAGCACCAGCGCCAGCGCCAGGCCCGCGATCCCGGAGTTGAGCTCGACGACGAGGCCGCCGGCGAAGTCCAGCACCCCCCACCTGTTGAGCCAGCCGTCCCTGGAGAACACCCAGTGGGCGACCGGCAGGTAGACCAGGGTCACCCAGACCGCGCCGAAGACCATCCAGGGTCCGAGCCTGACGCGGTTGGCGACCGAACCGCTGACCAGCGCGAGCGTGATGATGGCGAAGACGAGCTGGAAGAGCGAGAAGACGTACATCGGGATGACGCCCCGCAGGACCGACGGGGTGGTCCTGAAGAACTCCCACTCGCCCCAGCCGATCAGGCCGAGCCCTCCCACGTCCTCGCCGAACGCCAGGCCGAACCCGTAGGCGAACCAGATGACGGTCACCACCGCGATCGAGACGAAGCTCATGTACAGGACGCTGACGAGGTTCTTCGCCCGGGCCATTCCGCCGTAGAAGAGGGCGAGGCCCGGTGTCATGAGCAGCACCATGGCGAAGCTGACGAGCACCCATGCGGAATCGCCGGTATTCAGCCCATATTTCATGCCCAAGCTCCTGGTCCCCGCCAACACCATTAGACATGGGCATTCAATGGACACACGAAACATTTTCCTGAAACGCCACGAACAAAGCTTCATCCATCGGGGCTTTACCCTTCCCGATATCCCCCGAATGCTTTATCCGGCTTTCGTGAGGAACAAGGGTTTTCGCCCCGTGCGGGCCCGTTATTCCACGGTCAGGAGGATGGTGCGGACCGGCCGGAGGCGGCGGCGAGGCGGACGAGTTCGGCGGCGGCGCCGGGGAGGCGCGTCCGCCTGCGCCAGACCGCCAGCAGCGGCCGGCGCAGGTCGAACCCCGCGACGGGGACCTCGACCAGCCGCCCCTCGCGGAGCTCGGCCGCGACCGCGAGCGCGCTGAGCACCGCCGGGGCGGCGCCGGCCTCCACCGCCACCTTCACCGCGGCGTTGGAGGACAGCTCCAGCGCGGGCGGGACGGTGACCCGCCCGGCCATGACGCGGTCGAGGGCGGAGCGCGTGCCCGACCCCGGCTCCCGCACCACCAGCGGGGTGGCCGCGAGATCGGCGAAGCGCAGATGGACCGGGTGACGCGCCCAGGGATGACGGGTCCCCACCACCACGATGAGGCGGTCGTAGGCGACGTACCGGGTGCTCAGCCCCCGCGGCAGGAACGGCGACTCGATGAAGCCCACGTCGATCTCGCCGTCCCGCGCCAGCCGGCAGACCATGTCCGAGTTGACCACGCGCGGCCTCACCTCGACGCCGGGCAGGGTACGGCGGAGCGCGGCCAGCCAGCCCGGCATGAGGTATTCGGCGATCGTCATGCTCGCCGCCACCCGCACGAGCGCGTCGCGTTCCCGGCGGAGGGCCCGGACGCTCGCCAGCAGACCGTCCGCCGCGGCCAGCGCCACCCGGGCCTGGTCGGCGACGATCCGGCCCTGCGGAGTGAGGTGGGAGCCGGTCGTCGAGCGGCGCAGCAGGGTCAGACCCAGCTCCCGCTCCAGGGTGTCGAGCCGGCGGCTGGCGGACGCCTGGGTGATGCCGTGCAGCCGGGCCGCCTTGCCGACGCTGCCCTGCTCGGCGACCAGGAGCAGGAGTTCGAGGCTCGCCAGGTCGGGCCATCGCGCGTTGCTCATGCGGTCACCGTATGACCTGCCACGAAATCGGTGGCTACCGGACCAACATCACACCTGGCAGAAATGCGGACATGACCCTGTCCACCGCGCCGGCACCCGCCACCGGCATCCGCCCCCTCCTGCCCGGCCTCGCCGTGTCGGCCGCCGGTGTCGCGGCGGCCACCGGGATCAACGCCCTGCTGCCCACCGTGAGCCCGCTGATGGCGGCGGTCGTGCTCGGCGCCCTCATGGCGAACCTCGGAGCGTGCCCGGCGGTCCTGCGGCCCGGCCTCGCGTTCGCCTCCAGACGGCTGCTCCGGCTCGGCGTCGTGCTCCTCGGCGCGCAGCTCGCCGTACGGGACGTCCTCGCGCTCGGTCTTCCGGTGGTGCTGCTGGTGGTGGCGACGGTCGCCGTCGCCTTCTCCGGCACGTGGTGGCTCGGACGCCGGCTCGGGCTGGGCCGCGACCTCTCACTGCTGGTGGCCACCGGCTTCGCCATCTGCGGCGCGGCCGCGGTCGCCGCGATGAACGGGGTGGCCGACGGCGAGGAGGAGGACGTCATGACCGCGATCGCCCTCGTCACCCTGTTCGGCTCCGTCTGCATCGTCGCCCTTCCGCTGCTCCAGGGAGTCCTGCGCCTTCCCGCGGAGGGCTTCGGCGTCTGGAGCGGGGCGAGCGTGCACGAGGTGGCCCAGGTGGTGGCCACGGCGCAGACGGCCGGTACGGCGGCGCTCGCGACGGCCGTGGTCGTCAAGCTGACCCGGGTCGTGCTGCTCGCCCCGCTCATCGCCGGCGTCAGCGTCCTGCGCCGCCGTACGGCCGGGCCCCGGACGGGCGGGAAGCCGCCCATCGTCCCCCTCTTCGTGGCCGGCTTCCTCGCGATGGTCGCGCTGCGCAGCCTCGGCGCCCTGCCCACCGCCTGGCTGGCGCCGCTCAAGACGGCCGAGACCCTGCTGTTCACCGCCGCGCTGTTCGCCATGGGAACCGCGGTCAACCTGCGGGCGCTGACGCGCACCGGCCGCCGGGCCGTCGTGCTCGGCGCCCTGTCGACGGTCCTCATCTCGCTGGTGGCGCTCGGCGGCGTGATGGTCCTCACACCCGGGGCGTGACCGGCCCGGGGTGGGCCGGGATGAGCGGGGATGGGCGGAGAGGCGCGGTCCGGGCACCCCGGCGGGGCGCACCGGACGGGAGACCCTGTTCACCGGCGGGAACCGCCGGTGAACAGGGGCGAAGCGCGGGCTTCTCAGCTCCGGTCATCCGCGAGCGGATCGCGGATCAGCAGCACGCGGCGTTGTAGCCGGTGTAGCCGACGTAGCCGGGGTAGTACGAGGGGGCGCAGACGCCCCCGACGAGGGCCGTGCCGCCCCAGTAGCCGCCGACGACCGGCGGACCCCAGTAGCCCACGGGGCGGACGAACCCACCCCAGGGACGGACGAAGCCGGCGCCGGGCGGGAAGAAGCCCCCGACGGGACGGACGAACCCGCCACCGGGGACGCCCCAACCGGGGCCGCCCGCCGTGAAACCAGCCTGGGTGAGGCCGGTCGGACGGGCCGGGGCGGTGACGGCCGCCGAGGCGGCGACCGGCGCCGCGACGGCGAGCGTGGCACAGACGGAACCGGCCAGAAGGAGCCGGCGGATCACAGTCATATGACCTCCTGTCCACTCACTGTCACTATCTGTGACGATCGCCAGGTTATCGAACCGTTGATCACGGAGCTGGACGCGAGTGGGTCAACGGTCGGCAATCAATGACGGGGTCGCGGGCGCGTGAGCGCGGCGCCGGAGGGCCCGCTCGGCGGCGTCGGCCCGCCGGGGCCCCGGGCCCGCGGGGAGCGCGGGCCTGGGCCGTGCGGCGGACGCCGTCCGGGCGCGCATACCATGCAGCGGTGGAAGTTCTGGAGCCGGAGGAGTGGCGGGCCCGGGCGGCGGCCTACGAGCGGCGCGTCGAGGCGTGGGTTGCGCCGCACCTGGCGCGCAGGTCGCGGGGCGAGGCCCACCCGGTCGAGGACTTCCTGTTCACCTACTACGGGCACCGGCCCGGACGGCTGCGGCGCTGGCACCCGGGCGCGGATGTGCTGCTCAGGGGCGCGCGCGACCTCGGCCGCGACTACGTCGACACCCCCGAGGGGGCGACGCTCGACGTGGCGGCGCTGATGGACCGGCGCGGATCCTCCGTCGAGTGGATCGCGCGGCTGCTGGCCGCCACCGCGTCGCGGCCGGCGTTCCTCGGCTGCTTCGGCCTGCACGAGTGGGCGATGGTCTACCGGGCGGAGGAGGTACGGCACGGCGCCTGGCCGCTGCGGCTGCCCGGGGAGGAGATCGCGCGGATCGTGGAGCAGCGCGGGGTGCGGTGCAGCCACTACGACGCGTTCCGCTTCTTCACTCCCGAGGCGCGCCCGCTGAACGCGCTGCAGCCCACGCGGGAACGGCAGCCGGAGCTGGAGCAGCCGGGCTGCCTGCACGCCAACATGGACCTGTACAAGTGGGCCTACAAGCTGTCGCCGCTGGTCTGCGGGGAGCTGGTCGCCGACTGCTTCGAGCTGGCCCGCGACGTCCGCGCCGTGGACATGCGGGCCAGCCCGTACGACCTGGGCCGGCTGGGCTACCGGCCCATCCGGATCGAGACGGCCGAAGGCCGGGCCGAGTACGCCGCCGAGCAGCGGGGGTTCGCCGAGCGGGCCCGGCCGCTGCGCCGCCGCCTGCTGGACGCCTGCGAACGGCTGATGGCCGGCGCCGCCCGCATCTGACTTCTCTGACTCCGCGCGCCCGGACGGCCGATGCCGGCCGTACGTGAGACCGGGTCCCGCCGGCCAGGGTGGGCCGTCCGGGGCCGGGGTCAGGAGCCGCCCGGGTGGCCGCGGGCGCGGCGGGTGCGACTGTCACCGGCCAGCGCGACCGCGGTGTTGACGATCGACACGTGGCTGTAGGCCTGCGGGAAGTTGCCGAGCTGGCGGTGGTGGACGGCGTCGTACTCCTCGGCGAGGAGGCCGACGTCGTTGCGGACCGCGAGCAGCCGGTCGAACAGCTCCCGGGCCTCCTCCCGGCGGCCGAGCAGGGCCAGCGCGTCGGCCAGCCAGAAGGAGCAGGCGAGGAAGGCCCCCTCGCCCCCGAGCAGGCCGTCCACGTCCCCGGTGCCGGAACGGTAGCGATGGACGAAGCCGTCCTCGCACAGCTCGCGCCGTACCGCGTCCACCGTCCCGGCGACGCGGGGGTCGTCGAGCGGCAGGAAGCCGAGCCTGGGGATGAGCAGCAGCGCGGCGTCCAGGCCCGTCGAGCCGTAGTACTGGGTGAAGGTGTTGCGGCCGGGGTCGTAGCCGCGGGCGCAGACGTCCCGGTGGATCTCCTCGCGCAGCGCCCGCCAGCGGTCCGCGGGGCCCTCGCGGCCGTGGTTCTCGACGGCGGAGATCATGCGGTCCGCCGCGACCCACGCGAGGATCTTGGAGTGGACGAAGTCGCGGCGCGGGCCGCGCGTCTCCCACAGCCCGTTGTCGGGCTTGCGCCAGGCGCCCTCCAGGTAGTCCATGAGGACGAGCTGGAGGTCCCACGCGTCGTCGTTCGGCCTGAGCCCGGCGTCGCGCGCCAGCTCCAGGCAGTCCATGATCTCGCCGTAGACGTCGAGCTGGAACTGGGCGGAGGCGGCGTTGCCGATCCGCACCGGCTGCGCCCCCTCGTAGCCGGCCAGCCAGTCGGGGTTCCACTCCGGGATCCGGCGGCCGCCGTCGAGGGTGTACATGGTCTGGAGGTCGGCGGGCTCGCCGGCGACGGCCCGCAGCAGCCAGTCGCGCCAGGCGGTGGCCTCGTCGTCGTACCCGGCGTGCATCAGCGCCTGCAGGGTGAAGGTCGCGTCCCGCAGCCAGCTGTAGCGGTAGTCCCAGTTGCGGGTGCCGCCGGGCCGCTCGGGCAGGGAGGTGGTGGGGGCGGCGACCAGGCCCCCGGTGGGGGCGTAGGTCAGCGCCTTGAGGGTGAGGAGGCTGCGCCGGACGGCCTCGCCGTACTCCCCGTCGTAGCGGCAGTCCGAAAGCCAGTGGGTCCACATCCGCTCGGTGGCGGTCAGGGACTCCTCGGCGTCGGTCCGGTCGGGGCGGGGCAGCCACGACTCCCGCCAGGTCAGCACGAACGGCACCCGGTCCCCGGCGGAGACGGTGAAGGCGGCGGTGGTCCGGTGGGCCTTCTTGTCGGGGCACAGCGGGATGGGGCACTGGAGCCAGGCGGCGTCCGGGCCGGCCACGACGGCGAGCCGGCCGCCCTCGTGGCGGAGCCAGGGCACGACGCGGCCGTAGTCGAAGCGCAACGTCAGCTCGGTGCGCATCTCGACCCGGCCGCGGACGCCCTCGACGACGCGCACCAGGTCGGGCGCCTCTCCGCGGGCCGGCATGAAGTCCACGACGCGCACGCACCCGTCCGGGGAGTCCCACGTCGTCTCCAGCACCAGCGTGTCGCCGCGGTAGCGGCGTCCGGTGCAGGTCTCCCGGCCGGCCGGCGCCAGCAGCCAGCGTCCGGCGCGCGGGCCGTCCAGCAGCGCGGCGAAGCAGGCCCCGGAGTCGAAGCGCGGCAGGCACAGCCAGTCCACCGAACCGTCCCGCCCGACCAGGGCGGCGGTGTGCATGTCGCCGACCAGCGCGTAGTCCTCGATCCGCATCCCGTGCCTCCTGCCGGTCCGTCCCGTGCCGCCTTCTGGTCTGTCCCGCGTCCCCGCCGGTCTCCGGTGGCCTTCCCGGTCAGGCGACGCGGTGGCCGGCGGCGCCGGGCCGCAGGGTCAGGCCGTGGCCGGGAGTGTCGGCTCGGGGGCGCGCGGTCCCCCCGGCGGGGTCGGCGGCGCCGTCGAACAGCTCGGCCTCGATGCGCGCGTGGTCGTGGAACCACTCGACGTGGCGCAGGCCGGGGGTGGCCGCGGCGGCGGGCAGGTGCAGGTTGGGCGCGCAGTGCGCGGACACCTCCAGATGGTGCCCGGCGGCGATCGCAGCGGCGCCGAACCAGCCGGTGTAGCCGCCGCAGCGGGTGGCGTCGATCTGCAGGCAGTCCACGGCGCCCGCCTGGCACATCCGGGTGAAGTAGGTCAGGTCGCTCCCGTACTCGCCGGCGGCGACGTCGGCGCCGATCCGCTCGCGCACGAGGCGCAGCCCGGCCAGGTCGTCGGAGGAGACCGGCTCCTCGAACCAGCTCACGCCCTGGCCGTCGAGGAGGGAGGCCAGCCGTACGGCCTGCTTGGCGGTGTAGCCGCCGTTGGCGTCGACGTACAGCTCGGTGCCGGGGCCGACGGCCTCGCGGGCGACGGCGACGCGGTGCAGGTCGCGGCCGGGGGCGGTGCCGCGGGACTCACCAATCTTGATCTTCACGCGGGGGATGCCCAGCTCGTGCGCCCAGTGCCGGAGCTGCGCGCGGGTGGTGTCGTCGTCGTAGGTGGTGAACCCGCCCGACCCGTAGACCGGCACGTCCGGGCGGGCGGCGCCGAACAGGCGGGTGAGCGGCGTGCCCAGCAGCCGGGCCTTGAGGTCCCACAGGGCGACGTCCACCGCGGAGATCGCGTATCCGGCGATCCCGGGGCGGCCGGCGTTGCGCGCCCGGCGGGTCATCGCCGTCCAGGCCGCGGGGATGTCCACCGCGTCGGCGCCGGCCACCGTACCGGCCAGGACCTCGGTGACGAAGACCGCGGCGGCCGCGGGCGCGTAGGTCCAGCCGGTGCCGGTTGTGTTCTCCGCGTCGGCCTCCACCACCACCAGCGTCGTCGCGTCCCAGGCCAGGGTGCCGTCCGCCTCCGGGCGGTCGGTCGGCACCCGGTAGGCCGCGGCGCGTATCTCCTTGATCGCCGTCATCACGCCTCCCCCTCTGTAGCCTCCCGCCGGAAGCCGGGCCGCCATATCCCCGGGACATTTGATCAACGGCAAATCTCGGCAAAAGGCGAGACTTTCCATTCGGCGAACGTTTGGCGGCACCCGCCCGGCGCACGCTCGCATGTATGACCGACATCGCCTCCGAAGTGCTCATCGAACGACTGGCCGCCTGGGGAGTCGACACCGTCTTCGGCCTGCCCGGCGACGGCATCAACGGGATCATGGAAGGGTTGCGCCGCCACACCGACCGGGTCCGGTTCGTCCTCGTGCACCACGAGGAGGCCGCCGCGTTCATGGCGACCGCCCACGCCAAGGCGACCGGGCGCATCGGGGTCTGCCTGGCGACCTCCGGGCCCGGCGGCATCCATCTGCTCAACGGCCTCTACGACGCCAAGCTCGACCACCAGCCCGTGCTGGCGATCACCGGCATGCAGGAGACCAGCGTGCTGGGCACCGGTTACCAGCAGGAGGTCCACCTCGACCGGCTGTACGCCGATCTCGCCGAATACAACCTCGTCGTGGACAACCCGGCGCAGCTTCCCGGGGTGGTGGACCTCGCGATCCGCACCGCCTACGCCCGGCGCGGCGTCGCCCACCTGTGCCTGCCCAACGACGTGCAGGTGGCCCCGGCCGACGCCGACCCCTACCAGCACGTCGCCCCGGCGCGGCCCCCGGCGACCGCGCCGATCTACCTGCCCGCGCCCGGCATGCCGCGCCCCGAGGACCTGGAGGCCGCCGCCCGGGTGCTCAACGCCGGCGAGCGGGTGGCGATCCTGGCCGGGGCCGGCGCCCTGCACGCGCGGGAGGAGGTGCTGGCCGTCGCCGACGTCCTGGGCGCCCCGGTGATCAAGACGCTGCCCGGCAAGGCCGTCATCCCCGACGACTCGCCCTACGCGGTCGGCGGGATCGGCCTGCTGGGCACCAGGCCCGGGGAGGACCTCGTCGAGGACTGCGACACTCTGTTCATGGTCGGCACCAACTTCCCCTACACCAAGCACCTGCCCGAGCCGGGCAAGGTCCGCGTGGTGCAGATCGAGGCCGACCCGACGCGGGCCGGCGTGCGCATGCCGACCCAGGTGCCGATGATCGGCGACGCGAAGGAGGGGCTGGCCGCGCTGCTGCCGCTGCTGAGGCGCAAGAACGACCGGGGCCACCTGGAGAAGTACCGGCGGGCGATGGACCGCTGGCGCGCCGACATGGCGGCCCTGGAGTCGCCCGACCGCGACCCGATCGCCCCGCAGTACCTGATGGGCTGCGTGGACCGGGCCGCGGCCGACGACGCGATCCTCACCTGCGACTCCGGCACGATCGCCACCTGGGCGGCACGGCACTGGACGATCCGGGGCGACCGGCGGTTCTACCTGTCGGGCAACCTCGCCACGATGGCGCCCGGCCTGCCGTACGCGATCGCGATGCAGCACGCCTTCCCCGGCCGGCAGGTGATCGCGTTCGTCGGCGACGGCGGCTTCGCGATGCTGATGGCCGAGTTCCTCACCGCCGCGCAGCACCGGCTGCCGATCAAAGTCGTGATCAACAACAACAACGCCCTCGGCCAGATCCTGTGGGAGCAGATGGTGCTCGGCTACCCCGAGCACGGCGTGCGGTTCGCCGAGCCGGCCTCCGACTTCTCCGCCTGGGCGCGCTCCTGCGGCGCCTACGGCCGCAAGGTGAAGGCCCCCGGCGACGTCGAGGAGGCCGTACGGCAGGCGCTCGCGCACGACGGCCCCGCCCTGGTGGACGTGGACGTCAACCCGAACGAGCCGCCGATGCCCGGCAAGGTCGGCCACGACCAGGCGATCAAGTTCGCCGAGGCGTTCCTCAGGGGGCAGCCGCACCGGGCGGCGATCGCCACCACCCTGTTCAAGGACAAGATCTCCCAACTGGGGAGGTGAGCGCGATGAGCCCGGTCATCCCGGTTCCGGCGCCGGTCACGGCCCGCCCGGCCCAGCCGTACGTGCGGGTGCGCGACCTGGAGCGCGACCTGACCGCCCGGGTGGACGGCGAGGTGCGGTTCGACCCCGGCAGCCGCGGCGCCTACTCCACCGACGGCTCCAACTACCGGCAGGTGCCGCTGGGCGTGGTGGTGCCCCGCACGGTCGAGGCCGCCGCCGAGGCGATCGCGGTCTGCCGGGAGCACGGGGCGCCCGTCACCTCGCGGGGCGGTGGAACCAGCCTGGCCGGGCAGACCTGCAACGTCGCCGTGGTGATCGACTGGTCGAAGTACTGCGACCGCCTCGTTTCCGTGGACGCCGACGCCCGGACCTGCGTCGTCGAGCCGGGGATCGTGCTCGACGTCCTCAACGCGCGGCTGGCGCCGACGGGGCTGATGTTCGGGCCCCGGCCCTCCACGCACTCCCAGTGCACGCTCGGCGGGATGATCGGCAACAACTCCTGCGGATCGACCGCGCAGGCGTACGGCAAGACCGCCGACAACGTCAGCCGCCTGGAGGTCCTCACCTACGACGGCACGCGGATGTGGGTCGGCGCGACCGATGACGAGGAGTACGCGCGGATCCTCGCCGGGGGCGGCCGGCGGGCGGAGATCTACCGCGAGCTGCGGGAGATCGTCGCCGCCGACGCCGGGGAGATCCGCCGCCGCTTCCCCGACATCCCGCGGCGGGTGTCGGGCTACAATATCGACCAGCTCCTGCCCGGCGGGGACTTCCACCTGGCCAGGGCGCTGGTCGGCTCCGAGGGAACGCTGGTCGCCGTACTGCGGGCCGAGCTGTGCCTGGTGCCGGCCCCGGCCGCCGAGAGCCTCGTCCTGCTCGGCTACCACGACATCATCGCCGCCGCCGACGCGGTGCCGCGCATCGCCGCCCACCGTCCGCTGCAGCTGGAGGGCGTGGACGACAAGCTGATCGACTACGAACGGCGCAAGGGCATGCATCCCGACGCCGTGAAGCGGCTGCCCGAGGGCGGCGGCTGGCTGATGGTGTCCTTCGGCGCCGGCTCCCAGCGCGAGGCCGACGAGCGGGCCCGCGCCCTCACCCACGACCTCGGCGGCACCGAGCACGAGCCGCACGTCGCCTTCTTCGACGACGAGAGGACCGAGAAGCAGCTGTGGGAGCTCCGCGAGTCCGGGCTGGGAGCCACCGCGCGCGTCCCCGGCATGCACGAGACGTGGGAGGGCTGGGAGGACTCGGCCGTGCCACCGGAACGGCTCGGCGGCTACCTGCGGGACCTGCGCGGGCTCCTGGAGGAGCACGGGTACGGCGCCGCCTCGCTGTACGGGCACTTCGGGCAGGGCTGCGTGCACACCCGCATCCCGTTCGACCTGGTCACCGCCGACGGCATCGCCGCCTTCACCTCCTTCCTCGGCCGGGCCGCCGACCTGGTCGTCTCCTACGGCGGGTCGCTGTCGGGGGAGCACGGCGACGGGCAGGCGCGCGGGCAGCTGCTGCCCAGGATGTTCGGCGACACGGTCATGGCGGCGTTCGGCCGGGTCAAGGCGGTGTTCGACCCCGGCGACCGGATGAACCCGGGGAAGATCGTCGCCCCCTACCGGGTGGACGAGAACCTGCGGCTGGGCACCGGCTGGACCCCGGCCGACCCGCGCGTCCACTTCGGCTACCCCGAAGACGACGGAAGCTTCCAGCGCGCCGTCATGCGCTGCGTCGGCGTCGGCCAGTGCCGCAGGCACGACGGCGGCGTCATGTGCCCCTCCTACCGCGCCACCCGCGAGGAGGAGCACTCCACCCGGGGCCGCGCCCGGCTGCTGTTCGAGATGCTCGGCGGCCACGCCGACTCGCCGGTCGGCGACGGCTGGCGCTCCGAGGCCGTACGGGACGCCCTCGACCTGTGCCTGGCGTGCAAGGGCTGCAAGCACGACTGCCCGATGAACGTCGACATGGCCACCTACAAGGCCGAGTTCCTCTCCCACCACTACGCCCGCAGGCTCCGCCCGGCCGCCCACTACTCGATGGGCTGGCTGCCGCTGTGGGCGCGCCTGGCCGCGCTCGCCCCGCGGGCGGCCAACGCGCTGGCCCACGGGCCCGGCACGGCGGCGCTGCTCAAACGGCTGGGCGGCGTGGATCCGGCCAGGACCCTGCCGGCCTTCGCCGGCGCCCGCTTCAGCGACTGGTACCGGCGGCGCGGCCCGCGCGGTAGCGGGGAGCGCGGGCCGGTGCTGCTGTGGCCCGACACCTTCACCGACAACTTCGCCCCGCGGATCGGCCGCGCCGCGGTGGACGTCCTGGAGGAGGCCGGATACCGCGTCCTCGTCCCGCCCCGCACGCTGTGCTGCGGACTGACCTGGATCTCCACCGGCCAGCTCGGCGTGGCCCGGCGGGTGCTGCGCCGTACCGTGCGCGCGCTCACCCCGCTGCTGCGCCGCGGCGTGCCGATCCTCGCGCTGGAGCCGAGCTGCGCCTCCGTGTTCCGCGACGACGCCGCCGGGCTGTTCCCGCACGACCGGGACGTGGCCCGGCTGGCGGAGCAGACCCGCACGCTGGCCGAGCTGCTCACCGGCGCCGAGGGGTGGGAGCCGCCGCGGATCGGCGGGACGGCGGTCTCCCAGCCGCACTGCCACCACCACTCGGTACTCGGCTACGACACCGACCGCCGCCTGCTGGAACGCGCCGGGGTCCGTCTCGACGTGGTCGGCGGCTGCTGCGGCCTCGCCGGGGACTTCGGCTTCACCGCCGGCCACCACGAGGTGTCGATGGCCTGCGCCGAGCAGGAGCTGCTTCCCGCCGTGCGCGCGGCCGGGCCGGACACGCTGGTCCTCGCCGACGGGTTCAGCTGCCGGACCCAGCTCGAACAGGCCGGGACCGGCCGCCGGGCGCTGCACCTGGCGGAGGTCCTCGCCGCCGCCGGGCGGGACCGGGCCGAGGGGACACGGGCGGACGGGTCCGGGACGCGTGCGGACCAGGCGGGAGCGGACGCGACGCGGGCGGGGGCGGACGGGACACGGCCGGTTCGCGGCGGGAGGTGAGAACCGTGGAGCACGGGGAACTCACCACGTCGGTGACCGTCGCGGGCCGCGACCCCGGGACCGGAGAGGACGCGCCGCGCGGGCGGTCACCCGAGGCCGCACCCGCCGGGAGCCCCCGGCGTCCGCGACCGGCGGCCCACCCGAGAAAGGCGCGATGAACACCGACGAAGCCCGCGACACCGCCGCCGGACCCCGGAACGGCCTGGCCGAGGAGGCCTGGCGGGTCGAGGAGGCGTCGCTCGCCCTGGTGGAGATGACGCTCAACGCCGTCGCCGAGGACAGCGACCTGTCGGTCACCCAGCTGCGCGTGCTGCTGGCGGTCGACCGGCACGGCCCCCTCAACCTCAGCGCGCTCGCCGCCCACCTCGCCGTGTCGGTCTCCGCCGCCGGCCGGCTGGTCGCCCGGCTCGACGACGCCGGGCTGCTCACCCGCCTGCTGTCCCCGCACAGCCGCCGTGAGATCAGCATCGACGTCACCGCGGCCGGCCGCCGGGCCATCGGTCACCTGCGCGCCGCCCGCCGCCGCCGTATCGCCGCCGCGCTGACCCGCCTGCCGCCCGGCACCCGGCGGGCGCTCGCCGGAGCCCTCACCGAGTTCACCGCCGCCGCACGGACCGGCGAGGAACCCGACGCCGCATGGACCGGCGAGGAGCCCGCCGCGCGGACCGACGAGGAACCCGGCGCCGCATGGACCGGCGAGGAGCCCGCCGCGCGGACCGATGAGGAACCCGGCGCCGGGCACGCCTCGGACCCGCCGTACACCGACCGGACCACCAGGAGGAACCAGTGACCACGCGCGCCCTGACCGTCGTACCGCAGCGGAAGGACTCGCTGGCGGTGACCGACGTCCCCGACCCCGAGCCCGGCGAGAACGACCTCCTCGTGGACGCGCTCGCCCTCGGGGTGTGCGGGACCGACCGGGAGATCGCGGCCGGCGACTACGGCACGGCGCCGACCGGCCGGGACCGCCTCGTGATCGGCCACGAGTCCCTGGGCCGCGTACGGCGGGCACCGGACGGCAGCGGCTTCTCCGAGGGGGACCTCGTGGTCGGCGTGGTGCGGCGCCCCGACCCGGTGCCCTGCGGCGCGTGCGCGCGCGGCCAGTTCGACATGTGCCGCAACGGCCGCTACACCGAACGCGGCATCAAGGATCTCGACGGCTACGGCAGCCGATCCTGGACCGTGGAGACCGACTACGCGGTCAAGCTCGACCCGGACCTCGGCGAGGTCGGCGTGCTGATGGAGCCGACCAGCGTGGTCGCCAAGGCGTGGGAGCAGGTCGAGAAGGTCGGCGGCCGGTCGTGGTTCGAGCCGGAGACGGTGCTGGTCACCGGCGCGGGGCCGATCGGGCTGCTGGCCGCGCTGCTGGGCGTGCAGCGCGGCCTGGACGTCCACGTCCTGGACGTGGTCACCGAGGGACCCAAGCCGCGGCTCGTGGCCGACCTCGGGGCCACCTACCACTCCGGTGACCTCTCCGACGCGGCCGCCGCCGTCAAGCCCGACATCGTGATCGAGGCGACCGGGGTCAGCCGGGTCGTCTTCGACGCCATCACCGCCACGGTGCCCTACGGCATCGTCTGCCTGACGGGCGTCTCCCCGTCCGGGCGGCGGCTGACGGTCGACGCGGGCGGCCTGAACCGGGAGATCGTCCTGGAGAACGACGCCGTGATCGGGTCCGTCAACGCCAACCTCGACCACTACGCCGCCGCCGTCGAGGCGCTGGCCAAGGCCGACCGCGACTGGCTCGGCCGGCTCATCACCCGGCGGGTGCCGCTGGAGCGGTTCGCGGAGGCGTTCACCGCCGAACCCGACGACGTCAAGGTGGTCATCACCTTCGAGGACTGATCCGGGCATGCCGCACGGGCCGGGCACGCCCGGGTCCGGAGGCCGCCCGGTGGCACGGCCGGGGTGCCACCGGGCGGGGACACGGCGCGGACGGTGTGCCGTCAGCGGGCGGTGTGCCGTCAGCGGGCGTTCCGGGAGCCCGAGGCGGCGGGCGCCCGGCCCGCGGCCCGGCCGGCGGGCGGGGGCTGGGCCCACTGGAGCGCCTCGGCCGGCCAGTCCTGCAGGCGCGCCGCGGCCTCGAAGGTGGACTGGGCGAAGTCGAGGATCGCCCGGCGGGGGTCGGGGGCGTTCCTGACGTCGTCGTAGCGCAGCACGAACTCGCCGAAGGCGTCGTCATAGTAGGCCGCCTCGGGCAGGACGGACCGGTCGCGGAAGCCGGGAGGCTCGGGATAGGCGTAGGAGTAGAACACCGGCTGGTCGATCCGCGCGCCGTTGATCCACGTTCCGCCCGGCCAGAAGCCGAGGTCGCTCTGCTCGGCGTTGAAGCTCAGCCTGGTGACGGGGTCGGCGTCGGCCGGCGGTTCGGCGGGCCGGCCGGAGTAGCGGGTGGTGGACAGGTCGAACGCCCCCCAGTAGAACTGCACCGGGCTGCACTTGCCGGTGAACCGGGCCCGGAACTCGGCGAAGACCTCCTCCACCCGCAGGAGCACCTGCCAGAACCGCTGGACCTGCGCCGCCTCGTAGGTGGAGTGGCGGTCGTCCCGGTCGAACCGTACGGGGTCGGCGAACTCGACCGGCATCGTGCGGATCTCGACGTCCACCCCGAGGTGGGCCAGGGAGCGCAGGACCTCGGCGTAGAAGTCGCGCACCGCGCCGCCCAGCGCGATCGTGCGGCTCCCTCCGTCGGAGGTCTCGATGTGCAGGGAGTGGTCCAGCAGGTCGAAGCAGATCTCGAAGGTGCGCTCGCCGTACGGGATCGGGCCGGTGGAAAGGCCCCGGGCCGTGAGGTGGAACGCCACCTGCCACCAGTGGTTGACCATCGGTCGCAGGGCGAGCGAGATCTTCCCGACCACCTGCGCGTACATGTGCAGCGTGTCGTAGGTGTGCTGCCATCCGCTCACCGGCAGCGCCGGCCATCCGTTCCCACGCTCGGCCATCACACCGCTCCTCTCTTCCTCTTGTCTTCTCGTCCCGGAGTCCGGGGCGTCGTCACGTGCCGTGTTCCGGGGACTCGTGTTCCGGGGTTTCGTCTTCCGTGATCTCGTTTTCCGGGGTCGCGTGCTCCGCGGTCCCGTGTTCCGTGGTCTCGTTTTCCGGGGTCCCGTGCTCCGCGGTCCTGCGTTCCGTGGTCTCGTGTTCCGGGGGATGTTCGGAGTGGTGTTCCGAGCGGAGCAGTTCCACGACCGCGCCGAGGTCGGCGTCCCCCCAGCCGCTCGCGGCCGCCTCCTCGTAACGGCGTTCGACCGTCCGGGCGATCGGCAGGTCGAGGCCGAGCGACCGGGCGAGCTCGATCACGAGCCGCAGGTCCTTGGCGCCGAGACGCGTCGTGAACCAGCCCTCGTGGTCGCCGTGGAAGATGTCGTCGAGCCGGTTGCGCATGCCGGGGGCGACGGTAGACCACTGGTAGAGGAAGTCGTGCAGCATCCTCTCGTCGACCCCGGCCGCCTGTCCCGTGGCGACCACCTCGGAGACCAGGGCCACACCGGACATGAGCAGGTGGTTGTTGAGGACCTTGTAGACCAGGCCGGCGCCCGGGTCCTCCCCGCAGTAACGCTGGACCGAGAAGACGTCCGGCCACAGGAGCCGGAGCCGGCCCATGACCTCCCGGTCCCCGCTCAGCAGCCCCATGGCCTGACCGGCGGCGAGCGCGGCCGGTCCCCCGACGACGGGGGCGGCCACGAACCGGCGCTCCGGCGTCATCTCCCGCAACTCCCGGGCCGTGGCCGGTGACACGGTGCTCATGCCGACGACGACCGGCGGGTCGGGGCCCATGTGCGCCGCGAGACGGGCCAGGACGTCACGGCACGCCCGGTCGTCGGTGAGCGTCATCAGGACGGCGTCGGTGCCATGGGCGGCCGCCTCGGGGCTGGACGCCTCCTCGGCTCCGGCCCGGACCAGCTCTCCGGTCCTGCCCCGGGTACGGTTCCAGATCCGCACCACGTGTTCGCGGGCGAGCAGCCGCCGGGTCAGCGCCGCGCCCATCCGCCCCGTTCCCAGCACCGCCACCCGCATGTGCCGCTCCTCCCAGGCCGCCGGTTCCGCGGCCGTCCTGTCGCGCCGTGACCGCCGGCGGCTGCTAGGCCGTTCTCTCCATCTCGTGCCCGTGCACGACCAGGGCGTAGATCACGAGGATGTCGATCGCGATGACGATCAGAGACCACCAGGGATAGGCGGGGATGAAGAGCATGTGCTCGATGGCGTTCAGCGCGGCGAGCACGACCGCCACGACGCGTGCCCACGTCTGCCCGGCGATGAGGGCGATGCCCGCGGCGATCAGGAGAACGCCGAGGATCAGGTGGATCCACCCCCACGCCGGCAGGTTGAGGACCAGCACCTGGTCGCCCGTCTGCACGTAGAGGGCGCCCCGGAGGATGGCCGACAGGCCCGTGATGACGTTGAAGACGCCCACCAGGATCATCATCACCGCGGCGAACCATATCCAGCCGAGCCAGCCGCTCGCCCGCGCGCCGTATGCCATGCCGACCCCCGTTTCCCGCGGGTCGCCGTGAGGGCCGTCCCCGCGCCGGCGCCCATCCCTCGGCACCCCTCGGCACCCGAAGACTCGATGCCGAAGAACAGCACCCCCAAGAGACAATTCCCCCGTTTTTCGCCATTTCACCGTTTTGTCGGGTTCTTTCCGATTCTCTGACGGCGCATCAGCGGCATCCCCCGGCGGGCCGTCGGCCCCGGGGCGCCCCGGTGATCCTCCGCTCGCCGGAACGCCCCGTCCGGGCGCCCATGATGGAGAATCGGAGTCGTGCGGTTCGGCATCCTCGGCCCGACGGAGGTACGGCTCACCGGTGGGCGCCCCGTGCCTGTCGGCGGGCCGCGGTTGCGCGCGCTGCTGGTGCTCCTGCTCCTCACCCCCGGCCGGGTGGTGACCACGGCCCGGCTCATCGACGGCCTGTACGGTGCCGACCCGCCCGCGGGCGCCGGCAACGCCCTCCAGGCGCAGATCTCCCGGCTCCGTCACCTGCTGGACGCCGCCGACGCGGGCGGCGGTACGGCCGGAGCCGTGGGCGACGACCCGGACGGCGGCACGGGCAGCGGCACGGATGACGATGTGGACGACACCGCGGACGGCAGCGGCGGCGGGATGGTGACGCGCCACCCCGCGGGCTACCGGCTCGCCGTACCGCCCGAAGCCGTGGACGCGCACCGTTTCGAGCGGCTCGCCCGGCAGGGCCGCGCCGCCCTGGTCTCGGGGGAGCACGAGCGGGCCGGGGTACTGCTCGGCGAGGCCCTGGGCCTGTGGCGGGGGCCCGCCCTGGCCGACGTCCTGGACGCGCCGTTCGCCGCCGCGGCGGCCGCCCGTCTGGAGGAGGCGCGGATCGCCGTCGCCGAGGACCACGCCGAGGCCCGGCTCGCCCTCGGCCGGCGCCGCGAGCCGACCGCGGACCTCCGGACGCTGGTCACGGACCTCCGGGAGCTGGTCACGGCCCATCCACTGCGCGAGCGACCACGCGGGCAGCTCATGCGCGCACTGTACGCGTGCGGCCGGCAGGCCGAGGCGCTCGCGGTCTACGAGGACGTCCGCACGCGGCTGGCCGACGAGCTCGGCGCCGACCCGTCGCCGGAGCTGAGCGCGATCCACCTGTCCGTCCTCCGGGCCGCCCTGCCCGTTCCCGGACCGGACGTCCCCCCGGCCGGGGACCGGAGTCCGTCCGGCGACCTCCCCCCGGCCGGAGACCGGAGCCCACCCTCCGGGGACGGCGTGCCCGCGCGGGCCGGCGTGCCCGCGCAGCTCACGCCCCTGGTGGGCCGCGCGGACGAGCTGGCGCGGATCCGCGGGCTGCTCACCGGGACCCGCCTCGTCACACTCACCGGACCCGGCGGCACCGGCAAGACCCGGCTGGCCGTCGAGGCGGCCGCGCACGGTCACGACGATGTCTGCTTCGTCGAGCTGGCGCCGCTCACCGACGGCGCCGCCGTGCCCCACGCGGTGCTCGGCGCGCTGGGACTCCACGAACCCGGGATGCTGCCCACCCCGGGCGGAGCCGCGCCCGATCCGGTCGCGAGGATGGTCGCCGCGCTCGCCGAGCGGCGGACGCTGCTCGTCCTGGACAACTGCGAGCACGTGGTCGAGGCCGCCGCCGCGCTGGCCGCCGGACTCCTGGGCGGCTGCCCCGGGCTGCGAGTCCTCGCCACCAGCCGCGAGCCGCTCGGCATCACCGGTGAGACGCTGTGCCCCGTCCCTCCGCTCGCGCTCCCGCCCCCGGAGACCCCCGCCGCCGAGGCGCTCGGCTTCCCGGCCGTCCGGCTGTTCGCCGAGCGGGCGGCGGCCGTACGACCCGGGTACGCGGTGGAGTCCGAGGCGGACGCGGTCCTGCGCGTCTGCCGGACCCTCGACGGCCTGCCGCTGGCGATCGAGCTTGCCGCGGCCCGTCTGCGGTCGCTGACGGCCGCCGAGGTCGCCGCGCGGCTGGACGACCGCTTCCGCCTGCTGTCCCGCGGCAGCCGTACGGCCCAGCCACGTCATCGGACGCTGCGGGCGGCGGTGGAGTGGAGCTGGGACCTGCTCGGCGAGGACGAGCGGACGATGGCCGGACGCCTCACGGTCTTTGCGGGCGGCGCCACGCTGGAGGCCGTCGAACGGGTGACCGGGCTGCCCGACGCGATCGACCTGCTGGCCGGTCTGGTGGACAAGTCGCTGGTGGAGGTGGTGGGCGACCGTTACCGGATGCTCGACACGATCCGCGCCTTCTGCGCCGAAAGGCTCGCCGAGGCGGGAGAGGAGGAGGCGCTGCGCCGGGCGCACGGCGAGTACTTCCTCGGCCTGGCGGAGTCCGCCGACCCGCACCTGCGCGACGCCGGGCAGCTCGAATGGCTGCGGCGGCTGGACCGGGAGTACGAGGACCTGCGCGCCGCGATGCACCGGGCGGTCCTCCCTCCGGGGGCCCCGGGGTTCCCGGGCTCCCCGGAAACCTCCGGTCCTGCCGGCTCCTCCAGATCCCTCGGCTCCTCCGGCTCCCGCGGCTCCTTCGATCCGGTGTTCGCGCTGCGGCTGCTGTCGGCCCTGACCCCGTACTGGTGGCTGCGAGGGTTGCGGGGCGAGGCGGCCGCCCCGGCCCGGCGGCTCCTCGGCCGGATCGGCCTTCACCCCCCGGCCGGCGCGGAGGAGGAGTACGCCCTGTGCGTGTTCCTCGCGGCGTCGGCGGGCGGGTACGACCCAGGGCTCAAGCCTCACATCGAGGCCGCCCGGTCGATCCTCGCCGGCCTCGACGGGATGCCCCGGCAGCCCTTCGCCCTCGTGGTCCAGGCGGTGGTCCTCGGACTGCCGGACGAGGACCACCACCTGCGGTCCATCCGGCGGATGGACCGGCTCGGCCCGGACCCGTGGACCCGCGCGCTGATCAACTTCGGACTCGGCTACCACTGGTGGTCGAACGGGCGGCCGGTGGAGGCCGAGCGTGGTTTCGAGGCGGCCCTGGAGAACTCCCGGTCCATCGGCGACCGCTGGGGAACGGTCACCGCGCTCACCTCGCTGGCCGAGCTCGCCATCTGGCGGAGGGACGACGGCAGAGCCGCCGGGCTGGTCGGCGAGGCCATGTCCCTCGCCGAGGAGCTGGGTGCCACCACCGACCTGGCCGACCTGCTGTGCCGCCGCGCCGAGCTGGACGTACGGGCGGGAGATCTGGACGGCGCGCGGGCCGGGTACGAGCGCGCGGCCGGGTTCGCCCGCCGGGCGGGTGATCCGGCGGCACTGGCCGGCGCCCGCCTCGGCCTCGGTGAGGTCGCCCGAGTCCGCGGCGACCTCACCGAGGCCCGCGCCTGTTACAAGGCCGCTCTCGCCGGATGCGACCTGGAGGGGCACCTGGCCGAAGAGGTGCGCGGGCGGTTGCGCATCGCCCTGGGCCGGCTCGCCGAGATGGAGGGCGACGCCCGCGAGGCGCTGGACCGGCACCTCTCGGTGCTCTCCGGTACGGCGTGGCGGCGCAACCCGCCGCTGGCCGCCCTCGCCGCGGAAGGTCTGGCGGGCGTCGCCCTGCTGGAGGGGGACGGCGAACGGGCCGCCTTCCTGCTGGGTCTCGGGGTGGCCCTGTGCGGCGCCTTCGCACCGGACGGCCCGAACGACCCGGACATCGCCCGGGTCGGGGCCGGGGCCCGCTCCCTGGTCGGTGACGCGAGGTTCGAGGCGGCCCACCGGCGGGGCGGCGGCCTCACCGTCGGCCGGGCGCTCGCCGCCCTCGACCGGATCCGCGCCGGCGCCGGGCTGCCGTCCACGTCCGGGCGGTGACCCGCACGCCGCGGTCCGGCCGCCGACCGGACCACGGTTCGCGCCTCGCCGAAGGCCCCACGGACCGCGAGCCGTTCGCGGTCGAAGGATCGCCGCCGCCCGGACCGCGAGCCACCTGCGGTCAGAGATCACCGTCGCCCGGACCGTGGTCCACGGGCCGTCGGAGGCCCGTCAGCGTCCGGTCAGCCGGCCGTAGGAGAGACCCGCGACGCTGCGTCCATGACCTCCCCCACGATCTCCCCGCCACGCAGGTGGGGCACGCTGGTGATCGCCTGCCTCACCATACTGCTCCTCTCCGTCGATCTCACGGTGCTGCACCTGGCCGCGCCCAGGCTGGCCGAGGACATGCGGCCCTCCGCCACCCAGTTCCTGTGGATCGCCGACGTGTACGGCTTCGCGCTGGCCGGGCTCCTCGTCACCATGGGCAACATCGGTGACCGGATCGGGCGGCGGCGGTTGCTGCTGTTCGGCATGGCCGCCTTCGGGGCGGCCTCGGCGCTGACCGCGTACGCGCCGACCCCGGCGTGGCTCATCGCGGCCCGGGCGCTGCTCGGTGTCGCGGGCGCCACCATCATGCCGTCCACACTGTCGATCATCCGGAACGTCTTCACCGACACGAGGGAGCGGGCCACCGCGGTCGGCGTCTGGAGCAGCGTCTCGGCGCTGGGGTTCGCCATCGGCCCGCTGGCCGGCGGGCTCCTGCTCGACCGCTTCTGGTGGGGCTCGGTCTTCCTGATCAACGTCCCGGTGGCCGCGCTGGTCGTGGTGGCCGGCGCCTTCGTGCTCCCCGAGTCACGCAACCCCCGCCCCGGCCGGATCGACGTGATGAGCGTGGCGCTGTCCGCCGCGGGCGTCGTCGCCGTGATCTACGCGTTGAAGACCGCCGCCCACGACGGCGTCACCGGAGCGGAGGTCTGGGGGGCGGGGGCGTTCGGCGCCGCCGCGCTCATCCTGTTCGTCCGGCGCCAGACGCGGCTGGCCGAGCCCCTCATCGACGTCCGGCTCTTCCGCCGCCGCGCCTTCTCCGGGGCGATCGGGGCCAACATGATCGGGGTCTTCGCGATGCTCGCGTCGTCCCTCACCTTCGCCCAGTACTTCCAGCTCGTCCGGGGCTGGTCACCGCTGGTCTCCGGGCTGGCGAGCCTGCCCGGCGGCCTGGGGGCGGCGCTGGGCGGGACCCTGGCCTCCGGTCTGGTCATGACCGTCGGCCGGGCCCGGGTCGCCGCCCTGGGGCTGGCGATGACCGCCGCGGGGTTCCTCATGTACGGCCGGATGGACGCCGGCACCGGTTACCCGTACCTCCTGGCCGCGATGCTGGTCGCCTCCACCGGCACGGGCCTCGCCTTCACGGTGACCAATGACACCGTCCTGGCCTCGGTGCCCAGGGAACGGGCGGGTGCGGCGTCCGCGATCGCGGAGACCGCGCAGGAGATGGGCGGCGCGCTGGGCATCGCCGTACTGGGAAGCGTGCTGAACAGCGTCTACCGTGACCGCCTGGAACCGCCCTCCGGGGTGCCGCCGGAGGCGGCGCGTCAGATCGGCGAGTCGCTCGGCGGGGCGCTGGAGACCGCGGCCGCCCTGCCTCCGGCGCTGGCCGGGGCGGTCACCGAGGCGGCACGGCGGACGTTCGTCACCGCCATGCAGCTGACGGTGCTGACCGCCGCCGCGCTTCTCGCGCTTCTCGCGGTGGCGGTGCTGTTCGCCCTGCGCGGTGTCCCCAAGGTGATCCCCGAGGTGGTCCTCGACGACCGGGGCGAGGCGCAACCCGACGGCCCGGAATACGAAGGCCGTTCATATCGGTCGCCGGCCTGAGAGCCGAGGCCGGAACCGTGAATGCGGCGCCGCCCGTCGGTACGGCGATCCCCCACAAGAGTGGCAATTCACTACAAGAGGAACGTCAAACCCGCCGGAGATGAACATTGGATAACAAGAAAGGCCGAACCCCCAGGACGCCGCACCCGTCACGGCCGGTCGGCGGGGGCCGGACGCGCTCGCCCCCATGGAACGGGCCAGCGGGCCGAGGTTTCGGACAGTCACTTATAAGAATTATGAACTAATTAAAACCTAATAACCATAAGTGATGATTACCCGCCCCCTTTACCTTCCCTATGGATCACGGTCAGTCTAATATTTGGACCTATGTCATGGCGCGCATCAGATTTCCCAGATAGGAACGCTGGTTCCGCCTACCCCGCAGGATCTTCCCGTGGACAGGAATTCGATCACCTGTCGGACTGGCACCCGTCGCGGCTGCTCGCATTCGACCCGCGGAAGCTCATTCTGTTCGGCGCAATTCTGGTGATCTTGATCGGCGCGGGGGTCTGGTTGACCACCTCGAACACCCCTCGCCCCGGCGCGCTGGCCGCGGATCCGTCATCCGCGCCGCCCGACGCGGACTGGGGGCCGACGTCTTCCCCGGCCTCCGCCTCCCCGTCGGCATCCGTCTCGTCCCCTTCTCCCTCCGTCCCCGCCTCGTCCCCCGAGCCGGACGCTCCCAGCTCGTCCGGCACACCGGAGAAACCCGAGAAACCCGAGAAGAACGACAAGCCCGGTAAGGCCGGTACGAAACCCGCGGTTCCGCCGTCCACGGCGCCCAAGACCGACGCCGGCGAGGGAACGGAGACCAGGGCGGTGGTGCCTCCTCCCCCGGTCTCCTCCCCCTCCCCGGCCGACTCCTCGGCCAAGGGCGGCTCGGCCCAGCTCACCGCCAAACAGGCGTATCGCATCCACAGCGACTACCAGCGCGGGCTGTCGGCCGCCCAGCGAGACCTCGACCAGGTCGCGATGGGCAAGCTGGAGGGCGGTCTCGCGGTGCAGATGACCCGGGCCGGCTTCAAAACCGCGGCGCTGGAAGGCGGATCGGTGGCCGCGGGAATATGGCCCAACCCGCGTGTGTGGATCCCCCGCCACGTCGCGGGCCGCCCCGACTGGTTCGTGGCGATCTCCACCAAGCCCGGAGTGGGCCGGGTCGCCGACCTGATGAGCTCCACCCCCGACGGCTGGCGACTGGTGGCCTCCGCCGCCGACACGCGGCCCACCCCCGACCGGTTCCCCGTGATCGCGACCGACGACGACGGCTACGCCACGAGCCTGTCCGAGAACGCCACGGGCCTGGTCGCCACCCCGCGCCAGGTCGTCGACGCCCACCTGGCGAGCATGGAGCGGGCCGAGATCGACCCGATGTTCGCCGACGGGCCATGGACCAGCGACATCGCGCTGTTCTGGCAGGAGGAGCGCACCCAGTTGGAGGACGCCGGCTGGAACCTCACGCTGTCGTACCTGCCCGAGGGCCCGGTGCGCGCGTTGCGGACCGCCGACGGGGGCGCCCTGGTCTGGTACGGGGCCCGCTCGACCGACACGCGCAAGGTCGAACGGCCGGGGGCGCGGGTCGCGCTGAAGGGGGCGGCGGCCGTGCGCACCGGCAACAGGTCCTTCGCGCACTCGGCGCGGGCCTCCTACGGCCGCATGTACGTGACCTACATCCCCCCCGCCGGCTCCCCCGATCCCGTCCGCGTGCTGGGCGACTGGAGCGAGGTCCTGGAGGGCCACGGCGACTGACGTACCACCGAAAGAAGAGGAACGTTCATGATGACACCCTCACGTAGGGCCTCACGCGCGACGGTGATCACCGCCAGTGTCGCGATCGGCGTGTTCGGGGCCGGCGCCGGGCTGGGAGCCGTCATCGCCACTCGGTCCGACTCCGCGGGCCCCTCCGAAGCAGGAGGGATGCGCCTGGTCGCGGGCACCTACCGCCTGGACGACCGGATCGGCGCCTGGACGGCCCTGGGGGCGTCCGGCGCGGGTCGGCTCTCCGGGGGCGGCCAGGCCGCCCAGGGCGCCGCCACCGGCAACACGAAGGTCTGCCTGGCCGCGACCACCGACGGACACGCGATCGCGGGCGGGGCGAGCGGCTGCGTCGCGCTCCCGGCCGTGGCGGGAGCGGTCGGCGCACTGCTGCGCCCGGGCACTCCGGAGAACGCCGCCAAGTCGGCTCCGCCCCCCAAGGAAAGCTCCGCGCCGAAGGCCAGCGAGAAGACGAAGACCCAGCCCGTGCCGAACCCGCCGGCAGCCCCGCGCGCGCAGCAGCAGGACGCCGCCCCTGTGCAGCAGCCTCCCGCGAACACCCGCCAGGTGGCCGCCCAGCCGCAGGCCCCCGCCCCCAAGGCGCCGCCGCCTCCCAAGCCCGCCCCGACGGAGCAGGTGGGCCGCAGCCTCTCCGAGAACGGCAGCAAGATCCAGCAGCCGGCCGCCGAGCAGAAGCAGGAGGTCATCGCGCCTCCTCCGCCGCCTCCCTCCCCGCGGAACGACGCCCGCCCCTCGAACGGACCCGGCACCCCTCCCTCGGACGGGCCCGCCACCCGTCCCTCGGACGGGCCCGACGTGGCGCGGCCGTCCGAAGGCTCCCGGACCCCACCGCCGTCGGCGTACCCGCGTTCCCCCCGGAAGGGCGACCACGACCATCGGGGCCGCTCCCCGCGTGACGGCTATTCGATCCGTACGGCCCAGCCCTCGCCCAACGACCGGTCACGGTGGAACCGGCGATCCGGCCGGCCGTCGGCCGACCCGCGGGTGAAGGCGTGGCCCTCGGGGAACCCCCGCACGGCGTCCCAGCCGCCGAGCGCCCCCCGGGTGGAGACCCAGCCACCGGCCGACCGCCGCATGGCGACCCAGCCGCCGGCCGACCCGCGCACGGCGAACCGGCCTTCCGACGCGCCCATCGGCACGCGGCCGACCGGCATCCTCACCCCGGCGGCGCCCAACAGCACCATGAGGCCGATCGTTCCCGCGGGCCCGTCGACGCCGGCGAACCCGGCCCCGCAGCCGACGAACTCCGCCCGGCAGCCGGTGGACCCGCGGCCCTCCGCCCGGATCACCCCGGTTCCCCTGCCCTCTCCCCAGGACCAGCTCCCGCCCGCCGACGACACACAGCTCCCGCCGGTCGACCAGAACGCGCTCCCGCCGACCGGCCAGGACGCGGTCCCGCCGAACGACCGGAACACCGACCAGAACGCTGACCGGAACACCGACCCGAACAACGTCCCGCCGACCGGTCAGGACGCGCGGCCTCCGGCCGACCGGTTCCCGGCGGACCGGTCCGCGCCCCGGAGCGAGGCCCCCGACCCCTCCGCCTCCACCCTGCCGATCTTCCGGGACCCGGAGCTCATGCGGCGGGCCCAGGAGGCCCTGGGGCTGGACAAGAACATGCGTTACACCGACGAGAACGGCGTGTGGGACCTCAACATCGCCCCGCCCGGCACCCCCGAGTGCCGGAACTACTCCGAGGACGAGCTCGCGAACCTGGACACGTCCCGGGGGGGCTTCGCCGTACCGCGTGACTCGTGCGCGTGGCCCGCGTTCGTCCGCTGGCTGTACGCCGACCCGGCTCCCGGCCAGGTCAGCAACTGGACCAAGTTCACCGGCCTTTCCGAACGCAACCTGGAGCTCGTGGTGACCGACCCGTCCGACGTCCAGCCCGCTCAGCCCGGCACCGGCCAGGTCGAACCGGGTCAGACCGAGCAGGACCAGGTCGAACCGGGTCAGGTCGAGCAGGACCAGGGCGAGTACTCGGGCTCATGAGCACGTCCCCCGGAGCGGGGCGCGCCGTGCTCGGTCCCGGCCAGGCCGCGGCCTGGGTGGGCGAGCACGGCGCACACCTGATCGACTACGCCGTCCGCCACCTCCCGCCCGACCGGGCGGTGGCGGCGGCGTCGTCCGCGCTGGCCGCGTGCCGGAGCGGACCGGCGCCCCTGGGTGTCACGCCCCGGGGGCGCCTGCTGGCCTTCCTCCGGCGGGAGTGCCGTATCTCGCCCGGCTACCGGGCGGGGTACGTGCCGGATGCTGACATGCCGGGAATGCCGGAACGCCGGCTGATCGAGCGCGCCTGGACGATCGTCGATCCGCTGGGCGCGGAGGCGCTCCGGCTGATGTACCGGCACGAGCTGAGCACCGAGGACCTCGTCCACGCGCTGTCGATCTCCGTGGAGGAGGTCCCCGGGCTCACGACCCGCACCCAGGACCTGATCGAGACCCTCGTGAGCGGGCTGGACTCCCTCGCCCACGGCCGTTCCACCTGCCCCGACCTCGCCCCGCTGGCCGAGCGCGTGTTCCCCCGCGCGGGAACGGTCCCGCCCGCCACGGAGTTCGCGGAGGCCCGCGAGGACCTGCTGTCCCACATGGTGCGGTGCACCGTGTGCACGCGGCCGATCAACATCCGCTACACCGTCCCGCAGATGATCGCCCACCCCCGGGTCACGCCGCTGACCGCCGAGGTCAGGCAGCGACTCCTGGACTCCCTCCGGCCCGCCACGCGGCCGCCGTCGCCGAGGGCCGCCTCCGCCGCCCCGACCCCGCCACCGGGCGGGGAGACCGGCCCGGGAACCGCGGCACCCGCGTCATCCACCGCTCCCGCGGCTCCCATGCCCGCGCCGGTCGCGCCCACAGCGCCCACAGTGCCCACAGTGCCCACAGTGCCCGCCGCACCCCCCGCGTCCGCCGTGCCCCCCGCACCCGTCGCGCCGCCGTCCGCGGAGAACGCCGGAGCCGGAGAGGCCGGTCCCGGCCCGGTGCCGAGGTCGCAGGAGGACACCATGCCCGGCATCGCCGTACGGCGTCCCCGGCCGGGTCGTGCCAGGCCCCCCTACATGCCGGTCCGCCCCGAACGACAGCAGGCCGACCGCGCCGCGCCGCGTCCCGCGCGCCAGGACCGCTCCAGGAACCCCTACCGGCCGGCCCTCCCGGACCGCTCCACGCCCGCGCCGCCGTCACCGCCGAAGACCCGGCCGCCGTCCCCGCCCCCACCCGGCCAGGACACCCCGCTCTACAACGCCCTGCTCTCCCAGTCGTGGACGCGGGAGACCCGCACGCAGGACGCGGCGGCCACCGTCCCCTCCATGCCCGCGGTCACCGGCCGGACCCCGCCGGGCGGGCGCGGCACGCGGGCGGGGACGGACGCCGGGACGCACGACGGACCGGACGACGGGCCGGAGGGGATCCGGTTCGGAGCCGGGGTCCGGTTCGCCGAGGCGATGTCGTGGGCCGGGACGAGGCTCCGCACCACGACGATCAAGGTCGCCATCATCGTGGTCGCGGGCACGGCCGGCACGCTGACCGGGATGAGCCTCCTCGGGCCGGTCATCGGCGCCGAGGACCCGGCGGGTCCCCTGCAGTCGTCCGCCGCCACCGGGTCCGAGACCGCCCCGCCCACGGCCGCCGGCACCGCCCCCGCACCCTCGGGCGGGCTCGCCGGGCGGCTGCGCGTGCCGCCCGTCGTGACGCTGGACGAGTTCGGACAGGGCAGCCTGCTCCTCACCCTCACGGGCGAGCCGCTGGAGTGGCGGATCTCGGCTCCCGGACTGGCCGTGACCCCGTCCAGCGGCACGCTGCGGCAGGGCGAGACGAGTGTGATCGCGCTGCGCGCCCTCCGGGTCCGCCAGTGGTGCGGGGTCCCCGCCTCCGTCTCCGCCCCCCTGACCGTGTTCGGCCCCGACGACTCGGTGACCACGACGGTGCGCTGGCGAACCTGCTGACCGCCCCGTCCCCCAGCCTCATGCAAGTTCTACGCGAAAGGACCCCGGCTATGACGGAGACGCCCCCGAGGACGCAGCGTTCGCCGCACGGCCCGGCCGAGCAGTTCCACGACGTGATCCCGCTCACCGCGGAACACCTGCTCACCAACCGCCGCCCCGAGCCCACGGGCGGATGGCGGCGGCTCGTCTGGAGGCTTTCCGGCGGCCGGATCACCCCGGCCGAATCCTCCGCCGAACTGGAGCGCCGCACGCTGATGGCCCAGGCCCAGACGCCCGTCGCGAGCGGGCACCACCGGATAGCGGTCATGAGCCTCAAGGGCGGGGTGGGCAAGACCACGACGACCGTGGCGCTCGGCAACACGCTCGCCTCGTTGCGCGGTGACCGGGTCATCGCCATCGACGCCAACCCCGACCGCGGAACCCTCGGCCTGAAGGTCAAGTCGGAGACGGCCGCGACCATCCGCACCATGCTGGCCGAGGCCCCGCACATCCTCCGCTACGCCGACGCGCGCGCCTTCACCTCCCAGTCGTCGGCCCGCCTGGAGGTCCTCGCGTCCGACACCGACCCCGCGGTGAGCGAGGCGTTCAACGCCGACGACTACCGTACGGTGGCCGGGATCATCGAGCGCTACTACTCGATCTGCATCACCGACTGCGGTACCGGCCTGCTGCACGGCGCCATGGACGCGACGCTGGAGCTGGCCGACCAGATCGTGCTGGTCACCCTGGTCGCGGTGGACGGGGCCAGCTCGGCCGCCGCCACGCTCGACTGGCTCACCGCCCACGGGCACGCCGACCTGGTCAAGAACGCCATCGTCGTGCTGAACGCCGTGGAGCCGAAGACCGACGTCGACCTGTCGCTGCTGGAGCGGCACTTCGCCTCCCGCTGCCGCGCGGTGGTCCGCATCCCCTACGACCCGCACCTCAAGGAGGGCGCGGAGGTCGATCTCGCCCGGCTGCGGCCCACGACCCGGGGGGCGTACCTGCGCCTGGCGGCGGCGGCCGGCCAGGCGTTCGGCCAGCGTCCCGACCGGAGCCGCTAGTGCCGCCCGTTCCCGAGGACGCCGATCTCGACTGGGATCTGGGATCACCGTCCCGCTCCCCCCGACGGATGATCATCGTGGTCGTCTCGATCGTCGGGGCGATCCTCGCCGCGGTCTGGGCGTGGCACGTGCTGCGGCCCGGGGCCGAGCCCCCGACGGTGCGGGTGACGAACGCCGCCACCGACTCCGTCGTGCTCGCGACCCCCTCCGGGTACGAGGGTCAGGCCGGCTACCCCGTCGGGTTCCCCCACACCGAGCTGGGCGCGGTCTCGGCGGCGGCGGCGACCCTGGAGGCGGCCTGGACGCTGGACGCCGCCCAGGCCGAGCAGGCCGCGGTCCTGTACGTCCCGCCCGACCAGCAGGAGGCGGCCCGCGCCGGCGCCCGCGACACCGTCGCGAGCTGGCGAGAGACGCTCGGCCTGCCGAAGACCGGCGCTCTCCCGGACGGCGCCGCCATGCGGACGCGGACGATCGGGGTCCAGTGGCGGGTCCGCGCCCAGGACCAGATCCAGGTGTCCGTGCTGGTGCAGGTGACCGCCACCAAGGGCACCCAGGACACCGACCCGATCTACTCCAGTCCGTACGCCATGAACCTGATCATGACCTGGCACCCCGACATGCGGGCCGGGGGGAAGGGCGACTGGGTCAACATCCCGGACCCGTCCCCCGGCGCCCTGCCCGCCGTCGCCCTGCCCGGAACCCCGGAGTTCACCGCCGCGGGCTGGAAGTCCCTGTCCGCTCCCGACCCCTCTCCCGATCCCGATTCCACCCCGTAGAACGCCTGGAACGCGTAGAACGCCCACGGAACGAGGAAGACCGCACATGTCCCCACGCAGCTCACCCCGCCGCGTCACCCTGGTCTCCGGCCTCCTCCTGGCAGGGGTCTCCGCGGCGGCCGGCGCGGTCGTCGCCCAGCCCTGGTACGCCAAGGCCGACCAGGGCTGGACCGGCGCGTCGTCATCCGACCCGGCCGGCGGTTCCGCCATCGCCCCGGGCGAACCCCCTCCCGGCGGCCGGGAACGCGCGCCCGCGCCACCGGACGGCTCCTCCCGCGACGAGTCGTCCACCATAGAAGGATCGCCCCGGAGTGGAGGGGGCGGCTCCTCCCGCGACGAACCCACCACCGAAAGAGCACCCCGGAGTGGAGGGGGCGGCTCCTCCCGCGACGAACCCACAACGGAAAGGGCGCCTCGGAGTGGAGGGGGCGGCTCCTCCGGCGCGGAGACCGGCACGTCCTCGCGCTCCCGCGGGAGCGGCGAGTCCGGCCCGGCCCGCGAGTCCGGTACGGCACATCGGTCCGGCTCCGATCGGACGCCGCGGTCCGATCCGGCGCCCGAGTCCCGCTCCGCGCCCCGGTCCGGGCCGGCCACCCGGTCCGAATCCGCGCCGAGGAAGGCGGAGGGCTCCCCCGGCACCGGCCGGAGGACGACGGACGGCTCCGGCCGCCCTTCCAGCCGTGACGCCGACCGCGACGCCGGGCGGGAGACCGAGCGGACCGAACGGAGCACCACGCGGGACGCCACGGAGAAGTCCGCGCCGAAGCGGAACGCGTCCAGGAGTTCCGATCCCGAGCCGCACCTCTCGACGCTTCCGGAAACCGGCCGAGCTCGTGCCGCGGTCCGGAGCACCGCGCCGCAGCCGGACACCAGGAGCAAGCCCGACTCCGACGACAAGGGCAAGGACGCGCCCGACCCCGGTGACGGGGGCAAGAAGGACTCCCCCGCCCCGGCTCCCAGCGCCACGCCCGAGACCACGGCGCAGCCTCCGTCCTCGGGAGGTGAGTCCCCGGCCCCGCAGACGCCCGAGCAGTCCCAGAAACCGGCGGAGCCCAAGCCGTCCCAGAGCGGCGAGAGTTCCACCGGGCAGGACGACTCGGGGAAGAAGGACACGGAGAAGGAGAAGGGCAAGTCCGGAGAGAAGGGCAAGGGAACCTCCAGGGACACCTCACAGGAAAAAGGGGAAAAAGCCGGTAAGGGAACGAAGGAGTCCTCCGAGAAGGAGTCCGGAAAGAAGGCTTCTGGGAAGAAGGACACCGGAGAGTCGGCGAAGGAACCGTCCGGGAAGGGCGCCAAGGAGTCGTCGAAGAAGGCCACGCCCGGGGACGGCACCCCGGACAGGTCCGGAAAGGCGTCCAGGAAGGCCCCGAAGGACCCGGCGAGCCCCTCTCCCGTCCCGACCGCCGATGACGCGGGTGAAACCGGCGTCACCGGTGACGTGCCCACCGTTCCCGATCCGGTCCCGCCCGCGCGTACGGCGTGGCCCTCGGCCGATCCGACCGCGGCGCCCTTCCCCACCCCCGCTGTGACCCCCACCGTGGCCCCCACCGCCCCGGCGTTCTCCACCGGTCAGCCGGCCGCCGAGTCCGGCGCCGACTCGCCCGCGTCCATCCTCGGAGTCCCCGCGACCAGGCCCGTCCTACCGCTGCCCCCGCTGGCGCGCTCCTTCTTCACCTCGGGGATCGCGGGTTCCGGAGACTGCGCGTCGTGGCGGGATTCGGCATGTTGGAGTCTCGCGCCCTGGCATGGCCGTACGATCGGCTCCGCCGCGCCGCTTCCGGCCACCGACCCTCAGGCGCCGTCCTGGGCGCCCCGGTGGGCCTTCGCACCACCCGCATACTCCGTTCCCCTCGCGCCGAGCGGGTCCGTTCCGCGGCCCGTGACACCGGTCAAGGCCGGTTGCTGGGGCTTCAGTCCCTCGGCGCTCTGTGCCAGTTCCAAGGAGCAGCCATGAACCATCGATTACCGGCGCGGACGGCCGTACTCGGCCTGGTGACCGCGCTGGCGGCGGGCATGATCGCCGCCGCCCCCGGCGCGGCGGCGTCCGGCGCCGCGAAGGCCGTCTGCGGCCCGGCCCCCGCCGGCCAGGCGAGCGCGGCCGGGACCCTCGGCTGGGGCACACCGTCGTGGTGCGCGGAGTTCGACGGCGTCCTCGACCCGGCCGACTGGGTGATCTACGACTCGGCGGGCCACGCCGGCAAGGGCCGCCGTTCCCCCGACCAGCTCTACGTCGGCAACGGCTCGCTCTACCTCTACGGCCGCGCCGACGGCACCACGGCCGGGATCGGCGCCCGCCACGAGCAGACGTACGGGCGCTGGGAGACCCGGGTCCGGATGTACGAGGGCGGGGCGACCGCCTACCGCCCCCTCGCCCTGCTGTGGCCGCGGGACGGCGGGGGCGACGTGCTGAGCACCACGGGCGAGGAGATCGACTTCCTGGGGGTGTACGACTACCCGGGCAAGTGGCGTCCCAATTTCTACCTGCAGACCCCGCAGGGCGAGGAGCAGTCCTACTCCGACGTGGAGGTGACCGCCTGGCACACCTACGCGGTCGAGGTCAGCCCGCAGGGCACGGTCGGCTACATCGACGGCAAGGAGTGGTTCCGCTCGGCCAGGCACACGACCGGTGTGATGCAGCCGTGCCTGCAGCTCGACTGGTTCCCCGGCGGAGGCACCGAGGGAGAGGCGTGGATGGAGGTCGACTGGCTGCGGGTCTATCCGCTGAACGCCGCCGGCACGGGCTGATCCCCCGCCGGGCGATCTGACCGGTGAAGGGCGCGGGACGACGACGGTCCCGCGCCCTTCCTGCTTTCCGGCCCCGCCGTTCCCGCTTTCCGGCCCCACCGTTACAGGCCCCGCCGTTCCCGCTTTCCGGCCCCGCCGTTCCAAGCTCCGCCGTTCCCGGATTCGTTCTTCCCGGATTCGCCGCGTCAGGCGAGCTGGGCCTGCTGGAGTCCCGCGTAGACGCCGCGCAGCCGCATCAGCTCCTCGTGGGTTCCCACCTCCACGATTCCGCCGTCCCGCATGACCGCGATGCGGTCCGCGTTCCGGATCGTGGACAGCCGGTGCGCGACGACGAAGACCGTACGGCCGGCGACCAGCCGGGCCAGCGCCTGCTGGATTAGCGCCTCCGACCGGGAGTCCAGGGCGGAGGTCGCCTCGTCGAGGATCAGCACGCGCGGGTCGCGGATCAGGGCTCGGGCGATGGCCAGGCGCTGCCGCTGGCCGCCGGACAGCCGGGCCCCGCGTTCCCCGACGACCGTGTCGAGCCCGGCGGGCAGCCGTTCGACGAACTCCAGCGCGTTGGCGTCCCGCAGGGCCCGCGTCAGCCGCTCCTCGGAGACGTCGGCCAGGCCGTAGGTGACGTTCTCCCTGATGCTGCCCTCGAACAGGATCGACTCCTGCGGCACGACCGACATGAAACGGCGGTAGGTCCGCATGTCCACCGTCTCCATGTCGCGGCCGTCGAGCAGGATTCGGCCGGAGGTCGGCCGCAGGAAGCCGATGACGAGGTTGAGCACGGTCGACTTGCCCGCGCCCGACGGTCCGACGAGGGCGATCGTCTCGCCGGGCACCGCCCTGAGGGTGAGGCCGGTGACCGCGGGGGGTTCGCCGGGCTCGCCGTAGGCGAACTCGACGTCGCGGAACTCCACCTCGCCTCGCACCGAGTCGATCTTCACCTTGCCCTCGTTGTGCTCCAGGTCGGGGGCCTGGAGCACCTCGCCGATCGACCGGACCGACGCCAGCCCCTTGCTGATCACCGGGGTCAGGCTGATCAGGGAGGTGACGGCGGAGGTGAGGGTGGTGAAGAAGGTGGTCAGCATGACCACGTCGCCGGCGGTGATCGGGATGACCTGGTAGTAGGCGATGAGCGCGGAGCCCGTCAGGAAGGCGACGCCCAGCGCGTTGAGCAGGATCCAGGCGAGGGCGCCGAAGCTGCCGTTGAGCAGGTCGAGCTTGAGTCCCTTGCGCAGCACCTTGGTCAGCGTGCCGTCCACGCGGTGCAGCGCGTCGCGCTCCAGGCCGTGCGCCCGGGTGATGGGGATGAGGGTGGTCATCTCGCTGATCCGGCTGGAGAGCGTCTCGACCTCGCGGCGGAAGCTCTCGTTGTCCTCCCGCAGGCGGGTGCGGAGCCGCATCACCAGGAAGGCCGCGGTCGGCACGACCACCAGCAGGACCGGGATCGCGGCGGGCACCCGGAAGGCGATCACCACTAGGCCGCCGACCAGCGTGGTGAGGGCCGAAAGGCCCATGTCGCTCGCCTGCTGGCTGGTCTGCTCGATGCTCTCGACGTCCCGGATGACCTTGGTCTGGAGTACGGCGGCGCTGACCCGGGAGTGGTAGCCGATCGAGAGCTGCTGCATGCGGCGGCAGAGCGCGGAGCGCAGGTTCACGCCCACCCGCCGGATCGCGCCGTGCATGCAGCGGACGTAGAGGAGGTGGAAGGGGTGGTTGAGGAGCAGCAGGACGAGCAGGACGGCCGTGTTGCCCCACAGTTCGACGATGGGGCGGTGGCCGACCACGATGTTGATGACGTTCGCGGTGATCAGCGGCAGCAGCCAGGTGGGGCTGTGCTTGACGAGGAAGGCGAAGACCGCGACGACGAGCTTGAACCGGTCTTCCCTGAAGAGGTAGGCGAGGGTACGGACGGGATGTTCGCCCCGATAGGAATGATCGAGAGCAGTGTTCACGAAACCCCCATAAGACGGTAAACCCAGTCCCAATCCTCCCTTGTCGATATTTCCTGTATATGACCGCCCCGCCACCGAAGCATGGCGCCCGCGAGGCACCCGGCCGCGCCCCGTACCGCCCCGCGAACGCCCCTACCCAGCCCCGCGAACGCATCCGGCCCTGTCCCACGCCGCACCGCGAACGCACCCGGCCCTGCCCTGCCGTGCCCGGCGCCGCCCCGCGAACGCACCCTGCCGTGCCCGGCGGCCGTCCCGGTCAGCCCGTCGCGACGGGAAGCCTCCGCTCCAGTATCTGACCGGGCCACTCGCCCACCGTGAACGTCTCGGTCCTGGTGAAGCCCTGGCTCTCGTAGTAGCGCACCAGCCGGCCGTCGTCCCCGGCGTAGCAGTCGACCCGGACCAGCGAGACGCCCAGCTCCGCCGCCTCGGTCACGGCCCGCTCCAGCAGCGCGGCGCCGACGCCCCGGCCGTGGAACCGCCGGTCGTTGATCAGGACCTGCACGTACAGCTCGGGCTCGGCCGCCGGGGAGACGTACTCCATCGCGGGACCGACGACGAGGCAGCCGGCGGGCCGGCCGTCGATCTCGGCGATGCGCATCCCGCCCGAGGCGGCCCAGGCGGTGGCCTTCTCGACACGGACGGGGTTGGTGGAGAAGGGCTCGCTGCCCCACTGCCCGGTACGGCCCCGCGCGGTCAGCCACGCCACCGCGCCGTCGAACATCGCCAGTACCGCCGGGACGTCGGCAAGACCGCCGACTCGGATAATCATCGGCGGATCATAACAAGGCCGCCCACTTCGGCCCCACCGCCCCGGCGGGCGCATCCCGGCACCCCGTTCCGCCCGGCTCCGCGACCGGCCAGAACACCTTGTTCTTCACGAACGCCTAGCCAAAGGTCAAAAGGGTATATGCGCAATCCTTACTTGACTTTTACCTGGGATCTGTACACTCCCCCTGCCGGAATCCGGCCCCAGCCGAGGGCGTGCGCCCCGGCCAGTCCCCTTGGGAGTCACGTGAGCAACGGGTCGATGGACGCGCCCGCGGAACCTTCCGCGCAGACCGCGCCCGCGCAGCCCCCGGCGCGGGCCGGGCGGCGCCGCCGCCGGTGGCTCCGGTGGACGGTGGCCGGCGGCACCGCCGTCGTGGTGGCGGTGGCAGGGACGGCGGCCGCCGCCTACGTCAAGCTGAACGGGAACGTCAAGCGGGTCGAGGTCGGAGCCGAGGAGCTGGGCGCGCGACCCGCAAAGATCGCGACCAAGGCGATGAACGTCCTGGTGGTCGGCTCCGACCAGCGCAACGGCAAGAACGCCAAGTACGGCCGGGAGGTCGGCGAGCGGACCGACACGATCATGCTGGCGCACATCTCGCCGAAGCGGGACAACGCCATGGTCATCAGCTTCCCCCGCGACTCCATGGTGCAGCTCCCCGACTGCAAGGCCACAGGGGGCCTGCAGGGCCAGCGGGCGCACATCGGCATGATCAACGAGTCGTTCAACTTCGGCGGGATCGGCTGCACCTGGAAGACCGTCGAGTCGCTCACCGGGATCCGCATCGACCACTTCGTGAAGGTCGACTTCACCGGTTTCAAGAGCATGGTGGACGCGGTCGGCGGCGTCGAGGTCTGCCTCCCGGAGCCGATCCGCGACGTGAAGGCCCTGCTCAACCTTCCCGCCGGGCGACAGGTCCTCATGGGCGAGCAGGCACTCGGCTACGTCCGCGTCCGCTACAGCCTCGGCGACGGCTCCGACATCGGGCGCATCCAGCGGCAGCAGATGTTCGTCGCCTCCATGATCAAGAAGGTGATGAGCGGCGACACGCTCACCGATCCCACCAGGCTCTTCGGCTTCCTGGACGCGGCCACCAAGTCGGTCACCACCGACTCCGGCCTCACCACGGGCGTCATGAAGGACCTGGCGACGAGCGCCAAGGGCATGGCCGCCGGGCAGATCCACTTCGTCACCACGCCCTGGAGATACTCGGCCACCCACCCCGGCCGGGTGGAGTGGGTGCAGCCGCAGAGCCGGACGCTGTTCCAGATGGTCGCGCGGGATAAGACGTTCGCCGGGTCCGGGATCAAGGGCGGGCAGACCAAGGTCTCCCGCTCGAAGATCCAGGTCGAGGTGCGCAACGGGACGAACCGCTCCGGCCTGGGGTCACAGGTGGCCGTCCAGCTTGAGGAGCGGGGCTACCACATCTACAAGATCGGTGACGCGCCGCGTAAGCCGTACCCGAAGACCACGATCATGTACTCGCCGAACGGCGAGCCCGGCGTCCCCACGCTCAGCCGCGACCTGCTCGCCTCGACCGGCCGGGCGGTGCCCCGGGCGACCACGTCGAGGCTGATCCTGACCATCGGCGACGACTGGAAGGGGCTCAAGCCCCTCAGGTCGAACGACACCGACAGCCTGAAGGGGTTCGACGCCACCCATGACTCCTGCGCGGGCGCCTGATCCCTCAATTCGGGTAAACAACCAGGGTTCCACCCATGTTGCACGGGAGCCGGGCGCGACCGGATCCGCCGCGCCCGAGGCGCCCGCCCCCGGCGCGCCGGCCCGCCTCGTCCCCCAGGAGCTGCAGATGGTACGACCGGCGGCCTGTCCAACCGGGACATCGCCGCCCGGCTCTTCCCCAGCCCCTCGCGCGGTCGGATACCACCCCTACAAGGCGTATCCAAAGCTCGGCGTCGCTTCCCGGGACGAAATACGGGATATTGTCCTTTTTGCGTAAAAAGCCACGAAAGGCATTCCCTCTTTACCTCCCCGATGGATGCCCGGCTCCTAGTGTTCGGTGAGTGTCCGACCGGAAGGAGACCGGAGGAGGTCCGTGGCCGTTTGGCGAGGTCCGCGTTCCTTACAGGGGCGGGCGACGCTCATCACCGTTCTGATCTTCGCGCTGGTGCTCGGGATCGGCGTGCTCGCGATGTCGGCGGGCCTGCGGTCCAAGGCGCTGGGCTCCGTGACGGACAGCGCTTCCCAAGCGGCCCGGGTGGCGGTCAGGGAGGTCCGCCGGGGCGTGCCCGACGGGACCATCCCCACGAACGCCGTCGGCCGGCTCCAGGCCGTCGACCGCGCCGGCCGGGTCGTCGCGGCCAGCCCCATGATGCGGGGGATGCCGCCGATCAGCCGCATGTGGCCCGGCCCGGACGACACCCGCGTGGTGGACGAGCCCTGCGTGACGGTCCCCGGGGCCGGGCGGACGTGCTTCGTCGTCGTAGGCCTGCAGGGCAGTTTCTCCCCGCACGGCGACGTCATGGTCTACGCGGCCGAGCAGAGACCGCCCCTGCTGGTCGGCCACACCCTGGAGGGCGTGCTGACCGCCTTCTGCCTCGTGCTCCTCGGGCTGGTGGGCTGGGGCACCTGGTGGCTGGTCGGCAGGGCCCTCGAACCGGTGCGGCAGATGCGTGCCGAGATGGCGGAGATCGCCGCTTCCGGCCTCAGCCACCGGATAGCCGTGCCCGCCTCCGGCAGCGAGCTGAACACGCTCATCGAGTCGATCAACAGGACCCTCGACCGGCTGGAGCACGCCAGGGAGATGGAGCGCCGCTTCGCCTCCGACGCCTCCCATGAGCTGCGCACCCCGCTGACCGGCCTGCGCACCAAGCTGGAGCTGGCACTGGCCGACCCGGAGGCCGAGGATTCGGCACTGGCGATGCGGTCGGCGCTGAAGGACGCCGAGCGGCTCCAGGCCGTCATCGACGACCTGCTCACGCTCGCCCGCCTCGACGCCGGGGCGCGGCCCGAACCCCGGCGCGTCGACCTGGCGGAGCTGGTCACCGGCGAGATGGAGCAGCGGCCGTCCCGGCACGAGGTGCTCATGCGGCTGCACCCGGGCGTGGTCGTCCGGGGAGACCGGCTCCAGCTCAGCAGGGTCCTGACCAACCTGCTGGCCAACGCCGAACGGCACGCGGCGGGCATGATCGAGGTCAACGTCTGCCAGAACGGGGACGACGCCGTGCTGGAGGTCGTCGACAACGGCCAGGGCGTCCCGGAGGCCGACCGGGAACGGATCTTCCAGCGGTTCACCCGCCTGGACACCGCGCGCAGCCGGGAGGCCGGCGGAACGGGGCTCGGCCTGTCCATCGCCAGGGAGATCGCGACGGCGCACGGGGGCAGGCTGTACGCGACGGACCGGCCGCGGGGGGAGGGCGCCCGGTTCGTCCTGCGGCTGCCGCTGTCCGGTGACGTGGAGACGCCGCCCGGCGGCACGGGGGACGCGCACCGGCCGGGAAAGCCGGGCAGGGCCCGGCGAGGCTAGGCGAAGGGCCCGCCGTACGGCGGGCCCGGAAAGGCCTGTTCAGGCCGCCGCGGTGCTGCTCTTGGCCGACGCGCTGGTCAGTGGCTCCGCGATGTCCTCAAGGCTCTTGCCTTCGGCCTTGACCCCGAGGAACACCTCCACCAGCCCGGCCGCGATCATCAGGACCGCGCCGATGACGAAGGCCAGGGCCGTGTCACCCGGCTTGCCGCTCTCGACCAGGTGCGAGAAGATCAGCGGCCCGGCGACACCGCCGACGAGGGTGCCGATCGCGTAGAAGAAGGCGATGGCCATGGCCCGCGTCTCCATCGGGAAGATCTCGCTGACCGTCAGGTAGGCCGCACTCGCCCCCGCCGAGGCGAAGAAGAGCACGACGCACCAGCAGGCGGTCAGCGTGACGGCGGTCAGCACGCCCTGGTTGAACAGCCACGCCGTGCCGAGCAGCAGCACCCCGGACCCTATGTAGGTGCCGGAGATCATGGGCACCCGGCCGACGGTGTCGAACAGGTGACCCAGCAGCAGCGGGCCGAGGAAGTTGCCGACCGCGATGACCGCGAAGAAGTAGCCGGTGTTGGTGTCGATCTTGAAGAACGTCGACAGGATCTGGGCGTACCCGAAGGTGATGGCGTTGTAGAGGAACGCCTGCCCGATGAAGAGCGAGAAGCCGAGGACGGTGCGCTTGGGATAGCGGGCGACCATCGTGTGCGCGATCTGGCCGAACCCGATCGACCGGCGCTGGTGGATGGTCATGGAGGAGGAGGGCTCGGAGAGGCGCTCGCCCTTCTCGGTCTCGACGCGTTCCTCGATGCCGTCGACCAGTTCCTCCGCCTCCCGGCCCCGGCCGTGGATGAACAGCCAGCGGGGGCTCTCCGGCACGTGCCGCCGGACGAGGAGGATGCCGAGGCCGAGGACCACGCCCAGGCCGAAGGCGACGCGCCAGCCGATGTTGACCGGGAGGTCGTTGAGCAGGGGGACGGTCAGCAGCGCGCCTCCGGCGGCGCCGAGCCAGTAGCTGCCGTTGATGACGACGTCGATGCGGCCGCGGTGGCGGCTGGGGATCAGCTCGTCGATGGCGGAGTTGATCGCCGCGTACTCGCCGCCGATGCCGAATCCGGTCAGGAAGCGGAAGAGGAAGAACCACCACGCGGAGAACGAGAAGGCGGTCGCCGCGGTGGCGACCAGGTAGACCACCATCGTGATGATGAACAGCTTCTTGCGGCCGAACCTGTCGGTGAGCCAGCCGAAGAAGAGCGCTCCCACGCAGGCGCCGGCCACGTAGAGGGCCGCCGCCGTACCGGCGACCTGGGCCTGGGTGATCGCCAGGCCGCTGCCCTCCTTGGCGAGCTGCGCCGAGAGGTTCCCGATGATGGTCACCTCGAGCCCGTCGAGGATCCAGACGGTCCCGAGGCCAATGATGATCATCCAGTGCCATCGTGACCATGGCAACCGGTCCAGCCGCGCGGGGACCTTGGTGGTCACCGTCCCCGTCTCAACGTCGCTCATGGCGCCACCGGCTACCCTGTGAAGAACATCTCATGCCACCCCGGACCAGGGTGGAGGCCTCGGAACGGTCCGGATCCGGGTCCGGCGCCGGGGGCGGGGGCGGCTCGCGCGAGGACCGGTGCTCGCGGACGATGGCGACCACCCCGGCCGTGATCAGGCCCGCCGCGAAGACGACGCGCAGGCCGATCCTCGGGAACAGGGCGAGCGCGTCGAAGATCGAGTAGACGGCGGAGGACGGGGGACCGCCGTCCGCCGGGACGGGCAGGCAGAGCGAGCGGACGGCGGCCAGCCCGGCGGCCAGCGCGACCATGCTCGCGGCCAGCCCGAACCCGGCGCCGCTGAGCGCCTCCTCGCGGTCGCCCGCGAGGACCACCCCGCCGCCAGCGGCAGCACGGGCAGCAGCGGCAGTGCCCACTTCAGCCGGACCAGCCAGTCGCAGGCCGTCCGCGCGCCGAGCAGCGCCCGCACGGGGAGCAACTCGATCCGCGGGTGCAGGTCGGGCAGGCGGGAGGCGCCCGCCTGCCCGGCCGCGGCCAGCTCCCGCCGGGCCATGCCGTACACCGGGGTCAGGTCGAGGTCCACCCGTTCCGGGGCCGCCCGCCCGGGTCCGTCCCGCAGCACGGAGACCACCCGCCGGTGCGCCGCCCGGTTCAGCTCGGCCCACACGGCGGGGAAGTCGCCGCCGGTGACGACCGCGTTCACGGACCGGCGGACGAGGTCCGCGGTGGCCGGACGGTCCATGCCGGGCAGCGACCGGGAGATCTCGGCGGTGACGCGGTCGGTGACGTCGTCGCGGACCGCGGGGTCGGCCGCCGTCGGCGCGACGTCCGCCACGTAGCGGCCGGAGCCGGATATCTCGTCCGCCACCCAGAAACCGGCGAGCGCGAACGGGGTGAGCGCGCAACCGAACATGATCGAAAAAGCGCTGATCGCTCCCCGCACCGATCCCCCTCACCGCCCCTTAGCGGGAAATCCCCGAATTCGCCGCGCAAAACCGCATATGTCTCTCTTTTGGCCGCGATTTGGATGAGGGCAATCACCGGAAACGGCAGGGACCTCCCAACGAACCTTGACTCGGACTTCCCCGCGCGTCGCACCGCCTCATAGCGCATTCATCCGAAAACCGTTACTAATCTGTGACACCTGGGGCCAACGGACGGGAGATGTTAGAGAGATGGCAGGTCAACGGGGTCGTTTGAACATTGGGCCGAGCCTGGCGATCACCTTGGGATCGGCCGTTCTGTGGGGTCTGGCCCACCTGTGGGTCGGCCGGCGCGCGGCCGGCATCGCCCTGATGGGGACCTTCGTCACCCTCGTCGGGGGGGTCGCGATCCTCCTTCTCACCTCCCGGGCCGAGCTGCTCGCCCTGATCGTCCAGCCGGCCTGGCTGTGGGTCTTCGGACTGGCCGCGCTGCTGTTCGCCGCCGCGACCGTGACCGTGACCGTGCGCTCCTACCAGCTCGTCAGGCCGGAGTCGCTGTCCGGCCCGGCCCGGCTGCTGTCGGCCCTCGCCGTGGGCGTGCTGTGCGCCCTGGTGGTCGCCCCCATGGCGTACGCGGCCCGGCTCGCCTACGTCTCCCAGCACGTCGTGACCTCGATCTTCACCGCCAACGGCGCGCCCATCCCGGTGGACCCCTGGCAGGGTCGCGACCGGATCAACATCCTGCTGATCGGCGGCGACGCCGCGGCCAACCGGATCGGCGTGCGCACCGACAGCATGACCGTGGCCAGCGTCGACACCCATACCGGCGACACCGTGCTGTTCGGCCTGCCGAGAAACCTGGAGAAGGTCCCGATGCCGCCCGGCCCGGCGCGTCAGCACTTCCCCTACGGCTTCGGCGGTGAGCCGCCCTACACCCCCGGCCTGCTCAACGAGGTCTGGCAGTACGCCGAGGACCACCCCGACGTCGTCCCGGGCGTCCCCCGGGGGCACCGCGGCCCCACGCTGCTGAAGAGGACCGTCAGCGGCATCACCGGCCTGCCGATCCACTACTACGCGATGGTCGACATGTTCGGCTTCGCCGACATCATCGACGCGATGGGCGGCGTGCGGGTCACCGTCAGGGATCCCATCGTGTACGGCCGGCAGAACGAGGGCCTGATCCCCGCCGGCACCCGCAGGCTGACCGGCGAACAGGCCCTCTGGTACGGCAGGGCCCGCACCTACAGCGACGACTACGTCCGGATGGGCCGGCAGAAGTGCCTGATGAACGCCGTCGCCAAGCAGGCCGATCCGGTGACGGTCCTGCGGAGCTTCGAGAAGCTGGCCGACGCCACGATGCACGCCGTCTCCACCGACATCCCGCAGGGGCTGCTGCCGAACCTGGTCGAGCTGGCGGAGAAGGTGAAGCAGTCGAAGATCCGGACCCTGCAGTTCGTCCCGCCGCTGATCAACACCGCGTACCCCGACTACGACCTGATCAAGCACAAGATCGCGGCGACCCTGGTCAGGCCGGTTCCCCCCGTCGTCGCGCACCGCGACGACTCCCAGCGGTTCCGCCCGAACACCGCGACGGTCCTCGACTCCGTCTGCGGCTGACCCGCGAGGCCGTCCGGGACGGCGGGCATCGCGCGACCCCTCGCGCCCGGCGCCCGCCGGAGAGCGTCGTGACCGGGGCGTGCCATTTTCCTACTTGACAGGTGGGTAGAGTCGGCCTTTATATACGCATAGCCGACTTGTTTAGTAGGAATTAGGAGTGGCCATGAAGGCTCGCAGGGCTCGCGGGGTGGTGGCGGCGCTGGCCGCACTGGCGTTCACGACCTTGTCGGCCGCCTGCGGGGGATCGGAGACGGCGGGCACCGCGACCGCCTCCGGTGGCGGGGACAAGCTCGCCGAGGTGCGGCTCGGGTTCTTCCCCAACATCACCCACGCCACGGCACTGGTCGGCGTGGAGAAGGGCCTCTTCGCCAAGCATCTCGGCTCGACCAAGCTCACGACCAGCACCTTCAACGCCGGCCCGGCCGCGATCGAGGCGATCTTCTCGGGCGCGGTCGACGCCACCTACATCGGCCCCAACCCCGCCATCAACGCCTGGGCCAAGTCCAAGGGCAAGGCCATAAAGATCATCGCCGGGGCGGCCTCGGGCGGCGTCTCGCTGGTCGTCAAGCCCGAGATCAAGAGCGTCGAGGACCTGCGGGGCAAGAAGATCGCCACACCCCAGCTCGGCAACACCCAGGACGTCGCCCTGCGCTACTGGCTGCAGCAGAAGGGCCTGAAGACCGACACCAAGGGCGGCGGCGACGTCGGCATCGTCCCCCAGGAGAACTCCCAGACCCTGCAGACCTTCGCCACCGGCGACATCGACGGCGCGTGGGTGCCGGAGCCGTTCGCCAGCCGGCTGGTCCTGGAGAGCAAGGGCAAGGTCCTCGTCGACGAGCGGGACCTGTGGCCGGACAAGCAGTTCGTGATCACCCACCTCATCGTCCGCCAGGACTTCGCCGCCGAGCACCCGGAGACGGTCCGGCAGCTCCTCGAAGGGCACGTCGAGGCCAACGCGGCGATCGAGGCCGACCCGGCCGACGCCGCGAAGACCGTGAACGCGGCCCTCGCCGAGCTGACCGGCAAGCCGCTCAAGCAGGAGGTCCTGGACCGCGCCTTCGCCAACATCACCTTCACCGACGACCCCATCGCCTCCTCGCTGACCGCCAGCGCCGACCACGCGATCAAGATCGGCCTGCTCCAGCCGGTCGACCTGAACGGCATCTACGACCTGTCGGTCCTCAACCAGATCCACAAGGCCAAGGGCCGCCCGGAGATCGCCGACAGGTGAGCCGTGAGCCCGTCGAACCCGCCGCAATCGCCGATCGGAAGGAGGAGGACGTGAGGACTCCGCTCAGGGAACGCGCCCGGAACAGCCGGCACGGCCAGGGCACCGAGGGCGCCCAGGGCGCCCCGGCCCCCGGGACCGCCCGTCCGGGGGGCGCCGAGGACACCGGGGCCGTCGGAGACGCCGGGCCCGCCGTCCGGCTGGACGGCGTCTCCAAGGTCTACGGCCAGGGCAGGAAGGGGCTGCACGCCCTGGACGACGTCACGCTCTCCGTCGCCCCGGGCGAGTTCGTCTGCCTGCTCGGCGCCTCCGGCTGCGGCAAGAGCACGCTGCTCTCCCTGGTCGCCGGACTGGACACCCCCACGGCCGGCCGGATCGGCACCGGCGGCCGGAAGATCGCCATGATGTTCCAGGAGCCGGCCCTGTTCCCCTGGCTCACCGTCTCGGCCAACGTCGAGATGGCGCTGCGGGTCCAGGGCGTGGCCTCCCGGGAACGGCGTGAGCGGGCGGCGGCGCTCCTGGAGACCGTCCACCTGGGCGGTTTCGGCGGCAAGCGCCCGCACGAGCTGTCCGGGGGCATGCGCCAGCGGGTCTCCCTGGCCCGCGCGCTCGCCCAGGACGCCGACGTCCTGCTGATGGACGAGCCGTTCGGCGCGCTGGACGCGATGACCCGCGACCTGCTCCACGACGAGCTGGAGCGGATCTGGCGGGAACGCCGGCTCAGCGTCCTGTTCGTCACCCACAACGTCCGCGAGGCCGTACGGCTCGGCGACCGCGTCGTGCTGCTCAGCAGCCGTCCGGGGCGGGTCGTCGAGGATTTCCCCATCACGCTCGAACGGCCCCGCCGTACCGACTCCGCCGAGGTGGCGGAGATCGCCGGCGCCGTGACGGGCCGGCTCCGGGAGGAGGTCATGCGCCATGGCCGCTGACACCAGGGTCACCACCGGCGTCGACGACACCGGTCACACCGCGATCGGCGCCGACGGCGCCGCGCCTCCCGGGGACACCGCGGTCACCGCGGACGGCGGGGTCACCGGAACCACCGCCGGCGCCGCGGTCACCGGCGGCGCGGACCGCGCGCCCGCCGACGCCCACGCCCGGCAGCTCGCCGGGCTCGACGCGCTGGAGCTGGGCGGCGAGTCGTCCGGCGGCCCGGCCGCCCGCGTCTGGGGCCGCCTGTGGCCGATGGCCCTGGCCGTGGCCATCGTGCTGGCGGTGTGGCAGTGCGTGGTGTGGGCCGGTTTCTGGCCGGAGTACGTCTTCGCCGGGCCCACCGACGTCGCCCCGGTCCTCCTCGACCGGCTGACCACCGGCGAGTACTGGGAGGCGATCGGCGTGACCATGCGCCGCGCGGTGACGGGCTTCGCCGTCTCGGTGGTGGCGGGCCTGGTCGTCGGCGCCCTGGTCTCCCGGGTCCGGGTGCTGCGGGCCGCCTTCGGCTCGCTGATCACCGGCCTGCAGACCATGCCGTCGATCGCCTGGTTCCCGCTGGCCATCCTGCTGTTCGGGCTGACCGAGAGCGCGATCACCTTCGTGGTCATCCTCGGCGCGGCGCCGTCCATCGCCAACGGGCTGATCACCGGGGTGGACTACACGCCGCCCATCCTGCTGCGCGCCGGGCACGTGCTCGGCTTCCGCCGCCTGCAGCTCTACCGCCACGTGATCCTGCCGGCGTCGCTGCCGTCGTTCCTGGCCGGGCTGAAGCAGGGCTGGGCCTTCGCCTGGCGGTCGCTGATGGCCGGGGAGCTGGTGGTGATCATCGCTCACCAGTCGTCGCTGGGCGAGCGGCTGTTCTTCGACCGCGAGCTCGCCGACTCGGCCGGCCTGCTCTCCACGATGATCGTGATCCTGGTCATCGGCATCGCGGTGGACCTGCTGTTCGAGACGGCCGACACCTCGCTGCGCCGTCGCTGGGGCCTCGCCCGGACGAGCGCCTGACGGTATGCGCGTCTCCGCCAGGACCCAGTACGCCCTGCGGGCCGTCGCCGAGCTGGCCGCCACCGGCCCGGGGCCCGTGCCCGCGGAGAAGGTCGCCGCGGCGCAGAACATCCCGCGGAGGTTCCTGGACAACATCCTGCTGCAGCTGCGCCGCGCCGGCCTGATCCACAGCCAGCGCGGCCCGGACGGCGGCTACTGGCTGGCCCGGCCCCCCGAGGAGATCACCCTGGCCGACGTGATCATGGTGGTCGAGGGCAGGCCCGAGCACTTCAGGAACGACGACTACCCCGGCGTCGCCCGGCCGATCGCGCACGTCTGGAGTGTGCTTCGCGAGCACGAGGAGACCCTGCTCTCCGAGATCACCATCGCCCACATCACCCGGAACGCCATCCCCGGCGGCCATGGGGAACCGGTGCCCTGAGCCGCGCGGCTCAGTGGAAGACCTTCAGGCCGACGACCCCGGCGACGACCAGCACCAGGCAGGCGATCCTCGCCACCGACGTGGGCTCGCCGAGCCACGCCATGCCGACGACGGTCGTGCCGACCGCGCCGATCCCGACCCACACGGCGTAGGCCGTACCGACCGGGATCGACTTCAGCGCGTACCCCAGCCCGATCATGCTCAGCACCAGCGTCACCACGAAGATCAGACTGGGCACCGGCCGGGAGAACCCCTGGGACCGATCCAGGGCCACCGCCCACGCGGTCTCCATCAGCCCCGACAGCACCAGCACCACCCATGCGACCGTCATCTGGCAGAGCCTCTCACAGCGGTTCTGCCCCCGCTCACCCGCCCTTCGTGGCATGATGCTCCAGCGGAGTGAAACGGTTTTCATAATCATGATTGGATCGTTGACGTGAGGGTGGCATTCGTCGGTAAGGGCGGCAGCGGCAAGACGACCCTGTCCGCGCTGTTCGCGAGATACGTCGCCGCCAGGGGCGGACCCGTCGTGGCGATCGACGCCGACATCAACCAGCACCTCGGCATGGCGCTCGGGATGCCCGAGAGCGCGCTGCCGCGCCCGATGGGCACGCACCTGACCGAGATCAAGGAGCACCTCCGCGGCGACAACCCGCTCATCTCCTCCGCCGCGGCGATGGTCAAGACCACCCCGCCCGGCCGCGGGTCGCGGCTGCTGCGCCTGGGGGAGTTCGACGACCCCGTGCACACCCGCTTCTCGGCCATCACGCCCGACGGGCCGCGCCTGATGGTCACCGGCCCGTTCGAGGAGACCGACCTGGGGGTGGCCTGTTACCACTCCAAGGTCGGCGCGGTGGAGCTGTACCTCAACCACCTCGTCGACGGCGCCGGCGAGTACGTCGTGGTCGACATGACCGCCGGGGCCGACTCGTTCGCCTCCGGGCTGTTCACCCGCTTCGACATGACGTTCCTGGTGGCCGAGCCCACCCGGCAGGGGGTGGGCGTCTACCGCCAGTACCGCGACTACGCCGCCGACTTCGACGTGCCGGTCGCGGTGGTCGGCAACAAGGTGCACGGCCCGTCCGACGTCGCGTTCCTACGTGAACACGTGGGCGACGACCTGCTGGTGTGCCTGGAGCACTCGGCGGCGATCCGGGCCATGGAGCAGGGCCGGCCGTTCACGCTCGGCGACCTGGAACCGACCGGCGTGAAGGCGCTCGGCACGCTTCTCGCGCGCCTGGACGCCCAGGAGAAGGACTGGTGGAAGTTCGGGCAGCAGGCGGTGGAGTTCCACCTGCGCAACGCCCGGGCCTGGGCGAACCGGGCGACCGGCGAGGACCTTGCCGCCCAGGTCGACCCCGGCTTCATCTTCGGACCCACACGAGTGTCGCTCCCGCGCTAGGTGGAGCGGCCGACAGGCCGACCTAGGGTCGGAAAACGTCCCCTTTGCGATCTGCGAGAGGAGAACGCAGCATGTCGCTGACCGTTTCGAAGGATCTTCTCGACCAGGCCAGGGCCGGCGAGGTCGACGACGAGGCGTTCGTCGCCTGCGTCCGCGACTCCCTGCCGTACGCCTGGGCGGTGATCACCGAGCTGGTCGAGAGGCGTGAACGCACCGGCGCCGAGTTCGCCGACAACACCGTTCCACCGCCGGACGAGCAGGCCCGCGGTCAGCTCCTGCGCTGCCTGGCCAGCGACTCCATGCGCGGCGCCCTGGAGCGCCACTTCGGCATGAGGCTCGCCTTCCAGAACTGCCACCGGGTCGCGGTCTTCGACCCGGCGGCCACCGGCGCCCTCGCCGAGTTCGTCACCGCCAGGTCCCAGATCCTCAACCAGTCACCCGAACTCGTCGACTGCTAGCCGCCTCACCGTCCGGACCGCCGGGACCCCCGGCCCGCGCCCCGGAGGCCGCCGCCCGGTACGGCGGAGCCTCCGGGGCCACCGGTCAGAGGTCCCGGACCAGGGGGAGCACCTGCTCCCCGAGCCGCCGGATGTTGTCGAGGGTGCGGGCGTGGTCGCCCGCACCCTCGACCATGAGGATCAAGTGCCGCAGCCCGGTGACCCCGGCGGTGCGCGCGATCCTCTCGGCGCAGCGCCCCGGTGAGCCGACCGGGTGCGTGTCGCACAGGAAGTCCACGTACGTCCCGATGTCGCGCCGCGGGCCCGGCCGGCCGTCCACGGGCACGTGACCGGCGAGTCCGGGAGCCAGCCACCGGGGCATGGCCTCCCTGAGTTCCCGCACGGCCCGCTCGGTGGTGTCGGCCACGTACCCGACGGCCGCCCCCACGTGCCCGGGATCCACGCCCCCGCCCGCGCCGCCGTCCCGGCCCCCGCCCCCCGGACCGACGCCCCGCCCCTCGCCGCCCGGGTCGCCGTCCCCGTTCCCGCGCCGCTCCCCGCCCGCCCCCTCGCTCGCCGTACGGTAGGACCGGATCATCGCGGCCCGTTCGGCGTCGCCGATGTGCATCCCCAGCAGCATCGGCAGCCCCCGCTCCGCGGTGAGCGCGACGGTCGGCGCGGAGGTGCACGCCACCACCGGCCGCAGCCGCGCGGGCGGGACCACCGGCACCGGCCGGAACCGGAAGAACTCCCCCTCCGCCGAGACCGTCCCCGCGTCCAGGGCCGCGCACAGCAGGTCCAGCGACTCGCCGAACCCCCGCTCGAACCGCTCCAGCCCCGTGCCGAACACCTCAAGGTCCACCCACGGGCCGCCCCGCCCCACCCCGAGCGTGAACCGCCCGCCCGAGACGCGGTCGAGGATCGCCGCCTGCTCGGCCAGGTCCACCGGATGCCGGGTGGACAGCACGCTCACCGCCGTCCCCACCCCGATCCGGGACGTACGGCCCAGCGCCACCCCGGCCAGGGTGGCCGCCGACGGGCACACGCCGTACGACATGAAATGGTGCTCGGCGATCCACGCGTCGTCGAAACCGGCCTCCTCGGCGACGGCGATCGCCTCCACCGTGTCCCGCAGCACCTCTCCCGCGTCCCGCCCGGGAAAACCCGCCGCGATCAGAAAGACGCCCATCCGCATGCCGCCCACTGTGGATCAGCGAACCCGGCCGGGAAAGACCAGACCACCGTTACCCCGGGACTTCATGGCCGCTCGATTCCGGCATCGCCCAACGATTCGAGCCCGGGCCTCAAGGGAGGGAATGGGCTTTCAGCCGAAGAGTCCGAGCTGGCCCTCGCCGGTCAGGGGATTGCGGTGCCGCTTCAGGTGGCGCCAGCGGGGCAGATCGTCGAGATAGGACCATGACAGGCGATGGTGCTCCGTCGGCCCGCGCTCGGCCAGCGCCCGCTGGTGGACCGGCGACGGGTAGCCCGCGTTGTCGGCGAAGCCGTACTCCTCGAAACCGAGCGAGGCCATGTGGGCGTCGCGGCGGACCTTCGCGATCACCGACGCCGCGGCCACCGAGACGCACGACAGGTCGGCCTTGACCTCGCACCGCACCGGCCCCGGCGAGCCGAGGTAGTCGTGTTTGCCGTCGAGGATGACCGCGTCCGGCCGGACCGGCAGCGCGGCCAGCGCCCGGCGGGCGGCCCGGCGCAGGGCCTCGGTCATGCCCAGCTCGTCGATCTCCTCGCACGACGCCTCGCCGTACCCGATCCCGGTCGCCCAGCCGGTGATCTCGGCGGCCATCGTGGCGCGGCGGGCGGGGGTGAGCATCTTGGAGTCGGTCAGCCCCGCGGGCGGCTCCGACAGGTCGGTGACGACGGCGCAGACCGCGACGGGCCCGGCCCAGGCGCCCCGCCCGACCTCGTCGATCCCGGCCACCGTCTTCGAACCGCCGGCCGACAGCAGGCGTTCGAGCGCGTAGGAGGGAGGCACGGCCCCGACGTTACCGGCTCACCCGCCCCGCCGCCGCCCGGTACGGCACCGCGGTGCCGTTCCCGGAGCGTTCCCGGCTCGACCGCCCCGCCGCCGCCCCGGCACCGCGGTCCCGGCCCCGGGGTGTTCCCGGCTCCGGTCACCCGCCGGCGGGCTCGGCCGGGGCGGGGATCGGGGAGATGATCGGGGTGAGGGCCGGAGCGGGGACCTGGGCGAGGTCGGCGGCCAGCAGGCGCGCGGCGACGTGCAGGGCGCGCAGCGTGACCGCGACGGCGGGACGGTGGACGCTCCCGGCCCGCGCCACCGCGTGGATCTCGCGGACGATCGGGGGCCCGGGAAGCTCGCGTACGGCGACGCCGCGCACCCCGGCGGCCAGGGTCAGTGCCGGTACGGCCGCGATGCCGATGCCCTTGGCGACCAGGCCGAGGACGGTGCCCAGCCCCTCGAACTCCCACGGCACCGGCCGGGCGCCGCCGACGCCGGCCAGCAGGCGGTCCACGGCCAGGCGGGACGGCTCCCCTTCGGGCGTCGCCATCCACGGCTCGTCGCGCAGCTCCCGCAGGTCGACGGGCTCCTCCGGGGCGGCCAGCCGGTGCCGGCGCGGCACCGCGAGCACCAGGGGGTCGCGCAGCAGCGGGAACACCCGCAGCGGGGCCGGTTCCTCGCGCGTTCCGCCGTGCCAGTCGTCCACCAGGGCGATGTCCGCCTCGCCCGACCGCACCTGGCCGATCCCGCTCCCGGCGGGCGCCTGCCGCATCCGCAGGGTCAGCCCGGTGTGCCGGCGCAGCGTCCGGGCCAGGGCGGGCGCGAAGGCGACCGCGGCGGTGGGGAAGGCGGTGACGGCGACGTGACCCGAGGGTGTCCCCGCCTGGGCGGACAGGTCGGACTCGGCGGCCTCCACCATGGCCAGGATGCGCTCGGCGTGCTCGACGAGGCGGTGGCCGGCGTCGGTCAGCGCGGCGCTGCGGGCCGTCCGGTCGAGCAGGGCGGCCCCGGCCTCACGCTCCAGGACCGCGAGCTGCTGGGAGACGGCGGACGGGCTGTAGCCGAGGGCCTCGGCGGTCGCCGCGATGCTGCCCCGGCGGGCGAACTCGCAGATCACCGTCAGGCGACGCAGATCGAGCATCGGTTTTCCTTATGCCTTCCCACAGTGACCGACGGTTGTTCCGAGGGCTCCACCCCACCATGCTGGGGAATGTTCCGCAATGACCGGAGGCACCCATGGGCATCGCCTTTTCCGCCACTCTGGCGGCCAACGAGGAGATCGAGCGCAGGCGGCGGGCCGGGGAGCGCGTGCTGCACCTGGCCTTCGGGGAGGCGGGCCTGCCGGTCCACCCGGTGCTGCGGGAGCGGCTGGCCGACGCCGCCGGGCACAACGGGTACGGCCCGGTCGCCGGGGTTCCGGAGCTGCGCGAGGCGGCGGCCGGGTACTGGCGCCGCAGGGGCCTGCCCACCGACCCGGAGTCGGTCGTCTGCGGCCCCGGCAGCAAGTCCCTGCTGTACGGCCTGCTGCCGGCGATCGGCGGTGACATCGTGCTGCCCGTACCGAGCTGGGTCAGCTACGCCGCCCAGGCGGAGCTGGCCGGGGCGCGCCCGCTGCCCGTCCCGTCGCCGCCCGGCGAGGGCGGGGTGCCCGATCCCGCCCTCCTCGCCGACGCGGTCCTGGACGCGCGGTCCCGGGGGCGCCGGGTACGCGCGCTGCTGGTCACGCTGCCGGACAACCCCACCGGCACGCTGGCCGGCGCCACGACGGTCCGGCGGATCGCCGAGCTGGCCCGTGAGCTCGACCTGTTGATCATCTCCGACGAGATCTACCGCGATCTCGTCCACGACCCCGAGGCGGGGTTCCTCAGCCCGGCCGACGTCGCGCCCGAGCGCACGATCGTCACCACCGGGCTCAGCAAGAGCCTCGCCCTGGGCGGCTGGCGGATCGGTGTGGCCCGCCTTCCCTCCGAGGAACTGCGCGACCGGCTGCTCGCCGTGGCGAGCGAGATCTGGTCCAGTCCCGCGGCGCCCGTCCAGCGGGCGGCGGCCTACGCCTACACCGAACCCCCCGAGCTCACCGAGCGGATCGAGCGGAGCCGGCGGTTGCACGGCGCGGTCGCGCGGGCCGTGCACGGGCTGCTCGCCGGGGCGGGTGTGCCGGCCGGCGCGCCACGCGGCGGCTTCTACCTGTACCCCGACTTCACCGGGCTGCCCTTCGGCACCTCCGCCGATCTGGCCGCGCACCTGCTCGGCGCGCACGGCGTCGGGGTTCTCCCCGGCCACGCCTTCGGTGACGACCCGCGGGCCCTGCGGGTGCGGGTGGCGACCAGCCTCCTGTACGGCGAGACGACCGAGCGGCGACTGGCCGCGCTGGCCGCCCCCGACCCCCTGGAGCTGCCCTGGATCTCCGCATCGCTGGACCGGCTGGCCGGGGTCCTGAGCCGTCTCGGCGCGGGCGCCGGAACGCCGGGCGGACGCTGACCGCGACGGCGCCCGGAAAGGTGGGGCGGTCGCTCGAAAAAGCTTCGGGGGAGCGCGGACCGGCCGTTCCGAAGGCGCCCGGAAGGGATGGACCGGCCGCTTCGAAGGCGCCCGGAAAGGGTGGAGCGCCCGCTCCGGCGGAGCGGTGGTCCGAGATGCGGGCGCTTGACGGAAAATTTACCTGCGGGCCGGCCGTTCCCGGGACGGCGTCCACGCCTCTGACCTGCGGTTTTACCCCCGAAAACGGGGCAGAGAGGGCGATTCACCCAGCGGCCACCGAAACGCCCCGCACCATTTGGCAAAAGCCCACGTCGGCAGCCCTCATCATGTGCTCATGCCCGCTTTTGTCACCCTGTCCGGGCGCCTCGTGCGCCTGGAGCCGCTCAGCCTCGCGGTCGTCGACGACCTCGTCGCCGCGGCGAGTGAAGACCGCTCCACCTACGGCTTCACTCGCGTGCCCCATGGTCGGGGCGAGGTGGCCTCCTACGTGGAGGCCGCCCTGGCTGAGCAGGCGGAGGGCCGCACGATGCCCTTCGCCATCCGGTGGCTGCACACCGACCGCGTGGTCGGTGCCACCCGTCTCATGAACCTGGAGTACTGGCAGGGCCCCATGCCCTGGCCACCGGGCGCCCGTGGAGCGGTGGGCGAGGTCCCGTCCGTGGCGGACATCGGTTACACCTGGCTGGCGGCGTCGGCCCAGGGCACCGGTGTCAACCGGGAGAGCAAGTACCTGATGCTCTCCCTCGCCTTCGAGACGTGGCAGGTCCACCGCGTCACCCTCAAAGCCGACGTGCGCAACGTACGCTCCCGGGCCGCCATCGAGGCCCTCGGCGCACACCTCGACGGTGTGCGGCGGGCGGAATCCCGAGGCGCCGACGACACGGTCCGAGATACCGCGTACTACTCGATCCTCAGCTCCGAGTGGCCGCTCGTACGAGAACGGCTGCACGCCCGGCTCGGCCTGGTCGAGGCCGCCTAGCCGAACAGCGGGGAGGGAGGCCCCTCCCCGTCATCCGTCACTTCGACGATCTCTTGGAACGGAAGGCCCGCCCGGGGACCGGGCGGGCCTGACGTTCGTCCGGGAGCGGGATCCGGCGTCACTCGTCGTCGCCGTCGGCCTCGTAGACGTAGTTCCACCTGCCGCACATCTTCGTCCGGCCCTCGTTCTGGTTCCAGTAGCAGACCCGGACCTGGGCGCTGTCGACGTCGTCGGAGGCGAAGTGGAAGGAGCGGTAGCCGCTGGAGCCGCACTTCTTGGCCCAGTAGGCCGACTCGTCACCGTCGGAGTTCTCGAACTTGACCTGGACGTAGCCGCAGAGCCAGCTCGGCGAGTACCTGTCGTAGAGCCTGCCCTCGACGTGGACCCGGTCGGAGTGGTCGGTCCACACCTGGCCCCTGGCGGCCATGGCGCGGGAGTGGCCGAAGTACTTCGAGTAGTAGGGGCCCCAGCTGTCGTCGTAGTCGTGGCTCGCGGTCGTCGTGGCCGTCGTGGACGCCGCGGCGGTGCCGGCGGCGAGCGTGGCGGCCGAGGCGGGGGAGGCCAGCGCCGGGGTGACCGCGAGGAGGGCGGTGGCGGCGGCGAGGCCGAGGAGGGTGCGGGCGGTGGTGCGCATTGCGGTTCTCCCAGGGGGTGAGGCGGCTCCCGTCTCCGTTCGGGGAGCCATGGCTCATTGATAGGCCGGGCCGCCTGCACGCCGCTTACCGCATCTTTCTCCATACCTGCAATTGACTGACATGTCGGGCATGACAGCCCCCGTATGGCGCCATGCCCGACATAGGGAATCATCGGCATCGGGGCTCAACAGCTGATCAATGCCCGATCAACGGTGATCGAGGGGTAACCGCCGCTCTCCTGTGGATCGCGGATAAAGGATCTATTATTTGCGAATAAAAGTTCCCATTAGGGCGGAGATCCACGGGATGGCTGATCAGGGCAGGGCGGGCGGGTTGCGCTTCGCCGTACTCGGCCCCGTCCAAGCCTGGCGTGACGGCGGGGAGCTGGATCTCGGCACGCCCCTGCAACGTTCCATTCTCGCGATGCTGCTGCTGCGCGGGAACCGGGCGGTGACCCCGACCGAGATGATCGACGGGGTCTGGGGTGAGGAGGCCCCGCCCCGCGCGCTGGGCGCGCTGCGCACCTACGTCTCCCGGCTGCGGTCCGTGCTGGAGCCGGGCAGGTCGCCCCGCACCCGTCCGGAGCTGCTCACCTCGGTTGGCCGGGGCTACGCGCTGCGCCTGGCCGACGACGCCCTCGACCTGGCCCTTTTCGAGCGCGGGGTACGGCAGGCCGAGGCGGCCCGGGGCGCCGGTGACCTCGTCGCGGCCGCCGGGCACCTGCGGACGGGCCTGGCGCTGTACACCGGCGAGCCGCTGGCCGGGGCCGTCGGCCCCTACGCCGAGCACCAGCGCGACCGGCTCGCCGAGCGCCGGATGAGCGTGCTGGAGACCCTGATGGACCTCGACCTGGAGGTGGGCCGGCACGCCGACGTCGTCTCCGAGCTGATCGCGCTGACCGCCGAGCATCCGCTCCGCGAACGGCTGCGCGCCCAGCTGATGCTGGCCTACTACCGGTGCGGGCGGCAGGGGGACGCGCTCGCCGTCTTCGCCGACACCCGGACCGTGCTGGTCGGCGAGCTCGGCATCGAACCCGGGCCCGAGCTGACCGCGCTGCACCGGCGCGTCCTCAGCGGCGACCCGAGCCTCGTCCCGCGTCCGCCGGCCGTTCCCGTCCCGGCTCCGGCCCCGGTTCCGGTTCCGGCCCCGCCGGTCGCCGGGGACCCGGCGGGCTCCGCGGCGCCCACCGTCCCCTCCGTGGCCTCCGTACCCGCTGTGTCCGCCTTGTCCACCTCGCCCGCCGGGGCGGCGGGTTCCGCATCCGCCGGGGGACCGGGCCGGGACGCGCCGGAGGCCGCCGCGCCGCACCCGTCCGCGCCGCCGCACCCGCCGGGTCCGGCGAGCCCCCCGGAGCTGCCGCGGCCCGCGCAGCTCCCCGCGGCCGTGAACGACTTCACCGGCCGCCACCGGATCATCTCCCGGCTGCGCGCCCTGCTGTCCGCCGGGGACGGCGCCGACGGCGTCCCGGTGGCCGCCATCTCCGGTATCGGCGGCGTCGGCAAGACGACGCTCGCCGTACACGTCGCGCACACCCTGCAGGAGCTGTTCCCCGACGGTCAGCTCTACGCCGACCTGCGCGGCTACGGCGAGGACCCGGTCGTGCCCGAGTCCGCGCTGGCGGCGTTCCTGCGCGGGCTGGGCCTGCCGCCCGACGTCATCCCGGACGGCCTGGCCGAGCGGTCGGCGCTGTTCCGCTCGCTGCTGGCCGAACGCCGGATGCTGGTACTGCTGGACAACGCCCGGGACGCCGAGCAGGTCGCCCACCTGCTGCCCGGCACGCCCGGCTGCGCGGCGATCGTGACCAGCCGCGGCAAGCTGGCCGACCTGGCGGCGGCCCGGCTGTTCGATCTCGACGTCATGGAGCCCGACGAGGCGCTGACCCTGTTCGGCACCGTCGCGGGCGCCGACCGGGTGGCGGCCGAGCGCGCCGCGGCCATGGACGTCGTCGCCGCCTGCGGGTTCCTGCCGCTCGCGGTGCGGATCGTGGCGGCCCGCCTGGCGGCCCGCCCGTCCTGGACGGTCGCCTCGCTGGTGCCCCGGCTGGCCGACGAGCGCCGCCGCCTCGACGAGATGCGGGTGGGCAACCTGGCGGTCGAGGCCACCTTCGCCCTCGGGTACGGCCAGCTCGGCCCGGAGCAGGCCCGCGCCTTCCGGTTGCTCTCCCTGCCCGGCGGACCCGACATCTCGGTCGGCGCCGCGGCCGCCCTCCTCGGTTCGGGGCAGGGCGACGCCGAGGAGGTCCTGGAGTCCCTGGTGGACGCCAGCCTGCTGGAGGCCCCCGCACCCGGCCGCTACCGCTTCCACGACCTGCTCAGGCTCTTCGCCCGCCGGATCGCGGAACGGGCCGAGGCGGGGGCCGGAGCGGGCGGCGTCGTGGGGGCCGGGGGTGAAGCGGAGGCCGGCGGTCCCGGGACAGCCGGGCCGGCGGCCGTCGGCGCCGGGGCTGCCGCGCTGCGCCGGCTGCTCGACTTCTACCTGGCCTCCGCGCGGTCGGCGCACCGCCTCGCCTACGACGGCAGCACGGTCGCCGACCGGATCGCGGTGACCGCGCCCGGCCACGCGTTCACCTCCGCCGACGAGGCCGTGGCCTGGCTGTCGGCCGAGGCGGAGTCGCTGTTCGCGGCGATCGCCCAGGCGTCCGGCGCGCGGGAGGCCGGAGGGCTGCTGCCCGGCGCGGACCTGCTGCTGGCCATGGAACCGCTGCTGGAGTCGGGCAGCCACGTCCGCGAGTTCGAGCAGCGGGCCAGGGAGACGCTGGCCGCCGCCCGGCGACTCGGGGACGCCTCCTGCCGGATGCGCTGCCACTACGTGCTCGGCCGGGTGCTGTTCAACGCCAACCGGCTCGCCGAGGCCGAGGAGGAGTTCCGCACCTCGCTGGACCTGGCCGGCGCGGGCGACGGGATCGTCACCGGCGAGACGATGAACGCGCTGGCCGTGGTGACCGGCCGGCGCCGCCGCCACACCGAGGCGCTGTCCTGGTTCGAGGCGGCGCGGGCGGCGTTCCGGGAGGCGGGCGCACGAGGCGGCGAGGCCCTGACACTGAGCTACTCCGCCCGCGACCACCTGTTCCTCGGCCAGGCCGAGGAGGCGATCGCCGCCGCCGAGCAGGGCCTGGCCCTCTTCACCGAGATCGGTTCCGGTCCCGGCACCGCGCGGGCCCGCTACCACCTGGGGATGGTGCTGTCGCGCGTCGGGCGGCTGAACGAGGCCGTCCACCACCACGCCGAGTGCCTGGCCTTCTTCCGGGCGAGCCGGCAGCGGGTGTGGGAGCAGCGGGTGTGCTCCCGGCTCGCCGAGACCCTGATCGCCGCCGGGCGGTTCGCCGACGCGACCCGGCACGCCGAGCAGGCGCTGACGGTCAGCCGCGAGATCGGCCACCCGTACGGCGAGGCGCTGTCACTGTGGGTGCTCGGGCGGGCCCTCGACGGCCTGGGGGACGCCGCCCGCAGCCACGACTGCCTCCGGCGCGCCCACGACGTCTTCGCCCGGCTCGGCGCCCCCGAGGCCGCGGACCTGCGGGCGCTGCTCGACCGGGCGACCGCCGCGGGCGGCGACCTCGCCGCCCCCTGAGGCCGCGGAACCGTCCACCGGGATCACCGGGACGCCCGCCGAGGTCGCGGAACCGTCCGCTGAGGCCGCCGGCCCGTCCACCGGTGTCGCCCGACCGTCCGCTGAGACCGCCGGGACCGCCGGAGTCGCCGGGCCGTCCGCCACCGGCTCCAGCCCGTCGTACAGGCCGTCGTCGAGACGTGTCATCCAGGCGTGGTTGTTCATCGGGCTCCCGTCTTGGTTCCCGCCCCGGGGACCTGGCACCGGGCGGTCGGACAGCGAGGGCAGGTGTCCGGCCGGTCGCGAGACCGCCGGGGACGCATAGGGGGCCCGGTTGTCCGGCGCGTCTCCCGGCGGCCGGCCGCCTCATGCCGGCGACCGGCCGGACCGGACGCGGTCCCTTCCCCCCGGGTGCCGCGTCCGTGGTCAGAGCCTCTCCCGCGGGGGTCAACATCCGATCAACAACCGATCGCCGGGAAATATCCACAGGCTGTGGACGGTCACCCTGTGGATATGTGGAAAAATCCCTCGGCGACCAGCGGCCGGATCGCCTCCGGGGCCTTGGCCAGCAGGTCATCGGCGTCCTCGCCGGTGAGCTCGGCGATCGCGGCCAGCAGCGGGCCCAGTGGATAATCGCCGTCGCACACCCCGGCGAGCGCCGCCTCCACCGTCCCCACCCGCGCGGTACGGCGCAGCCCCCTGGTCTGCCGGAGCGTGATCCTGGACGGGTCCTCGGCGCCGGGCGGGCCGATCCGCTCCTCCAGCACGCCCTCCGCCAGCGCGAGCCGTACGCCCGGCAGCTCCGCGCCGGGCAGCCGGTGCGCCGCCGCGATCGAGCCGAGCACCTCGTCCACGTAGCCGCCCACCGGCAGCTCGACCCGCTGACCGAGCTCCTCCACCCGCACGACCGGGTCGAGGGTGCCCGAGTCGTGCAGGGTGATCCAGCCGAACCCGATGCCGGTGACGTCCATGGACTCCAGCCAGCCGAGCCAGCCGTCGTACAGCTCGCGGTAGCGGGCGGTGCCCTGCTCGGCGGCGTCGCGCAGCCACAGCTCCACGTACTCGGCGGGGTCCTGGACGTCGCGCTGGACCACCCAGCCGTCGCATCCGGTGCCGGTCAGCCAGCCGCCCACCCGGTCGCGCCAGTCCTCGCCCCGGACGTGCAGCCAGTTGGCCAGGAGCTGGCAGGTGCCGCCGGGCGCGAGGAAGCGGGGGGCCTGCCGTACCAGATCGCGGCAGAAACCGTCGGCCTCGAAGCCGGACTCGCGGTAGGTGAACCGGCCGGCCGGGGAGATCACGAAGGGCGGGTTGGAGACGACCAGGTCGAACCGCTCGCCGGCGACCGGCTCGAACAGCGACCCCTCGCGGGCGTCCACGTCGCGGATCCCGGACAGCGCCCAGCCGATCCGGGCCAGCTCCAGGGCGCGCGGGTTGACGTCGGTGGCGACGATCTCCCGCGCCCGCCCCGCCAGGTGCAGCACCTGGACGCCGCACCCGGTGCCGAGGTCGAGGGCGCGCTCCACCGGCCGGCGGGTCACGAGCTGGGCCAGGTTCGCCGACGCGCCGCCCGCGCCGACGACGTGGTCCGGGCGCAGCGCCGGGTCGCCGGGGCGGACCTTGCGGTCGGACACGACGTAGCCGCCGGTCTCCCAGGGCTGGAGGTGGACCGTGGAGACCACCCGGCCGCCGTCGGAGGTCACCAGGCCCGCGGCGGCCAGCTCGGCCACCGGCAGGCCCGCCGGGGCGTCCACCGGCACGCCGAGCCACCACAGCCGGATCAGCGTGCCGAGCGGGTCTCCGTCACGGGTGGCGCGCAGCGCGGGCACCGTCTCCTCGCGGGACAGCGCGGTGGCGGCGACCTCGCCGAGGCGCTCCCGGACGCCGTCGATGGTGTATCCGGCGTCGAGCAGCAGCTCCCTGAGCCGGTCAAACAGATCGTTCACCGGCCCATCCTCGCACCGCGGCCCGGCCGCCCCGTACGACCGGGACACCGACGGACACGGGGCGTGACCATCGACCACGGAGAGTGTCAAGCGTCCTGAAAGCGCAGGTCAAGCGCTATGGGATAGCTGTTGATCACGGACAGTGACCGAGACCGGCCACCACAGCGGCCCCGGGAGGACCTGGATGCCGATCCCCTGCCTCGCCTGCGACGCCCTTTTCCGGCCCGACGAGTACTTCCCGGCCTGCCACGACTACGACCGTCGCGCCGACCTGGTGTCCTGGACCTGCCCCCGGTGCGGCAACCGGGACGAGCTGCGGGTCTTCACCGGCGAGCTGGTGTACGGCCACGCCCGGCGCGGGGGGTTCGACGCCGAGGACCGGGTGCCCGTCCCCGGCCTGCGGCGCAGGCGGCACGACGTGCGGCTGGACATCACGCTGGACGGGACGACCTGGCGGGTCCCCGCCCGCGCACGGCGGCCGGCGAAGGCCCCTGGCCCCCTGCGCGGGCTCTGATGGCCGCGCCGCATGGTGGGCGAGACCCCAGGTCCCCTCTACGCGGGCTCCGAGGAGGGCCGCTGGCGCAGGCTCTGCCAGGCGGCCTCGCACAGGCCCGTTATCTCGTCCTGGGTCGGCTGGTGGGCGCCGGCGAACCACAGGCGGCACATCTCGGTGGCCGGGCCCAGCCACAGCACGTAGCACATGGTCGGGTGGACCGGCTGGAGCAGACCCTCCTTCATGTGCGGGCGCCACCAGTCGGACACCTGGCGGAAGAACGCCCGCCGCGACTCCGACACCTCGGTGCCGCCGGGCTCGTCGCGCCGGGGCGGCCGCTCGCTGATCAGCAGGTGGGCGCGCTCGCGGTTCTCGCCGCACCAGGTCATGTGCATCGCGACGATGGCCTCGATGCCCTCCCGCGCGGTCTCGTGGCGCCGCAGCTCGTCGAGGAACGCCTCCTGGTACATGCGCAGGGTGTCGGCGTAGAGCACGCCGAAGACGTGTTCCTTGCTGGCGAAGTGGTGGTAGAAGCTTCCGACGCTGACGCCGCTCTCGTCGCGGAGGCTGGCCAGAGTGGTGGCCGACACGCCATCCTGGCTGAACCGCCGCAGGGCGCCCTCGATGATGCGGGACCGGCCGTCACGTCCGCTCTTGGCAGTCTTCACGGATTCCATGGTGGGGCAACAGAACCTTGTTCCGCAAACGGTTCGGGAAACGGCTCCGGCCCGGGCGATCCTAACGCCTCCGTCCGGCGGCACCAAGCCGGCGTCCACGCCGTGATGCCACGCCGTCGCCCCACCCGGAAGGACAGGGCGGTGCCCACGGTGCCTACCCTGAATGCGTGTACCGGTTTCTTCTGACCCCTCGCTGGATCGCCCTGCACGTGGTGGTGCTGCTGGTCATACCCGCCTTCGTGTTCCTGGGCCGATGGCAGTTCGGGCGTTACGACGAGCGGTCCACCACCAGTCACCAGGCGACCGCCAACCTGGCGGCCGCCCCGGTGGCCCTGGACCGGCTGACCACGCCCGGCGGCACCGTGCGCGTCCAGGACAAGTACCGCACCGTCACGGCCGCCGGGACGTTCGACACGGCCCACCAGCTCCTGGTGCGCCGCCGCCCCCAGGAGGGCGTGCTCGGCTTCTACGTCCTCACCCCGCTGGTCACCGGCGACGGCCAGGGTGTGCTGGTGAACCGGGGCTGGGTCAAGGCGGGCGCGTCGGCCGACGCCGTACCCGACGTCCCCGCCCCGGCCCCGGGCCGGGTGACCGTCACCGGCCGGTTGCGCCCCGCCGAGACCGAGGACACCAGCGGCATCAAGGACCGGCCCGGCCTTCCCCCGGGCCAGGTCATGCTGATCGACACCGGGCGGATCGGCCAGGGCCTGCCCTACCGGCTCTACGGCGGGTTCGTGGAGCTGACCTCCCAGTCGCCTCAGGCCGCCGCCGCGCCCGTCCCGGTGCCCGAGCCGGACGTCGGCGAGGGCGGCGGGCTCAACCTCGCGTACGGCGTGCAGTGGTGGCTGTTCATCGCCGTCGCGATCGGCGGCTGGATCCTGCTGATCCGCCGCGAGGCCGCCGACGTCCGGGCCGGCCGGGCGGAGGACGGACCGAAGCGGGACACGAAGGAGCCCACCGAGCCGATCGACGCCTGACCGGCCCCCACGCTCGTCGACGCCCGGCCGGTCCTCACCACGTCGGAGACCCGCCGAACAGAACCACGGCGGAGACCCGCCGAGCGGAACCTAGTCCAGCAGCAGCCTCGCCAGCAGGCCGACGCCCATCGCGGCGAACACGGTGGCGATCGCCAGGCCGACAGACATCAGGCAGCCCTGCCCGCCGCTCACCCTCACCACCGGCGCGGGCCACCGATCGGCCCGGTACCACAGCGGCCGGGGCTCCAGCAGCAGGAAGCCGATCGCGCCGACCTGTCCCACGGTGAACAGCCAGATCCACGCCCACCGGCTGCCCAACCGGGGCGTCGAGCCGAGCATGATCAGAAAGGTGATCCCCCAGGCGAACGCGACCCAGGGGACGCCGCCGTACCGCAGGACCCGGAACGGCCAGTCGGGGAGGAGTCCCGACGGGTCGCTCCGGTCGCCGAAGGAGGACACCGCCTTCAGGGGCACCCCGGAGATCTCCGCCCAGAACTCGGCGGCGGTGTACCCCGGCCTGTCGCGATGAACCGGCGGGTCCTCGACCTGATGCCAGACGAGGGGCCCCTCGGACCACCTGACCTCCTGGATCAGGCCGTCGCTCTGCCGGTACAGGACGGCCGACACCCGGCCCGCGGCCACGGCGGCGCGGAGCTCGGCCCGGGTCCGCGCGGTGGGCGCGGAACTCAGCGCCGCGACCAGCGCGCCCGCGAGGAGGACGGTCAGCAGCACGATCCGGACGGCCAGGCCGGCGATCCGCCAGCCGCTCCGCATCCTGGCGGGGAAGGGGGTCACCCTTCCTTTCCTACCTCAACGGCCCGTCCGGCGGAGGAACGGTCAGGCGGGGGTGCCCAGCATCGTCAGGGCGAGCATGGCGGTCACGGCGAGGGCGAACGCCGCGGGGCCGCCGAGCCTGGCGGGCGCCGGCAGCGCCTCGTACGGCCGGCGCCACAGCGGGTACGGCTCCAGCAGCGTGTAAAGCGGCGAGCCCCCGGCCAGCAGGATCCAGAACCACGCCCGGCGGCCGGCGAAACGGTGGTCGCGGCGGGTGAGCATCATCATCCACACCAGCACCTCGGCCGCCACCGCGAACGGCGCGAACGGCGGCCACCACCGCGCGTAGGCCGGCGAGCCCACCCGGAACCACGAGGGCCCGCCCCGCACGATCTCCACCGACGGGTCCGCGGCGGCGCGCACCCGGGCCAGGAACGCGCCCTGGCGGCGCTCCAGGGCCGGGCGGACCAGTTCGCCGGTCCGGTGGTCCCAGACGTCGTCCGGCTGGCGGTGGGCGGCCTGGGTCCAGGACAGCGGGCCGCGTGACCACGTCAGGGTGCCGTAGGCGGGCCAGTCGCGGTCGTAGACGACCGTGGTGACCCTCCCCGCCCGCAGGTCCGCGATGAGCTCCTCGGCGTCGCGGCGCGGCAGGTCCTGGTCGGCCAGGATGACGACGAAGGACAGCGAGAGGACGAACAGCAGCACCAGTCGCGCGCCGTACTCCAGGCCGCCCCGCGCCGGAACCACCGTCGGCATGCCGCCCCCCTCGCGCCCTCGGACCCGCCGGACAGGTTACGGCCGGCGGACCCGTGCCACCGCCCCGCCCCTTCCCGTTCCACTCCATTCCGTCCCGTTCTTTCCGCTCCGTCCATTTTGTTTGTTAAGTCCTATTTCGTCCCATTCGTTTCATTCGTTTCGTTCGTTCCGTTCGTTCCGTTCCCACTGACTCGTCCCGTCGGCCGGTCGCCGTTCCCTCCGTCCGATTCGGCGGCTCACCCCGCTCCGGCCGGACCTCCCCCCGGGCGGCCGCCGTTTCCCTTGACTCCGCCGGTCTTTTCCGTCTTTCACCACAGAATGGATCTTTTTCAGGAAATGCCGTTATCCCGGCGATCTACGGGTAGGGGCGTTTCCCAAGGGCCCGCTACGAGTGGCACCCTCATCGGCGGGCCCGCCCTCCCGGGGCCGTCGCCATCCCCCGACGGCGGCCCCGGGCCCGGGGGCGGCACCGGCCGCAAGCCCCGCCGCGCCGGCCGGTGACCCCACGCGCCGCCCGTCGAAGTCGCGAGGTCATGGCCCCGGTGCGGGCTTCCGGACTACACGCGTCAAACCGTGACCCTCTGGCTTGTCCAGTGTTATGACGGGGACGTACGGTTTACCGCGTGACGACGCCGCTGCTCCCCGACCCCGAGCCCAGGCGGCGGGACTATGTGATCATTTCGGTCGACGACCATCTGATCGAGCCGCCGGACATGTTCGAGGGCCGGCTCCCCGATAAATACGCCGACCTCGCCCCCAAGGTCGTGGAGACCGAGGCGGGGCACCAGGTCTGGAGGTACGGCGGCGCGACCTACCCGTGCGCGGGTCTCGACGTGGGCGCCGGCCTGCCCCGGGAGCAGTGGACGCTCGACCCGGTGCGCTTCGAGCACATGCGGCCGGGCTGCCACGACATCGAGGCCAGGATCGACGACATGGACCGCGCCGGCGTCTGGGCGTCGCTGTGCTTCCCCGGCATGCTGGCCCTGCAGTCCGGGATGCTCTTCGCCAAGACCCGCGACCAGGAGCTGGGCCTGGCCGTCACTCGGGCCTGGAACGACTGGCACGTGGAGGTCTGGGCGGGCACCTACCCCGAGCGGATCATCGCCCTGCAGCTTCCCTGGCTGGCCGATCCCGAGATCGCCGCCAAGGAGGTCCGCGACAACGCGGCCCGCGGTTTCAAGGCGGTGCTCTTCCCCGAGTTCCCCACCCGGCTGCGCCTGCCGTCCATCCACAGCGACCACTGGGACCCCTTCTTCCAGGCGTGCGAGGAGACCGGCACCGTCGTCTGCCTGCACGCCGGGGCCGGCTCGTGGACCCCGGTGCCGTCCCCGGACACCCCCATCGAGGCGATCACCACGCTGATGCCGGCCAGCGCCATGTTCGCCTGCGCCGACTGGCTCTGGTCGGGCGTCCCGCTGCGCTTCCCGGCCCTGCGCATCCTGATCGTGGAGGGCGGCGTGGGCTGGCTGCCCATGCTCGCCGAACGGGCCGACTACGCGCTGGACCACCCGGTGGCGGGCGAGGCGCAGTGGGAGGGCGGCCTGAAGCCCAGCGAGGTACTGCGCCGCAACTTCTACTTCGGCACGCTCAACGACCACGCCCTGTCGGGCGTGCGCCTCGCCGTGGGCCTGGAGCACGTGCTGCTGGAGAGCGGTTACCCCCACTCCGACTCCACCTGGCCCGACACCCAGCAGGCCGTCGCGACGAGCCTGGGCAGGCTGCCGCCCGCCGACATCGCCCGGGTGGCCTACGGCAACGCCGCCCGCCTGTTCGGCCACCCGCTGCCCTCGCGGGCCTGGCTCAGGATGGAGCAGCTCTAGCCGCTCCGTGCATCGCCCCGCCCGCCGGGCCGCCCAGGCGGAGATCCACGAAGCAGGACCCGGGGTCCGCTTCGTGGATCTTCTCGCTCACCGGGGTCGCCCAGGCCCGTCCGCCGCGGTCGCCCGGACGGCTTCCCGCCGCGGCGTGGCTCAGCCGCGCCGCCCGTGCGGGAACGGGCCCGCCGCGGACGGGAACGCCCTGACCCCGCCGTGCCGCTCCCAGTCGACGTAGCGACCGCTCTCGCCGAGCAGGGAGCCCATCAGCCACAGGAAGACGCCGAAGTCGTCGGCGACCCCGATGAGCGCCAGGAAGTCCGGGACGAGGTCCAGGGGCGAGACGATGTAGAGGACACCGAGGCCCAGCATCGCCAGCTTGCCCTTAGTCATGCCCGGGTACTGGCCGCGCATGACCGCGCCGACCATCTTCGGCACGGCGCGCAGGCGGGTGGCGAGGCCGGGGGAACCCGGCCCGGACACCTGCCTGTAGACCCGCCACGCCTGTGCCGCACGCGCTGCCTTCGCCATGGGGGAACCTCCTCGGAAGCACGCTCGTCTGGCGGGGGTCCCCTACCCGGCCGCCACACGATATAACGCGTAATCGCTCCGGCCGGTTCCCGCGCGGGCCCCGTCCCGCGCGCGGATCCCCGGCTCTCCGACTCCCTGGCTCCGGCGTCCCGACTCCCCGGCTCCGGCGTCCCGGCCCCGCTTCCGTTTCCGTTTCCGCTTCCGCTTCCGCTTCCGCTTCCGTGGCGGAGACCCCACGCCGCCCCGTCAGTCCTCGACCGGCGCGAGATCCCGTACGGCCCGCTCCAGAGGGACCCCGCCCACCGGGATCGGCGCCAGCACCGGGGTGGTGAGCCCGTTCTCCACGTACTCGCGGATCCTCGCCCGGCACGTCGCCGCGTCGCCGTGCACCACGAGCGCGTCCACGAGTTCGTCCGGGATGGCGCGCAGCGCCGCCTTCCGGTCACCGGCCGCCCACGCCTCGCGCATCGGGCGCAGCATCTCGCCACGCCCCAGCCATTCGTGGAACGCCGCGTAGGCCGGGACGGTCAGGTATCCGGCGAGCATGCGGCGGGCGAGCTCGCGCACCCGGGCGGCGTCCTCGCTGACGCACACGAACAGCCGGGCGATCAGCTCGACGTCCGGGCCGATCTCCGCCCTGACCTTCCGGACGTCCTGGGGCGAGAGCCAGTTCGTGATCGCGCCGTCGGCCTCGGCGGCGGCCAGATGAAGCATGCGGGGCCGCAGCGCGGCGAGGACGATCTTCGGCGGCGTCTCGGGGGCGCGCTCCAGCCGGAAACCCCGGACCTCGAACGTCTCGTACCGCTCGGTGACCTTCTCGCCGGACAGCGCCGCCTTCAGGAAGCGGAGCGTGTCTCTCGTCCTGGCGAACGGCTTCACGAACTCCCCGGCGTTCCAGCCCTCGACGATGACGGGGGAGGAGGCCCCGATGCCCAGGACGAACCGCCCCGGGGCGAGGTCGGCGAGCGTGGCGGCCGACATGGCCAGCAGGCCGGGCCCGCGCGTGGAGACGGGGACGATCGCGCTGCCGAGCCGTACGCCGGGGGCCCACTCGGCGGTCAGCGCCAGCGGCACGAAGCCGTCGGCGCCGTTCACCTCGGCGGACCAGACGTCGGTGTAGCCGAGCTTCGGCAACTCGGCCACCAGCTCCCGCGACCCGGCGAGTGTGCGGTCCGAGAAGGGGAGCGTCATCCCCCAGCGTGCGCCCGTGGCCATCATGCCGCCTCCGCGATTACTAGAACGATGTTCTGAAACAGCTTGCCGCACCGGCCCCGGACCCCGTCAACCTTCCGCCCGCCACAGCCGTACGGCCGGCGCCCCGAGAAGATCTCCCCGGGGTGGTCGTTTACCCCTCCGTGACACTGAGTGAGATGTTAGAACGTTCTGGTGACGATGAAGCGGCACGGAAGACAAGGACGCGGGCCACGGGCGGTGGTCTCGGTGGCCGCGGTGGCCTGCCTGGCGGCTCTCGCGCCGGCCGGGGCCGGTGACGCGGCCACCACCGGCACGCGGCCGGGCAGCCTGCCCGGCTCCGGCGGACGGCCGTACTGCGTGGGCGTCGCCGCGCAACTGGGCATTCCAGGGCGGAGCGCTCCGGACGGCCCGGACGGTCCGGCGTGGGCCGGTGCGGGGCCGGCTCTCGTGGAGGTGACCCTGGGCGTGCGCCTGGGGACGTGCGGGGTGTGTCCGCAGCCCTGCCCCCCGGCCGTCGTCCCGGAGCAGCCCGCTCCGGAGCCGACACGCCCCTCCGAGGCGCCCTCCCCGGGTCCGGAGCCCGCGCCCCCGGCGCCACCCGTCCCGGCCCCGACAGAACCGGTGGTGCCCGCCGTTCCGGAGCCTCCAGAGCCTCCAGAGCCTCCTGAGACGCCGCCCCCCGCTTCGCCCCCCTCCCATCCGCCGCGGCGGCCCGAACCCCGGCCGGCCGAGCCGTCCGCGCGCTTCCGTCAGGCGGCCGTCCCCCCGGAGGCTCCCGAACCCACCCCGTCGCCGTCCGCCACGCCCCGGCCGGCCGTACCCTCCTTCGCGCCCCTCGCCGCGCACAGGCCGATGGTGCTGGACCGCTACGCCGACCGGCGCCGGGGCACCGACCGCAAGCTGGTCATCCTGGTGGTCTTCACCGGCGTGATCTCGGTGAGCGCCGCCGCCGCGCTGAAGAGCCGGGCCCGCCGCTGAGCGGGCACCGGGGGCGACCGGCGGAACATCCCGCCACCGGGGCCGTGACCCCGGTGGCGGGCCCGGACGCCGCCTCCCGCTCAGCCCTCCTGGGAGGGCTGCGGGAACTGTCCGTCGATCCGGTCGTACTGATGCTGGGCGGCCCGCAGGGCATCGGGCCCGACCGCGCCGACCCCGGTGAAGGGATGACTGATCAGCATGATGAAGCCGATGCCGATGACCACCACGCCCACCCGTACGGCGTCGCTGATCACGGACTGGCGCGTGGGCTTCATCCCGAGCGTCCAGGGCAGCGCGATGACCAGCGCCCCAGAGATGATCATCGAGATCACGAAGATGTTCTCCAGACCACCCTCGGCGTCGTCGGCGCGTACGGCGCGCGCGTGGCTGACCTCGGAGGCCCGAAGGAGCGCGTCCTGGCGGAGGTCCTCGGCCTCCTTCCCGACCGGCCGGAGCCGGAGGGTCGCGGCGCGCATGTCCTCGAGGATCCTCGCCGGGACGGGTGACATCTCACCCTCGGCCATCAGCGGCCAGTCGAGGTTGGCGCTCTGCGCCGAGTACTCGCGGATCTGGGTCCGGATCTGCGCCGCCTCGGGGATCGGAGCCACCGACCAGTACATCTCGGTCAGGGTCTCCGCCTCCGCCTGGACGTCGGCCTGCGAGGTGGAGATCGCGTCGCGGCAGAGCACCGCCGCGTAGGCCAGCACGAGGAGGTAGACGGCGAGGGCGAGGTTGGCGGAGAAGTCGACCGACGTCGCCCCCCGCTCCTCGTCCGGCCTGCCCCTCCGGCGAAGCGTGAGGAGCGTGAGGAGCGTGACGGCGGTGGTCGAGACCACCAGGACGGTTACCCAGGCCATGGGACCCCCTCGGAGTAGTCATGAGAATAACCACCGAGGGTAATGAATCGATTACTGAAATTCTCGGGTTCGGGCCCGCCGTCACGCGCGGAGTTCGCGAATCCCCGCGGGGAGGTCACGCGCGAAGGTCATGGACCCCGCGACGAAGCCCCGTGCGAAGGCCGTGGACTCCCGCGGAAGGTCACCCCGGAGTGCGTGGACTCCCGCGGGGAGGTCACGCCCGGAGTTCATGGACTCCCGCGATGAAGTCCCGGGCGACGCCGCGCAGACCCGGCAGGTGGGAGAGCCCGACCAGCCGGTCCACCAGCGGGACGACCAGTTCGATGAGCCGGTACGTCCGCCGGCACCCCTCCGACGTGTCGTGCACCCAGAACAGCACGACCCCCATCGACAGCAGCCACAGCAGCTCGGGCAGCTCGGCCCGCAGCTCGGCGTCCATGCGTTCGGCCGAGCCCTCCACCACCTTGCGATAGACGGCGATCGAGGAATCCCGGGCGGGCGAGGTCTCGGCGCTGAAGGGGTTGAGGGGGTTGTTCGGCTCGGCCGCGTGCTTGAAGAACTTCACCGCGAACTCGTGGTACGGCTCGGAGACCCGTACCCACTCCCGCAGCACACCGCTCAGCCGCGCGGCGAAGGCGCTCTCCCGGCACAGCACCTCCTCGCACGCCGTCTCGTGCTCGGCCTGCGCCCGGTCGTAGTACGCCTGGACGAGAGCCTCCTTGGAGGCGAAGTAGTAGTAGGCGTTCCCCACCGAGACACCGGCCTCGGCGGCGATGACCCGCATCGTCGTGGCCTCGTATCCCCGCTCGCGGAACAGCCTCAGGGCCGTCTCGACGATGACTTCACGAGTCTTGTCTGATCCTCGGCTTCTCTGGGTCGGCTCAGCCACGTTCGTCACTGTACGACCCTGTGACCCCGTTGGTGATCCACGACCCGGCGGGTGAACGGGTCGGGTCATTGAGCCGCACGTTGATCACCATTAAAGAGCAAATTCGAGGCTTTTTGAGGAGTCGTACCAGTTCGATCGTGGGATTGAACCCCTTGGCGGAAGGGCTCCCGCGACAAGGGATGAAGAATGGGAGCACCTTCCCGTAGACGTGGCGCCTCCTGGCTCGCGTCCGGAGCATTTCTGGTCCTGCCCACGGCGCTCACCACGGTGGCCCCGGGAGGCGCCGGGGCCGTCACGCGCCCGGCCGGCCTCACGGCCATGAACCCACTGGTGGACACGGGCCCTCTCACGGCGGTGTACCCGCTCACGACGGCGGGTCCACTCGCGACGGGTTCACTCATGACGGGCCCGCTCAGAATGGATTCACTCACGGCGGGTTCACCCGGGACGGCGGCGGGGGCGTGGACGGCGGACAACGAATCGACCGCGGACACGGGGTCGACGGCGGACACGCGGGCGGCCGACCCGAGGTCTCCGAGGGCGAGGGGCGCCAGGACCGCGAGCGCCAGGGCGGCGTCGGTGAGGGCCGCGAAGGCCGCGAGGACGACGAGGGGCACCGGGCGTGCGGGAACCGCCCCGGGTACGAAGGGCGCCCCGGCGGCGAAGACCGCGGCCGGGGCGAAACCGGCCGCGGGCACCAAGAATGTTCCGGCGGCGAAACCGGCCGCGGGTTCCGGACGGGCTCCGGCGGCGAAACCCGTGGCGGAGGCGAAACCTGCCACCGGCGCCGAGGCCGCCCCGGTGGCCAAGCCCGCGGCGGCGGCGAAACCGGTCGCGGGTTCGGGACGGGCTCCGGCGGCGAAACCGGTCGCGGGTTCCGGACGGGCTCCGGCGGCGAAACCCGCGGCCGAGGTGAAACCGGCCGCGGGCACGGAGGCGGCGAGCGTCAGCACGGCGAGCGCGAAGACCGCGCGCGTGCTGCCCGTACGACTCACCCAGGCCCAGGCCGCGCACCGGCTGAAACGCTCGGGCCTGTCCTGGAAATCCACGGGGGGATGCGTGGACCGCACGATAGGGCAGTGCACCTCCCTGGACACCGTACGGAGGACCACCGTCGCCTCCGTGATCGCGCTGAGACGCGCGAGCGGCTGCCCGATCGTCATCACCGGCGGCACCGAGGTCGGCCACGCTCCCGGCCGCTACAGCCACGCCAAGGGTTACAAGCTGGATATCCAACCGAACTCATGCGTCAACGACCACATCATCCGGCACTACCCGTTCGACGGCATCCGCGACGACGGCGCCCCGCTCTACCGGGCGCCGAACGCCCTCTACGCCCGCGAGCTGGACCACTGGGACATCCTGTTCTTCGACACCCCGACGTCGTGACACCTTCTTCGACGCCCGGACGCCCAGAAGCCCGGACGCCGCGAAAGCGTGGCCTCCGGCCCCCGGCACCGCGACCACCACGGTCCCCGGACACCACCGGGCGGCGACCGCCATGACATCCCGGCACCGCGGGTCCTGACACCGTGACCAACGGCGGACCGTCACACGCCGTACGGCGGGCGGCCCGCCGTACGGCGTGTGACGGTGACGGCCGGACCGGCCGGACCCGAACGGGCCAGGCCGGTCAGACAGAGCGAACGGGTCAGGCGAACTCCGCCGCGACCAGCTCGGCGATCTCCGCGGCGTTCAGGGCCGCACCCTTGCGGAGGTTGTCCCCGCAGACGAACAGGTCGAGGGTGTTGGGGAAGTCGAGCGCCTGGCGGATCCGGCCGACGTAGGTCGGGTCGGTGCCGACGACGTCGGCCGGGGTCGGGAAGACGCCGTTGGCCGGGTCGTCCATGACGACCACGGTGGGCGCGGCCTCCAGGATCCGGTGGGCGTCGGCGACGGTGATCTCGCGTTCGAAGGTCGCGTGCACGGCCAGCGAGTGGGTCGTGATCACCGGGACCCGCACGCAGGTCGCCGAGACCTTCAGGTCGTCGATCCCGAGGATCTTCCGGGACTCGTTGCGGAGCTTGATCTCCTCGGAGGCCCAGCCGCCGTCCTTGAGCGAGCCCGCCCACGGCACGACGTTGAACGCCACCGGAGCCGGGAACGGCGACTCGGCCTCGCCCAGCGCGTTCTGCAGGGTCTTGCGCACGTCACCGGCGGTCTGCCCGACCGTCCGGTCACCGGCCAGGGCCTCGATCTCGTCGTAGAGGCGTGCCGAGCCCGCCACGCCCGCGCCGGAGACCGCCTGGTAGGAGGCGACCACCAGCTCGCGCAGGCCGTACTCGGCGTGCAGCGCGCCCATCGCGGCCATCATCGACAGCGTGGTGCAGTTGGGGGTGGAGATGATGCCCAGCGGCCGTTCCCGCGCGGCCTCGGGGTTCACCTCCGGCACGACCAGCGGCACCTGGGGGTTCATCCGGAAGGTGCCGGACTTGTCGATGACGGTCGCGCCGCGCTCGGCCGCGACCGGCACCCACACCGCGGAGACCTCGTCCGGCACGTCGAAGATCGCGATGTCGACGCCGTCGAAGACCTCGGGGGTCAGCTCCTGGACGACCACGTCCTCACCGCGGACCTGAAGGACCTTCCCGGCCGACCGGGCGGACGCGACGAGCTTGATCTCGCCGTAGACGTCCTCCCGGTGGGAGATGATGTCGCGCATGACGGTGCCCACGGCACCGGTCGCGCCGATCAGGGCGAGGGTCGGCTTGCGGCTCATCGTCCGGTACCTCCGTAGACCACTGCCTCGACCTGGTCGGCGTCGAGGTTGAAAGCGTGGTGCGCGGCGGTGACCGCCGCGTCGACCTCGTCCTGCCCGACGATCACCGAGATGCGGATCTCCGAGGTGGAGATCATCTCGATGTTCACCCCCGCGTTGGCGATGGCCGCGAAGAACGTCGCGGTGACGCCGGGGTGCGAGCGCATGCCCGCGCCGATCAGCGACACCTTGCCGATCTGGTCGTCGAAGAGCAGCGACTCGAACCCGATGCGGTCCTGGATCTTCTTCAGCGCGGACAGCGCCGTGGAGCTGTCTGTCGTGGGCAGCGTGAAGGAGATGTCCGTACGACCGGTCGCCGCCGCCGACACGTTCTGCACGATCATATCGATGTTGATCTCAGCGTCCGCCAGCGTTTTGAAGATCGTGGCAGCCTCGCCGACCTTGTCGGGCACCCCGACAACGGTGATCTTGGCCTCGCTCCGGTCGTGCGCGACGCCGGAGATTATCGGCTGCTCCATCTCTGTTCCTTCGCTGTCGGGGTCGGAGACGACCCACGTGCCTTCCTTGGTGCTGAACGAGCTTCTGACGTGGATCGGCAGGTTGAACCGGCGCGCGTACTCAACGCAGCGGAGGTGCAGGATCTTCGCCCCGCAGGCCGCCATCTCCATCATCTCGTCGTAGGAGATCCTGGGGATCTTACGGGCGGTCGGGACGATGCGCGGGTCGGCGGTGAAGATGCCGTCCACGTCGGTGTAGATCTCGCAGACGTCGGCTTCCAGGGCGGCGGCGAGGGCGACGGCGGTCGTGTCGGAACCGCCCCGGCCGAGCGTGGTGATGTCCTTGGTGTCCTGGGAGACACCCTGGAACCCCGCCACGATCGCGATCTGGCCGTTGCCGAGGGCCTCCTGGATCCGGCCGGGCGTCACGTCGATGATGCGCGCGCGGCCGTGGGAGGAGTCGGTGATGACACCGGCCTGGGAGCCGGTGAACGACCGGGCCTCGTGGCCGAGGTTGGCGATCGCCATCGCCAGCAGCGCCATCGAGATGCGCTCACCGGAGGTGAGGAGCATGTCGAGCTCGCGGCCCGGGGGCAGCGGCGAGACCTGCTGGGCGAGGTCCAGCAGCTCGTCGGTGGTGTCACCCATCGCCGAGACGATCACCACGACGTCGTTGCCGGCTTTTTTCGTCGCGACGATCCGCTGCGCGACCCGCTTGATGCAGGACGCGTCGGCGACGGACGAACCACCGTACTTCTGTACAACGAGCGCCACGAGATCTCTCCGAAGCAATCTGGGGCTGTGGAGCCCTCAGTCTACTTGCGCCCCGTCGAGCTCCTTCGGGCCTGACCACCATGTGGACAGGTCAGACCGTGGTACGCTCCTCCGCCACGTCGAGGCGCGTGTGCGCGACGAGCGCCTGGAGCGCCCGCAGGGCGGCGCCCGCGTGGTTGCCCCATGTGTTGAAGTAGGAGTACTGCCACCACCACAGGGCCTCCAGCGGGCGGCCCGCCTGGTAGTGCCGGAGCCCGTGGATGAGGTCGGCGGCCACCGCGGTCAGGTCGTCCGACAGCCGGTAGGGCGTCACCGAGGTGTCCTTGTAGGGGTCGAAGACCTCGGCGTAGTCGTCGACCGGGCCCAGGCGCTCGGCGAGGGTGGTACGGACGCCGTCGACGTCCGGGTCCTCGCTCAGATGCGGCTCCCAGTTGCCGGAGAGGATCACGTCCTGGCAGGCGCCGAGCTGAGCCCCGGCGGAGCTGACCTGCGCCACCTCCACCAGCAGCAGCGGCAGGATGGCGTCACCGCCCTCGCCGCCCGCCAGCCGGGTGAGCCCGTCGATGTAGTCGCGCGCGTGGACGGCGATCCGGTCGGCCAGGGCGGCCCATGCGTCAGACATCCAGCAGCCTTCTTCCTTCGAACGCGCGGCCCAGGGTGACCTCGTCGGCGTACTCGAGGTCACCGCCCACGGGCAGGCCGCTGGCGAGTCGTGTGACTTTCAGGCCCATCGGCTTCACCAGACGGGCGAGGTACGTCGCCGTCGCCTCCCCCTCCAGGTTGGGGTCGGTGGCGATGATCAGCTCCGTCACCCGGCCGTCGGCCAGGCGCGTCATCAGTTCCCGGATGCGCAGGTCGTCGGGGCCGACTCCGTCGATCGGGCTGATCGCCCCGCCGAGCACGTGGTAGCGGCCCCGGAACTCGCGGGTCTTCTCGATGGCCACCACGTCCTTGGACTCCTCCACGACGCAGATGACGTGGGTGTCGCGCCGGGTGTCACGGCAGATCCGGCACTCCTCCTCGGCGGCGACGTTGCCGCAGACGCGGCAGAAGCGGACCTTGTCCTTGACCTCCAGCAGGGCGTGGGCGAGCCGCTTGACGTCGGCGGGCTCCGCTGCCAGCAGGTGGAACGCGATCCGCTGCGCGCTCTTGGGACCGACGCCCGGCAGCATGCCGAGCTCGTCGATCAGGTTCTGGAGGACCCCCTCGTACATGGCTCAGAATCCGGGAAGCTGGCCGAGGCCGCCCCCGCCGCCGAGGCCCTGCGCGAGCGGGCCGAGCTTCTCCTGCTGGAGGTCGGCCGCCGAGCGCACGGCGTCCCGGATGGCGGCGATGACCAGGTCGGCGATCGTGTCGGCCGTCTCCTGGCGGTCACCGGTGTCGACGGCCTCCGCCTTGATCTTCAGTTCGAGCAGTTCGCCGCTGCCGTTGACCGTGGCCACGACGAGCCCGCCGCCCGCCGAGCCCTGCACCTGGGCGTCGTTCAGCTCCTGCTGGGCGCTGACGAGTTGCTGCTGCATGAGCTGCGCCTGCTCCAGCAGTTGCTGAAGGTTTACATCCCCTGGGTTCACCGTCGTGTGCTCCTCGTCCGTGACGTCAGTCGTCACGAGCCTACGGGGTCCGGACCGGCTGTTGCACTGGCCCGGGCACGTGTTCCCCAGAGGGGGACGCTAAACCCCCTGTCGGGTCCCGGCCCCCCTCCAAGACGTCCGGGACCCGACGTGACACGCACCGGAGCGGCCGCGTACGGCAACGTGTTGACAGAAATTTAACCGGACCCGGGCTCGTCACACATTGCATTTGTTCAATAACCCCGTGCGCTTCTTCCCGGCGCCGCGCGTCAGGCGTGGTCGATCTCCTCGATGATCTGACCGCCCAGCTCCCGCTGGATGAGCGCCATGCCGGTCAGCGAGTCGACGTCGGCGTCCGCGTCGTTCAGCGGATCGACCTCGTCGCTGTCCGGCGCGGGCACGCGCCCCGGCACCTTGTCCGGCCAGGCGGGCCTGGCGCCGCCGGCCTTCGGACCCGTCTGCGCCGCCGCCCTCGCGGCCGAGCGGGCGGCGGCGAGGCCGGGGGCCGGGGAGGGCGGCGAGCCGGGGTCGTCGGGAAGAGGCGCGTCCGGCCACGAATCGTCGGTGGGCGGGAAGGACTGACGCGCGGGAGGGGCCTGCCGGACCGCCGGAGCCTGCGCCGAGGCGGGCCCCGGAGCCGATCCCGAGGCGGGACCCGAAGCGGACCCCGGGGCATGCCCCTGCGCGGGGTCCTGGCGCGGCTGGGCCGGCTGCGGGGCCGGCTGGACCGGCTGGGGAGGCGGACCCGCCGCGGGACGGGCGCCACCGGACGGGCCGCCGCCCGCCACGACGGCCTCGACCTTCCAGGAGCCGCCCAGCACGTCCTGCAGGGCCGCCGCGACGACGACGTCCTTGCCGCCGCCGGTGAAGTTGCGCATCGCGCCGACCTGAGCGAACCCCAGCGTGACGAGCTTTCCTTCGACCCCCACGACCTGGGCGTTGGTGTTGACGTTCGCCCAGACCACGATGCTGCGCCGTTTGAGGGCGGCGAGCACCTGCGGCCACGCCTGCTGCACCGCCGCGGCCCCCGTCCCGGTCACCGCGTCGGCGACCGGGGCGACCGGCACCGCCGACGCCGCCGGGGCCGCGGGGGCCTGGGGGCGTCCGCGGGGGCGCCCGGCCTGGTCACGGCGGGCCAGTCGTCGTCCGCGCGGGTCCGCTCCACCGGGGCCGGAGTCGTACCCGCGGAGGGAGCGGGGGCGGCCGGAACCTGCGCGACCGGAGCCTGCGCGGGTGGCGTGGCCTGGACAGCCGGGGAGGGGACCACCGCGGCCGGAGCCGCCTGCACCGGCGGGGCGGCGACGGCGGGGACGACGGGAGCCGCCGCGAGACCGCCGCGCTCCAGCCGTTCCAGACGGGCCAGCAGCGCCGCCTCGTCCCGGCCGGTCCCGGGCAGGAGCGTCCGGGCGCACATCAGCTCCAGCATCAGCCGGGGCGAGGCCGCGCCGCGCATCTCGGTCAGGCCGGCGTTGAAGATCTCGGCGGCGCGGGTCAGCTCGGCCGGGCCCATCGACGCGGCCTGCTCGCGGAGCCGGTCGAGCTCGTCGGCGGGCCGGTCGAGCAGCCCGCTCCCGGCCGCCTCGGGCACGTTGGCCAGGATCACCAGGTCGCGGAAGCGCTCCAGCAGGTCCATCGCGAACCTGCGGGGGTCGTGGCCCCCCTCGATCACCCGGCCGACCGTCTGGAAGACCCGGGCGCCGTCACGGGCGGCGAAGGCGGCGACCACGTCGTCGAGCAGGCCGCCGTCGGTGTAGCCCAGCAGGGAGACGGCGCGCGCGTAGGTGATGCCCGACTCGTCGGACCCGGCGAAGAGCTGGTCGAGGATGGACAGCGAGTCACGGGCCGAGCCGGCGCCCGCCCGGATCACCAGCGGCAGCGCGGCGGGCTCGAACGGGACCTTCTCCGCGGTGAGGATCTCCTCCATGAGCGCGCGCAGCGCGGCGGGCGGGATCAACCGGAAGGGGTAGTGGTGGGTCCGGGACTTGATCGTCCCGATGACCTTCTCGGGCTCGGTCGTCGCGAAGACGAACTTCAGGTGCGGCGGGGGCTCCTCGACGAGCTTGAGCAGCGCGTTGAAACCCTCGCGGGTCACCATGTGCGCCTCGTCGATGATGTAGATCTTGTAGCGCGCCGACACGGGCGCGAAGAAGGCCCGCTCACGCAGGTCGCGGGCGTCGTCCACGCCACCGTGCGAGGCGGCGTCGATCTCGATGACGTCGAGGTGGCCGGGGCCGGTGGGGGCCAGCGCGACGCAGGACTCGCATTTTCCGCAGGGGTCGGGCGTCGGCCCCTGCTCGCAGTTCAGCGAACGGGCCAGGATCCGGGCGCTGGAGGTCTTGCCGCAGCCTCGGGGCCCGCTGAACAGGTAGGCATGGCTGATCCGGCCGCTCCGCAGCGCCTGCCGTAGCGGCTCTGTGACGTGCTCCTGGCCCTTGACCTCGGCGAAGGTCCCGGGCCGGTACTTGCGGTAAAGCGCAAGACTCATGCGACCATCCCGCCTGCGAGGGGTCCTGAAACGAAGAGAACCCCTCGCACACCCGCCAGAGCCTGCTTATCCTTGCTGCCTTCCGGCCCTGGGGAGGTTCACAGGATGACGCCGCGCGAGGGGTCCGAGGACAGTCTAACGTCTGACCGGAGTGTTCGGGGCACCGAATATGCGGTCATCGCACTCAGAAAGTTCGGTAAGCTTCTCCACGGAGGATTCGCCTAGTTGGCCTAGGGCGCACGCTTGGAAAGCGTGTTGGGGGCAACCCCTCAGGAGTTCGAATCTCCTATCCTCCGCCGCCCGAAGGGGCCGGAGCGCACACGCGCTCCGGCCCCTTCGTCGTATCCGCCCGTCCTCACACCGCGTCGGCCCGCGCGCCCCTTCCGGCCGGGCCACGCGCGCAGGACGCTCGACGGGCACGGCGGGCGCGTGACGTTCGGCGAGCGGTGCCCGGCCCGGCTCTCCCACGCGGAGCGCCGGGCCGCGGAGGAGCCGGCGGGCACGACGGGGACCGGGGCGGGGGCGCCACGGCGCCGTGACCTCCCGTCCGTCATCCGGTTCCACCGGAATGTCCCGGCCTCCCCGGGGCAGTGGAAGGTCCCAAGCGGACCGAAGGGACATCGGCGATGGACTTCAAAGATGACGCCCGGCTCGACACCTCACAGGTGGAGAGCGGCGGCAGGGGCGGCTTCCCCGGCGGTGGCCTCGCCGTCGGCGGCGGCGCGGCCGGGATCATCGCGCTCATCGTGGCTCTGATATTCGGCGTCAACCCCGGGAACATCACCGGCGGCGACGACCCCGCCCCGGTGAACCCCAGCTCCAACCTGGCCTCCGAGTGCAAGACCGGCCAGGACGCCGACCAGAACGAGCAGTGCCGGATCGTCGGCGTGGTCAACAGCATCCAGGACTACTGGCCCGAGGTCGTGCAGAACTACACGCCGGCCAAGACGGTCATGTTCTCCGGCCAGGTCAACACAGGCTGCGGCGCCGCCGACGCCTCGGTCGGCCCGTTCTACTGCCCCGCCGACCAGCGGGTCTACCTCGATCTCAGCTTCTTCGACGAACTCCAGAGCCGGTTCGGCGCCAAGGGCGGCCCTTTCGCCCAGGCCTACGTCGTCGGCCACGAGTACGGTCACCACGTGCAGAACCTCCTCGGCACCAACGCCAAGGCGGAGGGGGACCGGCAGGGACCGGAGAGCGGTTCGGTCCGGCTGGAGCTGCAGGCCGACTGCTACTCCGGCGCCTGGGCCAAGAACGCCTACAAGACCGGCCTGTTCGCCAAGCCGTTCAGCCAGACCGACATCGAAGAGGCGATCAGCGCGGCCTCGGCCGTGGGCGACGACAGCATCCAGAAGCGCACCCAGGGCCGGGTCGACCCCGAGGGGTTCACCCACGGAACGTCGGCGCAGCGTGTCAAGTGGTTCACCACCGGTTACGAGAGCGGCGACCCCAACAAGTGCGACACCTTCGCGGGCGACGTCTGAGAGGCCCGCGACCTGCGGGATGAGCCGCCCGGCGGACATCCGGCGAACATGACACCCGATGCTCTCATAAACTACATAGTGTGATCTTCAAGATGATCGGCGACGGACGGCCCTACCCGGACCACGGCCTCTCGCACCGCGAGTGGGCGCAGATACCGCCACGGCAGATCCGGCTCGACACCCTGATCACCACGAAGGCGGTGCTGGACCTGCACTCCCTGCTCGCCAAGGACTCCACCTTCTACGGCGATCTGTTCCCGCACGTGGTGCAGTGGCGCGGCGAGCTGTACCTGGAGGACGGCCTGCACCGCGCGCTGCGGGCGGCGCTGCACCAGCGCTCGATCCTGCACGCCAGGGTGCTGGAGCTGCCGGGCGACTGAGCCGGCGCGGCCCGCCGGAGGGGCGGGAGGGCGGAAAACGGAAAGGCTCCCGGCTGACGATGCCGGGAGCCTTTCGCTGTGGCGGTGGAGGTGGGATTTGAACCCACGGATGAGTTGCCCCATCACACGCTTTCGAGGCGTGCGCCCTCGGCCACTAGGCGACTCCACCGCGGAGCAGCTTACCGGATAACCGCTATTGCTCGCGCATCCGCCGGACGGAGAAGAAATCGGTGAGGATCCCGGCGCACTCGTCGGCCAGCACGCCCCTCACCACCTCGGGCCGGTGGTTGAGGCGGCGGTCCCTGACGACGTCCCAGAGCGAGCCCACGGCGCCGCCCTTGGCGTCGGCGGCGCCGTACACGACGCGGTCGACCCGTGCCAGTACGGCGGCGCCGGCGCACATCGTGCAGGGCTCCAGGGTCACCACCAGCGTGCAGCCGTCCAGCCGCCACTCCCCGCGCGCCCGCGCGGCCCCCCTCAGGGCGAGGACCTCGGCGTGGGCGGTGGGATCGGCCAGGGACTCGCGATCGTTGCCGGCCCGGGCCAGCACGGCGCCCTCGGCGTCCACGACGACCGCGCCGACCGGCACCTCTCCGCGGGCGCCGGCCCGCGCCGCCTGGTCGAGGGCGAGCCGCATCACGGGGATGTAGCCGGCCTCCACCCCGGAACCGCCGGGTCCGGCGGGCCCGCCGGGCCCCGCCACGGTCATCGCAGCCGGTCGAGCTCGTCGGCGAACGAGAGCCGCTCGGCGATGACCGAGAGCGTGTCCGCGGGGAGGACGCCCTCCTCCATGCTGAGCTCGATCAGCTCCTCGGAGGTGACGCCGAGGTCGTCCAGCAGCTCGAAGTCGCCGGCGGGCCGTACGCCGATCTCGGGCGTCTCCTTGGTCGGCGCGACCCCGGCCAGATCGCTGAAGATCTCCCCGATCCCCTCCGAGAGTCCCGCCTGCGCGTCGGAGAGGAAGGCGCGGGGCTCCTCGTCACCGTCGTAGCGGACGATCCCGAACCATTCGTCCTCCACCTCCACGCACAGCAGGACCAGTTCGTCGCCGTCGAGTCCGAGGTGCTCGGTGACGGCGTCACCGAGGTCGTCCGCCATCTCGGCGGAGCCGAGATCGACCTCCGCGCCCTTCCACCCGTCGGGGGTGCGGACGAAGGCCGCCGAGAACACGCTGCTTGCTGATGGGCTGGAGGACATGGCCGATCTCCCAAGGTCAGCCGAACATCGAGTCGATGGCGCGTTCGAACGGCTCGGAGAATCCCAGCCGCGCGGCGATGCTGGACAGCACGTCCTCGGGAAGCAGGTCGACGTCGCCGGAGAGGATGCCGAGCTCCATCTCGTCGAGGCCCAGGTCCGCGAAGATCGAGAGGTCGCCGGCGGGAAGGGCGGTGTCCTCGTCCTGGAGGATCGCGTCGAGCTCCTCCTCGTCGGGCACCGGCACGTCGAGGTACTCCAGCACCTGCTCGGCGAGCGGGAAGTCCCAGGACGCGGCGATGTCGGACAGGAAGACGTCCACCCGCTCGCCGAACACCCGTAGCGCCACGAAGAACTCATCCCCAACGGCGACCAGCAGGCCGTCCAGGTCGGAGGTGAGGGCCGTGGGGAGCACCTCCGCCTCCCATACGTCGTCCTCGCGGTAGACGACGATGGCGAAGTCGAGTGCCTCTTGATCTGACATGGCCATCCCCACCGATGCGTTCTCTCCGGGCGTCAATGCTTTCAGAACCAGCCTGCGAGCGTACGTCTCTCCTACCAAATCGTGATCAAACTCAAAGTGAAAGTGGGGCACATCACGTACGGACTCCGCCGTTATCCCTCACCTCGGCATACGGGATACCGTTGGCCTCCATGGAGACCCTGGTCGTCGACCACCCGCTGGTGGCACACAAACTGACCGTGCTGCGGAACGCGGAGACGGATTCACCCACATTCCGTCGCCTCGCCGACGAGCTCGTGACCCTGCTCGCCTACGAGGCCACCCGGCACGTCCGCGTGACCGACGTGACCGTGCAGACCCCGGTCGCGCCGGCCAGCGGGGTACGGCTGGCGCAGCCGTACCCGCTGGTGGTGCCGATCCTGCGGGCGGGCCTGGGCATGCTGGACGGCATGACGAGGCTGTTGCCGACGGCCGAGGTGGGTTTCCTCGGGATGATCCGCAACGAGTCGACGCTCAAGGCCGAGACCTACGCCACCCGCCTGCCCGACGACCTGTCCGGCCGCCAGGTCTACGTGGTCGACCCGATGCTCGCCACCGGCGGCACCCTGGCCGCGGCCGTCGAGTTCCTCTTCGAGCGCGGCGCGTACGACGTGACCGCGCTGTGCCTGCTGGCCGCCCCGGAGGGCATCGCCCACATGGACCGGGTGTTCGCGGGCAGCGGCCGGCCGATCCGCCTGGTCACCGCGGCGGTGGACGAGCGGCTGGACGAGAACGGCTACATCGTCCCCGGCCTCGGCGACGCCGGTGACCGTCTTTACGGGGTCGTCTGAGAAAACTTCCCTTCCGATAGAAGGGGCGTTCTACAACTTTCGACTCCGTAATGTTACTCTCTGGGTACTCAGAGTAGCGAAAGCGGCTCTTGCGTGCCCCGGTCCGCGAGGGCCGCGGGCGCATACCAGGGAGAACCATGAGCGAGCGAATCACGCCGGGCAAGGAGCCCGACCCGTACGAGGCCGTCAGCGCCGCGCTGCGGGCCGAGTTCTCCGGGATCCATCCGGCCGCCACGGTGACCCGCTGCGTGGAGGCGGCGCACTACGGCGCGCTGGAGGTGACCGGCCACGTCCATCCCGGACTGGTGGAGCGGATCGCCCGCAAGCATCTCGAGGTTCTCGCGCTCGTCGCGAGCGAGCGCGGGTGACCGGGAAAAAGCCATTCTGTCCGATTCGCCAGGTCTACGAACGGGGCCAGACGTAATGGACCGAAGCGCTTTACCCGGCGAATGGCATGGGTAATGTATACGGCGGGTGCAGTGGGTTAGCGGTTGCAGGAGGCCGAAGTGCAGGTCAAGAAGGTTCTTACGTACGGCGGTATTGCTTTTGTGGCGTTCTTCCTGTTCACCCGACCAGGTGACGCCGCCAGCACGGTGAGGAGCGCCATGGACACTGTGTACAACGCGGCCGACTCTCTGGCCCAGTTCGTCTCCCATCTGTCATGAGGCTTGTGACCCACGGGGACTCAGCTCCCTCGTCGGTCAACCGCTACCTGCTCCCCCACGAACACCAGGTCATCATGGTGCGGCGTCACCCGGCCGTACTGCTCCGCCCGGTCGCCGAGGTCTTCGGCGGCCTGATCATCGCCGGGCTGCTGAGCAAGTGGCTCGGCGACCAGGGCGGCGGCGGCGCCCTCGTCGTCGTCTGGTGGGCCTGGCTCCTGCTGCTGATCCGCTTCGTCTGGAAGGTGGCGGAGTGGTCGGTCGACTACTTCGTCGTCACGTCCAAGCGGATGCTGCTCACCACGGGCCTGATCACCCGCAAGGTCGACATGATGCCGCTGGGCAAGGTCACCGACATGAGCTTCCAGCGGTCGCTGCTCGGCCGCATGATGGGGTACGGCGAGTTCGTCCTGGAGTCGGCCGGCCAGGACCAGGCCCTGTCGAGGATTCCCTACATTCCCTATCCCGAGACGCTCTACCTTGAGGTATGCCAGATGATCTTCCCCGGGGGAAGCGACGATGATTAGTGCCTCTTCGTCCTTTACCGCGGTGTCTTAGAGGAGAGTCCACCCGATATTTTTCACGCGGGGTTACCTTATTCGACTGCTTCGTGCAATCATGGCGGGAACATTGACCATCCCCCGCCCTGAGAGATCAGATGCCGAGTCAGGGAACCATCGGTGACCGCGTCCGCGGACTGCGGCTCAGTAGGCGCATGTCTCAGGCCCAGCTGGCCGGGCCTGACCTCTCCGACAGTTACGTCTCTCTCATCGAGTCCGGCAAGCGCACGCCGACTCCCGTGGTCGCGCGCCTCCTCGCCGAACGCCTGGGCTGCACCACCGAGTTCCTGCTGCACGGCATCGAACCGCGCCAGCGCATCGACACCGAACTCGGGCTGCGCCATGCCGAACTGGAGCTCCTCCACGGCGACCCGTCCGTGGCCGCGGAGCGGTTCGGTGAGATCGTCAAGGTGGCAGGCGAGGAGAACGTCCTGCTGGGCGCGCACGCGCGGTTCGGCCGCGCCCGGGCGCTGGAGGCCCAGGGGAGGATCGGGCCGGCCGTGGAGGCGTTCGAGTGGCTCCGCCGCGAGGCGGCCGCCCACCCCGAGCGTCTGGCCGACCTGCCCCTCACCGTGGCGCTGAGCCGCTGCTACCAGCGCGCCGGAGACATCCTGCGCGCCCGCGATCTGGCCGCCCAGGCGCTCGTCCAGGTCGAGAGACTCGCTCTGACGCAGGGCGAGGTCGCCGTCGATCTCGCCGCCTCCCTCATGGAGACCGAGAACCCCCGGCAGCCGCGTTCGCCGGGCAGGGCCTACATCCGCCGGGTTCTGGCGGACAACGGCATGCCCGCCGTGGTCAACCGCACCGCCGAGATCCACGCGCTGTGGCGGGCGAGCCTCGTCGCGGCCGAGGGCGAGGACTCCGCCTTGGCCGTGCACCTGGCCGACGACGCCATCGCGACCGGCCGACCGGCCCGGATGGCGTTCCGGCTCGCCGGTGTCGCGACGAGCTGGGCGCGGCTGGCCGCGTCCACGGGTGAGGAGCCGCTGGAGCAGGCGGGTGAGCTGGTGACCGCCGCCGGCCGCGTCTTCGCCGCGTTCCCCGGGGCCGTCCACGAGCACGCCCGGAGCCTCGTCGCCCTCGCCCGGGTGCGGTTCGCCGGCGACGACCCCGAGAACGCCGCCCGGCTGGCCGGGGCCGCCCTCGCCATGCTGGACGGGCGGGCCTGCCCCGTCGCGGCGACCGCGCAGCTGCTGCTCGCCGAGATCGCGCTCGCCCACGGCGACCGCGACGTGCCGGTCATCCTGCACCGGGCCGGGCAGCTGCTCGACAGGCCGCGCCCGGCGGGCTCCGCGCCCGACCGCGAGGCGGCACGGGCCTGGCGTGAGCTGGGTGACCTGTACGGACGAGCCGGAGCGGGCGAGGAACAGGCGGGCGCGTATCGTAAGGCTCTGGAAGCCGCCGGAGTGCGCAGCGCGATGGTGGGGGTGACGGTCGACTCCGCTCTGGCCCGGTAGAGATCGGCGCTCCGCCGGAACTGGATTTGTTTTCAAGCCTCCGGAATAATTAGGGTCTACCAGTCATTGACTCATAGGATGATTGGTTTCCCCGGAGGAGGCGGACTGTGAGTCTGCGTACGGCGCAGCGCGCGTCCCTCGTCGACCAGGTGATCGATCAGCTCAAGGAGCAGATCACATCGAACTCCTGGCAGATGCACGCGAAAATCCCTACCGAGACCGTGCTCGCCGAACAGCTCGGGGTCGGACGCAACACCGTGCGCGAGGCCGTACGAGCGCTCACCCACGCCGGGCTGCTGGAGTGCCGCCAGGGTGACGGCACCTACGTCCGCGCGACGAGTGAGCTTTCGGGGGCCATGCAGCGGAGGCTGCGCACCGCCGAGCAACTGGAGATCCTGGAGGTGCGGCGCGCCCTGGAGGTCGAGGCCGCCCGCCTGGCCGCGACCCGGCGCACCGACGCCGACATCGCCCGCATCCGGAGCGCCCTGGCCGAGCGCGAGCGGGCCTGGGAGTCCGGCGGGCCCGAGGCTTTCGTCGAGGCCGACCTCGCCTTCCACATCGCGGTCGTCGAGGCGACCCACAACCGGGTGCTGAGCGACCTCTACGAGGACTTCTCGGCCGCCCTGCGGGCCAGCATCACCGCCGCGGGCACCTCCATCAACAGCACCTACATCCCGCACGACGCCATCGCCCGCGCCATCGCGGACGGGGACGTGGCCGCCGCGGAGCGCGCCGGTCACGCGTGCATGGAGCACATCCTGATCTCCCTGACCGAGGCCCAGGAACTGGCCAACTGATCCGCGGGCCCGACCGGCACATGGGAACGCCCCGTCTCCTCCCCTCCGGGGTCGCTGGGGAGGCGGGGCGTTCTCGCGTCTCAGGACCGGCGTTCCCGCGTCTTCCGGGACGACCAGGGCGGCGTCACACCGCGCGCAGGGACATCGTGAGGTAGCGGAAGGCGGGGTCGGCGTCGCCGGGGACCTCGGTGATGAGCGCCGGACGGCTGGAGGACTGCATGTGAATCCGGGCGAACTCGGTCTCGACCCCGCTCAGGCCGTCGAGCAGGAAATGCGCCTGGAAGGCGATCTGGATGGCGTCGCCGGACAGCTCGACGTCCATGGACTCGGCGCCGCGGCCGATCTCGCCGCCACCCGCCTGGATGAACACCTGGCCGTGGTCGAACGACAGCCGGATCGCGGTGTTGCGCTCGGCGACCAGCCCGACCCGCCTGATCGCCTCGATGAACGGGGCCACCCGCACGTCGGCCCGGATCGGCCAGTCCTCGGTCAGCCGGGAGCGGTAGTCGATGAACTGCTCATCGAGCAGGCGGACCGTGGTGCTGCGGTCGACGCTCTCGAATCCGGCGACGCCGTCGCCCAGCCCGATCGACACCTCGCCCCCGCGCAGCGACTTGGCCACCTCGACGAGTGCCCGTGCGGGCACCACGGCGGCGGCGGTGGCATCGGGCCGCTCCGGCCGCCAGTCGAACTCCCGGGCCGCGATGCGGTAGCGGTCGGTGGCCGCCATGGTCACGGTCTCGCCGGCGATGTCGATCCGGACACCGGTCAGCATGGGCAGCGCCTCGTCGCGGCTGGTGGCGGGGGCGACCTGCCCGACCGCGGTCGCGAAGACGCCGCCGCCGATCGCGCCGAGCCTCGCCGGCGTCGCGGGCAGGGCGGGGAAGTCCTCCACCGGCATGGTGGGCAGGCCGAACTCGATGCTCCCGCAGGTCAGCACCGCCTCGGCCCCGCTGGTGACGATCTCCACCGGCTGGGCGGGCAGGCTGCGGGTGATCTCTGCGAGAACCCTGCCGGGGACGAGCGCCCGGCCGGGCTCGGCCACGTCGGCCTCCGCCGAGACCCGGGCGGAGACGTCGTAGTCGAAGGCCGAGAGCACGATGTCGTCTCCGGCCTCCAGGAGAAGGCCGGAGAGCACGGGGACGGTCGGGCGGCTCGGCAACACCCGGGCCGACCAGGCCACGGCGTCTGCCAGGACATCACGGTTAACCCGGAGCTTCACCTGATCATCCCTTCGTCCTGAACGGCACGGCGGAATCGCGGGCCGTACCCATCAGAAGGTAGCCGGTGTGACCGACAGAACCCCCGCAAAGCCCATATGCTCCGGCGTTTCCCGAAAGCCGGGCCGTTCCCGCGCGGGGCCGGGTGTCAGGATGACCGCGTGGCCCCACGCTTCCCCGGTGATGGCGCGGTTCAGCCCGGCCCTCCGCGCGACGTCGCGGCCGGGGGCCTCGTGAAGGTCTCAGCTCTCCCGGGCCGCGTCGAGGTAGGCCAGGACGGCGAGGACCCTGCGGTTGTCGTCGTCCGACGGGCCGAGGCCGAGCTTGCCGAAGATGCTCGCCGTGTGCTTGCCGACGGCGCTCTCGCTGAGGTACAGGCGCTGGGAGATGGCGGCGTTGGAACGCCCCTCGGCCATCAGTGACAGCACCTCCCGCTCCCGCGGGGTCAGCGCGCCCAGCGGCTCGTGCCGGGCGTTGCTGGCCAGCAGCTTGGCGATCACCTCGGGGTCCATCGCGGTGCCCCCGTCGGCGACCCGGCGGACCGCGTCGACGAACTGCCCGGAGTTGAACACCCGGTCCTTGAGGAGGTAGCCGATCCCGCCGGAGCCGTCGGCGAGCAGCTCACGCGCGTACAGCTGCTCGACGTGCTGGGACAGCACGAGCACCGGCAGGCCGGGGACCTCCCTGCGGGCGGCCAGCGCGGCCTGGAGGCCCTCGTCGGTGAACGTGGGCGGCAGCCGCACGTCCACCACGGCGACGTCGGGGCGCTCGCCGACCAGCGCCCGCAGCAGCTCGGGCCCGGTCTCGACCGCCGCGACGACCTCGAACCCGTGGGCCTGGAGCAGGTGGACCAGGCCCTCCCTCAGCAGGTGGAGGTCCTCGGCGATGACGACGCGCGGGCTCACCGGTCCGTCTCCAGGAGTGCGCCGGCCCGGGACATCAGGTGCCGGCGCGAGTGTGCGACGGGGATCGCCATGGCCATACCGTACAGGGCGAGACCCATGGTGATGTTGAGGACGATCAGCGGCCACTGCCACGGCGAGGGCAGGTGCAGGGCGAGGAACCAGCTCTTCTCCCCGGCGCCGAAGATCTTCAGGAACATCGGGACCAGCCCCTGCGGGAACAGCGGCAGCCAGCCCAGACCCCAGCCGAGGGCGACGACGACGCCCTGCCGCTTCGTCAGCGGCGGCTTCTCCCGCTCGGCGCCGGGCACCCTCGCGAGCGGCAGGTCGATCGTGGCCGTGGTCGGCCCACCGGGCGGGCTGTTCAGCGCGAGCACCCCATCGAAGGCCGCCAGCCGCCGCTCGACGCCACGCAGGCCGCTGCCCCGTGACGGGTCCGCGCCACCCGAGCCGTCGTCGGTGACGGTCACCCGCAGCGCCCCACCCCGGATGCCGATGTCGATCCACACGCGGTCGGCGCCGCCGTGCCGGGCCGCGTTGGTGAGCAGCTCGCTGACCGAGAAGTAGACCGCCGACTCGACGGGGGACTCCGGCCGGATCTTCAGGTCGACGGTGACCGAGACCTTCAGCGGGCTGTCCAGTGCCAGCGCCCGTACCGCGTCGCCCAGGCCGCGCTCGGCCAGCACCGGCGGGTGGATGCCCCTGACCAGGTCGCGCAGCTCGGTCAGCGCCACCGACGACGCGTCGCGCGCCTTGGCCAGCAGCGCCTTGGCCGCGGCGGGGTCTTTGTCCACCAGCTCCTCGACCGCGCCGAGCGTCATACCCATGGCCACCAGCCGGGCCTGGGCGCCGTCGTGCAGGTCACGCTCGATCCGTCGCAGCTCGGCCGCCTGGGAGTCGACCGCCTCCTGCCGAACCTGGTCGAGCCGCTGGAGGCGGCCGGCCAGGATCGACCTGACGGTGGGCGCGAGGCACAGGTGGGTCCACCAGCCGTAGAGGCGCAGCAGCCACGGCACCGCGGCCACCCCGGCCGCGGCGACGGCGAGTCCCAGCGGCGCGGCCTGCGGGGCCCAGGTCCACGACAGGGTCAGGCCGTACCAGACCGCGGCGAGGGGCAGGAGCAGCAGGCTCCCGCCGGCGAGCGGGTTCAGCCAGAGCCAGGCCAGGTCCCGCCAGGTGGCCGGGTCGGTGAACATCCACTTCCAGCGGTCGTTCCACGCGGGCCACCACGGCGTCTTGTAAAGCTGGCGCTCGTAGCGGTACCAGCCGTCGGGCTGGGGCCTGGGCGGCGGCGGGGGCGGCAGGTAGGGCGGCGCCGTCTCGGCGCCCAGCCACCTGCCGGCCAGCCGCCGGGCGAGCATGGTGCGGCGCCGGACGAGCCTGTTCACCGGTATGAAGCAGAAGAAGATCAGGCCCAGCGCGGTCGTCACGGCGGTGAGCAGGGTCAGCACCAGCAGCGGAATGTCGAGCAGGGCCAGTGCGCCCAGTCCCGCCGCCCGGCCGAAGATCACCGCGTGTCGTCTCATGTCCAACAGTGTGGACGACCGGCGCCGGCCGCCCAATGAAGCCGGCCGCACTCCCGGGGTGTGGCTAGGTACACCCGGCCGGGTGCCCAGGTGGATTCCGCGTGATCCGCCGGATTCCTAACGTCGTCGTCATGAAGGTCATCGAAGTCAGCGATCTCCGCAAGGAATACCGCGGCAGGAACGTGGTGGACGGCGTCTCGTTCACCGTCGAGGAGGGCGAGATCTTCGGCGTCCTCGGTCCCAACGGCGCGGGCAAGACCACCACCGTCGAGTGCGTGGCGGGCCTGCGCGTCCCCGACTCCGGCACCGTCCGAGTGCTCGGCGGCCTGAGCCCCGACGAGGTCAGGAGGAACCTCGGCGTGCAGCTGCAGAGCTCCGCGCTGCCGGCGAAGATCAAGGTGTGGGAGGCGCTCGACCTGTACGCCTCCTTCTACCCGGCGCCCGCCGACACCGGCGCGCTGCTGGAGCGGGTCGGGCTCTCCGCCAAGCGGGACGCCTACTACGGCAAGCTCTCCGGCGGCCAGCAGCAGCGGCTTTCCATCGCCCTGGCGCTGGTCGGCCGGCCCCGCGTGGCGATCCTCGACGAGCTGACCACCGGCCTGGACCCTCAGGCCCGCCGCGACACCTGGGAGCTCATCGAGCAGGTCCGCGCCGACGGGGTGACGATCGTGCTGGTCACCCACTTCATGGAGGAGGCCGAACGGCTCTGCGACCGGCTCGCGTTGATCGACTCCGGCCGGGTGGTGGCCCTCGACAGCCCGGAGGGGCTGGTGTCGCGGATCGGCAGCCCGCAGCGCGTACGGTTCCGGCCCTCCCACCCGTTCGACGACGCGATCCTACGAGCCCTGCCGGAGGTGACCGAGGTGCGGCACGAGAACGGCCGGGTCGAGGTCTCGGGCACCGGCGACCTCCTCCCGCCGGTCGTCTCCGCCCTGACCGCGGCCGGCGTCATACCGGCCGACCTGCGGGTCGAGCAGGCCACCCTCGACGACGCCTTCCTCGCCCTGACCGGAAAGAAGATCTCCGCATGAACAAGATGATCATCACTGAGGCCAGGCTCTTCCTCCGCGACCCGGCCGGGCCGATCTTCGCCATCCTGCTCCCGCTGGCCCTCCTGCTGGGGCTGGGCAGCATCCCCGGCTTCGGCGAGCCGGACCCGGCGCTGGGCGGGCAGCGGGTCATCGACACCCAGCTCCCCGGCATGATGGTGATCCTGTCGGTGGTGACGATGGCGCTGACGGCGCTGCCGGCCACGCTGGTCGCCTACCGGGAGAACGGCGTGCTGCGCCGGATGTCCACCACCCCGGTCAGTCCGGTCCGGCTGCTGGTCGCCCAGGTGGTGAACAACCTCGCGGTGGCGGTCGTCGCCACCGTCCTGCTGATCGTGCTGGGTCATCTGTTCCTCGGCGTGGCCGTACCCCGGAACCTCCTGGCGTTCACCGGCGTGTTCACGCTCGGCACCGCCTCGGTGCTCGGTCTCGGCCTGCTGGTCGCCGCCGTCGCGCCCAGCTCGAAGGTCGCGTCCGGGATCGGCTCGCTGCTGATGTTCCCGCTGCTGTTCGTGGCGGGCATGTGGATCCCCCGCGAGCTGATGCCGGACCTGATTCGCCGGATCGGCGACTTCCTGCCGCTGGCGCCGTTCGGCCAGGCGATCCGCGACACCTGGGCGGGCCACGCGCCGCAGCCGCTGCACCTGGCGGTGATGGCGGTGACCGTGCTGGCCACCGGCGCGCTGGCGGCGCGGCTGTTCCGGTGGGAGTGATCCGGGGCGGGTCCCGGCGGCACCGGCCCGATCACGGCGACCGACGCCGCCGCACCGGTCACGGCACCGCCCGGATCACACCGCCGCACCGGTCACGGCACCCGGACGGCGTCGACCGGGTCGCGGCGGCCGGGCGCCGCAGGCCGGGTGGCGCCGTTGACGGTGAGCATGATCGAGTAGAGCGAGGTGGTGGCGGTGACGAACAGCAGGTTGCGCTTGGGGCCGCCGAAGCACAGGTTGGACACCGCCTCGGGGAAACGGATTTTTCCGATCAGCGTGCCGTCCGGGTCGAAGCAGTGCACACCGTCCCCGGCCGCGGCCCAGATCCGCCCGTCGGTGTCCACGCGAAGACCGTCGAAGATCCCGGAGGAGCAGGTGGCGAGCACCGCGCCGCCCGTGAGCGCGCCGTCCTCGCCCACCCCGAACGCCCGAAGGTGACCGGCCCGGGTGTCGACGACGTAGAGCGTCGACTCGTCGGGGGAGAAGGCCAGGCCGTTGGGGCGGACGAAGTCGTCGGCCACGATCGCGACCTCCCCGGTGACCGGGTCCACGCGATAGACGTGGCAGGCTCCGATCTCGCTCTCCGCCCGGTGCCCCTCGTAGTCGCTGTCGATGCCGTAGGACGGATCGGTGAACCAGATCGAGCCGTCCGACCGCACCACCACGTCGTTGGGGCTGTTCAGCCTCCGCCCCCGCCACCGGTCGGCGATGACCGTGATGGAGCCGTCGTGCTCGGTTCTGGTGACCCGGCGGTTCCCCTGCTCGCAGGAGACCAGCCGGCCCTCGCGGTCGACGGTGTGGCCGTTGGCGTGTCCGGCGGGCTGCCGGAACGTGCCGACCGCGCCGGTCGTCTCGTCCCAGCGGAATATCCGGTCATTGGGGATGTCGCTCCAGAGCAGGAACCGGCCCGCGGGGAAGTAGACCGGGCCCTCGGCCCAGCGGCAGCCCGTGGCGAGCCGCTCGATGCGGTCGTCGCCCCGGCATGCCCGGAACCGGTCGTCCAGGACCTCAAAACGTGCCTCGATCACTTCCATATTGCACCTTCCGAATCTCATCCTGCGTGAACCTAATCTCACAAGACATCATTCGGTCAAGTAGCGAATTACGGATTGTGGTTCGGCGCTACGATGTCATCGTGGACGACATCGACCGTGAACTCCTCGCCCTGCTCCAGGCCGACGCCACCCAGTCGTACGCGGCGCTCGGCGAGGCCGTCGGACTGTCCAGCGGCGCCACCCACGAGCGCGTGCGCAAACTCCGCCGGCGCGGGGTGATCAGACGGACCTCGGTGGAGGTCGACCCGGCGGCGGTGGGCAAGGGCGTGGCCGCGTTCGTGATGATCGACGCCAACGCGTGGATGGGCGGCGCGGAGACGGCGGAGGCACTGGCCGCGCTCCCCTGGATCGAGGAGGCCCACGTCGTCGCCGGGTCCGCCTCGCTGCTCGTGAAGGTGCGCACCTCCAGCACCGAGGACCTGCAAGCCGTGCTGAAACACCTGCACGGTGTGCGCGGCGTCACCGGCACCCGGACCGTGGTGGTGCTGGAGACCTTCTTCGAGCGTCCCCTCGACCCCCGCGGCGACCGGCCCTGACCCTCCCGGGACGCCCGGGACCGGCGGTCGTCTGTGCGACGCTTGGCGGCATGCTGACACTGGCGCACATAAGCGACACCCACATCGGGGGTTCCCCCGACAGCGTTGAGAGGACCCGGGCCGTCATGCGGCACCTGGACGGCCTGCCCGGCCCGCTGGACGCCGTGATCGTGACCGGGGACGTCGCCGACCACGGCACGGTCGAGGAGTACGAGACCGCGCGCGAACTGCTCGCCTCCCGCCACCCCACGGTCATGTGCCCGGGCAACCACGACACCCGGGCGGCGTTCCGCAAGGTCCTCCTCGGCCAGGACGGCGACGGCGACGGCCCGGTCGACCAGGTCCTGCGGCTCGACGGCCTGACGGTGGCGCTGTGCGACTCCAGCGTCCCGGGCCGGCCGGAGGGCTTCCTCTCGGACGAGACGCTCGCCTGGCTGGACGCCGTCCTCGCCGAGGACCCCGGTACGCCCGCTCTGGTGGGCATGCACCATCCGCCCGTGTCGCTGGGCATCCCGTACGTCGACGAGATCCGCCTGCGCGCGCCGGAGCGGCTGGCGGAGGTCCTGCGGCGGCATCCGCGGGTGACGGCGGTGCTCACCGGCCACGCCCACACCGCGGCGAGCACCACCTTCGCCGGACTGCCCGTGCTCGTCGCCCCCGGCGTCGTCTCGACCCTGCTGCTGCCGCAGGAGTCTCCCGCCGCCGAGCCGATCGACTACGGCTTCCCGCCGCAGATCTCCATCCACGTCCTCGCGGACGGCCGACTCACCACCCACACGCGCCCGGTCGTCACGCGCCCGGCCGGCTGACCGCGGCCCCGGCCGCTCCTGCTCCGGTTCCGGGTATCCCCGCCTCGCGGTACCGCTGCGGGCTGACGCCGAACGCGCGCTTGAAGGCGGCGCTGAGGGCGAACGGGCCGCCGTAGCCGACCTGCCGGGCCACCGCGCCGACGGTGGCGTCGGTCTCGCGCAGCAGGTCGGCGGCCAGGGCCAGCCGCCAGCCGGTGAGGAACGCCATGGGCGGCTCGCCGACCAGCTCGGTGAAGCGGCGCGCCAGCGACGCCCGGGACACGCCCGCCCCGGCGGCCAGCCCGGCCACGGTCCAGGGGTGGGCCGGGTCGTTGTGGATCATCCGCAGCGCGCGGCCCACCACCGGGTCGGCGTGCGCCCGGTACCAGGTCGGGGCCTCCGCCTCGGGCCGGGAGAACCACCTCCGCAGCACGGTGATGAGCAGAAGGTCGAGCAGCCGGTCGAGGACGGCCTCCTGGCCCGGGTCGTCCCTGACGATCTCCTGGTCGAGCAGCGCGGTCAGGGAATGGTCGCCGCCCTCCCCGGGGAGGACCAGCAGCGGCGGCAGCGCCGTGAGCAGCCGCCCGCTGACCTCCCCGCGCATCTGGTAGGTGCCGGTGAGCAGCACCGTCGATCCGTCGGAGCTGTTCCCCCAGGTGCGCACGCCGAGGCCCATCTCCTCCTCCAGCGGCTCGCCCTCCAGCGTGGTGCAGCGCTGGCCGGGGTGGATCACCACCTGCCAGGGGGTGGCCGGGTCGTCGGCGACCGTGTAGGGGTCGGGGCCGCGTGCTATCGCGACGTCCCCCGCGTCCAGCCGTACGGCCTCGCCGTCGTCGGGGATCATCCACGCCCGGCCCCGCGTCACGGTGACCAGGGTGAGCGGGGCCTCGTCCTGGATCCGCAGGGACCACGGGGGATCCAGGAGCGAGCGCAGCAGGAAGGCCCGGTGGGCCCGCGGCCCGTCCAGCAGACCGGCGAGTGCGTCCATGACCTCATCCTAGACGTTCAAATATGAAATCTCGCCCTTCGGGTATTTGGAGTCTCATCCGGAACGCTTAACCGGGGATGGAGATGTCGTGGGCTCCGGGGCCCGGACGAGACAGGGTGACGAGTACGCCCACCCTCTCCGCGATAGACGCTCGAATATGATGATGAGCTTTTACGCCATGGAAAGTCTCATCGAGCGGTACTTGACTGGAGACATGCAGAAGACAACGGTGATTGTGGGCGGCACGGGCAAGACCGGCCGCAGAGTGGCCGCGCGGCTCGCGGCCCAGGGTCTGCCGGTGCGGGCCGTCTCTCGCTCGACCGCGCTCCCGTTCGACTGGGAGGAGCCGGCCACCTGGGCCCCCGCGCTGCGGGGCGCGGAGGCGGTGTACGTGACGTACCAACCGGACCTGGCCGCCCCCGGATCGGTGGAGGCGATCGGCGCGTTCGCCCGCCTGGCGGCGGGAAGCGGGGTCCGGCGGCTGGTGCTGTTGTCGGGCCGGGGCGAGGAGGAGGCCCGCGCCTGCGAACGGGAGGTGGAGGCGTGCGGCACCGACTGGACGATCCTGCGGGCGAGCTGGTTCTGCCAGAACTTCAGTGAGCACCACCTGCTGGGACCGGTGCTCGACGGAGTGATCACTCTGCCGGCCGGGACGGTGGCGGAGCCGTTCGTCGACGCCGAGGACATCGCGGACGTCGCCGTCGCGGCGCTGACACGGGACGGCCACGCGGGCCGGATCCACGAACTGACCGGCCCCCGCCTGCTCACCTTCGCCGACGCGGCTCGGGAGATCGCCGAGGCGGCGGGCAGGGATGTCCGGTACATGCCGATCTCTCCGCAGGAGTACACTGCCGGACTCATGGGACAGGGCATGCCGGCCGGGGAGGCGGCCATGCTTGCCGGACTGTTCGCCAGGGTCCTGGACGGACGCAACGCCCACCTCGCCGACGGCGTCCGGCGCGTCCTGGGCAGGGAGCCCCGTGACTTCACCGACTACGCCCGCGAGACCGCCGCGACCGGCGTCTGGAACGCCTGACCGCATCTGACCGTCCGGGCGCCGGAGACCCGCGCCACCGAAGCGGCCCGCGCCCGCCCGTGCGGAGCGGGCCCGCGCCCGCTCCCGAAGGGTCCGCCTCCCCGTGCGGACATCCGACCCCTGTTCATGGAGAAAGCGATGTTCGAGTTGTTCAGAAGCGCCGCCCTGGTCGCGTCCGCCCTCGCCATGGGCCTCACGGCCGGCCTGTTCGCCGCCTTCGCCTACGCGGTCATGCCCGGTCTGGGCCGCGGCGGCGACCGCACCTTCGTGGAGGCGATGCGGCAGATCAACGTGGCCATCCTCAACGGCTGGTTCGCCCTCGCCTTCGGCGGCGCGCTGGTGCTGACCCTGCTGGCGGCGGCGCTCCATCTGCGCGGGGACGGCCGGTCGGCGCTGCCCTGGATCGTGGCCGCCCTCGTGCTGTACGGCCTCGTCCTGGCCGTGACCTTCGCGGTCAACGTGCCGCTCAACGACCGGCTCGCCGCGGCCGGGACCGGTGACCTCGCGGCGGCGCGCGAGCACTTCGAGGCGGCATGGGTGCGCTGGAACGTCATCCGTGCGGCGGCGTCGACGGCGGCCTTCGGCTGCCTCGCCTGGGCCCTGGTGGTCCACGGGGCATCGGCCGCCCCGGGCGGCGGGGCGTAGGACGCGCGGACCGCCCGGGCGACGCGGTAAGGGGCCTGCCGACGGGATGGCGGAGGTTCCACAGGTGCCGCGTCCGGAAGCGGCGTCGAAGAGGACGCTCAGCGGCGGAAAACCCTTTGACGCCGCGACGGGCCCCTCCTAGGATGCCGGGCATGGCTCTGCCCCGGATCTCCTAGCTCGGACCCAGGTTTCGCGTCATTCCTGTGTCCTTGAGCGAATCCGGAGTGCATCTCCATGCTTACCGTAAGTGATGTCCATGTTCGTATCGGCGCCCGTACCCTCCTCTCTGACGCCTCCTTTCGCGTCTCCCCCGGTGACAGGATCGGCCTGGTCGGCCGGAACGGCGCCGGCAAGACCACGCTGACGAGGATCCTCGCCGGTGAGGAACAGCCCGCCGCCGGCACCGTGACCGTCGTGGGCTCCGTCGGGCACCTCCCCCAGGACCCCCGGACCGGCGACCTCGGTGTCACCGCGCAGGACCGCATCCTGTCCGCCCGCGGCCTCGACGAGGTCGTCCGCTCACTGCGCGCCACCGAACTCGCGATGGCCTCGGACGACCGGAAGGCCCGGGAGAGGGCGATGCGGGCCTACGCCCGCGCCGAGGAGGAGTTCCTCGCCCGCGGCGGGTACGCCGCCGAGGCTGAGGCCGCCCAGGCGGCGGCCGGCCTCGGACTGCCCGGCCGGGTGCTCGCCCAGCCGCTGGGCACCCTGTCCGGCGGGCAGCGCAGACGGGTCGAACTGGCCCGCGTTCTGTTCGCCGGCCACGACACGCTGCTGCTCGACGAGCCCACCAACCACCTCGACGCCGACTCGATCTGGTGGCTGCGCGACTTCCTCCTCTCCTACCGGGGCGGGCTGGTCATGATCAGCCACAACACCGGCCTGCTGGAGGCGACCGTCAACCGGATCCTCCACCTGGACGCCGACCGCGCGGTCATCGACGTCCACAACGTCGGCTGGCGCGCGTACCTCGCCCAGCGCGAGACCGACGAGCGGCGGCGCAGGCGCGAGCGAGCGAACGCCGAGCGCAAGGCCGGCTCCCTCCTCGCCCAGGCGGACAGGATGCGCGTCAGTATCGGCACCGCGAGCGCGGCGAAGAACATGGCCCGCCGCGCCCACCGCATGCTCGCCGGACTCGAACCCGAACGGCGCGCCGCCAAGGTCGCCCGGATCCGGCTGCCCGAACCGGCCCCCTGCGGCAGGACGCCGCTCACCGCGACCGGCCTGTCCAAGTCCTACGGCTCACTGGAGGTCTTCACCGGCGTCGACCTGGCCGTGGACCGCGGCAGCCGGGTGGTCGTCCTGGGCCTGAACGGCGCGGGCAAGACGACCCTGCTGCGGATCCTGGCGGGCCGTGAGCGGCCCGACACCGGTGCGGTCGTCCACGGGCACGGGCTCCGCCTGGGCTACTACGCCCAGGAGCACGACACGCTGGACCTCGCGCGTTCGGTCCGGGAGAACCTGGCGGCCGCCGCGCCGCATCTCGCCGACGGCGAGGCCCGGCGGATCCTCGGCTCGTTCCTGTTCTCCGGCGACGACGCCGGCAAGCCGGCGGGGGTGCTGTCCGGCGGCGAGAAGACCCGGCTCGCCCTGGCCACGCTGGTCTGCTCCAGCGCCAACGTGCTGCTGCTCGACGAGCCCACCAACAACCTCGACCCCGCCTCGCGGCAGGAGATCCTCGGCGCGATCCGCGGCTACCGGGGGGCCATCGTGCTCGTCACCCATGACGAGGGCGCGGTGGAGGCACTCGAACCCGACCGGGTCCTGCTGCTGCCCGACGGTGTCGAGGACCTCTGGTCGTCCGGCTACGCCGACCTGGTGTCGCTCGACTGACATCGCCTTCCGCTCCCGGCCCCCGTTTCCGGAACCGGCGGGCCGGGATACGGATGAACAGGCGTACGGCTTCCGGAGGTAACCTTCATCGACCCACTCGGTGGTGAGGCCCCACCCGGCCCGGCAGGAGATCACGCACATTGTCCGAGCGACACGACCACACCGAACCCCGCCCCGGCACCCCGGACACCCCGGATGGCCCCGATGCTTCGGCGCCCGCGGGCGGGGGCCGTCCCGGCCGCCGGGACCTGCGCGCCGACTGCGAGCGGTGTTTCGCGCTGTGCTGCGTCGCCCCGGCCTTCGCCGCCTCCTCGGACTTCGCCATCGACAAACCCGCAGGGAAGGCCTGCCCCAACCTGCGGGACGACTTCCGCTGCGGCATCCACCGCGACCTCAGGAAGCGGGGCTTCGCGGGCTGCACCGTCTTCGACTGCTTCGGGGCGGGCCAGAAGATCTCCCAGGTCACCTTCGGCGGGCGCGACTGGCGGCGGTTCCCGGAGACCGCTGGCCGGATGTTCGAGGTGTTCCCGGTCATGCGGCAGCTCCACGAGCTGCTGTGGTACCTCACCGAGGCGCTCGCCCTGCGCCCGGCCCGGCCGATCCACGCCGAGCTCGGCCGCGCGCTCGACGAGACCGAGCGCCTCACCCGGAGCGCCCCGGAGGAACTGCTGGAGCTGGACCTGGAGGCGCACCGGCGGGACGTCAACGCCCTGCTGCTGCGCGCGAGCGAGCTCGCCCGCGCCGAGGTCCCGGCACAGGACCGGGGAGCCGGAAAGGCCCGGGGCAAGGGCCAGGGCAGGGGTCAGGGGAAGGGCCGCGGCAAGGATCTCCGGGGAGCGGACCTCATCGGCGCCAGGCTGCGGGGCGCCGACCTGCGCGGGGCCAGCCTCAGGGGCGCCTACCTCATCGGCGCGGACCTGCGCGGGGCCGACCTGCGCGGGGCCGACCTCATCGGGGCGGACCTGCGGGGCGCCGACCTGCGCGGCGCCGACCTCACCGGGAGCATCTTCCTCATCCAGTCGCAGCTCGACGCGGCCCGGGGCGACGCCACCACGAAGTTGCCGCCGGTGCTCGCCCACCCGGCGCACTGGTCACCCGCCGCGGACGCCGCGGCCCGCTGACGTACGGCCGGCCACCGCGGGGCCGGAGCGACGTCGTGGTCGGGTCAGTGCGGGGCCATGTCGACGAAGCGGCTGTAGTGGCCCTGGAACGCCACGGTGACCGTCGCGGTGGGACCGTTACGGTGCTTGGCCACGATCAGGTCGGCCTCGCCCGCCCGGGGCGACTCGCGCTCGTAGGCGTCCTCCCGGTGCAGCAGGATGACCATGTCCGCGTCCTGCTCGATGCTTCCCGACTCGCGCAGGTCGCTCACCATCGGCCGCTTGTCGGTTCTCTGTTCCGGACCTCGGTTGAGCTGGGAGATGGCGATGACCGGCACCTCCAGCTCCTTGGCCAGGAGCTTGATCGCCCGGGAGATCTCCGAGACCTCGTTCTGGCGGCTCTCGGTCTTCTTCGGCGAGGACATCAGCTGGAGGTAGTCGATGATGACGAAGCGCAGGTCGTTGCGCTGCTTGAGGCGGCGGCACTTGGCCCGGATCTCCATCATCGACATGTTGGGCGAGTCGTCGATGAACAGCGGCGCCTCGGCCACCTCGCCCATCCGCCGGGCCAGCTTGGCCCAGTCGTCGTCGGTCATCGTGCCGGACCGCATGTTGTGCAGCGCCACCCGGGCCTCGGCGGACAGCAGACGCATCGTAATCTCGTTTCTGGACATTTCCAGAGAAAAGATCACAGTCGTCATATGGTGCTTGATAGCTGCTGATCTGGCGAAATCCAGTCCCAAAGTGGACTTGCCGATCGCCGGTCGGGCCGCGACCACGATCATCTGGCCGGGGTGCAGGCCGTTGGTGAGGGCGTCGAGGTCCTGGAAGCCGGTGGGCACGCCGACCATCTGGCCGTTCCGGCCGCCGATGGCCTCCAGCTCGTCGAGGGCGCCCGGCATGATCTCGGCCAGCGGGACGTAGTCCTCGGAGGTGCGCCGCTCGGTGACCTTGTAGATCTCGGCCTGGGCGCGGTCGACGATCTCGTCGACCTCCTCGTCCTGCCCGCCGTAGCCGTAGGAGACGATGCGGGTGCCGGCCTCGATCAGCCGCCGGAGGATGGCCTGTTCGCGGACGATCCGCGCGTAGTAGCCGGCGTTCGCGGCGGTCGGCACGACGGCGGTGAGGGTGTGGAGGTAGGCGCCGCCGCCGACGCGGGCCACCTCACCGCGTTTCTGCAGCTCGCCGAATACGGTGACCGCGTCGGCGGGGTCGCCCCGGCCGTAGAGCTCGGTGATGATGTCGTAGATGATCTGGTGGGCGGGACGGTAGAAGTCGTCGGCCCGCACGACCTCGACCACGTCGGCGATGGCGTCCTTGGACAGCAGCATGCCGCCCAGGACGGACTGCTCGGCCTCGATGTTGTTGGGAGGGGTGCGTTCGAATCCGGGCTCGAAGACGGGCGGTTCCGCGATGCTCACCGAGCACCCCCTCTTTCGAACAAAGTTGCGACACCTCTATTGTTACCCGGCCGGTCTGACAGTCTCGTCGCTTTCCGCGCCACGTCGCAACGCGACCTGTCGACAGAGGTGTGGATAAGGTGTGCACTTCTTCCCCAGACATGTGGGCAGCCTGGGGACAGTGCTGTGGATAACTCTTGCTCTGAATCCACAACACCGCTCCTGCCAGGGAAGACTTCGTCCACCGCCTGTGGAGGAAAGAAAGTCGGCGCGACACGCCGTGACGCTGCTCACCCGGCGCCCGGCGAGCCGGGAAACCACTCCTGGGTAAGAGGCACAATGATTGGATGCCTCTTACCCGCCCGGCGAGCCGCGAACACGACCGGCAGATCCTCCGGCTGGCCGTACCGGCGTTCGGCGCGCTCGTCGCCGAGCCGCTGTTCCTGCTGACCGACACCGTCATCGTCGGCCGCCTGCCGGGACCGGCGCTGGGCGCGCTGGGGGTGGCGAGCACGGTGCTGAGCGCCGTCGTGGGCCTGTGCGTGTTCCTGGCGTACGGCACGACGGCGTCGGTGGCCCGGCAGATCGGGGCGGGCGACACCCGGCGGGCGCTCCGGCAGGGGGTGGACGGCCTGTGGCTCGCCGCCGGGACCGGACTGCTGATCATCGCGGTGGTGTGGCCGCTGGCCCCCTGGCTCGTCCACCTGCTCGGCGCCGAGGGCGAACTGGCCCATCTGGCCCTGACCTACCTGCGGATCAGCCTGCTGGGCGTCCCGTCCATGCTGCTGGTGCTGGCCGGGACCGGCGTGCTGCGCGGCATGCAGGACACCGTCACCCCGCTGCTGGTGTCGGTGGGGTCCTTCGTGCTCAACGCGGTGCTCAACGCCGTCTTCGTCCTGGTCCTGGGCTGGGGGATCGCCGGGTCGGCCTGGGGCACGGTGCTGGCGCAGTCGCTCGCCGCCGCGGTGTACCTCGCCATGCTGTTCGGGCGGCACCGGGCGCCGTTCCGCCCCGATCTGGCGGGCATCAGGTCGGCGGGCTCCGCCGGGGTCGCCCTGGTCGTCCGTACGGTGTGCCTGCAGGCGGTGCTGGCCGTGGCCACCGCGCTGGCCACCCGGATGGGAGAGGCACAGATCGACGCCCACACGGTCGCCTCCAGGATCTGGACGCTGCTGGCGTTCGCCCTGGACGCGATCGCCATCGCCGGGCAGGCCATCACCGGCCGCACACTGGGCGCCGGCGACGTGGCCGGGACCCGCGCGGCCACCTGGCGGATGGTGGTGTGGGGGGTCGGCTCCGGGGTCGTCCTCCTGCTCGTCGTGGTCGTGCTGCGGCCGTTCACACCCGCGCTGTTCGACGCGTCGCCGGAGGCGACCCGGGAACTGCTCGCCGTGCTGTGGGTGGTGGCGGCCCTGCAACCGATCGCCGGGGTGGTGTTCGTGCTGGACGGGGTGCTGATCGGCGCCGGCGACCAGCGCTACCTCGCCTGGGCGGGGGTGCTGACGACGCTCGCCTACCTCCCGGCCGCCGTGCTGGTGGCGGCGTCCGGCGGCGGCCTGGTGGCGCTGTGGCTGGCGCTGGGGGTGTGGATGGCGGCCCGCCTCGTCACCCTGGGGGCGCGGGCGTACGGCACCCGCTGGCTGGTGACCGGCGCGTGAGCCGCCGGGCCCGATGAGCCCGGCGAGCCGTACCGGGTTCAGAGCCGCGTTCAGAGCCGCCGGGCGTCGAGCACGCTCCGCAGGAACTCCCGGGTGCGGGGCTGCCGGGGGTCGGTGAAGACCTGCTCGGGGGTGCCGCGCTCCAGGAGCACACCGCCGTCGAGGAAGCAGACGGTATCGGCGATCTCCCGGCAGAAGCCCATCTCGTGGGTGGTCAGGATCATGGTCATCCCGGTGTCCTTGAGCTCCCGGATGATCCCGAGCACCTCCGTGACCAGCTCCGGGTCGAGCGCCGAGGTCACCTCGTCCAGCAGCATCAGCCGGGGCCGGGTGGCCAGGGCGCGGATGATGGCGACGCGCTGCTGCTGGCCGCCGGAGAGCCGGTCGGGGTAGGCCAGGGCCTTGTCCGCCAGCCCGAACCTGCCCAGCAGCTCGCGAGCCTCCTCCTCGGCCCGCTCCCGGCCGGTCCCGTGCACCTTGCGCGGGGCCAGGGTGATGTTGTCCAGCACGGTCATGTGCGGGAAGAGGTTGAACGCCTGGAAGACGATGCCGATCCTCCTGCGCACGTCGTCGGCGTCGGCCCGGACGTCGGTGATCTCCTGGCCGTCCAGGTGGATCGTGCCGTCGTCCACGGTCTCCAGGAGGTTCACGCAGCGCAGCAGCGTGGACTTGCCCGACCCGGAGGCGCCGATCAGGCAGACCACCTCGTGCGCCTCGACCGACAGGTCGATTCCGCGCAGCACGCTGTGGCCGTGGTAGTTCTTCCAGACGCCGTCGATGGTCAGCAGGCTCATGAGGTCTCCTTCCCCGGCCGCCGGGCGGGCCGCGGACGATCCATCGAGCGGCCGGGAGCCGCGCGCCGTCCGCTCACTGGCCCCGCCGCCGCTGCGAGCGGGCCGCGAGGTAGTCGGTGAAGCGGGCCATGGGGATGGTCAGCACGATGAACAGCAGCGCGGCGGCCAGGTAGGGCGTGTAGTTGAACGTGCTGGCGACGTGGATCTGCGCCTGGCGCAGCGCCTCCAGCGGGCCGATCGTGGCCACCAGCGCGGTGTCCTTCTGCAACGAGACGAAGTCGTTGAGCAGCGGCGGCACCACACGCCGCACGGCCTGCGGCACCACCACGTACCGCATCGCCTTGCCGTGGCTCAGGCCCAGGGAGCGGGCGGCGGCCACCTGGCTGGGGTGCACCGAGTCGATGCCCGCCCGGAACACCTCGGCGACGTAGGCGCCGTAGGACAGGGTCAACGCGATGACGCCCAGCGTCGCCAGGTCCGTCGGGGTGCCCTGCAGGCCGAGGGCGGGCAGCCCGAACCCGACGAGGTAGATGATCAGGATCGTGGGCACGCCGCGGAACACGTCGGTGTAGGCGACCGCCAGGGCCCGCAGCGGGAAGAAGACCGGCGCCCTGAGGTTGCGGGCCAGCGCGACCAGCAGCCCCAGCACCAGGATCAGCGGCTCGGCGATCAGGAAGATCTTGATGTTGAGCAGGAACCCGCTCAGGACGTCCGGCAGCGCCGAGACGAACTGCCCGGGATCGAAGAACGTCTCCCGGACCCTGGGCCAGCCCGGCGAGGCGGTGAAGACCCACAGCAGCAGGACGATCACCAGCACCGTCGAGGCCGTCGCGATCGAGCCCGAGCGGGCCGTCCGCCGCCTGCGCAGGCGCTCACGCTCCACCTGCCGCGCGCTCTTCACCCAGCCCGGCGCGGCCGCCGCGCCGCCCGCCGGAGCGTGAGCGCCGCCACCGGCCGGGGACGCGGCGCCGCCGGCCGGGGACGCCACGCCGTCACCCGGGGTCCGCGCGCCTCCGTCGGCCGGGGTCGCGCGGTTCCGGTCGCCGCTTCCGGTCACTTCAGCTCCGGCGCGCCCGCGGCCGACCCGAGCCACTCGCTCTCGATCTTCGCCAGCTCACCGGAGGCGGTGAGCTCGTCGATGGCCTTGTTGACGCAGCCCACCAGCGGGCTGCCCTTCTCGAAGACCGCGCCGAAGACCTCGGGCGTGCCGGAGGCGGAGCCGAACTGTCCGACGATCTTGGAGTTCTCGATCTGGGCGGCGGTCACGTAGAACGCGGTGGGCAGGTCCACCACCACGGCGTCGACCTGCTTGTTCTTCAGCGCGTTCACCGCGTCGATCTGCTCGTTGTAGACGTTCGGATCCTTCGAGGGCCGGATGACGTCCTTGACCGCCTGCAACGAGGTGGTGCCGACCTGAACACCGATCTTGGCGTCCCGCAGGCCGGCGAGGTCCGTCGCGGAGGCGACGGGGGAGCCCTCCATCGCGACCACGGCCTGCTTGACGGTGTAGTAGCCCTTGCTGAAGTCGACGACCCTGGCCCGTTCGGGGGTCGCGGAGACCTGGTTGACGTCGAAGTCGAACTGCTTGGCGCCGGGCGCGAAGGCGGCGTCGAACTTCACCGTCTTCCACTTCACCTGGCCGCTCTCGAAGCCGAGCCGCTTGGCGACGGCGTGGGCCACGGCGCTCTCGAAGCCCTTGCCGTTGGCCGGGTCGTCGTCCTTGAACCACGGCTCGTAGGCGGGCTTGTCGGTACCGATGGTCAGGGTGCCCGGGGTCTTCAGGGCGAGGTTGTCCTTGGCGCAGGCGTCCGCCGCCGGGGTGCCCGCCGTACCGGACGGTGCCGCCTGGGTCGTGTCCGATGCCGGGGCGCAGGCGGTCACGGCCACCGCGAGGGCGCCGAGCGCGAGCAGAATCGAGGGACGGACCACGACAAACCTCCATGAACGAAGCAACAGCCCCGAAATTGTACGAATTTTCCGCATAACCGATGTCCCCCGTCTCGGCATACGGATAGGGGTCCCTCCCGAGGAGACGGGAGGGACCCCTTCGCGGCCCCCTCCCGAGGAGACGGGAAGAGGCCCTGGTCAGGCGTGACCGGTCAGGCCGCGACGACCTCGACGTCGAGGGCGGCGGTGACCTCCGGGTGCAGCTTGACGGTGACCCGGTGCGAGCCGAGGCTCTTGATCGCCGGGGCGATCTCGATGCGGCGGCGGTCGAGCTGGGGGCCACCGGCGGTCTTGACGGCCGCGGCCACGTCGGCGGTGGTGATCGAGCCGAACAGGCGGCCCGACTCGCCGGCCTTCGTGGTCAGGACCACGCGCAGGGCCTTGAGCTGGGCGGCGACCTCCTGGGCGGTGCCCAGGTCGCGGATCTCGCGGGCGTCGCGAGCCTTCTTGATCGAGGCGATCTGCTTCTCGCCGCCGCGCGTCCACAGGATCGCGTAGCCGCGGGGCAGCAGGAAGTTACGGCCGTAGCCGCCCTTGACCTCGACGATGTCGCCGGGGGCGCCGAGGCCGGAGACCTCACTGGTGAGAATGAGCTTCATCTGTCCGGACCTCCTTAGCGCGCGGTGCTCATGTACGGCAGGAGCGCCATCTCACGAGCGTTCTTGATAGCGGTCGCCACGTCACGCTGGTGCTGGGTGCAGTTGCCCGTCACCCGGCGAGCACGGATCTTGCCGCGGTCGGAGATGAACTTCCGAAGCAGCGCCGTGTCCTTGTAGTCGACGTAGGAGATCTTGTCGTGGCAGAACAGGCAAACCTTCTTCTTGGGCTTGCGCAGTGCCGGCTTGGCCATCGTGGTGCTCCTTTCAGAGCCCCGCCGCGAGGCGGGAATGGTCGCTGCGGATATGGACTGGGTTGTGGGACGCGGTCCCCGGCCGCCCCGGAGGGCGGCGCCGTGGAACTGCCCGGTGGACCCCCGCCACGGCGGGGACCCGCGGAGCAGGTCCTAGAAAGGCGGTTCGTCGCTGAAGTCGTTGCCGCCGAAGCCGCCACCGCCCTGCTGGCCGCCACCGAAGCCGCCGCCACCGCCGTAACCGCCGCCTCCCTGAGGCGCGGTCGGCGTGGCGGAGGCCCACGGGTCGTTGGCCGGACCGCCGCCGAAGCCGCCACCGCCACCACCCTGCCGGGTGGTCTTGTTGACCTTGGCGGTCGCGTTGCGGAGGGAGGGGCCGACCTCGTCGACCTCGACCTCGTAGACCGTGCGCTTCTCGCCTTCCTTGGTCTCGTAGGACCGCTGACGCAGCCGTCCCTGGACGATGACCCGCATGCCGCGCTGCAGGCTCTCGGCGACGTTCTCCGCCGCCTGCCGCCAGACATTGCAGGTCAGGAACAGCCCTTCGCCGTCCTTCCACTCGTTGGTCTGCTTGTCGAGGAACCGCGGAGTGGATGCGATGCGGAACCGGGCCACGGCTTGCCCCGTGGGGGTGAAGCGCAGCTCCGGGTCGTCGACGAGGTTGCCGACGATGGTGATCTGAGTGTCGCCTGCTGCCATGGCTAGCGATGCCTTTCCTGCGGCCTTAGCTGTTATCGGCTCAGAGTACGGCTGACGCCCGACAAAAGCCGGGGGTTAGTGCACGTCCGGGCGCAGGACCTTCGTGCGGAGGATGCCCTCGTTGAGGTTCATCTGCCGGTCGAGCTCCTTGACCGTGGCGGGAGTCGCGGTCAGGTCGATCACGGCGTAGATGCCCTCGGGCTTCTTGGCGATGTCGTAGGACAGCCGCCGACGACCCCACACGTCGACCTTCTCCACCGTGCCGCCGTCATTGCGGACGACCGAGAGGAACTGGTCGAGGGAAGGGGCCACCGTGCGCTCATCGAGCGACGGGTCGAGAATGACCATCACTTCGTAACGACGCATGCTGGCTTCCAACCTCCTCTGGACTTTCGCGGTCACGACACCGTGCCGTGACAGGAGGACGCTGACGTCTTCGCTCCGACGCCCATTTCGGCGGCGGAGACGGAGGGCGGGCAGAAACACGCCCGTGCGACGCAGCCGTGCAAGCCTACCAGGATGTCAAGGGTTGGGCCGCCACCTCGCCGGGCACCCCCTAGCAAAAGGAACCGCAAGCCTCCCACCAGGGGAAACACGAGGAAAGTGGTGGGTCATGTCGCAGATGTCTCGCCCCGTGCGCAGCCAGAGGTTCCGGCTGAGGCTGAACAGCGACGGACGGCGGCACCCGCTGGAGAACATCCTGAGCGTCGTCACGCTGATCTTCGGCCTGGTGGCCTTCGCCTGCGGGTTCAACCCCGGGGCCCACGCGTTCGCGGCGTGGCTGGGCGCGCTGGGGTTCGTCGGCGGGTTCTACTCCCAGTACGTCTCGGCGACCACGGCGGAGCGCTCGCTGAACATCGTCGGCATCGTCGCCTCGTTCGTCGGCCTGGCCTTCGGCGTCTACCACGGCGGCTTCTACCCCTGATCCCGAAGGCCGCGGGCCCTCCGGGAGGGGTCAGCCGCCGAGCCGCAGGTCCACGCCCAGCAGGACCAGGAACCACAGGAGGACCGCCAGCAGCGCCTTGGCGACGTCCTTCAGCAGCGCCGGGGTGATGTAGTCGTGGACCCAGGCCACGTAGAGGCCGATGAGGATGTAGATCAGCCCGATCAGGCCGATCCCCCTGCTGCGGTAGGCCATCTCGACTCCTCGCGTCGGCCCGCCGGGGAGGCGGGTGTGGGGGGCACGCCGGGAGCGCGTGGGGGCGCGCCGTCCGACTGCCCGTACGCGGGGTCTTGAAACGGTTAGGCTCGAACACATGCCGCGTATCGGAGCCCATGTCGCCTCGGACGACCCTCTCGCCCACGCAAGGGCGTGCGACGCCGAGGCCGTGCAGTTCTTCCTCGGTGACCCGCAGGGCTGGAAGGGCCCGGTCATCGAGGAGAAGACCCGCGAGATCAGGGACTCGGGGATCGACGTCTACGTCCACGCCCCCTACGTGATCAATGTGGCCACGGTGAACAACCGCATCCGCATCCCCAGCCGCAAACTGCTGAGCGCGCACCTCGCGGCCGCCGCGGAACTGGGGGCCAAGGGCCTGATCGTCCACGGTGGGCACGTGACGGCCGGCGAAGACCCGCAGAAGGGCTTCGACAACTGGCGCAAGGTGTTCGAGCGCCTGGAGGAGCACGAGGTCCCGGTGCTCATCGAGAACACCGCGGGCGGCGACAACGCGATGGCGCGGCGGCTGGACCGCATCGCCCGGCTGTGGGAGGCCCTCGACGGCTTCGACGTGGGCTTCTGCCTGGACACCTGCCACGCCCACGCCGCCGGCGAGGACCTGGCGGACGTGGTCGACCGGATCAGGGCGATCACCGGCCGGATCGACCTGATCCACTGCAACGACTCGCGGGACGCCGCCGGGTCGGGCGCCGACCGCCACGCCAACCTCGGCGCGGGCCGGATCGACACCGAGCTCATCCTGGACGTGTGCCGGAGCGCCGACGCGCCGATCATCGTGGAGACCCCGGCCGCCGGCCAGGCCGAGGACATCGCCCTCCTCAGGAAGAGGCTCTAGGGCAGCGCCACCGGGAGGCCCTGGAGGCGGCTCTGACCCTTCGCGGACCCGGCTCCGCGAAGGGCCCCGGGCTGGCCCCGAAGCGGCCCGGGCGGTTTCCGTCCACAGCCTGTGGATAACTCCTCTGGATTACTCACCGCCGAAATTGGGTAAAGAAGGTCACCCCACCCAGGCGCCCTGCATGAAACTCAGCGTGTTGAGCACCATGAGCGGTCCCGCCACCAGCGCGTAGACGGCGATGATCCCCCGCCGCCAGGGCGGTCCCGTGACGCTCACCCGCGCGATGATCAGGAAGAGCGGCCACCACAGCAGCGCGGACCGCGGGATCGACAGGTAGAAGGCGGAGCAGACCAGGGCGCCCACCTGGAGCCCCACGTAGACGAACTCGCTCCACCGGCGCAGGTACAGCAGGAGCAGCACGAGTCCGACGCCGACGACCGCCCCGGCGATCTCCATCCGGAACGCCCACGCGAACTGCCCGTCGCCCATCGCGGAGTTCCACGTCGTGGCCAGCGACTGCCAGGGCCACACCAGCTGGCGGCCCCAGCCGGCCTCCTGGGCGTGCTTCCAGGCCAGCCAGTCGCCGGTGCGGGCGTAGTGGTAGGCCGAGTACAGGCCCAGCGGGACGAACGGCACCGCGAGCCAGGCCGCCTGCCGTACCGGATGGCGGCGGGTGAAGAACTCCACCACCAGCGCGAGCGCCAGGAACAGGCCGGTGATCCGTACGCAGGAGGCGCCGGCGGCGAGGGCGGCGGCCAGCGGCCAGCGGCCCCGGCGCGCCGCCAGCCAGGCCGGGAGCGCGAAGGCCAGGAACAGCGCCTCGCTGTAGCCGACGAACAGGAAGACCGACATCGGCCACAGCAGCAGCGCCAGTACGGCGCGCCATCCGGTCCCCCGCGGCCCCTCGAACTCCGCCAGCCGGGCCAGCGCCACCACGGCGACGGCCCCCGCGGCCAGGGAGATCAGCAGCCCCGCGAGCGTCCAGTCGCCGACCAGGGGCCGCACCAGCCGCAGCGCCAGCGGCATTCCCGGGAAGAACGCGGGCAGCCCCGCGTCCGGCTTGGCCGCGGGGTCGCCGCCGTACCCGTGCTCGGCGATGGTGATGAGCAGTTGTGCGTCCCAGTGGCGCCAGCGGTCCAGGAACGGCACGGTCGCCATCTGCGACACGGCCCCGGCCCCCGCGGCGAGGGAGAGGACGACGACTCCCAGCCGGGAGCTCAGCCAGAGCAGCAGCGCCTCCTTGCGCGTGTCGTGCGGCGCCGGCGGCGCCGACGGCGTCACTGTCCGTCGCGCGACGGCGGCCTCGACCGGCCCGTCCGTACCGGACCCACCGGACTCACCGGTGCCGCCGGCGGCACCGGTGTCGTCAGGCCCGCCGGCGCCGCCGGGGGACTCCCGTCCCGGCCCGGGTTCAGGCGCGCGCGGGGTCATGGTCGGGGAGCACGAAGCCGGGGGAGCCGCCGAGACGGAACCGGTCGGGGGCCTCGTCGAAGACGCCTCCGGACGGGTCGTCGACGCCGCCCCTGCGGATCACGTCCTTCTCCGGCCGCAGGATGTCACGGACCACGAAGGCCATCATGACCATGATGGCGATCGCCCGGCCCCACACCGCGGTGAAGTAGGTGTCGCCGGCGATGCCGAGGTCGGCGTTGCCCGGCTGGAGGGCGACGAGATAGAGCCAGATCGCGAAGAAGTACCAGCACTCGGCGGCCATCCACAGCGCGAGCGGCTTCCAGTTCGGCCGGGCCAGCACCGCGAAGGGGATCAGCCAGAGCACGTACTGCGGCGACCACACCTTGTTGGTCAGCATGAACGCGGCCAGCGCCAGGAAGCAGAGCTGCATCAGCCGGGGCCTGGTCGGCGCGGCCAGCGCGAGCAGCGCGATGCCCAGGCAGAGCAGGGCCAGCGAGATGACACCCAGGCTGTCGACCCGGTCGGGGTCGCCCAGCAGCGGCCACTGCTTCTGGGAGAAGAAGTACCAGACCGACCCCCAGTCGGCGGGGCGCTCCTGGCTGAAGACGTAGAACCGCTTCCAGCCGTCGAAGGCCAGGAGCATGATCGGCACGTTGACGACGAGCCAGCTCCCGGCCGCGCCGGCGACGGTCCGGCCGAACTCCTTCCACCGGCCGGTGCGCCAGGTCAGCAGGAACAGCGGCCCGAGGAACATCAGCGGGTAGAACTTGGTGGCGACGGCCAGCCCGAGCAGGACTCCGGCGAACACGTGCCGCCCCCTGGACCAGGCCAGCAGCCCGCCGAGCGCGAGGACCCCCGCCGCCAGGTCCCAGTTGATGTAGGCGGTGAGGATCAGCGCCGGGGCGAGCGCGTACCACGCGGCGTCCCAGCGGCGGGCCGGCCCGGCGAGCGCCGCCGTCAGCAGCACGCCCCCGACCAGGCAGACGGCCATCAGGACCGCGGTGAGGTCGTAGAACGCCGTCGGGGGGTCGCTCATCGGCGTGACGATCCGGCGGAAGAACTCCATGATCCCGCCGATGCCGACGGGGTACTCGACGGGGTGGTCGAAGTAGGGAACCTTGCCCTCGTTGAGCTTCTCGTTCCACCACAGCGGATAGATGTCCGTGTAGCAGAAGTTGGTGAACTGGAGGGTGCCGTCGTTCCACGCCCCGCCGAAGCGGCACGGCCACTTCCACAGGTAGGCGAGCACCGCCCCCAGCCCCGCGAGCAGGGCCAGGGGGAGGTACGGGATCCCTCCGCGCTCGCGGGACGGGGCGGGCCACCCGGGCCGGTTCCCCTTCATCAGGGACGCCGGCGGGACGGCTCGGGGCTCGGCATGATCGCCGCGCCGGGACTCGTGGTGCCGACGTCGCCGCCGCCGTTGCCGTTCCCGGGACCGTTGCCGTTTCCACCGCCGTTGCCGTTGCCGATGTCGCCGCCCCCGCCGTCGTCGGGGAAGGGCGCGTCGTCGGTGGTGTCCTCCGGCGTGTCACAGGACAGGTCGCCGGGCTGGCAGCTTCCGTCGTCCACGGACGGGTTGTCCGTGCCGCCGTCGTCCGGCCAGCTCTGGTCGAACGGGTCCTCGGGCTGCTCGGACTCCTCCGTCGCCGACGGGGTCGGCTTGGGCTCGACCAGGTTGTTCGGCTGTCCGACACCGGCCTTCGGCGGGAACTGCTCGATCGGGTCCTTGGCGGTGGCCAGGGCCATGTAGTCGTGCCAGATCTGGGTCGGGGTGCCGCCGCCGCCGATGAAGGACGGCATCGGCTCCTCGGCCCAGAACACCGTCTTGATCTTCTTGGACGGCTGGCCGTACTTGTCGACCTTGAGCGGGCGCCGGCCGGCGGCGCCGACCGGCTTGTTGTACGGCACGTCCTTGGACATGCCGACCGCGGTGACCAGCCGCGGGGTGAAGCCGACGAACCAGGCGTCCTTGTAGGCGTTGTTCGTGCCGGTCTTGCCGGCCACCGGCCGGGTGCCGAGGCTGGCCGCGGTGCCGGTGCCGCTCTTGACGACGGCCTGCAGCGCGACGGTCACGTCGGCCGCGGCCTCGGGGGTGATGACCTCCCGGGTCGTGGCCAGCTCGGGCAGCACCACCCCGGTGGCGTCGGTCACCTTGATGACGGTGTGCCAGTCGGCGTGCTTGCCGGCGTTGGCGAAGATCGAGTAGCCGGCGGCCTGCTCGACCGGGGTGACCGAGGCGACACCGATCGTGGTCTGGTACTTCTGCTCCTGGACCGCGTAGTCCACCGCGTTCAGGCCGCGGTAGTCCGGGATCTTCTTGGCCTCCTCGCCGACCCCGGCGTCCTTGGCGATCTGGGCGACGCTGTCCAGGCCGACCTTCTCGCCCATCTGCGCGAAGACGGTGTTCACCGAGTCGGCCATGGCCTTGACCATGTTGATCGGCCCGTACGGCGCGGCGTGGGAGTTGCCGATCTCCGTGGTGCCCGGCATCTTGATCTTCGACACGCCGTCAACGTAGCTGTCGAGGGAGTAACCCTTCTCCAGCCACGCCGCGAGGACGTACGGCTTGAACGCCGACGCCGCCTGCTTGGGCGCGGAGAACGCGCGGTTGCCGTACACGCGGAGGTAGTCGTCGCCGCTGTAGAAGGCGACCACCCGGCCGTTCCTCGGGTCCACCGAGGCGATGCTGGCGTGGATGGTGGGGTCGAGGCCGGCGGTGCGGGCCTTGACCACCTTCTGGGCGTCCTCCATCTTCTGCTTGTCGAAGGTCGTGTAGACCTTCAGTCCCCGGGTCTCCAGCATCTCCTTGGTGATGCCGCGCTGCGCGAGCTCCTTGCGCACGATGTCGAGCATGAAGCCGCGGACGCCCTTGTAGATGTCGGGGGTCTTGACCTTCGCGAACTTGAGCTTCTCGAAGGGGACGCCGGCGTACTTGCCGTACTTCGCCGGGTCCATCTCCGCCATGTTCCGCAGCGCGATGGTGTAGCGCTCCTTGGTGGCGGCGTAGTTGCCCTCCTGCTCCAGCACGTCGAAGCGGCTCGGGTTCTGGATCCGGCCGGCGAGGTAGGCGCCCTGCGGCGGGGTGAGCTCCCAGACGTGCTTGCCGAAGAACGCCTTGGCGGCGGCCTCGATGCCGTTGGCGCCGCGGCCGAAGTAGATCGTGTTCAGGTAGCGGGTGAGGATCTCGTCCTTGGGCAGCTCTTTGCTGATCTTGACGGCGACGAAGATCTCCTTGATCTTCCGCTTGATCGACACATCCTGGCTGAGGCCGCCGTAGTAGTTGCGGGCCATCTGCTGGGTGATGGTCGAGGCGCCCTGGAGCTGGGTGCCGGACGCCGTGCTCACCAGCGAGCGGGCCATGCCCTTGATGTCGATGCCGCTGTCGGTGCGGAAGGTCCTGTTCTCCAGGGCGATCACCGCGTCCTGGACGTGCAGGGGGATCTGCTTGATCGTCACCGGGGTGCGCTTGACGCCCATGCGGGCGATGGGGGTCTTGCCGTCGGCGTAGTAGAAGACGCTGCCCCGGTCGTCCACGCTGTCCTTGGCGTCCCGGTCCAACGGGACGGGCGTGTTGGCGTAGCCGACCGCGATCATGCCGAAGACACCGGCGACGACGACCACGAAGCCGGCCACCAGGATCTTCCAGCTCGGCAGGAACCGCTTCCAGCCCCTGCGCCTCCCGCCGCCGGACCCGTCGTCGCCGTGTCCGTCATCGCCGAACCCGTCGTCACCGGGGCCCTTGGGGCCGCCCGGCCCGGACGCCCCGCGCCCGCGTGCCCGCCTGCGCGCCCTGGCGCCCGCCACGCCCTCGGCCGCGAACCGGCCGGCCACCTGGGTCTCGTTGTCGTCCAGGGAACGGTTCCCCGGACCGGCTCCCCGCACCCGGGTCTCCTGCCCCGCGGCGTGGCCTCCGTCCCCTGGGCCGCCCGCGGGGCGGCGCCCCGCGCCGCGGCGAGCATCGCCTGGGTGTCCTCGAAGGCCGCCTCCGGGCGGCGGCCGGCGGCGGAGCCGTACGGCGCGCGGGGGTCGGGCCCCACGCCCTGCGGCAGCCGTACCGTGTCGTTCTGGCCCGCGCCGTACGGGGGACGCCCCGGCTGCGCCTGGGACGGCCCGCGGCCCGCGGTCATGTCACCGGTTTGAGAGGGTTGCGCCGGGGGAAGCGGTTGGGAAGCGGCCCCCGCGCTAGAGCGGCGGCGCCGCCCCTGGCGAGCCGGAGCGTCCGGGCGCTGCCGGTATCCGTCCGGCTCCGGGTCATTGCTGCTGCTGTAACTCACGCGTCCTCGTTCGGTCGTCAAGGTCTACGGCGGCGTACAGGCGCGGCGAGGTTACCTCCCGCGGATGGATGATCTCGTCGCCTTGGCCCACAACTGGCCGGCCCATTGGGGTGGATCTCCGTTACCGAGGACGAACGAGGTCTTCCGGTGGCTCCCGGAACAACCTTGGCAGACCTCGGCCGCACCGGGCCGGGATTTCCCGCATCGACAGGCGGTCCGGGCCATGCGGGAGCCGTTCCTCACCACGATCGACCGTGACCACATAGCCGCCAGACTACGGCTTTTTACGGTTTCCTCCCAACATCTTGAGAAAGTCATTGATTGCGGAGTATGACGGCCCGACGTATCCTCCTGATGTATCGGAGCGATACATCGACGCGAGAGGTGGTGTTCTCCTGTGGCCAGCGGGCGTAGCGGCGTGCTGGAGCTCGCCGTGCTCGGGTCGTTGCACGAGACTCCACTCCACGGCTACGAGCTGCGCAAACGTCTGAACTCCCTGCTCGGGATGTTCCGGGCGTTCTCCTACGGCTCGCTGTATCCCTGCCTCCGCCAGCTGCTGGCGGACGGCCTCATCGTCGAGGACGACGGGGCGGACGGTGCCCCTGCCCCGGCGGAGAGTCCCATAACGCTCACCGGGCGGCGATCGAAGATCGTCTACCGGCTGACCGCCGAGGGCAAGGAGCGGCTCCAGGACCTGCTGACCCAGGCCGGCCCGTCCGCCTGGGAAGATGAGAGCTTCGGCATCCACTTCGCCTTCTTCAGGCACACGGAGGCCGAGGTGCGTCTGCGCATCCTCGAGGGCCGTCGCAGCCGGCTCGAAGAGCGGCTCGACGGCGTCCGCACGGCCCTGGCCCGGACGAGGGAACGGCTCGACAGCTACACCCTCGAACTGCAGCGCCACGGGCTGGAGTCGGTGGAGCGCGAGGTGCGCTGGCTGAACGAGCTGATCGCCACCGAGCGGCGCGAGTCGTCGGCGGCGGAGGCCCGGCGTTCGGCCGAGGACGTTCCACAAGAGGAAACACCCCGGGCTCCCGTGCCCGGATCTGATAACCCGGGACGGCGTTCCGTTCCGGGTGACAACTGACGACTAACGACCAAGGGGAGCGAGTGCCATGGGTTCGGTGCGCGTAGCCATTGTCGGTGTTGGCAACTGTGCCTCGTCGCTCGTACAGGGCGTGCACTACTACAGGGACGCCGATCCCGGCACCCGGGTGCCGGGCCTGATGCACGTCAAGTTCGGCGACTACCACGTCGGTGACGTCGAGTTCGTCGCGGCGTTCGACGTCGACGCCAAGAAGGTCGGGCGCGACCTGTCCGAGGCGATCGTGGCGTCGGAGAACAACACCATCAAGATCTGCGACGTGCCGCCGCTCGGCGTCACCGTGCAGCGCGGCCACACCTTCGACGGCCTGGGCGAGTTCTACCGCGACATGATCGAGGAGTCCGACGAGGATCCGGTCGACGTCGTGCGGGTCCTCAAGGAGAACCAGGTCGACGTCCTCGTCTCCTACCTGCCGGTGGGCTCGGAGGAGGCCGACCGCTTCTACGCCCAGTGCGCCATCGACGCCAAGGTGGGGTTCGTCAACGCGCTGCCGGTGTTCATCGCCTCCGACCCCGAGTGGGCGCAGAAGTTCACCGAGGCGGGCGTGCCGATCGTCGGCGACGACATCAAGTCGCAGGTCGGCGCCACCATCACGCACCGCGTCATGGCCAAGCTGTTCGAAGACCGCGGTGTGGAGCTGCTCCGCACCTACCAGCTGAACTTCGGCGGCAACATGGACTTCATGAACATGCTGGAGCGCAAGCGCCTCCAGTCCAAGAAGATCTCCAAGACGCAGTCCGTCACCTCGCAGATCCCGCACGAGATGGGCAAGGCCGATGTGCACATCGGCCCGTCGGACCACGTGCCGTGGCTGGACGACCGCAAGTGGGCCTACGTCCGCCTGGAGGGCCGCTCCTTCGGCGACACCCCGCTGAACCTGGAGTACAAGCTGGAGGTCTGGGACTCCCCGAACTCCGCCGGCATCATCATCGACGCCGTCCGGGCCGCCAAGATCGCCATGGACCGCGGCATCGCCGGTCCGATCCTGTCGGCCTCGTCCTACTTCATGAAGTCCCCGCCGGAGCAGTACTCCGACGACGAGGCTCGCGAGTACGTCGAGAAGTTCATCCGCGGCGAGGTCGAGCGCTGACGCCCCGCCGGTGACGAAGCCCTCCGCCCGCCTGGGCGGGGGGCTTCCGCCGTTCCGCGGGACGATCACGGCCGACGTGGTCCTCCGCCCGCCTGGGCGGGGGCTTCCCGCGGTCGCTCAGCGGGCGGCGGGCGGCAGCTCCGCCGGGTCGGCGACCGGCCAGGACATCGGGTCGGCGCCGAGCCGGTCGAGGTGGGGGATCTGCTCCCGGCACCACGGGGAGATCTCCAGGCTGCCGTCGAGCACCCCGGCGGCGAACTCCTTCCACGGCATCCAGCGGACCTCGCCCACCTCCTCGGGGTTGGGCGCGGCGTCGCGGGCGACGACGGCGCGGTAGACCGGGCAGAGCTCGCGCTCGACGATCCCGTTGTCCATGACCGCGCGGTAGGAGAAGCGCGGCAGGATCAGGTCCACCCGCTCCACCTCCAGCCCGAGCTCATAGGAGAGCCGGCGGATCACCGCGGCCGGGACCGGCTCCCCGGGCAGCGGGTGACCGCAGCAGCTGTTGGTCCAGACGTCCGGCCATGTGATCTTGTGTGACGCCCGGCGGGTGAGCAGCACCCGGCTCTGGTCGTCGAACACGTAGCTGGAGAAGGCCAGATGCAGCGGGGTGTCGGAGCCGTGCACCGTCGCCTTGGAGGCGGTGCCGATCGCATTGCCCTCGGTGTCGACGAGCACGACGTGTTCATCACGTGTCACCCGACCGAGGGTACGTGACCATGCCGGTACACCGGGTCCCATGAGCGTTAGTTCATGAAAGGTCCGTGTAGTGCGGTGAGCACCGGTTCACGAAGGTCCGACCACGGCCGAACGGCTTCTCAGGGATTTCCCCGATGCCCGGACCGGTGGCCCCGCGTACGCTGATCGGGTGTCGTTCCTCTCCGATCTCCGCGTCGTCCTGGAAGGCCGGGATTTCCGGCGGCTGTACGCGACCCGCCTGGTCTCACAGTTCTCCGACGGGGTCTTCCAGTTCGCGGTGACCGGATTCGCCTTCTTCAGCCCCGAGACGAACACGAGCGCCGCCGCCGTCGCCGCCGGCCTGGCCGTGCTGTTCCTGCCGTACTCGATACTGGGCCCCTTCGTGGGCGTGTTCATCGACCGGTGGTCCCGGCAGCGGATCCTGGTGATCTCGCCGCTGGTGCGCGGCGCGCTGCTGCTGGCGACCGCGGCCATCGTCGTCTCGGACGCCCCCGACCCGGTCTTCTACGCCGCCGCGCTCGCCGTCCTCGGCGTCAACCGGTTCTTCCTGGCCGCGCTCGGGGCCGCGCTGCCGCACGTCGTCCCGGCCGACCGGCTGATGGTGGCCAACGCGGTCACCCCCACCTCCGGGACGGTGGTGACCTTCCTCGGCGTGGGCCTGGGCTACGCGCTGCGACTGGCCGTCGGGGGCGACGACCGGGGCACGGCGGTGCTGCTGGCCTTCTCCGCGATCATCTTCTGCGCCAGCGGCCTGGTCGCCAGGACCATGGACCGCGGGCTGCTCGGCCCGGCCGACGACCCCGGCCGGCCGCAGGCCCGTGAGGCGGTGCGCAACGTCCTCCGCGGGCTGGCCGACGGCGCCCGGCACATCGCCCACCGCCGCGCCGCGAGCGCCGCCCTGGGTGCGATGGCGACCCACCGGTTCATGTACGGCATGTGCACGGCGATGCTGGTGCTGCTGTCGCGCTACTACTTCGCCGAGAGCGCCGAGAGCGCGCTGAACGCGGTCACCCTGGTGCTGGCCGCCTCCGGGGTGGGCTACTTCCTGGCGATCCTGGTCACGCCGTGGGCGACCGCGCGCTTCGGCATCGAGACCTGGGTGCCGGTCATGCTCGCCACCGCCGGGGTGCTGACGTTCGTGCTCTGCGCGTCGTTCCACCAGTGGGCCTTCGCGGCCGCCGGCTTCGTGCTGGGCATCGCCGGGCAGAGCGTCAAGATCTGCGCGGACACGAGCGTCCAGCGCGACGTCGAGGATCTCTACCTCGGGCGGGCGTTCTCGATCTACGACATGCTCTTCAACGGCACGTACGTGCTCGCCGCCGCCCTGGCCGCGGTGATGCTGCCGCCCAACGGGAAATCGCTGGTCGTGCTCTCGGTCATCTGCGTCGGATACCTGGCGGGCGCGCTGGCCTACCGGGCCGTGGCGCCGGACCGGTCGCGCGAGCCGCTGCCGTCGTCGCCGTCGTGACCCGTCCGGAGCCGTCGCCGTCGTGATCCGCCCCGGGACGGCCCGCCGTACGACCCGGGCGCCGTGCCCGCCGCGCCGGTCGCGGGGCGGACGGGCCGGTCACTCCCCGGCGGCCGTCAGCCCGTTCTCCCCGGCCCACGCGAGGAGGGCCTCCGTGGCGGCCTCCTTGCCGACGACGCCCGACTCCAGCCGCATCTCCAGGAGGAACTTGTAGGCGCGGCCGACGGCCGGGCCCGGCGGGATGCCGAGGACGGACTGGATCTCGTTGCCGTCGAGCTCCGGGCGGATCTTGCCGAGCTCCTCCTCCTCGGCCAGCCGGGCGATGCGCTCCTCAAGCTGGTCGTAGGTCCGCGACAGGGCCTGGGCCTTGCGGCGGTTGCGGGTGGTGCAGTCGGCGCGGGTCAGCTTGTGCAGGCGGTCGAGCAGGTGCCCGGCGTCGCGGACGTAGCGGCGCACGGCCGAGTCGGTCCACTCGCCGGTGCCGTAGCCGTGGAAGCGAAGGTGCAGCTCCACCAGGCGGGACACGTCGGCCACCACGTCCTTGGGGAACCTCAGCTCGGTCAGCCGCCGCCTGGCGAGCTGGGAGCCCACCACCTCGTGATGGTGGAAGGAGACCCGGCCGCCCTGCTCGTGGCGGCGGGTCTTGGGCTTGCCCACGTCGTGCAGCAGCGCGGCCCAGCGCAGGACCCGGTCGGGGCCGTCCTCCTCCAGGTCGATCGCCTGCTCCAGCACGATCAGCGTGTGCTCGTAGACGTCCTTGTGCCGGTGGTGCTCGTCGATCTCCAGGCGGAGCCGGGGCAGCTCGGGCAGGACGTGCGCGGCGAGCCCCGTGTCGACCAGGATCGACAGCCCGCGGCGGGGGTCGTCGCCGCAGATCAGCTTGTTGAGCTCCTCGCGGATCCGCTCGGCGGAGACGATGTCGATGCGCCCGGCCATCTCGCGCATCGCGGCGAGCGCCGCGTCGTCCACGGTGAAACCGAGCTGGCTGGCGAACCTGGCGGCCCGCAGCATCCGCAGCGGGTCGTCGTCGAAGGACCGCTCGGGCGGGCCCGGGGTGCGCAGCATCCGGGCGTGCAGGTCGTCCAGGCCGCCGTGCGGGTCGACGAACTCGCGGGAGGGCAGCCGCAGCGCCATCGCGTTGATCGCGAAGTCACGACGGGCGAGGTCGCCCTCCAGCGTGTCGCCGTAGGACACCTCGGGCTTGCGGGAGGCGGGGTCGTAGGACTCGCTGCGGTAGGTCGTGATCTCCAGCAGCCAGCCGTCCTTGCGCACGCCCACCGTGCCGAAGTCGATGCCGACCGTCCAGACGGAGTCGGCCCAGTCGCGCACCAGCGCCAGGACGGTCTCCGGGCGCGCGTCGGTGGTGAGGTCGAGGTCGTTGCCGATCCTGCCCAGGAAGACGTCGCGGACGGAACCGCCCACGAGGGCGATCTGGTGTCCGTCGGCCGCGAAGAGCTCGCCGAGTTCGTCGGCCACGGGGGCGATCTTCCGGAACAGCTCGGTCACGCCGCTCCGCTGGCTCTCGGTCAGATTTGAAAGGGACAAGCCGGGTAGGTCCTTCGGTTACTAAACATGTTCCCTGCGGGGATACACCTGAAGCGATCACCAGGTTACGGTCGGTAAGAGACCGTCGGGGGCCGTGCGTCGAGACAGTCGAGGCAAGGAGCACACACATGAAGGACGCCCTCGCGATCCACCGCTGGCTCCTCGCACACCAGGTCCACCATGAGATCGTACGCCTTCCCCGGGCGATGACGTCCGTCCGGGAGCTGCCGGACCTGCTGTCGGTGAGCCCGGCGACCTGCGTGGAGGTCACCGTGTTCGAGGTCACGACCCGTATCGGCCGCGAGCCGGTGGCGGTCGTCTCCACCGTGGGCACCCCACCGGCCTCCGGCGTCGTCGGCGGCATCGTGGGGGCCCGCCGGGTCCGCCCGGCGACGGCGTTCGCTGTGAACTCCGTCACCGACTACGCCGCCGGGCTGGTGTGCCCGCTGCTGCTCCCGGAGACCCTTCCCGTCCTGGTGGACGAGCGGCTGTCGAGGACCACGCAGGTCGTCCACACCCCCACCGGAGAGCGCCGTACGGCCCTGCGGATCAGGGCGGATCACCTGCTCGCCCTTGTCCCAGGGAAGACCATCGGCCTGGTCCAATCCCGGTCACGGAGAGAGCCCGCGACCTTCCCGCTCGCCGGATAGGCCATAGCATTACGGGCGTGCGCCGTACTCCGACCCAGGCCGGCACGTGATCCGCAAGGCCGCCCTGCTCGCCGTGATGACCACCACGATGCTCTCCTCCGCCGTCGTGGTCCCTGCTGGTACGGCGAACGCCCAGACGACCGCGGCGGAGGCCCGCGAGGCCGGGACGGCCGCGGCCGGCGGCCGCCCGGCTGCTGCCCGGCAGGGGCGCCAGGAGCCGCAGCTCGCGGTGGAGTCGATCACCCCCGACGTGCCGCGCGATCCGACGACCGAGATCAGGATCTCCGGTTTCTTCGCCAACACCGGTGAGGCCCGCAACGGCCTGCGGATCCGGTTGCGCCACTCGGCGCAGCCGTTCGCCCGCCGCGCCGACCTCGCGACCTACCTCGGGGGTGAGGGCGCGCAGCCATACTCCTACCACGACCAGTACCTGGAGCCGACGATCGCCCCCTCGGCCAAGGCGCCCTGGGAGTTCACGGTCACCCCGCAGCAGCTCGGCATCAACCGGTTCGGGGTCTACCCGATCCTGCTGGAGGTGCTGGACGGCTTCGGCCAGCAGGTCGTCGCCCAGCGCACCCTGCTGACCTACCTCCCCAAGGACGTCACGGTCCCCCGCACGAAGATCGCCATGGTCCTGCCGGTCATCGACCAGCCGCGCCGGGCCGACGACGCCACCTTCATCGACGACACCCTGGCCAAGTCCATGGCGTCCGGGCAGCGGCTGGGCGACCTGCTGAAGATCGCCCAGGACAACACCTCGGCCAAGGGGCTCACCTGGATGGTCGACCCCGCCCTGCTCGACGACGCCCAGGCCATGGCGAAGACGCACACGGTCAAGACCAAGGACGCGACAGTGAAGCGCCCGCCCAGCCCCGAGGCCGGCCGGTGGCTGCGCGACCTGCGCGCCGCCCTCGCCAGGCCGCCCGTGATCGCCACCCCCTACGCCGACCCCGACGTGACCGCCCTGACCCACAACGGCGTGGACGACGCGGCGCGCAACGGCATCGGGGCGGCGGCCCGCATCGGCCGTGAGGCCCTCGGCCGTGACGTCATCGACTACGTCAACTGGCCGGTCAACGGCATGATCGACTACGACGGGCTGGACGCGCTGGCCGGTGCGGGCGTCGACACGGTGCTGCTCGACGAGCGCAACCTGCCGTCCGCGGCCGACCCCACCGTGTCGCCCACGGCCCCGGCCACCACCACGACCACCGCCACGCCGGTCACGACCCCGGACGCCTTCGCCCGCCTGGAGAGCGTGGACGGCCCGGTCACCGCGCTGGTCGCCGACACGGCGCTGAGCGAGGTCCTCGGCGCCGACATCTCGGCCCCCGGGGCCGCGGCGCTGAACCACCAGCGGTTCGTCGCCGAGACCGCGATGATCGGCGCCGAGCAGGCCGTTCCCGCCGCCGGCTCGGCCGGCGCCCCCAGGACCGCCGCGAAGACCGTCGTCGCGGTCCCGCCGCGTCGCTGGCACCCGGACCCCGGCTACGTCACCGGGCTCGTCAAGGCGGCCGCCACGCTGCCCTGGCTCTCCCCGGTCACGCTCGACACGCTCAAGCGGCCCAAGTCGCCGGTCACGCCGCGGTCCGGCCTCACCTACACCGAGCAGGACCGGCGGGCCGAGCTCGGCAAGCCGTACATGGCGAGCGTCAAGCGCGTGAACTCCCGCGCCGACCTGACGACCGGCGTCACCACCGCGCAGGACCTCGACATCTTCGAGCCGGCGCTGCTGCGGCTGGCGTCCTCCGCCTGGCGCGGCCGGACCGAGGACGCCACGCCGTACGTCAGGCAGGTCGCGGCCGCCGTCGACGCGCGGATCGGCAAGGTCTCCATCAGCGGCAGCGACCAGCCGCAGTTCCGCACCCTGGCCGGCTCCGACGGCAACGTGCCGATCAGCGTCCGCAACGACCTGACGGGGCCGGGCAGCGAGATCGCGGTGCAGCTGCAGGTGACGTCCGACAAGCCGAAGCTGCTGGAGATCGACCCGTACGAGAGCAAGGACTCCCCCATCGTCATCGCGGGCGGGCAGAACCGCACGATCCGGGTCCCGATGCGGGCGACCGCCATCGGCGGCCAGACGACCGTGACGGTCCAGCTCGTCACCAAGGACAAGCGCAAGTACGGCAAGCCGGTGAAGCTGACCGTGCGGACCACCGGCTACACCGGCATCGCGCTGGTGATCGTGGGCGCGGCCCTGGCGGTGATGCTGGCGGCCGTGGTCATGCGCGTGCTGCGGCGCCGCGGGGCCCGCCGCGTCGCGGCGTCCCAGGCGTCCCCGACGGCCCCGCCGCGACCGGCGGGCGCCCCCGCGGGCACCGAGTCCTGAGCGGGTCCCCCAGTGGAAGGAAGCCCATGAGCAGGGTCCTGCGCGCGAGCGCGATCATGGCGGCGGGGACGATGGTCTCCCGCGTCACCGGGTTCGTCCGCTCGGCGGTGCTGGTGGCCGCGCTGGGCAGCGCGCAGATGGGCGACGCCTACACCGTCGCCAACATGATCCCGTTCATCCTGTTCGACTACCTCCTCGGCGGGGTTCTGAGCAGCGTCGTGGTGCCGTCGATCGTGCGGCGGCAGAAGACCGACCCCGACGGCGGACGGGCCTACGAGCAGCGGCTGATGACCGCGGGCGTGCTCGGGCTGGTGGCGCTGACCGTCATCGCGGTGCTGCTCGCCCGGCCGCTGATCGGCCTCTACACCCACGACTGGGGCCAGGAGCGGATCGAGGTCACGGTCACACTGGCCCGCTACCTCCTGCCGCAGGTCGCCTTCGTCGGCGTCGGGGCACTCGCCGGGGCGATCCTCAACACCCGCGACCGGTTCGCCGCCCCGATGTGGGCGCCGGTGCTGAACAACATCGTGATGATCGCCGTCCTGGCCCTGTACTACGTGAAGGCGGGCCCGGCGGGCGCGGACGTCACCGCGGTGAGCGGCTCCGACCTGACGGTCCTGGGGCTCGGCACGACCCTCGGGATCGTGGCCCAGTGCCTGGTGCTGATGGTCTCGCTGCACCGGGCGGGCTTCCGCCTCGTGCCCCGGTTCGACCTGCGCCAGGCCGGGCTGGGCGAGATGGCCAAGGCCGGCTCCTGGACCTTCCTGTACGTGACCATCACCCAGCTCGGCTTCCTGGTCACCACCAACATCGCCTCCGCCGCCGGCGACAAGGCGCCGGGCGCGGGCAACACCGCCTACTCCCAGGCGTTCCAGCTCTTCCAGCTCCCGTACGGGATCATCGCGGTCTCGGTGATCACCGCGATGCTGCCCCGGATGAGCCGCTCGGTCGCCGAGGGCGACCTGACCTCGGTCCGCGACGAGTTCGCCTCGGGTGTGCGGCTGGTGGCGTCGCTGCTCGTGCCCGCCGGGGTGCTGCTGATGGTGCTGGGCCCGGCCGTGACCGTGCTGATCTACTCCTGGGGCAACAACGACCCCGCCAACGCCCTCTACATCGGCAGCGTGCTGCAGGTCTTCGGGCTGGCGCTGGTGCCGTTCTCGCTCTTCCAGCTCCTGCTGCGCGTGTTCTACGCCTTCGGCGACACGCGGACACCGGTCCTCATCGGGGCGGGCAACACGGCGGTGAGCATCGCGCTCAGCTTCCTCGCCGCCGCCGTCCTGCCCCCCCGGTACGTCGTCATGGGCCTGGCGTTCGCGCTCACCGTCTCCTACGTCGCGGGCACGGTGGTGGCCTGGCGACTGGCCGCCCGCCGCGCGGGCGGGCTGAACGGACGCGTGGTGGCCGCCGGTTTGTCCCGGATGTACATCGCGGCCCTGCCGGCCGCGGCGCTCGCGCTCGGTGTGCTGTGGATCACCAGGGAACTCGCCGACCTGACCCCTTTCAACGCGGCCATCATGCTCGCCGCGGGCGGCGGTCTCGGTATGGTGCTCTATCTGGCCTTCGCGCAACGGATGCGCATCCCGGAGGTCGGCTCGATCGTTGGAATGGTGGCAGGACGGGTAGGCCGGTAACCCCAAGACTTGTCCCAAGCGTCTGACAAGCGGAACACGGGCGGAACCGGCGCGGGACTACCATGGTGCGACGCGTGTGACGACATGCGGCTAATGGAAGCAGGAGGGCGTGGGCGGATCCACCCGGCATAGTGTGATGTGTCCTGACGTGTCGGCCGTCGAGGATGGCGGCGTCGTGTCCCCAGTCGCGGAGACCCCATGAGCTCCTCCGCCGCCGTCGAGCCGGGCGCGAAACTGGCCGACCGTTTCCGGCTTGAGGACCGGGTCCACGAGTCCGACGGAGCCACCCTGTGGAAGGCGATCGACGAGGTGCTCGCCCGCCCCGTCGCGGTCCACACCTTCGACCCCGACTTCCCGCGCCTCAACGAGGTCGTCACCGCCGCCCGCGCGGCGAGCCGGCTGACCGACCCGCGCCTGACCCAGGTGTTCGACGCCACCGAGGACGACGGGCGCTCCTACGTCGTCAGCGAGTGGGTGAGCGGCGAGACCTTCGGCGACATGGTCGCCTCAGGGTCGCTGGAGCCCGAGCGGGCCGCCGCGCTGATCGCCGAGGCCGCCGAGGCGCTGGCCCACGCGCACGAGGCGGACATCGCGCACCTGTGCCTGACCCCCGATCACCTGGTGTGGACCTCCGGCAACACGGTCAAGCTGCTGGGCGTGGGCATCGACGCCGCCCTGGCGGACGTCACCGGCGACGACCCGGCCCGCACCGACACCGAGGGCCTCGGCCGCCTGTTGTACGCCGGGCTGACCGGCCACTGGCCGGGCGAGGAGAAGGAGGGCGGGCTGCCGACCGCCCCCATGGACGACGGCCACTACTGCACGCCGCGGCAGGTCACCGCCGGGGTCCCCGGTTACCTCGACACCATCACCTGCCGGGCGCTGCTGCCGGAGAGCCGCAAGGGGCTCACCCCGCTGACCACGCCGGCGGAGTTCGCCGAGGCGCTCAGCTCGGTGCCGAGGCCCACGCCCATGCCCATGCCGCTGCCCGCGACGGCCCTGCCGCCGGTGACGGCCTCGCGCGCCGAGGCGCCCACCGGCGCCGCGGCGGCGCCCGCGACGGCCCCGGCCGGCGTGCCCCCCACCCCGCCGCCGTACCGGCAGTCCTACCAGCAGCCGCGCCCGGCGGGCGGCGGGACGGTCAACAAGGTCGCCATGACCCTCGTCGTGCTGCTGGTGATGGTGGCCGTCGGCCTGGTCGCCTGGACGCTCGGCCGCAGCATCGGCGCCTCCGAGCCGCCCGTGGCCGTCACGACCGCCAAGCCCACGCCCACGACGGCCACGGCCACCCGTGAGGCCAAGGTCCAGAACGCCGACGGTTTCGACCCGCAGGGCGACGACAACGGCGACGAGCGCGACGAACTGGCGTTGTTCGCGATCGACGGCAAGCCCTCCACCGACTGGCACAGCGCGTCCTACTCCACGGCGGACTTCGGCAACCTGAAGAAGGGCGTCGGGCTGCTGCTCGACCTCGGCGAGAGCGTGCCGGTCAAGCAGGTCACGATCGACTTCGGGGCCGGCTCCGGCGGCACGGCCGAGCTGCGGGTCGGCCCGTCCGCCGACCTGGGCTCCCTGGAGGCCGTCCACAAGTTCTCCGATCTCGGGGGCAAGAAGACCTTCAGCGCCGACTCCCCGCACAAGGGCCGCTACGTGTGCGTCTGGTTCACCAGGATGCCGACCTTCCAGGGGAAGTACCGCGGCACGATCGTGGACGTGAAGATCCTCGCCACCAAGTGAAAGCTGTACGGATTCAGACGCTTTTACCCCGCTTCTTGCCGATCATGGGAGATTTCGTGGCACCATCTATCCCGTAGTGGTGATTCTCCCCGGACCGGCATAAGCAGGACTTTCCTTGTGAACTCCCCACCAGAGACCCCGCCAGCGGCGGAGCAGATGGCGCGGCCAGCCGTGTCCGACGCCGATCTGCTGACCCGGCACATCGCCGGGGACCCGCACGCTTTCAGTGAGATAGTCAAGCGGCACCGAGACCGCATGTGGGCGGTCGCCCTGCGCACGCTGGGCGACCCCGACGAGGCGGCCGACGCCGTACAGGACGCGTTCGTCTCCGCCTACCGCAAGGCGGACAGCTTCCGCGGCGAGGCGGCCGTCACCACGTGGCTGCACCGCATCGTGGTGAACGCGTGCCTGGACCGCATGCGCAGGAAGTCAGTCCGCCCGGTCGCCGACGACGAGCTCGTCGAGGCCGCCGAGCGCGACACCCCCGTGCAGGACCAGACGGCCGAGCGCGAGGTCTCCATGGAGGTCTCGTCCGCGCTCCGGCTGCTGCCCGCCGACCAGCGCGCCGCGCTGGTGCTCGTGGACATGATGGGCTACTCCGTCGAGGACGCGGCCCAGGTCCTCGGGGTGCCGAGCGGCACCGTGAAGAGCAGGTGCGCCCGCGGCCGGGCGAAACTGGCCCCGATTCTTTCCCACCTACGGAACCGATCAGACCTCACTCGCGTCTCATCCGCGAAGGGAGCAGAACTTCGTGACGGGTGACACGCACTACGACCTGGAGACCCTTGCCGAACTGGCTGAGGGTCTTCTCGACGCCGCCACGGCTCTGCAGGTACGCGAGCATCTCGCGATCTGCGATCCCTGTGGCGAAAGCCTCGCCGACCTCGCAGCGGTCCGTGAGGTGCTTGCCGCGACGCCCACCCCGGCCATGCCGATGGGAGTCGCTCTCAGGATCGACCGTGCGCTGGCCGCTGAGGCCGAGAGCTTCCGTGGAGGTGGAGTAGGCCTGGTGGAGGCACCGGCCTGGGACGACATAATGCGCGACGCGCCGTGGGAGACGACGTCCTCCCCCGTGCCGGAGCCGGTGGCGCACCTCGGGATCGTCGGCGACGACGGCACCGTGATCCCTGTCACGCGGCCCGGAACGGCAGGGGACGGCGACGCCCCCGCCACACGGCCGGAGGTCGCCGGTGACGACCGCGACCGTGAGTTCGACGGCGAGCCCGCCGTTCCGGCCGCCCGCCTCGGAGTCGTCGGCGACGACGGCACCGTGGTCCCGGCGCCGGTCAGGCGGCGTCGCGGCTCCGGAGCCGCGCGGCGCCGGTGGGCCCTGCCCGCCGTGGCGGGCGTGGCCGCGGCGGCGGTGATCGGCACGACCGTGATGTCGACCGGCATGCTCACCGCGACCGGGACGGACCGGGGCGGCTCGACAGTCCTGCCCCCGTCGGCCAGCGAGCCCGCCTACCAGCTGACCGACAGCAACTGGAACTACACCGAGCAGGAGCTCAGCGGCTCGCTGCTGGAGTACATCGGCCCGGCCCAGATCGTGGACGCCGCCCAGGCGACCGACGCGTCCAAGATCGACCAGTGCGTGCAGCAGGTCTCCAAGAAGACCGGGAAGTTCCCGTTCGCGGTGGACCAGGGCTTCTACAACGGTCAGGAGGCCAACATCATGGTCTTCTGGCAGAACCAGGCGAAGAACACCGTGCGCGTGCACGTCGTGGGCCCGCAGTGCGAGAACGTTCGCAAGCCCGCCTTCGCCCGCTGGAAGTAGGCCCTCGGGGACGATCCGCGAGGACATCGGGGCCCGGCACGGAGTCATCCGTGCCGGGCCCTCCGTCTTCCCGCCGCGCCCCCGACGCACGGCCCGGCCCTCCACCGCCCCGCCACCGAAGCCGCCGCCGTACGGCCGGTCCGGCTCGCCGTACGGCCGGCCGTCACACGGGGCGGTCCCCCGGCGGGGACCGGGTGGAGAGGGTGCCGCCGCAGGTGGACGCGCCGGTTCGGGCGAGGGAATCACCGGCGCTTAGTATCTGTTGACGCCACTGGCAACGACGACGGGAAGGCACCGCAGTGATGGACGTCCGGAATGTGATCATCATCGGCTCGGGTCCCGCCGGTTACACCTCGGCCGTGTACTCGGCGCGCGCCGATCTGAGGCCCCTCGTCTTCGAGGGCTCGGTCACGGCCGGTGGCGCGCTGATGAACACCACCGAGGTGGAGAACTTCCCCGGCTTCCCCGACGGCATCATGGGACCCGACCTGATGGACAACCTCCGCAAGCAGGCGGAGCGGTTCGGTGCCGAGCTGGTCGCCGACGACGTCGTGGAGGTCGATCTGCAGGCCGACCCCAAGGTCGTCAAGACCGCCACCGACACCTACCACGCCAAGACCGTGATCCTGGCCACCGGCTCCGGCTACCGCGAGCTGGGCGTGCCCAACGAGAAGCGCCTGTCCGGCCACGGCGTCTCCTGGTGCGCCACCTGTGACGGCTTCTTCTTCCGCGACCAGGACATCGTGGTCGTCGGCGGCGGCGACACCGCCATGGAGGAGGCGACCTTCCTGACCCGGTTCGCCAGGTCGGTGACGGTCGTGCACCGCCGCGCCGAGCTGCGCGCCAGCAAGATCATGCAGGACCGGGCGTTCGCCAACGAAAAGATCCGCTTCGTCTGGGACAGCGAGGTGGTCGACGTCCTCGGCGACGCCAAGGTCTCCGGGGTCCGGCTGCGCAACGTCAAGACGGGCGAGGAGAGCGAGCTGGCCGCCACCGGCCTGTTCATCGCGATCGGGCACGACCCGCGCACCGAGCTCCTCAAGGGCCAGATCGAGCTCGACGAGGAGGGCTACATCAAGGTCGACGCCCCCTCGACCCGCACCAGCGCCGACGGGGTGTTCGCCGCGGGCGACGTCGTCGACCACACCTACCGGCAGGCGATCACCGCCGCCGGCACCGGCTGCGCCGCCGCGCTCGACGCCGAGCGCTGGCTGGCCGACCGCGAGAGCTGACCCGACCGACGACCCCGACACAGAGATCACGAAAAGGGAGCAAGACCTTGGGCGCCATCAAGAGCGTGACCGACGCCAGCTTCGACGCCGACGTCCTGAAGAACGACAAGCCCGTTCTCGTCGACTTCTGGGCCGAGTGGTGCGGCCCGTGCCGCCAGGTCGCCCCGATCCTGGAGGAGATCGCCGGTGAGCAGGCCGACAAGCTGACCATCGTCAAGCTGAACGTCGACGAGAACCCGGCGACCGCCGGCAAGTACGGTGTACTCCAGATTCCGACCCTGAACGTCTACAAGGGTGGAGAGGTCGTGAAGCAGATCATCGGCGCCAAGCCGAAGGCCATGCTGCTCCGCGAGCTCGAGGGCATCATCTAGGACCGCCCGCGCGGCCCCGCTCCGGCGGGGCCGGACGGACGGGCCGGGAAAGGCCCCCTGCGGCACGGCGCACCCCACGGCGCACGGGCCGTACCACCGCTTCCGAGCGGCACACCCACCCGCGAAAGCCCCCTTCCACCCCACGGCAGGGGGCTTTCGCATGCGTGCCGGCGCACGGCCGCGCCGATCCGCGTCCGCCGCGCCGGTCATCCCCGCCGTGCCGTACGGCCGTGCCGGTCGTTCCGCGGCGTATGGCGGCGGCGCGGGGCGGAGAGCGGCTGAGATCGCCTCAGACCGGCCGCAGCGCCCGCTCCGGGGTCATGGAGCCCAGCAGACGCTCCAGAGCCACCTCGACGTCCTCACGCCACGACACGGCGTTCTTCAGCTCCAGACGGAGCCTGGGGAAGCGCAGGTGCGGCCGGACGGTCTTGAAACCCACCGAGAGCAGGTAGTCGGCGGGCATCACGCACGCCCCCGGCTGCTCCCACTTCAGGTCGCCGAACGCCTCGATCGCCCGCACCCCGCGCCGCGTCAGGTCCTTGGCGACGCCCTGGACCAGCATCCGGCCCAGGCCGCCCCCGGAGAACTCCGGGATGATGTGCGCGGTCATCAGCAGCACGGCGTCGGCGCTGACCGGCGAGGTCGGGAAGGCTATCGAACGGGGCACGTAGTGCGGGGGCGCGTAGAGCACGAACCCGGCGGGCACGCCGTCCACATAGACGATCTTCCCGCAGCTCCCCCACTCCAGGAGGGTGGAGGAGATCCACGCCTCCTTCTCCAGCGCCGGGTCCCCGGCCTCGACGGCGCGGTTGCCGCTCATGGGATCCAGCTCCCAGAACACGCACCGGCGGCACCGGTGCGGCAGGTCGTCGAGATTGTCGAGAGTGACGTTGGCCAGCCGACGCGACACCTGTTGGCCCCAATCCTGGCGAGACGAGTGCGAGCCATGACGAAAACCCCGCGAAAACGGTGTCCCCAGCTGGCATCGTAGCCCAGTGGGGGTCCGTGTTTCAGACTGTCGCATCCCCCCACGCAGACGACATCATTCACTGACGTACGCTGGTTTCTCTGGCATGAGCACTCGTGTGCTCCACATGAGCTAGGAGGTGGACCGTGCCCCACGATTCTGATCACGGTCGGACCGTCGCGCCCCAGGGTTCGCGGATCGACGCCTATGTCGACCGGTACGCCGCACGGGCAACCGGGATGGTCGCCTCCGAGATCCGGGCGCTCTTCGCCGTCGCGTCGCGGCCCGAGGTGGTCTCGCTGGCCGGCGGCATGCCGTACGTCACCGCGCTGCCCCTCGACGTGGTGGGGGAGCTCGTCGCCGACCTCGTCTCCCGCCGCGGCCCGGTCGCGCTGCAGTACGGCTCCGGCCAGGGCGACCCGCACCTCCGCGAGCAGATCTGCGACGTCATGCGCCTGGAGGGCATCGATGCGGGCGCCGACGACGTCGTGGTGACCGTCGGCTCCCAGCAGGCTCTCGACCTGATCACCCGCATCTTCATCGACCCGGGCGACGTCGTGCTGGCCGAGGGGCCGTCCTACGTCGGCGCGCTCGGCACCTTCTCCGCCTACCAGGCCAAGGTCGTCCACATCGCCATGGACGACGAGGGCATCGTCCCCGAGTCGCTGGCCCAGACCATCTACGCGCTGCGGACGGCGGGCGCGCCGATCAAGTTCCTCTACACGATCCCCACCTTCCAGAACCCGGCCGGGGTGACCCTCAACGCGGCCCGCCGGCAGCAGGTCCTGGACATCTGCCAGCGCGCCGGCATCCTGGTCGTCGAGGACAACCCGTACGGCCTGCTCGGCTTCGACGGCGAGCCCATGCGGGCGCTGCGCGCCGACAACGCCGACGGCGTGGTGTACCTCGGCTCATTCTCCAAGACCCTGGCCCCCGGCTTCCGGGTCGGCTGGGCGCTCGCCCCGCACGCCATCCGCGACAAACTGGTGCTGGCGATGGAGTCGGCGGTGCTCTCGCACTCCACCTTCACCCAGCTCGCGGTCGGCGAGTACCTCTCCGTGCAGCCGTGGCGCGAGCAGATCAAGACCTTCCGTGAGCTGTACCGCGAGCGCCGCGACGCCATGCTCACCTCGCTGGACGCCCTGATGCCGGCCGGCATGACGTGGACCCGTCCCCGGGGCGGGTTCTTCGTCTGGGCCACGCTTCCCGAGGGCCTCGATTCCAAGGCCCTGCTGCCGCGCGCGGTCGCCGAGCGGGTCGCCTTCGTCCCGGGCACCGGCTTCTACACCGACGGCGGCGGCACCCGGAACATGCGCCTGTCGTTCTGCTATCCCGAGCCGGACCGCATCCGCGAGGGCGTCCGGCGCCTGGCCGGAGTGATCGAGCAGGAGCTGCAGCTGCGCGACACGTTCGGCCCGGGCGCCGCGCCGGGTCACACCGGGGTGGACACCCCCGGCCCCGACATCGCCTAGGCCGTCCTTCACTCTCTGGGCCCCATGCCGCGATGATCACGGCGTGGGGCGCGGGGGTCTCTCTGATGAGCGGCGGTCGCCGCCGGAGCCGAAGGCGGCTGCGAAGTCGTCCGGCGCGACACCGGGCGCCGCGAAGCGATGTCCCGCACCGCTGCGGGCGCCGTCCACCGGAGCCCTCACCGTCCCGCCTGTCACCACGCCCCCGCGGGTCACCCCGGAGCGCCTCACCGTCCCATCTGTCACCGCGCCGCCCGGGGGTCACCGCGGCGCGCCGGAGCGCCTCGCCGTCCCGCGGGCCGCTGCCCGGTCCGCGGGTCCTTCCCGCCTACCCTGAGGTGGAAGCCCGGGTTCGCCGTCCGGCGGACCCGCGGCCTCCGGCATGGGCGCCCGGCTCGGCCGTCCGGTACGGGCGTCGGACTCCGGCCCTCCCCGCCGGCGTCGGACTCCGGCCTTCCACGCGGGCGTCCGGCGGCAGGCCGGACGAGCGCGGACCGGGCGCGGTGCCGTACGGTGACTTCCGCCGCCGTCGCGCGGCGAACGGCCCGGCCGCGACGGGAGCGGACCGGGACGCGGTACGGGTGGGAAAAGAGAGGTGTTTCGGGTGAGTGATCTGGGCCATGTCCTCGTGCTGGCGGGCGGGTTGTCCTACGAGCGCGAGGTGTCCCTGCGCTCCGGCCGCCGGGTGGGCGAGGTACTGCGGGCGGCGGGGATCCCGGTGGAGATCCGCGACACCGACGCCTCCCTGGTGCCCACCGTCCTCGCCGACCCGCCCGACGCGGCCTTCGTGACGCTGCACGGCGGGTCCGGCGAGGACGGCGCCATCCGCTCGGTGCTGGAGCTCCTCTCCGTCCCGTACGTGGGCGCCGGGCCCGACGCCTGCCGGGTGGCCTACGACAAGCCCACCGCCAAGGCGGTCGTGCGCTCCGTCGGCCTCCGCACGCCCGATTCGGTGACCCTGCCGAAGGAGACCTTCCACGACCTCGGCGCGTCCAAGGTGCTGTCCCGGATCGTCGAGCGGCTGGGCCTGCCGCTGTTCGTCAAGCCGTCCCAGGGCGGTTCGGCGCTCGGCGCGTCGGTCGTCCGTACCGCGGAGGAGCTGCCCTCCGCCATGGTCGGCTGTTTCGCCTACGGCGACACCGCGCTGATCGAGCGGTTCGTCGAAGGCGTCGAGGTGGCCGTCTCCGTGCTCGACCTCGGGGAGGGCCCGGTGGCCCTGCCGCCCGTGGAGATCGTCCCGGACGGAGGGGTGTACGACTACGCGGCCCGCTACACCGCGGGCCACACCGAGTTCTTCGCGCCCGCCCGGCTGTCCCCCGAGGTCGCCGCGGCCTGCGCCGAGATGGCGGTGACCGCGCACACCGCACTGGGGCTGCGGGACGTCTCCCGTACGGACCTCATCGTCGACTCGGACGGGCTGCCGCACTTCCTGGAGGTCAACGTCGCCCCGGGCATGACCGAGACGTCTCTCCTGCCGATGGCCGTCGAGGCCGCCGGCGACGACCTCGGCACCGTCTGCCGGGTGCTGCTGGAGCAGGCCGCCGCCCGCGGCACGGTCTGACCTCGCCGGGGTCCGTGCAACGGCACGGACCCCGGCGCGGGCCCGGGATCCGCAGGGACCGCCCGGCCGATCCTCGCCACGGCGAAGATCCACAAAACAGGTCCTAGTGTGGTCCCGTGCTGACTTCCACCCCATTTCCGAAGAGCTTCGCCAGCGACAACCACGCGGGCGTCCACCCGGCGGTCATGGCCGCCGTCACCGAGGCGAACACCGGGGACGCCCCCGCGTACGGCGGGGACCACTGGACCCGGGAGACGGAGGACGCCTTCCGCGCCGAGTTCGGCGACCGGGCGACCGTCTATCCCATGTTCAACGGCACCGGGGCCAACGTCGTCGGGCTGAGTCTCCTCCTGCGGCCCTACGACGCGGTGCTCTGCCCCGTCAGCGCGCACATCAACACCAGTGAGGGCGGCGCCCCCGAACGCCTGCTCGGCACGAAGCTGGTCCCCCTCGCCACGGAGGACGGCAAGATCTCGGCGGAGGACGTCCGGGGGCAGCTCTCGGTGCTGGGCAACGTCCAGCACTCGCAGCCCCGCGTCGTCTCCATCTCCCAGGCCACCGAGTGCGGTACCTGCTACACCGCCGACGAGGTCGCCGAGCTCGCGGAGTTCGTTCACGCCCACGGCCTCTTCCTGCACATGGACGGGGCGCGGCTGGCCAACGCCGCGGCCGGGCTGGGCTGCTCGCTGCGCGCTCTCACCACGGACGCCGGGGTGGACGTGCTCAGCTTCGGCGGCACCAAGAACGGCGCCATGGGCGCCGAGGCGATCGTCATCCTCAACCCCGAACTGGACGCCTCCGCGCTGTTCCTCCGCAAGCAGGCGATGCAGCTCGCCTCCAAGATGCGCTTCGTCTCCGTCCAGCTGACCGCGCTCCTCGCCGGGGAGCTCTGGCGCGAGAACGCCGCCCAGGCCAACGCGATGGCCCGCCGGCTGGCGGAGGGCGTCACCGGGCTTCCCGGGGTCTCGCTCCGCTACCCCGTCCAGTCCAACTCCGTCTTCCCGGTGCTTCCGGAGAAGGTGATCGCCGAGCTCCAGCAGCGGTATCTCTTCCACGTCTGGGACGCCGAGGAGCGCGTGGTCCGGTGGGTCATCTCGTTCGACACCACGGCGGAGCACATCGACGCCTTCCTCGCCGACATCCGGCTCGCCGTACAGGCGGCCACCGACGCCTGACCCTCTCCGGTACGACCAAGGAGGCCGGTACGGCCGCCCGCCCGGACGGCGATGTTTCACGTGAAACGATGCCGAGAAACGGCTCCGGGATGGGATAGCCGGGTTCCCCTCCGATGAACCTGGCGACCAAGCGGAGCGCCTGGGCGGTCGTTGTTTCACGTGAAACATGTCTGAGGACCGGCTCTGGAGCGCGACCCCGGGGCCTCGTCAGGGAGCCCGTCAGTGGAGCGGAGGGCCTGCGGGTGACTGCTGTTTCACGTGAAACATCGCCGCTTCCCAGCAGACTCGGAGGCAATCCTCCTCACCCGTCGGGAGTCTCCTGAAATGACGGTGGCCCGGTGTTTCACGTGAAACACCGGGCCACCGTCGCAGACGAGCCGTCAGCTCTCGCCATCCCCCATGGAGCCCGGGGCCATCGTCGCGATGATGCGCTCCAGATCGTCGATGGTGGCGAACTCCACCACGATGCGCCCCTTGCGGCGACCGAAGTCGACCTTCACGCGGGTCTCGAAGCGGTCGGAGAGCCGGTCGGCGAGCTGGCGGAGACCCGGCTCCTCGGCCGCCTTCGCCCGGGGGGCCCGGGGAGCGGGCGCCGGTGCGGCCTTGGCGTCGCCGACGGCCACGATCTCCTCGACCTCCCGGACCGACAGCAGCTCCGCCACGATCCGGTTGGCGAGGTGCTCCTGGGCGGCCGGGTCGTCCAGCGTCAGCAGGGCGCGGGCGTGCCCGGCGGTGATCGTGCCCGCCGCGACCTTCCGCTGGACGTTGGGCGGCAACTTGAGCAGGCGCAGCGTGTTCGTCACGTGGGCGCGCGAGCGGCCGATGCGGGTGGCGAGCTGCTCGTGGGTCGCATCGAAGTCATCGATGAGCTGCCGGTAGGCGGCGGCCTCCTCCAGCGGGTTGAGCTGCTCCCGCTGGAGGTTCTCGATGAGGGCGTCCAGGAGGAGCTTGTCCTCCTGGGTGTCGCGGACGATCGCGGGGACCTCCGAGAGCCCGGCGCGCTCGGAGGCACGCCAGCGGCGCTCCCCCATGATGAGCTCGTAGGAGTCGTCGTCCACCGCCCGGACCACGATCGGCTGGAGCAGCCCGACCTCGCGGATCGAGATGGCCAGCTCGTCCAGCGCGAAGTCGTCGAAGATCTCGCGGGGCTGGCGCGGGTTCGGCCTGATCTTCCCGATCGGGATCTCAAGGAAGTAGGCGCCCGCGACCGGCTGCAGCTCGGGCCGCCGCGGCTCCGGCGGTTCCGGCTCCATGATGACCGCCGCGGCGGTCGTACCGGTGGTCACGACCGGCTCCTGGACCGGCGTCCGTACCTCCGTCACGGCCGGACCTGTCGGGATGAGCGCTCCCAGTCCCTTGCCCAGTCCCCTCGGCGGCTTGCTCACTGCCTCTCCCGGCTCACGTCGGCGTCCCCAATGATCCTCGTAATGATGACAGCCACAGGCCCCCGGGCGCTCACACGACAGCGCCGCGGTAGGCGATTTCGCGTGCGGCGTCCATGTAGGCCATTGCGCCGCTGGAGCCCGGGTCGTAGGTCATGACGGACTGGCCGTAGCTGGGCGCCTCGGACACGCGGACGCTCCGCGGGATGACCGTGTTCAGCACGGTTCCGCTGAAGTGCGACCGTACTTCCTCCGCCACCTGGGAGGCCAGGCGGGTCCGCCCGTCGTACATCGTCAGCAGGATGGTGGACAGGTCGAGCGTGGGGTTGAGGTGGGCGCGGACCAGGTCCACGTTGCGCAGCAGCTGACCCAGGCCCTCCAGCGCGTAGTACTCGCACTGGATCGGGATCAGCAGTTCGTTCGCGGCCATCAGGGCGTTGACGGTCAGCAGGCCGAGCGAGGGCGGGCAGTCGATGAGGATGTAGTCGAACTCGTCGGCCCCGTAGGCGTTCAGCGCCCGCTGGAGACGCGCCTCCCGGGCGACCATGGAGACGAGCTCGATCTCGGCGCCGGCCAGGTCGATCGTCGCGGGGGCGCAGTAGAGCCCCGGCATGTCCGGGACCTCCTTGACGACCTCCTCCAGCGGCACGTCCTCGACCAGGACCTTGTACATGTCCGGCACGTCGCCGCGGTGGTCGATGGACAGCGCCGTGGAGGCGTTGCCCTGCGGGTCGAGGTCGACCACCAGGACGCGCTGGCCGTGCATGGACAGCGCCGCCGCGAGGTTCACCGACGTGGTGGTCTTGCCCACCCCGCCCTTCTGGTTGGCGACCGTGAAGATGCGGGTCTTCGGCGGGCGCGGCCATACGGCGTCCCGGGGCACGCTGGAGTTTCCTGGAGTGGTCATGGTCGTCTGGGCCGATGTTTCACGTGAAACCACTGAACTGAGTGCCTCTCGTACCAGCGGCGAGTCGCCGGGGCTAAGGGGTGGCTGGGTCACCTGGGTCACGGTCGCCGCCCTTTCGACCGGCCGGGCCGCGGCTTCGGGAGCCGGGACCGGCCAGCCCAGACCACCGGGGTGTCCCGCTGGCAGGGCGACGGGATTCTCGGGCCAGCCGAGACCGCGTGTCGCGCCCGAGATCGCATTTCCACGGTCATTCACTGGCTTCGTACTCGCTTTGCTCGGTCTTTCCGGTGGTGCTGTCCGGCTTCCTACTGCTGTCCGGCTGTCCTACTGATGTCGGGTCCGCTTCGCCCGCGAGGCGCGGTCCTTGCCGCGGGCCGCCTGGCGTGCTTTCCCGGGGGGCCGACCGGCGACCACCCGAATGAGAGTTGCCGGCGGCTCGACCTTACCGTGCCCGACGGACACAAGTTCGGCGGTTTGTACCCCGCTGGCCCGCAACTGGGCTTCTGCGTCCGCCAGTTCCCCGGCCGCCCGCTCTCCCTTGAGCGCCAGGAGCTCGCCGCCCTCGCGCAGCAGGGGGAGCGCCCACTTCAGCAGCCGGTCGAGCGGCGCCACCGCCCGCGCGCAGGCCACGTCGAACTCCCGCCGACCCGCGACCTCCTCCGCCCGGCCGCGCAGCACCTCGACGTTGCCGAGCCCCAGCGCGTCCACGCTCTCCTGGAGGAACGTCGTCCGGCGCAGGAGCGGCTCCAGGAGCGTGACCTGGATGTCGGGCCGTACGATCGCCAGGACCAGGCCGGGAAGGCCGGCGCCCGAGCCGATGTCCACCAGGCGCACATCGGCGGGGACGGCCTCGGCGACCACCGCGCAGTTGAGCAGGTGGCGATCCCAGATCCGGGGCACCTCACGGGGGCCGAGCAGCCCGCGCACCACCCCCGGACCGGCCAGGATCCGGGCGAACTCCTCCGCTCTCGACCAGGCGTCGCCGCTGAACACCTCGCGCGCGACCTCGGGCGGCTCGGGGATCTGCTCGCTCACTCGACGCTCACTCTTTTCTCGGAAACTGTCTTGGTCAGGGCGTTCTAAGGCTAATGGGCCACCCTCGTCCGCAGACACCGAAGCGGGCCGGTGAAAGGCTGCCGTGTCCGGACGGGGGGCGGTTCGCCGTCGGGAGCCGCACCCGGAGGAAGGCGGCCCATCACCGGAAGTCTGCCCGAAGGGGACGATCCGCCGCCGGGAGCCGCCTCCTGAGGGGGCGGTTCGCAGACGGAAGCCGTGCCTCGGGGAAGAGGATTCGCCGACGAAAAAGGCCGCCGCCCCTGGACGGACCAGGGGCGGCGGCCGGTGCTCGTGTCCGCCGCGGGTGTCAGGCGGGCAGGACCACCACGAAGCGCCGGGGCTCCTCGCCCTCGGACTCGCTCCGCAGGCCCGCCGCCGCGACCGCGTCGTGGACGATCTTCCGCTCGAACGGGGTCATCGGCTGCAGCGCCTTGGGCTCGCCGCTGCGCCTGACGTCCGCGGCGACCTTGGTGCCGAGGTCACGCAGCTCCGTCCGGCGGCGGTCGCGGTAGCCGCCGATGTCGAGCATCAGCCGGGACCGCTGGCCGGTCTGGCGGTGGACCGCGAGCCGGGTCAGCTCCTGGATCGCCTCCAGCACCTCGCCGTTGGCGCCGACGAGGTCGCCGCCCTTGACGTCCACCACCGACACGACGGCGCGATCGCCCTCGACGTCCATGTCGATGTCACCGTCGATGTCGGCGATGTCGAGCAGACCCTCGATGTAGTCCGCCGCGACCTCGCCTTCCTGCTCCAGCGCGGCGAGGTCCGGAGCCGTCTTCGCGGTCTCCTTCTCGGCCTCGGTCACTCCGCCACTCCTTCGTGCTGTCGGGGATGAGTCGTCATGACTTCTTGCTACCGGTCCGCTTGCTGCGGGGCTGACGGGTCGGCTGCTGGCGGATCACCTTGGGTGCCGGCTCGATGGGAGGAGCGGGGGGCTCGGTCTTCTTGACCTTGCCCAGCAGGCCCGGCTTGGGCTCGGGGGTCACCACGTTTCCCTTGGCGTCGACCATGGGAGAGGGGTGGCGGCTGTAGAACCAGTGCTGCTGGCCCAGCGTCCACAGGTTGGTGGTGACCCAGTAGAGGATCAGGCCGAGGGGGAAGTTCAGCGAGAAGATGGCGAACAGCGGCGAGATGTACATCAGGATCTTCTGCTGCTGCGCCATCGGGTTGTCCGGCATCTGCGCCATCGAGCGGGTGACGCTCTGCCGGACGGTGAGGAAGGTGGTCAGCGAGCTGACCGCCACAAAGAGCGCGAGCACGACCTTCGTCTGGATCGGGTGGGCGCCGCCGAGGGCCTGGATCTGCTCGGCGCTGCTCCAGAAGGTGGCCGGCAGCGGGGCGCCGAAGATGTGCGCCGCACGGGCGCTGTCGACCAGCTCCTTCGTCATGCCGAACTTGGTGTGACCGTCGGCCATCGCCCGCAGCACGGTGAACATCGAGATGAAGATCGGGAACTGGGCCACGATCGGCAGGCAGCCGCCGAGCGGGTTGGCCCCGGCCCCCTGGTACAGCGCCATGACCTCCTGGTTCATGCGCTGCTTGTCGTTCTTGTAGCGCTTGCGCAGCTCCTGGACCTTCGGGGCCAGCTCCTGCATCTTCCTCGACGAGCGCATCTGCTTGAGGAACAGCGGGAAGATGAGCAGCCTCATCAACACGGTCAGCGTGATGATGGTCAGCGCCCAGGTCAGCCCGCTGTCGGGAGAGAGGAAGCTGCTATAACCCTGGTGGATCCAGGTGATGACATGGGCGACGGCCGTGTACAGCCAATTCAGCCAGGACAGCTCCACGGAGCTAGCTCCCTTGCGTTTCGTCGGACCGGACCGGGCGTGGGGGCACCGGGTCAAAACCTCCGGGATGGAATGGGTGGCAACGCCCGATTCTCCGGATCGTCAGCCATGTGCCGCGCAACGCGCCGTGAACGGCCAGGGCCTCCAGGCCGTAGGCGCTGCACGAGGGGTGGAAACGGCAACGGGGACCCAGCAGGGGGCTCACGTAGGCCCGGTAGAACCGGATAGGAGCCATCAGGGTCCTGGCGGCGGGAGTGCCGCCGTCGGTCTGCTGCGCCGTCATCATCGCCCATCCATGCGAGCCTTGGGAGGCTCTCGCCGCCTGAGTAAACGATCCAGCGCGACATCGAGTTCGGCGGCAAGGCGCTCGCTTCGCGCGGACGCGGCCGGTGGATTGGCGCGTACAACCAGCAGGCTACCTCGCGGGAGGCGATCCAGGCGTTCCCGCACGAGGTGTCTCAACCTGCGCTTGACGCGGTTGCGGACGACCGCGCCTCCCACGGCCCGGCTCACCACGAACCCCACCAGCGGCGGTTCACCGCTCTCCGGGCGCATGCTCAAGTGCGCGACCAGGGTGGGACGGCCTGCTCGGCCTCCCTTTCTGACCGCGCTGGCGAACTCCTCGCCCCGGCGCATGCGGGATTCGGATGGCAGCACGAGTGGGTCTTCGCGGAATCCGGGCAGGTACGCCTATCGCCCGTCGGCTATCACGGCCGACGGGCGACGAGACGCTGCTGCCCTGGCCCGGCGAACCGGGCCGGTGGATACGTCAGGCGGAGAGCTCGGCGCGGCCCTTGCGACGGCGGGCGGCCAGGATGGCGCGGCCGGCGCGGGTGCGCATACGGAGCCGGAAGCCGTGGGTCTTGGCGCGACGACGGTTGTTCGGCTGGAAAGTACGCTTGCTCACGAGTGGGCTCCAGGCTCAAGGCGCGGCCCCCAGCACATGGGGACGCTTGACAGAGTGGCTGGCTTACCGGAGGCGGGGCATGCGAAATAGCCGCCGCGTGGTAAGCCGACCGTCGTACGTTACGGTGCCCGCGTGTCCCAGGTCAAACCGGCGGGCGGGCCGCCGACGGGTCGTCCACGAATCCACAGCCCCTTTGTCCACCGCCGCCCCGCCATCCACAGGGCATGCACCCAGCCTCCCCCGTACTGCCACTAGGCTGTGGACAACGTCTTGAACAGAGATGTGGACAAGACTACTGTCAGCCCTTCCAGACCTACTCTCCGCTGCGACGATGCGCGGGGCGGCGGGCGCGGGGCTGTGTACACCGTGTGGATTGCCTGTGGATTCCGGACGGTGGCCCGATGGGCCGCCGCGGCGCCCGGCGGGTGGACGGCGGGAGAACCCGGCGGGCCCGGCGGCCGCCGGTTGTGGATAACGGGAATCGCGGTGAAGCTCGGTCGGGGGCCGCGTCGGAGGAGGTGAGCCGGGCC
>NZ_CP192035.1:0-123456 GCF_050942225.1 Streptosporangium sandarakinum
ATGCCCGAAAGCGGCGTGTCGAATCCGGGTGATACCCGCCGAGCCATGCCGGACAACTCCATACCCGACCCGTCCCACGAAGGCGGGCATCCCACGCTGACCGCCGCGGCGACATGGGCGCTGTGCGCGCCCCGTCTCGGCGCCCGCGGCCGGGTCCGCCTCGCCGTCCGCGGTAAGAGCCGCGGCTTCGCAGGCCGGCACGAAACCGCGCTGACGGTGCGGCAACCTGCGTACGCCGCGGCGGTGTACGTCTACGACGCCGGCGTGACGCGGCTGCTGGTGGGCGACATGGACCCCAAGCGGGCCGCCGCGAAAGGCGCCGCCCGTCCGGCAGTGCTCGCCGAGGAGGAGACTGCGGACTTCGCGGCGCTCATCGCAGCGTGCGGCGGCGACTGCTTCACCGACGTCTCCCCGGCCACGGGCGGCCGGCACGTGTACGTGCCGTGGGCGGCGGGCATCTCCCTCGGCCCGATGCGGCGCCTCGCCGAAGCGCTCGCCCGCCGCTACCTGTCGTTCGACCCGTCGCCGATGATCAACGCCCCCGAGGGGCTGGTCGCGCCGCCCGGCTCCTGGACCGGCGGCCGGTTCCGCGAGCTGACGGACGACGTCGCTTACGTCGACTGGGTGCTGGGCCACCCGAACGGGCCCGGCGTGTGGTCGGCGCTGCTGGACGCGCTCCTGCCGGAGCTGGAGTCGCTGGAGCGATCCCCCACCCCTGCGGTGGCCACCGCCACCGCCACCGCCTCCTCCGCCGCCCCGTCCCCTGAGGTCGTCCAGGCGGCGGCGTGGGCCGTCGTCGCCGACGAGGACGGCGCGCCGATGTGGCGGCGCCCCGGCGGCGCCCTGCCCGCCCTGTCGCCGCTCATGGACACCATTGCCCGCACCGGCCGCTACGACCGCGGTGCCGGGCCGGGACGGTACGCCTCCGACTCCGAAGCCCGCATGGCCGTCCTCGCCGCCGCCGCGTCCTGCGGGTGGCGTCTCACCGACGTCGCCGCCCGGCTCCACGGTGGCCACTGGCCCGGCCTCGCCGGCTTCTACGCCCGGTACAAGGACGACGCGACCCGGGCCACGCGGCTGCACGCCGACTGGAACAAAGCCGTGCCCTGGGTCGCCGGGCGGGAAACTGGCCGTGAGATCCACACACGTGGGAGAACACACAGCGGGGGAAAGGAGGTCGTCGTTGAAGGGGTGCCGCTCCTGCTGAAACCCCCGGCCTCTCCCATGGATCCGGTGGAAGCGTTGCGGCAGAGCCGCCGCTGGTACTCCGCGGTCCGAGCCGCAGAACGCTACCGGTGGACCGGCCCGGCCGGCATCACGAAACGACGCGTCCTGCGAGCGATGGTGAAGGCCGCCCAGTTGTGCCGGAGCATGGTCGTCGGGTTCGGGGTGCGGGAGACCGCGCTGCTGGCCGGATTGGACCACTCCACCGTCGCCAAGACCCTGCGGGCGCTGCGGGACGAGCCCGACCCGTTCATCGACCTCGTCGCTGAGCACCACTACGACCGGCCCGACATCTACCGCCTCACCATCCCTGTGGCGTACGCGGAGGCGGCGGCGTGGCGGCAGTGGCAGCCCGGCCGTCTCGGCGGGATCCACCCCGTCTTCCGCGACCTCGGCGGCCCGGCCGCGCTCATCTACGAGCACCTCACCACCGAGCCGATCCGCACCTTCGACGTCCCCGGCCTGGCCGGTGTCTCACAGACGGCGGCGAAGACCGCGCTTCGAGCTCTCGCCGAACACGGCCTCGCAGAACGCGTCCCCGGCGGCTGGGTCCGCGGGCCGGCCGACCCGGGTGACGTCGCCGAGCAGCTCGGCGTCCCCGAGCGGGTGGACGCGATCGTCGCCCGCTACCGGAGTGAACGCGCCGCATGGCGGACGTTCCTGGAGATCCTCGAAGCCGGATACGCGCCCAGTCTCGACACCGACCCCGTCGACGATGGCGGGTCCTTCTACGCTGGGCCGCCGCCCTGGGTCGGTGCCCACCCCCACGCTCCGCCTGCCCTGGTCGGCGCGATGCCCGCCAAATCCTAGATCAAATACAGGTGATCGTCCTACCGCTGGGTCATGCCCGCTGGTGAGGCCATGCCGCCTGCCCTGTTCGACGTCCTCGACCCGGTCGACGCTGCCGCGCGCCTGCTCACTGACCACTACGCCACCGGACCCGGCCGAGAAAGGTCAGCTGACGGTCCTGAGCGGGGTACGGCGCAGCAGTCCCGCCCGGTAGATCTCCTCGACGACGGCGCGGACGAGTTCCTCGCGGGAGGAGAGGTCGGGGAGCTGGTCGGCGATGCGTTCACCGAGGTCGAGGGCGAGGCTGAACGCGGCGGCGTCCGCGGGGGCGGGGCGGACGGTGCGAGGTGGTTCGCCGCGGTGGCGGACGGGCCGCTGGAGGCGGTTGTAGGCGTCGACGGCGAGGCGGCGCCCGCAGTTGCGGCATTCGTAGCGGCCGTCTTCCTGCCATTCGACGGGGTGCGCGCATCGGCGTGACATTCGTTCCTCCGTTCGCCTATTGGCACGATTCACGGCTCCTTGTTCGATTGTGAACGGCCAGACAGGGCGTCGTCAACGGGGGTTGACGGATGCGCGGGGCTCTTGAGACGTAAGCGGCGAAGTGTGCTTGTCTCCCCTGCGGCCGGTGGATCACGTAAGCCTCTGGCGACTCATGGTGAACTGGAGCATCTAATAAATCTCCTGTAATATTGAGTCGTCGCCGGGTATTGCGGCCCCGTGTGACGTTCGACGCCCAGGAGAAGGGACATCAATCCGTGACGGTTGACCTGACCATCGACCATCTCAACGAGACCTGCCGCCGGATGCGCGTCCTGGCCGACCGGCTGACCATCGCCGTCCAGCTCGGCGACACCGTCGAGATCGAGGAACTCCTCCTCCCCCTCGATCACGTCGAGCAGCGCGCACTCGCGATCGTGTTCGCCAGCCTCCGGCGGAGATCCCGCCGCCTGGACGACGGGATCATCGACCGCGTCGCGATCGACCGGGTCCTGTCCGGTGAAGGCGACGGGATCGTCCTGACCCGCAGCGAAGAGATCGAGCTGGCCAAAGACCTCATCATGGCGGGCGGCTCCCCCGCCAAGCTGTCCGAGCTGGCCGCCATGAACAGCGCGAGGGCCACCAAGCGGTGGGCGGAAGCTCAGGAAGCGCTCGCCTACGAACGCCACCGCGACGCCGCGACAGGCCAAACGCCCGCCTGGATCGCTGACGACCCCTACCCGGGCGCCCCGGACGGCCCGCACTGGCAGGGGTGCGAGCGCAGTCACCCCCGGTGCGCCTACCTCCTCGGCGTCGCCCACGGCCGCGCCCAATCCACCCCCCGCGAGGACACTATGAGCACCCCTGACGGATACGACTACGGCGCCGTCGACACTCGCGAGCGCACGCAGGAAGCCGAAGACCGGCGCGCCCTGCACGGCGCCGCCGTCGACGAACTGGGCGACGTCCGATGACCACCGTCGACGACCAGCCCGCCACCTACTCCGACACGCTTCCCGCCCTGGACGCGGGTTTCTACCCGAGGGCGTGGACCATGTGGGCGGCCGTCACCGCCCTGTCCTTCGCCGGGCTGGAAGCGGCCGCCCTGCTGTCCGACCCCGGGCCCAAAACCCTGTCCGCGCAGCTTCGCCGGCGACGCCGCATCAGCGGAGCCGCGATCGCCCTCGGCGCCGCCTGGCTGGTCCACCACATCGTGTGGGCCGGAGAGGAAAAGAGCAGATGAGAATCGTCGTTCTCCTCCTGGCCCTCGCCCTGACGGCCGCAGCCGTGCCCCTCACCATCCAAACCGTCCGCTGGCTCATCAACCAGGCCAAGGCCCGGCGTGCCCTGATCCGCTATCAGCGGTTCGTCGATGACCTGCACCTCCTCGCTGACGAACACGCCAAGCTCGACAACCCCTTCGCGGTGATCGTCCTTGACGAGATCCGCATCTTCACCTCCTACGTCCCCTCGAAGGGAAACCGATGAGCACCATCAAGAAGACCCTGGCCATCGCCGCTGTGGCGCTGTTCGCCTCGGCCTGCTCGATTACCACCGACACCAACGAGGTCGGCCTGGACTACGACTACGACTCCTGGTCGGGCGAGAAGGTTCTTGAGGGCTGTGTCCCCCCGGGCAACCGGGCCTGGCAGGACATCAACGACCCCGGCTTCGCCTACCCGGCCGACCAGCGGTCATTCGACTTCTCCGACTCCCAGGGCGCCGAGTCCAAGCCGATCACCGTGGTCTCGAAGGACAACCTGGAGATGAGCGTCGCAGGCGTCGCGACCTTCTACCTCAACCAGGACTGCAAGACGCTCCAGGCGTTCCACGAGAAGATCGGTCAGAAGTTCGCCGCCAACACCGACGAGGGATGGGCGCGTCTGCTCGGCGTCTACATCAAGCAGCCGCTCGATCGGGCGATGGACGCCGCCGCGAAGAAGTACGACTGGAAGCAGCTGTTCGCCGATCCCGCGATCAAGCAGGCGTGGGAGACCGAGGTCGCGACGCTGGCTCAGCAGTTCATCAAGGAGCAGGCGGGCTCGGAGTTCTTCTCCCAGTTCCGGTTCACGTTGCAGCAGCCGCAGCCGCCGCAGAACGTCCGTAACGCTCTAGCTGCCGCGCAGGAAGCGGTCGAGCAGAACGCGGCGCAGAGGAACAAGAACGAGCAGGTGAAGACGGAACTCCAGTCCATCAAGGAGCTGGTGAGCGTGCTCGGCCCCGAGGGCTACGTCCTGTACCAGGCGATGAAGGACGGCAAGGTCCAGATCGTGCCAGTGCCGATCGGCAGCAACATCAACGTCACCCCGAAGAACTGACCCCGGCGTGCCCCGGCCTGGCCGACGCCGGGTCGGGGTACCCACCCCCCGCCCCACCGAGGAAAACACCGTGCTTCGGACCTGCACGGCCGAACCTCGCCCGGAAAGTGAGCCCCTGTGCCCCTCACACCGAACCCCTACAGCCCGTACGCCACCGCGGCCGCCGACGCCCGCCACGTGTTCTTCGGCTTCCTCGGCGCTGACCCGCTGCCGAACGTCCTCGGCGTGACCGCCTGCGACGCCCTGGCCGTCGTCCCCGCCGAGCCGCTCACCCTCACCGACCCGGCCAACCCGTCCGTTGGCCTGTGCCCGGAGTGCGTGGCCGCCATGAGCGGCCGCACTCTGCGCGTCCGCCGCCCTCGGGGTGAGGTCACCGACTGCCGGTTCTGCGAGGCCGCCACCTCCCACGGCGGGGTGTGCGCCTTGTGTCGGCAGGAGCTCCACGACGAGTGGTGGCCGATCCGCCCTGCCTCTGACACGGTGCCCGAGGGCACCGTGCCGACGCGGATCGCCAGGCCACGCCCTGGGGAGATCGAGGCTGGGCAGCGGCTACCGGACGGGGCCCGGCTGGTCGACGACACCACCGTGTTCGCCAACCCGTTCACTGTCGAATGGTCGATCGACACTGGCCTGGCCGCCGATGAGGACGACGCCCGCACCTACGTCGTGAACGTCTTCGAGGAGTGGCTGACCGCGCCGTACGCCGACACTGAGTGGCCGCGCCTGGCTGAGCAGCGCGCGAAGGTCCTGGCGCTGCTGCCGAGCCTGAAGGGGCGGCCCCTGGCGTGCTCGTGCGACCTCGGCAAGCCATGCTGCGGCGACGTCCTGCTGCGGCTCGCCAACCCCTAACCCCTGCACAACCAGCACAAGGAGCACCACACATGTCCCAGCCTGACGAGACCGAGGACTCGCTGAAGACGGTGAAGGAAGTCGCCGCTCAGCTGAGCGTGTCGCCGATGACCGTCTACCGGCTCATCCACTCCGGTGAGCTGCCTGCCGTGCAGCCGACGCCGCGCACGACTCGGATCCGGCAGAGCGCGGTGGACGCGCTCCTCGCGGAGTCGGCGGTCACCACCGATCCAGGCGAGGACGAATAGACCCGGCCGGCCGGGGGCGGCGCGGAGCAACCCCGTCGCCCCCGGCCGGTCACCAACGAAGGAGGGCGTGATGAATCTGCTGGAGGCGATGAACTCCAGGCTGTCGAGCATGTCAGCTGAGGCGCAGGCCAAGCTGGTCAAGACCATGAAGGAGAAGGACCTGCGAGACGACCACATCGTGCCGCGGGCCCGCGCGCTGGGCTACTTGGTCTACTGGACATGGAACAGCAAGCACTCCCCCGCCGGGTTCCCGGACGTGTTCCTGCTGCACCCGGTGACGGGTGCGGTGATCGTTCGGGAGCTGAAGATGGCGCGCAGCGGCGCCAAGCCCACGGCCGAACAGCAGAAGTGGCTGGACGGGTTCGGCGTGGCTGGGCTCAACGTGGCCGTGTGGACCCCGGCGGATCTGTTCTCCGGAGAGATCACCCGTGTCCTGGTCGAGGGCGCGCAGCGGCGGTAAGTTTTCACCCTAAGACGGTAGGCCCCTTCGTAAATAGCCTGTAATATGTGGGAACTGAGCCCCGTTTGGGGCCCCACTCTCCGAGCGATCGGGAGGGTTCCCACATCACAGGAAGGCGCCCCACCGCCATGAGCACAGCCACCACGATCGAGAGCATCCGCGCAGCCCACGAACGCGCCGTCGTCCTACAAGGCCGGCGCAAGACCGAGGCGGCTCCCCGCAACCTGGCCGGCATCGTCCTCATCCGCCGGCACCACCTGGACGCCCTGGACGTGTACGAGCTGATGGGCGTCTCCCGCACCATGGGCGATCAGGAGATCCTCGCGCACGCCCCCGTTGACGAGCTGCTGCCCGAGATGGACGAGCAGCAGGCGAGGGCCATCATCGCCGAGCAGCGGACCGCACTCGACACGGTGGTCACCGAGCAGGAACAGCAGGTGGCCGCCCGCCGGACGGCCATCACCCGGCTGGCGGTCGGCGACGTCGACGGGCGCCAGTGGAAGCCGGGCGAGATCGCCAAGGCGACCGGGCTGACCATCCAGCAAGTCAAGGCCGACATGTGGCGAACCGTCGCGCAAGTCGCCGACCTCGTCTCCTCCACCACCACCCGAGTACAGGACGCCCTGGACACAGCGGCCCGGGACGGCAAGGAGATCCCGCCGCACATGGGCGAGCCCGCCCTGTACGACCCGGCGGCGTTCAAAACGTGGTGGGAGGAAGGCCGGTACGGGTGGCTGTCGGCGTTCGCGCTCTCCTCGGACCTCGGCGCGGACTGGGCCGAGGTTCAGGAGCTGCTGAGCATCGCGGAGGAGATCGGCGACCTACCCGAGCACGAGGACGTCGACGGCACGCGCCTGTTCGAGCCGAAGGCGTTCCGGGCATGGGTGCGCAACCGGCAGGACGACGAAGCTGAGATCACGTCCGGGTGGGCCGGGGCGACTGCGCTCGCCTACGAGCTGCAGGTGCCGACGCTTCGCCTCCTGGGGCTGCTGACGGCCGCGAAGAAGACGCGCACCGTTCCCCGGCACAAGGCGGGGCGGAGGGGGCGCCTGTACGAGGTCGACGCGTTCCGGCAGTGGTGGGCGGCCCGGTCCGGCCCGGCCGCGGTGGATGAGGGATGGCTGCCGTTGGGTAAGGTCGCTGACCAGATCGGCGAGCCGGAGCACGCGGTCACGGCGTGGGTGAAGGACGCCGAGCAGCGCGGCATCCCCCTGGCGCCGAACCGGCCCGGCGCGCGAGGCCGGCTGTTCGATGTCGCGGCGTTCCCGGCCTGGTGGCAGGAGACCCGCACCCGCACCCGGGGCGGCACCCTCGCCACGGTGGCCGAGCTTGCCGGGCTCGCCGGAGTCGACGTCAAGGCCATCACCCGCGGACTGGCCTTCGCCGAAAAGCACGCGATCGAGCTCCCGCCGTACGAGGACGACGCCGAGCACGGCCGCCAGTTCGCCGTGGAGCCGTTCACCATCTGGTGGGTCTGCCTGGCGGCCGCCATGGCCCCTGGCGAACCACGGTTCTTCGGCGTCACCGAGCTGGCCACAGTGGTCGACCAGCCAGTGGATAAGGTCAAGCGGCAGATCAAGGCGGCCGGTGAGCGCGGCCGGGTGCTGCCGCCACACCGCCTCAACGCCCGCGGTCACCGTGAGTTCGAGGCCGAGGCGTACAAGGCGTGGAGGAACCTGATCGAGCGGTGACCGCGTAGAACTACGGCAGGGATCTCACCCGCGAGGATGTGGCTTGCCGGTGATCCGCTCGATCCGCTGCTTCTCAAGCTCATCGGGTAGCTCCGCATACCCGGACGGGTCGGTAGGGGGCAGGTTCCTGAGGGTCACCGGTAGGACATCGACGTTGTTCTGGGCGCACCATCCACGCGCCCACCTCAAGATCGCTCCCCGTCGTAGCCGCCACTCCCCGGAGAACTGGGACATGAAGTCCTGCGCGAAGGCGGCGGTGATTTCCGGAGAAGGCTTTTGCCCGAGCGCATCGGCCAGGACCGCCCATGCTGAGGCGCGAGGCCCGCCACCGACCCAGCCCCACGCGAATTTTTCCCGCTTGAGGGAGGGGCTGTCGGCCGGCGGGAGCACTCGCAGAACGATCACCCCGCTGCGCTGGGTTGGGCCGAACTCTGCCCTTTCGACCTCGATCCGCGTCTCGCCCGTCTCCGGGTCCTCCACTCCGTGATACGTGCGGTCTTCGTCGTACGCCCACTCGGTCATGGGGGCCCCTTCCGATCGCAGGTCTACGAGCAGACAGTACGACTTCTCGGCCCCGGGCGGGCGAACCGCCCAGGGCCGTAAATATGTCACTGGCGCGGTTTGCCGTAGATCCTGAAGTGCCGTTCCTTCTTGAGGGCTTCAGGCAGCTTGCCGTAGTCGGATGGATCGATCGGTGGAAGCTCAGCAACGGCCGCCGGTAGGACATCGATGTTGTGCTCGGCGCACCAGCCGCGTACCCACCTCAGGACTGCCCCGCGCCGCAGTCGCCACTCGTCGTCGGTGAGCTGGGACACCACGTCTGTCCGGAAGGCTTCGAGGAGTTGGGCGGAGGGCTCTTGCCCAAGAGCGTCGGCCAGGATGGCGGATGCCGTGGCGAGAGGGCCGGTACCGCGGTAGCCCCATTCGAGCGCTGATTCCTTAAGGATGCCGACTGGCCTGATCAGCCGTAGAACGATTACTCCCTTGCGCTGTGTCGGGCCGAATTCTGCTCTCTCGGCTTCGATCCGCGTCTTGTCCGTCTCCGGGTCCCTGACTCCGTGATAGGTGCGGTCTTCGTCGTACGCCCACTTGGTCATGGGGTCCCTTCCGATCGCAGGTCTATGGCCTGAGAGTACGACGCGGGGAAACGACTGGCCCGCCCTTTCTTGACCCGGGTGGACGTTAACCGCCCGGGGCAGTTGCATGCGTGGTCGTGGGCTCGCGGACGGGGGGCGTCGAGCGCCTGCCGTTGCGGGCGCTGATCGGCGTACCCGAATGTCACCCCCGCCGGCCCTGCTGGGGTGGACCATGCTGACCCCCGCTCAGGTGCCCGAGGGGGATCAGCGGTCCCTGATCGCCCGGCAGATGTTCCACGACCTGATGGACATCCCTCCGGAGGAGCGGCGGCTTCTGCTGGAGGACCTGACCGAGGACGAGGCGCGGCACCTGTACGCCGCGGCGTTCACCGTGGCCGGCACCTCGTTCGCGATCTGGGTGGACGATCCGGTCGGGTTCTGTGAGCAGGTCCTGGGCGCCGCGGTGTGGTCGACTCCGCGGCGGTTCATGCAGGCCCTCACCACGCACAAGCAGGTCGCCGTCCCGAGCTGTTTTGGGAGCTCAAAGACATTTTCTTGCGGACAATTAGTTCTCTGGGCTTCTCTCGTCCACCCCGTGGGCACGACGACCGTGGTGACGCTCGCGCCGCTATGGCGGCAAGTCGCCCGCCAGCTGTGGCCCGAGGTGCGGGCCGCGCACACCCGCGCCGGCCTGCCGGGCACGATCGACATGGCGCAGTACAAGATGCCCAACGCTCTCGGGCTGGACACGGTGGTGGCGTACGGCATCGCCGCGGCGCCGACAAACGAGGCGGCCGTACAGGGGATACACGCGGCCAACCTGTTGCTGGTGGTCGAGGAGGCCGGCGGCATTGCGCATGCGATTGGTGACAACCTCGCGGGTCTGCTCGTCGGTGACGGCGCCCGGATGGTCGCGATCGGCAACCCGCCGACCGACGAGCCGAACACCTGGTTCGAGAAGCTGTGCCGCGACCCTGAGGTGCTGACCATCCCCATCAGCGCGTACGACACGCCGAACCTGACGGGTGAGTGGTTCGGCGAGTGCGCGTCATGCCCCGGCGGCGGCCACTCCCCCGCCAAGCACATGGTGGACCGGGCGTGGATCGAGCGGACCATCCGCGTCCACGGCCCCCGCAGCAACTACGTGCGCGCGAAGATCGAAGCGAAGTTCCCCAAGGGCTTGGCCAACGTGGTCATTCCCGCGGACTGGGTGGAGCTCGCCGTCCACCAGGAGGAGCCCGAGACCGGCATCCGGCTGTGCGACCTGGGCCTGGCGGATGAGACCGCTGAATGGCGAGTTCATGAAGGCGCCTGGGTGCGGCTCGGCGTCGACGTCGCCGCGGACGGCGGCGATGAGCTCGTCGTCGGCCGGATCGTCGGGGACCTGATGACGATCGAGCACACCAGCAGCGGGCCGGAGAACGCCGACCCCATGCAGGTCGCTGGACTCGTGCTCACCCAGATTCACCGGGCCGAAGCGCTGCGCCTCCGCCTGGGTACGGCCGCCCGGGTGCGGGTGAAGGTCGACGCGATCGGCATCGGGTGGGGTGTGGCCGGCATCCTGGCCGCGTGGGGGCGGGACGGGGTACACGACGCTGAGATCATCGCCGTGGTGGTCAGTGAGGCGACCGGGCGGGAGCCGGACGAGGCGACGATGAGGCCATGGCGTAAGCGGGACGAGATGTGGGTCGCGGGCCGCGTCTTGATCCAGCCGGACGCCGCTACGGGTCTGTGCCGGGTGCGGTTGCGGGTCGATGAGATGACGCAGGCGCAGCTCGCCGGGCCGAAGCTGTCGACCAACAGCAGCGGATATTCGGTGGTGGAGCCGAAGAAGGATCAGAAGGCGCGCGGATTGAGCAGCCCGGACCGGGCGGAGGGCCTGTTGCTGGCGCCGTATGAGCCTGCGGTGGACGAGGACGAAGCGCGACTCCTCGTATAGGTTTACAAGCCATCCGAATTGTTACCTGACGAACAGTTTCCGGCATGTAAAAAGACGCACCTCATGTGGGCTTTACCTCACCGCTGACTGATCGTTACGGTGCTAACCGGGTCCTCCGGGAACGTGAGGCGCCCAAGCTTCTCGTGCTTTCCACGTGCACTGTCTGCTCTGACCACCTCTCATTGGGGCCGCTCATCACTCGCCAGGTGATGCCGGGTGAATGAAGGTGTCAAGCGCGGTACACCCAATGTCTCTCAGGGGAGGAGATACATGCCTGTCGAATATCCGCCTGGCCACGCGTGGCATTACGCGGTGTTCATCCCGGCACCGTCGCCCAGCCACGCCCGCATGACGCACCAGAACCCTTATCTCACGCTCCCTGACGACTACGTCGACACGCCGGACTGGTCGCTCGGCATGGTGTTGGAGATCAAAGAGGTTCTCTGCGTGAAGTGCCGTCTGCCCTACGGCCAAGCGGTGTACGAGCCGGCCTGCGCAGCCGACTCCAACCCTGATTACCTGCGCGGTGGCAAGCGGGACCGGGCCTGGCGGCGTTCCGCGCCGCCTGGGCAGAGCGCGGCTGAGGTCGCCGCGCGGCGCCGCCTTGAAGACCCCGCCCTGATGCAGGGCTCCCGTATCGCGAGCTTCTGAGCCGGTCAGAAGACGTAAGCCTCGTTGGCCCCTACCGTGCCAGCCAGCCAGCCCCGCCGGGCTGGCCCGCACGGATAGGGGCCTTTGCGCATGTACGACGACCTGAACGAGCACCCCGGGCATCCGCAGCTGACGGGGCGGCACCTGATCGAGCTGCTCGGCCTGGTGCTGATGGTGGTCGGCGCGGCCGTGACGACCACCGCGGTGTTCTTCCTCCACCCGGGGGCCGGGTGGGTGGTGCTGGGTGGGTGGCTGTTCGGGGCGGGCGTGTTCGCGGCCAGCGGCCGATAACCGGGGAGTGCGAGGAGAGGGGGCGTTGGTGGCGCGTCGTCGTTTTCTGCCGGGGCTGCGGGGCCTGGTGGAGACCAAACAGTGGGGGTCGTCGGTCGCGCCGCTCGCGGTGTTCTCACCCATGAGCGATGCGGCCCGGCGGGCATGGCCGGTCGAACGTGCGGTGGCCGAGGGCTACGAGCGCACGGTGTGGGTCTACAAGTCGGTGGACGCGATCGCCTCCCACCAGTCCCGGCTGGACTTCCAGCTGCGTGACGGCGACGACGTCATCACCGATCACCCGCTGTGTGACCTGCTCAACGACGGTAAGGCGAACCCGTTGGAGTCGGGCCGTCAGTTCCGTAAACGGCTGTCGATGCAGATTCTGCTGTCACCTGCGGGGGCGTTCGTCGAGGTTACGCCGTCGAACGCGGGGGCGCCGATCCGGCTGGATCTGCTGCCGCCGGGCCGCACGCGGCCGGTGCCGGGCAAGGGCGCCGACCTGCTCAGCCACTTCGAGACGATCGCGCCGGACGGCCGCCGTATCGCCATCGACCCTGAGCGGGTGCGGTGGTTCAGGGACCCGCACCCCTTGGATCCGTTCCGTGGTATCACCCCGCTGGAGGCCGCGGGGCTGAGCGTTGACCTGGACTACCTGTCCCGCCTGTACAACGTGGTGTTCATCCGCTCGGACGGGCGCCCGGCGACGGTCGTGAGCGTCGAGGGCAAACTGTCGCAGCCGGAGGCCGACCGGATCGAGGCCCGGTTCGGGCGCGGCCCGATGGAGGCCGGCAAGGTCAGCGTGATCAACGGCAAGGTGAGCGTCGCCGACCTCGGCGCGCACCCCCGCGACATGGCGTACGGCGAGGCCGCGTCACGGTCCAAGGAGGAGGTGCTGACTGCGTTCGGTGTCGGCGAGTCGGTGTTGGGCAACGCCTCGGGCCGGACGTTCGACAACGCTGAACAGGAGCTTTACAACTTCTGGACGATCACCATGGAAGCGCACATGGGGATTGTCACCTCAGGATTCGACCAGGACTCCGACGATGGGGTCGTGGGCGAGCTCGACACCTCGAAGGTGGAGGTGCTGCGCCGGGTCGCTGCCGCCCGCCGCGCGGAGATGCGCGAGGAGGTAGCCGCCGGTCTGGCATCGCCGGAGGAGTACCGGAAGGTCGCCGAGTACGAAGAGGTCGATCTGCCGCACACCCGTGCCCTCTACATCGCCCAGGGCAAGACACCGATCCCCACCCGGGAAGAGGACGCGGTCGCGCTCGGCCTGGCCGCTCCCGAACAGGAGAATGCGCCGCCGGCCGGGGAGGACGGCGGCCCGTCGGCGGACAGCGACCCGGCCGCAGCGGAGGAGTCGGCGCCGGAAGGTGACCCCGGTGCCGGGCCTGCCGTCGACGGCGACCAGCCGCCGACCCCACCGGCGGGCGGAGAGATGGGGGATGCTCTGGCCCGCCTGCAGAGCCTCCTGGACACCGAAACGAAAGCTCTGCCCGGCGTCGACGGTCCTTCCGCACCGGAGCAGGAGGATCCGCGGGGCCGGTTGGAGGAAGACCTGAGCGAAGCCTTGGCCGCACTGATGCGGCGCCTGGTCAAACGCACCGCCGCCCGCGTCGACTCCCCGAAGGCCCGTAAGGGAACCCGGCACTGGCAGCCGGAATACCCGGCTGACACGAGGGTTGGTGACGCTCCCCTGGATGTGGCTCGGATCGTGGATCCCGCCCAGTGGGAGGCTGAAGCCGAGACCGCGCTCACCGAGACCGCTACGGCTGGGGGCGCCGCCGCCGCGGTGGCGCTCGCCGCGGCCGCCGGCCTGGGAGCGGCGCCGGCCGGAGTGTCGGCGGTGGGGGCTGGAGCCGTTGCCGACGTTGTTACCTGGCTGGCCGCCGGTGCCGCCCAGGCCGCGCAGGCCCTGGGCGCGCGGATCGCCGCCGTGGACGCCGCGAACGGTGACATCGTGTCCATCTCCGCGCAGGTCCATGGGGCGCTCCCCGAGTTGGAGGCGTGGGGGGCGCGTACGGCGGTCGCCGCGGCGGCCAGCATCATGCACGCCGCTGAGACGGCGGCCGCGCTGGAACTCGCCGGCCCGAACGGGGTGGCCACCGCGACCTGGATTACCCGGCGGGACACCTCGGTGCGGCCGACGCACGCGGAGGCGCATGGGCAGACCCAACCGGCCGGTGGCCTGTTCCGGGTCGGCGATGTCCGGCTGCGGTGGCCCGGGGACATCGCGGGCCCGCCGGAGGAGGTGTTCGGGTGCCGGTGCCGGTTGCGGTGGACGATCGTGCGCAGCCGATGACCGGGTGACAGCCCACCACATCGCCCGTACTTGAACGCAGTCGCCGCGGCATTCAGGCGCGCGGCGTGGCCGTGTGCGCCCTGACCTGGGGTCAAAAGACGTAAACCGCCGAAACCTGCACCATCCGCCTCGAACACCAGACGGGGCCAGGGCCAGGGGTAGGGGGCGGCAGGGTGACGAGCACGGGCGGTTGGGAAACCAAGCTGAGGCGAGCCGCGTGGGAAGCCGACGAGCACCCTCGCGACCGTAAGGGCCGGTGGATCGAAACCGGCGCCACGGTCACCGTGTGGGGCGGCGGCCGGGGCACGGTCGTGGGGAACGTCGGCGGCGGCCGGCTGGAAGTGCGGTTCGAGGACGGCTCCACGGCGCGGGTCCACCGTAACTACCTGACGGTCGAGAAGTCCGCGGCCGGGGCGAAGCCGACCGGCCGGGCCGAAGCCCGCCCGAAGCCGCTGAAGGTCACCAAGCCCAGCGCGGACGCGCAGGACTACACCCCTGCCGCGCGAGACAGCCGTACGAAGGTCTCCGACCTGGTCCCGGGCACGGCGGTTCTCCTCTACGGCGAGGACGAAGAGGGCAACGACGTCGCCCGCGTCGGGGTCGTGCGGAGCGTCACCCCTGATCCGGAGCGCGGCCAGCGGGTCGAGCTGGGGGCCGGTGGCGACACCACGACGGTGTACGCCGGGGGTGATGAGGCGACTGCCCGGCCGATCCCCGCCGAGCAGCTGCAGGCGCTGAACGCGGCGATTCGGCAGGGCGACGCGGGCGCCGACCGGATGGCGCGTGACCTGCTCGCCGCGATCGTGGACGCCGACGACCGGGAAGCCGAGGGCGACAGCGACGACCAGGAGGCCGAGCGGCCTGCGCCCGCCGCCAAGACGCCGGCCGCGCCGCAGACCGTCGTTCCCGGCGACCTGGAGCGCGGTGACCGGGTCACGTTCGACGTCCCGGTGACGGCGGCGAACGCCGAACGGTTCGCCGGGACCGGAGCGAAGAACCCGCCCCGGCTCGGCGCGACGGTGACGGTGCGCGGCGTCGTCGAGGGCGTCGAGACCGACATGTTCGGCGGGTCCCGGGTCCACCTGCGCCGCGACGGCGCCCAGTGGCAGAGCACGGGCGGCGGCGGCCGCCTGGACGGCGACGGCCTGGAGTGGCTGCTGGATGAGGACCATGCCGTTCACAAGACCGGCAAGGCCGAAGCGCCCCAGCAGACCCGCCGCGGTGGGTCGGTGCAGACCGCGCCGCAGGGGGGCCTGTTCTCCGACGCGGAGGTGCCTCGCGGGCGTGAGGAGCAGGGCACTGAGGACATGTTCGCCGCGCACGAGCGCGACCAGCAGGCCGAGCAGGACAAGCCGCGGCCGCCCGCCCGGCCGGGCGGCGTCGAGGCGGACATCCGCGCCGCCTACGACCGGCTGGCCTCTCAGCCGGGCGACTGGGTCGGCCTGGCGCGGCTGCGTGCCGAACTGGGCGACACCGGCACGGACGACGCGCGGCGGCGCGAGGTCGACGCCGCCCTGCGGCAGATGATCCACGCACCGGACGTGAGCCTGGTCCCGGAGAACAACCAGAAGGTGCTCACCTCCGAGGCCCGGGACGCGGCACTACGCCGCGGCGACCAGGACATGCATCTGATCGCTATCGGCGACCACGACGCGATCGAGACGGGTCGAGCGGAGCGCAGCCGGAACCGGGCTGCCGAGCACACCCGCCGCGCTCAGGAGGCGCTCGACGCCGGGGACTACCAGGGTGCGCTGGACGCCATGCATGAGGCGGAAATGGCCGACCCCTCCTCGGTGTCGGGCCCGGAGTGGGAGGCCCGCCGCCAGGAGGCATTGCAGGCGCTCGCCGACGCGTCCCGCGCGCACCTGGCCGACCTCACGGATGAGGAGCTGGAGCAGCGTCTCGCTGATGCTCGCCGCCGCCTGGACACGCTGGACGGTGAGGAGTGGGAGAGGGCCCGCGACGACATCGACGACATGGTCGACGAGCAGCACGCCCGGACCAGCAATCCCCGCCGTGCCGCTGGGACCTCCCCGCGGCGCGATGCCGCCCCGGACGGGAACGAGCAGGGGCGGCAGCCCGCCGAGGTCGCACAGCCGGAAGACACCCCCGCCCCAGAGCCGGACCGTGCGGTTCAGGGTGAGGAGCGGGCCAAGGAACTGTCCAAGCAGTCTCGGGAAGCGTTCGACGCCGGCGACTACGGCCGCGCTCTGGCCCTGCACGACGAGGCCGCCGCTGCGTGGCCGGAGATGCGCGGCAGAGCGCGGCAGAGGTTTGACCGCATCAGATCGTTCATCGAGCAGAAGAAGGACGAGAAGGATCGTCAGGAGCAGGCCCGGCTGCTGGTCAACCAGGCGGGTGAGGCGGTCGATGCAGGTGATCTGGACCGCGCTGAGGCGTTGATTCGTGAGGCTGAGCAGGTCGATGGACGGGACCGTAGCGATCTTCGTGACCTCATCGCGGACAAGCGGGTAGAGGCCGAAGCAGCGCCGGACAAGATGATGGGCGAATCTTCGCCTATTGACACAGAACGCGATCAGTCTGCTACTGTTCGTAGTACAATGCGCGCCCCCAAGACTGGGCAGGCGCAGAACGACCCCGACCAGGACGAAGGAGCGCGACCCAGTGAACGAGTACGGGAAGACCGCGATGAGGCACTGGGAGACGTACCGGCCGACCGCCCTGGCCGAGCTGGAGAACCCGACGCAGTTCTTCGAGGAGCTGGGCGAGCGGGTGGCGCAGCGGATCGCGGACCTGTGGCCGGAGATGGCCGGGGACGGGAAGCCGGACGAGAGCTTCCTGGAGACGATGGGCCGCAACCGGATGGCGATGGCCCAAGCCCGCGAACTGGTGATGGCCGAAGAAGTGTTCCTGCCCGCGGAGCCGGGCCGGGAGGACGAGGAACTTCCGCCCCTCGCGTAACGCCCAAGCCCGCGCAGGGCCGGTTCCGCCCCCAGTCTCAGGAGGATCTGGCCCCGCGCGGTGAGCGGGCCAAGGCCCGCGCGAACGTCGAAGCGGTCAAGACCCTCCGCGCGCTGCAGGAGGAAGGGCGCCGCCCCTCCGCCGAGGAGCGGCAGGCGCTGGCCCGCTGGTCCGGGTGGGGCTCGGTGCCGGTCATGTTCGCCGACCGGCCCAAGCGGGCCGGCTATAAGACCGACGCCGCCTACGAGCGGGCGCTGGCCAGGTGGGAGTCGTTCTCCCCGGAGCGGGACGAGCTGCGGTCCCTGCTGGACGACAAGGAGTGGCGGGCCGCCAGCCGCAACACGCTGAACGCCCACTACACCGACGCCTCGATCGTCGACGCGGTGTGGGAGGCCGTGAAGGGTCTCGGGTTCGACGGCGGCAACGTCCTGGAGCCCGGCTCCGGTGTCGGCACGTTCATCGGCCTGGCGCCGCAGCGGGCGCACATGACCGGCATCGAGCTGGACCCGACCACCGCGGCGATCTCCAAGGCCCTGTATCCGCACGCCGAGGTTCGCAACGAGTCGTTCGCCGACACCCGCGCCCCGGAGGGGGCGTTCGACCTGACGGTCGGCAACGTCCCGTTCGGCGACTACAAGCTGACCGACCGCGAGCACAACGCCGGCAAGCACAGCATTCACAACCACTTCATCCTCAAGAGCCTGGCGCTGACCCGGCCGGGCGGCCTGGTCGCCGTTGTGACCTCCCGCTACACCATGGACTCCGAAGGGTCGAAGGCCCGCGAGGAGATGGCCGCCACGGCTGATCTCGTCGGCGCCGTGCGTCTGCCGTCCGGCGCGCATCAGCGGGCCGCCGGTACCGACGTCGTCACCGACCTGCTGATCTTCCGTAAGCGGGCCGAGGGTGAGGAGCCCGGCGACACCTCGTGGGTGGACTCCGTCCCGATCGACGTCAACGGCCACCAGGTCCCCGTCAACGCCTACTTTGCCCAGCACCCGGAGCGGGTCCTGGGTGAGATGACGACCGGGCGCGGCCAGTTCACCGACCACGACCTGATCGTCAAGGGCGACCGGGACGCCGGCCCGGCGATGCGCGAGGCCCTGGCGGCGGTGGTCGCCCAGGCGAACGCGGCGGGGAAGGGCTACACGCCGCAGGGCGCGACGGATGCGGCGAGCAGCGACACCGAGGGGCTGGGGTTCCAGCCGCTCAAGCTCGCCGATCGGGCCCGCGAGCACGAGGGCTACATCAGCGTCACCGACGACGGGACCTTCACCCAGGTCGTCGGCGGCCAGGTCGTGCCCGTCGACGTGCACCCGTCGCAGGCCGAGCAGCTCACCGCCTACGCCGGGCTGCGCGACACCGTGATGCAACTCCTCGACGAGGAGGGCGCCAGCAGCGGGGACACGCCCCGGCTGCGGGCGCTGCGCCAGGAACTGAACACCCGGTACCGGGCCTACACCTCCCGGTGGGAGGCGATCTCCAAGCCGCGTAACCGGATCTTCACGCCGCCGGAAGCCTCGGCGGCCGCGAAGGCCGAAGGCCGCACGGTCGACGACTCCGAGAAGGTCCTCACCGCGACTGCGCTGTTCCGGCAGGACCCGGCGTCGGCGGCGGTATTCGCCCTGGACCGGTGGGATCCCGACACCAAGACCGCCCGGCCGGCCGACATCCTCAAGCAGCGCGTCGTCGCCGTGCGGGAGATGCCGACCAGCGCCGACAGCCCGGCCGATGCGCTGGCGATCGTCATGGACCGCTTCGGCGGTGAGGTCGTCCTGTCGGAGATCGCCCGCCTCCTCGGCGTCGACGAGGACGAAGCGCGGCGCGAGCTCGGCACCAGCGTGTTCGAGGAGCCGCCCCCGCTGGGTAAGCCGCGCACCGGCCGGCTGGTGCCGGCGGCGGCGTACCTGTCGGGCAACGTCCGCGCGAAGTTGGTCGAGGCGAGGGCGGCGGCCGACGACGATCCGGCGCTGGCCGTCAACGTCGCCGCCCTGGAGAAGGTCCTCCCCCGCGACCTGACGCCGGGTGAGATCGACGCCCGGATGGGGGCGCCGTGGATCGGCGAGGGCGTCGTCGCGGAGTTCCTGCGCGACATCCTCGGCACCTCCGACGTGCGGGTCGAGCACGCCGGCGGCTCCACATGGGAGGTGCAGGGCCCCAAGTGGGGTGTCGCGGCGACGTCGACGTGGGGCACCGAGGACCGGCCCGCCCCGGACATCGCTCAGGCGATCCTGCAGCAGCAGACCATCAAGGTCACCCGGACCGTCAAGCTGCCCGACGGCAGCAAGAAGTCGGTTCCCGATCCCGGGGCGACGCTCGAAGCGCAGCAAAAAGCGCAGGAGATGTCGGAGCGGTTCTCCGAGTGGGTGTGGGAGAACCCCGAGCGGGCCGAGCGGCTGGCCCGCATCTACAACGACAAGTTCAACAGCATCGTCCTCAGGTCGTACGACGGCATCGAACCGGCTCTCCCCGGCCTGGCCGCCGGGTGGACGCCGCGCGAACACCAGAAAGCCGCCGTCACCCGCATCCTGTCGGAACCCTCGGTGCTGCTGGCGCACGAGGTCGGCGCCGGCAAGACCGCCGAGATGGTCATGGGCGCGATGGAGCTGCGCCGCACCGGCATGGCGAAGAAACCCGCCATCGTGGTGCCGAACCACATGCTGGAGCAGTTCAGCCGCGAGTTCCTGGAGCTGTACCCGCAGGCGAAGATCCTCGCCGCGGGCTCCAGCGACTTGACCGGCGACAAGCGGCGCGAGTTCGTGGCCCGCGCCGCGACCGGCGACTGGGACGCGGTCATCCTCACGCAGCGCGCGTTCGAGGCGATCGACATGCGGCCCGAAGCGCAAGAGGCGTACATGAACGAGGAGCTGGACAAGCTCCGCGCTCAGATCGCCCGCGCCAAGGAGCGCGAGGGTAAGAGCCTCACCCTCAAGCGGCTGGAGAACGCCCTCCAGAAGGCTGAGGAGAAGCTCAAGGCCAAGCTCGACGGCAAGAAGGACGAGGGCGCGGTCTACTTCGAGCAGACCGGCATCGACTACCTGATGGTCGACGAAGCCCATCACTACAAGAACCTGCGCACCCCCTCCCGCATCGAGGGCGCCGGCATCGACGGGTCGAACCGTGCCAGCGACCTGCACATGAAGCTGCACTACCTGCGCAGCCAGTCGACGTCGGGGCGAGTCGTCACCCTGGCCACCGGCACGCCGATCGCCAACAGCGTGACCGAGGCGTTCACGATGCTGCGGTACCTGCGGCCGGACCTGCTCGAAGCCGCTGACATCGATGACTTCGACTCGTGGGCGGCGACGTTCGGCGACATCGTCACCGACGTCGAGCTCAATCCGGATGGCAATGGGTTCCGGCAGAAGTCGCGGTTCGCGAAGTTCCGCAACGTCCCCGAGCTGCTGCGCCTCTACCGGGTCAGCGCGGATGTGAAGACCGCCGCAGACCTGAAGCTGCCCACCCCGCCGGTGCGGAAGGACGCCAACGGCAACCGCGGCGAAACGATCGTCATCCCCGCCTCGGAGGAGCAGCTCGCCTACATCCAGGCGCTCGGCGTCCGCGCGGAGAAGGTCCGCAACGGCGCGGTGAAGCCCGACGAGGACAACATGCTGAAGATCTCCGGGGACGGCAAACGCGCCGCCCTGGACATGCGGCTCCTCGACCCGAACGCGGACGGCACCGGCGGGAAGATCGACGTCGCCTCCGACAAGATCGCCGAGATCTACGCGGAGACGAAGGACCTCGAATATCCGGTCGCCGGTGGCGGCCCCGACGACGAGATGCACCCGGTCAAGGGCGCGTTGCAGATCGTCTTCATGGACCAGGGCACCCCCAAGCCGAAGGGCAAGGGGAAGAAGAAGCCCGCGGACGGGGAGACTGAGGCGGTCGCCGGGGATGGGGACGTCTCCACGTGGGCCGCCTACGACGAGATGAAGCGGCAGCTCGTCGCCCGGGGTGTGCCCGAGGAGAAGATCCGCTACATCCACGAGGCGAACACCGACCAGCAGAAAGCGAAGCTGTTCGAGGACGCCCGCAACGGCAAGATCGCCGTGCTGATCGGCAGCACGGAGAAGATGGGTGTCGGCACCAACGTGCAGGCCCGCGCCGTGGCCCTGCATCACATGGACTGCCCGTGGCGGCCGGCGGACCTCGCCCAGCGGGATGGCCGTATCGAGCGGCAGGGCAACCTGAACGCGAAGATGCACTCCAAGGACGTGCGGATCCTTCGCTACGTCACCGAGGGAACGTTCGACGGCTACTCCTGGCAGACGGTGGAGCGCAAGGCGAAGTTCATCGCCCAGCTGCAGCGCGGCAACCTCGACGTGCGGGAGATCGAAGACGTCGGCGACGCTGCCTTGTCCTTCGCTGAGGTGAAGGCGCTGGCCACCGGTAACCCGTACCTGCTGGACAAGGCCAAGGCCGACGCTGACCTGAACCGCCTGGAGCGGCTGGACCGGGCATGGGGCCGCAACCAGGGATCCCTGACCCAGCAGGTCGGCACCCTGGAGAGCAACATCTCCATGACCGGCGACTTCATCGGCCAGTGGGAGCGGGCACTCGCCGCCCGGGTCGATACTCGCGGCGACGCCTTCACCATGACCTTCAACGGGCAGGCGGTCAGCAAGCGCGCCGATGCGCACACTCCGCTGGAGCAGGCCGTGCAGGAGTTGCGCGACGCCCGCCCGTTCATCGAAGGGCAGCGGGTCGTCATCGGCCAACTCGGCGGGCACGACGTGATCGCCGAGACCGGGCGGGAGTCCCGCGGCGGCAACAGCTTCCAGGTGGTGCGGGTCGGATTCGACTGGCCACGCGGCACCTCCTCCTACCTCTTCAAGGACCTCGGTGAAGGGTCCGGCCGGCGCCTCCTGTCGCAGCTGGAGAACCGGCTGGGCGCGCTGGAGACGCAGATCGACGCCGGGCACGCCCAGATCGACAACTGGGAGACCGAGCTTGGCCGGGCCCGCGCGGCGATCGGGCAGCCGTTCCCGCAGGCCGACAAGCTCAGCGCGGCGCGCACACGGGCGCGGCTGCTGTCGGACGTGATCAACGCCCAGACCCGCCGGGATGAGCTGAAGGGCAATCCCGACTCCGACGAGTACAAGGCCGCCAGCGCCGAGGTGCAGGTGTTGGAGGCCCGGCTGGAGGAGTCTCGGCCGGCGGAGGTGCGTGACCCGGCGGCCGACCCCGACCCCGATATCGCGCCGGTCGTCGTGGACACCACCCCGGTTCTCGGCAGCGATGGCGAGGCGTTCACCGATCCGGGCGACGACGAGGCGGAGCAGGAGCGCAGGGAGCGGTCCCGGCGGGCGGCGGAGAACCTGTCGCAGCAGGCGCGCACGGCCGTGGATGAGGGCGACTTCGAGGGGGCGCTGGCGCTCATCGACGACGCCGAGGAGCTTGACCCGGATGCCCGCGACTGGGATGCGATCCGCGACATCGTCCGCGAGCAGCAGTCGGCGCCTGCCCGTGATGAGCAGCCCGCCGGGGATGTTCCCGACCCGACCCCGGACGACCAGGACGCCCAGGACGCCCAGGACGACCAGGACGACCGGGATGGGCAGGCGGCCGCGGCACCGGCCAGGGCCGGGCAGCGGCGGCGCTCAGCCCCGCCGCAGCGGCCCGGCGCCCGGCCGGCCAGACCGGGCAGCAGCGGCCGCGCACGAGCGGGTGACCCGGAACCCGATAGCACCGCCCCGGACGAGCGGCCCGGTGGCGACCCAGTCGATGGGGCCGCGCCTGCCGGGCGGCCGGACACCGCACCCCCGGCGCCGACGCCGCTCAGGCCCGTCCCGGCCAGCGAGCGGGAGGCCGCCCCCGAGGGGCAGGTGTACGCCGACCAGGTGCAGGCCGGTGACACGCTCTCCGCGGCGCCTTTGGCGTCGTCGGTGGACCCGGGCCGCCGGGTGGGGTCGCGGGGCACCTACGTGCAGCCGGGCGGCCCGGCCCGCATCCGGCCGCAGGGGGCCGCCACCCGCACCGTCACCGATGTCGTTCCGACGTCGGGCGGACAGCGGGTGAAGATCACCTTCGATGATGGGACGACCCTGTCCCGTCTGGCTGACGAGCTACTGACCCGGGGCGAGCCGGCCGAAGTCCTCGACCAGGACGGCAACCCGATCGGTGAGTGGATGTCGCACAAGCTGATCAAGCGCGGCGACCGGATCAGCTACCAGGTGGCCGGGCAGGACCTGCCGTCCACCATCGACCGCGAGCAGCTCGGCGTCGGCGCCTACGAACGGGTGACCGTGACCGGTCAGGTCGTGCGCCGCCAGCCCGGCATGCCGTCCGGGGAACTCGTCGACATCACGGTGACGCGGGCGGACGGGACCAGCGTGCCGATCGACGGGCAGGCGCGGACCCGGTGGCCGGCCCGCGTCATCCGCCTCCACCCCACTGCTGGCCACGACCAGGACCAGCGGCAGGCCGAGGAGGCGGCGCCGCCGGTCATGCCCGAGGACCTGGCCGAAGGTGACCGGCTGCCCGAGGTGCCGGACGGCCCGGCCGGTGTGGTGGAGGAGACGACCACGACCCCGGACGGGGACACGACGCTGATCACGGTCCGCGGCGACGACGACGCCCGCCACGTCCGCGGTACCCCCGCCGGCGAGCCGGTCGCCGTCGACGACACGGCCCGCCCGGAGCCGGCCGTCGACGAGACCGAACCGGACGGGCTCACGGTCGGCGACTTCTACCTCGACGAGGACGGGCAGACGTTGCGGGTCGCCTCCGAACCGGAGGTCGATGGGGACCGGGTCCGGTTCGACGTGACGAACCTGGATGGGCTCACCACCGAAGTGGAGATGGACCGGCGGGTGCTGCTGACCCGGGTGTCTGGGCCGCAGGCCGCGCCGGAACCTGACCCGGTTGTCGAGGAGCCGCCCGCGCCGGCCGCTCCGCCCGCGCCGACGGTTTACGTGCCGGTGGAGGCGGTTCCGGACGGCACGGCCACGGGCAAGGTACGGCTACGCACCGACCAGCGTAAGCGGACCCTCGGCCTTGATCTGGACGCTGAGGGCGCGGACGTCGATCCGGAAGTGGGGCAGGCGGCGGCCCGGTTGCGGGCCCGTCAGCCGCTCACAGCCTCGCAGATACGGGCTCTGGCCGATCACCTGCGCAGCCTCGCGGCGGATGAGTCGCTGCCGGGGGCGCGGCGCCGCTCCTACGGGCGCACCGCCTCCTGGGTGGATGCCGCCTACGCCCGCGTATCCGGGTTCCCGGCGCCGCCGCACGACCCTGGCCGCGCTGCCCCGGAGAAGGCGTACGCCGGCAACCTGGGCATGGGCGACGTGATCGCTCTACCGGACGACACCAACCCCGACCAGGTGGTGTTCGGCACGGTCACCGTGGTCCGGAAGGTGCGCGGCTTCAACCTCGTCCAGGTGCACGTGCGCCTCGACGACGGCACCGTGGCCCAGAAGGTCCTGCCCGACAAGGTCGACATGTGGGTGATGCCTGACCTGCCCGACGACGTCGACGTGCCCCCGGCCGGCGCGGCCGATCCGGACTTCCCGCCGATGGAGCACATCACCCCGGACCGGTTGGAGGTCGGCGACGCCATCGCCCACCCCATCGACAACGGCCGATACCCGTACTCCAAGGTCGCGTCCATCACCAAGACCTCCCCACCGTTCGCCGACGTCGATGAGTGGCGGGCCGTCCTGGAGGTCCTCGACGATGACGATCAGCCCGTGGCCCGGGAGACGGTCACCCTGTCCTCGCGGGGCCGCCCGTCGGTGGTCCGCACCTGGCGCGGCCCCGCGTCCGAAAGCCAGCCGTGGGACGCGGTCATCGACAACAGCAGCGGCGACGGGATCATCACCTCCGAGCAGCTGCGTGTCGGCGACCGCGTGAGCCTCCGCCGTGCCCAGGGGGAGACCTCCGGAACGGTCGAGATGATCGCGCCCGTCGTGGGAGAGACCGGCCCCGTCGGGGTCACCGCCGTTCTGCGCCTGACGGACGGCGAGATCGACATGGTGCCCCTCATCGATGGGGACGGCACCGAGATCCTGCGCCTGGCCAAGGGAGCCGACAACGCTGAGGCGCTGATCCACGCGCAGATGGACCGCGACCACCAGCGGGAGCGGCAGCGCGCCGTGACCCGAGCCCTGGCGGACGCCGAGACCGGCCTGTACCGGGACGTCGCCACCCGCATCCTCGGCGAGCTCGACACCGTCCCTGTCGCCCCGGCCCGGGACCGCGACGGCGACGAGGTGTATCAGCAGGCGCTGACCCTGCTGGAAGGCGTGTTGGAGCAGCAGCCGGAAGGCCTCGCCGACCGGGCCGCGGCGGCGCTCACCGACGATGCGGGGCAGGCGGCCGTGCTCGCGCGTCGTCTCGCCCCCACCATCGGGGAGATTCGCGACCGCGCCGCGGCGAACATGGTCGCAGCGATCGGTGAGATCGACCCGATGCCCGGGGAGACGTGGGATCGGGCGCTGCGCCGGGTGATGCGGCAGTACCGCGACACCCCGCCGTCTGCGTCGCTCGCGCGGGCGGGCAAGGCGCTGGCTGCGGCTGACCTGGGCGACGTGGACGCGCCGCTTCCTGAGGTGACGGTCGACGCGGCGGACCTGCCGGGGCGGCTGGCCGCCTACCGTAAGGCGCTGCCGGAGGACCTGGCCAACCTCGGCCGTAAGCAGGTCAACCGGTCGGTGTTCCGGCCGGCCAGCCTGGAGGACCTGGAGGCCGGGCGGGTGCCGGAGCGAGACACGATCACCGCGTGGGTGGACGACGTCGCGGCGGACGGCGGCCCCGGCGAGCACGCCATGCGGCACCTGGCCGTGCTGCGCGCCGCCGGCGCGGACCTCGACGCCATCTACCGGGCCCGGTATGAGGCCGCCGACCCCAAGGGGATCGTGGCCGACTTCGACGCGGTCAGCGAGCGGGCCCGCGAACGGATGGCTGAGGCGTTCGTCGCGGACCGCAACCTGCTCGCCGCGAAGAAGGCCACGCGGACGCAGGTGGCCGAGCAGTTCGGCTACCCGTCGATGCGGGCGCTCACGGCGGAGGCGTCACCGCAGGTGAAGCGGAAAGCGCAGAAGGCATGGGAGGAGGCGTACGCCGGCGAGCTGGCGGCGCGTGATGAGGCACTCACCGCCTACCGGGCCGCGGCCGACGACGTCTTGGCCAACCTGCGGGCGCGCCGCGAGGCCCGCCGCCAGGCGGCGATGGAGACGCTTGCGTCGGTGCGTGACCTGGGCGGGGAGGGCCTGACGTACCGGGGCACGGGGACGTCGTTCCCGCTGTCGGAGCAGAACCGGCTCGCGGAGGCCATGCGGATCGCTGAGGCGTCCTACCCGGCCGACTGGCTCACCCTCGCCCGTGAGGCCGGGCCGGTGCGCGTCGAGAGCGGCCGCGGCTACTACAAGCCGAGCGATGGGGTGTTCATCCCGGAGATCGCGCTGCCGTGGGAGGCCACACCGAACGACGTCCCGCGAGACGGCAGGTTCGTTGAGGAAGAAGCGACGGGGTCGCAGTTCGTCGGCGGTAACAACGCCTCCCGGGGATCGGTGCATGAGCTGGGCCACCACATGGAGACGGTCGTGCCGGGCCTGCTCGCCGCCGAGCGGGCGTTCCTGTGGGATCGCACCTCCACCGGCCCGGTCGGGGAGCGGGAGCGCCACCCGCTGAAGGAGACGACGAACGGCACCGAGCCCGTGCACTACCGCGACGGTGGATTCGAGTCGCCGTACTCGGGCCGCGAGTACGGCAGCGACCACTACGAGGTGTTCACGGTCGGTGTGGAGTCGCTGATGGGCGGCTCCCATCACCTGGACGACGACCCGGACTATCGGGCGTTCACCCTCGGCGCGCTGGCGCTGCTCGGCACCGGCCACGATGGGCCGCGCCGCTCCCCGCTGACCGGCGTGAACCTGTCGGAGCTGTCGGAGGAGGAACTTCGGGCGCTGCTGAGCCGCGTGTGGGGCAACCCGGACGAGGTCGCGCAGGTCATGGCCGCCCTGGAGCGGGTCGAGCCCGCCGACGACCCGCTGGCGGGCGTGCAGCTCGAACGGATGGACCTCGATGAGCTGGTGTCGCTGCTCGGCACCGTTGACGACGACTACAGCATCGCCCGGATCAGCGCCGCCATGGAGGCGTGGGAAGCCGAGCGGGCCGAAGCCGACGCCGAAGATCAGGCGTTCGCCGAGCGGTCCGCCCGCGTCGATGAGCTCATCGCGGATGGCATGCCGGAGATGGAGGCGTGGGCGCAGGTTCACGGCCTGTCGTACGAGCAGCTCGAACGCGACCAGCGCGCCGGCGATTCCGACCGGCTGCCCGGGGAGACGCGCGAGCAGATGGCCAGGCGCCACTACGACCTGTGGCTGCACCAGCAGTATCTGCAGGCTGAGGCCGACACCCGCGGCTACATGCTCACCCCGGAAGGGGTCGCCGCGGGCATCGACGAAAAGAGCTTGTTCTCCGGCCGGCGGGACCGGGCCCGCAAGTACGCCACCGAGGAGCTGCGCAACTGGTTCGACGCGAACGGGTGGATGAACTTCACCGAGTTCAAGGCGCAGATGCTGGGGCGGGAACGCGATAAGAAGGCGGCGGCCGCGGGGCGCGGCGCCCGGGACTTCAACCGGTAAGGGAGCTGACCAGATGAGTGAAGGCGTGTCGCGGGTGGCGCTCGGCGCCGCCCGCACCGCGGGCCGGGCGACAGGGCAGGCGGGTGAGCCGATCACCGCATGCCCGTACCCGGCGGGGCCGCTGCGGTTCGCGTTCATCGACGCCTACCTCCAGGCGGCGCCGCCGGCGGCCGGTACGGTCTCCTACGACGACGGTCAGGAGTGAGCGGCATGTTCGAGGTGCACGGGTATTTCGACAACGGCCAGGGCGCCGACGCGGTGGCGTACGCGGTCACGGTCGGCGAACCCCGCGACGATGCGGCGGACACGGTCGGGGTCGTGTCCGGCTCCCCGGGCGTGGTGTCGCTGCTGCGGATCCGTGACGGCGAGCTGGTCGAGGCGCCGCACGGCCAGGGCGGACGGCTGGATGTGAACGATCCGGCCACGGTGCTGGCGGCGCTCACCCAGTGGACTCAGGTGGTCCGGGTCGCCGGTGAGGTGCCCGCCAGGACGTAAGCATCGAAACCCGGCACCATGCGCCCTCGTGAGAATCGAGGGGGTCTGGTGCCGGGTCGGGTTCACGCTCGGCCTGCTGCTCGGCCTGGTGCTGTTCACCGTGGCGTGGGGCGCTTTACCGCAGCGCCCCGGCATCGTGTTCGTGCCCGCCGGGCCGGCGCACGGTTCCCCCTCACCGACCGCCGTTCCAGGGGGAACACCATGACGATCCACAACAGCGCCGGGGTCCGGCTCACCAAGTCCGCCGCGCTGGCGCTGACCACCCCGGTCACCGCCGACCCGGTCATCCAGGTCAACGAGAACATCTACGCCTCCGTCCGCCACGACGGCACCCCGTGGCCGGGTCAGGGCCGGGAGCTGCTGTTCCCCGCCGGGCGGCTGGTGAAGACCTCGGACTTCACCAAGCACTTCCCCGACGCGGCCATCACCTCGGTCACCCCGGCCACCGGCCCCGCGGCGGGCGGCACCCCGATCACCATCAAGGGCAGCGACTTCACCCCCGGCGCGACGGTGACGGTCGGCGGCACCGCCGCCACGTCCGTGGTCGTGGTCGACGACAAGACCATCACCTGCGTCACCCCCGCCAAGGCGGCCGGTGCGCAGGCGGTCGCCGTCACCACCGATGCGGGCACGGCCACCAAGGCCGGCGGCTTCACCACCACCTGATCGTGGAGAAGGTGTCGTGGGTCCGCTGGGGTATCCGGTTCACAGCCACCCCAGCGCAGACCAAGGCGCTCGCCACGCCTGTCCGCCGTGTTCCGTCCGCCGGCCGAACCCCGGGCGGAGCGTGGCAGGCCCGGGACTGGCACGGCCGGTGGATCCGCATGGGCGCCCGCGTGCAGATCATGGGCCGTAACCGGTCGGGAACGGTCACCGGCACTGACGAGCGGCGCGGCGTCACCGTCAGGTGGGACGACGGCGGCTCCGGCACGATCGCGCCGAACCTGCTGCGTGTGGTCGCAGCGCCGACCGGCCCGCCACCCCCACCAGGAGGCAGCGGCGGCCGCGGCCGCGGCGGGGGCGGGGGCGGGGCCGGGCGGGGACGGCCGCCGGGCGGGCCGCCGGGTGGGCCGGAGGGCGGCGGCGGTGGCGAGGAGGAACCGCCGGTGCCGAAGGCCCGCGACCTCATCCCCGTCCCTGGCCAGCCGTGGGACAAGGACAAGGCCGAAGAGGGGATGCGGCAGCTGCTCGAAGGCCGCGACTTCGCGGGCTACACCATCGTGGTCGCCGACGTGTCGGGCAGAGTGATGCCGAACGGAGAGTCCTACCTGTACTTCACGGCCGGCATCCACAAGAACGGCACGCCGGTCGGCACCATGTCCCGCCGGTGGAACCGCGACCCTGACGGCACCCTGTCGGCATACAACGACTACCAGGAGCTGGAGCCCGAGCACCGCGGGAAAGGCTTCGCGCCGGTGTCCGGCCGCTACCTGGAACAGGTGTACAAGGACTCAGGGTTCGACCGCGTCGAGGTGTACGCCTCCCTGCAAGACGGCGGCTACACCTGGGCGTCCTCCGGATTCGACTTCGTCTACGAGCACGAGGCCGAAGAACGGCTGTATGCGTTGCAGGAGGAGATGGAACGCCTGCAGAGGAGGGTGAGCCGGTGGACCGGCCCGACCGATGCCCCCGGGTATGAGCGGATGGTGTCGGAGATCGCCGCCGCCGAGCAGATCATGCAGCGCTGGCAGAGATTCGAGTTCGGCGACCCCGGGTTTCCCACGGCACGGGAAATCAGCCAGGTCGGGCGCCGGCCCGGGGAGAGCATCCGCGAGCGCACATGGTTGGGGCTGCGTGCCATGAGAGGATCGTCATGGGACGGAGTGAAGAAACTATGATCATCGGTAGAGACGCGGATCGCGTCTACAACGAGATGTACGGCCGGTGGGTCGAGGCGCACGGCACCGACCCGGACGACGACCCGGAGTTCCTGCGCGCGTTCCGCCGAGCGGTCGGCCAGGACCCGGAGACGGGTATCTACCTGGAGACCTCACCCTGATCTGAACCGCCGGCAGGGGGCGTGGGCTACGGCTCACGCCCCCTGCTGCGCTTTGCCCGCCAGGACATAAGCGGACCGACCTGGCATCCTCCCGCCGATCACCGCATCGGGGGGAGACCGCTGTGACCGTGACCTACGCCGGGCCTGGGCCGGGCGCGCTGGAGTACAAGGCCGCTACACCGGCAACCGGGGTTATCACTACCGGAGACGAAGGCGTCGTCGAGGCGCTGGTGTCGATCACCGGGGTGGAAGACTCCGTGGGCGACCTGATCGTGCCGGGCGCCTACCGGCGGACCCTGGCCGAGCGCAGGCCGAAGGGCATCTTTTCGCACGACACGAAGGTCTGGACCGCCCGCACGGAGGCGATCGAGGAGCTGCTGCCGGGGGATCCGCGGCTGCCGAAGACCACGAAGGACGGCAAGCCGTGGCCGCGCGACGCCGGCGCGCTGTACGTGAAGTGCCGGTTCAACCTGGCCACCGACGACGGCCGCAACGCCTACGAAAACGTCCGCTTCTTCAGCGAGACGCACGAGTGCGAATGGTCGATCGGCTACACGGTGCCGAAGGGCGGATCCCGTAAGGCCCGCGGCGTCCGGCTGATCCACGACCTGGACCTGTGGGAGTACTCGCCGGTGCTGTTCGGGGCGGCGCCACTGTCGTCCACCCTGAGCGTGAAGGCCGCGCCGATGGGCGACACCACTCCGGAGATCGGAGACGAGTGGGCCGACCTGCTCGCCGACATCGACACCGGCGCCGATGCAGGGGACGACGGTGAAGGGCCGGGCGCGGCGGGCGGCGAGGTGAAGGACGCCCGGCTGAACATGCTCCGCAACGCCGGACTGCCCATCCCGATGTCGTTCGAGGAGGTCCGCGACGCCATCCGCTCGGCGGTCACCGCGTGGCTGCGCGAGCAGGGCATCAAGGGGTGGGTGAGTGTGGAGGCCACGTTCGCCGACCAGGCCATCGTGTGCGTGAGCCGCGAGGATGACACCTCCCTGGCCTACCAGGTGCCCTACACGGTCGACGTGGGATGGGTCGACATCGGCGAACCCGTCGTGGTGACCGTCGAGCGGGCCGGCCACATGGACGAGGACGCAGCGGCCGCCGCCGTTGAGGACGTCGCGTACGCGCTGAAGCAGTCGAGCGAGTGGGAGACCAAGGCCGGGCGGGTCCTGTCGGACGCGAACGCCAAACGACTCATCACCGCCGCGCGGACCCTGCGGGAAGTCCTCGCCGCCGCGGGCATCGAGTGGGACGACCACAAGACCCCGAAGGAACCGCCGCAGGACGAGCAGCCGCCTCAACCGCCGTCGATCATGCCGGACTCCACAGCGCCATCGGCGATGCCGGCGGAGTTGAAGGAGCTCACCCCGGAGGAGATCCTCGCCGGCCTGGAGGTCATGGCGGCCGCGGCGGTGCTGACGTGAACCTCCTCGACATGGTGCGGGGCCGCACCCACCGGCAGAACAGGGTGATCGGCGAGCTTCAGGAGTGCGTGGCCGAGCTGCGCCGCGACCTGCAGACCGCTCACAGGTACGCGGCCCGGTTGGAGGCTCAGGCCCGCGCGGTCAACGCCGACCAGCTCGCGGCGGAGAACGCCGAGCTGCGCGCCGAGGTGGCTGTGCTGCGGGCGCGTAGAGGCGTGGTGAGCCGCGAGGAGCTGCTGCGGCTGCAGGAGACCAACGCCCGCCTCCAGTCGCGCCTGGACGCGCTGGGGGCCGGGCGCGTCACCATGTGACTCCTCAGCGGTTGATGCCGAGTTCGTCCAACGCGGCCAGGACCTTCTTCAGGCCCTGGCCGCCGGACCTCGCCGGGACGGCCCACCGCTGCTGAGTGCCGTCTGCGGACAGGTAGGTCAGGGTGCCGCCCCGCTCGGGGACGTCGAACGTGATGACGTAGGCGGCGTAGTCGCCGGCCTGGATGTCCTGGGAGATGGGGGTGTTCACCCGGCCGACCCATGGCGGCTGCCCGCCCTCGGCGGAGGTGATGGTTTCGCCGCCGCCTTCCCAGCGGAACCCGTGGCCGGTGAACGGCGCCGAGATCTGGTCGGCCTCCCCGGTGGCGGTGACCTTCACGCCGACCGCGAGGAACATGCCGTTCTTGCTCTTGCCGTACTGGGCATCGCCCGGGTGGTAGTAGACCCCGACCGGGGTGATCTCCAGCGGGTTGCCCTTCTCCCCCTGCCCGGTCGCGGGGGTGGCCCATGCGAGGCGGCCCGATTTCGCCGGGGACTTCACGATCGGCGCCGGCGTGGCCGCGCCGGCGGCTTCGCCACCCGGTTCGGCGGAACAACCAGCGACGATCAGCGCCGCCAGCAGCAGCGCGGCGGTACGGCGGACAGCCATCTGCGCCCCTCTCAGGGATCGTTCCAGGCCCCCCGACCACGGCAAACGCCCACCATAGTGGACCTTGAAGGACGTTAGAAGGGAAATCACCTACCTTGCCGCCTTGATCACGGGGCGTCCCGGTGCTGACCGGGCGAGCGGATCACATCCGAATCGAACATCAGCATCAGGGGGAAGGCAGATGACTGCCACCGCATCGCGTGAGCGTGTCCGCGAGCTCAAGTCCGCTCTCCAGACCGCCGCCGCCGAGGTCACCCGGATCGGCTCCACCTTCCGGGAGGAGGCGCCCGGCAAGTTCGTCATCCCGGAGGCGCAGCGCAAGGACTACCTCGCGAAGATCGACGAGGCCAACCAGATCCGCGACCTGCTCAACGCCGAGGAGAAGGCCCTCGGCATCTACGAGTACCTGAACGCGCCGGCCAGCACGCCGGTCGCCGGGATGCTCGCCGCCGGTCAGGGCGGCCCGCAGTACAAGTCCCTGGCGACCGCGTTCCTGGAGTCCCCGGCCTACAAGGCGATGCGGGAGAACAACTTCCACGACCCGCGCGGCCTCGTCAAGATCGACCAGGGCATCTACTCGTTCGAGGGCATGTCCACCAAGGACATCTTCACCCTGTCGGCGGGTCAGCACACCGGGCCGGCGTTCGGCCACGCCCAGGACGTCGGCATCAGTGAGCGGATGCGCCGCCCTAACCGGGTGCGCGACCTGTTCCCGAGCGAGAGCACCACGGCGAACATCCTGCACGGCATCAGGCAGACGGGGTTCATCAACAACGCCGCCCCCGTCCCCGAGCGGCGCGCCGCGGACGGCGTATCGGCGCCGACCGGCGGCCTGACCGACGTGTTCGGCCGCGCCCCCCGCTCCCGGCTGACGTTCGAGCCGTACACCGCGCACATCGCGACGATCACCCACTTCGAGTACGTGCACAACAACACCCTGGCCGACGACTCCAGGATCAGGGGCATCATCGACCGCGACATGATCGACGGCGTCAAGCTCGTCGAGGACTACCAGGTGCTGTTCGGCAACGGCCAGGGCGAGAACCTGCTCGGCATCACCCAGACGCCCGGCATCCAGATGTACAGCGGCGTCTCCGGGGAGAAGAAGACCCGGCAGCTCCGGCGGGCCATGACCCTCGCGATCCTCGCGTACCACGACCCCAACGGCGTCGTGATGCACCCGAACGACTTCGAAGAGATCGAGCTGGAGGAGGACAGCAACGGCGCCTACCGCGTCGCCGTCAGCGTCGCGATCGGCGCCGAGAAGCGGGTGTGGCGACTGAACGTCATCGACACCCCGGCCATGCTGGAGAACCGCTACCTGCTGGGCTCCTACGGCTACGGCGCCAAGCTCTACGACCGCGAGTCCGTGTCAGTGCAGGTTTCCTCGGAAAACGCCACGAATTTCGAGGAGAACGTCTGCACGATCAAGGCGTCCGAGCGGGTGGGCCTCGCGGTGGACAGGCCGGAGTCATTCGTTTTCGGTACCTACGCCGAGTGAGCACCACGGCGATCGGAGGCGGGGCGGCCGACGCTGCCCCGCCTTCCCCGCTTGACGTCGGCGTGCATCGGCTGGAGGTCATGCACCTGAACCGGGCCGGCGTGACCGGGGTGCTCGACTTCGGGTTCGGTGTCACCGCTGCGATGCTGTTGAACGTCGCCGTTCCCGGCCGGCCGGGGATCGGCCCGGTACGGCAGTGGGTCGCCGAGCACGGCAACGTCGTGTTCGTCCGCCCTGACCCGGGCCGGCGCCGGGGCCGACGGGCGGCGACGCTCGTCGAGGCTCCCGCGCCGTCCTACGCCTACCAGGCTGGGCAGGTCCGTGTCGTCGACGGAGACACGCTGGACGTCGATCTCGGTCTGCCCTACGGGTTGCAACTCGCGGTGAAGCTGCGGCTGGCCGGGGTGAACACGCCGGAGCTGGCCACAGCGCCCGGGGCGGCCGCGGCCGCGTGGGTGCGCGACTGGGTGGCCACTCGACGCGGCGGCATCGTGGTGCGGACGGTGAAGGACCGGCGGGAGAAGTACGGCCGCTACCTGGCCGTCGTGGAAGCAGGTGGGGTGAGCCTGAACCAGGAGCTGGTGGCCGCCGGGGTGGCGGCGCCGTACGACGGCGGAAGACGTTAACTCAATCCCCCGTCATACTCCGCGCCATGTCTACCTCTCCCCCAGACGGCACTGCCCTGGCCAGGGAATATGCCGCCGGAAAGAGCATCCGTGACCTGGCGCGGACCTACGGCTGCTCCCAGCGGGTCATCTTCGACCGGCTGGCCGCCGCCGACGCTGTGCGCATGCCGCGGAGGTCGCGGCGCTTGTCCGCCGGGGAACGCCGAGCGGTCGCCGCCGGCTACCGCTCCGGTGAGCCGCTAGCAGACATCGCGGCCAGATTCGGCGTGAACGTCGGTACCGTCCGCCATGTCGCGGCGGCGGCCGGAACCCCGGGACGTTCGGTTGGAAGTCCTCGCGAGCTTGACTACCGGCGAATCCAGGCGCTCGCCGCGAAGGGTATGTCCGCTGAGGAGATCGCGGCCAAGGTCGGGTCCACTCCGGGCACCATCAAGCAGCTGTTGCGGCGCCTGCGCAACGCCGACCCTGCGTACCTGTCCGGTCCCAGGAAGGGTGTTAAGCGGCGCCGCGGCCCGCGCTCCCCCTTGGACCTTGACGTGGGGGCGATGGCGGCCCAGTACGCGGCTGGCACGCTGGTCGAGGAGATCGCTCGGACTCACGGCTGTTCGGTGTCTCTGGTCTACCAGCGGCTTCGCCGAGCCGGTGTCCAGCCCAACAGGCAGGGCAAGCCGCGCGTCGGCAACCGCGAGGAGATCGCGGCCGCGTATGCGGCTGGGCGGTCCATGCTGGATATCTGCGCCACCTTCGGGGTGAACAAGACCACTGCGGGGCGGCTGGTGTCAGAGGCGGAGGTGGAGCAGCGCCCTGCCGGCGCGCCCCGGGTGACGGACTGGGCCACCATCACCCAGATGGCTGACGCAGGGCACTCCTCGAAGGAGATCGCCTCCGCGGTGGGCTGCTCGACGCGGAATGTGACCCGCGTGCTTGGAGCGTGCGGATACGCCTGGATCGGGCGGCAATGGCGTCCTCCTGCCGATGCGACAGCAGCTCCGGGACGTAAGCCCGCGGAGTTGGCACCATGCGCGCCGTGACAGCATCCGTGAAGGTTCGCGCCCATGCCGCGACCATCGACATCGTCGACTCCCGTACTCCGCCGGCCGATCGCCGGGAAGGCGGCGGCTCGATCGTCGTGCCGAACGAGGTCTACGTCGACGGGGTACCGCTGTACCTGCCGCGCGGGTCGCAGATCAGCATGGACATCGGTGGCGTTATGGAGTCGGCGGTCGAGGTGACCATGACGTTCTTCGTCCGCCGGGTACGGGTCGGGTACGCCGACGAGCTCGACGGGCCACCCGGCGAGCTGCCGGACGTCGCGATGCCTGAGCAGGACAGCGACCAGGCACCCGGCGGGGAACCTTCCGCGTAGCCGAGCGCGCATGGAACGTCGGGGAGCCCCGGACCGGATCGGTTCGGGGCTCCCCTGCGTGTCAGAAGAGGGCGTCGGTGGCGGCTTCGAGGTTGACCACGATCCGCGCCTTCGGGTGCCGGTGACGGGCCCGCGCGATCCACGCCTCGCCGCGCCGGCGGGTGTTCTCGATCGCCTGGTCCAGGCCGACGCCGTGGTTCACTCCCGCGCAAATGCAGTCGCATTCGGTTTCGTGGGCGTCGTAGCAGCGCGCGTCACATCGTCTGATGCGTCCGCCGACGCCGATGATCGCGATCAGGAGCATCGGCGTCAGAACAGGGTCGGACGGCTGTAGGGCACCTCACGCCAGTCGGCGCCGTCGATCGTGTCGTAGATGATGACTTCACCGCAGGCGGCGCACCGGTAGGCGTACAGGCGCCGCACCGGCCACGCCGGGCGCTCGCGCAGCGGGCCCGGCAGCGGCCCGTCACTGGTCGGGATGAGGAACACCTCGCCTTCCAGGGGGTGGACGGTGCCGACGCTCAGCCACGGCTCCCCCGCCTTCTCACAGGCGGTGCACACGTGCGTGATGTGCGAGGTCGGCGCGAGCATGCGCCAGGCGTCCCAGACGACGCGGCGGCCGTCGTGCTCGGGGTAGTCCAAGGCGGTGGGCGTGGCGTGCGCGAGCCGCAGCACGGCCGGCGTGCTCGGGCTCATCGGGCGGCCGTGCTCTGGTCGGCGCGGTCGTCGAGGATGCACCGCCCGGAGTGCTCGGGCTCGGCGGATCGGGTGATCCACTGCCAGAACTGGCGGCCCCGGTAGGCGGGCCAGCAGGACGCTCCGAGCACGGTGGCGACGACCGGCCCCGCGCTGCCCATCAGCGCTGCGTAATCCTCCAGGCACGCGCTCCACCTTCGGCGGTCCGTGCGGCAGGTCGCGCACAGCTCGATCGGATCGGCTCCCAGCACCTCGTCGATCTCGCCTACGAGGGCACGCCACTCCCACAGGGTGACCGCGAGAAACGCGGCGATGCTCAGCGAGAAGGCCATGGCGACGGTCATGATGCTCCGTTCAGGTGGCGGAAAGGGGTCAGAACAGGGGGGCCATGCCTTCGGTGCGGCGGGCCCACCGGGTGCGGGCGGCGGTGGCCGCGTGGAGGGCGGCGTCGTAGGCCAGATGGCAGCGCTGGCACCAGGCGGCCAGGTTCTCCGGGCGGACGTCTTCGGGCTGGTGGTTGCGGTGCCCGGCGGTGAGGACGACCACCGAGCCGGTATCGGGGTGCTCCTCGCCGTGCCGGGCCAGGCACCGGCCGGGGTGCTTGCCGCACTCGCCGGCGCATTCGCATACGCCCTGCGCCCGGCCGAACCGGATGCCGTCGCTGATGGCTTTCCAGTCGGCCGGGTATCGGGCGAGATTCTCGGGGCGGATGGGCACGGCCCTACTCCGCAGGTTTGTCGTTGTCGAGCGGGAGGGACAGGTCGCCGTGGGCGGCCACGATCCGGTCGCGGCGTTCCTTCCACGCGGCGTCGACCAGGCTCCGGTCCCATCCGCTGATCTGGACCTGCCACGGATCGTCGGTGGTCTGGCCGGGCCACCAATCGATGTCGAGCGCGTCGGCGTTGCCGTCGTAGTCGCGCACCTCGGAGTAGCCATCCGGGTCGTAGTAGTTGATGGTGTCGAACAGGTGCGCGGGGGCGGCGGGGTCGCGGATGTTCCAGAGGGCGCGGATCCAGGTGCGGGTTTCCACGGGGGTGGTGTCGACCCGCCACTCCTCCACCGTGTCGGCCCGCTTGTACTGGTCTGCGTGCTCACGGTGGGCGAACACGCGGCGCACGCCGTAGGCGTCGTAGTCGCCGCCGAACGCGAGGAACACCGTGGCCGGGGCAGGGGCCGGGAGCTGCGCGAGTTCCAAGGCCGCTTCGGCGGTCTGCATGATGCGGGCGCTTTCCCGCTCGACGGCGGCCACTGCGGACTGCGCGTACAGCACGAGCTGGCTCGCAATCACCTCGGGTCCGCGGTCGGCCAAGTCGGTGATGGTCTCAGCGAACACCCTCCGAAGCCGCGCCATGTGGTCGGCGTTGTGGACGTCCGGCGGCGCCTTCAGCGTGGCCAACTCCGCCCGCAGCCGTTCGACTTCGTGGGCGAGCTCCTCGGCCTTCTCCTCAGCCGCGTGCCGCGCCTGGTGCGGGGAGAGCTTGCCGACGCGCTGCACGATCAGCGCGAACCGCTCGTACTCCCCGGCGAGTTTCACCTCCATGGACGCGGTCGGCAGTTCGACGAGGGTCTCGGAGTAGTTCGGGGACTCACCCAGCATGCCCCGGGCGCAGTGGACCCACAGGAGCGCGAGTTCATGCGGAGGGACCAGGTCCAGATTGATGCCGCCGTCCTTGGCGGTGAGGGACCGGATCATGGTCTGGTCGGCGAGGGCCTCGGCGGCGCGCTGCGCCCGCTGCTCCTCGTGCTCGGCGAGCGCGTCGAGCACGGCGTCGACCTGGCCGTCGCCGGCGTCGCAGTCGAGGGCGTGGGCGAGGGCCTGGCGTAGTTCGGTGAGGTCGTCGAGGGAGGTCTGGTCGTTATCGGTGGTCACCGGTGGACTCCGTTTCGAGGTCGGTAGCCCGCCCCCTTGGCGGGGGCGGGCGGGAAGACGGCGGGGTCAGACCGCGATGGGCAGCGGCTTGGCGCGGCGGGAGCCGCCCGAGATGGTGCGGGACGCGGGGGCGGCTGCGGGGGCGCCGGGCACGTAGTCGTCGATCCAGGCCAGCGAGCCCCGGTCGAGGACCTTCTGGGCGCGGGTGACGGTGACGTAGTTGAGCATCAACTCTTCCCGGTTGACCGGGGCGTCGCCGGACCTGGTGGTGTCGGGGTTGGGCTGGCGGAAGTCGCCCGCGACGCGGACGTTGTTCCACTCCAGGCCCTTGGACCTGTGGGCGGTGGAGATCACGATGTCGCCGGGCCGGGCCTTGGAGGCGTCCTTGACCTGCAAGGCGGCGCGGCGGATCTCGTCGGCGCCGTACTCGTTGACCAGGTCGACGAAGACCTTGAGGTCCTGGCCGAGCGGGTCCTGCTCGACGTAGTCCTGAACCTCTCCCCAGTTGGCGAAGCCGCACAGGTCGGGGTGGTCGGTCAGGCGGCCGTCCTGGAGCTGCTCAGCGGCCATGGCCAGGGACACGATCTCGGAGCCGCCGCCGACCATGGCGGGGGTGCCGTTGGCCTTGAGGATGCTGAACACCTCGCCCATGGCGGCGGCGTTGGTGCGGCACAGGACGGCGTCGGGGGCAGGGACAGGGCCGATGGTGGAGCCGACCGGCGGGTGCCCTTCGAGGCGGAGAGGGGCCTTGAGCAGTTCCAGCCACTTGTTCGCCTCCGCCGCGATGGCCGGGCCGAAGCGGAAGCTCTTGGACAGGAACAGCAGCTCATCGGCGGGGAAGGTGCGGAGGATGTCGACGGCGCCATTCCAGCCGTTGATGGCCTGGCAGTTGTGGGTGAAGATCCCATCGCCGACGTAGGTGTGATCGCGCTCGACCGTCATGGAGTAGATCCACCCCTGGTAGGGCTCGCGGGCGACGGAGATGCGGGACCACTGGCGGGCGGGGGCTTCCGTCCGGCGGGTGAGCATGGTGTTGCTGAGGGGCAGGACTTCCATGCCGTCGATCAGGTTGCAGGCGCGGATCACGGTCGGTCGGCGGGTCTGGAGATAGCGCTCACTGCTGTTCCACAGGGGAAAATCGATCCACCGGCCGTGGGCGTTGAGAACGCGCTCGGCGGCGTCGCGGTTGCCTCCGCACTTGGACCAGAAGTAATCGAGGTAGACCTGCGACATAGTGCTGTTGTTGGAGACGCGGAACGTCAGCGTCGGGATGCCGTACGTCCAGGCGGTGACCATCTCGGCGAGCGCCGCATCCTGGCGGGTGTCGTGGACACTGAGGATCCACGCGGCATCGGCCTTCTCCTGAGTGGCGCGCCACATCACGCCGATACGCTTGTTCTGGCTCTGGACTCGGCCGCTGGTGATGCCGATGCGGTAGTCGTCGCCGCGCTTCATCAGGTAGACGATGTGCTTGTCCACCAGCTCCTCGCCGAAGCGGACCACACAGTGATGGTCGGGGGTGTAGCGGGAGATCACCCCCTCGGATGTCTCGATCTTGATCATGTCGCCCTCGTACGGCTGGGCGGACACCCCGGACACCGGCGAGCCGTTGCGGTGAATGAAGCTCTTTTCGACGTTCATCGACACGACCATGTCGCCGGGTTTGATCTGCTCGATCGGTACCTGAGCGGTCTGCGCAGGAGTGCCGCTGCCGTTACGGCCCTTCTTCGCCGGAGCGGTGACGACCGTGACGAGCGTGCCAGCGGGCTGGCAGGAGTCGCCGACGATGATGCGCTGGGCGTGGGTCTGCATGTCGAGGTAGAGGGATGCCGCGACGGGGTTCACGTCCTGGCACTCGTCCATCATGATCACGTCGAACGGGAGGGCCTGAGAGCCGCCGGAACGGGCCAGCTTGAGCTGGGCCATCTTCAGGTAGTAGTCGTGCTGCCAGGTCAGGCTGCCCCGGGGGGAGCGGATGTCGGCGCGGGCGGCGTTGGCGATCGGCAGGATCACCTCGCGCAGGCGGGCGACGTCGGCCTCAGCGGTGATGCTGCGGGGCGGGGTGATGTGGTGCGGCTGCAGATCGACGTCCTCGCTCTTGCACCAGGCCAGGATCGCGCCCATGGCGAGGCGGGCCCGCGCGGCGGGGCTGAGGACGGTGTGGTCGTTGATCCGGGCCGGGCCGGACAGGCTGAGGATGGTCGCCTGGGTCTTGCCGCTCTGGCGGGGGCCGTTGATCCGGTCCAGCATGCTGCCCCACTGGTTGCGGATGATCTGCATCGCGAACGAGTGGTTGGTGTGGCAGGCGACGTTCTGCGGCATCCTGCGCTGCAGTTCGAGGCGGACGCTGCGGTTGTAGACGACGCACAGGACCCGCTTGCCGGTCAGGGCCTGCTCGGCGGTCGCCTGCAGAGTGCTGGTCTTGCCGCATCCGGCTCCGGCCTGGACGGTGATGGTCTTCCCGGCGCGGGCCGCGTCGATGATGGCCTGCTGCTCGGTGGTGGGGCGCATGTGAAATCTCCTGGGTATCCGATGCTTTAGGGGCCGCATCCCCTTCCGCTGATGTAAATATTACAGGAGATTTAACGAGTTGGGTAGTCCGGGAGATGCGTGCGGGGATGCGCTCCCAACCGGCCGCCCAAGACACAAGCAGAGATCTGTGCTTACGTCCTTCCAGCACTCGCCCGAGCAGGACCCGATCAGGGAAGGTGGTGGCCCGGTGGCCGCTCGTAAGCCCCGCACGACCGCCGCTGACCAGGCAACATCCAGCGAGGGGGCCGCTCCGCTGACGCCCCCGGAGGTGGATCAGCCGGTTGTCACCCCCAGCGGTGACACCCCGGCCGTCCCGGAGCAGGCGCCCATGGTCAGCCAGGCCGCGCCGCTCGCGCCGCCGGCCGGGCCGGCCGCGCCGCCGCCGCCGGTCAGCCCGCCCCTGCGGGTTCAGATGATCGCCACGCCGGGTGCGGAGTTCGTTGACCTGCTGTGGGACAACGGCGAGCTCGCCGACCCCGACGCCCTGTTCGAGGACCCGGGCGCCCAGTACGGCTACGTCATCGTCGCCAAGCCGCTGATCCGCGCCTACCACCAGCCCGGCACCACCAGGACGACCAAGCAGCTATGGCGGCCGCAGGGGTGGAAGGTGCCGCGTGACAACGCCGAGCAGATCAAGGCCGACCTGACGGCCATCCGCGCCGCCGCCGCGGCGGACTGAAGACTCGCGGCCCGCCGCACGCTCACAGCGCTCGCGCCGGCCGACGCCCCTGGGGGGAGGCGCCGGGCCGGCCGCTGGAGCCGGAACGCGCGGCGGGCCGCGTGAAGACCCTGGTCTGGCCGAACTGAGGAACCCGGAAGGCGGACGTGGACGGTGGGGACCCTAACGCCCTCCCCTGGGCGTCCCCGGGACGGCCAGACCAGGTCACATCCGTGAACGAGCGAGAGGGGCATGGCGGTGAGCGCTACGGTGAGACCCGAGCAGGTCGCCATGCGCGCGGGCCTGCCGCTGGAGCTGGACGCCGACGACCGGGCGGTCATCGAGGAAGCGATCGAAGACGCCTACGGCGACGTCGCCGCGCACCTGGACTACTCGCCCGTACCGGCCACGTTCACCGAGCGGGGTCTGCGGCCGAATCCGGGCGGCGCCTGGCAGTTGCAGCATGATCCGGTGATCGAGGTCGTCTCGGCGACCGCGGAGGCCGATCCGGTGAGCGGGCAGCCGACCGGCCTGTTCACGGTCGTCTACCGGGCCGGTCTCGACCCGGTGGCGGATCCGGTGTACGGGCGGGCGTTGAAGCGCTACGTCCTGGCGGCCGCCGCGGCGTCGCCGATGGTGCGCCGGCTCGCGCAACGGGTGCCCGGCGCCCGGCTGGTGGCGTCGGTCAACGTCGAGGGCCAGGGCGTCACCTACGAATCCTCAGGAGCCGGGGCTCCAGGGTCGGGGGCAGCGGGGGCGCCTCCGACCCTGGAATCCCTCGACGGGTGGCAGCGCCGCGCGGTGTCGCAGCGGCCGGGTATCGGCCCGCACCCGATGCAGACCGGTGCGGCGTGGCTGTTGTAGCGCCCAACACCCGGATAGGGATGCGGTTGCCGGTCGTCGAGCTTGACGGGCACGGCACGCCGGTCACGTCCGGCCACGGGCCCGCGCGGGACCCGCGGCCCGCCCGTGTCGTGTCCGAGCCGGGCAGCGACAACGACCTGGAGACGGGGCCCGGCCTGTGGGTGCTGGCGGTCGATCCGGAGTTCTGGCCTTTGCCCGCCGGCGCCCAGCTCGTCGAGGACGGCGGCGCCGGCCGGGTGTGGACGGTGACCTCGGCGGCACACCGGCCGTCCGACTTCGACCCTGACATCGCCTACGTCAGGGCCGAGGCGTCGCTGAGCGTCTCCTGAAGCACCTCGACCCAGACCCGGTGTACGGGGTGGGTTTCGACCTTGCCGGTGACGGTGCCGTCCGAGAAGCGGCCGAGGGCGGCCAGGAGGTACCACTCGGCTTCGGGGGCAAGGTCGATGACGAGCTGACTCCGTTCGTTGGCGTAGGGGTTGGAGACTGCCCTCAGATCGTGCCGCCAACGGCCGTGGCAGGTGAGCAGGATGACCCGCTCCCCCGTCGAGCTGGTCTGCTGGTCCACGGGCTGGGGCTCTCGGTAGGGAGGCTGCGGTGTGGTTGCCGGTCGGTTCCGCCTGATGGTGGTCATGGGGCTGAGTGTCCGTTGAGGTACTGACAGAACGAGGCTGTGGGGGAGCGGATCGGCTCAGGTGCTGGGTACGTACGCGGGTACGCGCGTACCCGCGCGCGATTGTAGAGACCATCGGAGCGGATGGGCTGGAACGACACGGTGGAAAGGGGCTGACCCCCAGGCATCCACGCTGAGGGGAGAAAAAGGAAGGGCCCCGCCACCAGGAGGAGTGGCGGGGCCTCGATGCCTGCTGGGGGGCTTACAGGTAGCGCTCGGGCTCCTCGATCCCGGCGTCCATCAGGGCGACCAGCAGCATGGTGTGGGGGACGCCGGCTTCACGCGCGTTGGCCACCAGGCGCTCCCATCGGTCGGCGGCCTCGTCCAGGGCACTCTCGGCGGCATGGAGCTTTCCGCTCATGGAGCGCAGCCGCCATCGCCAGTCGTCGCGGTCGGCCTTGGACAGCTGCGGCGCCGCGGTAGGGGAGGCCGATCGTTGCCGTCCCCGCCCCACGCTACGCGTCGTGTCCGCTTTCGCCCGATTCGATGCCTGAGGGTGCTGCGGCTCCTCGTCGTCGAACGACCAGTCACCCTCTGGGCGGCCCTGAGTGGCCGCCTGGTCGCCGTTCAGTCCCACACGGGCACCGTTGGATACCCCAGGCGTCTCAAGCGCCTCAGGGGACGCTTGAGACGCTTCGGCGGGGACGGCTCCCTTGTCGAGCTTCACGCCCGCCGCGGCGGGCGGCAGTTCACGGTTGCGACGCTGGTTCGACGTCGTCATGCGGCCACCGCCTTCAGGTAGGAGTCGCCCATCATGGAGGCGATCATCGTCAGGTCGGCGCCGGCCTTCTGCGGCGGCTCGGCGAACTCCGAGGTGTCCTGCAGACGGACGGTCAGCGGGATGGGCGGCGCCCACACCAGCGGCCCCCACGTCGTGCGGATCTCGGCGGCACGTGTCTCGTGCGTGACGACCCGGGCCCGGAAGGTGTTGATGATGACCCCGGCCACCGACGCGGTGACGCCGAGCGCCTTGCCCTCCTCCTCGGAGTCGAGGAACTCCTGCAGCCGGTAGACGCCCTGGATGGAGTCGAGCTCCGGCTCGGTCGGGATGATGATGTGGTCGCTGGCGACGAGCGCGTTGTGCAGCAGGTGGCCCAGCTGCGGCGGGGTGTCGATCAGGATGTCGTCGTAGATGTCGCGGGCCTGCGCCAGCGCGGCGTTCAGCCGCCGCCACGACCCGGTTCCCGCACCCTCGGAGGCGCGCTGCTCAAGCTCCTTGCGTGCCGGGACGACGAAGATGCGGTCGGCGAACTCGTCCTCCCACTGACAGGGCAGGGTCGCGGCGGCGAGCAGCTCGGGGCTCTTGTCGCGGATCACCTCGGCGGTGGAGAGCCGTTCAGCGAGCTCGGCCTTGGTGTAGCCGCATCGGCGCGACAGGTTGCCCTGAGGGTCGCAGTCGACCAGCAGCACCCGGCGGCCGCGCTGGGCGAGTTCCGCGGCGATGAGCAGGGCGAGCATGGTCTTGCCTACGCCGCCCTTGTGGTTGGCGACGGTTGTGACAGGCATTAGGGGTAGCCTCTCAGATCGGACGGTTGTTTTCCGCCCACCCCTTGGCCGTCGAACCGAAGGGGTGGGCGTCCGAAACCGTATCCATCTCCAGGCGCAAGGGTGAGGACGACACCCCAAATCGGGCGCAGGAAGCCGGCTGATTCTCCTGGATTCCGCCGCGCCGACCGTTGCACCATAAGAAACATGAGCATCGCGTTGGAGTCCTCACCGCTCGCGCTGGCCGCACCAGGCGTCGGCGTGCGCTGGCTGTCCAACGTCGACATGGCCGGCCCGATCCCCGCCCACGACAAGAGCTTGGGCCGGTGCTGGCCCTGGCGCGGCCGCAAGAACCCCCGCGGGTACGCGGTCATCGCGATCGGCCGGGCCCGGCCGCTGCTGCATCGCGCCCTGTACCCGATCATCCACGGGCCGATCCCGGACGGGTGGGAGGTCGACCACCTGTGCCACGACTACCGGGTCTGCACGCTCGGCGACGCCTGCCCGCACCGCTCGTGCGGCAACCCGGCGCACTGGCGGGCCGTACCGAAGACGGTCAACAACGCCCGGTCCGGCTCCCCCACGGCGGTCAACGCCCGTAAGACGCACTGCTGGCGTGGCCACCCGCTCGCCGGGGCGAACCTGCGGCTGAGAGCGGATCGGCCCAAGCACCGCGAGTGCGGCACCTGCCGGCGGATCCGCCGGTACGCCGCCCAGGCGGAGCTGATCGCGACCGGCGGCGGCCACGGCGAGCAGGGCAGCCTGTTCTAAGGCGTGTAGGGGGCGTGAGCGGCCACCATGACGGTGGCGACGTAGCGGGGGCGGCCGTCGGCCAGCGGCACATACCCGCCCGCGACGGAGGAGCCGACGTCGGTGATGACGACGTCGTCGGGTCCGACGGGCAGGGCGGGCAGCTCGGCGAGCACGCCCAGGGCGACGTACAGGATGCGGCGCAGCCGGGCTTTGCCGAGCGTGCCGTCGAGGGGGCCGAGCGCCTCCAGCCGGACGGGGACGCCGAGCAGGCCGGCCTGAAGGTTCTCGCTGCCGCCGGGTGCGTCGCTGACCAGCAGCCGCGGGTAGGGGGGTTTGTTGTCGGGGCCGACCCGCTCGGGACCGCCCAGCTCGGCGGTCACCGCAGGGTGGCCGCCAAGGTAGGGGATGATCCTTCCAAGCGGGTCGGCGTCCGCCAAGCGGCTGGTCACTCCTGTTCGGCCTTCGCGGGCTTCTTCGGCGAGGCTCCCGCCACGACCGGCGCCGACGCCGGGGCGGGCGCCGAGGCAGGGGTGGGCGGCGTGACCGGCTTGAGCGCGGCGTGGACGGTGGCCGGATTCTGCGGCTCGGCACCCTCGACGTAGCCGGCGCCGGCCAGGCGCAGCGCGTAGGGGCGCGGCAGCTCGATCTCGGCGCCGGTCGGGTAGGTGCGGGGCTCCAGGCCCAGCTCCTCGGCGTCCTCGGTGCGCAGCGGATTGGCCAGCTTGACCCTCACACGGTTCGACATGCGGTTCCCCCAGGTTGATCGGCATCGACCGGGACATGGTGCCCGAATCGGATGCTTACGTCCTGGCGAGGGGACTACCGGTGGCGGGCGGCGACGATGCGGGCCGCGCGGGCGAGCCACCCGCCGCCGTCCGGCTCGAACTCCGACTCGGCGATGCGGGGAAATCGCACGTGGACGGTGGCGCGGGCGCTGGTGCGGGTGACGAGCACCGGGATGCGGCCGACGTGAGCGGCGATCATGCCGGGCATGGGCAGGGACTCGCACCGGCAGTTGATCGTCTGGTGTTCGGGCAGGCGGGGGTCGCGCGGCGCGTCGGCCAGGTCCCACCCGCCGGGGACGATCTTCCACCCGCCGGCGGCGTTCACCGCCTTGCCGTTCTCACCGCGGCCCTTCCGCACGTACACCTGCTTAGGGAGCCGGTAGAGCAGGTTCGCCGGGATCGTCTGCCCGTGCGTCTCATCGTGGGACGGCCGCACTCGTTCGTCTTCGGCGGTCTCCCAGGACTTGGCGTCCGGAACCTGGTCGCGGACCTCCCGCACGGCCTGGTCGGCGACCTTGTCCACCACTCGGCGGACGTGGCCGGCGGCGAGCTTGGCGATCAGGTCCCCGCGGATTCTGCTGCGCGTCACAGCGGGGCACCGTAGCCACCTGAGCGGGTTGCGTCCCGCCAGGACGTAAGCACCCGAACTCGCCACCATGCGCCTCGTGAACGATTCCTCGCGCCGGCCGGTCGACCGGCAACTCGTGCGCCGCCTGTATGTCGAAGAGAAGCTGACGGTCCGGCAGGTCGCCGCCAAGGTGGGCGTCTCCCATACCCGGGTGCATCGGCTGCTGACGCGGATGGGCGTGCAGCTGCGTCCCCGGGGGACGACCAGGCGGCAGATCCCCGGGGAGAAACGCGCCGCGATCCTGGCGGAGTACCGGGCGGGCACGCCGATCGAGGAGATCGTCGAAAACCAGCGGGTGGCCAGCACGACGGTGATGCGCGTCGCCGAGGAGGCCGGGGAGCCTCGCCGGCCGCGCGGCGGCCGTCGCGTCCTGGACTGGGATGTGATCGAGGGCCTGTACCTGAAGGGGTGGCCGGCCGACGCGATCGCGCTGCTGGTGGATGCGAGCGAGAGCCATATCCGGGCAGTGCTGCGGAACCTGGGGTATGGGCGGCCGCCACTGCCCGACGTGAAGACGCTCGCACAGCTGTACGCGGAGCTGGGCTCTTTGCGGAAGGTCGCTCGTCAGGTGAGGTCGTCAGCCAAGCGGGTTCAGACGGTGCTGGAGGGGGCGGGGGTGCCGGTGAAGCACCGGAGGCGCCGGGTCGACCTGGCGGCGTAGAGACGACGAGAGGGGCCGGCGACCATCAATGTCGCCGGCCCCTCGTGTTCGTGGGTTAGTTGGGATCACCACTCCCCACGGTGGCGTACTGCTTGGACACGTCGTTCACCGCGTGATGGCCGTTGCCGTGAGGAGGGGGGATCACCTCCTCTGCCGATGAGGGGTAGCCGTGCTCCTCGCGGTACTCGTCGACGCGCCGGCTCAGTGTGGCCGGGGCAACGCCGAGTTGTCTGGCGAGGGGGCGGACGGGTACCTCTCCGGTTGGGCTGATCTGTTGGGCGATGGCGGCGTAGATCTCCTCTCTGGTCGGCTTGCCGCCGTCGTTCCGGGGTGGTTCTTCGGTGTTCCGGCCGTTCGCTCTGCTGGTGTTCCGGTTGGGCGTTTCGCCGTTCCGGTGGGACGTTCCGTTGGTGTTCCGGCTGTCCTTGGCAGGGCGTTCCACGGGCTTGCGGAACACGATCCGGGTGGTCCGCACAGGGCGTTCCACGGGCTGTTCCACGACCTGCTTGTGGAACAGGATGCGGGTGTTCCGCACCGGCTGTTCCGCAGGCTGGTGGAACACGATGCGGGTGTTCCGTGCAGGCTGTTCCACAGGCTGTTCCATTTCGGGAAGGCCCAGGTCAGTACGGGTGACACCCGCGAGGGTCGCGAGAAGGACCGCGTCGCTGCGGGACTCAATGATCTGTTCCAGCAGGGCGCGCCGGTCGGCGTTCCGGGTCAGGTCCAGGTCGCGTTCCGCGGCCCGGTACACCCGTTCCATCCGCCACCGGCAGTAGCTGCTCCACCGGGTGTTCCACGCGGTGTTCCGCTGGGTGTTCCGCATGACGGCGCGGGCGTAGCGGATCACCGCGTCGGCGACCTTCGTGAGCCGCATGTGGACCTCGGCGTCCTCGGTCTGCGCGGCGCGCGCGGTCACCAAACCGAGCCGGGTGGCGATGTACTCGGGCGTCCACTTCCACCGCGACTGCGACTTCGGGCGGCCGGCTTTGCTCTGCTCGATCTTGAGGGCGTGGTGCCACAGGATCGCGCCGACGATGGGCGTGATGGCGCGTAGGAAGAACACGCCCGGGTTGCCGGCGGTGAAGGTCGAGGTCGCGGTGATCAGCGACGAGAGGCTGGCGAGCACCCAGGTCATGCGGATGTCCGGCGCTGAGTCGCGGTTGGCGGCGATGGCTTCCTTCGCTCGCAGGGCGAACGCCAGCAGGGGGCCTTCGAGCAGGCCGACGCCCAGCCAGGGCAGCCACCACACGCCGGGGGCGGCCTGCTGGATGACCTCGAAGACACCCTCGCCGGAGATCACGACGGCCGCGGTGGCGCATATCCAGGTCACGATGTCGGCGAGTGACCGGCGCGGTCGGCTCGTCTGCTGCCGCTTGGGGAAGATCAGGCGTTTGACCAGCAGAAACAGCGCCAGCAGCAGGACGACAGCGCTCGCGCCGGCCGCGGCCCAGTGGTGCGGGGCGAGGTCCGGCACCAGCGTCAACCAGTCCACTTCAGTCACTTTCCGTCACTTTCTATGTCCAACGGGATGTCCACGGGATGTCCACGGGCGATGTCCAACCGACGCGGTTTGGACACCGACCCCCCTACGCGCGTGCGCGTGCGCGTGTGGAGTCAGGGGGAGGGAGGGGGCGGGCCAGGGTCGGCAGAGACGTCACAGACAGTGAGAGGAGGAGAGGAGGGGTGGGCCACTCCCCCACCGAATCCCTCCCCTGGAGCAGGGGGCACGGCGGGAATCCCCAGGTCGGAGGACGGGGCTTCGAGGGGTATCCCCAGATCAGACCGGGTGTGGCCTGGGCGTGTGTCGGGTGCCTCTCCCCCGCCTGCGCGTCCGGCCCGGATGTCGGTCTCGGCGGCCAGAACCCCGGCGACGAAGTCGCTCTCCCCCGCCGCGACGGTTCGCCACTTGCCCCGGCCGTCGCGCTCGACGATCCCCCGGGCCTCCCACGCGGTGCGGCGGTCGGTCGCCCATTGCCGGACCCGCGGTTCGGCGGCCTTGTTGGACTCGGCCGTCGTGACGATGGGGGAGGAGAGGTGGCAGCGGGCCATCTCACGCAGCGGCGCGTCGGTGATGTCGGCCAGCGTCAGCACGTGGTCGGCGTCGGCGGGCGCCTCCTCGGCCGGGGCGTCGAGGTGCTCGACGACGACCAGGCGCCGCGGCCGGTCGTTGGCGGCCGCCGTACGGGAGGCGGCGGGCTTGGCCGCGGCGTGCTGGCGGGTGGTCTCCAGGCGGGTTCTCGCTTCCAGCACCATGCGGCGCTGCTCCTCGCTGGCGTAGTGGTGCAGGAGGTGGTCGGGCAGGTAGGCCCACCGGTCGGCGTAGTGCGGCAGCCGGGACGCGGTGGACTCCTCCAAGGTGGGGGAGAGGTGGGCGGTGTTGATGGCGACCTCGGCGAGCATGGCGTCGGTGACCTCGGGAGTGAACAGCAGGGTTGTGGCATCGCTGCCGGACGTCTGGAAGTAGAACGCGCCGGCCGGGAGCATGGTGGTGTCCAGGCGGTGCCAGTTGCGCAGCACGTGCTGGGAGTCGGCCTTGGTGCGGGTCCGCCCGCACACCGACCGGTCGAAGTTCGGCAGCAGGCTCGGGTGCATGGAGTCTTGTGACATGTACTGGGAGGCGGCCTCCATGCCGATGGCCAGGGCCCGCCCCTCGGAGGTGATCTTCGCGGTGGCGTCGATCGCCGCGGCGTTGGCGGGTTTCTTGCCCAGCGCGGTGCGGACCTCGTCGGCGATGATGACGATGCCGGGCCAGCGCGGGGTGACGGGCAGGACCTGGTTGTGCTCGGGCAGCAGGAGCTCGCCGCGCAGAGGGATGATCGCGGCGGCGTCTTCGAGCATGCGGATGAACTGGGCGCGGTCGGTGGCCAGGTAGTCGATGCGCGGCAGGAGACTGGCGAAGGTCTTGCCGCCGGACTTCAGGTCGGCCGCCCAGATGAGGGTGTCGGGGCAGTTGGCGCGCAGCCACGCGATGAGCCGCAGCAGGTTCGACTTCGTCGAGCCGGTGGCGCCCGCGTACAGGCCACGGGTGGTTCCGTACCCCTTGACGCAGGTCACCACGAGCACGCTGTTGCCGTCGTCGTCGCCGCCGAGCCACAGCTCGTCGTAGAACGACGTGGGGATCTGCGGCGGCGCGAACCTCACCACGCGGGCCTGGATCTTGCCCTCGGACCAGGACATGACCACCCGGGACGCCGCCGCGTGGCGGGGGTCTTGGGCGACTTCGCGGATGCTGCTCTCGGGCCAGTGCATGCCGACCTCGATCCCAGCGCGGAGCTTGTCGAGTTTGGCCCGGGTGATGTTCGGCGGCAGTCGCAGCGGGAAGTCCACCCGGCCGCCCGGGTGCACGGCGGGGCGGGCGGCCAGGACGACGCCGGCGGCGCCGAGCTCGGCGAGCACGGCGGGTAGGGCCGCCGTCCAGTGCCGTACCCGGATGCGCAGGTGTCGCCACGCGCGGGCCGGGCGCGAGATGCCCCATCCGGCCAGTAGGCCGATGGTGGTGATCGCCCATGTGATCGCGATCGGCGCGTTGATCGGGCCCGCCGCGGTGGTGGCGGTGACCCACGCGGCGGCGGTCCCTGCGGCCGCGGTGACGGTGCGCCGGTCGAGGGGGAGGCGGCTGTCGTTGCCGAGCTGCTGGTACAGGCCGGCCACGAGGGCGATGCCGAGGATGCCGACGATCCACCAGGCGGCGCCGAGCAGGTAGAGGATGCTCGCCAGGAGGTAGAGGGCGAGCGCGGCCCACCAGATGACGTGCAGGTCGCGGTGCCGCCATAGGCGCCGGCCGAGCTTCTTGAGCACCCACACGAGTCCCGCCAGGGCGAGGCGGCCCGCCTTGCGCGCGGCCCACCGCAGGGCCCGCATGAGCAGACCCGGCTTGGCGGGTTCCCGGACGGCGGGCAACGCCGCGTCCGTGGGCGGTGACTGCGACACGCTGGCTACTCCTTCCTGGCGGCGTCGGCGGGTGGGCTACTTCGTGAAGAGGCGTTGCAGGAGCGGCTTCTTGGCGGGTTCGCGGAGGGCCTTCCGATGGGCGGCGGCGTGGATGGCCGCGCAGTGGTCACAGGTGCATCTGTCGTGGCTGGTGCAGTGGCAGGTGAGGTCACCGGCGGCCATTGGCGTCTCCTCGATCAGTCGCGGTGGTCGGGGATGGAGGGGGAGGAGAAGGAGGGGAGGGGGCCGAACGCCTGCTCCATCTCGGCGCGGGCGGCGCGGGCGCGCCGGACGGCGATCAGGACCACGGTGGCGATGAGGGGCGGGGCGGCGATGGCGATGACGGTGAGCATGGGATCTCCGGACGTCAGGGGGCGGCGGTGATTTCGGCAGGGGTCGTGTCGCGCTGGGGGAGGGTCAGGCGGTCGATGCGCCAGGCGAACGCGATGGTGACGATGGCCAGGACCTTGAGGGCCTGGGCGGTGGCCCATAGCCCCCAGGCCGTGACGATGAGGCTCACGACGACGGCGGCGCAGGCGGCGGTGATCAGGGCCCAGCCGTAGCCGAAGTCCCTCACGGCGGCCCGGATGTCGTCCATGTCGTAGGCGTCGTCGAACTCGCGGACGGGCCGGCCGGACGCGATGACGATGATCAGCAGCCCGGCGAGGTCGAGCAGGAGTGTGTTCACCGGCAGCCTCCTTGGCGGTCGCAGGTGCACGGCTGGATGAGGTCGTTGCGGATCGAGGTGCCGGGGCCGTCGCCGTTGTCGGCGAGGTAGCGGACGAGGGTGAACCCGTCGCCGGGGGCCAGGACGTGCGCGGGGTGGCCGTTGGCGCAAACCACCTCGGGGGAGGGGGCGGCGCCGTCGCTGGAGCGCTGTCCTCGCCAGATCCTCACGGCCTGCCCTCCTTGTCCCTGTCTTGTCTAACCGGTATAACCGGTCTAACCAGACTGAATCATGGAGGACGAATCCGTGTCAACTGCGATGCTTACTGGCACACTGGCGGGCGACCGTAGTGATGATCCGCTGAGCAGCGGTGTGATGGAGGTGTGCCCGGTGGCGCAGGGGGCTCGGGTATTCGAGCGGATCGCCGACGATCTGCGTCGGCAGATCCACACCGGGCAGCTGGAAGCCGGCGAGGAACTCCCGAGTGAGGCCGCCCTCGCCGAACAGCACGATGTCGCGCGCGGCACCGTCCGGCAGGCGTTCACCCTGCTGGAGATGGAAGGCCTGATCACGGTAGTGCCGTCCATCGGGCGGGTCGTCCGCTCGTGGAACCCGAAGCCTCTCGGCGTGACGTTGACCGCCGGACGCGAGAAGGCCGGGCATGTGCACGTCGGTGTGCAGCAGCCCCCGGGCTACATCGCCGAACTGATCGACGAAGAGGGCGAACTGGTACGGCGCCTCCTCACGGGTGACCTGTCGAGCGTCACCGACACCTGGTATCCGGCGTGGGTCGTCGAGCGAGTGCCCGCCCTGGAGTCGTCCCGCCCTCTGGATGATGGCGACCTGGCGGTGATCGAGCGGGCCGGCGTATCGGCGGTCGGCCGGCCGCGGGTGCAGGTGCGCGCGGTGATGGCCGATCCGGAGTACCGCGGGCTCTTGGGGGTGACCGTGGGCACCCCGCTGCTGGTGCAGCTCACGGCGCCGACCGGTGTGGACGGGCGGCCGCTGCTGGTGCGGCGCCGGACGATGGCCGCCGACCGGAGCTTCGTGGAGTTCGACCTCGGCTGAGCCCGCGCAGCTTCACGTCGGCGGGGGCGGATATGACGGAGCCCCCGCCCGGCAGGCGGGGGCTCGGCTATGGTCTGAGGTTAGGCGCGGGCTCTGAACTGCACCAGCACGCCAGCTGAAGGCGACTCTGCTGGCGGGGGAGTCGTTTTATGCGCTTGCCATGATGGCGCGTCCGCGTACCGCCCCACTATCCGATTCAGCTCGGCCGTATACAGGGGGAACGCCTCGGCCAACTGCCGGATGTCAATCGGATCCCCGTACAGCAGCTCCATCATCTTGCGCAACGCTCTTGGCCGTTCCGGCTCCCGGGCATCAGCACCGGGCTCCTGCTTTCGCCATCCGCGAGCCCCCAGCTGCACCTGAAGACTGGTCTTCTGCTTCTGGTCGATCGCGCCCACCTCGAACGCGCGGAAGATCAGCGACGCGATCGACATGCCCCACTTCAGCTTCAACGGAGCCAGACGGCTCAGCGTCACCGTCTTGGTGAACTCCTTCTCGGCGTCCTCACGAGGGAACAGGAACTCGCTGGCGAAGTGGTCAGCCTCCTTCTCCATCGCGTTCAGATCGCCGCCGGGGGCCCGGTGCAGGACCAGGTGCCCCAGTTCGTGGCTGGAGGTGAAGCGGATCCGGTCCCAAGGAGCACCCTCGCCGATCGACACCAGAGGAAGGTCTAGCTCTGGGCCGTCCCAGGTGCTGAACGCATCCAGTTTGCCGTCCACCCATGTTTCCAGAGCGATCACAATGACCCCGGAGCGTTCTAGGGTGTGCAGCACGCGGGGAATCGGCCCGTGGGGAGGCAGCCCCAAGGCCGATCGGGTGAGTTGCGCGGCCTCCTCGATATCGTCGATGCCGCGCAAGTCGGGCACCCGTAGTGAGGGGGCCTGAAGCTGGCTCAGCATGTGCCGGGCGATCTCGCGGGCGATTTCGGCCTCGCGACGCGCCCGGCGCAGTACGCCTGCGGGCAAGGACTTGCGGGCCCGAAACTGCATGGACCCCTCGGCCAAATCCTCAATCGGTGGCCGCTGGAGGAAGGCGGCAGGTACCTTCAGGGTCTGCGCCAGGCGTTCAAGGTGATCGTCGCCGATGTCCACCGATGAGGTGAGCTCGATCTGCGCGATACGGCCTTGTGTGAGCCCAGCGCCTTGCGCGGTCCCGGTTTGCGTCAGGCCACGTAGTTCGCGGGCTTGCCGAACCCGTGCGCCGTAGATCATGAAGATTCGCCACTTTCTTCTTTGACGTCCTGCTTGGGCAGAGCGTATTCGTCCAGGTCTTGACCTGCTGTGATGTCGACCACGCCAGTGTCGGCGCTGACCATATCGAGCGCCTCGGCCGGGTGTGGAATCGGCACGCCCCAGTGGATGGGGGCGTTCTTGCGCTTCTCGCCGGCGGCCTTGGGGTAGACGAGTTCCATCTCGATGCCCTTGCTGGTGATCTCCCACAGCAGGACGAGGGTCAGGACCGTCGGGGCGACAGGGAAGAGCGGTTGGGTGTACTCGCGGGCGCGTCTTCGGGAAGAAGCGCGCGGGAGCATGCCGTCCCTGGAACGCAAGCAGCGGATGCGAACAGAGTGGTAGCGCAGGGAGAGGCTGTTGCGGTTGCCCGCCCTGATCTCAACGGTGTTCTTCTCTTCGCCGTCATCGGCGAGGATGCCACGGAAGGTGAGCTCCTCGACGAGGTAGAAGCGGAAGAAGTCGGCGAATGCCTGCTTCTGGCGCTTGCGCGTGCTGACAGAGCCGTCGAGCTCCTGAGCGGTTCGGGTCGCCGCGGCTTCGACGGCTTCCCGGAAGCCGGGGAAGGCGGTGATGAACTGCTGGGCAACCGTCTCCGGGTCTAACCACCCCTGTATGATCATGACTAATAATATTAGCCATGATCATACATTTCGTGTAGGCGTTCGAGGAAACTTTCGAAAGAACACCTCGCCGCTCTCGGGGGCGCGGGCGCCCTCATGATGGCTTTCGTTTCCCCTACCCAGCCTGCGTTGGGCGGAGGCTCCTCGCGGCGTACGGCTACCGCTCACCCAGCCGGATCGCTTCCACCTCCTCCCCCGGAGCACCAGGGTCGGAAGCACAAAATTCCCAAGTTCCGGGCGGCTGCAGTTGAAAGTCGGGCGCGCCCATGCGAGCAGAGTTGGAAGTGCCGAGCGCCTCGGCTCGCCGGGCCTCCACGAGCAGATGGTCGAGGTAGGAGGCGTTCGTGATGGCGGCACCGAGCTCAGGATCCATGCCGCCCATGCTCTCCGCCCGGGTGATCGTCCGCAGCCGGACAACGAGACGCCCCCACCCGAGGAGCATGGGCGCCAGGATCAGCGTTCAGCGCCGATCCGCCGTGCCCCCGCGCGGACGGCGGCGGCGCGCTACCGAACCCCAGTGACATCAGACGCACTCGGGGTACCCTTCAGGGCATGGACGCCGAGCAGGAGCCGATCACCTCCCCCGAGGAAGAAGCGATCGCCTACACCGACGAGCAGCGCGCCCGGAACCTCGCCCTGCTGCAGGAGATCATGGGCGGAGAGCCCAACGCCGCGATGCTCGACCTCGTCCGCCGGCGGGACGAGGAGTTCGCCGAACGCCGTAGCCACGCCGCGTGATCGGCCGCGTTCTCGACAGCAGCGCACTCACCGCCTGGGCGCGACGTACGTCGCCGTTCGTCGACGCCGTGGTGTGGTCGCGCGCCGAGCACAGCGGATACGTGGTGCCGATCGTCACCACCGCGCCCGCGCTGACCGCGGCGCTCGCCCAGCTTCCCGACGAGGCCGTGCCCATCCTGGATGCGCTGCTCGGCATGGAGATCGCCGTCGTTGAGCACCTGACGCCCGGCAGTGCGCCGGGCGTGGCCGCCGTCTTGAAGAAGGCCGGCCCGTACGCGCCCGAGCAGCTCACCGCGGCCAGCCTCGTGCACGCGGCCCGGCGGCGCGGGCTGCCTGTGGTCACGGCCAACCCATTCCCCTTGACGGCCCTCGATCCCGACGTGGAGATCGACCCTATCCCGTAGCCCATCAGGCGGGCGCGTTCTCCTCGACGACGCCCTGGTCCTCCTCATCGAGGAGGACCAGCTTCGCCAGCCGCAGCGTCTCCACCTCGAACCGGCCCGGGGCGGCGTCCTTCCAGAACACGCGGTCCGCGCCGGCCTCGCCCGGGGTGCGGCGCGGGCGTGGTGAGATCCACTGCCCCCGCTCCTCGGTGGCCTGGCCGGTCTCGGCGATCACGAGGTAGCCGGCGACCTTCTCCGCCGGCGGCGCGGCGATCGGCCAGGAGCGGCCGCACCGCGGGCAGAGCACGCCCGTCAGCTCCCGCACGCCGGTGCCCGTGAGGGCCTCGATGTGCTCGTAGTCGTGGCCGCGGGCCCGGCACTCCTGGCGGCCCAGCTCGGTGCGCGCCTGGGCGAGGGTGTAGGTGGGGTCGCTCTGCTCGATCATCGCGGGAGTCTCCTCGCTGGTAGGGGAGGACCGACACCGGTCACCTGCAGACCGGTGTCGGGCGCCGTCTCATGAGCTGGTGGTTGCCGCTGCGTCGCTGAGGACCTGGGCGACCAGGTCCTCGGCGGCGGTTTCACCGCGCTGGGGGTTTCGGGCCTGCTGGATGCGGGTGCTGTGGGTGCGCTGCAGCGGGATCGCCTCGCCGTCCTCGGTGCGGCACGGCTCACCTACGGGGGCGGCGCACCGGCCGATGGGGCAGATGATCGTCAAAGCCGCCTGAGCGGCCTTCAGACGCTCCGTGGGTGCCGGGCGGCGGAACCGGGCCAGAAGATCCTCAGTCTCCGCGCTGCGGGCCACTGGGGGCTTCTGGGCGGGCTTCGGCGCCGGGCGGGGAGCGTCCGGAACGTCGGCGGGGGCCGACAGCGCCTCAGCGACCGTCTGGGAGTCCGCGCGAGGCCTCGGCACGGACGGCGCGGCGGCCGGAGCGGGCGCCGGGGGAGAACCCCCACCGTCCACCGCGGAGGCCCGGGGGGTGCGGGGCCGGGCGGCGCATGCCGTGCACGGCTCGCCGTCGTCCAGGCCGACGCCATCCTCGCACCGAACGTTGGCGCACTGGCGGCTCTGAAGCAGGGTGATGGCCAGCGCGACCCCGTCCGTGATCCGGCCGTGCGGGTTCAGCCGCTGCCAGCCCTCCCACCGCCGTTCGATCCGCTCGCACAGTTCGGCGATCGACCGGTTCCGAAGTTCGCGCTGCGCTACGGTCAGCACCTTGCCGGAGGCGTTGGTGCTGATGCGGGTCCGCACAGGTTCGGGGAGCATCTGGCACACCGTCAGCGCGGGGGAGCCCGCCGGGGCGTCGGGACGGTGGGGGTTCTCCCCGGAGGCAGGCTCCTGCCCGGTGGTGGCGGGTCCTCGTCGCAGGTTTGCCCTTCCGGCCGGAACGGCCGCGGCGTCCGGCTCCTTACGGTGCTGCACTCCGCCTACGGCGGGAGGAAACCCCTTTGTGTCTCTGTCATGTGTCTCTGTCTTGTTAAAGACGCCCGGAAAACCGGAATCCGGCGAACCGACGTCCGGGAAACCGGCGCCCGGAAAACCGGGGCCCGGAAACCTGTCTTCGGTGTCACCTGCGGATTCGTCGTCGATGTCGTCGATGGTGGCGGGGGTCGGCGGTGCGGGCTTGTCGAACCCGTCACCCGTGAGGCGACCGTCCTTGCGCTGCACCTTGAAGGTGCCGTCCTTCTGCTCGATCACGGTGACGGCGCCGCCGCCGGCTTCGGCCCACTGGGCGGCCCAGTCGGGCACGGGCTCCTCGCTGACCGCGGTGCCCATCTCCCACGTGCCGTCGCGGAGCTGGCGGCGCTCCAGCCGGTAGTATCCCTGCACGCCGAGCTCGCGCAGCGCGGTGCGGACGGCCTCGCGGCCTTCCTTGCCGTCAGCGGCGATCACCTCGGAACGCACGTCCCAGTCGTCGGGCATATCGAGCAGGTAGGCCAGGATGCCGCGGGCCCGGAAGCTCAGCCGCTTGTCGCGGATGGTGGACGAGGGGATCTGAACGAACCGGCTTTGACGCTTACGCAGCTTGCTCATGCGCTCATCACCAGGCGATTCGCGCCGTGGGAGGCGGTTTTTGCGGCGGGTGCCGGTATGGGTCTGCGGGCAGCGTTCGGTACGCTCACGGCGGTGGTCTCCTCATGGTGCTTAGCGGTGCGTGAGGTGGTCACCGTCCGGTCCAGCGTTGGCGCGCTGTTCCGGCGGCGCGGCGGCCTCGTGAGGGGCCGCCGTTTGTCGTTATGGGGTTGTTGATCACAACCTACTGCCGTTTGGCCCGGGGTATCACCATCGGCGTGAGCCGCCCAGCTGGGGCTGGTGGCGCGGGCCGTGTTGAGCATTGCACAGGTCCTATCGGTCGTGGGGCTTCCGATGCCCCGGGCGCGCGCCGTGTCCGTTGCGGTCGGACGCGGGCAGCGGGCCCGGGGGAGGCGGACCAAAGCACATGCGAAAGTTAACGTCCAACCAGCAAGATCATTAAGGGCGGGGTGGGAACCGTACGGCTCCCACCCCGCCCTGTTGTCCCTGGTCACGCGTCGTGCTTCCTCCGTGCCCGCTCCGTCTTGCCGCCCCACACGCCCGGCCAGTCGGACCCGTAGGCCAAGCAGTCCTCCCGCACCGGGCAGCCGTCGCAGATCCGGCGCACCTGAGGGGAGGGCCGCCCGCCCTCCTCGGGGAACCACGCATCACCGTCGGAGCCGACGCACGCCGCCCGGTCCATCCAGGTCAGTTCAGCGGCCCGGCCGAACAGCTCCTCGATCTGGAAGAAGGCGCTCATGCGGCCGCCTCCTGCTGCGTCTTGCGCTCAGCGACGCGGGCGTTCGAGGCGCGGCGCCTCCGCCGGCGGTTCTCCGCCCGCAGCTCCTCCTCGTTCATCCCGCCGCGGACCCCGTAGAAGTCCTTCGTGCTCAGCGCGTCGGCCAGGCACTCGGCACGGACCGGACACCGCTTGCAGATCCGCTTGGCCTTGGCCTCGTCGTACGTCGGCCGCCCGGCGTCGCCCTGCTGGGGTTCGTCGTCCTTGTAGAAGAGGTTGACGTCCTTGCCCTTGCAGCGGGCGCGCTCATCCCATGTCCGGGTGAGGAAGTCCTTCCGGCTCATGCCTGCTCGCCCTTCTCGATGCTCGGAGTCAGGCCCGGCAGCGCGACCGCCCCGGCGATGATGTCCATGGCGAGCTGCTCGATCCGCTCCGGCGCCAGAAGCTCGGCCATGAAGTCCTTGTCCAGGGACTTCGTCGGCGTCGGGTCTCCTTCGGAGACCGTCAGGCCGGGGACGGGCTCGCCGTACTTGTCGACCGCCGCCCCGACCTTGACGGCGTGCGCCTTCAACGCCGCCACCACGGCGGGGGCGAGGATCTCGATCGTGAGCACGTTGTGCCGGTAGTGCTCGCGCTCCTTCGCCCAGGCGATGAGCGCCGGGTGGTCGGGCTTGAGCGATGCCGTCTTCTTCGGCGCGTACATCTGCACGCGGCCGATGCGGTGGGGGCCGATGTACGCGCTCTCGCGATCCTCGACAGGCAGCAGCAGCGCGCCGTTCGCCGTGGTCGAGGTGAGGTGAGCGTCGCCGTAGGTGTACAGGGCCTTGGCCAGCTCCTCCAGGACGCGGCCGACCAGGTAGACGTGGCTGGCTCCAGCCCGGCCCAGGGCCGGGCCCGGGGCCGGGGCCCCCTGGACGGGGGCCCCGGTCGTCTCGTCGGGGGTGCTCATGCTCCGGCCTCCTGCGTCTCCTTGGCCAGCTTCACGGCCTGCTCAGCAGCACGAAGATGGGCCATGCGCGCCTTGTACTTCTCATACAGCTCGGAGCGCTCGGGCTCCCCAAGCTTGCGGGCGGCGATCGCGGCGCTGATGGTCTGGCCGACCGCGTTGAGCGCTGCGGCCGTGGGAGCGGCGTCGACCTTAGCGTTCAGCAAGGCGACGGTCGCCGGGTCGGAGACGATCACCTGCCGCGCCATGGCCAGCCGAGTGATCAGGTCACCGAGGGTTTCGTCCGCACGGTTCTCGTTGGTGATGATCACCCCGTGGAACGGCGTGGACTCCTCGTGCAGCTTGCGCAGCTGCTCCCAGCCGGTGGTCTCCAGCAGCGCCTCGTCGCGGATCTGCTCGGGGGAGCGGTCCGGCTTAGGCATGACCAGGTTCGGTACGGCGGTGTTGGCCGGGTCGAGCTCCATGAGGTTGAAGATCAGCCACTCCAAGTCCCAATCCGACTTGAGGATGGGCTGAGGGGCCTCCACGACCGCCTTGATGCTCTTGGCCGGGTCGGGGGAGCGCATACCGACGACCATGGGCCTCTTCTCGCGGTCGAGCCGCACCCAGCAGTTCGTCGAGTAGCCGAGACTCTTCTGGGTCTCCAGCGTGTACTCCTTCTCCTTGGTGGGCTGGCCCGCCCGGTCGGTGCCCGACACCCACTTGCCGCGTCCGGTCATCACGACGATGCCGGGGATCCGACGCAGCAGCGACACGAGGTTGGCATGCCGCTCGTTGGCGTCGTTCCAGTAGTTGCGGCCGGTGTCGATCTCGGCGTCAGGGTCCTCAGCGAGCTTCTTCTTGTTCGCCTTGCTGTTCAGGGCCCGGTTGTTGGCCCACATCGACAGCAGCCGCCACATCGCGGTCATCGAGTCGATGATCAGCAGGACGGGCTTGTCGCCGTTGGCGACGGCGTGCTCGGCGACCATGCGGACCATGTCGATCTTCGCCATGATGTCGCGGAACGACCCATCGTGTTCGATGATCTCGTAGTCCGCGCCGGGCACCTTGATGTACTCGTCCGAGTGTCCCTCGGCGAGGTCGAGAAAGAACGCCTGGCCGATCTTGTCGCTGCCCGACAGCTTGGCGCAGTGCCAGGTCTTTCCGGTGTACTCCGGCCCTTCGACGAGGATCAGCGGCCACGACGTCCTGCCGGTCGGGCGGCGGGTGGTGAACCCCTCAGGCCGCCACCGCTTCGCGGGGGCCTCAGTGGTGGTGCTGGTCACAGGGTGACTCCGATCTCCTGGGTAGAGCCGGGGTTGGGCCGCAATCCCTCACCCGGCGGTCGTACTGCCTGTGCCTTCGTGCGGGACGCGCGGGGCACGATAGGCCACATCCGCGCTAACCGCTCGAATATTACAGGTCATTTAGTAAGAGGGTAGTGGAAGACCGCCAGTAGGTCAACCAGCCCACCCGCCCGCCCGCTCTCCAAAAAACCAGCAGGTCAAAAGGGGTTGTACGGATACCGTGCAGAAGGAGGAGAGATAAGCCTTACGGATCGGCACGGAGATCTCTAACCTTGTGCCCGACGGAGGTTTTAAGCCCCGTAAGAAACCCAGCTACCAGGTTGCCACCCTCACCCGTTGGCTACGCACCCCACCGCGACGCCGAGGAGACCCATCCCGATGTCTGACCACCACCCTGACGACTTCGAGATCAGGCCCACCCCGTGCCTCACTGGCGGCCAAGCCGCCCACATCGGTGTCTCCAACGCCGCACTCACCCTGGCCGAACACTGCCTCATGCTGGTGCCCACCGCCGGCCACCGGCGCCGCGGAACCGCCGGCCTCACCGCCGCGGTGGTCCAGCTCCGCCGCATCCTCAACGAGCTCCAGGCGCGCGCCATCACCACCGACCTCCTCGACGGCGCCACCATGGCCGACATCGCCGGCGCCCTCGGCATGGACGAAGACCTCGCCTACTTCCAGCACGGTCACCTCGACTGGAACCACCTGGCCAACGACCCGCAAGCAGTGTGGGACGGCTTACGCCCCACCTGCGTCTCCCAGGTCCATGATTCCTGCGCCGCCGACCCCATCACCGCAGCCCGCCACCTCGACGAGCGCTACCGCAAGTACATCGACCCGCACGAGGCCGCGCCCGTCCCGCAGAACGCGGTGACCGCCGGTCTGTGACCCCCTGGCAATGAGAAAGGCCCGCCCCTCGCGCAGGTGCGGGCCTTTCAAGTTTCAGGAGGCGTGTGCGGGCGCTCGACCCGGATCAACGAGATTGCGGCTCTCCCCGGGGAGCGCCCTGCACACCATTGATACCCAGGAGGGAATCAATGCCCCCATGATGACACGGGTCAAACGATGCTGTGACCGCCGGCGCCCGAACCGGCGCTCGAACCGCCGCCCCCGCCCAGGTCCTCACCGTCGCCCTTCCGCGGCGCGACCACGTTGTAGCCGTAGGCGATCAGCGCCGCCAGGCCGGCCTGACCAGCAGCCAACCCCAGCGTCTTCAGGTCATCGCCCCCCGCGCTGACGACCGCCGCGCCACCGGCGACCACCACCGCCGACACCAGGTTCTGCCACCAGGAACGGCCCGCCCGGACCGGCGCCTCCGACAGGTTCGGCCCGCCGGCCGGACGCACCCGATGATGGAAGTACGCCAGCACCGCGGCGAGCGCCGCCTGACCACCGGCCAGGCCCAGCGCCCCCAGATCCGCGTTACCGCCCTGGCCCGCGGCCACGATCGCCGGGCCGCCCGCGATGACCGCCACCGACAGAGCGTTCTGAATCAGAGACCGGCCGGCGCGGATCCACGCCTCCGGAAGCCTCGGACTGCGGTGAACCATGGTTCCCCCTGTGAATCGATCGGACATGCGCCGTGCAGGGTGACCGGTTTTCCCGCTTACGTCTCCCTGGTGATCAACTGCCGCCGCCCAGCAGCTTGATGACCACGCCGACCACCACACCGAGCGTCGACACCCCGATGGCCACCCACGCCGAGAACCGCTTGGCCTGGTCGACGAGCGTCTGCGCTTTCGCCTGCTCGGCCGCCCGGCTCGTCTCGGCGGCCTGCAGACGCCTGTCGTGCTCCTCCAAGACCTCTGTCACCTTCCGGTGGTGCTCGGCTTCGGTCTTGGCCAGCTCCTCATGGCGCCGCTCGCCCTGCTTCAGCTCCAGCGCGATCACCGCGAGCTTGCCGTTGGTCTCGGTGAACCCGACCTCGACGATGCGCCGCACGTCGGCGAGCTGCCCCGCCAGCCCCGGCTGCTCCTGCTCGGCCACCCTGCACCCCCGCGCGTCCGGCCCTTGCTCTATCGAGGCGGCACCCTAGGCGTTTACGGAGATAGCGTCAGCCCGGGGCCACCAGCCGGCTACCGGTGCCACGCTCCGACCACCGCAATCGTCGCCGTCCCCGACGACACCTTGGCCTGCACCTCCACGACCTTCCGCGCCCCGAACGCCCACCCCTCCGCCAGGAACCCCTGCAACGTCACCGTCCCCGAGCTGGTCACGGTGGCCGCGGCGATCTGCGTTCCGTCCGCCCGTAGCTGCAGCTCACACCCCGTTCCCCCGGACACCGACACATCCACCGTCACCGAGCTGCCCGACCGGGGGAAGCTGGACCAGGCCATGCGGGTGAACGTCGTACTGGAGGTGCTGGTCGCGTCGGTGATGAAGAACACCGGCCGAACGCTGGCTTGCAGCTCCAGCGCCTTCACTCTCGCCTCCAGGGCCCGCACCAGCCCCGCCAGATCCAACGGCCGCAGATTGCCCGCGCTGTTGCCTGCCATCCCGCCCCCCTTCCCCTAGTCGACGGCGACGGTGTGCTCGCCGGTCGTGATCGTGATCAGCTCACCTTCAGCGGAGTCCGGCTCCACCCGCAGGCTGACGATCGTCATCGCCCGGTCCAGGCCGGCCGCACCGTCCGGCTTGGCCGGATACAGGTGGTCGCTGATCACGACCTGGGCGTTGCCGCCGAGCTCCCACTCCCACCACCGCACGTTCGGCGTCACCGCCAGCACGAACTCAAACAGCTGCTTCGGGCCCGCGGCCGCTGCGCTGGCCCGCTGCGTCTCGGCGTTCAACGCCTCCTGCGAGGTGACCCCGTCGAACTGGAACACGTCCTCCAGCAGCGGCCACCCGTCCACGTGCAGGTCGTCCTTCGTCACCGACGACAGCATGACCCCGCCGTCCGGCCGCCTCAGCTGCCCCCACGTCTTCGTCGCCAGGCCGCGCCGGGTGGAACGGCTGAACCGGCGCACGTTGCCCGGATATTCGAGCACGAGGCCCGTGTCCGGCGGAGTGTCCCGAGACACCCGGGTGAAGGTGAAGCGGGGCCGGTCGTTGACCGCGTCCCACGACGGTTTCACCCACCAGGTGAACCCGCCCGGCCCGGCCGCGACGTCGTTGACCTGGTCCAGGATCCGGGTGAACTCCTCAGCCCGGTATTCGCGGTCCACGGGCACGGTGCCGGCGACCCCGTCGAAGGTCAGCCACCGCTTATCGGCCGGGCTCGCGTTGTGCTCCAGCAACCACACGATCTCCGTGTGCGCGAGCGTTCCCGCCCGGGGCCCGGTGAACGCCACATAGCGGCGCGCGTAGATACCGGTGACCTCCTCAGCGGTGATCCGCAGCACTCCCGTTTCGCTGTCGTAGTCCTGAGGGTCGATCACCCGGAACCCGCCGACGAACTGCTCCCCGCGGAACACCAGCAGCATGGTGCGTTCCGGCAGGGTGGCCGCCTCGACCCGGCCGACCGTGTAAGCCTCGTCGTACAACGGGATGTCGCCGGTCAACTGCCCATTGCCTTCAAGGGTCAGCTCGAACGACACGTTTTGCAGCGGCAACGAGTCGAGCGGCGCATGGCGGTCCCAGTCGTACAGGACGTACTCGTACGGCGGCGCCTGCCCCGACAGGTCTTCCATGGTGGTCGCCTGGATCAGCACCCGCGCCGACCGGTTCCCGAGGTCGTCGGCGGCGTCGACGCCGAGGTTGTACGTCACCCCCGGCGTCAGCCCCGAGTAGGTGAACACCCGGGAGGTGATGTCGGCGATCCGCAGCGACCCGAGGTAGAGGCCGTAGCCGGCGACGCCCACGTTGTCGTCCGTGCTGGCCGACCAGGTGAGCGTCACCGACGTTTTGGACGCGGTCACCACCGCGAGCCCGGCCGGCGCGGTCGGCGCCGTCGTATCCGACTGCGCCTTGACGGTCTTGACGCCCTTCACCGACCGGTTGCCGAGCAGATCCAAGGCGTCCACCGCGATGGTGTAGACGGCGCCCGGCGTCAGGTTCGTCCACGTCTTCGTCTGCGCGGTCTGGTCGGCCCCCTGCTTGACGCCGTTGAGGTACACGCCGTAGGCGACCACCGCGGACTGGTCGTAGGGGCGTTCCCACGCCACCGTGATCCGCCCCGGCCCGAGCGACGTCACCCGCACCACGGGCGTCTCCGGCGGCGTCGTGTCGTTGATCGGCGTGACGGTGAACTCCGCCTTCTCCGACCGGTTACCTTTGGCGTCGACGGCGTCGACCTGGATGTTGTACGACATCCCGGAGACCAGACTCGAAAACGTCTTCGTCCGCGCCGACTGGTCGCCGCCGGCCTTGATCCCGTTCAGATACAGCCCGTACCCGGCCACCCCGGTGTCGTCCGTCGAGGCGTCCCACGCCACGGTCACCGACGTCGGCGTCATCCCCGTCAACCGCAGGTTGCTCGGCACACTCGGCGGAGTCTCATCCTCTGGCGGCCCGAACAGGGCGGCCCCCCACGCGTACGTCGTGCCGCCGTTGTTGACCACCAGCGCCTGGTTGATGGACACCGACGAACCGGGGAAGGTGTTGACCGCGGTGGAGGACCACACCCGGCGGGCCGTGCCCTCCACCCAGTCCCGGAGCCCGTAGCCCTTGTGGCTGAACCCGCTCGGCCAGCTCACTGAGGAGTTGTCGGTGCCGACCATGTACTGGCTGACCCCCAGCAGCATGACGCAGCCCGGCGGGATCGGCTCGTTGGCGCCGATCCTCAGGGACGTCGACGTACCGACCCCGCTCGCCGACCCGTAGTTCTCCGTCGCATCGGACAAGACGTAGATCCAGATGAACAACCGGTCCGAGGAGTTGCCCAACGACACGGAGAACGAGGTGTCCCCGCCGCTGGAGAGCTTGGTGTAGATGCGCAGCCCGATCGTGTTGGAGGCCCACTCCAGGCTGTCGTAGCCGAGCGAAACGCCCGTGACGCCGGCATACGACATCACGAACGCCACGATCCGCTCATCGGCGGCCGTCGGGGAGAACGTGATCGTGTGAGACGTCGATGGGGTCTGCGTCGTGTAGACCCGCTCCTGCACAATGCTCAATTCGGCCCCCCGGATGCCTGACAAAGCACCCGGGATCATGGCGAATCAGCCGGCTAACGTCCCCCCGGCGGGGGCGGTCACACCCAGGCGTCGAACGCCTCCACCGCCATGCGCGGCGTGCCGACCTGCCCGGCCACCGGCTCACCGGCCAACGTGAGCGTGTTGAGACCCGGCAGCAGGTGAAACCAGGCAGGCAGGTGGGCCAGCATGGAGCGGCCCGGCCGCGGCTCCGGCCACACCTCCGGCGGCACGTACGCCCACACCTGCCGGGTCGCCAAGTCCAGCCCAAGGCTGTAACTCGAGTTGGCCGGCAGCACCGTGCCGGGCATGGCCCGCATCACCGTCCCCGACTCCTCATGGGTGAGCGTCCAGTTCTGCAGCGGCCCGTACAAGCGGATCCGCGCGGGGATCTCCGGATAGGTGCCCGCCAGAGTCAGCGTCGCTGACGCCTGCCCAGGCAACGCCGAGATGACCGCCGTCGCTGAGACCGGGGCGACGGCATACCGGCGCGGATCCGCAGCGGACACGGTCAGCGACCAGGTGAACGCCCGCTCTCCCTCATCGGTGATCTCCACCCGGCCGACCAGCCGCACCCGGGCCTGCCGGGTATACCGGGCGTCCTGCACCCGCAACACCCCGACCTGCCGCGGGTGCAGCACGCCGGCGAGACGCTGCTTGGCCGCCAGCATCGCCGCCCGGGACGGGGCGATCGCCACCCCCTCCAAGGTGATCGTGCGTTTGCCGTACCGGCCCGCCGCCGGGTGCACGCCGTCGACTCCGCCCAGCGGCGCCGCGACCGGCGAGACCGGAGGAGACGACGACCATCCCTCCTCCCGCTGGACGACCCACTCCACGCCGTGCGCGTCGCGGACGTTGCCGGCCCACCCGCCCAGCCGGTAGAGCGGCGTCGCCAGCGGCAGGAACGGGGTCGGTGTCGTCTGCACGAGCTGGGTGTTGTCCGCCGACTCCTGGCCGATGCTGTCGACCGCGACGACCCGCACCGCATGCAGGGCGCCCGCATCCAGGCCGGTCACGGTGCGCCGCCGGGTGACCGGCCCGTCGACCGTATAGTCCACCCCCGGCGTCGACCACACGGTCACGCCGTTGACCCGCACGTCGTAGTGGGTGACCGCGAAGTCGTCGCCGGACGGCTCCCAGGCGACCGTGATCCGGTCCTCCCCGGCGGCCGCAGTGAACGCCGGCGGCGTGGGCGGCGTGTCGTCCAGCGTGGACAGGGTCAGCTCCGCAGGGGCCACCGAGCGCTGCCCGGCCGAGTCGACCGCCCAGATCCGAGCCGTGTGCTGCGTGTTCTCCCGCAAATCGGTGAACGTCGCGGTCATGGCCGGCTGGTTGGTGGCCACCATCTCGTCGTCGAATCCCACGTCGTAGCCGACCACGGAGACGTCATCGGTGGCCGCCGACCAGGCCACGCTGATGCTCGTGTACGTCACGTCGGTGGCGTGTAGGCCGGCCGGGGTGCCCGGCGGCCCATCCGGCGGGGTGGCGACGTTCAGCGTGGCCCGCGCGGATCGGTTGCCTGAGGTGTCCACCGCGTCCACCTCGACCACATAGGCCGTGTCCGGCGTGAGGCCGGGCAGGGTCTGAGCCAGCATCACCAGGTCCACGCCCTGCTTGACCCCGCCCAGGTAGGTGCCGTATCCGGCGACCGCCACGTCATCGGAGGCGGCATCCCACGCGAACGCGACGCTGTACGGCGTCACCTGCGTGGTACGCAGGTTGCCCGGCACAGTGGGGGCGAGCGTGTCCGGCGTGGTCTGTACGGTGATCTGCGCCCGCGCGGACCGGTTCCCAGCCCCGTCCCGGGCGTCCACCTCGATGGTGTACGTCTGCCCCGGCACCAGCCCCGGCAGCGTCGCCGCCAGGCCCGCAAGGTCCACGCCCTGCTTGGCGCCGTCCAGGTAGAGGCCATACCCGGCCACTCCGGTCAAGTCGTCGGTCGAGGCGTCCCACGCCACGGAGATGGACGTGTGGCCGATCGCCGTGGTGCGCAGGTTGCCCGGCACGGTCGGCTGCACCGCGTCGGTGGTGACGACGATCTGCGCCCGCGCGGACCGGTTGCCGGCCCCGTCCCGGGCGTCCACCTCGATCGTGTAGCTCTGGCCGACCGTCAGCCCGGTGAACGAGTAGGTCAGGCCGGCCTGGTCGGCGCCCTGCTTGACGCCGTCCCGGTAGATGCCGTACCCGGTGACGCCGACCTCGTCGGTGGAGGCGTCCCACGCCACGTCGATCTGCGTGCCCGTCACCGCCGTGGTGCGCAGGTTGCCCGGCACGGTCGGCGCGGCCGTGTCGGTCACACCGTAGGCGATGACCGCCAGCAGCGACCGGTTACTCGAAGCGGTCAACCCCGACACGGTGAAGGTCCGCGAGCCCGCGGCGGGAAGCGGCCCGTGCGCGAACGCCGAGTTGCTGCTGGTACCGGTCGGCGCGAAGTGCCGCGCCAGCCCCTGATTCCAGGTGGTGCTGGCCGCTGAGGCGGTCGGGGTGTTGAGGACGCCGAACACCCGGCCCGTGGTGATGTTGGGAACGGTGGCGGTGGCGCTCACCGACGTCGACGTGGCCGTCGTCTCACCAGAGCCGACGAACAGCCGTGTGGGGCAGTCGTCTCGCTCGTGCAGCACCGCATGGGCGATGCCGGCGCCGGAGAGGGTGAAGGCGACCGACGTCTCCGTACCCGCAGCGATCTTGGTGAAGATGTAGAGGAAGTTGTAGCCCGTCACCACGAGCTCTTGCGTCCACCCGGCCGGCGCCGCCGTGACGCCGTTGTACGACGACACCAGCAGGATCAGCCGCGCCCCCGCCGTGGGAGCGGTGAAGCTGACCGTGTGGTTGGTCTGCGACGCGCCGTTGTACGTCGCCGCGATCCGGTTCGCCACTGCGTCCCCCTGAAACCCCCGCCGGAACCCCGCCCCTCGGGGCGGCATCCTGCCGAGATGAGCGGTTAACGTCCCCAGTCAGATCCAGGAGTCGATGGCTTCGGCCACCATGCGCGGCACGCCCACCTGCCCGGCCACCGGCTCACCGGCCAAGACGAGCGTGTTCGGGCCCGGCTGCAGGAAGAACTGGGCGGGAAACACCGCGAGCAGGCCCCGGCCCGGCCGCGGCTCCGGCCACACCTCCGGCGGCACATGCGCCAGCACCAGCCGGGTCGCCAGGTCGATCTCCACGCTGTACCGCGAATCGGCCGGCAGCACCGTGCCGGGCTTGGACCGGATCACCAACCCCGACTCCTGATGGGTGATCGTCCAGTTCCGGATCGGCCCCCACACCTGCAGCCGCGCCGGGATCGTCGGATAGTCGCCGGACAGCGCAGCGGTCATCGATGCCTGTCCGGGCAGCGACGTGATCGCCGCTTCCCGCCAGATGCCGCGCACGGCCTGGCGCCGCGGGTTCGCCGCCGACACGGAGATCGTCCACTCGAACACCGTCGCGGACCGGTCGACGATCTCCACCTGATCGGATACCCGCACCTGGGCCTGCCGGGACAGGTGCGCCTCGACCACCCGCAACGTGCTCACCTGCCGCGGGTGCAGCGCGGCCGTCAAGCGTTCTTGCGCGGCCAGCATCGCCACCCGGGACGGGGCGATCGCCACCCCCTCCAGCACCACCGTCCGCTGCCCGTAGGTGCCCGGCCCGGAGAAAGCACCATCACCGCCGTCGAGGTCGGCTTCCAACGGGATCGGCTCCGGCGTCGACGACCACCCCTCCTCACCTTGGACGACCCATTCCACGCCGTGCGCGTCGCGGACGTTGCCGGCCCACCCGCCCAGCCGGTAGACCGGCGATTCGATCGGCGTCCAGGACGCCGCCGCCGTGGCCACCTGCACCGTCGCCGCCGGGCCGCGGCCGCCGCCATCATCGACCGCCCGCACCGCGACGTCGTAGACGGTGCCCGGGTCCAGTTCCTCAATGACATAGCCGAGTGTGAGCGGCGCCGTGGCGGCGATCACCTCCCCGCCGAGCAGCACATCATACCGGGCGATCCCCAGGTCATCGGTGGCCGCCGACCAGGCCAGGGTGATGGTCTCCTGCCCGGCCGTCGCCGTCAGCCCCGGCGGCTCAGACGGCAGCGTGTCAGCGAGCGTGGAGAACGCCAGCTCCACGATGGGTGAGCGGTGCCCGACCGTGTCGACGGCGTCCACTCCGACCGTGTGCGCCGACCCTCGGGCCAGGCCGGTCAGGGTGCGCTCCAGCGCCGTCTGATCGGTGCCCTGCTTGGCGCCGTCGAGGTAGATCCCATATCCGGCCAGGGCGATGTCGTCGCTCGCCTCATCCCACACCACCGTCGCCGAGGTGTGCGACACCCCGCCCAGCCGCAGATTGGCCGGAGGGCTGGGCGGGGTGGTGTCGGTGACCGCCAGCACGTTGATCGACGTCCGCGCCGACCGGTTCCCGGCCGCGTCCCGGGCGTCCACCTCGATCAGGTACCACTGCCCGGCCGTCAGCCCGGACAGGGTGGAGGTCAGGGCGGTCTGGTCGGCGCCCTGCTTGACGCCGTCCTTGTAGATGCCGTACCCGGTGACGGCCGTGTTGTCGGTCGCCGCATCCCACGCGATCGAGATCGCTTCCCCGGTGATCGACGTGGTGCGCAGGTTCGGCGGCGAGCTCGGCGCCGTGGTGTCGGTGGAGCCGTAGCCGACCACCAGCAGGACGTTGGGGTTGTTGCCGGCCAGGTCCGTCCCGGACACGGTGTACGTCCGGTTGCCGGCGGCGGGCAGGTTGCCGGCCGCGAACAGGCTGTTGCTGCCGTCCCCCGCCACAGCCCGGTACTGGGCCAGCCCCTGGTTGTATGTCACCTTCGGCAGGGCGATCGCGTCCGGGGCGTTCAGCACCAGGAACACCTGGCCGACCGCCAGGTTGGCGGGCACGGCCGCCACGATCGACAGCGGAGGATCCTCCGAGGAGGTCGCCCCCTGGAAGCGGCGCAACGCGCAGTCGTCGCGCTCCCACAGCACCGCATGCACCCGCGTGTCGCCCACCTCACCGGTGGTCGTGATGGAGACCGACGTCTCCGACCCGTCGGCGATCCTGCTGTAGGCGTAGCAGTGGTTCCAGCCGTCCGCGACATGGTCCAGAGTCCACCCGGCCGAGACGCCGACCACCGAGTTGTAGGAGGAGATGAGCAGGATCAGCCGCGCGCCGGCCGTCGCCGGGGTGAAGGCGACCGTGTGGACGAGCTGGCCGCTGGTGCTGCCGTCGTAGGCCGCTGCGATTCGGTTCGTCATGACGCCCCCTGTCACCGCACCCGCGCGGCGATCCGCCGCGCAGCCGCATCACCGATCTGGTGCTCGTCCTGGCCCGGCTGCGGATTGACGATCACCGTCACCGGCGCCGCTCCACGCTCACCTCCACCTGGCCGGGCCACCGCCCGCGCCGACGACCGCGCCCCCCGATACAAGGCCGCCACCCCGCCGCCCTCGTTCAACGCCTGCACCGCGCGCGGCCCGCCCAGCGTGGCCACCGCGCCGGGGGTGAGCACCCACTCATCGGTGCCGGTGCCGTTGAACACCCGGGAACGACCCGGCGGCAGCACCCCGCCACGGTCCCGGTTGAGCTCGCCGTCCTTGGCGTCGAGCTTGGCGATCACCTGGTCGATCATCTTGCTCGGTACCGCCGCCAGCAGCCGCTGCAGCGCCGTACGATCACCGATCGCTGCGGCGACCGCCTTCTTGAGCGGAGTCAGCGCGACCCGGGCGCCCGCGCCGAGCCCCTTGGAAAACAGCGCCTTGAACTTGGCACTGACGCCTGACAACGCCCGCTCCAACGGCGACTGCTCCGGCTTCTTCTTGCCGCCCGCGCCGCCCTTCCCCGCAGCCGGGACGGTGCCGCCCTTCGCGAACGCCAACCCGCCCGCGGCGAGGAACCGGGCCGCGCCGGCGACGCCGCCGGTGCGGGCCGCCCGGTTGCCGCCGTCCACCCATGAGGTGCCGAGCGCCCGCGCCAGCTCGGGCCGCAGCCACGCCTCCCCAGGAGCGACCGCCGCGAGCATCCGGTCTCGGCCCGGCGAGTAGCCGGGCAGCACCCCGTAGCCGCCACCCGGGACGACGCCGCCCCGCGCGAACTTCAACACCGGCAGCTCGGGCAGGTGCACGGCGCGAGCGATGCCGTTCCAGACCTCAGCGATCTTGCCGTAGGCGGTGTTCACGATCCACGCGATCGGCGCTCGCAGAACGTCGGGGATCTTCGCCCAGTGCTTACCGATGCCCTCCTTGGCCGAGCCGAACGCGTCCTGCATCGCCTTCGTGGCCTTCATGACGTTGGTCTTCGCCGCTGCTAGTCCGGGGTCGACCCCGGCGGAGATGTCCGACCAGGTTTTCTTCGTTGCGGCCGGCGCGTCCTTCCCCAGCTTGAGGAACGATCCGCCGCCGGCCCGAACGAACGCATCGATCTTGGCTTGAGACGGCTGCCGCCCGGCGTCGATGTCACGCTGGATGTCGGCCCACATGCCGCGCAGGTGCGGCGGCGCATCCCGCCGCATGCTCAGGAACTTCGCGCCGCCGTCCGCGACGAAGGAACCCAGCTTGAGAGCAGCCGCACCCAGTCCGGCCGTCAGGTCCCGGTTGATGTCGCCGAGCGCGGCCCGCACTGATTCCGGCGCACCCTTACGCAGGTCCAGGAAGCGGCCGCCGCCAGCCGCGATGAAGTCGTCGATCTTCTTCTGCGCGACCGGCACCCCGGCGTCCAGGTCCCGCTGGATGTCGGCCCACAGCCCCCGCACATGCGCCGGCGCGTCCTGCTTCAGGGTCAGGAACTTCCCGGACGCGGAGTTGGTGAAGGCGCCCAGCTTGTTGGCCGCCTGCGAGGTGAAGGTGTCGATCCCGGCCGTCACCCCGGCCCAACCGGTCTTCAGGTGCGCGGGCGCGTCCTTCCCCAGCTTGAGGAACGATCCGCCACCAGCCTGAATGAACGCATCGATCTTGGCTTGAGACGGGGTGATCCCGGCGGCCAGATCCCGCTGGATGTCGGCCCACATGCTCTGGATGTTCCGCGGCGCGTCCGCTGACAGCTCGACGAACTTGCCCTTCGTGGTCGCGAGGAACCCGCCCAGCCGGGCCGAGGTACCCGCGGCGCCGGTCTCGGTGCCGTGCTCCACGCCCTTCCACACGCCCGCCCACGCCTTGCTGATGGCGCCCTGCACATCGGCCATGGCGCCGGGCACGCGCGCCGCCCCGCCCTTGATCATCTCGCCGATCTTCTCGGGGAACGCGACGGCCTCGATGATCGACCCGATGCCTCCGAACGACTGGTCGAGCGCATCAAGGATGGCTGCGGCGCCGAGGTCCTTCCGCGGATCCGATCCGGACCCCCGTAGTACGCCCGCGCTCGCACCGATGCCGCCGGCGAGCAGCGCGCCGAGCGGGCCGAGCAGCGCGCCGATCCCTGCCCCGGCCGATCCGGACCGCAGCGCTTCAGCGCCGGCCGCGCGGCTGCCCTTCTTCTGGCCGCCCTGGATCGCGCTGGCCAGGCCCTCGACGTCGATGAGGCTGCCCAGCCCGCCAAGGAGACCACCCTTGCTACTGGAAGGCTTGCGGTGCTTGCCGCCGCTGCTGCTGCTGGAAGCGGGCTGTTTGGAGGACTTGGAAGTGGAGTCCTTGGAGGTCTTCGAGGTCTTCGAGGTCTTCGAGGTTTTGGAGGTCTTAGAGGACTTGGAGTCCTTGGGAGCCGGCCGGTTACTCGACGACCCGCCGCCCTTGCTGCTCTTGCTGCCCTTCTTGCGGCGCCGATCAGAATCCCCGCCATCACCGCCGCCGTCACCGCAGCAGCATTCGCAGTCGCCGCCGTGCCCCTTCCCGCTACCCGGCTTGCTATCGCCCCCGCCGCCGAACAGCTTCGAAAGGCCGGTCAAACCCGCCAACCCCTTGCCCGCCTTGGCCAGCAGGCCCAATCCCTTGGTGACGGCGGACAGCTTCGCCGCGAGCGTGCCGAACACCGCGGCGACCAAGCCGACGATCAGCACCCACTTGGCGATCTCCCCGATCGCGGTGTTCTGCGTGATCGCATCCAGCCAGCCGACGACGTCACGCAGGAAAGCGATGAAATCGGTCAGGGTTCCGTCATCCACGACGGCCTCGACCAGGTGGCCGAGGAACTTGGCCACGTCCGAGATGAGCCCACCGGCCTCGCGCATGAGCGGCACCAGCTCGTCGAAGAACCGCTTCAGCCGAGCCTGCACCTCAGGCTGGTTGGCCCACCGGTTGAACTTCTCGGCGGCCACGGCGAGGTCTTCCAGCAGGGTCCCGCCGGCGGGCGCCGCGGCTTTGCCGATCGCGAGGATCGCCCCGCCGACTCCCTTGATGATCCGCCACAGCTTCGACGCGGTCTCCCACGCCCGATCGAAGTACTCGCGCATGGAGCCGTCGCGACGGGCCTTGCCCGTCCACTCGTCGAACGTCTTGGCCAGGTCCTCGACCTTGCCGGCGAACTTCACCACGAGCGGGGTGGCGACCACCATGATGTTGCGCAGCCCAGAGAGCGCCGACACCCCGGCCCGGCCGAATGAGCCGACCGCCTTGGTGTTCCCGGCCATGATGGTGCGGACATCGAGGTTGAACTGCTTGCCAGACAGCAGCGACGCCAGCCCGGTCTTCGGGTCGGAGAGCACCTTCCCGATCTCGCTGGCGGTGTCGGTCAGCCCCTCCTTGAGGGTGCCCAGCAGCGGCATCGACTTCTCGACGGCGGTTTTCAGGTGCGGGGCGAGCGCATCCTGCACGTCCCACTTCAGGTCCCGCAGCGCGGGCCGCACCTCGGAGTGCAGATACCGGACGAACTCCCGCATCTTCGGCGACAGCTCGGCCAAGGCCTGCGCCGCCGGATCCACCCCGCCACCGCCGCCCTGGTCGGCGGCGGCCGCCTTGCGTGCCTTGACCAGCTCGGCCTGGGCGTCCTTGAGCCGCTCGGCGGCGAGCATCTGATCCCACAACGCCTCACGGACGCCGCGGGCCGCCCGCAGCTGCGCCTTCTGGGCGCGCTTGACGTCGTCCTGCGCCTCGGCCACGCCGCGGATCGCCTCGGAAACGCCCTTGTTGGCCGCCGCGATCGCCTTGGCGTTGTCGACGGCGGTTTTCGCTTCCGCCTTGCGCGCCTGAGCTAGTTCATACTCGGCGTCCTGCTGCGCCTGAATTGCGGCGGTTATTCGCTCTTTAGCCGCTTCGACTTCTTTGGAGCCTTCGACCCCGCGAGCGTTGGCCTCAGCCTGCTCCTCGTTCAGGTCCCCGTTTCGCTCACGGACCTCATCCAGCCTGAGCAGCGCCTGCTTATACGCAAGCTGCGCTTCGCGTTTGTCCAGGTCAGAGGCGAACGGGTCCTTGAGGGTCTTCTCCAGCCGCTCCTTGGCCCGCTCGATACCGATCTTGGCGCCTTCTTCGTCCAGGGCGCCGCCCCGCACGGCCAGGGCCAGGTCTTCAAGGCGCTCCTGGGCCTGCTTGCGTGCCTCGGTCAGCGCCTCGGTTGCCCGCTGGCTGGCACGCTGTGACTCGGCATACCGGCGCTCGGCCATCTCCACGCGCCGTGCCGCCGCCTCCTGCCGGTCGGCTGCGTCGGCGGCGACCTCGGCCGCACGATCACGTGCCTCCGCGACGCGGGCGATCGCCTCAGCGACCCGCTCCTCGGCCGCCTTAACGGCCTTGGCCGCCTCCACCTGGGCGTCCCTGGAGTCGGCCACCCGTTCACCTGCGAGCATCCGCGCATGCGTCGCATCCCGGATCGCCCGCTCCGCGTTCTTGATCCTCTCCGCAGCCGCCTCGCGCGCGGCCGCCGCAGCCGATGCCGACGCCCCCGACGCCTTGTCCGCCTGCCCCAGCGCCGAGTAGGCGGACCCGACGCCGCTGAACCCCACCAGCAGCGTGGCCAACCCCTGCACGCCGGCCGACGCCACCCCCGGCAGCACGCTCAGCACGCCGATCGCCTGCGACCCCGCCGACGCGACCGCGAACAACCCGCTCGCCAACGCCCCCGCCCCGGCCGCGACCAGAGTGAAGCCGGCCGCGGTCGCCCCGACCTTCCCCAGGGTGGCCACCAGGTTCCCGGCCTGGCGGACCGCCGCCTGGTCGACGCGCACGTCCAGGTTGACCCGCTGGCGGCTGCTCTCCTTGGTGAAGCGGCCCAGCTCATCACGTGCCTGCGTCGTGGACGTGTGCACCTTGACCGTGGGCTCACTGTCGCGGGCCGCCGCGTCCATATCGGTCTTCAGCCGGTCACGATCCACCTTCGGGGTGACCTTCACGTCGACCCCGCCGCCCGCCGCCGCGTCCCTCAACGCGCCGGCCAGGTCCTTCTTCAGCTCAGCCCGGTCGACGGACGCGCGGACCTTGACCGCCTCCAGCGTCTGAAGGCGCCGCGTGTCGACCTCAGCCTCGATGCGCGCCTTCGCGCCCTTGATCTTCTTGTCGATCGCCCGCTGCAGCTTGGTCCGCTCCAGCGCCGACAGATCAGCGACCACATCGAGATTGATGCGGCCGCCGTCAACCCCCCCGAGTTCCTCGGCCATCCCCCACCCCCGGCGGGGCAGCGTGGCGAAAATCGGCGCTTACGTCCTGCTGGGACGTAAGCCGCGCATCCTGGCATCATCCGCCGATGTGACTGCCGCGAATCTTCCTCTGTTGATCGAGCAGGGCGCGACCTTCGAGCACGAGCTCGACGTCGAAGACGATGGCGGCCCGGTCGTCCTGACCGGCTATGCCGCCCGCATGGACATCCGGCCCTGCGCAGGGTCGGCGACGCTGCTGCACCACCTGGACACCCGCGCTGGCGGAATCGTCATCGATGGCCCGGCCGCGCGGATCACGCTGCTCATCCCCTCCGCCGTCACCGCGACGTTCGCCTGGTCCAGCGCCGTCTATGACCTGCTGCTCACCGCGCCCAGCGGCCGCGAGCAGTTCCTCATCGAGGGCCCGGTCATGGTGAAACCCGGGGTGACGCGGTGACCGATCCCGTGATCGTTCGCGTCACCGAGCAGCGCACCGTCGTCCGCCTCACCACCCGGCCCACGACCGTCCGCGTCGGCGTGCCCGGCCTGCAAGGACCACCCGGCCCGGCGGGGGAGCGCGGCCCGGCCGGGCCCGGCGGCGGCTTCCACATCCACCACCAGGACGTCCCGGCGAAGGAGTGGGCCATCCCCCACGACCTCGGCCGCCGCCCCGCCGTGGCCGTCGAGGACGTCGACGGCCACGAGATCGACGCGAACGTGTTCTGCCCGGACACCGCGACGGTGATTGTCACCCTCGGCGCGGCGACCGCCGGCCGAGCCCACCTCAGCTAAGGAGCACCGCTATGGCCGTGAAGAAGATGCTCGCCGGCGACTACGATTTCGCTGGCGGCAAGCTCACCAACGTGGGTGACGCGAGCGCCGACACCGGCGTCCCCTCCTGGGGGCAGGTCAAGACCCTCATCAACGGCGCGATCTCGTCCCTGGACTACAAGGGGTCGGTGCGGGTCGCCTCCACCGGCAACGTCCCGGTCTCCGCGGCGCCGGCCACTCTGGACGGCGTCACCCTCGCCGCCGGCGACCGGCTGCTGCTGAAGAACCAGACCGCGGCCGCCGAGAACGGCCTGTACGCCTTCGCCGCGGCCGGGCAGCCGCTCACCCGCACCGCCGACGCCGACACCGGCACGGAGGTGACACCGGGCCTGTGGGTCACCGTCGAAGAGGGCACCATCCACGCCGACACCGCGTGGTGGATCACCACGGACGGCCCCATCACGATCGGCACCACCAGCATCACGTTCTCGCCGTTCCCGCTCACCTCCGGCGGCGGCGCGGCGAGCCACGAAGCCACCGGACCCGCCGCCACGGGCAACACCTGGACCATCACCCACGGCCTCGGCACCAAAGCCATCGTTGTGCAGGTGTGGGACGTGGCCACCAACGAGGAAGTGGACGTCAAGAAGGTCGCCGCCACCGACGACACGGTGACCCTCTCGGCCGGGGTGCCGCTCACGCAGAACGGCTACCGGGCCGTGATCATCGCCCACACCGCCTGAACCTGAGGGGAGGTGTCCGGTGTCGCGTCATCTCGTTCCGCTGGAGCTCGCCCAGCTTCCCACGCCGCCCACGCCGCCGGCCGGGTGCATCGCCGTCTACGCCGGGGCGGACGGGCGGCTGCACCGCGCCGTCCCGGGCGGCGCCGCCGGGCCGGTGTCGCCGTGGCGGCACACCATCCTGCCCGCCGACGTGACGGTCCCAGCCGATAAAAACTACGCCGATGTGCCGGGCCTCGGAGTGGACGTTGAGCCGGGCTTGCACCAGGTGCAGGGCGTCCTCACCCTCACCGCGGTCGCACCCGTGCGCGTCGCGACCGGCGCGCAGCTCCTCGGGCCCACCGCGTCGCTGGTGGCCATCGATACCTGGCTGCACTACTTCAGCGGCTTCAGCGAGATGCACCCCGCGTTCTACTACGGCAGTCTGCTGGGCGACCTGTGGTTCTGGCTCAACCCCGGCGAGGCTTTCCGAGTCCACTTCACCGGAACCGTCACCGTGACCGAGCCAGGCACGCTGAACGTCCAGGCGGGCGGCATACCGGAGACCTCCACCTGGCCGTTCGATGCAGAATTCGAGGTCTACGAGTGGCAGGTCAACGGCGGGGAGATCGCCCACACCGACACCGTCCCGCAGTCTGGGGGCGGTGCAGCGCAGGTCACCCCGGACGGTGTCACCGAGACGGTGACGTTCGGCCAGCGGATGCCCGCCGTGCCCGGCTACCAGTACCGGGCGGCCGCCTGGCTGCAGACGACCGAACCGTGGGCGGACGCCGGATTCGCAGTCCGCTGGTACGACGGCAACGGTGACGTCATTCGGGAGGACAGCGCGGTCGGCGCGATCGAGGCGGGCGTGTGGGTCCAGCGGATCCTGGACGTCGCCGCCCCGGACGGGACGGTGGAGGCCCACCTGGAGGCCCGCATGGGCGGCACTCCGCCGGCGTCGACGGTGCTGTACGTCGACGATGTCACCTGGGCGGGGTTCGGCGGCGTCGTCCGCGCGTCCGCCGGGTCGTTCATCGCCGCCGCCCCCATGTGACAGCGGGCCCGGGTACGGCTCACCGCTGTACCCGGGCCCGCTGTCACGTGATGGTCTTCGACGTCGCCATCATGATTCCGAACGCCCGGTCCATGCCCGTCTTGCCCTCCGGGCCCGACAACCAGGATGGACGTTTCACCGTCCGCGGCTTCTTCCTCCGGAAGTCGGCCGCGAGCACCCCGACCTCCTCGATCAGCTGGGCGAGCAGCTCATCGGTGCGGTTCCACGGGTTCGCCCGCTGCTCCGCCGTCGTCCTTATGAGGGCATCGTCGGGGAGTCGCTCGACGTAGGCGAGGAACCGTCTGGCTCCGAGGAAACCGGGGTCACCGGGTCGCCGCCAGACGCCGTTGAGGTCGACTCCGAAGTGGTGGCGGAAATCGGTGTCGAGGTCGTCCCACCGCTCAAGGTGGCGGAGGACGGCGAGGACTTTCCCGAGCTCATCGAGTACTTCTTCGCCAGGCCCTTGATCAGGGCGCCGCCGTCCTGCAGAGACGGGCGGGCCGCCACGAACTTCTCATAGCCGTCCGCGCCGAGGATCCGCCGCCCCATCTCCTTGACCGCTTCGACCAGCTCGGCGGGCAGATCCGGGTTCATGATCACCAGATCGACGAGCATGTCGACCAGCGCCGCGGTCGATTCGGCCTCATCGCGACTCTTGTAGGCGTCCATCACGGACCTGAACAGCAGCGCCGTATCGACCTTCACCCGGGTGATCGGCTCCAGCACGTCGATCGGCAGCTCCGCCGGCAGCAGCGCGATGACCTGCCCGCCGAGCCGCACCGGCTCCGGGCCGGCTTCCTCCCCGCGGGCCGCCCGGGCGGCCTCCATGCGCTCGTTACGCTCGGCATCCAGGTCCAGCATCCCGTGTCCCCCATCGTTGTCGGTGCGGGGCGCAAGGTAGACCAACCGGCCGTTTACGTCCTGGCGGGAAACACAGGAGGGGCGGGGACCATGCAAGCCCCCGCCCCTCCCGCCACGTGACGGCCTGCGCTACGCGGGGTTGGGATCGAACGCGGCCCACGAACCGGCGATCATGTCGTAGTACGGCGCCCCCACGTCACCTCCCAGCACGCTCAGGCGCAGCGGCAGCGTGGACGCGGAGGTCCGCTCGAAGTTCTGCTCCACACCCTCGGCCTGCTCACACCGGGGGATTATCCGCCGCAGCCGCTTGGCGCCGTCACCGAGCTCCAGGCACGCCGCCACCTCGGTCCTGGAACCGATGGCGGGCGGGGTGAACCGGAAGTACGCGGCCGGCGCCGGGTCCCCGGTCGGCGTGACCTTCTCGATCACTCCGCCGCCGTAGACCGCGCGGAACGACTGGAGGGACCACTCCATCAGGTCGACCTCCAGGGTGGCGGCGTCCTCGGTCTGCCACCTGCGCACCGGGTAGTTCGACTGCGCGGCCTTCGCTTCCTCGAACTGCGGATCCGTCGCCCAGTTCAAGCTGTCCGGCGTGAACAATCCGATGTCGTACCAGCCGGACGGCATCGCCACGAGCGGCCCGTCCGGCGCGGCCGTACCGACCGGCGCCAGCCAGATGCGCTGTACCTGAGCGACGAACACGTTCTCGGCACCCATGAGGGTCCCCTCCCTGCCACGTCAACCCGCCCCCCGACAGGGGTTGGGTGGTTGGGTTGGGGACCCTCAGCCGCGCAACGTAGGGCAATCCGCGCCTTACGTCCTGGCGAGACGTAAGCGACGCAATGGGCTACTCACTGCGCATGGCCACGCGAACGCACACACGCCACGCACCGCCCACAGCGCGCCGGTGTAGCGGGATCCGGACGTGTCCGACAGCCGGGGCCCGGCAGGCCGCCGAGGCGGCGCACCGGGTGCGGCCGTGACCGGCGGGGCACTGATCGCCGTCAACGTTGCCTGCACGGCCCTGCTGGCCGTGCTCGCGCTGCGCATCGGCGTGCAGGCCGGCCGACGGGCCGCGGCGCGGGAGACCGCGCGGCTCCGCCAATGCCTGGGGACGTTCACCCACGTGCTGGCGCCGCTGCCCGACGCGGCGCGCACCGACGGCGTCTACTTCCTGTACGGGAGCGACCTCGCGATTCTCGCGCTCTTGGTCACGCACGGCGGCCCCGAAGCCGATGGGGTGGCCGACCTCGAAACCCTCTTCCGGGATGCGCCGCCGAACGCCCGGTAGACACCGAATTAAATGACCTGTATTATTGAGTCATCGGTTCGAGGGATTGCGGCCCTCAAGCCGGTTCAACCCAGGAAGGAAACCACCTTGTACGAGTACACCGACCAGGTCGCCCGCTACCTCACCCCCGCCCTCGGCGACCTCGGATTCGCAGAGGGACGGCGCGGCGGCGACAACTTCGGCGACCTCGACCCGTTGAGCACCCGCGTGTTCCGCCACGAGAACATCGAGGTCGCCGTCAACGAGGACACCGGCCAGATCGCCCTCACCGGCCACGGCCTCGACGACCCCAACTTCGAGCGCGGCTACCTGTGGCGCGCCAACTTCACCCTCGACGCCCCCACCGAGGTCATCGCCGGAGCCGTGAACGTCGCTCTCGCCCAGGCCGCTGAGAAGCGCTCCATGGACCAGCTGCGCGCCTCCATCGACCGGCACTACGCCCGCGTCGCCTGACCCTCTGAGCCGGGCCGCTCCTGCCCCGCCCCCACCCGGGGCAGGAGCGGCCCCCCTCGGCGACACCGACTTCCCCCCTTGCTCCCACCGAGGAAACCGTGAACGACCAGCACACCCCGGCCGACGACATCCAGGCGTACGAGATCACCGACGACAAAGGCATGCCGCTCGACATGACCTGGGGCGACCTCCTGAAGGTCGCCGCGAAGCAGCCCCGCACCGCGAAGGTCGTCCTCGCCAGCGACAGGGAAGGCAACTCCTTCCACCCGCTCCACATGGTCGGCGTCAACGCCTTCTTCATCCGCGACCCCAGCCCGTACGGCGACGAGCACGAGGTCACCGGAAAGCCCCGCCCGGACGGTGCCCCCTGCATCGTCCTGTGGCCCTCCAGCTAGCCCACGCCGGACCCCTCACCGACCATCCGGAGGACGACATGGCCGACAAGCCGAAGCGCTTCCCCGCCACCCGCCGCGTCCACGAAGACGGCTCCACCTGCACCCACAAGATCACCAGCAACGGCAAGCCCGCCGAAGGGCAGGACTGCCCCGGCCCCACCGGCTACGTCTTCACCTGCCCCCCCGACGGCTGCGCCGACGCGTACGAGGTGAAGGCCGGTACCCGCGCCTACGTGGACGAGCGCCGCCGCTACCACTTGCGCAGTTCCCACTTCTGACCACCCCTGGGGCGGCGCGCCCACGCGCCGCCCCTCGGTACCCCACGACCTGAGGAAGGCACAGATGATCGTCGAAACCCACGACGGCCGGGACATCGACCTACACGACCTGGACGACCTGGACGACCACCGCGACCCCGAACCGCCGGACCCCGAAGAGGAGCAGCCCCCGGTCGACCTCAACGCGGTCACCGTCCGCCTGAACCACGTCACGGCCCTCTCCCTGACGGAGCAGCTGCCCCCCGAGGCGCAGCGTGCCCTGCGGGAACTGCTCTGCGACGACTTCCCCGGCATGGTCGCCGAGCTGGAGGAACTTCGCGAACGGGTCGCCTACTGGCGCAGCCTCCCCATCCAGGAGGAGTACGCCGTCACCGAGGGCGCCTACCCCGGCCAGGCGCCGACAACCTGGGTCAAAACCTCCGACCACGCGATGAGGCTGGCCAGGCGTCCCGGCCGTACGGCATGGGTGCGGTCCAACAGCGTGCACACCTGGCAGCCGTTCTCCTCCGAACCGCCGTTCTGACCAACCCCGGGGCGGCGCACCCACGCGCCGCCCTCTCCCAGAAGGACCCTCCGCAATGCCGACTGCTCTGCACGCCGACCACGCCCACGCCCTCGCTCTGCTGGCCGAAGGCAACACCGCCCAGCACGCCGCCGCTGAGACCGGCCTGAAGCTCGCCACCATCGTGCAGGCCGCCCGACGCCAGGGGTGGACCGTCCACCCCACGACCGGCCTCGCGGCCGACCTGTCGAAGGACGACGGCAAGCCGGCCCTGCCCGCCGACGTCGCCGCCATCGCCGCGACACGGACTCCTAAGCCGCGCATCGTCATCACCACCACCGGCGACCCCGTCGATGAGCTGCTGGCTAACGCCCGAGTCTGCGACGACAAGCACGTCCAGGCCGCGCTGAACCGTGCCGAGGCCGCGATCGGCAAGCTCCGCGACACCTACGCCGGGGTGGCCGAGCGCCGCGCCGCCGAGGAGGCCGCGGCCGCCGCCCGGCAGGCCGCGCTCGACGAGGTGGCCGAGCTGGAGCGCAAGCTGGCCGACGCCCGGCAGCGCGCGAAGGCCGCCGGAGCCACCATCCGCGCGACCCGCGGCACACAGAACGGCGCCACGGACGCCGATATCCGCGCGTGGGCGCTCGGGAAGGGCATCGAGTGCAACCGGATCGGCCGCGTGAGCCGCACGGTCCGCGAGCAGTACGAGAACGCCCACCGGCCGGTTGCCGTATGACCTGGGCCACGCGCGGTGCCTGCCGCGACACCGACCCTGAGCTGTTCTTTCCGATCAGCCACCACGGCCCCGCCGGCGAGCGCGACACCGAACGGGCCAAGGCCATCTGCCGGGCCTGCCCCGTCCTACCGGCGTGCCGGGCCGACGTGCAGGCCAACCCGCCCAAGTTCGGCGTGTGGGCCGCCACCACCCCCGAGGAGCGCCGCTGGCTCCGCGCTCCCACCCTCACCCGCTGACTCGCGACCGAACAAACCACCCCTTAGGCGGCCTGGCCACCGACCGGTCGCGCCGCCCTGACTACCGAAGACTCCCGGAGCACCACCATGCCTCGAATCTGCTACGTCCCCAAGGACTTCAACCCCACCCACCGGGACATCATCGACAAGGCGAACGCCATCTGCGCCGCCTACGCCCGCCAGGGCTTCGATCTCACCCTGCGGCAGCTGTACTACCAGTTCGTCGCCCGCGCCTGGATCGAGAACTCCGACCGCTCCTACAAGCGGCTCGGTGCGATCATCAACGACGCCCGCCTCGCCGGCGCGATCGACTGGAACTACATCGTCGACCGCACCCGCAACCTGCGCAGCCTCGCCCACTGGGACAACCCCGAGCAGATCGTCGACGCCGTCGCCCAGCAGTACCGCACCGCCCGATGGGCCAGCCAGCCGCACCGCGTCGAGGTGTGGATCGAGAAAGACGCCCTGGTCGGTGTGATCGCCGGAGTGTGCGAGCGCAACGACGTCGACTACTTCTCCTGCCGCGGCTACACCAGCCAGTCCGAAGTCTGGGGCGCCGCCCAGCGGCTGCGCCGCTACGTCGACGCCGGCCAGCAGCCGGTCATCATCCACCTGGGCGACCACGACCCCTCCGGGGTCGACATGACCCGCGACATCACCGACCGGCTGGAGCTGTTCGGCGCGAAGGTCGACGTCGTCCGCCTGGCGTTGAACATGGACCAGATCGAGCAGTACAACCCGCCGCCGAACCCGGCGAAGATCACCGACTCCCGCGCCCGCGGCTACATCCGCGAGCATGGCCACTCCTCGTGGGAGCTCGACGCGCTCGACCCCACCACCTTGGACGGGCTGATTCAGGCCGAGATCGACGGCTGGCGCGACGACGACCAGTGGAGGCGCGACACCACGGCCATGGAGCAGGAGCGGCGTCTCCTCACCACCGTGTCCGAGCGGTGGGGCGACGTCGCCGAGTACGTGTCCGCCTCATGATCGGCCCGCCTTGCACATAACTAAATAGTCTGTAATATGAGATCCGCGCGGGGAATTGCGGCCCTTGCGCGGATCTCCGGAGGAACCCCTTGACCACCCTCACCACCACGACGACCCCCCTCGACCCCACCCCCGTGGTCGTGATCGTGCCGTGCGGAGGCCGCAAGGCATCCACCGACACCCCCGTGCCCGCCGGCGAGCTCTACACCGGCTCTTACCACCGGGCCGCACGGCGCGCGGCCGACGTGCTCGCCGGGGAAGGCGGCCGGGTGCTGATCCTCTCCGCGCTGCACGGCCTGGTCGAACTCGACCAACTGCTCGCCCCGTACGAGCTGCGGGCCGGGCAGGCGGGCACCGTGACCGGCGAGACCCTGCGCGAGCAGGCCGCCGCCCTCGGCATCACCGGCGCCAACGTGACCGTGCTCGGCGGACGGGCGTACGTCGACCTGGCCCGCAAGGTGTGGCCCGCCCTGACCGCGCCGCTGGCCGGGACGCGCGGCATCGGCGAGCAGATGGCCCGCCTCGCCGCCATCTACAAGCCCGCCCCCGCCCGGCAGGCTCCCGCCGCTCCGATCGACCGTGAAGCGCTGTGGCAGTCCTGCCGCGAGCACGCCGAGGCCCGCCACGCCGAACGGCTGGCGAAGGAGGCCCGTCGCCGCGCCGCCTACGTCACCGCCGACACGCTGCGCATCACCGGCCGCCGGGCGTCGGTGCGGTTCACCTTCCCCACCGGCTCCGGCACCGCGAAGGCCGCCGCCCGCCTGCGCGCGGCCCGCCGGTTCGCCGCCGCCAACGGCGTCACGGTCACCCAGCTCGACACGGTCACCCTCCAGGCGCACGGCACCCCCGAGTGGGTCGCCCGCTTCGCTTCCGCGCTGCCGCGCCTGGTCGAGCTGGTCGAGGGCTACACCGCGCTCGTGGTCCGCCACTACGGCCGCTGGGAGCGTCACTCCTCCGCCGCCCGGCACCTGGACGGGGTGAGCGAGGTCGAGCGCCGCGCTCACCTGCGCGCGTTCCGGGCCCGTGCGTTCGACGTCATCGTGGCCACTCTGCTGCGCCCGGACACCGAGCCCGCCCCGCAGCTCGACGGGGACGCGCCGCTGTGGGAGCAGGCCGACGCCATCGCCGCCCAGTACGCCGAATACGGCTGGTTCGACGTCACCGGCAAGGCCGACGCCGAGGAGGTCGCCCGCCTGTTGGGGGCGGCGATCGTGCAGACCGCCGCCCCCGCCGTTCCGGCCGCGCCGACTGGTCGGCGCCTGCTCACCCCCCGACCGGCCCGCCGTACGGCGGTGCTGCGGGGCGCCCGCAGCGGACTGCGGACCACCGCCAGGCCCGAACCCGGAGCCGCCCCGGAGTTCGACCAGCTCGACCTGTTCGCGGTGGCGTAGACCCACCCCTGTTGCTTCTGAGGCTCCTGATCCTTAGAAATCTACGAAGTAAACACGGCGGGGCTGATCATGCCTCTCAGCCCCGGGGAACAGACAGCAGCAGCCGGCCCGGAAATCCCCGGAGTGGCCGCCATTTGCCATGCCGCTATGCCCCACACGTAACAACCCGTGGGACCATAGACCCCGTGGCCCTCGCAGACGCACCCATCAACCCGCCGCCCGGCGTCACCGACGTGACCGCCTGGTCCTTGGCGTGCGCCACCCGCAACCACAAGGCGTGCAAGGGCTGGCGCATCAACCCCGACCCGCGGCCGGCCCCCGACGCCACCACCCTCCCGTGCGAATGCACCGTCTGCGTCCACCAGCCCAAGCGCCGCGGCCGACCCCCCAAGCAGCCCGCCGGGACGTAAACCCCGCGCCCTGCTACACCCGGGGGCATGAACACCCCCATCTACGACGAGCTGGCCGCCAAGTACGCCGAGCGCGCCGCCGCCCCCGAACTGTTCGCCCCCTTCACCGCATCCGGCGACCTCACCGACGAACCATCCGCAGGCGACCCGGCCGGCCTTCCCGAGCCCGCCGACGTCCCCGGCCCCGCTGGCGCTCAGACGCTCAAGGAGCCGGCCCCCCGGAACTGGTTCGCCCCGGCCTGCCCGACCGCCCCCGCTCCCGTCGTCGACCCGGCGGCCGAGCCCATCGGGGCCGCCGTATGACCGCCACACCCAGGCCCGAGCAGCGGCCCGCCGGACAGTCCAACGGCGCGATCGCCTTCGCCCGCTCCGTGCAGCTCACCACGATCGGCGCCCTCGCCTGGACCGTGGCCACCACGAGCAGCGGCACCCTGCAACTCCTCGCCCTGGCCCTCGCCGGCGTCCACGCCGTCGCGCTCATCATCGCGCCCACCGCCCGCCCCCGAAACCGGGCCTGACCAGGGCCGAAGACGCAAACCGCGGAACATGCCACACTCCGCGGGCTTCCCCACGTTCTCCACTAGCAACAGGAACCCCTAACCACGTGTTCACCGCGACCCTCCGCCACAGCTTCGACGCCGCCCACCGCCTGCCCCACCTCGGCGGCAAGTGCGCCAACCTCCACGGACACACCTGGAAGGCCGACATCACCTTCGGCGCCGGCTACCTCAACAACGACAGCACCATCGTGGAATTCGGCCGCTTCAAGAAGCTGATGCGCGCCTGGATCGACACCCACCTCGACCACGCCACCCTCCTCGGCGCCGACGACCCGCTCCTCGAACCCCTCCGCGCTGAACGCTGCCGCGTCTACGTCTTCGGCGCCGACTTCCCCGAGCAGCCATGGCCGACCGTCGAAGCCGTCGCCCAGCTCCTCGCCCACCACGCCCACACCTGGCTACGCCAAGCCGCCGACCGCGTCGACGCCGCAGTGCTCCGCGTCGACGTCGCCGAGACCCCCACCAACACCGCGTCCTGGTACGCCACCACCTACCGGCCCGGAGCCTTCCTATGACCACCCCGCCGATCAAGCAGATCATCCCCGCGGACGGCTGGCGCATCGCCTACACCGGCATACCGCTTCCCTGCCCCATCGCCGCCTGGGCGCTCCTCGAAGACGGCACGGTCCTCGCCCTCGTCCCCGTCCAAGGCGCCCGCACCCTCATGCCCGCCGACCAGGCCGGCCCCATCGGCTCCTACCTACCGCCCGGCTACATCACCCCCGAGGAAGCCGACCACGCCGCCCGCCGCATCGATACGACCAGGACGACCAGGACGACCATGGCCACCCGGGGACGGCTGTGAACGGCCCCCGCAAGGTCGGCCGGCCGACCAAACTCACCCCCGACCTTCAAGGCCGCATCCTCACCCACCTCGCGACCGGCCACACCACCCGCGCCGCCGCCGGCCTCTGCGGCGTCAGCGAGTCCACCGTCCACCGCTGGAAGCAGGAACACCCCGCCTTCAGCGCCGCCATCGACCGCGCCCGACGCATCGCAGACGAAACCGCAACCGACATCCCCGTCCAGCCTCGCCCGCTCGGCAACCTCGCCCGGGAGGTCATCCGCCAGCACCCAGACGGCACCCTGGAGATCGAACGCCACTACACCCCCACCCCGCCCACCCCCGCCCCGGTCGCCGCCCCGCAACCGCCCACACGCGACGCCGCCGACCGCGAACGCATCCTCACCACCCTCCGCGCGTCCCCCCGCGGACTCCCCAGAACACGGCTCGACCACATCGGCGGATCCCCGCGCCGCACACAGACCCTCCTCCACCACCTCGAACTCCTCGACCTCGTCACACGGCACGGCCGAAGCACCGCCACCACCTGGCACGCCACACGGAAGGACACGCTGTGAGCGACACAGAAGCCCGCGGCCCCGGCCGCCCCACCAAGCTCACTCCCGACCTCCAACGCGACCTCGTCAAGGCCCTGGAGAACGGCCACAGCATCGCCTCAGCCGCCGCACTCGTCGGAGTCTCCGACCGCACCGTCCACCGATGGATGGAACAAGGCGAAGCCGACGACGCCACCGACGAAATTCGTCAGTTTCGTCAGGCCCTTACGCAGGCGCGCGCGACGGCCCGCGACATCCTGATCAACGCCGCGTTCCAAGACGCGATCGGCGGAGTGGAGATCAAGCGGGAGACCCGCCCGGACGGCACCGAGGGCGTGCAGACGACGCCGCCGAACGGCCGTATCGCGCTGGAGCTGCTGGCGCGGATGTTCCCGGAGGAGTGGCGGCCGGTCAAGGCGGTCGAGGTGTCCGGGCCGAACGGGGGGCCGGTCACGCTGAACCATCAGACGGAGATTGAGAGCAGTCTCGCGAGGCGGATCGCCGAGGTGAAGGCCCGCCGTGCCGCGCGAGCCGAGCAGGCCGGCCAGGAGCCGGGCGAGGCGGAGGGGTGACCGCTGTGGCGGAGGAGCGGTATTCGTGGCTGGCCAGGTCGCTGCACCGGAAGAGCATGTCCGAGCCTGCAGCAGCACTGGGCGTAGGTACACGCACCCCAGAGTTCGGCCGAGCTGCTTTCCCGTAAGTCCACCTATGTCGGCATAGGCGGACTACGGTATCCCCGTGCAGATCAGGAGTGAACGTCAACTCAACGAGGTCGCCGACGAGGTGTCGGCCATCACCGCCGTGGTTCGGCCGATCCTCATCGGTATCCTCTACTCCCTCAAGGGGGACGTCGTAGCCGAAGCGGGAGGACGAACCGGGGTCAAGTTGAAGATGCTGCCCCGTCTGCGGCGGCCGGGAGACGGTGACACAGGTATCTGTTTCGAGTACGCCGTGCACGACGCGATCCGTCGTAACAACCCGCACGTGGTTGAACGCGCCTACGATGCGCTTGCGCAGTGCAAGGTCAAGGGTGAAAGTGTCGCATCCATCCTCTTTGGAGCAGAGAAGGCGGGCTCGCAGCAGCTCATCGACACCGCCGGAGAGGTACTGACTGATCAGTCAGTACTCTTGTCCGGTTCTCGGGGGCGCCCCGTGAAGCTGAAGAAGGCTCTCGCCAGTGCGTCGGCGGCCTTCAGGAAGAGGGGAGCCGGCTCGGAGTTGCCCCAGAGCATCAGCGGTCTATGGCGAGCTGATCTCTTCCTCGGGCGTATAGATAGTGACTCCTGGGTGGCGACCACCGTGAAGATCAACCCCTCCGCGTTGAAGGGGTATCCGGGACTCCGCGTGGGTATCGTGCCCGCAAGCCATGGCGGTTCCGACAAGATCTACAAGGACGACAAGCGCAACTTGATTGTCTGCCCGATGCCTTACGACGGCAGCTTCGTTGAGACCTTCTTCAAGGCGTGGGAAGTTGTCGTGTCCTTCCTCACTGCTGACGCACAGATCCCTAAGGAGGCCGCTTTGCCCCGACCAGCCTCCCGGACCGTTGCCCGTTACCTGGCCGATCGCCGTGAGTTCCCCGTGCTGGATGTAGTTGAGGCGTTGCTTCCACTGTCGCAGCCGGAGCTCCTCCAGACTCGGACTTCGGAAGCTGATCTTGTCCGAGCAGGCGGCTCTTCGGCGGCCGTTGAGACTACGTCTGTTGTCGCGCCTGTCCCGACCTTGTGGTGATCTGACCAAAGACGGTGACCTGGGGGCTCGATACATCCACCGAGCCCCCAGGAAGGTAGAGCAGGGCAGGAAGCTGATTGCGGTCAGCAGCCCTTACAGCCGGGCTTCCGGCAGCGGACGGCCCGGTACAGGTCGTCGGCCAGCTCTGCGAGCGTCAGGCACGGCTGGGAGCCGTCCGGCAGGGGGCGGCACACGATGTAGATCACGTCGGGCCCCCATACGTCGGCCGGGGCGGGGTGCTGCATGTCGTCGCGGACCTCCTCGACCGGTGCGTCGCACCCGTCGCAGGTGATCACCTCTCCGCTCGGAGTCCGGGCGACCATCACGCCTCCCGTCCGTCGATCAGCGCCAGCACGGCCGGGTCGGTCGGCTCGACGTAGGCGACGCCGAGCCTGGCGGCCCGCTCCTGGGCCTCCTCGCGCGCCGAGCCCCGGACCACGACGCAGCCCCGTACGGATGGCTCCTGTCCGGGCTCGTACTCCATGAAGACCAGGGCGTTGCTCATGGTCTCGATCGTGAGGCAATGGCGGGTCGGCCGGCCGGTCTTCCTGGCCAGCTCGTCGCAGTGAGCGCCGCCGATCCGGTCGGCGTGCCGGACGGCGCGCATCGCCCGCTCGATCTCAGCGGACGCGTCGGCGTAGTCGGTCGGGTCGAAGTCGCCGTGCAGCTCACCGAAGTTGTCCAAGGCGAGGTCAGCGAGGGCTCGGCGAGCGTTCCGGAGCGCCTCGTGCGCCTCGCCGAGGTAGGTGAGGAAGCGGTCGCCGGCCTTGGCGAGAGCGGCATCTCGGGCGGTGAGCGGCGGGTGGGTGTCGGTGTTCATCGGTGGTGGCTCCATGGGGCTGAGGCAGGGCAGGGGAGGAGAAGCCGGGGCGGCCTGAAGGAGGCCGCCCCGGCGCGGGTCAGCGGAGTCCGGAGCAGGGCAGGAAATCGACGTAGTCGAGCGCCTCGGCGGCGGTCATGGAGCCTTCGTCGATGAATTCCTGGTTCAGCTCGGCGGCGATGGCGTCGCGGGTCTGCGCTGCGACGGGGAACGGGGCGGCGTGCTGGGAGCGGCCCAGGTGCTTCAGGTCGGCGCATCCGGCGCGGTGCACCCGGAAGTTCCCGGAGGTGGACAGGACGGCGACACGGGCCGTCTCAGGTTCCGCGGAGGCGATGCGGGACGGCCGCGCGGGGGCGAGGTCCGCCCAGTTGCCCAACAGGAGGTCCTGAGCCTCCTGGAACGCGATCGGCGTCCCCGTCCCGTCCGCCGAGACCCGCCACGCGCTCTTGACACTCTTGCTGTCCTGCTCCGCCCAGATGGCCAGCCGCACCCCGTCGTAGCCGGGCGTCGGCCGCCCGCCCGCCCGGCGCAATGCGGCGCTGTGGTCGCCGGTGTTGGAGTTGCGCGCCCACCACCCGAACGGCTCAAGATCGGCGGCGAGCGACCGGCCGACCTCGGTCGAGGGGGTCTCAGGGATCGGGCACAGCCACACCTTGCGCGAGTAGCGGACCCGCCGCCCGGTGCCGTGCACGGCGACCTCGAAGCGCACCGCCATCCATTCCAGGGCCCGGCGCGCGGTCGCCGCGTCCACCTTCATCCTGCGGGCGACCTCGTGCGGCGCCCACGTCCGCGTCGCCGGGGCGCTCCACAGCACCCGGGACACCCGGCGGGCCAGCTCGTAGTCCTCATCCGTCGCGGCCGGGGCGACGCCGGCGACGTCGGCGACGAACACCCGGTGACGCCGGGACTCGGTGTACATGGGCTCGATCTCGAAGGTCGCCATGATGTCGAGCCATCCGAGTCCCTCCCCGCGGCTGTCGGTGTAGTCGAGGACGTAGGCGTCGGCGTAGACCTCACCCTGGTGGGTGGTGATGGTGACCCGCTGGCCGACCAGGGCGCCGGGGTTGTCGAACACGCGCATCGGGGTTCCTCCTGGGAGTCGAATAGAGGGCCGCAATCCCTCACTTGCAGATCAAATATTACAGAGCATTTAGTTCGGTGGCAAGGGGAACCCCGGAACGCCACGCGCCCGCACCGGCACGCGGCCGGTGCGGGCGCATCGACACGAGCACAGCTCACCAGTCGAGCAACGCCCGAAGGTCCACCGTCGAGTCCACCGCGGCCAGCTCGATGGCCGCGTTCACGAACGCCTCACGCGCGGCGTCGTAGGCGTCCAGCCGCCGCTGCACACCCGGGTTCGTGCCCGCCTTGACCATGGCCAGCCCCTTGACCGTGGCCGTCATCGGGTGGCCGGCCGGAACACCGATGCTGACGCGCAGGCTCCGCCCAGCGGCCAGCAGGTCCTGCACCGCCACCCGGACGGCGACCTTCGCCTCCCAGATGAGGAAGTCGGGCGTGGGGCTGCCGTCCGGGTTGGTGGAACCCGTGTAGGTGCCGGAGTCGAGATCGAGGATGGCGGCGAGATCCGCGCTGAGATCCATCGTGCGGGCCTTTCCGAAGAGTCCGAAGAGGAGAGAGGCCCCCGGGCCGGGCGGCCCGGGGCAGAGCTGGTCATCCGATCCACAGCAGGTGGCACTCACGGCCGCCGATGCTCACCGCCCCCTCGCGGTCGTCACGGGACAGGGTCACGTTCATGAACCGGGCGGGGCGGATGCTCACGTCGGGCAGGCCGGCCATCTCCCGCAGGGCCGCATCGACCCCTTCGGGGGTGGCCTGGTAGGTGCCGACCATCCGCCGCACGTCGGCGATGCTCACGAACGACAGGCCGGGGTCGTCGGCCAGCAGGTTGTACGCGATGCGGATGCGGTCCGTCAGGGGAAGCGGAGCGGGGGAGGTCTGAGCGTTCATCGTCGGGTGTCCTTCGCTGTAGGGCCACGCAAGAGAAGGGGGCGCCCCACCCGCCTGGATCGCGGGCGGGCGGGGTGCCCGGGGGAGTGTGCCTAGTTCAGGCAGTTACGGCGCTGTCCGGGCTCCCGGCGCTGCCGGGGCTCCCGGTGCCGCGTGGCCCACACAGCCGTGCCGAGCAAGGCGACGAGTCCGACGCCGCCGAGCGTGGCCAGCACGACCAGGACCGTGTCAGGCTGCGCGGGGGTCGTCTGGTAGGCGACCGGCGCGGCTTCCACGGTCGGCACCACGGACGGCGCCGCCGGGGGCTGTGCCGGGGCGAACACCACTTCCGGCTCCTGCGGGTTCTCCGCAGGCTGGTTGACCACGACCTGGGGGACCTGCTGCACCGGGGCCGGGGCCTGGACCGGGTAGGTCGGCGCCGCCGGGCGCAGGGTGACCGTCCGCGTGACCGTGGGCGCCGGAGTCGCCTTCGCCTTGCCGGTCGGCTTCGGCGTCGGCGTCTTGGTGACGACCACCGTCTTGACGGCGGTCGGCGTCGGGGTGACCGTGACCGTGGCCGTGGCCGCCGGGGTCGTCTCCGACGCGGTCGGCGTCGGCGCCAGCGTCGGGGCCGGGGTCGGGGTGGCCGGTGGGGTCTCCACCGTGATCACCACCTCCGACAGGGTTCCCCCGGTCGCGTCGGCCAGGACCACCGTGTGGGTGCCCGGGGTGTCCGGCACGTAGGTGCCGCCGAACCCGATCGGCCCGCACATGGTCCCGGCGTCCCCGACCGCGACCTTCACCAACTTCGCGTCAGGGGTGCGGACGCGAAGGACGGGGTCACAGGTCCCGTCCGTGTTCGCGACCACCTTGACGCTCTGCCCGAACGGGACGGTGCTGCCCTGCACGGGGTTGGTGATGGTTCCGTCGCCCGCCGCGAACGCGGGTGACGGGGTGACGATCACTGCCGTGGCCACGGCGGCGATCGTCAGGGCGAATGCCCGAACTGCTCCCATTGGGATCCTCCTGGGTAGACAAGAGCGAGGGCCGCAATTCCTTCGCTCACTTCAAATATTACAGGAGATTTAGAGCGGGGGCAACGCCACCCAACGCACCGCCCCCGAACAGTGCAGAAGGGGCCACCCGAACCGGGCGACCCCTCCCCGCACAACCACTACCCGCGCGGCCCCCACCTCTCCAGCTCGGCCGTGATCCGCTCCACCTCACCCCGCACCCACGCCTGCCGCTCCGGCGCGCCACCCGCCCGCGCCTTGTCCAGCAGCCGGCGCCTCTTCGCGTGCAGGCCGGCGACGTGCCGCCGCGCGCTACGCCCGTGCTGGGCCAGCGCATCCATCACCTGCGCGACCTCGCGCGGCGACAGCGTCACCACGCCCCCGCCCTGCGTGCGCAGCGTCACCGCCCCGGCGGCGTCACCCACGGCCACGCTCCCGCCGCCCGCGCCCTCGATCACGGTCGGCTCGTTCATGACGTCCATGGCTCCTCTTTCGGTGAGTGCCGGGCGGCGTGTCCGGCCCGGCGTTGCCACCATACTAAATCCCCTGTAATATTGGAGCTACCGGCAAGGGATTGCGGCCCGAACCGGTAGCCGAACCACCCCAGGAGGAACCCATGATCCACACCACCCACGGCGCCATGACCGCCAGCGACCTCGCCGACCAGGCCCGCGAGGCGTACGGCGCCTGGCTCGACACCCTCACCCCCACCCAGCACGACAACCTGGAGTGGTACGGCGACCCCTGCGGCGACATCAACGGCATCGACGGCCCCGCCGTCCCCTGCACCTGCCGGAACTAGCCGCCCCAGCGGCGCCCGGCACCCGGGCGCCGCTGACCTCCCCGGGAGAACAACCCCGTGACCCTCACCACCCTCGCCACGCCGGGCACCCACCCCGCGTGCGTCGCGTGCGCCGACCCCGACCCGAGCATCAGCGACGACGGCCTCACCGCCTGCTGCGGCGACAACCCCGTCTACTGCCCGTGCCCCGACTGCGGCGCCCCCGTCCACTACCTGCCGAACGGCACCGTCCCCGACTACTGCCCCAACTGCTGAACCCAGCACCCACGCCCGGGGGGATTGCGGCCCCCCGGGCAACCCCAGGAGGAAACATGCACGCCGCCGACCTCGTCAAGGCATACGAACGCGCCGACAGCGCCACCCGCCTGGCCGCCGACCTCGCCACCATCCACCCCGGCAACCCCGGCGTCTTCCCCACCATCGCCCTGACCGTGACCGTCGCCCGCGACGCCTACACCACGTGGGCCGACGTCATGGGAGACGACTCCGTCGCCGCCGAACTCCGCGAACTCGGCCGGATCGCCCGCGCCTGGATCGACACCCTCGCCGACGAAGCGGTCCGCTACATCGCCAACCAGCTCGGCTTTCCCATCGCGCTCATGGCCCACGTCTCGACGTCGTCCCTGCGCTTCTGGATCAACCCGGCCTATCCCCTGGAGCACGAGAAGAAGCAGCACATCACGCAGGTCGCCAAGGACCGGTTCGTCCACGACTACGGCGCCGCCTCCCTGGCCGCCGCACTCGCCCAGAGCAACCCCGTGCTCGTGGCCTTGCCCGACGGAGTCCGCCCCGCCACCACGTTCCTGCCCACCACCCTGTAGCCCCCTCCTGCCCCGCCCCTCGCGCGGGGCGGGGCCCGGAGCACCCTTCACCTACTCCCGGCCCATCGACCGGGGCCCTCACCTGGAGCACACCACCCCATGGCCGTAACCGTTGCCCGGTTCCGCGACGCGCTCACCGACTACATCGACGACGACCCGCTGCCCGTGATGATCTCCAACCCCTACGGCAGCAGCGCTTATCCCCTTACCACCCGCATCGAGATCGGTTACTTCAAGTCGGCCACATCGGAGTTCTACGACAGCAGCATGATCGGCCGCATCACCACCCGCCCCGGCGACGGCACCCGCGTCGCCGTCCTCATCACCAGCCGACCCAAGCACGACGACCACGCCGACCACGCCGACATCGAGAAAGCCGCCACCACCAGCGCCCTGGCCAAGGCCCTGGACAACGTCGCGCACATCGACCCGGACATGCCCGTCGTCGTCCCCCTGCACGACTCCGCCCTGTGCGCGCCCCTCCACCCTCACTTGGAAGTCGAGTACTACGGCCCCGACGCCGAGCACTACTCCGGCGTATGGGGACTCGACCCCACAGACGGGATCGACGTGCTCGCGCTCTGGCCCGCCCTGCACGAGGAGTCCGACGAAGCCCCGCAGGACAACGAGGAAGACGAGCCCGCCGAGCCGGAACCGGTCCTCGCGGACCTCTCCGCGATCCTCGACGGCCAAGGCCCCGTTGAGATCTGCAGCAGCTGCGGCCACTGGATCACCGAGTGCGACGGCAAGTGGTTCCACCTCATCAACCCGGCATTGACCGGTACCGACGACCACACCGCCCACCCCGACGACGAATAACCCCACCCAGGAACAGGAGCACCACATCGTGATCACCGACGCAGAGAACACCGCCTGGCACGACGCTGCCACCCGCGCCGCCGCCAACGCCCGCGCCCGCATCTACGACCAGCTCTCCGGCGTCCCCCTCGACCAGGCCGACCGGGTGTTCATCGCCCGCACCGCCCGCGACGGCGACCCCACCGCCCTGGCCACCCTCCTCGCCAAGGTCCGCGCCACCGACATCCCGCCCGGCACCACCGCCGACCGGTTCGAGGTCGACGGCAACACCATCCCCTACGACCACACTTACGACCCCGACCGGCGCGTCTACGTCGAACGCCGCGAAGGCAGCGCCGACGGCTGGATGATCTGCCCCTACACCACCCTCGGTGAGCCCGTGTGGAACTACGAGAGCGGCGACTGGGATCACCCCTACGCCGACGACTTCTACACGCCCGAGCGGTTCGAGCGGCCCCGTGACGAAGCCATCGCGCAAGCCCGCCGTATCGTCGGCCTCGACGACCAGGACACCAACACGACCCGCCCGGAACGCTCCATGATCACCTGGGCCGACAGCGCGGACGGCAGCGTCGGCTACGTCGGCACCCGGCGCCTGTTCGTCATCAGAAACGCGGGCAGCGCCACCGTCCAGCCCATCGACGCCAGCGGCGCCCCCGTGGGCCCGCCGCACGTCAACCCCCCGTACACCCTGCACGCCATGGGCGACTACTACGCGCGGGCCGACTTCCTCGCCGCCGCGAAGGAAGCCGCCACCCAGTTCTGGACCGACTTCCTCGCCGCCACCGGCCTCAACGCTCGCTGACTGAACCGGCCCCGCAAGGCCGCACCGGGCGCCCGGCCGCACCCCTTCCTCCTGGGGGTGCGGCCGGGCGCCCGACCCGTTCCCGGCAGGACGTAAGCGCCGTAACCCGGCAGCATGCCCCCGGCACAGGCACCCGCGCCCCTGGGAGGCACCGCATGGGCATCGATCTGATCACCCGCCGCGAATGGAAGGCCCGCGCCCCGAAGGGCGCCTACACGCCCATCAGCAGCACGCGCGGCGTGAAGGTCCACTACACCGGCGGCAAGGTTCCGGCCGACCTCGCCGACCCCGGCAACCACCACAAGTGCGTCGAGCTGGTGCGCGGCTTCCAGAACCACCACATGGACGGCAACGGCTGGCTCGACCTGGCCTACTCGATGGTGGCCTGTCCGCACCGGAAGGTGTTCGAAGGGCGGGGGCCCGGCCGGCTGACCGCCGCGAACGGCGCCGGCCTCAACAGCCAGCACTACAGCGTGCTCGCCCTGGTCGGCTCCTCCGGGCTCACCCACCCGAACGACGGGGTGCTGCACGGCGTGCTCGACGCGATCGACTACCTGCGCGACCACGGCCGCGCCGGCAAGGAGATCAAGGGCCACCGCGACGGGTTCTCCACCGACTGCCCCGGCGGGCCCCTGTACGAGTGGGTACGCCGCGGCGCTCCCCGCCCCGGCGGCTCGGCGCCGGCCCGGCCGGCGACGCCCAAGCCCACGCCGGCCAAACCCAAGCCCAGCGGAGGCTGGCCGGGCCGGTACCTCGCGTACAAGCCCGACGCCATGATGACCGGCGAGGACGTCGCCGCCTGGCAGCGCATCCTCAAGCGCAACCACCACACCATCGACGTCGACGGCAAGTTCGGCCGGATGACCCGCGCCGCGACCGTGGTGCTCCAGCGCGAGCACGGCGAGGTCCCGGACGGGATCGTCGGCCCCCGCACCTGGGCGCTCGGCTGAGGGACCGCTCGTGAGAGGTCAGCCGAGCAGGGCGAGCGTCACCCACGTGGCGGCCCCGCCCGCGGCCGCCCCGGCGGCGGCCTGGGCGGGCGTGTGGTCCCGGATCCTGGCCCGGGACCAGCCGATCACCACGACCAGGAGCACACCCACCACGTAGACGGGCACGGCCGGGAGGATGCGCGCGAGCATCACCACCGACCCGCCGGCGACGGCCGTGTGGAACGAGATCTTCCAGACCAGGGTGATGGGGCCGACCACGGCGAGCGTGGCGAGCATGATGGCCACGCACACCACCATCACCCGCGGCGCACCCAGTACGGCGAGCAGGGCGAGGGCGGCGACGACCAGGGCGGCGATGACGCCGACCAGCCATGGCCGCTGGGATCGGTCGGTGAGGTGCCGATTACCGAACCTCCCCGACTTCACGCCGACCGCGATGACCCCGGCGGGGATGCCGCCGCACAACCCGGCCGCGACCGCACCCCACGCCAGGCCCGCCCACCCGGACGTGACCGCGCCCACCACCAGAGGCAGACCGATCACGAGGTGCGCGGGCGCGAACACCTCGGTCAGGACACGCGCGACCCGCGCGCCCGGCTCATCCCGCTGTGCTGCTTGTACGCTGCCGCTACCTGTCGTAGCCACGCCAACTCCCTGCCCATGTCGCCGTGAAAGTCCGGTCCCGGGACGACCCCGGACGGCTGGCCCGACCCGGCGCCGGCGGCCGCCCCCTCCAACGCCTCCGCCACCCACGCCGCGACCCGTTCCGGGGTGCCGTCCGCGGGCGGCTCAGCCACGGAGGTCAACGCCAGCATGCCGTCGCGGATCTCGATCCCCCGCCGGTACAGCCGCACCCGCACCGGCCCGGCCATACCGAGCGCGATGTCCGGGTACTGCCGGGTGAGCGCCGCCCACAGCGGCCGCAACTCCCGCAGCGCGGCCCGCTGCCGCACGTGGCCGACCACGGCGGGAACCCCGGCGATCGACGTGCCGAGCGCGATCCCGACGACGGTGACGACGATCGTCACCCCGTGGAACAGGCCCCACTCCCTCAGCCCCCATTGGGGGAACAACAGGTTGGCCAGGTTGACGACCATGACGTGCCCGCGGTTCAGCACACCGGCCGCCATGCTGACCGCCGAGATGACCATCCCGACTTTCAGGAGCGTCGGCGCCGTTCGGGAGAACCGGGCGAACATCACCCCGGCCATGCCGAGGCAGTAGATCAGCCAGGAATCGAACACCAGCAGATAGATGCGGCCGGCGGTGGCGGTCTCACCCGGCTGCCCGGCCACCCAGTAGATGCGGCCGCCGCGGATCGCGAACAAGGCCACCAGGACGCCGACGACCACGGCGGCCGCCGGCCAGATCCACCGGGCCCGCGACCGGCCGGCACCCCGGGTGATCGCCTCGACGAACGCCAGCAGGCTCGCCGCCGACAGCAGCCCGCCGAGGTGGCGCAGCAGGGTCGCCCACTCCCGGCCCGTCAGGTCGATGGTCCACTCCACCACCGGGTTCGCCGAGAAGACGCGGGAGATGGCCAGCGCGGTGAACGCTCCCCACAGCATGCGGTGCTGGTAGGAGCGCAACGCCGCAGGCAGGCGCCAGATCGAGATGCCCCACAGCACGACCAGTAGAACCCAGTCGGCCACGCTCATGCGCAGATCACCACCGTTCCGGTATGCCGTATCCCATGACGTTTTCAAGCATCGACAGCCCGTCGCCGGTCTGCGCCGGCTCACTGGCCCGTGTGAGGATCAGCGTGGCCAGCATCTCGGCGTGCCGTTCCTCGGTGCTGTCGTAGCGGGCGCGTACGCCCTGGGTGTTGCCGCCGCCGTGCAGCAGCCGGGCCAGAGCCGCCGCGGCTTCGTCGGCCCGCCCGTGGCCGAGCAGCATGTGACTGATCTCGTGCAGCAGGATGTTGACGCGGAGCACACCGGTCGCGCCGGGCGCGACGTAGATGTGGTCGGCCTTCTCCGTCGCGAGCCACAGCCCGCAGATCGCGCCGGCCGCCGTGGCGGGCAGCTCGTGCAGGTGCACGCGCCGGCCCCGGACCCGCTGAACTTGACGCATGTACGCGTCGAGGTCGAAGGGCCGGGGGATGGGAACGAGTTCCAGCGCGGCCAATACGGCGGGGGGAGCCTGCATGTCACAAGGGGCCTTTCCGGGCTGTGAGCCCGGTCAGACTACCCTTGATCATCCGGTGTTTGAGATCCCTGCCTGTCCAGGCCCTCGGCGATCCGGGCCGCTTCGATGATCTGCGCGATGGCGGACAAGCTCAGCTCGGATAGGCCCACGGTCCGCTCGGCGAGATGGTGGACGCCCAGGTCCTCCATCTGCTGCCTCACCTCAGCTTCGTCGGGCTCTTGGCCGCCGGCACCTGTCACCCGAGCGGCGACGGGCTCCCGGCCGGTGGGCTCTTGGTCGCCGACCAACCAGCCGACCGTCGTGCCCAGGTAGTTCGCGAGCGCCGTGAGCACGTCCAGGTTCGGGTTGTCCGCGTACCCGCGCGCGAGCTGCCCGATGTAGCCGTGCGAGATCCTGAATCCGGCCGCGGTGATGTCGCGCGCCGCTTTCCGGTGCGAGACGCCTCGTGCGGCCAGTGCCTCGGTCAGACGCTCAGCGAACGTCGCCACCCGAATGCACCTCCTGACTCATGGTGAGCGGATCGGGGCCAACCCCTAGCACCGCGAATGGATGCCAAGAGTACACACATTTCCCCCGGTGTCGCCTGATCCTTGACAGAATGCTCAGCAGCGGACAGTATCAACGCCCGCCAGTGGATACTGGCGCTAACCACACAACGGAAGCGGCGGCGAGTCCTCGTGCAGACGCTCCGACAGCCAGACGACTAGCCACCATCTCATTGAGGGAGCTCAGTGCGTTGAACCCCGAAGCTGACGCGGCCGCAGACCTGTTCCTGGCCCTGTATATGGCTGCAAGCCACGTGGCGGCCCATCCCGAACGACGTCTTCTCTGAGCGCGCACCCGAGTGCGTAGGCGGCGCCGGGAAGCTCCCGCCCCGCTGAAGCCCGGCGGCCAGGCGGGGTACCCGCACACCTGCCCGGCCGCCACCCGATAAGCACAGCCGCATCGCAGCCCGCCAGCGCCGCCGCCGAGGAGTTCACATGACAAGCGACGACCCCGAGATCCGCGAGCACCGGGTGATGCACCCCCGCGGTCTTGGCGCCGAGGCGGTAGACCACCTGCTGCAGCTCCACCTGGAGGGGATCCAGAACCCCGACGACCCGTTCGAGCTGTGGCGGGCCGTTCAGCGGCGACTCGCCGCCAACGCCGCTGAGCGGCGAATCCTGGAGCAGATCCACGACCTGGAGATCGCCCGGCTTTACGACCTGCGTGACCCGAACACCGGGGAGCGGCTGTACCACCAGAAGAACATCGCCTCCCAGACCGGCAAGAGCGTGCCGTGGGTATCGAAAGCCAAGAGCGCCGCCGACGCCGGCAAGCTCGTGCTCCTGCTCCAGGAGGAGATCGATCGGCTGCGTGCCATCGCTGACGACGACCGTGTTCCGCCCGTCGTACGTATGGGCATGCAGACCCGCGCCCTGACACTGACGGTCGCCCTAAGACGATTCGCTGGCCGCGTGCTCAGCAGCGCCGCGGCCGCTCTCGGCGGTTTCTGGGTTGTGGGCGCGTGGGTGAAGTCGCTGACCGGCGGCGGCGCCGCCGGCGGGACCACCCTGGCCGCGGGCACCACCCTGGCCGCAGGTGGCGGCACCGGCCTGGTGGCTGGAGGCAGCATCGGCGTGGGGGCACTCGGCGTCGGCGGCGGGGCGGCGACCGTGTTCGGTTCCGCTGTGCCCGCCGTGGTGCAAGCCGGCGTGCTGGCGGTCAGCACCTACGCGATCGGCGCGCCGATCGTAGAGGTCATCACCCCGCCCCCGGTGCGGGCGGCCGTCGCCGACGTGCTCGACGCCGACGTGCTCGGCTTCACCGACCCGGGCGCCGACACGACCGCCACACTGGTGCCCACGCCGTCGCCGTCCGCGCTGGAGACGACCCCGACCGCGGAGCCCACTTCGTCCCCGTCTCCGTCGGCGCTGATGCCCGGGGCGGTGACGCAGTCTCCCACCCCCGCTCCGACCTTCGCCCTGCTCCCGGGGAAGAAGTCCCGCCCGGCCGTCACCGTCACACCGACCCCCACACCGACGTCGACCACCTCGCCGGCGCCCGCGCCGATGCCGACCACCTCCCTGTCCACGCCGACTCTCCCCCCGGCACCGACCGCCTTGCCGACGTCTGAGCCGACGTCGACCACCACCGCTACGCCGCAGTCCTCCGCGTCGCCGACGCCGCAGCCCTCATCAACGCCGGTGCCGGTGCCGTCCCAGTCCGCCCCCGAGCCGACGATCGCGCCTTCCGAGTCGACGACCGCGGCGCCGGAACCGACCGGCACGACACCCCCCGAGCCGACGATCGCGCCTTCCGAGTCGACGACCGCGGCCCCCGAGCCGACCGGCACGACACCCCCGGAGCCAACCGGCCCCGCCGCCCCCGACCCCACGGGCGCGCCGGACACTCCGCAGGACCCGCCGCAGCCCACCACCAGCACCCCGGACACGACCGCACCCGCCGGCCAGGCCATCGCCGGGATCGCGTGGGCGATCCCCTACGCCCCCGACCAGCCCGGCATTTCCCAGCTGGCCGACTACCTCACCGCCGACCCCGTCCCCTGGCCATGACATCCCTGCCGCACTGGTCCGGTGACCCGCTCATCGATCAGGACGAGCACAGCCCCCAGACCGACGAGCGCGACATCATCGCCTCCGCCCACGCCGGCCGTGACCTCTACCCGGCGCTGTGCCGATGCGGCCGCATGCCCCCCGTGCTCGTCGAGGACGGCTACAGCCTGTTCACCGCCTACGACGAGCACATGCGCGCCGAGCAGACCGCCGCCCGCGGCCCGGCCGACACCGAGTAGCCGAGCGTCGAGCCTCCTGCTTGATCGCGCTCGTTTGGGGCTGGTGACACGTCTCTTACCGGCATCCCTACCTGTCTGCTTCGGCCGCCGCGCGCACCATGGCGACCTGCTCCTTGGTGGCCTCGAAGTCGATCACCCATCTCGTCCGGAACCCGCGGGGGTGATCCGCCGCTGAGTAATCCTCGGCGGGCACTACGAACACGCTGTGGTCGAACAGGCGGGGGTCGGTCGTTTCCTTCAGGGCACTGTCCACCTCAGCCGGGTATGAGATACCTGCGTCGCTCAGGTGGGCCCACTTCGCTGGGGTCGGAGGGTACGTCCGGCCGTTGTAGTCGTTGAACCAGGCCACCGTCACGGTGATCTTCTCGCTGTACTCATCATCTGAAGTGATCATGCATCCAGCGTAAGGAATCGGCTTCGGAAAGTTGTAATGGTGGGCTAGGGCCTGCGCCAGGGAGATCACTTTCCTGGCTTCGGCGTGCCCTGGACCTCGCGTAGGGCGGCGTTCTCTGCCTCTAGGCGCTCGATGAGCTTGCGCGCGTCGGCGGCCGCCGCCTTGGCCGTGGTGGCCGCGGCCTTCAGCGCGGTGATCTCGCTGCGGTGCGCGCCGGCCAGGCGCCGTAGCTCCGCGGCGTGGTCGCGGTGCGTCCGCTCCAGCTCCGTGCGGAGGTCGGCCTCGGCCTTCCGGGCGGTGGCCGCCTGCTGCTCGGCGTCCCTGGCCGCTTGCTGCGCCTGCTGGATCTTCGCCGCGTTGTCCGCCCGGACGGCCTCGATGCGCCGTTCGGCGTCGGCGGCCTCCTGCGCTGCGGCCTGCCGGGTTGCGGCCAGCTCGGCGCGGGCTCGCTCGGCGTCGGCCTCGGCGGTCTCGGCGTCGGTCAGGGCCTCGGCCGCGGCGGCGTGCGCGTGGTCCCGCTCGATGAGTGCCTGATCCCGGGCCTGCTCGGCGGCCAGCCGTTGCCGCTCGGCGTCACCGGCCTGCGCGCGGGCCTCGGCGATACGCCGCTCGGCCTCGGCATCGATCGTCTCCAGCTCGGTCTCGGCGGCGGCGGGGTCGGTGAGGTCGGCGAGGGCCTGGGCGACCGCGGCGAAGCGGGCGGCGGCATCGCTGATCGCGGTGACCGCGTTGTCGGCCGCGCCGCGCGCCCCGTCCAGCAGGGAGGCCGCGCGGAGGCGGCTGGTGGTTACCGGCCGGCCGGGCATCTCGGCGGGCAGCTCCTCGACGGCGGGGGAGGGCAGGCGTCCAGCTTGGGCGGCGGCCCACCGGTTGCGGGCGTTGTGGATCGTCCCGGTGTCCGGGTCGGGCTCTCCGCAGTACTCCGGCCGCCGGCCGGAGCCGCCGGCCTTGCCCGGCGGCGGTGTGCGCGGGCATCCCGTGGGCCAGATGCAGGTCCTCGCGCCCGGCGCGGGGGAGGGGGCGGGCGGGGCGGCGGTGGGGTGCTCCATGGGGCTGTTGTAGCAGTCGGCCGGTTACGTCGCGGCCTGGCGGATGGAAAGAGACGGAAAGAGGCGGAAGGTTAGATGGATAGTTTGAAAGATAGATAGATCGATAGACGGATAGAGAATCTGTCGGGTCCGGCACCGTGAAAACGGGGGCGCTGAGATGCGCGCTGCCGGGCGAACGCGGAGTGGCGCGGGTGATCGGTCGCATGGAGCCTTCGGGTGGCTCTGCGTGGCTCTCAGGGCATCGGGGTGGCCGGTTGTTCCGCCCTCGGAGAATAGGTAACGGGAATGCGCGTTCCCGGAACCTATTGGTAGGATCATGATTCCACCCCGCCATCCGGAGGCCCCACCCCATGAGCACGCCGCTCACTCTGCACAACGCAGAGATCACCACCGCCACCGTCGAGATCAAGACCCTCACCGTCAGCGGCAAGCAGGTCACCCTCGCGGTGTTCCGCCAGCTCCAGGAAGCCGCATTGGTCAACGACGACGGCACCCTCAACGGCACCCCCTGGGGAACCGTGAATTACCACCCCGACAAGTGCGCCGACACCGCCGAACACCTGCACATTGTCTGGCAGGACGGCCTCGATCTGCGCCGCGCCCGCGTCGACCGCGTTCCCGCCTCTGACCAGCCCGGCTCACAAAAGACCGGGTTCCGCCACCCGGCACTGGACCGGTTCCTGACCGCCCAGGTACGTGAATGGGCCCACGGCCGCCTCACCGAGCCACCGCTTGAGAAGTACACCCAGGCCAGCCAGATCCCCGGCTGGGAGCACTTCGTCCTTATAGACGATGTCCCACCCTTCGTGGCTAGAGCCTCTAAGGCCGCGATCGGCGTCACCGACGACGGATGGTCGACCGGTTTGGCATGGGAATGGTGGACCAGTCAAGAGGAAGCCCTGGCAGCACTGAACGAGGAAGTCACCGGCTGGGGTATCCCGTATCACCAGATCCTCGAAGACTACGAGGACGTCATCCAAGCAGAACAGCAGCGCCGCCAGCGCCACCGTGACACTCGTGCCAAGCTCGCCGAACTGCCCCAGCTGTTCATCGCCGTGTGAGGCCCACGCTGATGTCCCTGCCTACGCCACTCACTCCGGCCGACGCGGGCGGCGAGCTGCTGCTCGCCGTCCAGGCCGACCCGATCCGCAACCCGTACCGGGCCTACCTGGACCAGCTCAAGGCCGGCGACTCCCACCGGAAGATGGCTACCGCGCTGGACCGCATCGCCCGCCTCATCCGCGGCGCCGACCTCGACGACCAGGCGGTGACCGGCGCGGATTTCCCCTGGCACCGGCTCAGGTATGAGCACACCAGCCGGATCCGGGCCCGCCTGGTCGAGCTGGAGCTGTCGCCGGCCTACACCAACCAGCACCTCGTCGCGCTGCGCCGCGTGCTGAAGGAGGCATGGCGGCTGGAGCTGATGACCGCCGAGGACTACCGGCGGGCCGCCGACATCTCCAACATGCGCGGCACCCGGGAACCGGCCGGGCAGCACATCCCCGAAGACGTGATCGACGCCCTGTTCGCAGTGTTCGACGACGACACCTCCCTCATCGGCGCCCGGGACCGGGCGCTGCTGGCGGTGCTGTACTCGACCGGCGTCCGCCGCGAGGAACTGGTCAAGGCGACGGTGTCGAACTACGACAGCGGCGCCCGGTCGCTGCGGGTGCGCGGCAAGGGCGACAAGGAACGCACCGTCTACCTCACCGAGGCGGCGCGCGACATGGTCGAGGCATGGCTGGCGCGGCGCGGCCGGACCACGGGCGCGCTGTTCCCGCCGATCCGGCGGGGCGACCACGTCCAGATGAACGGGGCCCGGATGGCGCACATGACCGGCCAGGCCATCCGGAAGATCGTCATCAAGCGGCTTGCGCAGGCCGGGGCGTCCCCGCGGACCCCGCACGACTTCCGCCGCACGTTCATCGGCGAGCTGCTGGACGCCGGGGTGGACCTGGCCACGGCGCAGGACCTCGTGGGGCACTCCTCCCCCACCACGACGGCCCGCTACGACCGGCGCCCGCACCGTAAACGGCGCGAGGCGGTGGACCGGCTCCGCGCGCCGGGCAGCGCAAAGTGACACACTTATAGAAGTACCCCTTGAATTATCTGGGGTACCTCTATAATCGAAGTATGGCCGACGACCGGGAGTTCCCCACCTTCGACACCTTCAACGACGCCCGCTCTCACCTTCTCGCTGTACTCCCCCAGGTACAGCACCTACCAACCCTCTCCATGCACGCCTCCTCCTGGGCACCGGAGTCGGAAATCTACTTCGACTCCGCCACCGCCACCAGCTACCGGATCCGCTCCGGGGGGCCGGCCTCCGAGGAGTCCTTCGTCATTGACACGCTCCCCGGGAAGGAACTCCTCTCGGGGCTCGACAACGAGATCACCAGCGCGGTCGTGTACTTCAACGACCCCATGGCCTACCTCGACGACGCGGACATTGACGAGGCCAACCGAACGTTCCGATTTCACCGCGACAGAGCAACAGACCTTGCCACCATCGACGAGGCGAACGCCGTCGAGCTCGCATGCATGCGAGTCGACAACGAACGCCGCAAGGAAGAGTACGACGCCGACCCTGGCCCTTTCAGCGATGGCAGCAGCGACTACGACCCCATCGCAAACATCGAGTTCCAGCTCAGGATCCGGATCGAAGAGACTCGCGCCGAGATGACCCGTCTGGCCATGGCCCGTGCCATGCACATGCGCAATCTCCTTAGCGAATACCCCAACCAGCACGGAGCCAAGGCCGCGCTCGCCCGCCGTCTCAGGATCCCCGCCCAGTCCGTGCACGACGCCCTCAGCGCCGACGCCCGACGACGTGTCGATCCGAACCAGCAGCCCTAAACCGAGGTCAACAGACAGCCGCCCGCCCCGGTGAGCCGTGCGGCTCGCCCTCTATCCACCGGAAGTGAGCCCGGGACCCCGCCAGGGGTTCCGGGCTCAACCACTCCTAGACCACGGGTACTGGCCGATGCCGTCAGGCAGCTACCAGGCGGGTGTGCCAGACCCGCAGAAACGCGTCGACCACCCGCTCCGCGCGCATGGTCGCGTCGACGGCGCGGCGGCGGGCGATCTTCGCCAGCGAGTCCGCGGCCTCGTTCAGCGGATGCCCGGAGTGCCCCTTCACGTGCTCGATCCGCAGCGTCGGCAGGGCGGCCAAACGATGGGCGAGGCGCACCAGCGCGGGCTCGCCGCCGTGCAGGCGCGGCCGCAGGCTGTACCCAGCGGGCATGCGCGTCACGTGCCCGGACTTCCAGCCCCGCAGGTAGCCGATCGCCGTGGTGCTGTCCACCAGCAGCAGGGACAGCCGGGCCGCGTCGTCGCCGAGTTCATCCAGCATGAGCGCGACAGCCCGCAGCTCAGCGACGAGGACCTTGGACGGGCCGGTCGGATCTGGCAGGTACCGCGTGCCGTTCCCGAAGCGGCGCCGCATCCCCCACCGGCCGTCGCTGACGAGGTACCCCATCCCGCTGCACGCGCCGACGTGCGCGGCGTCGGTGGCGGCGACCAGCGGGCCGGGCCGGTCGAAGCCGGGCACACGTCGGCTGGAGCGCCCTGGGTTCCGCGGCTGGGAGACGCAGTCGGCGGAGTCACGCTCGGCGGCGGCCACCAGCTCGGCCTGCTCGATCATCTCCTGCGCGGCGGCCTGGTCGCCGACGAAAGCCGCATCGAACGCCAGCCATACCAGGTCGCGGATTCGCCGGCAGGATGGGCACGCCCGCCAGGCGAGGGTGTAGTCCCGCATCGCCTGGACACGGTCACGTAGGTCGGTGGGGAGCGCGTCTGCGCAGGCGGCGAAGGTCGAGGAGTCGCGATCGGTCATGGGCGGAATGTAGGGACATCCGGGGTTAACGGCTCCGGGACGTAAGCGGCGGGATCCTCTACGGTGCCTCTCCCCACAAGGAGAGGACCCCCTATGCCCCCATCCTCCGCGCAGCCCCGCCCCACCTACACCATCCCTGCGGGCACCACCCCTGAGGAAGCGCATCGCCTGGGGATGCTCCAGTTCCTGGACAAGCTTCGCAACGGCCTGTGCCCGCACTGCGGGGATGGGTTGCAGCGAGCGGTCGGCGATTCCAGGCAGACGCCCGGCACCGGGCTGCCGTGGCTGGAGTGCGGCACCTGCCCGTGCTACTGGCAGGTCGACCTTGAGAGGCAGGAGGTGACGTGGGAGCAGGCGTGGGCGTGGCAGGGCATCGACCCGTTCCGCCCCAGGTACCTCGATGAGTCGCCGCTCTACGGGTGGCCGGACAGCACCGAACCGGAGCCTGAGCCGGAGACACCCGAACCTTCCGCCGAGGGGATCACCGGTGTTCCGCTGGCCAGCAGGATCAGGCGCCTGCAGCCCCGCCGGTACGCCGGCGTCGCCCGCCGGTACTTCCGGGCGAACCCGCGGCGGTGCTGGTGGGCGCTGGCCGTATGGGACGCGATCCGCGCCGACCTTCGGGAGGGCGGGCGTTGAGCGAGCAGACTCTCATGCAGGGCACCACGGTCCACTGGGCGCCGCTCGGCGCGGACCCCAACGACCCCACCGCGTGGAAGCTCATCGGCGTCCTCGACGACGCGACCTTCGAGGCCCCGCTGCCCACCGGCCAGGAGCCGGCCGAGTGGAGCCCCGGCGACCGCAGCGTGACGATCGAGGTAAAGTGCCGCATCACCTGGCGGTTCTACCGCCTGATGCTGCGGCGCACGCACCCGGCGGCACGCCGGGCCAAGGCCGAGTACCGCCGGAGGCGCCGATGAGTGCCCAACCGGTCCCCGCCGTGACCCCCGCCCAGGCCGCTGCCCGCGCCGCAGGGGAGCACGGCGTCTTCCTCTACCAGGAGACCGCCGAACACATCGCGGCCGCGGTGCTCGCCGCGCATGACGGGACGTTCGGAGTCCGGGAGGCAGTGGCCCGGGAGATGTGGCAGAACTCCGATCTGCGGACCCACCTCCGGCGCAGCATGTGGCACCGGCTCCTGGCGGAACTCGCCGACAGGAGCATGGTGCCCGCCGCGCTCCCCACCGAGTCCCTGAGGTACCTCACCGATCGGTACTCGGTCACCGGCGAGGTGACGGTGTCCATGGAGATGCCCGCCGAGCTGGCCGAGTCGGGCACCGCGGCGTGGGAGGTCGTGGCGGTCACGTTGGAAGTCCCCGTCCGTCAGGCGCCGGCCGCCGGGTGATGTCCGAGGCATGATCGCGGCGTTACCTGCCTAGCCGTCAGGTGAGCTTGCTAGCGTCGCGTCATGACCTCCCAGGATCGCGCCGCGGCCGCGTGGGTGGCTCTCAACGAGCGGCAGCAGGTATATATGCGGATCCTCTACGACGCCGACCAGGCCGCCGAGCGGCACGAGAAGACCGCATGGAGGCGGCGGCCCGCGGAGGAGTGGCGGTGGCTGGACTACGGCCCCGTGGCCAACAGTCTCGCCGATCCCGGCAAGCTGCAGGTCCTCCTGGCCCATCACGGCGTCCGTGACCAGGGGTCCGGCGCGACGCTGCAGACGCTGGAGGGCAGCGGACTGATCGACCTGCGCCGCGACCCTGCTTTGATCGGCTACCACCTCCATGTGAGGCTGACTCGGGTCGGCCGGGCGGTGTGCCGGGCCGCGGGGATGGACACCGCCCGGCCCGGCACGCCGGGCCGCGGGCAGTTGTCGGAGGCGCTGTGGAGCATGCTGGCCGAGGTCCATGCCGCCGGCCACGACGGACTCGCGAGGAGGTACGTCGACGGGGCGTGGCTGCGGCTCACCCAGCGGGAGCCCGAGCCGTACGTCGCCGCTGAACCCGCCGCTGAGGGCTACGGGTACCGGCTGCGGCTCACCCCGGCGGGTGCGCGCCACTACGCCGACCAGTGGGAGGCGTACGCGCGGCTGTACCCGCAGGTGTCCGCCCGCCGCCCGGACGGCAGCACCCCATGGCCTGCCGAGGTCGATCACGCCCTGGCCGTGCTCGGCGCGCAGTGCCGGCGGCTATGGCGGCGGCGCGAGGAGACGCTGACCGAGCCCGCGCGGCTGCCCACCATGGCCGGGCGGCGGGTGGACGGCGGCGAGCTGGCGGCGGAGCGGAACGCGGCGGCCGACGCCTACAACGCAGCGCTGGCGGACGCCGCCGAACGCTACCGGACGGTCCTGGACGCCCACGCCGAGGAGCTGGCGGGGATGTGCCGACGGGAGTGCGTGCGGTACGCGGCGGCGGCGACCGCGGTGGTGGCCGCCACCGCGGCCGGCGCGGACCCGGCGGCCGCCGCCGAGGTCGATGTCGCTGCGGTCGGGTGGCCGTGGATGCCGGACGCGCCGGTCACCGGGCTGGCTGAGATCGACGCCGCTGTCAGCCAGCGGTGGAGACACGCCACAGGGGCACCCGCACCCCGCCGCGGCCGTCAACGAGCCGCGGCGGCGGCGGTGTTGAACCCCGACGGGCTGGAGATGCGACTCGCCGACTACGCCGAGTACCTGGCCGGCCTGGTCAAGGATGGCAAGCTGGCCCGGCTGATGCTCCGCGCGCCGGTGTGAGACGGGGCGGGCGGTGGGCCCGCGGCCGGGGCGACGGCTGAGCGCCTTGCCCCGCCGCGAGGGTGCGGGGCATTTACCAGGCTTATTTCCCTGAATGGCCGATTCGGGCATTCCCGAGAAAGCCGGTGCACCCCTTTTTGTTAGAAAATCCGGTCGCCGAACCCCTTGAGCCACTACGGTGATGAGCGGTCTCAGTGATCGCTGCCCTTTTCTGCCGTTCCGTGCGGCGGTAACTGTCTGTTGGCAACCCCGCCAGCAGGCTGTTCCCACCGCACCACCAGCAGGAAGGACTGTTATGGCCGAGACCACTCCCCCCGCCCCCGGCGGAGGGTTCGATGGTAGATCCTCGAAGGTCCGTGCGCTGCTCCGCAAGATCGGCCCCGGCCTGGTGCTACGGCTCCTGACCGGTCTCCTGATCGAGCTGCTGCGCAGGGCCGCCGAGGGGCGTCCCTGGGATGACCTCCTGTAGGAGCAGGAGGCCACCCCAGGAACTATGCAGGGGTCTCCCGGGAGTACTGGTCACCACAACCACCCGGGGGGCCCTTGCTCGTCTCAGGAGCACTGAGAGTCCTTACAGTGCTAAGACTGTACCTCTTCGACTTCGAGTTTAAGCGAGTTTCGAAGAATATCGGATACTCGCCCAAACTCTTACGGCGCTAAGTCCCAGCTAGTAGCCCCTGTCCAGTGCTGAGCCCCAGCTAGTAGCCCTAGAAAGTTTTCCCCGAATTTCGAACTTCGGGGAAAACTTCCAGCGGTACAGCTCAGGCCGGGACTGCCGTACGACGCGCCCCGGTCCTGGCGGGGTGCTCTTGTGTTTATGCAGGTGGCGCCCACACTGGAGGACGATCGTGCGGGCGCCACCCGCGCGACCGTACAGCGGCGCCCTGACCCGGTGGGCGTCTGGTCGCGTCTTCGGCCGGCCCCCAGCCCTTGCCTCGCCGGCGTCCGCGGAGCGGTCGGCGCGGTGGGGTGGGTGCCGATTCGTGGTTGGAGCTGGCGTAGGTGGCCGCGTAGCTGGTGAACGGGTCACAGCAGACCTCGGAGTGTCACGTCGGCCTTCTCGACGGCAGTGGTGAGAGCCTGCATGTGAGCAGGGGGGAGCGTCCCGGCGCCGAGCCCTGACGCGGTGAGCACGTCACCGAGCTTCTGCCCCTGCGCATCGGTCAAGCGGAAGCGCGCCGGAGGGTGGCTCAGGACGTCACGGGCGGCGTAGGCGTCGAGCACGGCGACATCGACGACGGCGTCCAGTAGGGCGGTGCAGGGGCCGATCCAGTCGTGGGCGAGGTCGAGCGCGCTCAGCGCGACACGGGCCTGGAACGCTGCGATCTCGGGGTCGGGCGGGGCGACCAGCGTGAGCGCCTCTCGCAGGGCATGCTCCAGCTCCGGCGGCGACGCCGGTGAGGTTGCGGGCCGGCAGCAGACGCGCAGGAGGGCCGCGATGGTGTTCTCCCACGGCTCGATGGGGGCGGTGGACTCGATCATGTCGCGGGCCTGCTGGTCGAGGCCGCGTTCCATCAGCGACATGATCATGATTTGGCGGCCGTCGAGGAGGCGGTTGCCGATGCCGCGGTGCGCGGTCATCGCGTCGGCGGCCTCGGTCCAGCGGCCGACCCTGGCCAGGGCCCTGGCCCCGTCGATCAGCACGGTGACCCACAGCTCCTCGCACACCTTCCGGTGATCGGCGTCTGTGCCGATCAGCGCCGACAGGTCAACGTCATGGTTGCGGATCTCGGCTGTGCCGCGCCGCTGGGCCGCACGGTACAGCCGCTGAAGGATGTCGTAGGCGCCTTCGCCGTCGCCTTCGCGGGTCAGCAGCCGGGCGATGTTCACCAGCGGCATGAGCGCCATCACCGCGATGTCCCCGGTGAGGTCTCCCGCGTCGGCGAAGATGCGGTGCTGCCTCCAGCACAGCTGCTCGGCCAGGCCGGGCAGCCCGACGTCGGAGGCGATCAGCGCGGCGTAGTTGAGGACCCCGCTGGCGCGGGCCACCAGATCACGGTGGCCCGCGCCAGCGGGTTCGACGGTCAGCTCGGTGAGGTGGGCGATGCGGTCGGCCAGCGGCAGCCCGGTCGCCTTGGGCCGGCGAACCAGCGGAAGACGGGCGGCTATCGGGGGGATCACCGGCTCAGCTCCTGCGTGGCCAGTCGACGACAAGGCGGCTGTAGACCTTGTCGATCACGAAACGCGGATCGGCGGCCACGAGCTGGTCGCAGGCAGCGCCTACGGCCATGCGGAAGCTGGGTTCCGGGGCGGTGTTGCCCCAGCCGCGGTCCCATTCGCCGATCTCGGTGGCGACCTGGTCGGCGAGCTCGGCGGCGCGCGAGCCGTGGCCGATGACGCCGATCTCCCAGAACCGGCCCTGCTCATCTTCGCCTTCGCGGACGGTCAGGTAGGCCAGGGTGTCGCCGTCGAGCGCGGCCATGGAGCCCCAGCCGAAGTGCGGGGTGAAGCCGGGGCGCGACCCCGGCATGCGGGACAGGCCGTTGGGCAGCGCGCACGCGAGGTACAGATACAGCCACTGCCAGGGGTCGCCCTGGCGGAACTTCACGCCGGTGTAGACCGTGGCCGGCGGCTGGTCCAGGACGGTGCGCAGCGCGTCGCGGTCCACGTCCTGCTCGCTGAACGTCTCCAGGCGGACGTTGCCCTCACCGGCCATGGGCACGAGGGTGTAGATGTCGTCGCAGACGCCCTTGCGCAGCGGCACGAACGTCGCCATCTCACACGAGACCGTCCGCCAGATGCCTCCGTCCCGCTCGAATGCGAAGCTGCGGGAGATGCTGCCGCGGATCCGCATCGGGAGGACCAGGCGCCCGCCGGGGGCGAGCTGGTCAAGGATCGGCACGGGGACGTCGCCGGCGCCGACGGTGAACTGGATGCGGTCGAAGGGGGCGTGCTCAGGAAGACCGGCGGCGCCATCGGCCAGCACGGCGGTCACGTTCGACGCGCCGGCCTGCGCGAGGTTCGTGCGGGCGCCGTCGATGAGGTCCTGGTCGACGTCCACGGTCCACACATGGCCGCCGGGGGTCACGAGCCGGCCGAGCAGGCAGGCGTTGTAGCCGGTGGCGGCCCCGGCTTCCAGGACCTTGTGGCCGGGCCGGGCACCCAACTGCTCCAGCTGGGTGGCGACGATCGAGGGCGCGGAGATGCAGGAGATCATCTCGCCCGTCTCGTCGTGCTTGATGGGCACGGCGTCCTCGGCGTACGCGGTCTGGAGGTCAACGTCGCCGAGGAACCGGTGCCGCTCGGTGCGGCGGAAGGCGGTGATGACGTCGGGGCTGCGCAGGTGGCCGCCGTCGATGAGGCGGGTCACGAGCGCTTCGCGCAGCTCGACGGGGTCGGTGGCAGGGGTCACGGTGGTTTCCATTCGGGTGAGGGTAGAGGTCGGGGAGGCCGACCGGCGGGTAGACACGTCGGCTGCCTCCCCGTCGGCGAACGCGACGTGGCGGCCCAGCCACGCGGTTGCGGCCTGCTGGTCGACGGACACTCCGGCGCGGTTGAACGCGAAGATCGCATGGTGGGTGAGGACAGCGCGCAGGCCCCGGGTCAGCCGCCCCTCGGTGGCCAGCCGCCGCAGCCGGTACCCGGCCTGCTCGAACGCGGCGACCCGTTCAGCCCAGCCGGGTTCGGCGTCCGCCCGCTGGGCGGCATCGGCGTTCATGAGGCGCCGCATGGCCGCGGCCGCCTGGTCGAGCCGGGCACCGGTGGGCGGGGTGACGGGGGGCCGCAGGCGGGCGAGCTTCGCCCAGACGTCGCCGATCTCGAACGCATCCAGGCCGGCCGCCCGGTTCATCGCCGACAGCAGCAGGATGCAGCGTTCCCGGGCGTTCGGGCTGCCGGTTTCGGCGAGGGCGGCGGGGCTGTCGGCGCAGAACACCTCGTGGGCGACCTCCATCCCCTCGGGCCCGCCGAACGCGTCGGTCTCCGGCTCGTAGATGCCGCCGACCCAGCCGGTGGCGAACTCATCGGCGACGAGCACGTCCAGCAGGTTCGCCGCCGGGTGTTCGGTGCGCAGCCGCAGCCCGCCGTCCTTGCGCAGGAAGTGGAACCGCTGGTTGTGCAATGCGGACGACAGCGCTTGGGCGGCCGGTCGGCTTACCCCGGCGCCGCCGGGGAACGACACGCTGGCATGCCACCAGCCTTTCCCCTCGGTGACCGGCGGGTCTTCGTCATCGACGTCCATACGTGCAGGTACTCCTTTCGGATGGCGGGTGAGGTCAGGTGATCAACAGGACCCTGGTCCAGCCGGTGGCGTCCGTGCCGTCCAGGGCCAGGCGCGCACCGGCGCGGCCCTCCATGAACCCAGGCTTGGGCAGCCGGTCCAGGTCGGCGGCCAGGCGGTTTCCCAGGTCCTCGATCAGCGGCGCGTACCGGGCCGGGTCGAGGCTGTCGGCGGCGACGGCACGGGTGACGGTCAGCAGGCCGGCCCAGCCGTGGCACAGCGAGGCGTCGGTGATCCGGCTGAGGCGGACCGGGTCGGCCAGGACGCGCGCGACGGTGTCTTCTGCCGCGAGCCGTCGAACCGGGTCGCCGAGGGCGAGCGCGGCCAGTTGCTGGGTGCGGGCGATGCCGATCTCCCCGTAGCACCAGGACGGGCGCGCGACCTGCCGCGTCGGCGGCTCGGGATCGCATAGCTGGTCGTGGGTGACCCAGTAGCAGCAGCCGTATCTGTCCAGCCAGCGCGTGAACACCTCGATGGCGTCGCGCTGTCCCGGTGCCTGGACGCCGTAGCGGGTGGCGAGGGACAGCACCGCCAGGGGGCCGGTGATGCCGTGCGCGATGCCGTTGTTGCCGTGCCCGCCGGGCATCTCCTCGCCGCCGGGTCCGGCGTCCGACCACCACCCCGGCAGCATCCAGTCGTCGACACGGACCGGCCGGGACAGGGAGATGAGGTAGCCCAGCGCCTCCTCCAGCAGCGGCGAGGAGCCGCCGCGGCTCAGCAGCAGCGCGGCCAGCCCGGTCATGCCCTGGATGAGGTCGAACTCCGCCGGATGCGGCAGCGCCCCGGACGCCTGCCGCTGACGCGCCGCGGCCAGCCGGGCGGCCACGACCCGATCGACGGCGTCCCGGACATCGCGGTCGACGCGGCTGGCGCGGCTGAGTACGAACTCCAGCGCCGGGGCGCCGTGGAACAGGGAGGCGTTGGCTCCGGCGCTGACGCCGCCGGCGACCGCCCGCGCCAGACTGGTCCGGGCGGAGGTGAGGTCACCGCGCTCGATGTGCAGCAGCGCCACCCCAAGCGTGCCCTCGGACAGGTCCTGAGTCCGGAGAGGAGCTGTCGTCGCCGTCATGAGCGGACCTTCAGGGGGATGACGAGGCTGTGGGCCCGCCCGCCGATCCAGCCGTCGGCGTCCGGCGGCGGCGCATCATGCAGGACCGCGACACCGGTCGGGCTGGCGGCAAGGTGAGCGCGCAGCAGGTCCAGATGCATGTCCTGGCGCAGATCGAGCGGAAGGTGCTGGTCGTCTTCGGCCAGGAGCACGCGGTCCGGCACGCCGAACCGGCCCCTCCAGGCGTGCAGCCGACCGGCCCACTCCTGCCGCGTCGCGGCGCGGCCGGGCAGCTCCCGGACGGGCAGCTTCCACCGCGCGGACACCAGGATCGACCGCCGGTAGTGCAGCGCCGGGGTGAACGGCAGGACCCAGGCCGCGCCCCAGTCGAACCACGTCACCTGGGCGGTGTGGGCGCGGCTGATCTCGGCCAGGAACCGGGCCAAGGGCGGGGTGTAGTTGTTCCACAGGAAGTTGATCGCGGTCGGCGCGAGGACCTCCACGCGCGTCCCAGTGGCGGCCTCGACCAGGTAAAGGCGGCCATCGCAGACGCCGACCGCCAAGTCGGACGGCACCAGCACGCCCTTGCCGGGATGCCGGAACTCCCCGACGCTGACCAGCCGGGGCAATACCTGCGGGGCGCGGGTGAGCAGGTCGGCCGGGACGCGGCCGGCGTGGAAGGAAAGCTGCACCAGCTCCGCGCCAGGCTCGACCGTGGGCAGGCCGGCGTACGCAGTGCCGACCTGGGGGAACAGGTGCCAGAACCGGCCCGTCATCGCCCCGGCCGCGCGGGAGACGGTGACCACCCGGAGACGGAAGTCCCCGCGCTCCAGGGCCCAAGTTGAACCGGCTTGGACCTGCACGCACACTTCGAGATGCGGCGGGGTGGCCGTGCGCGGGTCCGCGGCGGCCTCCAACCGCTCGATCACCGCCTCGGACAAGGCCACCGATCGGCGTCCTTCGACGGCCGCGGTGCCGGCCAGTTCCAGAAGCAGCCGGTCCCGGCGGGTCATCGGGCGGGGCGGGACGGACGCCTGGCCGAACCCCTCGGGAAAGCCCAGACCCTTCTCGGGGTCGGTCACCAGCTCCAGCGGCACCTCGGCGCCGTCGCCGTAGCGGTCGGCGAACCGCTCGGCGTACCGGCGCCACGCCGGGGTCCCAGCCGGATACATGGCGAGCCGGGTCAACACCGTCGCGGCGGTCTCCGCCTCTCTCGCCACCGCCTCCGGCAGCCGCACCGTGGCGTCCAGCCGCAGATCCGGTGCCGCCGCTCTGATCGGGGTGCTGCGCAGGGCGGCCGGCAGGGGGCTGGCGGGGTCGACGACGGTGGCGGGAGCGCGCAGCGACGACCGCAGCAGCCGTACCCGCAGCAGCTCGGCCAGCAGGGCGGCCCGGTGGTGTTCGCCGGTGCCGGGGAACTCGGCGGCGAGCTTGTCGGCCAGGGCCGAGTACCGGATCGGCTCCTGGGCCGCATCCAGCACTAGCGTGACCGCGGGCGTCAGCGCGAGCGAGAACTCCGCGGCGCCCTCGGACGGCACGTGAAGGCGTCTGCCTTGCCGGCGTGCCAGGGTGTTGACGCATACCTCGATGTCGGCCATCCGCTCACGATCGGTCTCCCAGGCGCTGATCGCCGTGTCCAGCGCTGCCGGGTCCGGCCGGACAACCGCCTGGTGCTGCTCCCCGAAGCGGGCCTCGGCCACGTCGCCGAAGTCGACCAGTGTGACACCGGCGAACAGGCCGAACGGTGTCGAGCGGCGCGTGTACCTGATGGCGTACCGGGCGGTGGCCAGCGCCGCCCGGCGCGCCCGGTGTGCCTTCGGCGAGTACCCGCCGAGGATCGCCTGAACCTGGTGGTGCAGGTCCGGACTGGCACCGGCCACTGCCTGCTGGAAGGCGTCATCGGCCCACACCGCGGCCAGCCACGAACGCCAGCGTTCGAGCGGAGCCTCAGGCTCCGGCCAGGGCGGCAGGGGCGGCCCGGTGAGGTGGACCGCAGCGCGCAGCATCCCCTCGCCGGTGCCCTGGTACAGGCTGTGTCGTGAGCGCGTCATCACCCACACTCCGTTCTAGGACGGGCGTGGGCCGGACGAAGCAGCTTCGTCCGGCCCACGCCAGCGGGCCGGCCTGGACTATGAGGTGGTGCAGGCGCTCGGGCAGGAGGTCCCGCAGTTGTCGCCGGTGCTGCACGCCAGCGCCGTCGCGGCGGCCGGCGTGTTCTCGATGAGGGTGATGTTGAGCCCGAACGGGTCGTCGGCGTGCTCGCGCGGTTCGGCGCTCGGCGTGATGGTCGGCGTGGTCATCTGTGCTCCTCCTTGTTGAGGGTGAGGATCGGCGCCGTTGCCGTCTCCTCGGCAGGGCAGAGGACGTGATGGGGGCGCCCGCGAAGCGAGCAAGACGGGCGCCCCCCACGGCCGGAAGGGCAAGGGGTCTCCAGGCCCTCGCCCCAGGTGCGGGTCCGGCCGTGTCTCCTACGCGCGGCCCCGGTGTACGCGTCGCACCACCGTGCGCAGGAAGTTGGAACGCGGCGGCCACGCTGAGATGGCTCCGCGTGGCCGCCGCGCGATCAGACAGCCGATGCGGCGCGGGCCTGTTCGGCGATCCGGCGCGCGACATCGGCCAAGTCGCAGGATGAGATCAGCTTGGCCGGTCTGCCCAGCTCGGGCCCCCAGTAGATGACCTCGGCGCTGTAACCGGTCCACACGGTCAGACTCTCGCCGATCAGCAGGCGAGGCTGGCCGTCCTCCCGGACGAACGTGAAGGGCACCTCGTAATCGGTGAGCATGGCTTGGAGCTGGTTCAATACGCGGGTGGCCGGGCCCCACTGTGCGATCTGCTGGAGCTGGTCGCTCGCGGGGGTTCCTGGTATCGGGATCATGTGGTGTTAGGTCCTCTCGTGCGGTGAGAGCCGGCGGGGAGAGAGATGCGGCCCCGGGGTCTTCCGGCGACGGAAACCGGTGATCGTCCCGGGGCCGCCTCTGGCGGTCATTCGGCGGCCGACACTTGGGGCGTGGGCCTGGCCGCTGCGGACCCGCCAGAGCTGAGGGTCAGACGGGCGGGTGGGACGCCTCGGCGGCCTGTCTTCGCGTGGGGCAGCGGGGCTGCTCTGCGGTCATGACACCTTCTCCACGATGCGCAGGAGCTCCGCGAGGTCTTCCGGGGTGCCCGCCTCGACGAACGGGGCGGCGGCCAGCTCGGGGCGCGTGGGCGCCGCGCAGAAGCGGAGGTCGCCGGCGAACCGCAGGATCGTCCACCCGGGGAAGGCGCGGCGTAGCTTCAGCACGGGGTCGTCGGCGAGCTGGGCGGCCAGACGCGAAGCCGCTCCTTCGGGGTCGCTGATGGGGTGCTGGACCCACAAGCCACTCTCGCCGGGCCAACGGAACCGCTCGGCGTTGCACCACACCAAGACGCCTTGGGCGATGCTCAGCGTGGGGTAGCCGCTGCTCATCACCATGACGTCGGAGTCGAGGGTGGGGACGCCGCAGTCGGTGAGGGCGGCGCGCAACAGCTCGACGGCGCGGCCTGGGGAACGCTGGCCAGGCCGGTACCGGCGCGGTAGGGCACCCGCGACGCCAATGGAAGACTGCGGGTTGGGAGCAGTTGGAGGAGCCGCAGACAGCTCGGGAGGCTGGGGCATGCTCTTAGTGAACGCCCCGTGACAGAGGCCGGTAGGGAGGGTTACTCCCCCCTTGTCGAGAGAGAGCCTTCCTCCCCACCGAAGGGGGAGCGATCCTCCCCCTTGACGTCAGGCAGCGGGTATGAGCCGGATCTTGTGCGCCAGGTCGCGGGCCTCGTCCCGTACGGTCGCCCCGCCGGTCGCCATCAGCTCGCTCACCGTCGAGCGGGTGAACATGTTGTAGGAGATCGTGTCGGGGCTGATGTCGTGCGCCTTGTTGAGCAGGTGGATGGTCGCCACCGGCTCCTTCTTCAGGTAGAAGCCGCGAGCGATCTCCACTGTGTGGAACGCGCGGCGCGTCTTCGACGGGATGGTGGTCAGATCGATCCGGTCGCCTTGCCGGGTGGCCTCGTGGCCGTTGGTGAGGTCCGCGGCCATCGTCACCGCGTAGGCGTCCACCATGCCGGGCCCGAACATCAGCCACGGGTGGTGCCCGTCCAGTGAGTGAGCGGCCCGGCGCGCCTCGTCCCAGTGATGTTCGGCGTCACCGCGGCGGCCCGTCTTGGCGTAGGACAGGGCCATCGCGAGCTGGAGCAGACCCCACAGGCTACGGTCGTCGTGGTCGTCGTCGGGCCGTAGCAGCCGCCCGGCCTGGTGGGCGAGGTCGATGCGGGCCTCGGCCTGTTCGCCGGCGTCGCGCCACACGTGGTTGAGGTACCAGGTCGCGGCGGCCATGGCCTTGGGGTCGTCGGCGTCCTGGGCGGCCTGCATCGCGCGGTCGCTGGCCAGCAGGATGAGTTCCGGATACGGCTGGAAGGCCAGGTAGAGCTGGGCCAGGTGGTAGACCTGCGCGAGTGAGACCAGCGCACGCCGCCGGTCGGAACCTTCGAGAAGCCGCACGGAGGTGCGGGCGTCGACCAGCAGGCGGGGCAGGATAGTCGCCACGGCGGTCCGCTGGTTCGGGGAGCCGTGCCAGACCATCCACGCCTGGGAGACGTTGGCCGCTAGGACATCAGCGGATACCGGCTCGCGGTCGGAGACGACCAGTGGGTAGGCGGACAGAGCCTCGGTGATGGCCGGCGCCTGCTCGTGGGTGCGCTTGGTGTAGGTGGCCATGGTGAGCCGCTGTTCGCCGGTGAGTTCGGCGAGGTCGTTGACGTGCAGGATCTCGGCCATGCGGATCAGCATGCTCAGGCCGGGCATACCGATCTTGCCGGTCTCGATGGCCTTGGCCCATGCTTCGCTGCGACCGCATAACTCCCCCAGCACGGCGCGGGACATACCGGCCCGGTCGCGGAAGAACCTGACCCGGCCGCCGAAGGTGGTGAGCGTGTTATCTTCGGGCATAGCCCTGCCCCTTCCCTGATGACTCGACATCCTCAGGTTAGATGTGCAGGGCTCACTCATGTCAGGGGTAAGGCTTTCCCACTCGGAACTTCCGCTGGCGGCGGTGTCACGGCGCGTTTCTGCCGTATTCCGGCCGTTCCCGTGCCAGAGGGAGACCTACGCCATGCCGTTGCCGCAGGCCACAGTGCAGAAGCGCCCTAGAAGGTGAGCAGGGAGACAGACCAAGTGCCGGGGCCGAAAGCACAAGGTGCTGCTGCGCGGAGACCGGTGGCGGCTCGTCTTCGGCAGCCCTGTGGATCAGTCCTCCTCATCGTCGTCCGGCGGGTAGAGCCAGTCAAACGCCTTGCCCACCTGGGCGGCGCACGTCTGCGCGACACTCAAGGCGCTCACTCCGAACGCCGTGTTCGCCACCCCCGAGACCCCGCCGTTCGTCAGCATGAACTCGAAGGCCAAGAGGAACGTGACCGCGCGGACGTACCACACGACCATCAACCGGACCTGCTCGCGGGTGAAGGATGGTTCGCCCGGCTCCTGGGGGAAGCCCATCGGGGGCAGGGGGCTGTAGGTCGACCCGGGGTCGAGGTCGTCGTCCGGCTCCTCAGGTTCGGCGGGTTCCGCCCCCGGGATGGGCTCCATCAGGGGTGGGACGTCCGGGAGCATGTGGTGGGCGAGCGTATCGGTGAAGTCCCGGAAGATGCGCGTCGCCGCAGCGTTCTCGGCGAGGTCGGCCAGGATGCTGTTCACCGCGCTGAAGATCGCAGGGTCCACCGTCAGCGCAGGGCCGCGAACCAGGGAACGGGTCAGGTCGGGCAGTTGCGGCTTCATGGCCTGCATGAGCGAGCCCATGGCCCGGCTCATCGCGGGCTCCACCAGGAGCGTTTGCATCCGCCGCATGGTGGACGTCATCTCCGGGTGGGTGGAGATGGCGCGGAGCAGCTTCTCCTGCTGAAGGGCCGCTCGCGCCCCGGGAAGGTCGGGGATGCGCAGCCGGGGGGAGTCAGTCACACGCGGCACTGTACCTGGGGCGGGACGGGTGCGGCGGGAGCTGCGGCTGACGTAAATCATGACATTCCGTGATTCGTCCGAATAGAGGAGTCACATTCGTGGGCGACACGCCGCCCGAAACCCTGTCGTGGTGGTTCTGGTTCAGATATGGTCAGCGACCATGAGTGGAATGCAGCCCGGACGAGCCGCCCGACCCCGCGGCGCGAAGCCTGGCCGCGTCCCCAAGGGGGGACACCGGCAGAGCGTGCGCTTCACGCATGAGGACATCTACCAGCGTGCTCAGAACACCTGGCAGGTGCTTGGGTTCGACTCGTTCTCTTCCTACGTCGACTTCACCCTCGCCCTCGCGCTGGGCAAGTGGCGGGAGTTCGGCTTCTCCTCGGAGGAGGCGGGGCGGGACTACCTCGCCGCGCTCGGCCGCGGAGAGTTGGTCTCCCCGCCGCACCTGCGCCACGCCCAGGCCGCGATGCTGCCACTCGCCGAAGACTGCGCCGCCTGATGCAGCGGAGCACCCGTAAGCCCTCTCGTAAGGAGACGCCCGCCACGCTGATCTGCGGCTAACTCCATACAGCAAGAAGGCCCCCGCGCTATCGCCGACCAAAGCTTCTGCGCGGAGACCTTCTCCCAAGTGACATCCGGCCCGGCTCGTTTCGGCTAGAGCGCTGTTGCGTGCCTGGCCGGTGTCTGACGTCAGGAGCCACGATAGACGATGGCGCCCTGGCTCGGCCAGTC
>NZ_CP192036.1:0-14096 GCF_050942225.1 Streptosporangium sandarakinum
ATGGGCAGTGACCACATGGACGACGACATCAAGGCCGCCCTCGACGCCTTGAGCCGCCAGTACGACCATGCCGCCGAACTGATCGAAAACATGTCTGATCAAGACGCGGCCCTGAAAGCGGCGACTGAACTCACCGAGGTTCTTCGCCTAGCGACGATCAGCGCCGGACAGCTCCGAGCCGATCGGGTCTACAAGCTCTGGCAGAGTCGCCATCTGTCGCTGTCGAAGCTTGCGGACGTCGTAGGCGTCTCCAAGACCAGAGCCGCCGAGATGATCAATACAGCCAAAAAGTCTCAGGAGGACAGCAAGTGAGCACTCCCAGCGAACTTCCTCTACTCGGCGTGAAGGTCGAGGTCTGGCCCGTAGCCGCCGACCAACTCGGCATTTGGCTGATCAGCCCTGAAGCTGATGCCTGGCGTTCCGAGCACATCACCGCCGATACGGAGCCCCACAAAGTCGTCGGAAGACTCCTAGATGATCACGACGAGTTCAACCGCGTCCGCCTTCTCCACTCGACCTCATGGCGGACCGATCGTGACGCTGTCGTCCTGACCTACATCGCGGTCCTCGGCGGTCACGGTTCGCACGAGTACGTTCTAGACCTCTGGCCGGAAGCTCGGCCGCTCTCTCTCGGGCTGACTGAGGCGGTAGGGAAGCCAATGCCTCACGGACCCATTGACCCCCCAACTCCTCGATACATCGACGTGCTCTTGCACGCCGTGCGTCATCTCCGCTTCCTCCTTGACACTGACACTCACGCCCAGGCAGCGCTTGACGACTTGTGGCAGACACACCTCTACAAGCTGCAACCGGCCTTGGCAGGCATGTACCAGTGGTGATCGAAGCCCCCGAAGGCCCGACCGTCTTAGATCGGGCCTTCTTCATGTCTGAGCCCCTTCCACTTGGGCCGGACTGATGTGCGGCAAGTTATGGCGCATATAACAAGCCCAGGTCTGGCGACCGCTCGGGGTGCCGGCGGGCCCCGCGGACCCGCCACCCCAGAGGGGCCCCGGCCCGCCCGCGGGGCCCGCCGGCACCCCGGTCGAGTGGGGTGTTCGCGGGTGCGAGGAGTCGGAAAACGTGCGGCTCAACGAGATGCCCTCGCCGGGCGGGCAGGCTCCGGGATGGGGGTCCGCCTGGTGAGTAGGCTCCGGGTGCGTTGAGGGTCCGGGGGTCGTGCCATCCCGTCTGCCTGCCCTGTGGGTACCAGACCAGGTCGCCGGCGTCGACTCTCCCTGTGCCAGTAGGGCAACCAGTTGAGCTGGAAGGCAATCGGGGAATGGACACGCGAGGGAGAGCCGACACCGGCGCCCCGGCCCGGTAGGCGGTGCCCAGGCAGACGGGATGGCACGACAGCCCCTCCTGTGGTGAGGAAACCCCTGGTGGTTGCGGTTTGATGATCTATACCGGCCCGGCATGGTCATTGCAGTAATGCAGTAGATACGGCAACACTGCTTGTATGCCAAACCTCACGATCGCTCTGATCAACCTCAAGCCTGGTACGGGCAAGACGACGTCGGCCGTGTGGCTGGCGCACGCCTTCCACGAGCGAGGGATGCCCGTCCTCCTGGTCGACGCCGACCCGGCCGCATCCGCTCTGGAGTGGAGCGACCTCGCAGACGGTTTCCCCTTCCGAATCATCGGGATGCCCTCGAAGGAGCTGCACCGCCGCGTCCCCGAGGTAGCCAAGCCCGATGAGGTCGTCATCATTGACGTCCCGCAGATGGAGGACCACAAGGGCATCGCCCGGTCGGCCCTGCGACTTGCCGACGAGCTGGTGATCCCCGTCGCTCCTCACGGGATCGAGATCAACCGCATGAGCCCTGTGCTCGAAGAGATCGACGACGCCCAGCCCCTTCGTGCGCACCCGGCCCGTGTCTCCGTTCTGCTCAACCGCGTGAACCGGTCGAGCACGGCCCACGTTGAGACTCGCGAGGATCTGACCGAGGACGGGTGGACCGTGCTGGACATGACGATCCCGTTCGTCAACCGCTACAGCCAGTCCTTCGCTTTGCCCGTGAAGGCCAGGGCGACCGAGTTCGAAGCGCTCGCTGAGCAACTGCTTAAGCGTGCGGAGGCTGACCGATGACGAACGAGAGGGAAGCCCGGCGCGAGGCCAGGAAACGAGCCGCACACCGGAGAGTAGAGCCCGACGCGGCGCCGGCCGGAGAGACCGCCATACGCTCCAAGCCGGTCCGGATCACGGCCGACCTTGCCCCCGAGCTGTACCGACGCCTAGACAAGCTCACCAGCCGCGCAGCCGAGGAGATCGACGCCGCCAAGGTACCGGCCGTCGCCCTCGTACGAGCCTGGATCCGCGCATCAGACGATCCTGAGGTCTGGGCGAAGGTCCTGGTAGAGCTTCGCCAGGACAAGCAGTAATGCAGTAGTGCAGTGATGCAGCAGCAGGAAAGGCCCGATCGGGATCATCCGGTCGGGCCTTACTGCATCACTGCATTACTGCACTACTGCGATCATCTGTACTAAGTTAAGGAAAGCGCACGGGCAAGCTGGAGAGCGAACGTCGAGCCGTTGTTAACACTGATGAAGCCCTTCCCGCTGGCGAACCGACGGACTCGGCGGCGAACCTTCCGGCGACGTGTCGGCCGAGCCCCGGCCATGAGCTGAGCGCCGGCCAGCCCGATCACCAGGTCTCCCGGCCGGACCTGTCCGCCCTTTGTGCGCGGTGCGGCTACCTGCCGAGTGGTGCCCTGAGCGCGAGCCCAGCGGCGAGCGATCCGGGCCGCCCGGACGGCTTGGTCCGGAGTCACCTCGACGGCCAGGGCGACGCGTTCAAGGTGCCAGTAGCCCCAGAACCGGCCCGGCCCCTGCCCCGGCTCAGTCCATTCAGGCGGTACGCAGTGCTGATACTCCTTGGCCGCGAAGCTGCCGTGCTTGGTGAAGTAGACACTGACCCGCTTGGGATCGTGAGCGCGCAGGCCCTCGGCAAAGTCGACCCCGGTTCCGGCCAAGCGGTGCCGGCGCTTTTCCTCAGGGTCCGGGTGGGCGACGATGTCGGCCCAGACCTCCGAGAGCCACTGCCGAAAGGGCAACCCGGCCCCGATCCTCGCGGCGGCCGTCGCACGGGGGCCCGGCACCTTGGACAGCCCGTGAGGCGGGACCATCAGCAGGTGGTAGTGCGGAGCGCCCCGCGCCTGAAACTCCAGCTTCCAGATCGCTTGGAGCGGCCGGTCCCAGGCCCGTTCGAACCTCTTACGCAGTGCCAGGAGATGCTTCTTTGAAGCGGCCCCGTTGGGCGCGACCGTAAGCCAGTCGCCAGGGTAGGTGAGCGTGACCATCGCGGGAATGCGGGTCGCGTCGCTCAACATTGGCCGGTAGTCGAGCTCACACAGCGCTCTGACCATGGATGCGCGGCTTTTGCGGGACCAGCCGGTGATCTCACGGGACGGGATCCGCTCGGGCGGCTCCTCACCACGGGCAAGATAGGTGGCGGCCACGTCGACGTCGAGCTGACGCGCTTTCTCGGCGCGCTCGTAACGACGCTCACGCCGCGCGAGGTCTGGCGCTTCAATCGCGAACGCTCCGGGCGCGATGACGATCCGCGGCCGGGGGCCCTCTTCACCCTTCCAGGCCGGGCGCGCGTCGAACATGCGCGCGGCCATGTCGAGCCCGGCCGGGGACGGGAAGCGCGGCGACCACAAGGCCGCTCGCATCTCCGGCGTGTCGGCCGGGGGGGCCTGCACAACGGCAAGCCCATGGGCTACGCTATTCACTGACGTTGGTTCCGCTTCTTTGACCGAGAGACGAACCGCTCTGAAGGCCCGGTGTTGGTAGCACCGGGCTTTCGCTTTTCCAGGACCCTTGCGGACTTCCACGGCCAGGTCACGCCGACACGCCGAGATCTTCGGCGGTGATGTCGATACCGCCCAGCTCTTCGCGGATCCAGTCGAGTTCGACGACCTTCCCGGCTTCTTCGACGTAGGCCACCAGCTCGTCAATGTCCTCAGCCGTGACGTAGCCGAGGCGAGCCCGAACGGTGCTCTTCGCGCCGTCCTGGAGGCTGTAGAGCACGCCGGGCAGACTCTCGGGAATCTCGTGACACGCGGCCCCGAAGTCGACGGCCTTCTCGATGAGCGCAGCTTCGGTGTGGCTCTCGGTCGGCAGGCGCAGCGCCAGGCGACGAGTGAACAGGTCCCGGATCGAGAAGACGTCCTTGGTCGGCTCCTGAACCGCCCCGATGATGATGAAGCCCGCCGCACGCCCCTGCGTGAGCAGCAGCCCGAGAGCGTCATCGATCTTGTCTCGGATACGGCGAGGCCAGTACTTCAGCAGCGGCGCCAGCTCGTCAATGATGATGAGCGTGAGCGGACGCCCCTTGCGCGGCACGAAGTCACGCTCACCGGCCGCGCCGTCACGCTCGTTGGCCTCGTTCATCTCGGCGACCAGGCGCTCAAGCAGCGCGAGGGTAGCTTCCGGCAGGTCCGGCGTGTTGAGTCCGACGTAGTCGCCCTGGGCGAACAGGGGTAGCCCCTGCGACAGCTCCTTGAGCTTGGGATCGATCCCGATCGGACGCACCAGGCCCGCCACGATCGCGGGGGCGATAGCGCGCAGGATGTTCCAGCCGAGCCCGGACTTACCGCCGTTGGTCGAGCCAGCGCACGCGGTGTGGCCGCCCAGGAGCGACACGGTGTAGGGCTGGCCGAACTCGTTCAGGCCCACGGGGACCCGACGCCAGTCGATGTCTGCGACGCTGGCCGGGATAGCGGTGGCCGGCACTATGGACAGAAGCGGGTCCCGGCGCATGAACGCGAGTTCAACCAGCCGCGGTTCCCGTCGCTTGATGACGATACGTTCGCCCTTGAAGGCCAGACGCAGCGCGTCTGCGGTCTCGTCGTGCTCGTACCGCTTGGGAGACTGACCGACGGGCAGCTCTACCATCAGGTGGTCCCACCAGGGCGTAGACCTCACGCCCTTGAGCTTCGGGATGAAGACCTCGCTCCCGGCCTGGACGGTCAGGTCGCACCGAGTGAACGCGGTATGCCACTGACGACGGTAGATCCACCACTTGTGCCACCAGGTCCGCGCCCAGGTGCCGACGCCTTGCTCGAAGCTCCGAGGATGCGCGGCTTTCCACGTCGAGAGAGCGACCAGCGCCAGGCCAGAAGTCGACACCACGAGCTGCCAGCCGAGCCAGGCCACGCTCCCCGTCACGGTCGCGGCCGTGGCGGTGGTGCGCGGGTGTAGTACGGCCTGGACAGTCAACCAGGCGATCAGTCGGGCGATCTGGCGCGCGATCCACCACAGGAACTTGCCGACCGCGCTGAACAAGAAGTTGAGCATGACGCCTCCCCAGACATGCGAAGGGGAGCCACCCGCGTGCAGGTGAAGGTGGCTCCCCTTTTTGGCTGTTACTTACGCGCGGACTTCCACTTGCGGAGGTCGCGGTCAAGAGACTCGGCTGCGGCCGAGGCCCGGTCCACGTGGCTCTGAATCGAGGCCATGGACTCGTCGGTGGCCAGTCCGGCGGCCAACTCCCGGTCGATGTTCTGGCCGGAGGCGACGAGGCGTGCGATCCGCTCCATCTGGACGTCGATCTCATCGATCCGATCGGTAACGGCGCTCATGGGCTAGAGACTCCTGACGTAGTAGACGCGGACGCGGGAGAACGCGCGGAACTCGTCGGCCGCCACCGAGACGGAGGTGTGCGCGGCCTTCGCCAGCTCCCGCGCCTCGTGAAGGCTGGTCGCGTCGAACTCCGGGTGCCGATTGGCGATGTGCTGGACGGAGTGGATGAGGCCCTGCGTCATCCCCGCGAGCTTGTCCATCTCCTTTGAGATCTGACGCCGGTTTAACTTGATCCGCCGCAAGTTGCGGTAGAACTCGGCCCGGTCCTCACGCGCCATCCGGGCGTCGGCGATGACGTTGCCGACCGCTCCCCTCACGAGGAGCTTCCGGCGAGCCTTCCGGATCCTCTTCGGCTCGAAGTTGGTCCCCTTCACCGCCTGAACCGGGCGGGACTTCGTACTGGTCGCTGCCATCAGCTTCACTCCGTTCTCACCTTGAACGAGCCGCAGACCTCGCGGCAGGTACTCGTCCGAGTCGTGGACGACGCTGGTCCTCATCACTGCTCACCACGGTTACGGGCGTGCGCCGGGCAGACACGCACCCGGTCAGATCCCTGCCAGATGCAGCCACAGGAGATGAACAGCTCCTCCTCGCCGTCATCCGTCACTTCCGGCCCCCACTCGGGTCGGAAGGCTTGGGCTTCTGCTTGTCCGGCTTCCGGGTGTCGGAGTAGGCGGCCAGGTTGAGCGCGTACTCCTGAAGGTCCTTGGCGGTCATCGCTTACCGCCTGACTGACAGGCAGAGCACTTCGGGTCCGTACAGCTAGACGTGTCGATCAGGTATGACATGCTGGAATCTCCTCTTCGTGAGGACCCGGGGCGCGTCGGTCTTGGTCGATGGGCGCGCCCCGGATCATGAACAGGGGTCGCTACGCCGCAGCGGTCTCGGCGGCGGCGCGGGTCTTGCTGCCGGTCGCGGTGAGCGGGCGGATCTCGGCGGCGCGGTACCAGACCTGGAGACCGATAACCCGCTCTTCACCCGTCTCAGGGTTCTTCTTCGTCTTCTCCATCACGCCGACCTCGAAGTCGACGAGGTGGATGGGGGTGTAGGGCATCAGGCCCTCACCGGGATTGCGGTGAGAAGCAACACCGATCTTCAAGACCTCCGACTGGACGCCCCGGAACTTGCTCTTGAAGATCGCAGCCACCTGCACCTCCCACTTCGGGGTGCCGTCCTGAAGCGCCTCCTGCTCACGCGGGGCGCCCTTGATCGGGTTGAACTTGGTCTTCGGCTCGCACGCCAGGAAGGCCACACCCTGAAAGGTTGCGGCCTGGTCGATCTTGAAGTTGGTGAACATCGGGTTCCTCCCGGGCTTGTTGGCGCATCGGCCTTACGCACCGCGCGGTCTCTTGTTGAGCCGTACGGGTCTCCTGTACGCTCAGAAACGTACAGGACCCCCGCACGAATCGTCAAGGACTCCCGTACGTAAAGGACACCCGAACGACAGCCATAGGCTCGGAGGATGGGCAGTGACCACATGGACGACGACATCAAGGCCGCCCTCGACGCCTTGAGCCGCCAGTACGACCATGCCGCCGAACTGATCGAAAACATGTCTGATCAAGACGCGGCCCTGAAAGCGGCGACTGAACTCACCGAGGTTCTTCGCCTAGCGACGATCAGCGCCGGACAGCTCCGAGCCGATCGGGTCTACAAGCTCTGGCAGAGTCGCCATCTGTCGCTGTCGAAGCTTGCGGACGTCGTAGGCGTCTCCAAGACCAGAGCCGCCGAGATGATCAATACAGCCAAAAAGTCTCAGGAGGACAGCAAGTGAGCACTCCCAGCGAACTTCCTCTACTCGGCGTGAAGGTCGAGGTCTGGCCCGTAGCCGCCGACCAACTCGGCATTTGGCTGATCAGCCCTGAAGCTGATGCCTGGCGTTCCGAGCACATCACCGCCGATACGGAGCCCCACAAAGTCGTCGGAAGACTCCTAGATGATCACGACGAGTTCAACCGCGTCCGCCTTCTCCACTCGACCTCATGGCGGACCGATCGTGACGCTGTCGTCCTGACCTACATCGCGGTCCTCGGCGGTCACGGTTCGCACGAGTACGTTCTAGACCTCTGGCCGGAAGCTCGGCCGCTCTCTCTCGGGCTGACTGAGGCGGTAGGGAAGCCAATGCCTCACGGACCCATTGACCCCCCAACTCCTCGATACATCGACGTGCTCTTGCACGCCGTGCGTCATCTCCGCTTCCTCCTTGACACTGACACTCACGCCCAGGCAGCGCTTGACGACTTGTGGCAGACACACCTCTACAAGCTGCAACCGGCCTTGGCAGGCATGTACCAGTGGTGATCGAAGCCCCCGAAGGCCCGACCGTCTTAGATCGGGCCTTCTTCATGTCTGAGCCCCTTCCACTTGGGCCGGACTGATGTGCGGCAAGTTATGGCGCATATAACAAGCCCAGGTCTGGCGACCGCTCGGGGTGCCGGCGGGCCCCGCGGACCCGCCACCCCAGAGGGGCCCCGGCCCGCCCGCGGGGCCCGCCGGCACCCCGGTCGAGTGGGGTGTTCGCGGGTGCGAGGAGTCGGAAAACGTGCGGCTCAACGAGATGCCCTCGCCGGGCGGGCAGGCTCCGGGATGGGGGTCCGCCTGGTGAGTAGGCTCCGGGTGCGTTGAGGGTCCGGGGGTCGTGCCATCCCGTCTGCCTGCCCTGTGGGTACCAGACCAGGTCGCCGGCGTCGACTCTCCCTGTGCCAGTAGGGCAACCAGTTGAGCTGGAAGGCAATCGGGGAATGGACACGCGAGGGAGAGCCGACACCGGCGCCCCGGCCCGGTAGGCGGTGCCCAGGCAGACGGGATGGCACGACAGCCCCTCCTGTGGTGAGGAAACCCCTGGTGGTTGCGGTTTGATGATCTATACCGGCCCGGCATGGTCATTGCAGTAATGCAGTAGATACGGCAACACTGCTTGTATGCCAAACCTCACGATCGCTCTGATCAACCTCAAGCCTGGTACGGGCAAGACGACGTCGGCCGTGTGGCTGGCGCACGCCTTCCACGAGCGAGGGATGCCCGTCCTCCTGGTCGACGCCGACCCGGCCGCATCCGCTCTGGAGTGGAGCGACCTCGCAGACGGTTTCCCCTTCCGAATCATCGGGATGCCCTCGAAGGAGCTGCACCGCCGCGTCCCCGAGGTAGCCAAGCCCGATGAGGTCGTCATCATTGACGTCCCGCAGATGGAGGACCACAAGGGCATCGCCCGGTCGGCCCTGCGACTTGCCGACGAGCTGGTGATCCCCGTCGCTCCTCACGGGATCGAGATCAACCGCATGAGCCCTGTGCTCGAAGAGATCGACGACGCCCAGCCCCTTCGTGCGCACCCGGCCCGTGTCTCCGTTCTGCTCAACCGCGTGAACCGGTCGAGCACGGCCCACGTTGAGACTCGCGAGGATCTGACCGAGGACGGGTGGACCGTGCTGGACATGACGATCCCGTTCGTCAACCGCTACAGCCAGTCCTTCGCTTTGCCCGTGAAGGCCAGGGCGACCGAGTTCGAAGCGCTCGCTGAGCAACTGCTTAAGCGTGCGGAGGCTGACCGATGACGAACGAGAGGGAAGCCCGGCGCGAGGCCAGGAAACGAGCCGCACACCGGAGAGTAGAGCCCGACGCGGCGCCGGCCGGAGAGACCGCCATACGCTCCAAGCCGGTCCGGATCACGGCCGACCTTGCCCCCGAGCTGTACCGACGCCTAGACAAGCTCACCAGCCGCGCAGCCGAGGAGATCGACGCCGCCAAGGTACCGGCCGTCGCCCTCGTACGAGCCTGGATCCGCGCATCAGACGATCCTGAGGTCTGGGCGAAGGTCCTGGTAGAGCTTCGCCAGGACAAGCAGTAATGCAGTAGTGCAGTGATGCAGCAGCAGGAAAGGCCCGATCGGGATCATCCGGTCGGGCCTTACTGCATCACTGCATTACTGCACTACTGCGATCATCTGTACTAAGTTAAGGAAAGCGCACGGGCAAGCTGGAGAGCGAACGTCGAGCCGTTGTTAACACTGATGAAGCCCTTCCCGCTGGCGAACCGACGGACTCGGCGGCGAACCTTCCGGCGACGTGTCGGCCGAGCCCCGGCCATGAGCTGAGCGCCGGCCAGCCCGATCACCAGGTCTCCCGGCCGGACCTGTCCGCCCTTTGTGCGCGGTGCGGCTACCTGCCGAGTGGTGCCCTGAGCGCGAGCCCAGCGGCGAGCGATCCGGGCCGCCCGGACGGCTTGGTCCGGAGTCACCTCGACGGCCAGGGCGACGCGTTCAAGGTGCCAGTAGCCCCAGAACCGGCCCGGCCCCTGCCCCGGCTCAGTCCATTCAGGCGGTACGCAGTGCTGATACTCCTTGGCCGCGAAGCTGCCGTGCTTGGTGAAGTAGACACTGACCCGCTTGGGATCGTGAGCGCGCAGGCCCTCGGCAAAGTCGACCCCGGTTCCGGCCAAGCGGTGCCGGCGCTTTTCCTCAGGGTCCGGGTGGGCGACGATGTCGGCCCAGACCTCCGAGAGCCACTGCCGAAAGGGCAACCCGGCCCCGATCCTCGCGGCGGCCGTCGCACGGGGGCCCGGCACCTTGGACAGCCCGTGAGGCGGGACCATCAGCAGGTGGTAGTGCGGAGCGCCCCGCGCCTGAAACTCCAGCTTCCAGATCGCTTGGAGCGGCCGGTCCCAGGCCCGTTCGAACCTCTTACGCAGTGCCAGGAGATGCTTCTTTGAAGCGGCCCCGTTGGGCGCGACCGTAAGCCAGTCGCCAGGGTAGGTGAGCGTGACCATCGCGGGAATGCGGGTCGCGTCGCTCAACATTGGCCGGTAGTCGAGCTCACACAGCGCTCTGACCATGGATGCGCGGCTTTTGCGGGACCAGCCGGTGATCTCACGGGACGGGATCCGCTCGGGCGGCTCCTCACCACGGGCAAGATAGGTGGCGGCCACGTCGACGTCGAGCTGACGCGCTTTCTCGGCGCGCTCGTAACGACGCTCACGCCGCGCGAGGTCTGGCGCTTCAATCGCGAACGCTCCGGGCGCGATGACGATCCGCGGCCGGGGGCCCTCTTCACCCTTCCAGGCCGGGCGCGCGTCGAACATGCGCGCGGCCATGTCGAGCCCGGCCGGGGACGGGAAGCGCGGCGACCACAAGGCCGCTCGCATCTCCGGCGTGTCGGCCGGGGGGGCCTGCACAACGGCAAGCCCATGGGCTACGCTATTCACTGACGTTGGTTCCGCTTCTTTGACCGAGAGACGAACCGCTCTGAAGGCCCGGTGTTGGTAGCACCGGGCTTTCGCTTTTCCAGGACCCTTGCGGACTTCCACGGCCAGGTCACGCCGACACGCCGAGATCTTCGGCGGTGATGTCGATACCGCCCAGCTCTTCGCGGATCCAGTCGAGTTCGACGACCTTCCCGGCTTCTTCGACGTAGGCCACCAGCTCGTCAATGTCCTCAGCCGTGACGTAGCCGAGGCGAGCCCGAACGGTGCTCTTCGCGCCGTCCTGGAGGCTGTAGAGCACGCCGGGCAGACTCTCGGGAATCTCGTGACACGCGGCCCCGAAGTCGACGGCCTTCTCGATGAGCGCAGCTTCGGTGTGGCTCTCGGTCGGCAGGCGCAGCGCCAGGCGACGAGTGAACAGGTCCCGGATCGAGAAGACGTCCTTGGTCGGCTCCTGAACCGCCCCGATGATGATGAAGCCCGCCGCACGCCCCTGCGTGAGCAGCAGCCCGAGAGCGTCATCGATCTTGTCTCGGATACGGCGAGGCCAGTACTTCAGCAGCGGCGCCAGCTCGTCAATGATGATGAGCGTGAGCGGACGCCCCTTGCGCGGCACGAAGTCACGCTCACCGGCCGCGCCGTCACGCTCGTTGGCCTCGTTCATCTCGGCGACCAGGCGCTCAAGCAGCGCGAGGGTAGCTTCCGGCAGGTCCGGCGTGTTGAGTCCGACGTAGTCGCCCTGGGCGAACAGGGGTAGCCCCTGCGACAGCTCCTTGAGCTTGGGATCGATCCCGATCGGACGCACCAGGCCCGCCACGATCGCGGGGGCGATAGCGCGCAGGATGTTCCAGCCGAGCCCGGACTTACCGCCGTTGGTCGAGCCAGCGCACGCGGTGTGGCCGCCCAGGAGCGACACGGTGTAGGGCTGGCCGAACTCGTTCAGGCCCACGGGGACCCGACGCCAGTCGATGTCTGCGACGCTGGCCGGGATAGCGGTGGCCGGCACTATGGACAGAAGCGGGTCCCGGCGCATGAACGCGAGTTCAACCAGCCGCGGTTCCCGTCGCTTGATGACGATACGTTCGCCCTTGAAGGCCAGACGCAGCGCGTCTGCGGTCTCGTCGTGCTCGTACCGCTTGGGAGACTGACCGACGGGCAGCTCTACCATCAGGTGGTCCCACCAGGGCGTAGACCTCACGCCCTTGAGCTTCGGGATGAAGACCTCGCTCCCGGCCTGGACGGTCAGGTCGCACCGAGTGAACGCGGTATGCCACTGACGACGGTAGATCCACCACTTGTGCCACCAGGTCCGCGCCCAGGTGCCGACGCCTTGCTCGAAGCTCCGAGGATGCGCGGCTTTCCACGTCGAGAGAGCGACCAGCGCCAGGCCAGAAGTCGACACCACGAGCTGCCAGCCGAGCCAGGCCACGCTCCCCGTCACGGTCGCGGCCGTGGCGGTGGTGCGCGGGTGTAGTACGGCCTGGACAGTCAACCAGGCGATCAGTCGGGCGATCTGGCGCGCGATCCACCACAGGAACTTGCCGACCGCGCTGAACAAGAAGTTGAGCATGACGCCTCCCCAGACATGCGAAGGGGAGCCACCCGCGTGCAGGTGAAGGTGGCTCCCCTTTTTGGCTGTTACTTACGCGCGGACTTCCACTTGCGGAGGTCGCGGTCAAGAGACTCGGCTGCGGCCGAGGCCCGGTCCACGTGGCTCTGAATCGAGGCCATGGACTCGTCGGTGGCCAGTCCGGCGGCCAACTCCCGGTCGATGTTCTGGCCGGAGGCGACGAGGCGTGCGATCCGCTCCATCTGGACGTCGATCTCATCGATCCGATCGGTAACGGCGCTCATGGGCTAGAGACTCCTGACGTAGTAGACGCGGACGCGGGAGAACGCGCGGAACTCGTCGGCCGCCACCGAGACGGAGGTGTGCGCGGCCTTCGCCAGCTCCCGCGCCTCGTGAAGGCTGGTCGCGTCGAACTCCGGGTGCCGATTGGCGATGTGCTGGACGGAGTGGATGAGGCCCTGCGTCATCCCCGCGAGCTTGTCCATCTCCTTTGAGATCTGACGCCGGTTTAACTTGATCCGCCGCAAGTTGCGGTAGAACTCGGCCCGGTCCTCACGCGCCATCCGGGCGTCGGCGATGACGTTGCCGACCGCTCCCCTCACGAGGAGCTTCCGGCGAGCCTTCCGGATCCTCTTCGGCTCGAAGTTGGTCCCCTTCACCGCCTGAACCGGGCGGGACTTCGTACTGGTCGCTGCCATCAGCTTCACTCCGTTCTCACCTTGAACGAGCCGCAGACCTCGCGGCAGGTACTCGTCCGAGTCGTGGACGACGCTGGTCCTCATCACTGCTCACCACGGTTACGGGCGTGCGCCGGGCAGACACGCACCCGGTCAGATCCCTGCCAGATGCAGCCACAGGAGATGAACAGCTCCTCCTCGCCGTCATCCGTCACTTCCGGCCCCCACTCGGGTCGGAAGGCTTGGGCTTCTGCTTGTCCGGCTTCCGGGTGTCGGAGTAGGCGGCCAGGTTGAGCGCGTACTCCTGAAGGTCCTTGGCGGTCATCGCTTACCGCCTGACTGACAGGCAGAGCACTTCGGGTCCGTACAGCTAGACGTGTCGATCAGGTATGACATGCTGGAATCTCCTCTTCGTGAGGACCCGGGGCGCGTCGGTCTTGGTCGATGGGCGCGCCCCGGATCATGAACAGGGGTCGCTACGCCGCAGCGGTCTCGGCGGCGGCGCGGGTCTTGCTGCCGGTCGCGGTGAGCGGGCGGATCTCGGCGGCGCGGTACCAGACCTGGAGACCGATAACCCGCTCTTCACCCGTCTCAGGGTTCTTCTTCGTCTTCTCCATCACGCCGACCTCGAAGTCGACGAGGTGGATGGGGGTGTAGGGCATCAGGCCCTCACCGGGATTGCGGTGAGAAGCAACACCGATCTTCAAGACCTCCGACTGGACGCCCCGGAACTTGCTCTTGAAGATCGCAGCCACCTGCACCTCCCACTTCGGGGTGCCGTCCTGAAGCGCCTCCTGCTCACGCGGGGCGCCCTTGATCGGGTTGAACTTGGTCTTCGGCTCGCACGCCAGGAAGGCCACACCCTGAAAGGTTGCGGCCTGGTCGATCTTGAAGTTGGTGAACATCGGGTTCCTCCCGGGCTTGTTGGCGCATCGGCCTTACGCACCGCGCGGTCTCTTGTTGAGCCGTACGGGTCTCCTGTACGCTCAGAAACGTACAGGACCCCCGCACGAATCGTCAAGGACTCCCGTACGTAAAGGACACCCGAACGACAGCCATAGGCTCGGAGG